>CAVXUX010000003.1:0-800512 GCA_963765135.1 uncultured Thermoleophilaceae bacterium
TGTCCAGGAGCGGAAGGATTGCTGAAGGCGCCGACGTTCAGCTTCCTCTTAGGTTGAGGCCTCAGGGTGGGCCGCGATGCGCATCCTCGTGGTCGACGACGAGCCCGCCGTGCGCGAGGCGGTCGAGCGCGCGCTGCGCCTGGACGGCCACGACGTGCTGCTCGGCGGCCGACGGGCACGAGGCGCTCGACACGCTCGACGCGCGCGCCACCGGACGCGGTCGTGCTCGACGTGCTGATGCCGCGCGTGGACGGCCTCGAGCTGTGCCGGCGGATGCGCCGGCGCGGCGACCGCACGCCGGTGCTGATGCTCACCGCGCGCGACGCGGTGTCCGACCGCGTGGCCGGGCTCGACGCCGGCGCGGACGACTACCTGATCAAGCCGTTCGCGCTCGAGGAGCTGCTGGCGCGCGTGCGCGCGCTGCTGCGCCGCGCGGCGCCCGGGGACGACCGGCGCCCGCTGCGCTTCGCCGACGTCACGCTCGACCCGCTCGCGCACGAGGTCCGTCGCGGCGAGCGGCCGATCGAGCTGACGCGCACCGAGTTCCTGCTGCTCGACCTGTTCCTGCGCCACCCGCGCCAGGTGCTGACGCGCTCGGTGATCTTCGAGAACGTCTGGGGCTACGACTTCGGCCCGCGCTCGAACTCGCTCGAGGTCTACATGGGCTACCTGCGCCGCAAGACCGAGGCGGGCGGCGAGCCGCGGCTGCTGCACACGGTGCGCGGGGTGGGCTACGTGCTCAAGGAGGCCTGATGCGCGAGCTGATCGAAGGGATGTCGTTCCGCCGCCGGCTGGCGCTGGCCGGCACCGCGGCGGTCGCGTTGGCGATCCTGCTGGCGCTCGGCACCGCCTTCGTGGTGATGCGCGCGGAGCTGCGCGGCCAGGTCGACGACTCGCTCGAGCGCGTGGCCGGCAACCGCGGCGCCGACGTGATGTTCACGCAGGGCGTCGTCGGCCCGGAGCAGATCGAGCAGGGCGGCGCGGCCGTCGGGTTGATGCGCGAGCGCCTGGCCCAGGCCGACCAGCCGCTGAAGACGCGCGGGCGCTACGTCCAGATCGTCACCGGCGACGGCGTGATCGCGCCGGCCGGAGCGCCGCCGCAGCTCGAGCCGGACAAGCGCGCTCGCGAGCTGGCCAAGGCGGGCGAGGGCTCGTACTTCGAGGACGTCAGCTCGACGGCGTCCACGCGCGGGTGTTCACGCGCGCGATCGGCCCGGACGTCGTGATCCAGGCGCTCCAGTCCGTGGAGGACCAGGACCGCGCCATCAACCGGCTGGCACTGATCCTCGGCGGCGGTCGGCCTCGGCGGCGTCGGCCTGGCCGGCGGGCTAGGGCTGGTCGTCACGCGCACGGCCACGCGGCCGGTGCGCGAGCTGAGCGAGACGGCCGAGCACGTGGCCCGCACGCGCGACCTGAGCCGGCGCATCGAGGCGCGCGGCGGCGACGAGCTGAGCCGGCTGGCCGGCTCCTTCAACACGATGCTCCAGGCGCTGGAGCGGTCGATGCGCTCGCAGCGCCAGCTCGTGTCGGACGCCTCGCACGAGCTGCGCACCCCGCTCACCAGCGTGCGCACCAACCTCGAGGTGCTCGCGCGCGCGAACGGAACGCTGCCCGAGGAGGAGCGCGCGCGGATGCTCGGTGACGTGACCGGGCAGCTCGACGAGCTGAGCGGGCTGGTCGGCGACCTGGTCGACCTCGCGCGCGACGGCGCACCCGACGAGCCGCTCGAGGCGGTGCGGCTGGACCTGCTCGTCGGCGAGGCGGCCGAGCGCGCCCGGCGCCTGCACCCCGGTCGCGAGATCAGGCTGGACGCGGCCGAGACGCTCGTGCAGGGCTCGCCGGGGCGGCTCGACCGGGCCGTGTCGAACCTGCTCGACAACGCCGAGAAGTGGAGCCCGCCCGGGCAGCCGATCGAGGTCGACGTGCGCGACGGCGGCGTGGTCGTGCGCGACCACGGCCCCGGCTTCTCGGGCGAGGACCTGCCGCGCGTGTTCGACCGCTTCTACCGCGCCCGCTCGGCGCGCGGCCTGCCCGGCTCGGGCCTCGGGCTGGCGATCGTGCGCCAGGTGGCCGAGGCGCACGGCGGCAGCGTGACCGCCGCCAACGCCGACGGCGGCGGGGCGGAGCTGCGGCTGGCCCTGGACGAGATCGTCGAGGCGCGCAGCTCTTAGGCAGCTCCTAACCAGCTCTCACGCGGCGTTCAGGCCAGGGCCCTTGGATGGGCCCATGGCCACATACCGCTTGACCTTGCTGACCCTGCCGCTCGCCGTCGCCTCCGTCGCGCTGGGCGCCTGCGGCGGCGGCAGCGCCGAAGACGCGACCGCCGGCACCGGTGACCGCCGCGCCGAGTTCCGCGAGGCGGCGCTCAAGTTCGCGAAGTGCATGCGCGAGCACGGCGTGGACATGCCCGACCCGAAGCCCGGCGAGGGTGGACGGATCACGCTCGGCGGGCCCGGGATGGGGCCAGAGGACCAGCCGAAGATGGAGGCGGCCCAGAAGGCCTGTCAGAAGATCCTCGAGACCGTCCGCCCGCCCGAGATGTCCGCGGAGAAGGAGCAGGAGTTCAAGGAGCAGGCGCTCAAGTTCGCGCGCTGCATGCGTGAGCACGGGATCGACATGCCCGACCCGCAGTTCGAGGGCGGCGGCCGCATGACGCAGCGCATGGAGGACGGCATCGACCCGAACAGCCAGCGCTTCCGCGACGCCACCGAGGCATGCGCGGACGGCAGGCGGGGCGGGTTCGGGATCCAGGCGGGGCCGGCCAAGCCGTGACGCGACGGGCGGCGCCCGTCGCGCTCGGGCTGGGCTTGCTTGCCGTGGCGGCGATCGCGGTGGCGACCCTGTCGGGTGGCGGGCAGAACCCGCGCACGGGCCACCTCGGGCGGGGGCGCAAGCGCCACGGTGGAGCGCCGGACGCTGGTCGCGCGCGAGACCGTGGACGGCACGCTCGGCTACGCGGGCGGCCGAACGGTGATCAACCGGCTCGGCACGTCCGGGCGGCGGCGGAGACGGCGACAGCCCCACGACGCCGGCGGCGCTGTTCACGCCGGACGAGGACACGCCGGAGGACGACGACTCCGCCGATCAGCCCTCGCAGCCGGAGGAGGAGCAGCCGGAGGAGGAGCAGCCGACGAGCAGGACAGCCCGAGGAGGAGCAGCCCGAGCAGAACCAGCCCGACGACGACCAGGGCCGCGACCAGCCCGAAGGCAGCAATCCCGACTCCTCCAGCCCCGACTCGTCCAGCCCGGACTCCTCAGAGCCCTCCTACGACGGCTCGGGCACCGTCACCAGCCTGCCGCGCGCCGGCTCGGTCGTGGAGCGCGGCGGTGCGCTCTACCGCCTCGACGGCGACCCGATCGTGCTGATGTACGGCGTCGACGCCCGCCTACCGGGCGCTCCAGTCGGGCGTCTCGGACGGCCGCGACATCCGCGAGCTGGAGCAGAACCTCGTCGCGCTCGGCTTCGACCCCGGCACGGTCGACGACAGCTTCACCTCGACCACGGCCGCCGCCGTGAGCGACTGGCAGGAGTCGGTCGGGCTCGAGCAGACCGGCACCGTCGAGCTCGGGCGGGTCGTGTTCCTGCCGGGCGCGCGCCGCATCGGCGAGCACAAGACCTCGGTCGGCAGCGTGCTCGGCTCGGGCTCGGAGGTGCTCGACACCAGCTCGACCAAGCGGGTCGTCACCGTCGAGCTGGACGCGAGCCTCCAGGAGATGGCCCGCAAGGGCGACCGGGTCGAGGTGACGCTGCCGGACGGCGTCGCTGGTCCGCGGCCGCATCACCGCCGTCGGCCGCGTGGCGCGCGAGCTCGAGAGCAGCTCGGCCGACCCCAACGCCGAGCCGCAGCTCGTCATCGACGTGACGATCGAGCTGCGCTCGAACCGCCGCGTCGGGCGCCTGGACGAGGCGCCGGTCAGCGTCGGCCTCGCCCAGGAGACGCGCCGCAACGTGCTCGCCGTGCCCGTCAACGCGCTGGTGGCCCGGCGCGGCGGCGGTTACGGCGTCGAGCTGGCCGGCAGCCGCCGCATCGTGCCCGTCCGGGCCGGGATGTTCGCCGACGGCTACGTGGAGGTCTCGGGCGGCGGCATCCGCGAGGGCACGCGCGTGGTGGTGCCGCGTGAGTAGCGGCGCAAATGGCAGCGCCGTGCTGGAGATCCGCGACCTGGCGAAGCGCTACCCCGGTGGGGTGGATGCCCTTCGCGGCGTGGGCCTGATGGTGGAGGAGGGCGAGTTGCTCGCGGTCGTGGGCCCGTCCGGCTCGGGCAAGTCGACCCTCCTCCACATCATGGGCACGCTCGACCGCCCCACCGAGGGGGAGCGTGCGGGTCGCCGGGCACGACGTCTCCGAGCTGTCCGACCGGCGCCTGGCGGCGCTGCGCGCTCGCCACATCGGGTTCGTGTTCCAGCAGTTCTTCCTGGTCGACGGCATGAGCTGCGCGTCGAGAACGTGGCCCAGGGACTGCTCTACACGGGCGTCGCCGCGCCGCGAGCGGCGCAAGCGCGCCAGCGAGCAGCTCGAGCGCGTCGGCCTCGGCCACCGGCTCGCGCACCGCCCGGCGCAGCTCTCCGGCGGCGAGCGCCAGCGCGTGGCGATCGCCCGGGCGCTCGTCGGGCGGCCCGTCGATCGTGTTCGCCGACGAGCCGACCGGCAACCTCGACACCCGCTCCGGCGCCCAGATCATCGAGCCTGCTGCGCGAGCTGAACGCCGAGGGCACCACGATCGTCGTGATCACCCACGACCTCGAGGTGGCCGCGTCGCTGCCGCGCCGCGTGCACATCCGCGACGGCGGGATCGAGCGCGACGAGCGCGACGGCTCGTGAGCGCGGCGCTGCGCGCCCAGCCGGCTGCTGCCGGCCGACGTCCTGCGCGTCGGCGCCTCGGGCTGCGCGCGCGGCGGCTGCGCGCCGCCCTGTCGGCGCTCGGCGTGGCGATCGGGATCGCCTCGATGGTGGCGGTGCTGGGCGTCTCGGAGTCGAGCAAGGCCGACCTGCTGGCCGCGCTCGACCGGCTCGGCACCAACCTGCTCACGGTCGGGCCCGGGCCAGACGTTCGGCGGCGAGGACGCCGAGCTGCCGGAGTCGGCGCCCGGCATGGTGCGGCGGATGGCGTCGGTGGAGCAGGCCGCCGCCACCAAGCTGCTCGACGCCACCGTGCGCCGCACCGACCTGATCGACGAGGCCGAGACCGGCGGCATCGCGGTGACCGCCGCCGACGCCGACCTGCGTCGCGCACACTCGGCGCGACGCGTCCGCGCAGGGCCGCTTCCTGACCGCCGCCACCGCGCGCTACCCGGCCGTGGTGCTGGGGCGCACCGCGGCGCGGCGGCTCGGCATCGACCGCCCCGGCGTGAACGTCTGGCTCGGCGACCACTGGTTCACGGTCGTCGGGATCCTGGGCCCGGTCACGCTCGCCCGAGGACCTCGACAGCGCCGCGCTGATCGGCTTCGACGTCGCCGAGCGCCTGCTCGGCGCCGACCGCTCGCCGACGACGATCTACGTGCGCGCCGACGAGGACGAGGTCGAGCGAGGCGCGCGACCTGCTCGGCACGACCGCCAACCCCGAGCACCCGGAGGAGGTCGACGTGAGCCGCCCGAGCGACGCGCTGGCGGCCCGCGCCGCCGCCAAGAGCGCCTTCACGTCGCTGTTCCTCGGGCTGGGCGCGGTGGCCCTGCTGGTCGGCGGCGTGGGCATCGCCAACGTGATGGTGATCTCGGTGCTCGAGCGCCGCTCGGAGATCGGCCTGCGGCGCGCGCTGGGCGCCACCCGGCGCCACATCTCGGCCCAGTTCCTGACCGAGTCGCTGCTGCTCGCCACGCTGGGCGGCCTGGCCGGCGCGGCGCTCGGGGCGGCGGTGACCGGGATCTACGCGTTCAGCCGCGGGTGGCCGGCCGTGGTGCCGCCGCTCGCGCTCGGCGGAGCGCTCGCGGCGGCACTGGCGATCGGTGCGGTCGCCGGCCTCTACCCGGCGGTGCGCGCCGCGAGGCTGCCGCCGACCGAGGCGCTGCGCTCGGTCTGAGGCTGCAGGAGCGCGGCAGCAGCAGCACGCCCGCGAGCGCGACCAGCGCGAACGCGGCCCCGACGAGGAACGTCGTCTGCAGCGCCCCGGCGAGCGCGTCGATCACGTCCGGCTTGATCGCGGCCGGCAGGTCGTGCACCTGCTGCGGATCGAGCCGCGCGCCGGCCCCGGCGAGGCGGTCGGCCACCGGCCCCAGCGACGCCAGCTCGGACGCCAGCCGGCTGGCGAAGATCGCCCCGAACAGCGCCACGCCGATCGAGGCCCCGATCGCCCGCGAGAACGTCGCGGTCGAGGTCGCCACGCCGATGTGCTCACGCGGCGCGTGGTTCTGGGCGACCATGATCACCACCTGCATGACGAGGCCCACGCCAAGGCCGGTGATCAGCATGTACAGCCCGGCCAGCGCGTCCGAGGAGCGCTGGTCGAGCCCGGACAGCAGCAGCAGGCCGGTCGCCATCAGCAGCGCTCCCGCGATCGGGTACGGCTTGTAGCGGTCGGAGGTGCTGATCAGCTTCCCGGAGATCGCCGAGGCCACCAGCGCGCCGGTCACCACCGGCAGCATGCGCAGGCCGGCCGCGGTGGCGCTCGCCCCATCCACGAGCTGCAGGTAGAGCGGCAGGAACGTGATCGCGCCGAACATCGCCATACCGACCATGAACGCGCTCACGCCGGCCGCCGAGAAGGCCCGGTTGGCGAACAGCCCCAGCGGCACCACCGGATCGACCGCACGGCGCTCCTGGGCCACGAAGGCGCTGAGCGCCGCCGCCCCCGTCACGGCGAGGATCACGATCGTGGGGGAGCTCCAGGCGTACTCGGTGCCGCCCCAGGACGCAACGAGGACGATCGAGCTCGCCGCGACCGTCAGCAGCGCGGCTCCCAGCACGTCGACGGGGCGCCGCTCGCGCCTTGGCGCGGTCGGCAGCTTCGCGGCGATCACGAACAGCGCCGCCGCGCCCACGGGCAGGTTCACGTAGAAGACCCAGCGCCAGGACAGCTGGTCGACGAAGAAGCCGCCCAGGAGCGGGCCGGCCACGCTGGCCACGGCGAAGACGCCGCCGATCATGCCCATGTAGCGGGCGCGCTCACGCGGGGGGACGAGGTCCGCGATCACTGCCATGGCCGTCACGATCAAGCCGCCGGCGCCGAGCCCCTGGAGGGCGCGGAACAGGATCAACTCGAGCATCGAGCCGGCCAGTCCGGACAGGGCCGAGCCGGCGAGGAAGAGCACGATCGCCGCGAGCAGGACGCGCTTGCGGCCGATCACGTCGCCGAGCTTGCCGTACAGCGGCGTCGAGATTGTCTCGGCGACCAGATACGCGGTCACGACCCACGCCAGGTCGGTGAGGCCGCCGAGCTCGCCGGCCACGGTTGGAAGCGCGGTGGCGACGATCGTCTGGTCGAGCGCGGCGAGCAGGACGCCGAGCGCGAGCGCCAGCAGGATCGCGAGCGGCGGGCGGGTGGTCTCGGTGGGCTGGGTGTTGGTTGTCGCCTCCACAGCGGCTCCTTCGTTCGATTACGAATCAATAGATATCAAAGGATAGATACCGAATCAATAGGTATCGAAACATTTGCTAGTCTGTCGGCATGGCAACGAAGGTCAAGCCACCGTCCGCGGAGCCCGTCGGCCGGGCCATTGCCTCGAGCGCGAAGGTCCTCAGCCGCGCCTTCGAGCGCGAGCTGGCCGAGGCCGGCGGCTCTCAGCCCGTCTGGCTGATCCTGCTGGCCCTCAAGCAGCAGGCCTGGCGCACCCAGCAGGACCTCGCCGCCGCGGTCGGTATCGAGGGCCCGACGCTCACGCACCACCTCGACGGGCTCGACAAGGCCGGGCTGATCGAACGCGCCCGCGACCCGAACGACCGGCGCGCGGTGCGCGTCGAGCTGACCGACGCGGGCGACAAGCTCTTCAAGCGCCTGGCCAAGGCCGCGATCGGCTTCGATCAGCGGCTGCGCGCGGGTCTCTCCGAGGACGAGCTGGACGAGTTCCGGCGCGTTCTCGCCCGCCTGCGCGACAACGTCGCGTCCGACTAGCTGGAACCGGTCCGGTGCCGCCGTTGTAGTTACGACGACGGTGGAGGACCGGCCACCACACGACGAAGAGCTCGTCGCACGCGCCAAGCGTGGCGAGCGCGATGCCTATGAGGAGATCGTGCGGCGGCACCAGCAGATCGCGTTCCGGACGGCCTGGGTGATCACCGGGTCGGCAGCCGACGCCGAGGAGGCGGCCCAGGACGCCTTCGTGAAGGCGTATCGGGCGCTGGGACGGTTCCGGGATGGAGCGCCGCTGCGGCCTTGGCTGCTGACGATCGTCGCGAACGAGGCGCGCAACCGGGTCCGCGCCGCCGGCCGCCGCGAGCGGCTGGTACTGCGCGTGGCCGAGGAGCGCCGTCCGGGTGGCGCGGTCCCGTCGCCCGAGGCGGCGCTCCTCGACTTCGAGCAGCGCGACGAGCTGCTCGCGGCGGTGGCCGCCCTGCCCGAGAACGATCGCCAGGCGATCGCCTGCCGTTACTTCCTCGACCTGTCCGAGGAGGAGACGGCGGCGGCCCTGGGCTGCCCGCGCGGGACCGTCAAGTCGCGGCTGTCGCGGGCGCTCGGACGGCTGCGCGAGCGGATGGAGGCGGCCGATGCCTGAGCTCGAGCGGATGCTGTCACGGCTCGGCGAGGAGCTCGACTGGCCCGAGACGCCGGACCTGGCCGCGAACGTGACGAGCCGGCTCGACGAGCCGGCTGGCCGCGCTCACCGGCCCGAGCGCCGCGCTCGCCGCCCCCTCGGCGGCCTCGCCGGCCTGCGCCGCACGCTCGCCCTCGCCGCCGCCGCGATGCTGCTGCTCGCGGGCACGGTCTTCGCCGCCGCGCCGGGCGTGCGCGACGCGGTGCTCGACTTCCTCGGGCTCCAGGGCGCCACCGTCGAACGCCGCGAGCAGCTCCCGACCCCGCCGCCCGAGCGCCCGCTCGACCTCGGCACCCGTATGACGCTCGACCAGGCGACCGAGCGGCTCGGGTTCGAGCCGCTCGTCCCGCAGGCGCTGGGCGAGCCCGACGGCGTCTATGTGCGCGAGGGGCTCCCCGGCGGCGAGCTGTCGCTCGCCTACCGCGCCCGTCCCGGCCTCCCGCGCGCCCGCAGCACGCGGCTCGGGGCGCTGGTCGGCGAGTTCCGCGGCGACCTGCAGCCCCGAGTACCTCGGCAAGGTCGTCGGCCACGACACCACCGTCGAGCGGCTGACCGTCGACGGCGACCGCGCGATCTGGGTCGAGGGCGCGCCGCACTTCCTCCTCTACCGCGACCCCAACGGCATGATCGTCGAGAGCTCCATGCGCATCGCCCAGAACGCGCTGCTGCTCGAGCACGGCGCGCTGCTGGTCCGGCTCGAGGGCGCCTTCGATCGCGAGCGTGCGCTGGCTATCGCTCGGTCGCTGCGCTAGCGCCCGGACGCCAGCCGGCGCAGCGGGATCGCGAACCAGAGCACCGCGAACGCGAGCGCCACGCCGGTCGCCGCCGCGATCGTGGTCGTGGAGCTGTAGACGACGTCGGTAACGAACAGCACCGCGCCGGTCATGGCGATCGCCAACATGCCGAGTCCGATGATGACGATGCGGTTGCCCGTCGTGACGATCTTCTCCTTGTCCTGCTGGCGGAACTCGAGGCGGTGGTGCGCGGTCGGCGCGATCAGGCAGACGGTCGAGGCCGTCGTGAACAGGAGCGTGATCAGGTAGAGCGTCTTCTGGAAGTCGGTCACCTGCCCGAAGCGCTGGTTGAACGGGACCACCAGCAGGAACGCGAACAGCACCTGGACGCCCGGGAGCGCCACGCGCAGCTCGCCGAGCATCTCCTGGAGGTTGCGGTCGATCCGCTCCGACTCGCTCTCGTCGCGCCCGGTCTGCGGGTGGCGCCCGCTGTCCTGGTCGTTCGTCATGGCTGGGAGAATCCAATACCCAATGGCCGATCGCGACAACCGCTGGGACGACGACGACTGGACCGGCGAGCCGCCGGAGGGGCGCTACGACAGGTCTCGGGCGAACCCGGGCTTCTGGCGCCAGGCCGGGCCGCCGCTGAGCATCACCGCCGCGGGCGTGGGCGTCGCGCTGATCGTGCTGCTGATCGTCTGGCTGCTCTAGTCCCTCACGCGGCCCATGAACGAGACGGTGAAGGGCAGCAGCCCGTGGCGCTCGTAGAAGCGCAGCGCCTCGGCGTTCTTCGAGATCACCGCGACCTGGAGCTCGGTCACGCCGAGCCGGCGCAGCTCGGCGTAGATGCACTCGAACAGGGCGCTGCCGATGCCCCGCCCGCGCTCGTCGGGCAGGACCGTGAGCGTCTCGAGCACCCCGATCCGCTCGCCCGTCTCCCAGGTCTCCTCGGGGCCGCGCAGGTGAACGAGCGCGTAGCCGATCGGCTCCCGGTCGACCTCGGCTAGCAGCACGAAGGCGTCGGGCTCCGACAGCCACACCTCGTACAGCTCGCGCCGCACCGCCCACGACTGGTCGGGGGCACGCACCGGCCCGAGCTCCTCGAGGTGAGGGGCGACCGTGGCGTGGTGCTCGTGCAGGGACTCCCAGAGCGGCTGGAGGTCGTCTATCCGCTCGATGCCGGCTCGAACGATCCGCATTTGCTGAAGACTAGAACGAGTACAGGTCCACGCGGTAGCCGTCGGGGTCGGCAACCTGCACGCGCACGAAGCGGCCGTCGTCCTGCCACTCCGTCTCCACGACCCCAGCGGCGCGGAAGCGCTCGCGAGCGGCACGAACGGCGTCGCCGTCGGCCACCTGGAACCCGAAGTGGTTGGTGCGTGGCAGGCCCCGCGGCACGTCGCCGACCGCCAGCGCGAGCACCGACCCGTCGTCGGAGCCGACGATGAACAGGTGCTCGTCGTCGTGGAGCCTGCGGGTGAGTCCGAAGTGCTCGGCGTAGAAGGCGGCCGAGCGCTCGCGGTCGGCCACGGTGAGCGAGACGTGGTTGAGCGGGCTCACGCCGGCACCCGCTTGCGCGCCCGCGACTCCTTCATCCGCGCCGTCGGGTCGAGCGTCAGCTTGCGCAGCCGGACCGCCGCCGGCGTGACCTCCACGCACTCGTCGTCGCGGATGAACTCCAGCGCCTGGTCGAGCGAGAGCCGGTGCGCCGGCACGAGCTTGACCGTCTCGTCCGACCCCGCGGCGCGCACGTTGGTCTGCTTCTTCTCGCGCACGGCGTTGACGTCGAGGTCAGCGGCGCGCGCGTTCTCGCCGACGACCATCCCCTCGTACACCTCCTCGCCGGGGCCGACGAACAGCTGCCCGCGCTCCTGCAGCTTCAGCAGAGCGAAGGCCGCCGTCGGCCCGCGCCGGTCCGCCACCAGCGAGCCGGTCGGGCGCGTGCGGATCTCGCCCTGCCAGGGCTCGTACTGCTCGAAGACCGAATGGATGATCCCGGTGCCGCGCGTCTCGGTGAGGAACTCGGTGCGGAAGCCGATCAGCCCGCGCGTGGGAACGAGAAAGTCGAGGCGGACCCAGCCGGTCCCGTGGTTGACCATGTTCTCGAGCCGGCCCTTGCGCAGCGCGAGCATCTGCGTGACCACGCCGAGGAAGTCCTCCGGCACGTCGATCGCCAGCCGCTCGATCGGCTCGTGCACGGCGCCGTCGACCTCGCGGGTGACCACCTGGGGCTTGCCGACGGTCAACTCGAACCCCTCGCGGCGCATCGTCTCGACCAGCACCGCCAGCTGGAGCTCGCCGCGCCCCTGCACCTCCCAGGTGTCGGGTCGCTCGGTCTCGAGCACGCGGATCGCCACGTTGCCGACCAGCTCCTGCTGCAGCCGATCGGCCACCATGCGAGCGGTCAGCCTGGTCCCCGACTGCCCCGCCAACGGCGAGGTGTTGATGCCCACGGTCATGCCCAGCGCCGGCTCGTCGATGGCGATCACCGGCAGCGGGCGCGGATCGTCGGGGTCCGCGATCGTCTCGCCGATGGTGATCTCGGGGATGCCCGCCAGCGCGATGATCTCGCCCGGCCCGGCCTCGTCGGCCGGCTGCCGCTGCAGCCCTTCGTTCACGTACAGCTCGGACACCCGGACGTTCTCGATCGAGCCGTCGCGGCGGATCCACGCGACCTGCTGGCCCCTGCGGATCTCGCCCTGGTGCACCCGGCAGAGCGCGAGCCTGCCGACGTAGCTGTCCGCGTCGAGGTTCGTCACGCGCGCCTGGAGCGGGTGCGCGTCCTCGTAGGACGGCGCGGGGATGCGCTCGACCAGCAGGTCGAGCAGCGGCCGCAGGTCGGTGCCCTCCACGCCCTCCTCGGTCGCGGCCCAGCCGGCCTTGGCGTTCGTGTAGACGATCGGGAACTCGATCTGCGACTCGTCGGCGTCGAGGTCGAGGAACAGCTCGTAGACCTCGTTGACGACATCGCCGATGCGCGCGTCGGGGCGGTCCACCTTGTTCACGACCAGCACCACGGGCAGCCGCGCCTCGAGCGCCTTGCGCAGCACGAAGCGCGTCTGCGGCAGCGGCCCCTCGGAGGCGTCGACGAGCAGCATCACCCCGTCGACCATCGTCAGCCCGCGCTCGACCTCGCCGCCGAAGTCGGCGTGGCCCGGCGTGTCGACCAGGTTGAGCTTCACCTCGCCGTAGCGGACGGCGGCGTTCTTGGCCAGGATCGTGATGCCCCGCTCGCGCTCCTGGTCCATCGAGTCCATCACCCGGTCGGTGAGCTGCTCATGGGCGGCGAACACGCCGGACTGGCGCAGCATCGCGTCGACCAGGGTCGTCTTCCCGTGGTCGACGTGGGCGATGATCGCGACGTTGCGGATGTCCGAGCGCTCGGGCACAGCGGCCAAGACTAGGCGCCCACTAGTCTCGTCGGCCATGGAGCTGCGCAGCCTGGGCCACACCGGTGTCAAGGTCAGCCCGCTTTGCCTCGGGGCGATGATGTTCGGAGCCTGGGGTGAGACCGACCACGACAAGTCGATCGCGATCATCCACCGGGCGCTCGACGCGGGCGTCAACTTCATCGACACGGCCGACGTGTACTCCCGCGGCGAGTCCGAGGAGATCGTCGGCAAGGCGCTCGCGGGCGGGCGCCGCGACAACGTGATCCTGGCCACCAAGGTGCACGGCACGATGGGCGACGACCCCAACGAGTTCGGCAACTCGCGCCGCTGGATCGTCCGCGAGGTCGAGAACAGCCTGCGCCGGCTCGGCACCGATTGGATCGACCTCTACCAGATCCACCGTCCCGAGCAGGACACCGACATCGACGAGACGCTCGGCGCGCTGACCGACCTCGTGCGGCAGGGCAAGGTGCGCTACATCGGCTCGTCGACGTTCCCGGCCAGCCAGATCGTCGAGGCGCAGTGGGTCGCGGAGCGGCGCGGGCGCGAGCGGTTCGTCTGCGAGCAGCCGCCCTACTCGATGCTGGTGCGCGGGATCGAGCGAGACGTGCTGCCCACGCTCCTGCGCCATCGCATGGGCGCGATCGCCTGGAGCCCGCTGGCGGGCGGCTGGCTGTCCGGCAAGTGGCGCAAGGACGCCGACGACCTGACCTCGCGGCGCTCGGCCATGATCCCGAGGCGCTACGACCTCTCGATCCCGGCCAACCAGCGCAAGCTCGACGCGGCCGACGCGCTGGCCCAGCTGGCCGACGAGGCCGGCATCACGCTGATCGAGATGGCGCTCGCGTTCGTCATCCGCCACCCGGGGATCACCGCCGCGATCATCGGCCCGCGGACGATGGACCACCTCGAGTCGCAACTCACCGCCGCCGACGTCGAGCTGGCCGACGACGTGCTCGACCGCATCGACGAGATCGTGCCGCCAGGCGATCGACGTCAACCCGACCGACGCGGGCTGGGACAACCCCGCGCTCGAGCCCGAGGCGCTGCGCCGCTGACGATGCTGCTCGGCGTCCTCGACCAGTCGCCGATCGCCGAGGGCAGCCCCCGGCCCAGGCCCTGCACAACTCACTCGACCTGGCCGAGCTGACCGACCGGCTCGGCTACCACCGCTACTGGGTCGCCGAGCACCACGCCACGCCGGCGCTGGCCTGTGCGGCGCCGGAGATCCTGATCGGCGCGATCGCCCCGCGCACGCGGCGCATCCGCGTGGGCAGCGGCGGCGTGATGCTGCCGCACTACAGCCCGCTCAAGGTCGCCGAGACGTTCAGCTCCCTGAGCGGGCTGCACCCCGAGCGGATCGACCTCGGCCTCGGCCGTGCGCCCGGCACGGATCCGATGACGATGCTGGCGCTGCAGCGCGACCGCCGCCACGCGCCCGGAGACGACTTCATCGAGCAGCTCGTGGAGCTGCTCGGGCTGCTGGAGGACCGGCTGCCGCCCAACCACCCGTTCGCCCGCCACGCCGGCACGCTGCCGGGCCTGCCCGAGCGCCCCGAGCCGTGGCTGCTCGGCTCCTCGCCGCAGAGCGCGCTCTGGGCCGCCGAGCTGGGGTTGCCGTACTCGTTCGCCGACTTCATCAACCCGCAGGGCGCGGCGATCGCCGCCGACTACCGCGGCCGCTTCGTGGACTCGGAGCGGCTCGCCGCCCCGCTCGTGTCGGTGGGCGTGATCGCGATCTGCGCGGACACCGACGAGGAGGCCGAGCGGCTCGCGGCCTCGAGCCGGATGATGCTCTCGCTCCTGCGCCAGGGCCGCCTGATCGAGATCCCGCCGGTCGAGAAGGCGCTGCGCTACCTGGAGACGCGGTCGCCCGGCAAGAGCGACCGGCGCGCGGTGATCGGCTCGCCGGAGCAGGTGCGGGCCGGCCTCGAGGCGGTGGCCGCGGAGTACGGCGCCGACGAGCTGCTGGTCCTGACGATCACCCACGACCACGCCGCCCGGCGCCGCTCCTACGAGCTGATCGCGGAGGCGTTCGGGTTGGCGGCGGGTCAGCCCAGCAGCTCGGTCGCGACGCCGCGGTAGCAGTCCACCGCGAGCGCCAGGTCGCGCACGTCGATGCGCTCGTCGCGCCCGTGGGCGAGCTCGCCGAGCAGCTCCGGGGACATGTGGCGATACGGGAAGAATCCGTAGGCGACGCACTCCGGGAAGGCGTCGCGAAACGTGCGCGAGTCCGAGTAGCCGACCGAGATCGTCGGCAGGCAGCGAGCGCCCGGCTCGGTCCGGTCGACCCAGCCCTGGAGCGCGTCGAACAGCGGCGAGCGCGGAGCGGAGGCGTTGCCCACCACTCGCTCGGCGAACTCGAGCCGGTAGCCGCTCGAGCCGAGCACGTCGCGCACGCGCTCGAGCACGGCCGGCTCCTCCATCCCGGGCGGCACGCGGCAGTCGACGTGCAGCCGTGCGCGCTCAGGGATCACGTTCATCGCGTCGGACGCATCGACCATCGTCGGGGCGAGCGTCACGCGCATCATGGCCTCGACCTCCGCCGCGTACTCGGGCGCCCGCTCCGCCAGCGCGGCCACCGCGGCCGCGGGGTCGGCGTCGAGGCCGAGCGCCGCCAGCAGGTCGAGCGCGGGCGGCGTCACGTCCCAGCCGGGCCGCCGGCTGGCGATCGCGTCCAGCAGCGGCGCGAGCTTGAGCAGGGCGTTGTCGGCGATCATCGGCATCGACGCGTGGCCGGCGACGCCGTCGGTGGTGAGCGTGAGGCGAAACACGCCCTTCTCGCCGACCGACACCGCGTAGACGCGCCCGTCGCCCACGCGGAACGACTCGCCGGCGCCCTCGTTGAGCAGGTAGTCGCAGCGGGCCAGGTCGGGCCGCTCGGTCGTGAGCCACTCGGCGCCGGTGCCGTCCACCTCCTCGTCGGAGACCGAGATCACCAGCAGGTCGCCGCGAGCCGGGCGCCAGCCCTCGCGCGCGAGCGAGCAGGCCGCCACGGCCTCGGCGGCGGTCTGCGACTTCATGTCGAGCGCCCCGCGGCCCCACACGGAACCGTCGTCGAGCGCCCCGGACCACGGATCGTGGCGCCAGCCGGCTGGGTCCACGCTCACCGTGTCCACGTGCGAGAGCAGACCGAGCACCGGACCGTCTGCCTTGCCGCGCAACCGCGCGACCAGGTTCGGGCGCTCTGGATCGGGACCGACCAGCTCGACCTCGAGGCCGGCGCCCTCGAGCAGGCCGGCCAGGTATTCCTGCGCCGGCCGCTCGTTGCCGGGCGGGTTGACGGTGTCGATGCGAACCAGGTCCTGGAGGACCGCCACCGTCTCGTTCGTCAGAGCTTCGGTCACGCGCGAGAGTTTCTTACCATGCCCGCATGAGCACCACTTCGCACGACCTCGCCCCGCTTCGCTCCGCCCTGGCCGGTCCCGTCGTCGGCCCCGATGACGACGGCTGGGACGCCGCCCGCCAAGCCTGGAACCTGACCGCCGACCTGCAACCCGCCGCTGTCGCGTTTGCCGACAGTCCCGGCGACGTGGCCGCGGTCGTGAACTTCGCGCGGGAGCGGGGGTTGCGTGTCGCCGCGCAGGGCACGGGCCACGGGGCGACAGCCCTGGGATCGCTGGACGGCGTGGTGCTGCTCAAGACCGAGCGGATGCGCGGGGTGTCGGTCGATCCCAGCGAGCGCCGGGCGCGCGTGGAGGCCGGCGTCCTCGGCGGCGAGCTGGGACCGGCGGCGGGCGAGCACGGACTCACGGCGCTGAGCGGCTCGTCGCCGGACGTCGGCGTGGTCGGCTTCGCGATCGGCGGCGGCATCGGCTGGCTGAGCCGCCGCCACGGGCTTACCTGCAACACGATCACCGCGGCCGAGCTGGTCACGGCCGATGGCGAGCAGGTGCGCGCCGACGCCGACCAGAACCCCGATCTGTTCTGGGCGCTGCGCGGAGGTGGCGGCGACTTCGGGATCGTGACCGCGCTCGAGCTCGAGCTGTTCCCGATCGCACAGGTGTACGCCGGCAGCCTGATGTGGCCGGCGGAGCACGGAACCGAGATCCTGCCCGCCTACCTCGATTGGCTGCGCACGATCCCGGACGAGGTGACGACCGGCATTCGGTTCCTCTACCTGCCGCCGATCCCGGAGGTGCCGGAACCGCTGCGCGGCGTGCCGGTGATCGACGTGACCGGGGCGTTCATCGGCGACGCCGCCGAGGGCGCGGCGCTACTGGACCCGCTGCGCTCCCTGGCGACGCCGCTGATCGACGGCTGGGCCGAGATGCCCGCCTCCGGCCTGTCGCGCATCAACGGCGATCCGGAGCAGCCGACGCCGGGGCTGACCCACTACACGGTCGTCGGGAATCTCGATGCGGAGGCGGCCGACGCGGTCATCGAGGTCGGCGGACCGGAGTCGGGGACGCCGCTGCTGATGGTGGGCACGCGCCACCTGGGTGGCGCACTGGCGAGCGCTCCCGCCGGGGCGGGAGCGCTCGGGGTGGTCGAGGGCGAGCACGTCGTCATGGGCGTCGGCCTGGTGATGGCGCCCGAGATGGCGGCCGGGGTCAGCACGGCGCTCGACGCCGTTGTCGCCGCGATGGAGCCCTGGGCCACCGGGGGCGACTACCTGAACTTCGCCGACCGGCCCGGCGACGCCTCCCGCGCGTTCGACGAGGAGACCTACCGGCGGTTGCGGGAGATCAAGGCGACGGTCGACCCGGACGGGCTGTTCGTCGCGGCGCACCCGGTTGCCTGACGAGCTCTAGTCGTCGTCGCCGCCGTGCTCTCCGCCTCCGCCGGAGCGCTCGACCTCGGTTGCGACCCAGACGCCGTTCTTGCGCTTGACGGTCGCCTCGATGTTCTTCGCGCCGACCTTCAGCCCGGACAGGCCGTCGATCCGCTCGAAGCGGGTGTTGCGGGTCACCTTGATGCGGACCGTGCCCCGCTCGACGTCCTTGAGTCGGAACGTGTGCGCGTCGCGGTTGACCGACACGACCGTGCCCTCGAACTCGCGAGCCGTCGCGGCGGTTGCCGCGGTGGCCGAGAACGCCAGCAGGGCCGCCGCCAGCACTGTGATGAATCGGATCGTTTTCATGCCTCGATGCTTGCGCGACGGTGGCAAGCCGCGGCCCAGCGCCCGGATAAGGATTGGTAAAGCTGGAGCGCCACTAGGATGCCGCCCGTGGAGGGGCGCGTCTCGCTCCGGGGGAGCGAGGGAGAGATCAGCGTGAGGGTCTGGCCGAACGACTCGCCGGCGCGCCTGATCGTGCTCGCTCATGGCTACGGCGAGCACATCGGGCGTTACGAGCACGTCGCGGCGGCGCTGGTCGAGCGCGGCGCGGCCGTCTACGGGCCCGATCACCTCGGGCACGGGGAGTCCGATGGCGAGCGGGTGCTGATCGCCGACTTCGACCACGTCGTCGAGGACCTGCACGCGGTAGTCGAGCTGGCGCGCGAACAGCACCCCGGGCTGCCGGTGGTGATGGTGGCGCACTCGATGGGCGGGCTGATCGGGGCGCTCTACGCGCAGCGCCACGGCGACGAGCTGGCCGGCCTGGTGCTGTCGGCACCGTCGATCGGTCTGGCGGCCGTGCTGGCGCCGGTGCTGGTGCAGCTGCCCGAGGGGGCCGAGCTGCCGGACGAGCCGATCGACCCGACCGTGCTCTCGCGCGACCCGTCGGTTGGCGAGGCCTACGCGAACGACCCGCTGGTCTGGCACGGCGGCTGGAAGCGGGTCACGCTCGAGGCGTTCCTGGCGGCGAACGAGGCAGTCGACGCCGGCCCCGGCTTCGGCGGGCTGCCGGTGCTCTACATCCACGGCGAGGTGGACCAGCTGGTGCCGATGGCGGTGGCGCAGCCGGCGGTGCACCGCCTGGCGGGCGAGGACTTCGCGGAGGAGGTCGTGCCCGAGGCGAGGCACGAGACGTTCAACGAGCTCGACAAGGAAGCAACGATCGGACTGGTGGCGGACTTCGCGGAGCGGGTGACCGCCGACTAGGCGCGCGCTTCCTGACCTGCGCATGCCCCGCGCGGCCTTCTCTACGCTGCGGCGCATGCGAACCCTCTTGAGCATCGCCGCCGTCCTCATGGCTGCCGCGCTCCCGGCAGTCGCCATCGCAAGCCGCGCGCCCTCTAAGCGACGAGCGCGCGCAACTGCGCCAAGCCGTCAAGAGCTCCGATCTCGTCGGCCGGGCCTACCACCGCGGCCGCTTCTAGCTGGTCAAGCCGCGTATCACCGACAGCGGGCGTTGGGCGAAGGCCGGGGTCGTCCGAACGGACCGTTACACCGATCCCTTCAACGCGCCCAAGGGCCTCTTCAAGCACAACGCCGGCGGCTGGAAGTTGGTGAAGCTCGGCACGTCCGGAGTCGGGTGCTCGAAGCCCCGCCTGTCGCGGTCGGTCCGCAAGGAGCTGAAGCTGAAGTGCGGCTGAGCGTCTAGTCGCCAGCTCCGCCCAGCCAGAGCCTGAAGCTCACCAGCGCGTGTCTCGGGTCACCGTCACGCGACAGGCCACTTTGGCGGATCGCCGGGGAGCGGGTGCCGCCACGGCGGCACCCGCTGTGAGTGCTGCTCAGTGGTTGCGGAAACGCAGCGGTGGGTCGTAGACGGACGCGAGCCGCGCCAGCGTGAGCGCGGCGAGCATGAGCCCGAAGTCGCGCAGGGCGATGTCGTAGTAGCCGGAGTGGGTGAGCAGGTTGATGACGATGCCGCCCAGCCAGGCCGCGACGACGTAGGCGCCGTAGCGCGGCTTCAGCGCGACGATGATGCCGGCGAGAATCTCGGTGGCACCGACGAAGTACATGAAGTCCTGGCCGGACCCTGGAGCGATGTCGTTGATCCAGGGGGCGAGGTAGATGGGCCAGTCGACCATGACATTGAAGAACTTGTCCAGGCCGAAGGCGATTGGCGCGACCGTGAACGTGAGGCGCATCAGGGCGAAGGCCTGATAGCGCGGGTCGCGCCAGTCGGCACGTGCGTCCTCGCTGGGAGCGCTGCCGACGTACGAGGGTTGCTGGGCGGTGGTGGTGGTCATGGAGGACCTCGCTTGTCTAGTTGCGCCGTCCACCCGCGCGGGCGGCTCTCGAGTAGTTAGCGTCGGCGGGATCGGGATCCTTACCCCCGACCTTCGCCTCGATGAGGCCAAGCAGCTGCTCGTAGGAGTCGCAGAAGGAGCGCACGCCTTCCTGTTCCAGTTGTGCGGTGACGGCATCGAGGTCGATTCCTGCCTCTTGGGCGCGGTGCAGGGTGCTGCAGGCGGAGCCCGTGACGATGCTGAGGGCGTGGGTGACGTCGCCGTGATCGGCGAAGGCCCTCAGCGTCGCTTCGGGCATCGTGTTGACGACATCCGGGGCGGTCAGCTGCTCGACATAGAGCACGTCGGAGTAGCCGGGGTCCTTGGTGCCGGTGCTGGCCCAGAGCGGCCGTTGCGGGTGCGCGCCGGCGCCGCTCAGCGTCCGCCAGCGTTCGTCGCTGAAGCGATCGACATAGCGGGCGTAGGCGCGGTGGGCGTTGGCGATCGCCACGCGGCCGCGTAGTGGGGAGCCGCCGGGAAGCTGGGCGTCGACCTTGGCGTCGACGCGCGAGACGAAGAACGAGGCGACCGAGGTGATCCCGTGGATCGGCTCACCTGCGACGGCCCGCCGCTCGATGCCGGCGATGTAGGCGTCGATCGCCTGTTCGTAGCGGGCGATGGAGAAGAGGAGCGTGACGTTCACGTTGACGCCACGCGCGGTGAGCTCCTCGATCGCCGGGATGCCGGCGTGGGTGGCGGGCACCTTGATCATCACGTTGGGGCGCGCGAGCCGGCCCCAGAGCTCGAGCGCCTGTTCGATCGTGCCGTCGGTGTCGTCGGCGAGGTCGGGCGTGCATTCGAATGAGACGAAGCCGTCCCGGCTGTCGCTCTGGTCATAGGAGGGACGCAGTAGGTCGGCGGCGCGGCGGACGTCGTCGAGTGCGAGCTGGAAGAAGAGCTCCTGCGAATCATCGACCCCGGAGGCGACAAGGTCGTTCAGCTGGCGGTCGTAGCGGTCCGAGGCGGTGATCGCCTTGGCGAAGATCGTCGGGTTCGAGGTCGCCCCGGTGACCGCGCACTCGCCGATCAGCGTGGCGAACGCACCGCTGTCCAGAAGATCGCGGGAGAGGTTGTCCAGCCAGATCGACACACCGGCGTCGTGTAGCGCCTGCAGCCGGTTCATGCGACACCGCCGCGCTGGTGGGTCAGGACGTCCCAGACGTTGACGTTCATGCCCGCCACGACCCGTTCGTCGCTGATCCAGAAGGCGATGAACTCGCGGATTGCGGGATCGCCGCGGAGGACCACTCGGTCCCAGTCGCGGGCGAAGCCCGAATACTCCATCCCGACCTCGTACTGGTCCGAGAAGAAGTAGGGCAGGCGGTCGTAAGGGCTGGTCTGGCCGAGCATGTTCCGTGCCGCGGGCCCCTGGTGGAGCGTTGGCCCAGTGCTCGACGCTGATGGGCTCGCCTCGAGCGCCTCGGCGTCGACGTCGCGCCGAGCGCGCGGAGCAGGTCCGCCGCCGCGCGCTCTACCGCGCCGTGGTCGATGCGACGGTGGTTTCCGTTGACACGCCCGTTCTCGACAAGCGCCAGCTCGTCGAGGCGGCGATCGTTCACGGTCATACGAGGTTTGCGTCAGCACCCAGCAACTTCTTACGGTCTCCAACGCGGAGGCGTAAGGACTCGCGGCTTCGCGACGCGTATGAGCTGAGGACATTCGATGCCCGTCCAAATCAAACGCGTCTACGAGCCTGCGTCGTCTAACGACGGCTATCGGGTCCTGATCGACCGGTTGTGGCCGCGCGGGGTCTCGCGTCAGAGGGCCAAGCTGGACGAGTGGATGAAGGAGCTGGCCCCGAGCACGGAGCTGCGGCACTGGTTCGGGCACGAGCCAGCGCGCTTCGAGGAATTCCGTCGTCGCTACATCGCGGAGCTCCGCGACGACGGTCCACGGCTCACAGCTCTGCGGCGCCGAGCGCGGGACGGCAGGCTCACCCTCGTCTACTCCGCTCGTGACACCGAGCACAACGACGCCGTCGTCCTCGCCGAGATTCTGAGGCGCGGCCTTCCGAAGACTCGTTGATGACAGCGAGTCCACGGGGACGACCCGCGCGAGGCTTCGTGCCCATAGGTGACTACGCCGCGATCGGCGACGGACGAACCGTCGCGCTGGTGGCACGGGACGGGTCGATCGACTGGCTGTGCCTGCCAGACCTCGATTCGCCCAGCGTGTTCGCGGCTGTTCTCGACGCCGATCGCGGGGGGAACTTCGCGCTGGGTCCTGAGATAACGGCCGAAGTGCGGCGCCGCTATCTGCCCGACACCAATGTCCTCGAGACCACCTTCACAACCGCGCAAGGGGTGGTCCAGGTCACCGACGCCATGACCCTGCCGAACGGCGAGCTGGGCCCGACGCGAGAGCTGATCCGGCGAGTCGACGGCATGGCCGGACGAGTGCCCATGCACTGGCGCATCACGCCGGCCTTCGACTACGGAGCGGCTTCGCCACGACTCGAGCGCCGCGGAGGCGTCCCGGTCGCGTTCGCAGGGCCCGACGCGCTCGCGGTCTGCTCCTGGGGAGCCGGTGAGGCGCAGCTCGACAACCAGTCCATCTTTGGCCGCTTCGAGACAGAGGAGTCCAGCTCGGCGGTGATCGCCCTGTGCGGATCGCACCAAGAGCCACTCGTCTTTCCGCCCCGACACGACGTCGAGGCACGCTTGAGAGCCACGACCGCCTACTGGCGAGACTGGGCGGCGAACCGCGCCTACGACGGTCCGTGGCGCGATGAAGTGGTCCGCAGCGCGCTGGCGCTCAAGCTGCTCTTCCACGCACCCTCCGGCGCCATCGCCGCAGCGGCAAGCGCCTCCCTGCCAGAGGAGATCGGCGGCGAGCGCAACTGGGACTACCGTTTCTGCTGGGTCCGTGACTCGGCCTTCACCCTCCAGGCGCTGCTGCAGCTCGGCTGCCCGCGGGAAGCCGAGGCTTTCTTCTGGTGGCTGCTGCACGCATCGCAGCTCAGTCACCCGCGCCTGCAGGTCCTCTACCGCCTCGACGGCAGCGACAGCACAACCGAACGCACGCTGGAGCTGGACGGCTACCGCGGCTCGCGCCCGGTCCGGGTCGGCAACGCCGCTGCGGCCCAGATCCAGCTCGACATCTACGGAGCCCTGCTCCAGACCGCGCTGGTCTACACCCAGGCCGGTGGGCGGCTCGATCGCGAAACCGGCCGCCGGCTAGCCGGCATCGCCGACCTTGTCTGCCAGATCTGGCAGCAGCCCGACTCCGGCATCTGGGAGGTGCGCAGCGAGCCCGCGCACTTCACGCAATCCAAGATGATGTGCTGGGTCGCGCTCGACCGCGCCGTTCGTCTGTGCGACGCCGGCCACATCCCGCGCGCCCACGCATCCACATGGCGGCGGGAGCAACTCGCGATCCGCGAATTCATCGAGACCCGCTGCTGGTCCGAGCGCGTGGGCAGCTACACGCGCTGGGCCGGCGGCGAGGATCTTGACGCCAGCCTGCTTCTGGGGATCTTGTTCGGCTACAGCGCCCCGGACGCCAGCCGGCTCGGTTCGACCGTGGACGCGCTACGGCGTGAGCTCGGGCGGGGTTCGCTGGTCTCCCGCTACAGCGGCGAGGACGGGCTCCGAGGCACGGAGGGGGCCTTCCTCTGCTGCTCGTTCTGGCTCGTGGACGCGCTCGCTCGAGTGGGGCGCCTCGAAGAGGCAACCGCCCTCATACAAGAGCTGATCGCCGTCGCCAACGATGTTGGCCTCTACGCCGAGGAGATCGACCCGCAGACGAACGAGCTGCTTGGCAACACGCCCCAGGGGCTCGTGCACCTCGCTCTGATCAACGCCGCTGTCTCGATCTCGAAGGCGGGGGCTGCATGAGCGTTTCCGGAGCCCTCGTCGGAGGTTTCGTCGGCACCTTGGTGCTGACCACCGCACTGCGCACGGCGAACGAGCTGGGACTCACCCGCGTCGATCTGCCCTTCCTGCTCGGCACCGCCCTGACCGGCGATCGCGCGCGTGCCAAAGCAGTGGGCTATCTAATGCACCTCGTGGCCGGCGAGATGTTCGCGCTGATCTACTACGGGATCTTCAGCGCGGTCGACACGAGCGGGTGGGGGCTCGGAGCACTGCTTGGACTGCTCCACGGGATCGTTTCCGCCACCGCGCTCGTGAACATCCTGCTCCCTGTCGTCCACCCCCGCATGGGCAGCACGCTGAGCGCCGCCGACAGCCACCCGTTGCTCGAGCCGCCCGGCTTCCTTCTACGCAACTACGGCCGCGGCACGCCAATCGCCACATTGCTGGCCCACCTCGCCTACGGCGCGATAGTGGGCGGCTTCGCCTCGATGGCCGGCTAGGTGAGAAGAGCTGTCTCAGAAACCTGAGTCGAGTGCGAGTCCGTCCTCCGCCAGCCGCTCGCGCAGCTTGCGTCTGGCGTCGTGCAGGGTCTTGTAGAGGGCGCCGCGCGTCGTGCTCCGGCGCTCGGCGAGTACGTCGATCGGGACGTCGTTGAGCGTGATCGCGACGAGCACGGCGCGTTGATGGGGCGTCAGGGCCTCGGCGATCGCGTCGCGCACGGCGTGGATCAGCTCAGCGGCTTCCGCTTGACCAGCGGGAGAACCTCGCCCGTCGTCGTGCAGCTCGACCCATTCGTCGGCTTCCAGCGGGAGCTCCCGACCGTGCCAGGGGCGCTTGCGTAACTTCACAGCGGCTTCGAGGAGCGCGAACTTGTATGCCCAAGTGGTGAACCGGCTGTTGCCGCGATAGGTGTGCAACTTGGCCAGGATCGCGACGAGGGCGTCGTCTGCTGCCTGCACGGCGAGGTCGTCCAAGCCGGCCGACTCGACCACACGTGCCGGCAGCCCTCTACGGCCCATCTCGAAGCGGGCCGCGCGCAGGAGCAGGGCGTGGAGGTCCTCGACCGCGCTTTCGTGCTCGCGGCCGTGGGCGGACAGCCGCCGTACCCAGACGTCCGAGTCGTGGTCGAGCGCGTTACCGGCCGGCCGCGTGGCGATCAGGGTCATGCTGGCCATGGACCAAGCATGGGCGGCGGCAGACCCTGCGGCAATGGGTATCAGCCTGCATCCCGACGAGCGTGCTGGTTGGGACCGTGCTCGCGCGAGCTCTTCCCTGGCAATGAGCGTCGCCGCGGTAAGAACCGCGTGCGTGGCGGCGCTAAGGAGACGTGGACCCGACAAGTGGAGAACGGGCCGGAGCAGCAGGGATCATCGGCTGGCGCTACGAGCGATTGCGCAGGGCCGGCCTGGACGTCGAACCGGCCGAGGTGCTCTCGCACGAGAGCGACTTGGACCTGCACGCATTGATAGAGCTGATCGAGCGCGGCTGCCCCCCTGGGCTCGCGGCGCGGATCCTCGCTCCGCTCGATACTGAAGGGCCTGCGTGCTGAGTACCGCTCCGGCCGTTAGCCTCGGGGGCCGCATGAGCTCCTCTCGGGCTACCAGCGCCGCACCGGGCGCGGCTCGCGAACCGAAGGACTCGCGTTCGTGGGTGAGCGCGCTGCGCCTGCCGGGTCCCGAGCGCGACGAGGCCGTGGCGGCTCTGCACGAGTTGCTGCTCCGTGCTGCGCGCTTCGAGGTTTCACGTCGGCGCGCGGCGCTCTCGCACGTTCGCGGGGAAGAGCTCGATGACGTCGCACTCCAAGCCGCGGACGACGCGCTCGTCGCAGTGCTGGCCAAGCTCGACGACTACCGCGGCGCCAGTCGCTTCACCACCTGGGCCTACAAGTTCGCGCTGCTCGAGGCCAGCGTGCGTTTGCGCCGGCGAGCGTGGCAAGAGCGCGAAGTGGTCCTCGAGCCCGAGGCGTGGCCGCTGATGACGGACGCCCGCGAGAGTCCTCCGCGCCAGGCCGAAACCGGCGAGCTGATGCGGGCGATACAGGAGGGCGTGGACAGCTGTCTAACCGAACACCAGCGCGAGGTGCTCGTAGGGCTCGCGCTCAACGGCGTGCCGATCGATGTGCTCGCCGACCGACTCAACACGACGCGCGGAGCGCTCTACAAGACGTTGCACGACGCGCGGCGGAAACTGCGCGCCCACATCGGCGAACGGGGATTCACGCTCGACTCGATCTAGCGGAGAACGGTCAATGGACAAGCCAACGAACGACACCATTCTCAAGCGAGTGCTCGGCCCAGCCGACCCTGAGCTGCTCTGCGACGAGTGCTTCGAGAAGCTCGACGAGTACGTCGACCTCGAACTTCAGGGCTCGCCGGCGGACGAGCAGGTTCCGGGTATGCGGGCACACCTCGAAGGGTGCCCCGCCTGCCGCGAGGAATACGCAAGCCTGCGCGCGCTGGTTGAGAAGGGCAAGCCCGACGCCTAGAGAGGCCAACCGCGGCTAGGCGGACATCTCAGCCGTCGAGCTCGGCGGCTCCGAGACCGTCAGGGCGATTGCCGAACGGCCGCTGGGCCCCGGAGCCGCAACTCGATATGCCAGTGCTCGATGCTCACGCCGCGCTCGCCAGGTCCTGCCGGACCTGCGGAGAGCGGTCGAGCGCGAGTCGGGCCGAGAGCACCGCGCTCCGCAAGCCCTGATCGCCCACCCGGTAGAGCGGGCTGGACCGGTCGTTTACCAGCCGAGCGGTCATCGCCGCCCCCTGTATGTCGATCGGGCGGGCGTCGCGGAGGCGGGCGACAAGCGCCCTCAGGTTGTCCGCGTACTCACGGATCTCCGCATGCTGCCGCTCACCGGCGACTGTGAAGCGCCCGAGGTTCGGCTCATAGGCCCGACCGAGCATCTCCACGATCGCGTTGGCGTGCCTGGACCGAACGGCCGGCGACTCGAGCTGCGCGGCGCGCAACGTCAGTTCAGGGCTTGAAGCCGGGTCGACACCGGACGCGAGCTCGCGGTCTAGGCGATTCTGCCGCCAGCGGGTACGCAGCCGGAGGCTGAGAGTCGGACCGGGGCTGGGGCGCGAGTCGAACTGGGGAACGTGGGAGATGCCGGTGGGCATGTCCGCCTCCTTCGGGTAGCGGGTGTGCCACCATCGTCCGTCCTGGCGGGCGTCGGGCCTATGGGTCCGAACACCGATTTTCGTCGCCACACGACACCCATGTGATGCTCGCGCTCAGGCCGCGGCAGTCCCGTCGGTCGCATGGCCCCCTCGAGCGCGAGCAGCGCATGCTGACCAACACGGAGACTCAGCTTGCGACCCTCGTGTCTGGCCAGCCAGCCGGCCGCGTGGAAGCCACTGCCGGGTACAAAGCGTGCGAAGCCCATCGCGGATCATGCGACACGCTGTTTCTGCGGTTCGTGTTCTCCGAAGGAGACGAACTCGCCGCTGCGCTCGATCTCCTCGTCGTTGGCGCATCCGGCGATCACAGGTGTGACCGCCAACCTTCCCTCTCGGCAGGATCGTGCGCAGCGGGCAAACGCGGCTGCGACATCGTGGAGGGTCGCTATGAGGCGCGCCTCCCGCTCGCGCGAGAGGCGGTCGACGCCTGACGAGTCGGCCGCGAGCTGATACCAGGCCCCGCTAAGCAATTGAAGGGCCTCCTCGGTGCGCGCAAGAGAGAGCGGTGCGGCCCCGAGGATTCCGGGCTGACACGCCGCGGAGTGGAAGGCCTGGGCGGCCTTGATCAGTTCAGCGGCGTTGTCGTGGAGAGGTTCCATCGAGTTCATGGGGTGAATCGTGGCCCCCGGTTCCCACCGGGACCATGGGCATCAATGCCCATCTGCGCTCTGCCGCAACGCCCCCTCCGAGCGTCCCGCGGTGTCGCTGACCTCCCAGGTCCAGACAGCCGGCGGATCGCTGGCCGGAAACGAGCACTCGCCCATTTCCTCGACTGTCGACCCGCGTTGCTTCGTAGCGCTGTCGGGAGACGGTCGAGCCGCGGTGAGCAACATCCGCACAGTCGCCAGCCCGGAGGGCGTGATCTCCATCAAGGTCTGTTCAGGTCTTCCGGCTTGGTGTGTTCGGACGAGCCCGCGCATGGCCAGGCGTCGGCCCGCCCGCGTCATCTCGGTTGGACGACATCCGAGCTGCTCGGCGAGCTCGCCGATGCCCGCGTCGCGTTGGTCGACCAGTCGAAGGAGCACTCGCATCTCAGTGGCGGAGTGGTGACCGCGCTCGAACACCCGGAGCACACGGTCGAGTGCCGCGTGCGCCCCGGACTTCGGCGCGTGACCGGCCGGCCGCGTGGCGATCAGGGTCATGCTGCTTGTCCGTTGGTGTGGGGGGTGAGGAGGGTTGGTTGGAGGCCGAGTAGGCGCATGTCTCTGAGGGCTTGGGGGAGGCGGTCGCCGGCGAGTAGGGATTCGGTTGGGTCGAGTTCGAGTTCGATCAGCCAGCCGATGGCGAGGTGTGCGTCGGCGCGGCCTTGGCTGAGGCGCGATAGCCGGATCGTGGCGTGGGGCGCTTGGGCGCGGAGGTCTTTGACCTCGAGTTCGAGCCAGCCTTCGAGTTCGTCGGGGGAGATCGGGACTCGGGGGTGGCATCGGATCGCCAGTTGGACCATGGACCAAGCTTGGGCGGCGGCGGACCCCGCGGCAATGGGTATCAGCGTGCATCCCGACGGAATGGTCGTTTCGCCCTATAGGAGCAAGGGCCTCGGCAGGTCAGCCTGGGTCCATGCGACGCAACCCCTTCCTTGAATTCCAGCTGACGGCGGAGAGGGCCGGCTACCCCGCGCTCCTGATCGTGAGCCTTCTCTGCCTTGCGCTCGTGGTTGTCCCAGTCCTGCTACTCGCTTTGACCCAGGCCGTGTGGGTCCTGGTGCTGGCGATGCTGAGTTTGAGCGGAGCAATCGCAATCCTCGCTGCCGGGATCGGGGCATCGTTCGCCGACCGCGGCGAAGCTGACTTGGAGCCCCCGAGAGCCACTCCCGAGGAACACTCGCCGGTCGTGGACCTCCGGCGAACCGAGCTTCCGCCCCCGGCGGACGGGCACGACCGGAAGGCCGCCTAGCAATGCGACGATCAAGGCTCGACGAGCCCGCGCCGGATCGCGTAGCGCGTCAGCTCCACACGATTGCGCATGCCGAGCTTCTCGAGCACATTCGCTCTGTGGCGATCCACAGTCTTCTTGCTGATGAAGAGCTGCTCGGAGATCTCCTCGCTCGTCAACCCCTCGGCGATCAGCTTGACCACCTCGAGCTCCCGTGGGGTGAGCGGGTCCTCCGGCGTCGCCTCGCCCCGGCTGGCGCGGTCGAGGTAGTCCCGGACCAGGGCCCTGACTGCCGCGGGGTAGAGGAACGGTTCACCTCTCATGGTCGCCCGACACGCCTCGATCAGGTCGCGGTTGGCCACGGTCTTGAGGACATAGCCCGACGCGCCGGCCTTGAGCGCCTCGAAGAAGTACTGCTCGTTGTCGTGCATCGACAGGATCAACACCCGCAGCTCGGGCTTGCGGCGCGATAGCTCCCGCGCGGCCTGCAACCCGGTCATGCGCGGCATCGAGACGTCCAACACGGCGAGATGGATGTCCTCCGACAAGGCGAGCTCGACCGCCTCGGCGCCATCGCTCGCCTCCGCCACCACCTCGAGGTCCGGCGCGGAATCGAGCACCATTCGCAGGCCGTCGCGAACCACGGTGTGGTCGTCCGCGAGCAGGATCCGCGTCTTCAGGGGGACGGTCATGAGCCCTTCTCCTCGACCGGCACCGTGAGCTGTACCTCAGTGCCTTGCCCTTGACGTGATCCGATCGAGAGGCGGCCGCCGACGAGCAAGGCCCGCTCGCGCATGCCGGCGATCCCCGCGGTAGCTGCGGGGACGCGGTCCGGGATGCCCTTGCCGTCATCCATGACCGTGAGCCTGATGGTTTCCGAGTCGCTTGTCAGAGAGACGATCACTGTGACGGCGTCGGAATGGCGAAGCGCATTCGTCAGGCTCTCCTGCGCGACGCGGTAGATGACGAGCTCTGTTTCCCGCGACATCGGCGGAAGGCCCCCGGCGAAATCCCGCTTCACCCGGGGGCCCGCTTGTGCGTCGACCCGTGAGCAGAGCGCGATCAACGCGTTGACAAGGCCGAGGTCGTCAAGAGCCTCCGGACGCAACTCGCGCGCGATTCGGCGCAACTCGTCCAAGCTCGCGTGCACCGCTTCGGCGACCCGCCCGAGCGCCACTGCTGCCTGTGCGGGATCCTCATCCGCCGCCCGCTCAGCCTGGAGCATCACCGCAGTGAGAGTCTGTCCGATTTCGTCGTGGAGCTCCCGCGCGACCCGCAGTCGCTCGGCCTCTTGCGCCGCCAGGGCCGTGCGCGCGGCCTCGCGCCGGGCGCGCTCGAGTCTGTCGAGCATGGAGTTGAAAGCCTCGGCGAGCGCTCTGCCTTCCGCGCTGCGCGGATTTACCCCGACCAGCCTTCGGCCGGGCCTGTCGGGGTCTACCGAGCTCATGACGTCGGCCAGGGTGACCAGGGGGGATAGCACCCGTCGAAGGAGCACTACGTTGAGCGCCACGAACATCGCTAGGCCGATGAACAGCAAGGCGAGTTCGTCCGCCTCGATCGGGTGGCTGACCGTGATCGGAGTAACAGCCAGCAATACGAAAGCGACGACGAGGACACCAGCGTTCGGGAGGAGAACCCACCACAGCAGGGACACACCGCGAACTCGGCCCGGCCCAGAGGGCCGGCTCGCGGCACCGGTTTCCGACACCGCCGCCGCGTCGTCAGATGGCTTTGTGTGGGACGGAATCGAAGGCAACGGCCTGGCCCGCTCGAGGCTGTCGGTGACAGTCCAGCAGGAGCCCACTCTTCCACCAATGCGCATGCGGGGGGTTGGGAAGACGTCTCCCCCAGCGGACGCGCCTCACGCGCCGGGACGTGGCCCGCTCGAAACCTTTGCCTCGTCGGTGCGCGGGGCACCTCGCAGAGGCTCCAGCGCAACTCCGCACATCATGCACTTGACTGCTCCGTCGGGCAGCCGCTCTCGGCAGCGAGGACAGCGCTCAGCGTCGTCGTCGCCACTTGTCTTCCTCCGAAAGATTCCCATCGTGTCCCCCTCGACCAGACCGTTGTCGGACACTTGAGGGTGGCTGCCGCCCGCCAGCGGGTCCATGCATAAAACACCCCAGATGTGCGCTCTGCGCACGGTCTGTCACGGTCCGTTAGGCGAGCCTTGAACGAAGAAAGCGGCCCGAAGGCCGCTTTCATCTACCGATAGCTGGGGACGTGTGCCAAGGCTCAGCCGCAGCCCGTGTTGTTCCCGCAGCTCGAGCACGTGTAGCACGAGCCGGTGCGCTGCATCATTCCGCCGCACTGGGCGCATGCGGGGCCCAGGTCGAGGCCGGCCAGCTTCGCCGGGATCGCCGGAGGCTCGTCGGTCAGCGCCGCGGCTGCGGGCTTCGGCTCCGAGCTGGCCGGCTTTGCCGGCCGTGCCGGTGAGCCGTTGCCGCCGTTGGCCTGCCCGTTCGTTCCGTTGGCCGGCTCCGCGGCGGGCTCGGCCGGTCCGGCCGTGTCCCCGCGCATCAGCGCCTCCTGGGACGCCTTGCGGGCGCGCACCTCGGGCGTGAGGATGCCGAGCTCCTCGTGCAGGTCCACGTCGCCGTACTTCGAGGCGAGCCAGCGCATGATGTAGTCCGGCATCGACTTGGCGAACGGGATGTCCGGGTTGCCGGTGTAGCCCTCGGGCTCGAAGCGGACGTAGGCGAACTTGCGCGCCAGCGTCTCGAGCGGCACTCCGTACTGGAGCCCGATCGAGATCGACGTGGCGAACGCGTTCATTAGGCCCTTGATCGTCGAGCCCTCCTTGCCCACGTCGGTCAGGAAGACCTCGCCGAGCGTGCCGTCCTCGTACTCGCCCGCGGTGATGTAGCCCTCGTGGCCGCCCACCGAGAACTTGTGCGTCAGCGACTGGCGCTCGCGCGGCATGCGCCGGCGCACCGGGCGGGCGAGCTCCTCGGCCTCGGCCGCCGCGTCCTGCTTGTCCCCGGCGTCGGTCTTGAGCGCCTGGGCGGTCTTCGAGCCGTCGCGGTAGATCGCCAGCGCCTTCAGGCCGAGCTTCCAGCCATCGGTGTACACGCCCGCGATGTCCTCGACGGACACCGACTCCGGCAGGTTGACCGTCTTCGAGATCGCGCCCGACAGGAACGGCTGCGCCGCGGCCATCATCTTGATGTGGCCCATCGGCGAGATCGCTCGCTCGCCGACCGCCACGTCGAACACCGAGAGGTGCTCGTCGCTCAGGCCGGGCGCGCCGACGATCGTCGCGTGCTCGGCCAGGTGAGCCTCGATCGCCTTGATCTGCTCGGGCGAGTAGCCGAGCGTCTGCAGCGCCAGCGGCACCGTGCGGTTGACGATCGTCATCTGCCCGCCGCCGACCAGCTCCTTGAACTTGACCAGCGAGAAGTCGGGCTCGATGCCGGTGGTGTCGCAGTCCATCAGGAACGAGATCGTCCCCGTGGGCGCGAGCACGGTCGCCTGCGCGTTGCGGTAGCCGTTGCGGTCGCCGATCTCGACGGCCTCGTCCCACACGCGCCGGGCCGCCTCGAGCAGCTCGGTGTCCGCGCACATCTCGCCCTCGATCGCGTAGGCCGCGTCGCGGTGCTTGCGCATCACGTGGTTGTGCGGGTCGCGGTTCTCCTCGTAGCGCTCGTACGGCCCCAGCGCGCCGGCCACCTCGGCCGAGGTGCGATAGGCGCGGCCGGTCATCACCGCGGTGATGGCGCCGGCGATCGTGCGGCCCTCGTCCGAGTCGTAGGCCAGCCCGTTGGCCATCAGCAGGGCGCCCAGGTTGGCGTAGCCGAGCCCGAGCTGGCGGAACGCGCGCGCGTTCTTGCCGATGTCCTCGGTCGGGTAGCTCGACGGCGTGACGACGATCTCCTGAGCGAGGATCAGCACGTCGACCGCGTGCTCGAACGAGTCGACGTCGAACGTGCCGTCGGGGCGACGGAACTTCATCAGGTTGAGCGACGCGAGGTTGCAGGCCGAGTCGTCGACGTGCATGTACTCCGAGCACGGGTTGGAGGCGTTGATCCGGCCCGAGTTCGGGCAGGTGTGCCACTCGTTGATCGTGGTGTCGTACTGCACGCCCGGGTCGGCGCAGCGCCACGCGGCGTCGGCCAGCTGGTTGAGCAGGTCGCGAGCGTCGACGCGCTCGATCACCTTGCCCTCCTCGTTGCGCGCGGTCAGCTCCCACTCCTCGCCGCGCTCGGCGCGCTCCATGAACTCGTCGGTCACGCGCACGGAGTTGTTGGCGTTCTGGTACTGGATCGACGCGAACGCCTCGGAGTCGAGCCGCATGTCGAAGCCGGCGTCGCGCAGCGCGGCGGCCTTCTCCTCCTCGCGCGCCTTGCACCAGATGAAGTCGAGGATGTCCGGGTGGTCGACGTCGAGCACGACCATCTTGGCCGCCCGGCGCGTCTTGCCGCCGGACTTGATCGTGCCGGCCCAGGCGTCTGCGCCGCGCATGAAGCTGACCGGCCCGGAGGCGAGCCCGCCCTTGGAGAGGTGCTCCTTGGACGCGCGGATGCGCGACAGGTTGATGCCGGAGCCCGACCCGCCGCGGAAGATCTTGCCCTCCTTGGTGTTCCACGCGAGGATCGACTCGAGCTCGTCCTCGACCGAGAGGATGAAGCAGGCGGAGCACTGCGGGTGCTCCTCGAAGCCCACGTTGAACCAGACCGGCGAGTTGAAGGCCGCCATCTGGTGGAGCAGGATGTGGGTGAGCTCGTCCTCGAAGTTCTGTGCGTCCTCGTCGGTGGCGAAGTAGCCGCCCTCGCGACCCCACTCGGCGATCGTGCCGGCGACGCGGCTGATCATCTGCTTGACCGACGACTCGCGCTGGTCGGAGTCGAGCCGGCCGCGGAAGTACTTCTGGGCCACGATGTTGGTGGCGTTCTGGGACCAGGTGACGGGGAACTCGACGTCGCGCTGCTCGAACGCGGGGCTCGCGGGGTCGCCGATCAGGGCGTCGCGAATCTCCCACTCGACGCAGTCGAAGGGGTGCTTGCCCGCCTCCGTGAAGCGCCGCGGAACGCTGACCCCGGCACCGGTTGCGGTGACGCTCGGGGCGGCGGCACTACGGCTGTGGGACATGACCTCTCCTCCTATTGGAACTGATTTCGCGGGAACGACCGATGCTGCTCTTCGGACCGGACGGAACGGGTGCCTCGATGGCGAGCTGGTTCTCGCCCGGCAGCGGGTCGTCCTTGAAGCGCCGGACCACGGCCTCGAGCTGGTCGAGGTCGGCGAGGTTGCGATAGACGGAGGCGAACTGGATCGCGCTCACGGGATCCACGCGCGCGAGGCCGCGCTCGGCCAGGTCGCCGATGCGCTCGGCCTGCGCCTCGCCGCCGCCGCGGCGCGCCTCCTCGGCGATCCAGGCCGCCACGGCCTCGAGCTGATCGGCGCTGACCGGCCGCCCGCCCGCCGCGCGCGCCAGGCCGCGCAGCAGCTTCTGGCGGTCGAAGCGCTCGCGGCGGCCGTCGCGCTTGACCACGTCGAGGCGCGGCTCCTCGGCGCGCTCGTAGGTCGTGAAGCGCTCGCCGCAGCCGGTGCACTCGCGCCGGCGGCGGACCCCGTCGGGGATCGGCCGCGTGTCGATCACCTGGGTCGAATCGCTCGAGCAGAAGGGACAAAGCACACAGGCAATTCTACTACCCCTAGTGCTCGATTCCTCCCCGAACACAACATCTTGTGCTCGGAGTTAGCGGGGTCTTAGACGAACTCGATGTCGTAGCCGGAGGCGTCCGGCGGCTCGCCCAGCCGCACGGCCTCGCGAAGGTAGCCCACCATGCCGCCGGGCGTGAACACGTTGAGGAACCGGAGCGACGCCGCCGACGGCGGGGAGGTATGGACGGTGCCCGGCGTGACCGCGGCGAAGCCGCCGGCCCCGAGCGTCGACTCGCTGTCGTCGAGGATCAGCCCCAACTCGCCCTCGATCACGTAGAAGCTCTCCATCGACTTCAGGTGGCGGTGCGCCGGCGGGTGCGGGAAGTCGCTGCTGATCTCGGCCTCGAACACGCCGATCTCGTCGACGCCGAGTTTGATGGTCGCGGTCGACTCGCCGAGCTCGAGCCGCTCGCCCTCACCCGGGCCGAGCACGGTCACGCCGTCCGGCGGGAGGCCGCTGCCCTCGGGCAGGTAGTGCTGGTCGAACTCCGGGAAGTCGCCGCGCAGGTAGCGCTCGAAGCCGAGCCCGGGGGCGTGCAGGTTGAGGAAGCGCGCCGGGCCGGGGCCGGGGTTGCGGAAGGTGTGGAGCACGTCGCGCGGGACCGACACGAAGCTCCCGGCGGCGCCGGTGTGGGGCTCGAGGTCGGGGCCGACTCGCCACTCCAGCTGGCCTTCGATCACGAAGAACGAGTCGACGTGGTCGTGGTGGACGTGCGGGTCCGGTCCGGTGTCTCCCGGAGCGTAGGTCGCCTCGGTCACGACCAGCTCGGGACGGCCGACCTTGATCTCGAACCCGGGGCGGATCGTCTCGCCCTCGCCGGGCGCCAGCACCTGTGCTTGCATGCCGCGACGGTAGCGCGGATCGCTCAGCGCAAGGAGTCGAGCGTGCGCGCCAGGCCCTGGTCGAGGTCGACCTGCGCCTCCCAGCCCAGCTCGGCCTTCGTGCGCGACGGGTCGAGCGCGATGTGCTGGACCTCGCCGGTGCGGGCGGGCAGGTGGTCGGCCTCGAACCCGTTGTCCGACTGCGCGGCGAGCGCCTCGACGATGTCGAGCACGCTGGTCGCGACGCCGCGGCCGACGTTGAAGGCGCCGGTGATGTCGGAGTCGGCGGCCCGCAGGTTGGCGTCCACGACGTCGCCCACGTAGACGTAGTCGCGCGTCTGCTTGCCGTCGCCGAAGATCTGCGGCCGTCCGCCATCGAGCAGCTTGCCGCAGAAGATCGCGATCACCCCGGCCTCGCCGAGCGGGTCCTGGCGCGGGCCGTAGACGTTGCCGTAGCGCAGCGAGACCGTCGACAGCCCGTGCAGGCGGGTGAACAGCGCGCAGTAGTTCTCGGCGCAGAACTTGGACAGGCCGTAGGGCGACTCCGGCGCGACCGGGTGGTCCTCCGGGGCGGGGAGGATCTGGCCCTCGCCGTAGATCGCGCCGCCGGTGGACGTGTTGACCAGCCGGCCGCACTCCGCTGGCCTGAGCGGCGCCGAGCACGTTGATCGTGCCCTCGACGTTCACGCGCGAGTCGTGCGCCGGGTCGGCGACGGACTTGCGCACGTCGATCTGGGCGGCGAGGTGGAAGATCACCTCGGGCCCCACGCGCTCCACGGCGGCGGCGACGGCCTCGGCGTCGCGCACGTCGAGCTCGATCAGCTCGGCTCCGTTGGCGATCGCGTTCTCGAGGTTCTCGCGCTTGCCGGTCGCGAGGTTGTCGATCACGGCCACGTCGTCCCCGCGCGCCACGAGGGCGTCGACGAGGTTCGAGCCGATGAACCCGGCGCCTCCTGTGACGAGAGTCTTCATACGGCCGCGCAGGTTAGCCACTGATGGGGACCGTGCCGGCCGCTTCGACGGGTGTTCGAGCGCGGGGCGCTGCTACGGTCGCCGCGCATGCGCGGCCTGTTCGTCACGTTCGAGGGAATCGATCGCTCCGGCAAGACCACGCAGGCGCGGCTGCTGACCGACGCTCTCGGGGACGACGCGCTCGGCGTGCGCGAGCCGGGCGGCACGCCCGCCGGCGAGGTCGTGCGCGATCTGCTCAAGGACGCCGCGGTGCCGCTCGGCGGCGAGGCCGAGGCGCTGCTGTTCGCCGCCGCCCGCGCGGAGCTGGTCGCCCAGGTGATCCGCCCGGCGCTCGAGGCGGGCCGGGTGGTCGTGTCGGACCGCTTCCTCGACTCGTCGCTCGCTTACCAGGGCGGCGCACGCGGGCTGGGAGTGGACGAGGTCGAGCGCATCAACCGGTTCGCCACCGGCGGCCTCGTGCCCGACCTCACCTTCCTGCTCGAGATCGACCCGGTCGCCGCGGCGGAGCGCGCGGGCGAGAGCGATCGCTTCGAGGACGAGGGGGCCGCGCTGCAGCAGGCCGTGCTCGAGGCCTACGAGCGCCTCGTCGCCGCCGACCCGGAGCGCTGGCGACGCGTGGACGCGACCCGGCCGCCCGAGCAGGTGCACGCGGACGTGCTGGCCGAGGTCGAGGCGGCCCGCAGCGGGGCGCGCGCATGAGCGTCGTGCTGGCGGGCACCGAGGACCATCCGCAGGCCCGCATCGTGCTGTCCGCGGCGCTGGAGGCGGGCCCGTCGCACGCGTACCTGTTCCACGGCGCGGCCGGCACCGGCAAGCGCACGGTGGCGCGCTCGTTCGCCGCCGAACTGCTGGCCGAGGGCCAGCCCGACCCCGACGCGGTGAGGCTGCGCGTGCAGCACGGGACCCACCCCGACCTCACCTGGGTGCGCCCGAGCGGCGCGCACGTGATGCGGGTGGAGGACGTGGACCAGGCCGTCGTGGCGGCGGCCACCCGCACGCCGTTCGAGGCGACCCGGCGGGTGTTCGTGCTCGAGCGCGTGGACACCATGAACGACGAGGTCGCCAACCGGCTCTTGAAGACGCTCGAGGATCCGGCCCACTTCGTGCACCTGATCCTGCTCACCGACGCGCTCGGGCGGGTGCTCGAGACGGTCGTGTCCCGCTGCCAGCTCGTGCGCTTCGATCCGCTGCCGGCGGCGCGGATCGCCGCGGCGCTGGAGGCGGACGGGATCCCGGCCGAGGTCGCCGGCGCCTGCGCTCGGCTGGCGCTTGGCAACGCCGAGCGGGCGCGGCTGCTCGCCTCGCCCGAGGGAGCCGAGCTGCGCGCCGAGGTGGACGCGTTCGCGGGCGCGGCGCTCGACGGCGAACCGGGCGAGACCTGGCGGCCGCTGCTCGACCGCGCGGAGCGGCGCCGCGCCGAGGCCGAGGAGGCCGTGGCCGCCGCCGCCGTGGAGCGGCTCGAGCTGGAGCCGAAGGGCCGCGAGCGCAAGGCGATCGAGAAGGACTTGGAGGAGGCCGCCAAGCGCGACGGCCGGCGCGCCCGCACCGAGGTGCTCGACCTGGCCCTGACGCTCACCGGGCTGGCCTTCCGCGATCTGGTCTGCCTCGCCGAGGAGGCGCCCGAGGCGGTGCTGGCGAGCGACCGGGCGCCCGCGCTCGCGGAGCGCGCCCGATCGCGCGACCCGCGCCGGCTGCGCGAGGCCGCCGAGCGCTGCGAGGAGGTGCGCCAGGCGCTCGAGCTGAACGTCAGCGAGGACCTGGCGCTGAGCGCGCTGGGTTTGCGGCTGGCGGCGTTAGCCGGATCGCCCGGATAGCGCCTCGAGCGCGGCCGGCCAGGTCGTGAAGTACTCCATGCGCACGATCACGCCGTCGCGGAACGTGGCGACCTGGTGGTACAGCTCGGTGTCGAGCTCGATGCCGCTCTTGCTGCAGCCGTGGTGGCGCAGCCGGGTGGCGACCAGGTCGCCTGCGTCCACGTACTCCTGCGGGTCCAGCCGCAGGTCGTCGAAGGTCTCCTCGATGTCCTCGAAGAAGCGCAGAACCGCGCCGGTGCCGCGGCCCGAGTCCGAGCTCTGCTGCTCCGGCAGCACCCAGTCGACGTCCGGGTCGAAGTCCTTCAACGCGGCGTCGAAGTCACGCCGGTTGTACGCCTCGATGAAGCCCCGAGCCTTGTCGACGTTCTCCTGCGAGATGGCGCTCGGGATCATAGGACCACGAAAGCAAGCGGGGCGGCCCGAAGGCCGCCCCGCTCGACGTCTCCGGGATTAGGCCGGGCTCAGCACTTCACGTCCTTGCTGACCGGCGAGCGCTGTCCCGTCTCGCTCACGAACGTCACCTGGATGGAGCGCTTGCCACCCTTGCAGCCGATCGCGGAGTAGAAGCCGACCTTGCGCTTCTTGCCCTTGATCGTGATCGCCTTCTTGGAGACGACCTTCTTGATCGACGAGGTCACATCGCGCACGGTCACGTCGAGACCCTGCGCCGGGTGCAGAAGCTCGGGCGGCACCGTGAAGCGCAGCTCGGACGACTTCACGCCCTTGATCGTGACCGTCTTGTACGGGGCGATGATCGCTGCGTGCTGCGCGGCGAGGCACTGTCCCTTGTACTGGTCGTCGGTGCTGGGCGGGGGCGGCGGATCGCCGTCGAGGCGGATGGCGAGGCCACCCGTCTTGCCGACCTTGCCGGCGTCGCCGTAGTTGCCCGGCTTCAGGTTGTACAGGTTGAGGCTGAGCACGCAGTTCGCGCTCGACGTGGGGTTGTTGCGCGCACCGACCAGCGCCTTGATGAGGCCTCCGCCAACCCGTGCCTTCTTGCAGGCCTTGGCCGCCTTGGCCGGATCTTGGGCGTTCGCCCCGCTGGTGCCACCCGAGCAGCTCGGAAACGACTTCGGGTATGTCACAAGACCCTCCGCCCCGATGCGGTACTCCTTGAGCGGGATGCCGCGGTTCGCGGCAATCTCGTCCGCGACCGTGAAGTCGAAGTCGAGGGACACCGGCACCGGCTTGGCAGCCGAGCCCTTGGCGGTGGGCTTTGTACCGCCGTCGACTGTGTAGACGTTGGCGGCATACGCCACGCTCGCCAGTGCGATCACCATCGATGCGGTGAGCGCGGGAATCAAGAACCTTCGCACTACTCCTCCTCAGAACGTAGGGAACCGTCGGACCACGAGCGGCAGGGCGCATGGCCCGACAGCGGCCCCTCGTCCGGCGGCACGATAGGAACCCGGGTTAAGGGGAACCTAAGTCGTCACAGCGTCGGTTCGGCCACCAGGTAGTAGAAGGCCAGCGCCATGATCGCCGTGGTCGCCCCCCAGAGCACCACCCAGCCGACGCGCTCCTGCGGCTGCATCTGCGGGCGCGCCAGGCCGAAGATGACGGCGAGCTCGAAGACGACGCAGGCGGCGACGAAGATGCCGACGTTCCAGATCCCCGTGATCGCCATGACGATGTAGAGCGGGACCTGGGTGCCGGCCGCCGCGCCACCCGCGGACAGGACCATGACGAAGTACTCGTTGTAGCTGTCGCGGTAGATCGGCACGCGCGGATCGAGTGCCATCGCGAACCGGTTGCGCTGGGGTTCGGCCATGGCGGGCATTCTTCCAGCTTCCAGTACCGCCGCGGCGCCTCGGCACGAGCGCACTCGCCAGGGCGGCACGGCCTCGTCGACCCTCAGCACCCGGCCGTCGCGGTCGAGCCAGATCAGGTCGAGCGGGAAGCGCATCCCGAAGGTGTGCACCGAGCGGCAGCGCGGCAGCAGCAGCGCGTGGGCGGGCGGTCGCCGGCGCAGGGCGAGGCCGAGCAGCCGCCTGAGCGGCGAGCGGGCGACCTGTATCTCCACCCTTGGTGAAGCCCTCAGACGTCGATCTCGTTCCCCACTCCCTGCTCCCGTGCGGCCGCGAGCACCAGCGCGGCCGCGGCGGCGTCCTGCACCGCCACGCCCACCGATTTGTAGAGCGTGATCCGATCGGGCTCGGTGCGGCCCGGGCGCGTGCCGGCCACCAGCTCGCCGATCTCCGCGTGCACGTGATCGGGGCCGATCAGCCCGGCCGCGATCGGCTCGGTGAGGTCGGGCGTGCCGGCCGGGATCGGCGCGAGCGCCGACGCGCGCGACTCGACCACGACCAGCGCGTCCGCCACGGTCGCGTCGTCGACCTCCCGGCCCTTGGTGTTGTAGCCAACCGAGGTCACGTGGGTACCGGGCGCCAGCCAGTCGCGGCGCACCACCGGCTCCACCGCATGGGTGCACGCGCAGACGATGCCGGCGCCGTCGAGCGCCTCCGCGTAGGTCGAGCAGGGGACCACGGGTCGGTCGAGCTCCGCGGCCAGCTGCGCCGCCACCGCCGCGGTGCGTTCGGGATCGCGGCCGGCCAGCCGGATGTCGTCGAGGGGACGGATGCGGACGACAGCGCGTGCGTGCGCGCGTGCCTGGACGCCGGTGCCGAGGATCGCGAGGGTGGAGGCATCGTCGCGAGCGAGCAGGCGGACGGACAGGGCCGAGCCGGCCGCCGTCCGCGCGGCGGTGATGTGGGTGCCGTCGAGCAGCGCGACCGGCCGGCCGTCGTCGGGGTCGAACGCGGCGATCAGGGCCTGGTGGGTTGGGGTCTCGGTGCCCTCGTTGAGAGGGAACAGCGACACGAGCTTGGTCGTCAGCGCGCCCGCGGCGGGGACGTAGGCGGGCATGACCGCGAGCAGGGCCGAGCGTTCGTCGACCTCGGCCGCCGCGCGGCCCGGCATCGACGCCCTGCCGGCGCTGAGGTCGGCCATCGCCGAGGCGACCGCCTCCACGAGCGCGTCGAGGTCCAGCAACCGCTCGACCTCGCGACGGCTCAGAACGAGCATGCGGCCATTGTCCACGACGCCGGCGCGGCTATCTTTCGAGGCGCCCCGCCGCCATAGCTCAGCTGGTAGAGCACATCTCTCGTAAAGATGGGGTCCCCGGTTCGAGTCCGGGTGGCGGCTTGCTCGGGCCCCCGGTAGTGTCGCGCCGTGGCCCGCCTCTGCACACTCGCCGTCGCAGTCTGCGTTGCGCTGACCGGGTGCGCCCAGTACGACATCGCCCGCCTCGCCGGCGACGACACCGCCGGTCGCAACAACGGGACAGCCGGCTCGACCCTGGCCCGACAGTTCCTGATCGACCAGCTCAAGCCGATCTCGACCGGGCTCAACACCGGCGCGACCGGCGACGCGGCCTACACCCAGACCCTGCCCGGCGGTACGAACGTCGTCGCCGTCATCCCCGGCACCGACCTGGCCGACGAGTACGTCGTCGTGGGCGCCCACTACGACCACCTGGGCAGCTCGTGCCAGTACAAGTCGAGCGGCGACACGATCTGCAACGGCGCCACCGACAACGCCGCCGGCGTCGCCGCCGCGCTCGCGATCGCCCGCTCGATCGCGGCCCAGCCGACCAAGCCGCGCCGGTCGGTCGTCATCGGGCTGTGGGACGAGGAGGAGGACGGGCTCGTCGGCTCGCGCTACTACGCCGACCACCCGCTCGTGCCGCTGGCGGACACGGTCGGCTACGTCAACTTCGACATCCAGGGGGCCAACCTGCTCCCGAGCCTGCGCAACAAGAGCTTCGCCGTGGCGTCGGAGAGCGGCGGCGACCGCTTCGAGCAGATCGTGCGCTCCGCGGTCAACGGCAGCACGCTCGACACCGATCAGCTCAGCTCGATCTTCGGCCAGAACCGCAGCGACTACGTCTCCTTCCTCGCCAAGCAGGTGCCGAGCGTCTTCTTCACCGACGCGACCGGCCCCTGCTACCACACCAACGACGACGAGATCGGCGTGGTCGACTTCGGCAAGCTCAACCAGCAGATCGGCATCGCCCTGAACGTGACGCGCCAGCTGGCCAACACGAGCGACCCGCCCACGTTCACGCCGAACACGCCGCTCGCGACCTACGCGGACGCGGTCGTGCTGCAGCGCGCGACGGAGCTGATCTGGCGAGACAGGGATCGCTTCTCGGCGCAGGACCAGGACACGCTGAACACGATCAGGACCGACCTGACGAACATCGTCCTCGACGGCCGGGCCGCGTTCGGCAGCGACGACGTGAGCACCCTCCTCGGCCACGCCGCCACCGTGGTCATCTCGCTCCTGCCCAAGGGCGACTGCGACGGCTTCCTCTCGCCCGCCGAGCAGCAGCAGGCGCGGGCGCTGGAGCGCTTCGCCGCGCACTAGGCTGCGCGGCATCTTCCACCTGATCGTCAAGCGGAAGGCCAGGCAGGGCTTCGAGCAGCTCAGCGCTGGCAACTTCGACGCGGTCGCCAAGCTGTTCGACGGCACTGGCGTGCTGCGCTTCTCCGGCGATCACCCGATGGGCGGCGAGCACCGCGGGCCGGATGAGGTGCGCGCTTGGTTCGAGCGCGTGCACGGGTACTTCCCCGACCTGCGCTTGGAGCCGATCGAGATCGTCGTCGACGGCTGGCCCTGGAACACGCGGGTGGCCACCCGTTTTCGCGTCACCGCGACCTTGCCCGACGGCCGCCCCTACGAGAACGAGGGGATGCAGTTCCTGCGCCTGCGCTGGGGCAAGGCCTACGAGGACTACCTCTACGAGGACACCCAGAAGCTGGCCGCTGAGCTGGAGCGGATGGGCGCGACCCGCTAGTCGTCGTCCCCGCCGCCGTGGCCGGAGTTGTCGTCGCCCCCGGAGCCGTCGCCCCCGCCCGAACCGGAGTTGTCGCCGCCCGAGTCGTCCGATCCGCCTGAGCCGGAACCCGACGAGTCCTCGGGGCGGTCGCCGCCGTGATCGTCCGCGGGCGCGGTGGTCGTGGTCGTGGGCGGCGTCGTGGTTTTGGCCGCCTCGCGGCGCGCGGCGGCGCGGCGTTCCGCGCGGCGGCGCTCGGCTCGGCGGCGCTGCGCCCGCTCGCGCGCCGCGCGCTGCTCGGCCGACGGGCTCGGCGCCAGCGCGTCGCCGGCGCTGAGCGGCTCGGCCGACAGGCCGATGCTGTCGTCCGAGATCGAGTTGGCGGCAAGGCCGATGCCCACGGCCGCGCCCAGGCCGAAGATGGCCAGCGCCGCGGCCACCGCCGCCGTGCGCAGGTTCATTGCGTTACCTCCACGTGCTCGAAGCTCAGCGGCAGCCGCACCTCGCAGCGGGTCCCGCCCTCGGGACGATCCTCGAGCCGCACCGAGCCGCCCCAGCGCTCGGCGAGCGCCTCCACGACAGACAGCCCCAAACCGGTGCCCTCGGCGTCGCGCGAGGCCTCACCCCGGAAGAAGCGCTCGAACACCCGATCCCGCTCATCGGGGCTGATCCCAGGGCCCTGGTCGAGCACGGCGAGCCAGGCCGACTCGCGGTCGGTGCCCCACTCGATCGTCACGGTCGAGGCGATCGGCGAGTAGTTGAGCGCGTTTTCGACCAGGTTGTCCACGACCACCGCCAGGTCGGCCTCGGTGGCCGCCACCACGGGTTCGCCTTCGCCCTCGGCGACCAGCAGCCGGCCGCCGGTCTGGGCGGGGCCTTCCCACCGCTCGTAAGCCGCGTGCCCGACCTCGGCGAGCGAGACCTCCTCCGGCTCGGGACGTTCGCGCTCGCGCGCCAGCGTCAGCAGCTCGGTCAGCAGCCGTGCCAACCGCACGGTCTCGCGCTCGGCTGCCACCAGCTCGCGCTCGACGTCCTCGTCGGTTGTCTTCAGCGCCGCCGCCTCGAGCCGCAGCCGCAACCCGGTGAGCGGCGTGCGCAGCTGGTGCGAGGCGTTGGCCACGAACTCCCGCTGCGAGCGCAGGGCCCGGGCCAGCTGACCGGTCATGTCGTTGAACGCGGCCGCCACCTCACGCTGCTCGGACGAGCCTTCCGCGCGCGCACGCGCGTCGAGATCGCCCCCGGCGACCCGCCGCGCCGTGCCGGCCAGCCCGCGCAGCGGACGCGCGAGCGAGCCGGCGAGGAGCCAGGCCAGCCCCAGCCCGAGCAGGAGCACCACCGCGGCGACTCCGATCAGCGCGAGCATGTCGCTGCGCACCTCGCTGTTGACGGCGTCGACGCTCTGGGTCACGCGGACGGCGCCCTCTCGCCGCCCTTCGCTGACCACCGGCACCGCCGTGAAGAGCAGGTCCTCGTCGAGCGAGTCGCTGTGGCGCTCGCCCTGGGTGGTCTTGCCGCGCAGCGCCGCGGCGATCTCGGGGCGGGATGCGTACGAGGTCCCGGCGGGAACGGCGCTCTCCGAGTCGACCAGCAGCCGCCCGCGCTCCCCGACCACGATCACGCGCCCGCTCAGATCATTGGCCGAGTCGCTGGCGAGCCGCTCGAGCTCGCCGCGCTCGTCCAGCCGGCCGGACGCCGACGCGGCCACCAGCTGCGCCTGGCCGCGCGCCTCGCTGCGGATCTCGGCGTCCACGCGGCGCGACAGGTTGAGCGCCAGCGGGACCAGCAGCGCCACGATCACCAGCACCAGGACATACGCGAAGGCGGCCAGCAGCCGCGCGCGCAGGCTCACAGCTCCTCCGGCCCAGAGAAGCGGAAGCCGACCCCGCGCACCGTGTGGATGAAGCGCGGCGAGTCGGCGTTGTCGCCCAGCTTGCGACGCAGCCCGGACACGTGCACGTCGAGTGTCTTGGTGGAGCCGAACCAGTTGACGTCCCAGACCTCGTCGATCAGCCGCTCGCGCGTGATCACGGAGCCGGCCTCGGCCATCAGCAGCTCGAGCAGCTCGTACTCCTTGCGCGTGAGGTCGAGCGGCGCCTCGTCGAGGACGGCGGCGCGGCGGGCCCGATCCAGGCGCAGGGGACCGATGTCGATCGGCGCGGCGGGCTCGGTGGCGGAGTCGCCCGCCCGGCGCAGCACCGCCCGGATCCGCGCCACGACCTCGCGGGCGCTGAAGGGCTTGACGATGTAGTCGTCCGCGCCCAGCTCGAGCCCGACGATCCTGTCGGTCTCCTCGCCGCGCGCGGTCAGCATGATGATCGGCACGCGCGAGGCGGAGCGCAGCTCGCGGCAGACGTCGTAGCCGGAGCCGTCGGGCAGCATCACGTCGAGCAGCACGAGATCGGGCTCGACGCTCTCCGCCAGCTCGAGCGCCTTGGCCGCGGTGGACGCCACCTCGGTGTCGAAGCCCTCGCGGACGAGGGCTTCCGAAAGCGGGTCGGTGATCGATTGCTCGTCCTCGACCATGAGGATGGTCCGCCTGCCGGGCATCCCACAGATGCTAGGCGGAGCCGCGACGGCCGTTGCCGCCGCGGCTCCAGGCGCCTCCCTAGTCGTCGTCACCACCGCCGCCGTGACCGGAGTGGTCATCGTCGCCGCCGGAGTCGTCGTCGCCGTTGCCGGGCCCGGAGTTGTCGTGCTCCTGGGCGTCGTCGTCGCCGTTGCCAGGACCGGAGTTGTCCTCGCGGTCGCCACCGTGGTCGTCGCCGCGGTCATGTCCACGTACGTGGTTGTCCTCGACGCGCGGCGTCACCCCGGTGCAGCGCGGGTCGTTCGCGTGCTCGGCCTCGTCGCACGGGCCTGAGATGTCCACGCCGCCCTGGGGCTGAGCCGGCGCCGGGGCGCTCGTGCCGGTGCAGCGGGGGTCGTTCGCGTGCTCGGCCTCGTCGCAGGGGCCTGAGATGTCGACGCCGCCGGCGGGAGCACCGTCGTCGCGGCGGTCGTCGCGGTCACGGTCGCCGCGCCCGCGGTCGGCCGTCCCGTCGTCGTCGGTCGTGGTCGTGGTCGTTTCGGTCGTCCCGGTGGTCGGGCTCGTCTCGGTCGTGCCGACCGTGGAGCTCGAGTCGTCGCCTGTGTCGACCGCCGCGAACACGACCGCGGCGAACAGGCCCACCAGCAGAACCGCCAATGTGAGTGTGATCAGCTTGCGCATGGCCCCAGGATCGGCGCCGGCCACCCAGCGGCCGGACAGCACAGGGTTAGGAGTTGGTAAGGGCGCTGGCTAACCTCGTCTCCATGGACTCGCGCGAGGCTGCCCTACCTGGCGCTAGTCGCCGCATCGGCGTTCCTCCGCTTGGGCGCCTACGGGCTGGTCGTGGGCAGCATCCTGCTCGCGCTCGTGGTCACCGGATCGCTGCCGTCCGCGGACGAGGCGCGCGACTGGGCCGACGGTCTCGGCGACTGGGTCTACGTCGCGTTCGTGCCGCTGTTCGTGGTCGTGAACTTCGTGATCACCTGGCCGATCCTCGCCGGCGCCGCGGGGCTGCTGTTCGGGACCGCCGTCGGCACAGCCCTGGTGCTGGCAGGAGTGACCGCGTCGTCGGTCACCCAGATGTTCGTGGCGCGGCGGCTCGCCGCCGGGCACCACGGCAACCTGCTCCCGCAGCGCACGCGCGCGATCGAGGAGTTCCTGACGCGCAACGGCGCGGTCGCCGTCATGGAGTCCCGCATCGTGCCGCTGCTGCCCTGGGGGATCGTCAACTTCAGCGCCGGGCTGACCCATTTGCGCTACCGCGACCTGGCGCTCGGAACGATCGTCGGCGCCGCGCCCAAGGTGTTCGCCTACACGGCGCTGGGCGGCAGCCTGAGCGACCTCGGCTCGCCCGAGGCGATCGTCGCGATCGTGCTGCTGGTGACCATGGCGGTGCTGGGCGCGTTCTTCGTCAGGCGCCAGATCGCCCTCGGCCGCGCCTAACCTCCGGGCCGTGTCCTACTTCCAGGCCGTGCGGCTCTACTCGCTGGTCGAGGTGTGCATCTTCGCCTCGCTGCTGGTCGTGGCGATCGGCGGGCTGGGCGAGTCGGCCGAGCGCGCGCTCGGCTGGACGCACGGGATCGGCTGGATCGTGCTCTGCCTGCTGGTCGCGAACGGCTGCCGGCGCAAGGTCTTCCCCTGGGCGCTGCTGGCGGCGACCGTGTCGCCGCTGGGGCCGGTGGGGTGCACGGCCGGAATCGAGTATCTCGCTCGGCGACGGCGCCGAGGGGTAGCCTGAGCGGCTGCGTGTTCCCCCTCAACCTCCCGAACGCGCTCACGCTGATCCGCATCCTGCTGGTGCCGGTGCTCGTGGTCGCGCTGACGGTGGAGTCGCCGGGCGGCTCGACGATCGCGGCGGCGGTGTTCGCCGTCGCGGCGCTCACGGACGGCCTGGACGGCTACATCGCGCGGTCGCGCCAGGCGGTGACCACCTTCGGCAAGGTGATGGACCCGGTGGCGGACAAGCTGATGATCGCCGCCGCGCTGATCTCGCTGGTCAGCCTGGACCGGCTGGCGGCCTGGGTGGCGATGGTGATCATCGCGCGCGAGTTCGCCGTCAGCGGCCTGCGGATCGCGGCGGGGCAGCAGGGCGTGGTCATTCCGGCCAGCGGGCTCGGAAAGCTCAAGACGATCGTGCAGGTGGCGGCGGTGCTGGCGCTGATCGCCGCGAACGACGCCGATGCGATCTGGGTCCAGGCGCTCGTCTACGCGATGGTCCTGGTGACCGTCGTCTCGGGGGCGGACTACTTCCTCAACTTCAGGCGCAAGCTCGAGGAAGCCTCGCGCGCGCGCGAGCGCGCGGGGGACACGTTCCCGGCCTAGGTGCCCCGAGGGCCCTGGCCGCGCTGAACGGCAGCAACCAGGGCAACAAGCTGCCACACGCCCGTCTAGCCAGGGGGTTGGACGCGTTTCTCTCGCTTAAGGGGAGAAAATCGTCCACCCCCGCTTCCGGGCTGGGCTTGTCGAGTTTCAGCCGCTATGCGAGAGAAACTCGACAAACCGCTGGCCGATGCGTGGCGCATGGCGGGTTGATCTCGCGGCAAAGGAGCGTTGCCAGCGAGCGGACCTATCCCTTGTTGCTGCAGTTTCTGCTTGCCCGCCTAGCCGCCGTGCGCGGCCGCGCCGGCCAGCCGCTCGGCCAGCTCGTCGCGGCTCGTCCCGCGCATGTACAGCACGCGGTCGAACAGGCGGCCGTACACGTCGAGCACGGCGAACAGCAGATCGGGCGTGCCGACCGTGTCGGTATGGCGCGCTTCCGCGAACTCGGCCGCGCGGCGGGTGACCTCGTCGAGCACGTCGGCGCCGAGCGGGGGCGTGCCGGGGCCGTCCGCGTCGCCGGCGGAGCCGGTCATCAGCGGGGCCTCGCCGACGCCGAGCGCTTGGAGCGCGGCGCCCACCTGGCCGTGAAGGCGCAGCGCCCGCAGCCAACGCTCGGCCTCATCCTCAGCCGAGTGTGCGAAGGGCATCGCGGTGCCCGCTAGGGCTACCACGAGGGCGGCATCCTGAGAGAGAGGGGTGTGCTTCTGTGTCACGAGGGTTCTCCAACGTCCGTGTAGGAGTTCCATCGGCACCGTCCACGGCGCGCATGAGCCAGCGCGCCAGGGTGGACATTTGATCTAGTCGGCCGGGTCCGACTCGAGCCAGTCGCGCATCGTGACCTGCCGCTCGGCGCGCTCGCCGGTCTCCATCTCGCGCAGCAGCTCGCCCATCAATCCGTGGCGCTCGGCGACCACGTTGTGCTTGTGGATCGTCTCGAGGTTCTCCTGACGGGCGGACACGAAGGCGGCCTCGCCCAGGCCGGCGAAGCGCTCGGTCGCCATGCGCACCATCTCGCGCACGCAGTCCTCCACGAAACGTGGGTTGGCGTGGGCCTTCTCGACCACGTGCAGCTCGTCCGGGCGCTTCATCAGCTCGTAGATCTCGGAGCTCATCGAGGCCTCGACGATCTCGAGCAGCACCTCGGCGTCGAGCGACTCGTTGCAGCTCTCGGGGCAGCCGATGTGGAGCGTGCCGATCCCACGCTGGTTGTGGGTGGCGACCGGGACCGCCTTGAACACGCGCGCGATCTCGTCGTCGGTGAAGCCGTCCTCGCGCAGGCGCTCGCGCGCGCTCTCGCTCACCATCTCCTGCGCGCACGGGCAGGCGGTCATGCCCTGGGCCTGCACGCCGATCAGCCGGCGCGTGCCGCTGGCTGACGCCACCGCCGCGCCGAACATCGTGTAGATCTCCTGCGTCGGCGTGCCCGAGATCGGGGCCGGCTTGTTCTCGGGGTAGCGGGCGGCGATGGTCACCTCGGCGCGCGAGCCGTCCTGGCGGTCGCGCACGCGCTCGGCGATGTGCGAGGCGAGCGTCTCGGCCTTGAACGCCTCGCCGAGGACGACCTCGTCGATCGCCTCGTTGACGACCTCCTCGAAGCGCGACATGTGCGCGCCCTTCTGATCCGGGCCCAGATCGACGAAGCATTCGAGCTCGGCGTAGAAGAGCGAGCGGCGCCCGTTCGACTGGATGCGGATGATCTTCTCGACGCCGGTTACGCCGACCCGCGAGAGGCTCACGTTGGTGCTGGGGCGGCGGGCTTGGACGTCGCTTCCGAGGAGCGCGGTGGGCTCGTTCATGGCGACCGCCAACTGTACCTGCAAGGACATTGGGGCAAATCGCACGAAGGGGTGTACACTGGCCGCCGCGGCTCGACGCCATCCAGATATATCTGGCCCAACTGGCTCAGCCCTTCGCGGCGCCCCCGCGACCAACAACTGCATCTGGCCACCCGACTCGCCCCAGTCGCGGGCGTGTTCGTCTAAGGAGCGCGCGGTTGACGGAGGAGATGCACCAGGGAGTAGCGCTGCTGGTTGAAGTGGGGGACGAGGCACCCTTTCTCGAGGTCGAGGAGGTGCGCGGTCTCGTAGCGGAGGGCAAGGAGCGCGGCTTCCTCACGTTCGAGGAGATCACGGCCACCTTCGAGGCGGTCGAGCTCACCAAAGAGCAGATCCTCGAGCTCCACGCACACCTGCAGGAGAACGGCGTGGAGATCGTCGCCAACGACGACCGCCCGCCCGGACTGATCGAGATTGCCGGCGACGGCGCTCAGCCCGCTCCACGGAAACCCCAGATCGATCTCACGGTCGAGCCGAGCTTGGACTCGCTGCGGCTCTACCTGCGGTCGATCGGGCGCGTGGAGCTGCTGACCGCCGACCAGGAGGTGTTCCTGGCGAAGCGGATCGAGCGCGGCGACATGGTCGCCAAGCAGCAGATGATCGAGGCCAACCTGCGTCTGGTGGTCTCGATCGCGAAGGGGTACCTAGGTCGCGGACTGTCGTTCCTCGACCTGATCCAGGAGGGGTCGCTGGGACTGATCCGGGCGGTCGAGAAGTTCGACTACCGGCGCGGCTACAAGTTCTCGACCTACGCGACCTGGTGGATTCGCCAGGCCGTCACGCGGGCGATCGCCGACAAGGCGCGCACGATCCGGATCCCCGTGCACATGGTCGAGAAGCTCAACAAGGTCGTGCACGTGGAGCGCCAGCTGGTGCAGGAGTTCGGCCGCGAGCCGACTCCGGAGGAGATCGCCGGCGAGCTCCAGTGGACCGCGCGCGAGGTGAAGGACATCCTGCGCATCGCGCAGCTGCCGGTGTCGCTGGAGAAGCCGATCGGCGAGGAGGAGGACTCCGAGCTGGGCGACTTCGTCGAGGACGAGGCGGCCGAGTCGCCGTTCGAGCGGGCCAGCGAGAACCTCCGCCGCGAGAACGTGCGGCGCGCTCTGGATGCCCTACCCCCGCGCGAGCGCGAGGTGATCGAGATGCGCTACGGGCTGCGCGGGCACAAGGCGCGCACGCTCGAGGAGGTCGGACGCGCGTTCGGCGTCACGCGCGAGCGCATCCGCCAGATCGAGAACAACACGCTGAAGAAGTTGGAGGGATTGCCCGAGGCTCAGCGGCTCAGGGACGCGTCATAGGCGTCTCATGAACCACATGGTCGCGCCGCGTGGGAGGGCGGCGCGACCGAGTTCCTCGAAGCCGAAGCTCGCGTAGTACGGCACGTTGGCCGGGTTGGCCGTGTCGAGGTAGACGGGCGCCTCGGCGTCGTCGAAGACGCGCGTGAGCAGACGCCCTGCCCACACCGCTGCGCTGGTGGCCCGGGTCGACCGCGAGGAACCAGAGGAAGACGTGCTCGTGGTCGGGGTGGCCGCGATCCTGAACGCTCGAGGCACGCAGCCCGCGGACGACCGGCCCCGGTCCGGCGGCGAGGAAGCCGGGGATGTACTTGAAGAAGGTCCACGCCGGCGGCGGATAGCGGCCGGCCGCGAACGTGACGGCCACGCCGGCGAGGGCACCCTCCCGGAAGACCCCGTAGATCGGGCCGCCGTAGCGATGGACGACGCGGATGGCGGTCCGGTGATAGCGCAGCAGGATGCGCCGCCGATGCCCGGCCCGACTCGGGCCGACGGCAAGCCAGCCGGGGTCGTGGAGCAGGGCGTCGGTGACGATCCGAGCGGCCTCGGGGTAGTCGCTTGGGCTCGAGCTCCCGTGTTCCGTCCGGATACGAACGTATGTTCGAGTGATGCATTGGCGTCGACAGGGTGACTTGGGCGAACTATCGGCGATGGAGTGGTTCGCGTCCAAGGGAGCCGGGATCTACTTCCCGATCGGGCACAGCCCACATTGCGATTTCATCGCGGAGTTCGACGACCGGCTGGCGCGCGTGCAGGTAAAGACATGCACCTGCTGGACCGAGAAGCGCTGGAACGTCACGGTCTGCACGCGCGGGGGTAACCAGAGTTGGAATGGGCTCGTCAAGAAGCTCGACGCGTCGCGGTGCGACTACCTGTTCGTGGTTGTCGGCGATGGGCGCCGGTGGTGCATCCCGGCGCGGCTGCTCGACGGGGGGACCCGCATCTCCCTTGGTGGACCCAAGTACGCGCGAATTCGAGGTCGAACCGGGCCGCCCGCTGCCGCGCCCGCATGCCGAGGAACCCGCGTCTACAATCGGCTCCTCCAACGCTCGGGGGGATGTCCGAGTGGCTAAAGGAGATGGACTGTAAATCCATTGGCTCAGCCTACGCAGGTTCGAATCCTGCTCCCCCCACTGCCGGCCGCGAGCCGGAAATATGCCGACGTAGCTCAGCTGGTAGAGCACCTCCATGGTAAGGAGGGGGTCAGGGGTTCGAGTCCCCTCGTCGGCTCTCCACGAAAGCCCCGCCACGGCGGGGTTTTCTAGTTCCGGTCGAACGAGCGTCGCCCGCCGCTTGACCGAGCCGGCGAGCACCAGCGCGGCTCAGGCACCCCCTCCGCAGCGGCTCGCAATTCTGCTGGCGATGCGATGTCCGTCGACACATCGCTGATGAACATTTGTGCCGTTCGTCGGCACCGGCGGCCTCGGCTTCCGGCCCGGCCTCTGTTAGAGTCGCGCCCTGACCCGGCCCGGGGCCCCGTGGGCTCGCAGACGAAGGGCGAGGAGGTCGCCGGTTGCAGGAAAAGGCAACACGGAAGCGGTGTTCGTGGAGGCGCGCGGTGGCGCTGGCCGCAGCGCCCGCAGCGGCGATGCTGGCCCTCCCGGCGCTCGCCCTTGCCCACCTCGAGCGGCCCTCCTACTGGCCCGACCCGGCCCCTGACACCACCGTCACCCCGCCGGCCGGCGGGGAGGTGCCGGAGGCGCGCTCGCTGAAGTCGGCGCCGAGCGGCGCCGGACCGGGCGAGGTGCTGGTCGTCTGCAAGGGCCAGGGTGGGGCGCAGTCGCTGGCCGACCTGCGCACGTCGGTGGGCGAGGCCCGCAAGAAGGGCTATCGCCTCCGTCCGAGCCAGCCGAAGATCAAGCTCTCCAAGAAGGAGGCGGACCGGCTGCTCGCCATCAATGCCGCGCTGGCGAGGCAGTGCGACTACGACTCGGTCCAGCAGGCGATCCTCGACGCCGGCAACAACGACCGGGTCCTGATCATGCCGGGCCTGTACACCGAGCCGGACTCGCGCAGCGCCCCGGAGAACGACCCGACCTGCAACCCGAGCCTGCTCCAGGAGGACGCCAGCGGCGACCTCACGCCGAGCTACGAGTACCAGGTCACCTGCCCCAACGACCAGAACCTGATCTACGTGCAGGGGCGCACGATCGTCGGCGACCCGCCAGAGCCGCCGCTCTCGAACCGCCAGGGGATCCCGGCTCAGGAGCTCGGCCCCTGCGTGCGGTGCAACCTCCAGATCGAGGGCACCGGCCCGAAGCCCGAGGACGTGATCCTCGACGCGGGCACCGACTATGAGGGCACCGGGCCGGCGGCGAAGCCCGGCGGCTACGCCAAGCACGTCGTCATGCGAGTGGACCGCGCCGATGGCTTCGTCGGGCGCAACTTCCTCGCGCGCGGGGCGCGGGAGCACACCTTCTACAACGAGGAGGTCGACGGCATCCTGCTCGACCGCGTGAAGTTCTTCTGGGGCGCCGACTACGGCCACCTGTCCTTCACCTCCGATCACAACCTCCTCCAGAACTGCGAGGGGCTCGGCGCTGGCGACGCGGCCGTGTACCCGGGCGCCGCTCCCGAGACCGGCTCCCAGGCGACGGACTTCTATCCCGACGCGCCTCGGCCCAACACCGTCATCAGGGATTGTGACCTGCATGGCTCCACGCTCGGCTACTCGGGCTCGATGGGCAACGCGGTCCGGATCACCAACAACCACATCTACGGCAACACCACCGGGATTTCGAGCGACACCCTCTCGGCCGCCGGTCATCCCGGCTTCCCGGCCGACAGCTCGGAGATCGACCACAACTACATCTACGCGAACAACCTCGACCTCTACACCGACGACCCGCCGGTCGACCCGCTGGTGGGAGTGCCGATCGGCACCGGGATCATCTACGCCGGCATGAACGACGCCAGCGTCCACGACAACTGGATCTTCGACAACTGGCGCGACGGCGCGATGCTGTTCGCCGTCCCGGACGCGCTCACCAACGGCGGCGGCGCTGAGGGCGACATCTTCCCCGGGGTCTCGTGCCCGGGCGCGCCGGCCAACGGGTTCTCGACCTCCTGCGGCAACCAGTTCTTCTCCAACCGCGTCGGCAGGGCGCCGAGCGGCTTCCGCTTCCCGGATGCGATCGACCTGTTCGGAAACGTCCACGCCCACGACGACGCGCGGCCGAAGAAGCCGAACGGCAACGACTTCTGGTGGAGTGAGTTGTTCCCGTCCAACACCGGGAACTGCTGGTTCGACAATACGGGCGTCGACGGGACCGCGGCGACCGTCACCGGTCCCGGCGACGCTGGGCTGCTCCCGGGCGATCCGCCCCAGGTGCTGCCGTCGAACTGCGACACCAGCGTCGGCAACACCGACCTCGCCAAGCTCGTCTACCTGGTCGACTGCGGCGAGGGCCCCGACGAGGACACCGGACCCACGGACTGCGACTGGTGGACCCTGCCTGCCAGGCCCGGCAGCGCGGCCGCACAGAGCACGGCCCTGAGCCGGGCGAAGGCGGCGCGGGCGCTCGAGCAGTCGCCCGAGGCGGACGCGCTGAGTGAGCGGCTCGCCGAACTGATCCGTTGACGGGCGTCAGCTGCAGCGGCCTGGCCATGCTCGTGCTCGCCGCCGTCGTGGTCGCGCTGCCGGCGTGCGGAGCGAACGGCGACGGCGCAAGCCGTCAGGGGGGCGCACCGGTCGACATCCGGGGCGTCGGCCTGGTGCGTGGAAATTCCACGGCCCAGTTCGCGAACTGCGGGGACTGGCGCCTGGGATCCGTGAAGCGGCGTTACGCGACGATCGAGGACATCCGGGGGCAGCTCACTCCCCAGAGCTCGAGATCGGCGGCGTCGGACCTTTCCGACGAGGCGGCCTACAGGGTCTTCCAGCACGCGTGCGCCGCCGACTTCTCCGACCAGCTGCGGCTCTACAAGCTCTATGCCCACGCCCAGGCCTTCGCGCCGCTCACCAAGGCGACGGGCGAAGCCGATCCGGCCCCCTGAGGATCGTTACACGATGCTTGGGTTTCCTTCGAGCCCTGGCACGACCCCTCCGCATCGGCGAGACTCACGAAGTCACTCCAAGGAGGCTGCATGTGTCGGTGGATGGCGTGGCTCGGTCAGCCGGTGCTGATCGAGGAGCTGCTCTTCAAGAGTCAGCACGGGATCGTTGATCAGAGTCTGCACGCGCGGATGGGAGCGGAGCCGACCAACGGCGACGGCTTCGGGCTGGGCTGGTACGGGACCGGCGCGGGGCCGGCGGTGTACCGCAGCGTCTCGCCCGCTTGGGCTGACCCCAACCTGCGCGAGCTGGCGGCGCATGTCGAGTCGCCGCTGTTCATGGCGCATGTGCGGGCTGCGATCGGGTCGCCGGTGCAGGAGACGAACTGCCATCCGTTCCGTCGCGGCGACTGGCTGTTCGTGCACAACGGCTTCCTCGCCGACTTCCACCTCATCCGGAGAGATTTGATGCTCGCGATCGATCCAGGGCTGTTTGCGGAGGTCCAGGGCTCGACGGACACGGAGGTCGTGTTCTACCTCGCGCTGACTCTCGGGCTGGAGGAGGACCCGATCGGGGCGCTCGAGGCGACGGTTGGCCTGATCGAGGACACGGGGCGCCGGCGTGGGACCGACGGTGGAGTGCAGGCGAGTTTCGGCGTCTCGGATGGCACACGCTTGTGGGCGGTTCGCTACGCGACCGACGGTCACGCGCGCTCTCTCTTCGCCTCGACCAAGGCGGAAGCGGTGCGGCACCTGTATCCCGACAACCCGCGCTTCCAGCGCCTCCGTGACGAGGACCGCTTGATCGTCTCGGAGCCGTTTTCCGATCTTCCCGGCGTCTGGCAGGAGATCCCGGAAGCGACGGCGGTGACGGTGGGCCCCGACGGGGCGCTTGACGAGCGACCGTTCCGCCCACGACCGACGGCTCCGGCGCCCGACGGCTGAAGCCTTCCCGCCTCCACGGTCTCCCGCCTCCCATCGGCGTCCGGCGAGTGCCCGTGCATGAGCCGCCGCGGACGTAGCCACGCGCGCCCGTCCGCCGTCTCGTCCCGTAGGCTCGCACCGTCGGAGTCCGATCTGTAAGGAGCGGATCTGCCGAACTTGGCTCTATCACGATGATGGCCCGCTCGACGTGAGCGTCCGCGGCGCCGCCTTCCTCGGCATCGGCGCGATGGTCGGCGCTGGCATCTTCGCGCTGCTCGGGGAGGCGGGCGCCGTCGCGGGGTCCGCCGTGTGGCTGTCGTTCCTGCTCGCCGGGATCGTCGCCGGCCTCCTCGGCTACACCGTCGTCAAGCTCGGCGTGCGCTTCCCGTCCTCGGGCGGCCTGATCGCTTACCTCAGCGAGGGGTTCGGCAACGGACGCCTGGTGGGTATCGCGTCCTGGCTCGGCTACTTCTCCGCGATTGTGATCGTGTGCTCGATGGTGGCGGTCGCGTTCGGCAGCTACGCGTCCTCTCTGTTCATCGGCGACGACGCCGCGAGCGGCTGGGACAACGTCTTTACGTCGGCTGTCGTGCTCGGAATGCTGGGGATCAACATGGTCGGCTCGCGGGTCGTGGATCGGGCGCAGTCACTAATCGTCGTTGTCCTGCTCGCGGTCTTCGCCGTCTTCATCTGCGTCACGATCGTCGACATCGACTTCGATTTGTTGGCGTTCAGCGGGTATCCGCCGCTGTCCGACGTGATCGCGAGCGTCGCGCTGACGTTCTTCGCATACCTGGGCTTCAGTGTGATCACGTTCGCCGCGGGAGACCTGCGCGACCCGGCGCGCGAGCTGCCGAAGGCGATGTACCTCGCATTGGGGGTGACCAGCGTCACCTACGTGCTCATCTCGCTCGGTGTCTTCGGGACGCTGACGGTCGACGAGGTGACTGGCTTCGGCGAAACGGCGATCGCGGAGGCGGCCCGGCCTACTCTTGGGCGAGGCTGGCTTCGTGATGATGGCTGTCGCCGCTCTGCTTGCCACGGCCTCGTCGGTCAACGCGACGCTGTACGCATCCGGCGGGCTGACGGCCATGCTCGCCTCGATCGGACAGTTTCCGCCCTTCTTCGGGCGCGGCTCGTTGCTTGGCTCTCACGCCGGGCTGGTCATCACCAGCGCGCTCGTGCTCGTCGTGGCCAACGTCATCGACCTATCAGCGATCGCGTCGGTCGGCAGCGCCTGCTCGCTTTTGATCTTCTTGCTCGTTGGGATCGCGGGCTACCGACGGCGAGCGGACACGAACGCTCGCGCCGAGATCGTGCTTGGCTGCCATCGCGGTGACGGCGATCGTGCTTGTGTTCTTCGCCGTCGACACGCTGCGCAACGCCCCCGACACATTCACGGCGATCGTCGCGATCATGCTGTTGTCGGTGGCCCTCGACTTTGTCTGGAAGCGCCGCCGTGCGGCCCGCGCGCAGCAAGGCACGGCGCCGACCAGCGGTGCAGAGCCCACGCCGCCGCCGGCTGGTTGAGCGGCTCCACATGTCCGATCCAGCTCGACATGGAAGGGTCAATTTGGATCGGTGTCGAAGTAGCGCAGAATGAGCGACTCGGTCGACGATGTTCAGCCGCCGGAGCGGGTCGGCGGACAACCGTCGGGAGCCGACAGGCCGCCGGAGGACGATTCCAGCAAGGGGGCGCCGGCTCCTGAGAAGAGGGGGGGCGCCGGGCGGCGCTGGCTGGTTGACGGTCTGGTCGTCGCGGGGCTCGCGGGAGCGCTTCTGGTCGGCTACGCGATCGGCGGCAGCAGCCGTGACGACGACGTGAGCTCAGCCGAGGCCCAGGCGGCGCAGGCAAACAAGGACGCGGCCGACTCCAAGCAGGCCCTCGAGCAGGACCAGGCTCAGGACGAGGAGGCGGTGCGGAAGGTCAGCCAAGGGCTCGAGGACCTCGGTAACGCGGTCGAGCAGGAGGAGGCGAAGGACGACCAGGCTGCGCAGGACGCTGTAGATGAGGCGGCCAACGACATCCAGGGCGGCTTGGAGCAGATCGGTGCCAACGTCTCCGAGAAACTGAACAAGGCGCTGGCTGACCTCAGCGGGAAGATCAACGACGCCGTTGGTCGCAGAGTTCCGGGAACGCCGAGGCACCGGCGGGGAGCGAGCAGTGATCCCAGCGCGACGGTCCAGCGAGAGTGCCGTCACGAATCACCCGGCGCGGGTGATGATCGTCCACCCCCTCAAGGTTTTGGATCTCACAGGGCGAAATGCATCGACCGAACGCTTGGCGATCCTAACGGGAGCTAGAATGTCTTCGATGGATGTGCCGGCTGATCGGCCGGTCGATGTGCCCGGCGGCGAAGGTGGCGGTCGCCAAGCCGACGTACATCACGTGGCTGACCCTGGCGTTCATGACGACGGCGTCGGTGGCGAGCCTGCGCAGCGCGCCGACGATGGCCGTCTACGGCCTGACGTGCGTGTTCCTGTACCTGGTGCCGGCGATCGTGTTCCTGGTGCCGCAGGCGCTTGTCGCGGCGGAGCTGGCGTCGGGCTGGACGGGCGGCGTCTTCCGCTGGGTGAGCGAGGGCATCTCGGCGAAGTGGGGGCTGCTGGCGGTGTGGTGCCAGTTCGCGATGACGATCTTCTACTACCCGACGCTGCTGGGGTTCGTCGCGAGCACGCTGGCGTACGTCTTCAACCCGGATCTGGCGACCAACGGCGTCTACACCGGGGTGGTGATCGTGATCGTGTTCTGGTCGGGAGTGTTCCTGTCGGCGCGCGGCGGCACGGGCGGGATCGCCAAGCTGGCCTCGAGCGGCCTGCTGATCGGCACGCTGATCCCGGGCGCGGTGCTGGTCGTGGTTGGGAATCGTCTACCTGCTGCAGGGCAACGCGTCGGCGGCGCCGATGGACGCCGACCATCTGATCCCGCAGTGGACGGGGATCGCGAGCCTGGTGCTGATCGTCAACAACTTCCTGTCCTACTCGGGCATGGAGATGAACGCCGTGCACGTCGGTTCGCTGCGCAATCCCCGCAGCGAATTCCCGCGGTCGATGTTCTTCGCGTGCGGGCTCGTGCTGTTGATCTTCATCCTGCCGGCGCTGGCGATCAGCTGGGTGATACCGGCCGAGGAGCTGAGCCTCACGGCCGGCGTGATGCAGGCGTTCGACGCCTTCTTCGCATACTTCAACCTGCAGAAGCTGGTGCCGATCGTCGCGATCGCGCTGGTGTGCGCGTCGGCGGGCGGGATGTTGACCTGGCTCTCGGGGCCGTCGAAGGGGCTGCTGCTGATCGCGCGGCGCGAGGGTTATCTGCCGCCGTTCTTCCAGCACCAGAACGAGAACGAGGTGGCGGTCAACATCCTCGTGGCCCAGGGCGCCGTCACGACCGGGATCGCGCTGCTCTACGCGCTGGTGCCGTCGGTGTCGAGCGCCTACTGGATCCTCAGCGTGATGACGACCCAGGTGTATCTCGTCGTTTACCTGCTGATGTTCGTCGCCGCGCGTCAACCTGCGCCGCGACCAGCCCGATGTCGAGCGCGGCTACACGCGCCCCGGTGCTGGGGCTCCTCTGTGTGGTCGGCTTCGTGGCCTCGGCCGCGGCGATCCTGATCGGCTTCGTGCCGCCATCGCAGTTCGAGAGCGGCAACGCGGTCGCCTACGGCGCGCTGATCCTGGCCGGCACCTTCCTGATCGGCCTGTTGCCGCCGTGGCTGTTCCTGAGGTTCCAGAAGCCCAGCTGGAAGACGGCGCGGCTGAAGAGCCTCCTGGCGCCGCTGAGCCGGCGCCGGTCTCCGCCGCTCCCGAGGAACGAGCTGCCGACCCTCGAGCCAGTGCGCCAGTTCCGGAGGCCGGGCCGGTTTCGCCCGAGCCGCCGAGCGCGTGGCACCGTTGGATCCGCTGGGCCGTCGCCGGTGTCGTGCTCGTGCTCGTCGTCATTGGCCTCGATCACCTACAGCGGCAAGAAGGAGACCCAGGAGGCCCAGCAGAAGGCGCAGCAGCTCACGCAGAAGCTCGAGGCGGCGGGACTGCGCGTGCCGCAGGACCAGGACATCATCGTCAGGTCGCTGGGCAACGACGGCGGGGCGGTCTGCGAGAACCCTGGCAACGCGCTGGGCAGGGCGATCCTCTACGACGAGCTGACCAACGGCGCCGACTTCGTCGGCCGGCGGCCGGTGATCGCCGACCGGCGACGTCGTGCGCGGCGAGGCGCTGATCCTGGAGACCTACTGCCCCGACAAGCTGGATGAGTACCGGGACAAGATCGACGAGCTGAAGTACGACGACACGATCGAGCCTTGATGACGGCGTCGCGAGCATCGATTCGCGCTCGAGAAAGGGACCGGATGTCGGCTGACCGCCTGCGCGAGACCGTCGGGAGCCTGATGGGCCGCGCCAGGGAAGACCTGGCCGAGCTGGTGGCGTTCAGGTCGGTGGCCGACCCGAAGCAGTACCCGCCCGAGGAGTGCGAGAAGGCCGCCCAGTGGGTCGTCGACGCCTTCGCCGAGGTGGGGCTGCAGGACGTCGCGACGTCGCCGACTCCGGACGGCAGCGGGCGGTGCACGGCCACGCTCCCGGCCCGGCGGGCGCGCCGACGGTGCTGCTCTATTCCCACTACGACGTCCAGCCGCCGCTCGGCGAGGACGCCTGGACGCTCGCCGGTCTGGGAGCTGACCGAGCGCGACGGCCGCTGGTACGGGCGCGGCGCGGCCGACTGCAAGGGCAACATCGTCATGCACCTCACCGCGCTGCGGGCGCTCAGGGAGGTCGACGGCGGCTTCCCGTGCGGCGTCAAGATCATCTGCGAGGGCTCCGAGGAGCAGGGCACCGGCGGTCTGGAGGAGTTCGTCCCGCCGAACGCGGAGCTGCTGCGCGCGGACACGATCCTGGTAGTCGACACTGGCAACTTCGCCGTCGGCGTGCCCGACGCTCACGACGACGCTGCGCGGCATGACGAGCGTGGACGTCACGCTGCGCGCGCTTGGTAGCGCGATGCACTCGGGCATGTTCGGCGGGCCTGCACCGGACCCGGTCGTGGGCCTGATTCAGCTGCTCGCATCGCTCCACGACGAGCACGGCAACACGACCGTCGACGGGCTCGACGCGACGCAGACGCTGGAGCGGCGTCGACTACCCGGCCGAGCAGTTCCGGCGCCGACGCCAACGTGCTCGAAGGCGTGAAGCTGATGGGCGACGGCACCGTCGCCGACCTGCTGTGGGTGCGCCCCTCGGCGACCGTGCTGGGGATCGATGTCCCGCCCGTGATCGGATCGTCCTCGGCGGTGCAAGCGTCGCGGCCGCTCGCGTGAGCCTGCGGCTGCCACCGGGCGTGACCGGCCGGCAGGCCCAGGATGCGCTCGTGGCGCACCTCGAGGCGCGCGTGCCGTGGGGTATGCAGTGCGAGATCGAGCGCGTCGCGATGGGCGACCCGTTCGTGGGCTCGCTCGACGGGCCCGCGTTCGAGGCCATGAAGGCCGCGATGGAGGAGGCGTTCGGGCGCCCGATGACGACCGAGGGCCAGGGCGGCTCGATCCCGCTCTGCAACGTTCTGGCCGACACGTACCCCGACGCGGAGATCATGCTGCTCGGCGTCGAGGAGCCGCGCTGCTTGATCCACGCGCCGAACGAGAGTGTCGATCCCGTCGGAGATCGAGCACATCGCGCTCGCCGAAGCGATGTTCCTGCAGAAGTACGCCACACCGCGTCGCAGTAGCCAGGAGGCGCGTGACACCGCCCCCGCCCGTTCACGGCCGAGGACTTCGCCGGACGCATGCGGCGCGCGGCGGAGCAGGCGCAGGCCGCGGGCCTGACAGGGATCTTGGTCACGCCTGGGCCGGACCTCGTCTACCTCGCCGGCTACGCCCCGGTGGCGATCACCGAGCGCCTCACCGTGCTCGTCGTGCAGTCGGACCGCGAGCCGGCGATGATCCTTCCCAACCTCGAGCGCCCCGACGCCGAAGCGGCTCCGAGCGCGGGCACGATTGCGCTCACCGACTGGGCAGACGGCAGCGACCCGTACGCCGCCGCCGCCAAGCTGTTCGACCCCGCCGGCACGTACGCCATCTCCGACTCCGCCTGGGCGCTGCAGCTCCTTGGCATACAGCAGGCGCTGCCGAAGACCCACTACGTCTCGATGAGCTCGGCGCTGCCGATGCTCCGCGCTGTCAAGGACGCCGACGAGCTCGAACGGCTCGCCGCCGCGGGCGCGGCCGCGGACGCCTGCTTCGAGGAGCTCTTGGGCGTGCGGTTTGCGGGGCGCAAGGAAACCGAGGTCGCCGCCGACCTCGCCGGTCTGCTCATCGAGCACGGCCACTCGCAGGTCGACTTCACCGTCGTCGGCTCCGGACCAAACGGCGCAAACCCCCACCACGAGGCCGGCGACCGCACCATCCAGGACGGCGACATGATCGTGCTCGACTTCGGCGGACTCAAGGACGGCTACGGATCCGACACCTCGCGCACAATCCATGTGGGCGAGCCCACCGACGAGGAACGCGAGATTCACGACATCGTCCGCAGCGCCCAGCAGGCCGGCTACGAGGCCGTCCGCCCGGGCGTCGAGTGCCAGGAGATCGACCGCGCGCCCCGCCGCGTGATCACGGACGCCGGCCACGGCGAGCACTTCATCCACCGCACAGGACACGGCATCGGCCTCACCACCCACGAACCGCCCTACATGGTCGAAGGAGAGACGCACCTGCTCGAGCCGGGCATGTGCTTCTCGATCGAACCCGGCATCTACCTGCCCGAACGCTTCGGCGTCCGCATCGAGGACATCGTCACCGTCACCGAGGACGGCGGGCGGCGCCTCAACAACACCACACGGGAGATACAAATCGTGGCCTGACCGCGACATCAGGGTGTTCTGCGCGGATCCGCCGCACCGCCACGAGCAATGAAGCTGATCAATGACCAACCAGCCGTCGCGGGCCCGGCCGACGGCGGAAGCCGATGATCGCGCCGGTCCGTCGCATCGCGCTCCTTGCCGTCACGGGCGTCTCGCTCTACCTCGTCGCCCCCGCCCTGCTCGACACCTTCTCGTCCTGGCAGCGGCTGCGCGACATCTGGCCCGGCGCGGTCGCGCTCATCGTCGCGCTCGAGTTCGCCAGTCTCGCCTGCGTCTGCCTGCTTCAGCGGCTCGCGCTGCAGCGGCCGAGCTGGCTGCCGGTGGTGACGTCGCAGCTCGCCGGCAACGCTGCGGCCAAGATCGTCCCCGGAGGCGGGGCGGTCGGGAGCGCGGTTCAGTACGGGATGCTGCGCAAGGCGGGTCTACCCGGCGCTGCCACCGCCTCCGGCCTGGCCGCGGCGAACCTCCTGACCTTGGGCACCTTGCTCGCCCTGCCGCTCCTCGCCGTGCCAGCCATCCTCCTCGGCCGGCCGATTCCCAAGGACCTGCTTCAGGGACTCTGGGTCGCGCTCGGGGCGCTCGCGATCCTCTTCGCCGTTGGCGCCGTGCTGCTCGTAGCCGATAAGCCGCTACGGCGGGTCGGCGCCGCGATCCAGGCCGTCCGCAACTCGGTCCTGCGTAAGCGCGCTCCAGTCGACGGGCTTCCGGAGCGCCTCGTCCGCGAGCGCGACCTGATCCTCGGCGTCCTCGGGCATAGCCGCTGGGAGGCGCTGGCCGGATCGATCGGCCGCTGGCTGCTCGACTACGGCGCACTCCTGGTGGCGGTCCGGGCCGTCGGGTCGGATTCGCGGGCGCTGCTCGTGCTGCTTGCCTTCGTGGCCGCGCAGGTGCTCGCGCAGATCCCCGTCACGCCGGGCGGGCTGGGGTTCGTCGAAGCGGGTCTGACGGCGATGCTCGTGCTCGCGGGCGTCGGCGCAGCGGACGCCGCCCTCGCGACCCTCGCGTACCGGCTGGCCTCGTATTGGCTGCCACTGCCCGCAGGAGCGGCCGCTTGGGGCATCCACGCCTGGCGTTACCGGGAGCGTCCGGCTGCCCAGGGCGGATCGTTTTCAGCCGCTGCCGCCGACCCCTTAGAACACCATGAGCAGGACGCCCACCACGAGCAACGCCGGCGCCATCGCGAGAACTAGAAGCGTCGTGGCGACCACGAAGCCGGCCCGTCTTGCGGAGCGCAGGAGCGGCCCACTGGCAAGGAGCCGGGCGGCTAGGAAACGCGAGGCCAGCGGAGCTCCCCGCTGCCGCAGCATCGCTGCGCGCACCCGCCGCTCCCAGACGAAGACCATGCGCGCGGCCTCGCGCTTGGCGCGACGGCGGTACCAGGGCAGTCGCTCCCGGCGGCCACGCCAGTAGGCGAGCGAGTCGAGCCCGTCGCACAGATCCGGAGGAGCCTGGAGGCGCGCAAGGAGCTCGTCGTCGCGAGAGAGCAAGCTTGTCTCCACGGAGGGCAATTCTGGCAGGGCGCCCTCGAGCTAGGTCAGGTGACCCGTAACATCCCCGAAGGTCAGCGCCTGGGTCTCGTTCTACGCATTGAGGTGCTTCGCAATGGCTGAGAGGAAACCCGCGAGGAAGGGCACGCGGCAGTCCGCTAAGAGCGCCACCGGCAAGGCGTCCAAGGGATTCACCCAGGAGGAACGCGCCGCGATGAGGGAGCGCGCCCAAGAGCTGAAGGCGGAGGCGCGCCGCGGCCCGCGCGCGGGCAAGGCGGACGGGGAAAGCGAGGTGCTCGCGAAGATCGCCGAGATGCCGAAATCGGATCGCGCCATCGCCGAGCGGCTCCATGCCCTCATCAAAGCCAGCGCGCCAGCCCTCTCGCCGAGAACCTGGTACGGGATGCCCGCGTACGCCAAGGACGGCAAGGTCGTCTGCTTCTTCCAAAGCGCGCAGAAGTTCAAGTCGAGGTACGCGACCTTCGGCTTCAGCGACACGGCGAACCTCGACAAAGGCGCCATGTGGCCGACCTCCTTCGCGCTGAAGGAGTTGACCGCCGCCGAAGAGAAAAAGATCGCCGCGCTCGTGAAGAAAGCGGTGAGCTGAGGGACTGAGCTGCGCGTCCGCTTTCCATGCAAAGCGGGCACAGGGGTGATGCCGCCGCATCCCTCGCCCCGGCCGCAAGGGTGGAGTACCGGGGCGTGCGCTGATTGGCATTCGGGGAGGCGAAACCAGACATGCAAGAGATCGAGATTCGCGGCGACACGATCCGGCTCGGCCAGCTGCTCAAGCTGTCCGGGATCGCCGGTTCGGGGGCCGAGGCGAAGGCCTTGCTGCTCGAGCACGGCGTGACCGTCAACGGCGAGCCGGAGGCGCGTCGCGGCCGGCAGCTCCACCGCGGCGACGTGGTCGCCGTGGGGGACGAGACCGTGCGCGTCGCCTGATTCGCGCGCGGCAGGACTACCCTTCGGGTATCCAGCCTTCGCAAACCAGGCCCCGCCGGAGCGCCGCCCAGCTCGCGCGCGCCGTTGGCAACGGGCGCAGCGTCGGGGCCGCCCTGCGCCATCTCGACACCCACGGCTCAGAGCCCGGTTCGATCGTCCTCGCCGAAGCGCTCGCCCACTTCCTCGTCGATCGCTGCGAGTCCCACCACGCCGGCTGGCGGGCCGTCCGCCGGGTCGTGGTCGACTCGGCCGCCGACGCGCCCTGGGAGAAATGCGCTCGCCGCGCCGTTCCCCAGGTTGCCGAGGACCTGCTCAGCCTCTCCGCCGAGCGCGGTCGCACCCCGCTCGCGCGCGCCCAGCACGTCGCCGCCCAGCGGCGCGCCGAGCAGATCGCTCGCCACCTCGACCGGGCGGCCATCTTCGCCGGGCTCGGCATCGCTCCGCGCGCGGTCAGCGACGAGCGCTGGGAGGCCGCGCTGGGCAGCGCGGTCGGCTCGCGCTCGCGCGAGCAGGTCGCCCGCGCCGTCGAGCTCTCGCTGAGCGACTGACGCGGGTCAGCCGGCCTGCCGCGGCTGCCACCCGGCAGTCGCAAGGCGCCCGTCGCGGAACGTGTAGGTCCAGCTGATCTGGGTCTCGGAGAACCCGCCGGCTGGGCGGGCGACCCGGATCGATCCGTGCACCATCACGTCGTCGCCGCTCTCGTGGAAGCTCGTCGGGTTGAGCTTCATGTCCGCGCCCGAGGCGATCGCCTCGTCGTAGTACCGGCGGACCTCGTTGTGTCCCCGCAGCACGCGGTCGGACGCGATGTACGGGCGGAACTCGCAGTCCTCGCGCGCGTCTCTCAGGAGCACGTCGAGCCCGGCCTCGAATCCCTCGTCGACGGAGGCGCGGAAGGCCTCCTTGATCGTCCGCATGTTGGGGGACTCGGCGTGACCGTTGTGCGACGCGGGGGCGACGAGCGAATCCATGCGCCTAGTCTAGGTTCGCCTCGCAGCCGTGCCAACCCCTCCGGGTCTCATATATCGCCGGCGTGCTCGCGGGCCTCCTCGAGGTTCTCGCAGAGGCGATAGAACGCGACCCGGTCGTCTCGGAAGCGCAGCAGGAACACCACCCGCATGCTGATCTCGACGCCGCTCCCGCGCCCCCTTCCGCGCTGCACCGCCGGAGCCATCACGGCGTCGCCCTCCTCGATCAGCTCGAGCACCTCGACGCGGAGCTCCTCCCACGGCTCGACCCAGTGCCCGAGCATCCGCGCGAAGCCCTCGTGGCCCTCGTAGACACCCGAGTTGGCCAGGCTGTCGGGCACCACCGCGACGACGTCGTCGTGCAGCAGCTCGCCGACCGCGTCGAACTCGCCACGGTTGAACGCCTCGAAGCCTCGACTGGCGATATCGGCGCGCTCACTCGGCACTCCGTGAAGTATCGCGCGGCCGCTAGACTGGCCTCGACCTCGTCGGCGGGCGGGGTCGTTCCTGTGCACGCCCGCCTTTACCTTCCGAAGGAGCCATGGCTCGCGGAGACGTTCGAATCGCCGTCACCCTCGCGTGCGAGGAGTGCAAGCGGCGTAACTACCAAACCGAGAAGTCGAAGCGGAACCATCCGGACCGGATCGAGTTCCGCAAGTACTGCCGCTGGTGTGGCCGGCATACGCCGCACAAGGAGACCCGCTGAGCGCGGGCTCCGTCGCGGGCATGGCACGTAACCGCCAGCGGGCCAAGCAGCGCCAGGCCGAGCGCCGCGCACAGCGGCTGGCCGACGAGGGCGTCGACGCTCAGCAGATCGACGACCCCACCGCCGTCGACCCCTCCCCGGCCGTTCCGCCCGACCTGGCCGCCGGCGCGCCGCCCCAGGACGAGGGCTTCTCCGAGCGGCTCGTCGCCCACGACCCGGTGCTCGGCGACCGGCCGACCTACGAGGGCGCGCCGGAGACCGAGGAAGAGGCCTACGAGGCGATCGAGGACTGGGAGATCGACGATCCCGAGGAGGCGATCGCCACCGGCGGCGCCGGCGAAGCGGGGTACGAGGTGCGCGGCCGGCGCGGGCGCGAAGCGGGCGAGACCCACAAGCATCGCCCGCGTGTCGTACAGTTCCTCGTCGCTGTCTGGGCCGAGCTCCAGCGAGTGCAGTGGCCGAACCGCCAGGCCGTCGTCACGCTCACCGGTGTAGTGCTCGGCTTCGTCCTGGTTGCCGGCGGTTACCTCGGTCTTCTGGACGCAATCTTCTCCGAACTGATCAAGTCGATTCTCTGAGCAAATGTTCCGCTGGTACGCCGTCAACACCTACTCCGGTCACGAGAACAAGGTCAAGCAGAACCTTGAGCACCGCCGCATCTCGCTTGGGCAGGAGAACAGCATCCGTCAGATCGTGATCCCCACCGAGCAGGTGCAGGAGGTCAAGGACGGGCAGAAGCAGACCAAGGAGCAGCGCACCATGCCCGGGTACCTGCTCGTGAACATGAACCTCACCGACGACTCCTGGCAGCTCGTCAAGAACACGCCGGGCGTGACCGGCTTCGTCGGCGCCTCGAACAACCCGGTGCCGCTCAACCAGGGCGAGGTCGACCGCCTGCTCCACCGCGAGACCGCCGAGCGCCCGCGCACGCGCGCGCAGTTCTCGATCGGCGAGTCCGTCAAGGTCGTGTCCGGTCCGCTGTCCGACTTCTCGGGCGAGATCTCCGAGATCAACGAGGACGCGGCTAAGCTCAAGGTCCTCGTGTCGATCTTCGGGCGGGAGACCCCCGTCGAGGTCGGCTTCGACCAGGTGAAGAAGATTTGATCTTGCAGCCATGGCTCCGCAAGGTCCTAACACTCATCAAGCTCCAGGTGCCCGCGGGCGCCGCCAACCCGGCTCCGCCGGTCGGCCCCGCCCTGGGTCAGCACGGCGTGAACATCATGGAGTTCTGCAAGTCGTTCAACGCGCAGACCCAGCAGGACGCCGGCACGATCATCCCCGTCGAGATCACGGTCTTCGAGGACCGCTCCTTCACCTTCATCACGAAGACGCCGCCGGCCGCGGTGCTGATCAAGCAGGCGATCGGGATCGACAAGGGCTCGGGCGAGCCCAACCGCAACAAGGTCGGCACGATCACGCGTGCGCAGGTGCGCCAGATCGCCGAGCAGAAGATGCCCGACCTGAACGCGCACGACGTGGATCAGGCGAGCAAGATCATCGAGGGCACCGCGCGCTCGATGGGCGTGGACGTGAGCGGCTGATGCCCAAGCACGGCAAGCGCTATCGCGCGAACCTCGAGAAGGTCGACCGCGAGCACGCCTACGAGCCCGCCGAGGCCGTGGAGATCATCAAGGACTTCGAGGCGGCCAAGTTCGACGAGACGGTCGAGGTCCACATCCGCACCGGGCTCAACGTCCGCCACGCCGAGCAGCAGCTGCGCGGCACGATCTCCCTGCCGCACGGGCTGGGCAAGGAGATGACCGTCGCGGTCTTCGCCAAGGGCGACAAGGCGCGCGAGGCCGAGGAGGCCGGCGCCGACCACGTGGGCGCCGACGACCTGGCCGAGAAGGTCGAGGGCGGCTTCACCGACTTCGACGTGGCGATCGCGACGCCGGACATGATGCCGGTGGTCGGCAAGCTCGGTCGCATCCTCGGGCCGCAGGGCAAGATGCCCAACCCGAAGGTGGGCACGGTCACGATGGACGTGGCCAAGGCCGTGTCGGAGTCGAAGGCCGGCAAGATCGAGTACCGCACCGACCGCCACGCGATCGTGCATCTGCCGATCGGCAAGCTCAGCTTCGACGGCCAGGTGCTGCTCGAGAACTACGCGGCGCTGATCGACGAGATCGTGCGGGCCAAGCCGGCCGCGGCCAAGGGCCGCTACCTGCACTCGGTCACGCTCACGACCACGACCAACCCGGGCGTGAAGATCGACCCCGCGCGCACGCGCGACATCGTCGGGGAGCCTGCCTCGGTAGCCTGATCGGAAAGCGTTTCTGCCCGAGACCCCCGGCGCGCACGTAAGTCCGGGGCAGGTGGAGCTCGCGTCGCGGACCATCCGGTCCTTTCGCCTGAGCCCGCCTGCGTGCGGGCTCAATTGCGTATAAGTGAGACCTGATGTCGAACAAGCAAGTCAGAACGCGGGGCTGGAAGCCCCGCGGAGGTAGACCCTCATGAACAGAGAACAGAAAGCGGTGGCCGTCGAAGAGGTGGCCACCCAGATCCAGGAGTCGGAGGCGGTTTTCGCCGTCGACTACCGCGGGATCTCGGTGCCCCAGGCGGCCGAGCTGCGCGTGAAGCTGAGCGAGGCCGGTGCGCGCTTCAGGGTGGTCAAGAACACCTTGACCCAGCTGTCCGCGGACAAGGCGGGGGCGGAGTCGCTCAAGGAGCTGCTCGAGGGCCCGACCGCGTTCACGTTCGTGGCGGCCGACGGCGGCGACGTCGCCCTCGCCGCCAAGGCGCTCGCCCAGTTTCGGCGCGAGACCGAGCTGCTCGACTTCAAGGGCGGCGTGATGGGCGGCGAGGCGATCACCGCCGAGCAGATCACGGCGCTGTCCCGGCTGCCCGCACGCGACGTGCTGCACCAGCAGCTGGTGGCGATGGTCGCCTCGCCGATTACCGGGCTGGTCCGCGGCCTGAACGCACTGATCGCCGGACTGGCGATCCAGCTGCAGCAGATCGCGGAGCAGGGCCTGGTGGGCGGCGGCGAAGCGCCCGCGGAGGCGGCGGCGCCGGCCGAAGAGGCTGCGCCGGAAGCGGAGGCCGCTCCGGCTGAGGAGGCGGAGGCCGCTCCCGAGGCCGAGGCCGAGGCGCCCACCGAAGATGCCGCGGCTGACGAAGCCGCAACAGACCAAGAAACTGACGCGCCCTCCGAGGGTGACGAAGACGAACAGAAGGAGGGCTAGCGATGGCCACCGCAACAGAGCTGATCGAAGAGATCAAGAAGATGTCCGTGCTCGAGCTGTCTGAGTTGATCAAGGCGCTCGAGGAGGAATTCGGCGTGTCCGCGACCGCGGTTGCGGCCCCGGCCGCCGCTGCGCCGGCCGGTGACGGCGGCGGTGCCGCCGAGGAGGAGTCCAGCACCGTCGACGTGGTGCTGACCGCCGCCGGCGACAAGAAGATCCAGGTGATCAAGGTCGTGCGCGCCGCCACGGGCCTGGGCCTCAAGGAGGCCAAGGCGCTGGTGGACGAGGCCCCCAAGCCGATCAAGGAGGGCATCGATCGCGACGAGGCCGAGAAGCTCAAGGGCGAGCTCGAAGAGGCCGGCGGCGGCGTCGAACTGAAGTAAGCCTCGCGACAGCCGTCAGCGAAGGGCCGCCCAGCGCGGCCCTTCGTCGTTTCCGGGGTCCAAGGCTCGGGTAGCGAACCAGCGATGCTCTGGCGCACCCTGATCGTCGCCGCCCTCGCGATCGTCCTCGTCGATCCGCAGGCGGCGCTGGCGGCCGACCCGCCGGCCAAGCAGCCCACGGCGGTCGGACGCGGTGGTGCCGCCGCGACGGTGGACGCGCTCGGCACGGCGGCCGCCATCGACACCCTGCGCCACGGCGGCAACGCCGTGGATGCCGCGGTCGCGGCCGCCGGTGTGCTGGGCGTGGTCGAGCCCTACTCGTCCGGAATCGGCGGCGGCGGGTTCATGGTGATCCGCACCCGGAAGGGCAAGGTCACCACGATCGACTCGCGCGAGCTGTCGCCCGAGGCCATGCGACCGGACTCGTTCTTCGAGAACGGCGCCGTCCTCGGGTTCGACGACGCGCGGTACAGCGGCCTGTCCGCCGGGGTCCCCGGCACCCTCGCCGGTTGGGACGTGGCGCTGCGCCGCTACGGCACGCGGTCGTTCGCCCAGGTGCTGCGTCCGGCCATCCGAGCGGCGCGCAGGGGCTTCGTGGTGGACGACACCTTCGTCTCGCAGACCGAGGACAACGTCGAGTGGTTCGACGACATCCCGTCGACCGCCCGGCTCTACCTCGATCCGGACGGCACCCCGCGCGACGTGGGGACCGTGCTCCGCAACCCGGACCTGGCGGCCACCTATCGCCGCATCGCCCGCCACGGCGCCGACGCGTTCTACTCAGGGCGGATCGCCGCTGCGATTGCGGATGCCGCGCGCCGGCCGCCGACCGGACCCGGCGCCGACCACGCCTGGCGCGCGGGCCTGCTCACCGAGGCCGACCTGGCCGCCTACACCGCCCCGGAGCGCGAGCCGACCCACGTGAACCACCACGGCCTGGACGTGTGGAGCATGGGACCGCCCTCGAGCGGCGGGTCCACTGTGGGCGAGGCTCTCAACATCCTCGAGGGCTACCCCGACCTGTCCTCCGACCGGACGCGGGCGCTGCACCTCTTCCTCGAGGCGTCGCGCTTCTCGTTCGCCGATCGCAACGCCTACCTGGCCGACCCGAGCTTCTTCGACGTGCCGCTCGACTCGCTGCTGTCCGATGACTTCGCCGCGCAGCGGCGCGCCCAGATCGACCCCGCACACGCGGCCACGAGCCCGGTCGCGCCAGGCGAGCCGGAGCGATCGACCACCCACCTCGTGGTCGCCGATCGCGAGGGCACCGTCGTGTCCTACACCTTCACGATCGAGTCGCTCGGAGGCAACGGGATCGTCGTCCCCGGCTACGGGTTCCTGCTCAACAACGAGCTGACCGACTTCAACATCGACGCCACCGACCACCCGAACAGCGCCGACGGGCACAAGCGGCCGCGCAGCTCGATGGCTCCCACCATCGTCACTCGCGACGGTCGGCCGTTCCTGGCGCTCGGCTCGCCGGGCGGCGCGTCGATCATCACGACGGTGCTCCAGGTGCTGCTCGAGCGCCTGGACCTGGGTGCGACCCTGCCGGAGGCGATCGCGCGCCCGCGCGCCAGCCAGCGCAACGCCGTCACGACGGAGGCCGAGCCGGCCTTCGTCGCGTCGCCCGAGGGCGCGGCCCTCGACGCGGCGTACGGACACGACTACCGGCTCGGCACGGAGCTCGGCGCGGTCACCGCGCTGGAGCGGCTCGACCGCGGCCGGCTGCTCGCGGCCGCGGAACCGGTGCGCCGCGGTGGCGGCAGCGCCGCCGTCGTCCAGCCCTAGAGTTCCGCGGCGTGCCGCCACGCCTCGACCACGCAGTGATCCACGTGTCGGACTGGGCGCGCTCGAACATCTTCTACCGCGACGTGCTGGGAGCGGAGGTGCTCGGCGACGCCCCGGACGGGCCGAGCCGGTATCGCTTCGGCAGCAACCAGCTCAACGTCCACGGTCCCGGGGTCGACCCCCATCCGGTCGCCAAGCTGCCCGTCCAGCCGGGCAACTCCGACCTCTGCTTCGTCTGGGACGGCCCCATCGAGGCCGCGGTCGAGCACCTCGAGCTTCACCGAATCGCCGTGGAGGAGGGCCCGGTCGCGAGACAGGGCGCACAGGGCGACGGCACCAGCGTCTACTTCCGCGATCCCGACGGCAGCCTGCTCGAGTTCATCTCCTACGGATGAGGAAAGCGATCGCCCTCGGATGCCTGGCCACCGTCGCCGCGGCCGACTACGTCCTCCACCGCCGCAAGCCGCGCTGGCTGCTGATCGGCCTGTTCGACCATCCGGCCCACTTGGCGACCGCCGGCCTCGTCGTGCTCAACGCGCAGCGCCGGCCGCCCCGCTGGACGGCCGCCTTCCTGGTCGGCTCGCTGCTGCCCGACCTCGATCACGTGCCGCTCGTGCTGCGCGAGCAGCACCCGACCGCCGAGGACCCGCGCCCGGTCAGCCACTGCCTGCTCGCCGTCGCACCGCTCGCCGCGGTCGCCGCCGCCACCCAGAGCGAACGCCTCCACGGCGCGGCCTGCGGGATGGTCGCCCACTACGCCCGCGACCTCGGCGTGGGCAGCGGCGTTCCGTTGCTGTGGCCGGCGACGAGCCGGTCGGTGCGCGTGCCCTATGGCGTCTACGCCGCCGGCTGCGTTGCGCTCGCCGGACGCGCCCTCGCCGGGGTGGTACGGTCGCCCAACCCGTGGACCGAGGAGGGCACGAATGCCTGACGCGGTAGTGATCGTCGAGGTTCCATCACTGCAGGTCCTGTTCGCGAACGGCTACGCGAAGGGGATGATGGAGACCTCCCTCGGGCGCCCCTCGAACCTCGATCTGAACGCGATGGAGGGCGAGGTACTGCATCCGGACGGGCGGGAGTACGAGCGGGCCCAGTGGCCGATCATGCGCGCCACGCGGGGCGAGAAGGTCGCGGACGAGGTGGTGCTCTACAGGGTGGCCGACGGCACCTCGATGAGGCTGCGGATCAGCGCGGCGCCGGTGTACGACCCCGACGGCGAGATCGTGGCCGCCGTCGCCGTCGGGCGTGACATCACCGAGCAAGAGCCCGGCGATTCCGCTAGCCTTGATCCCGGCCTATAGCCGTAGCCGTCCCTCTAGAGCCGCGCCGGCACATATTCCTGGCGCCTCGGGACGGGGTCCGTGATGGCCGCGCCTACCCGCAAATAGCGGGTTGGCATCCTCCCCTTTCGGGGGAGGATCTCTCTCTGCTATTCTGGTGGGTCGCGCTTTGCGCCCTGCCCGCCGTACCTCTCATCCAGTATCCGAAGGAGTCCGCCGCTTTGGCACGCGTTGACGCTGCTCGCACACGTCGCTCGTTCTCACGCCTCGAGAACGCCCTCGAAGTCCCCAACCTCATCGATATCCAGCGCCGCTCGTTCGCGTGGCTGGTCGACACCGAAAAGGGTGGTCTACGGGAGACCATCGACGACGTCTCGCCGATCGAGGACTACACCGGCAACCTGGCCGTGGTCTTCGAGGACATCCACTTCGACGAGCCGGTCGCTCCGATCTCGGAGTGCCGTGAGAAGGACCTCACCTACGCTCGCCCGCTGACCGTCAAGGTCGCGTTCCAGAACCGGGAGACCGGCGAGATCCGGGAGCAGTCCGTCTTCATGGGCGACTTCCCCTGGATGACCGACTGGGGCACGTTCATCATCAACGGCACCGAGCGTGTCGTCGTCACGCAGCTCGTCCGCAGCCCGGGCGCCTACGTGATGGAGCCGAAGGATCGCGAGAAGCAGGTCTTCATCGCGAACCTGATGCCCGCGCGCGGGTCCTGGCTCGAGCTCGAGATCGACAAGAAGGGCAAGGTCTTCGTCCGCATCGACCGCAAGCGCAAGCTGCCGGTCTCGGTGCTGCTGCGGGCCATGGGCGACACGCTGCGCGAGGGCGGCTACGTGCCGGAGACCTGGACCGGCACCGACGAGGAGATCCTCGCCCTCTTCGACAACTCCCTCCACATCCGGCTGACGCTCGAGTCGGACACCGAGGTCACCAAGTCGGAGGAGGGGTCGCTGATCGAGCTGTTCAAGAAGCAGCGCCCCGGCGAGCCGCCGTCGATCGACGCCGCGAAGAACCTGCTCAACCAGCTGTTCTTCGACCCCAAGCGCTACGACCTCACGCGGGTCGGCCGCTACAAGCTCAACTCGCGCCTGCACATCGACGAGCCGCTCGACACCCGCACGCTCACGCCGCGGGACATCATCGAGCTGATCAAGGAGCTGATCTCGCTTCCGCGCGACCTCGGCATTCCCGAGTCGGGCATGTACGAGGACGAGGGCGAGCCGATCAAGGACTTCGCCGCCGAGGCGATCGTCATGGAGCGCACCCCGATCGCCGACCGCCTCGACGAGTACGAGCACTTCGGCAACCGGCGCCTGCGCACGGTCGGCGAGCTGATCCAGGAGGCCTTCCGGATCGGCCTCTACCGCATGGAGCGGGTGGTGCGCGAGCGCCTCACCACCGAGGACTCGGACACGATCACGCCGCAGACGATCATCAACATCCGCCCGGTCGTGGCGGCCCTGAAGGAGTTCTTCGGGTCCTCGCAGCTGAGCCAGTTCATGGACCAGACGAACTCGCTGTCCGGTCTGCGGCACCGGCGCCGCCTGTCGGCGCTCGGCGCCGGCGGTCTCACGCGCGAGCGCGCGCCCATCGAGGTGCGCGACGTGCACCCGACCCACTACGGGCGCATGTGTCCGATCGAGACCCCGGAGGGGCCGAACATCGGCCTGATCGGCTCGCTGTCGAGCTTCGCCGAGATCTCCGAGCACGGCTTCGTCACGACGCCCTACCGGGTCGTCAAGGACGGCGTGGTGACCGACGAGATCGTCCACCTGGACGCCACCCAGGAGGAGGACAAGGTGATCGCGCAGGCGAACGCCGAGTTCGACGGGAAGAGCGGCAAGCTCAAGGGCTCGGGCGTTGAGTGCCGCACGCGCGAGGAGGAGAGCGTCCTGGCGCCGCCCAAGAGCGTCGACCTGATGGACGTCTCGCCGGTGCAGATCTGGTCGGTCACGACCGCCCTGATCCCGTTCCTCGAGCACGACGACGCCAACCGGGCGCTGATGGGCTCGAACATGCAGGCGCAGGCCGTGCCGCTGCTGAAGACCGAGGCACCGCTGGTCGGCACCGGCATGGAGATCCGCGCCGCCGTCGACACCGGTGACGTGGTGCTGGCCGACAGCGCCGGCAACGTCTCCTACGTCGACGCCGAGCGGATCGTCGTCGAGACCAACGAGGGCAAGGAGGAGCACGAGCTCGAGAAGTACATGCGCTCCAACCAGGGCACGCTGATCCACCAGAAGCCCCTGGTCGACGCCGGCGAGAAGGTCAAGAAGGGCCAGGTGCTGGCCGACGGCTCCTCGACCGACAACGGCGAGCTGGCGCTCGGCAAGAACTGCCTGGTCGCCTTCATGTCCTGGGAGGGCTACAACTTCGAGGACGCGATCATCATCTCGGAGCGCCTGGTCAAGGACGACGAGCTCACCTCGATCCACATCGAGGAGTACGAGATCGACGCCCGCACGACCAAGCTGGGCGACGAGGAGATCACCCGCGACATCCCGAACCGCTCGGAGGAGTCGCTGCGCAACCTCGACGACCGCGGCATCGTCCGCATCGGCGCCGAGGTCGGCTCCGGCGACCTGCTCGTCGGCAAGGTCACGCCCAAGGGCGAGACCGAGCTCACGGCCGAGGAGAAGCTGATCCGCGCGATCTTCAAGGAGAAGGCGCGCGAGGTCCGCGACACCTCGCTCAAGGTGCCGCACGGCGAGGGTGGCGTCGTCATCGACGTCAAGACCTTCAGCCGCGACAACGACGACGACCTGCCGCCCGGGGTCAACGACCTCGTGCGCGTGTACGTCGCCAAGAAGCGCAAGATCGCCGAGGGCGACAAGCTCGCCGGCCGTCACGGCAACAAGGGCGTGATCTCGAAGATCGTGCCCGAGGCCGACATGCCTCACCTCGAGGACGGCACCCCGGTCGACGTGATCCTCAACCCGCTCGGCGTGCCGAGCCGCATGAACCTGGGCCAGATCCTCGAGACGCATCTCGGGTGGGTCGCGGGCAGCGGCTGGTACGACGACGGCTCGGAGGCCTACAAGCACGCCCAGCAGAACGGCGGCAAGGTCAACGTGGCCACGCCGGTGTTCGACGGCGCGACCGTCGAGGACGTGGACGAGGCGCTCGTGCGCTGGCAGGAGGAGCACGGCGCCGAGCGCGGCATCAACTTCGAGATCGACAAGTCGGAACGTCCCGGCCGTCGCTGCTCGGGGAAGGTGCAGCTCTACAACGGCCGCAGCGGCGAGCCGTACGAGGAGACCGTCACCGTCGGCTACATGTACATCCTGAAGCTGCTGCACCTCGTGGACGACAAGATCCACGCGCGCAGCACCGGCCCCTACTCGCTCGTCACCCAGCAGCCGCTGGGCGGCAAGGCGCAGTTCGGCGGCCAGCGCTTCGGCGAGATGGAGGTGTGGGCGCTCGAGGCCTACGGCGCCGCGTACACCCTCCAGGAGATGCTCACGATCAAGTCCGACGACACCGTCGGCCGCGTGAAGGCCTACGAGGCGATCGTCAAGGGCGAGAACATCGCCGAGCCCTCCATCCCGGAGTCGTTCAAGGTGCTGCTGAAGGAGATGCAGTCGCTCGCGCTCGACGTGGACGTGCGCTCCGAGGAGGGCGCCGGCGTGGAGATGCGCGACGAGGACGACGACCTGCTGCGGGCGGCCGAGGAGCTCGGCATCGACCTCTCAGGGGTCCGAGCCACAGACGGCGAAGCCGCGGACGAGTCCGAGGACAAGGTCGAGGCCGAGGGCCAAGGCGGGCAGACGGACGAGTCCAAGGCAGCCCAAGACGCTGAGTACATCGAGGAGTAGGGACCAACAACGTGATTGACATCAACAACTTCGACGCCATCAAGATTGGACTGGCGTCGTCCAAGCAGATCCGGTCCTGGTCCTCGGGAGAGGTCACCAAGCCGGAAACCATCAACTACCGGACGCTCAAGCCGGAGAAGGACGGGCTCTTCTGCGAGCGCATCTTCGGTCCCACCAAGGACTGGGAGTGCTACTGCGGCAAGTACAAGCGCGTCCGCTACAAGGGCATCGTCTGCGAGCGCTGCGGCGTGGAGGTCACGCGCAGCAAGGTGCGCCGCGAGCGCATGGGGCACGTGGACCTCGCGGCCCCGGTCTCGCACATCTGGTTCTTCAAGGGCGTGCCGTCGCGCATCGGCTACCTGCTCGACATGGCGCCCAAGGAGCTCGAGAAGGTCCTCTACTTCGCGGCTTCGATCGTCACCTGGGTCGATGACGAGGCCCGTCAGAAGGACGTCTCGAAGCTCGAGAAGGAAGTCCAGAAGACGATCGACTCCTATGACGCCGAGCGCGAGGAGCGCGTACTCGAGCTGAAGGAGTCGCTCGAGCGGCGCCTCGAGTACCTCAAGTCCGGCAAGCAGACCGGCTTCTCCGACGACGACATCCTGTGGTCGGACACGCTCGACGTGGACCTCAAGAAGCTCGCCGACGACGAGCGCGAGAAGATGGACAAGGAGATCCGCAAGCAGTTCGACGCGGACATCGCCGACACCGAGGCCTACATCGAGGACGCCTCCGAGCGGATGCGCCAGGTCTGGGAGCTGTTCCAGACGATGGAGCCCAAGCAGGTGATCGCGGACGAGACCACGTTCCGCGAGCTGAAGGACCGCTTCGGGTCGCCGTTCGGCTGGGGCGAGTACTTCCGCGGCGGCATGGGCGCGGAGTCGGTGCGCGACCTGCTCCAGCAGGTCGACCTCGACGCCGAGCGCGAGGAGCTCGAGGACCAGGTCAAGACGGCCAAGGGCCAGAAGCAGTCGCGCGCGGTCAAGCGGCTGAAGGTCGTGTCGGCCTTCATCCACTCGGACAACCGCCCCGAGGACATGGTCCTCGAGGCCGTGCCGGTGATCCCGCCCGAGCTGCGCCCGATGGTGCAGCTCGACGGCGGCCGCTTCGCCACCTCCGACCTCAACGACCTCTACCGGCGCGTGATCAACCGGAACAACCGGCTCAAGCGCCTGCTCGACCTCGGCGCGCCCGAGATCATCGTCAACAACGAGAAGCGGATGCTGCAGGAGGCCGTCGACGCGCTGTTCGACAACGGCCGCCGCGGCCGCCCCGTGACCGGGCCGGGCAACCGCCCGCTCAAGTCGCTGAGCGACATGCTCAAGGGCAAGCAGGGCCGCTTCCGCCAGAACCTGCTCGGCAAGCGCGTGGACTACTCGGGCCGCTCGGTCATCGTGGCCGGCCCCGAGCTGCGCATCCACCAGTGCGGCCTGCCCAAGCTGATGGCGCTCGAGCTGTTCAAGCCGTTCATCATGGCTCGGCTCGTCGAGCGCAAGTCGGTGCAGAACATCAAGGCCGCCAAGAAGATGGTGGACTCGATGATCCCCGAGGTCTGGGACGTGCTCGAGGAGGTCATCCAGGAGCACCCGGTGCTGCTGAACCGCGCGCCGACGCTCCACCGCCTCGGCCTGCAGGCCTTCGAGCCGGTGCTGGTCGAGGGCAAGGCGATCCAGGTGCACCCGCTCGTCTGTCACGCGTTCAACGCGGACTTCGACGGCGACCAGATGGCCGTGCACGTGCCGCTGTCCGCCGAGGCGCAGGCGGAGGCACGCCTGCTGATGCTGTCGGCGAACAACATCCTGTCGCCGGCGCACGGCAAGCCGCTCGCCACGCCCTCGCAGGACATGGTGCTGGGCTCCTACTACCTCACCTACGGGCCCGACGAGCAGGATCTCGCCGCGCTCGAGGCTGACGTCGTGGCCGGCAAGTGGAGCGAGCGCAAGCACGGCAAGCGCCCGCACACGTTCCGGTCCGCGCAGGAGGCCGAGCTCTCCTACGAGCACGGCATGGTCTCGCTGCACGACCTGGCCGAGTACCGGCGGCGTCACCGCACCGAGCACACCCTGACCACGGTCGGGCGGATCATCTTCAACGAGCGCATCGAGCGCGCGCTCGAGGATGCGCTCGGCGAGGAGTACGACCCCGAGACCTACGAGTTCGTCAACCGGCCGCTCAAGAAGCGGGACATGAGCGAGGTCATCGAGTCGCTCGTGGCGGTGCACGGTCCGTACGCGACGGCCCTGGTGCTCGACGCGTTCAAGGACCTCGGGTTCCATTTCGCCACGCAGGCCGGCATCACGATCTCGAAGAACGACGTCGTGATCCCGCCGAACAAGGGCGAGATCCTCGAGGGCTACGAGAAGGAAGTCGGCGAGATCCAGGACCAGTACGACATGGGCCTGATCACCGACGAGGAGCGCAAGGAGGCGGTCGTCGAGAAGTGGACCTCGGCCACCGAGGACGTGGGCCAGGCGATGCAGGACAACCTGCACCACCTCAACCCCATCTTCATGATGGCCAACTCCGGCGCCCGCGGGTCGTTCAAGCAGATCCGCCAGCTGGCCGGCATGCGCGGCCTGATGGCCAACCCGAAGGGCGAGATCATCGAGCGCCCGATCAAGGCCAACTTCATGGAAGGCCTGACGGTGCTCGAGTACTTCATCTCGACCCACGGCGCCCGCAAGGGCCTCGCGGACACGGCGCTGCGCACGGCGGACTCGGGCTACCTGACCAGGCGGCTCGTGGACGTGGCGCAGGACGTGATCGTGCGCGAGGAGGACTGCGGCACCAAGGAGTTCATCGAGATGCCGCTGCTCGACGAGGGCGGCCGGCCGAACGGTCAGCTCGAGGGTCGCTACACCGCGCAGGAGGTCAAGACCAAGCGCGGGCGTTCGCTGCTGCCCAAGGCTGAGCTGATCACGCAGGCCCACATCGACGACCTGGTCGAGGCCTTCGGCGACGAGGCGGCCGGGATTCCCGTCCGCTCGGTGCTCAAGTGCCGCGCCGAGGGCGTGTGCCAGGCCTGCTACGGCAAGGCGCCCGCGACCGGCAAGGTCGTGGCGATCGGCGACGCGGTCGGCATCATCGCCGCCCAGTCGATCGGCGAGCCCGGCACGCAGCTGACGCTGCGCACGTTCCACACCGGCGGTGTGGCCGGCGCGGACATCACGCACGGTCTCCCGCGCGTGGTGGAGCTGTTCGAGGCGCGTAAGCCGAAGGGCCTGGCCGAGCTGGCCACGGTCGAGGGCACGGTCTCGGTGGAGGACACCGAGAAGGGCCTGAAGGTCCTGATCACCGACGGCTCAGGCGAGGAGCACCCGTACTCGTTCCCGCGCCGCACACGGCTGCTGGTCGAGGCGGGGCAGAAGGTCAGCGTGGGCGACCAGCTCAACGAGGGCTCGATCTACCCGCACGACATCCTTGCCTACGGCGGCGAGAACCAGCTCGACCGGCGCACGAAGACCGAGCAGTACCTCGTGCGCGAGGTGCAGAAGGTCTACCAGTCGCAGGGCGTCGACATCGATGACAAGCACATCGAGGTCATCGTGCGGCAGATGATGAAGAAGGTCCGGGTGGACCAGAAGGGCGACACCACCTACCTCCCGGGTCAGTTCGTCGACCGCAACGAGATGATCGAGGTCAACCTCGGGCTGAAGAAGGAGAAGAGCGAGCAGGCCGAGACCGAGGAGATCATCCTCGGGATCACCAAGGCCTCGCTCGCGACCGACTCCTTCCTGTCGGCGGCCTCGTTCCAGGAGACGACCAAGGTGCTGACCGACGCCGCGCTGGAGGGCAAGACCGACCGGCTGCTCGGCCTCAAGGAGAACGTGATCATCGGGAAGCTGATCCCGGCGGCCACGGGCCTGAGGCGCTACCGGCGGCTCGACATCGAGCCCACCGAGCCGATCCGGCGCCACGCGCCGGACGAGATCGGCCTGCTCGACGAGTCCGAGCTCGCGGCCGAGCTCGGCCTGGGCGACTCGGGTGAGATCGAGGGCTTCGGGTTCGGCGGAGACGGGGACGGCGCGGACGCCTTCGGCGACCTCGCGGACCTGCCCGCCGACGGCGACGGCGACAAGAAGTAGGTCGTAACCGTTACCAGCGCGGGCCAGGCCGGATCTCGGCGTAGATCCCCAGCCTGGCCCGTGCGAACGGGTTGCCCATCCGGAAGTCGTAGCCGGTGCGGCTCGCGAACTGCGGGTCGGCGTTCAGCGTGCCCCTCGAGCTGAGCTTCACGCCCCCGCAGTCGGTGGTGCCGCCGCGCGGGTCGTAGAGCACCATGTCGATCGCCTGGCTGCCTGACGTCGTGCCGCAGTGGATCGGTGGGAAGACCGAACGCGTGACGTTCTCGCGCGCGAACCCGCAGAAGCCGCCGACATAGGCCGCGTTGGTGCTGGAGCCGTCCACGTCGCACGCGCCCCCGTTCTCCGCCACGACGTTGCCGATCACCAGCGCGCCGTCGCAGTTGGGGTAGAGCTGGATGCCGAAGCCCTCGTTGTCGTAGAACCAATTGCCGGCGATCAACGGCCGCAGCGCGCTGGAGCAGTAGAGCCCGTGCTCCATGTTCCCCGACGACTCGCTGCCGCAGGAGTGCACCTTGGAGTGCTGGAGGGAGACGTTGGTCGGCTGCGGGGCGCCGTCGATCAGGACGCACTGGACCACGTCCCGGTTGCGGCCACCCTGCTGGGTGATGTCGAGGTGCCGCAGGGTCACGTCGCTCGCCCCCCGCACGTCGATGGTCTTGTCCCGGTCCGCCGCGCAACCCGACTGGGCGTAGCAGCCGACCACCTGCACGTCCTCGACCGTGGCGCCGCGGTTGCCGAGACCGAGGTTGCCGATCAGCGTCACGGCCTGCTTGGTGCCGTCCGCCTCTCCGCGCGGCGTGAGCGTGCTCCAGGCTTTGAGCCCGTTCAGCTGGCCGATGTGCTGAGCGCCCGTGCGCAGGCACAGCACCCGCCGATCGCCTGAGGTCCCGGCCGGGTTGGAGGCGACGAAGGCGGCCAGCGACTCGCTCGCGCCCTGGATGTCATCGCACTGGGGCTGGGTCGTGAAGGTGTCGTAGGTCGTGCCGTTGGCCACGCCGTTCGCGTCGAGCGGGTAGACGTCGTGACAGGTCGCCGGAACGCTCAGATTGCAGGGCTCCTTGGGGTCGACGAGCAGCCGGTACTGGTACGAGGTGTCCGGCCTCAGGCCGCTGAGCTTGTGGCTCAACGCCCCGCCCGCGCCCGGGCAGTTCAGCTGCGAGGCGCCTCCGCTCGACCAGGTCTTGCTGCCGACCTCGCGCCACTGCCAGGCCCAGCGCCCGTCGACGTCCGAGGTGCACTGCCGCACGCCGTTGAGCGTGGCCGCGGACGTCCCGACGCTCGTGGGCCGGTTGGTCTGGCCCGCGCAGCCGACGAGCAACAGCAACGCGAGCGCGATGGCTCCCCTGCCCCGCACGGCGGCGAGCATAACCGCGGGAAACTGCCCGCTGCGCCGGTTCTAGCCGACTTCGGCGCGCACGCCCGCCGCCCAGCTCAGCAGCTGCTCTACGTGCTCGTCGGTGAGGCCTTCGGAGGGGCTCGTCTCCACGAGCAGCGTCGGCGCGGAGCGCCGCTCCGCCCACGCGTGGCACTCCTCGCTCATGTTGTCGTCGATCCAGGCCGCCGGGCGGTCGGCGGCGTACTCGTTGATCGCGTCGACCTTCCAGTGCGACGAGCCGAACACGGCCCGGCCGTCGAACGTGAGGCTGGGCAGATCGGAGAAGGGCAGGTTGAGCAGGAAGGGCAGGTGCTCATTGGCGCGTTCCTCCCACCCGGTTGCCCACACGAGCTCGAATCCTTCCGCTAGCCTGACGAGTCGTTCCCCGACGGCCGAGGGGATGCAGTGGGCGACACCGTCGATCCAGTGCAGGGGCCCGGGGAGCTGTCCCAGGTCTGGGGCGAACCCGAACAGGCTGATGACTCCGTCGACGTCGACGAAGAGGATCGGTTTTGTCTCGTTCGTCACCAAGGTGTGAGGTGGCTCTCAGGTGGGAACCCTAGGCTGACCGGGGGCTGGATTCGTCCGGCCTGGCATTTCTCGCTAAAGCGGAAGGCGCGGGGGCCGATAGCTCGAACAGAGCATTTGGGAAGCCGCCTTCTTACCCGACTCATATCTCTTCGTTGACTATCCAACTCGGAATCATCCTTTCCCTGCTGTGCGCGCTCGCTACCAACGTGGGCTTCCTTCTCAAGCACCGGGGAGCCTGCGCCGCGCCCGCGGTGTCGCTGAGGCACCCGCTGGCCAGCGCGATCGGGCTGTTCCGCTCCAAGTGGTTCACGCTCGGAATGCTGGTGGCGCTGATCGCGTGGTCCTTCCACGTCGCCGCTCTGGCGCTGGCGCCGCTCTCGCTGGTGCAGGCGGTCATCTCGGGCGGGCTCGTGTTCCTGACGGTGCTCGCCGAGCGGTTCTTCGGCTTCACCGTCGGCACCCGCCAGTGGGCCGGCGTTGGCCTCACGGCGCTCGGTCTCGTGCTGCTCGCCGCCACGCTCCCGCACAGCGGCGGCGCGCACTCCAACTACTCGCTGGCCGCGATGATCGCGTTCGAGTCCGCGCTGCTGGTGATCGGCACGCTGCTGGTGCTCTCGCCCAAGCTGGGGTCCCACGAGCACCACGGCGTAATGCTCGGCATGGCCGCCGGCATCCTCTTCGGTGTCTCCGACGTGGCCATCAAGGCGCTGACCGGGCCGGTCGGCGACGTCGGAGTGGCCGGACTCGTGTCGCCCTGGCTGGTCACCTGCGTGCTCGCCTCGGTGATCGCCTTCTTCGCGTGCGCGCGCGGGCTGCAGAAGGGCGAGGCCGTCCCGGTCATCACCCTGACCAGCGCCGCCGCCAACGTGACCGCGATCAGCGGCGGGATCCTGGTGTTCGGCGATCCGATGGCGAGTGACCCCGTCGGGATCGTGCTGCAGAGCTTCGCTTTCGTGCTGGTCGTGGTGGCCGCGGCGCTTACGCCGGCGCCGCTGCGTGCCGCTCGGGCCGAGGCCTGAGCGCCAGCTCGCCGATCGCCTCGGCCAGCCCCTCGGGGTCGTCCGACATCGGCGTGTGGCCGAGCCCCTTCAGGTAGCGCAGCTCGGCGCCCGGGATCAGGCGCTCGAAACGGCGGCCCTGGCGAGGCAGCAGGATCAGGTCCTTCGTGCCCCACAGCACCAGCACCGGGCAGTCGAGCTCGCGCAGCCCGAGCGGCTGCCGGCCCACGACGGCGTCGACCGTCGCCAGGAACCCCGGCGCCTCGCCGAACAGCCGGCTCTGCTCGATCATGTCGTCGGGATCGGCCCGCCAGGGCTTGCCTAGCGCCGGGCCCGCGAACAGCGTGCGGCCTACGGCCGTGCGCAGGACCGGCTCGGGGGCGGGCGAGTTGCGCGCCAGCCAGCGCATCGCGAGCAGGATGCCCACGCCCCATCGGTTCTCCCGTTGCAGCCCGAGGCCGAGCGGCGAGATCGCCGTGACCGTGCGCGCGCGCCGGCGGCGGGCGAGCTCCAGCGCGATCCACCCGCCCAGCGAGTTGCCGGCCAGGTGGGCCGTGTCGAACCCCGCCGCGTCCAGCTCGCTCTCCACCGCGTCGGCCAGCGCCTCCACGGTCGGCGCGACCCCGTCCGGCAGTGGCGGTGAGTAGCCGAAGCCGGGCAGGTCGACCGCCAGCACGTCGAAACGCGGCTCGAGCAGCGGCAGCATCGGCTTCCAGCCGCGCCAGGTGTGCCCGGTGCCGTGCACCAGCACGAGCGGCTCGCCGGTGCCCCCGCGGTGCAGATCGAGCCTCGAGCGGTCCATCGCGCGGGCCAGCCTACTTCAGCGCCGCTGCTACCATCACCCGCCGCATGCCAAGCATCAACCAGCTCGTTCGCAAGGGCCGCACCAAGCCCAAGAAGAAGGTCTCCACGCCCGGCCTCAAGTCCGGTCAGGGACGCAAGAAGCGCATCGCGGCTCCCCAGCGGCGCGGCGTGTGCACGCGCGTCTATACGACCACGCCGAAGAAGCCGAACTCGGCGCTGCGCAAGGTCGCGCGCGTCCGGCTCACCAACGGCATGGAGGTCACCTCCTACATCCCGGGCGAGGGCCACAACCTGCAGGAGCACTCGGTCGTGCTCGTGCGTGGCGGCCGCGTGAAGGATCTGCCGGGCGTGCGCTACAAGGTCGTGCGCGGGACGCTCGACGCGGCCGGGGTGTCCGACCGCAAGAAGGCCCGGTCGCAGTACGGGGCCAAGGCCCGCTAGCGATGCCGCGCCGCGCCGCCGCGACCGTCCGGCCGATCGAGGCCGACCCCATGTACGGGTCGAAGCTCGTCCAGCAGGTCATCAACAAGGTGATGGTGGACGGCAAGAAGTCGACCGCCGAGGGCATCGTCTACGAGGCGCTCGAGATCCTCTCCAAGCGGACCAACAACGAGCCGGTGCCGTCGCTCGAGGAGTCGATCAAGATCCTCACGCCGACGCTCGAGGTGCGCTCCCGCCGCGTTGGCGGCGCGACCTACCAGGTGCCGGTCGAGGTGCCGCCGCCGCGCGCACGCACGCTGGCGGTGCGCTGGCTCGTGGAGTTCGCCCGCCAGCGCCGCGAGAAGTCGATGGCGGAACGCCTCGCCGGAGAGCTCGGCGACGCCCAGTCCCAGCAGGGCGCCGCCTACAAGCGCAAGGACGACATCTTCCGGATGGCGCAGGCGAACAAGGCGTTCGCGCACTACCGCTGGTAGTTGAACGGCAGCAACAACGGCCAGGCCCGAGTGTGGGCCCTACTTTCCGGGAATATCCCGGGTTCCGGGGCCCACACGCCCGGGATACCCTCTTTGGGTGCCTCTGTACGAGTTCGCCTGTGACGTTTGCGGGGCCCGCTTCGAGGAGCTGACGCCGCCCGGGGCGCAAGGCGCCCTGCCCTGCCTGCGGCAATGAGCGCGTGACGCGAGTGTTCTCCGCCATCGCGGACCGGGGCACGGACGTCGGCCTCACCGGCGCCGCCGCGCGCGACTCCGACAAGCGCCGCTCCGAGCGCGAGGCCGCCAAGAAGGAGCGGTTCGTCTCCGATCGCAAGCGCAAACGGGGCGAAGGGCCGCCCGGCGGATGAACGTTCTTACCGGGACCGCCCTGGTCCAGGCCGCGATCGACGCCTACAACGTGCGTGACCTCGAGCGGCTGCGCGTCCTAATGACCGAGGACGTGGAGCTGCGGCCGCCGGTCTCCGCCCTCACCGGCCGCGCCTACCGCGGTCACGACGGCATCGTGGAGTGGCTCGGCGACGTGGACGAGAGCTTCGCCAGCGCCCAGATCGTGCCGCTGGAGCTGCTCGACCTCGGCGCCAAGGTCCTGGCGCTGACGGAGTTCATCGTCGAGGGCTACGAGAGCCGCCTCCCGCTCGGCTCGGAGCTCGGCCTCGTGTGCGACATCGCCGACGGTCGCATCGCCAGCTGGCTCGGCTTCTTCAACCACGCCGAGGCCCGCGAGGTGGCCGGGGCTTGATCCGTCCGGCGCTGGCTCTATTCGCGCGCGCGTAAACGTATGGCGCCGGCGGCGATCGCCGCGAGGCCGGCCACGATCTCCAGCGTCAGCCCGATCCCGGCCTCCCCGCGTGCTCCCTCGAAGGTGCTCCCCAGCGCACCGGTGTCGTCGGTCACCGGCAGATCGACCAGCAGCGCCCAGGCCAGCACGCCGAAGCCGAGCGCCACCAGCGCGACCGCGGCCGGTCGCGAACGACCAAACCCCGCCCCCCAGCCCATCACGGCGATCAGCCCGGCCAGGAGCAGGAACGACCCTCCGTTGCGCTCGAAGCCGCTCAGCGAGCAGCGGTCCGCCAGGTCCGGGTCCGAGTCCTGGATCACCTCGCAGGAGGTGTTCGCCACCTCGACCGACGCAACCGTCGAGAACTCCGTCGCCACCAGCAGCGCGGCGGCCGCCAGCGCGGTCACGACGATCCCGATGGCGAGCGGGGTTGCGCCCCGAAAAGCGCCCGCGAAAACGGCCGAATGCCTGCTACCATCATCGGTCGTCTCGCGGGCGGTTCTCCCTTGCTCGCGATCTCGCTCCGACACGTGGTTCTCAGCCAAGTGCGGTGCGGTAAATCACGTCGATGGATACCCCTCCGACATAAAGCACCTCCGGGCGAGCACCTAAGGCAGCGCCGGGCCCGGAGAGGGCCTTTTTTCTGCTCGTAACCGGAATCGCCTCAGGACAGTTCATGGCACGTCAAGTAAAACTCGAGAACACCCGCAACATCGGGATCATGGCGCACATCGACGCCGGTAAGACGACGACGACCGAGCGCATCCTGTTCTACACCGGCCGCACCCACAAGATGGGTGAGGTTCACGAGGGCGCCGCCGTCATGGACTGGATGGAGCAGGAGCAGGAGCGCGGCATCACGATCACCTCCGCCGCGACCACCGCGTTCTGGCGCGACCACCGCATCAACATCCTCGACACCCCCGGGCACGTGGACTTCACGGTCGAGGTCGAGCGTTCCCTGCGCGTCCTCGACGGCGCCGTGGCCGTGTTCGACTCGGTCGCCGGCGTCGAGCCCCAGTCCGAGACGGTCTGGCGCCAGGCCGACAAGTACCGCGTCCCGCGGATCGCCTTCATCAACAAGATGGATCGCATCGGCGCCAACTTCGAGGGCTCGGTCCAGACGATGATCGAGCGCCTGGGCGCCCATCCCGTGCCGGTGCAGGTGCCGATCGGCAACGAGGCCGACTTCGCCGGCGTAGTGGACCTCGTGAACATGAAGGCGATCGTCTACAAGGACGACCTCGGCCAGGAGTGGGAGGTCACCGACATCCCCGCCGAGCTCGAGGACGCAGCCCACCAGGCGCGCACGGAGCTGATCGAGGCCGTCGCCGAGTACGACGACAAGCTGATGGAGGACTACCTCGAGGAGAAGCCGATCGAGGCCGACCGCCTGATCGCGGACATCCGCAAGGCGACCCTCGACATCTCGATGACCCCGGTGCTGTGCGGGTCCGCCTTCAAGAACAAGGGCGTGCAGCCGCTGCTCGACGCGGTCATCGACTACCTCCCGAGCCCGCTCGACGTGCCGCCGATGGAGGCGCTCGAGGGCTCCCAGATCCAGAACGGCGACGGCACCACCGTCGTCCGCGAGCCTTCCGACGAAGCGCCCTTCGCCGCGCTCGCCTTCAAGGTCATGGCCGACCCATACGTCGGCAAGCTCACCTACTTCCGCGTCTATTCCGGCAAGCTGCAGGCCGGCGGGCGCGTGCTCAACTCCATCACCGGCCGCACCGAGCGGGTCGGGCGCATCCTGATGATGCACGCCAACCACCGCGAGGAGGTCGAGGAGGTCTACGCGGGCGACATCGCCGCCGGCGTCGGCCTCAAGCAGACCTCGACCGGCGACACGCTGGCCGCGCCGGACGCGCCGGTGGTGCTCGAGGCGATGCAGTTCCCCGACCCGGTCGTGCACCTCTCGATCGAGCCGAAGACCAAGGTCGACCAGGAGAAGCTGTCGGGCGCGCTGCAGCGGCTCGGCGAGGAGGACCCCACCTTCCAGGTGCGCTCCGACGAGGAGACCGGGCAGACGGTCATCTCCGGCATGGGCGAGCTGCACCTCGAGGTGATCGTCGATCGCCTCAAGCGCGAGTTCAAGGTCGAGGCCGCCGTCGGGCGCCCGCAGGTCGCCTATCGCGAGACCGTGCGCGGCAGCGTCGAGAAGGTGGAAGGCAAGTTCATCCGCCAGACCGGCGGCTCCGGCCAGTACGGCGTGGTCTACATCGACCTCGAGCCGGCGCCGGGCGAGGGCTTCGACTTCGTCAACAAGGTCAAGGGCGGCAACGTGCCGTCGGAGTTCATCCCGGCCGTCGAGAAGGGCATCGAGGAGGCGCTCGAGTCGGGCGTCAAGGCGGGCTATCCGATGGTGGACGTCCGCGCCACGCTGACCGACGGCAAGTACCACGACACCGATTCATCGGAAATCGCCTTCAAGATCGCCGGCTCGCTGGCGCTCAAAGAGGCCGCGCGCCGGGCCAAGCCCGTGCTGCTCGAGCCGATCATGGCGGTCGAGGTCGTCACGCCCAAGGACTTCATCGGGGACGTTATCGGCGACCTGTCGCGCCGTCGTGGCCACGTCGAGGGCCAGGAGCCGCGCGGCAACGCGATCGCCGTCAAGGCGAGCGTGCCGCTCTCGGCTATGTTCGGGTACGCCACCGACCTGCGATCGTCTACGCAGGGGCGGGCCACCTACACGATGCAATTCGACCGGTACGACGAGGTGCCGCCGAGCATCGCCGACGAGATCATCGAGCACCGCACCGGGGAAGAGCCCGGCTCGGCGGCGGCGTAAGGAGTATGTTTCGCAAGTTCGGGCCCCGCCCGAAGAAGACTTTGAGAAAGGGGTAGTTCGGAGTGGCGAAGGAGAAGTTCGAGCGCAACAAGCCGCACGTAAACGTCGGCACCATCGGTCACATCGACCACGGCAAGACGACGCTGACAGCGGCGATCACGAAGGTCCTTGCCGAGAAGGTCGGCGGACAGGCGAAGAGCTTCGAGGAGATCGACAACGCTCCGGAGGAGAAGGAGCGCGGGATCACGATCGCCACCTCGCACGTGGAGTACGAGACGGAGAACCGTCACTACGCCCACGTGGACTGTCCCGGTCACGCCGACTACGTCAAGAACATGATCACGGGCGCCGCCCAGATGGACGGCGCGATCCTGGTCGTCTCGGCCGCGGACGGGCCGATGCCGCAGACGCGTGAGCACATCCTGCTCGCCCGCCAGGTCGGCGTGCCCTACATCGTCGTGTTCCTCAACAAGGTCGACATGGTCGACGACGAGGAGCTGCTCGAGCTCGTCGAGGTCGAGGTCCGCGAGCTGCTCAGCGAGTACGAGTTCCCGGGCGACGACATCCCGTTCGTGACCGGCTCGGCGCTGAAGGCGCTCGAGGGCGACGAGGGGCACGTGGAGAAGATCCTCGAGCTGGCCGGCCACCTGGATACCTACATCCCGGAGCCCGAGCGCCCGCTCGACAAGCCGTTCCTGATGCCGGTCGAGGACGTCTTCTCGATCACCGGCCGCGGCACCGTCGCGACCGGCCGCATCGAGCAGGGCATCGTCCACACGGGCGACACCGTCGAGATCGTCGGCATCCACGAGCAGACGGGCTCAACGGTCGTCACCGGCGTCGAGATGTTCCGCAAGATCCTCGACGAGGGTCAGGCGGGCGACAACGTCGGCTGCCTCCTGCGCGGCGTGAATCGCGAGGACATCGAGCGCGGTCAGGTGCTCTGCAAGCCGAAGTCGATCACCCCGCACACCAAGTTCAAGGCGCAGGTGTACTGCCTGAAGAAGGAGGAGGGTGGCCGTCACACCCCGTTCTTCAACGGCTACCGCCCGCAGTTCTACTTCCGCACGACGGACGTGACCGGCGTGGCGAACCTGCCCGAGGGCACCGAGATGGTCATGCCGGGCGACAACGTCGAGATGACGGTGGAGCTGATTCAGCCCATCGCCATGGACGAGGGTCTGCGCTTCGCGATCCGCGAGGGCGGACGGACCGTCGGCTCGGGGGTGGTCACAGAAGTAGTCGAGTAGGAGCACCTCCGACAGAGGACCTACACGGGGGCGAGCAGATGTTGGCTCGCCCCCGAATCTGTCTCTAGCACCATGGCGACACTCACCCAGAACAAGATCCGAATCCGGCTCAAGGCCTACGACCACTCCGCGATCGAGACGGCCGCGAAGGAGATCGTCGATACGGCCACGCGTACGGGTGCCTCGGTGTCCGGCCCGGTGCCGCTACCGACAGAGAAGAACGTCTACTGCGTGATCCGGTCCCCGTTCAAGGACAAGGACTCGCGCGAGCACTTCGAGATCCGCACGCACAAGCGGCTGATCGACATCCTGCAGCCCACGCCGAAGACGGTGGACTCGCTCCAGCGTCTCGATCACCTCCCGGCGGGCGTCGACATCCAGATCCAGCTGGTGTAGCGGCATGGCTGGGCTCCTGGGACGAAAAATCGGCATGACGCAGGTCTTCGACCCCGAGGACGGCCACGTCGAGCGCGTAACCGTGATCCAGGCGGGTCCGTGCTTCGTGACCGGCATCCGGCGCGCGGAGCGCGACGGCTACGACGCGATCCAGCTGGCCTTCGGCGAGACGACCGAGAAGCAGCTGACCAAGCCGAAGCTCGGCCTGCTGAAGAAGGCGGGCGTCGGCAACCTGCGCCACCTGCGCGAGTTCCGCGGCGAGCCGGGCGAGCTCGAGGTCGGCGCCGAGGTGAAGGTCGACTCGGTCTTCGAGAAGGGCCAGACCGTCAAGGTCTCCGGCGTCTCGAAGGGCAAGGGCTTCGCCGGCACGATCAAGCGCCACAACTTCCACCGCGGGCCCGTCTCGCACGGCTCGCACAATGTGCGCGCGCCCGGCTCGATCGGCGCCTCCGCCGACCCCGCGCGCGTGTTCAAGGGCATTCGCGGCCCGGGCCAGATGGGCAACAAGCGCGCCACCCAGCGCGGCCTCGAGGTCGTGGACGTGCGCGCCGACGAGAACCTGCTGTTCGTGCGCGGCTCGGTGCCCGGGCCCAAGGGCTCCGTCGTCGAGATCAGGAGCGAGGGCTGACGTGGCTACCGCCAAGTACATCGGCGGCGGCACCGGCACGCTCTCCCTGGACGACGCTGTCTTCGGCGAGCGCTTCCACGGCCCGATCGTGCACGAGGCCGTGCGCGCCGAGCTGGCCGCGCGCCGGCGCGGCACCGCGTCCACCCAGACGCGCGGCGAGGTCTCGATGACCGGCGCCAAGGCGTGGCGCCAGAAGGGCACCGGCCGGGCCCGCGTGGGCGCGCTGTCCACGCCCAACCGCGTGGGCGGCGGCGTGGCCTTCGGCCCCAAGCCGCGCTCCTTCACCGTCAAGGTCAACCGCAAGGCGCGCCGCCGTGCGCTGCGATCGGCCCTGTCGGTGCACGCCGAGCGCGGCTCCATCGCCGCGGTCGACCCCGCCAAGTTCGACACCCCTTCCACCAAGGCCGCCGCGGCGGCGCTGGCCAAGCTCGACGGCGAGGGCCGCGTGCTCGTGGTGCTCACCGACGGCGAGGAGAACTGCCTGAAGTCGTTCCGCAACCTCGCGGACGTGACCGTCCTGCACGCCGACCAGGTCGGCGTGGCCGATGTGATCGGCGCCGGCCGGCTGGTGGTCTCCGAGGCCGCGCTCGCGCGCGTGACCGAGAAGGCGGTGGCGAAGTGAACGCCCGCCAGGTGATCGTGCGCCCCGTCATCTCGGAGAAGAGCTACGCCCTGCTGGCGGCGAACAAGTACACGTTCCGGGTCAACGAGGGCTCGAACAAGACGCAGGTGCGCCAGGCCGTCGAGGAGATCTTCGGCGTGCGCGTGACCGGCGTGCGCACGGCCTGGGTCAAGCCCAAGCCGAAGCGCCGCGGGTTCAGCAAGGGCACGCGCCGCCGCTGGAAGAAGGCGGTCGTGACGCTGCATCCGGAAGATTCGATCGAGCTGTTCGAGGGCCAGGAGGCGTAGTGGCGATCAAGAAGTACAAGCCGACGTCTCCGGGTCGCCGCTTCGCGACCTACCTCCAGCACGAGGCCGTCACGAAGAGCGAGCCGGAGAAGGCGCTGACCGAGGGGCTGCGCAAGTCCGGCGGGCGCAACGCGCACGGCCGCGTGACCTCGCGCCACCGCGGCGGCGGGGCCAAGCGCCGCTACCGCAAGATCGACTTCAAGCGCCGCAAGGACGGCGTGCCCGCGAAGGTCGCGGCGATCGAGTACGACCCGAATCGCTCGGCGCATATCGCGCTGCTGCACTACGCCGACGGCGAGAAGCGCTACATCCTCGCGCCGGCGCGGCTTGCCGTAGGGGCCGAGGTGTCGTCAGGGCCGGGGGCGGACATCGTCCCGGGCAACGCCCTGCCGATCGCGAACATCCCGACGGGTACGACCGTGCACAACGTGGAGCTGACCCCCAGGCGCGGCGGGCAGCTCGCGCGCAGCGCCGGCACCTCGATCCAGCTGGTCGCCAAGGAAGGTCGCTACGCCACGCTGCGGCTGCCCTCGGGCGAGATGCGCATGGTGTCGGTCGATTGCCGCGCCACGATCGGCGTGCTCGGCAACGCCGAGCACGAGCTGGTCGACCTCGGCAAGGCGGGGCGCTCGCGCCACCGCGGCAAGCGCCCGCAGACGCGCGGTGTGGCCATGAACCCGGTCGATCACCCGCACGGCGGCGGCGAGGCGCACCACACGCCCGGCGGCCACCCGGTCACGCCCTGGGGCGTGCCGACGCTCGGCTACCGCACGCGCAAGAAGCGCAAGGGATCCGACAAGTTCATCGTCCGCGGCCGCCGGCGCGGGAAGAAGGGGAGGCGCTAAGTGTCGCGCTCGTCGAAGAAGGGCCCGTTCATCCAGGAGCGCCTGCTCAAGCGCATCGAGGCCATGAACGCCTCGGGCGACCGGCAGATGGTCAAGACCTGGTCGCGCACGTCGGTGATCTTCCCCGAGATGGTCGGGCACACGATCGCCGTCCACGACGGCCGCAAGCACGTGCCGGTGTTCGTCTCCGAGTCGATGGTCGGGCACAAGCTCGGCGAGTTCGCGCCCACCCGCGTCTTCCGCGGGCACGCCGGCAGCGACAGGGTGAGGATGCGGTGAGCCCCGACCGGATCGACGCACCCGAGGACGGCTGGGCCTCCCTCAAGGTCGACGAGCTCAAGGAGCAGCTCGAGGCTCGCGGCTTGCCGAAGTCGGGCAAGAAGGACGAGCTGGTCGCGCGGCTGGAGGAGTACGACCTGGCCGAGGCCGGCGAGCGCCGACGCGGGCGACGACCGAGGAGGCCGTCGACTCCGGACGAGGCCGGCCGAGCAGCCGCTCCGAAGCCCGCGCGCCGGCGCGGCTCCGCCGAGACCTCGACCGAGCGGGCCAAGAAGGCCCCCGCTGCCCGCCCCGACGGCGAGCTGATCGTGCGCGCTCGCTCGCGCTACGTGCGCAGCGCCCCGCGCAAGGCGCGCCTCGTGATGGGGCACATCCGCGGCAAGGAGGTCGAGCAGGCGCGCGCGATCCTCGCGCATGCGCCGCGCGCCGTCGCGGAGGACATCCTCAAGCTGCTCAACTCGGCGATCGCGAACGCCGAGTCCGCCTACGAGCTGGGGCCCGAGGAGCTGCGGGTCGTGAAGGCCTTCGTCGACGAGGGCCCCACGATCAAGCGCTTCCGGCCGCGCGCGCTCGGCCGCGCCACCCCGATCAAGAAGCGCACGAGCCACATGACGATCGAACTCACGACCACATCCAACGGGAGGTAGCCGCAATGGGCCAGAAGGTTCATCCGGAAGCTTTGCGGGTCGGCTACATCCACGACTGGAAGTCGACCTGGTTCAACGAGAAGGAGTTCTCCGACTACCTGATGGAGGACATCCGCATCCGCGAGCACATCGAGAACAAGCTCGCGCATGCCGGCCTCTCGACGATCACCATCAAGAAGAACAAGAACGAGGTCGAGGTCAACATCCACACGGCCCGGCCGGGGATCGTGATCGGCAAGTCCGGATCGGAGGTGGACGCCCTGCGCAAGGAGCTCCACCGCATGACCGGCAAGGCCGTGAAGGTCAACATCCTCGAGATCAAGCGGCCCGAGCTCGACGCGAAGCTGGTGGCCCAGTCGATCGCCGAGCAGCTGCAGAACCGCGTGGCCTTCCGCCGCGCCATGAAGCGCGCGCTGACCAGCGCGATGCGCTCCGGCGCCAAGGGCGTGAAGATCCAGGTGTCGGGTCGCCTCGGCGGGGCCGAGATGGCGCGGACCGAGGGCTACTCCGACGGTCGCGTGCCGCTGCACACGCTGCGCGCCGACATCGACTACGGCTTCTACGAGGCGCGCACGACCTTCGGCCGCATCGGCGTGAAGGTCTGGATCAACAAGGGCGAGATCATGCCCAAGGGATTCGCGCAGGACCTCACCGAGCTCGAGGCGCCCCAGGCCGTCGGGCCGGGCGGCGGCGGGCGCGGGCCGGGCGGCGGTCGTGGGCCGGGCGGCGGCGGCGGTGGCGGTCGCGGGCCGGGAGGCGGCGGACGCGGCGGTGGCCGCGGCGGCCCCCGTGGCGGCGGCGGCCAGGGTGGCCCGCCCCAGGGGGGTCGGCTCTGATGCTGCAGCCGAAGCGAGTCAAGTGGCGCAAGGAGCATCGCGGGCGCATGCGCGGCAACGCCAAGGGCGGCACGCGCGTGGAGTTCGGCGAGTACGGGCTGAAGTCGCTCGAGCGCGGGTGGGTGACCAACCGGCAGATCGAGGCTGCGCGTATCGCGATGACCCGCAAGATCAAGCGCGGCGGCAAGGTCTGGATCAACATCTTCCCGGACAAGCCCTACACGCAGAAGCCGGCCGAGACCCGCATGGGATCGGGCAAGGGCTCGCCCGAGGGCTGGGTCGCCGTGGTCAAGCCCGGACGCGTGATGTTCGAGCTGTCCGGCGTGCCGGAGCCGCTCGCTCGCGAAGCGATGCGCCTGGCCGGGCACAAGCTGCCCGTGAAGACGAAGTTCGTCCAGCGCGAGGGTGGCCAGGGATGAAGGCGGTCGAAGTGCATAACCTTGAGGACGCCCAGCTCGTGGAGTTCGCCGACACCGCGCGCAAGGAGCTGTTCAACCTGCACTTCCAGCACGCCACGGGCCAGCTGGAGAACACCGCGAGGCTGAAGGCGGCGAAGACCGACCTAGCGCGCGCGCTCACCGTGGCGCGCCAGCGCGACATCGACGTGGAGACCGAGATCCGCAAGCTCAATGTCTGAGAACGAAGAAAACGTGAACGAGGAGCAGACGCCGGAGGAGGCGGCCGAAGAGGCCGCCCCGGAAGCGGCTGCCCCGGAGGAGCTCCGGCGGAGGAGGCTCCCGCCGAGGACGCCGCTGCCGAGGACGAGCCCGCTGCGGAGGAGCCCGCTGCGGAGGAAGCCCCCGCGGAGGAGGCCGCTGCGGAGGAGCCTGCTGCTGAGGAAGCCCCCGCGGAGGAGGCCGCTGCGGAGGAGCCTGCTGCTGAGGAGGCCCCCGCCGAGGAGGCCGCTGCGGAGGAGCCTGCTGCTGAGGAGCCCGCCGCGGAGGAGGAGCCCGCTGCTGAGGAGCCCGCCGCGGAGGAGCCTGCTGCCGACGAGCCCGCCGCTGCGGCGCCCGCTGCCGCCGCCCCCGCTTCGGACGAGGAGCCGGAGGCGCCCCTGTCGCCGAAGGAGCGTCGCCGCCAGGCGCGCTCGGCGCACACGGGTGAGGCGCGGTCGCCGCGCACCATCGAGGAGCGCGCGCAGGAGCGGGCCGAGACGCGCAGCCGCAAGGCCGCTCATCGGCGCGCCTACCGCCAGAAGCAGCGCGAGAAGCGCGCCGGTCAGCCGCGCGCCGAGGCGCCCGACGTGGCCTCCGAGGCCAGCGCGAGCGGCCGGCTCAAGACGCGCCAGGGCATCGTCGTCTCCGACAGGGCCGACAAGACGATCACCGTGCGGATCGACAGCGCGCGTCCGCACCGGAAGTACAAGAAGATCGTCCGAAGCGGCTCCACGCTGCACGCCCACGACGAGCAGAACGAGGCGAACATCGGCGACACCGTGCGCCTGGTCGAGAGCCGTCCGCTGAGCCGCACCAAGCGCTGGCGCCTCGTCGAAGTCCTGGAGCGCGCCCGGTAATGATCCAGCAGGAGTCCAGGCTGAAGGTCGCCGACAACACCGGCGCGCGCGAGGTGCTCTGCATCCGCGTGGCCGGTGGTTCGCACCGCCGCTACGCCGGCGTCGGCGACGTGATCGTCTGCACCGTCAAGCAGGCGATCCCGCATGGCTCCGTCAAGAAGGGCGAGGTCGTCAAGGCCGTCGTGGTCCGCACCAAGAAGGAGTTCGGCCGCGACGACGGCACCTACATCGCCTTCGACGAGAACGCCGCCGTCCTGATCGACGCCCAGAACAACCCGCGCGGCACGCGCATCTTCGGCCCCGTCGCGCGCGAGCTGCGCGACCGCAACTTCATGAAGATCGTCTCGCTCGCCCCGGAGGTGCTCTAGCCATGGCCGCCCTCAAGGTCCGCAGGGACGACACCGTGCGCATCATCGCCGGCAAGGACAAGGGCAAGACCGGCCGCGTCCTGCGGGTCGACCCGCGCAAGCAGAAGGTCTTCGTCGAGGGCGCCAACATCGTCAAGCGCCACACCAAGCCGCGCACGCTGCGCGACACCCAGCGCGCCCAGGAGCTCGGCGGCATCGTCGAGATGGAGGGGCCGATCCACATCTCGAACGTGATGCTGATCGACCCCGACTCCGGCGAGCCCACCCGCGTGAGCGTCAAGCGCGAGGGTGGTCGCCGCGTGCGCGTGGCCAAGAAGTCCGGCAAGGAGATCGACTGATGGAAGCCTCGGCACAGGCCGCTGTCCCGCCGCGGCTCAAGGAGCGCTACGAGCAGGAGATCCGCCCGGGCCTCCAGAAGCGCTTCAGCTACTCCTCCGTGATGGAGGTGCCGCGCGTGGAGAAGATCACGCTCAACATGGGCGTGGGCGAGGCCAAGCAGGACTCGAACATGCTCGACGCCGCCAAGGAGCAGCTGGCCACCATCGCCGGCCAGCAGCCGAACGTGCGCCTGGCGCGGAAGTCGATCGCCAACTTCAAGCTGCGCGAGGGGATGCCGGTCGGCGTCAGCGTCACTCTGCGCCGCGCCCGCATGTACGAGTTCCTCGACCGTCTCCAGTCGGTGGCGATCCCGCGCATCCGCGACTTCCGTGGGCTCAGCCCGCGCTCGTTCGACGGGCGCGGGAACTACTCGATGGGCGTGCGCGAGCAGATCATCTTCCCGGAGATCGACTACGACGCCATCGATCAGGTGCGCGGACTGGACATCACGATCACCACGTCGGCCAAGACCGACGAGGAGGCCTATGCTCTGTTGCGCGAGCTGGGCATGCCGTTCTCGCGCGAGGGCGCGCCGGGTGAGTCCGGCGACGCGGCCGAGGAGGCTGAGGAGGAGCGGCGCAAGGAGGAGGCGCGCGCCCGGGCAGCGGCGGAGCAGGCCGCGCTCGAGGAGCTCAAGGAGGAGAACCCGGAGGCTTACGAGAAGCCCGCGCCCGCGGAGGACGAGGGCGAAGAGGGCGCAACCGAAGAGGCACAGGAGTAAATGGCAAAGACTTCACAGCGGGTCCGCCAGCAGCGCGGGTCCAAGTACAAGACGAGGAACTACAACCGGTGCAAGCGGTGCGGTCGCCCGCGCGCGTATCTGCGCAAGTTCGGGCTCTGCCGCATCTGTCTCCGGGAGATCGCCCACGAGGGCATGATCCCGGGGCTCACCAAGTCCAGCTGGTAATGCAGACCGATCCGATCGCCGACTTCCTGACCCGCATCCGCAACGGATTGCGCGCCGACCACGACGAGGTCGCGATGCCGGCTTCGACGTTCAAGGCCGAGCTCGCGCGCATCCTCGCCGAGCAGGGCTACATCGACGGCTACGAGGTCGAGGCCGCGCGCGTGGGTCGCACGCTGCGCGTGAAGCTCAAGTACACGGACAACCGCAAGCCCGTGATCCTCGGGATCGAGCGCCTGTCCAAGCCCGGCCGGCGCCAGTACGTGGCGGCGACCGACGTGCCCAAGGTCCAGGGCGGCATGGGAACGACGATCGTGTCGACCTCCAGGGGCGTGATGACCGGCCACGACGCGCGCCGCCAAGGCGTGGGCGGCGAGCTGGTGGCGAGGGTCTGGTAGCGCATGTCGCGCATCGGCAAGCAGCCGATCTCCGTCCCCGATGGGGTGGAGATCACGATCGAGCCCGACGTCGTGAAGGTCAAGGGCCCGAAGGGCGAGCTCGAGGAGCGCGTCTCGCGCGACATCGCCGTCGCGCAGGAGAACGGCGAGATCGTCGTCACGCGGTCGACCAACCGCGGCGAGCACCGCGCTCTGCACGGGCTCACCCGCAGCCTGATCGCGAACATGGTCGAGGGCGTGACCAACGGCTTCGAGAAGCGCCTCGAGATCCAGGGGGTCGGCTACCGCGCCCAGCTCCAGGGCAACAAGCTGGTGCTGGCGCTCGGCTACTCGCACCCGGTCGAGCTCAACGCTCCCGACGGGATCGACTTCGAGGTCCCACAGCCCACTCGCGTTGTCGTGCGCGGCATCTCCAAGCAGGCCGTCGGCGAGATCGCCGCGATCATCCGCAAGCAGCGCCCGCCGGAGCCCTACAAGGGCAAGGGCATCCGCTACGAGGGCGAGTACGTGGCCCGGAAGGTCGGCAAGCGCGCATGAGCATCAAGACGAAGCCCGCCTCGCGGCTGCGCCGGCGCCGGCGCGTGCGCGCCAAGGTCAGCGGCACGACGCAGCGGCCGCGGCTGTCGGTGTTCCGCAGCAACCGCGGCATCCAGGCGCAGCTGATCGACGACGTCCAGGGCCACACGCTGGCGGCCGTCAACTGGGTCGAGGGCGACCTCAAGCCGCTCGCCCGCATGGAGCAGGCGAAGCGCGCGGGCGAGCTGCTCGCCGAGCGCGCCAAGTCCGCCGGCATCGAGGAGTGCGTGTTCGACCGCGGCGGCTACCGCTACCACGGCAAGGTCAAGGCGCTCGCCGAGGGTGCGCGCGAAGGGGGCCTTCGATTTTGATCGCTACGGTGAATCATCCACATGGCCTCTAGAGACAGGACACGCGACCGCGACCGGGGCTCCGACCTGCAGGAGCGGGTCGTCGAGATCAACCGCGTCGCCAAGGTCGTCAAGGGCGGGCGCCGCTTCTCGTTCACCGCGCTGGTCGTGGTCGGCGACGAGAAGTCGCAGGTGGGCGTCGGCTACGGCAAGGCCAACGAGGTGCCGGTCGCGATCCAGAAGGGTGTCGAGCGCGCCCGCAAGGACCTCTTCAAGGTGCCGATGCACGGCTCCACGATCACCCACGAGATCATCGGCGTGCACTCGGCCTCGCGCGTGCTGCTCAAGCCGGCCTCGCCCGGTACCGGCGTGATCGCCGGCGGCGGCGTGCGCGCCGTGCTCGAGCTGGCCGGGATCCACGACGTGCTGTCCAAGTCGCTCGGCAGCCAGAACCCGATCAACCTCGTCAAGGCCACGGTGAACGCGCTGCAGTCGCTGCGCGACCCGCGGCAGGTCGCCGAGCTGCGCGGCCTCACGGTCGCCCAGGTGCTCGGGCTCGACGACACGCGGGCCCAGCCGGTCGCGGAGGAGGCGCCGGCCACGGAGGAGGCGCCCGCCTGATGGCCACGCTGCGCATCACGCAGGTCCGCTCTTCCAACGGCTCCAACCCGCAGCAGCGCGGGTCGCTGCAAACGCTCGGCCTGGGCAAGATCGGCCGCACCACCGAGCGCGAGGACCATCCGACCGTGCGTGGGCTGATCAACTCGGTCCGGCATCTGGTGGAGGTCAGCGATGCCTGAGCGCGTCGGCCTGCACTCGCTCGGGCCCGCCAAGGGCGCGCGCAAGGACCGCAAGCGCGTGGGCCGCGGCCACGGCTCCGGCACCGGCAAGACCTCCGGGCGCGGCCACAAGGGCGCCGGCTCTCGCTCGGGCGCGAAGAAGCGCGTGGGCTTCGAGGGCGGCCAGAACCCGATCCACATGCGGATGCGCAAGCTGCGCGGCCCGACGATGAAGAAGTCGATGCCGTTCGAGAAGTTCCGCACGCACACGCAGCCCGTGAACCTGTCCGACCTCGAGGCGCGCTTCGACGGCGGCGCCGAGGTCACCCCGGATTCGCTGAGGGAGGCCGGCCTGGCCACGCGCCGCGCGATCCCCGTGAAGGTGCTCGGCAACGGCGAGCTGACCAAGGGTCTCACCGTGCACGCGCACGGTTTCTCGAAGACCGCCCGCGAGAAGATCGAGGCCGCGGGCGGGACCTGCCAACTGATCGAAGGGTAGTCCCGTGCTCCGGACGTTCCTGAACGCGTTTCGGGTACCAGAAATCCGGAAGAAGCTGGCCTTCACCGCGGGCATGCTGGCGCTCTACCGGTTCGGCGCCTACATCCCGGCGCCCGGCATCAACATCGACGCCGTCGAGCAGATCTCCGACAACTTCGGCGGCTCGAACATCCTCGGCCTGCTCAACACGTTCTCCGGCGGCTCCCTGCAGCGCTTCGCGATCTTCGCGCTCGGGATCATGCCCTACATCACGGCCTCGATCATGCTGCAGCTGCTCACGGTCGTGGTGCCCACGCTCGACAAGCTCCGCAAGGAGGGCGAGGTCGGGCAGCAGAAGATCACGCAGTACACGCGCTACCTGACCGTCGGCCTCGCCTTCGGTCAGTCGATCGGCTACGTGTTCCTCTTCCGCACGTTCTCGAGCGGCAGTGCCGACGTGGTGGAGGACTTCACGTTCGGGCGCGTTTTCGTGATCGTGATGACGCTGACCGCCGGCTGCGTGCTGCTGATGTGGTTCGGCGAGCTGATCACCCAGCGCGGCATCGGCAACGGCATCTCGCTGATGATCTTCGCCTCGATCGCCTCGGGCATCCCGAGCGGGATCCAGAAGTGGTGGAACAACCCGGATCAGATCTTCGTCGTGATGATGCCGTTCCTGGCGCTGGCGATCATCGCGGCGATCGTCTTCATGCAGGAGGGCCAGCGGCGCATCCCCGTTCAATACGCGAAGCGCGTGGTGGGCCGGCGAATGGCCGGCGGGGGGTCGACCTACCTGCCGCTGCGCGTGAACATGGCCGGCGTCATCCCGGTGATCTTCGCCGCCTCGCTGATGGCCTTCCCGCCAACCGTCGGGCAGCTGCTCCAGGCCGACTGGGCGAAGGACTTCTCGGCTTTCTTCAGCCCCAACGACTGGCCCTATCTGGTCGGCGAGTGCTTCTTCATCATCATCTTCACGTACTTCTACACCGCGGTCACGTTCAACCCGGTGGAGCAGGCCGACAACCTGAAGAAGTACGGCGGGTTCATCCCGGGGGTGAGGCCAGGCAGACCCACGGCGGAATACCTCGACCGCATCCTCGCGCGGTTGACCTTCCCGGGCGCGCTCTATCTGGCGGCGGTCGCGGCTCTGCCGACGATCCTGCTCAACCAGACCAGCGCCAACTTCTACTTCGGCGGCACCTCGATCCTGATCGTGGTCGGCGTGGCGCTCGACACCATGAAGCAGCTCGAGGCGCAGCTGATGATGCGCAACTACGAGGGCTTCCTGAAGTGAGCGAGCGCAACCTCGTTCTGCTCGGCCCTCCCGGCGCCGGTAAGGGCACGCAGGCGCAGCGGCTCGAGGAGGACTTCGAGCTGCCCTATTACTCCACCGGCAACATCCTGCGCGACGCGGTCGAGCAGGGCACCGAGCTGGGCAAGAAGGCCAAGGAGTACATGGACGCCGGCGAGCTGGTGCCGGACGAGCTGATCTGCGCGGTGATCGCCGAGCGCCTCGACCTTCCCGAGGCAGGCGACGGCTTCCTGCTCGACGGCTTCCCGCGCACGATCGGCCAAGCCGAGATGCTGGAGCGGGCGCTCGACGAGCGTGGGCGCTCCCTCACGGCCGTGCTGCTGATCGACGCGCCCGACAAGGAGGTCGTGCGGCGGCTGTCGGGGCGGCGCCAGTGCGTGAAGAACGGCCACGTGTACCACGTCGAGTTCGACCCGCCCAAGAACGAGGGCGTCTGCGACCAGGACGGCTCCCGCCTGATCCAGCGCGACGACGACAAGCCGGAGACCGTCCAGAAGCGGCTCGCCGTCTACCACGAGCAGACCGAGCCGCTGATCCAGTGGTACGAGGAGCGCGGCCTGCTGCGCCGCTTCGAGGGGACCCGCACCCCCGATGAGGTCAACAGCCACATCCGTGCCACACTGGCTACGTTGGCCCTCGAGGCGGAGATCTAGTTGATCCAGCTGAAGACAACCGAGGAAATCGACCGGATGGCGGCCGCCGGCCGGATCCTCGCCCGCTGCCACGAGATCCTGCGCGCGAAGGCACGCCCCGGGGTGACCACCGCCGATCTGGACGCGGCTGCCGAGCGGTTCATCCGCTCCCAGGGCGCCGAGCCGGCGTTCAAGGGCTACCGCGGGTTCCCCGGGTCGATCTGCGCGTCGCCCAACTCGATGGTCGTGCACGGCATCCCGGGTTCCTACGAGCTCAAGCGCGGCGACATCCTCTCGATCGACATCGGCGTGGTGCTGGACGGCTGGGTCGCCGACGCGGCGATCACCCACCCGATCGGCAACGTCACGCCGATCGCCGGGCGCCTGCTCGCCACCACTCGTGGCGCGCTCTTCGACGCGGTCGAGGAGTGCCGTGCCGGCAACCGCCTGGGCGACGTCTCCCACGCGGTTCAGACCCGGGTGGAGAACGACGGCTTCGCGGTGATCCGCTCGCTGGTGGGGCACGGGATCGGCCGCGCCATGCACGAGGACCCGCAGATCCCCAACTTCGGGGACGCCGGCACCGGCCCGGAGCTGGAGGAGGGCATGGTCCTGGCGATCGAGCCGATGGTCAACGTGGGCACGCACCACGTGCGCATGGGCCAGGACAACTGGGCGGTCTACTCCCAGGACGGGTCGCTGGCGGCCCACTTCGAGCACACGGTGGCGATCACGGCCGAGGGCCCGCGGATCCTGACGCCATGGCACGAGCTGGTCCCGGACGCGCTGCCGTCGGCGGCCGCTTCGGCCTGAGGGCCGCGCCGCTTCCCGCGGAAAGCAGCGACCCCCTATTGCTGCTGTTCAGCGGCGCGAAGGGCCCTGAACAACGCGCCAAACGCCTGCTACTCTTTTCGGTCGGCGTGGAGCCGTCTCCTGGGCTCCGCGCTGGTCCTCGTTTCGATACGGTCCCGATTTCCCGGAGCTATGAAGGTCCGCGCCTCAGTCAAGCCAATGTGCGAGAAGTGCAAGGTCATCCGCCGTGGCGGTGCGGTTCTCGTCATCTGCCAAAACCCGCGTCACAAGCAGCGTCAGGGGTGACCGGGGAGTAAATGGCGCGCATCGCAGGCATCAACATCCCCCTCAACAAGAGGGCAGAGATAGGGCTCACCTATATCTACGGCATCGGCCGGTCGACCTCGAACAAGGTCCTGGCCGAGGCGGGCGTGGAGCCGGATCGCAAGGTGAAGGACCTGACCGAGGACGAGGTCCGCAAGCTGCGCGAGAAGGTCGACGACCTGCTCGTGGAGGGCGATCTGCGGCGCGAGCGCTCGCAGAACGTCAAGCGGCTCATGGAGATCGGTTCGTACAAGGGCCTGCGTCATCGGCGCGGCCTGCCCGCCAACGGCCAGCGCACCAAGACCAACGCGCGCACGCGCAAGGGTCCCAAGCGCGGTTCGTCGGCCGGCGGCGGCAAGAAGAAGATCAGGAAGCACTAGGTAAGGACTGAATGCCCCAGCCTCGACGCCCACGTGGTGGCCGCAGGCGCGTCCGGAAGAACGTGCCCTACGGCCAGGCCCACATCAAGACGAGTTTCAACAACACGATCGTGTCGCTGAGCGACAAGGACGGCAACGTGATCGCGTGGGAGTCCGCCGGCGGCGCCGGCTTCAAGGGCTCGCGCAAGTCCACGCCGTTCGCCGCGCAGGTGACCGCCGACGCCGCGGCGCGCAAGGGCATGGAGCACGGACTTCAGAAGGTCGAGGTGTTCGTCAAGGGACCGGGCTCGGGCCGCGAGACCGCGATCCGCTCGCTTCAGGCGGCCGGCCTGGAGATCACCTCCATCAAGGACGTAACCCCGCAGGCGCACAACGGCTGCCGGCCCCGCAAGAGGAGGCGTGTCTGATGGCGCGCGATACGGGACCCCAGTGCAAGCAGTGCCGCCGCGAGGGCATGAAGCTGTTCCTGAAGGGCGAGCGCTGCCTGACCGACAAGTGCGGCGTCGAGCGCCGCGCCTATCCGCCCGGCGACCACGGCCGCGGCCGCTCGCGGCAGTCGGAGTACCGCGTCCAGCTGCGCGAGAAGCAGAAGGCGCGCCGCTACTACGGCGTGCTCGAGAAGCAGTTCCGCAACTACTACGCCAAGGCCAGCCGGCAGTCCGGCGTGACCGGCGAGAACCTGTTGCGACTGCTCGAGTCGCGCTTCGACAACGTGCTCGTCCGCCTCGGATTCGCCGGCTCCCGGCGCCAGGCACGCCAAATGATCTTGCACGGACACTGGGCCATCAACGGCCGGCGCGTGAACATCCCCTCGTACCAGTTGCGCGAGGAGGACGTAATCACGATGAGGCCGGGCGCGCCGGTTGAGCCCGTCGTCCGCGAAGCGACAGAGCTGACCTCCGTCGTGCCGGCCTGGCTCCAGGCCGACCACGACGGCCTGACGGCCAAGGTGCTCCGACTCCCCGAGCGGGCCGAGATCACCACGCCGGTCCAGGAGCAGCTCATCGTCGAGCTTTACTCGAAGTAGTGAACGCGAGCGCCCCGGGCCTACCCCGGCCGGGCGCGCCCAACAGCCGAAGGAAGCATCCCCATGATCGAGTTCCAGACTCCGCAGATATCCGCCGAGAAGGTCCAGGACAACCGCGGCACCTTCACCATCGAGCCGCTTGACCGCGGCTTCGGCTACACGTTCGGCAACTCGCTGCGCCGAGTGCTGCTGTCGTCCCTGGCCGGCGCCGCCGTCACGAGCGTCCGCATCGAGGGCGTCGCGCACGAGTTCTCGACGATCAACGGCGTCAAGGAGGACGTCACCGACATCGTCCTGAACCTCAAGGAGATCGTCTGCCGCATGCACTCCGATGCGGCGGAGATCGAGGCGCCGCTGGTGGTCACCGGCCCCGGCGACGTGACCGCGGGCGACATCGACCTGCCCTCGGGCGTCGAGATCCTCAACCCCGAGACCCGCATCGCCACGCTCGAGAAGAAGACCAAGCTCGAGATGTACCTGACGATCGGCCACGGCCGCGGCTACTCGCCGGCGGAGGACAACAAGTCGCCGGACCAGCCGATCGGCGTGATCCCGATCGACTCGATCTTCTCGCCGGTCAAGCGCGTGGCGTACTCCGTGGACGCCGCCCGCGTCGGCCAGAAGACCGACTACGACAAGCTCACGATCGACATCGAGACCGATGGCTCGCTCGACCCGCAGACCGCGCTCCGCGAGGCCGCCGAGATCCTGATCAAGTACCTGGCGATCTTCACGGACGCCGATCGGGTCGAGGCGCTGCGCGACCAGGGCGCGGCCCTCGTGGCCGGCGCCGACGGCCTCGCCGGCGACGGCGCGGGTGCGCCGGGCGCGGGCGGGATGGACGACATCCTGATCGAGGAGCTCGAGCTTGGCGTGCGCTCGTACAACTGCCTCAAGCGCGCGGGCATCCAGACGGTGGGCGACCTCGTCCAGAAGTCGGAGTCCGAGCTGGCGGCGATCCCGAACTTCGGTCGCAAGTCGATCGAGGAGGTCAAGGAGACCCTCGACGCGCGCGGACTCGGGCTGCGCGCCGGCTAGTCTGTTCGGGCCATGCGCCACCGCAAGCAAAAGGGCAAGCTGTCGCGCGATCCGGCGCACCGCAAGGCCCTGTTCATGAACCTCTGCCGCGAGGTGATCGACCATGAACGCATCCAGACGACCGAGGCCAAGGCCAAGGCCGTCAAGCCCGAGCTGGAGCGGCTGATCACCCTCGCCAAGAAGGGTGACGGCCACTCCCGCCGCCTGGCCATGGCCCGCCTGGGGCAGGACAAGTTCGTCGTCTACAAGCTGTTCGAGGAGATCGCGCCCCGCTACGCAGAGCGCGAGGGCGGCTACACGCGCATCCTCAAGCTGGGCCCGCGCCGGTCGGATTCGACCGAGATGGTGTTTCTAGAGCTCGTCTAGGCGGCGCCGGCCTCGCGGGCGCGTGGCGTCCGCCGCTGGCTGGATCATTCGGGTGTGCGCTTTCGCATCAGCCGCCGCGGCGGCAACCCGGAGCGGGAGCCTCCCGCTGAGGAGTACATCAACATCGACGCCGCCGCGCTGACCGGCGCCCTTGCCGCGCCGCGCTGGCTGCGCGACGTCGGTTTCACCGCGTGGCTGCTGGTCGGCGTGGGGCTGTTCCTGGTCGGTTGCGTCTGGCTGCTGGCGCTGACGAACGTGATCGTGGTGCCGGTGATCGCGGCTGGCGTGATCGCGGCGGTGGCGGCGCCGCTGATGAGTTGGCTCGAGCGTCACCGCGTGCCCCGGCCGGCGGGCGCGATCCTGCTGCTCGTCGCGGCGATCCTGCTCGGCGCAGGGGTCGTCTACATCGTGCTGGCGGGGATCACGAGCCAGGAGGGCGACCTCGGCTCCCACCTGAGCGACGCCAAGAACACGATCGAGGGCTGGCTCAAGGACCTCGGGGTCGATCCCGCCCAGGCCAAGGACGCGAAGCAGGACGCCAGCTCGTCCGCGACGGCGGCGGTGGGCGCGCTGCTGGGCGGGCTGGCCGCGGGCCTCAAGGAGCTCTCGTCGCTGGTCTTCTTCCTGGCGATGACGCTGCTCAGCCTGGTCTTCCTGCTGGCCGACGGCCCCAAGATCCGCGCCTGGGGCGAGCGCCACATGGGCGTTCCGGCACCGGTCGCCCGCACGATCAGCAGCCGGACCCTCGAGTCGCTGCGGGGCTATTTCCTCGGAGTCACGATCGTGGCGGCTTTCAACGCGGTCGTGGTCGGCGTGGGCGCCCTGGTGCTCGGCGTGCCGCAGGCCGGCACGATCGCCGTGGTCACCATGCTCGCCGCGTACGTCCCCTACCTCGGTGCCTGGACGGCCGGCGCGTTCTCTGTTCTGGTCGCGCTGGGCGGCGCCGGGACGGACGCCGCCGTCGGCATGATCGTGGTCCAGCTGCTCGCCAACAGCGTGCTCCAGCAGCTGGTTCAGCCCCTCGCCATGGGCGCGGCGCTCGGGATTCACCCGCTCGCCGTGCTGATCGTGACGATCGCGGGCGGGGCCCTCTTCGGCACGGTCGGCCTGATCCTCGCCGCGCCAACCGTGTCGGCGATCACGCGCATATCGGCGGACCTGGCACGCGCTCGAGCCAAGGAGGAACAGGCGCCCGAGCCGGGCCCTGAGCCCGCGCCTGCTCAGTAGCCGGTCCCCGTCTTCACCCGCTGCCGGTCGATCTCGTGCAGGCCGCCCTTCTTCGCCAGCGTCTCGCAGGCGCCCACGATGTCGTCGGCGAGCGTGGTCACGAGCGAGTGCCCCAGGGTGAGCTTGACCAGCGCGCGCATGATCTTCACGTGGTCCGCGTTCGGCGGCAGCGTGTAGGCGGGCACCATCCAGCCGCGCTCGGCCGCCAGCTGCGAGGCCACGTCGAACTCGTCGTAGTCCTGCTCCTCGGCCAGCTGGAACGCCACCAGCGGCAGCTGCTCCTCGTCCTCGTCTCCGATCAGCCGGAAGACGCCGCCGTCGGCGATCCGCTTCGCCAAGAGGCGCGTGTTCGCCTGCATCGTCTCCATGATGTACCGGTAACCGATCTGGCCGAAGCGGACGAAGTTGTAGTACTGGGCCAGCACCATCGCCGAGCCGGTCGAGAAGTTCAACGTGAAGGTGGCGTCGGTCTTGCCCAGGTAGTTCTCGTAGAAGACGAGGTCCTCGGGCAGGTCGCTGCGCTCCCTGAACACGAGCCATCCGATGCCGGGGTAGACGAGGCCGAACTTGTGCCCCGAGGCGTTGATCGAGCGGACCTGCTCGAGCCGGAAGTCCCACTCCGAATGCGGGTAGAGGAACGGCCAGACGAAGCCGCCGCTGGCCGCGTCCACGTGCAGCGGCACGTCGATCCCCTTCTCGTTCTTGAGGCGCAGGAGCAGGTCGTTGATCCCGACGATGTCGTCGGAGTGCCCGGTGAACGTCGTCCCCAGGACCGCGGCGACGCCGATCGTGTTCTCGTCGACGTGCGGCTCCACGTCCTCGGGCCCGATGGTGTACTTGTCGGGCTGGAGCGGGATGATGCGCGGCTCGACGTCGAAGTAGCGGCAGAACTTCTCCCACACGACGTGCACGTCGCCGCCGAACACGAGGTTCGGCCGGTCCGTGCCGAGGCCGGCCTGCTCGCGCCGTCCGCGCCACTTCCACTTCAGCGAGAGCGCGCCGAGCATGATCGCCTCCGACGAGCCCTGGGTGCGCGCGCCGGTCGTCTCCCCCGGGGCGTGGAAGAGGTCGGCGATCATCCGGATGCAGCGCTGCTCTATCTCCGCGGTCTGCGGGTATTCCGCGTGGTCGATGAAGTTGCGGTGCAGGTTCTCCGCGATGATCCGCTGGGCCTCGGGCTCCATCCAGGTAGTCACGAAGGTGGCCAGGTTGCGCATCGGGATGCCGTCGAGCACCAGCTCCTCCCCGATCAGCCGCATCGCGTCGACCGCGCGCATCCCGTGCTCGGGGAGCTTGTCGTCGGGCGCGGGCTCGAGCAGGAAGCGGTTGCCGTAGCTCCTGGCGAGCTCATCGAGTTGTTCGGTTAGGTCAGGCTGGGACATCTGTCATGCCTCCTTGAGAACTGGGGATTTGCGCGGCAGCAGCATCAGTGCGCCGATGAAGAAGCAGAGCGCTCCAAGCGCGGTGCTCCAGTTGGCGGCGGCGAGGTCGAGCACAGAGCCGCTCGACGGAACGACGTAGGACGCGATCGCGGAGATCCCGAACAACACGCACCCCGCGAGGTTCACGGTGGCCATCCTCGCTTCCGGCCCGGTGGCGACTCGATAGGCGAGCACGCCGGAGACGAGGAAGCAGGCAGAGCCGAGCAGGTCCGGCGCGAACACCAGCCGGTTCTCCCGCTGGGTCGAGAGGCCGTCCTGCATGGCATCGAAGGTGTTGAGATTGAACAGCAGGGTGCCCGCGAACTGGACGGCCGCGCTCCACCAGGACGGGTTCGAGGCCCAGCGGCCTAGCCGGAGCGTCGCCTCTCGCAGCTCGAGCCCGGCCGCGAGCGTGAAAAACACCGAGCCGGCGAAGAAAACGACGCCGTCGGCGCCCTGGCCGACCAGCTGGACGAAGCCAGGGAACGGGCCGATGAAGAAGCAGGCCGAGCCGATCGCGAAGCCAATCGCGATCCATCGGTCCCAGACGAGCCGGTCGACTGGCCCAGGGGCGACGGTCAGCGCGTGGCCGATCACGGGCCTACGGTATGCGGCAGGGTGGTATCGCGAATCATCCCTCGCGGGTGATTGCGACTCCCCCACCGGTGTCCGAGAATTGGCGGGCTTCCCGACAGATTGGCCCGCCTTATGAGCACCGCCCTAGGACCTGGCGCACGGACTGACGCTGCCCCGGGCGCGACGTACGAGGCTCAACCAGCCGACGCGTTCGTCGTCTTCGGGATCACCGGCGACCTCGCCAAGGTGATGACCTTCCACTCGCTTTACCGGCTCGAGCTTCGCCGGCTGTTGGACTGCCCCATCGTGGGCGTCGCGGCCGACGATTGGACGGTCGACCACCTGCGCGAGCACGCGCGCAAGTGCATCGAGGACTGCGGCGAGGCGATCGACGACGAGGTCTTCGATCGCTTCGCGGCGAGGTTGTCGTACCTGTCGGGCGACTTCGCCGACGAGGAGACGTACGAGCGTGTCGGCCGTGAGATCGCCGACGCGAGCAGCCCGGTCTTCTACCTGGAGATCCCGCCGTCGCTGTTCGGCATGGTGATCAAGGGCCTGGCAGGGGCGGGCCTGACCGACTCGGCGCGGGTCGTGGTGGAGAAGCCGTTCGGGCACGACGTCGCATCGGCGGCCGCCCTCGACGAGGAGGTCCACCGCTACCTCCACGAGTCCCAGCTCTACCGGATCGACCACTTCCTGGGCAAGATGGGCCTCGTCGAGATCCTCTACCTGCGGTTCGCGAACACGATGATCGAGCCGATCTGGAACCGCAATTACGTCGCCTCGGTCCAGATCACCATGGCCGAGAGCTTCGGGGTCGAGGACCGCGGCCACTTCTACGACCCCGTCGGCGCCTTGCGCGACGTCGTCGTCAACCACCTGATGCAGGTGATCGCCGCCACCGCGATGGAGCCACCCGCGAGCAACGACTCGACGACGCTGAAGAACGCGATGGTCTCGGTCTTCCAGGCGATGCCCGAGGGCGATCCGGCGCATTACGTGCGCGGGCAGTACGACGGGTACCTCGACACCCAGGGCGTGGCCGCGGACTCCACCACTGAGACGTACGCCGCGTTGCGCTTGGACATCGACAACTGGCGCTGGTCGGGCGTCCCGTTCTTCATCCGCACCGGCAAGCACCTGCCGACCACACAGACGGAGCTGCGCCTCGTCTTCAAGGACCCGCCGCGGCTGCGCTTCGGCCTGCGCGGGTCCGAGGCACCGGACCCGAACCAGCTCGTCGTCAGGCTGGACCCGACGACCGGGATCAAGCTGCTGCTCGACGCTCAGCGCGCCGACTCCGTGACACCGGAGCAGATCAGCCTCGACATGGACTTCGCCGCGGAGGGCGGGGAGGGGGCCACGCCCGTACGAGGTGCTGCTGCACGCGGCGATGGTCGGAGACAGCAAGCGATTCACCCGCCAAGACGCGGTAGAGCAGGCCTGGCGGGTGATGCAGCCCCTGCTCGATTCGCCCCCGCCGGTCCAGGGCTACGCGCAGGGATCGTGGGGCCCGCCCGCCGCGGACGAGCTCGTCGCCGGGCACTGCAAGTGGCACGACCCGTGGGTCGGCTCATGACGACTGCCAAGCCGACACAGCCCCGGAGCGCCGCGGCGCCCTCGCCGTTCCCGCCGATCGCCGACTACGCGTTCCTGTCCAACTGCCACACGAGCGCCCTCGTCGCGCCCGACGGCTCGATCGACTGGCTGTGCGTGCCGCGGTTCGACTCGCCGAGCGTGTTCGGCACGCTGCTCGACCGCCAGGCCGGCCGCTTTCGAGTGGCCCCGTTCGGCATCAACGTGCCGACGGCCCGCATCTACGAGCCGGGGACGAACATACTCGCCACGACGTGGAAGACGCCGACCGGCTGGATCCTCGTGCGCGACGCGCTGACCATGGGACCGAGGGACCACGAGGACGAGATCACGCCGCACACGCGGCCGCCGGCGGACGACGACGCGGACCACATGCTGGTCCGCACGGTCGTCTGCCTGGACGGTGACGTCGAGGTCGAGCTGGTCTGCGAGCCGGACTTCGACTACGGCCGCACGGCCGCCGACTGGTCGCTGGTCGGCGACGACCGCCATACGGCGGACGCCACCGCCGGTGATCTCACGATCAGGCTGAGAACCGACATGGCGCTCGGCATCGAGGGCGACTGGGTGCGGGCTCGCCACGCGCTCAAGCAGGGCGAGCAGGCCTACTGCGCCCTCTCCTGGGCGGAGCAGCTGGCCGTGCCGCAGGACATCGACGAGGCCAACGAGCACATGGCCGCGACGGTCCGGTACTGGCGGCGCTGGCTGGGAAGCGCGCGCCTGCCCGACCACCGCTGGCGCGACCCGATCCAGCGCTCGGCGCTCACGATCAAGGGCCTCACCTACCTCCCCACCGGCGCGACCGTGGCGGCGGCCACGACGTCACTGCCCGAGACGCCCGGCGGCGAGCGCAACTGGGACTACCGCTTCACCTGGATGCGCGACTCTACGTTCACCCTCCAGGCGCTGCACTACCTCAACCTGGACTGGGAGGCCGACGAGTTCATGCAGTTCATCGCCGACCTCGAGCCGAACGACGACGGCGCGCTGCAGATCATGTACGGGATCGACGGGCGCCGCGATCTCACCGAGTCGACCCGGGACGACCTCTCGGGATACGCGGGGGCGAGCCCGGTGCGGGTCGGCAACGGGGCCTTCGACCAGCGCCAGAACGACGTGTTCGGGGCCGCGCTCGACTCGATTCTGCTGCACTCTCGCCGCAGCCAGCGCCTGCCGCGGCGGCTGTGGCCGATCGTCCAGGCCCAGGCGGAGTGCGCTACTGCGGTCTGGCGCAACCCCGACCAGGGCATCTGGGAGGCCCGCGGGGCGCCGCAGCACTACGTGTCGTCGAAGCTGATGTGCTGGGTCGCGCTCGACCGCGCGGCCAAGCTCGCCCACATCCGCGGCGACCCAAAGCTGGTGGAGACCTGGAGCGCCACCGCCGAGGAGATCAAGGAGGACATCCTCGAGCACGGCGTGCGTGACGGAGTCCTGCGCCAGCACTACGAGACCGACGCGCTCGACGCGTCCACGCTGCTGGCCGCGATCTTCGGCTTCCTGCCCCGCGACGACGAGCGCCTGCGCAAGAGCGTCGAAGCGATCGCCGACGACCTGACCGAGGACGGCTTCGTGCTGCGCTACAAGACGGACGAGACCGACGACGGCCTGTCCGGCAAGGAGGGCAGCTTCCTGATCTGCTCGTTCTGGCTCGTCTCGGGCCTGGCGATCGTCGGGGACGAGCAGCGCGCCCGCGACCTGATGGAGCGCCTGCTGCGGGTGGCTTCGCCGCTCGGCCTGTACGCCGAGGAGTTCGACACCAGCACCGGCAGGCACCTGGGCAACTTCCCGCAGGCGTTCTCGCACCTGGCGCTGATCGAGGCGGCCGGCCGCATCATCCTGATGGAGCGACTGGAGGAGATCGGCGGATGAGCTCGTACGACGTGATCGTCATCGGCAGCGGCGCCGGCGGCGGCACGCTCGTGCACCGGCTCGCCCACTCGGGCAAGCGCATCCTGCTGCTCGAGCGCGGCGACTGGCTGCCGCGCGAGCCGCAGAACTGGTCGGCGGGCGACGTGTTCGTCGACAACCGCTACATCTCGGAGGACACCTGGTACGTCGCCGAGACGGCCAAGGCCTTTCAGCCGCAGGTGCACTACTTCGTCGGCGGTGCCACCAAGCTCTACGGAGCGGCGCTCTACCGGCTGCGCGAGGAGGACTTCGGCGAGCTTCACCATCACGACGGCATCTCGCCCGCCTGGCCGATCGGCTATGACGACATGGAGCCCTACTACACGCAGGCCGAGCAGCTCTACCAGGTGCACGGCGCCCGCGGCGAGGACCCGACCGAGCCGCCCGCCAGCGCGCCCTATCCGTTCCCGGCGGTCTCTCACGAGCCGCGCATCCAGCAGCTCGCCGACGACCTGGCGGCTGCCGGCCACCACCCTTCCACGCGCCCTGCGGGGTCATGCTCAACGAGGCCGACATGGCCCACGGCGCGTGCGTCCGCTGCTCCACCTGCGACGGGTTCCCCTGCCTGGTGCACGCGAAGTCCGACGCCGAGGTGCTCGCCGTACGGCCGGCGCTCGAATACCCGAACGTCACGCTGCTGAGGAACGCGCAGGCCGTGGCGCTGCACACCAACCCGGCGGGCACCGCGGTCACCGAGGTGGCGGTCGACCACGACGGGACTCGGGAGACCGTCAGCGCGGACATCGTCGTCGTCTCCTGCGGAGCGGCGAACTCGGCCAAGCTGCTGCTCGCCTCGGCGACCGAGAAGCACCCGAACGGCCTCTCGAACCGGTCCGACCAGCTCGGACGCAACTACACCTTCCACAACAGCCAGGCCGTGCTCGCCCTATCCAAGGAAGAGAACCCGACCGTCTTCCAGAAGACCCTCGGCCTCAACGACTTCTACCTCGGCGCGGACGACTACGAGTTTCCGCTGGGCAACATCCAGATGGTCGGCAAGTCGTCGGCGCCCATGTTCCGCGGCGAGAAGCCGCTCGAGACCAAGCTGGCGCCCACGCGCACGCTCGAGAGCACCGCCCGCCACGCGGTCGACTTCTGGCTCTCCACCGAGGACCTGCCGCGGCCCGAGAACCGCGTTAGCCTGGACCGTGACGGGCGGGTCCGGCTGAGCTACAAGCAGACGAACGACGAGTCGGCGAAGCGCCTGTACCACAAGCTCAAGGAGCTGCTCGGCGAGCTGGGGATGCACAAGCACCACCTCGTCCCGCGCCACGCCTACCTCAAGACCGACATCCCGGTCGCGGGCTGTGCCCACCAGGCGGGCACCTGCCGCTTCGGCGCCGACCCCGAGACCTCGGTCCTCAACACCGATTGCCGCGCCCACGAGCTCGACAACCTCTACGTGGTCGACACCAGCTTCTTCCCCAGCATCGGCGCCGTGAACCCGGCGCTGACGGCGATGGCGAACGCGCTGCGCGTGGGCGACCACCTGCTCGAACGGCTCGGCGCCGCGTCGGGCGCCGGTAAGGAGCCGGCGCGTGCCGGCTGACGTCGACGCCAACCGGCGCCCGCGCGTCGTGATCGTCGGCGGCGGCTTCGGCGGGCTGGCCGCGGCGCGCAGGCTGCGCCACGCCAAGGTCGAGGTGACGCTGGTCGACCGCACCAATCACCACCTGTTCCAGCCGCTGCTCTACCAGGTCGCAGCCGGCGGCCTATCGCAGAGCGACTGCGCCGCTCCGATCCGGCCGTCGCTCAGGCGCAGCTCGAACACCACGGTGCTGATGGGGGAGGTCACGGAGATCGATCCGGAGCGACGCCAGGTCATCCTCGGCCGCGGTGACCGGCTCGACTACGACAGCCTGATCGTGGCCTGTGGGGCGCAGACCTCCTACTTCGGCAACGACGAGTGGCGGGAGGTCACCTGCGGGCTGAAGACGCTCGAGGACGCCGTCGACCTGAGGCAGCGCTTCTACGGAGCTTTCGAGGAGGCCGAGCGCTCGGGCGACCCGTCCGAGCGGTCCGAGCTGCTGACCTTCGTCATCGTCGGCGGCGGTCCCACCGGCGTGGAGATCGCCGGCGAGCTCGCGCTCACCGCCAGGGACCTGAAGGAGCAGTTCCGGCGCATCGATACCAGCCAGTCGAAGGTGATCCTGCTCGACGCGGGGGATCGCGTCGTGTCCGCCTTCGCGGAGCGGCTATCCGCGAAGGTCGCCCATGAGCTCGAGCGGCTCGGCGTCACCGTCCGCGAGCGCGCGCGCGTCACCGCGATCGACCCGCGCGGCGTCACGATCGAGGTCGAGGACGGCAGCACCGAGCGCATCGATGCCAGGACCGTCATCTGGGCGGCCGGCGTCCAGTCCGTGCCGCTGACCCACGCCCTGGCCCTCGCCACGGGCGCAAGCACGGACCGAGGCGGGCGGATCGAGGTCAATCCCGACCTGACCCTCCCGGGGCGGCCGGAGATCTCGGTGATCGGCGACGGCGCGTCTCTGGCAGGGCCGAGTGGCAAGCCGCTCCCGGGGCTCGCGACGGTGGCGATCCAGGAGGCCCATCACGTGGCCAAGGCGATCCGCCGCGGCGAGCGGGGAGCGTCGACGCCATTCAAGTACCTCGACAAGGGCGCCCTCGCGGTGGTCGGCCGGGGCAAGGCGGTCTGCGAGATCAGGGGTCTTAAGCTCTCCGGCCGGCCGGCCTTCTTCACCTACCTGGGAGTGCACCTCTACTACCTGGGCGGCCAGACGGGGCGGCGCGTAGGGGTGTTGATGAAGTGGGTCGGCGCCCGCTTCGGGCAGCGCCAAAGCGCGCTGATCGAGCGCGCGCCCGAGAGCGGCGACCGAGCCCCGCCCAGGCCGCACGCCGTCAGGTGACCGACCTCTTCCCGTTCGCCGCGGACCTCGGCGCCGCGCGCAGCCAGATGGCGTTCACGCTGGGCTTTCACATCATCCTGGCGTGCCTCGGGGTCGGGCTTCCGGCGATCATCCTGATCGCCAACTGGATCGGGCTGAGGCGAAACGACGAGGTGGCCCTGGGGCTGGCGAAGCGCTGGTCCAAGGTCGCTGCCGTGACGTTCGTGGTCGGCGCGATCACCGGGACCGTGCTCTCGTTCGAGATGGGCCTGCTGTGGCCCGAGTTCATGCGCCGCTTCGGCGACGTCTTCGGGCTCGCGTTCGCGCTCGAGGGGATCTTCTTCTTCACCGAGGCGATCTTCATCGCCATCTACATCTACGGCTGGAAGCACCTGTCGGGCTGGACCCACTTCTGGACCGGCGTCCCGGTCCTGATCGCGGGCCTCGGCGGCGCCTGGTCGGTCGTCGCGGCGAACTCGTGGATGAACCAGCCCGACGGCTTCAAGCTGGCGTCCGACGGGACTGCGACCGGCGTCAGCCCTCTGGATGCCTTCTTCAACGGCGCGGTCGGCTATGAGGCCCCGCATCTGATCCTGGCGGCGTATCTCGTCACCGGGTATCTGGTCGCTTCGATCTACGCCGTCGGCATGCTGCGCGGGCGGCGCGACCGCCACCACCGGCTCGGCCTGCTGATCCCGCTGACGATGGCCGTGATCATGACGCCGATCCAGTTCGCCGTCGGCGACACGGCGGCGCGCGCGATCGCCAAGGACCAGCCGATCAAGTTCGCCGCGATGGAGTGCGTGCAGGAGACGCACACGCACGTGACCGAGTACCTCGGCGGTCGCTGCACGTCGGATGGCGTGAAGGGCGGGATCGGGATCCCCGGCCTCGACTCGTGGCTGGTCGGTTTCAGCACGGACACCAAGGTGATCGGGCTCGACACGGTGCCGCCGGACGACCGCCCGCCCGCCAACACGATGCTGCACTGGGCCTTCGACGCCATGGTCGGCATCTGCAGCGCCATGATCCTGCTCGGGATGTGGCTGGGGATCGCGTGGTGGCGCAAGCGAGACATCCCGACCACGCCCTGGTTCCTGCGCGCCGTCGCCATCTCCGGGGTGGCGGCCATCGTCGCGCTCGAGTGCGGCTGGATCGTCACGGAGGTCGGGCGCCAGCCCTGGATCGTCTACGAGGTGATGCGCACCGAGGACGCGGTCACCCAGGCCGACGGCGTGTGGGTCAGCCTCGCCGTCGTGTTCGTCGTCTACGCGGCGCTCGGGGCCGCGACGGTCGTCATCTTGCGCGCGATGTCCCGTCGCTGGCGGGAGGCCGACGACGTCGATGTTCCGTACGGGCCGCGCCCCGCTGTGCCGGACCGGCCCGAGGAGCCGCTGTGAGCAGCGCGGACGCCGTCGCGGCCGTGCTCTGGGTGGGGGTGACGCTCTACGCGGTGTTCGGGGGCGCGGACTTCGGCGGAGGGTTCTGGGCGCTGGTGGCCGGCAACGGGGAGCGCGGCAGGCGCGCGCACGCGCTGATCGACTGGGCGATCGGCCCGGTCTGGGAGGCCAATCACGTCTGGCTGATCTTCATGCTGGTGACGCTCTGGACGGGGTTCCCCGAGGCGTTCTCGTCGGTCATGTCCACCCTGTTCATCCCGCTCAGCCTGGCGGCGCTCGGGATCGTGCTGCGCGGGGCGGGATTCGCGTTTCAACGGGTCGCGGCAAGGAGCTCGGCGCGGCGCTTCGCCGAGTGGTCGTTCGCGGTCTCGTCGGTCGTCACCCCGTTCTTCATGGGAACCGTGGTTGGCGCGGTGGCCTCGGGGCGCGTGCCGGTCGGCAACGCCGCGGGCGACGCTGTGACCAGCTGGCTCAACCCGGTGTCCCTGGTCCTGGGCGTGCTGTTCGTCGCGACCGGCGCCTACCTCGCCGCGGTGTTCCTGGTCAGCGACGCGCGTCGTTTCGGCGATCCCGATCTGGTCGGCTACTTCGCGGTGCGCGCCCGGGCGGCGGCGGTCGTGGCTGGAGCGCTCGCGGTCGCCGGGATCGTCGCGCTGCACTCGGACGCGCGCTTCGTCTACGACGGGCTGACCAGCGAGGCCCTGCCGCTCGTGCTCGTCTCGGTCGTGTGCGGGCTGGGCGCCATGGTGCTGCTCTGGCGGGGGGCGCCACGCGGCGTCCGCCCGCTCGCGGTCGCCGCCGTGGTGGCCGTGATCTGGGGGTGGGGCGTGGCGCAGTACCCCTACCTGCTGCCGCAGACGCTGACCATCGACGAGGGCGCCGGTGCGAGCGAGACGCTGACCGCCGTCCTCGTCGTGTTCGGCATAGCCGTGGTGGTCGTCCTGCCGGCCCTCGCGCTGCTGTTCACGCTCGACCAGCGCAGCCTGCTCGAAGAGGAAGGCGAGCGCTAGGCCGCGGCGAACTCGCGCAGTCGGTCGCGCCCCTGATCCGGCACCGGCGGGCCGTGGGCCAGCAGCAGGTGCCGGAAGTCGAGCTGCTCGGCAAGGCGAGCCAGACCTTCGCGGATGCTGCGCTGCTCGGCTTCGCGATCGCCGAAGCACACGTCGGGCATGAACTCGAGCCGTCCGTCGTTCGACAGGACGGTGTCCGCGATGGCGAGCGCCTCGAGCGAGGGGATGTGCAGTGCCCCGTCGTCCGGCCAGAGCTCGGTCACCTGGTGGGCCGTGATCGCCCCGCCGACCAGCGGCTCGCCGAAGTCGTAGGGCTCGACCGGGTCGCCCTCGAACTCGTGCAGACCCGAGCGGGGGACCCGCACGACGGCGCCGAAGCGCTCCCGGGCCTCGAACGCGGACCGCCTGTGATGTCGGTTCGAGAGCACGATCTCCTCGACGCCCTCGACCTCGTCGGGCACCTCCAGCGGGTCCAGCAGCACGCCAATACCAGGCAGCCAGTAGGAGCTGACGACCCACCCGATGTTGGGATGGACAGCGGTCCAATGACGGATTTCGGGTGTTAGCTCCTCCATAGGGCGCGACCCTACTGCAAGAAATCCTGCAACGTGCAGGACTTTCTGCTGATAGAAAGACGCCCTTCCGAACGCCGAGTCGCCGCGACCCATGGTCCGGCGAGCGGGGGAACCAAATGCGGCCCGCCGTGGCCGCTGGGGCGAATCGCCCGGGCCGGGTGCCTGGGAGTAGCGCAAAGCGCGAGCCCGTCAGCTCACCTCGTAGGCGTCAAATCACATGTCGCAAGCCCGAAAGCAACCACTGCCGATGCTGGCCGTCCCCAGGACGGTCGCGCTGGCACTCGCGCTGGCCGCCCTGCTCGGCGGGCTGTGCGCGTTCGCGGCGACCGACGCGTCCGCCAAGGCGCGCGCGCACGCTGCGCAGTCCAAGGACGACGTGCGCAAGCTGCAGCAGGCGCTCGGGGTCCCGGCGGACGGCGTGTTCGGCCCCCAGACCGAGCGGGCCGTCCGGCGCTACCAGCGCCGCCACGGGCTCACCGTGGACGGCAAGGTCGGACCGCAGACCCGCGCGGCGCTCGGCCTCGGCTCGGGTCCGGTGCTCAAGCGCAAGCGGCTGCGCAGCCGCTCGCACGCCTCACGCGGCCACAGGGCGCATCACCAGCGCGGTGGCGGGGTGCGCACCCTCCAGCGCAAGCTCGGCCTTCCTGCCGACGGCGTCTTCGGCCCCCAGACCGAGGCCGCCGTGAAGAACTTCCAGAGCAGCCATGGGCTCACACCTGACGGCGTGGTCGGCCCGCAGACGCGCCAAGCGCTCGGGATCGGTCCCGGCGGGACGCTCAAGCGCCGTGGCTCGCGGTCGGGCGGCGGCGGGCGCGGGGCGGTCTGGAAGGTGATCGCCGCCGCCAACCGGATCGCCCACAAGCCGTACAAGTACGGCGGCGGACACGGCCGCTACTTCGACTCGGGCTACGACTGCTCGGGCTCGCTCTCCTTCGCATTGCACTTCGCCGGCCTGCTGCGCACGCCGCTCGACTCGAGCGGGTTCATGCGCTACGGCGCGCCCGGACGCGGCCGGCACGTCACGATCTACGCGAACCCGGGCCACGCCTACATGGTCGTCGACGGTCGCCGCTTCGATACCAGCGCGATCAGCGAGACCGGTTCACGCTGGACGTCCACGCACCGGTCCTCGTCCGGCTACGTGGTGCGTCACCCTCGCGGGCTCTAAGCGGGCGGCTCGCCCTCAGCGTCGAGCGCGAACCAGGTCCCGCCGAACTCCGCCACGTCGTTACAGAGGACCTGCCGCTTCGGGTCGTCGACGTAGAAGTAGAGCGGCTGGCCGCGGTAGGTCACCTGGCGGCGCCCGTCGCGGCGCTCGACCGTCCCCAACAACGAGGCGTCGACACCGTCGCCGGCGCGGGGCTTGCCGCGTGCGTAGAACGGCGGCCACGCCGCCGCACAGTCCCCGTAGCAGCGGCTCTTGCGCCTGCCGTCGCGCGTGAACAGATACAGGGCGCGGTCGCTGCCGCTGAACAGGACCGGACCGAACTGCGAGCGGCGCAGCTTTACGAGCGGCCCACGGCGCGGAGCCTCGGCCCTCATCGAGACCTTCGTCGCGCTCGACGCAGAGCCGCCGCGGTCGCCCCCGCTATCGCTGTCTCCGGAGCTGCAGCCGGCCAGGCCCGCACAGGCCGTGCCAACGATGAGAGCTCGCCTCAGGGCCACTGCGGCGCAGTGTAGGAGGGGACAATGGTGGCATCGCGCCACGCTACGACACGTTCGGCGTCGGCTACACGTCCGTGCGCCGCGAGGACCCGCGCCTGGCCGAGCGCATCAGGGCCGCGCTGGGTGACGCGCGGTCGGTGCTGAACGTCGGCGCCGGAGCGGGCTCGTACGAGCCGCCCGACCTCGAGGTCACAGCGGTCGAGCCGTCGGCGGTCATGCGGGCGCAGCGCCCGCCCGGCGCCGCGCCGGTCGTGGACGCGCGCGCGGAGCAGTTGCCGTTCGAGGACAACTCCTTCGACGCCGCGATGGCGGTGCTCTCCGATCACCACTGGGAGGACCACGAGCGCGGCCTCGCGGAGCTGCGGCGCGTGGCCCGCAGGCGCGTCGTGCTGTTCACCTGGGAGCCGCGCAGCCTGGGCGACTCCTGGCTGGTGCGCGACTACCTGCCCGGGTTCGCCCGGATGGTGCCGCCCGGCTACACGCTCGACCGGCTGCTCGAGGCCCTGGGCGGCGGCCGCATCGAGCCCGTCCCGATCCCGCACGACTGCCGGGACGGTTTCCTGCACGCCTACTGGCGCCGGCCGCGGGCGTACCTGGATCCACAGGTGCGCGCGGGCATCTCGGTGTTCCGGCTCCTCGAGCCCGACGAGGTGGCGGACGCGATCAAGCGGCTGGCGGCGGACCTGGACAGCGGCGAGTGGGAGCGCCGCAACGGTGACCTGCTCGAGCTCGACGAGCTCGATCTCGGCTACCGGATCGTCGTGACCGAGGTGGTGACCTGAATCTGCGCCGTCAGCGGCTGGTATCCGGCTGAGCCGGCGAAGCGGGCCTGGAGCGTCCCCGAGCGCAGGTCGCGGCCCTCGAAGCGCGCCCAGAAGATCCCTTCCTTCACCACGACCGGGACCGCCTTCGTCCGCCCGCCGCTGCGCGGCAGAAGCACCGTGAGCCGGGTGCTCGGCCACTGCGTGCCCGGCAGCGTCAGCCTGCCGCTCACCGTGATGCGGTTGACCTTGATGTGCTTGGCAGGGCGGCGCTTCTTGGCGCGGCGCTTGGGCTTGGCGCTCTGCTTGGGCTTGGCGCTCCGCTTCGCCGCCTTCGCGGTCACCGGTACGCGCGCCGCGCGGATCTTCGTGCTGAGCACCAGCGACGGGCGCAGCGACGCCGTCGCGCCGGCGACCACGTCGCGCAGCGCGTCGTAGGCCGGCTTGTGCGACAGGTCCGTCCGCACCAGCCCGAAGTTGCACTCCGGCTCCGTCCGGTCGCCGCAGCTGTCGCGGTACTCGTACCAGGTGAGGTTCTCGATCCAGTCGAAGCGCGACGCGAGCGCGAAGGCGGTCCGCAGGCGGTCGGCCTGCTCCTGCTCGCTCAGGGCGGGCGCGTAGCCGTTCGCGACCGGCACCGTGGGGGCGCCGTACTCGGTGAGCCAGAGCGGCAGGTCGGGCCTGCCGAGCTTGGCGAGCCGCTCATGCAGCGCCTGCAGCTGCATCATCCAGGAGCGCGGGTCGTCGGGGTTGACGGAGCTGTACGGATGGATGCCGAACCCGTCGATCAGGTTGAGCCCGCCGCGGATGGCGACCTGGTTGATCCAGTCGTATACCTCGATGTCGCCGCCGGGCGCGAGTCCGCCCGAGATCAGCTTCGCGGTCGACCCCACGCTGTCGCGGGCGCGGCGCGCGCTGCGCAGGAACTCCACGAAGGCGGCGGGGTCCGGCCGCGGCTTCGAGAAACGCGCGAAGTTGGGCTCGTTCCAGAGCTCCCAGGCCTGGATCTGCGGGTAGCGCCGCAGCGCCGCGGCGAAGAAGGTCTCGAACGGCTCGGCGTCCGGGTACGCCCAGAGCTCACCGGAGTCGCTGGCCCAGCGCGGCGTGTACGCGAGGATCGGGATCAGCTTCAGCCCGTGCCGGTGGGCGGCGCCGAAGATCGCGTCGATCTGGCTCCAGCTGCCCTGTCCCGTTGCGGACCGTCGGCCCGTGCTCCTCGACCCAGCTCCAGGGCAGGTCGATCCGCACCCACTTGGTGCCGGTGGCCGCGATGCCCGCGAAGATGCGCTCGCGGGCGTCCGGGAGCTGCACCTGCCACGGATGCATCGCCACACCGGCGATCTCGCTGGCCGGCCGGGCATGCGCGGCGGGCGCCGCCGCGAGGGCAAGCGACAGCGCGACCACGGTGGCCATGAGAGTCGGCAGGCGGCGAAACAAGTCACTTCGACCATCGGCATCGCTCACCGGGCCTTGAGCTTCCGGACTCTGCCGTCAATTCCGACCGACTTTGTGGGCTTTATGCTACGGTGCTCCGCCGTAAGCCCATTGACAAGGTGGAAAATGAACCGGATCTGGACTCGCTCACTCAGGTCGCTGGCGCCCCTTGCGGCGTTGGCAACGCTCGCCATCGCCGGCTGCGGCGGCACATCTGACGACTCCGCCGGCGCCTCGGGCGACGGTGGCGGCTCGACCAAGCTGACGCTGGTCGCCTACTCGACCCCCGAGGAGGCCTACAAGGAGCTGATCCCCGCCTTCAACAAGACCCCCGAGGGCAAGGGAGTCAGCTTCAACACGTCCTACGCCGCTTCCGGCGAGCAGTCGCGCGCGGTGGAGGGCGGGCTGAAAGCCGACGTGGTCGAGTTCTCGCTCGAGCCAGACATGACGCGCCTGGTCGACGCCGGCTTGGTCGACGAGGACTGGAACCAGAACCAGTACGACGGGTTCGTCACCAACTCGGTGGTGGTGCTGATGGTCCGCAAGGGCAACCCCGAGAACATCCAGACCTGGGACGACCTGATCAAGGACGACATCGAGGTGCTCGTGCCGAACCCGTTCACGTCGGGCGGCGCGAAGTGGGACATCATGGCCGCCTACGGCGCCGCCCTCGAGCAGGGCAAGTCCGAGGACGAGGCCAAGGACTACCTCACCAAGCTGTTCGATCACGTGCCGGTGCTCGACAAGAGCGCGCGCGAGTCGCTCCAGACGTTCTCGAGCGGCAAGGGCGACGTCCTGGTCGGGTACGAGAACGAGGCGATCCTGGCCCAGCAGCAGGGCGAGGAGATCGACTACGTCGTGCCCGACGAGACGCTCCTGATCCAGAACCCGGTCGCGGTCGACAACGAGAGCGAGGATCCCGAGAAGGCCAAGGCGTTCGTTGACTTCCTCTACACGCCTGAGGCGCAGGAGATCTTCGCGAGCAAGGGCTACCGCCCGGTCGTGGAGGGAACCAAGACCAGCGAGGACTTCCCGACGCCGGCGAAGCTCTTCGAGATCACCAAGTTCGGAGGCTGGGGTGAGGTGAACGACACCTTCTTCGACCCGGAGAAGGGCGTCATCGCCGAGATCTTCAAATCCCAGGGGAAGAGCACTGCCTCCGGCTAGCGAAGCAGCCGCCGCACCTCCTCCGGCGGCCCCGGCAGGCCGCGTGTCGAGGCTGTTCCCGGTCTCCGGGGACGTCCTCGGCCGTGGCATTGCCATGGCGTACCTGAGCATCGTCGCGCTGATCCCGCTGGCCGCTGTGATCGCGAAGTCGATGGGCAGCGGGGCGGACTCCTTCTGGAGCGCCATCACCACCGACCAGGCGGTCGCCGCGCTCAAGTTGACGCTGATCGCCTCGGTGATCGTCGTGCTGATCAACGCCGTGTTCGGGACGCTGATCGCCTGGGTGCTCGTGCGCGACGAGTTCCCCGGCAAGGGCATCGTCAACTCGCTGATCGACCTCCCGTTCGCGCTGCCGACGATCGTCGCCGGCCTCACGCTGCTGCTCTTCTACGGGCCCGACAGCCCGGTGGGCATCGACCTCGCGTTCACGCGCGCCTCGGTGGTGGTCGCGCTGCTGTTCGTGACGCTCCCGTTCGTGGTGCGGGCGGTGCAGCCGGTGCTGCTCGAACTGGACGTCGAGATGGAGCAGGCGGCCGAGTCGCTGGGCGCGAGCAAGGCGACCGTGTTCCGGCGCATCGTGCTGCCCAACCTCACCCCCGCGATCATCGCCGGGGCCGGGCTTGCCTTCGCGCGGGCCGTGGGCGAGTTCGGGTCGCTCGTCTTGATCACGGGCAACCTCCCGTTCAAGACCCAGGCCTCGTCGGTGCTGATCTTCTCCCTGGTCGAGAGCGACGCACCCGAGGCGGCGGCCGCCGTGTCGGTTGCGCTGCTCGTGATCGCGCTGGTCGTGCTGCTGTTCTTCGGCTGGCTCTCGAAGAGGGCGCTGCGCCATGAGGAGTAAGTACGCGCTGCGCTTCGTCGCGCTCGGCTACCTGGCGCTGCTGCTGGGGATCCCGGTGGCGCTCGTGTTCATCAACGCCTTCCAGGACGGGATCGGCGCGGCCTGGGACGCCGTCACCACGCCCGAGGCCCAGCACGCGTTCTGGCTCACGTTCATCATGGTGATCGTCGCGGTGCCGCTGAACACGATCTTCGGCGTGCTCTGCGCGCTGGCGGTCGTGCGCCAGCGCTTCCGCGGGCGGGCGCTGCTGAACGCGCTGGTCGACCTGCCGTTCGCCGTTTCGCCGGTTGTGGTGGGCCTCGCACTGCTGCTCGTCTACGGGCGCCGCGACGGCTGGATCGGCCCGTGGCTGGACGACCACGGCGTCCAGGTCATCTTCTCCACGCCGGGGATGATCCTCGCGACGATGTTCGTGTCCCTGCCGTTTGTCGTGCGCGAGGTGATCCCGGTGCTGCGCGAGATCGGCACCGAGCAGGAGCAGGCTGCCGCCACACTCGGCGCGAACAGGCTGCAGACCTTCTTCCGCGTGACGCTGCCGGCGATTCGCTGGGGCGTCGCCTACGGCGTCGTCCTGACCACCGCGCGGGCGCTCGGCGAGTTCGGCGCGGTGAGCGTCGTGTCGGGCAAGCTGTCGGGCCAGACCGAGACCGCCACCCTGTTCGTCGAGAACCGTTACCAGCGCTTCGACGAGACCTCTGCATATGCTGCATCTGTCGTGTTGGCGCTGTTGGCCTTCGCCACCCTGCTCGCGATGAACCTGATCAAGCCCAAAGAGTCCCAGGGATGAGCATCGTCGTAGAGAACGTCTCGAAGAACTTCGGCGATTTCGTCGCACTCGACGACGTGTCGCTGAACGTGCGGGACGGCTCGCTGACCGCGCTGCTCGGCCCAAGCGGTGGCGGCAAGTCGACCCTGCTGCGCGTCATCGCGGGCCTCGAGCAGCCCGACAGTGGGCGCGTGCTGATCGGGGGCGAGGACGCAACCCCCAAGCCGCCCCAGCGCCGTGACGTCGGGTTCGTCTTCCAGCACTACGCCGCGTTCAAGCACATGACGGTGGCGAAGAACGTGGCGTTCGGGCTGACGATCCGCAAGCGGCCCAGGGACGAGATCGACGCGCGCGTGAAGGAGCTGCTCGAGCTCGTGCACCTGGACGGCTTCGCGCATCGGTACCCGTCGCAGCTGTCCGGTGGCCAGCGCCAGCGCATGGCGCTCGCCCGGGCGCTGGCCGTGCAGCCGCGCGTGCTGCTGCTGGACGAGCCGTTCGGGGCGCTCGACGCGACCGTGCGCAAGGAGCTGCGCGCCTGGCTGCGCCGCCTCCACGACGAGGTGCACGTGACCACCGTGTTCGTCACGCACGACCAGGAGGAGGCGATGGAGGTCGCCGAGCAGATCGTCGTGCTCAACCACGGCGACATCGAGCAGGTGGGCACGCCGCGCGACCTCTACGAGAAGCCGGCGAACGAGTTCGTAATGCGCTTCGTGGGCCCGGTCAGCGAGCTGTCCGGGCGCTGGATCCGCCCGCACGACGTGGAGATCCTGACCGAGCCGACCGAGGGCGCCTCGGAGGCCCAGGTCGACCGGATCGTCCATCTCGGCTTCGAGGTGCGCGTGGAGCTGTCGCTCGGCGACGGCGACTCGACCTGGGCTCAGACGACCCGCACGCGCCTCGAGGAGCTCGAGCTGTCCGAGGGCCAGATCGTCTGGCTCCGCCTCGAGAGCGAGCCGGTCAGCGTCTAGACCAGGCGTCCGGCGGCTCGGTCAGACGCTTCACGCGTTGCGGCAGGCGGCCTTCCACGACCTCGGTCAGCGTGATGTCGTCGAGCACGCTGCGCAGGCTGGCGCGGACCGCGACCCATACGGTCTGGAGGTTCTCGGCGGCGCCCGCGTAGCTGACCGACTCGGGCGGCTCGCCGCGCACGCTGGCCAGCGGTCCCTCGACCGCGCGGATGACCTCTCCCACCGTGATGTCGGCGGGATTGCGCGCCAGGCGGTAGCCGCCCTCGGCGCCGCGCTGGGCGTGGACGATGCCCGCGTGGCGCAGGTCGATCAGGATGTTCTCGAGGAACTTGAGCGGGATGCCCTGCGCCTGGGCAATGCGCTCGCCCTTGGTCAGGCCCTCCTCCACGGTGGCGAGCTCGAGCACCGCTCGCACCGCGTAATCCGCCTTCGCAGTGACCTTCACGGCATGCATTGTGCTGGACTGTGCCGACGATGAGCGACGTCGAGGATCTGAAGGAGCGCCAGTCCCGGGTCTGGGGCCTCGGCGACTACGCGGTGCTCGCGCGCAGGTTCGAGCCGGCGGCGACGGCGCTGTCTGACGCCTGCGCCGTCTCGGCCGGCCAGGAAGTCCTGGACGTGGGCGCAGGGACTGGCAACTTCGCAATCGCCTGCGCGCGCGAGGGCGCCAGCGTGGTTGCCTGTGACCTGGCCCCGGGCATGGTCGAGCGGGGCCAGGCGCGGACCGAGGAGGAGGGATTCGACGTCGAGTGGTTGCAGGCGGACGTCGAGGACCTGCCGTTCGAGGACGCCCGCTTCGACTGCGTCGGCTCGGCGTTCGGCGCGTTCATCGCCCCGCGTCCCGAGGTGGCGGCGGCCGAGATGTTCCGGGTCGTGCGCCCGGGCAACACCGTCGGGCTGACGGTCTGGACTGCCGATGGCTTCTTCGGTGACCTGAGCGCGCTCGGCCAGCGCTTCAACCCCACGCCGGCGGGGCTCGCCCGGCCCCAGGAGTGGGGCGACGAGGCGACCGCGCGCGCCCGCCTCGAACCGCTCGCGTCGCACGTGGAGATCGAGAGCGGCACGATCACGTTCACCGGTGACTCGCCGGAGGCGCTGGCTGCCGAGATGGTCGACAGCTCCCCGCCCTACGCCGCGGCCCGGGAGGGACTCCCGCCCGAGCAGTACGAGGAGCTGATCCGCGACACGGTGGACCTCATGCGGAGATGGGGAACCGACGACGAGGGCGGCGTGCGGGTCGAGTCGGAGTACCTGATCATCGTCGCGCGCAAGCGCGGCTAGGGCGCTGACCGCCAGGCTGCTGCTCGAGTACGACGGCTCGGACTTCGCGGGCTGGGCGCGCCAGCCGGGCCGGCGCACCGTGCAGGGCGTGCTCGAGGAGGCGCTCGCAACGGCGCTGCGGCGCCAGGTGGAGCTGACCGTCGCCGGCCGCACGGACCGCGGTGTGCACGCGCGCGGGCAGGTGGCGAGCCATGCCGGCGACCCGGCGCCGCGGCGGTCGCTCAACGGTCTGCTGCCGGACGACCTGGCGGTCATCGAGAGCGAGTCCGCCGCGGATGGGTTCGACGCCCGCCGGGACGCCCGCAGCCGCACCTACCGCTACCGCCTGCTGCGACGGTCGGCGCCGAGCCCGTTCGAGCACGGGCGGGCGCTCTGGTGGCCGCGGCCGCTCGACCGCGAGGCGCTCGCCGCCTGCGCCGCGGCGCTGCCCGGCGTGCACGACTTCACGGCCTTCACGCCGACCGAGACCGATCACGTGCGCTTCGAGCGGCGCGTGCTGAGGGCCGAGTGGATCGACGAGAGCGATGACGTGCTCGCGTTCGTCATCGAGGCCGACGCGTTCATGCGCAACATGGTGCGCGTGCTCGTCGGAACGATGCTCGGGGGCGCTGACCCGACCGCCTTCGCGCGGCTGCTCGAGGGCCGGCCGCGCAGCGAGGCGGGGGCGACCGCGCCTCCCCACGGGCTTTACCTGGAGTCCGTCTCCTACTGAGTAACCTGAGGAGCCGGCATAGCCGGCTCCGGTTACGGCGCCTGGAAGGCGCCTTTTCCATCAGACCTGCGGGCGGGACGCCCGCAGGGGGTATTCATTTGAAGGTTCTGCTGACCAACGACGACGGCATCACCGCCACCGGGCTGAACACCCTCCGCCACGCCCTGCTGGGCGTGGACGGCATCCAGCTCGCCGTCATCGCGCCCGACTCGAACCGCTCCGCCACGGCGCGCAGCATCACCTTCCAGCAGCCGCTGTGGGTCGAGGAGGTCGAGTTCGGCGACGGCACCAGCGGCTTCGCCACCGACGGCACCCCGGTGGACTGCGTGCGGCTGGCCGCCCTCGGGCTGCTCGAGTTCGAGCCCGAGCTGATCGTGTCGGGCGTCAACCACGGCGCCAACCTGGGCGACGACATCACCTACTCGGGGACGGTGGCCGCCGCGCTCGAGGGCATCATGCTGGGCCTGCCCGCGATCGCGGTCTCCCAGCAGGCCGACCACGGCGCGCTCGACTTCCGCGCCGGGCGCGCCTGGCAGCGCGAGCACTTCGAGCAGGCCGCTGCGTTCACCGCGAGGATCGTCGACGAGCTGGCCGACGTCCCGATGCCGACGGGCACGCTGCTCAACGTCAACGTGCCGTTCGGCGAGGTGCGCGGGGCGACCGCCTGCCGGCTCGGCAAGCGCGTGTACAACGACCGCCTGGAGCTGACCGAGGAGGAGGAGGGCGGGCGCCGGCGCTTCCGGATGTACGGCGACATGCCGAGCCACGAGACCGAGGAGGGCACGGACTTCGCCGCGATCTCAGACGGCTGCATCGCCGTCACCCCGCTCCACTTCGACCTCACCGACCAGGCCGGCGTGGCGGAGCTCGCCGGCTTCGACCTCGACGCCCTGCTGAAGCCCGCGGCGCGGAAAGTGTGAGCGCGACCGCCGAAGACAGAGCGGCCGAGCTGCGGCGGACGCTCGACCGCCACAACCACCGCTACTACGTCCTCGACGACCCCGAGGTCTCGGATTCCGAGTACGACGCGCTGCTGAACGAGCTGCGCGACCTGGAGGCCGAGCACCCCGACCTGCGCACGCCCGACTCGCCAACCCAGCGGGTTGGCGCCGAGCCGCTCGACAAGTTCGAGCAGGTGCCCCACCTCCAGCCGATGCTGTCGCTCGCCAACGCGCGCAACGAGGAGGAGATGACCGCGTGGGTGCTGCGCTCGGAGCGCTACCTGGCGCGCCAGGGCGTGGAGATGGGCGACGTGCGCTTCGTGACCGAGCCCAAGGTCGACGGGCTCGCGATCTCGCTGGTCTACGAGGACGGCGTGCTGGTGCGCGGGGCCACCCGCGGGAACGGCGAGATCGGCGAGGAGGTGACCCAGAACCTGCGCACGATCAAGGCGATCCCGCTGCGCATCGAGGGCGCCCCGCCGCTGCTGGAGGTGCGCGGCGAGATCTACCTGCCGCTGGCCGCCTTCGCCCGGCTCAACGAGCAGCGCGCCGAGGCCGGCGAGCCGACCTACGCCAACCCGCGCAACACGGCCGCCGGGTCGATCCGGCAGCTCGACCCCCAGCTCGCCGCGTCGCGGCCGCTGTCGATCTGGTGCTACAGCGTCGGCGCGCTGGAGGGCCTGTCGTTCGACACCCACTGGGAGTCGCTCGAGTGGCTGCGCGATCACGGGTTCAAGGTCCACCGCGACGTCGAGATCCACGACACCGTCGACGAGGTGGTGGCCGCCTGCCGCGCGTGGGAGGAGCGCCGCGACCGCCTCGACTTCGAGATCGACGGCGTGGTGGTGAAGGTCGACGATCTCGACCTGCAGCGCCAGCTCGGGGTGGTCGGCCGCGAGCCGCGCGGGGCGATCGCCTGGAAGTTCCCGCCCACGACGGCGACGACGCTGCTCAACGGCGTGGCCTGGAACGTTGGCCGGACCGGGCACATGGTGCCGTTCGCGATGCTCGAGCCGGTGCAGGTGTCGGGGGTCACGGTGAAGCTGGCCACGCTGCACAACGAGGAGGATCTGCGCCGCAAGGACGTGCGCGAGGGCGACGAGGTGATCGTGATGCGGGCGGGCGACGTGATCCCCCAGGTCGTCTCGCCTACAGCCAAGGCGCAGAAGCGCAAGGGCCGCAGCAAGCCGATGGAGCCGCCGTCGAAGTGCCCGGCCTGCGGCACGCCGACCGTCAAGCCGGAGGGCGGGGTGTGGACGATCTGCCCCAACCGCACCGGCTGCCCGGGACAGGTCTTCCAGGCCGTCAAGCACTTCGTCGGCGCGATGGACATCGACGGCCTGGGCGAGGAGAACGTGCGCCGGTTCCTCACCGAGGGGCTGATCGAGACCATGGCCGACCTCTACGACCTGAGCGTCGAGCGGCTGGCCGAGCTGGAGGGCTTCGCCGAGATCTCGGCGCGCAACCTCGTCGAGGCGATCGAGGGGTCCAAGCGGCAGCCCTTCCACCTGGTGCTGTACGCGCTCGGCATCCCCGGCATCGGCTACGTGAACGCGCGCAACCTGGCGCGCAGTTTGCGCTCGGTGGACGCGCTGCTGGAGGCGTCCGAGGAGCAGCTGGCCGAGGTCGAGGGGGTGGGGCCGATCATGGCCAAGACGGTCACCGAGACGCTCGCCGAGGAACGCACGCGCGAGCTGATCGAACGCCTGCGCGGCTACGGGCTGCACATGGAGGAGGAGGGCGCGGCGCCGCCGGCCGAGGGCCCGCTGGTGGGCAGGACGCTGGTCCTGACGGGCACGCTGCCGAACCTGACGCGCCCCGAGGCCACGGCCCGCATCGAGGCGGCCGGCGGCAAGGTGACCGGCTCGGTGTCGAAGAAGACCGACTACCTGGTCGCCGGCGCCGACCCCGGCACCAAGTTGACCAAGGCGCAGGACCTGGGGACCGAGGTGCTCGACGAGGACGGGTTGCTGGCGCTGCTGCCCGCCGATGCGCCGGAGCCCGCCGAGGTGCCGCCGCGCCGGCGGCGCTAGCCGCCTTCCGCGGCGATCTTCTGCAGCATGCGGTCCTGGAGGAGCCGCGCGCCGGTGGGCGATATGCGGTTCATCAGGATCGAGTAGGCGTAGGTGTTGCCGTTCGTGATCTCGCAGTAGCCCGAGAGCGCGCTGACGTCGGACAGCGTGCCGGTCTTGCCCCGGCAGCGCCAGCGGGCAGGGCCACGGCGCATGCGGTCCTTGAGCGTGCCGTCCTGACCGGCGATCGCGAGCGAGCCGATGTACGCGTCCGACTCCTCCTGCTCGCGCCTGTACATCGCGCGCAGCAGGCGGACCACGCGGTAGGGCGAGCTGCGGTTGGCGCGCGACAGCCCCGAGCCGTCCGCGAGCTGGGCGCCCGACCCGAGCCGGCGCGCGAAGCCCGCGATCAGCGCCGCTCCGGCCGAGGTCGTGCCGCGGCCGTTCACCTGCATCGCGACGTCCTTGGCCAGCATCTCCGCGAAGAAGTTGTCCGAGGGCTTGTTCATCAGCTGGATGATCCGCGCCATCGGCGGCGAGTCGACGCTGGCGAGCACGTCCAGGCCGCCCGGCGCCGTACCGGCGGCGGGCTTGCGCTTCACCTTGATGCCGCGCGCCTCGAGCGCGTCGTCCAGCCGGGCCGCCGCGAACGCCGGCGGGCTGAGCTGGAACGCGCTGCCGCTCTCGGTGGCGAACCCGCGGTTGTAGGCCAGGGCGCTCAGCGGGCCGACCCAGACCGACACGCCATAGCCCGAGTCGGGGCCGCCGCGCAGCGAGTCGAAGCGGGACTCGTCGCCATAGACCCGGCCGGTGATCCGCTGGACGCCGGCCTGGTCGATCAGCTTGGCGAGCTGCTGGACGGTGGCGCCGCCGCCGTAGAACTTGCGCGTGTAGGTGCTCGAGCCGAACGTGGGGTCGCCGCCGCCGCGCAGGTAGAGGTTGCCGCGCCAGACGCCGTCGGCCTCGAGCTGGCCGTCGCCCAGCACCTCGGTCCCGAGGGTGCCCTCGCTGCCGAAGCGCGTCAGCGCCGCCGCCGACGTGAACAGCTTCGTGTTCGAGGCCAGGATGCGCGGCGTGCCGGCGCGCCACGCGAACACCTGCTTGCCGGCGCTGATGTCGTACACGTAGGCGCCCGATGCGCTGCCGGACAGGCGCATGTAGCGGGTCAGCGAGCCCTTGAGGTCCGCCTGGGCCGCCTGGGCGGGCGCCAGCAGGGCGACCGCGAGCAGGGTGAGGACAGCGCGCCGCATCGAGGAATCCAACACCGTAGCGGGGTTGCCGGAGCGGTTAGCCGGCGCATCCGCGATACTCGTGGACTCGATGGGCGAGGTCGTCAAGCTCCAGAAGCCCGCCGGAAAGACAGGCAAGGCCCAGTCCAAGCCGCGCAGGCGGCGGCCGCGCCGGTCGCGCACCGCGCTCGTCCTGGGCGGCGGCGGCTTCACCGGCGGCGTGTACGAGATCGGGGCGCTGCGGGCGCTGGACCTGCTGGCCGTGAATCGCACGGTCAACGAGTTCGACGTCTACGTCGGCACCAGCGCGGGCTCGTTCCTGGCGGCCCTGACAGCCAACGGCGTGACCCCCGAGGAGATGATGCGGGTGGTCAACCAGCAGGTGCCCACCCCGTTCGCGGACGTCGACCGCGACACGCTGATGCGCCCCAACGCGCTCGAGTTCGCGCAGGCCGCGGCCCTGCTGCCGCTGCGCGTGCTCGGCCTCGGCCGCAACTTCCTCAGCCACCTGCGCTCGGCGTCGCTGATCGACCTGGCCGTGGGACTGGCCGAGGCGCTGCCCTCCGGCCTGTACGACGGCCGCGGCGTCCAGGAGTACCTCGAGAAGGTGCTCTCCGACCCCGACCGCGTCAACGACTTCCGCCTGCTGGAGAACGAGCTCTACCTGGCCGCCACCGACCTCGACACCTGCGAGCGGATCGTGCTCGGCGGGCCGGACTGGGACGACGTGCCGATCGCCCGGTCGGTCGCCGCCTCGACCGCGCTGCCGATGATCTACAAGCCGGTGGAGATCAAGGGCCGCCACCTGGTCGACGGCGGGCTGCGCTCCACGACCAACGTCGACATCGCGGTCGAGGCGGGCGCCACGTTCGTGGTCGTGGTCAACCCGCTCGTGCCGTACGTGAACGACTTCCAGAAGGTGATCCCGACGATGTGGGGCAGCCGCGTGCGGCGCGTGCGCGACATGGGCTTCCCGCAGATCGGCTACCAGGCGTTCAAGCTGCTCGCCCACCAGCGGCTGCACGAGGCGGTCAGCCACTGGAAGGACCGCTACCCGGGCGTGGACATCATCCTGATCGAGCCCGACCCGAACGACGAGCTGATGTTCGAGACGAACATCCTCAACTTCACCCGCCGCGTCGAGATCGCCCGGCACGGCTTCGAGTCGGTGACGCTCAAGCTCGCCTCCGAGTACGACAGCCTGAAGGCGATCTGCGCCAAGCACGGCATCGAGATCTCGGCCAACCGCGTGCGCAAGGTCGTGCGCAAGTTCGCCGAGGAGCCCGAGGAGCGCTCGGCCGGCTGGCGGCGCATCCTCGAGCAGACGACGACCGGGCTGCTGCGGCAGTCCGAAGACGCCTAGCGTTCGAGCGCCCGCGCGATGCGCGCGACCACGGCGATCGGCTCTTCGGCGAGCTGTTGCCAGGTAACGCGGATGACCCGGAAGCCGGCGGCGTTCAGCTCGGCGTCGCGGCGGCGGTCTCGCTCGAAGGCGCCGCGCGACGAGTGGAAGCGGTAACCGTCCACCTCTGCCACCAGGCGACGTTCGCGCCAGAGGAAATCGACGAGGTGGCCGCGGACCTGGGAGTTCACCTCAGCCGCGGGCAGGCTCGCCTCCCGGATGAGCGCCAGGAAGCGCTCCTCCGCGTCGGAGCGGGTGAGGGCCGGCTCGTCGCTTCGCGCCAGCAGACTGCGCAGCCTTCCGGTGCCGCGGTGGCCACGCGAACGTTCAACTACGGCACCCAGGGCAGCATGGGTTGTGAGCCGCTGCGTCAACGCCTCGTCGACCGCCCGCTCCAAGTCCCTGGTGGTGGCGACCTCGGCGAGGTCCAGCAGCGTGCGGGCCGGCGCGGTTACTGGGAGCCCGCGATGCACGCGGATGTCCTCCGGTGCCAACGATCGCGCGCGGTGCACCCGCAGGCCCGGCCGACGGCGGTTCGATCGCCGCACCGTCACCTCAATCAGGTCGTCCGCGAGTTCGAGTAGGCGCCAGAGCCACGCCGCGGACCAATGGCTCAGCACCGCCCCGGGGCCACAAGCGAGCACGGCTGCCATCTCGCGCGCGAGCGGCACAAGGGCGGTGTGACCAACTGCGTAGACGCCTCGATGAAGCGGGTGCAGCTGGTGGCGCTTGAGGCGGGTCTCAATGGCCCCCGGGCTGATCCCCGCGGCGAGCAGCTGGGATCTGGAGACAACGCCGTACTGCATAGTCGCGAGCGTGGCGATCATCCAATCGCGGCCCGGGCGAGGAGGCCGCACCGCGGCGGCGTCGACAACCAGCCCCACCTCGACATGTTCGAGCGGTGGGCCCGGTTCGAAAGCCATGTCGTTCACAAGGCACCACACCCCGAGCCCGCGCCGAGGGGCGCGACGTGTTTGCCGCGGAATGCAGATGGAACCCGGACTGCGGGGCGTTGGCGGCGGGCGTCCGGCGGGTTGTGCGGGTCGGGCGACAGGAGGACGGGCATGAATGCACCGTGCCACTGCCTGAGCAGATCGAGCAATCGACGGTGCACCCTTGTTAGCCGCCGTTTACGCGCGTGTCACAGAGCGCGCTCCGAAGACGCCTAGACCCGGCGCGCCACGCCCAGGATGCGCGGTGCCGCCGGCACCTCGTTCAGCGCGCGGATCAGGAAGCGCCGGTTGCGCTCGATCCGGAAGCCGGCGTCTTCGATCGCTTGGCCGGTGTCGCGGTCGGCCCGGCAGCCGCCGAAGACCTTGGCCAGCCCGGGCGCCAGCGAACGCTGCAGGGACGAGAGGCGCCGCGAGGTCCCGATCACGTGCTCGTAGAAGCGCAGCTCGCCGCCGGGGCGCACCACCCGGTGCAGCTCGCCGAGCGCCGCCGCCTGCGACGGCACCGAGCAGAGCACCAGCACCGCCACCGCCGCGTCGAAGTAGCCGTCCTCGAACGGCAGGCGGTCCGCGACCGCGTCGACCACCCGGATCGGCTTGCCCGACTCGCGTGCCGCCTCGATCGCCTTGCCGCGCAGGTGCGCCTCGGGCTCGACGGCGACCAGCTCGGTCACGGCGTCCGGGTAGTGGCGGAAGTTCGGCCCGCTGCCAGAGCCGATCTCGATCACCCGGCCGCTCAGGCCGGCCAGCGTCTCCCGGCGCCGGTCCACCTCGACCGGGCCCTCGGAGGACGCGATGAACGCGGCAAAGCGCGCGAACAGCGGGTGATCGACCTCGGCGGCCATCGAGCCGCGAGGATAGCTCCACCCGATCTCACAGATCGAGAGGCCGCGCCGTTGGGGAGTCATGGAACTAGATCTCTCCGACCGCGTGGCCGTCGTCACCGGCGCATCCAAGGGAATCGGCCTCGCGGTCACCCGCACCCTGCTCGACGAAGGCGCCCGGGTGGTGGCCACCTCCCGCACTCGAACCCCGGAGCTGGACGAGCTGGCCGGCGACCTCCTCCACGTGCCGGCGGACCTGATGGACCCCGAGGCCCCGGCTGAGGTGGTCGCGCGTGCGGTCGAGACGTTCGGCGGGCTGGACATCCTCGTCAACAACGCCGGCGGGCCGCCGCCCGGCACCAAGATGCCTCAGTTCGGGTTCCTCGGGCTGACCGACGAGGGCTGGCGGTCGATGCTCGAGTTCAACCTGCTGTCCGCGGTGCGTGCCTGCCGCGCGGCCCTCCCGCTGCTCGTGGAGCGCGGGGGCGCGATCGTGAACGTCTCGTCGGTCCACGGGCGGCAGCCGTCGGGCATCAACGTCGACTACGGCGCCGCCAAGGCGGCGCTGATCAACCTCACGCAGGCGCTCGCCGAGGAGTTCGGCCCGCAGGGCGTGCGCGTCAACGGGGTCTGCCCGGGCCCGGTGAAGACTCCCTGGTGGACCGAGCCCGGCGGCGCGGCCGACATCCTCGCCGACCACACGGACTCGGATCGCGAGAGCGTGATGACCAGCGTGGTGCCCGAGCTGATGCAGCTCAGCACCGGTCGACTCGCCGACCCGCAGGAGATCGCCGACGCCGTCGTGCTGCTCGCCTCGCCGCGCTCGGGCAGCACGAACGGCACCGAGTTCGTCGTCGACTCCGGACTGCTGAAGACGATCTAGGCGACCGCGTTGCCGTAGGCGCGCAGGAGCCGGTTCGTCGCGCCCTCGTTGAGGACGGCGGCTCGCACGTGGTCCTCCGCCCCGAGCGGGCCGCCGGGTGCGACGATCACACCCTGGCGGCGCAGCGCCTGCGCCAGCTCGTCGCCGGTCAGCCCCGGCGCCCGCACCCACACGAAGTTCGCCTGCGAGCGGGTCACGTCGGCGCCGTGCGCGACCAGGCCCTCGGTCACCCGAACCCGCTCGCGGCTGACCACCCGCCGGCGGCGGTCGATCTCGTCGTCGCTCGTGCGCAGGGTGTGCTCCACCGCCGCCTGCGACAGGGCGTTCACACCCAGGACCGGGGCGACCGCGGCGAGCAAATCGGTGTCCGAGCCGACCGCGTAGCCCGCGCGCAGCCCCGACAGGCCGTAGATCTTCGAGAACGTGCGCACGACCAGCAGGCGCGGGAACGCGTCGACCAGCCGCAGGCAGGCGTCGAGGTCCTCTTCGTCCTGGAAGTGGATCAGCGCCTCGTCGAGCAGCACGTGCACGTGGGCCGGCAGCCCGGCGAGCACGGCGCCCAGCTCGTGCGAGCGCATGTAGTCCCCGGTCGGGTCGTTGGGATTGCAGACGACCAGCACCCGGGTGCGGCCGGTGACCGCGTCGCTGAGCCGGCCGTGCTCGGCGAACACCGGCCGCGCCCCGGCGTGCGCGGCCAGCAGCGGGTAGAGCGGGTACGACGGCCACGGCATGACCAGCTCGTCGCCGCGGCCGAGCAGCACGAGCGCGGCGGCCTGGAGCAGCTCCGCCGCGCCGTTGCCGACCACGATCTGCTCCGGGGCCACGCCGTGGCGCTCGGCCAGCTGGCGGCGCACCGTCGCGGCGTAGCGGTCGGGGTAGCGGTTGACCAGGCCGCGGGCACGCGCGATGGCGGCGTTGACGACCTCGGAGTGCGGCAGGTCGGGCCATTCGGTGCCGGACAGGTCGAGGTCGGGCAGGCGCTCCAGCGCCAGTCGCTTCTCGCGCTCGCGGCGGGCGCGACGATCGCGGTTGAGCTCGCGCTCGTCGAGGTCGTCGTACTGGCGGTAATAGTCGCGGAAGCCCACGCTCAGTTGCTCGGCGCGAACGTCGGCCCCGGTCCCTGGATGATGAGGAACCAGAACGTGAACGCCACGGCGGCGACGCCGACGCTCATCGCGAAGATGCGCTCGAGCGCACCCTGCTCCTGGCGGTGGCCGGCCGCCCGGCGGACCAGCTTCCACGCGTGGTCGACCCGCTTGGCGGCCGCCATCGTGAGCATCAGCGACGCCAGGCAGCCGAGCATGACCGTCGAGATGCCGGCCGTGACGTAGCCGGTCAGGTAGTCGACCTGCGAGCCGATCCACAGCCAGGCCAGCGGCTGGGGCCCGAACAGCGACAGGCAGAGCGCCAGCTCGAGCGCCAGCAGCGCGTGAGCCAGCCAGCGGTCATAGCGGCGCCGCTTCTCCGACGACGGCTTGACATCGCGGTAGCGCACCGGCCCCGTGCCGGGGCGCCTCCCGATGAACAGTCCGCCGGTGTCGGTGGGGTCGTTGCTGGCCACGCCGCCCTGGTGACGTTAGCGAGGCCCGTTGTAGATCCGGTCCACCACGTCGGCGTACTTCTCGTGCACCACGTTGCGCTTGACCTTCAGCGTCGGGGTCAGCTCGCCGGTCTCCTGCGAGAGGTCGTGGTCGAGGATCTCGAAGCGCTTGACCTGCTCGACCGGCCCGACGTGCGAGTTGACCTCGTCGAGCGCCTTCTGGATCTCGGCGCGCACTCGGTCGTCCTGGGACATCGCCGCCATGTCGGCGCCCTCGAGGCCCAGCTGCGCCGCCAGCGCGGGCGCCTCCTCCGGGTCGATCGTGATCAGCGCGACCAGGTAGGGCCGGCGGTCGCCGATCACCACCGCCTGCGAGATCCAGCGGTTCTGCTTGAGGCCGTTCTCGAGGTTGGCCGGCGTGATGTTCTTGCCGCCCGCCGTGATGATGATGTCCTTCTTGCGGCCGGTGATGAACAGGAAGCCGTCCTCGTCGAGCCGGCCGAGGTCGCCGGTGTGCAGCCAGCCGTCCTCGAGCGCCTCACCGGTCGCCGCCTCGTTCTTGTAGTAGCCCTGGAAGATGTTCGGGCCCTTGATCAGGACCTCGCCGTCGTCGGCGATCTTCACCTCCACGCGGGCCTGCGGCTTGCCCACCGAGCCGAAGCGGAACTGCCCCGCGTGCGGGCGGTTGACGGTCGCGCTGGTGGAGGTCTCGGTCATCCCGTAGCCCTCCATCACCGGCACGCCGCAGGCGTAGAAGAACTCGAGGATCTCCGAGGCGATCGGGGCTGCGCCCGTCACGCACTCGCGGATGTTGTTGCCGAACAGCCCGCGGACGTTCTTGAACAGCTGCTCCTCGGCGGCGTCGAAGGCCTGCTCCAGCTGCTCCGGCACGGGCTCGCCGGCGTCGCGCAGGAGGCGCACCTTCACACCCACCTCCACGGCCTTGCGCAGCCCTTCCTTGTCTTCGATGTTCGCCGTCGCGAGCGTGTAGATCTTCTCGAACATGCGCGGCACCGACGGGAAGTAGCTCGGGCTGACCTGGGCGATGTCGGCGACGATCTGCTTCGGGTCGCGCGACCAGTAGGCGATCGCCGCGCCCAGCTCGAACGTCGCGAACTGGATCAGGATCGCGAACGCGTGCGCCAGCGGGAGGAACAGGTAGGTGCTGTCCCCGCGCTCGACCACGCCGTCCTCGACCACCGCGTCGGTGATCGCCCGGTAGTTGGCGTGCGAGAGCAGGCAGCCCTTGGGCGGACCGGTGGTGCCGGACGTGTAGATGTAGAGGCAGATGTCCTCGGGGTTGACGGCCTCGTAGCGCTGGCGCCACTCCGACGCGTCGCGCCCGCGGCCGCGCTCGCGCAGCGCGTCGAGGGTGATCGCGTCGCCGAGGTCGGCGTCGCCGGGGTCGAGCACGATCACGTGCGCAGCTCGGGGCAGTCGCCCTCGACCGCGCGGATCTTGGCCAGCTGCTCGGCGTCCTCCACGAACACCGCGCGCGAGTCGGAGTGGCTCAGCACGTACTGGCACTCCTCCGGCGAGTTGGTCTGGTAGATCGTGACGAGCGTCGCGCCCGCGGTCAGGATGCCGAAGCAGGCGTGCGTCCACTCGGGACGCGTGTGGGCCAGGATCGAGATCTTCTCGCCCGGCTCGATGCCGAGGTCGACCAGCCCGAGCGCCACCTCTCGGACGACCTCGCCCAGCTCCGCGTACGAGGAGTCACGCCAGTCGTCGCCGACCTTGAAGCGCTGGGCCGGGGCGTCGCCGTACTTCTCGACCGCCAGCGGCAGCAGGTCGGCAATCGTCTTCGAGCCCGTCCCTGCGGCGTGACGGGCGTCGGCGCCCGCCGTCACTGCTTCCATCGATCAGCTCTCCCTCCGAGGGTTCCGCGTATTTGGCCGCGCAGCCAGACGCGGCTACGACGATTCTAGGGGGAGAGGGCCGCGCCGGGTATCAGGCGCGCGCCAGTTCCTTCTTCTGCGCCGCCTCCTTGAGGCTGCACATGAACAGGGTCTTGTCGATCCGTCCCTGGAAGATCGGCACCCCGAGCTCCATGCACTTCGCGATTACGTCGCGGCGGTGCATGCCTGCCTCTCGTCCGAGCTCGGTGGGCGTCAGGTGGATCGCCATATACCTACTCCGTTTCCTCGCTTCTATGGGACGTACCTTCCAGGGTATCGGGTGCTCGGTCGGAAGCAAGCTAAATCGGGTTGGGAATTTCGACAAATTGGTGGTCGACGCCGAACCGCTCGGCGACCAGCTCGCCGAGCCGGCGGATGCCGAAGCGCTCCGTTGCGTAGTGGCCGCCGGCGATGAAGTGCACGCCGTTCTCGCGCGCGTCCGCCATCACGTGCTCGGCGGTCTCGCCGGTCAGGAACGCGTCCACGCCCGCCGCGATCGCGTCGGCCAGGTTGCCCGGCGCCCCGCCCGAGACGATCGCCACGCTGTGCACGACCTCGGGCCCGCACTCCCACACGAACGGGTCCTGCTCGAACGCGGTCGCGCAGCGCGCCCGCAGCTCGGCGAACGGGATCCCCTCGGCCGAGCGGCCCACGAAGCCGACCGGGCGGCCCTTGTGCTCGGCGAACGGCTCGGCACGCTCCAGGCCGAGTGCCCCGCAGATCAGGGCGTTGTTGCCGACCTCGGGGTGCGCGTCGAGCGGCAGGTGATAGCCCGCGAGCGAGATGTCGGCGTCGAACAGGATCCTCAGTCGCTCCTTCATCGCCGGGCCGATCGCGCGCGAGTGGAATTCCCAGAACAGGCCGTGATGGCACAGCACCAGCTCCGCCCCGGCGGCAGCCGCTTGCTCGAACAGCTCGCGCTGCGCCGAGACCCCCGTGGTCACGCGCGACACCTCCGCCGCGCCGGGCACCTGCAGGCCGTTCGGCCCGTAGTCGGTGAACGCCTCGATCTCCAGGAGGTCGTCGAGGTAGGCGATGATCTCGTCGCGCTGTGCCATCGACCTGGGGACCCTAGCCGCAAGCGGCGGGCTCGGCCGGCTGCGCGCGGATCGCCATACCCCCGGGTAACCTGCGGCCGATGGCCGCCAAGCCGAGCCGTGCGACCGGCGCCGACTCGTTCCTCGAGTCGCTCATGGACACCAGCCTCTACTCGATGGGGGCGTACTTCTCCGACGAGCACCCCGACCTCGTCGACGACGTGATCGCAGAGAGCGAGGCGATCGAGCGCGCCGGCCTGCGCGCCTACGCCGACCAGCACGACATGACGATCGAGGCCTGCTTCGAGACGCTGCTGACCGGCCTGGCCGTGCGCTACTACAACGCCGTCGCGGCCTAGCGCGCCGACGACCCGCGCCGCTCCAGCCACGCCAGCCAGAGCAGGCCGCGCCCGTCGGAGCTGTCGACGTCGAGCCCGGTGACCGCGCGGATGCGGTTGAGCCGGTTGGTCAGCGTGTTGCGGTGCACGGGTAGCGCGGTGGCCGTGGCGCCGCGGTCGAAGTCGTGCTCGATCAGCGCGTCGAGCGTGCGCGTGAGCTCGGGGTCGTGGGCGGCGAGCTGGTCGTACACGCGCGAGCGCAGCCTGGTGGCGAGCCGCGGGGATCGCCGCAGCAGCAGCTCGGCGAGGTGGTCGTCCGGCTCGAGCTCGCCGGTGCGACCGTTCCGCACCGCGACGTCGACGACCACCCGCAGCTCGTCGAAGGCTTCCAGCAGCTCGGCGCGGCGCGTGCGGCCTCCCTGCGCGATCGCCGCGCGCGGATCCAGGCCCAGCTCGCGCCAGGGGACCTTGCGGTTCGCGAGCCCCGCCACCCGGCGACCCTCCGACGCCGCCAGCAGGTGCCGGGCGCGCAGCCGCGCCGCGAGCGTCATGTGGCGCTGCACCGACCACGCCGGCGCGACCATGCACGAACGGCCGGTACGCGCCGCTCAGCTCGAAGCCGATGCGCTCGGCGAGCTGCAGGTCCTCACCGCTCGGCTCCTCGCCGGCGCACGGCCCTCGCGATCAGCGCCCGGGCGCGGCGTTCCTCCTCCGAGATCGTGGCCGCGGGTCCGGCCGACTCGTACGTGTCCGAGAAGAGCTGCGACACGCGGTCGATGAACTCGAACAGCAGGTCGGCGCTCTCGACCAGCGCGGCGCGCTCGTCCTCGCGGGCCGCGTCGAGCATCGCGGTCCAGGCGTAGCGCGCGCCGCGTCTGAAGTTGGCCGGCACGATGTCGGCCGGCATCCCGTTCGCCGCCAGCATCCGGGCGCGCTCGCGGAAGCGCTCCAGGTCCGACTCGCTGGGCGGCTGGCCGTCGACCAGCCAGCGGATCATCAGGTCGATGTTCCAGCGCACCCAGGAGCGCACGTCCTCGCGCAGCGGGCGGAAGCGCTGGTACTCGGGGCGCTCCCAGAAGCTGTCCAGCACGCGCTCGGTGAACTCGTCGAGGTCCACGCGCGCGACGATCCTGCGGATCACGTCGCTGGCTCGGAGCTGCACGGCCATGCCGTCGATTATGTCCGAGTCGACTGTGCACGTGCACAGTTGACCCAGCGAAGACTGGTCAAGCCGCGCTGGGCAGCCGGCGTGCCGCGGTGCATGATCCGCCTATGCGCTCGAGGAGGAGATCTGCCTGGGTAACTGTCGCTGCTCGGCCTTGCGCTGGCTGCGCTCGCCCGCGGCGTCGGCGAAGGTGCGGGTCAGCTTCGAGCGGCTGAAGGGCTTCGACGCCCCTGGGACGCCCGCCAAGTACGACAAGGTCGGCGCGCTCAAGGTCGGCCCGAAGAACGCCCGCAACGTGCTCATCCTCAACCCGGGCACCTCGGCGAGCGCGTCCTACTTCGTGCCGCTGGCGAAGGACGTGGTCACGCGCGCGAAGGGCTGGCAGGTGTGGGCGGTCGAGCGCCGCGAGAACCTGCTCGAGGACCACTCGATGTTCAACAAGGCCAAGGCGGGCACGGCGACCCCGCAACAGGTCTTCGACTACTACCTCGGTCACCTCACCGACCCGAGCATCTCACCCGCCTTCCAGTCGATCCCGACCGAGGACGTCGCGTTCGCCCGCAACTGGGGCATGCGCGTCGAGGTGGAGGACATCCGCCGGGTCGTCAAGGAGGCCAAGAAGCTCGGCGGGCGCGTGGCGATGGGCGGTCACTCGCTCGGCGGTTCGATCACCACCGCGTACGCGACCTGGGACTTCCACGGCAAGTCCGGCGCGAGCGACCTGTGGGGCCTGGTCTACATCGACGGCGGCAGCAGCCCGGCTCCGGTCACGCCCGACGCCGCGCGCGCGTCGCTGCAGACGCTGTCCACCTCCACGCCGTGGCTCACGTTCGGCGGCATCCCAGCGCCGCTGGCCGGCCTGTTCAACACGAGCGGGGCGCTGAGCGTGCTCACCGCTCCGGACGACACCTCGATCGGCTGGGCCTGGCCCGCGCTGCCGGCCAACCTGAAGCCGCCGGTCGAGCCGACCAACGAGGGCCAGTACGGGTACGCGCTCGACGTCGAGACCTCGCCGGCCGGCGCTGATCGCGGCGCAGGCGCACCTCGGACGGCTGGCCGACAGCGGCACACCGCGGCCCTGGATCCGGGACGGCGAGCTGACCCCGATCAGGCGCTACGCGCAGATGTTCTCGGGCTGGGGCCTGAAGAGCCTGGACGGCACCGCCTGGTACCACCCGCAGCGGCTGACGATCGACTCAGGCGCCGTCGCGGCGGGCAACAAGAACCCGGCGCAGAACGTGCTCGACGTGCGCGCGACGCACGGCAAGGACCTGCCCAAGCGGCTGCGCATCTACGCGTTCGGCGCGGCCCTGGGCGGCCAGCGGGTGCTCGACGCGGCGACGATCCTGGCGCAGCAGTCCGGCATCCCAAGAAGCGGCTGGTGCTGTTGGACCGCCACACGACCTACTCGCACAACGATCCCAACTCGGCGAGCCCGAAGAACGACTTCGTCGCCAAGCTGATCCCGTTCCTGAAGAAGGTCGGCGGGAGGTAGTCCGGTGAAGACAGGTGCTGACGCGCGCTCGCGGCACTGCTTGTCTGGGTGCCGACCGCGGAGGCGAAGGCAGCCCCTTCCCCGGCCCGGCCCCACCCCCCACCCTCCCTCCCCCCCCCCCCCCTCCCCCTGGGCCTGGACGCGGCGTCGCTAAGGCGGGCCGCGTCCAGTTTCTGCGCGATCGTGCACACGCTCGGATCGCGCATCTCGTGCATCTTGCAGACCGCTAAGGAAAGTGCGAGCGGGATCTGAATTTCCGTCGTACGTTCGCTTCTCGGTCGGCGGAACGGGGTCCCGACAGGGGGCGTGCCGCCACGCCTACGCGATCTGCGCCACCGGCTGATCAAGCTGCAGTACCAGACGGAACCCGAGCGGGGGGTCGCGCTTAGCGCGGCCCCCCGTTTCTTATTGCGGGGGTCGCTAGGCGGGGGTCACGCTGCGGATGCGCCAGACCCCGCTCTGCCTGACCAAGAAGACCGTCGACGTGTTGCCGTTGGCCTCCTCGACGATGGCGGTGGCGTTGGACTCGTCCGTCACGTTGACGCTCTGGACCTCGATCGCAGCGTCCGGCGAGAACAGCTTCGCCTTGACCTCGGTCGCGCAGCTGCCGCTGGCAGCGGACGAGGTCACCAGGTTGGCCAGCTTGGGCGTGAAGATCTGATCGCAGATGCGCTCACCGTCGCCCTCGCGGCTGGCCGTTTGAAGGTTGGTCAGCACCTGCCTGACCGCATCCTCATCCGACCCGCCCCCGTCGCTGCCCCCGGTGCCGCGCACGGCGAACACGCCGGCGGCGACCACGGCGACCAAGAGGAGCCCAATGAGCCCTACTGTCATCCGATTCATATCGATGATTGCGTCGGCTTGGTGGGGCCCAACCTTTAGCTTCGCCTGAGCCCTGCCTTCACGTTCGACGTCAGCCGCGGCGCCAAGGGCGCGCCGTGCGTCAACTACGAGGGCCGGACCTGGCCGGAGGCAACTGCTTCATCGCGGTCGGGGCACGCGGGGCTGGGCTTCGAAGCCGTTTGCGTCGAGTCGGAGCACGATGTGGTCTTCTTGGGCGGCGATCGGCCGCGCCGGTCAAGGGCCGTTGCGACGCGCTTCGGCGAGAAGCTCGGCCCCCTCGTTGATGCTCCTGACCGCGTCGGCCAGGCCGCGTCCCGTGGCGCGAGCCTGGGCCGGAGGGATGCCCGCGGGGCGCGGCGGCGTCCCCGCCGGCGAGGCCCCACGCGGGGAGGTTCGCGCCGTAACGTCGGCCGGGACCAGCGCGACGGTTGCGTCAAGCGTCAACAGGCGGATGCCCAGGAGCCGCGCCACGATCGACGCCTCGACGAACAGGCCGTCGGAAGGGCGCCTGGCTCGATGACCGGCCGCGCGGCCACGGGCGATCGGCGCATGGCGATCACGCCTCGTCGGACGCCCCCTCCCCTTGGCGTCTGAGCGAAGAGATGCCGGCGCTGCCAGCCGTGAGCGCGGCCAGGCCGCCAGCGGCGAGCAAGCCGGTCTTGGCAGCCTTGCCCGAGCCGACTCTCGGCATGGCGGACTTGATGCTCGGCATCTCGAGCGAGTTGTTGACTGTCTTCCGAAGCCTCTGCAATCGGGTCTTCCTGCTGAGGGGTCGCATCGCGTGGCCTCCCTTCACCGCTTGGCGCGAGACGCCTTCGCGATCGCGTCGACGAGCTCGCTCTTGGTCATGGTCGTCCGCCCTTCGATGCCGATGGCAGCCGCCAGCTCGACCAGCTCCGGCTTGTGGTACGACTCCAAACCCCCGTTGGCCTCCTGGTCGAGGCGGCGCGCGGTGTCCTTCGCTGTCGCCTTGGGGCGTTCGCGGATCTTCTCGGCGGCCGCGACCTGGGCCTCGGCGTCGCTCGCCTGCTGCTCCGCCTCGCCGGCGAGCTGCTGCGCCTGCCGTTGCGCCTCCTCGGCCGCGGCGCGCGCGGCCTCGGCGCCCTCCTGCGCGAGTCGCCTGGCCTCCGCGAGCTTCTCGGTGGCGTCCTCTACGAGGGCCTCGGCTCGCCCCTGGGCCTCCTCGGCGTCTTCCTGCGCGTCCTCGATCTCCTCCTCGACCTCGGCGTAAGCCTGCTGCTGCTCCTCTTCGGCATCCGCCTCGGCGGTCTGGCGCTCACGCGTCCACCAGTTCGCGGGCGGCCTTCTCGGCCTCGGCGACGCGCTGCTTGACCTGCCGGCTGGTCTCGCGGTCCACCTCGGCCATGCGGGCGCGTCCACGCTCACTCACCTGCCGGGCGTGGTCGGAGCGCTCCTTGGCCTCGCGCCCCGCCTCCACGGCACGCTCCTCGGCCTCGCGAGCCCGCTCCGCGGCCTCGCGCGCGCGCTGCATCTTGGTCTCGACCGAGCCCCCGCCGACGGGTGCCGCGTCGACCACCGGCCGCGCTCAGCTGCCTCCGTCGGTCGCGAGCGCGGGACATCAGCCAAGCAGCGTTCGTCGGCATCTCTCGTAGGCCAGTCCGCGTTCGCTCCGCCAGCGACATCACTCATCCTCCAGGTTCATAGGACATCAACGAATCTAATTGAGACATTATCATCTCGTCAAGTGAGGCCGTAGACTTACTGCGAGACGATGATGTCGGAACCGTTGCCAGACAGCCGCTGCAACAGCGCGTCGCCGCGGCGATCCTCGACGGAGCGGCGCGGATACTCGCCGTGCACGGGGAGCAGGCGAGCATGAACGACGTCGCTGCGGCTGCCGGAGTGGCCCGCGCCACGGTCTATCGCTATTTCCCGAACCGGCAGGCCCTGCTCGACGAGCTGGCACGGGCCGCGGTGAGCGAGGCCGACGAAGGGCTGGCCTCGGCCAGGATCGACGAGGTGTCCCCGGAGGAGGGGGTGGCGCGTGCGGTTCGCGCGCTGGTCGACGTGGGGGACTCCTTCGTGCTCCTGGCGCGCGAGCGGGTGCGGTCCGACCCGGAGCGGTTCGAGCGCCGGGTCATCCAGCCGCTGCGCCAGCTTTTCGAGCGCGGTCAGGCAGCGGGCGACATCCGGCCGGACATCGCGAGCGCTCGCCTGACCGAGTCGCTCATCGGACTGATCGTCGGCGTGCTCACATCGACCCCGCCTCTGGGCAAGGAGGACATCATCGCCACGATCACCGGCCTCTTCCTCGACGGAGCCCGCGCTCGAGGTCCGCGAGCTGCATGAAGCGCCAGCCACCACTCGCGCGCGCCACCGAAATGGAGGAGGAGCGGATGGACGAGCAGCCCGACCGACGGCTGAGACGAGGTCGCCAGCGGACGGACGATCAGCGGATGAGCGAGGACGCCGCCTCCTCCTCCAGGAGCTGGTGGCGTACCTGCGCGACAGCCGCACCGAGCTCCGGGAGGAATGGGCTCGGCGCATCAGCGAGGCGGAGCTCCTGAGCGTGATGTCGGACGAGGAGATCTTCTCGGAGGCGACCGAGGTCTACGACAACTACGTGGACGCCCTGGAGACCGGCAGCATCGAGACGCTGCAGACCTACGCGCGCGAGCTGTCCGAGAGAATCATCCCCCGCGGGGTGGAAACCCATGAGGTGCTCGGGATCGTGCTGCTCCTGCGAGACGTGCTGGCGCGCTCGCTGTTCGCGAAGTACCAGGATGATCTCGAGCTTCTGAATCGCATCCTGGACGCGTATGAGCCTGCCGCCAACCGAATCGCGGTGACCGTTGGGGTGAGCTTCGTCGAGGAGCGTGAGCGGGTCATCCACGACCAGCAAGAGGCCATGCGGGAGCTGTCCACGCCGGTCCTCCAGCTGCGCGAGCGCCTGCTCATCCTGCCGATCATCGGCATGCTCGACTCCGCGCGCGCCCGCCAGCTCACCGAGCAGCTCCTGGCGGCGATTCGAGACAACCGAGCCACTGTCGTGGTGATCGACATCACCGGCGTCGCCACGATCGACCGCACCGTCGCCAATCATCTCGTTCAGACCGTCGAGGCATCGCGGCTCATGGGTGCGAGCACGATCCTCACCGGGCTGTCGTCCGAGATAGCCCAGACGCTCGTCGATCTCGACGTCGACCTCGGGATGATGAAGACGGTGGGGGACCTGCAGGGAGGGCTGGAGGAGGCCGAGAGACTGGCCGGCTACCGAGAGGGTGCGGCCGGCGACGCGACGGGCGACGTCGAGACGTAGGTCGACGCGGCGATGTCGGTTGCGATCCTGCGCCAAGGTGACTACCTCATCGCCTCGATCCAGTCGGATCTATCGGACAGCGAGGTGGTGGAGCTCCGCGGCGAGCTCGCCGAGCTGGTGGGGAGGTATCGCGCGCGGGGGATCGTGATCGATGTCGCCGCCCTCGACGTCATCGACTCGTTCGTAGCGCGGTCGTTGCGAGCGATCGTTCTCACCGCGAGCTTGCGGGGGGCCGAGACCGTCATCGTCGGGATCCAGCCGGACGTGGCGATCGCGATGGTGCAGTTCCGCTTGAACCTGGAGCCGCTGCGGGTGGCCCTCGACCTAGACGCCGCGATATCGCTGCTCGATCGCTTGACCCGGGGGGACGCAGAGGATGGAGGATGAGGTCCGCGTTCCCATCACGGGCGACGCAGATCTAGTGGCGGCGCGCGCGGAAGGACGCGCCCTGGCGGAACGGCTCGGCTTTCCCAGACCGGATCCCATTCTCATAGCCACCGCCATCTCGGAGGTCGGGCGCAACATCGTCGTGCACGCCGGCCATGGGGAAATCGTCCTGAGGCCGTGCGAGGAGCCCGACCGCTACGGCCTCGTGGTCGTCGCCAGCGACGACGGGCCGGGCATCCGCGACGTCGAGGCGGCGGTCCGCGACGACTACAGCGGCAGGGGCGGCCTTGGCCTCGGCCTGCCCGGAGCACGCCGCCTGATGGACGACTTCGAGGTCGTGTCGGGCCCCGACACCGGCACGACCGTGACCATGACGAAATGGAGGTTCCGCGACGAGTTGGCGCGCATGCGCGAGGAGCGCCGGCGGCGTGCCTGAGCGAGCGGCACGGTACCCGGTCGAGTGGGGCGTTGCGACGAGGTGCCGGCGGGGCGAGGCGACGAGCGGCGATCTTGCGGTCGTCCAGGTCCTGCCCGAGGGCGCGCTCGTTGCGGCGATCGACGGCCTCGGGCACGGGGGCGAGGCAGCCCGGGCCGCGCGGGCCGCCGGCCGGGTCGTGCGCGAAAGGCCGAGCCGAGACCTCGCCCTGCTGGTGGAGCGCTGCCACTCCGCTTTGCGGAACACGCGCGGGGCGGCGATCAGCCTGGCCTTCGTTTCGCCTGCGGAGGAAACGATGACCTGGGTCGGCGTCGGCAACGTGGAGGGGCGGGTGTTGAGCGGCGACCCGTCAGTGACGCGGCTGAAGGGATCTCTCGCGCTTGGCAGCGGCATTCCCGGGCACCAGCTGCCAAACGTGAGAGCGACGACGATCGACGTTCTGCCTGGCGACGTGCTCGTCCTGGCGACAGACGGCATCGAGGCCGCCTTCGGGGATTCGCTCGACACCTCCGGGCCGACTCAGGCGATCACGGACCGGGTCCTTGCCGCCCACTGGAAGCCATCGGACGACGCCCTGGTGGTGGCGGTCCGTTATCTCGGCGTGCGGCTGTGAGCGTGGGCGGAGGCACCGGAGTCGTAGCGTTTCGAGCCGCCTACGCGTCCGCTCTTGCGGACTACCTGGACGACCCGAGCGAGGGCTCGCTTCGGATCGCCTACGAGCTCGGCCGCGAGGCGGTTAGCCGGCGGCTGAGCGTGCTCGACCTGGCCGTGGCCCACCAGGAGGCCCTTGTCTCTTTGCTGGAGGAAGCGTCAGGCTCGACGGAGACCCAGCAGGTGACTCACGCAGCCGGTGACTTCTTTCTCGAGAGCCTGTCCTCGTTCGAGATGGTGCAGCGGGGGTTCCGGGAGGCCCAGGAAGCGGCGCGGCTCGAACGGCGCCAGACCCAGATGTCGCGTCAGCTGTCGACGTTCCTGGCCGACGTCTCGCTCGCCCTCAACGCGTCCGACTCGCTCGAGGAGATGTTGCGGCTGGTGGCCGAGCAGGCACGCGAGCTCGTGGCCGCCGAGTGCTGCGTGGCGACGGTCGCAGTGGCCGGCCAGCCCCGAGCGGCGGAAGCGGTCTCCCACTCGCAGGCCGACAGGCGCTGGACGGTGTTCGTGCAGTGGCTCGACCTGTTCGCGATATACCGGGTCATCCGCCTCGCCGGCGGCTCCGTGAGGAGCGCCGGCGAGGAACTCGCTGCCTTGCCTGCATTCCGCACCGCAGTAGGCAATCAACCGCTCAAGGGATGGCTTGCCGCAGGGCTGACCGCGCTCGACGGCAGCGAGCTCGGCGCCATCCAGCTCTTCGACAAGCAAGACGGATCCTTCACCGAGAGCGACGAGGCCGTCCTCATCCATCTCGCCCAGATGGCTTCGGCGGCCGTGGAGCGAGCACGCCTCTACCAGGAACATGGTTAGCCGTCTTCGAGGCGTGAGCTCAGCACACCCGGGTACCAGGGCGACATGGCAGACGCGCTCATGGAACAGCTCATCAAGCACCTCACGGACGTCCACTCGATCGAGGAGCAGGCGCTCCAGCAGATGCAGGTGGCCCCGCGGCTGGCTCGCGACCCGGTGCTGGCACGGGCGTTCCGCGAGCACCTCACTGAAACGCAGGAACAGGAGCGACTTGTTCGCAGTCGGTTGGACGCGCTTGAAGCGGACCCGTCCAAGATCAAGGATCTCGCGGCTCGCGCCGGCGGGGTCGGGATGGTCCTGTTCGCGCGCTCCCAGCCGGACACGCCCGGCAAGCTCGTCTCGCATGCCTACTCGTATGAGCACATGGAGCTGGCCGCGTACGAGCTCCTGTCGATCGTCGCCGAGCGAGCCGGCGACCAGGACACCGTTGCCGTGGCGCGATCCATCGCGGAGCAGGAGGCCGCCATGGCCGAGCGGCTCGCCGCCGGCTTTGACCGCGCGGTCGAGGCGTCGCTTCGTGAGGTCGCTCGCGGGCGATCTCGGCAACCAGCTCGGCAAGTACCTGGCGGACGCGCACGCGATCGAGGCGCAGGCGGTTCAGCTCCTCGAGCAGGGCCAGGCCATCACTGGGGATCCAGACCTGCAGAAGGTCTTCAACGAGCATCTCGAGGAGACACGCGCTCAGCAGGCCGCCGTGCAGGCCCGCCTGTACGCACGCGGGGAGCGGCCGTCGCGCTTCAAGAACGTGCTGCTACGGGTCGGTGGTCTGAACCTCAGCGCCTTCTTCGGCGCTCAGCCGGACACGCCGGCCAAGCTGGCCGGCTTCGCCTTTGCCTTCGAGCATCTCGAGATTGCCGCCTACGAGCAGCTCATGCGCGTCGCGCGGCGGGCCGGCGACGACGAGACCGCGCGAATGGCGGAGCGAATCGCCGGCGAGGAACGCGCGGCCGCGGCCTCGATCCGGTCGCGGTTCGAGCCAGCGATGCAGGCCGCCCTTCGCCAGCAGGGAATCACCGCCCCCACCTGATTCACCGGTACGACCGGCGGTCAGCCCTCGTTGTACTCGAGCCGACCCTCCAGCGGCATCGTTGCGGACAGCAGCGGTGCCGGGGTTTCGGGGTCATCCTGGTCGCACACGAACGTAAAGTCGAGCACGCCGGTGTCGATCGAGGCGTGTACGCCCTCGACCTTCCAGCGACGGTCGATCGTGCGAAGGCGCTGCACGCTGCCGTCGAGCCCAAGCGTGCCGACCACCGAGCCGCTGATGCGGCCGTCATCCGCCTCGGCCGAGGCGGTGAAGACCAGCAGCTGGTCGGCGATCGGCGTAGCGTCGCTGAACGTGAGCTCCACGCCGTCGATGTCGCCGAGGTCGTACCTGCGCACGGCTTCCAGCTCTTCGGCGTCGAGGCACAGATCGTCTTGCAGCGAATGCAGCAGCTGCTCGAGCGACAACTCCACGACGAGGTTGGAGTCTTCCTGCGACGCGCCGCGATGGAGCAGCCAAAGACGCTCGCCCATCGTCGCGGCGCCCTCGACGTTGAGCTCGGCGACGTGCTCGCGCAGCAGCTGGTAGAGCGGGGCAAGGTCGAGCTCATCCGGCTCGCCCGCGATCGAGCCGTCCGCGGCGAGCCCGCAGACGAAGCCTCGGTCGCGCTCCGGCGCGGAGCCGGAGCCGAGACCGAGGAGCGCCCCGTAGGGGTGGCCGTCAAACGGCGGCAGCACGGTAAGCGCCTCGAGGTCCGGCTTCACGCCCGAGCGCTCGCCGTGATCGTCGGGCAGTTCGCCGGCCAGCACCCGCCGCAGCCGACCGGGCTCGCTCGACGAGAGCCGAAAGACGCCCAAATGCAGCTCGTCGTCTCCGATCACGTAGACGAAGTCGCCCCTACGAACAACCCCGCTTGCGGCGCTTAGGTGAGCCGGCCGGCCGGGCGCGGACGGCTGCTGCACGTCCAAGTCACGCAGCTTGCGGAGATCGAGTGGCGGAAGTTCCTCCGGTTTCGCGCTCTCCCGGCTCATGGAGGATCGATGCCCGCTTCGGCGACCACGCGAAACAAGGGCACAGCGCGCAGCCCGGCGCGTCGACACGATCGCCGCTCAGGTCTCGCTCGCCGAGGATTCAAGCCCGAGTGTTAAGACACCGCTGTCTCGGGTAGAGACATTAACATCCAGAAATGTGATGTGTGTATCGATGGCTCGGCGACAAATCCAGCAGAACCAAGCGGTTCCCGGACGGGGCGCGTGCCCCGGTTCCACCTCAAATGCACGCGCCGCGGGTGCATCCGGGCACCTCACGCGCGCGAGCGGGGCGGCTCACGCCCCGCTCGACGCGCGTGACATCGAGGGAAAGGCAGCCGGCGGAAAGAGGAGCCCCGCACTGTGCCGGGCTCAGGGCTACGAGCGCGTCCATCGGGACGCCGAGGGAGGAACGACATGACAGGTACCGGTACAGAACGGACCGGGATGAGGGAGGCCTACGAGTGGCGCGGCCGCAACGTGGTGGACCAGGAGGGGGCGAAGGTCGGGAGGCTCGAGGAGGTCTACCTCGACCAGCACACCGGCCGGCCGGAATGGCTGCTCGTGCACACGGGCCTCTTGGGGATGAAGTCGAGCTTCGCGCCACTGGCCGGCGCGCGGGTCGACGGTGAGGACGTACGGATCGGCTACTCCAAGCAAGAAGTGAAGGACGCGCCGTCGGTGGAGGCTGACGGCGAGCTGTCACAGGAGGAGGAGGCTCGGCTATACGCCCACTACGGGCTCGACTACTCGGAGTCCCGTTCGGACACCGGGCGCGTCCGCGGCGACCGCGCGCCGGTCGGGCGCGACGTGAGCGGGCCGACCACTGACGACGCCATGACGCGCTCAGAGGAAGAGCTGCGGGTCGGCACGGCCAAGCGCGAGCGCGGGCGGGCCCGGCTGAAGAAGTACGTCGTGACCGAGGAGGCCACACAGACCGTGCCGGTGCAGCGCGAGGAAGTGCGCGTCGAGCGGGAGCCCATCACGGACGCCAACCGGGGCCGTGCCACGGCCGGCCCCGATATCTCCGAGGAGGAGCACGAGGTCGTGCTGCACGAGGAGGAGGTCGTTACGGAGAAGCGCGCGGTCCCGAAGGAGCGCGTGCGGCTCGACAAGGAGACGATCACCGACGAGCAGACCGTCTCCGATCAGGTGCGCAAGGAGCAGATCGACACCGAGGGCGTCGAGAAGAAGGGCGGAAAGCAGAGGCGCCGGTGAGCGAACGGGGCGCGGGGGAAACCCCGCGCCCCCGCTTCGAGCGATGACGGGCCTTGGCCTGCATTCGCAGTTCTACTCAGGAGGTCGTCCGGTGCCCTATTACACCTGTCCAGGCTGTCGCCTCAGCTATTACAGCGCCGCGAGCTGGGCGTACGTTCCCGAGTGTCCGCGCTGCTACCAGCCGCTGAATCGCCCAAGCCTCGTACGTGATCGCGTTGTCTCGATCTCCCGGCGCCCGAGACGCGAAAAACGCGACACCGAGCCTTCAGATCGAGGTAGTCAGGAGATGACCGCCCGCATCCCTCCGCACCGACCGGCCCCAGATCCACCCGGACTGGTTTTGGTCCGGCCATGGACGAAGTGATCGAGCGGGCTGGGGTGACGACCTCGTGATCGTGTTCCTCGACCCCCGCGAGGAACGCTGGACGCTGGCGTGGGTCGAGGCAGAGGCAAGGCGACGTGGCACCACGCCCGAGGAACAGCTACTCGCGATCTTCGAGCTGTTCGACGAATGGTTCCACCGCGACGACTTCGAAGCCCGCTCATTAATCACCGTGCTGCTCGAAATGGGCTCCGCCGATCCGGCTGGCCAAGCCAGCGTCGTGGGTCGTCTCGCAACGCAGGCCGCATTGCGCGACCCAGCGTCCTTCGCGCGCTCGTGGCACCTCCTCATGAAGGGCTCGATCGTCTCCGCCGCCGAGGGCGACGCCCGTGCGGCACAGCGAGCCCAATCGATGGCACGCCTCCTAATCGAGCAACACCGCTAGGTCTTGACTGAGGCGAGCGAGCGTCAGCTTTGGCGGGACAGGCGGTCCGATACTCGCCCGACTCCCTTGGCGACGCCCTGAAGCGGCTCGACGGTCTCCGCCACCGTCTCAACCGATTCCTCGAGCTGTTCCACGCTGTCGAGCCCCTCCAGCAGACGGGGGAGCGCAGCCCGCAGGACCCGCAGTGAGTCGGCCAGATCCTTGGCCACGGCCGTGAGGTCTTGGCCGCCGGTGATGAGCTGCTGCGTGTGCTCGTCGAGGACCTCGCCGGTGCGCCGCAGCTCACGGCCTCCCGTCTCGATCGCGCGAGCCGTCGAGTCCAACGAACGCGTCGCCACCAGGAGGTCCTCACCTCCGGTGCCGAGCGCGACCGCGCTCGCGTCCACCCTCCGGATCGCGACAATGAGCGTCTCGAGTTCGGTGAAGAGTGCGTCCAGGCGCTCGCGCGCCTCCTCGACGGGGTCGGGGTCTCGGCGGGCGCGCTCCGCCACGGCGTTGAGATCCTCGGCCGCGCGGGCAAGCACCCGCACGGCGCGCCAAGGAGCGAGGACTACCTCGAAAGGACCCATCATCGCCCTAACTTCGTGTATGTCTCGGCCATTGGGTCTCGCCTACCCAAAGACGGACCTATCCACCAGAGAGTGTGCAACCTCCCTGCAGATGGATTAGTGCGTAGACAGAGGGGTACCGAGAGGATGCGGACGATTCTCGGCATTCCCATCCCGGGCGGCCAAGTCGATCAGCAAGCGCGCAACGGCCTCCTCGAGGCAGTACAGATCAAGCCGCCATCGGCGGCACGAGCCGCAGCCGGTCGGGCAGGAGGGGGATAACCGCGCGTCTGACGTACTGGGCCCCGCCCTCCACCAGCGCCTTGCGCACGAACACCGGCGGCAGCGCCGAGAAGCCGTACTGCTCGCGGATGCGGTCGGGGAGTAGCGCGATCGTGATGAAGTTCGCGGTCTCGAGCAGTGGGCGCGCGGCCCACGGCACGGGCGGCCGGAGAACAATCTCGCGGGCGCGCTCTCGCGCCCAGTCGCTGACGTAGAGGCGGTCGCCGTCGAGCATCGTGCGGCGGTATTCGTCGAGGGCATGAGTGTCCGGCGGCATGTCGCGCTCGCGCACTCCGAAGAGGCGCCCAATGACCCGATAGTCGTCCCAGAGCCGGGCGGCATCTTCGGCGCTCAGAGGGCCGACGTACTTGCGGTAGACGACCAGCGCCGAGTCGACCAGCGTGAACAGGACCCAAAGGAGCAGGTCGGGATCGTCGGCGCGATAGCTCGTGCCGGCGGGGTACGGACCAGCGGCGTGTTTGAGCCTGCCTTCCACCCGGCGGTGCATCGCGCGCACCTTGGCCGCGGCGCGATCGGCGTCGCTCTTCGAGCCGAACCCGATCGTGCTGAGCACCTGGGCCGTGCGGGCGAGGCGTTCGTATGGCTCGTCGAGGGCGGTCGAGTGCGCGAGCAGACCCGACACCGCAAGCGGGTGAGCCGCCTGCATCAGCAGCGCGCGCGGCCCGGAGAGTGCCACCGCACGCTCCCGGTGGACCTGACGGAGCACGGAGTCGTCCGTGAAGTACCCGGCGCTCATGCGCTCCCCAGCCGAGCGGCGACCGCATCGCGCCGGTAGTCGAAGATCCGGTCGAGGTCGCGGCGCACAACGACCGCCCGGGCGAGCCGCCCGATCGGACCGAGCGGCAGCGCGTAGCGCACGAGGTCGCGCATGACGGTGCCGCGCTCATGTGCGTCGAACGTGTGCGTGTGATGCCAGAGGCGGTAGGGCCCGCGAACCTGGCGATCCGCGAATCGCCGGCCGGGTTCCCAGGCCTCGATTCGTGTGAGCCAGCGCAGGGGCAGCGCATGCAGCTTCAGCCTGTACTCGATGAGCGCCCCGGCGCCCATCGCTATCGGGCCGGGGGTCGCCACCTCGAACCCCAGCCACGGCGGCGTGATCGCCTCGAGGTTGAAGGCATCGGCGAAGAAGTCGAAGGTCTCGGCGGGCGCCAGCGGGACGAGCTGCTGTCTCTGGAGGCTGTACACGTGCATGTGAGGTCGGATCGTGTGCCAGGTCCTGCGCGCGTAAGAGATGTCGTTGGCTGCCGACGACGCGCGGATCAGGCAGCGCTTAGGTCACGGCCGGTGTGCCCTCGAGGACCAGGCGGGCCCGCGCGAAGACGTCCTCGCCGTGGTCTCCGGGCTGCCACTGGGCCACACCCACACGCACGCGCGGGCCCGAGCGCTCGAGGTGCTCCAGTTGTTCGATCAGCTGGGCCCCGCGCTCGGCCGCGCCGGCGTTGCCGGTGCCTGGCAACACCACGGCGAGCCGACGTCCGCTGTAGCGGCCGATCGTCGCCGGGTCCCCGGCCATCGTTCGTTCAAGCTCTCGAGCCGCCGCCTGCAAGGCCATGTCGCCCGCCGCGTAGCTCTCGCGTCGGTTGATGGTCGACAGCTCCGACAGCTCGATCATGGCCACGGCGAATGGCTGGCGGGTCCGGGCGGCGCGCTCTGCCTCCCGGGCCGCCACCTCCTGCAGGTATCGATGCGAGTGCAGCAGGGTCACGTTGTCACTCGCGGCGGCCGAGGCGGCTCCGAGCCGCCCCGTGGCCATAGCTTCCTCGGCCGGGGCCAGCGCGGGCAACACCGCGGGGAGGGCCTCCGGGTACGGCGGCTCGGGCGGCTGGTGGCGGACCTCCTCGACGAAGAGCGCCGCGATCTCGGGATCGAACTGACTTCCAGCGCAGCGCTCGATCTCCACACACGCTTCTTCCGGGGTGAGGCGCTCCCGGTAGGGGCGGGTGGAGATGAGGGCGCTGAAGCAATCGACCAGCGCCACAACCCGAGCCTCGACCGGGATCTCGTCGCCGCGCATGCCGTCCGGGTATCCCTGCCCGTCCCAGCGCTCGTGGTGATGGCGGATGCCGGGGGCGAGGCCCGCCAGTCCTGGAACCCGCTCCACGATGCGCGCACCGATCTCCGGGTGCAGCTCGATCACGTTCCGCTCGTCCGGAGTGAGGCGGCCGGGTTTCAGCAGGACCCGCTCGCTGATGCCGAGCTTTCCGACGTCGCGTAAGAGCCCGGTGAACAGCAGCTGCTCGCGCCGGGCCGGGTCGAAGTCGAGGCGCCGGGTGACGCGGTCCACGTAATGGCTGATCGCGATCGCATGCGAATCCACGAAGGGGTCCGTGTTCTCGACGGCGTCCGCCAGGATCCCGACCACTGCCAGGTAGGAGGAGCGCACGCGCCCCTGCAGGCGGTGGTTTTCGAGCACGGCGCCCGCGTGGTCCCCGAGTGCGAGCAGCACGTCGTCGTCGAGTTCTTCGAAGCCCCCGGGGCGGTTTGCGCACACGACGACTCCCTCGAAGCCGTCATTCATGTACACGGGAATCGCCACGAGCGAATCGATTTCCTCGTCGGCCGCGGATACCCCATCCCCGGCGGCGTCTTCGCGCACGATCTCGTTCCTCTCGAGGACCCTCTCGGCGAACCGCTGCGCCACCGAGCTGTCGGCGGGGTCGTTGCGGAACCCGCTGTGGCACACAAGGTCGAGCCGGCCGTCGCCGTCGGCGTCGCGCTTCGACAGGAGCAGCCCACACTCGGCTTGGGAGAGGCGCGTGGCGACCTCGAGGACGAGCTCGTGCAGGTCACCGGTTCCTCCGCCGGTGCGGTACGAGCGGAGCACTTGCTCGCGCAGCTCGCGCGTCCACTCCCGCTCGGCCTGACGGGCTCTCTCGATCCGCAGTCTCAGCCGCTGCTCATGCCGCAGCGCCTCGCGCTGTTCCTCCAGCTTCCGCTCGAGGAGCTCGCCGCGGTCGCCGCTCACGCGTGCCGCCTCCTCCAGCGCGCGGGCGCGCTCGTCCATCCGGCCGCGCCGTTGCTCGTCGAGCGCCGCTCGCGCGGCGCCAGAGCGCCGTTCGTAGGCCCAGCCCGCGAGCGCCGCCACCACCGCAACCGCCAGCAGGATGGTCACCAGGTCGTCCAGGGCGTCGGTGAAGTCGCCGCCAGCCAGTGCGATGCCGAGTATGAGCAGGCCTGCCGTGCCGAGCAGGGCGGCAGCCACGCGGACCAGCATCCTTCCCTTCCCTGGGCTCAATGCCTCAATGGGGTGCGCATACCCCAAGATCGCGTCGAGAACCTCCGATAACCGCGGGAGCGCGGTCACGGCGCTACGGGGGCAGCCGGCGACCGGGTCGGCGGAGGCGGTACCAATGGGCGCCGTATGGAGGGAGCTCCAGCGTGACGGCGCCATCCTCGAGCTCGTGATCCTCGTCGTGGAAGAGATCGACCAGGGCGCCGTCTCCTCCGAGCTCGAGCCGCGCAGTGGCATCGCGTCCGGATAGGTTGTGGGCTGCGACCACGGTTGAGTCGTCCCAGTCACTGCGGTGGGCGAAGACCGCCGCGTCACCGGAATCGAGCAGCGTCCACTCGCCCCAGCCGAGCTCGGGACACTCCCGGCGGCGGCGAATCAGCCGCTCCATCCAGTTGAGCATCGAGTCGGGGTCCCGCCGCTGTCGCGCGACGTTGACCTCGCGAAACCCGAACGGGCCATCCTCCACGAGCGGACGGGAGGCTTCGCCGGCGGTGGTGAACCCGGCCTGGCGCTCGCCGGACCACTGCATCGGCGATCGGACGCTGTAGCGGCCCTCGATAGAGAGGTTCTCGGCCATCCCGATCTCCTCGCCGTAGAACAGGACGGGAGTTCCCGGCAGCGAGAACGCGAGCGAATAGACCATCCGGATGCGCCGCTGGTCGCCACCCAGCATGGTTGGCAGCCGTCTCCGCAGCCCGCGACCGTATAGCTGAAGCTCCCGCTCCGGTCCGAAGGCGGCGAAGACCTCTTGGCGCTCGTCCTCGCTCAGCTGGTCGAGCGTCAGCTCGTCGTGGTTGCGCACGAAGTTGGCCCACTGGCAGTCCTCGGGGATCGGTGGAAGCGCCCCCAGGGCACGCTCCAGCGGGGTCGCGTCCTCCCGCGCGAGAGCGAGGAACATCGCCTGGTTGACGGTGAACGAGAAGATCAGCTGCAGCTCGTCGCCGTCCTCGTCGCCGAAGAACTCGCGCTGCTGCTCCGGTGGCAGGTTGACCTCCCCGAGCAGCACCGCCTCCCCGTTGCGCCGCCCGATGAAGCGGCGCAGGTCGCGCACCAGCTCATGCGGATCCTGACGGTTTTCCTCGGGGGTGCCGCTGGGCTCGATCAGAAACGGGACCGCATCGACGCGAAACCCGCTCAGCCCCTGCTCGAGCCAAAAGCCGGCCACCTGGGCGATCTCGTCGCGTACCTCCGGGTTGGCCACGTTCAGATCCGGCTGGTGGGAGTAGAAGCTGTGCATGTACCAGCTCCCCGCCAGCTCGTCGAAGGCCCAGTTGGATTCCTCCTGGTCGGGGAACACGACATCGCCGGGCTGCTCCTCGGGCTTCTCGTCGCGCCACACGTAGAAGTCGTGGAAGGGCGACTCCGGCCCCCGACGCGCATCCTCGAACCAGGGATGCTGGTCGGAGGTGTGGTTCACGACCAGGTCGGCGATCACGCGCATCCCGCCCTCGCGCGCGGCACGGACGACGTCGAGCAGGTCCCCGTGGGTGCCGAGGCGCGGGTCGACGCCGTAGAAGTCGGTGATGTCGTAGCCATCGTCGCGTTGGCAGGACGGCATGAACGGCATCAGCCAGAGGCAGCCGATCCCGAGCCCGGTCAGGTAGTCCACGCGTTCGCAGAGACCGGGCAGGTCGCCGCAGCCGTCGCCGTCGGCGTCCAAGAAGGTCTCCACGTCGAGGCAGTAGAAGACGGTGTTCTTCCACCAGACATCGCTGGTCGCCTTGCTCTTCACGCGGCCAGCTCCGGCAGGACGCGCTCGCCGAACGCTTCGATGAAGCCACGCAGGTCCTGGCCGACGTGGTGCAGATGAATTGCCTCGAAACCAAGGTCGCCGAGCTCGGCCAGCCAGGCGGCGTGCCGGCCGGTGTCGGCGGACACCAGCACCGCCTGCCGCACGTCCTCCGGCCGCACGTGGGCGGCGGCCAGGTCGAACTGCTCGACGGTCTCCAGGTCCCAGCAGAGCGGCGGGGCGAAAACGTTCGTCCGCCACTGCTCGTGGGCAATCCGCAGCGCCTCTTCCTCGCTCGTGGCCCAGCTGAGATGGACCTGCAGGTAGATCGGCCGGCCCTCCCCGCCGCCCTCCCGGAACGCGTCGACCACGCGCTCGAGCGTCTCGCGCGGCTGGTTGATGGTCACGAGGCCGTCAGCCCACTCCCCGCACCAGCGCGCCGTTTCCGCGCTCACCGCGGCGCCGACCAGGCTGGGCGGCTGCGAGGGGAGCGTCCAGAGGCGCGCCCGGTCGACGCGTACGAGGCCCTCGTGGTTCACCGTCTCGCCGGCGAACAGGGCACGCATGACGTCCACGCACTCTCGTAGCCGTGCGTTGCGCTTCGCCTTGGATGGCCAGGGCTCGCCGGTGATGTGCTCGTTGGAGGCTTCGCCCGTGCCTAGGGCGACCCACAACCGGCCCGGGAACAGCTCGCACAATGACGCCGCGGCCTGAGCGACGATCGCCGGGTGATAGCGCTGACCCGGCGCATTCACGACGCCGAAGGGCAGCTCCGTCGCTTGGAGGGCCGCGCCGAGGAACGACCACGCGAAGCCGGACTCGCCCTGACGCTCGCTCCAGGGCGAGAAGTGGTCGGAGGACATGGCCGCGCCAAAGCCGGCGGCCTCAGCCTCGCGGACGTGCTTGAGGAGCCGGCTCGGCGGGATCTGCTCGTGGGAGCAGTGCAAGCCAATCATGGGCATGGCAGTGATTGCTTGCCCGTCGTCCCGAAAGATCAATCGGCGGTCCCAGCGGTCGGCCGAGCCTGCCGGCGAAGCGGCCGGGCCGGCACCGATGTCTCGGCCGTCGCAACGCGGGCGACCTCGTCGGCGGTCGACCCGAACTCGAGCAGGCGTCCACCGAATGCGATTGCGCACATCGAGAACCATGCACAGCCGAGCGCCAGGCCCGCGATCACGTCGCTGAGCCAGTGCACGTCGAGCAGCACGCGGCTGCCGGCCACCATGACGATGAGCCCGGCTGCGACCCCGCCGATGGCTGCCCGAACGGCCCGGCCGCGACCGCGCGTGAGCAGCAGCGCCGCCGCGGCGAAGAAGGCGGCGGACCACGATGAGTGGCCGCTCGGGAACGACGGACCGAGCGTCTCGGCGATCGGGTTGAGCGCCGGCCGCACGCGATCGACGAGCTCCTTGACCGTCGTCGTCAGGATGCCGTTCCCGGCCACCACGATCAGGAGGAAGGGCACGACCCACACGCTCCGCGTACGCACAGTCTCCGCGACGGCCACGACGGCCGCGAGCGCGACGACCACGACCGGCTCGCCGAGATGCGTGATGACATCGAGGCCGTTCGTCGAGAACGCGGACGCGTGCCGATCGCCCCAATTCGCCACGCTCACGTCCAGCTGCACAAGATCGCCGCTACCGCGGACCAGGTAGGTCAGCACTCCGAGGAGTACGCCGCCGACGACTGTCGCGACCAGTGCGAGGGTCAGCGCGAGGCCGGTTGCGGCGCGCGGATCAAGCCTCCTGGCCAGCGCAGCGCCGGGGCCCGGGTGGCGCCGCATCGCTCTGCCGGCTTCGCGCGCGGTGTCGAGTGCAGACGGCACGTTCGGGCCCGTCACGCCCGACCAGCGCCACATCACCGCGGTGACCGCGCCGGCGATCACGCTCGCGAATATGAGTAAGACCACCAAGGTCATGGGTAAGAGGGCACCGGCATAGAGGTCAACTCGGGGTCCTTGTACCCAGCCACTCAGGGGGGAAGCGCCATGGATAGGCGTAGGTACTCATGGTCGAGGGATCGCGTCGTGCCTGTCTTGGGCGCGCGCGGTGGCGGTCCGGCTGAACGCTTTGCGGACCGGCTGCGCGGCCGGCACCCGGCCGCCGTCTTCTTCGCGGCGCTGCTTACGGGGTTGGCGGCGCTCGCGGTGATCTCGGTCGCGCTCGGTCTGCTGGTGACGGACGTGCTGCTCGACATCGGCGAGCTACGACGCGCGGATAACGCCTTCGTCAGCTCGCTCGTCGGGGAGCGGACACCCTTCCTCACCGATGCATCCGAGATCTTCTCGACGGTTGGTGGGGCGCCGCTTCTCCCAATCCTGGTCGGCGTGATAGCGCTCGTCGCCGCTGTCCTGCGCCAGTGGCAGGTCGCCGCTTTCGCAGCCTTCGCGCTGATGGTCGAGTCGGCCACATACCGTGTCACGTCGCTGGCCGTGCCGCGCGACCGCCCGCACGTGCACAGGCTCGAGCACCTCCCGGCCGACGCGAGCTATCCGTCCGGTCATACCGCCGCGGCGATCGCGGTCTACGCCGGACTCGTGCTGCTGCTGACCTCGCGCTTCCCAACCCGAGCGCTGCGCGTCTGCGCCTGGGCGCTGGCAATCGTGATTCCCGTTCTCGTCGCTTTCGCGCGCATGTACCGCGGGATGCACCATCCTCTCGACACAGCCGGAGGGCTCGTCGTCGGGATCGGGGCACTGCTGGTACTGCTGTTTGCCACGCGCGCGGCGAGTGTGGCAAGCGAGACACGTCGCGCGCCGGCGACCAGGCCCGCCCGCACTCGCAGGCGCCAGGCCGTCGCATGAAGGTCGCGGTCGTCGCTCACGCGGCGAAGACGCTCGACGGCGGGCTGCCGGAGCTCCGTCGTGTACTGGAGACGGAGGGCTGTGACACGCCGCTCTGGCACGAGGTGCCGAAGGCCAAGAAAGCGTCCGAGCAGGTTCGGCGCGCCTTGGACGACGGTGCAGAGCTCGTGTTCGCCTGGGGCGGTGACGGCACCGTCCGGCGTTGCATCGACGTGCTGGCTGGCACAGACGTGAGCCTCGCCGTCGTGCCTGCAGGCACGGCAAACCTCTTCGCGACGAACCTCGGGATACCGACCGACATCGAGGACGCGGTCGCCGTGGGGCTCGGCGGCGGTCGCCGAAGGCTCGACGTTGGGCGCTTCGAGGAGGAGCGCTTCGGTGTAATGGCCGGAGCCGGCTTCGACGCGGCCATGATTCGCGACGCCGACCACCTCAAGAAGCGCATCGGCCGCGCCGCATATCTCTGGAGCGGGTCGCGCAACCTGCGCGGCGACGGATTTGGAGCGCAAATCCAAGTCGACGGGACCGATTGGTACGAGGGCAGGGCCACGTGCATCCTGCTCGGCAACCTGGGCGCGATCTTCGGCGGCGTCAAACTGTTCCCCGACGCTCGTCCCGACGACGGCCTGCTCGAACTCGGGATCGTAACCGCCGAGGGGCTGCTCCAGTGGACACGCACGCTCGCCCGCACGACGGTCGGCGACCCGAACCGGTCGCCTTTCGTCCGAACCACGAAGGCGAGCTCGGTGGAGGTCGCGCTTGACCGCAAGGTGCGCTACGAGCTGGACGGCGGCGACCGCAGCAAGGTCAAGCGCTTCAAGGTCGAGGTCGAGGAACGTGCGCTGAACGTGTGCGTCCCGCAACCGGATGAGGAGACGATTTAGGTGGCGCAGAACGTTCAGGAGATTGCCCCGGACGTGGGGCGGCCCGAAGGACCGGTCGATCACGCCCAGGAGAAGGGCGAGGACTTCGCTCACAGCCGGACCTTCGAGTGGCTGGCGCGCGCCGGCCTCGTCGCCCGGGGAGTGATCTACGCCGTCATCGGAATACTCGCCATCAAGCTCGCGCTTGGCGACGGCGGCAAGACGACGGATCAGAACGGCGCGTTGCAGACGATCGCGAAGCAGCCATTCGGAAAGGCGCTCCTTATCATCGTCACGATCGGACTGGCCGGCTATGCGACCTGGCGGCTCCTGCGCGCCGCGATCGGTCACGGCCCCGAGTCGAGCGATGACACGAAGGACCGGCTCGACGGCGCTTGGAGCGGGATCTCCTACGCGCTGCTGTGCGTCACCGCGGTGTCGATTCTGATCGGAGCGGGAGGCAGTTCGGGCAGCCCCGACCAGACTACCGGCGGCGTTCTCGGCTGGCCGGGCGGGCAGGTGCTGGTCGTGATCGCGGGATTGGTCGCGATCGGTGCAGGCCTCGAGCAGGGCTACAAGGGGATCAGGAGGAAGTTCCTCGAGGACTCGAAGACCGAGGAGATGGGGGAGAGCGTCGAACGGGCGTTCACGGCGCTCGGCGGCTTCGGCCACCTGGCGCGAATGGTGGTGTTCACGCTGGTCGGCTACTTCTTCATCCGCGCCGCGCTTGACTACAACCCGGACAAGGCGGTGAGCCTCGACGGAGCGCTCACGGCGCTCGGCCATGCGTCCTACGGGCCGGTGCTCCTCGGCGTGGTCGCGGCCGGCCTGATCGGCTTCGCCGCATATTCGATTGCCGACGCGCGCTATCGCAGGGTGTAGCTATACGGGCGAAACCCTGTAGTCGGGCTGACTGGATTTGAACCAGCGACCTCTCCGACCCGAACGGAGCGCGCTACCAAACTGCGCCACAGCCCGAAGCAGGCCCTAGGGTAGCCGTTGCCATACTGAGGCCGCGTGAGCGTGTGCCGATCGATGCTGGCCCTCGGCCTGATCATGTCGACCCTGGCCGGGTGCGACTCCGACGAGGGCGACAAGACGCAAGCGGAACCGGCCGGCCAGGCGGCGGATCAGCCCGACCAGAGCGCCGACGCGAACGGCAGCGCCGCGCGCCGTCCCGTGCGGCTGCTGCGGCTGGGCAGCTTCGACGCCCCGACCTTCCTCGCCGCCCCGCGCGGCGACTCGCGCCGCTTCGTGGTCCAACGCGGCGGCACGATCGTGATCGTGAAGGGCCGCCGGGAGCTCGGCCAGCCGTTCCTCGACGTCTCGGACAACGTGTCCACCGACGGCGAGGGCGGCCTGCTCTCGATGGCCTTCGCCCCCGACTACAACAGCTCCGGGCGCTTCTACGTCTACTACACCGATCGCGAGGGCTTCCTCCAGATCGACCAGTTCCAGCGCTCCTCGAACGCCGACCGCGCCGACCCCGCGAGCCGCCGCTCGGTGATGCGCGTGCCCCACCACCGCTTCAACCACAAGGGCGGACAGCTCGAGTTCGGCCCGGACGGCATGCTCTACGCCGGCTTCGGGGACGGCGGCGGCGGCGGGGACCCCGACGAGAACGCCCAGAACCTCAGCCGCATCCTCGGCAAGCTGATCAGGATCGACCCGCGCCCCGGCGGCGGCTACGACATCCCCTCCTCCAACCCGTTCGCCAACCGCAGCGGCGCCCGGGGTGAGATCTACGCCTACGGGCTGCGCAATCCCTACCGCTTCTCCTTCGACCGCGCCCGCGGCTCGCTCACGATCGGCGACGTCGGCCAGGACGAGATCGAGGAGATCGACTACGTGCCGGGCCGCAGCGGCAACCGCCAGCCGCCCGGTGGCTACAACTTCGGCTGGGACGTCTTCGAGGGCCGCAACCGCTACGAGGACGGCAGCGCGCCCGGCCATGTCCCACCGGTGATCACCGAGACCCAGGACGACGGCTGGTGCTCGATCATCGGCGGCTACGTGATCCGCGACCGCTCGCTGCGCGGCACCCGCTACTACGGCCGCTACGTGTACGGCGACCTCTGCAAGCAGGAACTCAACCTGGCGTTCCTCAAGCGCCCGCGCGCGCCGCGGCGCACGACCGGCCTGCGCGTGTCGAACCTGGTTTCGTTCGGGGAGGACGGGCGCGGCAGGGTCTACGCTGTGTCGATGGACGGACCGATCTACCGGATAGGACGACGATGAGGCCACGGATGACGGCGGCGTTCGCGGCCGCGGTGGCGCTCGTCGCGGCCGCTCCCGCGCAGGCCGCGACCCTGACCCTGGTGGGCTCGAAGAGCTGCTACCGCGCCGGCGACACCCTGACCCTGAACGGAGCGGGCTTCACCCCGGGCGGCCAGGCGAGCATCACGCTCGAGGGCAAGGACCTGGGCGTCGTGCCCACCGACGCCGCGGGCAACTTCAGCGCCCCGCTCAGCATCGGGTCGCTCAAGGGCGTGAGCACGCGCACCCTGATCGCCACCGACGCGGCCAACCCCGCCAACGTCGGGCAGGCGCAGTTCCTCGGCTCGTCCCTGGGCGTGGCCGTGCGGCCCCGCAACGGCGGCGCCGGGCGCAAGCTGCGCATCAACGCGAGCGGGTTCACCACCGGCAAGCGCCTCTATGCCCACATCGTGCGCAAGCGCTACCGGCGCAACGTGTTCATCGGGAAGCTGAAGGGTCCCTGCCGGACGCTCAAGCTGCGCAAGCGCGTGCTGCCGGCGTCCACGCCGACGGGCGTCTACACCGTCCAGTTCGACACCAGGCGCCGCTACTCGAAGAAGACGAAGGTGTGGGTGCGCTTCACGGTGACCGTCAGCCCGACGATCGGCGGGGCCGGCCTGTTCGGTCAGTCGAGGTTGACCCAGACGGTCTTGTTCTCGAGGTAGGCGTTCAGGCCCTCGCGGCCGTGCTCGCGCCCCACCCCTGACGCCTTGAAGCCCCCGAACGGAGCCGCCGGGTCGCCGGCGCTCCAGGTGTTGACCCACACGTCGCCGGCGCGCAGCAGCGCGGCCAGCTTGTGGGCCTTGGCGAGGTCGCGCGTCCAGACGCCGGCGGCGAGCCCGTACTCGGTGTCGTTGGCGCGCCGCGCCACCTCCTCGATCGAGTCGTACGGCAGCGCCACGAGCACGGGGCCGAAGATCTCCTCGCGCGCGATCTTGAGGTCGTCGCTGGTCGCGCTGAACAGCGTCGGCTCGACGAAGTAGCCGTCGCCCTCGCGGGCGCCGCCGCCGGTGACGAGCTCGGCTCCCTCGGCCTTGCCGGACTCGATGTAGCCGCGCACGCGCTGCTCCTGCTCGGCCGAGATCAGCGGGCCGAGCTGCGTGCCCGGATCCAGGCCGGGACCGATGCGGGCGGCGCCGGCCGCTTCGACCAGGCCGGCCACCACGTCGTCGTACTGATCGGCGTGCACGAACAGGCGCGAGCCCGCGTTGCAGGCCTGGCCGGTGTTGTAGTAGATCGCCTGGTAGGCGCCCTTGATCGCCACGTCGAGGTCGGCGTCGGGCAGGATGATGTTGGGCGACTTGCCGCCCAGCTCGAGCGTCACCCGCTTGAGCGCCCGCCCCGCCTTCGCCCCGATCTCGCGCCCGACGACGGTCGACCCGGTGAACGCGATCTTGTCGACGTCCTCGTGGTCCACCAGCGCGGCGCCGGTCTCGCCGTCGCCCGTGATCACGTTGAGCACGCCCTCGGGCAGGCCCGCCTCGAGCGCCAGCTCGCCCAGGCGCAGCCCGGTCAGCGGCGTCTGCTCGGCCGGCTTGAGGACGATCGTGCAGCCCGCCGCGAGCGCCGGGGCGATCTTCCAGGCCGCCATCAGCAGCGGGAAGTTCCACGGGATGATCTGCCCGCACACGCCGACCGGCTCCTTGCGCGTGTAGCAGTGCATGTTGGCCTGGGCCACCGGCAGCACCTCCCCGGCGATCTTGGTCGGCCAGCCGGCGAAGTAGCGCAGGTGCTCGATCGCGAGCGGCACGTCCACCCGCCTGGCGAGCTTGACCGGCTTGCCGTTGTCGAGCGACTCCAGCTCGGCCAGCTCGTCCGCGTGCTCCTCGAGTGCCTCGGCCAGCGCCAGCATCGCCCTCGTGCGCTTGGCGGCCGCGATGCCGTTCCAGCGACCGTCCTCGAACGCCTCGCGGGCGGCGCCGACGGCGCGGTCGACGTCAGCGGCGCCGGCCTGCGGCACCTCCGCGATCGGCCGGCCGGTGGCCGGGTCGATCGTCTCGAACGTGCGCCCGTCGGCCGCCTCGAGGCGCTCGCCGCCGACGATCAGGCGGTGCGGCCCGGCCGCGAACGCGCGGGCGGCGTCGGAGAGGGCGTCCGGCAGGGCTGAGGCGGTGGTCATGCCTCGAAACTTAAGCGAACGCTGCGCAGCCGGCCGAGCCGGCTGCTTGCGCACTACGCGAACAGCAGCTCGACGCCGCCCAGTGCGTCGAGCTCCAGACGCACGCGGTCGCCGGGGTGAGCGACGTGGGGCGGGGCGAGGACGCCGGTGATGATGCGCTGGCCGGGCAGCATGTCCTCGTCGACCGCCGCGAGCCGCTTCCTCACGGCCTCGACCATCTCCTCCAGGTGGCCGCTCGTGTCGCCCGGCGCCATCACGTGCTCGGCCTCGCCGTTCACGAGCACGCGGCCCGCGCCGGGCGCGTTCGTCTCCACGCGCGGACCGAACACGACCGCGCGGTGGAAGATGTTGCCGGCCAGGATCGTCTCCACGTCCTGGTCGAGATCGGGCGGATCGGCGACCTCGAGCGCCGGCAGCAGCGCGACGATCGAACGGCCGTCGGGCCCCAGCTCCACGGCGACCTCGGACTCGACCACGACCGGGCCGTCGTCCAGCGACACCTCGGCGCCGTCCTCGAGCACGCCGTCCGACAGCAGGAACCCGGCCAACGGGGCGTCTATGCCGAGCTTCTCCTGCGCCGCGGAGATGTTGAAGCCGACCTTCCAGCCGATCGCCTCGGCCCCCTGGGCGAGGATCTCGCGCCGGCGCACCAGCATCGCCGTCGTCCCGCGCTCGACGCTCACAAGGCGGCACTCCCATCGGTGAGCCGGCCGCTCACGGCGTCATCACGATCTTGAGCGCCTCGCGGCGGTCGTAGACGGCATAGGCCTCGGCGGCCTCGGCGAGCGGCATGTGGTGGGTCACGAGCGGAGTGGGGTCGAGCACGCCGCCGGCCATCATCGCGAGAACGCGGTCCACGTGGCCGATCACGTTGGCGTGGCCGGTCTTGATCGTCAGCGCCTTGATCCAGACGATGCCCATGTGCACCTGAATGCGCTCCGCGTAGACGCCGATCGCCACGACCGTGCCCGCCTTGCGCGCGACTCGCGCGGCCAGGTCGAGCGCGTCGGGGTGGCCGACGGCGTCGATGGCGGCGTCCACGCCGCGGCCGTCGGTCGCCGCCTTCACCGCGGCGCGCGGGTCGTCCTCGGTCAGGTGGACCGGCTCGGCGCCAAAGGACGCGGCCAGCTCGAGCCGGTCGGCGACCGTGTCGATCGCGATCACCTTGGCGGCTCCGGAGGCCTTGGCGGCCTGGACCGCGCACAGGCCGACGGGCCCGAGGCCCAGCACGGCGGCGGTGTCGCCGGGGCGGATGCCGGCCTGGTCGACGGCGTGCCAGCCGGTGCCCATCACGTCGCCGGCGAACAGCGCGGCGTCGTCTGACATCCCCTCGGGCACGCGCCGCAGCGTCAGGTTGGCGTGCGGGACGAGCACCTGGTCCGCCTGGGCTCCCTGCAGCGATCCGAGCGTCTTGCCGTGGCCGAACACACGCCCCTCGTCGCACTTGTGGAAGTCCCCGCGGCGGCAGAAGAAGCAGTTGCCGCAGGCCGAGCAGTAGCAGCCGAGGACGCGGTCGCCCTCGGCCACCTCGGTCACGGCGTCGCCGGCGGCCAGCACCGTGCCGACGAACTCGTGCCCGAGCGTGAAGCCGGGCTCGATCTGCACGCGCCCGTGGTAGATGTGCAGGTCCGAGCCGCACACGCCGGTGGCCTCGACGCGCACGACGGCGTCATCGCGCTCGAGCAACTCGGGCTCCGGCCGCTCCTCGATGCGAACCTCGCCCGGGGCCTGGAAGGTGACGGCCTGCATTGGCACGGCACGCTATAGGGTCGCCGCGGTGACGGGTGCCTTTTACCGGTCGGAGGCGGGGATCCTCGTCCCCAGCGAGCTGACTCGCGGCCCCTGGGACCCCGACGCCCAGCACGCCGGGCCGCCCTCGGCGCTGCTCGCCCGGGCCCTGGAGCGCTGCGAGTCTCGCGAGGGCATGCGCATCGGGCGCATCACCGTCGAGATCCTCGGACCGGTGCCGCTCGCGCCGCTGACCGTCGAGGCGAGCGTCGTGCGGCCGGGCCGCAGCGTCGAGCTGCTCGCGGCGTCCTTGTCGGGCCCGGATGGCGAGGTCATGCGCGCCAGCGCCTGGCGGGTCGCCGCCGGCGATGTGCACGTCGAGTCGGACCCGCCGCCGCCCGGCCCGGACCACGGGCGCGACCGCGACTTCTTCCCGACCGGCCAGGAGCACGGCTACCACACTGCGATGGAGTACAGGTTCGTGCGTGGCGGCTTCCTCGATCCCGGGCCGGCTCTGGTCTGGATGCGCATGCGCGGGGCGCTGGTCGAGGGGGAGCAGCCGTCCCCGCTCGAGCGGCTGATGGTCGTGGCCGACGTGGGCAACGGCGTGAGCGCCGTGCTCGACTGGCGCGAGTACCTCTTCATCAACACCGAGCTGACGGTCCACCTGCTCCGCCCACCGGAGGGCGACTGGGTCGGCGTGGACGCGGTCACGCACGTCGACGGCGTGGGGCTCGCGGAGAGCACGCTGTGGGACGAGCGCGGACGCCTCGGCCGCGGCGCCCAGACGCTGCTGGTGCGCCGGCGGCCTTGACCTGCCTCTCCCCGGCGGGGAGGCTTCGTCCATGGCCGACAACTCGCCCGTCCTCATCACCGGCTGCTCCACCGGCATCGGCCGCGCCACCGCGGAGCGGCTCGCCGGCACCGGCCTGACCGTCTACGCGACGGCCCGCAAGCTCGACTCGATCGAGGACCTGAAGTCGTCGGGCTGCCGCACGCTCGCCCTCGACGTGACCGACGAGGAGTCGATGCGGGCCGGCGTCGCCGCGGTCGAGGAGGCCGAGGGATCGGTCGGCGCGCTCGTCAACAACGCCGGCTACAGCCAGAGCGGCGCGGTCGAGACGATCCCGATGGACGAGCTGCGCCGCCAGTTCGAGACCAACGTGTTCGGCCTGGTGCGGATGTGCCAGCTGGTCCTGCCGGGCATGCGCAAGGCCGGGCGCGGCCGGATCGTCAACGTCAGCTCGATGGGCGGCAAGCTCGTCTTCCCGGGCGGAGGCGCCTATCACGGCACCAAGTTCGCCGTCGAGGCGATCTCCGACGCCATGCGCTTCGAGGTGCGCGGCTTCGGCGTCCACGTGTCGATCATCGAGCCGGGCCTGATCAGGACGAGCTTCGGGGAGACCGCGGTCGGCTCCGTCCCGCACGAGGACGGCCCGTACGCGGACTTCAACACCGCGGTCGCCGCGAACACCGCGCAGGTGTACGACGGCCCGCTCGCCAAGCTCGGCGCCGGGCCCGACGCCGTGGCCAAGGCGATCGAGAAGGCGATCACCTCGCGCCGTCCCCGCACCCGTTATCCGGTCACCGCCTCGGCCCGGTTCTTCATGGTTCAGCACGCGGTGCTGCCCGACCGCGCCTGGGACAGAGTGGTGGGTACGTCGTTCCCGCGGCCGTAGACTTCCCGCATATGCCCTATTTCAAGGACGCCGACGAGGTCTACGCCACGATCGGCAAGCTGTTCCAGGATCTCGCCGAGGACGACGAGCTGTCGCCCAAGTTCCAGAAGGCCAACACGATCGTCCAGTACCAGTACCGCGACCCGGCGTCCCAGATCACGGTGAAGCTGATCGAGGGGGAGGACGGCCAGGTCGACTTCGGCGACACCGCGATGGAGCCCGAGGTCGTCATGACGATGGAGGCCGACACCGCGCACCGCTTCTGGCTCGGCAAGGTGAACGTGACCGTTGCCCTGGCGCGCGGCCAGATGAAGGCGAAGGGACCGGTCGCGAAGATCCTCAAGCTGGTGCCGCTCGTCAAGCCGGTGTTCCCGCGCTACCGGGCGCAGCTGGAGCAACAGGGGCGGCAGGACCTGCTCGAGGCCGCTTGATGGAGGCCGGGTCCGCGCTCGACGCCGCCCCGCTGCGGGGCTTCAAGGACTTCTACCAGTACGCCTCCACGACCCGGATCATCGCGGGCCGCGACCTGCTCGGCTCCACCGGGTTCGAGTTCCAGAAGGAGGGCGCGCGCCGGGTGTTCGTCGTCACCGACGAGGTGATCCGCGGCACCGGGCTGGTCGAGCGGGTCGAAGCGGGCATCGCCGACGGCGGCCTCGAGGTCGCGGGCGTGTTCGACCAAGTCCCGCAGGACTCGTCGACCGACGTGTGCGAGAGCTGCGCGGCCGCGGCCAAGGAGGCCGGGGCCGACTCGTTCCTGGCGGTCGGCGGCGGATCGGTGATGGACACGGCGAAGGTGGCCGACGCGGTGTTCACCCACGGCGGCGGCGCCGCCGAGCAGGAGGGGTTCTTCCTGATGCCGCGCGAGGACGACGGGATGGGCAAGCCGCTCGACATCGCGCCGCTGGCGTGCATTCCCACCACGGCGGGCACGGGCAGCGAGGTGTCGATGGCCGCGGTGATCAAGGATCCCGAGCGCAAGGTCAAGCTCGAGATCGCCGACTTCCCGCTGTTCCCGCGCCTGGCGATCCTCGACCCGGACAGCACGCGCACGCTGCCCGCACCGATCGCCGCCGCGACCGGGATGGACGCGATGACGCATGCGATCGAGGGCTACGTGTCGACCGACTGGAGCCCGCACCAGGACGCGCGCTCGCTGCAGGCGCTGCGCATGATCCGGGACAACCTCGAGCGCGCCGTCCAGCGCGGCGAGCAGGACGAGGAGGCGCGCGGAAACATGCTGATCGCCGCCAACCTCGCGATCACGATCGCGCTCGGATCGGTGCACGCGATGTCGCACCCGGCCGGCGCTCAGTTCGGCGTGCCGCACGGCGTGGCCAACGCGATCCACCTCCCGCACGTGATCGAGCACAACGCCGCGGGGGGCTCCGACATCGCCGACCGCTACCGGGACGTCGGCGACGTGTTCGACGTCAGCGACCCCGAGATCGGGCCGGCGCTGGCCGCCTACCTGACCGACCTGATCGCGCGGCTGGGGCTGCCGACCCGCCTTTCGGAGGTCGGCGTGCCCGAGTCCGGGATCCCCGCGCTCGTGGAGGGCGCGATGGGCGACGGCACGACGCTGCTGAACCCGCGCGAGATGGGCGAGGAGGAGTACGCCGCGCTCTACCGCAAGGCGCTGTAGTCCTCGCGCTGCGCGCGCACCATCGCCTCCAACGTGCGACGGGCGGTGTGCTGTGGGCGCCACTTGAGCTGCGTCTTGGCGCGATCCGTCTTCATCAGCACGGGCTTGCGCACCGAGTGCAGCCAGCCGACCGACTCCGGGACCATCGGCAGGCGGCCGGCGATGTCGGCGGTCGCCTCGACGGCCAGCTTCGGGATCGGCACCGAGTACCAGCCGAGCGCCGACGCCAGGTGCGAGAACGTCAGGGTGCCGCCGCCGGCCAGGTTGTAGGGCCCGGGCTCGCCGACGCCGCGCACGCCGGCCACGAACGCGCGCGCCACGTCCTCGGAGTGCACCAGCTGGAAGCGAGCGCCCGGATCCGGGATCACCGGCTTGAGCGCCGGCACTGAGCCGAGCAGCCGCACGACCACGTCCGGCATCGCCTCGCTGAGCCGGAAGTAGGGGATCTCCTGGAGCATCGTGCGCGCCTCCGGGCCGGCGACGATGCAGGGCCGGAACACGTACGCGATCGTGCGCCGGCGGTTGAGCAGCGTGGCCGCGAGCACCTGCTCGACCTCGGCCTTCTGGCGCGAATAGGGGTGCTCGGACGAGCCGCGCGCCGGGACGTCCTCGGTCAGCCAGTCGGGGTTCTCGTCGTGGAACCCGTAGGCGGCGACGCTCGAGGCGTAGCAGATGCGCTCCGTGCCGGCCTTGATCGACTCCTCGAAGACGCGCCGCGAACCCTCCACGTTCAGGTCGTGCGTCGCGTCGCTGGCGGAGAGGATCGCGAACGCCAGGTGCACGACCACGTGAGCGTCTTTGACCAGGCCCGCCACGCTGGCGGCGTCGGTCACGTCGCCCTGGCGGTACTCGGTCTTGCGCCAGCCGCGCTCGTCGGGATCGAACGGCCGGCGCGCCATGCCGATGATCCGCTTGACCGCGCGCGAGCGCTCCAACGCGTCGACGATGCTGAGGCCGAGGTCACCCGTCGGACCGGTCACGGCAACCGTGAGACCGGTGCTGGTCATGGTGCGGTTCTATCCGATTCGGGCGCCGCGCGTGTGAACGTCCTCGCAACCGAGGAGCAGGTCGACCGGGTCGGCGTAGACCGTGTCCCGCCCCAGGCCGCACTGAACGCGGTCGCGCGTCTTGTCCTTGACCCGGATCGTGTCGGCGCCGGCGCCGCTGTCGATCGAGTCGGCCCCGAAGCCGCCGGTCAGCTGATCGTCGAACGGGCCCGTGCGGATGCGGTCGTTACCGCCCCTGCCGTCGACCAGGACGCGGCCGCCGATCGCGCTCACGATGTCGTTGCCTGCGCCGGCGTCGACCGTGACGTCGCCCTCGTCCGAGTAGACGCGATCCTTGCCCGAGCCGGCGTCGGCGAAATCGTCGCCGATGCTGGCGTAGATGGTGTCGTTGCCGGGGCCGCCGAAGAGCCGGTCGGCGTCCGACTGTCCGAACAGCGTGTCCGCGCCGATCCCGCCGAGCACGAGGTCGGCGCCGGCGCCGGCGTAGACGACGTCGTTGCCGGGCCCCGCGTCCACATCGTCGTCCCCGGTTCCCGCGATGACCAGGTCCAGTCCGTCCGCGCCCTCCACGTCGTCCCTGCCGGGACCGCCTTCGAGGTAGTCGTTCGACGCCAGGCCGAGCAGCTGGTCGTCGCCGGCCTCGCCGTAGAGCTGGTCGGGGGCGACCGTGCCGGACAGCCGGTCGGGGCCGTCGGTGCCGATCTGGGTCGCGGCGACCGCGACCGCGCCGGTGGCGCATAGGAACGCGAGCGTCGCGACGAGTGCTGAAACGCCGCGCTTCACCGGCTGTATGAACACCTCTCGCCCGGCTTGGTTGCGCTCACGCCTGGTCGTAGCCGGGCTCGCCGGGGAGGAGGACCTCCGGCTTGCCCTCGCGCACGACGACGCGCGGCTGCACTGGAACGACCTCGCGCGTGCGCGCCTTCTCGAGCGTCTCGGCGACCGAGCCCATGCCCGGCCAACGCCTCGAGGTGCTTGATCGTGGGGAACACGAGCATCAGCTCGCCGCGCTCGTGCGCCTCCAGCGCGGCGGCGGGGCGCAGCCAGCGGGCATCGACGCACTCGCTGCCGTCGACGGTGGCCTCGGCACCGGGGGGAGCCTCGGTCACGAAGAACCAGGTGTCGAAGCGCACGACCACCTCGGCCGGCGTGATCCAGCGCGACCAGCCGACGACCGGGTGGTCCGCGGCCAGCTCCACGCCGGCCTCTTCGGCCAGCTCGCGCACGGCCGCGGCGGCGTGATCGGAATCGTCGGAATGCACCGCTCCACCGGGGAAGACCCAGGCGCCGCCCATGAAGCGCTGCTCGGGGTTGCGCTGGACCAGGAGCACCTCCGGCCCGTCCGCCGACTCGCGCAGCACGACGATCGACGCGGCCTGACGGGGCTCCGTCACGGCACCGTCATTCCACTCCTCACTGGGATGGGGGCCATCCACCCGCACCCGCGCAGCCTAGCGCTAAGGTTCCGCCGTCGATGAGCACCGAAGTGGCCCAGCAGCAGTGGATCTGCACGTCGTGCGGGTTCATCTACGACCCCGACGAAGGCGATCCCGACGGCGGGATCCCACCCGGAACCGCCTTCGTGGACATCCCGGACGACTGGTTCTGCCCGGTTTGCGGAGCCCGCAAGAAGGACTTCGAGCCCTACGAGGGCTAGGCCGCCTGCGCGAGGGCTGAGCTCGCGGTTGCCGCGTCGATCGCCTCGGCGGTGATCGCCAGCAGACGCGTCAGCTCGCCCTCGGAGATCGCCAGCGGCGGCATCAGCACGATCACGTCGCCCAGCGGCCGGATCACGGCGCCGCGCCGGCGGGCCTCCAGCGTCACCTGGTGGCCGATCCGGGCGGGCAGCGGACGCTCGGCGAGCTCGATGCCGGTCATGAACCCGCGCCGGCGCACCTCGCGCACCTCGGGGTGCGCCGCGATCGGCTCGAGCAGCTCGCCGAGCAGCTCGATCTTGCGCTGCAGGTGCTCCAGGGTGCGCTCCTCGGCGAACACGTCGAGCGTCGCCAGCGCCGCCGCGCACGCCAGCGGGTTGCCCGTGTACGTGTGGCCGTGGAAGAAGGTGCGGAACTCCTCGAAGCGCCCGAGGAAGCCCTTGTAGATGCGCTCGCTCGCGAGCGTTGCGGCCAGCGGCAGGTAGCCGCCCGTGATGCCCTTGGCGAGGCAGAGCAGGTCGGGGGCCACGTCCTCGTGCTCGCAGGCGAACATCCGCCCGGTGCGTCCCAAGCCGGTGGCCACCTCGTCGAGGATCAAGAGCACGCCGTGGCGGTCGCAGAGCTCGCGCACGTCGCGCAGATAGCCCTCCGGGTGCACCAGCATCCCGGCCGCGCCCTGCACGAGCGGCTCCATGATCACGGCGGCGACCTCGCCCTCGTGCTCGGACAGCAGCCGCTCCATGTGGCCCGCGTCGCCTGGCTCGGCGTGCAGGCTGTCGAACAGCAGCGGGCGGTAGAGCGAGTGGAACAGGTCGATCCCGCCGACCGACACCGAGCCGATCGTGTCCCCGTGGTAGGCCATCCGCAGCGAGACGAACTTCGTGCGGCGCGTCTCGCCGCGCTGCTGCCAGTACTGGAAGGCCATCTTGAGCGCGATCTCCGTGGCGGTCGAGCCGGAGTCGGAGTAGAAGACGCGCGTGAGGCCCGGCGGCGCCAGCTCCACCAGGCGCTGCGCCAGCTCGATCCCCGGCCGGTGGCTCAGGCCCAGCATCGTGGAGTGGGCAACGCGGTCGAGCTGCTCGCGCACGGCGGCGTCGATGCGCGGGTGGCGGTGCCCGTGCACGTTGCACCAGAGCGAGGAGACACCGTCGATGTAGCGCCTGCCCTGCACGTCGATCAGGTCGATGCCCTCGGCACGGTCCACGATCAGCGGCTCCTCGTCGACCCAGCCCTGCTGCTGGGTGAACGGATGCCAGAGGTGGGCGCGATCGGCAGCTACGAGATCCACAACGCGACCGTATCCCTCGCACCGGATGTAGGATCGCCGCCATGGGGAGAGGACTCGCAGCCGTCGCGCTGCTCGCTGCTTTGGCAATTCCGACCGCCGCGCAGGCCAAGCAGCCGAGCATGCTGCCGTGGCCGAACGACGCGCTGACCAAGCGCGACCGGTCAACCGACACGGGCCGCCGGCTCGACCTGCCCAGGTCGCTGATGCCGCGCAACAAGGACGGCGTGCGGATCGACCCGACCGACATGAACCGCGCCGACGGGTTCAGCCCCGGCTCGATGATCATCGTGCGGATCCCCGGCCTCGACAACGCCGAGGCGCTGCGGCGCAGCCACCTGCCGTCGCTGGGCAACCTCGCGGCGAGCCTGCGCAAGCGCTCCCCGGTCGTGGTGTTCAACGCGCGCACCGGCAAGCGCCATCCCGTCTGGGCGGAGCTCGACTCCAACGCGACCAGCGACGCCAACCGCGTCCTGATCATCCGCCCGGCGAAGAACTTCACCGAGGGCGAGCGCTACGTCGTGGTGCTGCGCAACCTCAAGGACCGCAACGGCAAGCCGATCAAGCGCAAGGCCCACGGCTTCGGGCAGCGTCGCTGCGCAAGGCGCGCCTCAAGCACCGCGGCATCTACCGCGTCTGGTCGTTCACCGTGGCGAGCGAGCACAGCCTCGCGGGCCGCATGCTGCACATTCGCGACGACGCCTTCAGGGCGCTCGGCGACACCAACCTGCGCGACCTCAAGGTCGCCGGCAAGGCGCCCACGTTCACGATCAACAGCGTCACCGACCTGACGCCGGCAGAGGACGATCGCATCGCGCGGCGCGTGGACGGCACGATGACCGTGCCGTGCTACCTGACGGACGCCTGCGCGCCCGGCGGGCGCTTCACGTTCAGCAAGAAGGGCCTGCCCGAGTACCACGGCACGACCACCGCGACGTTCACGTGTCGCATCCCGCGCTCGGCGCTCGATCCGGCCGACCCGCCGCAGGCGCGCCCGTCGCTCTACGGCCACGGGCTGCTGGGCAGCGCCAGCGAGGTCAACGCCGGCAACGTGCGCTCGATGGCAAACGAGCACAACTTCGTGTTCTGCGCCACCGCGTGGGCCGGGTTCGCCTCGGAGGACCTCGGCAACATCGTGGCGGCGATCAACGACTTCTCGAGGTTCAACACGGTCGCCGACCGCATGCAGCAGGGCTTCCTCCACCAGCTGCTGCTCGGGCGGCTGATGATCCACCCGCAGGGACTCGCGTCGAACCCCGCGTTCCAGAAGAACGGTCGCAGTGTGATCGACACGCGCCGCCTGTTCTTCGACGGCAACAGCCAGGGCGGGATCATGGGCGGCGGCCTGACCGCTGTCGCGCCGGACTTCAACCGGGCCGTGCTGGGCGTGCCCGGGATGAACTACTCGACGCTGCTGCAGCGCAGCGTCGACTTCGACACCTACGCGACGCTGATCTACCCGGCCTACCCGGACGAGTCCACGCGCCAGCTGATGTTCGCCGTGATCCAGCTGCTCTGGGACCGCGGCGAGGCGGACGGCTACGCGCAGCACATCACCACCGACGCGCTGCCGAACACCCCGAAGCACACCGTGTTGATGCACGTGGCCTTCGGCGACCACCAGGTCTCTGACACGACGGCCGAGGTCGAGGCGCGCACGATCGGGGCGCGCGGCTACCGGCCGGTGCTCGACGCGGGGCGTTCGCCCTGGACGCGCTTCCAGCTGATCCCGCCGATCGGGAAGTTCCCGTTCGGAGGCTCGGCGATCGTGATCTGGGACTCCGGCACGCCGGCGCCGCCGATCACGAACACGCCCAACCGCGGCGGGGAGGATCCCCATTCGGATCCGCGCTCCACGCCGGCCGCGCGCGTCCAGAAGTCCGAGTTCCTCAAGGTCGACGGGCACGTGGTCGACGTGTGCGGCGGCGCGCCCTGCCACAGCGCGCCGTAGTGCGCGATTTCGCGTAGCTACGCTGCGGCAGAGATGCCGCCGCTGCCCGTGCTCGTGTTCGTGGTCGGAGCGGGCTCGCTGGGCGCCGAGATCGCCGCAGTCCGCCTGCTGGCTCCCTACTTCGGCGCGTCGACGATCGTGTGGGCCAACACGATCGGAGTCGTGCTGGTCGCGCTATCGGTGGGCTACTGGCTGGGCGGCCGGCTGGCGGACCGCCATCCGAACATGCGCGGGCTGTGCTTGGTGGCGCTGACCGCGGCCGGCCTGCTCGCGCTGGTCCCGTTCGCGGCCGACCCGCTGCTCGACCTCGCCGTGGACGCGCTCGACGAGATCTCGGCCGGGGCCTTCGTCGGGTCGCTGTTCGCCGTGCTGGTGCTGGTCGCGGTGCCGGTGCTGCTGCTCGGCGCGGTCTCGCCCTACGCGATCCGGCTGGCGGTCTCGACGATCGAGGAGGCGGGGACCGTCGCAGGGCGCCTCTACGCGATCTCCACGGCCGGCTCGCTGGTCGGGACGCTGGCTTCGGCGCTGCTGCTGATCCCGCTCGTCGGCACCCGCCGCACGTTCCTGGTCTTCGCGCTGGCGATCGCGCTCGTCGCCGTCTGGGGCCTGCGGCCCGTGCGCCGCTATGCGCTGGCGCCCGCGGCGATCGCGGCGCTGATCGCGCTGCCGGTCGGCACGCTCAAGGCGAACGCCGGCTCGGGCCGGGTCGTCTACGAGGCGGAGACGCAGTACCAGTACGCGCGCGTGATCGAGCGCTTCGACGGCAGCCGCTCGCTCGAGCTGAACGAGGGGCAGGCGCAGCACTCCATCTGCCCCGCCGAGTGCGACGCCGGTCCCGCCGGTCCGCGCGACCCCGACTCGGTGCTCACCGGCGATTACTGGGACGGCAGCCTGGTGCTCGGGTTCGCGGCGTCCCCGCACCCGCCGCGCCGGGTGGCGGTGCTCGGCAACGCCGCCGGGACGACCTCGCGCGCCTATGAGCGGTTCTTCCCCGACACGCGCGTGGACGGCGTGGAGATCGACTCGGAGCTGTCCGAGATCGGGCGCCGCTACTTCGACATGAACAACCCCGAGCTGCACCTCTACCACGAGGACGCGCGGCCGTTCATCCGGCGCATCGACGCGCGCTACGACGTGATCACGGTCGACGCCTACCGCCAGCCCTACATCCCGTTCTACCTCGTGACGAAGGAGTTCTTCGAGGAGGTGCGCGACCGCCTGCGACCCGACGGCGTGCTGGTGATCAACGCAGGCCACCCCGAGGGCCAGGATGGATTCGAGAAGGTGCTGAGCGCGACGCTCGGCGAGGTCTTCCCGTACGTGCAGGCGCGACCCGATCAAGCCGACCAACACGCTGATCGTGTCGAGTCGCGCTCCGCTGTCGGCGGCGGGGCTGCGCTCTCCGGGCGTGCCGCCGGAGCTGCGCGCCACGGCCGCCTCGCAGGCGCTCGCGGCGCCGCTGCGCGGGGGCTCCGTCTACACGGACGACAAGGCGCCGGTCGAGTGGCTGATCGACAAGTCGATCATCGACTACGCCGCCGCCGGGGATTGACCGGGTTCCCCGACATCGCGATCGTCGGGGGTGGGATCGTCGGTTGCTCCGCCGCGGCGTTCCTCGCGGAGGCCGGCGCGCGGGTCGAGCTGTTCGAGAGCGGCCAGCTGGCCGGGGCGGCGTCGGGTCGCAACTCGGGCGCGATCCAGCATCCGTTCGACCCGGTGATGGCGGAGCTGCACCGCGAGACGCTCGACCACTATCGGGCGCTGGACGGCTTCGACCTGACCGCCGGGCCCGCGGGCGTGCTGGTGCTCGCCCGTGAGCAAGCCACGGTCGCGGCGGTCGGGGAGGGGACGCTGCTGGCGCCGGACGAGCTGAGCCGGCTCGAGCCGTCGCTGGCGCCCGGCCTCTGGGGCCGGCGCCTCGACACCGGCTATCCGGTGAAGCCCGCCGCCCCGACGCTCGCGTTCGCGCGGCGCGCGCGGACGGCCGGTGCGCTGCTCCACGAGGGCAGGCAGGCCTGGCCCTGGGTGCTGGGCGGCGGCGTGCGGGGCGTGCTGGCCGGTGGCGAGCACTGCGCGGCCGGTGCCGTGCTGGTGGCGGCCGGTCCCTGGACCCCGGAGACGATCGACCCGACCGGGGCCTGGCGGCCGATCGTCCCCGTGTGGGGAGTCGTCGTCGATGTTCGCATGGACTCGCCGCCCCGGCACGTGCTCGAGCAGGCGGGCATCGACGACCTGAGCGAGGGTTCGCCCGAATCGCTGTTCAGCCTCGTGGCGGCCGACGGCGAGGTGGCGGTCGGCTCGACGTTCCTCGCCCGCGAGCCCGACCCGGCGTCCTGGGCGGGGGCGCTGAAGCGCGCCGGAGTGCCGTTCGTGCCCGCACTGGAGCGAGCCAAGGTCGAGGGCGCGCGCGCCTGCGCTCGGCCACAGTCGCTCGACGGGCGGCCGCTGGTGGGCCCGGCCGGCGGGATCGAGGGCCTCTGGGTGGCAGCAGGTCACGGGCCGTGGGGCATCTCCACCGGGCCCGCCACCGGGCGCCTGGTGGCCGACGCCCTGCTCGGGCGGGCCGAGCTGCCGGCGGCGCTGGCCGCTTCGCGATTCGAGGGGTAGCCTCCCGGAGAGAGGAGGAGCATGGGCTTCCGCAAGTACGAGCTCGGCAGCTACGAGGAGATGTGCGCCGCGCACAGCTGGGACGTGCCCGAGCGCTACAACATCGCGCGCGACGTCTGCGACAAGCACGACCGCGACCGGCTGGCGATGGTCTGGGAGGACTGGCGCGGCGAGGAGCGCCGGGTCAGCTTCGGCGAGCTGCAGGACCTCTCGAACCGGTTCGCCAACGCGCTCGAGGCGATCGGCGTGGAGCGGGGCGACCGGGTCGCGACGCTGCTGCCCTCGCTGCCGGAGACCGCCGCGGTCTTCCTCGGCACCTACAAGCGCGGCGCGATCCTGCTGTCGATGTCCGTCCTGTACGGGGACGAGGGCATCGAGCACCGGCTGCGCGACTCGCAGGCGAAGGTGGTCGTCACGGACTCCGCGAACCGCCACCGCATCCCCGAGGGCATCGTCGAGAAGGTGCTGGTGATGGGCGGCAAGGGGGAGGCCGACGACATCGACTTCGACGAGACGCTGGCGCGCGCCTCCGACAGCTACGAGATGGCCGACACCGCGGCCGACGATCCCGCCCAGCTCTACTACTCGTCCGGCACGACCGGGATGGCCAAGGGCATCCTCCACGCCCACCGCTACCTGCTCGCCCACGAGGAGTTCGAGTTCTGCCACGACGTGCGCGACGGCGAGCTCTTCCACGGGTCGGGCGAGTGGGCCTGGGCGGCCGGCATCTGCCCGCTGCTGGGGCCGTGGCGCTACGGCGCCGTGGCGCTGGTGCAGGCGCGCAAGGGCGGCTACGACCCCGAGGAGCACCTGCGCTTCCTGTCGAAGCACGGGGTGCAGAACATGTTCACCACGCCGACCGCGCTGCGGGCGATGACCGGGGTCGCGGACGCGGGTGAGCGCTACCCGATGGCCGAGCTGCGGGTGACCTGCTCGGCCGGCGAGCCGCTCAACCCCGAGGTGATCCGCTGGTTTCGCGAGCAGTACGGGATCACCGTGCTCGACTACTACGGGCTGACCGAGAGCTACCCGCTGTGCGGCAACTTCCCGTCGGTCGAGGTGCGCGAGGGGTCGATGGGCCGGCCGGTGCCGGGCTGGGAGGTGGCGATCCTCGACGAGGACGAGCAGCCGCTTGGAGTCGGCGAGCGCGGGGAGATCTGCTTGCGCGCGCGGTCCAACCCGCACTACCCGCTCGGCTACTGGAACCGGCCCGAGGACACCGAGGAGGTGTTCGGCGGGGACTGGTTCCACACCAAGGACGCCGCGGAGATGGACGACGACGGCTACGTCTGGTACGCCGGGCGCGCCGACGACGTGATCATCTCGGCCGGCTACCGGATCGGGCCGTTCGAGGTGGAGTCGGCGTGCGTGGAGCACCCGGCGGTCAAGGAGGCCGCGGCGGTGGCGTCCCCGGACGCCCGGCGCGGGGACATCGTCAAGGCGTTCATCGTGCTGGCGAGCGGGCACAGCGGGTCCGACGAGCTGGCCGACTCCATCAAGCAGCACGTGCGCGAGCGCCACTCGGCCTACGCATACCCGCGCGAGATCGAGTTCGTGGACGACCTGCCGAAGACGCTGACCGGCAAGATCCGGCGGGTGGAGCTGAGGGAGCAGGAGCGGGAGCGCAAGGCGGCCGGCCGGCCGGCACCTTAGGCCGCTCCCGCTTGGTCCCGGCCGTCTGGCCGCGGGTCCTGTCCGAGAAATTTCCTTTCGCACGCCCTCGCTGGCGCTCGGGGCACGAAAGTGTGCTTTCTCGGCCACCCGCGGAAGGGGCGGGGTGGTCCTCCTTGCTACTTCAGGCGTTCGGTTATCAGCGCGGCCACTTCTTCGGCGCTTTGGTTTGGGGTGTCGAGCGCGTGGCTCTCGAGGGGACCCAGGTCGGCGAATTGGCTCCAGAGCTGTTCGATGACCGCGGGGTCGTCGAGCGGACGGCCCGCGCGTCCGCTTGCCCTTCGCAGGCAGACCGTCAGCGGCGCTCGGAGGACCGTGTACGCCACCGTGTGCGGTGGTCAGCCCCAGCAGGCAGCCGGCCACCGCCCAAGCCGTGACCGCCCCGATCGCGCCGATCGACAGTCCGCGGGAGTGCGGCGTGATGATTAGGAACGGCAGGACGATCCCGACTGGGAGCCAGCGCAGGGCCCTCAGCAGGACGAAATCGCGGGTGAGCCGGTCGATGGCTCAGGTGGAGTGCATAACGCCGATCGTGTGGCCCTCGGGGTCGTTGAAGAGCCCGATGACCAGGCCTTCCATGACCTCCTCCGGGCCCATCATGCGCGTGCCGCCGAGGCTCTCGGCCTGGGCGAGCGAAGCCTCGACGTCGGGCACCTCGACGTAGAACGTCACGTGGCCGTCGTAGCCGTCGGGACCGGTGGAGATACCGCCCCCGATTCCGGCGCCGTCGGGGTTGGTGTTGCCCTCGCGCTGGACGAGCCCGTACTTCATCTCGTTGTCGGCGTCGATGTCCCAGCCGAACAACTCCGCGTAGTAGCTCTGGAGCTTGTCCCCGTCCTTCCCGACGATCTCGAAATGCACTACCGGCTGGCCCATCGCGCTCTCTCCTTGTCGGTTTCGGCGAGGCTACTCCAGCGACTCGAGCCGCGCCGCCAGCTCGGCGGGTCGGCTCAGGTACACGCAGTGGCTGCCGTCGATCTCGTCGGCCTCGATGCCGAGCCGGTCGCGCACCATCCGCCGCGCCCAGTCCGCATCGAAGACGCGGTCGTCGCGGCAGAGCAGGTAGCGGGTCGGCACGTCCGGCCAGGCGTCCAGCGGCCACGGCTCCCGCATCGGGGTCATCGTCTGGTCGCACCCCTTGGCGAGCGCCTCGGCGGCCAGTTCGGGCGGCACGTCGTGCAGGTAGAGCGCGATCTCGTCGTCGCCGTAGTCGCCGGGCGCCGTGACATAGCCGGTGTTGGCCCACCAGTCCTCGCCCTTCTCGCCCGGCGCGGGGACCATCCCCGCCACCAGCACCAGCAGGTCGACCGGCACCCGCGCGCACACCAGCGGCGCCGTGAACCCGCCCAGCGAGTGCGCGACCACGACCAGATCGCCGCGGTCGCCGATCGCCTCGACGACCGTGTCGGCGTACTCGGTCAGCCCGGCCGACTCGTCATCGCACGGCAGATCCACGGCCACGACGTCGTGGCCCCGCTCGCGCAGCTCGCCGGCCACGAGGTGCCAGTGCCAGGCCCGATCACCGGCCCCGGGGATCAGCACGTAGGTGGCCACCGCGCTAGGCGGCTTCGGAGTAGGCCGCCTCGTCGGGGTCGCCGGGCGCCTGGTGCGTCGCGGGCGCGACGGACTCCAGCACCGTAGCCGCGACCACGATCGCCGCGACCACGCAGGCCGCGCCGATCCAGAACGCCACGTGGTATCCGCTGGTCAACGCGGAGGCGAGCCCCTTGCCCTCGTCGAGCAGGTTCTCGGTGCGAGACGCCGACACGGTCGCAAGGACCGCCAGGCCGAGCGCGCCGCCGACCTGCGCCGTCGTGTTGATCAGCCCCGACGCCAACCCGGCGTCCTCCTGGGTCGCCCCCGACATCGCGAGCGTCATCAGCGCGGGGAAGCAGACCGCCACGCCGGTCCCGATCAGGAGGATCACCGGCAGCACGTTCACCCAGTAGCCGCCGTCCGGCCCCGCCAGGGTGAACAGGGCGAGTCCGACGGCGATCAGCGCGAGGCCCGGGAACAGCAGCGTCCGGGCGCCGAAGCGCATGATCAGCGGCTCCGAGTAGCGCACCGTCAGGATGCCCATGACGATCGTGGTGGGCAGGAACGCGAGACCGGTCTCGAGCGCGTCGTAGCCGAGCACCCGCTGCAGGTACAGGGCCCCGAGGAAGAACATTCCGAACATCCCGGCCACCGTGAGCGCCTGGATCACGTTGGCGCCCGACACGTTGCGCGAGCGGAAGATCCGCAGCGGGACGAGCGGGTTGCGCGCCGTCGCCTCGCGGGCGATGAAGGCGATCAGGAGCACGAGCGAAGCTGCGCCGAGACCGAGCGCCTGACCCGAGCCCCAGCCGTCCTCGGCCGCGGGCTTGACGATCGTGTAGACGCCCAGCATCAGCGAGCTCGTGATCAGGACCGCGCCGGGGATGTCGCTGCCCTTGTCGAGGCCGATCCCCTCGTCCTTGTGCAGCAGGCGCACCGTCGCCACCGCGGTGGCGATGCCGATCGGGACGTTCACGAAGAAGATCCAGTGCCAGTTGATCGCCTGGGTCAGCACGCCGCCGGCCAGCAGGCCGATCGACCCGCCGGCGGAGGCGACGAACGCGTACACGCCGATCGCCCGCGCCTGCTCGCCCGGCTCGGGGAACATCGTGACGATCATGCCCAGCACCACGGCGGAGGTCATCGCGCCGCCGATGCCCTGCACGAAGCGAGCGATGACGAGCATCTCCTGGCTCTGCGCCAGCCCGCACAGCAGCGAGGCCGCCGTGAAGACGAACAGCCCGGCCAGGAAGATCGTCCGGCGCCCGATCAGGTCCCCGAAGCGCCCCGCCAGCAGCAGCAGGCCGCCGAAGGCGATCAGGTAGGCGTTCACGACCCAGGCGAGGCTGGACTGCGTGAAGTCCGAGGTCGTCCTGGATCGTGGGGAGAGCGACGTTCACGACGGTCACGTCGAGGACGATCATCAGCACCCCCGTGCAGAGCACGTAGAGGGCGATCCAGCGATTGCGGTCAGCTTGCTCGGCTTGCGACATTGCGGTTACTTCCCCTTCAGCGACTCTTGTTTGAACCTATTGTTCCCAAACGACCCGACTCGTCTTCAAAACTCATCGCAGCTCGGAGCAAAGTGACCGGTCGGTCTCGCGGGGCGCGCAGACGCTTTGCCCATGACGATGCGGATGCGGCCACCTCCGCCGCGGTCGCCGGGCGGGTTTCGACGGTGAGACCTTGGCGCCCGTACGCTTCCTCGAGCTCGCGACGCTCCGGTATCGCCGGCAGGCCGTCATGCGCGACCACCGACACCAGCGCGGTTGCGGTCGCGCCCGGCGCCATCAGCTGCGCCACCCCGGCCAGCACCTCGTCGTCCTGACCGAGGACACCGCGCAGCAGCGATCCCCACGGGAAGTTGATCGTGATCGAGTCGGCCAGCCGGTGGAGGGGTTAGGGCGGGTGCTGCGCCGCCGCGACGACGAACAGCGCGTTTGGCAGCGCGTCGCGCCGGGCGGCCCTGCGCGAGGCCGTGGCCATCGCGGGCGCGCTTGCGTCGACTCCGATCGCGAGCGTGTCCGGCTCGGCGGCCGCGCGGGCGAGCACCGCACGGCCGTCACCGGTGCCGAGGTCGATCGCGACCCGGGCGTATCCCTTCGCCAGGCCTCAGCCGACGTCTACGTCGATCAGCTTGCGTCCCTTGACCACGCGGAGCATCTGGCCACTGTACTAACCGCCTTCGCCGTCGTAGTACTCGACGCCGGACGAGCGCCGGACGATCAGGTCCTCGGCCTTGTCGCCCGTCCAGACGGCGACCTTGTCGCTGTCTGGGTAGGCGGTCGCCGTGGGGATCACGACCATGCCCCACATCAGCACGCGGGCGGTCTCGTCGGTGTCGTTGCGGATCTGATGGGCGCCCGCGGGACCCGGGGGAAAGAACACGACGTCGAAGGGCTCGAGCTGCTCGGTGCCCTCGGGGTCGCGCACCGAAGGCGAGCCCGCGAGGACGAGCAGCCACTCCTCCTCGCCGTACTCGTAGTGGTACGGGCAGACCGACTCACCCGGGGGCAGCTCGTACACGGTCGTGCCGGTGCGCTCGGCGCCGAGGTTCGGGCCGAAGCGGAACATGCCGGCGCGGAAGCCCTCGGCGTCTTCGGAGTCGTAGGTGAACGAGGGATCGGAGATGCTGACTCGCCGCATGCGCGGATGGTGCCAGCTGCTCAGCAGCCGGGGTTGTCCCGCTAGAGGACCGGCAGCAGCGGGATGTTCCAGAGGATCGCCGCGACGATGAACGCGCCGACGGCGATGATGCCGAGGATCGCCCCGGCCACCCGCTGAGCGGTGGTGGTCCGCTCCGCGCGGGCCGCCGCCGCCTCGCCCCAGACGATCGCCCGCTCGAGCAGCCGCTCGGCGCGCTCGAACTCGAGCGCGAGCAGGAACAGGCCGAGCAGGATCGTGGCGATGCCAGGCCCGGGCACGCCGGGCCCCGACATCACGATGCCCGCGAGCACGAGCAGGCAGCCGAGCACGACCACGCCGGCCCGGTGGACGATGTGGCGCTGCTTGTGACGGACCTTGCGCTCGCGCAGCTTGCGGATCAGGTCCGGGATGTCGTCCCGATCGGGGCCCGGGCGCGAGCCGAGGTACTCGTGGTCGCTCACCCAGACCACGGTAACCACTCGGCGAGCGGCAGGTGTGATCCTGCGCTCGCGAGCGAGCCCGGGTCGGTCGCTGGCAGCCCGCTGACCGGCACGCCGCCGAGTCGCTCGACGGTCGCACGGTTGGACAGCTCGATCGGCTCGGGGGTGGGCGGCCAGGGCGTCATCACCACGCCGGCGACGCCGAGCCCGGCGGCGCGGGCGGCCTCGATCGTCAGCAGCGTGTGGTTGATCGTGCCGAGGCCGGTGCGCGCCGCGATCACCAGCGGCAGACCCAGGTCGATCGCGAGGTCGCGCACCAGGTAGCCGGGCGTGATCGGCACCAGCAGGCCGCCGACGCCCTCTGCGATCAGCGGGCCGTCGCCTGCGGCGACCGCCGCCGCGACGAGCCGCGCCGGCTCGATCGTCTCTCCCGCCAGCTCGGCGGCGTAGTGGGGCGACAGGGGCGGGCCGAACCGGTACGGGGCCACCTGGTCGGGCGACTGCCGCCCGCCCGCCGCCCGCGCGAGCAGCTCGTGGTCGCGCGGCCACTCGTCCGTCGGCTCGTCGAGCCCGGTGACGACCGGCTTGAAGGCCGTGACCCACTCGCCGCGCTCGACCAGGGCGGCGCACAGCGCGGCAGCCACCACGGACTTCCCCACGCCGGTGTCCGTGCCCGTGACGAAGAGGCCGCGCAGTGCCCTACGCCGCGTCGGCGAGCCCGTCGAACACGGCGCGCTGCGCCAGCGACTCGACCGTCGCGGCCGGGATCGCGGCGGCGAGCACGCGCCCGGCCTCGCGCAGCTCGGACTTCGTGTGCGACGCCATCACCGCCAGGCGCAGGCGCGACGTACCGGCCGGCACCGTCGGCGGGCGGATGGCCTGGGCGAACACCCCGCGCTCCAGCGCGCGCTCTGACGCGGCCATCGCGGCGTCGGCGTCCCCGACGATCAGCGGCACGATCGGCGTCTCGCCGGGCTCGATCGGCAGGCCGGACTCGGTCAGGGCCTCGCGCAGCACGGCCGCGTTGCGCTGCAGCTTCTCGACCCGGCGCGGCTGCTCGACCAGCAGCTCGAGCGAGGCCATCGCGGCCGCGACCGCCGGCGGCGACAGCGCCGTCGAGAAGATCAGCGTGCGGGCGGTGTTGATCAGGTACTTGGACATCGGCTTGTCGCAGAGCACGTAGGCGCCGTACGAGCCGAGCGCCTTGCCGAGCGTCCCGACGATCACGTCCACCTCGTCCTCGAGCCCGTACTCGGCCACGAGCCCGCGGCCGCCGGGGCCGACGCAGCCCGTGCCGTGCGCCTCGTCGACCATCACGCGGGTGTCGTAGCGCTGGGCCAGCTCGACGATCCCCGGGAGCGGCGCCATGTCCCCGTCCATCGAGAAGACGCCGTCGGTGACGATCAGCGCGCCGCGCCCCTCCGCCTGCTGGAGGCCCCACTCGAGGTGGTCGAGATCGCAGTGGTCGTAGACGAACGTCTCGGCGCGCGAGAGGCGGCAGCCGTCGACGATCGAGGCGTGGTTGAGGGCGTCGGAGAAGACGACGTCGCCCTCGCGGGCGAGCGCCGACACCACGCCGGCGTTGGCGAGGAAGCCCGAGCCGAACAGCAGGCACGCCTCGGCGCCCTTGAAGTGGGCCAGCCGATCCTCCAGGCGCCGGTGGATCGTCATGTTGCCCGAGATCAGCCGCGAGGCGCCCGAGCCCGCCCCGTAGCGCATGGCGGCCTCGGCGGCCGCCTCGCGCACGCGCGGATGGTCGGCCAGGCCGAGGTAGTTGTTCGAGCACAGCAGCAGGACCGGGCGGCCGTCCAGCAGCACGCGCGGACCCTGCGGCCCGGACACGCAGCGCAGCTTGCGGTACAGGCCGCGCTCCCTGATCTCCTCCAGGCGTTCCTCGATCTCGTTCATGCATGCCGCCTCCGGATTCACTTGGACCACGTCGGGGAAGGTGTTGGGCGAGCCGTCTGGGCGAGGCGGCACGGAGGTCTTCTTGCGGTGGCGCAGCTGCACCGCGGGGTTCCAGAAGTTGGCCTCGGTCTGCGAGTCGATCAGCTCGTCGACCGGGGTGCGCGGCGCCTCGCCGTCGAGCCAGCCGGAGCGGTTGTCCGGGCGCGGGTTCGAGCCGTTGTCGGGCTGGCGGGCGACGTTCAGGCCGAGCTCCTCGAACATCTTCCGGTCGTCCTCCGGCTCGGAGCCGAGCGTGGTGAGGAAGTTCCCCATCATCACGCCGTTGATGCCGGCCTTGACGGCCAGCGCGTGCAGCTCGCCGAGGTTCTCGACGCGGCCTCCGCAGAGGCGGAACAGCGCGTTTGGCAGGATCAGCCGGAAGATCGCGATCCACTTGACCGCCTCCCACGGATCCATGTACTCGCGGTCGCCGAACTTCGTGCCCGGGCGCGGGTTGAGCATGTTGATCGGCACGCTGGTCGGGTCGATCTTCGCGAGCTCGAAGGCCATCTCCACGCGCTGCTCGGGCGACTCGCCGAGGTTGAGGATGCCGCCGACGCAGGTCTCGAGGCCGGCCTCCTCGACCGCCGCGATCGTGCGCAGCCGACCCTCGTAGCGCACGGTCGTGGAGACCTCCGGGTAGTAGCTCTCGGCCGTCTCGACGTTGTGGTGCACCCGCTGGATGCCGGCTTCCTTGAGCTGCTTGGCGCGCTCGACGGACATGTGGCCGATCGAGGCGCAGCGCTTGAGGTTCGTGTGCTCGGCCACCAGGCGGGCGCCGTCGACGACGTTCTGGAAGTCGCGCTTGGAGAGACCCTGGCCCTGGGTGACCATGCAGAAGCGGTGCGCGCCGGCGGCCTCGGCGGCGCGCGCGTGCTCGAGGATCTGCTCCGCCGTCATCATCGCGTGCATCGGCGTGTCGGCGTCGGCGAAGCGCGACTGGGCGCAGAAGCCGCAGTCCTCGGCGCAGCCGCCCGACTTGGCGTTGACGAGCGAGCACATGTCGGTCGAGTCGCCAAAGCGCTCGACGCGCGCCTGCCAGGCGCGCTCGATCAGCGCCTCGATCTCGGCGTGGTCTGAGAGCTGTCCGAGCCGGAGCGCCTCTTCATGGGAGATGAGCGGCGGCACCGGGCTTGAAGGTAGGCCGGTGCTCGGACGGAGAAGCGCCGCTAGCGCCCCTGCCAGCGCGGCTTGCGCTTCTCGGCGAACGCGCGCACGCCCTCGCGGAAGTCCTCCGAGCGGAAGCACGACTCGCGCAGCTCGATCAGCTCGCGCTCGACCTCCTCGGGGAGCGGCTGCGCCCGCAGCGCTCGGATCACGCGCTTGTTGCCGGCCAGCGACAGCGGCGCGTTGGCCGCGGTCTCGGCGGCCAGGTCGAGCACGTGCTCGTCGAGCTCGGCGGGGTCGACGACCTCGTTGACGAGCCCCATGCGCTCGGCGCGGTCGGCGTCGACGTTGCGCCCCACGTAGAACAGCTCGGCCGTGTTGGCCACGCCGCAGGCGTCGATGAAGCGGCGCAGCCCGGTGTGGGAGTAGATCAGCCCGAGCTTGGCCGGCGGCATGCCGAGCTTGATGCCGCGCGCCGCCACGCGGAAGTCGCAGGCAAGCGCCAGCTCCAGCCCGCCCCCGATCGCGTGGCCGTTGACCTGGGCCACGACGGGGTAGGGGTAGGCGTCGAGCGCCTCGATCGCGGCCTGGAACGGATGCGCCACGAGCCGCTCGGCGGACTCCTCGAAGGCGCCCTCCTCGAACCCGCCGATGTCGTAGCCGGCGGAGAACACCGGCCCGGACCCGCGGATCACCAGGCAGCGCGCGTCGAGCGTGCGGGTGTGCTCGCCCAGGGCGTCCAGCAGCTCGTGGTCGAGCGCTCCGCGCCGCTCGGGGTTGTTGATGGTCAGCCGGGCGACGTTCTCGGCCGGCTCGTCCAGCTGGAGCTTGTCGGTCATTGCGCAAGCAGCCGGCTCGGCCGGCTGCGCAGCGAGGCCCTCACTCCAGGACGACCAGCGTGTCGCCCTCCGAGACCGATTGGCCCTCCTCGCAGACGATCTCCTTGACGACGCCCGGGTCCTCCGCCTCGACCGGCATCTCCATCTTCATGGACTCGAGGATGACGAGGGTGTCACCCTCGGCCACCGCCTGTCCAACCTCACATTCGACCTTCCACACCGTTCCAGTGATGTGAGCCTCGACGTCGGGCAAAGTTCAAGTCCTCCTCGGCGGGTTCGCGCGTGCGCGCGCAAGATACCGACCGGGATAGGGTCCGGCGCCATGATCCTCGCGATCGACCAGGGCACCTCGGGCACCACCTGCCTGGTCTTCGACGAGAGCGGCCACGTCAGCGGCCGCGCCTACCGCGAATTCGCCCAGCACTTCCCCCGCCCGGGCTGGGTCGAGCACGACGCCGCCGAGATCTGGGAGGTCACGCGGGCGGTTGCGCGTGAGGCGCTCGACGCCGCCGGCATCGACGGGCGCGGGCTGGCCGCCATCGGCATCACCAACCAGCGCGAGACCGTCGTGGCCTGGGACCGCCAGACCGGCGAACCGCTGCACCGGGCGATCGTCTGGCAGGACCGCCGCACCGCCGCGCGCTGCGACGAACTGCGCGAGGCGGGCTTCCAGGAGCTCGTGCGCGAGCGGACCGGCCTGGTCCTCGACCCGTATTTCTCGGGCACCAAGATCGAGTGGCTGATCAAGCACGGCGACGTGCCGCGCGACGCCGCCTTCGGCACCATCGACTCGTGGCTCGTCCACAAGCTCACCGGCGCCCACGTGACCGACTTCTCGAACGCCTCACGCACGCTGCTGTTCGACATCGACAAGCTGCGCTGGGACGCCGACCTCTGCGAGCTGCTGGGCGTGCCTCCGGCCAGCCTGCCGGAGCCGCGCCCGAGCGCCGAGGTCTACGGCGAGACGGCGGAGTTCGGCGGCTCGGTGCCGGTAGCCGGGATCGCGGGCGACCAACAGGCGGCGCTGTACGGGCAGGCCTGCCACGAGCGCGGGCTCGGCAAGAACACCTACGGCACCGGCAGCTTCGTGCTCCAGAACGCCGGGACTGAGCTGCCCGAGCCCTCCGAGGGACTGCTCACGACGGTCGCCTGGGGTGTGGACGGGCGCGTGGACTACGCGCTCGAGGCCGCGATCTTCGTGACCGGCGCGGCGGTGCAGTGGCTGCGCGACGGCCTGGGGATCATCGGCGCCGCCGACGAGACCGAGGCAGCTGGCCCGCTCGCTCGACTCCAACGACGGCGTCTACCTCGTGCCGGCGTTCACGGGCCTCGGGTCGCCGCACTGGGATCCGTACGCGCGCGGGACCATCGTCGGGCTGACCCGCGGCACAGGTCGCGCCCACCTCGCCCGCGCGGCGCTCGAGGCGATGGCCTACCAGACGGTCGACGCGCTGCGGGCGATGGAGGAGGCTTCGGGCGTTGTGCTGGAGGAGCTGAAGGCCGACGGCGGCGCCGTTGTCAACGGCTGGCTGATGAAGTTCCAGGCCGACGTGCTGGGCGTGCCGGTGGTCGTGCCCGAAGTCTCCGAGACCACGGCGCTGGGGGCGGCGTACCTCGCCGGGGTCGCCACGGGCGCCTGGTCCGAGGCGGACGTGCGCGCGATGTGGCGCGAGGCGGCGCGCTACGAGCCGTCGATGTCCGCGGACGAGCGCGAGGGCCTGATCGCGGGCTGGAAGCGTGCCTTGGCGCGGGCCGCCAGTAACGAAGCCGAGCGGATTGGGTAAGAAGGCCGAGGGATGAAGGCGCAGGTGTACAAGGACCCCCGTCCGCCGGAGCATTTCGCGCGCTTCCACGCGCGCACGCGCGAGCGCCGCCCCGACTGGGTCTACGAGTTGGTGCGCGTGCTGCTCACCCCGTACCTGCTGTTCTTCTACCGGGCCCGCTGCATCGACTCGCGGAACCTGCCCGCGGACGGGCCGGCGATCATCGCCCCCAACCACTTCTCCTTCCTGGACCACTTCTTCGTGGCGGTCTACCTGCGCCGCAAGGTGCACTTCATGGCCAAGTCGCAGATGTTCAAGCCGCCGCTGCAGTTCATCTACACGCACGGCGGCGTGTTCCCCGTGCGCCGCGGCCACGCCGACGAGGAGGCCTTCAAGACCGCCCACGCGGTGCTCGCCCGGGGCGACGTCGTGGTCATGTACGCCGAAGCCGGGCGCTCGCGCAGCGGCGAGCTCGGCAAGCCGCGGCACGGCCTCGGCCGGCTCGCGCTCGAGTCCGGCGCGCCGGTGCTGCCGACCGCGATCGCCGGCACCGAGCGGGCGCGCAACTGGAAGCGCCTGCAGTTCCCGAAGGTCACAGTCCAGTTCGGCGAGCCGATCCGCTTCGAGCAGGTCACGGAGCCCACGCGTGAGCAGGCCCAGGCCGCCTCGGAGGTCGTCTTCGAGCAGGTGCGCTCGATGCACGGGCGGCTGCGCACAGAGGGTCGACGCGGCGCGGTCCGCGCAGCCCGAGCGGCGCGCCGGGCCGCCGAGTCCGCCGCCGAGTCCGCCGCCCGGCGCCCGATCAGCGTCGACTAGGTCGTCGCATACGCGGGCTCGCCCGCGGGCGGCCGGGCGTACAGCACCAGCACACTGCTCAGCACGAGGATTCCGCCGAGCACCTGCGCGGCGCCCAGTACCTCGCCGAACACCACGAACGCCAGCAGCACGGTTACGACCGGCTCGACCGTCGACAGGATCGACGCGACGGTCGGGCCGACGCGGGCAATGCCGATGAAGAACAGGCTCACCGCGCCCACGGTCGAGATCAGCGCGAGGCAGGTCAGCCAGCCCCAGCCGCCGACGGTCACGTCACCCGGCCGCAGCTCGCCGAGCAGGGACGCGCCGACCGTCAGGGTCACAGCCGCGCCCGTGCAGACCAGCGTCGAGAAGGCGCGCGGCGGCACGCGCTCCGCGATGCTGCCGCTGACCAGGATGTAGGCGCTGTATATGGCCGCGGCGCACAGTCCGAGCGCCGTGGCGAGCGGGTCGAGATCACCCGTCCCGGCACTCGCCAGGACGAGCACGAGGCCGCTGGAAGCGAGGACGAGCGCCGCCAGTCGCCGCGCGTCGAAGCGGTCGCGGCCGAGGGCGATCGCCGCGACCGCGACGAGCGTCGGGTAGGTATAGACGAGCAGCGCCAGCAGCCCGGCGTCCATGCGCGCGAGCGCCGCGAAGTAGGCGCCCGCCTGGGCCGCGTAGCCGAGCGCGCCCAGGCCGAGGGCGATCAGGACGTCGCGGCGCTCGAGGGCGCGCAGCTCCGCGGCGCCGCCGGCGGCGAGCGTCACGGCCCAGAAGACGACGGCGGCCAACGCGAAGCGGGTGGCGAGGAGGGTGCCGACCGTCGCGCCCTCGTCGTAGGCCAGCTTGCCGACCACGCCCATGGCGCCGAAGGCCGAGGCGGAGGCGAGGCAGATGAGGGTTCCGGAGGAGCGCACGGGTCGATCGTGCCCGATCAACCAATCAGAAGCGATTCCGATTCGTAACCATAATTCAGTAGCATTGCTTCACAATGCTCGAGCTCCGACGTCTGCGTCTGCTGCGCGAGCTGCACGAGCGCGGCACGATCGCCGCGGTCGCCGACGCCCTCCAGTTCACGCCCTCGGCTGTCTCGCAGCAGCTCGCGATGCTGGAGCGGGAGGCGGGTGTGCCCCTGCTGGAGCGCGTGGGGCGCGGCGTGCGCCTCACCGACCCGGCGCTCGTCCTGGTCGACCACGCCGACGCCCTGCTCGAGCGCGCCGCGCTCGCCGAGGCCGACCTGGCCGCGGCCGCGGGCAGCGTGGCGGGGCGGGGGCGGATCGCCGGGTTCGAGTCGGTCGCGCTGTGGATCGCGCTGCCCGCGATGGGGCGGCTCGCGCGTGAGGCGCCGCGGCTGCGCTGCGAGTTGGTCGCCGGCGAGCCAGAGGAGACCCTGCCCGCCCTGGCCCTGGGCGACGTGGACCTGGTCCTCGGCGACGAGTGGCGCCACAACCCGGTGCGGCTGCCCGAGGGCGTGCGGCGCCATGACCTGTTCGACGATCCGATCTACCTGGTCCTGCCAAGCCGCCATCCGTTGGTGCGCCGTTACCCGACCTCCGTGCCGCTCGGCGAGCTTGCCGAAGCGGCCTGGACGCACCGGACCCGCGGGCATGGGCTGGGACGAGATGACGCGGCGCACCTGTCGCGAGCTGGGCGGCTTCGAGCCCGACGTGCGCCACCGCACCAACGACCCGACCGTGTGCGTCGCGGTCGCTGCCCGCGGGCTCGGCGTGGCGATGCTGCCCGACCTGGCGCTGCGCGAACACCGCGCCGGCGTGGCCCTGCGCGCGATCGCCGAACACCCGGTCAGCCGCTCGATCTTCGCCGCCACGCGAGCGGCCGACGCCGCGCGCCCGTCGACGCAGGCGCTGCTCGCCGCGGTGCGGGACGCCGCGGACGAGGTGAGCGGCTAGGCGGCCGCCGCGCCGACCCGGTCGGGCGCGTTGCTCTCCACGAACGCGGCCACCTCGTCGACCGACAGGCCCGGCGGCGGGATCACGATCAGCCGATCGACGCCGAGCTCGGCGTAGGCGGCCACGGTCTCCGGGTCGAGCCGGCGCGAGGGCGAGACCGACACGTGCAGCGGCCGCTCCCGCACGGCCCGCTGCAGCGACTCGCGGTGCTGCGCCATCGCCCGCAGGCCGACGAGGAACCCGTACCAGCCGTCGGCGTAGCGGGCCGCGCGCCGGAAGGCGGCGTCGGTGTGGCCGCCGACCACGATCGGCAGCGGGCGCTGCACGGGGCGCGGATGGGCGTCCACGCCCTCGAAGTCGACGTACTCGCCGTGGTGAGCGGGGGCATCGTCCTCCCAGAGGCTGCGCATTGCCGCGAGGTACTCGTCGGCGCGCGCCCCGCGCGCCTGCATCGGCACCCCGATCGCGGTCATCTCCGGCTCCAGGTAGCCCACCCCGATGCCCAGGATCAGCCGCCCGCCGGAGAGCACGTCCAGGCTGGCGGCCTGCTTGGCGAGCACCAGCGGGTTGCGCTGGGGGAGGACGATCAGGCCGGTGCCGAGCAGGATCCGCTCGGTGTGGCCGGCGAGGTGGGCGAGCGCGATGAGCGGGTCGAGGATCGGCTCGTCGGGCTCCATCGGCGACGGCTCCACGCGCGGGCTGGGGACCACCACGTGCTCGCCGGCCCAGAGCGAGTCGTAGCCGAGCGACTCCGCCAGCGTCGCGATCCGCGCGGCCGCTTGCGGATCGCAGAGCGCGTGCGAGTTGATCGCGAACAGGCCGATCGTGACGTTCGACACGGCGGCAATCGTACGCACGGCTGACACCCTTCCACCGGTGTTTCGCCGTGCCCGCCTGTTCGTGCTCGTCTTCGTGGTCGCCGCCGGAGCGGCGCTGGCCGGCCTCGCCTTCACGGGAGAGGACGACCCGCCCACCTTCGGTCCCGTCACCCTCGGCCCGGATGAGCCGGACCCGTTCGCCTTCCAGGACGGCCGCGAGGATGAGTTCGTCGACCGCGCCACGGCCGGCCACAGCCACGTGCTCTACGCCAAGAGCCCGGGCGGCGCGGTGGCCACCGCGCGCCGGGTCGAGCGCTTGCGCCCGCGCATCGAGGCCGCCGCCGGCGACGAGCTCGACCCGGACCTGCTCGAAGCGATCGTGTTCCTCGAGAGCGCGGGCAACCCGGCGGCGCGCGCGAGCGACGACCTAGAGGGCGCGGTCGGGCTGACCCAGATCCTGGCCGGTACCGCCACGAGCCTGCTCGGCATGCGGGTGGACGTGGCCGCCAGCGAGCGGCTGACGCGGCGGATGCAGCGCCGCGGGCCGACGGCGCGGCTGCTGCGCAAGCGTCGCCAGGTCGACGAGCGCTTCGATCCGGACAAGGCGCTGGCGGGCGCGGTGCGCTACCTGAAGCTCGCTCGGGATCGCTTCAGGCGCGAGGACCTAGCGGTGGTCTCGTACCACATGGGCATGGGCAACCTCGAGAACGTCCTCGACGCCTACGGCGACGACGAGGCGAGCTGGGCGCGCGTCTACTTCGACGCGACGCCTCGCAACCACCCGCGCGCCTACCAGCTGCTCTCCGGCTTCGGCGACGACTCCGCGAGCTACCTCTGGCGCGTCTACGCGGCGCGGGAGATCATGCGCCTCTACCGCGCGGACCGCGCCGGGCTGCGCCGCCGCGCGGCGCTGCAGACGGCCAAGGGCTCCGCCGAGGAGGTGCTCCACCCGAGCCCGCGGACGAAGGTCTACGAGACGCCCGACCAGCTCGAGGACGGCTACCGCGCGGGCGAGCTGCGGCCGTTCGAGGGCATCCGCGGGATGCGGCTCGACCGCCAGAACGGCGAGCTGGCCGCGCGTCTCGATGCCGATCGGGATCTCTACCGCGGGCTGCGGCCTGAGGCGTACGAGCTCGCCGTCTACCTCGCCGCGGGGGTGCGCAGCGTGTCGGGGACGCAGGCGTCGCTGGACGTGACGAGCACCGTGCGCGACCTCGAATACCAGCGCCTGCTGGTGCGCGACAACCCGTTCGCCACGCGCGAGTACTCGCTGCACACCACCGGGTTCGCCTTCGACGTGCGCCGCGACTACGCGAGCCGGGCTCAGGCGGTGGCGTTCCAGTACATGCTCGACCGCCTCCAATCGCTCAACCTGATCGCCTGGGTGCGCGAGCCGGGCGCGATCCACATCACGGCGTCGGGCGAGGACGTGCTTCAGTAGACCGATTCGAGCTGCTGCCAGGCGTCCCAGTCGTGGCCCGGCACGATCGTCGCCTCGGGCGTCTCCGTGGCGTACTGGCGGATCTCGCGCAGCGAGCGCCGGAACAGGTGCTCGTCCTCGATGCGATAGGGCAGGTGCATGTCGTCGAGCGTGCGACGCAGGTAGATCGCGTCGGCGGCCACCAGCACCTCGCCGCGGGCGGTGCGCAGCACCACCGACATGTGGCCGAGCGAGTGGCCGGGCGTGTAGACGGCGCGCACGCTGCCGTCCCCGAACACGTCGAACGAGCGGGCGAAGCCGGAGAAGGACTGCGCGTCGGGACCTTCGAAATCGAGCAGCCGGTAGTCGAAGCCGTGGTCGAACTGGCGCTTGACGTAGCCGTGGAACTGGCCTTGCGTCGACGCGGCCGCCCACTCGGCCGAGCTGACCAGGAACGTCGAGTCGGGGAACTCGGAGATCGCGCTGGCGTGGTCGAAGTGGAGGTGGGTCATCAGCACGACCTTCACCTCCGACGGCGAGATTCCGCGCTCGCGAAGCTGCGCCGCGGCGGCCTGCTCGGGCTTCATCTGGATGCCTTTGAACGTGAACCGGGAGAGCCGGCCGAGGTTCGCCTGCGGCTTGGCGGCAACCGAGGGGTGGAAGCCGGTGTCGATCAGGATCGGCCCGGCGCCGGGGTGCTCGACGAGGAAGGCCGGCACGGGTACGTCGAGCCAGTCCTCCCTCTTGACACCGAGTCCGAAGGCGCGCCGCCAGGCGAGGCGCCCCTCCGTCGCGCAGGAACCACGCCTCCGGACCGATCAGCTGACCGGTCAGCAGCGGGTGCAGCTTGACGCGAGCGCCCTCGCGGCCGCCGGCGAGCGGCAGCTCAGCTGGCCGGGGCTCGGCTGCGGTGGCCATCTGGCGAGACCATAACCGCCTCCCACCAGGCGATCTGGTTGCGCTCGGCGTCGATGCCGGCGTCGAGGGCCAGCCGCGGGCCGGCGGGCACGTCGTCGGGCATCGTGTCGCGGATCTGCTCGTACTCGGCCAGCTTGCGTCGGTGCGCGTCGATCTGGAGCGGCGCGAGGACGGTCGGATCGGCCCCGAAGAAGAGCTTCAGCAGGGCGGGGGCGCGCAGCTCGAAGATCGCGTCGGTCGGCTCGGCGCGCCACTCCTCGAGCGCCTCGCGACCCTTGTCGGTGATCGCGTATAGCTTGCGCCGGCGCCCGCCGTGCTCGCGCTGCTCGGTCAGGTACCCGGCCTTGGCCAGCCGCTCGGGCTCGGTATAGAGCTGCGCGTGCTGGAGCGTCCAGAAGTTGCCGACCGACTCGGCAACCAGCTGCTTGAGCCGGTAGGGGGTGCTCTCGCCGGCCCAATTGAGGAAGCCGAGCACGATGAAGGAGATCGGGTTGAGACGCGGCTCTTGCATTAGTCCAATCTAGACGGTACATTCTCGACCATGGCTACCGCAATGTCGCAGACTTCGAAGACGGACCACCGACTCGGCTTCACCAGCCTCGAGGAGGAGACCGCGGTCGACAGCCTGCCGGTGACCGGTCAGCTGCCGAGCTGGCTGAGCGGCGCCCTGGTGCGCGTGACGCCGGCCAAGCTCGAGGTGGGCGAGCGGCGCCTCGACCACTGGTTCGACGGCCTCGCGATGCTGAACCGCTTCGGGATCGCGGACGGGCGCGTGTCCTACAAGAGCCGCTTCATCGACAGCATGGCCTACCGGGATGCGCAGGAGGGCGAGTGGAGTCGGCGCGGCTTTGCCACCGACCCGTGCCGGTCGCTGTTCAAGCGCGTGCAGTCGATCTTCTCGCCGAACCTGACCGACAACCCGAACGTGAACCTGAGCCGCATCGGCGAGCGCTACATCGCGATGACCGAGACGCCGATGCCGATCGAGTTCGACCCCGAGACGCTCGAGACGGTCGGGCAGCTCGAGTACGCCGACAAGCTCAAGGCGCACGCGACCACGGCCCACCCGCACCACGACCCCGAGCGCAACGAGCTCCTCAACTACCACGCGTTCTTCTCGCGGGTGAGCAAGTACGTCCTCTACGGCGTGCCCGCCGAGTCGCCGCGGCGCCGCGTGATCGCGGAGCTGCCGGTGAAGGAGCCGTCCTACATGCACGCGTTCGGCATGAGCGCGCGTCACCTGATCCTCACCGAGTACCCGCTGCGGGCGAACCCGCTGAAGATGGCGTTCTCGGGCAAGCCGTTCATCCAGAACTATGTGTGGCGGCCGCAGGAGGGCACGAAGTTCCAGGTGGTCGATCGCGAGACCGGAGCGGTGCGCACCTACGAGACGGAGGCCTTCTTCTGCTTCCACCACGTGAACGCGTTCGAGCGCGCGGACGGGAGCGAGCTGGTGGTGGACCTGATCGCCTACGACGACCCGTCGATCATCGACGCGCTCTACCTGGACGCCGACGGCCCCCGCGGGCCGGTCCCGTCGACGGAGCTGCGCCGCTACGTGATCGACCTCGAGGGCGGCGGCGTGACCTACGAGAAGCTGGCCGAGGACGTCGAGCTGCCGCGGATCGACTACGGGCGCCACAACACGCGGCCGTACAGGTACGTGTACTGCTCGCGCAGCGTGGAGGGATGGTTCGACCAGCTCGTGAAGGTCGACGTCGGAGGCGGCGCCGAGAGGATCTGGTCAGCGCCCGGCTGCTACGCGGGCGAGCCGATCTTCGTGCGCGAGCCGGGCACCGACGACGAGGACGCCGGCGTGGTGCTGTCGGTGGTGCTCGACGCGAACGCGGGCCGCTCGTTCCTGCTGGTCCTGGACGCCCGCAGCTTCGAGGAGCTGGCCCGAGCCGAGGCGCCGCACCACATCCCATTCGGGTTCCACGGGCAGTTCCTGCGGGCGTAACCCCCTGGGTCGCGGGGTCCCGGAAGATCCGTCGCGCTTCCGGACCCCCGGACGCCGCGCGGCAGGTGCCTGTGACCCCTTACCGCTGCCGTTTACGCCCGACCCGCGCAGCGGCCGCCACGGCCTGCGGGTAGGCTTCCGCGCCATGCCGTCCGAACGCTTCGTAGAGGCTCTCAACGACCAGATCGGCAAGGAGTTCAACGCCGCGCACCAGTACACCGCCGTGGCGGCCTTCTACGACCGGCTCACCTTCCCCCGCCTCGCCAAGTTCTTCTTCGATCAGGCCGAGGAGGAGCGCGGGCACGCCATGAAGATGGTCAACTACCTGCGCGACACCGGCTCCGAGCTGCATCTGGGCGAGGTCTCCGCTCCGAAGACCGAGTTCACCGACCACGTCCAGCCGATCAAGATCGCGCTCGAGCAGGAGAAGAAGGTGACCGTCTCGATCTCCGCGATCTTCGAGATCGCCCGCGAGACCAACGACTACGCCAGCGAGAGCTTCATGCAGTGGTTCGTGGACGAGCAGGTCGAGGAGGAGTCCACGATGGACGCGCTCCTGCAGGTCGCCGAGCGGGTGCGCGACTACCCGATGATGCTCGAGGAGTTCCTCGCGCGCGACGGCGGCGAGCTGGGCGGGGCCTAGACCGGAGCGCCGACCCGCTCTTCGTACGAGCGGCGCAGCAGCGGCTCGTACTTGTGCAGGCTGAGCGGGACGCCGCGCAGGTGCTCGGGGAGGTCGGGCTCGACGGGGATGCCGAGGGCGCGCAGGAGGTCGTTGTCGGCGATCTTGCGGGCCGGGCAGTCACGGCAGCGCGGTGTCGAGCGGCAGCACTTCATCGACGCGGCGCACGCTAGCAGGTTTCTTAGGGTCGCCTAAGACAGGCCAGACGTTACGCTGGCCCGCCGATGCCCTCGAAGCTCTTCCAACCCGGCCTGCTCGACGGTCAGGTGGCGATCGTGAGCGGCGGAGGCTCGGGGCTGGGCCGCGCCAGCGCGCTCGAGTTGGCGGCCCTCGGCGCCACCGTGGTCGTCTGCGGCCGGCGCGAGGAGCCGCTCGACGAGACCGCGGCGCAGGCGGACGGCGGCCGCGTCGAGGCGCGCGTCTGCGACATCCGCGAGGAGGACCAGGTCGACGCGCTCGTGGACGCCGTCCTCGAGCGCCACGGGCAGATCGACCTGCTCGTCAACAACGCCGGCGGTCAGTACATGACCCCGGCGGAGGACATCACGCCGAAGGGCTTCCGCACGGTCATGCGCCTGAACGTGGAAGGGACCTGGCTGATGACCCACACGGTCGCCACCAAGGCGATGATGGATGGCCGCGGCGGCAAGATCGTCAACGTCACCCTCTCGCCGCACCACGGGCTGCCCGGCATGGCGCACTCGTCGGCGGCGCGGGCCGCCGTCGAGAACCTCACGCGCGTGCTCTCGATCGAGTGGGCTCGCTTCGGGATCAGGCTGACCGCGCTGGCCGCCGGCCACTTCGCCACCGAGACGCTCATGACCAAGTACCCGAAGCAGGTGGTGGAGGGCGTGGCCGGGACGGTTCCGCTCGGGCGGCTCGGGACCGAGGAGGAGTTCGCCTGGCTGGTGGCCTACCTCGCCAGCCCGGCCGGCGACTACCTCTCCGGCGCGATCCTCACCATCGACGGCGCGCGCGACAACTGGTTCGGGGCCTGGCCGCCGGGCCGGCTGACCGACGATGCCGGCAAGCCGCTCGCGGAGGAGCGCAAGCCCAAGCCATGAACGTCCCCGAGCTGCGTACCGAGCGACTCCTGATGCGCGGCTTCCGCGACGACGACCTCGACGCCTTGGCCGAGATCTCGGCCGACGCCGAGGTGACGCGCTGGGTCGGCGACCCGGATGGCCTGTCGCGCGAGGAGGCCTGGCGCCGGATGGCGTACTTCGTAGGCCACTGGGAGCTGCGCGGGTTCGGGCAGTGGGCGCTGTTCGAGCAGGCCACGGGGCAGCTGGTCGGGCGCGCCGGGCTGCTGCAGCCGGAGGGCTGGCCCGGGCTCGAGGTGGGCTGGCTGGTCGGGCGCTCGTTCTGGGGACGCGGGTACGCGCCCGAGGCCGGCCGTGCTTCGATGGAGTGGGCCCACGACGCGCTCGGCGCCGAACACATCATCAGCCTGATCGAGGACGCCAACCACCGCTCGGCCCGCGTGGCCGAGAAGCTCGGGATGACCGTCGAGGGGCGCACCCGGATCGTCGACGGGAAGTTCGAGGTGCGCATCTTTGGCACCGATTTGGGTAGCCCGGACTCATGATCGACGAGCGTCCTGAAGACGACCCGCTGGTGAGCGACGAGGAGCGCGCCGCCGCGGCCGAAGCCGCGGGCATCGGCGGGCGGCGGCCCGACTACGACGTCGACGACGACTCCGACGAGGCCAGCCGCCCGCTCGAGGAAGCGGGCGAGGGAGAGTCGGAGGGCTTCGAGCTGCGCCGAGCACGACCTGATCGAGGAGGCGTCGCACGGCGAGGAGGGGCGCTCCCCCGAGCTCGACGCGTTCGACGCCGAGGTCGAGTCGCGACGACGCGGACTCGGTCTACGGCGAGGCCGACGAGGCCGAGCCGCCCGACGGCTAGCGGCGCAGCAGCGTTGACAGCACCACCTCGGTCACCGTGCGGGTGATGCCGTCGGTGGAGCGGATCCGTTCCAGCGTGTCCTCGAGGTCCTTGGTGTCGCGCGCCCGCACATGGATCATCGCGCTGGCCTCGCCGGCCACCGTGTGGGCCGAGACCACGCCGGGCTCCTTCTCGACGACCCGCTTGATCGCCTCAGCGGGCATGCGGCCGTCGCAGTAGAGGTCGACGAACGCCTCGGTGTGCCACCCGAAGGCCGGCGGGTTGACGATCGCCGTGTAGCCGAGCAGCACGCCGTCGGCCTCCAGCCGGTCCACGCGGCGCTTCACGGCCGGCGCGGTCAGGTGCACGTGGTTGCCGATGTCCTTGAACGAGCGGCGGGCGTTTTCGCGGAGCAGCGCAACGATTCTGCGGTCGATGTCGTCCATACCGCGGTGAATTGTGCCAGTCCTGCAACAAACAGGCGTTGTCTGGTCGCATCTATGCCGTGATCATTTAGTCATGGCGACCACGACCGTTCCCGTTCCGCACACCCCCGACCAGGACTCGATGCCGGTCCACGGCATCGACCACGTCGAGTTCTACGTCGGCAACGCCGCGCAGGCCGCGTACTTCTTCACGCACGCGTACGGGTTCACGGAGACCGCCTACGCGGGCCTCGAGACCGGCCGGCGCGACCGCGTCTCGCACGTTCTGGAGCAGGGCCGCATCCGGATGGTGCTCACCGGGACGCTGATGGGGGACGACGAGATCGCCACTCACCACGCCCGCCACGGCGACGGCGTCCACAAGATCGCGCTGAGCGTGCCCGACGCAGCCGCCGCCTACGAGCACGCCGTGGCGCACGGCGCGCGCGGCGTGATGACCCCGCACTGGTCCGAGGACGAGCACGGCCGCGTGCAGCTCGCCTCGATCGAGACATACGGCGACACGCTGCACCTGTTCGTCCAGCGCGACGGCTACGAGGGTGCGTTCCTGCCCGGGTTCGCCGCGCGCGCGAAGGCGCCGGCCGACCCGGACGACCTGCTGCTGATGGCGATCGACCACATCGTCGGGAACGTGGAGCTCGGCCATATGGACGAGTGGGTCGGGTACTACGAGCGGGTCTTCGGCATGACCGAGATGATCCACTTCTCCGACGAGGCGATCTCGACCGAGTACTCGGCGCTGATGTCGAAGGTGGTCACCGACGGCAGCGGGCGGCTCAAGTTCCCGATCAACGAGCCCGCCGAGGGCAAGCGCAAGTCGCAGATCGAGGAGTACATCGACTTCTACCGCGGCGCGGGCGCCCAGCACATCGCGATGGCCACCCGGGACATCGTGCGCTGCGTGGCGCAGCTGCGCGAGCGGGGCGTCGAGTTCCTCACGATCCCCGACGAGTACTACGACGACGTGCCGGAGCGGGTCGGCGAGATCGACGAGCAGCTGGAGGACCTGCGGCGGCTCGGCATCCTCGTGGACCGCGACGACGAGGGCTACCTGCTGCAGATCTTCACGAAGCCGATCGGCGACCGGCCGACCGTTTTCTTCGAGATCATCGAGCGCCACGGCGCCCGTGGGTTCGGCGAGGGTAACTTCAAGGCCCTGTTCGAGGCGATTGAGCGCGAGCAGGACCGGAGAGGAAACCTCTAGACATGCGCTACGCGACGCTCGGCAAGATCCCTGGCAAGCGCCACGTGCAGGTGCGGCGCAACGGCGACGGCTCGCCGCTGCTGGTGGAGGAGGTGATGGGCTACGAGGGCTTCTCGGGCAACGAGTCGATCCTGCTGCACCTCGAGTCCCCCTGCCGCCTCGACGACGTCGGCGAGTTCCGCTCGATCGAGCGCGAGGAGTGGGTGCCCGGCGCGCACGTGCACCGGCTGGCGGACGCCAACCTGGTCGAGCCGGGCGGCGACCCGCTCTCCGGCCGGCACCTCCTGATGTGGAACGGCGACATCGAGGTCTCTATCTGCAAGCCGACCGAGGAGCTCGAGCGCTTCTACCGCAACGGTGAGGGCGACGAGGTCATCTACGTGCACCGCGGGCGCGGGGTGCTGCGCACCGTGTTCGGGCGGGTCGAGTTCCGCGAGCGCGACTACGTCGTGATCCCGCGCGGGACCACGCACACGTTCGAGCTGCCCGAGGGCGAGGAGCAGTTCTGGGTCTGCTTCCACACGCCAGGGGAGATCGAGACGCCGAACCGCTACCGCAACCGCTACGGGCAGCTGCTCGAGCACTCGCCCTTCTCGCAGCGGGACTTCCACCCGCCCTCGGAGCTGGAGACCTACGAGGACCACGGCGAGTACCCGATCACGGTGCGCGTTCGCGACGGGTTCCAGGACTACGTGCTGGACCGGCACCCGTTCGACGTGGTCGGCTGGGATGGCTACGTCTGGCCGTACACGTTCAACGCGGACGACTTCGAGCCGCGCGCCGGCCGTTTCCACCTGCCGCCGCCCGCGCACCAGACGTTCCAGGGGCAGAACTTCGTGATCTGCACGTTCGCCCCGCGGATGCTCGACTGGGACCCCGAGGCCGTGACGCTGCCCTACCACCACTCGAACATCCAGTCCGAGGAGGTCATGTTCTACGCCGCCGGCGACTACGCCGCGCGCAAGGGCGTGGACGTCGGCTTCATCACGCTGCACCCGTCGGGCCTGCCGCACGGGCCGCAGCCGGGAGCGGTCGAGAAGGCGCTCGGCAAGCCGTCCACGGACGAGCTGGCGGTGATGTGGGACACGTTCCGGCCGCTGCGGCTGTCGGCGCTCTGGAGCGAGGTCGACAAGCCGGACTACGCGTACTCGTGGAACCCGGACCGCGTTTCCGGATCCGCCGCGCGGGAACCGGCCGGGCATGGCCAACCGGGATAGGCAAGTGGACCGCGCCCGCGAGGCGCTGCAGGAGAAGCACGAAGAGGACCGCCTGCGCGCCGAGACGGAGGAGTCGGAGAACCCCGAGCGCGGGCGCGAGGAGGCCGAGCCGCCGCGCGAAGAGAGCAACGGCAACGGCGAGCAGGACTGAGCGGCGCCCCAGTTGGGCGCCTAGCCGACCTTCTTCCCCATCACCTCGACCAGCCGCGTGATCTCGTCGGCGAACGCCGCGAACCGTGAGGTGGGGATCAGCTGGGGCGCGTCGCAGAGCGCTTCCTCGGGCGCGGGGTGCGCCTCGACGATGATGCCGTCGGCGCCCGCGGCGACCGCCGCGCGCGCCAGCGCCGGGACCAGGGCCACGCGGCCGGCCGGGTGGGAGGGGTCCACGATCACCGGCAGGTGGGTCTCCTCCTGGAGCACCGGCACCGCGCTGATGTCGAGCGTGAAGCGGGTGGAGCGCTCGAAGGTCTTGATCCCGCGCTCGCACAGGATCACTCGCGGGTTGCCCTCCTTGAGGATGTACTCCGCCGCCATCAGCAGCTCCTCGAGCGACGCCGACGACCCGCGCTTCAGCAGCACCGGCTTGTCGGTCTTGCCGCACTCCGCCAGCAGCAGGAAGTTCTGCATGTTGCGCGCGCCGATCTGGAGCACGTCGGCCGTCTCCACGACCTCCTCCAGCTGGCGCGGGTCGAGCACCTCGGTCACCAGCGGCAGCCCGGTGTCCTCGCGCGCCTCCGCGAGGATCTTCAATGCCTCCGAGCCCAGGCCCTGGAAGCTGTAGGGCGACGTGCGCGGCTTGAACGCGCCGCCCCGGAGCATCGTCGCTCCGGCGGCGTTCACGGCTCGCGCGGTCTCGAGCGTCTGCTCCCGCGACTCGACCGTGCAGGGCCCCGCGATCAGGCCGAAGTAGTCGCCGCCGATGCGCCGGCCGCGCGTCTGGATCACGGTGCGCTCCGGCTGCGACTCGGCCGACACCAGCTTGTACGGCTTGCTGACCGGCAGCACGCGCTCCACGCCGGCGACGTTCTCGAGCCCGAGGTCGTGGATCATCTGCGGGTCCCCGAACGCGCTGATCACGATCGACTCCCGGCCCGGCGCGACACGGCCGTATGAGCCGGCCTCGCTCAGGCGCAGCAGGACGTCCTCGACCTGATCGTCGGGGGCGTGGCCACTCATCATGATGAGCTGCTGGAGCTCTGCGGATTCGTCTACTGGCATGAGGCGAGTCTAGGACGAATCATCGGCACCGAGCCAGGCACGCTGAAGCCCGGCACGGACTCGTGCGGTGAACTCGCCGGAATCCCACTCACCGAGCCCCTCGCCGCGCCCCACCGGCTCGACTCCGCGCACGCCGCCCGTCATGAACACCTCGTCGGCCGCGGCCAGGTCGTCGGCGTTCAGCGCCCGCTCGACGCACCTCGATGCCCACCGCCCGGGCGACCTCGATCGCGCGCGCCCTCGCCACGCCGGGCAGGATGCGGCCGTCCGTGGGCGGCGTGATCACCGCCCCGTCGCGCACCGCGAACAGGTTCGATCGCGAGCCCTCGAGCACCGACCCATCGTCGTCGACCAGCACCGGCACCGCGGGCGCCGCCTCCGCCTCGAAGCGCTCCAGCAGCCGCCGGTCGGCCCACTTGTGTGCGCCGTTCCAGCCGGCCACGGTGAACGGAGCGATCTCGCAGAGCTGCGACGGGAAGACGAGCGCAGCATCCACCTCGGCGGTCCGCACGGTCGGTTCCTCGCCGGGGACGACGGTCAACCGCAGGCGCCCGAGCGTCAGGCCCGCGGCGCCCTCGTCGATGAGCGCGCGGGCGCCCGTGGGAAGTGGCAGGTCGTAGAGCGTGCGCAGGCTCGCCTCCAGCCGGGCCAGGTGGGCGTCGACCTCGACCGCGCGCCCGTCGACCACGAGCGTGGTCTCGAAGACTCCATGCGCGGGGTCCGGGGCGTCATGAGCCATTCGCAATAGCGTGGCAGGCCCAGGGTTGAAGCACTCCGGCCTCGTTGCCGATACCTTCGAGGAATGAGTGTTTCCGCGGATATCGAGCAGTTCATTCTCAGCGAGCTCACGCAGGGCCGGGGCATCACCACGATCGATCCCCAGGAGAACCTGCTGAGCAAGGGGATCGTCGACTCGCACGGCGTGATGGAGCTCGTCGGCTTCCTCGAGGAGCGCTACGGCATCACCGTCGGCGACGAGGACCTGAGCCCCGAGAACTTCGAGAGCGTCGCGAGCATCGAGGCGTTCGTGCAGCGCAAGCGAACGGTCAGGACGTAGGAGCCGCTTCATGTTGATGGAACTGCTCTACGAGAGCGCGTCAGCTCGTCCGGACGACGTGGCGCTCGTGTATCGCGACGAGCGCGTGACCCACGCCGAGCTCGTGGACCGAGTCGAGCGCCTGGCCGCCGGCCTGGCCGCCGAGGGCATCGGCGCCGGCGACGCCGTGGCGCTGCTGCTGCCCAACGACCCGACCTTCGTGGCGAGCTACTCACGCGATCTCGGCGCTCGGCGCCGTCGTCGTGCCGGTCAACCCGGCCTTCAAGCAGGACGAGCTGGAGTTCTACTTCCGCCAGTGCGGCGATCAAGGCGGTCATCACCGACGACCGCAGCGCCGGCGTCTGCGAGCGCATCGTCGCCGCCTGGGACGAGCCCGCCAAGGTGATCCCCACCAGCGCGGCGCACGGGCAGGCGCTCACGCTCGACATGCTGATGCAGTCCGAGCCCGGCCAAGTTCGAGCGGCGCTCGCCCGGACGAGCCGCTCGTCTACATGTTCTCGTCGGGCTCGACCGGGCCGCCCCAAGCGCGTGGCCCGCACCCACGGGCAGCTGCGCGGCGAGGCGGAGTACTACGACTGGATGGGGATCAAGCCCGAGGACAAGATCTTCTGCACGATCCCGCTGTTCCACACCTACGGGATGGGCTGCTGCATGGTCGCGGCCATCCGCACCGGCGCCACGCTCGTGCTGCTGGAGGACCCCAACCCGTTCCTGCTGCGCCGCCAGCGAGCGATGGAGCTGATCGAGACCGAGGGCGTGCACGATCTACCCGGGCGTGCCGTTCAACTTCCGCCTGATGGCCGAGGCGCCCGCCGCCGCGGACCTGTCCTCGATCCGCCTCGCGTTCTCGGCCGGCACGGCCCTGCCGCGGCCGTTCTTCGACGCCTTCCTCGACAAGTTCGGCGTGCCCGTCCGCCAGCTCTACGGCTGCACGGAGGCGGGGACGCTGACCGCCAACCTCGACGACGACCCGGTCGCGAGCTTCGAGTCGGTCGGCAAGCCGGTTCGAGGGCGTGGAGGTGCTGATCGAGGACGAGGAGGGCCAGCTCGTGCCGCCCGGCACGGTGGGCGAGATCGCCGTGAAGAGCCCGGGGCTCACCTCCGGCTACTCCGACATGGAGGAGCTGAACCGCCAGGCCTTCCGCGATGGCTTCTTCCTCAGCGGCGACCTCGGGCAGCTCGACGAGGAGGGTCGCCTGACGATCACCGGTCGCAAGAAGCTGCTGATCGAGGTCGGGCGGCTACAAGATCGACCCGATCGAGGTCGAGGACGTGGTCATCGCGCACCCGAAGGTGGCCGAGGCCGTGGTCGTGGGCGTGGGGACCAAGGTCCCCGGCGAGGAGCAGGTCAAGGCCGTCGTCGTGCCCAGCGACGAGATGGACGAGAAGCGAGCTGATCGGCTTCTGCCAGCAGCGCCTGGCGAACTTCAAGGTGCCCCAGGTTGTCGAATTTCGGGAGGAAATCCCGAAGAGTCCACTCGGAAAGATCCTCCGCAAGTATCTGATCTGATGATCGCTCGCCGCCCAACAAATCCCGGTCTACTCTGGATCCCTTGAAGACGCTGCTGATCGACAACTACGACTCGTTCACCTACAACCTCTTCCAGCTGCTGGCGGAGGCGAACGGCGAGGAGCCCACGGTCGTCCGCAACGACGGCGCCACCTGGGCGGAGCTGGCCGGCGGGGAGTTCGACAACGTGGTCGTCTCGCCCGGCCCGGGCACGCCCGGCCAACCCCAAGGACTTCGGCGTCTGCGCCGACGCCATCCGCGAGTCCGAGAAGCCGCTGCTGGGCGTCTGCCTCGGCCACCAGGGCATCGGGCACTTCACCGGCGGCCAGGTCGTGCACGCACCCGAGGTGATGCACGGCCGCCAGAGCGCCGTCTACCACGACGACTCGCCGCTGTTCGCCGGCATCCCCCAGGGCTTCCAGGTGGTGCGCTACCACTCGCTCTGCGTCCCCGAGCCGCTGCCCGAGGAGCTCGAGGGCACGGCCTGGACCAGCGACGGCGTGCTGATGGGGCTCGCCCACCGCTCGCGGCCGATCTGGGGCGTCCAGTTCCATCCCGAGTCGATCGAGACCGAGTGGGGCCGGCATCTGCTCGCCAACTTCCGCGACCTGACGCTCGCTCACGCGGGCAAGCGGACCGCGACCATCCCGGCGCCCGCGCCCGAGCGCAAGTGGTCGCCCCCGCAGCGCCCGCGCCTGAGCCTCCAGGTCGAGCGCATCGACCGCGTCTACGACCCCGAGCAGGTCTTCGTCAACCTCTACGGCGACCACCAGCTACGCCTTCTGGCTCGACAGCAGCAAAGTCGACGAGCGCTCGCGCTTCTCGTTCATGGGCGCCAGCGGCGGTCCGCTCAGCTCGGTGATCACCTACGACGTGTCGACCCGCCGGGTCAACGTCGCCCGCGGCGTGTCCAGCGAGGTCCACGAGGAGTCGATCTTCGACTACCTCAGCCGTGAGATGAAGCGGCTGCGCTACCTCTCCGACGACCTGCCGTTCGACTTCAACTGCGGTTTCGTGGGCTACTTCGGCTACGAGCTCAAGGCCGACGTGGAGGGCGACCTGCCTCACCAGTCGTCGATGCCCGACGCCGCGTTCCTCTTCGCCGACCGGCTGATCGCCTTCGACCACTACGAGAAGTGCGTCTACCTGCTCTGCGTGACCGAGCCGACGAGCGAGGACGAGGGCCGGCGCTGGATCGCGGAGACCGCCGCGCGGCTCGACACGATGCCGCCGCTCGAGCCCGTGGAGCCGCGTCGGCCGGAGGCGAGCCGCGCCGAGTTCTACCTGAGCCGCTCGCACCAGCAGTACCTCGACGACATCCAGCGCGTGAAGGACTACCTGATCGAGGGCGAGAGCTACGAGGTCTGCCTCACCAACAAGGTGCACACCGAGCTCGCGCCCGAGCCGCTGCCGCTCTACCGCACGCTCCGGCACATCAACCCCGCGCCGTTCTCGTCGTATCTGCGGTTCGGCGAGGCGTCCGTGCTGAGCTCGTCGCCCGAGCGCTTCCTCAGCGTCGGCCGCGACCGCTGGGTCGAGGCCAAGCCGATCAAGGGCACCACCCACCGCGGCGCCGACCGCGCCGAGGACCTGCGGCTGGCCGAGGAGCTGCGCACCGACGAGAAGACACGCGCCGAGAACCTGATGATCACCGACCTGCTGCGCAACGACCTGGGCGTCGTCTGCGACATCGGGACGGTGCACGTGCCGCACCTGATGGCGATCGAGTCCTACGAGACCGTGCACCAGCTGGTGTCGACGATCCGCGGCCGGCTGCGCGAGGACGTGGAGCCGCCGGACGGCATCCGCGCCTGCTTCCCGGGCGGATCGATGACCGGCGCGCCGAAGAAGCGCACCATGGAGATCATCGACGAGCTCGAGGGCGAGGCGCGCGGCGTCTACTCGGGCGCGATCGGCTACCTCGGCCTGAGCGGCGGCTGCGACCTGAACATCGTGATCCGCACGATCGTGATGGACGGCGAGACGACGACGATCGGCACCGGCGGTGCAATCGTCATGCAGTCCGACCACGAGGCCGAGTACCAAGAGATCATGCTCAAGGCGCGCGCGCTCATCAACGCGCTCGCGGCCTACGCGGCACCCGAACGGGGAGATCCACGTGCACGAGGGCGAGTCCAGGCTGACGGCGGCGGAACGATGAAGGCCCAGGCCTCCACGGTGACCGACCTCCTCGAGCCGAGCGATCGGGTCGCGCTGGTCTACGGCGACCAGCGCATGACCTACGCCGACCTGAACGAGCAGGTGGACCGGCTGGCCGGCGCCCTGGCCGCGCGCGGCCTCACCGGCGGCGCGCCTGTCGCGCTGGTGCTGCCCAACGTCCCAGAGTTCGTGGTCGCGTTCCTGGCGATCCTGCGGGCCGGGGCCGTGGTCGTCCCGCTCAACCCACACTTCAAGGAGGCGGAGCTCGAGTTCCATTTCCAGGAGTGCGGCGTCAAGGCCGTGGTCACCGACGAGGCCGGAGAGCCCGGCTGCCGGTCGGTGGCGGAGCGGCTCGACGATCCGCCGGAGCTGCTGCTCGACCTCGACTCGCTCGAGGGCGGTCCGGTGCCGGCGGCGCCGGCGGCCGACGACGACGCCGTGTTCCAGTACTCGTCGGGCTCGACCGGGCGGCCCAAGCGCGTGCCGCGCACGCACGCGCACCTGCGCGCCGAGGCCGACGCCTACGTCGCGGCGACCAGCCTGACCGGCGACGACAGCATCTTCTGCACGATCGCGCTGTTCCACACGTACGGCATGGGCTGCTGCCTGCTCGCGGCCGCGCGCAGCGGCGCGACGCTGGTGCTGTTCGACAACCCGAACCCGTTCCTGCTCCAGCGCAGCCGCGCTTTGGAGCAGATCGAGCGCGAGGGCGCCACGGTGTTCCCGGGCGTGCCGTTCACGTTCCGGATGCTGGCCGAGGCGCCGGAGGACGCCGATCTGTCGTCGCTCCGGCTCTGCTTCTCGGCAGCGGCCGCGCTGCCGCGCGCGACGTTCAAGGCGTTCCACGACCGCTTCGGGGTCCCGGTGCGGGAGCTGTACGGCTGCACCGAGGCCGGCTGCGTGACCGTGAACGCCGATCCGGACCCGCGCGGGACGGTGGGCTCCGTCGGGACGCCGATCGAGGGTGTGGAGCTGCGTATCGTCGATGAGGACGGCGAGCCGGTGGAGGACGGCCGGATCGGCGAGGTGCTGATCCGCAGCGCGGCGATGACGCCGGGCTACGCCGACGCCGACGCGCTGAACGCCGAGGCGTTCCGGGACGGCTGGTTCCGCTCGGGCGACCGCGGTCGCATCGACGAGGGGGGACGCCTGTTCCTGACCGGCCGCACGAAGCGCCTGATCGACGTGCGCGGCGACAAGGTCGACCCGGTCGAGGTCGAGGACGTGCTCGCCGTGCACCCGAAGGTCGGCGAGGTCGTGGTGGTGGGCGTCGCGAGCGACGTCCCCGGCGAGGAGCTGATCAAGGCCGTGGTGGTCCCCGCCGGGGACTGCCAGGAGCGCGAGCTGATCCGCTACTGCCGCGAGCGCCTGGCCGACTACAAGGTGCCGAGCCGCGTGGAGCTCCGTGAGGAGATCCCCAAGGGCCCGGGCGGCAAGGTGCTGCGCAGCAAGCTGCTCGACTGATGCCACCCGGGGGCTCGCGCCCCCGGTCCCCCCGTGAAGATTGGCTTGCGCAGCGCGGCGCCGCCGCACTCGGCGCAGCGGGCCGGGCCGCAAGGCTCTAATGGAGCCCTGCGACCGGCCCGCTGCGCCCGGCGGGTGGCGCCACGCCGGCGAAGCCAATCTTCACGGGGGTCCGGGGGCGTGAGCCCCCGGATGCGCTCTATATATACATGCCGCCGAACTGGCCTCCGGTCACGTTCAGCACCTGCCCGTGCACGTAGTTCGCCCACGGGGAGCAGAGGAAGAACACCGGGCCGGCTGCCTCTTCGGGGGTGGCCGGGCGACCGAGCGGGATGATCGCCGCGGCCAGCTGGCGCATCTGCTCGGGGATGCCGAGGCCGATCTCCTTGCCCTCGATCTCGATCTTGCCGCCCTCCTCCTTGGAGGCGGTCAGGCGGGTCTCGACGAAGCCGAACGCGACCGCGTTCACGTTGACCTTGAAGCCGCCCCACTCCTTGGCGAGCGTCTTCGTCAGGCCGATCACGCCGGCCTTGGCGGCCGAGTAGTTGACCTGGCCGGCGTTGCCCATCGTGCCGGAGATCGAGCTCACGTTCACGATCTTGCGGAACACCTCGCGGCCCTCGTCGCGCTCCTTCTTGGCGGGCTCGCGCAGGTGCGGGGCCGCGGCGCGGATGATCCGGAAGGGGACCACGGTGTGGATCTCGAGCATCGCCTGGAACTGCTCGTCGGTCATCTTGTGCGCGACGCCGTCCCAGGTGTAGCCGGCGTTGTTGACGATGATGTCGATCTGGCCGAACTCGTCGACGGCCTTCTGGACGAGCGCGTCCGGCACGCCCTTCTGGGTGAGGTCGCCTCCGAAGACCGCGGTGTCGCCGCCGATCTCGGATGCGGCCTGCTCGGCGACGTCGCCGTCCAGGTCGTTGATGAGGACCCGGGCGCCCTGCTCGGCGAGCAGCTCTGCGGTGGCGCGGCCGATGCCCCGGGCCGACCCGGTGACGATCGCGGCCTTTCCATCGAGGACTCCCACTGGATGTTTCTCCTTGTTAGCTGGTTGAGTGACGGGAAACTAGTCGACCATGAACCCGATCACCGTCAATGCCGTCCGCTACGGGATCCCCGCGGTCCTGTTCATCGCGGGCATGGTGGTGTGGGCCACGGGCGGCATCGCCGCGGGCGCCCTGTTCATCAGCGCGGCCACCGCGGTGCTGCTGCTGAACGTGCTGTTCCGGATCGGGATGGAGGGCGACAAGGCCCGCGACCGTGAGGAGGACGCCCGGCGCTACTTCGACGAGCACGGGCGCTGGCCGGACGAGTAGCTACAGGCCGAGCTGCTTCCCGAGGATCTCCTTCATCACCTCGTCGGTGCCGCCGCCGATCGGGCCCAGGCGCGTGTCGCGCACCGCTCGCTCGATCTCGTACTCCTTCATGTAGCCGGCGCCGCCGTGGATCTGGAGGGCGTCGTCGGCCACCTCGTAGGCGGCCCGCTGTGACAGCAGCTTCGCCTCGGTGACCTCGCGGATCGCGTTCTCGCCCGCGGCGAACATTCGCAGCGCGTGGTAGGTGAGCGACCGCGACGCCTCGTGCTTGATCGCCATCTCGGCGATCTTGTGCCGGATCGCCTGGTGCTTGCCGATCGGCCGCCCGAATGCGGTGCGCTCTCCGGCGTAGGCGACGCTCCGGTCGATCATCCGGCCCATCGAGCCGACGGCGCCCAGCGCCATCACCAGCCGCTCCCACTGGAAGTTGGCCATGATCAGGTAGAAGCCCTTGTTCTCCTCGCCGAGCAGGTTCTCGTCCGGGACGAACATGTCGTCGAAGGCCAGCTCCGCGGTGTCCGAGGCGCGCCAGCCGAGCTTGTCCAGCTTCTTCGAGACCGAGTAGCCCTCCATCTCCTTCTCGATCACCAGGAACGAAAGCCCCTGGTGACCGCCGTCCTCGGTCGTCTTGACCGCCGTCACGACGAAGTCCGCCCGCACGCCGTTCGTGATGAACGTCTTCGACCCGTTGACCACATAGCCGCCGTCGACCTTGCGGGCGAACGTCCGGATCCCGGCCACGTCCGACCCGGCGCCCGGCTCGGTGATCCCGAGCGCGGCGATCCGCTCGCCCCGGATCGCCGGTGCCAGGAAGCGCTGCTTCTGGTCCTCGGTGCCGAACTTCCAGATCGGCGGCGTTGCGATCCCGATGTGCGCGCCGATGCCGGCCGAGAGACCGCCGGACCCGGCGCCGGTCAGCTCCTCGACCAGCACGGCGTCGTGCACGTGGTCGCCGCCCTGGCCGCCGTACTCCTCCGGGTACTTGAGCCCGAGGTAGCCGAGCTCGGCCATGCGGGTGAAGACCTCGTTGGGGAACCAGCCCGCGTCCTCCCACTCGCCCACGTGCGGGCGCAGCTCGTTGGCGACGAAGCGGCGGATCGCCTCGCGCAGCTGCTCGTGCTCGTCCGTGAACGGAGGTATCGGCTGCCGGGCGGCAGCGGGCGGCAGGCCCTTGGCCGTCAGGGACACCGCGGCAGCACGTTCCGGACCACGAACTCGGAGAGCGGCTCGGTCAGCTCGGCGAGCTCGCTGGTGCGTCCCTCTTCCACTCGCGTCGACACCAGCTCCAGTATCGCGCCTACGACCCCGAGGGCCACGTCACCCGCCAGCAGCTCGATCTCCGGGTCGGTCTCGCGCGCCTGGCGGTTGACCTCGATGTAGCGGCCCGCGAACACCTGAAGCACGGCCCGCCGCCGCGCCAGGCCGACCGGTCCGACCGCGTACACCTCGAGCACGATCGAGCGGCAGAAGGCGGGCTCCTCGGACAGCACCGTGAGGAACGTGCGCAGGCCCTCGACCAGCCGCTCACGCGGATCCTCCGCGGCCTCGAGCGCCTCGGTCAGGCGGCCAACCACGAACGCGATGCCCGTGTCGTACATCGCGAGGAAGCAGTGCTCCTTGTCGCGGAAGTGCTCGTAGAAGGTCTTGCGCGAGACGCCCGCGTGCGACACGACGTGCGCGATCGTGGTCGCGCCGTAGCTGTGCTCGGCGACCGCTTCGGCCATCGCGTCGAGTAGCCGGCCGCGCTGCGACGCGAGTACTACGTCGCGAGTTAGGGAATGACGTCCCGAGGGGAGCGGGCCGTCGATGATGTCGGTGAGCGGGGAAGGTCGGTCTTGCACGTTCAGAAACGCTAGCGTACTATTCGGAAACTTTGGCGTTCTCAATCCGGGGGGAGATTGTGAAGAGGATCGTCGGGATCGTTGTGGTGACGCTCGCGCTGCTCGCGCCGAGCGCGCAGGCGCGCGACGCGGTCGTACGGTCGTTCGACCAGACCGCCATCAGCATGCACTTCTTCCCGGCGGAGGGCCTGGTCGCCGGTCAGCGCGCGCCGACCGTCCTGGTCGGCCCCGGCTGGAGCATGGGCGGCGAGACCGACGAGAACTCGACCTCCGAGGAGCTGTTCGGAGGCGTGGGCGTGGGCGCGCTGCGCGGGGCCGGCTACAACGTGCTGACCTGGGACCCGCGCGGCTTCGGCAGCTCGGGCGGGACGGTGGAGGTCGACTCGCCCGACTACGAGGCGCGTGACGTCTCGGCCCTGATCGACTGGCTCGCCAAGCAGCCCGAGGCCCAGCTCGACAAGGCGGGCGATCCGCGCGTGGGCATGAACGGCAGCTCCTACGGCGGCGGCATCCAGTGGGTCACGGCGGCGCGCGACGCGCGCGTGGACGTGATCACGCCGAACATCTCGTGGAACTCCCTGGTCACGAGCCTGAACAAGGAGGGCTCGCTCAAGTTCGGCTGGGGCAGCATCCTCTGCGGCGTCGGGCTCGAGGGCTCGCTGGTCCCCGGCGGCCTGATGAACCCGGACGGCCTGCAGCTGTCGCGGCTCGACCCGCACGTGTTCAACACCTGCGTCAGCGGGACGGCGCTGGGCGTGATGGCGCCGGCCGACCAGGCCTGGTACGCCGCTCACGGGCCGGACATCCTGCTGTCCAAGGTCAAGATCCCGACGCTGATCACGCAGGGCACCGCCGACACGCTGTTCACGCTGAAGGAGGCGATCCGCAACTACGCGTCGCTGCGCGGCCGCGGCGTCCCGGTGAAGATGGTCTGGTTCTGCGGCGGCCACGGCGTCTGCCTGACCGGCAGCGGTGAGGCCGGCCACGTCGAGCACGCGGTGCTGACCTGGCTCGCGCGCTACCTCAAGCGCAACACGTCGGTGCAGACCGGCCCGCGCTTCGAGTGGCTCGCCGACGACGCCAAGTGGCGCTCGGCGGCGGACTATCCGCTCACGCGCCGCGGCTCCCTGACGGCGATCACCGGCCAGAAGACGCTGCCGATCGCGCCGACCAGCCCGTCGGGTGGGTTGATCGCGGCGACGCCGGCGGTGAACGCCGTCGAGGTCGCGCTGCCGGCGGCCAGCGGGAACGCGCACATCGTCGGCGAGCCGACGCTCAAGCTGACCTACAGCGGCACCGCGGTCGCGGCGAAGACGCACGTCTACGCGCAGATCGTGGATGGCTCCGGTCACGTGGTCGGCAACCAGGCGACGCCGATCCCGGTGACGCTCGACGGCCTGACCCACACGATCGAGCGACCGCTGGAGGCGATCGCCGCCGAGGCGGTGGCCGGCACGAGCTACCGGCTCCAGATCACACCGGCCACGACGCTCTACACGGCGCAGCGCTCGGCGGGCGCGGTGACGTTCGGGCGCATCGAGGTCTCGCTGCCGATCGTCGGCTGGCCCCCAGCCGTCTCGAAGACGTCCAGGGGCAGGGCGGCGGAGACCAGCGCGTTGGGGGCATCGACCAGCTCCGAGACGCGCAGCTCCGCCGCCACGCTCATCAGGACATAGGCGGCCTCGCGGTCGAGGCCGTGCTCGGTCGTGAGCCAGCCGAGCAGCTCGAGCAGGGCGCGCCGGGTCGCGAGGTTGAGGTCCAGCAGCCCCTGCTCGCCGGAGTCGGTCGAGCGGGATGCCGGTGGTGGCGAAGATCGCCCGGGGCGGCCGCGGCGGGGCCTCGTAGCAGGGGAAGGTCGGCTTCCAGCCGTCGCGCCGCAGCGCCACGCGGAACGTGGCCGAGCCGCCGGTCTCGATGGCGGAGATGCAGACCTCGCCGTCGCCCTGGGCGAAGTGCAGGTCGCCGACCGAGAGCAGCGCGCCCGGCACGTGCACGGGCAGCCACAGCCGCGCGCCCGGGCCGAGGTCGCGGATGTCGATGTTGCCGCCGTTCTCGCGCGGCGGGTAGGTGCGCAGGCCGTCGGCCGCCGCTGGCGGCCAGGCCAGCTCGGGCGTCGGCGGGTTGGCGGGCCCCGGCGGCCGCCTCGCGCGAGCGGGCGCGCTCGAGCAGCTCCCATGAGGGCGCCACGCCGATCACGCCGGCGTGGACGCATGGCCGGACCGCGACACCGGGGAGCTGCTCGGAGCGCGCGTGGGACCCGTCGAGCTCCCAGCGGGCGAGGAAGGGGCGATCGAACAGGTCGCCGAGGAAACCCGAGCCGGGCCAGATCGCGGTCCAGCCGAAGTCGTCGGTCTCGTAGGCGAGCACCTCCAGCTCGAGCAGGTCGCCGGGCTCGGCGCCGACCACCGCGAGCGGGCCGGTCAGCGGGTGGGCGATCGACGGCGTGCCGAGCAGGTCCTCATGGCCCGACTCGCGTCCGAGCTGGCGGTCGCGCGAGTCGCGCAGCTCGAAGGTGGCCTCGGCGCCGGGCTCGACCGAAGCGACCGGCTCGAGCTCCGGATGCCAGCGGTTGTGCCCCCGCGCGGCGCCCTCGTGGACGGGCACGGAGCGGTCGATCTCGATGCGCGACTTGTCGCAAAAGTGACTGCGTTCGTGCAGCTAGGCCGGTCAGTGAGGGCCCCCCTCACTTCCGCAAAGCGACGCCGACAGGATCCCGCACTCGGCGCTCGGGCCGGCCCTAGCGCCGCCTGAGGCCTACGAGCCCGTACGAGCGCCCGATCACGTCCAGCATCACCTCGTCGGTGCCCGCTCCGATGCGGTTCAGGCGCATGTCGCGCCACGCGCGCTCGATGCCGTACTCCTTCATGTAGCCGGCGCCGCCGTGGATCTGCAGGCACTCGTCCATGACCTCGCAGGCCATGCGCGCCGTGTACAGCTTCGCCATCGAGATCTCGCGCACCGGGTACTCGCCGTTCTGGAAGCGCCAGGCGGTCGTGTAGACCATCTGGCGGCCCGCCTCGATCTTGGTCGCCATGTCCGCGAACTTGTGGCGGATCGCCTGGAACTTGCCGATCTGGCGCCCGAAGGCGGTGCGCTCGGTCGCGTACTGGAGCGTGCGGTCGAACGCCCGCTGCGCGCCCGCCACGCAGCCGGCCGCGCCGATCAGCCGCTCGCCCTGGAGCTCCCACATGATGTGGTAGAAGCCCTTGCCCTCCTGGCCGAGCATCGCCTCCGCGGGCACGCGCACGTCCTGGAAGGCGAGCAGCGCGGTGTCCGACGAGTGCATGCCGAGCTTCTCGAGCTTCTTCTCGCGGATCACGCCCGGCGAGTCCATGTCGACCAGGAACAGCGTGAACCCGTCGTAGCCCGCGTCCGGGTCGGTCTTGGTCACCAGCACGATGAAGTCGGCCCGGTGGCCGTTGGTGATGTAGGTCTTCGAGCCGTTGATGACGTACTCGTCGCCGTCGCGCACCGCGCGCGTCTTGATGCCGGCGACGTCCGAGCCGGCGTCGGGCTCGGTGATGCCGAGGCAGGAGATCTTCTCGCCCTGGATGGCCGGCACCAGGTAGTTCTGCTTCTGCTCGTCGGACCCGAACAGGAACACCGGCGGGGTGGCCATGTCGGTGTGCACCGCCACGCCCATCGCGAGCCCGCCGGAGTTGCAGTGCGTCATCTCCTCGGCCAGCACGAGGTTGCAGTAGTAGTCGCCGCCCTGGCCGCCGTACTCCTCCGGGTAGGAGAGCCCGAGGAAGCCGAGCTCGCCCATGCGCCGGAAGACCGAGTCGGGGAAGGTCGTCTCCTCCCACTCCTCGGCGTGCGGCGCGAGCTCCTTCGTCACGAACGCGCGGATCGACTCGCGCAGCTGGTCGTGCTCCTCGGTGAAGATGAAGTGCTTGCGGCTGGAGGCGTGGTCGGGCTTGAGGACGGCGTCGGCGGTGGCCATGCGGCGAAGCTACCGCAGGCCTCCAGGAAAGTAAACAGTGGCACTTCCTACTTTCTGCTCGCGAGCGGCGCGGCGCTCAGGTAGCTTGCCGGCATGAGCGAGCGCGAATTCGACGTGGTGATCCTCGGCGCCGGCCCCGCCGGCGAGGTGTGCGCCGGACGGCTGGGCGAGTCGGGCGTGAGCGTGGCGATCGTGGAGCCGCACCTGATCGGCGGCGAGTGCTCGTTCTACGCGTGCATGCCGTCCAAGGCGCTGCTGCGCCCCGGCGAGCTGCTCGCGGAGGTGCGCCGCATCCCGGGCGTCGCGCGAGGCGGTCACCGGCGAGCTCGACGTGCGGGCGGTGCTGGATCGCCGCGACGAGATCATCCACGGCCTCGACGACTCGCACATGGAGCCCTGGCTCGAGGACCGCGGCGTGGAGATCGTGCGCGGCGCCGGGCAAGCTCGACGGCGAGCGCCGCGTCGTGCGTCGGCGACGACACGCTGGTCGGCCGGCCAGGCGGTGGTGGTGGCCACCGGCAGCGGCCCGGCGATGCCGCCGATCGACGGGCTGCGGGAGGCGAAGCCCTGGACCAACCGCGAGGCGACGACGGCGAAGGAGCCGCCCGGTCGCCTGACGATCCTGGGCGGCGGTGTGGTCGGCGTCGAGATGGCGCAGGCCTGGCGCACGCTCGGCTCGCAGGTGACGCTGATCGAGGCCGCCGATCGCCTGCTCGCGCGCGAGGAGCCCTTCGCCAGCGAGCACGTGGAGCAGTCGCTGCGCGAGCACGGCGTCGACGTCCGCAAGGGCGCCAAGGCCGACGGCCGTCCGCTCGGAGGGCGGCGAGGTCGTCGTCGAGCTCGATTCGGGCGACTCGATCCCCGGCGACGAGCTGCTGGTGGCGATCGGGCGGCGCCCGAACACGACCGACCTGGGCGTGGAGACGGTCGGCCTCGAGCCGGGCAAGCCGATCGAGGTGGACGACTGGATGCGCGCGACCGGCATGGAGTGGCTCTACGCGATCGGCGACGTGAACGGCCGCGCGCTGCTCACGCACATGGGCAAGTACCAGGCGCGCATCGCGGCCGACAGGATCCTCGGCCCCGGCGGGCCCTGCCTGATCCTCGACGGAGCGCGCGCGCCGCGGGTGATCTTCACCGACCCGCAGGTGGCCGCGGTCGGCTACACGCTCGCCGCCGCGCAGGAGGCGGGCCTGAACGCGCGCGCGGTCGAGGTCCCGACCCAGGGCAGCGCCGGGGCCAGCTTCTACGGGCGCGACGACGCGATCGGCACGACCCGCCTGGTCGTGGACGACGACGCCGGCGTGCTGCTCGGCGCGACCTTCACGGGTCCCGAGGTGGCCGAGTTCCTGCAGGCGGCGACGATCGCGGTCGTCGCCAAGGTGCCGCTCGAGATGCTGGCCCACGCCGTGCCGGCGTTCCCCACCCGCAGCGAGGTGTGGCTGTACCTGATGGAGGCGCTCGGCCTGTCCGGGCCCTGCCAGCGCGAGGGTTAGCCGGCCACGCGCAGCTCCGCCGCGAGCTTCGCGGCCTGCTCTCGGTTCTCGCGCAGCGCGTCGGCGATGCGGTGGCCGTCGGCGCCCGAGTACTCCTCGCCGTAGACGGCGCCATCGCGGCGCGGCGCCTCCATGATCGGGACCTCCGCGAAGCCGCCGACGTCGACGGGCTCGAAGCCGATGTCGCGGATCAGGCCGGCCACGATCTCTTCGCGCCGCCGTCCTCGCCGGCGAGGAACATCGCAACGCCGCGCCCGGCGGCCTCGCCCTGGAAGCCCGAGGTCGAGCGTGTTGAACGCCTTGACGAGCCGGGCACCCGGCATCCGCTCGGCGTTGACCTGGGCGGCGGGCCGCGGCAGCTGCTCCCAGCCGCCCTCGCCGTACTGGTTGGTCGTGTCGATCACGACCTTGCCGTCCAGCGAGCCGGTCTGCGCGAGCACGTCGTCGATCGCGCGCCACGGCACCGAGAACATCACCACCTCGCCGAACTCGACCGCCTCGCGCGGCGAGCCGGTGCGGGCCCCGCCGGCGTCGGCGGAGAGCCGCTCGAGCTTGGCCGGATCGCGCGAGCCGCTGAACATCACCTCGTGCCCCGCGCCGGCGAACAGCCGCCCCGCGTTGCCGCCGATGCGCCCCGCTCCGACGATCCCGATTCGCATCGGTCAGAGTACGCCTCGACGGTGAGACGCCCGATCGACACCTCCTCGCCGCGGGCCCGCGCGGTGCTCGACCGGGTCTGCTCGATCGAGCGCGGGCGCGTGACGACCTACGCCGACCTCAGCCCGGAGGCGCCGCGCTACGCCGGGCGCCGTGCTGGCGGCGTGCCACGACCCCGACGTGCCGTGGCAGCGCGTGGTGCGCGCGGACGGGTCGCTGGCGCAGGGCGAGCGGCAGCGGCGCCTGCTGGAGGCGGAGGGCGTGCCGTTCGTGCGGCGAGCGCGTGGACATGCGCGGCTGCGCGCCTGCGATGCCGCCGGCTGCATCAGTCGTCTGAACGATGAGCACGTCGCACGATGCCCGGTGGGACACCGTGTTCGGCACGCTGCCGAGCACGCGGCGCGCCCCCTGCATGCCCTTGCTGCCGAGCACGATCAGGTCGGCGTCGCACTGCTCGGCCACCGTGAGGATCGCGGAGGCCGCGTCCCCCTTGGGCCCGTGGACCTCGAGCTCCACGCCGCCCGCCGTGCCGATGTCGGTCGCGCGGTCGAGCACGGCGTCCACCTTGAAGTGCGGGCTGATCGCCCACTCCGCCGCCTCGGCTGGAGGCCGGCTGCCGCCCACGTGGGCCGGCGCCGGCTCGTACGCGCTGACCACGTGCAGCGTCGCCCCGGTCAGCTTCGCCAACTCGACGGCCCGGCCCACCGCTTTGTCCGCCGTCTCCGTGCCGTTGGTCCCGACCACGATCGAGTTGAACATGCCGGGACCGTAACGCTGCGGGCAAGCTAGTACAACTTCGCCGGGTGTCCTACGAGACGATCCTCTACGACGTCCGTGACGACGGCGTCGCCACCGTCACGCTCAACACACCCGACAACCGCAACGCGCTCTCGAACGAGCTGCTCAGCGAGCTGACCGCGGCCTTCGAGTCGGCCCGCGACGACGACGCGCGTGCGCTGCGTGGTGCTGACCTCCTCTCACGAGAAGGTCTTCTCGGCCGGCGCGTCGCTCGACCAGTTCGCCGCCGACGTCCCCCTGGTCCACAAGCACTTCGGCACGGAGCGCTTCCCGCGCCTGTTCCGCACGATCCTCGGGCTCGGCAAGCCGACCATCTGCGCCGCGAACGGGCACGTGCTCGCCGGGTCGCTCGGCGTCGCGCTGTGCTGCGACCTGATCGTGGCCAAGGAGACCGCCACGTTCGGGACCCCGGAGATCAACGTCGGCGTCTTTCCGTTCATGATCATGGCGCTGATCTACCGCAACGTCCCGCGCAAGAAGACCAACGAGCTGCTGCTGCTCGGCGATCGTGTCTCCGCCGAGGAGGCGCTGGCGATCGGGATCGTCAACCGCGTCGTGGGCGAGGGTGAGTTCGAGGCGGCGGTGGACGAGTGGGCGACCAAGCTCGCGGCCAAGTCGCCGGTTGCTGATGAAGCTCGGCAAGGACGCGATGTACCGCCAGCTCGACATGCCCTTCGAGGACGCGCTCGACTACCTGCGCGCGCAGCTGTCGCTCTCGTTCACGACCGACGACATCCAGGAAGGCGTGAAGGCGTTCTTCGAGAAGCGCGAGCCGAACTGGACGGGCCGATGAAGGTCTCGCTCGTAGCGCTCTGCTGCCGAACCGCGGACCGCACCTCCGGTGGGGTGCGCGGCGCCCAGACGCTCGCGCCGCTGATCGGCAAGCGCCTTGGCGTGGAGCCGCGCACGATCGGCACGCCGTCCGAGCCGCGCGACAGCGGCTACGAGGAGGACCTGCGCGACTCGCGCGGCTGCCTGCTCGAGGCGGGCGGGCAGATCGACGACGCGCTGAGCGGCGGCCGTGTGCCGGTGATCGCCGCGGCCGACTGCTCGATCGCGGTGACCACGCTGCCGGCCGTACTGCGCCACCGCCCGGACGCGATGGTGCTGTGGCTCGACGCTCACGGCGACTACAACACGCCCGACACCAGCGGCAGCGGCTACCTCGGCGGCATGTGCCTGGCGGGCGCGTGCGGCGAGTGGGACGCAGGGCTGGGCGACACGATCGCCGCCGACCGGCTGGTGCTGGCCGGCGTGCGCGACCTCGACGCCGGCGAGCGGGAGCTGCTCGAGCGCAGCGCCGCGACGGTGATCGGCGCGAGCGTGGTGGAGACGCTGGTGGCGGTGAAGAACGCGCTCGACGGCGCGCCCGTGTTCATCCACCTCGACCTGGACGTGCTCGACCCCGAGGAGTTCCCGGCCGCGGTACCCGCGCCCGGCGGCCTCTCGTCCGACAAGCTCTACGACCTGATGGAGGCGGTGGCCGAGGATTCGGAGCTCGTGGGCGTGGAGGTGACCGCGTTCGAGGCGCCCGGCGACCCCGACGAGCTCGCCGACGCGGCCGAGACGGCGATGCGGGTGCTGGACCCGGTGCTTGACCGGATCGCGGCCGATGCGCAAGAGTAGGAAGTAGCACTTCCTACTTTTATGGCCACCACCGATCGCGCAGCCGCCGACAGCCTCGTAGCGCGGCCCTCGCTTCGCTCCCTCGTCGACGACCTGGACGAGCGGCGCGCCCGCGCGCGCGAGGGGGGCGGGGAGGAGCGGATCGCGCGCCAGCACGAGCAGGACAAGCTGACCGCGCGCGAGCGGCTGGCGCTGCTGATCGACGAGGGGACGTTCGTCGAGCTGGGCATCCACGGCCGCCCGCACTTCTCGCAGCGCGCGATGGAGGACAAGGAGGCGCCGGCCGACGGCGTGGTGACCGGCTACGGCAAGGTCGACGGCCGTCTCGTGGCCGTGGCCGCCTACGACTTCACGGTGATGGCCGGCTCGATGGGCATGACCGGCGAGCTGAAGGTCACGCGGCTGCGCGACCTGGCGCTCGGCAAGCGCATCCCGATGGTCTGGCTGCTCGACTCGGCAGGAGCGCGCATCCAGGAGGCGTCCGGCTCCCTGTTCGCGGGGTCGGGGCACCTGTTCCGCGAGGAGGTCGTGGCCAGCGGCGTGATCCCGCAGGTGGCCGCGCTGATGGGACCCTGCGCGGCCGGCACCGCCTACATCCCCGGGCTCGCGGACTTCGTGCCGATGGTCAAGGGCCGCGGCTCGATGGCGCTGGCCGGCCCGCACCTGACCAAGGCCGTGACGGGCGAGGACGTGACCCAGGAGGAGCTGGGCGGCTCGCGCATCCACACGCGCGTGTCCGGCGTGGGCGACCTCGAGGTGGAGTCGGACGAGGAGTGCATCGACGCGATCAAGCGCTACCTGTCCTACTTCCCCGCCAACTGCGAGGAGGCGCCGCCGAAGCGCGAGCCCGCCGACCCGGTCGACCGCACCGAGGAGGACCTGCTCGACATCCTGCCCGACTCGCCGCGCCACCCGTACGACATGTACGAGGTGATCCGCCGCATCGTGGACGACGGCGAGTGGTTCGACATCAAGCCGCGCTGGGCGCGCACGATCATCACCGCGCTGGCGCGCATGGGCGGCCGGCCGGTCGGGATCGTCGCCAACCAGCCCAAGCACCTCGGCGGCATCCTCGAGAACGACTCCTCCGACAAGGCGGCGCGCTTCATCAACCTGTGCGACGCCTACGGCATCCCGCTGCTGTTCCTGATGGACGTGCCCGGCTTCATGGTCGGCACCAAGGTCGAGCAGGCGGGCATCATCAGGCACGGCGCGAAGATGCTCTACGCGGTGTCCCGCGCGACCGTGCCGAAGGTCACCGTGATCATCCGCAAGGCCTACGGCGCCGGCTACTACGTGATGTGCGGCAAGGCGTACGAGCCCGACCTGATCGTCGCCTGGCCCTCGGCCGAGATCTCGGTGATGGGCCCCGAGGGCGCCGTGAACATCATCTTCCGCAAGCAGATCGAGGCGTCCGACGACCCCGACGCGGCGCGGGCCACGATGATCGAGGGGATTCGCAAGACGATCGACCCGTACATCGCTGCGGGCAACGCGCTGATCGACGACATCATCGACCCGCGCGAGACGCGCCCGACCGTGATTCGGGCGCTCGAGATGGCAGAGACCAAGAAAGTGGAGCGACCTTGGAAGAAACATGGCGTGATGCCCGTCTGAACACGACCCGCCGCGGCCTGCTGGCCGGCGCCGCCGCCGGCGGAGCCGGGGCCCTGCTGCCCGGCACCGCCGCCGCCAAGAAGCGCAAGCGGCACCGCAAGGTCGACGTCGCGATCGTGGGCGCCGGCTTCGCCGGGTTGACCGCGGCGCGCAAGCTCGCCGCCGCCGGCAAGGAGGTCTGCGTCCTCGAGGCGCGCGATCGCGTGGGCGGGCGCACGCTCAACCACCGAGTCCAGAAGGGCGTGATCGCCGAGGTCGGCGGGCAGTACGTCGGCCCGACGCAGGACCGCCTGCTGGCGCTGGCCAAGGCGGTCGGCGTGGACATCTTCCCGACCTACAACGACGGCGACAACGTGCTGCTCCTCAACGGGGCGCTGTCGCGCTACCCGGCCACACCGGGTCTGTCGCCCGACCCCGACTTCCAGGAGGCGATCCTGAAGTCGATCGGCCAGTTCAACGCGATGGCCGCGGACGTGCCGGTTGACGCGCCCTGGAAGGCCCCCAAGGCCGCGGAGTGGGACAAGACCACGCTCGAGGCGTGGAAGCTGCAGAACCTCACCACCACCGGCTCGCGCGCGCTCTTCGACCTCGCCTGCGAGGCGATCTACGGCGCCGAGCCGCGCGAGATCACGCTGCTCAACAACCTGGCCTACACGGCCGCGGCGGGCAACGAGAAGACCCCGGGCAACTTCGCTCTGCTCGTGGCGACTCCGGACGGCGCGCAGGAGAGCCGCTTCGTCGGCGGCTCGCAGCGCATCACGCAGCTTGTGGCCAAGAAGCTGGGCGCCCAGGTCGTGCTGAAGGCGCCGGTGCGCCGGATCCAGCAGGGCAAGGGCCGGGTGACCGTCCACGCGGACGGCATCGTGGTCGAGGCGCGTGAGGTCATCGTCGCCGTGCCGCCGGTGCTGGCGGCGCAGATCCACTTCGCGCCGAAGCTGCCGCAGGCTCACCTCAAGCTGCTCAAGGGCATCACGCCCGGCAAGCTGATCAAGTGGGAGGCCGTCTACGACCGGCCGTTCTGGCGCGACGCCGGTCTCAGCGGCCAGGCGGTCTCCGAGGTGGGGCCGGCGAACACGACGTTCGACAACACCCCGCCGTCGGGCAGCCCGGGGATCCTGTTCGGGTTCGTCGGCGGCGACCAGGCGCGCGCGTTCGCGAAGCTTTCGCGTTCGGCTCGCCGGGATGCCGTGCTGGGCAACTTCGCCACCTACTTCGGCGACGAGGCGCGCAACCCGAAGGCGTCGTTCGAGCTGAACTGGGCGCAGGAGGCGTGGACGAAGGGCTGCCCGGTCGGCCACAGCGGCGTGGGCGTGCTGCAGCGCTACGGGCCTCAGCTGCGCAAGCCGTTCGGGCACGTCCACTGGGCCGGCACCGAGGTGGCGACCTACTGGAGCGGCTACATGGACGGCGCGGTGCGGTCCGGCGAGGTGGCGGCGCGCGAGGTGCTGAGGGCGCTGCGGCGGTGAAGCCGGTCTTCTTCGCGACTCCCGAGCAGTTCGGGGCGTGGCTCGAGGAGCACCACGAGACGGCGAGCGAGCTCCGGGTCGGCTTCTACAAGAAGGCCTCCGGCAAGCCCAGCATCACCTGGGAGGAGTCGGTCGAGCAGGCCCTGCGGTTCGGCTGGATCGACGGCGTGCGCCAGCAGCGTGGACGACGAGAGCTACACGATCCGGTTCACGCCGCGCAAGCCGACCAGCAACTGGAGCCGGATCAACGTGGCCAAGGTCGAGGAGCTCAAGGGGCGGGGGCTGATGGCGCCGGCTGGCCTGCGCGCCTACGAGGCGCGGAAGCCGGAGCGCACCGGCGTCTACTCGTTCGAGCGGCGCGAGCCGGCGGTGCTGCCGTCCGAGTTCGAGGAGCGCCTGCGCGCGAACCCGGCTGCGACCGACTGGTTCGAGCGGCGTCCGCCCGGCTATCGCAAGACCGCGATCCACTGGGTGATCAGCGCCAAGCGGGAGGAGACCCGGCTGCGCCGGCTGCAACAGCTGATCGACTGCTCGGCGGAGGGGCGCAACGTGCCGCCGCTGGCGCGATGAGCCGACCGACCCTACGCTGGTGCGGTGACTCGTCGCTCGGCAGGGGCTCTCGCGATCGCGCGCTGCGCTGTTGGCGGTGTCGGCCGCGCCTGCGTCCGCGCGCTGGTACGGGAGCCTGCTGCGGGGCGCGCCGAATGCGAACTACGGCTGCGAGTCGGCGCTCGTGCTCGCGCCGCTCGGCGGGGTGCAGCTGGCGCCGACCAACCAGGTCTCTTGCACCTACCGGCACGCGGGCTACCTCTACTCCAACCGGCCCACCTTCATCGCGCCGGGCACGGGTCGGATCACGGCGATCAAGGTCCGGTCGGGGCCCAACCCGGCCAAGCTGCGCCTGACGATCCTGACCGGCTCGAGCCGGGTCGACACGACCACGGGCCGCGACCTGCCCGGCACCTACACCTGCTGCACGGCGCGCTTCGTCGGGAAGCCGTTCCGCCCGAAGGCGAACGCGACCACCAAGAAGAAGGTCAACGTCAAGGTGTTCGACGTGCGCGACAAGCGGATTCGCTTCCGCATCCACTCGTCCGACGGCGTCGCGCTCACGGCCGTGGGGCCGGGCACCGTGCCGCTCCAGATCCACGACGACGTGGGCGGCTACAACCCCGGCACGCCGATGGCGACCGGCTACTGGCCGTACACCCGTGTGGGCGAGCCGCGCTCGGCGGACGGCTACTCCATGACGGGCATCGACTTGATGTTCCAGTGGTTCTTCAAGCGGCGCTAGCCGCGCCCGCTCGACACTCGACGCGAGGGAGGCCCGCATGAGCCGGTTCGAGGACCCGGCGATTCTCGTCTGCTCCATCTCGGGCGCGGTGGCCAGCCGCGAGCAGTGCCCGGCGATCCCCTACACGCCCGAGGAGTACGCGGCCGAGGCGAAGCGGGCGGTGGACGAGGGCGCGACGATGATCCACATCCACGCGCGCACGCCCGAGGGCGTGCCGTCCTATGAGATCGAGGACTTCCGCGCGATCACGGAGGCGATCAACGGCGCCGTGGACGACGTGATCATCAACTACTCCACCGGCGCGATCGGCGTGCCGATCGAGAAGCGGATCGCGTACCTGCGCGAGCTGCGCCCCGACGTTGCGGCGCTGAACATGAGCTCGATGAACTACGCGAAGTACTCGGAGCGGCGCAAGGAGTTCGTCTTCAGCGCGGTGTTCGAGAACTCGTTCGACACGATCATCGAGTTCCTCACGGCCATGAACGAGCTCGGCATCCGGCCCGAGCACGAGTGCTTCGACTCCGGGCACGTGGCCAACCTCGACCCGCTGATCGACATGGGGTTGCTGTCCGAGCCGCTGCAGATCGACTGCGTCATGGGCGTCAACGGCGGGATTCGGCCGACGCCGCGCAACCTCGCCCACATGGCCGACCAGATCCCGGGTGGCCCGGACGGCCGCAACAACTGGGGCGTGATCGGGATCAGCCGCGACCAGTGGCGGCTGGTGGCCGCGGCGGCCGCGCTGGGCGGCAACGTGCGCGTCGGCCTGGAGGACAACTTCTACCTGCCCGACGGTGAGATGGCGCGCTCCAACGGCGACCTGATCGCCCGGGCGCGCCGCATCGTCGAGGACGTCGGCCGCCGCGCGGCGACCGTGGCCGAGGCCCGCGAGCTGCTCGGCACGCCGCGCCGGATCGCCGCATGAGCGCTCTCTCCGACATCAAGGTGCTCGACCTGACGCGGCTGCTGCCCGGCGGGTTCTGCTCGCTGCTGCTGGCCGACTTCGGCGCCGACGTGCTCAAGGTGGAGGACACCGGGATGGGCGACTACGTGCGCTGGGCGCCGCCCTACCACGAGGGCGCCGACGACTCGGCCAAGTCGGCCATGTTCCTGTCCCTGAATCGCGGCAAGCGCTCGATCCGGCTCAACCTCAAGGACGAGGCCGGCCGCGAGGTGCTGCTGCGGCTGGTGCGAGAGCACGACGTGCTGCTCGAGTCGTTCCGGCCCGGCGTGATGGAGCGGCTCGGGGTCGGCTACGAGCGGCTGCGCGAGGAGAACCCGCGGCTGGTCTACTGCGCGATCACCGGCTACGGCCAGGACGGGCCCTACACGGCCCGCTCCGGCCACGACATGAACTACCTGGGCCTGAACGGGCTGCTCGGCTTGTCCGGTGACGCCGGCGGGCCGCCGGTACAGGCCGCCGGCCAGATCGCCGACCTCGGCGGCGGCGCGCTGATGGCCGCGTTCGGCATCCTGGCCGCGCTGCGCGAGCGCGATCGCAGCGGCGAGGGGCAGCTGGTGGACGTGTCGATGTTCGACGGCTCGCTGGCCTGGCTGGCGATGGTGGCGGCCCGCTACCTGGCCGACGGGCAGCCGCCGGAGCGCGGCGCGGTCGAGCTGGCCGGGAGCTTGATCTGCTACCGGCCCTACGAGTGCAAGGACGGCTGGGTGACGCTCGGCGCGCTCGAGCCGAAGTTCTGGCAGGCGTGGTGTCGCGGGGTCGGGCGCGAGGACCTGATCGAGAAGCAGTTCGAGCGCCCGGGCTCAGAGGCGCACGCCGAGGTGGAGGCGCTGTTCCGCGAGCGCACGCGCGCGGAGTGGCAGGCGTTCGCCTCGGAGCACGACTGCTGCCTCGAGCCGGTGCTCGGCCTCGACGAGGCGCTCGACTCCGAGCTGGTGCGCGCTCGCGAGATGGTCGTGCGGATCGACCAGCCGGGCACCGACGGCGTGAGCCTGCTGGGCGTGCCCGTGAAGCTGTCGCGCACGCCGGGCGCACCGGCCGGCCCCGGGCCCGCCCTGGGCGAGCACACGCGCGAGGTCCTGGCCGGGCTCGGCTACGGCGAGGAGGAGATCGCCGCGCTGCTCGAGTCGGGCGCGGCCGCCGGCCCCGCGGCGGACGCCCAGGGGAGCTTCCTGGCGTGAGCCAGAACGGCCTGCTCAAGATGAAGGAGCTGGCCGAGGCGAGCGGGGTCAGCGCGGGGACGATCAAGCACTACCTGCGCGAGGGGCTGCTGGGCGACGGCCGCGAGGTCGTCAAGACGTCGCGCAACATGGCCTACTACCCGCCCGAGTTCGTCGAGCGCATCAAGCTGATCAAGCAGCTCCAGGAGGAGCGCTTCATGCCGCTGGCGGTGATCAAGTCGATGCTCGACGAGGATCCCGAGCGCGCCCAGGCGCTGGTGGAGCTGGAGGACCGCATCCTCGAACGGGCGGTGGCGGGAGAGCGCAAGCGCGTGTCCGCCGCCGAGGTGCGGCGGCGCTACGACATCCCCCAGGAGGTGCTGCACCGGCTGGCCGAGCTCGAGGTGCTGACCCCGACCTCGCGCGGCTACGGGCAGCGCGACGTGGAGATCGTCCAGGCGATCAGCCGCTTCCGGGCGGGCGGCTACGACGAGCGGATCGGCTTCACGGTCTACGACACGTTGCGCTACAAGCGAGCGCTCGAGGAGCTCGTCAAGGAGGAGGTCCAGGTGCTGATGGACCGACTGGCGGGGGAGATGGACCCCGACCGTGCGGCCGACCTGATCGCGGCCGGCGTGGAGCCGCTCAACGAGCTGATGGCCGCGCTGCACCAGAAGTCGCTGGTGGCCGAGCTGCGCCGCCAGCGGGCGGCGCGCGGCTGAGCGCAGCCAGGTGGAGCGGGGGTCCGGGGGCGCGAGCCCTCGGATGGCATCAGAAGGTGATCACCGTCCGGATGCCTTCCTGGCGCTCCATCGCCTCGAAGGCGTCGTTGACTTCGTCGAGCTTGACCCGGTTGGTGACGAGCGCCTCGAGATCGAGGTCGCCGCTCAGGTAGCGGTCGACCAGCTCGGGGACGCGGTCGCGGCCCTTCGCGCCGCCGAAGGACGCCCCCGCGATGCGCCGGCCCGTGATCAGGAAGCGCGGGATCACCTCGAGCAGCTCGCCCTTGCCGGCCACGCCGGCGACCGTGCAGAGCCCCCAGCCCATACGCGCGGCCTCCACCGCCTGGCGCATCACGGCGACGTTGCCGGTCGCCTCGAATGTGTAGTCGGCGCCGAAGCCGCCGGTCAGCTCCAGCACGTGGTCGACCGACTCGGGCCCGCCGACGAGCGTGTCGGTGGCGCCCTGGGCGCGGGCGTGCTCGAGCCGGTCCTCCGACAGGTCGAAGACGACGATCCGCTCGGCTCCGGCCAGCCGGCAGCCCGCCACGGCGCCCAGGCCCACGAGGCCGGCCCCGAACACGACGCAGGTCGAGCCGGGCTCGACCTTGGCGATGTAGAGCGCGGCGCCGATGCCGGTGGTCGCGCCGCAGGCGAGCGTGCAGACGACGTCGAGCGGAGCCTCGGGGTCGACCTTGGCGAGGGCGATCTCGGGCATCACCGTGGCCTCCGCGAACGTGCTCGTGCCCATGAAGTGGCGGATGCGCTCGCCGTCGCGGTTCAGGCGGGTCGTGCCGTCGGGCAGGTAGCCGAGGTTCTGCTGCTCGCGGATCGCGAGGCAGAGGTTGGTCTTGGGCGACTGGCAGTGGATGCACTCGCCGCACTGGGGCGAGAACAGCGTGACGACGTGGTCGCCGGGCGCGACGCTGCTCACGCCCTGGCCGATCGCCTCGACGACGCCGGCGCCCTCGTGGCCGAGCACGGTCGGGGCGTAGCCGGATGGGTCGGCGCCGCTGGCCGTGTAGAGGTCGGTGTGACAGACGCCGCAGGCGCTCAGGCGCACCAGCACCTCACCGGGTCCGGGCCCGTCGAGCTCCACGTCCTGGACCGCGAGCGGTTGGGCGAACTCCTCGAGAACGGCGGCGCGGATCTTCATGGCGGCGGACCCTAACGGCGCTTGCGCCAGGCTGCCGAGAGGGCGAGGGCGGCCGTGGTGGCCATCGCTGCGAGGACGGCGGCGACGATCAGCCAGAAGATGCCAGCCTCGCGCGCCTGGGCGCGGTCGTACGCGCTGGGCTCGGTCTGCCCGATGTGATGAATCCCGGGCTCGGTGGTCAGCTGGGTGATGCCCTCGGCGAGGGCCGCGATCGCGCAGATGACCAGCACGAGCGTGCACAGGACGACTCCGCCCGCGATCACCCTCGTGACGAGCCTGGTCAGGCGGTGCGACCGCTGTCCGTCCGCCGTTGCCAGCATCAGCACGCCGACGGCCGCGGGCGGAGTGCAGAGCAGCACGAGCAGGAACAGGCCGCGCCCGCCCTGGTCGCCGCAGTCGTACTCACAGGTGGTCGTGAAGCCGAACGACCACGCCACCGCCGCGACCAACGGCAGCACCAAGAGGATCCCGAGCGCCGCGGCCGCACGGCGATAGACCGTCATCAGCGCACCGGCCCGATCCCGGGGCGCCGGCCGGCCGCGGCGACCGTCCGCTTCCACGACAGCGACCCGCGGCTCGCGGGCAGCACTCGGTAGTCGGGATGGCGCACCCAGATCGGGAGGTAGCGCACGCGCGTGGCCCTGACCCTGTTCCCGGTCGAGGTGAAGTCGATCATGGCGATCAGGCCATCCTGCGACTCGGCCGGGCAGCAGGCGGCTGTCTGGTTGGAGACCAGGTTGCCCTCGCCGAACACCACCGGCTTGCGGTTGACCCATCGGATCGGCTGCACCACATGAACGTGCTGCCCGACGATCGCGGTGATCGCGGGCGAGCGGGTCAGCCGCCGGGCGAGCGTCGCCTGGGCGGGTGAGATCGAGTGGCTGAACTCGGTGCCCCAGTGAAGGTTCACGATCACTGCATCGGCACCGCGGCGCCTGGCCTTGCGCGCGTCGGCCAGGACGCGGCCGGCGTTGGCCCAGTTGAAGCTCCACGGGTGGGGGACCGACTGCCCGTTTGAGACGGCGGTGAACGAGAGGAAGGCGACCTTGACCCCTTTGGCCTCGAGCATGGTCGTCCTGTTCGCCTCGCTCGGCGAGCGGGCCGTGCCGGTGTGCTTCAGGCCTGCGCGGTCGAGCGCGCTCAGGGTCGTCTGGATGCCGAACTGGCCGGCGTCCAGGGAGTGGTTCGAGGCGGTGCTGCACACGTCCCAGCCGACGGCGCGGACCGAGTTCGCCAGCGCCGGCGGCGTGCGGAAGCTCGGGTAGCCCTGCACCGGTCCCGGCACCAGCGGCGTCTCCATGTGGCAGAGAGCCAGGTCCGCACCGGCGATCCGGGCCCGGACCGACCCGAACATGGGCCGGAAGTCGTAGCGCCGCCCGCCACCGTTCGCGAGCGCCCGCGCGGCCACGGGCCCGTGGATGAGCAGATCGCCGCTGGCGGCGACCGTGAAATCGACCCGCGCCGCGGCGGGCGCTCCAGCCGCCTGCTGAGCCCACAGGAGGCCCAGCGCTACCAGCGCCGCCTTCATGGCCAGGGAACGTTACGCCGCGGTCAGCGCTGCTGTTCGAGCGCGATCCGCTTGAACTCCGCGAACGCCGGCTTCTCCGTCACGCTGCCGTCGGGGTGCAGCACGCGCAGGCCCGAGAAGTCGAACGGGTTGGCGTGGTTGGCGTCGTTCGAGATCCAGTTCTCCCAGAAGATGCGCTCCACCCCGAGCCGCTTGCGCTCGCGGATCAGCAGCGGCAGCTGCCTCGGCGAGCCGGGCCGCCTGGTCGGCGGGCGTCGTCTCGAACGGCGCCGGTGTGTGGCCGGGGCGCTTGCCCGACGACCAGGTGACCTCGGTCAGCCACAGCGGCCGCTCTCCGTCGCCGGCCTTTCGCAGCGCTCGCCGCGCGTACTCCACGATCCGCAGCACGTTGCGCACCTCGAACGTGTAGGGGTGGATCGCCACCGCGTCGAAGACCCCCTTGCCGCCGGCGCGGTAGACGGCCGCGATCGAGTCCCACGAGCGGTCCGCGAAGCCGCCCATCACGACGGTGGCGCCCGGATCGGCCTCCTTGATCGCCTTCCGGGCGGCCCGCGCGAGCTTCACATAGTCAGCCGCGTACGGCTGATCGGACCAGTAGTGCAGGTGGTCCGGCTCGTTCCACAGCTGCCAGTGCCGGATCGGCAGCTTCGGCACGCCGGGGTGCTCGCTCCAGAACGATCCCGACGGCCCGTAGCGCCCGATCAGCGCCGTCATGAACGCGGCGTAGGCCTTCGTCCCGGCTGGCGGCGAGTTGCGCAGCTTCGGGTGCCGGGCCGCCCATGTCGGGGTTCCGACGGCGATCGGCAGCAGCTCGATTCCCGCCCGCGACACAGCCTCGACCAGCGGGTCCGTGGCGGCGAAGTTCGGCGCGCTCTCCGTCGGCTGCGCGGTCCACCAGTAGAACGGGGCTCGCAGCGCGGTCACCCCGCTCGCCTTCATCGCCCGCACTTCGGACCGCAGCGGCGCTCCCTCGTTCAGCACCGCTCCGCTCGTCACGCCCAGCAGCGGCTGCGCCCGCGCCGGAGCGTTGCCGTCGTCGTCGGAGTCGCCCCCGCCGCATGCCGCCAGCAGGAGGGCGGCCGTGATCGCTGCTACCAGCGCACGTCGTGCCACTCCATCACACCGTAGCCCGACCCGAGCGCCAGTCCCCCCGGTAGCTCGCCCGCGAACGAGCCGAACGGCTGCCGGTAGTCGCTGCGCATCACCACCGGTTGGTGTGGTCCTCACGCGCGGACCACTCCGTGAAGCGCAGGCCGCCCACCGTCGACAGGTCGGCCGCGAACTCCACCGGGTCCACCTCGTGCGGCTCCCCGTCGACCCACACCGTGCGCTCGCTCCCGCGCGACGCGTCGTGCACGCCCTCGACGAGGTTCCAGGCCAGCCGGCGCCCGTCGCGGGCGACGCCGATGCCCGCCGACCAGCGCCACAGGGTGTGCCGGGCGTGATAGCCCGCGGATTCGTCGACGAAGCCGAACGGCCCCTCCACGTGCAGCTCGCGGCCGTCCACCCGGACCGTCGCGGCAACCTGGATGCCGGCCTGCTTGCGCGTCCAGATGTACGAGCGGCCGTGCGGGGAGACGACCTCCACGCCGGGGCCTTCGTCGAGCTCGAGCTCGATCGGGGCATCGCGCGCGCCCTCGAACAGCTGGCCGTCCGGCAGCGCGACGGCCCACCAGCGCTGCGCCACGCCGGCGATGCGGGCGTCGCCCACGCAGAGCATCAGCTCCGGCGCGTAGACGGCCACGTAGCGCCAGCGCTTGAGCGGGCGCAGCCGGCGCCACGCCGGCATGCGGCCGGGCGGCAGCGGCAGGCCCAGCTCGCGCACCGCATCGCCCCGAATTGGCAGGGTCGCCATCCGGCGCAGTACACTCCAGATTGACTAGTCAGTCAATGTTTCCGGGGAGGATGTGAGGACCGTGCGGGCGGCGGCGGTGCAGCTCCAATCGACGAACGACAGGGACCGTAACCTCGCGGCTGCGGATCGCCTGACGCGCGCGGCAGCCGCCGACGGCGCCGAGCTCGTCGTGCTGCCCGAGCGCCTCGACCTGCGCGGATCGGCCCAGGACTACGCCGCCGGCGCGGAGACGCTCGACGGCGGCCGCCCGCTCGAGTGGGCCGCGCAGCTCGCGCACGAGCTGGGCATCGACCTGGTGGCCGGCTCGATCGCCGAGCGCCGCGCGGGCCACGACCGGGTGGCGAACACGTCGATCCACGTCGGCCCCAACGGCGAGCTCAAGGCCGTCTACCGCAAGATCCACATGTTCGACGTCGAGGTCGGCGGCGTCGAGTACCGCGAGTCCGAGCACTCCGAGCCCGCCGACGAGATCGTGCTGTCCGAGACCTCGAACGGCACGAAGCTGGGCCTGACGATCTGCTACGACCTCCGCTTCCCGGAGCTCTACCGGATCCTGACTCTCGAGGGCGCGCGCATCGTCACCGTGCCGGCCAACTTCACGAGGGTCACCGGTCAGGCCCACTGGGAGGTGCTGCTGCGCGCGCGGGCGATCGAGAACCAGGTGTTCGTGATCGCCCCGGGCCAGGGCCGCGGGCCGGGGCCGGAGGGCGACAGCTACGGCAACTCGATGATCGTCGACCCGTGGGGCGAGATCCTCGCGCGCGCCGGGGACGAGGGCGAGTCGTTCGTCGCCGCCGATCTGGATCTGGCGCGCCAGGACGAGGTCAGGGAGAAGCTGCCCAGCCTCGCCAACCGCGTCGCGTCGGCCTACCGCTGGCCCGAGGAGGCGAGGGTCTGATGGCCACCGCGGCCAAGCAGGGGGCGATCGACAAGCGCCGGGTCATCCTCGACGCCGGCGTGCGCGTGTTCGCCAAGCGCGGCTTCCACCACTGCCGCGTCTCCGATGTCGCCGACGAGGCGGGCGTGGCCTACGGCCTCGTCTACCACTACTTCCGCTCGAAGGAGGAGATCCTCAACACGCTCTTCCTCGAGCGCTGGCAGATCATGCTCGACGCGATCGCCGAGATCGACGCGCGCGAGCTGCCCGCCCGGGAGAAGCTCTACGCGGTCGCCTCGTTCATCATCGACTCCTACCGCCACGACCCCGACCTGATGAAGGTGATCATCGTCGAGGTCACGCGCGCGGCGAACTCGTTCGGCGCCGTCCACCTGGACAAGATCCGCGAGGCCTACACCGGCATCGGCGGCATCGTCGAGTCCGCGCGCGCCGAGGGCGCTTTCAAGTCGGACATCCCGTCCGAGTTCGCGGCGATGTGCTTCTACGGTGCGATCGAGCAGCTGCTCACCGCCTGGATCTTCGAGCTGATGCCGCGGACGGACGAGGAGTACGAGCGCGCCAAGGGGCTGGTCGTCGAGGCGATCTGCGGCGGACTCGAGTCGGCGCAGACCGGCGCCGCCGGGTCTGCTTGAATCCTCCGCCCATGCAGAACGACCTGACGAAGCGACTGATGTGGAGCGGCCTGCTGGCCGGCGTTGGGGCGCTCACCTCGATCGTCGCGAACAGGATCGCGACCGAGATCTGGACGCGGGTCTTCAAGGAGGACCCGCCGGTCGACTGATGGCTGAGGAAGAGGTTCCCAACCAGGGAGCTACGGGTACGCGACCGCTCGGTGAGACACCCTTGTCCGTAGAAACCGAGAGCGACCCGTTCGCCGAGCACCCCGAGGCCTTCGTCGGGGCCGCGTTCGCCGGAGGGCTAGCCCTCGCCCTGATCCTGCGGAGGTTGACTCGATGACCGGTAACGGCGCCCCTCCCGGCGCAGATAAGAACCTCGGCGACATCGTCTCCGAGGTCTCCGAGAAGGCTTCGCTGCTCGTCCGTCAGGAGATCGAGCTCGCCAAGGCCGAGGTCACCAGCAAGGTCTCGAAGCTGACCAGGGGCGCGGCGATCGGAGCCGCGGCCGGTGTCTTCCTGATCTTCGGGATCACGATGTTCTTCCACACGCTCGCGTGGTTCTTCTACGACCTCTTCGACTTCGGGGAGATCTGGTACGGGTTCGCGATCGTCACCGCGATCCTGTTCCTGCTCGCGATCCTCGCCGGTCTGCTCGCGATGCGCCTGTTCAAGAAGGGCGCGCCGCCCACGCCGGATATGGCGATCGAGGAGGCCAAGCTCGTGCGGGCCGACTTCGAAGCGCAGGCCGTCCAGCGCGACCAGCTCGAGAGGAGCAAGACCTGATGGCCTCGCAGAATCCCGAGATGATCCGAGCCTCGATCGAGGAGACCCGCCGGGAGCTGGCCTTCTCGGTCAACGACCTGCGCTCGAAGATGGCCGAGCTGACCGACTGGCGACGTCAGCTGGCCGAGAACCGCCGCGGCGCCCTGGTCGGCGCCGCTGTGGCCGGGTTCGTGATCGGGGGCGGGGTCGCCGCGACCTTCTCGCTGATCAGCGGCCGGCGGCGTCACTGACGCCGGCTGCGCCGCTCACCGCCTCCTCGCCGTAGAGCCGCTTGTGCAGCAGGGCGGCCACCCCGCCCGCCGGTATCGGCAGCCAGAACGACACCAGCCGGTACCCGAGCGTCGCCACGACGGCCGCTCCCGCCGGCACCCCGGCGAGCACGAGCGTTCCGGTCAGCCCCGCCTCGACGAACCCGAGCCCGCCCGGCGTGAGCGGCAGCGTGCCCAGGAACTGCGCCGCGCAGAAGGCGAGCAGCACCGTGGACGGGCGCGGATCCGCGTGCACCGCGGTGAGCGCGGCGAGCAGCGTCAGGTAGTCGAGCACCCAGCGCCCGGCCGACAGCAGCATCGCCTCCCACCAGCGCGCTCCGAGCACCTCGCGCACCTCGTTGCGCTCGCGCAGCAGCCGGTCCGGTAGGCCCACCAGCGGCGTTCGCTTACGCAGGAGCCGGTTGCGCGCCGACTGGGCGGCGCGCCCGATCGCCAGCAGGGGCCGGTCCCACAGGATCGCCGCGGCGCCCGCGCCGCAGAGCAGGACGAAGACCACACCGCCGATCAGCGCCGCGCGGCCGAGCCCCGCGTCGACCGGCGCCCCGAACAGCACGGCCGGCAGGGCCAGCAGCGGCAGCGCCAGCAGGATGCCGAACACGAGTATCGACGAGGCCGTCATGCCCGAGGCAGCCTGAGCGGCCGGGACCCCGCCGCGGGCCAGCATCGCGTACTGCATCGCTCCGGACGCGGCCACGCCGCCGGGCACCACGCGCCCGAACGAGTTCGACGCGAGCTGCGAGGTGATCACCGGCCCCCAGTGCTCGGCCCGCATCGCGAGCTTCTGGACCGCCCACATGCAGGCGTAGCTGCCGATCTGCAGCGCCACCATCGCGATCCACCAGAGCGGGTTGAACTCGTCGAGCCTGTCGTAGGCGCCGAACACCTCGAGCAGCGCTGGGGCGAGCAGGTAGAGCGAGACGGCGGTGATCGCGAGCAGGACCCCGCGCCGCGCGAGAGTTCCCGGGCTCATTGCTGGGAGAGGCTAAGGGCTCGCCTAGGCGGGCGCCGGGTCGGGCGGGGCCGGCGGGGGTCCGGCTGGCGCCGGCGGCGGCTCGGACGGCGGCGGTGGCTCGGGCGGTGGCTCGGGCGGGTGCGCCTTGATGCTCAGCGTGCGCAGGTCCACGTACTCGCGCAGCAGGATCTGGATCGACGCGGCGATCGGGATCGCCACGAGCGCGCCCATCACGCCGAGCAGCGTCGCTCCGAACAGCACGGCCACGATCGTGATGAACGGCTGCACGTTGACCGTGCGCTTCTGCACCTGCGGCTGGATCACGTGGTTCTCGAACTGCTGGTAGGCGATCGCCCAGATCACCCAGATGATCGTGGTGGTGGGGAAATCCTCGAACACGGTGACGAGGCCGATCAGCACCGCCGCGATCGTCGCGCCCACCAGCGGGATCAGCGAGAACAGGCCGGCGATCAGCGCGAGCGGCCCGCTGAAGGGCACGCCCAGGATCGACAGCACGATGTAGGTCGCGACGCCGGCGATCAGCGCGATCAGCAGGGCGCCGGCCACGTAGCCGGCCACCGCCGACGCGATGTTGTCGAGCGAGCGTCGCAATCGCTCGCGCTGCGTCGGGTGGCCGGGATCTGATGACGGCGTCGACCCAGGTTCTGCCGCTCCCCAGCAGGAAGGCGGTCAGCACCAGGATCGTGATCAGCGCGAACAGCGAGTTGACGATGCCGAAGCCGACGTCGCGCAGCGTGCCGGCCGCGCCGCCGAGCCGGTCCGGCAGCTTGCCGGCCTCGTCCTCGAGCTTGCTGGTGATGTCGTAGTCCTCGTTGAGCTCGCGCAGCCGCTCGTTCTCCTTGACGTACTTCGGTCACGTCGCGCGCGTAGCGCGGGCACGTTGTCCGCGAAGTCGTTGGCCTCGTTGATCAGCGGCGGCACGATCAGCGCGATCAGCGCGATCGGAATCGCGAGCAGGCCGAGGAAGACGATCGTGATCGCGAACCCGCGCCGCATGTGCCGCGCCAGCACGTTCACCGGCGACGACAGCGCCACCGCCAGGAACGCCGCGATCAGGATCCAGCTGATCGGCTTGCGCAGCAGGTAGATCAGGTAGAGCGAGATGACCACGCAGACGACGGTCAGCACGATGCGGACGATCTGCCTCGCGGAGGGGGCCATCGGGGCGCTATTCGCGCCGCGGCCGGAGGTGCCTGCTTAGCGCACGAAGTGCTGCGGCAGGCCGCCGGTGCCGAGCAGCCCGGGGCCGGTGTGCGCGGCGAGCACGGGGCCGATCTCGCTGACGATCGTCGGCTCGGACTCGAACAGCTCGCGCATGCGCTCGACCAGCGCGGCGGCCTGGTCGGGCGCGTTGATGTGCTGGACGCACCAGGCATCCGCGCCGGAGTCGCGGCGCTGGCGGCCGTAGTCGACCATCCGCTCGAACGCGCGCCCGCTCGTCCGCACGCGCTCGACGGGCGTCATCTCGTTCTCCACGGTGAGGATCGGCTTGACCTTCAGCGTGGAACCGATCCAGGCGCTGGCGGCGCCGATCCGCCCGCCGCGGCGCAGGAACTCGAGCGTGTCGACGGCGAACCACATCTTCAGCTCCTTGCGCGCGGCGGTCACGTGCGCGGCCACGTCCTGCCCGCCCATGCCGTCACGCGCGGCCTTGACCGCGGCGAGGGTGAGGAAGCCGAGCCCGCCGGCGGCCGTGGTCGAGTCGATCACCTGGATGCGCTCGCCGCCCTTGCCCTCGCGCTCCAGCGCCTCCTTGGCCTGGCGCGCCGCCTCGGGCGTCCCCGACAGGCCGCCGGAGATGTGGATCGAGACGATCTCGCGCCCATCCGCCAGCAGCGGCTCGTAGGCGGCGCGGAAGTCGCCGACCGACGGCTGGGAGGTGGTGGGCAGGGTCTCGGCGCTGCGCAGCTCGTCGAAGAACGCGTCGTAGTCGGTGATCTCGGTCTCGGGCACGGTGCGATCGCCGCCGAAGACGACGTACAGGGGCACCACGGTGACGCCGTGCTGCTCGGCGACCCCGGGCGCGAGGTAGGACGTGCTGTCGGTGACGACCGCGACTTCGCTCATGGCGCGCGGCAGCCTACCCTGATCGCGGGCTAACCTCCCGACGACTTGGCGAGCGTCCTTGTCACCGGTGCGACGGGCTTCATCGGCTCCCACGTGGCGCGACTGCTCGCCGCGCGCGGCGACGAGGTGGTGCTCGCGGTCGAGCGCGGCTCGCCCGACACCGCGATCGAGGACCTCGATCTCAAGCGCGTGAACTGCGACGTGCGCGACCGCCGGGCCGTCCGGCGGGCGCTGCGCGGCGTCGAGCGCGTCTTCCACTGCGCCGGCGTCACCTCCGTGCGACCGCAGGACTCGGAGCGCGTGTTCGACGTGAACGTGCGCGGCACCAAGCTCCTGATGGAGGAGTGCCTGCGCGCCGAGGTCGAGCGCGTGGTCTACACGTCGAGCGCGGCTGCGGTGGGCCCCGCCGCGTACGGCAAGACCGCCGACGAGACGCAGCTGTTCACGGCCGGCCGGCTGGGCATCCCATACGTCAACTCCGTGCACGAGGCCGAGGTCGAGGCAATGCGGGTGGCCGCCCAGGGGCTGCCGCTCGTGTGCGTGAACCCGGCGATCTGCTTTGGCGCGGGCGACCACCTGCTCAGCTCCACCCGGCTGGTGCGCTCGTTCCTGCTGGGCCGGATCCCGGTCTACACCGACGGAGCGGTCTCCGTTGTCGACGTGCGCGACGTGGCCGAGGCCCATCTGCTGGCCGACCGGCGCGGCCAACCGGGCGAGCGCTACATCCTCGGCGGGCGCAACTTCACCTTCGAGCGGCTGTTCGCCGACCTCGGGCGGCTGTCGGGGGTCGATCCGCCGGTGCGGCTGCCGGCCGGCGCGGCCCGCCTGCTTGCCGCCGCCGGTCGCTCATGGCCGCTCACGTCGGTCGAGGTGCAGGCCGCCGGGCACTGGTGGACCTATCGCTCCACGAAGGCAAAGCGCGAGCTGGGTTGGAGCGCGCGTCCGCACGAGGAGACGATCGAGGCCACGGTCGCCTGGCACCTGGAGCGCGAGCAGGACCGGATCGTGCGCACGCGTCGCTCCCAGCAGTTCCAGCTGCGCCTCGCGGGTGTCGCGGTCGGCGCGGCGGAGACCGCAGCCGGCGCGGTGCGACGCGCCCTAGCATTGGGAGCGTGACCACGCTCTACCGCTGCAAGGCCCCGACCGACCTGGTCTGCCGCTGCGGCAAGGTCGCTCGCCGGCTGCGCGGCGCCGGCATCGAGTTCGAAGAGGTGAGGGTCCAGTTCCGCCGCCGCGACCGTCCCGAGATCGAGGAGTTGACCGGGCAGCGCTGGGTACCGGTCCTCGTGCACGAAGGAGAGGTCATCCACGACTCGCACCGCATCCTCGAGTACCTCGACTGGCTCGCCGAGCGCAAGGAGGCCGCATGAGCCGAATGGCCCGAGCCACCCGCGGCGCCCGCCGCGCCTGGCCGATCGTGCTGATGGCGTGGGAGCGCTGGCAGAAGCTGCCGCAGCACGAGAAGGACCGCTACAAGCGCCAGGCTCAGGAGTACGCGAAGCGCGGGCGCAAGCTGGTCGAAGAGCGGCGCAGGAAGGGTCGCTGAACTCTTAGCGGCGTCTCACGTACGGCTCCTACGGTGCGCTGCATGCAGCCACCACTCCAGAGCTACTTCGTTCGCGTCCGCGGCGATCGCGTCGTGGTCGAAAACCTCAGCAACCACGAATGGGTCGAGCTGGGCGACCTCGCCGAGGTCGCGCCTCAGATCGAGCGCTGGAACTACGCCGCTAGTCCAGCCGGTTCTCGAGCCCGATCGGCCGCTGCGCCACCTCGGGCTCGGCCTCGGGCGACTCCTCGGGCTGCTCCACCCCGAGCAGCTCGGCGAGCTCGCCCGACTCGTACATCTCCATGACGATGTCCGAGCCGCCCACCAGCTCCTTGTTCACGAACAGCTGAGGGATCGTCGGCCAGCCCGAGAGCCCCGACAGCTCTTCGCGGATGCGCGGGTCGGGCAGGATGTCCAGCGCCGCGTACTGCACGCCGAGCGCGTTGAGCGCGCCGGCGGTGCGGGCCGAGAAGCCGCACGCGGGCTGGTTGGGCGTGCCCTTCATGAACAGCATCACGTTGTTCTCGTCGATCGCCTGCTGGATGAAGGCGCGGATCTCGTCGTTGTTCACGGTGTGGCTCCGGGTGTCGAGGTCTTGATGGAGAGCGCGTGGATGGCGCCGCCGATCTCGGTGCCGAACACGTCGTAGACCAGCTTGTGCTGCTGGATCCGGGACAGCCCCTCGAACCTGTCCGAGACGACTTCGGCACGGAAATGGTCGCCGCCGCCGGTGAGGTCGTCAACCATGACCTCTGCGCCGGGGAGTGCGGCTCTGATGCGCTCTTGGAGTTCTGCCGGTGTTGGCATCGCTGAAGCTTCAGGGTACAGACGGCATCGCCGATACAATCGGGGTAGATGGTTCAGCTCACCGACATCGCAGCCGACAAGGTCCGCGCGTTCATACAGGGGCAGACCGCGGAAGGCGAGATCGGCCTGCGCGTCGGAGTCCGCGGCGGCGGTTGCTCGGGCTTCCAGTACGCGCTGGCGCTCGACGAGCAGAAGGACGACGATCACGTCTTCGACACCTCCGGGATCCGCGTGCTCGTGGACCCGGCGAGCCTCCAGTACGTGGACGGCTCGACCGTCGACTACACCGAGAGCTTCCAGGGCTCCGGGTTCGAGGTCTCGAACCCCAACACGGTCGCCTCTTGCGGCTGTGGCTCCTCGTTCCGCGTGGCGGACGAAGAGCCGTCCTGCGGCACCGCCGTCTAGCCCAGTCGCACGGGCAGCGTCTTCAGCTGGTTGACGAACGGCGACTCCGCGTACAGCGGCGCACCCGACAGCTCGATGCCGGGGTAGCGCTTCAGCGTCTCCTCGAGCAGCACGCGCAGCTCCAGCCGCGCCAGCGCCGCGCCGAGGCAGAAATGTCGGCCGCCCGCTCCGAACGCCTGGTGCTCGGGGTCGCGGGTCACGTCGAAGCGGTCCGGGTCCTCGTAGCGCGACTCGTCGCGGTTCGATGACACGTACCACATGACGATCTTGTCGCCCTCGCGGATCTGCTTGCCGCCCACCTCCGTGTCGCGCGTGGCTGTGCGGCGGAAGTGCGCGAACGCGGGGTACAGGCGCAGCGCCTCCTCGACCGTGCCCGGGATCAGCGCCGGGTCGTCGATCAGCATCTGCTTCTGGTCGGGGTGCTCCATGAGGGCGCGCATCCCGCTGCAGTAAGTCGCCTTGGTGCTGTCGTTGCCGGCTGCGACCAGCAGGAAGAAGCCCATCACGATCTCGTGCTCCTCGAGGCGCTCCCCGTCGAGCTCGGCGTGCACGAGCACGCTGGTCAGGTCGTCGGTCGGGTTCTCCCGCCGCTCGGCGATCAGCTGGCCGCATCGGGCGAAGATCTCGGGCACGTCGCGCTCCATCACCGACTGGACGCCCTCCGGGTTGAGGTCGGGGTCACCGGCGCCGAGCGTGTTGTTCATCAGCCGCGCCCAGATCTCGTCGTCCTCGGGCGGGATGCCCATGAAGCTGCCGATCACGCGCGAGACGACCGGCTGCGCGACGTCGGTGACGAGGTCGCAGGTCTCCCGCCCTTCGAGGCGGTCGAGCACGCCGACGGTGATCTCGCGGATGGCGTCCTCGTGCTCGGCGATCCGCTTCGGCGTGAAGCCGCGCTGGAACAGCTGCTTGAGCCGGTCGTGCTTGGGCGGGTCCATGCCGATGAACATCGCCGAGATCAGCTCCACCGGCATGATCGCGTTGGTCAGCGCGGTGATGCCGTGGGCCGACGAGTAGGTCTCCCAGTCGAGGCTGATCTCGCGGACGTCGTCGGCCCGCGTGATCGACCAGTAGCCGTCCTCCTCGGGGTACTCGGTGAGCTCCGAGGTCCAGTGGACGGGGCACTTCGCCCGCATCTCCTTGAACAGCTCGTGTGGCGGTCCGTCGGGCCAGTGCTCCCGCTCGGTGACCAGAACTTCCTCGAGTCGTGTCTGGTCGATCGACACGTGCCGAGCCTACACTGCCCCGCGTGCGCCGGCCGAACCTGATCCTGCTGATCACCGATCAGCAGCGCGCTCCGCAGCACTGGCCGGCGGACCCGGCGCTGGCTCGACGAGCTGATGCCGAACGACGCCGAGCTGCGCCGGACGGGCATCAGCTTCACGCGCGCCTTCTCTGCCACGGCGATGTGCTCGCCCAGCCGGGCAAGCGTCCTGACCGGCAAGTATCCGTCTCGTCACGGGGTCAAGCTCACGCTCACCGAGGGCGACCTGTTCCCAGACCGCCGCAACGTGCCCGACGTCCTGCGCACGTTCGCGCGGCTGTGCGCGCAGCCGCGAGGTCCCGCGCCGCCGCCTGGCCAGCCGCTTCCTGCGCGGGCTGCTGCGGCTCGGGCCGAAGAGCGGCAACGAGCCGGAGCTGCCGCCCGGCTTCGACACGCTGGCCACGCTGCTGCGCGAGCGCGGCTACCACGTGGCGCTGAAGGGCAAGTGGCACCTGTCGAAGCCGGTCAACGGGCGCGACTTGGAGCGGCGCCGACCCGGAGCGGATCGAGCGCGACTACGGCTTCGCGGAGTGGGAGCCGCCGGACGCCGGCGGCGACGCGAAGGCGGAGACCTTCGGCGGCGGCAACGCCGGCACGACCCACGAGGGCTGGGACGAGGACTACACGCGCCAGGTCGAGCAGTGGCTCGGGCGCGAGCGGCTGCCGGAGCCGTTCTGCCTCGTGGTCTCGCTGGTCAACCCGCACGACGTGCTGGGCTATCCCAACTCGTTCGAGCGCGGCGGCTACACGGCCGACCAGTTCAGCGGGCTCGGCGTGCCGCTGCCTCCGACCGTCGACGAGGACCTGCGCGACGAAGCCGACCGTTCACTCGCTGATGAAGCTGGGGCAGACCGCCTACATCGGCGCGCTGCGCGACGAGCAGGCGCGCCGCGACTACGTCAACTTCTACGCCTACCTGCACCGGGTCGTGGACGAGAAGATCGGCCGCGCTGCTGGCGGCGCTCGGGGACCCCGGCGACCCCGGGTCGCTGCGCTCGCGCACCGTGATCGCGCGCACCTCGGACCACGGGGAGCTGGGCCTCTCCCACGGCGGGCTGCGCCAGAAGATGTTCAACGGCTACGAGGAGTCGATCCGCGTGCCGCTGGTGATCTCGAACCCGGTCCTGTTCCCGCAGCCGCGCGAGAGCGACGCGCTGGCGTCGCTGGTCGACGTGGTGCCGACGCTGCTCGGGCTCAGCGGCGAGGCCGGGCGACGCGGGTCGGTTCGACGGCATCGACCTGGGCCCGATCCTGGCCGGCTCGGAGGACTCCGTCCGCGACGCCGTGCTGTTCACCTACGACGACCACCAGGCCGGGACCGCGTTCCAGGACGTGCCCGGTCAGCCCAACCGGATCCGCTGCGTGCGCGACGCGCGCTGGAAGTACGCGGTCTACCTCGATCCCTCCGGCAGAACGGCGCCCGAGTACGAGCTGTACGACCTCGAGAACGACCCCGACGAGGCCGCCAACCTCGTGGACAAGCGGACCGGGCGCGGCGCTGAGCGACGAGGCCGAGCGGGAGCGCGTGCGGCATGCACGAGCGGCTCGAGCGCGCCTGCGCCGACAGCGGCACGCTCGAGCCGCCGCTGCCGCCGGCCTAGTAGCGGGCGGCCCCCTCCAGCGGCAACTACCCCGTTCTGCCCGTCGAGGGTGTTGTGATCGTGGACCTGTAGCGCCCCGCTCGTGATGCCGCGATAGGCGCCCGTGCCGGCGGTGAAGCGCGCGGTGCCGCGGAAGTCGATCTCGCCGCCCTCGATCGTGAACGGCATGTCGACCGTGCCGGAGATCGAGCCCTTGGCGAACAGCATGCCGGAACGTGCCGGTGGCCCGCCCGCCGGCGAGCGTGACCACGATCTCGACCGTGCCCCGCCCGAACGGCGTGCCGGTGATCGTGCCGTGGTCCTCGATCGTGCCCGGCGTGGTCGCCTTCACCATCTTCGTCTTGCCGTCGATGCTGACCGCGTGGCGCTTGCGCCTGCCGGGCGTGCGCGCGGAGCTGGCCAGCTGGTAGGTGTTCTGCAGCTCGTCCTGGACGATCGTGGCCGTGCCGTTCGCGCCGAGGGCGAGGCCGTGCGTGAGCCGGCGCGTGCGGTAGCGCCAGCCGGCCGGCAGGTCGAGCCGCCGGCCGAGCGTGCGCAGCTTGCCGATCGTCAGGCTCGGGTCGAGGATCTGCGCGTAGGCCTGCATCACGTAGACGTCGCCGCCCGGGGCCACCAGCTCGTAGACCCGGCGCCCGCGCTGCCAGCGCCAGGTGTTGTCGCGCTCGATGACGCGATCGGTGTAGGGGGCCCGGGCCAGGTCGGCGGCGGTGCGGATCGGGATCGTCGCGACCTTGCGCAGCCGCTGGCCGTGGAAGGAGCGCACGCGGCCCGGCGAGGCGGTGACCGAGTCCATCAGGAAGTGGCGCGGCCCGTTCAGCACGACGAGCGTGTCGCCCAGCTCCTGCGCCAGGTCGGCGGCGTCGAACGCGTTCCACCAGGCCGCCGGGCACTTGTTCAGCCCGATCGTGTTCCACACGGTGGCGCGGGCGTTCGGCGGCGCCCCCCTGAGCTCGATGATCTCGCAGTAGCGCGCGTCATGGAGACCGTCGAGCGACGCCGCCGACGCCGGTGACGCGAAGGCCGCCGCGGCCGATACTGCAGCCAGGACCGCGGCGACCCTCACGGTTTGACGAGGCACGAGCGGCCCTTGCAGCGATCCAGCTTCTTCAGCTGTGCGGCCAGCTTGGCCTCGATTTGCGCGTACGCCGGGTTGCCGGCGATGTTGTTCAGCTGGTACGGGTCCTTGCGGCGGTCGTACAGCTCCCGCTCGCCGGTCTCCGTGTAGACCACGTAGGTGTAGCGGTCGGTGCGCACGCCCTTGTAGGGCCGGTCCCACGCGTTGACCGGGATGTCGCCCTCGAACAGCCGCTCCAGCGCCTCGATCTCGATGACGCGCTTGGGCCGCTTGCGCGGGTTGCGGATCGTCGGCAGCAGCGAGACGCCGTCCATCTTGCGGCCCGCGTTCGCGTTGGCGGCGTCGACCAGCGTCGGCGCGAAGTCGATGTTGGCGACCTGGCCCTTCACCGTCTTGCCCGCGGGCACGCCCGGGCCGCGCACGATCAGCGGGATGCGCACCGACTCCTCGTAGGGCAGGAACTTGTCGCCCGTGACGCGGTGCTCGCCCTGGAGCCAGCCGTTGTCGGAGACGAACACGATCAGCGTGTTCTGCAGCTGGTGGGTCTGCTTGCAGCGTGCGGACCAGCGTCTTGACGTGGTCGTCGACGGCCAGCAGCGAGCCGATCCGGCCCTCGTAGTCGAGCTGAAGCTGGTCGATCTGCGCCTGGCTCATCGCCTGCGCGGCGTTCGTCATGTTGGACGGCTTGTCGCGCGAAGTCCGGCTCGTTGAAGTTGGGCGGCTTCGGCAGCTTGTAGCGCGAGCTCTTCGACTCGTAGCGGGGCGCCGGGCGCGGGTCGCGGCCGGGACGGCCCATCAGCGTGGTCGCCACGTCCTCGCGGTGCGGTGCGGCGGGCGCCCACCAGATGAAGAACGGCTTCTTGGAGTCGCTCTCCGCGCGGACGAGCTGCTCGGTGATCTTGCCGGTCACGTCCGGCGAGTAGTCCTCGGGGTTCTCGGTGCCCCAGTAGGTGTAGGGGGCCGGGCCGAACACGTCGTGGAGGCGGCTCAGAACGCCCTGCAGGCCGCCCGGGTTGGGGATCACCTCGATCTTGGCGAACTCGACGAGCTTGCGCGCGAAGTCGGCGTCGCCCCAGGTCTTGAGCTTGCCGTTCTGGTTCATCACGAAGTTGTAGTAGTCGTAGGCCGACACATCGAGCAGCCCGCGCCAGATGTCGAAGCCGGCCGGGACCTCGCCGTGCGCGTCGCGCGCGCCGTAGCCGTTGAGCCACTTGCCGATCAGCGCGGTGCGGTAGCCCGCGCCCTGGAGCCACGCCGGCAGCGTGTTGGCGCGGTGCTTCATGCCGTACCAGCCGAACGGGTAGAAGTTGCCGGCCACCCCGTGGTTGTGGGCGTACTGGCCGGTGATGAAGGTCGCTCGCGAGGGGCAGCAGAGCGGGAACGAGTCGACGGCGTCGGCGAACGTGGTCCCGCGCGCGGCGAGCAGGCGCTTGACGTTCGGCATGTGGGCCAGGTCGGCCTGGGCCTGGTCGTCGGTCATCACGACGAGGATGTTCGGGCGCCCGTCCTGGCGCGGCGGCGGCCGGTCGAGCCTGCGCCGCGGCATGGCAGCGCGAGCAGCGCCGAGGGCGGTCAGCACACACGTCGTCTTGGCTCGCATCGGCGGCGAGCGTACAGCGTGTGTCACACAGTGTCAACTTCTGTATGATGCGGCCTCGAGATGGCCACCGAGACGCCTCAGATCGCCCCCGCCGGGCGGCGCACCCGCGCTCGCCTGAGCCGCCGCGAGAGCCGCCAGCGCATCGTCACAGCGGCGACCGAGCTGGTGCGCGAGCGCTCCTACGCGGAGCTGAGCGTCGACGCGGTCATGCGCGAGGCGGGCCTCGGCCGCACGATCTTCTACCGCCACTTCGACGACCTGGCGGACCTGCTGATGCGGCACGGCTCGCGAGGCGGTCGAGCAGCTCTTCGAGGCCCAGGTCAGCCTCGTGAGGTCGCATCCGAGCGACCCGGCCGACGCTGTGCGGCCCGCGTTCGAGGCCGCCGTCGCGGTCTACCAGCGGCACGGGCCGCTGCTGCGCTGCATCGCGGAGGCGGCCGCCGGCGACGAGCAGATCGCGGCGGGCTACGACGAGATGCGCAAGCGCTTCGACGCCCTCGCCGAGCAGGCGCTGCGCGAGCTGGCGTTCCCCGGGCGGGTGCCACCGGCGAACCTCGCCGAGACCGCTCGGGCGCTGAACCTGATGAACGAGACCTACCTGACCGACACGTTCGGTCGCGAGCCGCGCGTGCCGCCCGAGGTGGCGGTGCAGACGCTCACGGAGATCTGGGACGCGGTCATCCGCCGCTGACGAAAGGACTGGCCGAATGGACGTCTTTCGCACACCCGACGAGCGCTTCGAGGATCTGCCGGGGTATCCGTACGAGCCCAACTACGTCGAGGTGGACGGCCTGCGGCTGCACCACGTCGACGAGGGCAGCGGCCCCACCGTGCTCTGCTTCCACGGCGAGCCGAGCTGGAGCTACCTCTACCGGCACATGGTCGACCGGCTGGTCGGGGAGGGGCATCGCGTGGTCTGCCCGGATCTCGTGGGCTTCGGGCGCTCCGACAAGCCGACCGACCAGGGCTGGTACACGTACGACCGCCACGTCGAAGTGGTCACCCGCCACCTCGAGCAGATCGAGCTCGAGGACGTGACCGTGGTGGTGCAGGACTGGGGCGGCCCGATCGGGCTGCGCTGGGCGGTCCAGCACGCCGACCAGGTCGGGCGGCTCGTGATCCTGAACACCGGCCTCTTCACGGGCCGGGTGAGCAAGGGCTTCATGGCCTGGCGCGAGTTCGCCGAGCGCACGCCCGACCTGCCCATCGGGATGATCATCCAGGGGGCGACCACGACGGACCTGTCGCCCGAGGTCGTCGCCGCCTACGAGGCGCCGTTCCCCAACCCGGAGAGCAAGGCGGGCGCGCAGCGGTTCCCGCTGCTGGTCCCATTGGGCGGGGAGGACCCGGGCGTGGCCGAGATGCAGGCAACGCGCGCCGCGCTGACCGGGTGGGACAAGCCGGCGCTGGTGGCGTTCTCGGACACCGATCCGGTCTTCCCGTTCCCCAAGGCGGGCGAGCAGTTCACCGACCTGATCCCGACCGCGGGCGAGCAGGTGCGCGTCGAGGGGGCGGCCCACTTCCTGCAGGAGGACCGCGGGCGCGAGATCGCCGACGCGATGCTGGCCGCCTTCGGCGCGCCGGCGGTCTGATGGCCGTCGAGCCAGACGCGGAGCAGTTCGCGCGGATTGCCGAGGTCGCCGGGACGGACGCCGACGGCCCGGTCCTGATGCTGAATCTCAACCGTTATCGCGACCGGGAGGCGTATCTGCGTTACGGCGCGGTAGCGGCCGCGGTGCTGGAACGGGTGGGCGGACGGATCCTCTGGCTCACCGACGCCAAGCTGACGGTGATCGGCGGGGAGCGCTACGACGAGGTGATCGCGGTCTGGTACCCGAGCCTCGCGGCGTTCAGCGAGCTGGCGACCGATCCCGAGCTGCTGGCGGTGCGCGAGCACCGGCTCGCCGGACTGGAGCAGGCGGCGCTGATCTGCTGCGAGCCGGCCGATCAGGCCGGCGTGTTGTCCAGTGAGCTCCAGAGGTAGAGGCACGCGAGCGTGCGGTAGGGCTGCCAGGGCTTGGCGATCTTCCGCATGCGCTTCGCGTCGGGCAGCTTGCGCAGCCCGTACTCGACCTGGATCGCCCGGCGGATGCCCTGGTCGCCGACCGGCAGGATGTCCGGGCGGCCCAGGTGGAACATCAGGAACATGTCCGCCGTCCACTGGCCCAGGCCCTTGATCGCGGTCAGCTGCTCCGCGACCTCCTCGTCGGGCAGCTCGGGCAGCAGCTCCAGCTCGAGCGAACCGTCCTCGACGTGCTGGGCCAGGTCGCGCAGGTAGGCGACCTTGGCGCGCGACAGCCCCGCCGCGCGCAGCTTGTCGGGGTCGACCTTCAGCAGCTGCTTGGGCGTCGGCGTGTGTCCCTTGAACAGCTCGAGCACGCGCCCGTAGATCGTCGCCGCGGCCTTGGTCGAGAGCTGCTGCCCGACGATCGAGCGGACCAGCGTGCCGTAGGCGTCGCCGGGCCGCTCGCGCTTCAGGTCGCGCCGCACGACCGCGCCGAGCTCGTCGACCAGGCGGGCCATCACCGGGTCGGCCTCGCGCAGCACCGCGAGCGCCTTGGGAGTCGCCTTGACCGGGCTCACGCGGCCGCGCGGTCGTGGAACGGCTGCTCCAACTCGCCCAGCTCCGTGGAGGGCGGGTCGCCGAACAGCCATTCGCGGGCGATCCGGTGCCAGTTGGCGGTCGCCCCGAGCTGGCCCAGCACGCCTAGCGTCAGCGCCTCCATCCGGCGCGCCAGCATCGCCTGGGGCGGCATCGTCTCGCGGCGCATCAGCTGCCAGTGCCTCGAGCGGGGATCGCCGAAGTCGATCAGAACCTGCCCCACCAGCTCGCGGTCGACGGTCACCTCGCGGTCCTCGATGTACCAGCGCGTGACGTCGTGGAAGTGGTCCGCCACCGCCGCGGGCGTCACCTGCTCGTCGGCGGGGTCGTAGAAGCCCATCGCGCCGAGCTGCCGGTGCAGCCCTTCGACGTCGCCGTCCATGCCGAATCGGACGGCGGCGATCTCGGCCTCGAGGTCGGCCGCGTCCACCCGCTTGGTCATCCCGAAGTCGATGAACGCAACCCGGCCGTCCTCCATCAACCGGTAGTTGCCGGGGTGGGGGTCGCCCGAGAAGTGGCCGTTGCGGTAGAGCGAGCCGAAGAAGAAGCGGAACACGATCTCGCCGAAGCGGTCGCGCGTGGCGCGGTCCGCCTGCTTGACCTCCTCGAAGCCGGTGCCCTCGACCCACTCCGACACGAGCACGTGCTCGCTGCACAGCTCGGTCACCACCGGCGGCACGTAGATGAACGGGTGGCCCCGCCACGAGCGGGCGAAAGCCCGGTGCTGCTGGGCCTCGTGCTCGTAGTCGAGCTCGTCCGTCAGGCGCTCGCGGATCTCGCGCGGTCATCGCCTTGGCGTCCATGCCGGGCGCCATCCGCTTCGCCACGCGCATGATCAGCCCCAGGTTCTGGAGGTCGGCTCGCACAGCCTGGGCCACGCCCGGGTACTGCACCTTGACGGCGACCTCGCGTCCGTCGTGGAGGCGGCCGCGGTAGACCTGGCCGATCGAGGCCGCGGCCACGGCCTCCTCGTCGAAGTCGGCGAACACGTCGTCGAGCCGCTCGCCCAGGCCGTCCTCGATCAGCTTGCGCATGCGCTTGAAGGGCACGCGCGGGGCGGCGTCGCGCAGCTCGGCCAGCTTGGCCTGGATGCGCTCCTGGAACTCGGGCGGGAAGGCGCCGGTGTCCATGAACGAGGCCACCTGGCCGACCTTCATCGCCGCGCCCTTCATCTGGCCCAAGCACATCGAAGATCTGCTCGGCCGCCTCCATCTGGCGGCGCGCCGCGGCGTCGTGACGCCCTTCCTGGGATCGGGTCAGGTTGGCGGCCTTGGTCGCGTAGCCGCGGGCGGTCTGGCCACCCGCCAGACGGCCGACCTTGGCCGCCCTGCGCCAGCGTCCGGTGGGGAGGTCGTCGGCCACGGGTCCAGGGTACGCATAGGCTCCCGCCTCCATGCGATTCGTCAACTACGCCACAGACGACGGGCCACGCGCCGGGATCCTGCGCGACAGCCGCGTGCTCGAAGTCCGCGACGCCCCCGCCGGCGGGCTGCAGGCGCTGGTCGCCGCGGGACAGCTGGACGCGGCGGAGGCCGGCGACGAGGTCCACGACGCCGAGCTGCTGCCGCCGATCCACCGGCCGGGGAAGGTCATCTGCATCGGTCTCAACTACCGCGCCCACGCCGAGGAAGGCGGCCGCGAGGCGCCCGAGACGCCGGCGTTCTTCGCCAAGTTCGCGACCTCGCTGCGGCCGGACGGGGCAACCGTGGAGCTGCCGCGGTGGAGCTCCAAGGTCGACTACGAGGCCGAGGTGGCCTTCGTCATCGGCGACCGCTGCAAGGACGTCCCCGCCTCGGAGGCGCTCGACCACGTCGCCGGGTACACGCTGCTCAACGACCTGTCGGCGCGCGACTACCAGTTCAAGACGCCGCAGTGGATGCCCGGCAAGACGTTCGACGGCTCGGCGCCGGTCGGGCCCGCGCTGGTCACCAAGGACGAGGCCGGCCCGCACGACGCGATCGGGATCGCGCTCGACTTGAACGGCGAGCGGATGCAGGAGAGCTCGACCGCCGACCTCGTGCACTCGATCCCGGCGCTGGTGGAGTACCTGTCGATGCTGATGACGCTCGAGCCGGGCGACGTGGTCGCCACCGGCACGCCCGCCGGGGTCGGCAGCCTGCGCGACCCGAAGGTGTGGCTGAAGCCGGGCGACGAAGTGGTGGTCAGCTCCCCGCAGCTGGGGGAGCTGCGGACGGTGCTCGCCTAGGCGCCTGCTCCAGGCGCCAGATCGTCAACGCGGCGAGGGCGAGCAGCAGCAGCAGGCACAGCGCGCCCCAGCCGACTCCGGCGGCCAGGGCTTCTTCGAACGTCGCGCCGGACCCCCGCTCGTCGGCCTGTGCGAACTGGAACGCCGCGCCGCCGGTCGCCAGGCCAAGGCAGGCACCCGCGAGGACGGCCGCCGGCGGCGCGGACGTCGGACCCGGCAGGCCGCGCGCCGCCGCGGCTGACACGCCGAGGCCAAGTCCCGTCAGCCCGAGCGCTCCGATCAGCAAGGCCCATCGAGTGTGTGCGTCGATCGTGACGAGCACTGCCAGTCCGCCGACAAGGCACACGGTCCCGGCAAGGAGCTGTCCGGACCAGGGGATCATGCGTCCGAGCAGCGTGGCCGCCGTCCAGCCGCCGACCGCGGCGAGGGTGACCGCGAGCACCAGAACCCCGCTGCGTGACCCGGACAGGTTGCGCGCGAGCTGGAAGTACTCCGGCAGCAGGAACACGAGCGTGGCGAGGCAACCGGCCAGCGCCGCCCAGGCGAGGGTGGACCCGCGCGCCTCGTGTACGCGGGCTTGCCTCAGGAACACCGCGCCGACGAGCGAGAGCAGCGCCCACCAGCCCCACGCCCAGACCTCGCTCTGGACCCACGCGATCGTGAGTGCGGCCAGCCCGGCCGCGAACGCCAACGCGCGGGTCGTCTCGTGGTCGCCCGGGCGCTGTGGGGCCGCGAGCGCTCCCGCTCCCGCGAGGGCCGCCAGCGGCACGGCTGCCCAGAAGAAGACGTGCCACCAGTTCTGCTCGGCCAACACGCCGCCCGCGAGGGGCCCGAGTGCGAGTGCCGCGCCGGGCAGGGCAAGTGCCGCCCACGACCCCGGGACCGGCGCCAGCAGCGCGGCCGCACCCGCGCCCTGCAATGTCTGGCCGGTCACGAGCACGGCGGTTGAGTCTGCGCTCGCGCAGACGATCGCCCCGGCGGCCATGACGAATGCGCCGGTCAGCGTGAGCGCACGGCTGCGCAACCGGCAGAGCAGCGGGAAGAGCGCCGCCAGCGCCAGGAGGTAGGCGTTCAGCACCCACTGGCCACCCGAGCTCGAGGAGCCCAGGTCCAGCCGGATGTCCGGCAGCAGGACGGCGACCACGGTCACGTCCAGCAGGACGACCGCCAGCGGCAGCGACGCGGCGACGCGCCTGATCACGCGATCTCGACCTTGCGGTCGAGCGCCTGCGCGAGCAGGTCGGCGCTCTGGCGGGCGGCCCAGATCGGGACCGTCGTGTCGAGCTCCGGGTCGGCGTCGGCGGCCAGCGTGAGCGTGCCGTTGCGGGCCGCGACGCTGACCCGCCGGATCGCCCCGTCGCGGCTGCGCTCGAGCTGCTCGGCCAGGCGGATGATCCCGCACAGCAGCCGCAGCCGCTCGGGATCGCCCTCCCGCGCGAGGTCGCCCAGCTCGGCCGCGTCGGGGTCGCCCTTGCGGTGGTAGCGGGCGATCAGGCCCACCAGCACCAGCTCGCGCGGGTCGAACCCGGGCAGCCCGGCGTTGAGGATCAGGTAGGCCGAGTGGCGGTGGTGGTCCTCGTAGTCGATCGCGGTGCCGATGTCGTGCAGCACGCAGGCCGCCCAGAGCAGCTCGCGTTCGACGTCGCCCAGGTCGTGCAGCCCGGCTTCGGCCAGCCCGTCGAACATCTCGAGCGAGAGCGCCGCCACGCGGCCGACGTGCTCGGGCTCGCTGTTGAAGCGATGGGCGAGGTTCTCCACGGACTCGCGGCGTACGTCGTCGAACAGCTCGCGATCGCCCAGCAGGCGCTCGAAGAAGACCCCTTCGCGCAAGCCGGCCTCGGTGACCTCGATGGCGTCGAAGCCGCCGCTGTCGAGCGTGGCGGCGAGCACGAGCGCCCCGCCGAGTATCACGTCGCCGCGGTCGGGCTTGATGCCGCTGAGCTCCCCGCGCTTGGAGGCGGGACGGGCGGCGAGCAGCTCGATCAGCTCCTCGAGCGCGCCACGATCGAGCCCGAAGCCCTGCGGGTCGGCGACTGGCAGCTCGGCGCGCCGCATCGCGGCCACGGCGAGGTTGCGGATCGTCCCTCCGATCCCGACCAGACGGCCGCCCTGCCCCCACCAGCCCAGCGCCCCCAGCTCGGTCTCCACGCGCTTGCGCAGCGCCTTGATCGCCTTCGCCGGCGCCTTCTCCCCGGGCAGGAACTCCTCGCTGACCCGCACCGAGCCGAGCGGCAGCGAGTCGGCCCTCGCGAGGCGCCGACCGTCGAGCCGCATCACCTGGATGCTGCCGCCCCCGATGTCGAGCCCGAAGCCGTCGACGATCGTCGTCGAGTTGGCGATCGCCAGCCAGCCGTAGCGGGCCTCCTCGCGGCCGCTGATCACGCGCGGGACGACGCCGGTGCGCTCGCGGATGGCGTCCAGCAGCTCATCGCTGTTGGCGGCGTCGCGGATCGCGCTGGTGGCGACGGCCTCGACCGCGTCGATGCCGGAGGCGCGGCAGAACGACGCGAACACGGCCGCCGTGTGGACCGCTCGATCGATCCGATCGGGGCGCAGGAGGCGCTCCTCGCCCATCCCGGCGCCCACGCGCACGGCCTCGCGGATCTCGTCCACGGGGCTCCACCACGGGGTGCCCGGCTCGTAGCCGTAGACCACCAGACGCCACGAGTTCGAGCCCAGGTCGGCCACGGCCACGCGCTCCATTGCAGCCGGATCATGTCTCACCGCCGTCCAACCGGCTTTTGCGGGTCTAAGGGGACGCCCCCAAACAGCCGATCTAGGGGGTGTGAACGCCATGGCTCATGCAACCGCCGTGCCCGTTTCCGGGTCCAAGCTGGACAACCGCCGCGTGCTGGCCGCGCTCATCGATCTCCTGATCGTGGGAGCTGGCTACGCCGTCATCCTGGCTGCGGCCGGGAAGCTGAGCGATGCCGATGCCGGCGGCGCCCTCTTGGCCGTGGGAATCGGCTGGGCGCTCTACTACTACTTCGCTTGCGAGTCGGGCTCTGGGCAGACGGTCGGCAAGCGCGCGCTGAACATCCGCGTGGTGCGCACGGACGGCGCCCCCGCGGGGATGCGCGAGGTCGGTGTCCGTACGGTCCTGCGGCTCGTCGACGGGCTGTTCCTCTACGGCGTCGGGCTGGTCGTGATGCTCGTGACGCGCGAGCGCCGCGGCCGGCTGGGCGACCTGGCCGGAGGGACGATGATCGTCTCGGCCGACAAGCCGGCGCGCGTCGTGGACATGAGCGCACCGGAAGCGCCGGCCGGCGCGCTGCGTGTGCCGATCGCGGAGTCGGGGCCGGCGTTCGCGGAGGTCGTGGAGGTTTCCGAGCCTGAGCCGGAGGTAGCCGAGCCGGTCGTCGAGGTCGAGCAGGAGCCGGAAGTGGCCGAGCCGGTCCTCGAGGTCGAGCCTGAGCCGGAGGTCGTGGCCGAGCCGGTCGCGGAGATGGAGCCGGAGCCGGTCGCCGAGGTTGAGCCGGAGCCGGTCGCGGAAGTGGAGCCAGAGCCGGAGGCCGAGCCCGAGCCGGTTGTCGAGGTCGAGCGTGTCGAGGTCGAGCCCGAGCCGGTCGAAGCCGAGACCGAGGAGGTCGACGCCGTCTCCGAGGCCGACGACGCCGATGTCGCTTCGCAGTCGCTCCAGGAGCTCGCTTCCGACGTGACCGCCGTGACCGAGGATCCCGAGCGCGAGGTCGAGGAGGAGGAGGAGCCGCAGGTCGAGGAGCAGATCGCGGCCGAGGCCGAGGACCAGCCCGAGGCGGAGGAGCCGGAGGAAGAGGTCACCGTCAAGTCGGTCGAGACCGTCTCCGCGATCGACCTCGTCATGGAGGACGAGGAAGCGGTCGCAGGTTCGCAGGGCAAGGGACGCCGGGCCTAAGGGCGCTTCTAGACTGGGCGGTCCGATGGAATCGCCCGGAACACCGGACCAGCCGCTGCGCGTTGCGATCGTGGGATCGGGCCCGTCGGGCTTCTACGCCGCCGGGCATCTGCTCAAGAGCAAGTCGCATCCCGACCTGAACGTCCAAGTGGACGTCTACGACCGTCTGCCCACGCCGTGGGGCCTGGTGCGCGGCGGGGTGGCGCCCGACCACCCCAACATCAAGGCCGTCAGCCGCGTCTACGAGAAGACCGCGGCGCACCCCGAGTTCCGCTTCTTCGGCAACGTCGAGTACGGCACCCAGCTCACCCACGACGACCTGCACGCCCGCTACCACGCGATCATCTACGCGGTCGGCGCCCAGACCGATCGCCGCATGGGCATCCCGGGCGAGGACCTGCCCGGGAGCTGGGCCGCCACCGAGTTCGTCGCCTGGTACAACGGCCACCCCGACTATTGCGACCTCGAGTTCGACCTCTCCAGCGAGCGGGCCGTCGTGGTCGGCAACGGCAACGTCGCCGCCGACGTGGCCCGCATGCTCGCCCTGACCCGCGAAGAGTTGGCCCAGACCGACGTCGCCGACCACGCGCTCGACGTGCTCGCCGAGAGCGCTATCCGGGAGATCGTTGTGCTCGGCCGGCGCGGGCCCGCCCAGGCCGCGTTCACGAACCCGGAGCTGCTCGAGCTGGGCGAGATGACCGACGCCGACGTGTTCGTCGATCCCCGCGACATCGAATTGGACCCGCTCAGCCGCGCCTGGCTGGAGAGCGAGGCGGCCAGCTCCACCCAGCGCAAGAACGTCGAGATCCTGACCGGGTACGCCGGTCGCGCGCCCGAGGGCAAGCGGCGGCGGATCGTCCTGCGCTTCCTGGTGTCGCCGCTCGAGCTGCTCGGCAGCGAGCGGGTCGAGGGCATCCGCATCTGCCGCAACGAGCTGCGCGACGAGGGCACCGGCCTGCGCGCCTGCTCCACCGACACGATCGAGGAGCTCAGCTGCGGGATCGTGTTCCGCTCGATCGGCTACCGCGGCACGCCGGTGCAGGGGCTGCCCTTCGACGAGGCGGGCGGCACGGTCCCCCACGAGGCCGGCCGGATCCTGGACGAGCAGGGGGCGCAGCTGCGCGGCGACTACGTGGTCGGGTGGATCAAGCGCGGCCCGACAGGGATCATCGGCACCAACAAGCGCGACTCGCAGGAGACCGTCGACGAGCTGTTCGAGGACCTCGACGCGGGCCGCCTGAACGAGCCCGCCGACCCGAGCCGCGACTCCCTGGAGGAGCTGCTCGCGGAACGCGCCCCAGACCACGTGACCTACTCCGGCTGGGAAGCGATCGACGCCGCCGAGAAAGCGGCCGGCGAGCCGCACGGGCGGCCGCGCGTGAAGCTGACGCGGACCGAGGAGCTGCTGGACGCGGCGCGGGACCGCGTCGGCTAGCCCGGTCGGCTTCTTCGCACGGGTCGTTGAACGGCAGCAATTAGGGGTAGGCCGGACGAAGTCGGCTCACCCCGGCCGCCGCGAAGGGGCAGGACGAGTTCTTCGCGCATACCGGAGAGAAACTCGTCGCACCCCCGGTGAAGCCGGGCGTTGGGCGGATTCGAGGGGGCGCCGCAGCCAAGCCGGGCACCTCTATTGCTGCAGTTAGCCCGGCCGGCGCCTAAGCGCGCGCCCGGACCGCCTCCCCATCCAGCGCATCCAGCGCCCGCTCCAAGGACACCGAGATGCAGGTGAAGATCGGCGTCTCGGACTCGGTGTAGGCGCTCGACTCGGTCGCCCGCAGCTCCTGCACGAGGTCGAGGAACTCGGCGGGGTCGTCGGCGTCGAAGGCGACCACGAACTCCTGGTCGTCGAGGCCGAACGAGTAGGCGGTGTTGGTCTCGATGCCGGGGAAGCGCCGTGCCACCTCGATGTGCTCGCGCATCACGCGCATCCGCTCCTCGCCGGGGAGGCGGTACCAGTCGCGCTTCTTCCACATCGGGTAGACGATGAAGTACTTCGAGTCGGCTCCCGGGCGCGGCTCGAGGGGCTTGTCGGGCTCGTCCGAGTAGGGCGACTCCTTCGTCATCGCCAGATAGGAGTGCGCGATCTCGGCGTAGCGCATCAGTCCGCTCTGGTTGAGCAGGACGTGCAGCTCGTGGATCGGGTCTAGCGTGCGGGCCAGGGCGCGCACCATCAGGTCGCAGTCGCCGCGCGTGCCCACCAGCGAGTAGGCGCGCAAATAGTGGTCGGCTCCGAACTCGCGGCAGGCGGCGATGAACTCGCGCTTGTCGGCCGCGCGCTCCTCCGCTGAGCGCCGGCGCCAGGCCGGATCGACCTTCAGAAACGTGTATTTGACGTAGCTGCGCTGGTCGTCCACTTGCAACAGTGTGGCGGACCGCACTGTGTCGAGCGGGTGCGGCGGCTACGATTCCGCTGTGCGTGTAGCGCTCGTATCGCCCTACTCGTACACGTACCCAGGTGGAGTGGGCCGCCACGTTGAAGCTCTCGCCCAGGAGCTGACGGCCCAGGGACATGAGGCGCGCCTGCTCGCCCCTTATGACCCCGACGATCGCCTGGCACGTGTGCTTCACCGCGGCGCCGCCCCGGAACAGCGGCCCGTGCCCGACTACCTGATCCCGCTCGGCCGCACGTTCGGGCTGCCGATGAACGGCGCCGTGACGAACCTGTCGTCGTCCCCCGAGGCGATCCGGATCCTCGGCCGCGAGCTGCGCCACGGCGGGTACGACGTGGTCCACGTGCACGAGCCGAACGTGCCGGTGATCAGCTGGTTCGCCGCCGAGGCGGCGCGCGTGCCGACGGTCGCCACGTTCCACACCTACTCCACCAACTGGTTGACCAACTCGATCGCGGCCAACGTCATCGGCGCCCGGCGCATCTACTCCAAGCTGAACGCGCGCATCGCCGTCTCAGAGGCGGCCGAGTGGACCGCGCGCCGCTACTACGGCGGGCGCTACCGGATCGTGCCCAACGGCGTGGACCTGAGCGCCGCCCGGCCCAGCGCCGCCCGTCCCCACCAGCAGCTCCAGATCCTGTTCATCGGCCGCGCCGAGGGCCGCAAGGGCCTGCCGGTGCTGCTGCGCGCCTTCGAGGCGCTGCGCGGCGCCGGGGTGGACGCCCGCCTGACGGTGGCCGGCGCCACGGACGAGGAGGTGGCGCCGCTGCTGCTCGAGACCGAGGGCGTGGAGGTGGCCGGCCGCGTCTCCGAGGACGAGAAGTGGCGCCTGCTCGGCGAGGCCGACCTGCTCTGCGCGCCGTCCCTGGGCGGCGAGAGCTTCGGCATGGTCCTGACCGAGGCGTTCGCGTCGTCGACCCCGGTCGTGGCCTCGCGCACCGCCGGCTACCGCAACGTCGTGCGCTCGCGCCAGGACGGCCTGCTGGTGCCGCCCGGTGACGCCGTCGAGCTCGGCGAGGCGCTGCGCGACCTCGCGCTCGACCCCGAGCGGCGTCAGTGCATGGCCCGCTCGGCCCGTGAGCGCGCGGAGCGCTTCGCGTGGCCGCAGGTCACGGGCGAGGTGGTCGAGGTCTACGAGGAGGCGGTCGCCCAGCCGCAGCCGGCCACGCGTGCGGCGCGGTTCGCCACCAACGCCGGCTTCATACCGGCGGAGCCGGGGCCGCGCCAGCGCCCGCGGCGACTCCCGTCGCTCGAGGTCAAGGACGCGCCCGCCGGGCGCCGCCGGGCCGCCCGCCTGGCGCGCCGCGGCGCCGTCGTCGGCGGGGCCGTGGCGGGCATCGGCCTGACGGCGCTCGCGCTCGACCGGATCGGCCTCGAGCCGATCGGCCGCTCGCTGCTGGCCGCCACGCCGATCTGGGTGCTGCTCGCGTTCGCGCTGATGTGCGCGTCGATGCTGCTGCGCGCCGAGGCCTGGCACGCGATCCTGCGCGCGGCGCTGCCCGGCGTCCGCGTGCGCCGGCGCGACACGGCCCGCGGCACGATGATCGGAGTGCTGATGTCGGCCACGATGCCGGCCCGCCTCGGCGAGCCCTCGCGCGCGCTGATCGTCGCGCGCCGGCTCGGCCGGATGCGCGATCGCTTCCCGGTCGTGCTCGGTTCGATCGTCTCCCAGACGCTGCTCAACATCCTCGCCCTGGTCGTGCTCGGGGCGGTCATGTTCGCCACCGTCGGCATCTTCCGCGGGCGTGAGGACGCGCTCGTGATCGCGACCGTCGCGCCGCTCGTGCTGCTCGCCCTGGTCGTGGCCACTCCCTGGATCCTGCGACGGGGCAATCCGTCCCGCTTCCAGCGCGTCCAGCATGCCGCCACGGTGGCCCGCGGGGCGATGCTCCAGGTGCGCTCCGGCCTGCAGGTGTTCCGCCGGCCCAAGCTGGGCGGCTGGGCGGCGCTGATGCAGCTGACCGCGTGGGCGATTCAGTGGTTCGCCTGCTACCTCCTGCTGGTGGCGCTGGGTCTCGACGAGCACGCCGGACTCGGCGCCGCGGCGGCCGTGCTGTTCGCCGTCAACGTGACCGCAGCGCTGCCGGCCACGCCGTCGAACCTGGGCGTGTTCCAGGCCGCCTGCGTGGCGGTCCTGTCCGCATACGGAGTGAGCAAGACCGACGCCTTCGCGTACGGGATCATCCTGCAGGCGGTGGAGATCGCGACCGCCCTGACGATGGGCATGCCGGCTCTGGTGAGCGAGGGCATGACCTGGAAGGACCTGCGCCTGAGGGCGCTGCACGCCTCGCCGGTGCAGCTGAGGGGCTCCGCACGGCGCGGGGCCACCTCCGAACTGGAGGCATAATGCGTCAACTCGCGGGGTAGGACCCCGCGTATGCGACGCACACTCCTTCTCGCGCTGGCCGGCGCCCTCTGCCTCCTGGTCCCGCTCACGGCCGGCGCCGCCAAGCAGGCACCCACGAAGCACACCTACGTCGTGCTCTATGAGCGCGGCGCCACGGTCAAGGCCGCCCACACGGCGATCAAGCGCGCCGGCGGCAAGATCGTCCGCGAGAACCGCAAGGTCGGAGTCGCGACCGTGCGCTCGGCCAACGCACGCTTCGTGACCGCCGTTGCCCGCGCTCGCGCCGTCGTCGGCGCGGCCCGCAACCGCTCGATCGGCTACGCCCCGGCCAGTCGCGCCCGCGCGCGCGACCGGTCCGCGCTCGAGCGCATGACCGACCTGCGCGAGAGCGCCAGCGGCAACGGCCGTGTGCACCGCGGCGGCTTCTCGCCGGCCGAGCCGTTCGCCGACCTGCAGTGGGACATGCGGATGATCAACGCGACCCCCTCGGGGTCCTACAAGCGCCAGCGCGGCAGCCACGGCGTGCGCGTGGGCATCCTCGACACGGGCATCGACGGCTCCCATCCCGACATCGCGCCGAACTTCAACGCGTCGCTGAGCCGCAACTTCACTCAAGACATCCCGCTGATCGACGGGCCCTGCGAGGAGGAGCCGGACGCCTCCTGCAACGACCCCGCCGACGTGGACGAGGACGGCCACGGCACGCACGTGGCCGGCACCGTCGCCGCGCCGATCAACGGCCTCGGCATGGCCGGCGTCGCGCCCAAGGTGGAGCTGGTGAACATCCGCGCCGGGCAGGACTCCGGCTACTTCTTCCTGCAGGCGAGCGTGGACGCGCTCACGTACGCCGCGGACATCGGCGTCGACGTGGTGAACATGTCGTACTACATCGATCCGTGGCTCTACAACTGCGCCAACAACCCGACGGACTCCCCGGAGGAGCAGGCCGAGCAGCGCACGATCGTGGCGGCCACCGAGCGGGCGCTCGCCTACGCGAAGGCGCACGGCGTGACGCTCGTGTCGGCCGAGGGCAACGGCAACACCGACCTCGGCAAGCCCGTCGTCGACGTGACCAGCCCGGACTTCCCGCCCGACAGCGAGCGGGAGCGCCCGATCGACAACTCGTGCAAGTCGGAGCCGCTCGAGGCTCCGGGCGTGCTCGGGATCACCTCGGTCGGACCGAGCTTCCGCAAGGCCTACTACTCCGACTACGGGGTGGAACAGGCCGACCTGTCTGCGCCTGGTGGCGACCGGCGCGACTTCTTCGGCACCAGCCGCTACAACACGCCGCCGAACACGGTGCTGGCGCCCTACCCGACGTCGCTGGCGATCGCCAACGAGGAGCTCAACCCCGACGGAACGCCGAACACGCCGTTCGTGCTGGCCGACTGCTCGCAGGGCGACTGCTCGTACTACCAGTACCTGCAGGGCACCTCGATGGCGTCTCCGCACGCGGTCGGGGTGGCGGCGCTGGTGGTCGCCTCGCGCGGGCACCGCGACAAGGCGCACGGGGGGCTGACGCTGTCGCCGGACAAGGTCGAGCGGGTGCTCAAGCGCACCGCCCAGGACCACGCCTGCCCGGACCCGCCGCTGTTCCACTACCCCGACCCCGACCTGACGCCGGACTACGACGCGCTCTGCGAGGGGACACCGGAGAACAACGGGTTCTACGGGGAGGGGATCGTGGACGCGCTGGCGGCCTCGTCCAAGCACTGAGGGAGGAAGCGCGCGTCGGGTCGCCTTCGGCGCGCGCCGCCCTTCGGGCCGCGGGAACGGGCAGCAATAAAGGTGCCCACGCCCGCGGTCTCGTCCCGGTGCGCCTGGTTGACCTGCGCTGGCGGGCGCAACCGCAGCCCACCCTCGCCGTCGGACCGCCGCGGGTCCGCTAGCACGCCCATGGAGCGGCAAACCACGGTGCACCTTGGCCTCGCGCGGCGTGTGGCAGCTTTCGCGGGCAGACCCCTGTTGCTGCTGTTTGCGGCTGAAGCCCCACCAAAACCCCAACCTTCACACATTCGTGTCAAGGTTCGGTAGCATGTGACGAACCTTGGCCGCAGAGCGCGATTTCATCCAGGCAACCCGTGAGCGCGTCGTCGTCTTCGACGGCGGCATGGGCGCGACCCTCGAGCAGTTCGACCTGACCCCGGCGGACTACGGCGGGCTCGAGGGCAAGTGCCACGAGGCGCTCGTGCTCAACCGCCCGGACGTGATCCAGGGCGTGCACGAGTCGATGATCGCCGCCGGCGCCGAGGCGCTCGAGACCGACACGTTCCAGGCGTCGCGGCTGAAGCTCGAGGAGTGGGGCCTCGGCGAGCACACGCTCGAGATCAACCGCAAGGCCGCCGAGCTGGCGCGCGCGGCGGCCGGCGACCAGCGCTTCGTCGCCGGCTCGATCGGCCCCACCGGCCACCTGCCGGCGAGCGACGACCCCACGCTCGGCAAGATCACCTTCCGCGAGCTGGTCGAGGTCTTCACCGAGCAGGCGGGCGGCCTCGTCGAGGGCGGGGCGGACCTGCTCATCATCGAGACGGCGCAGGACATCCTCGAGGTCAAGGCGGCGATCTTCGGCGCGCGCGAGGCCTTCAAGCTGACCGGCCGCACGCTGCCGATCCAGGCCAGCGTGTCGCTGCTGCCGAACGGCGGCAAGATGCTGCTCGGCACGGACATCCAGGCGGTGCTCACCACGCTGCTCGCGCTCGACGTCGACGTGATCGGCCTCAACTGCTCCACCGGTCCCGAGGACATGCGCGACGCGATCCGCTTCCTGGGCGAGTTCAGCCCGGTGCCGGTGCACTGCATCCCGAACGCCGGCCTGCCGCTGCAGGGTCCCGAGGGCGAGACGATCTTCCCCGAGGAGCCCGACCCGCTGGCGAACACGCTGCAGGAGTTCGTCGAGCGCTACGGCGTCTCGATCGTGGGTGGCTGCTGCGGCACGACGCCCGAGCACATCGCCGCGATCGTCGACCGCGTGGGCGGCCGCAAGGCCGAGCAGCGGCCCGAACGCGGCCCGACGCTGGTGTCGAGCATGATGACCGCCACGCCGCTGGTGCAGGAGCCGCGCCCGACGCTGGTCGGCGAGCGCGTGAACTCGCAGGGCTCGCGCAAGGCGAAGGAGCTGCTGCTGGCCGACGACTACGACGGCCTCGTGCAGGTGGCCGAGGACCAGGTGACGGGCGGGGCGCACGTGCTGGACGTCTGCGTCGCGCTGACCGAGCGCCAGGACGAGGACGAGCAGATGCGCGAGGTGGTCAAGCGCATCGCGCTGAGCCAGCCGGCGCCGATCCAGGTCGACTCGACCGAGCCGGACGTGATCAAGGCCGCGCTCGAGCAGATCCCCGGCCGCGCGATCGTGAACTCGGTCAACCTCGAGGCCGGGCGCGACAAGCTCGACGTGGTCGCGCCGCTCGCCAAGGCGCACGGCGCGGCGCTGATCGCGCTGACGATCGACGAGGTCGGCATGGCCAAGACCGCCGACCGCAAGGTGGAGATCGCCAAGCGGATCGTCGGCCTGGCCTGCGACGAGCACGGCCTCGACCCCGAGGCGCTGATCTTCGACGCGCTCACGTTCACGCTCACGACCGGCGACGAGGAGTGGCGGCCGTCCGCGGTCGAGACGATCGACGGCATCCGCCGCATCAAGGCCGAGATCCCCGGCGTGAAGACGTCGCTGGGCGTGTCGAACGTGTCGTTCGGCGTCTCGCCGGGCGCCCGCGCGGTGCTCAACTCGGTCTTCCTGCACCACTGCGTGGAGGCGGGGCTCGACCTGGCGATGGTCAACCCCAACCACATCACGCCCTACAACGAGATCCCCGAGAACGAGCGCGAGCTGACCGACGACCTCGTGTTCAACCGTCGCGAGGACGCCCTCGAGCAGCTTCATCGGCCACTTCGAGCAGAAGGGCGAGACCGAGGAGGAGGCGGCGGGCGACCCGACCGAGGGCATGGAGCCCGAGGAGGCGCTCCACTACCACATCCTGCGCCGCAAGAAGGAGGGCGTGGAGGACTGGATCGACCGCTCGGTCGAGAAGATCGGCGCCGTCCCGACGCTCAACAACGTGCTGCTGCCCGCGATGAAGGAGGTGGGCGACAAGTTCGGCGCCGGCGAGCTGATCCTGCCGTTCGTGCTCCAGTCGGCCACCGTGATGAAGCGCGCCGTGGCGCAGCTCGAGAACTACCTCGAGCGGATCGAGGGCCACACCAAGGGCAAGGTCGTGATCGCGACCGTGTTCGGCGACGTGCACGACATCGGCAAGTCGCTCGTCAACACGATCCTCACCAACAACGGCTACACCGTGATCGACCTCGGCAAGCAGGTCCCGATCGACACGATCATCAACGCCGCGATCGAGAACGAGGCCGACGCGATCGGCCTGTCCGCGCTGCTCGTATCGACGTCGAAGCAGATGCCGACCTGCGTCCAGGAGCTGCACCAGCGCGGGCTCGAGTTCCCGGTGCTGATCGGCGGCGCCGCGATCAACCGCGACTTCGGCCGGCGGATCCTCTATCCGAAGGGCAAGGAGTCAGACGAGATCTACGAGCCCGGGGTCTTCTACTGCAAGGACGCCTTCGCCGGCCTCGCCACGATCGACCAGCTGGTCGACGAGGAGGCGCGCGAGGGCGCTGGTCACGAAGTTCCGCGAGGAGGCCGCAGGCGCTGCGCAACCAGGTCGAGAAGGTCGACGACGGCCCGCCCGTGACCGACGCCTCGGTGCGCTCCACGGCGCGCACCGACGTGTCGATCCCCGAGCCGCCGTTCTGGGGCGCGCGCGAGCTCGACGTCGACCTCGACGACGTCTACCCGTACCTCGACCGCCACGTGCTGTTCAAGCTGCACTGGGGCGGGCGCGGCAAGAAGGGCGAGGAGTGGCGCCAGATCGTGGAGGGCCACGGCGACGACGAGGGCTTCGCTCCCAAGCTGGAGCGCATGTGGCGCGAGCAGGACTACCTGCAGCCCGCGCGTGCGGCTCGGCTACTTCCCGGCGGCGGCCGACGGCAACGAGCTGGTCGTGTTCGACCCGGACGACCGCGAGCGCGAGCTCGAGCGGCTCGTCTTCCCGCGCCAGCCCAAGCACGACCGCATCTGCCTGACCGACTTCTTCCGCCCGCTCGACTCGGGCGAGCGCGACGTGGTGGCGCTGCAGGGCGTGACCGTCGGCCCCGAGGTGACCGAGGTGATGGCGCAGCTCGAGCGCGACGGCGAGTTCGCCGAGCAGCTGTTCACCCACGGGCTCGGCGTGCAGGCCGCCGAGGGGCTGGCCGAGTGGCTGCACGCGGAGATCCGCCGCGGGCTCGGCATCGAGCTCGACCAGGGGCGTCGCTACTCGTGGGGCTACCCGGCCTGCCCGGACCAGTCCGAGCACGAGAAGGTGTGGCGCCTGCTGGAGCTCGACAAGGTCGGCATGTACCTCTCCGACGGCTTCGCGGTGATGCCCGAGCAGTCGACGGTGGCGATCGTCGCCCACCACCCGCAGGCGGTCTACTTCGGCATGAAGTCCGGCTTCATCCCCAAGGACAAGGTCAGCGACGAGCTGATCGCGGGGACGGACCGCGGCGGAGCGCTGCCGCCCGAGACGGATCCGGTCGAAGAGCCCGCGCCGACCGCCTGAGGCCTTCGACCGGCCGGCGAAACGCCGTACCTGAATCTTCGACACCTGGATAAAGACCGGGTGGGCGTGCGTTCGTACTGTGGCCTTCACTCTCGGAGAAGGAGGCTCAACCCCTATGAGACGTATTGCCCTGGCGGCCGGAGTGCCGCTTGGAGTGCTTCTGGTCGCGCCCGGAGCGGCACTGGCCGCCGACGGACCCACGCTCGAAGACACGATCTCGGCCGTCAACACGACCTGGGTGATCGTGGCGGCGGTGCTCGTCATGTTCATGCAGGCCGGGTTCCTGTTCCTCGAGGTGGGCTTCTCGCGTGCGAAGAACGCCGGCCTCGGGGTCGTGAAGATCCTGACCAACTACTCGATCTGCGCCCTGGCGTACTGGGCTGTTGGTTTTGCCCTCGCCTTCGGCGGAGCCGGCAAGATCGCCGGTGACAGCGGGTTCTTCCTGGACGTCAGCTCGGTCCCGTCCGAGGCCGCGCAGCAGTTCCCGCTGCTCGACGTCGCCGGCATCAGCCCGGCGGCGCTGCTGTTCTTCCAGTTCGTCTTCTGTGCCGTCTCGCTCGCCATCGTGTGGGGGACGACGCTGGAGCGGCTCAAGTTCAGCGCCTACGTGATCTACGCCGTGATCTTCTCGGCGCTCATCTACCCGGTGATCAGCCACTGGATCTTCGGCGGCGGCTGGCTGCAGGTCAGCGTCGGCATGCAGGACTTCGCCGGCTCGACCGTGGTGCACCTGATCGGCGCAACCGGCGGGTTCGCGGCGCTGCTGCTGCTCGGTCCGCGCCGGGGCAAGTACGGCCCCGACGGCAAGCCGCGGGCCATCCCAGGCCACTCCATGCCGCTCGTCGGGCTCGGCGTGATGATCCTGTGGCTCGGCTGGTTCGGGTTCAACCCGGGCTCGACGCTGGGCGCGATGGGCGGGCGTTTCGCCGAGGTCGCCCTCGTCACCAACCTGGCCGCGGCCGCCGGCGTCGTCGCCGCGCTGACAGTCATGTACCAGCGCACCAAGACCTACGACGTGGGCATGGCGGGCAACGGCGCGATCGCAGGTCTGGTCGCGATCACCGCCCCGTCCGGCTACGTCGAGTTCTGGGCCGCGCCGATCATCGGCGCGATCGCGGGGGTGATCGTCGTCTACGGCGTGATCCTGATCGAGAAGGTGCTGGACGACCCGGTTGGCGCCCTCTCGGCGCACGGCCTGGCCGGCATCTGGGGAACGCTGTCCTGCGGCATCTTCACGGCGCCGCGGCTGGCTGAGCTCAACGGGGTCGGCGAGGGCGGCCTCTGGTACACGGGCAGCTTCGCGCAGCTCGGGAACCAGGCGCTCGGAGTCGGGGTCGCGTTCGCGTGTCGTGTTCGTCGTGTCGTACGGGGTGTTCTTCGCGATCAAGCACACGATCGGCCTGCGGGTCACGGCCGAGGAAGAGGACGCGGGTCTCGACATCGCCGAGACCGGCATGTACGGCTATCCGGAGCAGTTCATCCCGCCGTCTGAGCTGATCGGCTCGGGGCTGCCCGCTACGGGTGGCGTCGCGCAGCGGCCGGCGGCCGGGGTGACCGCCACGGCGATGACGGGTGAGGCGACGGCATGAAGATGCTCATCGCCTATATCCGCCACGAGGCCTTCGAGCCGATCCGCGCGGATCTGCTCGAGGCGGGCTTCCCGAGCCTCTCGATCACCGAGGTGAAGGGCTCGGGCAGGCAGAAGGCGATCACCGAGCACTACCGTGGCTCGGAGCTCGCGGTTCACCTGCGTCCGAAGCTCAAGCTCGAGTGCGTCGTCGAGACCAAGGACGTCGAGCTCGTCAAGGACGTGATCCTCAGGCACGCCCGTACGGGGTCTGTCGGTGACGGCAAGCTGTTCATCGTTCCGGTGGAGGAGGCAGTGCGCATCCGCACCGGCGAGGACGGCGAGGACGTGCTGCAGGCCCACGGCGGCGACGAGGTGAGCGTCAATGGGGACCTCGCTTAGGGCGGCGAGTCCCGCCGACCAGACGCTGCGGCGGAGACGCCGCGCGGCGCCCACCTGGAGATGGTGGGCGCCGTGCTGGCCGGGGACGGGCTGGAGCGCGTGGCGGAGATCGCCGCCGCGCATGCCGGCGCGCCTGTGGCCGTAGTCGTGCCTCGCTTGGGGGTCCCCCTCGAGGGGTGGGCACGCTACGAGCGCTACGTGGGCGCCCGCCTGGCCGGCGGGCGCCCACAGCGCCCGTCCGACGTGACGGCGGAGGTGCCGATCTCGTCGGGCGGGCGTGAGCTCGGGGCGGTGCTGCTGCTCGGGCCGGGGCACCCGCACGCCGGCGAGTACCTGCACATGGCGGCGATCGCGGCTCTGACCGAGGTGGCCGTGGTGGAGGCCAAGGACGAGACCGAGCAGACGCTGCGCGGCTCGTTCCTGGAGGAGCTGCTGACGCGGCCGGACCTCGATCCGGCCGACGTGCAGCGGCGCGCGGCGCGGCTGGGATGCGACCTGGCCGGCGGGTTCGTGGCGCTCTGCGCGAACCCGAACGGGCGCGGCCCGGGCCGCCTGGTGGCGGCGATCGCCGCCGAGCTGCCGGGCGCGCTCGCCCAGGTGGTGGAGGACAAGGTCTACGCGCTGCTGCCGGGGCCGCCGGACCCCGCGCGCCGCGCGGCGGCGAGGCTGGGGCGCCACGCCGAGATCGGGCTGTCGTCGTATCGCAGCGGGGCGGCCGAGGCGCGCCGGGCGCTCGAGGAGGCCGAGCTCGTGCTGGGCGTGACCGCCGCGGGCGGCGGGCCGCCGGGGGCGGAGATCGGCGAGGGCACCTACCGGCTGCTGTTCCGGGTGCTGGCCAGCCACCCGCAGGAGGTGCGCAGCTTCTTCGAGGACACGGTGGCGCCGCTGGTGCGCTACGACGAGCAGTACGCGACCGACCTGGTCGGCACGGTCGACGCCTATCTGGCCAACAACTGCAACATGAACGCGACCGCGCAGGCGATCCACGCGCACCGCCACACGGTGGCGTACCGCCTCGAGCGAGTGCGCGAGCTGAGCGGCCTGGACCCACTGCGCTCGGAGGACCGCGAGCGTCTGGGCCTGGGGCTCAAGGCGTACCGGATCATCGCGCCGTCGCTGCCGCGCTGAGCTCCGCTCAGGCGTGGCGGGGGCACGGGCGCCGTCGAACGGCAGCAATGACGGGTCAGAGCACGTCTTGCTGAGTTGGGGGTCTATAACACCCCCAATGCAGCAAAACGCCTGTACCCACCCCTTATTGCTGCTGTTCAGCCCCGCTAGAGGGCCCCAAGCACGGCGTCGAGGATGCGGTCCGGGCCGAAACGGACGACGTCGTCGGCGACCAGGCCGGTCTCCGATTCGGCCGCGGCTATCGCCGCCCGTGCCTCGTCGTCCGCGCCCAGGTCCGCGGTGTTCAGTGCCACGGCGGCCACCCGCGTCGGGCGCACCGGCCGGGCCACGCTCTCGTAGGCGGCGATCAGCTCTGGCAGCGGTGGGATCGGCAGGTCGGGGTAGTTGCGCAGCGCCGATGCGCCCGCCTTGTGCACCAGCACCAGCAGGTCCGGCGCGGAGCCGTGCAGCAGTCCCAGCGTCACGCCGGAGTAGGCCGGGTGGAAGAGGCCGCCCTGGCCCTCGACGAACAGCAGGTCGCCGCGCTGCGGAGCCCTCGTTGACGAGCCGCTCGCCGGCGCCCGCCACGTAGTCCGAGATCACGTGGTCGACCGCGATGCCCCAGCCCGCGATCGCCACGCCGGTCTGGCCGGTGGGCACGTACACCGAGCGCTCGCCGCGCTCGCGCGCCGCCCGGTCGAGCTCCAGCGTGACGACCTTCTTGCCGATCACCGTGTCCGAGCCCACGCTGTGCACCACTCGCACGGAGTCGGGCCGGCTGTAGGGACCCGCGGGCACGGTCAGGTCGGCGGGCGCCGCGCGCAGGTCGCGCAGCGCGACACCCGCGCGGGTGGCCGCCCGGCGCAGCTCGGGGTCCTCGGAGAGCTGGGTGTGCAGCCCGGCCTCCACGCTCAGCCCCGCGCCGATCGCCTCGAGCAGCACCGCGCGCCAGGCCGGGTCGAGCTTCCCGCCGGTGGGGGCCACCCCGACCAGCAGCGCCGTGGCGCCCAGCTCGATCGCATCGCCAAGCGTCGCGACGATCGGAACGTCCCGGAGCGAGAACGGCACCACCTCCGCGGCCGTGCGCCCGGCCTGGGTCGAGTCGATCACCGCGACCACGTCGCGCGTGCCGTAGCGGATCACCCCGTGTGCCGTCTTGCCGGCGTGGCCCGAGAAGAGGCCCTCGGCGAAGATCGCGAGCCGCTCGCTCACGCGGCCGGCTCCACGCCCAGTCCCGGCCCGTGCGAGGGCAGCACGCACCCGTCCTCGAGCTGAAGGCCGCGGAACGGCTCCTCGGCCAGCAACAGGTGCCCGTCCAGGTCGACCCACTCCGCCAGCGAGGCGATCTGGGCGGCCGGCGCCACGCCCAGCTGCGACTCCACCATGCAGCCGATCATCACGTGCAGGCCCAGGGCGCGCGCGGCGTGCACCATCCGCACCGCCTCGCGCAGCCCTCCGGATTTCGCAAGCTTGACGTTGATCCCATCGGCGTAGGTGGCCACCGCGGCGACGTCGCCAAGGTCCTGACAGCCCTCGTCCACGATCACCGGCGGCCGCGGCGACAGCTCCCGCAGAGCGCGGAAGGATTCCAGGTCGTCGGCGGGGAACGGCTGCTCGATCAGCTCCACACCCAGCTCGACCAGCGCGGGCACCAGCTCGCGCGCCTGCGCCAGCGTCCAGCCCTCGTTGGCGTCCACCCGCAGCGGGGCGTCGGTCTCCGCGCGAACCGCCTCCAGGCGCGCCAGGTCCTCGGCGCCGCCGACCTTCACCTTCAGCGCGCGAAAGGCGGCCGCCCGCCGTGCGCGATCGCGCGTGCCGTCCAGGGTGTCGATGCCGATCGTGTACGAGGTGACCGGCGCGCTGCGCGGGAGCCCCAGCAGGCGCCAGACCGGCACGCCCAGACGGCGTCCGACCCAATCGTGGAGGGCCGCGTCGAGCGCCGCGCGGCCGGCGGCATCGCCGGGCGTCGAGAGGTTCTCCTCGAGGGCGAACGGGTCGTCGGTGAGCCGCAGGGAGGACAGGAACGCGCTCGCCGTGGCCGGCGTCTCGCCGCGGTAGTAGATCGGGGCGGCCTCGCCGCGGCCCACCAGGCCGTCGTGCGACAACTCGACCTGGACGACCTCGGTCTGGGTGCGTGAGCCGCGCGCGATCCCGAACTCCTCGGCGAGCGCCAGCGAGACGGTGCGTGCGGTCAGCTCCACACGTGGGCTTATACAGCGGCGCCGCTGTCCGCCAGGCCCTGCCGCACCGCCACAGCGGCCGCCTCGGTGCGCGAGCGCACGTCGAGCTTGGCCAGGATGCGCGACACGTGCACGCTGGCGGTCTTCTCCGCCATGTGCAGCTCGAGCCCGATCTCGCGGTTGGTCGCCCCACGGGCGACCAGCGCCAGCACCTGGCGCTCGCGCGGCGTCAGACCGAAGGGCTCCTCGTCCGGATCCTCGCCGTCGGCGGCCGCGACGGCGGGCTCGGCCGGGCCCAGCATGCGCAGCCGCGCGCGCGCCGCGAGCGACTCGAGCTCGGCCGCCAGCCACTCGCTACCCAGCTCGCGCGCCGAGCGCAGCGCCTCCGACGCGACCGTCGCCGCGGCGCCGCGGTCGTCCGCGCGCACCAGCGCCTCCGCCTGGCGCCAGCGCGAGTAGACGCGCCGGTAGGGGCGCTCGAGCTCCGCCCACGCTTCGGCCGCGGCGCCCCAGAGCGCCGGATCGTCGTCGCCGACGGCGCGGCTGTGCTCCGCCTCGCCGCCGGTCAGCTCGGCACGCTCCACGGGACCGCCGGACTCGCCGGTCAGCCGCAGCCGGTCGAGATGCGCCTCGGCGCGCTTCAGCGCGACCTGCTCGGCGTCCGTGTCGCGCGTGTCGCGGGCAAAGGTCGCGGCGTCCGCCTCGATGCGCACGCCCATCGCCGCCACGCCCGCGATACGCGTGATGTCGTCCGAGCAGTACTCGATCTGGTCGAGGGCGTCGTCGACCGCCGCGCGGCCGGGGTCGATATTCCCGCTGCGCCGCTCCAGCTCGGCGCGCATCCACCCGTAGGCGCCGACGAACTGCGGTTCGGTGGACTCCCGCGCGGGCGCCTGCATGGCGTCCAGCTCGACCCGTGCGGTTGCGAGGTCGCCCTCCCCGAGCGCCAGCACGGCGCGCGACATGTGCCAGACGAACAGCTGGTTGCCGTAGCGGCGCCGGCTCTGCGAGGGCAGCAGCTCGCGTGCCTCCTGCCAGTGGCCGAGGTAGTAGGAGAACTCGACCGCGTTCATGGTCAGCCAATCGAACGCGCGCGTGCTGGGAGCGCCGGTATCGAGTCCCTCGCGTGCCACGGCGAGCGCGTCCTGAGTGCGGCCGCTCACGTGCAGGACGTCGGCGAGGTTGATGTAGGCGGCCGTCACCTCCCGCGGCAGGCCGGCCTGCCGGGCGATCTCGAGTGCCTCGCGCAGCGCGCCGGCGCCCTCCTCGGCCTCGAAGCGGTTTCCGAGCGCGGTGCCCATCACGTTGAGCGCGCGCACCTCAACGTCGCGTATCCCGATCCCTCGCGCGACTTCGAGCGCGTCGCGCGCGACAGCGATCGACTCGCCGAAGCGCGACTGGAGCATGCGGCAGCGCGCCAACTCCACCAGCAGCGCCGCGCGCTCGCGCGACTGCTCGTCCTCTGGGAGCAGCGCCAGCGCCCGGTTGATCGTCTCGACGCTCTCCTCCTGGCGGTTCAGGCTCCAGAGCGCGCGCGACAGCCGCTCCAGCACCGCCGCGGCGAGGCTCGGCTGCGACTCCTCGTCGACCAGCTCGAGGGTCCGCCGCAGCAGCGTCTCCTGGCGGGCCGCGTCGCCGGTCACGTCGGCGGCGTTGGCGGCCTGCATCAACAGGTCCACCTGGCTCACGCCGGCCACCTGCTCGGGATCCGCGACCCGGTCCCACAGCGCCAACGCGCGCTCCCGCAGCGACAGGGACTCGTGGAACGCGTTCACGCTCTCCGCTGCGACGGCCGCCCGCACCGACGCGGCCAGCGCGGCCGGCTGATCGCCGGCGGCCAGCCAGTGGTGGGCGACCTCGGCGGTCAGGTGCACGCGCTCGCCCTCCTCGTCGATCGTGCGCTCCAGCGCCCGGGCGATCGCGCCGTGCTGCTCCGCGCGCTCGCCCGGCAGCAGGTCGTCGTAGACCACCTCGCGCAGCAGCGCGTGGCGGAAGCCGTAGCTGCCGTCGGCGTGGGCGACTGCGATCTGTGCGCCGACCGCCTCGCGCAGCCCCTCGCGCAGCTCGGCGGAGTCGACGCCGGTGAGCTCGCCGAGCAGGTCGTCGTCCAGCGACTGGCACGCGAGCCAGCGCAGCACGTCCTGCGCCGGCGCCGACAGGCGCTCCACGCGCAGCATCAGCGCGTCTCGCAGCGTGGGCGGCAGGGTGCCGCGGCCGTCGAGCCCGACGGCCAGCAGCTCCTCGGTGAACAGCGGGTTGCCCTCGCTGCGCGAGTAGAGCCGCTCGACCAGCCCCGGGTCGGCGCGGCTGCCCAGGATGTCCTCGAGCTGCTCGGTCATCTCGCCGCGCGTGAGGCGCTCGACCTCGACCAGGTGCGCCAGCGGGTCGCGCGCCAGCTCTGCCAGCAGCGGGCGCAGCGGGTGGCGGCGGTGGAGCTCGTCGGAGCGGTAGGTGCCGACCACCAGCATCCGCTCGGTGCAGAGCGTGCGCGCCAGGAAGCGCACGAACCCGCGCGTGGAGCTGTCGGCCCAGTGCAGGTCCTCGATCACGAGGAGCACCGTCTGGTCCTCCGCCATCGCGTCGAACAGCGCGAGCAGCGCCTCGAACACCCGGACCTGCTCGGCCTCGCTGCCCTGATCGCGCGGGCCGCCGCCGAGCCCCGGCAGGATCGTGGCGAGGTCGGCGCGCTGGCTCTCGGGCAGCTCGTCGAACGCGGGGTCGCCCTCGCGCGCCACCCGCCGCAGCGCGCCGACCAGCGGGGCGTAGGGCAGCTCGCCCTCGCCCAGCTCGACGCAGTCGCCGCTCAGCACTCGGGCGCCCGACGCGCGCGCGGTCTCGGTCAGCTCGCTCGCTAGCCGCGACTTGCCGACGCCCGACTCGCCCGCCACCAGCGCGAGCGAGGGCTTGCCCGCGGAGCTGGCCTCGAGCGCCGCGCGGAGCTCTGCCAATTCGGCGGCTCGCCCGACGAAGCGGGTGCTCGTGACCCTGGTCGCCATGCTCGACCCATCCTCCCACTCGGCGGGATGCGGCGCGGCGGCGGAGCTGATTGCCGACACGCTGTGAGTGTCGGCTTCAGACGGCCCTTTCACATCGGCCATTCGCAGCGACCTACCCCTTAGGCTGGCCAGCGGAGCCCTTACGGATGAACGCCGGCCTGTGCGACACCTGCAAGCACCAGAAGATCGTGCGAACCACGCGCGGAAGCGTGTTCTCGATGTGCGAGCGGTCGAAGACCGACCCGCGCTACCCGAAGTACCCGCGGCTGCCGGTGAAGGAGTGCCCGGGCTACGTCAGCGAGTCTCGTTGACGACGGTTTTGCCGTCGTTGGCGATGCGCACGTCGGGCGCCTTGTTCGAGACCGTGCCGGTGAAGCTGCCGCTCGGCGCCGCGCCGCCGCCGGCCGCGACCGCCTTGGCCTTGCCGTTCAGCCCGGCCGCCACGCGCCAGGAGATGTCGTAGGGGCCCGCCTTGACCGCGGTCACCTTCCAGACGAAGGTCCGCTCGGCGCCCGGCTTGAGCGGCCCGCACGCCCAGGTGTTCACGTAGGCGCTGTCGCAGCCGAGCGGCGTCGCGTCCTTGGCCTCCGGGAACCCACCGATCTCGCGCGGCACGCCGTTGATCGCGAACTGCGGGCGCTCGGCGTTGGCCACGTCCGGCTGGGTCGCGCGGTAGTCCAGTCCCTTCAAGGTGACCGCCACGTTGGGGACGGTCTCGTCGCCCGAGTTGCGGACGGTGATCATGAGGTCGGAGCTCTGCGCCAGCTTCTGCTGCTTCGGGAAGTCCGACGCGACGACCTCGACCGCGAAATCTCCTTCGGGCTCGTTCTCGTCCTGGCGCTCGCCACCGCCGCAGCCTACGGCCGCGATCAGGCAGACCAGGACAATCCTCCTCGCCTCCAAGTCTGGCGAACATAGCATTGCCTTCCCTGGGCACGCGGCAGAGCCGCGCGCTTCGGGCCTCGATACCGCTGGCGAGGGCCAAGCACATGCCATAGGCTTCCTCTCCCGAGGGAGGAGCATTGCTTAGTGGTTAGAGCCGCAGCCGATCGGATCTTCCTGCCGACAAAGAGCCTGCTCGAGCAGGTCGGCGACATGATGATCCTGACCGGCAAGACGCTGGTCTCCGCGCTGCGGCCGCCCTACCCGTACGGCACCGAGTTCGTCCAGCAGTTCCTGTTCATGCTGCGCCTCTGCTGGCTGCCGCTGACGATCTCGACGATCGCGTTCGGCTACGGCGCCCCGGGCCTGCAGGCCGGCAACTTCCTCGTCCTGTTCGGCGCGATCGACAGGCTCGGCGGCTTCTTCGTGCTCTCGTCGATCCGCGAGTTCGCCCCCTTCGTAACGGCGATCATCATGGCCGGCGTCGGCGGGACGGCGATCACCGCCGACCTCGGCGCGCGCAAGATCCGCGAGGAGCTGGACGCGCTCCAAGTGCTCGGCGTGGACCCGATCAAGAACCTGGTCGTGCCGCGCTTCCTGGCGCTGATGGTCGTCACGGGCCTGTTCAACATCTACGCGCTGATCTTCGGCATCTTCGGCGGCGTGCTGGCGACGCTCACGTTCGACGCGCCGTTAGGCCCCTTCTTCGCGACCCTGCTCAACAACGCCTCCGTCCCCGACCTATGGGGCTCGGTGCTGAAGACGACCTTATATGGGGCGATCATCGCGGTCGTCTCCTGTTACAAGGGGATGACGGCCTCGGGAGGCGCCGAGGGGGTCGGTAGAGCCGTGAACCAGGGCGTGGTGATCGAGTTCCTCGGCATCTTCGCGTTCAACTACGTCTTCACCCAGACGCTGCTCGCCACCCATCCCGAGATCTCGGTGATCAAGTAATGGGCAAGACCTGGCTGAGCGTCCCCAAGGACTGGATCGCCTCGTTCGGCGACATCGCCAAGTTCTCCGCGCGCGTGGTGGCGGACGTGTTCAACGGCCGCGTGCTGCACTTCATCGGCGAGACGCTGCGCCAGGCGGGCATCCTGATCCTGGGCTCGGCGATCGTGATCTGGGGCCTGGCGTTCATCATCGGCCTCCAGTGCGGCATCGAGGGGGCGTACCTCAACCGCTCGATCGGCGCGCCGGCGTACTCGGGCGTGTTCTCGGCGTGGTGCGACCTGCGCGAGCTGATGCCGTACGCGTTCGGCTACATGATGTCGGCGAAGGTCGGCACCGGCCTGGTCGCGGAGATCGGCGCGATGCGCATCTCGGACGAGATCGACGCGCTCGAGGTGATGGGCATCAACTCGCTGGTGTTCCTGTGCGCGACGCGCCTGCTGGCGGCCTGGCTCGTGCTGCCGTTCGTGTACATCGCGGCGGTGGGCGCCGGCTTCTTCGCCAGCTACTTAGCCGTGGTGCAGCAGATCGGGGAGGTCAGCTCGGGCGGGTACTTCCTGATCTTCTGGATGTTCCAGAACCCACCCGACTTGTTTTATTCCCTGATTAAGGGAATGGCCATGGCGACCGTGATCGTGCTGGTTGGGTGCTATTACGGATATACGGCCAGCGGCGGCCCGGTCGGTGTGGGCACCGCGACCGCGAAGTCCATGGTCCTGAACACGGTGATGGTTCACCTGGTCGGGATGGTGGGCACGCAGATCTTCTGGGGCTCGAATCCAAGAGCTCCCATCGGCGGTTAGACGGAGGGGGCATCGATGGAAGGGCAAAGGGGAGAGGGACCAGGCAGACCGCTCGACCCGCGCGACTGGGAGACCACGCGCGGGGAGCAGCAGCAGGCCGAGACGCGGCCCGCCGCGCCGCAGCCGACGGCGCCGCCGCCGGCCGCGCCGACGCAGCCGCCCGAGGACGTGCCGGACAACATCCTCGCGCAGACGCGTGAGGGCGAGGACCCCTACCTCTGGCACAGCGGGCGCACGCGCGAGCATGGCGCCGAGGACGCCGTCGAGTTCATCGACGTGCGCAAGTCATTCGGCCGCAACACGATCCTGAACGGGCTCAACCTCGGCCTGCCCGACGGCCAGATCTCGATGATCCTGGGCCCGTCGGGCACGGGCAAGTCGGTGTGCATCAAGCACATGGTTGGGCTGCTCTACCCCGACGAGGGGGACGTGCTCGTGCACGGCGAGTCGGTGCCCGACATGGCCGACGACGAGCTGTTCGAGATGCGCAAGAAGTTCGGCGTCCTGTTCCAGGACGGGGCCCTGTTCGGGTCGATGAACGTGTTCGACAACACGGCCTTCCCGCTGCGTCAGCACACCGACAAGGCCGAGGAGGAGATCAGCGAGATCTGCCTGCGCCGGCTCGGCGAGGTGGGGCTCAGCGGGGCGCTCGACAAGATGCCGAACGAGCTCTCGGGCGGAATGCGCAAGCGCGCCGGGTTCGCCCGGGCGCTGGTCCTGGACCCGGACATCGTGCTCTTCGACGAGCCCGATTCCGGCCTCGACCCGGTGCGCACGGCGCTGCTGTGCGAGCTGATCATGGAGGTCCACGAGGAGAACGGCGGCGCCTACTGCGTGATCACGCACGACATCATGTCGGCGCGGCGCGTGGCGGACTACATCGCGATCCTCTGGAAAGGCCGCATCGTCGAGTCGGGACCGGCGAGCGAGCTGTTCAACTCCGACAACCAGTTCGTGAGGCAGTTCCTGTCCGGGGAGGCCCAGGGGCCCCTCGGAATGGAGTAGCTAAGGCTGTGTTAAGGGCGTGCAGGGGATCCTGCGCGCGCTGTGAGGTTCAGTCCTAGACTGGCCTCGCAGGGAGGCGTCGAGCGATCGACCGCGCTTGGACTCAAGGGAAACGAGAGAGGGACGGATCCGTGAACCGCTCCATGACGAGCGGGGATCGACGGTCGCCCGCGTCCTAGCGGTCGCGGCGATAGTCGTCGCCGTCGCGCTGGCGGCGATCGCGATGTTCGGCAACGGCGGGGGCTACAAGGTCCACGCCGTCTTCCAGACGGCCGGCCAGCTGGTCAAGGGCAACGAGGTGCGCGTCGGCGGATCGCCGGTCGGCACGATCACCGACATCGACCTCGACGACCAGGCCCAGGCCGTCGTGACGATGAAGATCGAGGACGACGACCTGACGCCGCTGCACTCGGGCACGACCGCCACGATCCGAGCCACGTCGCTGTCGGGCATCGCCAACCGCTACGTGTCGCTCAAGCCGGGCCCGAACAGCAACGAGCAGCTCGCGGACGGCGGTCAGATCGGCTCGGACGACACGAGCGCGCCGGTCGACCTCGACACCCTCTTCAACACCCTCGACGCGAAGACCCGCAGGGGCCTCCAGAACGTGATCGAGGGGTCGGGCACCTGGTACGAGGGGAGGGGCGAGGAGGCCAACGCGAGCACGAAGTACTTCGCGCCGTTCCTGAACAGCACCACCCGTCTGACAAGCGAGCTGGCGCTCGACGAGGCGATCTTCAAGCGCTTCGTGAGCGACACCGCGGCGACGGTCTCCGCGATCGCCGAGCGCCGCGACGACCTCGCCGGTCTGGTCGCCAGCACCAACACCGCCTTCCGAGCGATCGGCGACGAGAGCGCCTCGCTTGACCGCGCGCTCGAGCTGCTGCCGAGCACGCTGCGCAAGGCCAACACCACGTTCGTCAACCTGCGCTCGACGCTCGACGACCTCGACCAGCTGGTCGAGGAGTCGAAGCCCGCCACGAAGGACCTGGCGCGCTTCCTGGGTGACCTGCGGCCGGTCCTCTCCGAGGCCCGCCCGACGGTCGCCGATCTGCGCGCGCTGATCCGCTCGCCGGGCTCCGACAACGACCTGATCGAGCTGACGGCGAAGCAGCCGCGCCTGGCGCAGCTGACCGCGTCGGTGTTCCCGCGCGCGATCCAGACGCTCGACCAGGCCCAGCCGGTGTTCGAGTACGTCCGCGGGTACACGCCCGACCTCGCGTCCTGGATCTCCGACTTCGGGCAGGTCGCCGCCAACTACGACGCCAACGGCCACTACGCCCGCGTGCAGCCGATGTTCCTGCCCGCCAACTACTCGGGCGGCACGCTCACCGCGGTCGATCCCTCCCAGAAGTTCAACGGCTTCGAGACGAACGTCAAGAACCGCTGCCCGGGTGGCGTGATCCAGGCCGGCGCCGACGGCTCCTCGCCGTTCTCCTTCGGCGGCTGTGACCCCGGAGCGACCCCATGAGGAGGCTGATCTACATCTGCCTGTTCGTGGCGATCGTGCCCTGGATCGTGATCGGCATCGTGCGCGAGGCGCGCGACAACGACACGCTCGAGCACTACTACGTCCGCGCGATCTTCGACAACGCCGCCAACCTCGTCGCCGGCGAGGACGTGAAGATCGCCGGCGTGCCGGTCGGCGTGGTCTCCGGCCTGGAGGTGACCGACGACAAGAAGGCCGCGGTCACGCTGCGGATCGACAACGAGGACTTCATTCCGTGGAAGTCGGACGCCAAGTGCGTGATCCGGCCGCAGGGCCTGATCGGCGAGAAGTTCGTCGAGTGCGAGCCCGGGTCGACATCGGCCCAGTCGCTGGCGCAGATCGACAGCGGCGACGGCGATGGCGAGTGGCTGCTGCCGCTGGCCAACACCAGCTCACCGGTGGACATCGACCTGCTCAACGACATCCTGCGGCTGCCCTACCGCGAGCGCTTCGCGATCCTGCTGAGCGAGTTCGGCACGGGCCTGGCCGGGCGCGGCGACGAGCTGAACGAGGTCATCCACCGCGCCAACCCGGCCCTGCGCGAAACCGACAAGTTGCTCGCGGTCCTGGCCAACCAGAACCGCACCCTCGCCAACCTGGCGCGCGACTCCGACGAGGCGCTGGGCCCGCTGGCGCGCGAGCGCCGCAAGGTGTCCGACTGGATCGTCCAGGCCAATGCGACCGGCGAGGCCTCGGCCGAGCGCCGCGGCGACATCAGCCGCGGGATCAACCTGCTGCCCGAGTTCCTGCGCAAGCTGAAGCCGCTGATGGTCGACCTCGACGAGCTGGCCGTTCAGGGCACGCCGCTGCTGCGCGACCTGGGCACGGCCGCGCCGAAGATGGACGACCTGATCAAGGGGCTCGGCACGGTCTCGGAGGCCGGCCGCGAGAGCTTCCCGAGCCTGGGCGACGCGCTCGAGCGCGGCCGCCCGGCGCTGCTCCGCGCGCGTCCGCTGATCCAGGACCTCCGCAAGCTCGGCCGCCAGGCCGCGCCGGCCACGAAGGACCTCGACCTGCTGACCGCGAGCCTCCAGCAGACCGGCGGCGTCGAGCGCATCAACGACTTCATCTACTACCTGGCGCTGTCGACCAACGGCTTCGACGCGATCGGGCACTACCTGCGCGCGGGCCTCGTCACCAACAACTGCTCGACCTACGTGATGACGCCGGCCTCCGCTCCGAACTGCAACGCCCGCTTCTTCAGCGCGCTCGGCGATGCCCGCGCCGACCTGTCCGCGCACAACGCGAAGTTCGACGAGACCAAGCAGAGCAAGGGCAGCGTCAGCCCGCAGGGCACGCTGCTGCAGGGGATCCTCGGCTCCCCGAGCGACCCGGCGCAGGAGCGCGAGCGCGACGAGGGCATCAAGCGCCTGCGTGAGGACGCCAAGGGCCAGTCGGAGCCGCTGCAGGGCGAGGAGCCGATGCTCGACTACCTGCTCGGGGGCTCGCAGTGAGGACCCGCGGCACAGCCAGCCTGGCGGCCAGCCCGGTGCTGGTCGGCGCCGTGACCGTGCTGGTCACGATCGTGGCGGTCTTCCTGTCCTACAACGCGAACACGGGCCTGCCGTTCGTGCCGACCTACGACCTCAAGGCGAACCTGCCCAACGGGGCGCAGCTGGTGAGGGGCTTCGAGGTGCGCATCGGCGGCGCGCGCGTGGGCCAGGTGTCCAAGATCGAGCCGAAGCGGCGCGCGGACGGCTCCACCTACGCCCAGATCACGATGAAGCTCGACAAGGAGATCGAGCCGCTCAAGGCCAACACGACGCTGCTGGTGCGCCCGCGCTCGGCGATCGGGCTCAAGTACGTCGAGCTCACTCCGGGGCGCGGCCCGAAGGACCTGGCTTCCGGCGCGGTGATCCCGGTCAAGCAGGCGCGGCCGGCGGTCGTCGAGCTGGACGACTTCTTCAACATGTTCGACGACAAGGCCCGGGTCGGATCGCGCAACTCGCTGAACGGCTACGGCGGCGGCCTCGCCGGTCGCGGCGGCGACCTGAACCGCGCGATCGTCGCGCTCGTCCCGCTGCTGCGCGACCTGGAGCCGGTGGCGGCGAACCTGGCGGCGCGCGAGACGCGCCTCGGCCGCCTGTTCCAGGCGCTCGGCAAGGCGGCGTCGGAGGCCGCTCCGGTGGCCGAGACCCAGGCCCAGCTGTTCGTGAACCTCGACACGACGTTCACCGCGCTCGCGTCGATCGCCCGGCCCTACCTGCAGGAGTCGATCTCCGAGGGCCCGCCGAGCGAGGAGCTGGCCATCCGCGAGTTCCCCTTCCAGGGCAAGTTCCTGGCCAACAACGCCGCGTTCTTCCGCGAGCTGCGCCCGGGCGTCGCGACGCTGCCGCACTCGGCGCCGATCCTGGCCGACGCCTTCGAGGCGGGCACGCGGACGCTGCCCAAGACGATCCCGATGAACGCGCAGCTGGCCGACGTGTTCGAGAGCCTGGCCGACTTCTCGGAGGACCCGCTGGTGCGCACGGGCGTGCAGCAGCTGACCCGACTGTCGTCGTCGCTGAAGCCGACGCTGGCGTTCCTGACGCCGGCCCAGGCCACCTGCAACTACGCCACCCTGTTCTTCCGCAACGCGGCCAGCGTGCTCTCCGACGGCGACGCGAACGGCACCTGGCAGCGCTTCATCATCCTCCCGAGCCCGAGCACCCTCGAGGGGGCAATCGGTCCCAACAACGAGATCGGACCGGCCTCGGCGCCGGCAAACGGGCCGCTCGAGGACAACCACCTCCACACCAACCCCTACCCGAACACCGCGTCGCCCGGGCAGACGCGTGAGTGCGAGGCCGGCAACGAGCGCTACCGCGACACCGCCGGCCGGACGATCATCGGCAACCAGCCGGGCAACCAGGGCACCAAGACCGAGGGCCAGCCCAAGGCGAAGGCGAGCACGCCATGAGGAAGGTGCACGGTCGCCAGATCACAGCCTTCCGCGCCGGCCTGATCGGCATCGTGCTGATCCTCGTCGGCGCTTACCTGGGCTTCACCAAGGACATCCCGTTCACGCGCCCGTTCGAGCTGAAGGCGGTGTTCGAGAACGCGCCGCCGATCCAGACCAACAGCGCCGTCCGGATCGCGGGCGTGGACGTGGGCAAGGTGTCGAAGGTCGAGCCGCTGGGCGGCGACTCGCCGGGCGTGCGCGTGACGATGAAGCTCGAGGACACGGCGCTGCCGATCCACGAGGACGCGCAGGTCGAGATCCGCCAGCGCATCTTCCTCGAGGGCAACCTGTTCCTGAACATCAAGCCGGGCACGCCCGACTCGCCGGACGTCGACGACGGCGACACGATCCCGATCACCCAGACCTCGGCGCCGGTCCAGCTCGACCAGGTGCTGGGCACGCTCCAGGCCAACACCCGCAAGGACCTCCAGGACCTGCTGATCGGCTACGGCGAGGCGCTCAACGGCGAGCCGCAGCCGGGCGAGGACGACGACCAGGACCCGGACGTCAAGGGCGAGACCGGTGGCGAGGCGCTCAACGACTCGCTCCAGTACTCGGCCGACGCCCTGCGCCAGTCGGCGATCGTCAACCAGGCCACCCTCGGCACCGAGCTGCACGACATCTCGAAGCTGATCTCCGGCCAGCAGAAGGTCACGGCCGCGCTCTCGAGCCGCGAGGGCAGCCTCAAGGACCTGATCACGAACTGGAACATCACCACGACCGCGCTGGCGGCCCAGGAGACGGACCTGTCCGCGACCATCCGCGAGCTGCCCAAGGTGCTCGAGGCGGCGCGGCCGGCGCTGGACAACCTGAACGCCGCCTTCCCCGCCACGCGCGCGTGGGCGCTCGAGATGATCCCGGGCGTCCGCGAGACCCCGGCCACGCTGCAGGCCGGCTTCCCGTGGCTGCGCCAGGCCAATGCGCTGCTGCAGCCGAGCGAGCTGCAGGGGTGGGTGGCGGACGCTGCGCCCGGCGGTCGACGACTTCGCCAAGTTCGTCAACGGCCAGATCGAGCTGCTGCCGGTGTTCGACCTGTTCAACCGCTGCCAGTCCGACGTGGTGCTGCCGAGCGGCGAGACCGTGATCGCCGACGGCGCGCAGTCGACCGGGCTGAAGAACTACCAGGAGTTCCTGCAGGCGCTGCAGGGCTTCACCGGCGCCGGCCAGAACTTCACCGGCAACGGCATCTACACCCGCTACCAGCCCGGTGGCGGCGCCTTCCCGGTTGAGACCGGCACCGTGCAGGCCGGCACGCGCCAGCCCACGTCCCGCCGCGGCAACGCCACCGCGCCGCCGCTCGGCACCCGCCCGGTCCGCGGGCCGAAGCCGCCCTACAAGCCCAAGGCGCAGTGCTACAAGCAGGGCGTCCCCGACCTGAACGCCGCGAAGATCGGCGGCGGCCCGTGATCCGGCAGATCAAGAAGCAGCTGCCGGTCTTCGTCGCCCTGGTCGTGCTGCTCGTCGGCGCGATCGGCGTGTCCGCCTACCTGCTCTCCCACCAGCGCTTCTACCTGCCCGCCTGGGTGCCGGGGATCGGAACCGACTTCTACGAGGTCGAGGCGGAGCTGCCGACGGCCCAGGCGGTCGTGCCCGGCCAGGGCCAGACCGTGAACGTGGCCGGCGTCAAGGTCGGCGAGGTCGGCGAGGTCAACCTCGAGAACGGCCGCGCCGTGGTCAGCATGCAGATCAAGGACAAGTACAAGCCGATCTACAAGGACGCCACGATCCTGCTGCGGCCCAAGACCGGCCTCAAGGACATGATCCTCGCCCTCGACCCCGGCACGCCCAAGGCGGGCGAGCTCGAGGAGGGCGGCCGGGTCACGGTGGCCAACACGCTCCCCGACATCAACTCGGACGAGGTGCTCTCGACGCTCGACGCCGACACCCGCGCCTACCTCGAGATCCTGATCAACGCCGGCGGGACCGCGCTGCGCGACGACTCGACCGCCAGCCAGCAGGGAGCGCCCGCCGACCTGCGCGAGGTGTTCAAGCGCTTCGAGCCCACCGCCCGCGACGCGGACAAGTTCACCAAGCTGCTGGCGCAGCGGCGCACCAACATCAAGCGCGCGATCCACTCGTTCTCGACACTGTCGACCGAGCTCGGGTCGAAGGACGACCAGCTTGCGCGCCTGGTCGATTCCGCCAACGCGAACTTCCAGGCGTTCGCGCAGGAGGAGTCGGCCCTGCGCGAGGCGCTGCAGCTGTTCCCGAGCACGCTCTCCCAGACGGCGACCACGCTCAACCACACGGCCAGCCTGGCCTCCCAGCTCGGGCCGACGCTGCAGAAGCTGCGTCCGTTCGCGCGCGAGCTGGCCCCGTCGCTGCGCGCCCAGCGGCCGTTCCTGCGCGAGACCACGCCGATCATCCGCGACCAGGTGCGCCCGTTCGCGCGCGACACCCAGCCGGTCGTGCGCGACCTGAAGGCCGCCACCGCCGACCTCGCGCCCGTGGCGCCGCGCCTGACGCGCAGCTTCAAGGTGCTGAACAGGTTCTTCAACGAGCTCGCCTACGACCCGCCCAACGGCGAGTCCTACCTGTTCTGGAGCGCCTGGGCGGCCCACAACGGCGCGCTGCTGTCGACCACCCAGGACGCCCACGGCCCGATGATCCGCGGCATCGTCCTGCTCACCTGCGCCGACTACGTGACGCTCCAGCAGATCGTCTCCGGCAACCCGGCGCTGGGCATGCTGACCAGGCTCGCGAACTTCCCGCCCGAGCGGCAGGTCTGCCCCAACAACTTCCTCAACGATCCGACCCACACGCTCGCCCTCGACGAGGTGCCCAGCCTCGTCCCGCCTGAGGCGGCGACGCCATGATCAAGCAGGCGCCCAGCCTCGGCCGCATCCTCACGATGGTCGCCTTCAGCCTGTCCTGCTTCGGGATCGTGCTGTTCCTGTGGCTGTCGTTCGGCGGCTCGGTGCCGCTGCGGCCCAAGGGCTACCAGGTCGAGGTCGCCTTCCCGGAGGCCACCCAGCTGGCGCAGAGCGCCGAGGTGCGCATCTCCGGCGTGAAGGTCGGCCGCGTACGCAGCGTGGAGCCGAACAAGACGAGCGGCCTGACCGACGCGGTGCTCGAGATCGACTCGCGCTTCGCGCCGATCCCGCGGGACACGCGCGCGATCCTGCGCCAGAAGACGCTGCTGGGCGAGACCTACGTGGAGATGAGCCCCGGGTCGCCGCAGGGGCCGGAGCTCGCGGACGGCGGGACGCTGCCCGAGGGCCAGGTCGCCGAAACCGTCGAGCTCGACGAGATCATGCGCGCGTTCCCGCCCGAGACGCGCCGCCAGTTCTCGGTCTGGCTCGACCAGCAGGGCCTGGCCGTGGGCGACAACGCCGAGGCGATCAACGACGCGCTCGGGCTGCTGACGCCGTTCGCCGAGCAGACCGACGAGGTGCTTCGAGTGCTCAACCACCAGAGCGCCGAGACGCGCGCGCTGGTGCGCGACACCGGCGAGGTCTTCGACGCGCTGACGCAGCGCCAGGGCCAGCTGCGCGAGCTGATCGTGAACTCGAACCGGGTCTGGGAGACGACCGCGCGGCGCGACGCCGAGCTGGCCGACACGTTCAGGGTCCTGCCGACCTTCCTGCGCGAGGGCCGCACCACCACCCGCCGCCTGACCGAGTTCGCGCAGGACACCAACCCGCTGATCGACCAGCTACGACCGGCCGCGCGCCAGCTGTCGCCGGCGCTCGTCGACCTCGACAAGCTGGCGCCCGACCTGCGCGGCCTGTTCACGGACCTCGGCCCGCTCGTGCAGGTGTCGCGGCGCGGCCTGCCCGCCACCGAGCAGGTCCTCGACAACACCCAGCCGCTGCTGCGACGGCTCGACCCGTTCCTGCGCAACTTCACGCCGATCGTCGACTACCTGGGGCTCTACAAGAAGGAGATCGCCGCCCTGTTCGCCAACGACACGGCCGTTACGCAGGCCGCCGAGGGCAACGCCAACAGCATCACCGGCGAGATCCACTACCTGCGCACCCAGAACCCCGAGAACCCGGAGGTCATGGCCGGCTATCCGTCGCGGATCGCCAGCAACCGCTCCAACCCCTACATCGCGCCGGGCGGATACATGAAGCTCAAGACCGAGGGCCACCTCGAGGTCTACGGGACCCAGGGCTGCGGCACGACGCCGGTGCCCGCCGCGCCGGCGCCGCTCGAACCGTGGCTGCCTGCGGGCGTCGTCTCGCAGATCAACTACTACACGTTCGGCGGCACCCTGAACCGCGACGCGGCGCCGCCCTGCGACCCGCAGACGCCGCTCGGGCAGCTGTTCGGCCAGAGCGGGCAGTTCCCGCACCTGGAACCGCTGCCGTAGCACTACCCTGACCTCGAGTGAGGGGGAACGCGTTCGCGCGCATCGTGGCGGCGGTCACGCGCCGCCCGCTGGCAGTGCTGACCGTGACCGCGCTGCTGGCGCTGGGCGGCGCGGCGCTGGCGCTGCGGCTGGAGCCGAGCGCCGCGACCGACACGCTCGTCGACAGCGACTCGGACAGCTTCCAGGCGACCGAGCGCTTCAAGCAGAACTTCGGCGACGACGCCGTGGTGGTGCTCGTGCGCGGCGAGCTGTCGAAGACCGTGCTGACCGACGACCTCGGCCGCGTCCTGCGGCTGGAGGGCTGCCTGTCGGGCAACGTCCCGGACAACGAGCAGGGGCTCGGCAGCCTGCCGCCCGTGTGCCGTGAGATCGCCGAGGCCAAGCCGGCGAAGGTCGTGTTCGGGCCGGCGACGTTCATCAACACCGCGGTCAACGGGATCCTCGACGAGCTGGCCAAGCGCCAGGCCGCCGCGCAGCGGCAGGCCGCCAGCGCGGCCAATGCGGCTCGCAAGCTGTCCCAGCGGCGCGGCGACCCGCCGGCGGAGCAGGAGCGCCTCGCGCGCGCCGCCTCCGAGGCCGTCTCCGCGCAGTTCACGCAGTACGTGCTCCAGCTGGCGCTGCGCTACGGCATCAGCGGCAGGCCGCGCATCGACGATCCCAACTTCGTCTCCGCGATCGTCTTCGACAGCAGCGCGGGCGACCCGGGCGTGCCCAAGTCGCGCTTCGCCTACCTGTTCCCCTCGCCCGACGCGGCGATGATCACGATCCGGCTGAAGCCGAACCTGAGCGACGCCGAGCGCCGCCACGCGATCGACCTGTTCGAGACCGCCGCCCAGGAGCCGCAGTTCCGGCCTCGGCACGGGGCCAGGTACCTGGTCACCGGCGTTCCGGTGGTCAGCGAGGGGCTCGCCGACGCCGTGCAGAACTCGATCCTCGTGCTGCTCGGCGCGGCGCTGCTGGTGATGGCCGCGACCCTGGCGCTGGTGTTCCGCACGCGGCTGCGCTTGCTGCCGCTCGCGCTCGCCCTGGCCGCGGCGGCGCTCACGTTCGGGGCGCTGTCGCTGGCCGGCGGCAACCTCACGATGGGGTCGATCGCGGTGCTGCCCGTGCTGATCGGCCTGGCCGTCGACTACGGGATCCAGTTCCAGGCCCGCTTCGACGAGCAGCGGGCGCGCGGGGGTGACGCACGTGGCGCGGCCACGGCCGCCGCGGCGGCCGGCGGGCCGACAATCCTGACCGCGGGGGTGGCCACGGCGGTCGGCTTCCTCGTGCTGCTGCTGTCACCCGTTCCGATGGTGCGCGAATTCGGCGTGCTGCTCGTGCTCGGCATCGCGCTCGCGCTCGCGTGCGCGGTGTGCGCCGGCTTCGCCGCGCTGACCCGCTTCGGCGCGAGCGACGGCGAGCGGCCGCCGCCGGCGCTGCCGCGGCTGCGCGCGCGCATGGCCGCGCTGACCGCCGGACCGCGCGAGTGGCTCGCCGACCGCGCCTGGCGGACGCTCGGCGTGGCCCTGGCGCGCCCGCGCCGAGTGCTCGCGATCGCCCTGGCGGTGGCGCTGGCGGGGCTCGCGCTCGACACACAGAGCGAGGTGGTCTCCGACGTGCGCGAGCTCGTGCCCGCCGATCTCCAGGCGCTCAAGGACGTGAACGTGCTCCAGGAGGAGACCGGCGTGTCGGGCGAGATCGACGTGATGGTCCGCGCGGACGACATCACCGACCCGAAGATCGTGGCCTGGATGAGCCGCTTCCAGGCGGGCGTGCTGCGCGCCCACGGCTACCGGGCCGGCAAGCGCTGCACCCAGACCCGCAACGCGCCCGAGCTGTGCCCGGCGCTCTCGCTGCCCGACCTGTTCCGGACCACGGGCGCGCAACAGGGGCAGGTACGGCGCCTGCTCGACGCGGTGCCGCCGTACTTCTCCCAGGGCGTGGTCACCGCCGACCGCAAGACCGCCAACCTCGCCTTCGGGATCCGCCTGATGCCGCTCGAACGCCAGAAGGAGGTGGTCGACGACATCGAGAGCCGGCTCGACCCGCCGGCCGGGGTGGAGGCGAGCGTGGTTGGGCTGCCGGTGCTCGCGGCGGAGGCGAACGCCACACTGTCGTCGCCGTGGCGCCGCGGGCTGACGCTGCTCGCCGCGCTGGCGGGCGTGTTCCTCGTGCTGCTGCTCGTGCGCCGCTCGGTGCGCCAGGCCGCGATCCCGCTGATCCCGATCGCGCTCGCCACCGGCTGGTCGGGCGGGGTGCTGTTCGTGCTCGGCCTGCTGCCCGGAGCGCTCGAGGTCGACCTCAACCCGATGTCGGTCACGCTCGGCGCGCTCGTGATCGCGATCTCGACCGAGTTCAGCGTGCTGCTCTCGTCGCGCTACCGCCAGGAGCGCGACGCCGGCGCCGGCCCGGCGCGCGCGATCGAGCTGACCTACGCCTCGACGGGGGCGGCGGTGCTGGCCTCGGGCGCCACGGCGATCGCCGGCTTCGCCGCGCTGATCGCCTCGGACATCCGCATGCTGCGCGACTTCGGCATCGTGACGGTGGTGGACCTGACCGTGTCGCTGCTCGGGGTGCTGGTGGTGCTGCCCGCCGCGCTGATCTGGGCCGAGCAGCACGGCGCATGGCGCGTCCGCGACCTGGTGCCGCGCCGGCGCCGCGTACACGCCGACGCGTCGTGAGCGACGACCGCTTCGAGGACCTCGGCGGCGAGCGGCGCCGCGCCGAGATCGGGGACGAGCTGGCCGAGCGCGACCGGACGCATCCCGAGCAGCCGACCCGGCCCGAGGTGCCGCGGCCCGGCAACAAGTACGCCTGGGCCGTGGGGATCGTGGCGCTGATGGGGCTCGGCATCCTGCTTTTCTTCCAGACGCTGCCGAACGAGGGCAAGGGCTTCGAGGGCCCCCGGCGCGGCTCGATCGTGAAGGCGTTCGCCGCGCCATCGGCGCTCGGCAACCTGGAGGGGGACGCGAACATCTGCCAGAAGGCGGCGAACTGCAACGAACAGGCGGGCACGAAGCCCGCCTGCAGCGTGGTGGCGGAGGGCGTGGTGAACGTCTGCGAGCTGCGCCGCAAGCCGCTCGTGTTGACGTTCATCTTCGACCGCGCCGCCGACTGCTATCCGCAGGTCGACCGCACCGAGCGGGTCATGGACGATCTGCCGGGCGTGAACTTCGCCACGGTCTTCTTCACCCACAAGGAGCGCGACCAGGTGCGCGCGCTGGTGCAGGAGCGCGGCTGGCGCCAGCCCGTCGCGATCGACCCGGATGGGCAGGTCGCCAACCTGTACGGCGTCGGCGGCTGTCCCACGACGGTGTTCGCGCGCGCGGGCGGGCGGGTGGCGACGACCAAGCTCGGCAACCTGACCGAGGACCAGCTGCGCCGGCTGGCGACCCGGATCGAGGGCTGATGGAGCTCGAGCTCGAGCTCACCGAGGGATGGGTCGAGGCCGAGCTGGCCGAGGACTTCCCCGAGCTGGGGCTCGTGCACGCGCCGCTCGAGGCGCGCCCGCGCAAGAGCCCGGCCGACGTGAAGGAGCGGCTGCGCAAGCTCGCCGACCGCTACACGGGCGGCAAGGTGATCCACATGCGCCAGGACGCCGTGCCGTGGGCCTACCGGGTCTTCTCCCGCCAGGTTGGCATCGACCCCGACACCGACCGCACGCCGGTGGAGCGGATCGCGGTGGAGCGCCTGCGCCACGGCGGCCTGCGGAGCGAGAACCTCGTGGACGACGCGCTCACGATCGCGATCGCCGAGACCGGGGTGCCCGTGTTCGCCCTCGACGCCGACAAGGTCTCCGGCGAGCTGGGCCTGCGGCTGGCGCGCGCCGGCGAGCAGCTCGCGGGCGTGCGGGCGCTGTCCGCGCGGCAGCTGGTGGTGGCCGACGACGCCCGCCCGGTGGCGCTGGTGCTCGGCGAGGTGGCCCACGACGCGGGCGTCACCTGGGACACGCAGCGCATGACGCTGTGCGCGCTGCGGGTCAAGGGCGTGCCGCCGATCGCGGTCGAGGAAGCCTTGTGGATGGCCGCGGAGACGCTTTACACTTGATCCGTGCTGCTTCAGCAAGCGCCGCCGGTTGCACCGCGGACGCTTCCCGACGAGCGCGCCGCCCGCAGGTCGCTGCTCGAGCAGGTCGCTCGGCTCGAGGAGGAGCTGGCGGGACTGTTCTGCTCGATCTGGCCGCGCAAGGGGTTCACGCTCGGAGTCCGGGGACGCGGCGGGCCACGGCTGCTGTCGCTGGGAGAGCTCGAGGAGCTGCGCGACGACCTCGCCGGCTGCGTCCAGCACGCCCGCCGGGCGCTGTCGGATCGCACCTACAGCGAGGAGCAGTACCGCCGCCTGATCGAGGAGATGCTGCTCGACCCCGCCGCCCACAAGTGGGTGCGCGTGGCCAACGAGGACATCGGAGAGCCCGGCTGCAAGCACTGGCACGTGCGCCCGCGCTGGAGCTTCATCGGCATGCTGATGGGCTGGTGGCGCGTGGTCATCAGCTCCGGCTGCCCGTTAGCCACCTGACATGGGGCGCAGGACCCGCAAGCGCGGCGGTCTGACCACGCGGGCCGAGCGCGACGCCGCGCGGCGCGCGCCCGCGGCGCGCCGGCCGGCCGGCTCGGAGCGCCCGCCGGCGCCCTGGGGCAGCTTCCCGCTGTCCGAGCTGGTGATCCTGCTCGGCATCGTCGTGATGGTCTGGGGCTTCCTCAGCGGCGCGGACCGCGGCGAGGAGCGCGTGGCCGGCGGGCTGCTGCTGGCCTCGCTCGGCGGCGGCGAGCTGGCGCTGCGCGAGCACCTCGGCGGCTACCGCTCGCACTCGGCGCTGCTGGCGGGGGTGGCGGCGTTCGCGCTCGACACGGCCGTCGCGCTGGCGTTCGGGCCGGTCAAGGTGTGGGTCCTGCTGCTGATCGGCGCCGCGGTCTTCGGCGCCGCCTTCTACGCGATGCGCGAGCTGTTCAAGCGCCGCTCGGGCGGGCTGGGCTTCCGGTGAACGACGGCCGGCCGCGTCTCGGTGGGCTGCACCACGTGACCGTCATCTGCGCGGACGTCGAGCGCGCGGTCGACTTCTACGCCAACCTGCTCGGCATGCGCTTGGTCGAGCGGACGGTCAACGAGGACGACCGCGCGGCGAGCCACCTGCTGTTCGGCGACGAGCAGGGCCGGGCCGGCACGCTGGTCACCTGCCTGGAGTACCCGGAGCTGGACGAGGGCACGGTCGGGCGCGGGTCGACCCACCACTTCGCGCTGGGGGTCGAGTCGGAGGAGGAGCTGGCCGCCTGGCGCGACTACCTGCGCGCGCGCGGCGTGCCGTGCACCGACGTGATGGAGCGCGCCCACTTCAAGTCGATCTACCTGCGCGACCCGGACGGGCACATCCTGGAGCTGGCCTTCGGCCGGGCGGTTGGGGCTGAGGAGCGCGGCGGCCGGGCTGTTGTGGTCCCGGCCGCCTACCCACTCAGCTCCGTCAGGCGGCGGATAGGGCTGGGACGCGCTCGGAAACGGCGCGCGCCTCGGGCCCCTCTTCCACCCCTGCCGGGGCGTTCTTCGCGGCCAAGACCGCGGCCAGCGCGAGGCGCTGGCGCTCCGTGAGCGTCCCGACCTGCTTGTTCTCTGGAACGCCCAGGGAGACGAGCAACCGCCGGCAGCGGGTCCTGCCCCAGCGCTTCTGGCTCATCAGCAGATCGCTTATCGACATGCTGTGAGCCTGCCAGGGGCAGTTCAGTACGACCTCCGTTGCCGACAGTTCCCCCGCGGCGATCTTGCGCTTCATTCGAGCACGCGCGAGCCGTACGCGATTCGCGTACTCGAGCGCGCGCAGATGCTGCTCTTGACCAGCGCTGACCGTGGCAGAGTTGCCCATCAGACCTCCCCGCACTTAACGTGCGTTTTTCAAAGCGGATGCAGTTCCCCGGTGGCCTCCCGGCCGGGTTCTGAACCTACGCATCGAGGTGAGCTCCTGCAGGCGGTCGGGGACCCGACCCGCCGCCAGCGCCAGTCTCTCGCGTCCTGGTCCAAACCCGCCGAAGGCCGGCGCCAATCAAAGCCGCCCTGCCGGCAAGCGTCAACCGAACAACGGGCCACCCGTTCGCTAAGAGCGGGCTTTTCGTGAGCTATGTTCCAGGGCGCCGCATGCGCTCCACGAAGATCGTCGCCACCATCGGTCCCAGCTCTCAGGAGCACGACGTCCTGACGGCGATGATCGTCGCGGGGATGGACGTGGCCCGGCTGAACTTCGCGCACGGGACGCGCGAGCAGCACGCCGAGACCGCCGTCCGGATCCGCGCGGCCGCGGAGAGCGCGGGCCGCGAGGTGGCGATCCTCGGCGACCTGCCCGGGCCCAAGCTGCGGCTCGGCCCCGTGGCCGGCGGAGTGGCCGAGCTCGGTCGCGGCACGCGCGTGGTGCTCACGCCCGCCGACGTGGAGGGCACCTCCGAGCGGCTGCCGGTGGCCTGGCACGGCTTCGCGGAGCTGGTCGACGCGGGCGACGTCTGCTACCTCGCCGACGGCGCGGTGCGGCTGCGCGTGGACGAGGTCTCGGACCAGGAGGTGGTGACCAAGGTGGAGGTGGGCGGCAGCGTGGCCTCCCGCCAGGGCCTCAACCTGCCCAACGTGACGGTGTCGCTGCCGGCCGTCAGCGCCGAGGACATCGCGCTCATCGACGCCGGGCTCGAGATGGGGCTCGACTTCTTCGCGCTCTCGTTCGTGCGCCGTCGCGAGGACCTCGACCCGGTCCGCGAGCACCTCGCCGCGCGCGGGGCCGAGGTGCCGCTGATCGCCAAGATCGAGAAGCCGCAGGCGGCGGCCAACGGCGAGGAGATCGTCGACGCCGCCGACGGCATCATGATCGCGCGCGGCGACCTCGGGATCGAGCTGCCGATCGAGGAGGTGCCGCTGGTCCAGAAGCGCCTGCTGGCGGTGGCCGGGCGGCGTGCCAAGCCGACGATCACGGCCACCCAGATGCTCGAGTCGATGGTGCACTCCACGCGCCCGACGCGCGCCGAGGTGGCCGACGTGGCAAACGCGATCTTCGACGGGACCGACGCCGTGATGCTCTCCCAGGAGACCGCCGTCGGGCGCCACCCGGTGCTGGCCGTGGAGATGATGGCCTCGATCGCGCGCACGGTTGAGCGCGAGCTGCCCTACGGCCGCTGGCTCGCCGAGCGCGGGCCGCAGGCGAACAACCAGTACCACGCGATCGCGTTCGGAGCGGTGGGGGCGGTCTACCAGCTGGGGCTCAAGTGCATCGTGTCGCCTACGAACACCGGCACCACGGTGAAGCTGATCTCCGCCTACCGGCCAGGGGCGCCGGTGGTCGCGCTATCGCCGAGCCGGGATGTGGTGCGCCAGTGCCAGCTGCTCTGGGGCGTCCACCCGCGGCTCAACACCGAGCCGCTTCAGACGCTCGACCTGATGGACAAGTGCGCCGACGCCGCCCGCGAGATGGGGCTGGCGGGCGTGGGCGACAAGATCGGGATCACCGCCGGGCTGCCCGCCGGCACGTCCGGCGGAACGAACCTCTTCAAGGTCCACACGATCGAATGAGCCGCCAGCTGCGCCGACGCTCCACGTGGGGACCGGGGGCGCGAGCCCCCGGATCGGTCTAGCTGTGGGCGCCGCGCTTGCGCTCGCGGAACTTGCGCGCCTTCTCGATGTTGCCGCAGACCTCCATCAGGCACCAGCGGCCCGAGTGGTTCTTCGAGTGGTCGAAGAAGGCCCAATGGCAGACGTCGCGCGGGCAGGCCTTCAGGCGCGCCCAGCGCCCCTGCTCGACCGCTCCGGCGACGATCGCCAGCAGCCGCGCGATCGCGCCGTCCACGCCCCCGGACTCCGGCGCCAGCCGCGGCTCCGATCCGGCCGCGAACACCACCCGCACCCCGGCCCGGGCCGCCGCCCGGTCGAGCCGCGCCACGCGCTCCTCGTCGAGCGGCATCCCGTTGTTGGCCATCAGCAGCGCGCGCAGGCCCTCGCGCACGTCGATGGCGCGGTCGAAGTCGGCCCGGCTCACGCGCGCGTCGGCCGCGATCAGGTCGCGCTCGGCGAGCCAGGCGCGCAGCTCCTCGGGGCCGGCGAGCTCGTCCTCGCCGCTCTCGAGGTCGACGCTGTTGACGAAGCGCTGCACCAGTTCGAGCGCCCCGGGCGCGGTCTTCTCGGGCGTGGAAACTCCCGGTGCCATAACTAGCTATCCATGATAGCCGGTGTTACGATACCGTCTAACCGGGAAAGATGGTTAGCATGAGCATCACGATCAAGTTGTCCACGGAAGCCGATCGAGAGCGGATCCGCCGGCTGGCGGAGCTCGACAGCAAGCCAGCGCCCCACGGCGACGTGCTGGTGGCCGAGGTGAACGGCCGCCTGGTTGCCGCGATCGGGATGGACGGAAGCGTCGTCGCCGACCCGTTCGAGCGGACCGCGTCCGTCGTCAAGGTCCTGCGCGACCATCTCGACGGGGAGCCGCCCCGCGCGCCCCGCCGGCGCCGCTGGCTCAGTCGTCTAGTGGCAGCAGGCTAGGCCCCTCGACCTTCGCCAAGACGAGCGAGCTCTGGACGCGCGCCACCTCGCGGCGCTCGATCAGGCTCCAGACGAGGTCGCGCAGGTGATCCATGTCGCGTACCGCCACGTGCACGATGAAGTCGGTGGTGCCCGTCAGGGCCATCACCCGGACGGTCTCCGGCAGCGACGCCGCGTGCTCGAGCAGGTTCTCGGTCGCCTGGCGCTGGGCCGAGCCCTGCTGGATAGACATGATCGCCTCCATCGGACGGCCGACGGCGGCCGGGTCGACGCGGGCGGCGAAGCCGGTGATCACGCCCCGTGCCCGCAGCTCGCGCACGCGCTCGAGGCAGGTGGACGGCGCGACGCCGACCTTCTCGGCCAGCGCCTTGTTGGTCTGCCGCGCATCGTTCTGCAGCTCGCGCAATAACGCGCGATCGACTGAATCAAGTTCGCCGTAGTCACTCACTTAAGGAACATCCTTCGATGAGAGCCGTATTCCTCCATACAGCACGTACCGTACTGGCCTCCATGCCGGACGCCACCGTGATCGACAGACCGCGCCTCGGTGGCTACGGCGCAGGGCTGCGCGCGGTCACGCCGCTGCTGCCCGCGGTGCTCGCGTTCGGGGTGTCGTTCGGCGTGCTCTCGCAGGCCGCCGGGTTCGACGGTGCGGCGTCGATCGTGATGTCGCTGACCACCTTCGCCGGCTCCGCCCAGTTCGCCGTGGTCTCGGTGATGAGCGCGGGCGGCACCGCGGCGGCGGCGATCGTGGCGGCCGTGCTCCTGAACGCCCGCTACGGGCCGATGGCCCTGTCGGCGGCGGGCGCCTTCCGCGGCGGCTGGCTGCGCCGCCTGCTCGAGGCCCAGCTGCTGGTCGACGAGAGCTGGGCGCTCTCGCAGCGCGACGGTGGCTTCGACCGCCGCATCCTGATCGGGGCGGGGCTGGGGCTGTACGCCGGCTGGAGCGGCGGGACCGCGATCGGCGTGGTGGCGGGCGACTCGCTCGCCGACCCGGCCACGCTCGGTCTCGACGCGGCGTTCCCGGCCCTGTTCCTGGCGCTGCTCGCCCCGCTCGTGCTCAGCCGCAGGGCCATGGCGGCGGCGCTGCTCGGGGCGGGTATCGCGCTCACGCTCACGCCGCTCACTCCCGCGGGCATCCCGGTGATCGCCGCCACCGCCGCCTGCCTCGTGGGACTGAGGCGGCGATGAGCTCGGCCTGGCTGGCCGTGGCGGTGGTGGGGGCCGCGACGGTGCTGATCAAGGGCGCCGGGCCGGTGCTCGCCGCGGGCCGGACGCTGCCGGAGGCGAGCGCAGGCGTGCTCGACCTGCTGGCGCCGGCGCTGCTCGCGGCATTGGTGGCGACCAACGCGTTCGCCTCCGACGAGGCGCTGGTGCTCGACGAGCGCGGCGCCGGTCTGGCCGCCGCGGGGATCGCCGTGCTTCTCAAGGCCCCGCTGCTGGTGGTTATCGTGGTGGCCGCCGTGACCGCCGCGCTGCTGAGAGCGATCGGATGAGCCCGCGCGGCTGGGCCCTGTTCGCGGCCGTGTCGGTCGTCTGGGGCGTGCCCTACCTGTTCATCAAGCTCGCCGTGGAGGACCTGTCGCCGGGCTTCGTGGCGTGGTCGCGGGTGGCGCTCGGGGCGCTGGTGCTGCTGCCGATCGCCTGGCGCACGGGCGCCCTGCGCGGCCTGCCGCTGCGCTGGCTCACCGCTTTCGCGCTGTTCGAGATCACGATCCCGTTCCCGCTGATCGCATTCGGCGAGCAGCGCGTCTCGTCCTCGCTCGCGGCGATCCTGATCGCGGCCGTGCCGCTGGTCGTCGCCTTCCTGGCGCTGCGCTTCGACAGGGCCGAGCAGCCCAGCCGCACCCGCTTCATCGGGATGCTGATCGGCCTCGGCGGGGTGGCCGCGCTGGTGGGCATCGACATCGGCGGCCGCGGCTCGGAGCTGGTCGGCGCGGCCGCGGTGCTCGCGGCCACGTTCGGCTACGCGTGCGGACCGCTGATCGTCAAGCGCCATCTGAGCGGCGCCGACCCGCTCGGTCCGGTGGCGGGCGCGCTCGGGATCGCCTCGATCATGCTGCTGCCGCTGGCGCTGGGCGGGCTGCCCACGGAGACGCCGCCGGACGAGGCGATCGCGTCGGTCGTCGTGCTTGGCGTGATCTGCACCGCGCTCGCGTTCCTGATCTTCTTCCGCCTGATCGCCGAGATCGGGCCCAGCCGGGCGACGATCATCACCTACGTGAACCCGGTCGTCGCGCTGGCCCTCGGGGTGGCCATCCTGGACGAGCACGTCACCACCGGAACGGTCGCGGGACTGCTGCTGATCCTCGCCGGGTCCTGGCTGTCGACCGACGGCCGGCTGCCGCCGGGGCTGGCCGCGGTGGCCACGCGTGTACGGAGCCGGCGCGGCGCCCCCGCGCCGAGCGCGGCGCAGCCGCGCGAGCTGCGCGCCTAGCGCAGCAGGTGCGGCACGCGCAACACGCCGCGCGCGGCCGCCCTCAGCGTCTCGCGCAGCTCCGCTCCGATTCCCTCGGGCGGCAGCTCCACCTCGACCTCGACGCTGCCGTGGTCGCGCTGCTTCGTCGTGACCGGGCCGACCTCCTCGATCAGCTCCAGCATCGGGCGGTTCTCCGCCAGGATCTCCGCGCTGAAGCGACGCACGCCCTCCGCGCGGGCGCGCTCGGCCAGGCGGTCGAGCAGCGCCGTCGCCACGCCTTGGCCCTGCCAGGAGTCGGCTACCGCGACGGCCACCTCGGCCCGCTCGCGGTCCTCGGGCGAGCGGATGAAGCGCGCTACGCCGACGCCGTGCTCGGTCACGGGCTCGACCGCCACCAGCGCCTCGTGGTCGTGGTGGTCGACCTCGGTCAGGTAGGTCAGCTGCGACTCGCTCAGCTCGCTGGTCGGCGTGAAGAAGCGCCGGTAGCGCGACTCCGGGCTGAGGCGCCGCATCCCCGCCGCCAGCTCGCCCCGGTCGTCGGGACGGATCGGCCGCACGACGATCTCGCGGCCGTCGCGCAGGCGCTCAGCCCACATCGGGCGGGGTCATCGCCTCGACCTCGCCCTTGACCCGCTCGAAGATCTCCAGCGCGCGATCGAGATGGTCGCGCTCGTGCGTGGCCATCACCGACGTGCGCAGCAGCGCGCCGCCGCGCTGGACGGCCGGGTAGATCGCCACGTTCACGTACACGCCCGCGTCGTAAAGCGCCTTCCAGAGCAGGACGGCCTTCCAGTCGTCGCCGATCAGCACCGGCACGATCGGCGTGATCAGGCCGGACCCGTCGGGCAGCCGGTTCGGCTCCATCACCTGGTAGCCGAGCGCCGCCAGCCCGTCGTGCAGGTAGCGGGCGTTGTCGAGCACCTTGGCGCGCATCTCGGCCCCCTCGTCGGAGCGGATGATGCGCAGGGCGCCCAGCGCGGCGCCGGTGGCGGCGGGCACGGCTGCGGCCGTGAACATGAACGCGCGCGACTGCACGCGCAGGAAGTCGATCACGTCGTGCGGCCCGGCGATGAAGCCGCCGCAGGAGGCGAGCGACTTGGAGAAAGTGCCCATGCGCAGGTCCACCTCGTCCTCGCAGCCGAGCAGCTCGCAGGCCCCGGTGCCCTCCTCGCCGAGCACCCCGACCGCGTGCGCCTCGTCCACCATCAGGCGGGCGCCGTGCTTGCGGCACAGCGCCACCACGTCGGGCAGCGGCGAGAGGTCGCCCTCCATCGAGAACAGGCCGTCGACCACCACGAGCACCCCGCCGCCGTCGGACTCGGCCCGCGACAGCATCGACTCGAGCTTGTCGAGCCGGTTGTGCCGGAACGGCCGCACCCGGGCGCGCGACAGCGCCACGGCGTCGAGGATCGAGGCGTGGTCGCCCGAGTCGCAGACGACCGTGTCGCCCGGGTCGAGCAGCGTCCCGATCGCGCCCACGTTGGCGAGGTAGCCGGTGGTGAAAACGAGCGCGTCCTCGGAGCCCATCCAGTCGGCCAGCTCGCGCTCCAGCTCCAGGTGCAGCGGAGTGGTGCCGTTCATGAAGCGCGACCCGGTCAGCCCGGTGCCGTAGTGGTCGAGCGCGTCGCGGGCGGCGGCCTTCACGCGTGCGTCGCCGGTCAGCCCGAGGTAGTTGTTCGACCCGAGCGTGATCCGCTCCTTGCCCTCCATCAGGGCGACCGGGCCGGGCTCGGCCTCGACCACGCGGAAATACGGCATCAGATCGTGCTCGCGCGCCGCGCGCAGCTGCTCCAGCCGCTCGTGGCGGCGGGCCTTTTCGAAGAGATCGATGGCGGTGGGCATGTAGGGTGGCGCGCCGTGTCAGTTGAGGTCCGACCGGTCCGCTCGCTTGCGGACAGGCGCCAATTCATAGATCTGCCGTTCCGGCTGCATGGTACCGGGACGCCGTGGATCCCCCCGCTCAAGCTGGAGCGGCACCTGTTCCTGAGCCCGCGCTTCAACGCGTTCTTCAAGCACGGCGAGGCCGAGCTGTTCCTCGCCCGGCGCGACGGCCGCGTGGTCGGCCGCGTGAGCGCTCAGATCGATCGCAACTTCAACGAGTCCCACGACAACGCGTGGGGGATGTTCGGCTTCCTGGAGGTCGAGGAGGACCCGGAGGCGCTGGCCGCCCTGCTCGACGCCGCGTCGGCCTGGCTGCGCGAGCGCGGCCGCGACCGGATGGTCGGCCCGATGGACTTCACGATGAACGACGACGTCGGCGTGCTGATCGAGGGCTTCGCGATCGAGCCGATGGTGCGCCAGCCCTGGCAGCCGCCCTACTACCACGTGCTGCTCGAGCAGGCCGGGCTGGAGAAGGCCGTGGACCTGTTCATGTGGGAGATGAAGATCGGCAACAAGGAGAAGATCCTCCCCGTCATCTGGGAGCTGGCGGAGAACCTCGAGCCCAAGCACGGGATCACGATCCGCAAGATGACTCGGCGCAGCCTGCGGCGCGACCTCGACGCGTTCGGAGAGCTCTACAACGAGGCCTGGGCGCGCAACTGGGGCTTCGTGCCGTACGGCAAGGAAGACCTCGACGCCTACGCCCAGGAGCTGCACCTGGTCTTCGACCGGCCCTGGTTCATGGTCGCCGAGACCGCCTCGGGCGAGCCGGTCGGCGTGGCGATCACGATCCCCGACATCAACCAGGTGCTGGCCCGCATGAAGGGTCGGCTGCTGCCCTTCGGCTGGTGGCACTTCCTGCGCCGCAAGCGGATCATCGACCGCTGCCGGATCGGGTTCCTCGGGGTCAAGCCCGCCTACCAGCACACCGGGGTGGCGGCCGGCTTCTACATCGAGCACTTCCGCCAGTCCGAGCTGTCGCGCATCAAGTGGGGCGAGGGCGGCTGGGTGCTGGAGACCAACAAGGGCCTGAACCGCGGCATGGAGGCCCTGGGCGGACGAATCGACAAGAAATACCGGGTTTACGAGCGTGAGCTCTAGCTCTGCCGTTCGACGCCACGGGTATATTCGCCGAGTGGCCGAGCCAGACGCCCTTCCGGACCCGCCCGAGCACGAGCACGAGCACGAGGCCGAAGTACGGCCGCTGCCGGTGCTCGCGGAGCCGCGTCCGATCGAGCGGGTGCGGCCGGTGTCGCTGCCGGCGGCGGTGGCCGCTGCCACCGGCGGCTTCCTGCTCGGCGTGGCCTGCTTTCTGCTCGTGAGGGTGCTGCGGCGCCCGCGAGCCGCGCAGTCGCTGCGGCTGGGCGGCGGCCGCGGGCGCTCCCGGCGCGCCGAGGTGGCCGCCTCGCGCTCGTTCCTGGTCGACATCCACCTGCTCAAGGACCGATAGCCGCCGCCCTCGAAGTCGACGTCGCGCCCGTGGGGGTCTACCGGCTGCCCACGGCCGGGCGCGACGGCGTGCTGCTCGCGCAGCGCGGCGCCCTCGTCAGAGCCGTGGGTCCCGCGGTCGTGCGGGCATGGATCACGGGCGGGGCGGTGCGCTTGCACGCCGAGGCGCCCACCCGCGAGGCTGGGCTGGCGGCGATCGAGCGCATGCGCTTCGCGCTGGGCACCGATCACGACCTGGCGGAGTTCCACCGCCGCTTCCGCCGCGACCCGCTGATCGGGCCGGTGATCCGGCGGCGCCCCTGGCTGCGCCCGCGCCGTCGCCCCGAGCCGTTCGAGGCGCTCGCGTGGGCCGTCTGCGAGCAGCTGATCGAGGGCCGGCGCGCATCGGCGATCGAGCGCAAGATCGTGCGCCGGCTGGGGTCGCGCACGGGCGCGCTCTGCTGCCCGCCGTCCGCCGAGCGGGTCGCGCGCCTCGCACCGGCCGAGCTGGACGCCTGCGGGCTCGCACCCAAGCGCTCGATCGCGCTGATCCGGGCCGCCCGCGAGGTGGCTTCGGGCCGCGCCGACCTGTCCCGCCACGAGCCGTCGTGGCGGCGCCTGAAGGCGATCCCGAACATCGGCAACTGGACGATCGAGATGCTCGCCTTCGAGGGCCAGGGGCGCGACGACATGCTGCCGGCGCTCGACCTCGCCTACGTGAAGCTGGTCGGGCAGCTGGCCGGCCTGGGACGGCGCGCCACCGAGGACGAGGTGCGCGAGTTCTTCGCCCCCTACGACGAGCACGCCGCGCTCGCCGGGATCTACGCGCTCCATCGTCGATACCTTTGAGGCATGCCCGAGAAGCTCGAGAAGACCGAAGAGCAGTGGCGCGAGGAGCTCGACCCCCAGCGCTTCCACATCCTGCGTGAGAAGGGCACCGAGCCGCCCTTCACAGGCGCCTACACGTACTCCAAGGCCGACGGCATGTACCGCTGCGGCGCCTGCGGCGCCGAGCTGTTCAGCTCGGACTCGAAGTTCGACTCCGGCACCGGCTGGCCGAGCTTCACCGAGCCGGCCGTGGCCGACGCGGTCGAGCTGCACACCGACAACAGCCACGGCATGACGCGCACCGAGGTCACCTGCGCCCGCTGCGGCGGCCACCTCGGGCACGTCTTCCCGGACGGCCCCGGGCCGGACGGCCAGCGCTACTGCATCAACTCGCTGTCGCTGGACCTCGAGGAGTCATGACAACCGGGGGCTCACGCCCCCCGGACGCCGCTGATGCCTGGCAGCTTGGCTAAAGCCCCGAGCCGGGCAGCAGCCCGTTGTCGTACGACGAGCGCACGTCCGGGGGGTTCTCCAGCAGGTTCTTCTCCTGCATCCAGGCGCCGAAGGCGTCCCACTCCTCGGGGTCCTGCCACCCGAATGGCCTGCCCTCGGGCGCCACGAACAGCGGCAGCGTGACCTTCACGGACGCGCGCTGCAGCTCGGGGTCGAGGTCCGGGTTGGCCTCGAGCAGGCCCTCGATCGCACTGTCGGGGTCCTCGCGCAGGTCCCGCACGCCGCGCGAGAGCGCTCCGATGAACGCGCGGATCTTGTCGCCGTCGCGCTCGAGCGCGTCGGCGTTGGCCACCAGGACGAGCTCGTTGTAGGTGGGCACGCCCGCGTCCTCCATCCTGATGATCCGCGGCCGCTTGCCCTTCAGCTTCAGCTCGACGCCCTCGTAGTTCCAGAAGGCGCCCAGCACGGCGTCGACCTTCCCGGTCAGCAGCGCCGGCGTCAGGCTGAAGCCGACGTTGCGTTCCTTGACCGAGTCGCGCGGCACGTTCGCCTCGTCGAGGATCGTCTGCAGGTAGGCCGACTGGTAGTCGATCCCCGCGGTGCCGACGGTCTTGCCCTTGAGGTCGGCGGGCTCGCGGATCTTCGCCTCCGGCAGCGAGATGATCGAGGTCAGCGGCTTCTGCACCAGCGCGCCCACGCCGACCACGCTGAGGCCCTCGTCGCGGGCGCGCAGCAGCTCCGGCTCGTACGAGACAGCCAGGTCCACGCGCCCCGCGGCCACCTGCTTGATCGGCGCGGCCGGATCGGGCGGCTGGCGGATCTCCACGTCCAGGCCCGCCTGCTCGAAGTGCCCGCCCGCCTGCGCGGCGTAGATGCCGGCGTGGTCGGCGTTCGGGAAGTAGTCGAGCATGAGCGTCAGCTGCTTCGAGCCGGACGGCTCCAGCACGTCCTCCTTCTCGCCGCAGCCGACGAGGAGCGCGAGCATCAGCAGGGGCACGACGCGTTTCATGCGGAGGCATCCTTTCGATTCCACGGGACCGCCACGCGCTCGGCGAGCGCCGCCAGCGCGAACAGGCCGACCGCCATCAGGGTGAGGATCACGATTCCCGCGTACACGCGCGGGGTCTGGAGCTGATTGTTGCCGAGCAGGACGAGCCGGCCGAGGCCCTCGTCGGCGCCGGCCCATTCGCCGAACACGGCGCCGATCACCGACACGGTCGCGGCGATCTTGAGGCCGCTGAACAGCGACGGCAGCGCCGCCGGCAGCTCGACCGAGCGCAGCGTGCGCAGCCGCGAGGCACCCATGCTGCGCATCAGCTTGAGCAGCTCGGCGGGCGTGGCGCGCAGCCCGTCCAGCAGGTTGACGGTGATCGGGAAGAAGCAGATCAGCGCCACGATCGCGAGCTTGGGGCCGATGCCGTAGCCGAAGGCGAGCACGAACAGCGGCGCCAGCACCACGATCGGGATCGCCTGAGAGCCGACCAGGAGGGGATAGGCGGCGTCGCGCAGCGGGCGCAGCAGGTGCATCGAGACCGCGAACAGCACGCCCGCCACGACCGACAGCGCGAGGCCCAGGACCACCTCGACGAGCGTGACCCAGGCGTTGTCCATGAGCAGATCCCAGTCGTCGCGCAGCGCGTCGAGGGTCTCGACCGGGGAGGCGAGCGTGAGGTCGTCGACCGAGTCGAGCGAGGCGACGCCCTGCCAGGCGAGCACGAACAGGCAGACCAAACCGAGGGCGAGGGCCACCCGGGTCATCGCAAGGCCTCCAGCGCGCGCGCCTTCAGGTCGGTGAACGCTCGATCGGTGATCGAGCGCGGCCGCTGCAGGTCGACGTCGAAGTCGGCGACCACGCGACCGGGGCGCGGCGACAGCACCACGATCCGGTCGGCCAGGAAGACGGCCTCCTCGACGTCATGGGTGACCAGCAGGACCGTGCGCGGCTCCTCGTCGAGCGCCGCGGCGAGCCACTCGCGCAGGTCGGCGCGGGTGATCGCGTCGAGCGCGCCGAAGGGCTCGTCGAGCAGCAGCACCGGCCGGCCCTGCAGCAGCGTCCGCAGGAAGGCGACCCGCTGGCGCATGCCGCCCGACAGCGCCGCCGGGCGCACGTGCTCGAACTCGGTGAGGCCGAAGCGCTCGAACAGCGGCGCCGCCCGCCGGCGCGCCTCGGCGCGCGGCACGCCCTGACACTCGAGCGCCAGCGCGGCGTTGCCGAGCGCGTCGCGCCAGGGCAGCAGCAGGTCGCGCTGGGGCATGTAGGCCGAGGGCTGGCGGTGGATCTCGCCCTCGTCGGGCTCCTGCAAACCGGCCATCAGCTCGAGCAGGGTCGACTTGCCGCACCCCGACGGGCCGACCACAGCCGTCACCGCGTTGGCGCGCAGGTCGAGGTCGATGCCCGCGAGGGCGGTCAGCGCCCCGTAGCGCCTGGTGACCTTCCGAAACGAAAGAGACTCCGTCACGGGAGCCTCTGTCTCTGTCCGCATTGCTCCCTCCGCGGGCATTACCCCACAGGTTCGAAGGGTCAGCGCCGGGCGACATCCAATGTCAAGGGCGCTATCTCAGCCCGCTGCCCGCGAGCCCCCCTGGCTTGTCGCGCCGCAGTCTAGTGGGCGCGCTGCTCGGGCGACAGCGCGGCCCGGGTGGCCTCGGCGCTGAGCTGCTCCAGCCCGAACAGCATCTCGCGCAGCAGCGCCGAGCGGCTGGTGGTCCTCCTCGCGGACCCAGTCGGCCCGCTCGCGGGACTCGACGAAGCGCGTGACCGCGTCCAGGAGCATCGACAGTCGCGCGGGGCGCAGCACGACGGTGCTGGCCCCGGCGGTCAGCTCGCCGAGCTCGTCCGCCAGGGCCGTCAGGTCGCGGAACTCCAGCACGTCGTCAGCTGACATCTCCGTGGTGCGGAAGCGCTCGCCGGCCACCGTGTGCACCGCGTGGGCGGCCGCCGCGATCTGCTCGGGGGCGAGATCGAAGCAGGCGTACACGACGGGGTCGCCGTCGAGGTCCTGAGAGATGTCTACGCGGGCGCGCTCCATGCCGTGTCAACCACCGTATCGGCGATTTGTTGTGGTTGTGTGACGTTTGTCTTATGCCCGCTTTCTTTCTTGCAATCACCGGGCAGCAGACGGGACATCACGACGATTCCTGCGGAAACGACCGCCATCTGGATCAGGCTCAGCTCGAAGGCGTGCCCGATGCCGTCGTCGGCGGCGCCGAAGAAGATCACGCCGGTGATCGCCACGCCCAGGGCGTAGCCGACCTGCTGCATGGTCGACATCGCCCCGGAGGCGCTGCCCACGCGGGCCGGGTCCACCCCGGCGAGCACCGTCGACGTCAGCGGCGTGAAGCAGAGGCCGATGCCCGCGCCCACTAGCACGAGGCCCGGGACCAGCGCCAGCACGGAGCCTTCGGTGCCGATCTCGGCGACCGCCACGGCCAACAGCACGAGCCCCGCCGTCAGCGCCACGCCGCCGCTCGCCACGACCATCCGCCCGTAGCGCGCGGTGAGTGCCGGCGCCGGCCCGGAGGTGAGCACGTAGCAGACCGCCAGGATCGTGAACACCAGCCCGGCCTCCAGTGGTCCCAGACCGCGGCCGACCTGCAGGTAGAACGCGAGGAACACGAAGAACGAGGCTTGGGCGACGGCCAGGAACAGCTGGGTCGCGAGGCCCGCCGAGAAGCCGCGCTCCTCGAACAGCCGCAGGTCGAGCAGCGGGTCGCCGCCGTTCTCGCCGAGGCGCCGCTGGCGGCGCAGGAACGCGCCCAGGAGCACCGGGGCGAGCGCCAGCGAGACCCACGTCCACGCCGGCCAGCCCTGCTCACGGCCCTGGATCAGCGGCAGCAGCACGGCCGTCAGCCCGACCGCCACCAGCGCCGCGCCGGCCACGTCCACGCGCGTGCGCCGGTCCGCACGCGACTCCGGCACCAGCCGGGGCGTGGCGGCGAGCGCGGCCAGGCCGATCGGGACGTTGATCAGGAAGCAGCTGCGCCACCCCAGGCCGGCGACGTCGGTCTCCACCAGTGCGCCGCCGATCACCTGCCCGCCGACGGCGGCCAGGCCGAGCGCGAGGCCGTAGAGGCTCATCGCGCGGACGTAGTCGGGCCCGCGGTAGGTGACGCCGATGATGGCGAGCACCTGCGGCATCACCACGGCGCCGGCGACGCCCTGCGCGACGCGCGCGAGCACCAGCGTGGTTGGGCTGGGGGCGAGGCCGCAGGCCGCCGAGGCCACGATGAACAGGGCCAGCCCGATCGCGTAGACGCGCCGGCGCCCGAGATCGTCGCCGAGCCGCCCGGCCGTGATCAGGAAGGCGGCGAAGGTGAGCCCGTAGCCGGCGACGACCCATTCCAGGGAGCTCTCGCCGGCGCCGAGGTCGGTCGCGATCGAGGGGAGCGCGACGTTGACGATGAAGAAGTCGAGAACGACCATGAAGGCTCCGGCGAGGAGCACCGGCAGGGCCGCCCAGGGAGTGAGGTTGTCGCTGGTCGTGTTCATGCCGGCCAGCTTGCCGGCGCGAGGGCAGTGCCTCAATTACCCGCGAGGTAAGCGTTTCGGCTAGATCAGGCAGGCGTCGTGCGCGGCCGGCGCGATGCGGTTGCGGGCGATCACACGGCCGCCCTCGCCGACGATCGTGACCGTGCCGTCGTCCAGCGACGGGGTGATCACGCGGCCCACTCCGTGCTGGACGTTGTACGAGCCCTTCGCCACCGCCGTGCGCGCGAGCACCTTGCCGTCGCCCACGCGCTGCACCGCCAGCGAGCCGTCGTCGCCGCTGGCCACGTAGGCCCGGCCGGCGCCGAAGCTGATGTGCTGCGGGGGCGTGCCCGCCGGCAGCACGGTGATCGGCCGCGGTCGGCCCGGCGCGTACAGCGCGAGCTCGAAGCGGTCGCCGGAGCTGATCCAGAGCCGCCGGCCGCCGGGCGAGCAGGCCACGTCGTGGGCGAGGAACGGCGGGTGCAGCAGGCCACGGGGGCGAGGCCGGCGCGGCTCGGACAGGTCCACGACGGCCACCGCCGGCGCCTTCGAGCCCAGCGCCACCCAGAGCGTGCGGCCGTCGGGCGCGATCGCGAGGTGGCGGGCGAGCGCGCCGACCTGGGCGCCGCCAACAACGCGCCCGCGCTCGAGGTCGATCACGACCAGCTCGCCGGTGCCCGAGTCGGTCACGTAGGCGTAGCGCGCGTCTGGGCCGACTGCCGTGTAGCGCGGCTCGGACATGCCGCGCAGGACGCGCCGCACGCGCACCGGAGGCCCTTCCAGCAGCGAGACGGCGCCCGAGCTCGTGTGCGCGACGACGGCCCGCAGGCCGCCCGCCGCCTCGATGCTCCGCGGCTCCTCGACCGTGGCCACGCGAGCGCGCACCCGCCCGGTGGCGGCGTCCAGCACGGCCACGTGCGCCTCGGTGTCGGCGGTGGCCAGCGCCAGCGCCGGGCGCCTGTGCTCGCAGGCGTATGGGATCAGCGGAAGCAGCCCGAGAGTCGCCAGGAACTCGCGCCGCCGCATGCCCCCCTTACGTCAGGAGCCGACTTGCAGGTCCGCGATCGCGTTCACGAACACCTCGAGCTGCTTGGTGGTCCAGCACTCGAAGACGCCGTCGCAGAAGGGCTCGTAGGCGGACATCACCGAGTCGCCGTAGTTCCAGTAGAGGCGCGGCTCGGGGTTGATCCAGAACGTGCGGCCGGCGCGCTCCGCGACCTGGGCGAGCACTTGCGCGTGGGGCTCGCGGCCGTTGGTGCGGGCGTCGCCTAGCACGATCACGGTCGAGCGCGGGTCGAGGTCGTCCATGACCTTCTCCAGGAACTCGAGCCAGACGCGGCCGTAGTCGGTGTAGCCGGACACGTCGGCGACGCCGGCGTCCGTGGCGATCTTGCGCGAGACCGTTTCGAACGAGCGCTCGCGCTCGAAGACGTCGGTCACCTCGGAGATGCGCTCCACGAACACGAACGAGCGCAGCTTGCGGAACTGGTCGTGCAGGGCGTGGAGCACCGACAGGAAGAAGACGCTGGCGCTGGTGACGCTCGTCGACACGTCGCAGAGCACGTACAGCTCGGGCCGGCGCGGCCGGCGCGGGCGGAACTTCAGGTCGAGCGGGACACCGCCGGTCTGCAGCGAGGCGCGCATCGTGCGGCGCACGTCGACCTGCCAGGACCGGCGCCGGCCGCGGTGCTCGCGGCCGTGCGACGCCAGGCGCCGCTTCATCTGCGCGACCACCCGGTGCACCTGCGAGAGGTCCTGGGCCGGGTTGGTCGGCAGGCTGCGGTCGAACTCGCGCAGCGGCTTGGCCGGGGGCAGCGACTGCGTCCGCTCGATCATCTGGCGCTCGAGCTCGCGGCGCACGTGCTGCTCGAACTCCTGGAGCGCGTCGCGCGGCACAGCGTCCGGGTCGGGCAGCTCGGCCCCGAGCCGCTCGCCCTTCAAGCCGAGCGTGCGCCGGATCCGCTGCACGTCCACGCCGATCACCCCGGACCCCTCGCCCTGGCGGCCGAAGGCGGCGATGGCCAGCCGCGCGAGGTCGCGCATCTCACCGTCGTTGCCGGCGCGCAGCGCCTCCCTGATGCGCTCGCGCAGCGCGTCGAGGTCGAGCCCTTCGGCACCCTGGAAGCGCTCCTCGGTGAGCCCGCGGTTGACGGCCTCGCGCTCGACCGCGCGGAAGAAGAAGCGGTCGAACAGCACGTCGAGCACGCGGCGGTCCTCCTGCGACTTGGCCAGCGTGGTCGCGAGCGCCTCGCGGAAGCCGACCTGCGAGGTCCAGCTGACCGCGTCCAGGGCCTCGAAGGCGTCGAGCAGCTCGGACGTGCCGACCGCCACGCCCTCGTTGCGCAGCTCGTCGGCGAACTCGAGCAGCCGCGGGGCCATGCCCGGCGGTCCGGGTTCCGGCATGCCTCCGTACAGCCCTGGCTTGCCCACGGTCAGCCGGCGCGCTGGGCGCCCAGGATGCCGCCGTCGCCGAGCTTGACCCCGACGCGCTCGGCCACCAGGTCGAGGTCGGTGCGGTGCTTGACGATGATCGACATCGTCTTCTGGAGCATGGCCTGGTCGATGTCCTCGGCGCCGAGCAGCATCAGCGCGCGCGCCCAGTCGATCGACTCGGCGATCGACGGCGGCTTCTTGAGGTCGAGCGCGCGCACCATGTGCACGACCTCGACGAGCTTGCGGGCGATTCCGGCGTCCAGCTCGGGCGCGTGCAGGTGCACGATCTCGAGCTCGCGCTCGACGCTCGGGTAGTCGAGCCACAGGTAGAGGCAGCGGCGCTTGAGCGCCTCGGTCAGCTCCCGCGAGTTGTTCGAGGTGAGCAGCACGAGCGGTCGGGTGCGAGCCTCGACCACGCCCAGCTCGGGGATCGAGATCTGGAAGTCGGACAGGACCTCGAGCAGCATCGCCTCGAACTCCTGGTCGGTCTTGTCGATCTCGTCGATCAGGAGCACCACCGGTACCTCGGCCGTGATCGCGTTGAGCAGCGGCCGGGCGAGCAGGAAGTCCTCACCGAAGATGTCGTCCTTGACCTGCTCCCAGCCGGCCTCGCGCGCCTCGGTCTGGATGCGCAGCAGCTGCTTGCGGTAGTTCCACTCGTAGAGCGCCTTGGCCTCGTCGAGCCCCTCGTAGCACTGGAGCCGGATCAGCGCGCGACCGGTCGCGCGCGAGACGGCCTTGGCCAGCTCGGTCTTGCCCACGCCGGCCGGGCCCTCGACCAGGACCGGCTTGCCCAGCCGGCCGGCCAGGAAGGACACCATGGCGGTGGACTCGTCCGCGAGGTAGCCGGCGTCGCCGAGCCCCTTGCGAGCTTCCTCGATCGTCCCGAACGCGTCGCTCATCCGCCCACAAGGATACTTTCGCGTCCTTGGACGACCTGCACACGCTGCTGACCGCCTCGTTCGTGCTGCTCGGCACGGGCATGGTGGTCGGGGCGCTCGGTCACCTGACGCAGCTGAAGGTGGTCGTGGGGATCGGGATCGCGATGGTGTTCGCGGGCGCGGCGTGCTTTCTCGTGGCGGTCGGGCAGTACGGCTAGCGCGGCGCTTCCAGGAAGCCCTCGCGCCACGACCGCCAGCGCGGCTTCCAGCCAAGCTCGCGCTTCGCCTTCGCGTTGGAGGCGCCCGGCTGCACGTTCATCGAGCTCGCCATCTTGCCGGCCACCAGCCGCGCCAGCCAGACCGGCACCCGGCGCGGCGGCGGCGCGCCGATCGCCTCGGCGTAGGCCGGCACCCAGTCGCGCAGGGCGACCGGCTCGTCGTCGACGATGTTGTAGACGCCCGGGGCGCCGCGCTCGACGGCCGCCACCGTCGCCTCCGCCGCGTCGTCTGTGTGGATGAACGAGAACAGGCCGCTGCCGCTGCCCACCACCGGGAAGCGGCGCTTGCGCACGTCCGCGGCCATGCTGCCGCCCTCGCCGTAGTAGGTGCCGGGACCGTAGAACCAGCCGTAGCGCAGCACGAGTCCCTCGAGCCCCTCGGCGTCGAGCACGGCTCGCTCCATCTCTGCGATCACCCGCATCCCCTCCGAGAACGGGGGCGGCGCCGCGAGGTTGAGCGGCGCCTCCTCGTCCATGACCTTGGCCTCGGCGGCGGGCGCGTACGCGAACGCGATGCTCTGGCAGACGAAGCGCCGCACACCGGCGGCCCGGGCGGCGTCGAGCAGGTTGCGGGTGCCGTCGCGGCGGATCCTGTTGGTCGCGTCGTAGAGGTCGCGCTTGCGCGGGTTGAAGCGCTCCGGCAGCGCGGTCAGCTCGTGCACGACCACCTCCGGCGCCGCCCGCTCGACCGCTTCGCGCAGCGCGTCCGCGTCGAGAGCGTCCACGATCGCCGCGCTGGCGCCGGCGGCGCGGATCGCCTCCGCGCTGCCCTGGCGACCGCGTCGTGCCGGTCACCTCGTGGCCGGCCGCGATCAGCCTCGGCACCAGCGGGCGCCCGATCGCCCCGCTCGCGCCGGCCACGAACACCCTCATCCGCGCCGGCTCGCGCGCGACGTTCAGCATCCAGGCGAGCAGCAGCGAGGTGAGCGCCAGCGAGACGAAGTTCGCCGGCCCGAGCCACTCGGGGTCGGCGTCGCCGACGTCGATCAGCGTGGTTGACCACGTGCAGCGTGTTCTGGATGAGCGCGAGCGCCAGCACGGGCACCCGCCAGCGGGCATCGCCTCACCGCAACCAGCGTCGCGGCGCCGAGCGCGAGGTACCAGGTCGCGAGGTCGCCCATGTAGTGGTCGTTGCGCACGCCGTACGGGCCGATCTCGTCGAAGAAGAAGCCGGGCGTGAGCCAGAGCAGCAGGCCGAGCACGAGCTGCACGGCCCCGAACACCGCGAGCAGGGCCTTCATCGCCGCGTTGCGAAGGCGACGCCGTCGCCGATCGGCAGCACGCAGGCGAGCCAGCCGTCGCTGACGAGCAGCTCGGCGTTCAGCTCCCGGGCGGCGGTCAGCGACTCCGCGCGCCACTGGCCGCTCTCGGCCTCGTCCAGCGCCACCTCGCCGGACATCAGCATGTTGTCGACGACCAGGACCGCCCGCGGGGACAGCTTCGGCTCGGCCAGCTCGATGTAGCCGCGGTACTCGTCCTTGGCGGCGTCGACGAAGAGCAGGTCGATCGGGCCGTTGACCGCCTCGATCGTCTCGCGCGCGTCGCCCTCGATCAGCTCCACGCGGTCGGCCACCCCGGCGCGCTCGAAGAAGTCGCGGGCCTGACGGGCGCGATCCTCGCGCAGCTCGAGGGTGATCACGCGTCCCTGCCGCAGCTGCTCGGCCATGTGCAGCGTCGAGTAGCCGATCGCGGTGCCGACCTCGAGCACGACCGGGTCGAGCGTGCGGCACAGCACCGCCAGGAAGCGCCCGGTCTCCCAGTGCACGATCGGGACGCCGTCGCGTTCGGCCACGGCCTCCATCTCGGCCATGATCTCGGAGCGCTCGGGCTGGAGCCCGTGGATGTAGCGCTCGACGCGTTCGTCCAGGATCCGCACTGCCCGCAATGTACCCTGGTCGCGTGGCCGGATCGGTCGAGCAGATCCATGTCGCGGCCGTGGAGAGCGAGCTACCGCAGCCCGTCGACGCGGTCGAGGTGACCGCCGACGGGGTGGTCGGCGACCGCTACGCCGAGGCGCGCGACCTGACGCTGATCGAGGCCGAGGCGCTCGAGGGCCTGCGAGCGGACACCGGCATCGAGCTGTCGCCGGCCGAGGTGCGCCGCCAGGTGCTCACGCGCGGCATCCGGCTCAACGACCTGGTCGGCGAGCGCTTCACGGTCGGCGAGGTGGAGTGCGTCGGGCAGGAGCTGTGCGAGCCGTGCAACCACCTGCAGGGGCTCACCTACTCCGGCGTGCTGCGCGGGCTGGTGCACCGCGGGGGACTGCGCGCGGACATCGTCAGCGGCGGGCGAATCGCCGTGGGTGACGAAGTCATGCGGGTATCCTCGGCCGTCAATGGCTGATCTGATCGAGGTTCCCTCCGGGCTCGAAGGTGTCATCGCGTTCGACACGTCGATCGCCGAGCCCGACAAGGAGGGGGGCGCGCTGCGCTATCGCGGCGTGGACATCGAGGAGCTGGTCGGTCACGTGCCCTTCGAGAAGGTCTGGGGGCTGCTCGTCGACGGCACCTTCGAGCCGGGGATGCCGCCGGCCGAGCCGCATCCGCTGGCCGTTCGCACGGCCGATCCGCGCGCGGATCTCCAGGCGGCGCTGGCGATGCTCGCGCCCGAGTGGGGCCTGCAGGCGCTGATCGACATCTCAGACGAGCAGGCGCGCAACGACCTGGCGCGCGTGTCGGTGATGGCGCTGTCGTTCGTGGCCCAGTCCGCGCGCGGCGTGGGGCGCCCGCCGGTCCCGCAGCTCGAGGTGAACAAGGCGAAGTCGATCCCCGAGCGCTTCCTGATCCGCTGGCGCGGCGAGGCCGACCCCAAGCACGTCAAGGCGATCGACGCCTACTGGATCTCCGCCGCCGAGCACGGCATGAACGCCTCCACCTTCACCGCGCGCGTGGTGGCCTCGACCGGCGCCGACGTGGCGGCGGCGCTGTCGGCGGGCGTCGGGGCGCTGTCGGGGCCGCTCCACGGCGGGGCGCCCTCGCGCGTGCTGACCATGCTCGACGAGGTTGACGCCGACGGCGACGCCGAGCGCTGGGTCAAGCGCGCGCTCGACCAGGGCGATCGACTGATGGGCTTCGGCCACCGCGTCTACCGTGCCGAGGATCCGCGGGCGCGCGTGCTGCGCCGCACGGCGCGCGAGATCGGCGCGCCGCGGCTCGAGGTCGCGGAGAAGCTCGAGCAGGCCGCGCTGGCCGAGCTGAAGGCGCGCAAGCCGGACCGGGTGCTCGCCACGAACGTCGAGTTCTGGTCGGCCGTGGTGCTCGACTACGCGGACGTGCCGCCCGAGCTGTTCACCCCGATGTTCTCCTGCGCGCGGGTCGCCGGCTGGGCCGCCCACATCCTCGAGCAGAAGCGCGACGGTCGGCTGATCAGGCCGACCGCGCGATACGTGGGACCGAGTCCGCGCGGGGCGGATTCGGTCAACGGCTCCGCGCCGAGCTGATGGAGGCCGCCGCGCGCGGCGGGCAGGAGGCGCTCACCCCGCGCCGGAAGCAGCTGGTGCTGGCGGCGGCGATCCTGGGGACGACGGTCGTCACGGTCGACTCGACCGTCGCGAACGTGGCGCTGCCGGCGATCGCCGACGACCTGGGCGGCGGCCTGGCCGGGCAGCAGTGGACGGCCAACGCGTACCTGGTCACGCTCTCCTCGCTGCTGCTGATCGGCGGCTCGCTGGGGGACATATTCGGCGAGCGGCGCGTGTTCGCGCTGGGCGTGTTCCTGTTCGGTGTGACCTCCCTGCTCTGCGCGATCGCGCCCACGATCGAGGTGCTCGTCGGCGCCCGGGCGCTCCAGGGGATGGCGGGCGCGCTGCTTACGCCCGCGGCGCTGGCCGTGATCGTGTCGACCTTCCCGCCCGACGAGCGCGGCAAGGCAGTCGGCGCGTGGACGGCGTGGGGCGGGATCGGAACCGTGCTGGGCCCGGTGATCGGCGGTCAGCTCGTCGACGCGGCCTCCTGGCGCTGGATCTTCGCGATCAACGTGCCGATCGTGGTGATCACGATCATCATGATCGTGCGCTTCGTGCCGGTCGGCCGCGAGCGCGATCCGACCGCGCGTGTGGACGTGGTCGGAGCCCTGCTGTGCGCGCTCGGCCTGGCCGGGCTGACGTTCGGGCTGATCGAGCAGCCGCTGCACGGATGGGCTTCGCCGGTCGTGGCGCTGCCGCTGGTGCTCGGGGTGCTGCTGTTCGCCGGGTTCCTGCTCTGGGAGGGCAGGTGGGCCGAGCGCCCGATGCTGCCGCTTGGCGCTGTTTCGCAGGCGCAACTTCGCCGCCGGCAACCTCGAGACGTTCCTGATGTACGGCGGTCTCGGCCTGCTGTTCTTCTTCCTCGTCCTGTTCCTGCAGCAGGTGGCCGGCTTCAGCGCGCTCGAGGCGGGCAGCTCGAGCATTCCGGTGACCCTGCTGATGTTCGGGCTGTCGATGCGCTTCGGCGCGCTCGCCGACAAGTACGGACCGCGCTTCTTCATGGGCTTCGGCCCACTGGTGGCGGCGGTCGGTATCGCGCTGCTGATGATGCGGGTGGACGCCGACGCCAAGTACGTGTCGGACGTGCTGCCCGGCCTGTTGGTGTTCGGGGTGGGGCTGTCGATGACGGTCGCGCCGCTGACCTCGACGGTGCTGGCCGACGCGGACGACAGCAACGCCGGGATCGCGTCCGGTGTGAACAACGCGATCGCCCGAGTGGCATCGCTGGTGGCGATCGCGGCGGTGGGCGCGGTGGTCGCGGCGACGTTCGGGTCGAAGCTCGACGAGGAGGTCGGCGAGCAGGCGCTGGCGCGGCCCGAGGTGGCGCGGGCGGTGGAGCAGGCAAAGCGGCAGCCGCTGGGGGTGGTGCAGGTCCAGGGCGTGTCCGACGACGTGGCGGCCTCGGTGCGCGAATCGGCGGAGGACGCCTCGGTGGCCGCGTTCCAGATGGGGCTCGGGATCGCGACGGCCCTGGTGGCACTGGGCGGCATCCTCGGACTGATCGCGATCACGAACCCCCGCCGCCGCGTATCGGCCGCCGAGTGCCCGGGCGGGCAGCTGGTGGGCCAGACGCGCGAAGGCGCACGGCAGTCGCCATGCGACTGGGATGCGCAGCCGGTGGCCGTGTCGCTCAGCGCTGGCGGCGGCGAGGGCTCGAGCGGGGGCCGGTAGCGCCGCGGCACTTCGCGCGGGAGGTCCCGGAAGTTCCGTCCCGTATAGGGACGCTTCTTCCGGCACCCCCCAGAAGCCGGCCGCGGAGGGGGCGCGCCATCGATTGGACGCTCATCGCTGCCGGTCGCCGGGCACCGCAGAGTCGCGCCGCCGTGGCCCTCGACCGCCGCGCCTTCCTCGGCCTCGGCGCCGCCGGCGCCCTCGAGCTCGCGCTGCCGGCCGAGCTGACGGCGGCCGCCGCTGCCCAAGCGCGCCGCAAACGCGCTCCGCGCTGCGGTTCGCGGCAAGGTCCTCTTTCCTGGGACGCCGGGCTACAACTCGGAGCGGCTCGTCTACAACACGCGCTACGACGGCATCCGTCCGCAGGCCGTGGTGCAGGTGCTCGATACGCGCGACGTCCAGGCCGTCGTCAACTGGGCCAATCGCTTCGGCGTGCGCATCACCGCCCGCTCGGGCGGCCACAGCTACGCCGGCTACTCGACGATCGCCGGCGGCGTCGTGGTCGACCTCAGCCGCCTGCGCGGCATCGGCGTCTCGAACGGCCGCGCCACGGTCGGCGCCGGCGCCCAGCTGATCGACGTCTACTCGAAGCTCGCCTCGCGCGGCCTGCTGGTCCCGGCCGGCTCGTGCCCGTCGGTTGGCATCGCCGGGCTCGCGCTCGGCGGCGGGCACGGCCTCTCGGGCCGCCGCTTCGGCCTGACCACCGACAACCTCGCCGCCGCCACGATCGTCACCGCCGACGGTCGCGCCCGCCGCGTGGACGCCGACACGAACGAGGACCTCTACTGGGCCTGCCGCGGCGGCGGTGGCGGCAACTTCGGGATCGTCACCTCGCTCACGTTCCGCGCCCACCGCGCCACCGGCGCGGCCTGGTTCTTCATCCGCTTCCCCTGGAGCCAGGCCAGCGCGGCGCTGGCCGCCTGGCAGAGGTTCGCCCCGCACGCGCCCGCCGCGCTCACCTCGATCTTCACGCTCGGCACCACCGGCGGCTCGGGCTCCCCGAGCGTCACCGCGCTCGGCCAGTACTTCGGCTCGGAGTCGAAGCTGCGCAGCCTGATCGGCCCGCTCGCGCGCGTGGACGGCGCCTCGGTCTCCACCGGCAGCTCCTCGATGATGAGCCTTGTGCTGCGCTGGGCCGGCTGCCTCGACGAGGGCTTCCGCGCCTGCCACACGCGCGGCACCAGCCCCGGCGGCCAGCTGCCGCGCGCCGCCTTCTACGCCAAGTCGGACTACTTCGACGAGCCGCTGCCGGCGCGCGGGCGCCAACTGATGATCGACTGGATCGAGCGCCGCCAGCGGACGCCGTCGCTCGGCTCGGGCGCGCTGATCCTGGACGCCTACGGCGGCGCCTACAACAGGCCCGCCGCCGGCGCCACCGCGTTCGTGCACCGCGACATGCTCTTCTCGCTCCAGTACGGCGCCTACTTCACCGGCAGCGGCACGCCCAGCCGCGGGTGGATCAACGGCGTCTGGAAGGCGCTGCGGCCGTACGCCTCGGGCCAGGCCTACCAGAACTACATCGACCCCCAGCTCAGCACGTGGCAGAGGTCCTACTACGCCTCGAACCTGCCCCGGCTGCGCGAGATCAAGCAGCAGGTCGACCCCGACTTCATGTTCCGCTTCCGCCAGGCGATCCCGCCGGCCGGCTAGGGCCGCCTGAAGGATGGGCCGGTGGACCGCGTTTCGCTCCGCCGCCTGCGCAACCAGCCCGGCTACCTGCCGTTCGTCAGCGCCGCCACGCTCGCCCGCGTCTCCGACGAGATGTTCTCGGTCGGCGTCGTGCTGCTCGTGCTCGATCGCACCGACAGCGCCGGCCTGGCCGGACTCGCGGTGGCCGCGATCACGCTGCCGAGCCTGATCTCGGGCCCGCTGCTCGGCGCCTGGCTCGACCTGACCGGCCGCCGCCGCCACCTGATGGTGCTCGACCAGCTGCTGATCTCGACGATGCTCGTGGTGCTCGTCCTGGTGGCCGGCAACACGCCCAACTGGGTGATCCCGCTGACCGTGCTGATGGCCGGGCTGACGTATCCGCTCTCCTTCGGCGGCTTCACGAGCTTCATCCCCGTGCTCGTGCCGGACGACCTGCTCCCGCCGGCCAACGCGCTCGAGACGACCAGCTTCAACAGCGCGCTGGTCGTCGGCCCCGCGCTCGCCGGTGGGCTGTCGGGCGCGTTCGGGCCGGAGACCTCGCTCCTGGTCGAGGCCGGGCTGGCGCTCGTTGCGCTGGTCCTGATCCTGCGCATCCCCGGGCTCGACCGCGGCCCGGACCGGCGCGGCGGCGACCGCACGCTGCTGGGCGTGGCGATCGACGGCATCCGCCAGATCGTCTCCGTGCCCGAGCTGCGCGGGATCACCGTGGCCGCCGCGATCGGCCTCGGCGGCCTCGGTCTGATGACCGTCACGTTCCCGCTGTTCGCGGTCGAGCACCTCGGCGGCGAGCGCAGCGACGCCGGCTTCATGTGGGCGGCCTTCGCGGCCGGCTCCACTCTCGGCGCCCTCAGCCTCGTCCGCCTCCAGCGGCGTGTCCCGCCGGAGCGGATCGTCCTAGCCGGCTACGCGATCTTCGGCGCGCTGATGCTGACCTGGCCGCTGGCCGGCGAGCTGCCCGTGTTGCTGGCGCTGATCGCCCTCGCCGGGCTCGCCGACGGGCCCGCTCTCGCCGCTCAGTTCGCGGTGCGCCAGCAGGTCGTCCCGCCGTCGCTCTACGGCCAGGTCTTCACCACCGCGGCCGGCCTGAAGGTCGGCTCGTTCGCGATGGGCGCGGCGCTGGCCGGCCCGGTTGCCACGGGTCTCGGCTCGGCCGAGGCGATGCTGGTGGCCGCCGCGGCGCAGGTGCTGGCCGCTGTCGTCGGGGTCACGCTGATGCGGATGCCGGCCCGCGCGCTGCCTCAGGCGTCGCCGGGCGGCTGAGGCTTCGACTCCTCGCCGCCCAGCCGCAGCTGCTCGCCCTCCTGCGGCTGGTAGGGCTCGAACTCGGGTGGGGGCAGCGGTTCGGTGGGGGTCTCGCCGGCGGGGGCGGCGGACGGGCGGTCGCCGGACGCCGGCGGCCGCGGGCGCGGCGGCGGAGGAGGCGAGGCCCGCGGCGGCAGGTCGTCGGCCGGCCGCTTGGCGCGCTCGAGCGCGCCGGCGAACACCAGGATCGCCGCACACACCAGCGCGAGCAGGTTCTGGCCGAGCGGGCGGTCGAACAGCCGCACCACGATCAGCAGCGCCGCCCAGATGCCGGCCGCGGCGATGACGGTCCCGTCGCCAAACGGCAGGTGGAACTCCTTGCCGAGCGCCCTGGCCCGCAACAGCGCCAGCACCCCCAGCGCCACGGCGATCTCGGCCACCTCGACGAACGAGAACGGGCCGAACGTGCTGATCGCCAGCAGCACCGCGCCGACGGCGGCCATCCGCTGCTCGAATCCGAGCAGCCTGAACGTGCGCACCACCTCAGCCATCGTCGAGCGGGCGCCGCCCGCCGAAGCCGGCGTCGGGCTCGTGCCAGAAGCCGATCTCGGGCTCACCCTCCTCCCAGCACAGGTAGACCTCGCGGCCGTCGCGCAACGCCGGGAAGTCGACCAGTCCGCGATCGAGGTCGCGCAGCACGATTCCCAGGCCCCGCAGCTCGAGCATTGCTTCCCGCAGCTCGAGGAACCCTTCCGACACGAGCTTGCCCGGCTCACCGCCGCCGTTCGACTGGCCGGCGGCCTCGAGCGCCTCGCGCGCCTCGGCGTCGCCCAGGCGGTCGCGTGCGCGGCGCATCGTGGCCAGCAGCTCGGCCACCCGCGGCAGCAACGCCGAGGCTTCCTCCAGCGAGTAGTGCCGCTCGTGCGCCGTGGTCACGCCGCGGCCGGCGCGGCCTGACGGAGCCGGCGCTCGAGCAGCTCGGAGTCGGCGTCGCTGACGATGCGGAGCTGGCCCTGGAAGGCCAGGGTCCAGTGCTCGGCCGGCCATTTGGCCACGTGCTCGAGCTCGCCCGCCAGCTCGACGGCCGGCACGAAGTCGTCCTCGTCGAGCAGGAGCTCCGGCTCGGTCTCGAAGCGCCACGGGTAGGGGTCGGCGTTCCCGGGCTTCCCCGGCCAGATCCGCTCGCGGTCCTCGTACAGCTCGCTCGTGACCCGCACGATCCCGCCGAACGCCTGCACGCCGGTGACGTAGAAGACGATCCGGTCGCCCGGCTCGATCTGCTCGGCCATTCCGCGCCGGCGCTCCTTCGCCCCGATCACGCGAAAGCCGTGGTCGCGCGTGGCGCGGAAGTTGTCCAGCGATCCGGTTAGCACCCAGGTCTTGGCCACCGCCCGACAGGCTACCCTTCGGGCGCTCATGGCTGACGACGAGCTCCACCTGATCGGTCCCGACGAGATCGCCTACCGGCTGGATCTGACCCCGGCACAGCTCAAGATCACCTGGACGGCGCTGAAGTCGATGCTCGACGACTTCGGTCACGACGAGCGCGACGTCCACGAGGTCCTGCGCCAGGTGCTGGGCAAGCTCCCCGACGAGCACGCGATCCGCTCGATAGACATCTCGAGGCGCGCCTCCTAGCGGCTTGGCGGACGAGCTCACACGCCGGGACGTACTCCGGGCTGGCGGCGCGGGCGCCGCCGGCCTGACGTTGATGAGCGCCGCCGCCTGCGACAAGGAGCAGGAGGCCGCCGGCCAGGAGGTCAAGCTGGGCAAGGCGCCGGTCGGTGCGATGAACGTGGTCGTGGTCGTAATGGACAGCCTGCGTGCCGACCACATCTACGGCCCGCGCGCGAAGACCCCCGTCTGGGACAAGGCCGCGCGCGAGTCGCTGCGCTTCACGCGCGCCTTCCCGGAGGCGATGCCCACCATCCCCGCCCGCCGCTCGGTCATGTCCGGCAAGCGGATCTACCCCTACCGCGGCTGGCATCCGTACGAGGACCTGCCGCCGCAGCCGGGCTGGGAGCCGGTCGGCAGCGACGGCAAGATGTGGACGGAGGTCCTGCGCGACAAGGGCTGGACCACCGGCTACGTCACTGACAACCCGCACATGCTGCTGCCGGTGCACAAGAAGTTCCGCCGGCGCCTCGACCGGGTCGAGCTGGTCGACGGTCAGGTGCCGCTACGGCGCAAGCCGACCGGCACCGTGACCCAGGAAGAGCTCTACAAGTACCTCCCGTCGTCGCTGCGCGGGTCGCGCAGCGAGCCGCGCATGAAGGCGTACCTCCAGGCCAACCCGCGCGACCGGCCCGAGGACCAGTACCTCTCGCCGCGCGTCTTCACCACGGCGATGGGGTGGGTCGACTGGGCCCGCGCCCGTCAGCCGTTCGCGCTGGTGATCGACTCGTTCGACGCCCACGAGCCCTGGGACGTGCCGAAGCGCATCAGCGACATGTACGGCTCGCCCGACGCCAGCGGCGTCGAGCCGATCCAGCCGTTCCCGACGCCGGCGGCCAAGTACGCCGGGCTGGGGCTGACGCAGTCGCTGCTGCACCGCATGCGCGAGCTGTACGCGGCCGAGGTGACGATGGTCGACGCCTGGCTCGGGCACTTCCTCGACCACCTGGCCAACACCGGCGTGCTCGACAACACGCTCGTGATCCTCACGAGCGACCACGGGGTGCTGCTCGGCGAGTACGGGTGGGTGGGCAAGCGCTACACCGAGGTGCACACCGAGCTCAGCCACGTGCCGTTCGCGATCCGTCACCCGGCCGGCAAGGCGAAGGGCAAGGCGAGCCGCTACTGGGCGTCGCACCACGACATCGGCCCGACGGTGCTGTCGGTGCTCGGCTTCGACAAGCCGAGCTTCATGAACGGCGCGGACCTGTCGCCGCTGCTGGACGGCAAGCAGCCCGGCCAGAAGCGCAGCTACCGGACCGCGGCGTACAGCACCTATGTGGCCGCCCGCGACGACAAGTGGCTGCTGATCTCGGACAACCGGGGCAAGGACAAGCGGCTCTACTCGCTCGCTCACGAGGGCCGCAACGTGGCCACCCGCTACCCCCAGCACGTGCGCCGGCTGTGGGGCTACATCCTCAAAGACGCCGGCCCGAAGGGCCTGCCGCGCTTCAAGTAACGCTCGCGCAGAGCCAGCTCTCCACCTCGGCCGCGTTGCCGTCCGGGGGGAACACCGGGTAGAAGACCTTGTCGATCCGGCCGCGCGCGGGCCACGAGCGTCAGGCGCTTGTAGAGCGTCGTCCCGCACACGTCGAAGGTCGGCAGGCCGAGCTGGTCGCGCAGCAGCAGGGGGCCGTCGTTGAGCAGCGGATAGGGCAGCTGCTCGCGCTCGGCGAACGCGTGCTGCTCGGCCGGGTCCATCGCGCTGACCCCGACGACCGTCGCGCCCAGGCCGGCGAGCGCGAAGTGGCGCTCGCGGAACGCGCAGCTCTGCGGCGTGCAGCCGCGTGCGCCGGGGATGTCGTCCCAGCCCGGCACGAGCGGCTGGCCCGGTGTGCCGGTGCGCGGGTAGACGAACGCCACCAGCGTGCCGATCGTCGCGGCCTCGCGCAGGTCGAAGCGGCCGCCGCCCGCCACCGACAGCTCGAGCGAGGGCAGCGTCATCCCGGTTAGATGGTCGGCCGCGCCGTCGTCCTCCGGCACCGGCAGGTTGGGCGGAAGAGACTCGTAGCTCGAGGCCATCAGTCGATCGGGATGTCCTCGACCTCGGGCTCGCGGCGCGGGCGGTCCAGGCGCTCCAGGTACCAGTCGATCAGCGAGCGCAGCGTCAGCAGGAACTCGCGGATCAGGTCGGTCAGCTGGCCCTGCACCTCGCGTGGGGCCACGCGCCGCAGGCCGTCGAGCACCACGAACAGCGCGGACGGGTCGAAGCCGTGGGGCGGCGGTGGCGGCGGCCCGGTGCGGCGTGGCTCGTCCTCTGGCAGCGGCTCAGTGTTCATTCTTCTCGAACTCGATCTCGAGCGTGCCGTCCTCGAAGCGTGCGCCGCTGGCTGAATAGGCGGCGAGCGCCGGAGGCAGCATGATAGTCCGCTTCTGCGGTCCCACCCGCACGATCACCTCGATCCCGATCTTCTTCAGCGAGAGGTCGCCCTTGTCGGCGAACGGGACGCTCACTCGCAGGGTCGCACGCCCGTTGTCGGTCACCAGCTGCTGGGCCAGCTCGCTGTGCAGCAGCGCCGCCGCGTCGCCGTCCTCGAAGACCTCGTCGGCGAGCCGGTCGAGCATCACCGGGCCGACCACCTCGCGCTCCAGGTAGTTCGCGGTCAGCACCGGCACGGGCTCGAACGCCGAGCGCACCAGCTCGAGCTGCTCCTGCTGGACCTCGCTCCAGGCCGCGAAGTAGCCGTCCGCGGGTAGCAGCCGGTTGACCACGACAGCGTCGGTCAGGTAGCCGTAGAGGTTGAGGTAGGTGAAGGTGCGCATCGCCTCCTTGACCACCATCCGGTCCGGGTTCATCACCAGCCGCATCGAGGTGCGTGAGTGGTCGCGCAGGATGCCGTTCATCGCGACCAGGTTGCGCGCCAGCCGCTCGACGTCGTCGAACACGCCGTCGCCGGGGAGCGGCAGGTCGAACAGCGTCCGCGCGAACGGGGCGAGCTTGCGCTGGGAGGGGAGGATCCGCTCGAGCCACCAGGTGACGACGTCCGGGAACGACAGCAGCCGCAGCGTCTCGCCGGTGGGCGCGCAGTCGACGATCACGCAGTCGAACTCGCCCTCCTCGTGGTGGCGCTTGATCCAGAGCAGCGAGAACAGCTCGTCCATGCCGGGCGGGACGGTCAGCTCCTCGGCCGAGATGCGGTCCACGCCGCGCTCCTCGAGCATCGCGCCGAGCCAGGTCTGGACCGAGTCCCAGTGGCGCTCCATCTCGACCTGCGCCTGCACCTCCTGGCCGAACAGATTGGGGCCGGCCTGGGTCGGCTCGGCGCCGAGCTCGGCCTCGAGCGAGTCGGACAGGCTGTGCGCCGGATCGGTTGAGAGCACCACGGTGCGCAGGCCGGCTGCGGCGCAGCGGCGCGCGGTGGCGGCGGCGACGCTCGTCTTGCCGACGCCGCCCTTGCCCGTGTAGAGGATCGTCCGGGGCGTCATGAGCCCACGGATCCTACGGTGCGGGGTCCACCTCGATCTCAGTGGCGGCCCTGTCCTTCTTGCCGAGCCCGGTGCGCAGCTCCTTGGCTCCCAGGCGCACCGTGAACAAGCCCGGGCCGCGCGGGCGCCACGCGAAGGCGCCCACGCCGCGGCGGAACGTGGCCAGCTTCGAGAACACGAGCTTGTTGCCGCGGTAGACCTTCGCCTCGACCGCCGACAGCTTGGACACCTCGAAGCGGATGGGCGTGAGCTGCTTGGCGGTCGTCAGCTCGGGGCCCGTGTAGGTCAGCTCGGGCGGGTCGACCTGGTAGCCGCGGTAGCGGTCGGCGTACTCGCAGTACAGCTCGCCCAGCCGGCGGGTGCACATCGAGGCGAGGAACTCGCGCAGCAGCTCGTGGTAGTCGTGGTTGGCCTCGGGACCCCGGTACGAGTAGCGCGACCAGTCGCCCACGTCCGACAGCGGGATCTCCTCCTCGGCCTCGGGCTCGGCCTCGTCGAACAGCTTCGTGGCGCGCGCGTCACCGGCGATCTTCCCGAAGTCGCGCAGCCCGATCAGCGACTGCAGGAACGCGTTGAAGATGTAGAGCCGCGGCGCGAACGAGTACTGCAGGTAGTGGACGCCGCCGGCGAAGCCGACCGTGCGCACGCCCAGCGGTGGCGGCGTCTCGAACGCGCCCAGCGCCTCGCGTGCGACGTCGAGGTAGTGCGGATCGCCGAGCAGGTCGGCGGCGCGCCCGTACGCCTGGATCCCGGTGGCGTCCGCCATGCCGCTGATCCAGGGCGGGGTGCCGCCGTCGAAGGCGAACGAGTACTCCCAGGCGATGAACTTCGAGGAGCGCCTGACCGCCAGCGCCTCCATCTCGTCGAGCAGCCGCTTCAGGCCGGCGCGGTCACAGCTCGGCTCGCCGCGCTCGCAGGCGCCGTGCATGTTGTTCGCCTTCTTGAACGTCGACAGCGGGTGCAGCTGCAGGCCCTCGCCGGGGAAGTACACGTACAGCACCTCGCTGCCCTTGAAGCTGACCTGGTCGCGCGCGGCCGGGAACGGCAGCGAGCGCCAGTAGCGCCGGTTGCGCTCGAGCTGCACGAAGGCGCCCGGCATGCGAGTGGGGCTGAGCATGTCTTGCAGCGCGAGCGCCTCGAGTGCGTCGATCACGTAGCCGAGCTGGTCGCGCCGCGCGCCGCGGAGGTGGCGGTAGGTGCGGATGGCGTTCACGTACCAACCCCGCCAGCGCCTGTACGACGCCGAGGAGATCCGCGTCGAGCGCAGCGCCCGTGTGAGCGCGCGGTAGACGGCGCGCCGATCGGCGCGCGGCTTCTTCGGCGCGCTGCGGGCGGCGCGATGCCACGACCGCGTGGCCGCCGGCCGGGGGCAAGGCGATCTCGGCCTTCGACGGCACGCTCGGGTCGTTCACCCGCTTGGCGTGGTTGCCGTCGACGACGATCACCTGACCCGCGTAGGCAGGGGCGGCCACGAGGGCCGTCGCGACCAGCGCGAGCGCGAGCGTACGGCTGAACAGACGCATCCTCACTACAACGAGCATGGTGGCGAAGGGTTGCGGCTGTACCCCAAAAATGCACGAGTTCGCCCACTATCCTGCCCGGCGTGCGCCGTTTTGCGTTGCTTCTCCTCGTTGCGCTCGGTGCCGTCACGCTCGTCTCGTGCGGCGGTGGGGACGACCAGGAGGGCGTCGAGGACCTGCTCGACAGGGCCTTCTCCGGTGAGATCCACAGCGCCGACCTCAAGCTCGACGCCGAGGTCGAGCTGAAGGGTCTGGTCAAGGACCCGATCAAGATCGAGGCCGAGGGGCCGTTTCGCACCAACGACGGCAAGCTGCCCTCGGCCGACATCGAGCTGCGCGTGGGCTCCGGCGGCGGCCAGACGATCACCAGCGGCGTGCTGACCACCGGCGACCGCGTGTTCCTGAAGTTCCAGGACGTCTACTACGAGCAGCCGCAGGCGCAGGTGCGCCAGACCAACCGGGGGCTCTCCAAGCGCAAGGGCCGGCCGACGCTGGGGCAGCTCGGCCTAGACCCGCGCTCGTGGCTGGCCGAGGCCAAGGACGAGGGCGACGCCGAGGTGGCGGGCGTGGACACCCATCACGTGTCGGGGACGCTCGACGTGGTCAGTCTGATGCGCAACCTCAACAGGTTCGTGCGCCGGTCGGCGAGCGCGTTGGGGTCGGGCTCGGACACGCCGGCTCCGCTCACCGGCGCCGACATCCGGGAGCTCAGCGAGGCCGTCAAGGATCCGAGCTTCGACGTCTACGTCGGCAAGCAGGACGACCTGATCAGGCGCGTCTCGGGCCGCATCGAGTTCGACATCCCCGAGGCGGACCAGAGCGGCCTGGGCGGTCTCCGGGGCGGGTCGATCAAGTTCTCGGTCGAGCTGCGCGACGTCAACGGCGACCAGGCGATCGAGGCGCCGACCCATTCGCGGCCGCTCTCGACGCTGACCGACTCGCTCGGCGGCGCGCTCGACGCGCTGGGCGCCGGCGGGGGCACCGGGCAGGAGCCCGGGCCCGAGGAGGGCGCGGAGGGCGAGTCGAGCGACGCCGACCAGTTCCGCCAGTACGCCGAGTGCCTCGACAAGGCGCGCCCCGAGGACACCGAGCAGCTGCAGCGCTGCGCGGACCTGCTCCAGCAGCCCTAGACGGCGACCTTGCGCAGGTCGCGCTGGGGATCGATGCCCCAGCGCTCGGCCACTTCGAGCTGGCTCTCCCCGAGCCTCCAGCGGTCGGGCGCATCCTCGCCCTCGTGGTCGGGCGTCGCGCCCTTGAGCAGCATCGAGCCGCTGTTGTCGCCGATCGCGCGAATCGCCTCGACCTCCTCCGCGCTCAGCGGCGAGGTCGCGGGCACGCCGGCCAGCTCCTCGCGCTTGCGCTCGATCGGCTTCGGGCTGCCGGACTCCTCGATCAGCGTCGGCGCCACGCACTCGACCGCCGGGTGCGCGAGGTTCCAGGCGCAGGCGAGCTGCAGCGGAGTGAGCGAGTGGCGCTCGCCGATCGGGCGCAGTCGCTCGAGCTTGTCGCGGCCGGCCTCCACCCAGCCCGTCGGGCCGGAACCCGCGATGGTCGCCGCGGGCGAACTCGTGGCCCGGGAGCACGTCGTCGTGGAAGAGCCCGCCGTAGTCGACGACGCGGGTGATGACGCGCACCCCGTTGCGCTGCGCGGCCGCGAGCGGCAGCTCGCCCGGCCAGGGCTCGAGTGGACCGAGGATCAGCATCGCCCAGTCGATCAGCTCGCCGTAGCGCTCGAAGCAGCCGATCACGTCGAGCGTGAACCCGTTGGCGGGCCCCGGCGCGACGCCCAGCTCGCGCGTGAGCCCCTCGTCGCGCAGCTCGCGCAGCCCCTCCCAGACCTCCGCCGACTCGAAGCCGCGGCGGTCGGGGTTGTGCAGCAGCAGCACGTCGAACGCGTCAGCGCCGAGCCGCTCGAGGCTGCGTTCGGTCGCCATCCGCAGATAGCCGGCGTACTCGGCGGGGCCGCGCAGGCGCGGGTCGGTGAAGCGCGGGAAGCCCTTGGCGCCGTCGCGCTCGCCCTCGTAGAAGTCGTGTCCGACCGCGCCCACCAGCGCGTAGTCCGCGCGCGGCACGCCCGCCAGCGCGCGGCCCAGCAGCTCGTCCGCCTCGCCGGCGCCGTAGGCGTCGGCGGTCATCACGGTTCTGATGGCCGCGTCGGGACGCAGCAGCGCCTCGAGGCGCTCGTCCGAGATCGGCTCGCCGAAGCGCATGAAGCGCCCGCCGCTCCAAGTGCCGACCGCGACGTGACCGAGCATCGCCCCTCACTCTAAGGTCCAAGGCCGTGACCGGAGCGGACGCCGCACTGCTGATCGGGCTGATCGTCGGCCTGTTCCTTTTCCTCTGGATCGACCTGCACTTCTTCGCGCGCGGGCGCGAGCCGAGCTTCCGCGAGGCGGTGTGGTGGTCGATCGGCTGGCTCGCCCTGTCGCTGCTGGCCGCCGTCCCGGTCTGGCTGCTCGAGGGCAGCGAGGACGCCGTCCTCTACACGACCGTGTACCTGATCGAGCGCTCGCTCTCGCTCGACAACCTGTTCGTCTTCATCCTGCTGTTCTCGTACTTCGGGGTCCCCTACGAGCGCCGGCCACGGCTGCTCTACTGGGGCATCGTCGCCGCCCTGGCGATGCGCGGCGCGTTCATCCTCGGCGGCACCGAGCTGATCGAGCAGTTCCACGTCGTGATCTACCTGCTCGGCGGCGCGCTGATCGTGCTCGCGGTGCGGATCTGGCGCGGGGTGGCCGAGAACGTCGACCCCGACCGCAACCTGCTGGTGCGCGCCGTGCGGCGCGTGTACCCGGTGACCGGCGAGTTCCACGGGGGCCGCTGGTTCGTGCGCCAGGACGGGCGCCGCTACGCGACGCCGCTCTTCCTCTGCCTGGCGGCGATCGTGTTCGCCGACATCGCGTTCGCGATCGACTCGATCCCGGCCGCCTTCGCGATCACGCGCGACCCGCTGCTGATCTGGATGGGCAACGTGTTCGCGCTGCTCGGCATGCGGGCGCTGTTCGTGCTCGTCGAGAGCCTGGTGGCTCGCTTCCGCTACCTGGACGAGACGATCGCGATCGTGCTCGGCCTGGTCGGCGTGAAGCTGCTTATCGAGGATCTGGTCAAGATCGGACCGGTCGCGAGCCTGGCCGGAATCGCCGCCGCGTTCACGATCGGGATCGCGCTGTCGATCCGCGCCGACCGACGCGACCCGGACGCCGCGCAACACCGTCGCGAGCGCGCCGAGGCGATGCACCGGGGCAGTGACTTCTCGCGCGAGGAGCGCGAGACCGCCGCGCGCTGAATACCCGCACGATTTCGCGGCAAATCGCCACTCGTTGGACATTTGTTCTAGATCAAACGGCCACTACTGAAGGTTTTTTGCAACTTGCTGGCGGTTTGATCCAACGTGTCCTACCTTGGCGCGATGGAGGCACGACGCCATGGATGGCTCGTTGGTGCAGTCGCTGCGCTCGCCCTTGGGGCGTTCGCTCCCGCGGCAAGCGCGGCGACCGCCAACATCACAGACGACGGGACCACGCAGGTGCTGCATTTCGACGCGGCGGACGGCGAGGTCAACAACCTTTGGATCGAGGGCGGGCCGCAGTGGCAGGTTGCCGAGCTGACGCCCTTGGCCGGCGGGACGCCAGTCCACATCACGGGCGATGCGAACTGCCACGCCTATCCGCCTCCCGGCGACCCGATCGGGGCCGACGCCGTGAGCTGTGACACCGCCGACGGCGCGGGTGGCATCGACCGCGTCGAGATCAACCTCGGCGACGAGAACGACGTGTTCCAGATCATCGCGGCGGACGTTCCGATCACCGTGAACGGCGGAGCAGGCGAGGACACCTTCTACGACACCGACCGGACCAACGTGATCCTGCCCGTCCCGCGCATCTTCAACGGCGGGGCCGACAACGACAGGTTCTTCGCGGGCGTCGACTCGGGTCAGCCGAACGACTACCACGGCGACGCGGGCACCGAAGACAAGATGTATTACACGTGGCGTACCGACGCCCCCGTGAAGCGCAGTCAGACGATCACGCTCGACGACGTGGCCGACGACGGCGAGAACAGCGAGGGCGACAATGTCCACTCCGACATCGAGTACGCGTTCGGCTCGGACCAGGCCGACGTCATCAAGGGCACCGCGAACGGCGACTACCTGGTCGGCAACGGCGGCGCGGACACGATCGACGGCCTGGGCGGCAGCGACCGCCTGTTCGCCGGCGACGCCGCGACCAACGACGGGGACACCTGCGACGCCGACGTGCTCAACGGCGGCGACGACGAGGACTTCCTCGCGCTCGGCGGCGCCACCATCGCCGACGGAGGCGCGGGCGACGACCACATCCTGACCGACGCCCATGTCTGCCCGGGCAAGTCCGACGTCGCGAGCGGCGGAACCGGTCGTGACTCGGCCGAGTTCACGATCCTGGACAACCCGAGCCTGGCGAACCTGTCGGTGAGCCTCGACGACGTGGCCAACGACGGCGTCGGCGGGACCGACAACTACAAGTCGGACATCGAGGACCTCTTCGGCGAGCAACTACGGCATGACGCTGATCGGCAGCGCTGGTCCCAACAGCATCAGGGGCGGCGACGGCAACGACCTGATCGACGGCGGCCTCGGTGCCGACTCGATCAGGGGCGGCAACGGCATCGACACCGTCGACTACTCGTCGCGCGCCGTGCCGGTCACGGTGACGATCGGGGTCGGCGACGAGGACGGCCAGTCCGGCGAGAACGACAGCGTCGACGCCGACATCGAGAACGTGCGCGGCGGCTCGGCTGCCGACATGATCGTCGGCAGCGCGCTCGACAACGTGCTCGACGGCGGGCTCGGCGCCGACAACATCAGCGGCGGCGACGGCGTCGACGCGGTCGACTACTCGCGCCGGACGGCGGCGGTGAACGTCACGCTCAACACCGGCGCCGGCAACGACGGCGGGGCGGGCGAGAACGACACGATCGCTTCCGACGTGGAGGGCGCCTTCGGCGGCGCGGGCAACGACAAGCTCGTGGGCGCCGCCGGCAACGGCTTCCTGTTCGGCTTCGGCGGGAACGACGACCTGAGCGACGTCGGCGGCATCGACACGCTCGACGCCGGCACCGGCGACGACGCGATCGACAGCACCGACGGCGCCGTGGACCACGACGTCTGCGGTCCCGGCACCGACAAGGTCACGAAGGACGCGAACGACACGGTCGACGCCGACTGCGCGGACACCACCACGCCGCCGGTCGATCCGCCGGTGGATCCGCCCAGCACGCCGCCGACGATCCCGCCGACGACGCCGCCGGTGAACCCGCCGGCGAACCCGCCCGTGGTCCCGGTCGACCACACGGCCCCGAACGCCACTCTGGTGCTCGGCGCCGGGAAGCTCGGCAAGCTGCTCTCGAGCGGCCTGAAGGTGAGCGTCAAGAGCAACGAGGCCGGATCCCTCAGCGCGGTGCTGAGCGCCGAGTCGAACACGGTGCGCCTGCTCAAGCGGCACGGCGTGAAGGGCGTGCTCGCCAGCGGCCGGGGCACGGCGACCGGGGGCGCGACCAAGACGCTGACGCTGCGGCTGGGCCGCAAGGCACGCAAGGCGCTGCGCGGCGCGGCGGTGGCCAAGCTCAAGCTCGTCGTGACGGTCATCGACGGCGCGGGCAACCAGCGCACGCTGACGAAGCACCTGAAGATCAAGGGCTAGTAGCAGGCGGAACGGCGACCCGTAGTCGCCGATCGGGACGACATGCGAGATCAGCTCGTCGTCGAGGGCCACGTGCAGACCGAAGCACGGTGGCTCTCGGACGAGCGCGATCTCGCTGTCGGCCCGGAGGTCGAGCGCCAGCTGCAGGTATGAGCTGGGGCAGACGAAGATGGGACAGCCGCCGATGCCTCCGGTTGCGCCACGGTGAACGTGGCCGGCGACGATCCGCTTGACCTGCGGGTTGGCGGCGATCAGCTCGCGCAGGGCGAGCCGGTCGGCCTCCGCCAGCCCGATCTCGTCGAGCACGCCCACCCCGATCAGGAGCGGCGGGTGGTGCATGGCGATCAGGGTGGGGGTGGCCCGGTCGCGCGCGAGCTCGGCCTCGAGCCAGGCCAGGCGCTCCGGACCGAGGGCGCCGGCGTCCTGGCCGGCGACGGTCGTGTCGCAGGCGATCAGTCGAAGCGGGCCGAGCGCCTGCGAGTACTGCAGCGGCTCGCCCTGGTTGCCGGGAGCGCCGAGGTGGGCGCGCATGCCGTCGGCGTCGTCGTGGTTGCCGACCAGCACGTGGAGCGGAATCGAGAGCTGGGCGAGCAGCTCGGCAGCGCGCTCGTACTCCGCCGCCGTCGCGTGCTCGGTGACGTCGCCGGTCAGCAGCACCGCGTCGGGCAGCGGGTCGAGCGCGTTGACGGCCTCGATCGCGGCCGCCAGCGCCTCGGCCGAGCCGGCGTCGCCCGGGCCGATCGTGATGTGGGGGTCGGTTAGTTGGGCGAGGATCACGCGTCGTGCGCGGTGCGCCAGCCGAGGAGGCCGGCGAATCCAAGCAGACCGGCGCCGGCGACGGCGTCAACCGCCGTCAGCAGGCGCGGGCCGAAGCGGCCGCGCACCAGCGCGACCAGCCCAGACAGCGCGGTGAAGGCGGTCAGCGTGCCGCAGCCGACGCCGGCCAGCAGCAGGGCCGCGCTGGCGGCGGAGTCGCCCGCTCCGCCCAGCGACGCCGTCGAGGCGGCGGCGAAGATGGCCGCCCAGGTGGCGATCGTAAGCGGGTTGGAGGCGGTCGCGGCCAGGGAGGTGGCGAACGCCCGCGTCGGGGTCGCGACCTCCGCCGGGCTCTCGCCGCCGAGCCGCACGCGGAACGCCGCCCAGAGCGTGCGTGCGCCGATCGTCGCCAGCACCACGGCTCCGAGCGCTCCGAGGGACACCCGCAGGGCGTCGATCTCGAGCAGGCTGGCCGCGCCGGCGAGGCCGAGCGACGCGTAGAGCAGGTCGATCAGCGCCGCCCCGGCGCCGATCGCCAGTCCGGTCGGGAACGCGCCGCGCAGCACCGAGCGCACGCACAGCAGCGACACCGGGCCGGGCTGCGAGCCGACGAAGAAGCCGAGTCCGAAGCCCACCGCCAGGGCGCTCACGCCTGCGCCTTCCGCGCCTGCGCGAACTGCCGCTCGAGCGCGGCCAGGCGCTCGTCCCACTGTCCGCCGACCTCGGCCATCCAGGCCATCGCCTCCGACATCGGCGCCGGCGTCGGCCGGTAGAGCACCTCGCGGCCGGCGCGCCGGGCAGCGACCAGACCCGCGTCCGACAGCGTGCCGAGGTGCTTCTGCACCGCCTGGCGGGTCACCGGCAGCTCACGCGCCAGGTCCGTGGCGCTGGCCTCGCCGAGCTGGCCGAGCCGCGCGAGCAGGTCGCGGCGGGTGCCGTCGGAGAGCGCGCCGAAGACGGCGTCCGCGGCTCCCATCAGGCGGCCAGCAGCTCCGGCTGCTGAGGCCGCGGCGCGTCGAAGACGAGCTCGGCCCCGTAGAGGTCGAGCATCGCGAGCGGATGGGACTCGACCACGCGCACGTGGGTCTCGTCGCCGTCTTCGTCGAGGTCGAGCTCGACGCGGGTGGCGTCCTCGCCGGGCTTCGACCACCAGAACACGAGCCGGCTGGGCTCCTCGGCCTCCTCGACGAAGCCGGTGCGGTCGCCCGCCCTGACCTCGCCGTTGGGCCGCAACTCGATCGAGGCGTCCTCGCCCAGCCAGGTCGGCTCGGAGAGTGAGCGCCAGACGTCCGCGGCGGGGGCGGGGAGAGTGATCTCGCGACTTAGCTCCATATTTGGGGACCTCCAGGTGCAACCGTACGGTTGCGCTATCGTGAGCAACCAGAGAGTTGCACATTATCGCAAGGAGAACACCATGCAGATCGGTCACGCCCGGAGCTCCCTCGTCCCGATGGTCCTCGAGCAAACGTCCCGCGGGGAGCGCTCGTTCGACATCTACTCGCGCCTGCTGAACGAGCGCATCGTGTTCATCGGCCAGCAGATCGACGACGACATCGCCAACCTGGTCGTCGCCCAGCTGATCCACCTCGAGTCGGACGACCCCGACAAGGACATCGCGGTCTACGTGAACTCCCCCGGCGGCTCCCTCCACGCCGGGCTGGCCATCTACGACGCCATGCAGTACGTGCGCCCCGACGTGAGCACGCTCTGCTACGGCATGGCGATGTCGGCCGCGTCGCTGATCCTCACCGGCGGGACCAAGGGCAAGCGCTTCTCGCTGCCGAACTCGCGCATCCTGATCCACCAGCCGCTGGGCGGGTTCCAGGGCCAGTCGAGCGACATCGCGATCCACGCCAAGGAGATGCTGGAGCTGCGCGGGCTGCTGGACGACATCTACGCGCGCCACACCGGCCAGAGCCAGGAGCAGGTGCACGACGACATGGAGCGCGACCGCTTCTTCAGCGCCAAGCAGGCGGTCGACTACGGCCTGATCGACAAGATCATCAGCGAGCGCGAGCTGAACCGGCGCAAGTCGGGGTTTGCGGCGGCGTGAGGGGGCTTCGCGGGGGTGGGACGAGTTCTCTCGGTATGCGCGAAGAACTCGTCCGCCCCGGGGCCGAACCCCGGGCGCGCGCGGGTGAGGCGACTCCGCCGGGGCCACACGCCCATCGCCTACCGTCTCCCGCATCGCGGCGCGACTCGTAACCGCCCTGCTCGCAGCGCTCATCCTGGCGGCGGCCGCCTGTGACTCCGACGACGGGGGCGACTCAAAGCCACCCCCGCCGCCGCGTCCGATCGCCACTCGCGACCTCGTCGCCCATCTGACCGCCCTCCAGCGCATCGCCGACGAACACGGCGGCGAGCGCACGGCCGGCAGCCCGGGCTACGACGCCTCGGTCGCCTACGTGGCGCGGGTCCTGCGCCGCGCCGGCTGGCGCGTGCACGTCCAGCAGGTGCCGATGGCCTCTTGGCGCGAGCGCTCGCCGGCCAGCCTGTCCCTCAACGGCGTCCCGGTCGCGCGGAGCGCAGCTCCGCGTTCCGAGCTACTCGTCGGCCGGGCGGGCGGACGGGACGTTGCGCGCCGTCGACGACGCCTGCGAGGCCGCCGACTTCGACGGGCTGAGCCCCGGTGACGTCGCGTTCACCGGGTTCGGCACCTGCTTCCTCTGGCGCAAGACCGTCAACGCCCGCCGCGCGGGCGCCAGCGCGGTCATCGTCCAGACCGCCGGCTCGCGCCACGGCGTGGCCAGCGCCACGCTGGCGGTCCCCCGGCTCGGGCTGCCGGTGGTGCTGATGAGCCGGGACGTCGCCGCCCGCGACGGCGATCGCGCGCAGCTGTCGGTCAACTCGGCGACCGGTCGCGGCACCACCCAGAACGTGATCGCCGAGCTCGGCCCGCGCGGCGGCCCCGTCATCATGGCCGGCGCCCACCTCGACTCGGTGCCGGGCGGCCCCGGCATCAACGACAACGGGTCCGGCGTGGCCACCCTGCTGGAGGTTGCCCACACCCTTGGCCCTCGCCCACCCGGCCGCGTGCGGCTGGCCTTCTGGGGCGCCGAGGAGGAAGGCCTGATCGGCTCACGTCGCTACGTGCGCGAGCTCTCGCCTGACCAGCGCAAGCAGATCGCCGCCTACCTCAACTTCGACATGGTCGGCTCGCCGAACGCCGTGCCGGCGGTCTACTCCGACGGTGACCAACGCCTCGGGCGCCTGCTGCGCCGGCTCCACCCCGGAGCCGAGCGCGGCGTGCTCGTCGGCAACCGTTCCGACAGCTCTGCGTTCGAGGGCCACGACATCCCCATCAACGGCCTCTACTCGGGCGCCACCGAACCCGGACCGGGCGGCAAGCCGCGCGACCCCTGCTACCACCTGCCCTGCGACACGCTCGCCAACGTGGACCGGGCTGTGCTCCTCGAGATGGCCCGCGCCGCGGCCGGGGCGCTCGCCGAGCTGGCCCGTCAGGCGAAGTAGAAGACCAGCCCCAGCACCGCGTACAGCGCCAGCAGCTGCACGCCCTCGAACCAGTTCGACTCGCCGTCCTGCGTGACCAGGTTCGCGATCAGCACCGCGAACAACAGCGCGCCCAGCTCGTAGCCGTTGAAGACGAGCGCCATCGGGTGGTCCCCGACGACGAACGAGGCCAGGACGAGCAGCGGCGCCACGAACAACGCGATCTGCGCGCTCGAGCCGATGGCGATGTTGACCGCGAGGTCCATCTTGTCCTTGGCCGCGACCAGCACGGCGACCCAGTGCTCGGCCGCGTTGCCCACGATCGCGACCACGAACACGCCGACGAAGAACTCGGACAGCCCGATGTCCTCCGAGGCCTCGGTGATCGACCCCACCAGGATCTCGCTCATCACGCCGACCGCCACGGCCGCCAGGGCCAGGTAGACCGCCGCCCGCCTCACCGACCAGTGGTGCTCCTCCTCCTCGCCGCTGTCGCCGTAGGGGTTGAACACGGCGCGGTGGGTCTTCAGCGAGAAGATCAGGCCGGCCACGTACGAGATCAGCAGCACGATCGCCACGCCGAACGAGAGCTGCTCGAGGTCAGAGCCGAAGTCGACCTCGTCCACGCCGACCTGCGGCAGCCCGCCGCCGTGGATCAGCTGGAAGATCGCCGGGAAGACGAGCGCGACCAGCGCCAGCATCAGCATCGCGGACTGGGCGTGGGCCGCTGTCCGGCTGAACGTCTGCTTGTCGCGCGGCAGCCCGCCGACGAGCATCGCCGCGCCCATGACGAGCAGGATGTTGCCGATGATCGAGCCGACGATCGACGCCTTGACGACCTCCTGGAGGCCCTCGAGCAGCGCGAAGAAGGCGATGATCAGCTCGGGCGCGTTGCCGAACGTCACGTTCAGCAGGCCGCCGATGCCGGGCCCGGTGCGGGCCGCGATCGCCTCGGTCGCCTCGCCCATCACCGCCGCGCAGGGGATCACCGCCAGCGCCGCCGCGCCGAAGATCACGACCGGACCGGCGTGCGCCAGCTCGAGCCCGATCGCGACCGGGATGAAGACGCCTAGGGAGTAGATGGGGCGCATCGGCGGGGAAGCCTACGCGCCGACCGGCGAGCGCCTACTCCTCGGCGGTGAAGCCGGCTTCCTCCGGATCCGGCTCCACCTCGCCCGGATCGTCGTCGGCCGGCGTGCTTGGCACGGCGCGGCTGTCGCTCGCCGTGGTAGGTCGCCTGGAACGTCTCGAGCAGCTCGTCGCGGCGCGACTCGTCGGTCGGCACCTCGTCCGAGATCAGCACCCAGTCGGCCCCCTCGAACTCCTCCAGGTTGAAGATCTCGCCGTCGATCGAGGGCGAGTCGTCCACCACGACCAGCACCTCGGTCTGGGGGTTCAGGTACGTCCCGGGGCGTACCAGCAGGTCGTCGAGCTCGATGCGGCGGTCCTCGGCCATGACGAGGCTGAGCCTATACCCGGGGCGAGGGCTAGTCACCCCCGAGCGACTGGAGCTGGCGCTCGATCTCGGTCTCCACGTCGAGCGGCTCCTTGCCCTGCCGCAGCCGCCGCTCGTTGCGGGCGATCACGAGCTGGCGGACCTCCTCGCGCAGGCCGGGATCGGTGCTCGACCGAGGGCCGGGTGAGCGCGGCCAGCTCGGCGTCCACGTCCAGCCCGGGCTCGCCGCGCGCCTGCCGGCGGTGCGACTTGGCCTCGAGCATCTGGCGGATCTCCTCCTGCACCTCGGCGCCGCTGGCCGGCGCGGCCGGCTCGCGGGTCATGTCGAGACCGCCCTCGCGCCCCAGCCCGGAGTAGATGCGGCCGGTCCCTCGGTAGGACACCGCCGCCGCCAGGACGGCCACGATCGCGACCACGATCACCACGGTGCCGAACTCCATCGGTCAAAGTGTCCCGCAATGCCCTGGAAGCGCCTCCGCCGCCGGACGATGGCGCCCAGCCGGCCGGCCCTCTATCCCGATCAGATCGGGCTGCTGGTGTTCACCGTGGCCGCGATCGGGGGCGGGATCTATGCGGCTCTCCGTTACCTGCTGTAACCTGGTGGGTACTCCATTGACTGACGAATCAATCGGGTTGGCCCGGAGAGGGCCATCCGGGCACCGAGGAGCAGCCGCCATGGTCGACTTCACCCTGACCGACGAGCAGAAGGACATCCGCGAGCTCGCCCACGACTTCGCCGAGAAGGAGATCCGGCCGAAGGCATGGGACTACGACCGCGACGGCACCTTCCCGCAGGACATCATCGAGAAGGCGTGGGAGGTGGGCCTGATGAACTCCCACATCCCCGAGGAGTACGGCGGGCCCGGGCTCGACTACCTCTCCGGTTGTCTGATCGAGGAGGAGCTCGGCTGGGGCTGCTCCGGCATCGGCACCTCGCTGATGTGCAACGGCCTCGCCTCCGCGCCCGTGGCGATCGGCGGCTCCGACGAGATCAAGAAGGAGTACCTCGGGATGCTCACCGAGGAGCCCAAGCTGGCCTCCTTCTGCCTCACCGAGCCCGACGCCGGCTCCGACGTCTCGGGCATGCGCACCACCGCCGTCAAGAAGGGCGACAAGTACGTCATCAACGGCACCAAGTGCTTCATCACCAACGGCTCGCTACGCCGACTGGTACACGGTCTACGCGAAGACCGACAAGGACGCCGGCCACCGCGGCATCTCGGCCTTCGTCGTCCCGCGCGACGCGGGCGTCGTCGTGGACAAGAAGGAGGACAAGCTCGGTCAGCGCGCCTCCGACACCGCGATGATCTCCTTCAACGACGTCGAGATCCCCGCCGCCAACCTGCTCGGCGAGGAGAACAAGGGCTTCAAGCTCGCGATGATGACGCTCGACCGCACGCGGCCCGGCGTGTCGGCGATGGCCGTCGGCATCGCCCAGGCGGCCTTCGAGTTCGCCCGCGACTACTCCAAGGAGCGCGTGCAGTTCGGCGTGCCGATCGCGATGCACCAGGCGATCCAGTTCATGATCGCCGACATGGCGACCAAGATCGAGGCGGCCCGCCTGCTGACCTGGAAGTCGGGCGCGCTGCTCGACGCCGGGGAGCGCAACACGCTGGCCTCCTCGCACGCCAAGCGCTTCGCCGCGGACTCCGCGATGGAGATCACCGTCGACGCCGTGCAGGTCTACGGCGGCTACGGCTTCATCAAGGAGTACCCGGTCGAGAAGCTGATGCGCGACGCCAAGATCATGCAGCTCTACGAGGGCACGTCGCAGATCCAGCGGCTCGTCATCGCGCGCGAGGTGCTGATGCCCCGCCGCGTGGAGGAGCCCGCAGCCGCTACCGCATAGCGCCGCGTGTCAGCATGCGCTGAGTGAGCGGCTCGAAACGGGACCGCAGCCGTCGCGCGGTGCGCGAGGCGGTGGCGCAGGCGGGAGGCCTCGAGTCGACGGCGGCCCCGCCGTCGAAGCGCTCCCAGGACCCGTTCACGGGCGAGCTGCGCCGGCGCGAGGTGCTGCCGCTGCTGGTCCTGCACCTGATCGCGCAGGGGCCGAGCTACGGCAACCAGCTGATGGAGCGGATCGCGGGCATGACCGCCGGCGTGCTGTCGGTCAACCCGAACACGATGTACCCGCTGCTGCGCCAGCTCGAGTCGCGCGGGCTGATCGCCGGCGAGTGGGAGCACCCGGAACGGCGCACCCGGCGCTACTACTCGCTCACCGACGAGGGCCACGCGGAGTACGACCGGTTGGTGGAGGAGGTGCGGCCCTTCCTCGACTCGGTCAAGACCTCGATCGACGAGATCGTGCGCGAGGTCTACGGCGGGTGAGGACGGCGACGCGCCGAGGCGGAGGTGCGGCTGGCGCCGGAGGCCGCGCTGCGGCTGTGGACGGACCTGTCGCGCTGGCCGACGTTCGTCGAGGGCTTCGCCCGCGTGGTCGAGGTCGACCCGGGCTGGCCGGGCGAGGGCAGCCGGGTGATCTGGGAGTCGATCCCCTCCGGCCGCGGGCGGGTGACCGAGAAGGTGATCGAGAACGCCCCCGGCGAGTTCGCGACGATGGTGTTCGAGGACCGTCTCTCCGGCAGGCAGGCGCTCCGGGCGATCGAGAGCGAGGGCGGCGCCCGCCTGGAGCTGAGCCTGGAGTACACGCTCACGAGCTACGGACCGCTCGGCCCGCTCGCCGACGCGATCTTCATCCGGCGCGCGCTGCGCGACTCGCTGCGGCGCACGATCCAGCGCTTCGAGGTCGAGGCCGAGGAGGAGGCGGGCCTGCGCTAGAGCGGCTTCAGCTGGTCGCCCTCGACCAGCAGCAGCTGGATCCGGTTGCGCCCCGCCTTGAACGCCCGCTCCGGCGCGATCATCGAGTACTGCTCCTCGTCGGCGCCCTCGAGCGTGAACGTCAACGCCGGTGGCGACCACGCGGCCGTTCACGGCCACCGCCACCGTCCGCCCGCCGCCGCGCGGGCCGTCCGGGATCGTGCCGGCCACGTGGGCGGGCACGAATCCGCTGCCGGGGTCCACCACCACGGTGTCGTCCGCCACCCGGCGCGGAGCGCCCGATCAGGTCGGGCCGCGGCCCGAACGCGTAGATGTCGCCGCCGAACAGCCGGATCTTGCGCGCCAGGGCGGCTCGCTTGGCGCTCTGGTAGTCCGGGGTGTCGACCAGGTAGGTGTGCTTGAACTTCTTGGCGATGATCTCGCGGCGCCGCGGCTTCTGCGGCGCGAGCGCCGAGCGTCCGTCGACCTTCCACGGGATGTCCACGCCGAGGGTGTCCGCGATCGTGGGCAGCACGTCGACCGTCTGCAGCGGCGGTCGCTGATCCGCCCGCGCTTCTGGCCCGGCGCCTTCACGAAGAACGGGACCGGCGCGATGTCCTGCACGTTCTCGGCCCGCACCAGACGCCGGTCGTGGCCGAGCCGGAAGCTCATCCCGTGGTCGGCCACCACACCGACCACGGCGCGGTCGTAGATGCCCACCTCGTGCAGGCGGTCGAGCAGCTTGCCGAGCAGCCGGTCGGTGGCCTGCAGCTGCAGCAGGTGGCGCTGGTAGGCCTGCTCGACCACGAACGGGCTGCCGTACCCGGGCCGTCCGTCCAGTCCGGTGAGCGCCTCCTTCGGCGTGCGCCGGTAGAAGCGCCCCGAAGGCAGGTACTGGAACGGCACGTGCGGCAGCAGGATGTGGATCAGGTGCAGGCGCGGCGTGCGCCCGCCCTTGATCCCGTCGACGAACTCCTCGAAGCGCCCCGGGCGGCCCTGGGCGAGGTTCTGATGGATGCGCACGAAGCGCTGGCGCTTGGTCTCGCGCTTGACCAGGCGCGTGTCGGCCACCGCCGAGCCGGTCTCGAGCCCGCCGTTGAAGTCGCCCCAGGTCTCTGTGACCGAGGGCAGCTCGCGCTCCAGGTCGTCGGGCAGCACCTCGTGCGCGTAGACGAGGCTGAGGTCGTCCCACAGCGAGCGCATGCGGTCGGCTGAAGCTCGGCCGGTCGGCGTCCGTGCACAGGCTCGGGCGCGCACAGCGCGGTCGCGTCCTCGCTCACGTGCAGCTGGTAGCGCCCGCCGAACAGGCTGAAGATGTTCTCGGGGTGGTCCGCCGCCACCGGCAGCCGGTCCTGGCGCGGCAGCCGCCCGTCGAGGATCGCGGGCACGGCGTAGGGCGTGTCCTGGTCGACCGAGGCCGTGTCGCGGTACCAGGTGGCGTCGCCGGCGAGCCGGGCGAAGTTCGGGTAGAGCCGGCTGTCGATGCGCCCGTCGGCGCCCATCAGCGAGTGCACCGGGAACTCGTCGAAGATCACCAGCACGACCGGGGCGGTGGCGCGCACGTGCGCCGCCTGGACGTCGGCCGAGCCCGGGAAGACCAGGTCGGAGACGTCCGACACGACCAGGAACAGCACCACGAAGACCACCGGCGCCGGGCCGAGCACGGTCAGGAACGTGCGCGCGGCCGGCAGGCGCACGTAGGCGAGAGCGGCCGCCGCTCCGAGCGCGAGCGCCACCGCCAGGGCGGGCACCGTCCCGGCGAGCGAGATCGCCTGCAGCACGATCGCGCCGACCAGCACCGCCACGCAGACGAGGTGCACCGCCCAGGCGACCGCCTCGCCGATCAGGCCGGCGAGCCACTCCAGCGCCGAGCAGCGCCAGTGGCACCGCGAACGTGACCAGCAGGGCGAAGGCGACGATGTCGCCCGGCGGCGAGCCGCGGGTGGCGAAGAACTCGGGGTTGCGTCCGAGCAGGTCGAACAGCGGCTGCGCGACCGCGAGCGCCCAGAGCACGGCGATGTGCAGCCCTCGCTCGAGTAGCTCCCGGCGACTCATTGGCCGCACGCTAGCGTTAGCCTCCGCGCGATGTTCGTCTTCAAAGCCGCCGTCGTCGGTGCCGGAACCATGGGCGGGGAGATCGCCCAGGTGATCGCCTCCGCCGGCATCCCCGTCGTCCTCAAGGACGTCAAGCAGGAGTTCGTCGACCGGGCCTGACCAAGGCCCGCGACGTGACCCAGGGCCAGCTCGCCGGCCTGGTCGCGAAGGAGAAGATCACCCAGGAGGACGCCGATCGCCAGCTCGAGGAGATCGTCGGCCGCATCCACGGCACGCTCGACTACGACGGCTTCGGCGACGTCGACTTCGTGATCGAGGCCGTGCCCGAGCGGATGGAGATCAAGCAGGCCGTGTTCGCCGAGCTGGACGCGGTCACGCCCGGCCACGCGATCCTGGCGTCGAACACGTCATCGCTGTCGATCACCGAGATGGGCGAGGCGACGATCCGCCCGGACAAGGTCTGCGGCTTCCACTTCTTCTACCCGGCGTCGATGATGCGGCTGATCGAGGTGATCGAGGGCGAGGAGTCCTCCGAGGAGACGATCCAGACGGCCGCCAACTTCGCTCAGCAGATCCGCAAGACCGCGATCCGCTGCGGCGAGGTGCCCGGCTTCGTCGTCAACCGCATCCTCAACTCGGCGTGTCCGAGGTCTGGCGCGTGACCGAGGAGGAGGGGCTCGAGGTCGAGGAGGTCGACCAGGTCATCAAGGACTCCGGGACGGTGCCGATGGGGCCGTTCTTCCTCACCGACCTGCTCGGGCTGGACACCGTCCTGCACGTGGCCGAGCACCTGCAGGAGTCGTACGGGGACCGCTTCTTCGTCTCGCCGAAGATGAAGGAGCTGGTCGAGGCCGGCAACCTCGGCCAGAAGACCGGAAGGGGCTTCTATGAGCACGGAAACTGAGCCGCAGCATCGACGCGCTCGTCGAGCGGATGGGGCTCAAGACCCTGGTCGAGTCCTGCCTCGTGCTCGAGGAGGGCGTGGCCGCCGCCAAGGACATCGAGATCGGGATGATGATGGGCGCGGGCATCCTGCCCGGGCCGTTCAGCCGCGCCGACGAGGCCGGCCTGGACGCGATCCTCGAGGGGCTCGAGCGCGCCGAGCGCGAGTGGGGGCCCGCCTTCGAGCCGCCCACCGTCCTGCGCCGGCTGGTCGCCCAGGGCCGGCTCGGCAAGAAGAGCGGCCAGGGCTTCTTCCCCTACCCGCAGCCCGACGCCGGCGACCAGCGCGAGACCGTCCTGCTCGAGACGCGCGGCGACATCGCGATCGCCTGGCTGAACCGGCCGCCGGCCAACCCGCTGTCGCCCCAGGCCGTGCGCGACCTGATCTCCGTCTGGGACGAGGTCGGCGGCAAGGTGCGGGCGCTCGTGATCGCCTCGTCGAACATCTTCACGTTCTGCGCGGGGGCGGACATCAAGGAGTTCACCAAGATGACGCCGGACGCCGAGGGCGCCGACCTGGTCGAGTCCGCGCACCGCTTCATGCGCGGGATGGAGTCGTCGTCGACGGTCACGATCGCCGCGGTCAACTCGATCGCGTTCGGCGGCGGCTGCGAGCTGGCGATGGCGTGCGACTTCCGCATCGCCGCCGAGTCGGCCACGTTCGGCCAGCCCGAGATCAACCTCGGGCTCATCCCCGGCTTCGGCGGCACCCAGCGGCTGCCGCGGCTGGTGGGCGAGGCCAAGGCGCTCGAGATGAACCTGGGCGGCGACCCGATCGACGCCTACGAGGCGCACCGGGTCGGGCTGGCCAACCAGGTCGTGCCCGACCACGAGCTGTTCGACACGGCGCTCGCGTGGGCGCGGCGGCTGGCGGAGAAGGCGCCGATCGCGATCGAGGAGATCAAGCAGCGCTCGCACCGGCCCGACCTCGACGAGGGGCTCGCCTCCGAGGCCGAGGGCTTCGGCGCGCGCGTTCGGCTCGGAGGACGCCAAGGAGGGCATCTCGGCCTTCCTCGGCAAGCGCCGAGCCGCCTTCAAGGGTCGATGAGCGTCGCTCGAGAGCGGTCGCCGCACTGCCGCGCAGGCGGCGCGGCTGGCCGAGCTGCTGCGCGACGCCGAGCGCGCCGTCGTGCTGACCGGCGCGGGCGTGTCGGTGCCGTCGGGGATCCCCGACTTCCGCAGCCCGCGGCACGGGGCTGTGGGAGAACGTCGACCCGATGGAGGTCGCGCACATCGACGCGTGGCGGCGCGACCCCGATCGCTTCTGGCGCTTCTACGGCGACCGCTTCGCGTCGCTCGTGGACAAGCGGCCCAACGAGGCGCACCTGGCGCTGGCCGAGCTGGAGCGGCGCGGCCTGATCAGGGGGGTGATCACGCAGAACATCGACCGCCTGCACCGCGCGGCCGGCACGCGAGCGGCTGATCGAGGTGCACGGCTCGATCGAGTGGAGCGTGTGCCTCGAGTGCGGCGGCAAGGTCGCGCTCGACCGGGTGGTCGAGCAGCTGCGCGCGGACGACGGCGCGCCGGAGTGCGCCTGCTGCATCACGCCGCTGAAGCCGGACGTGGTGCTGTTCGGCGAGCTGCTGCCGGAGCGCGGCGCTGTCCGAGGCGCAGGCGCTGGCGCTCGACGCGGACCTGATGGTGTGCGTCGGCTCGTCGCTCGAGGTCTACCCGGTCGCCGGCCTGCCGGCGATCACGCGCGGCGCCGGCGGGCGGCTGGCGCTCGTCACGCAGGGCCCGACCCCCTACGACGACGAGGCCGAGGTCAAGCTCGGCGGCGACGTCGTGGCGGAGCTGCGGGCGGTGCTGGCCGCGCTCTGCTGAATCGCACGACCGCCGTGGTGATCTGGCCGCGCCTGATCGTCGCGCTGGCTGCCGATCGGGCTTGGTCACCGGAGACGACGACAGCGAGCAGGCGCCTGCGCGACTGCTGAGCCGTCGATCGCGGCGATCGCCCGCCGCGTCGAGCGGATCGCGGCAGCTCGCGCTTCGACCACCTGCCGCGCGTGCGGCACGTCACCGGCGCGCAGGCGCCGGGCGTACGGGCTGCGCGAGCTGGATCGCGAGATCGCCGCCGCGCGAGGTGGCGGCCGAGGAGCGGCTGCTGAAGCTGCTCGGGCTGCTGCCGCCGCGACGCGAGCCTGCGCGAGCTGATCGGCAAGACGCTGTGCGAGCGAGGTCGGCGGCTACTACGTACCCGCGCACCGGGACGCTCTCGATCGTCGGGCAGGGCGGTTCCGGGCTGCTGGGCGAGATCACGCTGGCCCACGAGCTCGACCCACGCGCTGGAGGACCAGCGCTTCGGCATCGACGTCGGGCGCCGGCGAACGCTTCCAGCGCGACGTCTCGGCGGCCGACGAGCGCGCTGCACGAGGGCACGGCGACGATCGTGATGGTCGACTACGTGGTGCTGAAGCAGGCCGGCACCGCGAACGTGCCGGCGCGGCTGCGCGCCCAGGCGCTGAAGGCGCTCGACGATGTCGCGGTGCCGGCGTCGAGCGGGCTGCCGCGCTACGTGCGCGAGGGCCTGGTGTTCCCGTACGCGGCGGGGGCCCGCCTGATCAACCGGATCCAGAGCCGCGGCGGCTGGGCGGCGGTCGACCGCGCCTTCGGCGAGGACGCGCCGGTGTCGACCGAGCAGTTCATGCACCCGGCCAAGTACGAGGCGCACGAGCGGCCCGTGCGCGTACGCGTGAGCGCGCCCCGCGCGGCACGCGCCTGGTCGAGCAGGGCGACTTCGGCGAGTTCGACACCGAGCAGCTGCTGCGAGCGGCGAACGGCCGGGCCGCCTCGCGGCGCGCCGCGGCGGGCTGGGGCGGGCGGCGGCTTCGCGCTCTGGCGCCGGGCGCGCCCGGTACGGCGCTGGCGCTCCAGTGGACCTGGGACAGCGCCCGCGACGCGCGCGAGTTCGACCGCGGGCGTCTGCGGCGAACAGCCACGGCGTGCTGGGCGGCGCCACCGTAAACAGCAGCGGTCAAGAGGGCGTCGCGGCTCCAGCTCGACCGGCGCACGAGTCGGTGACGCCGTCAGCCGCCGAGGCGATGCCGGCGCAGCGCGGCCTCCATCCCCTCTATCGCTTCTGTGAGCGCCTGCACCTCACGCGCCGCTCGAGGTCTCCCAGAAGCGCCGCGTTGGCCGCCTCGCCACGGCCGCGGAGCCGGCCTGCTCCGGTGCTCCGCGAGCTCAGCGCCTCCAGCGCCACCCGCGCCTGCAGCGCGGCCTCGCGCGGCCGTCCGGCGTTCAGGTCGGCGCGGGCGCGCAGCACCAGCTCCTCGGCCACCAGCTGGCGTCTCGCGGGCGCCCAGCAGCGCCGCGAAGCGCTCCTCGGGCGACTCCATCGACCGCTTCACCCGCGCGCTCCCGGGCGCGGCAGCTCCAGCGCCTCGGCGAAGCGCCCGTCCGCCACCGCGTCGCCGCGCCCGTAGCCGACCCGCGCCACCAGCGCCCGGTCGTAGCGACAGCTCGGCCAGGTAGGGGTCGGCGGCGGCCGCCCGCCGAGCGCGCAGCGCCCGGTTGAGCACGGCGAACGCGTCCGCCAGCTCGCCGTCGAGCGCCTCCTGCGTCAGCCCGTAGTTCGGCGAGCCAGTCGGCGCCTCGTCGCGGACTCGAACGGCTGCGGTCGCACGACCGTCGCGCGCGCGGTCGGCACCGGCTCCGGCTCTGCCGCGTCGACTCGCGCGCGCGGCGCTGCGCCGATGCGCGCCGGGCGCTCCGAGCGTGCCGAGCACCAGCACCGCCTCGACCAGCGCCGTCGGGCTCCGAGCGCACCAGGTAGCGCCCGTCGGGCGGGCCGAGCAGGAAGCCGAACTCGAGCTGGACGAAGCCGAAGCTGGTCGGAGGGCGGCCGTCGGCCTACTCGCCCGCGTGGGCGTCGCTGGCGCGCCGGTGCTTGCCGGCCGGCAGCGCGTACTTGGAGGGCTTGGTGGGCACGACCGGGTTGTCGAGCTCGCGCAGGCGCGAGATCAGGTCGGACCACTGGCCGGGCTTGAGCACCGCCAGCGCCTGCTTGCCGAGCTTCTTGTTGGCGCCGAACATCGGCTGGAACCCGACGTGGATGTGGTCGGCGTGGTCGGCCATCGCCATCGTGGCCCCGCCGATCTCGAACAGCGAGATGATCTGGTGCGGGCGCGATCGTGCCCTGCAGCTGCATCAGCCTGCGCACGGCCTGCTCGGTGATGCCGCCCGCCTCCTGGTGGCCGAGGATCGGGATGCCGTTGATCTTGGCGATGTCGACCGCGTTGCCGGAGCTGTGCTCGCGAGACGTTGCCCGAGCTGGTGTAGAAGCCGTGGCCGCACTTGAGGCAGGTCACGGTCGGCCGCAGGCCGGACTCGGCGAGGTACTCCAGCGTCGCCAGCACGCGCCGGTCGATCTGGCCGGAGCGGATGTCGTCGCGGCCGGCGGCGTAGACCTCGATGCGCTCGTCGGCCAGCACGCGCCGCTCGAGCTGCGGCTTGGGCAGCAGCAGGATCTGGCCGATCGACATGCCGTCCACGTCGTCGCCGTGCAGCACGTTGCGGCCGGACGCGCGGTAGATCGCGGTCGCCTCGAGCAGCTTCCAGCCGTCGAGGATCGGCTTCGGGTCGATCCGCGGCGCGCCCCGGCCGGCCGGGCGAATCGAGAAGTCGACGTGCGGCCGCGCGGTTCTCGACCGTGCGGCCGACGCGGCCGATGATCGTGCCGCCGATCACGCGCGAGCCCTTGCGCAGGCGGCGCAGCGTGACCTTCTTCGGGTCGAGCCCGAACGGGCGCGAGAAGTAGTTGCGGTAGGTCTCGTAGCTGCCGCTGCTTGCGCGCCTTGGCGTCGAGCAGCTGGTCGAGCCCGCCGGCCTGGCGCGCGCCGTCCATGTCCGGGTGCGCGAACAGGCGCTCCTTGATCGGCACGCTCGCCCGGGCGTTCGCGGGCGGCGACCTCGGCTGAGCGCCGGCTCGTCGGCGGACTCCTCGACCTGGCGGCCGGCGGAGGCGGGCGCGGACGGCTTGGGGTCGCTCTGGTCGTCGCCGTTGGCCTTCAGCGCGCGCGCCGCGCGATCCGGGTCGGTGGCGTCCTGCCTGGGCACGGGGTACTGCTCGGCGACCGAGCCGAGGTGCGCGTAGGTGTAGCGGTTGCCGTACACGTCCTGCAGCGTCACGTAGCGGCCCGAGCCGCTCGCTCTCGCCGATCTTCTTGATCACGCCGTCGTTGACGGCGACGACCGGCGAGCCGCTGCGCGCGTAGATGTCGATCGAGCGGCGGTCGTCCGCGGACTCGATCACGTTGGCGGCGTTCTCGCCCTGCTTGACGCGCTTGAGCAGCTCGGCCTCGGCCAGGTCGTCCGCGTAACGCGCGCGCGCGTAGACGGGGAAGCGGCCCTCGGTCAGGCCGGTGAGCGAGCCGATCAGGTCGGCCGGCACGCCGGCGATCAGCCGCGCGCGCAGGAGCACCGAGTCGACGTACCAGTCGGCGTGGTTGTAGGCGAAGATCGCGCGGCGCACGTCGTCCTGGTAGCCGGCGGCCTTGAGGTAGCGGGCGGCCGCGAAGATCGCGTCGACCGGGTTGTACGGATCCTTGCGCTTGTCCTTGTTGGCGTCGGTGCCGTACATCTTCCAGGTGGACGGCATGAACTGCATCCAGCCCAGCGCGCCCGCGGAGGACACGTTGAGGTTGCGGCCGTAGTCCGTCTCGATCTCGTTGATCGCCGCCAGGACCTCCCAGCGGATGCCGTACTCGATCCCGGCAGCCTGGTAGATCGGAAGGAGGAAGGGCGGAACGCGGAACTTGCGGATGATGAAGTTGGGGACGCCGTGCGCGGTCGAGGGGCCGGGGAGGGCGTCGATGAAGCCGGGGTTGCTCGAGGTCGGCGTACCGTCGGCCTTGCGCAGCTTCGACGTCCTTCTTGTCCGAACCCTCATCCTTGACTGGAGGCTTGCCGGCGGTGATCTTGCGAGCCTTCTCGCGCTCCTGGTGCACACGCTCGCCGCTGTTGGTGCGTCCCTGGGGCGAGCCGCCGCCGGCGCTCGGGGGCGAGAGCTCCGGCGCGGGCGCCGGGGTCGTCTGCTCCTGAGTCTGCTCGGGCGCGGGCGCGGGGGTCTCGGCCTGGGCGGTCTTGGTCTTCTTGGTGACGAGGGTGCCCGGGAGCTTCATGTCCTCGAGCGATCCGCCGGGCGGCACGTCCACGGTCACCTGAACGACCTCGCCCGAAGGCAGCCGGACGCTGACGGTCTCGGACTGCGCGCTGGCGGCGGTGCTGAACGCGGTCAGCCCGGCCAGCGCAAGGACCCCCGCCGACGAGCAGGATGGTAAGGCGCCGCGTCTTCATCCGTGCTGTTCCGTGACCTCCCTCGGGGCACCCACAGGAGCACCCTGCGTGCGCGCGCAGGCTATCAGGGACACCTGAGGGGAGACCAACGCTACTTGAGGGCTTTTGCGGGTTCAATGGGTAACCTCCCCGCACGCCGCGACCGAGCCTCGCGTGCGAGATCAAGACCTTGTATCGGCTGGGCACGCGGACACCTTCAATCGCGCCGCAATCGGGTCTCCGCCTGCAACAGCCGCCGAATCGCCCAAAATGGACGCTCTAACGCTCGACTTGAGGGTTAGACTAGGCCTTCGGGGACGCTGTGCCGAGCCGCATCGTCTACCCTGCCGCCGATGGCCGCCCCGGAGCAGGACGAGTCGTTCGTGGAGAAGATGTCGCGGCAGGGCGAGGAGGCGCTCGGGAAGATCGCCGAGGAGCTGATCGCCAACCCGGTCGTGAACGGCGCGATCACCCGCGCCTTCGAGGCGCGCGAGAAGGCCGTCCTGGCCCAAGGGGCCGCGATGGGCGCGCTCAACCTGCCCTCTGCCGCGGACATCGAGCGAATCACCCGCCGCCTGCGCTCGCTTTCGCAGCGGCTGGAGGGCATCGAGGACGCGATCGACCGGCTCGAGGAGCGCCTCGCGAGCGTCGGCGGTCAGTCGTCGAACCCCGCGGTCGAGCAGCGGCTCGACGAGATCGCCCGGGACCTGGCCGCCCTGCGCGAGTCGGTCTCGCCCAGCGGGAACCCGATGCCGCGCGCCCAGGAGCGGCTGACGGTCAGCGAGTCCTAGCCGCAAGCGCTCGGCTCGGCCGAGTGCGCGCGGATCGCTATCCGGCGAGCGCCGCGTACCCCACCTCGCCCAGACGCAGGCCGAACCGCTCCAGCCCCTCGGGATCGACCCGGCGCGTGCCCTCCGGAGCGGGCACGTCGGTCACGGCCAGCACGCACGCCGCCGTCACGCCGCGCCGGGCGGCCACCTGCAGGATCGTGGCCGCCTCCATCTCGACCACCGAGGCGCCGCGCTCGAGCCAGCTCGGACGTGTCGCGCGGGTCGTAGAAGAGGTCGCTGCTGACCACGGTCCCGGGTCGCGCGCCGGCCGCGACCAGCCGTTCAAGCAGCGCGGGGTCGGAGCCGAGCGCGCCGTTGGCGCCCAGCGCGGCGCTCGCGCCGTCGGCCGACAGCACCGTCTCGGCGGCCAACAAGTCGCCCAGCTCGAGGTCCTCCACGAGCGCGCCGCAGGTGCCGATCCGGACCAGCCGGCGCGCGCCGAGCGCGATCAGCTCCTCGGTGACGATCGCCGCGCTCGGCCCGCCCATGCCCGTGGCCTGGATGGTCAGCGGTTCGCCGTCGGCGGCGATTCCCGTGTAGCCCCAGAGCCCGCGGTGGTGGTTGAACATCTTCGGGCCGTCGAGCAGGTGCTGGGCCACCGCCAGCGCGCGGTGGGGGTCGCCCGGCAGCAGCACGCGCTCGGCGAGGTCGGTCTGCGGCTTGAGGTGGAGCGCCCCGATCTGATGCTGCGGCGTCAAGGCGGGGAACCCTAGACTGCGAACCGCATGGCGAAACGTCCCAGCACACCCGCCGAGCTGCGCGACGCGGTGGAGCGAACCGTGCAGGCCACGCTCGGCTCGGCCGAGCGCCAGCGCGACCGCACGCAGGGCGCGCTCGACGAGATCGCCGGCACCGTCGACAACCTCCGCAAGGGCGCCGAGGCGAGCCTCGCCCGCGGGCGACGCGTGCTGGAGGACCGCCGCCTCGCGACCCAGGAGGACCTGCGCGAGCTGAAGGCCGAGCTGCGCAAGATCGGCCGCCGCCTCGACGCGATCGAGGAGCGGCTGCCGGCCAAGCGCGCGCCGGCGAAGCGCTCCACGGCCAAGAGGTCCTCCGCCAAGAGCTCCTCCGCCAAGAGCTCGCCGCAAGTCGCCGCAGTGGCACGGCCGCCGGGTGTTGATCACCGGCGTGGGGAGCTACCTGGGACGCTCCTCGCGACGAGGCTCGAGCGCGACCCCGAGGTCGAGGCCATCGTCGGGCTGGACACCCGCGAGCCGCGCCGGACGCTCGAGCGCACCGAGCTGATCCACGCCGACATCCGCGACCCGGGCATCGCGCCGCTGGTCGCGCGCGCGGAGGTCGACACGGTCGTGCACAACTCGATCGTCCGCCAGCCCGGACCGGGGATGTCGGCGCGGGCGATGCACGACATCAACGTGATCGGCTCGCTGCAGCTGCTCTCGGCCTGCGGGCAGGCGCCCTCGATCAAGGCGATCGTGATCCGCGGCTCGGCCGGCATCTACGGCGCCGAGCCGCACGCGCCGCAGTTCTTCGGCGAGGAGATGACGCGCATGTTCCCGCTGCGCACGCGCTTCCAGCGCGACGTGGCGGAGATCGAGAACTACTTCGAGACCTACTCGCGCCGCCACCCCGAGATCACCTGCACGATGCTGCGCTACCAGCCGGCGATCGGCCCCTCGCTCGCCACGCAGATCACGCGCTACCTGTCCCAGCCGGCCTGCCCCACCTACCTCGGCTTCGACCCGCGCATCCAGCTCGTCCACGAGGACGACGCGCTCGACTCGCTGGTCGCCGCGATCAAGCGACCGGTGCGCGGCGCGGTGAACGTCGCGGCGCGGGGGACGATCGGGCTCGCCCGCATGATCCGGACGGCGCACCGTCCGCTGCTGCCGATCGCGGGGCCGCTCTTCGGCCCGCTCACGTCCGCCGGGCGGCGGCTGGGACTGGACTCCTACTCGGACGACTTCCGGCGCCTGCTCCGCTACGGGCGCGGGGTCGACATCACCCGGCTCGAGCAGGAGGTGGGCCACCGCCCGCGCTACTCGACCGCCGAGGCGCTCGAGGACTGGGTGGCCGCGGCGTGACCGACTCCGCCGCGCTGGCCTTCATGCGCCGCCTGCGCGAGGGGCTCGATTCGGGACTCGAGCTGCCCGACGCGCTCGCGCGCGGCGCCACGGCGCTGCCGCGCGAGGCCCGCGACACGCTCGAGCGCGTGCTGCGCCGGCTCGAGGGCGACCACGAGGACGACGAATGGGGCTTCGACGAGGACTTCGCCGACCTGGTGGAGCCGTTCTTCGGCTTCCTCTACGACCGCTGGTGGCGCGTGCAGGTCGAGGGCGCCCACCGCGTCCCGGCCCACGGGCGCGCGCTGCTCGCCTCGAACCACGCCGGCATCCTGCCCTGGGACGCGACGATGATCTCGGTGGCGCTGCTGCGCGAGCACCCGCTGCCACGCCATCCCCGCTTCCTGGTCCTCAACTGGGCCTTCGACCTGCCCTGGGTCTCCGCCTTCATCCGCCGGGTCGGCGGGGTGGTGGCCTCGCCCTACAACGCGCTGCGCCTGCTCGAGCAGGACCAGCTCGTGGCGGTCTTCCCCGAGGGGGTCAAGGGCACCGGCAAGCCGTTCGGCGAGCGCTACCGCCTGCAGCGCTTCGGGCGCGGCGGCTTCGTTGAGATCGCCCTGCGCGCGAGTGCCCCGATCGTCCCGGTGGCCGTGGTCGGCAGCGAGGAGATCTACCCGAAGATCGCCGACGTGCCCGCGCTCGCGCGCGTGATCGGCGCGCCCTTCTTCCCGGTCACGCCCACGTTCCCGTGGCTTGGCCCGCTCGGGGTGGTGCCGCTGCCGTCGAAGTGGCGGATCGAGTTCTGCGACCCGATCGACACCGCCCACTACGGCGCGGACGCCGCGAGCGATCGCGGGCTCGTGCTGGAGCTGACCGAGCAGGTGCGCGAAACGGTTCAGCAGGCGGTCTACGCCAATCTCGTGCGCCGCGGCTCGTCATTCGTTTGAACTAGTACACCTGTTGAATTCGGACGCCCACCGGTTGACGGCGGGCCGCGGCTGGCTACGGTGGAGCGGGATACCTCGCGCGCGCATCCCGATCGGTCTCCTGGTGGCCGTCCTTCTCTCGGTGGGGACCTCGCACGCCTTCGCGGCCGATCCCTACGTCGTGTACACGGCGAACCAGCAGGTCAACGGCGCGGTCATCCTGCGCAGCGAGCCGGCCACCGGCGCGACCGTCGAGATCTCGCGCAACGGGCCGCTCGGCACGCTCTTCCAGCGGCCCTACGACCTGGCGGTCGAGGCCGACGGCGGTCTCGTCGTCGCGGACATGGGCACGCCGGACCAGGAACGACGGGGCGGTCATCCGCGTCGATCCGGTGACCGGGCGTCAGAGCCTCGTGTCGGGGCGCGGGGTGGGGCAAGACAACCTCTATGACCCCGCCGGGATCGCCATCGGCCCCGGCGGCGTCCTGTACGTGCTCGACACCCTGGCCGGCACCAACAGCGGCGCCGTGATCCGAGTCGACCCGAACACGGGCGCGCAGCAGGTGATCGCGTCGAACCTCACCTTGCTCAACCTGTTCGACCTGCCGTTTGGCATCGCGGTCGACACCGACGGCTCGATCGTGGTCGTCAACCGCGCGCTGGGCGGCGCGCTCCCGATCGACTGCCTCATCCCGACCGGAAGCGTGATCCGCATCTATCCCGACTTGCACGGGGACGTCGGTCTCGGCGCTGGATCGCCTGTCGCGTCCGCTCGGCGTGGCGATCGACACCGACCGCAGCATCCTGGTCGCCAACGAGTGCGGCACTCCCAGCGGAGTCGGGCTGGTGCGCGTGAACCCGGTGAGCGGGGCGCAGTCGGAGGCCGCGTCCAACACCGACCAGGACGTCCTGCGCACGCCCGAGCGGATCGCGCTGACGCCGGCGGGCGACTACCTGGTGACCGACTACAACTTCGGGCCGGACGGGGACGGCGGGATCGTCAAGGTCGCCAGAGGCAACAAGGCGCAGAGCGTCGTCTCGACGGACACGCTCTTCAACCACCCGCTCGGGATCGCGGTCGTGCGCAACCTCCCGCCGACCCCGGCGCTCGCGGTCCGGCCCAAGACGGTTGCGGCCGGCCAGCGCGTGACGCTTGACGCGTCAGGCTCGCGCGACCCCGAGGGCCTGCGGCTCGTCTACGAGTGGGACCTCGACGGCAACGGCACGTTCGAGGCCGGGTCGGGCACCACGCCGAGCGCGATGCCTCGGTTCTCCGGCGACGGGATCAAGACCGTGCGCGTGCGGGTCAACGACCCGCACGGCGGGCGGGCGGTCGCCGAGGCGAAGCTCGACGTCGACGGCAGCCGGCCGGCGCTGACCGGCCTGCGCGCGCTCACGAACGTGCTCGGCGTGCCGGGGCGGCGCACGCGCGCCCATCGCCGCGCCGGGGCCGCCAGTGCGCAGCCACCGCGCTCGACCTCCGTCCGCTTCCGGCTCTCCGAGGCCGCCACGGTGACGCTCGCGCTCAACCGCGCGCGCAGCGGTCATCGGGCCAAGGGGAAGCCCTGCGGCGTGCGCGCCAAGCGCGGGCGGCCCTGCACCGTCTGGTCGCGCGCCCGCACGATCAAGCGGTCCCGGCGCGCAGGCGGCAACGGCATCACCGTGCGCGCCCGCGGCCTCAAGCCGGGCCGCTACCGCCTGGTGCTGACGGCGGCCGACGAGGTCGGCAACCGCTCGCCGCGCCGGACGCTCGCGCTGCGGGTCGTGCGGCTGCCGCGCTAGAAACCAGTCGATGGCGCGATCGAGGCGGGGTAGGGAGAGGCTGTCGGCTGCCGAGGCGCGCCGGAGTCGCGCTGGCCGCTCAGGGCTTCGCCGACGGCCGCCCGGCCCAGCCCGGCGGGCACGCCCTGCGGCGCGTCATGAAGCAGGTCGGCCTGCTCCAGATCGACTCGGTCAACGTGCTCGCCCGCGGGCACTACCTCACGCTGTTCGGACGGCTCGGGCCGTACCCGCTAGAGCTGGTCGACAACGCCGCCTGGTACGCGCCGCGGCGGCTGTTCGAGTACTGGGGCCACGAGGCGTCGCTGCTCCCGGTCGCGACCCAGCCGCTTCTGCGGTGGCGCATGCAGCGCGCCCACGACGACGCCTGGGGCAGCATGCGCCGGGTCGCGCAGGAGCGCCCCGACCTGGTCGAGCGGGTGCTGGCCGAGGTGGGCGAGCGGGGCCCGATGGCGGCCAGCGAGATGGAGGAGGTGGGCTCGCGCCGGGGCGAGCCGTGGTGGAGCTGGTCGGACACCAAGCGGGCGTTCGAGTTCCTGTTCTGGTCGGGCCTGATCACCGCTGCGCGGCGGCGTCGGTTCGAGCGCCTCTACGACCTGACCGAGCGGGTGCTGCCGCGGGCGGTGGTGTCCGCGCCGACGCCGGCGCCCGACGACGCCCAGCGCGAGCTGGTCCGGATCGCGGCGCGCTCGCTCGGCGTGGCCGCGGAGCGCGACGTGCGCGACTACTTCCGGCTGCCGCTGGCCGACACACGCGCGCGCGTCGCCGAGCTGGTGGAGGCCGGCGAGCTGGTGCCGGTTGCGGTCGAGGGCTGGAGCACGCCTGCCTACCTCTGGCACGAGACGAGCGTCCCCCGCAAGGTCGACGGGCGCGCGCTGATCGGGCCGTTCGACTCGCTGATCTGGGAGCGCTCGCGCGTGGAGCGCCTGTTCGGGTTCCGCTACCGGATCGAGATCTACGTGCCCGCGCCCAAGCGGGTGCACGGCTACTACGTGCTGCCGTTCCTGCTGGGCGACCGGCTGGTCGGGCGGGTCGACCTCAAGGCCGACCGGGCCGCCGGCGAGCTGCGCGTGCGTGCGGCCCACGGCGAGCCGGATGGCCCAGCCCACACCGCCGCAGCACTCGTCAACGAGCTGCGGGCGATGGCGGGCTGGCTGGGCCTGGAGCGGGTCAGCGTCGAACGACGCGGCAACCTCGCGAAGCCGCTTAGAAGTGCACTCCGCGCATGAGGTACGCCATCGCCACGGCCTCCGTCGACATCTCCTCGTCGCCGCCCTTCTCGGACGCGGGCACCGGCTTGCCGTCCTTCGCCTTGTCGCCCTTGGCCGCCTTCGAGTCCGGGAACAGGTTGTAGGCGGTGTTGAGGATGATGTCCATCGTCTTCGGCGAGACCGCGTAGAGCACCTCGCCGAACGTACCGAGCCGCGAGGCCACGCGCTTGGGCTTGTCGATCATCGCGTCGGCCAGCATCTGCGCCGCCTCGTCCGGCGAGAGCGTGGGGAAGGCCTTGTACATGTCGGTCGGCGCGATCATCGGCGTGCGCACCAGCGGCATGTAGACGGTCGTGAACTTGACGTTGTCGGCCACGCACTCGGGCGCCGCGCAGCGCGCGAACGCGTCCAGCGCCGCCTTCGACGCCACGTAGGCCGAGAAGCGCGGCGTGTTCGTCTGCACGCCGATCGAGGAGACGTTGATGATGTGGCCGGTCTTGCGCTCGCGCATGCCGGGCAGGAACGCGAGGATCAGCTTGAGCGCGCCGAAGTAGTTCAGCTGCATGGTGCGCTCGTAGTCGTGGAAGCGGTCGTAGGAGCGCGCCACCGAGCGCCGGATCGAGCGGCCGGCGTTGTTGATCAGGACGTCCACGCCGCCGTGCTCGTCGAGCACCTCCTGGGCGAGGCGATCGATGTCGTCGAGGTCGGACAGGTCGGCCGGGTGCACGTGCGCCACGCCGCCGGCCTCCTCGACCTGCTTGGCCACCTCCTCGAGCTTCTCGCGCGTGCGCGAGACGAGCAGCACCTCGCCGCCGGCCTCGCCCACCTTGAGCGCGGTCTCCAGCCCGATGCCGCTCGAGGCGCCCGTGATCAGGATCTTCTTGCCCGCGATCGAGCTGGCCAGCGAGCGCTCGCGGAACAGGTCCGGGTCGAGGTTGCGCTCCCAGTAGTCCCACAGCCGCGGCGCGTAGGTCGACAGCGGCGGCACGGCGATGCCCGTGCCCGAGAGCGCGCGCTGGGTGTCGCGCGCGTCGAACTTGCAGCGGAAGTCGCGGTTCTCCGCGGCGGCCGGGGGGATGCCGAGGTCGTGGTAGACCTGGTGCCGGATCCGCTTGACCGTCGGCAGCGCCATCACCCCGGCGCGCACCGGCTGCGGGATCGCGTTGGTCATGTTCGGGTCGATCCGCATCGCGAACTGCGGCGCGTGCGCGGCCTTGGCGAACGCGTTGAGCGTCTCGCCGACCTTCATCGGCTCGGGGTTGACGAGGTGGAAGGTGTCGCTGGGCAGCTCGTCGTCGGACATGTGCGCGATGTGGTCCATCGCGCGCGCGACGAAGTCCACCGGCACGATGTTGGTCTCGCCGCCCTGGGGACCCGCCAGCGGCGCCCACTCCGGCAGCGCGTGGCGCAGCCGCTGGAGCAGCTTGAAGTAGTAGTAGGGGCCGTCGATCTTGTCCATCTCGCCGGTCTCCGAGTGGCCGACGACGATGCCGGGGCGGTAGATCAGCGTCTTCGCCTGGACGCCCTCGCGCACGAGCCGCTCCGACTCGTACTTGGTGCGGTGGTAGGCGTGCGGGAGGGTCTGCCCCTCGTCGAACATGTCCTCCTGGAAGACGCCCTTGTACCTCCCGGCGACCGCGATCGAGCTGGTGTGGTGGAAGCGGCCCACCTCGAGCGAGTTCGCGAACTCGATCACGTGCTTGGTGCCCTCGGTGTTGGCCTTCTCCATGGCCTCCTCGTCGGCGGCCATGTCGTAGATCGCCGCGAGGTGGAAGAAGTGGTCGATCGGCTCACTGAAGCCCTCGACGCCGAGCGCCGGCTTGGAGAGGTCGCCTGTCACCGGCTGCGATGCGGCCTTCGTCGGCCCCCAGCCGCTGCACGAGCGCGTCGATCTTGCCGCGCGAGCCCTCGCGCACCAGCACGTAGATGGTCCCCTCGCGCTTCAACAGCTCGGCGAGCAGGTGCCTGCCGATGAAGCCCGTCGCGCCGGTGACGAAGTAGTTCAAGGCACTCCCTTCCCTCTCAGCGGAGCAGCGATACTATCCGGCCTACGGAGCGGGCCGGCACGCCCGCATGTGGCGGCGGGGTGACCCTTCCACTCCGCCGTGCACAATCGGGTCCGTGGCAGAGCCGACCCTCACTCTCAACGAAGCTGCCGAGCGCGTGGGCGTCTCGCCGTCGACGCTCAGGCGCTGGGCCGAAAGCGGCGTGATCCCCGAGGTCGACGGACGCGGCGAGTGGACCGCGGCGGCGGTCGCGCACGCCCGCATCGTCGCGCGGCTGCGCGCGCGCGGGCACACGCTCGAGAGCCTCCGCCAGGCGGGCAGCCAGGGGCGTCTGGCGTACGGCTACATCGAGTCGCTGTTCGGCGACGACCAGCTGGCGGAGCGCAACCTGAAGGACGCCGCGAGCGAGACCGGGCTGGAGGAGGCGCTGATCGAGCGCTTCTGGAACAGCATCGGGCTGGCGCCGGCCGCGTTGGAGGGGATCACGGACGAGGACCTCGAGGCGCTGCGCTACGTGGCGTCGGTGCTCGACTCGGGGTTCCCGCTCGTCGCTTTCCTCCAGCTCTGCCGCGTGTACGGGCAGGCGCTCTCCCAGATCGCCGACGCCGAGGTGCGGCTGTTCCACCTGTACGTCCATGAGCCGCTGATGCGCGAGGACGTCCCCGGATTGCAGATGGCCGAGGAGATGGAGGGGCTGGCGCGCGACCTGCTGCCGCTCGCCTCGCCGCTGATGGACTACGTGCACCGGCGCTTCCTGCAGCACTTCGTGGCGCAGGACGTGGTCGGCCACATGGAGGACGAGCTCGAGGAGAGCGACATCGAGAGCGGGCGCGTGCGGGTGGCGATCGCGTTCGCCGACCTGGCCGGCTACACGCGCTTCACGGAGGAGGAGGGCGAGGAGGAGGCGCTGTCGCTGGTGGAGCGCTTCGTCGAGGGAGTGACCAACACCCTCCCGGAGGACGCCCGCGTGGTGAAGACGATCGGCGACGAGGTGATGGTGGTCGGCAACGACGTGCAGGCGCTCGTCGACTGGGCGGTCGGGTTCGTGGGCCTGTTCGAGGAGCGCCCGGAGCCGCGCATCGGGATCCACTGGGGAACGACCCTGTACCGGGACGGCGACTACTTCGGCCGCGACATCAACCTGGCCTCCCGCGTGGTGGCGCGCGCCCGCGGCGGGGAGGTGCTGGTGACCGACTCGGTCACGGAGGCGGTACGCGGCGCACACCTGGTATTCGAGGGCATCGGGCAGGTGAAGCTGAAGGGGTTCGACGAGCCGCGCCAGCTGTGCCGGGTCGTGCCGCGGGAGCCGTGAGCGTCCTCGAGGCGGCCCGTCCGCTGGTCCCCGCCGGAGCGCCGCTGCTCGTGCTGGTGTCGGGCGGCGGGGACTCGGTGGCGCTGCTGGACGTCGCGGTGCGCTTGGAGGCACGGGTGAGCGCGCTGCACGTGAACTACGGGCTGCGGGAGGGGGCTTCTGGCGACGAGGAGTTCGTTCGGGAGCTGTGCGCCGGGCTCGGGGTGCCGCTCTTCGCCGAGCGGGTCGCTTTGGGAGAGGACCCCTCGGGCAACCTCCAGGAACGGGCTCGCGATGCTCGCTACGCGCTCGCCGAGCGCCTGACAGAGGGCGACTATGCGGCGGCGCATACGGCGTCCGATCAGGCGGAGACGGTGCTCTACCGGCTCGCCGTTTCGCCGGGCTCGCGCGCCCTGTATGGGATGGCGCCGCGACGGGGGCGGCTGGTGCGGCCGCTGCTGGGCGTGACGCGGGAGGAGGTGCGGTCGTACCTGCGCTCGCGCGGCCTCGAGTGGCGCGAGGACCCGTCCAACGCCGATCGCCGCTTCGCACGCGCACGCGTGCGTCACGACCTGATCGAGGCGTTGCGGACGATCGGGCCGGCGGCCGAGCGGACGATCGCGGAGACCGCCCGCCAGCTGCGCGAGGAGGCCGAGGTGCTCGACGCGGCGGTGGCGGACGCCCTCGGCGTGCTCGGCGGCGGGCCGGCGGTGTCGGCCTCGGAGCTGGGTCGCCAGCCAGCGGCCGTGCGCCGGCTGGTGCTGCGCCATCTGGCCGAACAGGCGGGCGGCGAGCTGGGGGTGGGCGACACGGAGCGGATCCTGGCGCTGGGCGGCCGCGGCTCGAAGTCGCTCGACCTGGCCGGCGGCGTGCGCGTGGTGGTCGAGTACGGCACGCTGCGGTTCACGCGTGCGGGCGAGCCGGCGGTGCCGGATCCGGTGGTCCTGACGGTGCCCGGGCGAGTGCGCTTCGGCGACTGGGAGGTGGAGGCCGCCGCGGGCGCGCCCGGCGACGTGAGCGTCACCCGCGTAGCGGGACCGCTCACGGTGCGCGCCTGGCGCGAGGGGGACCGCATGCGCCCGAGTGGCCTGGGCGGAACGAAGACCCTGCAGGACCTGTTCACCGACAGGAAGGTGCCACGCGAGCTGCGCCGGACGCTGCCGATCGTCGTCACAGGCGACGACGAGATCGTGTGGGTGGCCGGGGTGGCGGTGGACGAGCGGTTCGCGGCGGGCGAAGGGCCGGACGCGATCGGCCTGAGCGCCGCGCGAGGTACGCCTACGTCACTGATCTGTTACGTTGCTGTAACAGATGGCCGCCCGCGAAGATGCTCGCCGCGCACCCGTCGACGCCAAGCTGCTCGACGGTGCCCGCCGGGCGCTCGAGCGGCATGGTTGGGAGGGGGCCACGCTTCAGCGGCTCGCCGACGAGGCCGGTGTGTCGCGCATGACCCTCCATCGGCGGGGTGTTTCGCGGGAGATTCTGCTCGCGGCGCTCGCGGAGCAGCTCGAGGGTGAGTACCGCGAGGCGCTCTGGCCGGCCCTGACCGCCTCGGGCTCCGCGCTCCAGCGGCTCGAGCTCGCCCTGGACTCGCTCTGCGGCGTCGTCGACGGCAACCTCGAGCTGCTCGATGCCCTCGGGCACGCCGAGCGCGACGTCGTCTTCCACGAGCAGCGCCGCCCCGCGCTCACCAAGCAGGTCTTCACCGAGCCGGTGCAGCGCCTGCTCGCCGACGGCGTGGCCGAGGGGTCGCTCGCCGTCGAGGACCCGGAGGAGACCGCGACCGTGCTGTTCAACCTCGTCGGCCACACCTACCGCCACCTGCGCGCCGAGCACGGCTGGTCCTCGAAGCGAACCCGCGCGGGCGGTCATCGACATGGCCCTCCAGGGCGTGGTGGCCAGGTGAGCTCCGACCTCGACCGCCGTGGCCTCGGCCTGCTCGGCGGCGCCCACCTCAGCGTCGACCTCTGCCAGGCGGCCGTCCCCGCCCTGCTGCCGTTCTTCGTCGACCAGCGCGGGTACTCGTACGCCGCCGCCGGGGCGCTCGTGTTCGCGGCGACGGTCGGCTCCTCGCTGATCCAGCCCCTCTTCGGCCACGCCGCCGACCGCCTCCAGCTGCCCTGGCTGATGCCCGCCGGCGTCATCGCCGCCGGCGCCGGCATCGCGCTGTCCGGCGTGACCACGTCGTACGCGCTCACGTTTGCCGCGATCGTCCTGTCCGGCATCGGCGTGGCGGCCTTCCACCCAGAGGGCGCTCGCCACGCCAACTACGCCTCGGGCGTGGCCAAGGCGCGCGGCATGAGCCTGTTCGCGCTCGGCGGCAACGCCGGGTTTGCCCTGGGCCCCGTGCTGACCACCGGCTGCGTGCTCGCGCTGGGCCTGAGCGGGACGCTCGTGCTCGGCCTCATCCCGATCGCTGCCGGCGCGATCCTCGCCGCGAAGGGGGCCCGGCTGCAAGGCCTGCGCGTGCGCGGGGCGGCGGCCGCGAAGGCGGCCTCGCAGACCGCGCGCCGCGACCAGTGGGGCGCGTTCGCCCGCCTCACCGGCGTGATCTCCCTGCGCTCGTGCGTGCACTTCGGCCTGCTCAGCTTCGTCCCGGTCTGGTTCGTCACCACGCTCGACACCTCGGAGGCCGCCGGCAACATCGCGCTCACCGCCATGCTCGCTGCGGGCGCGGCGGGGACCGTGATCGGCGGGCGGGTGGCCGATCGGATCGGCCGCCGGACGATCCTGCTCGCCTGCCTGGCGCTGGCCGGCCCGGCGCTGGCCGCGTTCATCGAGGCGCCCACCGGGCTGGCGTTCGTCCTGATCGCCGTCGTCGGCTTCACGGTCGTCGGCACGTTCGCGATCACGGTGGTGCTGGGGCAGGAGTACCTGCCCAACCGGCTCGGCATGGCCTCGGGCGTCACGCTCGGCGCGGCCATCGGGGTCGGCGGCGCGCTGGCGCCGGTGCTCGGCGCCCTGGCCGACGCCCAGGGCATCGAGACGGCCATGTGGGTGATCGCCGCGATCCCGGTGCCGGCGCTGCTGCTCGCGCTGACCCTCCCCGTCGAGGGGCGCCTCGGACTGGCGCGTCAGGTGCCGAAGACGCGGTCGCCCGCGTCGCCGAGCCCGGGCCGGATGTAGGCGTTCTCGTCGAGCTCGCGGTCGACCGCCGCGGCCCAGATCGGCACGTCCGGGTGGTGCTCCTCAACGGCGGCCAGCCCCTCGGGCGCCACCACCAGGCAGACCAGGGCCAGCCGGCGTGCGCCGGCGGCCTTGAGCTTGTCGAGCGCGTGCACGGCGCTGCCGCCGGTGGCGAGCATCGGGTCGACCACGAACACGTGCGAGTCCGCCAGCCCGGGCGGGAGGCGCTCGTAGTAGTCGACCGGACGGTGCTCCTGCTCGTCGCGATACACCCCGACGTGCCCCACGCGGGCGCCGGGCAGGAGCCGCAGGAACGCGTCGACCATGCCCAGCCCGGCTCGCAATACGGGCACGATCGTGATCTCGTCGGGCAGGCGGCTCCCGGCCGTCGACTCGAGCGGCGTCTGGATCTCCACCGCGGTCACCGGCAGGTCGCGCGCCGCCTCGACCGCGAGGATCGCCGAGGCCTCGAACAGCGCCTGGCGGAACTCGCCGTGCCCCGTGTCGCGATCGCGCATGACCGTGAGGCGGTCGGCCAGCACCGGGTGATCGACCACGACGAGGCGCTGCGGCATACGTGGACGCTATAGCCTCGATGCCCCGTTGGCAGCCCCGCAGCGCAACCTCGAGATCAAGGCCCGCGACGCGGATCCGCGCCGCTCGCTCGAGCTGGCGCTGGAGCTGGGCGCCGAGGATCGCGGCGAGATCGCCCAGGTCGACACCTACTTCGGCCACGCGAACGGCCGCCTCAAGCTGCGCGAGCAGAGCCCGGGCGACGCCGAGCTGATCCAGTACCGCCGCGCCGACGAGGCCGGCCCGCGCGTGAGCGACTACCGGGTGGTGGCGGTCGGCGACGCGGACGCCCTGCGCGAGGCGCTCGACGCCGCACTGGGCACGCTGGTGGTCGTGAAGAAGAGCCGGCGGCTGCTGGTCTGGGAGGGCGTGCGCATCCACCTCGACGAGGTCGAGGGCCTGGGGAGCTTCGTCGAGCTCGAGGACACGAGCGGGGGCGACCGGCTGGACGCGGTGCGCGCCAAGCTCGGCATCCACGAGCCGATCGCCGGGAGCTACTCGGACCTCCTGCTCGAGACCCCCGAGCTGCTGCTCAAAGCCGCCGAGTCCGCGATGCGCAACGCCTACGCGCCCCACTCGGACTTCAAGGTCGGCGCCGCGCTGCGGACCCCGACGGGCGCGGTCTACGCCGGCGCCAACGTCGAGAACGCCGCCTACCCGCAGAGCCAGTGCGCCGAGGCCTCGGCGATCGGCGCGCTGATCGCGGCCGGCGAGCGCGAGATCGTCGCGGTCGCCGTGGTGGCCGAGAAGCTCGACGTCTGCCCGCCCTGCGGCGGCTGCCGCCAGCGCCTGGCCGAGTTCGCCAAGCCCGATACGCCCGTGTACCTCGGTGGGCACGAGACGACGACCCTGGGCGAGCTGCTGCCGCTCTCGTTCCAGCTCGATTCATGAGCTGGCGCGAGGCAGCCCAGGTGCTGACCGAGCGCGCCGGCGCCGCGCCGCGGGTGGGCCTGGTGCTGGGCTCCGGCCTTGGCCAGGTGGCCGACGCCGTGGAGAACGCCACCGCGATCCCCTACTCCGACCTGCCGGGCTTCCCCCAGCCGAGCGTGGAGGGGCACGCCGGCCGCGCGGTGGCCGGCAGCATCGGCGGCGTGCCGGTCGTGGCGTTCCAGGGCCGCGCGCATCTGTACGAGGGCGTGGACCTGGACGAGCTGCGCACCCCCGTGCGCGCCCTGAAGGCGGCCGGCGCCGAGATCCTCGTGCTGACCAACGCCGCCGGCTCGATGCGGGCCGACCTCGGCCCCGGCAGCCTGATGCTGATCGAGGACCACATCAACCTGACCGGCACGAACGTGCTCGTCGGCCCCAACGAGGACGAGCTGGGCCCGCGCTTCCCGAGCCTGCGGGACGCCTACGACCCCGAGCTGCGGGCCGACGCGCGCAAAGCCGCGCGGGAGATCGGAGTCGGGCTGACCGAGGGCGTCTACCTCGCGGTCAGCGGACCGAGCTTCGAGAGCCCCGCCGAGATCCGCGCCTTCCACACGCTCGGCGCGGACGCGGTCGGCATGTCGACCGTCCACGAGACGATCGTCGCGCGCCACTGCGGCCTGCGCGTGGCCGCCGTCTCGGCGATCTCGAACTACGCCGAGGGCATGGGCGAGGAGCCGGTCAGCCACGAGCAGACGCTGCGCGACGCCGCCAAGGCGGCCGACGACCTGGCCCCGCTGATCACGAAGTTCGTCGGAGGCCTGTGATGCACGTCGCCGAGCTGATCAGGCGCAAGCGCGACGGCGGCGAGCTGACCGACGAGGAGCTGGGCTTCCTGGTGCGCGGGATCGCCGACGGCACGCTCAGCGACGCCCAGGTCGGCGCGCTCGCGATGGCGATCCTGCTGCAGGGGCTCACGTCCGAGGAGCGGATCGCGTTCACCCATCACAAGACGCACTCGGGCGACGTGCTCGACTGGTCCGAGGTCGATCTGCCCGGCCCGGCGCTCGACAAGCACTCGACCGGCGGCGTGGGCGACAAGGTCAGCCTGCTGCTGGCGCCGATCGTTGCCGCCTGCGGCGGCGCGGTGCCGATGATCTCCGGCCGCGGCCTCGGTCACACCGGCGGCACGCTCGACAAGCTCGACTCGATTCCCGGCTACGACAGCACGCCCGACCTGGAGCGCTTCAGGCAGGCGGTCGCGAGCGCGGGCTGCGCGATCGTCGGCCAGACCGCCCAGCTCGCCCCCGCCGACCGGCGCCTGTACGCGATCCGCGACGCCACCGGCACGGTCGAGTCGCTGCCGCTGATCGTCGCCTCGATCCTGTCCAAGAAGCTCGCGGCCGGCCTCCACGCGCTCGTGATGGACGTGAAGGTCGGCTCCGGCGCGTTCATGCCGACGCGCGAGCAGGCCGACGAGCTGGCGCGGGCGATCGTGGAGGTGGCCCAGGGCAACGGGCTGCCGACCTCGGCGCTGCTGACCGACATGGATCGCGTGCTCGGCCGCACGGCCGGCAACGCCGTCGAGGTGCGCGAATCGATCGACCACCTGACCGGCGCGGCGTCCGACGCGCGCCTGCGCGAGGTCACGCTCGCCCTCAGCGCCGAGCTGCTGCGGCTGGGTGGGGTGGAGCCGGACGAGGACGCGGCGCGCGCCGCGGCGGAGCGCGCCCTCGACGGCGGCGCAGCGGCGGAGCGCTTCGCGGCGATGGTCACCGAGCTGGGCGGCCCGCCCGACCTGCTCGAGGCGCCCGACCGTCACCTGCCGGCGGCGCCGACCACGCTGGCCGCCGAGCCGGCGGAGGCCGGGGTAGTCGCGGAGGTGGACGTGCGCGCGGTGGGCCTGGCGGTCGTGGCGATGGGCGGCGGGCGCCTGCGCGAGACCGACCCGGTGGACCACGCGGTCGGGCTCACCGAGGTCGCGGCGCCGGGCGAGCGCGTCGGCCCGGGCGAGCGGCCGCTGGCGCTCGTGCACGCCGCGAGCGAGGAGAGCGCCGAGCGGGCGGCCCAGGCGCTGCGCGACGCGTACACGCTCGGGGAGCACAGCGAGGTGGACCAGCCGATCGTGCTCGAGCTGCTGCGGTGATCCCCAAGGCCGAGCTGCACGTGCACCTGGAGGGCACCGCGCCGCCGGACCTGATCCGCCGCCTGGCCGAGCGCAACGACATGCCGGTGCCGGACGGCGTGTTCGACACGCCGGAGCGCTTCGCCTACACGGACTTCCTCGACTTCCTGCGGACCTACGACCTGGCCGCCAGCGTGATCCGCACCGGCGACGACTACCGCGACGTGACCTACGAGTACCTGGCCGGCTGCGCCCGCGACGGCGCGCTCTACGTGGAGCTGACCGCCTCGCCCGACCACGCCGCGCTGGTCGGCCTCAGCGACGAGGAGCACCTCGACGGCATCGCCCGCGGCATCGACGACGCCCGCGCCGAGTTCGGCATCGAGGGGCGCGTCCTGATCTCGTGCGTGCGCAACTTCGGCGTCGATCAGGCGCTGCGGGTGGCCCGCTACGCGGCCGAGCTGCCCCACCCGTACGTGGTCGGCTTCTCGATGGCCGGCGACGAGGAGAACTTCCCGGCCGCCGACTACGCCGAGCCGTTCGAGATCGCGGCCGCGGCCGGCCTGGGCTGCACCGTCCACGCCGGCGAGTGGGCGGGCGCGGACAGCGTGCGCGCGGCACTCGAGCTGCCGGTCACGCGAATCGGCCACGGGGTGCGCGCGATCGAGGACGCCGCGCTGGTCGAGGAGCTGGCCGAGCGCGAGATCGTGCTCGAGTGCTGTCCCACCAGCAACGTGGTCCTGGGCGCGTTCCCGACCTACGAGGACCATCCGCTGCCGCGCCTGCGGGCGGCCGGCGTGAAGGTGACGCTCGGATCCGACGATCCGCCCTACTTCGGCGCCTCGATCGGGGGCGAGTACGCGGTCTGCACCGAGCGCTTCGGCTACGACGACGAAGCAGCTGCGTGACATCACCAGGACCGCTCTGGAAGCCGCATTCTGCGAGGAAACGCTCAAGAATCGCTTAATTCGGCGCCTACAGCCCAGGGTGTAGGCTGACCGCCGTCCACAGAGGGGAGATTGCTCGTGAGTAAGACGTTCCGGCTTTTGGTCCTGACGCTTGTCGCCGCGTTCGCGCTCGGCATGGTCGCCTGCGGTTCCGACGACGACGACAGCGGGGATGGCGGCGGCGGCGGTGGTGGCGCAGCCGACAAGCCTGCGATCAAGGCCGGGGTGGTCACGGACATCGGCGGGCTCAACGACCGCTCCTTCAACGCCCTCGCCAACAAGGGCCGCAAGGATGCCCAGGCCAAGCTCGGGGTCGAGACGCGCGTGCTGATCTCGGACTCGAACGCCGACTACGTGCCGAACCTGACCACGCTCGCGCAGCAGAGGTACGACATCATCGTGCCCGGTCGGGTTCCTGATGGCGGACGCGACCAACACGGTCGCGAGCAAGATCCCGACGTCGAAGTTCGCGATCGTCGACTTCCCGGCGGCCGGGCTGAAGGACAAGCCCAAGAACGTCGTGGGCCTGCTCTTCGCGGAGCAGGAGGCGGGCTACCTGGCCGGCTACCTCGCCGGGCTGTGGGCCAAGGACAACAACGCCAAGGTGATCTCGTCGGTCGGCGGCCAGAAGATCCCGCCGGTCGACCACTACATCGCGGGCTTCCAGGCCGGCGCCAAGAAGGCCTATCCCGGGCATCGAGACGCTGAACGGCTACTCGCAGGACTTCGTCGACCAGGCCAAGTGCAAGGAGATCGCGCTCGACCAGATCGCCAAGGGCTCGAAGGTCGTCTTCCAGGTGGCCGGCGGCTGCGGCCTCGGCGCGCTCGACGCCGCCAAGGAGAAGGGCGTCCAGGGCATCGGCGTCGACGCCGACCAGGCCTACCTCGGCGACGCACATCCTGACCAGCGCCGAGAAGCACGTCGACCTGGCCGTGTTCAACGCGATCAAGAGCGTCCAGGACGGCACGTTCAAGGGCGGAACCGACACGATCAACACGGTCGCCAACGACGGCGTCGGGCTCGGCAAGATCGGGCCGGCGGGCCAGAAGTACGCCGACCAGGTCGAGGAGATCCGCCAGCAGATCGCCGACGGCGACGATCAAGGACATCCCCGACACGGTCAAGTAGCGAGTAGGTTCCACACTCGGTGAGCGCCGAAGCACCCGCTCTCGAGCTACGAGGCATAACGAAGAGGTTCGGTCCCGTCGTCGCAAACGACGGGATCGACTTCGACCTGCGTCCCGGCGAGGTGCACGCGCTGCTCGGTGAGAACGGCGCCGGGAAGTCGACGCTGATGTCGATCCTGTACGGGCTCTACCACCCGACCGAGGGCGAGATCCGCGTCAACGACCAGCCGGTGGCGGTCGACTCGCCCTCGAAGGCGATCGACCTCGGCATCGGGATGGTCCACCAGCACTTCATGTTGGTGCCGGTCATGACCGTGACCGAGAACATCGTGCTGGGCGGCGAGCCGCGCCGCCGCGGCGGCCTGCTCGACGTGCGCGAGGGCGCGCGCCGGGTGCGCGAGCTGTCCGAGCGCTACGGCCTCGCGGTCGACCCCGATGCCGTGATCGAGGACGTGACCGTCGGGGCGCAGCAGCGCGTGGAGATCCTCAAGACGCTCTACCGCGACGCGCGCATCCTGGTGCTCGACGAGCCGACCGCGGTGCTGACCGCGCAGGAGACGGCCGAGCTGTTCGAGGTGCTGCGGGCGCTGCGCGACGACGGTGTTTCGATCGTGTTCATCAGCCACAAGCTCGGCGAGGTGCTGGAGATCGCCGACCGCGTGACCGTGCTGCGCAGGGGCAAGAAGATCGACACGGTGCCGACCGCCGGCGCGACCGAGCAGAGCCTCGCGCGACTGATGGTCGGACGCGAGGTGCTGCTGCGGGTGGACAAGCCGGACACCGAGTTCGGCGCGCCCGTGCTCGAGGTCGAGGACCTGCGCGTGCGCGACGACCGCGACCTGGAAGCCGTCCGCGAGCTCTCGCTGATGGTCCGCGGCGGCGAGATCGTGGCGCTGGCGGGCGTCGACGGCAACGGCCAGCACGAGCTGGTCGAGGCGATCGCGGGGCTGCGCAACGCAGAGTCGGGCAGGATCGCCGTCGCCGGCGAGGAGGTCAGCGGCCGCGGCGTGCGCGCGACCTGCGACGCCGGCCTGGCGCACATCGCCGAGGATCGCCAGCTGCGCGGGCTGGTGCTCGACTTCACGCTCGCCGAGAACCTGGCCCTGCGCGACTACCACTCGCCGCCGCTGTCGCGCGCAGGGTGGCTCAACATCGGGCACATCAACAAGCGCGCCCGCTCGCTGCTGTCCGAGTACGACGTGCGCGGGGGCGGCGAGGCCACGCTGGCCGGCTCCCTGTCCGGCGGCAACCAGCAGAAGGTCTGCATCGCCCGCGAGATCGCGAGCGACCCGCAGCTGCTGATCGCCCACCAGCCCACGCGCGGGCTCGACGTGGGCGCGATCGAGTTCGTGCACCGCCGGCTGATGGCCGAGCGCGCGAAGGGCCGCGGTGTGCTGCTGGTGTCGCTCGAGTCGGATGAGGTGCGCTCGCTGGCCGACCGCATCCTGGTCATCTACGAGGGGCGGATCGTCGGCGAGTTCCCGCCCGACGCAACCGAGGAGGAACTGGGCTTCGCGATGACCGGCGGCAGGGCAACCGCCGCGTGAGCGAGCCGGTCGACCAGCTCGAGGGGACGCCGGTCGCCCAGACGCCGGCCTCGCGGCTGGCCGCGTACATGCGCGGCGGCGGCGTGATCGTGCCGCTGCTGACGGCGCTGCTGGCGTTTCTGATCGGCGGCTTGGTGGTGCTGGTGACCGGCCACGACCCGATCGCCACCTATAAGGCGATCTTCGAGGGGACCGGTTTCCAGTGGCTGTTCCCGTGGGTGACGGGCGTCGACCGGGAGACCGCGGCGCTGAACCTGCAGCAGACGCTGATCCTGACGACGCCGCTGATTCTCGTCGGGCTGGCCGTGGCGTTCGCGTTCCGCGCCGGCCTGTTCAACATCGGCGGCCAGGGCCAGTACATCGTCGGCTCGATCGCGGCCGTGTGGGTGGGGTCGTCGTTCGCGGGGATGCCGGGCTTCCTGCACATCGTGCTCGCGGTTGTTGCGGCTTGCCTGGCCGGTGCGGCGTGGGCCGGGGTGGCCGGGTTCCTGAAGGCCACCGTGGGCGCCAACGAGGTGATCTCGACGATCATGCTCAACTACATCGCGCTCTGGCTCGGCGTGTACCTGTTCTCGCTGGGCGGGCCGCTCCAGAACGACCGCGACGCGAGCCTGCCGGTCTCGAACGACGTCGTCGAGTCGGTGCACCTGCCGGTGTTCTGGGGCGACCCGGTCCTGCAGGGCCTGCACATCGGCCTGTTCATCGCGCTCGCGGCGGTGGGGATCTTCTGGCTGATCCTGAACCGCTCGACCACCGGCTACGAGGTGCGGGCGGTCGGCCTCAACCCCGAGGCCGCCCGCTACGGCGGGATGAGCGTCGCCAAGAACTACGTCCTCGTGATGGCGGTCTGCGGGGTGTTCGCCGGCCTCGCGGGGGCGCTCGACGTGCTCGGGTGGCAGTTCCGGCTCGCGACCAACGACATCCAGATCTCGCAGATCGGCTTCCTCGGCATCGCCGTGGCGCTGCTCGGTCGCAACACCGCGGTCGGCACGATCGCCGCGGCGCTGCTGTTCGGCGGGTTGCTCAGCGGGACCTCGCAGCGCAACCTCGACCCGACGATCTTCGAGCCCGAGCTGGCCTCGAACCTGACCACGATCATCCAGGGACTGGTGGTGCTGTTCGTCAGCGCCGACGTGCTCGTGCTCGGGATGCTGCGCCGCGGACGGGGGCTGCTGTTCGGGCGACGCAGATCGCGGCCGCCCGCCGAGGCGGAGGCTGAGGCGTGAGCACGGCTACGGCGGCCGCCACACGGGCGGGCCTCAGCGCGAAGCAGCTCGGCTGGGCCGGCGTGGTGCTCGGCGCGGTCGCCTGGTACATCACGCTGCCGCCGCTGCTGGTGCGCACGGCGCTGCCGTCGGTGGTGCTCGCGCTGGTCGCGGTGGCCGCGGGCGTGGTCAGCGCCCGCGGAGGCGAGGTGCGGCTCGGCCGGGGAGCGGTGTTCGCCGGCGTCGTGGGCGGGATTGGCGCGGTCGTGGCGACGAAGTCCGGCGAGGCCAACCTCGAGAAGGTGTTCGTCTGGTCGGCGCTGTTCGCGGCGATGCTGCGCTTCGCCACGCCACTGCTGTTCGGCGCGCTCGGCGGGATCATGTCCGAGCGCAGCGGGGTCATCAACGTCGGCCTCGAGGGCATGATGCTGATGGGCGCGTTCTTCGGGATCTTCGGCGCCGACGTGCTCGGCTCGTGGTACCTCGGCGTGCTCGTCGGGCTCGCCGCGGGCGGCGTGCTCGGGTTCGTGCACGCGGTCTTCTCGATCACGCTGCGGGCCGACCAGGTGGTGAGCGGGGTGGCGGTCAACTTCCTCGCGGCCGGGATCACCGGCTACGTGTTCATCGCGCACTACGGCGACCAGGGGACGCCGGGCGAGGTGCCCAGCGTGCCGGACGTGAGCCTGCCGCTGATCGAGGACATCCCCTTCATCGGCGACGCGATCGGCGACATGAGCCTGCTGACCTGGATGGCGCTGCTGCTGGTGCCGGTGATGGCGCTCTATCTCTACCGGACCCCGGGAGGGCTGCGGCTGCGCTCGGTCGGGGAGAAGCCGCGCGCGGCCGACAGCGTCGGCATCCCGGTGCTGCGCACGCGCTACCTGGCGGTGACCGCCTCGGGCTGCCTGGCGGGGCTCGGCGGCGTCTACCTGTCGCTGGCGCTCGTGCACTCGTTCAACCAGGGCATGACCGCCGGTCGCGGCTTCATCGCCCTGGCGGTGGTGATCTTCGGCGCCTGGCGGCCCTACGGGGCGCTCGCCGGGGCGTGCCTGTTCGGCTTCTCGAGCGCCGTCGCGCAGCGGCTGCCGGCGTTCTCGGAGTCGCTGGCGGTGCTGTTCCAGGCGCTGCCGTACGTGCTCGTGCTGATCGTCGTGGCCGGGCTGATCGGCCGCTCCCGCCCGCCCGCCGCCATCGGCGTGCCGTACGTTAAGGAGTAGCCGTGGTCGTCTCGCGAGTCGCCCTTGCCCCCCAGGAACCGGCCGCCGGCCGGCTCAGCGACGAGGTCGAGCTCTACCAGCGCACGTACACCACCCTGCTGCGGTCGAGCGGCGAGACCGCGCTGCGCGTGCTCGAGTCCTCGCACCGGGCGATGGGCTCGAGCCTCCACCCGCTCGCCGCCAGCGACGAGCCCGACCTGGGCGCCTTCATCTACGCGATCCGGCGCCTGCCGGACGCGATCGCCGGGGCGGACCTCGTGATCATGGGCCAGGAGGCCGAGGTCTTCGCCCGCAACGGGATCCAGATCGACGAGTGGGACGAGGCCGACGCCCCCGCACGGCGGCGCCGCTGGCACGACAGCGGCCAGGGCATGCACGCGGTGCTGCTGGCGAGCGCCTCGGACGTGGACGACCTGATCCCGACGCTGGTCGCGTTCCAGATCGAGTGGAACAAGCTGCGGGTGCGCCAGCGCGCGGCCGGTTGGCCGCCGGATCGCCCGCCGACCCCGGACGAGTGCGCGCACGCGCTGGGCGGCTCGCCGGACGACTGGTCGCGGCTGCGCGACGCCTGGGGAGAGCGCTTCGACGAGCGGCTGAGCCTGATCGCCGAGCGGCGCATGAACCTGCGCGTGCGGATGCTGGGCGGCACGCAGGTCGGCTACGCGCGCATGACGCGGCGCTGGTGGACCCCGGTGCACGCGCGCCTCGAGGAGCAGGGCCTGACCGACCGGCCGATGTACCTGGTCAGCTCGAACACGCACAGCCTCGTCAACATCGCGACGGGTGTCGCGCGCGAGCGTGAGAAGTCGCTGATCGAGTTCGTCGAGACGCTGCCCGAGGGCGACATCCTGCGCGAGGAGCTGGCGGCGTTCCGCGAGGAGCGCAGCGACGGCTCGTGGGAGAACTTCCTCTACTTCGTGGCGAGGCTGTACTTCGACTCGCACGGGGAGGAGGGGCGCGCGGCGCGGCGGCGCTCGGAGGAGGAGAGCGGCGTCTCCCACATCCCGTCCAGGACGGCGCTGCGGGTCCCGGCCCAGATCATCCCGCTGGCGAAGCTGCACCCCGAGCGGCTCGACTCGCGCCTGGGCGACGTCGACGCCGAGGCGCTGGCGGAGAGCGACGCGGTGGTCGTGAACATCGACTACCCGCTCGGGCTGGCCGCCTACAACATCCTGCGCGAGGTGGCGGTGGACAGCGCGGCGCTGCGCGGCGTGTACGTGCTCGGCAAGGCGGCGACGCTGAACGCGGACGTGGGCGACGTGATGATCTCGAGCGTCGTCCACGACGAGCACTCGGGCTCGACCTACTGGCTCGACAACGCGTTCTCGGTGGACGACCTGGCCGGCGACCTGCGCTTCGGCAGCGGGCTGGACAACCAGCGGGCGGTCACCGTGAAGAGCACGTTCCTGCAGAACCGCGCCTACCTCGACTTCTACTACCGCGAGGCGTTCACGGTCGTGGAGATGGAAGCCGGCCCGTACTGCAACGCGCTCTACGAGATCGCCGACGCCGACCGCCACCCCGTCAACGAGGCCGTCAACTTCGCGAAGCTGCCGCTCGACTTCGGGATCATCCACTACGCCTCCGACACGCCCTACACCCAAGCCCGCACCCTGGGCGCCCGGGGCCTCAGCTACTTCGGAATGGACTCGACCTACGCGTCGTCGCTGGCGATCCTGAGGCGCATCCTGCGCCTGGAGGGCGCGCTGGAGTAGGGGAGTACCATTTGCCACATGGCGAACGAAATAGTGGGCATCATCTTCACCGTGTTGCTGGTGGCCACCGTCGTCGTCGCTCCCTGGCTCGCCGCTGAGAACCGGCCCGAGTTCCTCCGGCCGGACCTCAAGCCGCATCGGTGGGACGACCCGATGAAGCCCCCTCGCTAGTCCACGGGCGCAGCCGCGGCCACCAGGCCGGCACGTTGCGCCGGTAGGCGTCGTACTCGGCTCCGAACCGTTCGCTCAGCACCGGCTCCTCGTAGCCGTGCACGAAGGCGGCCACCACCGCCATGAACGCCAGCGCGTAGAGCAGCAGGGCGGGCCGGCCGAGCAGCGCCGACTGGCCGACGATCGTCGCCGCCACCGCCACATACATCGGGTTGCGCACGTGCCGGTAGAGCCCGCCCACGACCAGGTGCTCGGTGGGCGCCACCGGCGCGGGGGTTCCGATCCCTTCGATCACGAAGCGCGCGAACGCGCTCAGCAGCACCGCCGCCCCGGCCGCGATCAGCGCTCCTCCCGCCAGCTGCAGCGCGAGCGGCGGGTCCGTCGAGTCCCAGTCGGTGAGCAGCCAGGGCACCAGGCCCGCCACGACCCCGGGCGCCAGCGCAAGGAAGACCAGGCTTCCGGCCGCCGCTCGGGCGCGGGTCATGCTCCAATCGGATGCCAGGCGGTCTTGAGCTCGGTAACCGATTCGAGGCGCGTCAGGGCGTCCGCGACGGCGGCTTCGTAGGACGCCGTCGGTGCGGCGTGGCGCACGCGCGTCACGCTCTCGGCGGCCAGCTCGTCGATCTCGGCCGCGAGCGCGGGGCCGGTGGCGTTGACGATCGCGTTCACACCGGGGTGGCCCGCGAGCGCCGCAGTCAGCTCGGCCCGCCGACCGGAGAGCAGGTTGACCACCCCGCCGGGGACGTCCGACACGCCCAGCACCTCGCCCAGGTCGAGGCCGCCCAGCGGCGTCGCCTCGGACAGGATCGCCACCACCGTGTTGCCCGCCGCCAGCGCCGGCGCGAGCTCCGCCACCAGCCCGAGCAGCTCGGGCTCGTCGGGGGCGACCACGCCGACCACGCCGGTCGGCTCCGGCAGCGAGAACGACAGGAACGGCGCCGCCACCGGGTTCACGCCGCCCAGCACCGCCGCGAGCTTGTCGGTCCAGCCGGCGTAGTGCACGAGCACGTCGATGGCGGCCTCGACCTCGCCGCGCTCGACGGCGAAGTCGGCCGCGCGCGACTCCAGCGCCTCGGCGGCGCGGTAGAGGATCTGGCCGCGGTTGTAGGCGGTACGCGCCGCCCAGGGGCCGGCCGCCTTGCGGGCCGCCGCCACCGCGTCGCGCACGTCCTTGCGCGAGGCGCGCGGGACGTTGCGGTCGTCGTGGCGGTCGTAGCGCCCGGACTCCGAGCGCACGAACGCGCCGCCGACGTAGAGCTTGTACGTCTTGGGGACGGCGAGCCGGCTCATGTCACGCGCAGGTAGGGGCGCAGCCCGGCGGGGCCGCCCTCGCGGCCGAAGCCGCTCTCCTTGTAGCCGCCGAACGCGGCGGTCGGGTCGAAGTGGTTGTACGTGTTCTGCCACACGACGCCGGCCTGCAGCGCGCTCGCGACCTCGAACGCCTTGGCCCCCTTGTCGGTCCAGATGCCGGCGGCCAGCCCGTAGGTCGAGTTGTTCGCCTTCTCGATCGCCTCGGCCTGGGTGCGGAAGGTGAGCACCGACACCACCGGCCCGAAGATCTCCTCTACCGCGATCCGGTGCGCGGGCGCGACCTCGGTGAAGACCGTCGGCGCGAACCACCAGCCGCGCTCGGGCAGCTCGCAGGCGATCGAGCGCCGCACGGCGCCCTCCTCCTCGCCGGCGGAGACGAGCGACTGGATGCGCTCGAGCTGCTCGCGCGAGTTGATCGCGCCCACGTCGGTGTTCTTGTCGAGCGGGTCGCCCACGCGCAGGCGCCCCATCCGCTCCCACAGCTTCCCGATCACGGTGTCGGCCACGCTCTCCTGGATCAGCAGCCGCGAACCGGCGCAGCACACGTGGCCCTGGTTGAAGAAGATCCCGTTGACGATGCCCTCGACCGCCTGGTCGAGCGCCGCGTCCTCGAAGACGATGTTGGCCGACTTGCCGCCCAGCTCGAGCGTCAGCGAGACCGGGCGGCCCGCCAGCGCGGCCTGGATGTCCTTGCCGACGCCCGTCGAGCCGGTGAACGCGACCTTGTCGATGTCGGGCTCGCGCACCAGCGCCGCGCCGGCGGCGCCGTCGCCGGGGACGATCGACACGACGCCGGGCGGCAGCTCGGCCTCCTGGAAGATCTCGGCGAGCAGCAGGGCGGTCAGCGGCGTGGTCTCGGCCGGCTTGAGCACCGAGGTGTTGCCGCACGCGAGCGCCGGCGCGAGCTTCCAGGCTGCCATCAGCAGCGGGAAGTTCCAGGGCACGATCTGGGCCGCGACGCCAACCGGGGCGACGGCGCGGCCGCCGACCCCATAGGAGAGCTTGTCCGCCCAGCCGGCGTAGTAGAAGAAGTGCGCCGCGGCGAGCGGCACGTCCACGTCGCGCGACTCGCGCACCGGCTTGCCGCCGTCCATCGACTCGACGATCGCGAGCTCGCGGGCGCGCTCCTGGATCAGCCGCGCGATCCGGAACAGGTACTTGCTGCGCTCGAGCCCCGACAGCGCCGCCCAGCCCGGCTGGGCCCGTCGCGCCGACTCGACCGCGCGGCGCAGGTCGCCCGGGCCGGCGAAGGCCACCTCGGCCACAGGCTCCTCGGTGGCCGGGTTGAGCGTCGGCACGCGCGTGCCGTCGAGCGGGTCCCGGAAGTCGCCGTCGACGAACAGGCCGTAGCTGTCGCGCAGGCGCACGTGGTCGGGCGACTCGGGCGCGGGCGCGTAGTCCCAGACGATGCGCGAACGGATTTCAGCGGGCGTGGTCATTCTCTCGAGAAGTCCTCGGGCCGCGAGTAGCGCCCGGTCTGGGTCTTCTGATACTGCATGAGCAGGTCGTTGAGCAGCGACGAGGCGCCGATGCGGAAGCGGTCGGGCGTCAGCCACTCGTCCCCGAGTGTCTCCTTCACGAGCACCAGCCGGTGCAGCGCGGCCTTGCTGGTCGAGACGCCGCCGGCCGCCTTCATGCCGACAGCCCGCCCGCTGCGCTCGGCGTAGTCGCGGATCGCCTCGAGCATGACGAGGACGACACCCGGGCGTGGCGCCGCTGGCGGCTTTGCCGGTGGAGGTCTTGACGAAGTCCGCGCCGGCCTCCATCGAGATCATCGACGCGTGGCGCACGTGGTCGTAGGAGCCCAGCTCGGCGGTCTCGATGATCACCTTCAGGTGGGCGTCGCCGCAGGCCTCCTTGACGCGCACGATCTCCTCCATCACGCGGTGGTCCTCGCCCGCGAGGAAGGCCTCACGAGAGATCACCATGTCGATCTCGTCGGCGCCGGCGGCCACGGCGTCCTCGGTGTCGCGCAGCTTGACCTCGAGCGAGGCCTGCCCGGACGGGAAAGCGGTGGCGACCGAGGCGGCCTTCACGCCGGTGCCGGCCAGCGCGTCGCGCGCCACGCCCACGAGCGACGGGTACACGCAGACGGCCGCGCAGGACGGCACCTCGGGCATGGTCGGCGCCGGGCAGACGGCCTTGGCGCACAGGTGGCGCACCTTGCCGACGGTGTCGGCGCCCTCGAGCGTGGTCAGGTCGACCATCGACACGGCGAGCCGGATGCCCTGCTGCTTGGCGGTGGTCTTGATCGAGCGCTTGCCAAGCACCGCGGCGCGCTCCTCGATGCCCACCCGGTCGACGTGTGGGAGCCGGCGGATCACATCCCCAGTATGGCGAGCGCGCGGCGCGCGCGAGCGTTCGCGTTTATTGCGCGCCCGACATAATCGGCTCGCAATGCGTCGTGCGGCCGTGATCGTTCTCGATGCCTGCGGCGTCGGGGCGCTGCCGGACGCCGACGAGTACGAGGGCGACGCGGGCTCGAACACGCTCGGTCACCTGGCCGAGCGGGTGGGGGGCCTCGAGCTGCCAACGCTGCAGCGCCTCGGGCTCGGCTCGATCCTGCCGCTGCGCGGGGTGCCGCCGGCAGCGGAGCCGGTTCTGCACGGCCGCCTGGCGCCGCTGGGGCCGGGCAAGGAGTCGACCACGGGGCACTGGGAGCTGATGGGCGCGGTGCCGTCGCACGCGCTGCCGACCTATCCGGACGGGTTCCCGCCCGAGGTGATCGACGTGCTCGAGCGTGCCACCAACCACCGCTTCTGCTGCAACAGGCCGTTCAGCGGAACCGAGGTGCTGGACGCGTTCGGCGAGCGCCACCTCGAGACGGGCGAACTGATCCTCTACACGTCCGCCGACTCCGTCCTGCAGATCGCCGCCCACGTGGACGTGCTGGACGAGCCGGGCTTGTACGCGGTGTGCGAGGCGGCGCGCGAGGTGATGGACGGCGACCACCGAGTCGGGCGGGTGATCGCGCGGCCCTTCGAGGGTGCGCCGGGCGCGTTCGTGCGCCGCGAGGGGCGGCGCGACTACGCGGCGCCGCCGCCCGGGCGGACCTACCTCGAGGAGCTCCAGGACGCCGGCGTGACCGGTGCACGCGGTCGGCAAGATCCGCGACCTGTTCGCGGGGGTGGGCATCGACGTCAAGCACGAGGCGACCAACAACACGAAGGGAATCGAGGTCACCACGCGGCTGCTGCGACGAGCTGGAGGGAGGGCTGATCTTCGTGAACCTGGTCGACACCGACCAGGTCTACGGGCACCGCAAGGACGTGGAGGGGTTCCACGCGGCGCTGCGGGAGATCGACGCGGCCCTGTCGGGCTGGCTCGACCAGCTCGGCCCGGACGACCTGCTCGTCCTGACCGCCGACCACGGCGTGGACCCCGACGCGCCCCACACCGACCACACGCGCGAATACGCGCCGCTGCTGGCGGTCTTCGAAGGGCACGGCGGCCGGCGCCACGACGGCCCGCTGGCCGACGTGGGGGCGAGCACGCTGACCTGGCTGACCGGGCGCGACGCGCCCGACCTGCCCGGCGAGCCGTTCGTGTGATGCAACGCGTCTGTGTCTTCTGCGGCTCCAGCCCCGGCGCTCGTCCGGCCTATGCCGAGGCGACCGCGGAAGTGGCGCGGCTGCTGGCCGGCGAGGGGATCGGCATCGTCTACGGGGGCGGGCACGTGGGGCTGATGGGGGTGCTGGCCGATACGGCAATGGCCGCGGGCGGTGAGGTCATCGGCGTGATGCCGCAGGCGCTGGTCGACAGGGAGATCGGCCACACCGGGATCTCCGAGCTGCGGGTGGTCGGCTCGATGCACGAGCGCAAGGCGGTGATGGAGGACCTGTCCGACGCGTTCATCGCCCTGCCCGGCGGCGCGGGCACCCTGGAGGAGCTGTTCGAGGTCTACACGTGGGCGCAGCTCGGCCTGCACGACAAGCCCTGCGGGCTGCTCGACGTCGAGGACTACTTCTCCGGCCTCGTCGGCTTCCTCGACCACGCCGTCGACGAGCGCTTCCTGCGCGAGGAGCACCGCGCCATGCTGATCGTCGAGCGCGAGCCGCGCGCGCTGATCGAGCGCCTGGCCCAGTTCGAGCCGCGAGCGGTGACGCCCAAGTGGATCGACCGCGAGGAGCGGTAGCGTCGCCTCGGGTGCGGTCTAGACTCGCGATCCCGTGACGAACTCCCGCGTAGGCGACATCCTGGTCCAGCCCGACGAGCTGGCGCATCGCGTGCGCGAGCTCGCCGCGGAGATCTCGCGGGACTACGAGGGCCGCGACCTCCTGCTGATCGGCGTGCTCAAGGGCGCCGTCTTCTTCCTGTCGGACCTGATGCGCCACCTCGAGGTGGAGTGCGAGGTCGACTTCATGGCCGTCTCCTCGTACGGGTCCTCGACCGACTCGTCGGGCATCGTGCGCATCCTCAAGGACCTCGATGCGCCGATCGAGGGCCGCGACGTCCTGATCGTCGAGGACATCGTCGACTCCGGCCTCACGCTGTCCTACCTGTTCCGGATGCTGACGGGGCGCAACCCGGCGACGCTCGAGGTCTGCGCGCTGCTCACCAAGCCCGAGCGGCGCGAGGTGGACCTGCCGATCCGCTACGTCGGCTTCGAGATCCCCAACCGCTTCGCGATCGGCTACGGCCTCGACCACGCCGAGCGCTTCCGCAACCTCCCGTACGTGGCCGTGCTCGAGGGAGAAAACGGCTAAGGAGAGCGCTACACCGCTGCTACGCTGTGGTTTCACCCACGTGCGCGTTTTGAGACGAAACGTCGCCCAACGCGTACCTGGTCCGAGGGCACCGTGAGCAGATTCTTCAAGAGCGCTGCGTTTCCAATCCTGATCGTTGTCGTTCTGGCGTTCTTCGCCCAGAAGCTGATCAGCCCTGGCGAGCGCCAGCAGGACCCCGTCTACTCGCAGTTCCTGAACCAGGTCGATGACGGCCAGGTCAAGAAGGTCACGCTCCAGACCAAGAACAACCGGATCGACGTCGAGCTCAAGGCGAACGGTCGCAAGTACCAGACCGCCTATCCGGACAACACCGAGCAGAACCTGATCAACCAGCTGCGGGCCGAGGACATCCCGATCGACGTCAAGGCCAAGGGCGGGTCGGGGTGGCTCACCGCGCTGACGTACATCCTGCCGTTCGTGATCTTCCTGCTGTTCTGGCTGTTCATCATCAACCAGATGCAGGGCGGCGGCTCGAAGGTCATGTCCTTCGGGAAGTCGCGCGCGAAGCGGATGTCGGTCGACGCGCCCAAGATCACGTTCCGCGACGTGGCCGGCGTGGACGAGGCGGTCGAGGAGCTGCACGAGATCAAGGAGTTCCTCGAGAACCCGAAGAAGTTCCAGGCGCTCGGGGCGCGCATCCCCAAGGGCGTGCTGCTGTACGGGCCGCCGGGCACCGGTAAGACGCTGCTGGCCCGGGCGGTCGCCGGCGAGGCCGGGGTGCCGTTCTTCTCGATCTCGGGCTCGGACTTCGTCGAGATGTTCGTCGGCGTGGGCGCCTCGCGCGTGCGCGACCTGTTCGAGCAGGCCAAGCAGAACTCGCCCTGCATCATCTTCATGGACGAGATCGACGCCGTCGGGCGCCACCGCGGCGCCGGCCTGGGCGGCGGTCACGACGAGCGCGAGCAGACGCTCAACCAGCTGCTCGTCGAGATGGACGGCTTCGAGATGAAGGACAACATCATCTTGATCGCCGCCACCAACCGGCCGGACATCCTCGACCCGGCGCTGCTGCGCCCGGGCCGCTTCGACCGCCAGATCGTCGTCGACCGTCCCGACCGCAAGGGCCGCACCAAGATCCTCGAGGTCCACACGCGCGGCAAGCCGCTCGCCAAGGCGATCGACCTGGACGCGCTGGCCGGCCAGACGCCCGGCTTCACCGGCGCCGACCTGCAGAACCTGGTCAACGAGGCCGCGCTGCTGGCGGCCCGCCAGGGCAAGCGCGAGATCGACCACCTCCAGCTGGAGGAGGGGATCATGCGCGTGATCGCGGGGCCGGAGAAGAAGACGCGCGTGATGTCGGAGAAGGAGCGCCGCGTCACGGCCTTCCACGAGATGGGCCACGCGCTGGTCGCCCACTACCTGCACAACACGGACCCGGTCCACAAGATCTCGGTGATCTCGCGCGGCCAGGCGCTCGGCTACACGATCTCGCTGCCGACCGAGGACAAGTTCCTCACGACGCGCGCGGAGCTGTCGGACACGATGGCGATGACGCTGGGCGGGCGCGCGGCCGAGGAGCTCGTGTTCGGCGAGGTGACGACGGGCGCGTCGAACGACCTCGAGAAGGTCACCGCCACCGCCAAGCAGATGGTCATGCGCTTCGGAATGTCGGAGAAGCTCGGCCCGCGCGTGTTCGGCCACGACCACGGCATGCCCTTCCTGGGCCGCGAGTTCAGCTCGGAGCCCGACTACTCCGACGACGTCGCGCGCGAGATCGACGACGAGATCCGGCGCATCGTCGAGGAGGCGCACCAGCTGGCCCGCGAGATCCTCGGGCAGCACCGCCAGAAGCTCGAGACCACCTCCGAGATCCTGCTGCGCCGCGAGACGATCGAGCGCGAGCAGTTCATCGACCTGCTCGAGGGCAAGCCCGAGGAGGAGGTCTTCGGCGCCGAGGAGCCGCCCGTGCCGACGCTGCCGCCGGCCGCCCCCGAGGCGCCGGAGCGCAAGCCCGAGCGAGCCCCCAAGACGCTGCCGCGGCCGGGCCTGGCCGGCGGATCCGCCGAGATGCGCGGGTCGGACGCGCCCGAGAAGCCCGAACCGGCCTAGCTGCTCTCTTCGCGGTTGGCCCCGGCCGCGTGGCGGCCGGCGACGGCCGTCGGTGGTGCGCGGGTCATCGCCTGTGTCCGTTCTCACACCCGCGCCCAGCGTGGCGTGGGAGCCTGCGCGGCGGACCCAGAAGGAGGACGCGAGACATGGAAGCTCATACCGTCCACGGCGGACTTTCGGCCGATCTTCAGCCGCGCGCGAAGGATGGCGGCGTTGCCGCCGGCATGGCTGCGGTCATTCGTGAGATCGGCGCTCTGCTGGCCAGCTCCGGTGGCCTGGTGGTGGTCGTCGTCGGCGTGATCGCCGTCATGACGATTACTACCGCCTCGGTCGCGAGCGTTCCGGGCGAGCAGGCCGCCACCGTTGCCGCCGGTGCCTTCACCGTGCTCGGCACGATCATCGGCGCTTACTTCGGGGTTCGCGTCGGCGCTCACGGCAAGCAGGAGGCCGAGGCCGCCAGGGCGGCCTCCGAGGCGAAGGTAGCCCGGCTCGCGCTTCACGTGGACAAGGAAGACGCCGGGCGCGTGCTCGGCGAGCTCGACGGGCTCTAGGCCTCCGCCACCTGCGCCACGATCGGCGCCATCGCGTCGGGGTCCTCCAGCTGCGGGTAGTGCCCGAGCTCGGGGAACCGCGTGACCGGCACGCTCGGGCGCAGTGCCTGAACGGCCTCGAGCACCGGCGCGCAGATCGGATCCTGCATCGCCCAGGCCAGCTCCAGCTGTCCCTCCCAGTCGCACAGCGCCCCGTGCCAGCGCGGTGCGTAGGTCACGCGCTCGTGCAGGTAGTAGGTGAGCCGGTGGAGAATGCGGTGGCCGTCGTCATGGGCGAGCAGGGCCCACTGGTCGGCCGCCTCGTCGCGAGTGAGCGGATGGGCCGCGGAGAAGATCCGCCCGAACTGGAGCCGGAAACCGCGCTCGGTGCTGAGCCTCGCCGCAAGGCCTCCGAAGCGGCTGCGCAGCACCTTCTGGGACGGCGTCAGGCTGGCCGCCTCGAGCACCATGCTCCCGTTGAGCAGCAGCACCGAGGCCAGCCGGAACGGCAGCCGGCCCTCCAGGTCGCGGGCGAGCAGCTCCGTGGCCACCGACGTGCCCATGTCGTGTGCCACGAGGACGACGTCCTCGACGTCGAGCGAGCCGCACCACGCCCTCGACCAGGTCCGCCTGCTCGAGCAGCGAGTAGACGTGGTCGCGCGGCTTCTCGGACAGCCCGAAGCCCAGGAAGTCGAAGCAGGCGGTCCGCTGCGCGTGGAGCCGGTCGAGCACCAGGCGCCAGTCGTACGAGCTGGACGGGTAGCCGTGCAGGAACAGCAGCTGCGGGCCGCGGCCCGACTTGGTGCGCAGGAAGATCCGGCGCCCGTTCACCTGGACGAGGTCCCCGCCGGTGCTCCATGCATGCACACGAGGTGTTATTGACGCCGTGATCAACAGTTGTTATACACGGCGTCAACAACATGAGTCAAGCCTTCCGCGAAGTCCGCTTGTCAGCGGCCATCACAGCCGGTAGCGCATCTCGCATCAGGGCGAGCATCGTCTGCGTCAGCAGCGCCTCGACCTGGGCCCGCGAGGCGCGTCGGCGGAACAGCCACTCGCGGCTGGCGGCCTCGACCAGCCCGAGGAAGGACCGGATCACGAGCCGCACCTCCGGCGGAGCGTCGGAGCCGCCGAAGTGATTGGCGACCACCTGGTCGACGGCCGCCTCGCGTGCGGAGTCCGCCAGCGCCGCGACCTCGGGGTCGCGGCGAGCGAGGTCCGCGCTCGGCGCGATCGCGAGCAGCAGTCCGCGGTTGGCCGAGAAGTACTCGAGCACGGCGTTCGCGTTGCGCTGGACCATCTCCTCGACCGAGGCGGCCTGGTCGGGCCCGACCAGGTCCGGCGCCTCGGCCAGCAGCGCGCGCACGACCTCCATGTAGAGGTCGCGCTTGGAGCCGAAGTAGTGGTGCACCAGCCCGCGCGTGACCTCGGCGGCGTCGGCCACGTCGCTCATCGAGACCACGTCGTAGCCGCGCTCCTCGAACAACCCCTGCGCCGCGGCCAGGATCTGCTCGCGCCGGACCTCCGGTCCCAGGCGCGTCCAGCGTCTTCCTACCGCCTCCTTGTTCGACATGGTGCCAATTGTGCCAGGGGGCGCAGCTCGTGAGCCTCTGGCCCAGCCCGTGGCCCGCCGAGGACGGCGGACCGACCCGTGGACAGACCCCGCGTGGCATCCCCGGCCTCGGTCTGCGCGGCGGGGAGCGCCTGGAGGTGACGAGCCGCGACGCGCTGGCGTCCACGATGCTCGTCCTGCGGGAGCCGGGCGAACTGTTCCTACTGCGACACACGCTGGGACCGCGCGGCCCCGACAGCCCGGTCGACGTCTGGGTGGAGCGGATCGATCCGGTGACCCTGGCGACGCTGGACGCCTCCACACGCCTGGCCGCCGGGCCCTTCTGGCCGGGCGGTCTGGTGGCGCACGCGAACGGCTCGCTCTACGTGACGGCCGGCCGCTGGTGCCACCGGCTCTCGAGCGACCTGCGCGTGCTGCGCTCGCGCAAGCTGCCCCGCCCGCGCCCGTACAACTCGCTGGTCGTGCTCGCCTGCGGCGCGCTGGTGATGAAGGACCTCGATCGCACGTCGGCCAACTGCACCACGCTCACCGTGCTCGATCCCGAGACGCTCGAGCCGCTGGCTCCGCCGCTGGACGCGCCCGAGGCCTCGATCGCCCGCCTGAGCGCCCTCGACGACACCGTCTACCTGGTCGGCGACCACACGATCTCGCGCTGGGACTGGGAGGCACGACCGTCTGGTGCGCGACGAGGGGTGGGAGCTGCGCTACCGGACGCACCCCGACCAGGGCTACGGCTGGGACGCGGTGCTGGCCGGCGGCCACGCGTGGTTCATGGACAACGGCGAGCACGACTACGTCACGACCATGCTCGGCGCCGGCGTGGCGGAGGGCCCGGTCCACCTGGTGCGCGTGTCGCTGTCCGACGCCGATGACCACGAGCTCGTGCCGGTCTGTGGCGCCCCCCGTGGAGCCGTCACGAACCCGCCGCTGTTCGACGCCGAGCGGCGGGTGGCCGTGGCGTACGACTCGGCCAACGGCGTGCTGGCCGCCTTCCAGTTCGACGGCGCCCGCCTCCAGCCGCTCTGGGAGCGACCGCTCGCCACGGCCGGCCACTTGATGCTGTTCGGCGACACCGGCGAGCTGATCGCCTACGACTTCCGCCCCGCACCGGGGACGCGCTCACGGCTGGCGCGCGCCGCTCGCGGGCTGGGGACGCGGCTGGTGCTCAACGAGCGCGTGCGGCGCGCGGCGTCGCGCTCGGCGCGCGAAGACGTGGTCGTGCTCGATCTCGAGACCGGCACGGAGCGCGGGCGCGCCCCGGTGCCGAGCCTGTTCCAGTCGGTGCTGTTCCCGTGCCCGGGCTGGAGCCGCGACGTCTACTACTGCTCGTTCTCGACGATCGCCCGAATCGCCGTGGCACCCGATGCGCCAACTTAGCCCGCCCCACTAGGCGCGACTGGGGGGCGGGCGTAGGCTCAGCGGCACCTCCGATGTCGTTCCGTCTGGGCTTGACAACCATTGTCCTGGGGGTCGCCGTGGCGGCTGCCGGGGCGGCGCCCGCAGCCGCCCAAACCGTGAGCGCGCTATCCGGCCCCAATCGCTTCTCGCCAGGCGAGCTCACGATCACCCAGGGCCAGCAGGTCACGTTCGCGAACGTCAGCGGCACGCACAACGTGCACTTCGACGATGGCAGCGTCGACTTCCCCGCCACGGCGAACAGCACCCTCTGGCAGTTCACGCACATGTTCGATGCTGTCGGCGACTTTCGGTACTACTGCGAGATCCACGGCGCCGCGAACGGCGTGGGCATGGCCGGCATCGTCCACGTGGTCGCCGGGCCGCCCCAGCCGCCACCCGGCGGCCCGCCCGCGCCGGCCCCGCCGGGCGGCAACCCGCCGGGTGGCAGCCCGCCCACCGGCCCCGGAAATCCCGCCCCGCCGCTCCCGCTCCTGACCGTCACGCTCAAGGTCAGCGACGCGACGCCACTGGCGCGCAAGCGGGTGCGCGTGTTCGGCGTCGTGCGCCCGGCCCGCGACGGCCGCAAGGTCCAGATCCAGAAGCGCCTGCGCAACGGCAGCTTCAAGACGATCGCCACCACCCGCCTGCGTGACGCCGGCGCCGCCAAGTCGACCTACAGCCTGCTGCTGCGCTTGTCCGCCGACGCGGTGCTGCGCGCCCGCGTGGCCGGCGACGACGAGGCCGCCACCGGCCTCAGTCACCGCCGCAAGCTGGACGTGCACTCGCCCGCGTAGCCTCCCGCGGGTGCTCACGCCGGCCAAGCTGCGCCGCTTTTGCCTCGACCTGCCCGGCGCCGGGGAGGAGTTCCCGTTCCGGCCCGGCCTGTCGGTGTTCAAGGTCGCGGGCAAGGTGTTCGCGCTGTCCCCGCTGCGCCAGCGTCCGCTGCGGGTGAGCCTCAAGTGCGAGCCGCCGCTCGCCGAGCAGCTGCGCGACACCTACCCGTCGATCCGGCCCGGCTACCACCTCAACAAGCGCCACTGGAACACGGTCGACGTCGACGGCAGCCTGCCCGACCAGCTCGTGCTCGACATGGTCGAGGACTCCTACGACCTGGTCGTCGCGGGGCTGCCGAAGCGCACCCAGGCCAGCCTCGGCTGGCCGCCCGGCCTAGCGCTTCTCGAGCGCGAGCCTGCCGCCGAGCGCCACCAGCACGGCGCCCATGGTCGCGTCGAGCGCGCGGCGTACACCGGTTCGGCTGAGGAGGTCGCTGAGCCGGTCGACGGCGGTGGCGTAGAGCGCCAGCCACGAGAACGTCATCAGGGAGAAGATCACGCCGAGCCCGAGCAGAACCGGGAAGGCGGGCCCGTCGGCGGGCGTGAACTGGGGCAGGAGGCTCGTGTAGAAGACCGCCATCTTGGGGTTGGCCAGATCGCTCACCATGCCCTGGCGCCACGCGGTCCTCACGCCCAGGCGGGACCGGGGACCGGCCGGGACCGACGCGCTGGGCGCGGGCGCGTGCCGGCGCGCTCGGCCACAGCGCTCCGGCGAGCGTCTGCAACCCGAGGAAGACGAGATAGGCAGCACCGGCGTACTTCAGCGCCAGGAAGGCCGGCTCGGAGGCGACCAGCAGCGCGGCCACGCCGGCGGCGGCCGCGAGCGTCCAGACCGCCTGTCCACTCGCCACCCCGAGCCCGGTGCCGAGGCCGGCCGCCCGCCCGCCCGCGATCGTGTTGCGGATCGTGAGCGCCGTATCGGGCCCCGGGGTGACGATCACGACAACCGCCAGCCCGAGGAAGGTCAGGAGCTCCGCGGGCACTGTGGCCGAGAGGCTACGGGATGTTGAACGCCGACAGCGGGTAGTCCTTGAAGTGCCCGAACTCCGTCCCCGGAGGGGCCTTCTCCCAGTCGGTCGCGAAGCGGGCGAGCGTCATCGCCCGCGGCATGAACCATGCGATCGGCCGGTGCTGGCAGCTCTGCGCGTACCCGGGCCGGTTGATCCACAGGTAGGCATCGACCTTGGCCGGGTGGGAGGTCTCGGTCGTGGGGGCGGGGCCGAGGCCGCGCAGGCCCGGGTTGCACCACACCGTGATGCGCCGCCAGATGTGCCTCGAGCGGTCGATCCACTTCTTGTAGTGCACCGGCCCGCGCCCGTTCTCGGCGGTGTTGATGATGAAGTGCTTGCCGCCCGTGAGGCGGGAGATCTCGAGCCCGTGCTGGATGTTGGCGGCGGTCCAGTCGTAGTGGGTCACGTTGAGCATGAACCCGCGCACCTTGGCGATGCCGACCGCGCGCAGCTGCTTCGCGGTGCGCTCGGCCGCCTCCCAGTCCGACGCGCCGGCCTCGATGTAGACCGTGGCGTTGGGCAGCTTCGAGAGCACGTCCACGCCGTGGCCGAGCACGCGCAGCCGGTCGTCGCGCCGCGACGGCGCCAGGCAGTCGATCGTGCCCAGCGAGTCCGGCTCGAACGCGATCACCACGCGGTCGTCGCCGATCACGCGGGCCAGGTCGTCGTACCAGTCCATCGTCCGCCGATCCTCGGCCGGGCCGCCGCCCTGGTAGGTCGGCGAGCAGCCGGTCGCCTGAGCGCGCAGCACGGTGAAGATCGGGACCTCGCCGTTGGCCTTCGCCGGGTCGATCAGCCGGCGCACCTTGACCGCGAAGTTCGGTCGCGTGAAGCGGCCCAGCCAGAGCGCCTTCGGCTCGCGGGCGATCTTCCAGATCAGCTCGGCCTTCTGCGACTCGCCGGCGCGGGTCAGCGAGCGCCACTGCTGCATCGACGGCGACTCGGGGTCGTTGTAGAACGTCAGCCCGGCCAGCGGGTTCGGATCGTCGGGATCGACGCCGCGGGCGTCGGCGGCCGCCGACGACGGCACAGCGGCGGCGACGATCAGGAGCAGCAATAGGACGCGTTTGAACGGCATGATCCGCAAGGTGCCCATCGACACGGACGCCTAACAGCCCGACGGACGGATGTCCGAGGCGGACGAACGTCTACACGAAGTACTTCCCCGCCAGCGCCTCGACGGTGCCCTTGGTGCGCATCGTCCACTGTCCGACGAGCTCCTCGAGCGGCTTCAGATACGGCGCCGAATTGCGGATCCCCCCGCTCGGCAGCCAGTACAGCTCCCGGCCTTCGAAGGCCAGCCGGTTGTCGTCGTCGGCGAGCTCGAGCGCCCGCTTGCGCGTGGCCGCCGACGGCTGCTTGGGCAGCAGCGCCACCTGCAGCTTGCCGTCGGAGGCCGCCACCAACTTGGCGGGAAAAGGCTCGCGGGAGGCGATCGCTCTCACATCCGCGGCGGTCCGCAGGAAGACGTCGACGTCGAACCCGAACGACTCCCGCAGCGCTTTCTCGAGCGAAGCCGCCTTCGGCGCTCGGCCCGTCTCGAAGACCACGTTGCCGCTCGTCCTGAACGTCTGCACGTCTTCCAGGCCGATCCCCTCGAAGCAGGAGCGCAGCTCGGCGCTGCCGGTCTTGCGTGTGGCGCCCAGGTTGACCCCGCGCAGGAAGGCGGCGTAACGCGCCATCAGCCGCCGAGCCAGTCCTTGATCTTCACCGAGGCCGCGAGCACCGACAGATCGCCGCTGTCGCGGATCTGCTCGGCGGCACTCGCCATCGCCCCGACCGCGACCCAGGTCAGGCCACCGCCGACGCTGATCCGCGCTGCCGCCCGCCTCGGCGATCTCGGCGACAGTCAGGCCCGGCCGGGCGAGCACGTTGACCGGCTTGGACACCGCCTCGCAGACGGCCCGGATGTCGTCGCCGCTGCGGAGTCCCGGGGCGTACAGCACGTCGGCGCCGGTGCGCTCATAGGCCTGGAGGCGGGCGATCGTGTCGTCGAGGTCGGGGTTGCCACGGATGTGGTTCTCGGCGCGGGCCGTAAGCGTGAACGGGAACTCCAGGGCGCGCGCGGCCTCGACGGCGGCGGCGACCCGCTCGACGGCATGGTCGAGCGAGTAGAGCTCGCCGCCCGGTTCGTAGTCCTCGATCGAGCCGCCCACCGCGCCCGCCGCGGCCGCGGCTGTGATTGCGGCGGCCGCCTGCTCGGGCTCGGGCCCGTAGCCGTTCTCGAGGTCGACCGAGACCGGCAGCGCGGTCGCCTGGTCGAGCGCGCGGATGTGATCGACGGTCTCGTCGAGCGTCACGTTCCCGTCCATGCGCCCGAGCGTGAACGCAAAGCCCGAGCTGGTGGTCGCGAGCGCCTTGAAGCCGAGCGCCTCGAAGACCTTGGCGGTGCCCGCGTCCCAGGGGTTCGGGATCACGAACGTCTCGCCCTCGTGGAGGGCTCGGAAGTCGGTCGCCTTCTCGGCCTGAGGAGTCATGACCGAGTTCTAGACCACCACGCCCAAGGCCGTCGCGACGCTCGAGTCGGCCAGCGAGCGGGCCGCCAGCGACGCGCCCTCGATCTTGGTGTCGGGGAAGTAGGGCACCGCGATCACGAACATGCCGGCCGCGCGCGCCGACGCGACGCCCGGCGGCGAGTCCTCCAGCGCGGCGGCACGCTCGGGCGCGGCGCCCAGCGCCGCGCAGGCGGCCAGGTAGAGGTCGGGCGCGGGTTTCGGGCGCGCGACGTCCTCGGCGCTCAGCACCACGTCGAAGTGTCCGTCGGCCAACTGGGCGACCGACAGCGCGCGCTCGACGAAGGCACGCGACGAGTTCGACGCGAGCCCGACCGGTATTCCCGCGGCCTGCACGCCCGCGAGCAGCTCGAGTGCGCCGGGCCGCGGGGGAACGCCGGCGAGCAGCTCCTCCATCACGAGCTCGTGCAGCTCGTCCATCAGCGCCGCGCCGCGGCCGGGCAGACCGAGCATCCGCTCGACCTTGGCGGCCGATTCCACGACCGAGGTGCCGATCAGCTCGCGCTTGTGCTCAGCCGTGAAGGTCTCGCCGTGGCGCTCGAACAGAGCGGTCTCGGCCCGCGTCCAGGCGTGCTCGGTATCGAGCAGCAGCCCGTCGTTGTCGAACACGATCGCGTCGAAGCGGCTCTCCATCGCCGCGTGATCATGACGGGCTGGCGGCGAGCAGGAACCGGACGAGCGCGCGCAGCTCGGCGTCGCTGGCCCGGGCCCCGAAGTCCTGCGGCATCATCGAGGTCTCTCCGGGAGCCAGGATCTTGGCGGTCAGGGAGGCGCTGGTGTGGTCGGGCAGCTTCAGGTCGAGGTCGGGGCCGATCTGGCCCGACGACCCCGCCGCGCTGAGGTGGTGGCAGCTGCCGCATCCGAGCCGTTCGAAGACATCCCGCCCGGAGGACTGAGCCGCGAGCTCGCTGTCGCCGGCCTTGGAGCCGTCGCCGCCGTCCGTGGCCAGGACGACGGCACCGAAGGCGAGTCCCGCGGCCAGCAATGGCAGTGCCAACCGCCTCATGTGGACGGCGGGCGGGCCCGCCGAATGGCGCGCCCTGCCAGGCCGGCAGCCAGGCCGGCGGCCGCGGCGGCTGCGAGGGCGAGCGGGATGTCGGGTCCGCCGCCGGTCGAGGCCGCTTCCACCGGCGCGATCTCGTCCTTCACGTTCCCCACGCGGACGGGCGGGAAGGTGTGCGTCGAACTGAACCCGTCGTCCACGACGTAGCGCCAGATGCCCGGCGCCGGGAAGACGACCTCGGCCCGGTACACGCCCGTCGGCCCGGCCGGCTCGGCCGCGAACACCCGGCGCACCGATCCACGCTCGACGATCACCTTGGGGTCGAGCCCGTCCAGCGGGGTCCGGCCGTGCTGGAGGATCGTGAGCTCGACCCGCCACGTGCCGCTCCCGTCCGGGGGCGAGTCCAGCCCGACCGTTGCGAAGCCCCCGGCCGCCGCGGCCGAGGGCAGGAGCAGTGAGACCGCGAGTGCTGCCAGCAATTTGCGCATGTCCCTAATACGACGGTCGCGCGGCCGAGGTTCCCTGGCGCGCATACTTCGGCGCCGTGCGCCCTTACTCGGTCATGGGCATCGTCAACGTCACGCCCGATTCGTTCTCCGACGGCGGGCTCTTCCTCGACCCGGAAGCCGCCGTCGAGCACGGCGAGCAGCTGGTGGCCGAGGGCGCCGCGATCCTCGACGTGGGCGGGGCCTCCACGCGGCCGGGCGCCGAGCCGGTGCCGGCGGCCGACGAGCTGGCGCGCGCCGTCCCGGTGGTCGAGCGCCTCGCCGCCGCCGGACACCGGATCTCGATCGACACGACCAAGCGCGAGGTGGCCGAGGCGGCGCTCGCCGCGGGCGCCACGCTCGTGAACGACGTGTCCGCGTTTCGCTTCGCCCCGGAGCTCGCCGGCGTGGTGGCCGAGCGCCGGCGCGCACTGCTGCCTCGCCCACATGCGCGGCGAGCCGCGCACGATGCAGGCGGAGGCGCACTACGACGACGTGGTCGGCGAGGTCAAGCGCGTTCCTCGAGGAGCGGCTCGCCTTCGCCGTGGCCGAGGGCATTCCCGAGGACCGCGTCTGGCTCGACCCGGGCATCGGCTTCGGCAAGACCGTGGACCACAACCTCGAGCTGCTGCGGCGCCTCGACGAGGTCGTCGCGATCGGCCGGCCGGTCGTGATCGGCACGTCGCGCAAGAGCTTCCTGGGCAAGCTCGCCGGCGGCCGCGGCGAGGACGAACGCCTGCCCGGCACGATCGCGACCAACGTGATGGCGCTCGAGCGCGGGGCCCGCGTATTCCGCGTTCACGACGTCCGGCCCGTCGCCGATGCCCTGGCGATTGCCGCTGCTACGGTCGGTCCATGACCTGGGAGCGGGAGGATGAGGAGGAGTTCGACGACGAGCTCGACGAGGACGCGCTCGACGAAGACCGCCAGTCCTCCGCGCCGGCAGTGACGATCGAGATCAGCGGGCTCTCCCTCTACACCCGCCACGGCGTGCACGAGGCGGAGCGCGAGCTCGGCCAGCGGCTGGTCTTCGACATCTCCTTCGAGCTGGACGAGTGCGACGCGACCGTCACCGACCGGATCGAGGACACGATCCACTACGGCGACGTCTGCGAGCAGGTCGCATTGGCGGCGCAGGAGCGCTCGTACAACACGCTCGAGCGGCTCTGCACCGCCGTCGCCGACCGGCTGATCGACCGCTTCGGCGCCGAGTCGGTGCGCGTCAAGGCTGCCAAGCCGGAGCCGCCGATCCCGCTGCCGGTCGACGAGGTGTCGGTGGAGGTCTGGAAGGAGGCTTGAGCGAGGTCGGCTACCTCGGCCTCGGCTCGAACGAGGGCGACCGGCTCGCGACCCTGCGAGCCGCCCGGGCGGCGCTGGACGGCCGCGGTCTGGAGGTGACGGCGTCGTCGTCGGTCTACGAGACCGCGCCCCAGGGCGAGGTGACCGACCAGCCCGACTTCCTGAACGCCTGCGTGCGCATCCAGACCGACCTCGACCCCGAGGCGCTGCTCGACACCTGCAAGCAGGTCGAGCGCGAGCTGGGCCGGGGCCCGGGCGGCGTGCGCCACGGCCCGCGGCCGATCGACGTGGACGTGCTGCTGCTCGGAGCGCGCGAGCACAGCTCGGACCGGCTCACGCTCCCGCACGCCGAAGTGACGAGCCGGCGCTTCGTGCTCGAGCCGCTGCTGGAGCTTGATCCGGACCTGAGTCTGCCCGACGGGACGCGGCTGGCCGACCGGCTCGCCGCGGTGGCGGATCAGCCCGTCGAGCGCGTCACGCCCCCCGGGTGGGGGGTTTCGCGGCCGTCGGGTTGAGTAGATCCCCCAACTCGGGGACTCTCTTGGACATGGAGGAGACGCTTGAGCTTGCCAGCTTTCGCGGGAACGACGACCCCAGCCTGGTGGCCGCCGCTCTCGCCTGCCGGGCCTGCCTGTCCGGCGAGGTCGACTGGTCGCTCCTGATCGACGACTTCGATGCCGAAGCGATCTGCCACTGCCGCGCCTGCGGATACACGCGCGCGGTCTCGCTGACCTCCGAGCAGGCCCTCCGCCTCGCGTTGCAGGACTCCTAGGGAGTACAACACCCCCATGGCGGTCCCGGCGCGCACCGACGCACCCGACGTGATCGTCGAGCTGCTCGCCGAGCTGGACAACCAGCCGGCCGGCATGGGCGGGCCCGAGTTCTACGACCGTCTCTGCACCGCGCTGTGCAGCGTGGCGAACATGCAGCGCGCGGGGCTGCTGCTCTACGACGAGGTCCGCCAGCTGGTGGTGCCGGTCGGCAGCCACGGGCTCGACGCCCCGCTCCTGCGCGACATCTACGGGACGCTCGAGGAGACGCCGATCGCGCAGGTGGCCCTGTCTGAGGACCGCGTGGTGCAGGTCAGCGACGACCTGGGGCGCTGGGTGCCCGAGCGCTACGCGCACTTCCCCGGCATCGTCACGCTCACCTGCACGCCGGTGTCGGCCGGCGGGCGCTGGCTGGGCGTGATCTTCGCGGACCGCGGCGGCAGCCACTTCGAGGTGACCGAGGCCGAGCGCCACGCGATGTGGACGCTCGGCAAGACCGCGGCGCTGGCGGCCAGCGTCCGCATCGCGACCAGCCAGCAGGGCCGCGCGCGGTTGCTGCAGGCGCGCATCGACCTCGCGCGCGAGATCCACGAGCGCGTGGTGCAGCGGCTGTTCGGCGTGTCGCTGGTGCTCGGCTCCGAGCACGGCCTGAGCGAGGAGGCGCGCCGCCGCTGCGCCGACGAGATGCAGGAGGCGCTCAAGGACCTGCGCGACGCGCTCGGCCGCCCGCTGGCGCCGCCGAGCCTCGACACCGGCGCCACGCTGCGCGAGGAGCTGGCCCGCCTGGGCCGCCATTACAAGAACCTGCCGCTCGAGCTCGACTGGGAGGAGGGCGTGGAGGTGCCCGAGGAGGTCGAGCCGCTCGCCCAGTCCGTGCTGGCCGAGGCGCTGCGCAATGCCGACAAGCACGCGCGGCCGACCAGCGTGCAGGTGCGGGTGGGCCGCGCGGACGGCGCGTTCCTGCTCGAGGTGCGCAACGACGGCGCCCGCAGCGACACGCGCGGGACCGGCATGGGCCTGCGCCTGGCGGCCGTGGAGGCGCTCGGCGCCGGCGCGCTGGTCGAGTTCGGCCCCGAGGGCGGCGAGTGGCGCGTGCGGCTGGTCGTGCCGGTCGAGGAAGACGAGGTATGAGCCCCGAGCGCAACCTGCGCGTGCTGGTCGTGGACGACCACGACGTGGTGCACTGGGGCTTTCGCCTGCTGCTGACCGAGCAGCCCTGGGTCGAGCGCTGCCTGTCCGCCTCCAACGCCGAGGAGGCGCTGGAGCTGACACGCCGCTACGACCCGCACGTGGCGCTGGTCGACCTGTTCCTGGGCGAGGAGTCGGGCGCCGAGCTGTGCGAGGCGATCCGGCGCGAGTCGCCCACCACGCGCGTGCTGCTGATCTCCGGCGCCGGCTGGATCTCCCCGCAGGCCGCCAAGGCCGCCGGTGCGTCGGGCTTCGTCTCCAAGGACTGGTCGGCCGACGACGTGGCCGCGGCGGTGCGCATGGTGGGGAAGGGGATGACCGTGTTCGCGCCGCGCGCGGAGCAGCCCGCCGCGCCGCTGTCTGACCGCGAGCGCGAGGTGCTCACGCTGATGGCGACGGGGGCGACCAACAAGGAGATCGCTCAGCGGCTGTTCCTCTCCCCGCACACCGTGAAGGAGCACACGAGCGCGCTCTACCGCAAGCTGAACGTGCGCAATCGGGCCGAAGCGGTGCAGCGCGCGGAGCGGCTTGGCCTGACCGTCTGACAAACACCCCCCGACCGGGGGGAACGGCGGCCCGTAATGCTGAGACCGCTCCCGTGTACGGAATGGTTGCAACGATGGCTCGCACCAACGAACAGCTCGCGATGCTGTTTCCCGGACAGGGAAGCCAGACCGCGGACATGCGTGAGGCGGTGGAGCGCCACCGGCCCGACCTGCTCGAGCTCGCTCGCGCCGAGGTCTCCGACGATCTCTTCGAGCGCGCCGCCGAGGGCACGCGCTGGGCGCAGCCTGCAATTTTCTGTGCAGCGCTCGCCGGTTACGAAGTTCTTAGACAGCGCCACCAAGCTGACCTCATGGCCGGCCATTCGCTCGGCGAGATCACCGCCCTGGTGGCCGCCGAGGCGATCGACGCCCCCGATGGCCTGCGCCTTGTCGCCGCCCGCGGCCGCCTGATGCAGGAGGCGCGCGGGGGCGGGATGATCGCGGTGCGGGTGCGGGAGCGCGAGCCGGTGGAGCAGGTCGCGGCGGAGACCGGCCTCACGATCGCCAACGACAACGCCCCCGACCAGCTCGTGCTGTCGGGCTCGCTCGAGGCGCTCGACCGGGCCGAGGAGCTGCTGCGCGAGCGCAAGGTGCGCGCCAAGCGGCTGCCCGTGGGCGGCGCGTTCCACTCGCCGCTGATGGAGCCGGCCGTTGCCCCCTTCCAGGAGCTGGTCGAGCGGATCGAGGTGCGCGAGCCGCGCGTGCCGGTCCTCTCCTGCGTGACCGCCGCGCCGTTCAACGACGTGCGCGGCCAGCTCGTCCAGGCGCTCACCTCGCCGGTCCGCTGGACCGACGTGATGGCCGCGCTCCACGGACTCGGCGCCACGCGCTACGTCGAGACCGGACCGGGCCGCGTGCTCACCGGCCTCGTGCGCAAGTCGCTCGACGGCGTGGAGGCCGAGGCGCCGCTCGCGATGGAGGCCGCCAATGCGTAGCGCCACGATCGAGCAGATCCCCTCGCTCGAGCGGGCCACCCGCCCGGCCGCGATCGTCTCGCTGGCGATGGCGGTGCCGGACAACGTCGTCACGAACGCGACCGTCGCCGAGGGCGCCGGCGTGACCGAGCAGTGGATCGTGCACCGGACCGGCGTCCACGAGCGCCGCCACGTGACGGATGGCCAGCGCCTGCAGGACCTCGCCGCGGCCGCCGGGCGCGAGGCGCTCGACGAGGCCGGGCTGGCGCCCGCGGACGTGGACCTGGTGCTGGTCGCCACGGTCGGCGCCGACGAGCTGCTCCCCAACGCCGCGCCGCTGGTGGCGCTCGACCTCGGCGCCGACAGCGCCGGGGCGATGGACGTCGGCGCCGCCTGCACCGGCTTCCTGTCGGCGCTGTCGCTGGCCGCCGCCCAGGTGGAGAGTGGGCGCTGCGAGCACGTGCTGGTGATCGGCGCGGACGTCCTGAGCCGCTGGACCGACCCCTCCGACCGCGGCACCGCGGCGCTGTTCGCCGACGGCGCCGGCGCGGTGGTGGTCGGCGCCGCGAACGGCGGCCCGGGCCTGATCGGCCACATCGCGCTGCACGCGGACGGCGCTGGGCGCCCCGGCTATCCGGGCCAGCCACGACGACCTGATCATCCACATGCAGGGCCACGACACCTTCAAGGCCGCGGTCCACCGCCTGTCGGAGTCGACGCTCGAGGCGGTCGACCGTGTCGGGCTCCAGCTCGACGACATCGGCCTGTTCGTCTACCACCAGGCCAACGCCCGCATCCTCGCCGCGGTCGGCGAGCGGCTCGGCCTCGACCGCGAGCGCGTGATCGACTGCATCGACCGCTACGGCAACACCTCCTCGGCCACGCTGCCGATCGCCCTGGCGGACGCGCGCGAGCGCGGGATGCTCGAGCCCGGCATGAACGTGCTGCTGGCTGCCTTCGGCGCGGGATTCACCTGGGGCGCCGGGGTGATCCAATGGGGGGCATGAATGGACGCCCAGAGGGATGTGCGCTCGTGACCGGCGCTTCGCGCGGGATCGGCGCCGCGATCGCCAAGACGCTGGCCAGCGAGGGCTGGCCGGTCGGCGTGAACTACCGCAACGACTCCGACTCGGCGGAGGCCGTGGTCAAGGAGATCGTCGACGCCGGCGGCCGGGCGGTTGCCGTGCAGGCCGACATCTCGGACCCCGATGCCGCCGACGCGCTCTTCAAGACGCTCGAGGACGAGCTCGGGCCGGTGCTCGTGCTCGTCAACAACGCGGGCGTGCGAGCGGACGGCCTGTCCCCCCAGATCGACAACGAGGACTGGGACAGGGTGATCGACACCAACCTGTCCGCCGCGTTCCGGCTGACCCGGCGCGCGCTGCGGCCGATGATCCGCAACCGCTTCGGGCGCGTGGTGAACATCGCGTCGATCGTCGGCATCGAGAAGGCGAACCCGGGCCAGGCCAACTACGCGGCCTCCAAGGCCGGGCTGGTGGCGATGACGAAGACGGTCGCCACCGAGGTGGCGCGCCGCAACGTCACCGTCAACGCGGTGGCCCCGGGCCTGATCGAGACGGACATGACCGAGGGGCTGGGCGACGGGCTGCTGGACCTGGTGCCCGCCCGCCGGGCCGGAACACCCGACGAGGTGGCCGCCTGCGTGCGCTTCCTCACGTCGAGCGAGGCGGGCTACGTGACCGGCGTGTGCCTGACCGTCGACGGCGGACTTACAGCTTGAACGACGACAAAGGAGACCGAATGTCAACGACAGCAACCAGGGAACAGATCGAGGCTCGTGTGTTCGAGGCCCTCGAGGAGTTCGGCGCCGAGCCGGACCAGATCTCGGCCGACGCCGAGTTCGAGACGCTCGACATCGACTCGCTCGACCTCGTCGAGCTCGCCCAGATCGTCGAGGACGAGTACGGCGTGCAGCTCAAGGGCGAGGACATGGAGGGCGTCAAGACCGTCCGTCAGGCCGTGGATCTGGTGGCGTCGAAGCTGGGATGACCCGCAACGTCGTCATCACCGGAGTGGGGGCCGTGACGCCGCTGGGCGTCGGCGCCCGCACCCTGCACGAGCGCTGGAGCGCCGGCCAGTCCGGTATCGAGGACGGCTACGGCCGCGCGACCGAGTTCGAGCCCAAGGAGCACCTCTCGATCAAGGAGGTGCGCCGTGCCGATCGCTTCACGCAGCTAGCGCTGACGGCGGCGGCCGAGGCGATCGCGGACGCGGGCTGGGAGGACGGCCCGCCCGGCGATCCCGACCGCGCCGCGTGCCTGATCGGCACCGGCATCGGCGGCATCGACACGCTCGAGCAGCAGCATCTGATCCTGCAGCAGCAGGGTGCCGACCGCATCTCGCCGCTCTCGATCCCGCTGCTGATGGCCAACGCCGCCTCGGGTGTCGTGTCGATGAAGCACGGCCTGCGCGGCCAGTCGTTCGGGACCGTGTCGGCCTGCTCCGCGGGCGCGCACTCGATCGGGATGGCGGCGCGGCTGATCAAGTACGGCGACGCCGAGACCGTCGTGACCGGCGGCAGCGAGGCGGCGATCACGCCGCTCGCCACGGCTGCCTTCTCGCGCATGGACGCGCTCTCCGACAGCGGCATCTCGCGCCCGTTCGACAAGCGCCGCGACGGCTTCGTGATGGGCGAGGGCGCCGGGATCCTCGTGCTCGAGGAAGAGGAGGCGGCCCGCGCCCGCGGCGCGCGCATCCTCGGCTACCTGCGCGGCTACGCGTCCACGTCAGACGCGTATCACCTGACCGCCCCCGAGCCGAGCGGCCGCGGCGCCTCGAAGGCGATCGAGCTGGCGCTGGCCGATGCCTCGCTGTCTGCTGACGACATCCTGTACGTCAACGCCCACGGCACCTCCACGCCGCTGAACGACCGCGCCGAGACGAACGCCCTGAAGGCCGCGTTCGGCGAGGAGCGCGCCGCGCAGATCCCGGTCAGCTCGACGAAGTCGGCGATCGGGCACCTGCTCGGGGCCGCCGGGGCGGTCGAGGCGATCGCAACGCTGCTGGCGCTGCGCGACCGGATCGCGCCGCCGACGCTCAACTACGAGGAGCCCGACGAGGGGCTCGACCTGGACTACGTCCCGCAGGAGGCGCGCCCGCTCGCCAACGGCGACACGCCGGCGATCGGCATCTCGAACGCCTTCGGATTCGGCGGGCACAACGCAGTTCTCTGCCTGGAGGCCGAGTGAGCGCTCTCGCTGAACGTCTCACCGTCGTCGAGCAGCCACGGTCGCTCGACGCCTACGGTCGCCTGGAGGCGCTGTTCGACCCCGGCTCGCTGAACGTGATCCGGTCGACGGTGCTGCCGCGGCGCGAGTCCAAGCGGATGGCGCCGGGTGACGGCGTCGTGGGCGGCAGCGGCACGGTCGCCGGCCGTCCCGTCTTCGCGTACGCCCAGGACCAGAGCTTCGCCGGCGGATCGCTGGGCGAAGCGCACGCCGAGACGATCATCCGCGTGATGGAGCTGGCCGAACGGGCCGCGGCGCCGGTGATCGGCTTCATCGCCTCCGGCGGCGCGCGCATGGACGACGGCGTCGCCGCGCTGGCCGGGTACGGACGGATCTTCCGGCACAACGTCCGGCTGTCCGGCCGCGTCCCGCAGATCTCCGTGATCTGCGGCATCTCGGCGGGCGGCGGCTCGTACTCGCCCGCCCTGACCGACTTCGTCGTCATGACGGAGGAGTCGGCGATGTTCCTGACCGGCCCGGGCGTTGTGGGCGAGGTGATGGGCGAGGACGTGGACGCTGCCGGCCTCGGCGGCCCGCGCGTGCACTCCGCCAACGGCGTGTCCCAGTTCGTCGCGGACGACGACCGCGCGGCGGTGGCGCTCGTGCGCGACCTGCTCTCCTACTTCCCGCAGCGCGCCGGCGACGAGCTGCCGATCGCGCCGCCGGCCGCCGTGCGGCGGATCGACCCCAGCTCGGTCGTGCCGACCAGCGCGCGCAAGGTCTACGACGTGCGCGGCGTGATCGAGGCGATCGTGGACGACGGAGCGATGCTCGAGGTGTCCGAGCGCTGGGCGCGCAACATGGTCACGGCGCTCGCGCGCATCGACGGGCGCCCGGTCGGCGTGATCGCCAACCAGCCCTGGTTCCTCGGCGGCGTTATCGACGCCACGGCCGCGCAGAAGGCGGCCCGGTTCGTGCGCACCTGCAACGCGTTCGGGCTGCCGCTGGTCGTGCTGGTCGACACCCCCGGCTTCCTGCCCGGCACCAAGCAGGAGGGGCTCGGCGTGATCCGCCACGGAGCCAAGCTGCTGCACGCGTTCGCCGAGGCGGTGGTGCCGAAGGTCACGGTCGTGCTGCGCAAGGCCTACGGCGGTGCCTACATCTGCATGAACTCGAAGGACCTGGGCGCCGACCTGTCGCTGGCCTGGCCCGACGCCGAGATCGGGATCATGGGGCCCAAGCAGGCGGTCGGGGTGGTGCACCGCCGGGCGCTGGCCGAGGCCGACGACCCCGAGGCCGAGCGCGACCGGCTGGCGGCCGAGTACGCCGACGAGCACGTGACGGCTGCGGTCGCCGCGAGCCAGGGCTTCGTGGACGAGCTGGTCGAGCCGCGCGACACGCGCCGCCGGCTGGCGAGCGCGCTGGCGGGCCTGTCGCATGCCGGTCAGTTCGGCAACGGACCGGGGAACATCCCCCTATGACGACCTACGTGGCCCTCGGCGACAGCTTCACGGCCGGGCTGAAGAACGGCGAGCCGCGCTGGGCCGACGAGGTGGCGCGCGCGCTCGGGCCGCAGACGCGCTACGAGAACCTCGCGTGGGTCGGGGCGACCAGCATCGACGTCGAGCAGCGCCAGCTGGAGCGTGCGCTCGAGCTCGACCCCGACGTGGTGACGCTCGTGTGCGGAGCGAACGACGTGCTCGAGTCGGTGCGCCCCGACGCCCGCGCGTACGCCGAGCGGCTGGGGCGCATGTTCGCGCGGCTGCGCGCCGAGGCGCCGCGGGCTGCCGTCGTGACCGCAACGTATCCGGACATCTCTCGCTTCCTCGACCTCCGCCCGCGCACGCGTACGCGAGTGGAGGAGGGCATGCGCCGCTTCAACGAGGCGTGCCGCGGCGTGGCGGAGCGGCACGGCGTGGCGCTGCTCGACGGCTTCAGGGACCCGGCCGCGTCCGATCGCGACACCTACGCCGACGACGGCTTCCACCCATCGGCCGAGGGACACCGGCGCGCGGCGGCCGCCTTCCTGCGCGCGCTGCGCACTCGGTTTCGGCTGACGGAGGCGCCGGCCGCATGAGCCTCTTCGAGCGTGACTTCGACGCCTTGGAGCCGGGCGAGCGCTTCGTGACCTCCGGGCGCACCGTGTCCGAGGCGGACATCGGTCAGTTCGCCGCGCTCACCGGCGATACGCACCCCCAGCACGTCGACGCCGCGTGGGCGGCCGGGAGCCGCTTCGGCGAGCAGATCGCGCACGGGCTGCTGGTGCTGTCGTTCGCGGCCGGCTCGATGCCGTTCGACCCCGAGCGGGTGGTGGCGCTGCGGCGCGTGGGCGACGCGGTCTTCAAGCAGCCCGTGCTGATCGGTGACACCGTGCACGTGGAGGGCGAGGTCGTCTCGGTGCGTCCGATCGACGACGAGAACGGGCTGGTCGAGTGCCGCTGGCGGGTGCTGAATCAGCACGGCCGGCTGGTGCTGCGGGCGTCGGTCGAGCTGGTCTGGCGACGCGCCGCGGTTCGAGAGCCGATACTCCTCTAGCCATGCTGCTGGAGGGCAAGCGGCTGCTCGTCACGGGCGTGCTCACGCGCGGCTCGATCGCCTATGCCGTGGCGGAGCGCGCGCAGCATGAGGGCGCCGAGGTCGTGCTGACCGGCTTCGGGCGCACGCGGCGGATGACGGAGCGCGCGGCGGCGCGGCTGCCCTCGCCTCCCGACGTGCGTCGAGCTGGACGTGAACTCCGCGGAGGACCTGGCCGCCCTGTCGTCTCTCGGCCACATCGACGGTGCCTTGCATGCGATCGCCTTCGCTCCGGGCGACGCTTTGGGCGGCAACTTCATGACCGCGCCGCCTGAGTCGGCCGAGATCGCCTTCCGCACCTCTGCTTACTCCTTCAAGGCCCTGGCTGAGGCGCTTGCGCCGCTCATGGGCGACGAAGGGGGCTCGTTCGTCGGGATGGACTTCGATGCCTCGGTGGCCTGGCCCGTCTATGACTGGATGGGCGTTGCCAAGGCCGCGCTCGAGTCTGTGTCCAGGTATCTGGCCCGCGATTTGGGCGCTGACGGCATCCGCGTGAACCTCGTCTCCGCGGGCCCTGTGGAGACGCCCGCGGCCGAGGGCATCCCGGGCTTCGACCGGCTGGCCGCGATGTGGGGCAAGCAGGCGCCGCTCGGGTGGGACACGAGCGACCCGGCGCCGGTCGCGGACGCGGTCTGCTTCCTGCTGTCCGATTGGGCGCGCGGCATCACCGGAGAGATCGTGCACGTGGACGGCGGCTTCCACGCGATGGGCGCCCCACTCGAAGCCTGATGCTCGTGGCCTGACTCTTCCACGCTCCCGACATCGACCCGTCGACCTCCAGCGCCGGCTGCCGACTGCGGGAATCCCCCGGGTTCATGGCGCTCCGCAAGACAGCGATCACGGGTTGCGCGAGTTCGCGGTGGTAGATCCCGACGGGAACCTGCTCCGGATCGGCTCGTTCATCAGCTTCGCCGTCCGGCTCCGCCGCCTCCGCTCCGCCCGCCGCCGGCGAGCCCGCTTCGGCCAGCCGGGATAATCCCCCGCCGTGCTGCTCGCCATCGACGTCGGCAACACCCAGACCCATCTCGGCATGTTCCGGGACGACGAGCTGCTGGAGCACTGGCGCTTCGCGACGGTGCGCTTCGCCACGGCCGACGAGCTGGCCACGGTGATCGCCTCGCTGCTCGGCCTGCGCGGGCTGACCCTGGGCGAGGTGGACGCGGCGATCGTCTCCTCCGTGGTGCCCGTGCTCGCGCACGAGTACGAGCAGCTGATGGAGCGCTACCTGGACGGCAAGGGAGCGCTGGTGGGCCCTGGGCCTCAAGACGGGCATGCCGATCCGGATCGACACGCCGCAGGAGCTCGGCCCCGACCGACTCGCCAACGCCGTGGCAGCGTACGACCGGGTTGGCGGGGCGTGCATCGCCGTCGATTTCGGGACGGCGATCAACTACGACGTCGTCTCGAGCGCCGGCGAGTACCTGGGCGGCGTCATCTCGCCGGGGATCGAGATCTCGTTGGAGGCCCTGGCAGCCCGGGCGGCGCGGCTGCCCCGGGTGGACATCGAGAAGCCCCGGCATGCGATCGGCAAGGGGACCAGGGAAGCGATCCAGTCCGGTGTGGTCTACGGGTACGCGGGCCAGGTCGACGGGATAGTCGGCCGGCTACGCGAGGAGCTGGGCGAAGAGGCCACCACGATCGCCACGGGCGGCTACGCGGCCGCCATCGTGCCCTTCTGCGACCAGGTCGACGAGGTGGACGACCTCCTCACCCTGTCCGGCCTGAAGCTCATCTGGGAACGAAACAAGTAACGCTCGTAACCCACCCGTCACACCCGGGCTGGCACGCTGGCCGGCATGGGCCACGAATCTGACATTGAGCACGCAAATAGGCGGCCGAACGTCAGATTCGTGAGGACGAGGCCATTGCGCGGCTGGCCGAGCGGCCAGTACGGCGTGGTAGCTCGGTCGCAGCTGGTTGCGCTTGGGCTTGGGCCGCGGTGCGATCGAGCATCGACTGCAGCGTCGCGGCTCCACCCCCTCCACCGCGGCGTCTACGCCGTCGGACAACGACGGCTGAGAAGGGAGGCGCGATGGATGGCCGCGGTCTTGGCCTGCGGGCCCGGCAGCGTGCTCAGCTACCGCCCGGGCGGGGCGCATTGGCAGCTCGTGAGCGACCGCGGTCCATGTGAGGTGACCGCGCCGAACGCGCGCCGCTCCCGCCCAGGCATCCGCGTGCATCAGGCGCGCCTGCCTGCCGACGAGGTCACCGTCCACCAGGGCATCCCCATCACGACCGTCCCCCGCACCCTCTTCGACCTCGCAGCCGTGCTTCCCCAGCGCCAGCTGGAGCGGGCGATCAACGAGGCCGAGCTGCTGCACCTATGGGACGAGCTCAGCCTCGATCACCTCCTTCATCGCTATCCACGCCACAGGGGCAGCAAGGCCATTCGGGCGGCGCTCCAACAACGCCGGCAGGGCTCGACCGCCACCAAGAGCGACCTGGAGGAGATGTTCCTGGCTCTCATCGACGCCGCCGGCATTCCCCGCCCCGAGATCAACGCCCTCGTCGAGGGCTTCGAGGTGGACGCGGTATGGCGGGACGCGCGGCTCGTCGTCGAGCTCGATGGGCGCGACACCCACGGCACCGCCGCGGCGTTCGAGCGGGACCGCGCGCGCGATCGCGCTCTTCAGGTCGCCGGCTGGCGTGCGGTGCGCATCACCTACCGCCAGATGCGCGATGCGCCACGGGCGGTGATCGACGATCTGCGCCGGCTACTGGGCGCAGGTACATTGGCGGCGTGAAGCTCTTCGGTCGCAGGAAGCGCGTGCTGGACGGCCCGCCGACCTACTGGAACAGCTCGGTAGTCGAGCGGATACAGCGGGACGCGGGGGTCGATCGCGAGGCCGCTGGAGCGCTGTGGGCGGAGATGCTGCTGTTCCTCGACATGGTGGCGGTGTCGAAGGAGTTCGTGTCGCCGCCCCCGGCCGTAGACGTAGCCTGGCACGCGTTCCTCCTGCATACGCGCGACTACGAGGCGTACTGCCGGGAGCGCTACGGACGGATCATCCACCACCAGCCGACGGGCGCCCCGGACCCGCAGGCCTACCGCCGCGCCTACGAGGCGCGCTCGGCGAACAACGCGCCCGTGGACCAGGCGATCTGGCCGATCCCCGTGGCGATCTCGAGCCAAGGAGACGACCGCCCCGACAAGGGCGGCGGCGACGACTTCGGCAGCCCGAGCGGCGGGATCTCGGGCGGCGACTTCCAGGGCCAGCCCGGAGGCGACTTCGTCGAGGATGGTGAGCCTGGCGGCGACGTGAGCGGCGGCGACTTCGGCGGCGGCGACTCCGGCAGCTCAGGCGGCGGCGACTCGGGCAGCTCCGGCGGCGACTCCGGCGGCTCCTCCTGCGGCGGCGGCTCCAGCTGCGGCGGAGGAAGCAGCTAACAGCGAGCGCCCCCTCATTGCTGCAGTTCGGCCAACGCTGCCGCCGGCGCTAGGTGCCGCACCCGCCGGCGCTACCGTTTCCAACGCACATGCCCGCTCTCACCGACCCCTGGACCCTTGGTGGACGGCCGCTCGAGAACCGGCTCGTGCTCGCTCCGCTGGCCGGCATCGGGAACTGGTTCGTACGCCTTCAGGCGCGTCGCTTCGGGGCGGGCCTGGTCACCTCGGAGATGGTCTCCAGCTTCGGCCTCGCCTACGGCAACGAGCGCACCGTCAACGAGTTCCTGCGCATCCATCCCGAGGAGCACCCGGTCTCCATCCAGCTGTTCGGCCACGACCCGGCGATCATGCGCGAGGCGGCCGCCATGGTCGCTGACGCGGGCGCCGACCTGATCGACCTCAACATGGGCTGTCCGGTCCGCAAGGTCTGCAAGACGGGCGCGGGGGCCGCGTTGCTGGACGATCACGACAAGGCGGTGAGCATCGCCACGGCGGCCGGCGAAGGAAGCGGCCTCCCCGTCACCGTCAAGCTGCGCCCCGGCCAGACGCCCGGGGACCGGCGTGGCGTCGAGCTGGCCCGACGCCTGGTGAGCGAAGCCGGTGTCGCGGGCATCGCCTTCCACCCCCGCCATGCCTCGCAGCAGCACGCCGGCACCCCCGACTACGGCCTCGCCCGCGAGCTGGCCGAGAGCGTGCCCGTCCCCGTGATCCTCTCCGGCGGCCTCAGCGACGAGGACAACACCCTGGCGGCGTTCGAGGAGAGCGGGGCCAGCGCCGTCATGCTCGCTCGCGGCTCGCTCGGCAACCCCTGGCGCTTCGCCCGCCTGCTCGGCCGCTATCAGGGCGAGCCCACCGCGCACGAGGTCGCGACCGAGCTCGAGACGATCATCGCCGCCGCCGAGGACCACCTCGGCCCCGAGCGCGCAGGCCGCTATTTGCGCAAGTTCTACCCCTGGTACGCCGACACGCTCGGCCTGACCAAGCGCGAGCGCGAGCCGCTCGTCACCGCCCCCACCACGGCCCACGCCCGCGACGCGCTGGCCGCCCTGGCGGGACTGTCGCTGGCCGCTTAGGGGTAATCCTCCAGTCGGCCCCTGATCGGCCGATATGACTGCCGTGAGCGATCAACGCGACAAGGTCCGCAGAGCGGCCGGCTGGGCGCTGGTCGGCGGTCTCTCCGTCGCCGCGCTCACCGCCATCGCCGCGCTGCTGGCCGGCGACTTCGGCGACACCGAATGGCGCGTGATCCTGTCGAGCCTCGGCTTCGCGATCGCGAGCGCCGTGGCGGCCTCGGGCGCCACCCAGCGCATTCGTGCCTCGGGTCGGCTGCGCGATCTCGGCACCGCCACCGCCGTGCTCGCCGGCATCGCGTTCGCGCTGCTCCTGGCCGGGCTCTGGACCGACGACTGGGGAACCGAGGGGATCTGGCGCAGCTTCGGCTGCGCTTCGGTGCTGGCGATCGCAGGCTCGCACGCCTGCGTCGTCCTGGGCGCCCGCCGGCGCTCGGACTCGCACGCTGTCGACCTGCTCGTCACCAGCTCGCTCGTCCTGGCCGCCATCGACACCTTCGGCGGGCTGCTGCCGATCACGGGCATGGTCGACGAGGTCGGGGAGGCGGGCGCCAAGTTCTTCGGCGTGACGCTCGTCCTGCTGCTGCTCACGACGCTGCTGCAGCCAGTGATGCGTCGCCTGGGGCCCTCGCCAAGCGCCACCGGCGGACCTCGCCGTGAAGGCCTGGAGCTGCTCGCCGAAGAGGTGGCGACGATCGCGGAACGGATCGAGGATCTCGCCCGTGGGCCCGCTTTGCGGACGCCGGAGATCCGCGCCGAGGCGGAGCGCCTGCGAAAGCTCGCGCGCTCTTTTCAGGCGTAAAGCGATTGCTACACTCTCGCGTCCCTCCGGCACGCAGTCCGCGGAGGGTTTTCTATGCCACGTGACACTGTTCTCACCCCCCAGGGCCTCGAGGAGCTGAAGGCCAGGATCGAGCACCTGCGCGGCGAGCGCAGGCGCGAGGTGGCCGAGCGCATCAAGGAGGCCCGCGAGTTCGGCGACATCGCCGAGAACTCCGAGTACGACGACGCCAAGAACGAGCAGGCGATGCTCGAGAAGCAGATCTCCGACCTCGAGGAGAAGCTGCGCAGCGCGCGGGTGATCAACGAGAAGGACGTGGACACCGGCGTCGTCAGCGTGGGGGCGACCGTGCACGTCAAGGACCAGAAGACGGACAAGTCGACGAAGTTCAAGATCGTCGGGTCCGCCGAGGCGAACCCCGCCGAGAGCCGGCTCTCGAACGAATCGCCGGTCGGCCGCGCCCTGCTTGGCCACAAGCGCGGCGACACCGTGACCGTCCCGGTCCCGCGCGGGCCCGCCCGCAAGCTGAAGATCACCAAGATCGAGCGGTAGTGGCCCCGCCCGCGAGGGTGGCCGCACTCCGGCGGCTGCAAACCTTCGCCGCCCGTCGTCCTCGGTCGGCCACGTGCATTCCTGCACGCGGCCTCCCTGCGTCCTCGGGCTGCTTGGTTTTCGCTCGCCGGAGCACGACCACCCCCACGGTCGGAGCCACTAGGTAGCGTCCGCCACATGGACGACCGGCGGGCGAAGCTCGAGCGTCTGCGCGAGCAGGGGATCGACCCCTTTCCGCACGAGTTCGACGGGGTCGTGCCGATCGCGGACGTACACGCCGCCCACGACGATCTCGAGGCGGGCGCGGAGACCGACGCCGCCTACCGCGTAGCGGGCCGCATGATCGCCCGCCGCGGCCACGGCGGCGCGGCGTTCCTGGACCTGGTCGATCGGTCCGGCAAGCTCCAGCTCCAGGCCAAGCTCGACGTGCTGGGGGGCGAATCCTTCGAGCTGCTGACTTCCCTGGACGTCGGCGACCTGATCGGTGTGGACGGCACGGCGTTCAAGTCCCGGCGAGGTGAGCTCACCCTGCTCGTGCGCGAGTGGAAGCTGCTGGCGAAGAGCCTGAGGGAGGTGCCCAAGGAGTACTTCGGAGTCAAGGACACGGAAACGCGGTACCGCCACCGCGAGGTCGACCTGCTCGCCAACGAGGAGACGCGGCAGCTGTTCATCCTGCGCTCGAAGGTGGTTCGCGCGGTCCGGCGCTGGCTGGACGACCGCGGCTTCCTGGAGGTCGAGACCCCGATCCTCCAGCCGCTCTACGGCGGCGCGCTCGCCCGCCCGTTCACCACGCACTACAACGCGCTCGACCGCGACTTCTTCCTGCGCATCGCGGACGAGCTGTACCTGAAGCGCCTGATCGTCGGCGGGCTCGAGCGGGTGTACGAGATCGGCAAGGACTTCCGCAACGAGGGGCTCTCGCCGAAGCACAACCCCGAGTTCACGATGCTCGAGTGGTACGAGGCCTACGCCGACTACGGGGACATCGCGACCCGGCTCGAGGAGCTGGTCGCGTTCGTGGCCGCCGAGGTTGGCTACGACGGCCCGGTCGACTTCTCGCCGCCCTGGCGGCGCGTCACGCTGCGCGACGCGATCAAGGAGAAGACCGGCATCGACATCGCCACCGACGACGTGCCGGGCGAGGGGACCTGGGCCAAGCGCGTGGACGCCCTGCTCTCGAAGCAGGTGGAGCCCGACCTCGTGAACCCGACCTTCATCCTCGACTACCCGAAGGAGCTGTCGCCGTTCGCAAAGGACCACCGCTCGGAGGAGGGGCTGGTCGAGCGCTTCGAGTGCTTCGCCGCCGGCATGGAGTTCGCCAACGCGTTCACGGAGCTGAACGACCCCGACGAGCAGCGCGCCCGCTTCGAGCAGCAGCGCGCCGACCAGGCCGCGGGGGACGAGGAGACGCAGCCCTTCGACGAGGACTACATCTCCGCGCTCGAGCACGGCATGCCGCCCACCGGCGGCATCGGCATCGGCATCGACCGGCTCGTGATGATCCTCAGCGGCCGGGACTCGATCCGCGAGGTCGTGCTGTTCCCCGCCCTGCGGACCTAGCCGGTCGAGTTCACCGCCCGCCCCAGCGCGTTCTGGGCGCGTGCGATCTCGAGCGCGGCGTTGCGAAGCTCTTCCAGCGCTTGCCGCTGGCGTGCGGGTTGGATCGCCCGCGCCGCGGAGGCCGCCTTGTGGCCGGCCGCCACCGATGCGTCGAGCGCCGCCACCAGCGCCTTGTACGGCTTCACGGCCCGCTGCGGGGGCTCCAGCGCCGCCAGCTCCCGGCGTGTGCCGGCGAGCACGTCGGCGAACTTATCGAGCTGGCGCGCGATCGCGCGGCTGGACTGCTTGCGGCGTTCGGGCTCGAGCGCGACCACCTGCTGGCTGGCCTTGTCGAGCCGCTCGATCGCGGCGTTGTAGTCCGAGGAGAAATGATCGGGCTCGGAGTCGTCGCCGCACGCTGGCGCGAGCAGGCAGAGCACGATCGCGAGGCTGGCGAGGGCGCGGGGCAGAGAGTCGGTCATACCGAGTTCATCGGACGGCATTTAGGCATCCATTAAGGCGCGAGTGGCGGGGGAGGCCGTTGGTAGACTCGGCCCACGGGCCGGTAAACCCACGATCGCCCCTTGATCCGATCGGCGTAGCTGCCGATCTTGAGGGAAGGAAGCGGGTACGCCAGCCCCGTAGATCCCGACAGATAGGCAATTGCAGTGTTTGAGCGCTTCACCGAACGGGCCCGACAGGTGGTCGTCCTCGCCCAGGAGGAGGCCCGCATCCTCAAGCACAACTACATCGGCACCGAGCACATCCTGCTCGGCCTCCTCCGCGAGGAGGAGGGTCTCGCCGCGCGCGTCCTCGAGTCCCTCGACATCACCGTCGAGCGCGTCCGCGCTCAGGTGGTCCGCATCGTCGGCTCCGGCGAGGAGGTCACCTCCGGCCAGATCCCGTTCACCCCGCGCGCCAAGAAGGTGCTGGAGCTCGCCCTGCGCGAGGCGCTCAGCCTTGGCCACAACTACATCGGCACCGAGCACATCCTGCTCGGCCTGGTGCGCGAGAACGAGGGCGTCGCCGCCCGCATCCTGCTCGACTTCGACGCCGACTCGGAGAAGATCCGCAACGAGGTCATCCGCATGCTCTCCGGCCCCGGTGGCCGCCAGGGCCGCTCCGGCGCAGCCGCCGGCGCCCAGGGCGAGGGCAAGAAGTCCTCGAAGCTGCTCGACCAGTTCGGCCGCAACCTGACCAAGCTGGCCGCCGAGGGCAAGCTCGACCCGGTCGTGGGTCGCGAGACCGAGATCGAGCGGATCATGCAGATCCTCTCGCGCCGCCAGAAGAACAACCCGGTGCTGATCGGCGAGCCGGGCGTCGGCAAGACCGCGGTGGTCGAGGGCCTGGCCCAGCTGATCACCAACGGCGAGGTGCCGGAGCTGCTCAAGAACAAGCAGATCTACACGCTCGACCTGGCCGCGCTGGTGGCCGGCTCGAAGTACCGCGGCGAGTTCGAGGAGCGCCTCAAGAAGGTGATGAAGGAGATCACCCAGCGCGGCGACATCATCCTGTTCATCGACGAGCTGCACAACCTCGTCGGCGCCGGCGCCGCCGAGGGCGCGATCGACGCGGCCAGCATCCTCAAGCCGGCCCTCGCGCGCGGCGAGCTGCAGACGATCGGCGCGACCACGCTCGACGAGTACCGCAAGTACCTCGAGCGCGACTCGGCGCTGGAGCGCCGCTTCCAGCAGATCCGCGTCGACCAGCCGTCGACCGAGGACACCGTCCAGATCCTGCGCGGGCTGCGCGACCGCTACGAGCAGCACCACCGCGTCGGCATCACCGACGAGGCGCTAAGCGCGGCAGCGGAGCTAGCGGATCGTTACATCAGTGACCGCTTCCTGCCCGACAAGGCCATCGACCTGATCGACGAGGCCGCCTCGCGGGCGCGCATCAAGTCGATGACGGCCCCGCCCGTCTACCGCGATCTCGAGGAGGACATCGAGACGACGCGGCGCGACAAGGAGGCCGCCATCGAGGCGCAGGAGTTCGAGAAGGCCGCGAACCTGCGCGACAAGGAGCGCCAGCTCACCAACAAGAAGCGCGAGCTCGAGGAGCAGTGGCGCTCGGGTGAGTCCGGGGAGCGTCCCGAGATCGGCGAGGAGGAGATCGCCGACATCGTCTCGATGTGGACCGGCATCCCCGTCTTCAAGCTGACCGAGGCCGAGACCCAGAAGCTGATGCGCATGGAGGAGGAGCTCCACAAGCGCGTGATCGGGCAGAACGCGGCGATCGAGGCCGTCTCGAAGGCGATCCGCCGCTCGCGCGCCGGGCTCAAGGATCCCAAGCGCCCGACCGGCTCGTTCATCTTCCTGGGCCCCTCGGGCGTGGGCAAGACCGAGCTGGGCCGCACGCTCGCCGAGTTCCTGTTCGGCGACGAGGACGCGATGGTGCGGATCGACATGTCGGAGTACATGGAGAAGCACTCCGTGTCGCGGCTGGTCGGGTCGCCCCCGGGCTACATCGGCTACGACGAGGGCGGCCAGCTCACCGAGGCCGTGCGGCGCAAGCCGTACAGCGTGCTCCTGCTCGACGAGATCGAGAAGGCGCACCCGGACGTCTTCAACATCCTGCTGCAGATCCTCGAGGACGGCCGGCTCACGGACGCCCAGGGGCGGACGGTCGACTTCCGCAACGCGATCGTGATCATGACCTCGAACATCGGGGCTTCGGAGATCGCGAAGAACACCGGCATCGGGTTCACGGTCGGCGACGAGACCGGACTCTCGTACGACGACATGAAGAACCGGATCATGGGCGAGCTGAAGAAGGTCTTCCGGCCCGAGTTCATCAACCGGATCGACGAGGTGATCGTCTTCCACAAGCTGACCAAGGAAGAGATCTCCAACATCGTCGAGCTGCTGCTCAAGCGCATCCGCGAGTCGCTGGCCGAGCGCGAGCTGTCGCTCAACCTTTCCGAGGGCGCGGCCGACCTGCTGGTCGAGAAGGGCTGGGACCCGTCGATGGGCGCCCGCCCGCTGCGCCGGGCGATCCAGCGCTACATCGAGGACCCGCTGGCGGACGAGGTGCTCTCGCAGAGCATGCCGCCGGGCTCGACCGTGGAGGTCGACAGGGCTCCCGAGGAGGACGAGCGCGACGTCACGATCACGATCGTGAAGCCCAAGGAGCGCAAGCGCGAGACGGTCGGCGTGGGCGCGCAGGGCGATGCTCGCGAGGAGGGCTCGTCGACCGACCCGTCCTCTGAGGGCGGCGACGATCTGCCCGACGAGCCCGAGGTGCTGCCGGAGATCCCGGACGCGCCGCCGGCGCCCGAGGGCGAGTCAGAGCCCGACTGAGCGGGTAGCCCGGCGAGGGCTCACCAGCACGAGCAGCCGGACTCGATGATCATGCTCGGCCCCGCTCGCAGCTGAGCGTGTCGCGGCCGGCGTTGCCGGCGCAGCGGTCGCCCTTGCCCGGGCCGCCTGACAGCTGGTCCCGCCCGGACTGGCCCAGCAGCTTGTCCTTGCCCGGGTCATAGCTTCCCGCGCTCGCAGGCCCCGCTGTCCTTGCCGCTGCCGCCGGCGCAACTGTCGCGGCCTCCGCCGCCGCTGAGCTTGTCCTTGCCGTCGCCGCCGCTGAGCGCGTCCTTGCCGCTGCCGCCACCGAGCTTGTCCTTGCCGTTCTGGCCGTAGAGGCGGTCGTTGCCGACGCCGCCGTCGATGGTGTCGTTGCCGTTGCCGGCGCAGATCAGGTCGTTGCCGCGGCCGGCGGCGATCCTGTCGTTCCCGCCGAGGGCGACGATCACGTCGGCTCGGCGCGTGCCCTTGAGCCGGTCCGAGCGCGGGCTGCCGACGATCGTGGCTCGCTTGCCGGCGCACCGGGGCACGCCCTGGCCTCCGCCGCCACCGCCGCCGGCACCGGGCCCTCCACCCGGAGGGCCGCCGCCGGCTTGGAGCCCGTCGCCGTCGAGGCGTGCGATGAGCGCGTCCGCGCCGTTGTCGCCGGCGACGACGATCCGGCCGTCGGGCTGCAGCGCGACGCCCCAGGCCGTGGTTCCCGGCAGCGTCTGCTGGCCGTCGGAGCTGAAGGTCGTGTCGAGCGCACCGCCCGGCTGCAGCCTGGCCACCACGATCTGGCTGGTCGTGCCGGTCTGGGAGTAGCCCGCGACGACGATCTTGCCGTTGGCCTGGAGCACCGCCCCGCCGTTCGGGAAGTCCGAGTCGCTGGCGCCGAAGTTGATGGCGGCTATGCCCTGGCGGTCGGCGAACCCCTCGTCGAACGAGCCGTCCGGGGTCAACCGGCTGACCAGGAAGCCACTTCCCACTCCGCCTCCGATCAGCACGAGCTTCCCGTCGGGCTGCACCAGCACGTCGTATCCGAAGTCTCCGGTCGCCAGCGGCAGCGGCTTGCGGCCGTCGCCGTCGAAGCTCGTGTCGGGGCTGCCGTCGACGTTCAGGCGTATGAGCCACATCCCGCCGCCAGAGGTCCATCCGAGCACGACCAGCTTGCCGTCCGACTGCCGGGCAATGGCGTCGACGTAGTTGGTCCCGCCGAAGTCGAACGTGGCCCTCCCGTCGCCGTCGAAGCTCGAGTCGGGCAGCCCGTCCGAGTTCAGCCGGGTCACCACGCCGTCCAAGCCCGGACCGCCGTACCCGGCGGCGACGATCTTCCCGTCGGGCTGGATCAGCAGTTTCGTGACCACGTTCGTGGTGCCGCCTGCGTCGATCGTCGCGAGCCCACCGGTGGCGAAGGAGCCGTCGAGACCCCCGTCGGGGTTGAGGCGCACGACGGCGCCCTTCGACACATCCGCGGCGTCGCTGGTGAAGCCGGCGGCGACGATCTTCCCGTCGACCTGACGCGCCACGTCATCGGCCTCGTCGAGGCCGGTGCCAAGCGGAAAGTCGGCGAACCCGTTGCCCGAGAAGCTGGGGTCCGGACTCCCGTCCGGGCCAACGCGCGCCACGATGAAGTCCTCGCCGGCCCCGCCGCTCCCGGGCACGACGATCCGCCCGTCCGGCTGGACCAGGACGCCGGTGGCGAAGTCGACCCCGCCCCAGTCGAGGGCGACGATGCCGTCGCCGCCGAGCGAGTCGTCGAGATCGCCGGGGGCCGCCGTGGCCAGCGACGCGGTCAGGAGCAGCATGGTCGCGCTGAGCGCGAGGAAGCGAAGGTAGGTCACAACGCGAGCCTCTCGGGTGTTGCCGGGCGCCGATACTCCCCAGAGGGGTGGAGTTCCCCACCCCATGTCTCGGCACGGCTAGCGCGCCAGGCAGGTCGTCGCCACGTAGCGTCCCGGCGTCCCTCCGCGCTCCAGCGGGAACGCCAGCTCGTCGTTGACCGCCCACAGCTCCGTGCGGCGGTCGTTTACGGCCCAGGCGGGTGGCCAGCGCGTCACGTGCGAGTCCTCCAGCGCGGCGATCAGCGCGTCGGCCACCGCCTCGCCGCCCCGCTCGCGCACCGGACGGCGCTGGCGGAAGCGCACGACACAGTGGTGTGACGGCACGACCTCGCGCACCTCGGGGTGGTCGAACCGGGCTACGCGCTGCATGTTCGGGACAATGACGATATGGAGCGAGTTGTGATCAAGGTCCGCCACAACGGGCCCTACAAGGTCACCGGGCCGATCCGACTGATCGACGCCGACGACAACGAGTACGACCTGGGGGACCGCGGCGAGACCATCGTGCTGTGCCGCTGCGGTGGCTCGAGGACGAAGCCCTTCTGCGATTCGACGCACTCGCAGATCGGCTTCGACGCCGCCGAGCGGGCAGTCAGAGAGGCCGGCTGAGCCGTTTCGAGCGCCTGCGCCTTGGTGAGGTACATAATCAAGGGGTGGAGCGCGCCAGCAGGCAGCAGGTGCACATCGACGCCGCCCCCGAGGCGATCTGGGAGCTGGTCGGCGATCCGAACCGCCACCCGGTCTGGTGGCCGGAGATGCTCGAGGTCGAGTGCGCCGACCTGAGCGAGGGCTGCCGCTATCGCGGCGTGGTCAAGGGCCCGTTCCGGGCCGAGGAGCACGAGCTGACGATCGACCGGCTCGACGACTGCCGCGAGGTGTCGATCTACTGCGACGGGACCGGCGTGACCACCCGCTTCGTGCTGACCGACGCCCAGGGCGGCACGTTCGTGGAGGGCTACTTCTCGATCGAGCCGAACAGCATCGGCACGACGGTCATCGCAGCGGTTGCCGGCCGCCGGCTCCTCAGGTCGTGGCTGGAGCAGTCGCTCGCGAATCTGAAGCAATCCGCGGAGCAGCAGCCGGCTCCGTCGTAGCGGCTGCCGCGAAGCGCATCAGCGCCGGCGCGCTCGGCGCGGGATCGAGCGACAGCTCGGGCGACTCGTTGTCGGCCACCCAGCTCGCCACGATCCGGATCTCGTCGACCTCGTCGACCGGCACGACGGTGCGGCCGGGTGGGTGGGCGAGCGCCGCGCGGGTGCGCTCCACGAGCTCGGAGTGGCCCGGCAGCGCTCCCCAGTCGACCAGGCGGCCGCGTACCACCCAGAACACGTCGAAGCGCTCCTTGACCGGGTGCTGCGCCAGCACCAGCCGTGGCGCCGCGTGGGTGGCGCAGAGGACGCCCTCGAGCCGCTCCAGCACCCAGGCCAGCCGCTCGCGGCGGCGCAGCAGCGCCGCCGCCCGCTCGTAGCGCCGGTCGGCGGCCGCCTCGGCCATGCGCCGGTCCAGCTCCTCCAGCAGCGCCTCGCCGGCGCCGGGGCGCTCGAAGTGGGCCAGCGCGAGGTCGAGCTGGCGCCGGTAGGCGTTCGGGTCGAGATCTCCGAGACAGGGCGACACACAGCGCCCCATCTGCCCGTACACGGACGGGTGCTCGCGCGTGTGGAGCTTGCGCCCGCAGTGGCGCAGGCGGTAGAGCGACGTCAGCTGGTCGGCCAGCTCCTGAGCGAGTGCCCGCGATCCCAGCGGCCCAACGTTGACCGCGTGTCCCGCCGCCGGCTCAGAGGACACCTCGAGCACGGGGTAGGGGATGTCGAGCCGACAGCGCAGGTAGCAGTAGCGGTCCGTGCGCTTGAGCGCCTTGTTCCCGGTCGGCCTCCACTGCTTGATCAGCCGGTTCTCGAGCACGAGCGCGCCCAGCTCCGAGTTGGTGGGCCGGTAGTCGACGATCTCGGCCTTGCCGGTCCAGCCCGCCGGGGCGCAGAAGTGGGCCCGGGCGCGCGAGCGCAGCGACACCGACTTGCCCACGTAGAGGGGGCGCCCGCGGCCGTCGCGGAAGATGTAGACGCCGGGGTCGTCCGGCAGCGTCGACAGGTCGGGGCGCTCGGACGGCGGGATGCGCTCGGCCGGCTCGGTCTTGCGCGCGCGCCGGCGGCTCTTGAGGGCCTCGAGCGCCTCGCCGACGGTCGACGCGTTCGCGCACAGGCGCGGGAACAGCGCGCACAGGACGCGCGCGCAGGTGAGCGCGTCCGGCAGGGCGCGGTGCACCTCGGCGACCTCGATGCCGAGCGAGTCGGCCAGGGGCGCCAGCGAGCGGCGCTGGGACAGGGGCGCGAAGCGACGCGCGAGCTGGACCGTGCAGAGCACCGGCGGCTTGGGCCACTCCAGGCCGCAGCGCTCGAACGCCGCGCGCAGGACGCGCCGATCGAAGGTCGCCGAGTGGGCCACCATCACCCGGCCGCGGAGCAGCTCGCCGACCTCCTCGAGGACCTCGCGCGCGGGCGGCGCGGAGTCGACCATGGCCTGGGTGATGCCGGTGAAGCGCTGGATGCCGCGCGAGAGCGGGCGTTCCGTCCGAACCAGCGAGTCGAATGTGTCGTGCAGCTCGCCTCCACCGACGAGCACCGCTCCGACCTCGGTCAGCTCGCAGAGGTCGGCGGCAAGCCCGTTCGTCTCGGTGTCGACGGCGAGAAACTCGGCACCCGCCACGGGTTGGTCGAGTAAATCCACGAACGACCGATGCAACCGCGCGGACCGGACGGATTGGCCGGCGAACTGCAGCAACCAGGGCGGGCGCGGCGTGTGTGTGTCTCAAACCGCGCGCATATGACGCAAACCGCAGCACGCACTCGGGCGGCGCGGAGTGTGGTCGTCGAAAGTTGCGCATACCGCCACCCAGGGCGACCGCACTCGCGGCAGGCGGTGGCGGCGCATCCCCTGGCTGGCTGCAGTTCGCGAGCCCTCGCCGCACCAGGGGCGAAGGCATCCGCCCTCGCGCTTAGCCTCGCAACATGCCCCGTAGCGCCACCGTCTTCAGCTGCTCCGCCTGCGGCCACCAGAGCCCCAAGTGGCATGGGCGCTGTCCGGGCTGTGGCGAGTGGAACACGCTCGTGGAGGAGGCGCGGCCGGCACCCGCCAGTGGCGCCAAGCGCGCCGCCGCGCGCGCCCTCAAGCCGGTCCCGCTGGCCGAGGTGCAGGCCCCGGCTGTCGCTCGCCTCAGCACCGGCATCGGCGAGCTCGACCGCGTGCTCGGCGGCGGCCTCGTCCCCGGCTCGCTCGCTCTGATCGGCGGCTCGCCGGGCATCGGCAAGTCGACCCTCACCAGCGCCGCGCTGGGCAACCTCGCGGGGAGCGGGTACCGCGTGCTGTACGTGTCCGGCGAGGAGTCGGCGGCGCAGGTCAAGCTGCGGGCCGAACGGCTGGGCGGCCACGCGCTGAAGGTCCCGATCGTCGCCGAGACCGACCTCGAGAGGGTGCTGGCCACGCTCGAGGCCGAGCATCCCGACGTCTGCGTGATCGATTCCGTGCAGGTGCTCTACGACCCCGCGCTGACCGGCGCGCCCGGCTCGGTTGGCCAGGTCCGCGAGGTGGCCGGGCGCATCATGCGCGTGGCCAAGGAGCTCGGCATCGCCACCCTGCTGGTGGGCCACGTGACCAAGGAGGGCTCGCTGGCGGGTCCGCGCGTGCTCGAGCACCTGGTCGACTGCGTGCTCTCCTTCGAGGGCGAGCGCGAGCGCACCTACCGGACCCTGCGGGCGCTCAAGAACCGCTTCGGGTCGACCAACGAGGTGGGTGTCTTCGAGATGGTCGAGCAGGGGCTGGTCGAGGTCGAGGACGCCTCCGAGCGCTTCGTGACAGAGGCCACCCGCGCGCCCGGCTCGGTCGTGCTGTGCGCCATGGAGGGCTCGCGGCCGCTGCTGGTCGAGGTGCAGGCGCTGGTGGCGCCCAGCGAGCTGGTGCCGCCGCGGCGCGTGGCCAACGGGGTCGACCGCAACCGCTTGGCGCTCGTGCTGGCCGTCCTGGCGCGCCACGGCGGAGTCGCGCTCGGCACCAGCGACGTGTTCGTGTCGGTCGCCGGCGGCGTGCGCGTGGACGAGCCGGGGGCGGACCTCGCGATCGCGCTCGCGCTGGCCTCGGCGTCGAAGGGCATCGAGCTCACGCAGGACAAACCGCTGGCGGCCTTCGGCGAGCTGGGGCTGACCGGCGAGCTCAGGCACGTCGCCCACGCGGACCGGCGCCTGGCCGAAGCCGCCAAGTTCGGCCTCGACGCCGTCGTTCGCCCGGGCCAGGGAGCGACCACCCTGAGGGAGGCGCTGCGCGGGGCCACAAAGGCCCGTGCGGCCTGAAAACCGCTGCTCAGAGCCAAAACGAACGCATGTCGAGGCCGTTTCGCGTAGAATCAGGTGGATGCCGTATGCCGGGGATGACGTAACAGAGCTAGAAGCCCGGCAGGAACCTAGGCTCGTACGCGCCCTGGAGATGGTGGCCCCCGGCACGGCAGTGCGGGAAGGCCTCGACAACATCGTCCAAGGCCGAACCGGCGCCCTGATCTGTATCGGGGAGTCGGAAGAGCTCAGCTTCCTGCTGTCGGGTGGGGTCAAGCTCGACGTCGATTACACCCCCGCGCTGCTCTACCAGCTGGCCAAGATGGACGGGGCGATCCTGCTCGCCTCCAACGGCACCAAGATCATTTGGGCGAACGTGCAGCTGATGCCTGACCCCACGATCCTGTCGCTGGAGACCGGCACCCGCCACCGCACGGCGGAGCGCGTCTCGAAGCAGACCGACGCGCTCGTGATCGCGATCTCGGCCAGCCGCAGCGTCGTCTCGCTCTACCTGGACGGCGCGAAGTACATCCTCGAGGACATTCCCGTCGTCCTGGCCAAGGCCAACCAGGCCCTGGCCACCCTCGACAAGTACCGCAGCCGCCTGGACCAGGTGTCCACGCGCCTGACGGCGCTCGAGTTCGAGGGCGGCGTCACGCTCCACGACGTGCTCACGGTGCTCCAGCGCGCCGAGCTCGTCACGCGCATGGCCGTGGAGATCGAGCGCTACATCGTCGAGCTGGGCGCCGAGGGGCGCCTGATCGAGATGCAGCTCGAGGAGACGATGGTGGGGGTCGCCGCCGACAAGTCCGCACTCGTGCGCGACTACATCGTCGAGCCCTCCGAGGAGGGCTTCGCGATGGTGCTGGACTCGCTTGCCCGGCTGCCTCATCAGGACCTGCTGGACTTCGGTCGGCTCGCCGAGCTGCTCGGCTACGACCGCAAGCTGAACACCCTCGACCACCCCGCCTCGCCACGCGGCTACCGCATCCTGGGGCGCATCCCGCGCATTCCCAAGATGGTCGTGCAGTCGATCGTGAGCGAGTTCCGCGGGCTGGACGAGATCCTCGCCGCCTCGGACCCAGAGCTGGAGTCCGTTGAGGGGGTCGGCGACATGCGCGCGAAGGACATCCGCGAGGGTCTTCGCCGCTTGCAGGAGATCAACCTCGTGGACCGCTACTTGCAAACCTGATCAATCGGGCGGCGCTCCCAGTCGCCCAAACCGCGTAGGAGGGAACACCATTAGCGACGCAGTGATGGAGTCGGAGCTCGATATCGAGGACCTGGAGATCGAAGTCGACCGCGAGCCGGCGGTCTACGAGATCGGCGACCAGGTCGTCTACCCGCATCATGGGGCCGGAAAGGTCCTCAAGAAGGAGATGAAGGAGGTGCTCGGCGAGAAGCGCGAGTACCTGACCATCAAGATCCTTCACAACGACATGACCGTGATGGTCCCGTGCTGCAACGCCGACAAGGCGGGGCTGCGGCGCGTGATCGGGGAGGAAGACGTCAAGAAGGTCTTGTCGATCCTTCGCGACGACGTCAGCCAGATGCCCAAGAACTGGAACCGGCGCTTCAAGCACAACCGCGAGAAGATCAAGACCGGAGATGTCTTCGAGCTCGCCGAGGTGGTTCGCAACCTCGCGATTCGCGAGCAGGAGAAGGGGCTCTCCACGGGTGAGAAGCAGATGTACACCCGCGCGAAGAAGATCCTCGCCTCCGAGCTGATGTACGTGCTCGACATGGAAGAGGACGAGGCCGAGTCGCATCTCGAGGACCTGATCGTGGACGCCCACACGAGTCGCAACGGCGCCCCCGCGACCGCGTAGGACAACACCTGTGTCCGTCGTCGGGATCGTTCCCGCCGGCGGCAGCGGCGAACGCCTTGGCGCCGACCGGCCCAAGGCGTTCGTCGTTTGTGCCGGCCGTCCGCTGATCGATTGGAGCCTCGAGGTGCTCGAGGCCGTGTGCGACCGCGTGGTCGTAGCGGCGCCGGCGGAGTGGCTGCGCCCGGGCTGGGTCGAGGGCGGGCCGTCGCGCTCGGCCTCGGTGCGCAACGCGCTGGCGGCGGCCCCCGAGGCGCGCACGGCGGTCGTGCACGACGCCGCCCGCCCGCTGGTCACGCGTGAGCTGGTCGAGGCCTGCGTCGGCGCGCTGATGGGCGTGGACGGAGCGATCGCCGCGGCGCCGGTCACCGACACGGTCAAGGAGGCCTACCCCGACAACACCGTGCTGCGCACGCTCGACCGCTCGCGCCTGTGGGCGGTGCAGACGCCGCAGGTGTTCAGGGCTGAGTCGCTGCGCCGGGCGCTCGACGTCGACGACGCCGAGCTGGCGGCCGCCACCGACGACGCCTCGCTCGTCGAGGCCGCCGGTGGCACGATCCGGCTGGTGGAGGCCCCGCCGGGCAACTTCAAGGTGACCACGGAGGGCGACCTCGCCCGGGCCGAGGCCGCCCTGTGCTGACCGACTACCACGTGCACCTGCGCCCAGACGAGGACGACTCGCCCGCGCAGCGCTACTTCACGGAGGCCAACGTCGACCGCTACCGCGAGGCCGCCGAGGAGCGCGGCATCGCCGAGCTTGGCGTGGCCGAGCACATCCACCGCTTCACGCAGTCGCTCGACGTCTGGACGCACGCCTGGTATCGCCATTGGGCCGCCGACGACGTGGACGAGTACGTGGACTTCCTGCGGTCGGCGCGGCTCAAGGTCGGTGTCGAGGCCGACTTTCTGCCGGGCCGCGAGGACCGGATCGCCAACTTCCTGGAAGACCGCGACTGGGACTACGTGGTGGGCTCGCTCCACTTCCTGCGCGACGAGGCCGTCGACTTCCACGGCTATCCCGAGTGGGAGCCGTGGAACATCTGGCGCGGGGCCGACCCCGAGAAGGTCTGGGCGCGCTACTTCGAGACGCTCGGCGAGGCGGCCCGCAGCGGCCTGTTCGACATCCTCGCCCACCCCGACCTGGTCAAGGTGTGGGGCAGCCGCGTGCCTGTGCCCGATGGCGACCTGCGGCGCTTCTACGATCGCGCGATGGACGGCATCGCGGAGTCGAGCGTGGCGATCGAGGTCTCGACCGCCGGGCTGCGCAAGCCCGTCGGCGAGATCTATCCGGCGCCGGCGTTCCTCGAGATGTGCCTCGAGGCCGGACGCCCGGTGGCGCTGTCGAGCGACGCCCACACCCCGGAGCAGCTCGGGTACGAGTACGAGCGGGCGCTGGAGATGCTGCGGGACCTGGGCGTGGAGCGGATCGCCGTGTTCGACCGGCGCGGCCAGCGGCTGGAGCCGCTCGGATGAGCCGCACCGGCATCGGCTGGGACTCGCACCGGCTCGAGGGCGGGCGGCCGCTGGTGCTGGGTGGGGTGACGATCCCAAACGCGGCACGCGGCCTGGTCGGCTGGTCGGACGCCGACGTGCTCACCCACGCGGTGATCGACGCGCTGCTGGGCGCAGCCGCCCTCGGCGACATCGGGCAGCACTTCCCGGACGACGACCCGCGCTGGCGCGGCGCGAGCTCGATCGAGCTGCTGCACACGGTGCGCGGGATGCTCCCCGGGCCTGTGGGGAACGTGGACGCGACCGTGATCTGCGAGGCGCCCAAGCTCGGCCCGCACCGGGACGCGATGCGGACGCGGCTGGCCGGGGCGCTCGAGCTGGACATCGCCGCCGTGAACGTGAAGTTCACCACCGGCGAGGGGATCGGGTTCGTCGGGCGCGGCGAGGGGATCGCGGCGCTGGCGGTCGCGACGCTCGCCTAGTTGCGGCTCAGGATCGAGACCGCCCGCACCGTCATGTAGCCGCGCCACTCGAGCTCGGCCGCCGGCGAGTAGTTCTGGAAGTCGACGCGCCAGCCGCCGTCCTCTTGCTGTCCGTCCGCCAACCGCTGCAGGTCGGCGTCGATGGCCTCCTGGCTGAAGAGCGCCCGGGCGGGCCGGTCGGGGTAGGGGGCGAAGTCGAGCGCGCGCATCGTCTCCCCCTCGGCGCCCTGCGTGACGGGGACCAGTCCGTCGGCGGGGATGTGCTCGCCGAGGCGCTCGAGCAGCGCGGCGGCCTCGGGGCGCACGCCGTGAACCGCGTCGAGGAACATGACCGCGGCGGCCAGCTCGATCGCGAACGGCGCGTCGTCGAGGGCGTCGATGGCGGCGAGGCAGTAGTCGGTTGCCCGGGCCAGCCACGGGTGCGCGGCGACCGCCTGGTCGTGGGCGGCGACGCGGTGCGCGGTGCCCGTGACGAACGCGCTGAGCTGGAGCGAGGAGACCGTCGGATCCGCGTTCGCCCAGAAGGGAGCGGAGCCGGCGGGGTTGGACACGGGCAGCCCGAACGGGAGCCCCCCGTCGGGGAGGGCGACCGTCGCCAGCCAATCGCACAGCTCGAGCGTGCGCGGGCTGGTGGCGGGGGTGACGTCCGCGAACACCTCGAAGGCGTGATAGGCGCCCCCGATCTGGCTCTCGGTGGCGCGCAGGTCGGGCTCGAGGCCCCAGCTGTAGCCGCCGTCGGCGTTGCGGTAGGCATCGACGGCGGCGAGGACGGGCGCCGGATCGCCGCCGTCGAGGAGCAGCTCCAGGCGGCGGCGGTCGAGTACGCGGGCGTGGCTGGCCATGAACGACTGAGCGGCTGACAGGTCGAAGTTCATGGCCGGAGTGTGCGCCAAGGCGGTGGCCGCCGTCTTGGCGATTTCGGCCTGGGGGTAGATTTCGCTCATGGACGGCGACGACCTCGCCTTCGCCGGCGCCACCGCGCAGGCGGAGATGATCCGACGCGGCGAGGTCTCGTCACGTGAGCTCGTCGAGCTCTACCTGGGGCGGATCGAGCGGCTGGACCGGGAGCTGAACGCGTTTCGCGTCGTGACCGGCGAGCGCGCGCTGGTCGACGCCGCCCAGGCCGACGCCCGGCGCGGCGCCGGCGACGACCGCCCGCTGCTGGGCGTTCCGATCGCCGTCAAGGACACCGAGGACTTCGGCGGCGAGGTGACCGGCTTGGGCACCGCCGCCCACGGCGGGCCGGCCCCGCGCGACAACGACTTCGTCGCGCGGCTGCGCTCGGCGGGCGCGGTCATCCTCGGCAAGACCAACCTGCCCGAGCTGGCGATCATGGGCTCCACCGAGGGCCCGGCGTTCGGGATCACGCGCAACCCCTGGAACACGGATCGCACGCCGGGTGGCTCGAGCGGCGGCAGCGCCGCGGCCGTCGCCGCCGGGCTCTGCGCCGCCGCGACCGGCTCGGATGGCGCCGGCTCGATCCGCATTCCCGCGTCCGCCTGCGGCCTGGTCGGGCTGAAGCCCCAGCGCGACCGCGTGTCGCCCTCGTCGCTCGACGGCCACTGGTACGGGCTCAGCGTGCTCGGGTTCCTGACCCGTACGGTGGCGGACACCGCGCTGCTGCTCGACGTCGCCGCGGAGCAGCCGCCGGAGCTGCTCTACGCCACCTCGGCCGCGCGGTCGCCGGCCCGCCTGCGGGTCGCCCTGTGGACGCGCACGCCGTTCCCGCCGGTGCCGCTCGACGAGGCTGTGCGGGGATCGATCGAGGGCGTGGCCGAGGTGCTGCGCTCGCTCGGCCACGAGGTCGTGGAAGCCGACCCGCACTACGGGCGCGCCAGCGACGCCCTGATCGCGCGCTACCTGGCCGGTATCGCCCAGGACGCCGCGCGCATGGCGCGCCCGGCGCGCCTGCAGCGCCGTACGCGCGGCTTCGCGCGCATCGGCGGGCTGGTGCCGGGCGCGCTGGTGGAGCGGGCGCTGCGCGACGAGGCCGACCACGCGGCGCGCATCGGCGAGCTGTTCCGCGACCACGACGTGCTGCTGACACCGGTGTCGACGCGACCGCCGGTCGACGCCGCCCAGTGGGAGGGGATCGGCGCCGCGCGCACGCTACTGGGGATGTCGAGGGTCTATCCGTTCACCGGGCTCTGGAACATGACCGGGCAGCCCGCGATCTCGATCCCGGCGCCGCCCACCGGCGAGGACCTGCCGGTGGGCGCGCAGTTCGTCGGCCCGGCCGACAGCGAGCCGCTGCTGCTCTCGCTGGCCGGCCAGCTCGAGCGCGAGCTGGGCTGGCCACAGCGTCGCCCGCCGGTCTAGCGGCGCTCGACGGCGACGCGCAGCCCTACGCGGCGGTGGCCAGGCTACGCGATCCGGCGAGGGCTGGTGGAGCCGTAGAACTCCTCCGCGGTGGCGTCCATCAGGATCGAGTCCCAGCGACGCCCGAGCGCGCGCACGGCGTCGCGGCGGGTGCCGATCACGCGGAATCCGGCGCGCTGGTAGGCGCGAATCGCCTGTTCGTTGAACTGGTAGCTCTCCAGCATCACGTTGTGGAGCCCGATGATCGTGAACGCCCACTCGAGCACGAGGCGCGTGGCGTCGGTGCCGATGCCGGTGCCGCGGCGCTGGCCGAGGAAGATCCCGAACTCGCCGCGCGAGAAGTTGTGGTCGATGTTCTCGAGGCCGCAGACGCCCACGAGCTCCCCGTCGGCGGCGTCGTGGATCGCGAACGCGACCTCCGCTGGCCGGGGCTGGCGCGCCGCTTCGGTCACGTGCTCGTACCAGGCCGTCTCGGCGTCCTCGTTGACGATTCCGCGGTGGGCCAGGCCACGCCGCACGTCGGGGTCGTTGAACCACGCCGCCAGGCGCGGCAGCTGGTCTCGCCGCAGCATCCCCAGGGCCGCGCGCTCGCCTGAGATCAGGAACTCGTGCTCGGGCATGCCCGCCATTATGCGTAGCCTTCGCGCCCGAATGCGCGAGGTTCGCATCCAAGACACGCTCTCGGGCGGCGTGCGCACGCTCGAGCCGCGCGATCCGCCGCGCGTGGGCATCTACGCCTGCGGGCCGACCGTCTACGGCCGCATCCACGTGGGCAACGCCCGTCCGTACGTGGTCTTCTCGCTGCTGAAGCGCTTCCTCGACCACGAGGGCTACGAGACGACCTTCGTGGCCAACATCACCGACGTCAACGACAAGATCTACGACGCGGCCCGCGAGCGCGGCGTGCCGAGCGAGCAGCTGGCCCGCGAGATGACCGAGGCGTACGTCGCGGACACCGAGGCGCTCGGGCTGGGCCGTCCGGACCACGAGCCGAAGGCGAGCGAGACGATCGGGGGCATCGTCGCGCTGATCGAGTCGCTGATCGAGGGCGGCCACGCGTACGAGGCGGGCGGCGACGTCTACTTCCGGGTCGCCAGCTTCGACGGCTACGGCAAGCTCTCCAACCGCCCCCTCGACGAGATGCAGCAGGGCGAGGGCGACGACTCGGCCGACCTGAAGGAGGCGCCCCAGGACTTCGCGCTCTGGAAGACGCGCAAGGAGGGCGAGGACACCTACTGGGAGTCGCCCTGGGGCGACGGCCGCCCCGGCTGGCACATCGAGTGCTCGGCGATGGCGGAGGCGATCCTCGGCGTGGACTTCGAGATCCACGGCGGCGGCTCGGACCTGATCTTCCCCCACCACGAGAACGAGATCGCGCAGACCGAGGCCGCTCGCGGCCAGCCGCTGGCGCGCCTCTGGATGCACAACGGCATGGTCGAGATGGGCGACGAGAAGATGGCCAAGTCGGTCGGCAACATCCGCCTCCTGCACGGCGCGCTGGAGCAGTTCGGGCGCGAGCCGTTTCTGATGTGGATGGTCGGCGCCCACTACCGCAAGCCGGTCGCGTACACCGAGGAGACGATCGAGGACGCCGCTCGGGCGGTCGACCGTGTGCGCGAGCTGATCCGGCGCCTCGACGCCGACGCGCCCCCCTCGAGCGACCTGGATGCGATCGCAGAGCGGTTTTTCGACCAGCTGGCCGACGACTTCAACACCCCGGCGGCCCGCGCGGAGCTGTTCGCCTGGGTGGCCGAGGCCAACCGGCGCCTCGACGCCGGCGACCGGGTCAGCCCCGGCCGGCTCGGTGAGATGTTGCACGCGTTTGGCCTCGAGAGCCTGCTCGCGGGCGACGGCGAGCAGGCGCCGGAGGAGATCGAGCGGCTGGCCGCGGAGCGCGAGGACGCCCGCGCCGCGCGCGACTTCGAGCGCGCCGACCGGTTGCGCGACGAGCTGGCCGCGCGCGGCTGGGAGATCCGCGACACGGCGGAGGGCCCACGGCTCGTGCGGACGTGATCGTCTACGGGCGCAACCCCGTCCGCGAGGCGCTGCGCGGGCGCAGGCGTGTCCACCGTGTCTACGCCACCGGCGCGCACGAGGTGTGGCCCGGCGACGTGGACGTGGTGATCGCCGAGCCGCACGAGATCGAGGAGCGCTGCGGCTCGCCGGACCACCAGGGCGTGTGTGCCGAGGTCCAGGCCTATCCGTACGTGGAGGCGAATTCGCTGCTCGAGAGCGAGGACGCCCTGGTCGTGTGCCTCGACGAGGTCCAGGACCCGCACAACCTCGGCGCCGTCTGCAGAGTCGCCGAGGCTGCCGGCTGCGCCGGGGTGGTGCTGCCCGAGCGGCGCTCGGCCGAGGTCACGCCGGCGGTCTGCAAGGCCTCGGCCGGAGCCGTCGAGCACCTGCCGATAGCGCGTGTGCGCAACCTCGCCGACTGGCTGGGGGAGGCCAAGCGGCTCGAGGCGTGGGTCTACGGCGCGGCGGCCGACGCCCGCGTGCCCTACCACCGGCCGGACTACAGCGGGCGGGTCGTGCTGGTGCTCGGCTCGGAGGGCCGCGGCCTGCGCCCGCGCGTCGCGGACGCCTGCGACGAGCACGTCTTCCTGCCGATCAGCGGCAAGGTCGGCTCGCTCAACGTCTCCACGGCCGCCGCGGCGCTCGTGTACGGAATCTTGCAGTTTCGTCGCCGCGCTCTTGACAAGGGTCCATAACTAACCCATACTGCCGGCCAGAAATCAGGCTGTAGTCGAGCTTGAGGGATCGACTCAGCAAACTGGCGCGCCAGGGGAGGTACGCCGCCACCGAGCTTCAAGGGTCCGCGTTGGGCCTGAGAGGAGCATTCGATGGCAACTTCAGCAACGTCTCCCGCGCTACCCGTGCCAGCACGGCGTCCGGGCGCTCCGATCCGCCGTAGCGGAGCAAAGTCTCAAGGTGAGGTCGAGCTTGATGATCACTACCTGATCGCGCTCGCCAAACAGGGCCGCAAGGACGCCTACGACCGCATAGTGAAGCGCTATTTCGGCTTCGTCCGGCTCAAGGCGTCGTCCTACTTCCTGATCGGCGGCGACTCCGACGACCTGATCCAGGAGGGCCTGGTCGGGCTCTACAAGGCCGTGCGCGACTACCGCTCGGACCGCGAGTCGAGCTTCCGCAACTTCGCCGAGCTGTGCATCACGCGCCAGATCATCACGGCGGTCAAGACCTCCACGCGCAACAAGCACACGCCGCTCAACGAGTACGTCTCCTTCTCGCAGACCCCCGCCGCAAGCGGCGGCGACGGCGATCCGACGCTCGACGAGCTGCTCCCCGGGCCGACCGCCCACGACCCGGTCAACCAGGTGATCTCCTCCGAGGAGCTGCACAGCCTGGTCGCGTGCCTGTCGAGCGTGCTGTCGGAGCTGGAGAGCTCCGTGCTCTCGCTCTACCTGGACGGGCACAGCTACGAGGCCATCGCCGAGCGGCTCGAGTGCGACACGAAGACCGTCGACAACGCTCTGCAGCGGGTGAAGCGCAAGGTCGGCGCGCATCTCGCTTCGCGCCAGGTGCTGCTCTAGAACGAACGTCCAGGGCCCGGCGCGCGGTTGCCGCGTGCGGCCGCGCCGACCGACGCATGAAGGGTGCGGGTTCGCCCCTCCCTACTGATCGTCGCGGTGGCCCTGGGCGCGTTCTTCGCGGCCCAGACGGCGCTGGGCTCGCCGCCGCCGGCGCCGCCGGATACGCAGGTCCCCGTCGTGGATTTCCTGCCAGCCGCCGCGGTTACGCCGGCCAAGCCCGCCGGCCCCAAGCCGTTCCGCCTGGCCGTGGTACGCGGTGAGCTCGGGCTCAGCGAGCGGCCCGGCGGCCCCGCGACGGGCAGCCTCGGCGCCACCACCGAGTTCGGCTCGCGGCAGGTGCTCGGCGTGGCCGCGCAGCGCCGCAACTGGCTCGGCGTGGTCACGAGCGCGCGTCCCAACGGCCGCCTCGCCTGGGTACGGCGCGACCAGGTCGCGATCGCGCGTACGCGCTGGTCGCTGCACGCCGACCTGTCGGCGCACACGCTGACGCTGCGCCGCAACGGGCGCAAGGTCCACCGTATGTCGGTCGCGATCGGCCGCCCGGGCTCCGAGACGCCGACCGGGCGCTTCGCGGTGACCGACAAGCTGGCCGGAACCAACTACGGGCCCTACTACGGCTGCTGCGTGCTGGCGCTGAACGGTCACCAGCCGAACACGCCGCCGGGCTGGCAGGGCGGCAACCGGCTGGCGATCCACGGCACCGATACCCCCGCGACCATCGGCACCGCCGCGTCCGCCGGCTGCCTGCGTGCGGCCGACGCTGACCTGCAGGTGCTGATGGCGAAAGTGCCGCTCGGAACGCCGGTTTTCATCCACGCCTAGGCGGGTGCTCGCGGCGCGCGGAGCGGTCTAACCGCGGCGAGAGCCGGAGGTCGGACTCGAACCGACGGCCTGCGCTTTACAAGAGCGCTGCTCTACCAACTGAGCTACTCCGGCGTGCCAGCGAGTCTAGGCTCCGCCGGTGTCGCCGGGGTCCTGCTCTCGATCAGCTCGACCCGGTTGCGGCCGCGTGATTTGGCGACGTAGAGGGCGCGGTCGGCGCAACGCAGGAGGGCATCTGGTTCGGTCGCGTCGTCGGGCAGTACGGCGACGCCGAAGCTGGCGGTGATCGCCCGGTCCACGTCTAGGACCTGGATCGTGGCGATCGCCTTGCGCAGGCTCTCCGCGACCACGACTCCCTGCTCGCGATCGGTCGCCGGCAGCAGCACCACGAACTCCTCGCCGCCCTCGCGGCCGGCGAAGTCACTCGCGCGGATGGCCCCGGCCGTGATCTGTCCAACCGTGGCCAGAACCTGGTCACCCTTGCCGTGCCCGAAGGTGTCGTTGATCTGCTTGAAGTGGTCGAGGTCGAACATGATCGCGGCGAGCGGAAAGCCGCTGCGCAGCGCCTGGGCGCTCATCCGCTTCAGGTTGACCTGGACCGCACGCTGGTTCGGAAGGCCGGTGAGCGCATCGGTCGACGCCCGCAACTCGGCGATCGAGAGGTTGCGCAGGTTCGAGATGACCGGGGCGGCCTCGGAGATGCTCGTGGAGACGTCGTCGGCCTCGGAGACGGGCAAGTGGCGTGGGTGCTCGATCAGCACGGAGCCGATCACCTCGCCGCCGACCAGGGAGGGAACGCATGTCACGTCGCGCTCGAGGGCACCGCAGACCTCGCACGTCATCAGGTCGTCGTCGTTGCCGCGGCGCTGGTACGGGCGCCCGCCGCGGATCGCCATGCAGGCCTGCGGATCGACGTTCGCGAGTCTCAGCTTGCTGTCCGGGGGCACCGGCGTTCGCGGCTCGAGGCGGTTCGCGCTGCTGTTGCGGTTGAGCACGGTCGTGTCGGCGCCCGGGATCAGCTGTTCGAGGTACTCCTTGACGACGCTGTATGCCTCCTCCTCGCTGCGCGCCAGCTGCAGGACCTCGCTGAAGCGCGCGTGGAGCTGGCGGCGATGGTCGTCGCGGCGGCCGCGCCGCTCGAAGAGCAGGTAGCCGAGCACGCCGAACAGCACGCTCAGCGCAAGGATCAGCGCCACCGCGAGGGTGTTCGCGGCCGCCTGGTTGCTCTCGCGCTCCTCGTGCAGGTCAGCCTGGAACTCCGCGTTGACCGCACGGAAGCGGCTCAGCGTTTGCGCGAGGCGTCGTGCGATGCCTGCCGGCACGGTCGCGCCCCGGCCCGGTGTTCCGGATACGAGCAGGGCAACGCCCAGGTCGCGCCAGCGCCGCGCGAGCCGGCGCTGCTTGGCGATCGCCACCCGCTCGTCAGCCTCGCCTGGAGGCGCCCCCGCCTCGGCGGCCGTGAGCGCGCGCTCGAAGCGCACGCGCCCGTCTTGGTAGCGCTGCAGCAGATCCTGGTCACCGGTGACGGCGTATCCGAGCAGGCCCGCCTCCTGATCGAGCATGGCGACCAGCATCTGATCGGCAGCTTGGGCCTCGGAGAAGGCATTGTCGGCCGCCGAGCGCTGGTGGCTGCCGGCCAGCCACACGGATCCCGCGATGATCGCGACCGCTCCGAAGACGAGCAGCCGGATACGGACGTACCGGTTCACTCATATCCCATCGACGCCGCTCGGCGCCGCCTTGAATCAGGCTTCGGTGGCCCCGGCGGCCGCGTGCTCGATGTTGCCGTGGCCGTTGGAGGACACGGGGACCTGCTCGAGCGGCTCGAACTGGACGTCGCGGTTCAGGCGCCGCTCGAGCTCGCCCAGCACCGCCCCGAACAGGGCGTGGCGCCAGGCCGACTGCGCGAACGCGCGGCGGTCGCCGACCAGCTTGCGGTCGATCAGCGCCGTGAGCGGCCAGGTGGCGAGGTGCTCGCCCACGCCGGCGGCCACGCCGGCCACCTGCGGCGGGCCGGGGAACAGCGGCCTCAGCAGCGCGTAGACGGCGCCGAACGCCGCCCCGTTCGCGAGGTGGATCGCCAGGCCCGCGGCCTGCCAGCCGGAGTCGCGCGTGACGAGCTTGCCGAGCAGCTCGACGTCGTCGTAGTCCGACCCGAACGCCCGCTTGTCGAGCGGCTGCTGGGCCGCCCACACGCCCGCCGCCACCGCGCCCGCGAGTGCGCCGCTTGGGATTCGCCGTAGCTCCATTAGTCCAGCAGCGTAACGCGACACCCGGACCTGGGTAGCTCATTGACGATGCAGGTGGAGCACAAGCAGGGCTTGCTGAGCCCGCGCCCGCTCGCGCTCTATCACGAGCGCACGCGCCGCCGTGGCGTCAACTCGTTCGTCTACTGGCCGCTGCGCGCCGTGCTCAAGCCGGCGATCCTCCTCTACTTCCGCCTCCGGCGCCTGGGACGCGAGCACATCCCCCCCGGCGGCGTGATCCTGGCCGCCAACCACCGCAGCTTCCTCGACCCCTTCGCGATCGGCTGCTGCAACCCGCGGCCGATCTTCTTCGTCGCGAAACAGGAGCTGTTCCGCAATCCGCTGCTCGGCTGGATCCTCAACTGCATGGGCGCCTTCCCGGTCCGGCGCGGCGAGTCGGACGACGAGTCGGTCGAGACCTCCCTGGCGCTGCTCGAACGCGGCCAGGCCGTGGTGATCTTCCCCGAGGGCACCCGCATCCAGGCCGGCTCGCTCGCCAAGCCCAAGCGCGGCGTCGGCCGCCTGGCGCTGCAGAGCGGCGCGCCCGTGGTGCCGATCGCGATCACCGGCTCGGAGTACGCGCGCGACGGCTGGAAGATCAAGCCGGTGCGCGTGCACGTGCGCTTCGGCCCCGCGCTCACCTACCCGCGCGTGGAGGACCCGTCGCCGTTCCTCGCCGGCGAGGTGACCGAGCGCATCTGGCCCTGCGTCGGGCTCCAGTGGGAGTGGCTCGGCGGCCTGCCGCCGCTGCGCACCGCGGCGGTGGTCGGCGGCGGCTCGATGGGCACCGCGATCGCGTCGGTGCTGGCGCGCGCCGGACTCGACGTGCAGCTCGGCTGCCGCACGACCTCGCAGGCCGCCCGGCTGCTCGACGACCACGAGAACGCCGCCTACCTGCCCGGCGTGGCGCTCGAGGCGGGGATCGAGCCGAAGACCGTGCGCGAGATCGAGTTCGGGGGCGTGGACCTGGTCGTGCTCGCCGTCCCCTGCAACAGCCTGCCCGCCGCGATCGGCGAGATCGGCGCCCGCGTGGGCGAGCGCAGCGCGGTGCTGGTGACCTCCAAGGGCCTCGTCCCGCCGCTCGGCACCACTCCCACGGCCTACGTGGCCGAGCGCGTGCATGCGCGAGCGGTCGCCAGCCTGGGCGGTCCCGTGCACGCGCGCGAGGCGATCGAGGTCGGAGCCGCCGTGGTCGTGGCCACGCTCGACCGGGACCTGCGCCGCCAGCTGCGCGAGGTGCTCGACGCGGGCGGCCTGACCGTGGAGACAACCGACGACGTGACCGGCGCCGAGCTGGCCGCCTGCGCGAAGAACGCCGCGGCGCTCGCGTCGGGGGCCGCCGCGACGCGCGGCGCCAACCTCGCCGGTGCCGCGGCCGGCAGGGTCTTCTCCGAGGTGCACGAGCTGGCGGTGGCCAGCGGCGGCCGCAGCGAGACCTTCGCCGGTCTGGCCGGCGCGGGCGACCTGGTGGCCACCGCGATCTCCGAGGGCAGCCGCAACCGGCGCGCCGGCGAGCTGGTCGGCTCCGGCATGCCGAGCGTCCAGGTCGAGGCGGCGGTGCAGCAGACGGCCGAGTCGCTAGCGACCGTGCCGCTGCTGAGCGAGGCGTTCGCCCGCGAGGGCATCGACGCCCCGATCACGACCGGCCTGCGCAGGGTGCTCGACGGCGAGGCCTCGCCCGAGCAGTGGCTCGAGAGCGTGCGCAGCGCGAATCCGAAGCGGAGGACCCGCGCCGCCTGACCGCGCGGGCTGCGGCGACTAGGCTGCTCGATGGGTGAACGACGTCGCCGACAAGCAGCGACTGGATCGCGATTTCACGGAGCTCTACCGGGCCCATCTGCGCGACGTCTACTCGTACGCCTACTACCGGATCGGCAACCACCACGACGCCGAGGACCTGACCGAGCAGACCTTCCTGCAGGCCTACCGCCACTTCGACCGGGCGCAGCGCGAGTCGAACGGACGACCGCTGCGACCCTGGCTGATCCGGATCGCGCACAACCTCGCGGCGAACTACTACCGCGACCGCTCGCGCCGGCCGGTCACCCAGCTCGACGACGCGGCCGTGATCTCGGCCCCGCACGGGACCGAGGAGATGGTGGAGGGGCGCGAGGAGGTCAAGGAGGTGCTGCGCGGGGTCTCGGAGCTTCCGGACGATCGCCGCGAGGCGCTGATCATGCGTTTCGCGCTCGACATGGACAACCGCGAGATCGCGCGTGCGCTGGGCCGCTCCGAAGGGGCCACCAAGGTGTTGATTCACAGGGCGATCAAGCAGCTCGAGCAGGGGCTGGAAGAGGAGTCGGCTGGTGACGAGGCAGGTGTGGAGCAATGAGTGACGCGGAGCGCGTAGAGCGGCTGCTGAAGCTGGCGTTTGCCCCGGTCGAGCCGCCGGAGGCGTTGAGCGACCGCCTGGAGCGGGGGCTGACCGAGATGGCCGACGCCGCGGCGGACGAGCTGTCCGAGTGGGAGCTGTCCGCGATGAGCGACCCGCGCAACTGGGTGCGGCCCGCTGCGGCGGTCGTGGTCGGCAGCATGGCGGCCGGCGGGCTGGTGCTCGTGCGCGCGCGCCAGCAGCAGAAGAAGCGTCAGGGGTCCGGCCTGAAGGCCCTGGAGCGCTCGCTGCGCGACGTGGCCGACGATCTCGAGAAGCGGCTGCGCAGCTAGCAGCGCGCCAAGGCGCGCGCGTAGAAGCGCGCGTAGTCGGGCCAGTGCTCGTTCCAGTAGTCGGCGTCGTGGCCGCCCGGCCAGGTCTTGGCGGTGACCCGGTCGCCGAGCGCCGCTGCCATCGCGTCGTCGCCGGGGCGGAACGGGTCCTCGTCGCCGGCGTCGAGCCAGAGACGGGTGTCGCCGAACGCGTCCGGGTTCGCGCGGGCGGCTCCGATCACGTCGTGGCGCGCGAAGTCGTCGGCGTCGTCGAACGCGCCCGGCGCGGTCTCGCCGCCGGTGCGCCACAGCGCCGGCGAGTGCCCGGCCACGGCGCAGAAGCGCCCGGGGTGCAGGCGCGCGATGTCGTAGGCGCCGAAGCCGCCCATCGAGATGCCGCCGATCGCCACGCGGCGGCGGTCGATTCCGTAGCGCCTGACCACCTCCGGGATCACCTCGCGGACCACGTACCTGCCCCAATCGCCGTCCGCGCGGTCGTGCCAGTAGGAGTGGTCGCCGCCGCTGGGGAACGCGACGATCGGGGCGCGCGAGCCGACCTCCGCCAGCGCGCCGAAGAATGCCTCGTCGAGCTCGCTGCGCTCGTCGCCGCCGCGGCCGTGAAGGAACACGAGCAGCGACCGGCTCCCCTCGGCCGGGGCGTCGGCCGGGACCACGACGGTCGTGTTGAGAGGCTGGCCGACGGCGCGGCTGTCGATCGTGACGGTCTCCTCCGACGCGCCGTGACGGTCGACGGCGATCAGCTGCTGGATCGCGTACCCGACGACGATCGCCGCGACGAACAGCGCCAGCGGGAAGAGGCCCCTACGCAACCGCGGGGCGCTGCGTGCTCGGCGGCGCCGTGCCCGGCGTGGCCAGGCCACCGCCGACGCCGGCCAGGCCGATCAGCAGGTGCAGGAAGTTGTCCTCTGTGTTCACCGGGATCAGGTTGAAGATCTCGTCGCCGTCGCCCGCCAGGAAGCCGAGCAGCGCGACCACAAGGTAGATGGCGCCGAGCCCGAGCGCGTAGGTGCGCGAGCCCGAGTAGGAGCTGGCCACCAGCAGCCCGAGCGCGCCAGTCGCGATGTGGACCACGTTGTGCCAGCCGTTCACGTCGAGGATGCCGAGCACGGCGTCGCGCGCGGTGCCGTCGCCGGTGCCGAAGTCGGCGTTGTAGAAGAAGCCGACGATGCCGGCGACGGTGAGCGTCGCGCCGATCACCAGAGCGAAGACCTGAGCAGGCGAGCGCACCCCTTCCATTGCCGCGTGCTTCGACGGATGATCCGAATATCCCTGCGCAGCGTAAGAACGTCCCGTGGTGACAGCCGACATCCGGAACCTCGCCGACGAGGAGGTAATGCAGCTGGTCGGCGAGGGGAGTCCGCGGGCCTTCGAGCTGCTCTACGACCGCCACGGCGGCGCAGCCTTCTCGCTCGCGTACCGGATGGTCGGCGACCGGGTGATGGCCGAGGACATCTCGCAGGAGGCGTTCCTGTCGATCTGGCGCAGCCGCATGCGCTACGACGCGTCGCGCGGGAGCGTGCGCACATGGGTGCTCGGCATCGTCCACAACCGCACCATCGACGCGCTGCGCCGGGGGGCCGTGCACGACCGCAGGCGGGAGCAGTTCGAGGGCGTGGAGGAGCGCCACGAGGCCCGCGAGCGGACCGACGTGGAGGCGGCCCGACGTGAGGAGGCGCGCAGCGTGCGCACCGCGCTCGACACGCTGCCGGTCGATCAACGCCGCACGATCGAGCTGGCGTATTTCGGAGGGTTCAGCCACAGTCAGATAGCCGAGCTGCTCGACGAGCCGATCGGGACGATCAAGGGACGCATGCGTCTCGGGCTCGACAAGCTGAGGGACCAGCTCGCCGATTTCGCGGCAGGGGAGTTCGCATGACCGCAGGGGATCACACGACATTCAGGGACGAGGTGGGCGCCTACTTGCTGGGCGCCCTGTCCGACGCCGAACGGGCCTCATTCGAGGGGCACCTGGTCGACTGCGCGGAGTGCCGGCACGAGGTCGAGCGCCTGCGTCCGGCCGCCGATCTGCTGCCGCGCTCGGTCGAGCAGGTCGAGCCTCCGCCTAGCCTCAAGCGCTCGCTGATGGAGGTCGTCGAGCAGGAGGCGAACGAGCGCGACGGCGCCCCCTCAGTGGCGCGCACGCCTATGGGCGAGCGCCTGCGCGGCTGGCTGGCCGGCTCGCTGCGGCCCGCGCTGGTGGGGGCCGCCGTCGTGCTCGCCGTCGCGGTCGGCTTCGGGATCGGTCAGCTCGGAGGCGGCGACGAAGGCCGAACCGTGGTCGCCTCGACCTCGCTCCCTGACGCCAGTGGCAGCCTCAAGGTCCACGACGACGACGCCGTCCTCGAGGTGCGCGGGATGCCGACGCTGAAGGAGGGGCAGGTCTACCAGGCCTGGGTGCAGCGCGACGGCATGGTCGAGCCGGAGCCGACCTTCGAGGTCGGCGACGACGGCCGCGGGACGGTCGCGGTTCCCGAGGACCTGTCCGACGCCGACGCGGTCATGGTCACGCGCGAGCCGCGCGGCGGTTCGCGCGCACCCACCGAAGAGCCGGTCATGACGGTCGCGCTGTAGCCACAGCTAGGTTTCCCCTCAGTGGAGACCTGCTATCGGCACCCGAACCGGGAGACCGGCGTGCGCTGCTCGAACTGCGAGCGGCCGATCTGCCCGGATTGCATGACCACGACCCCGGTCGGCATGCGCTGTCCCGAGTGCGCGCGCCAGAGGGTCAAGGTGCGCGGGATCGGCTCGACCAGGGACGAGCCGGTGCTGACCTACATCCTGATCGGCATCTGCGTGGCGGTGTTCGTCGGCGAGGTGGCCGGCGGCGCGAGCGCCACGGGCAGCGGCTTCGGCGGCAGCCGGCTGTTCGAGGAGGGCGCGCTGAGTGGCCCGGCCGTGGCGGACGGGGACTACTGGCGCATCGTCAGCGCCGGCTTCCTCCACGCCGGCTTCTTCCACCTGCTGTTCAACATGTTCTCGCTGTGGATCCTCGGGTCGCTGCTCGAGCCGGCGATCGGTCAGCTGCGCTTCGCGCTGATCTTCTTCGTCTCGCTGCTGGCGGGCTCGTTCGGCGCCCTCGTCGTGGATCCGAACTCGCTGACGGTGGGCGCCTCCGGCGGCATCTTCGGCCTCATGGGCGCCGCGGTGATCGTCATGCGCAACCGCGGCATCAACCCGATGGAGAGCGGGCTTGGCCTCTGGATCGGACTCAACCTGCTGATCACGTTCACGGTGTCGGGCATCTCGATCGGCGGCCACATCGGCGGGCTGATCGGCGGCACGCTCGCGGCGCTGGTGCTGTTCGAGGCGCCCAGCATGCTGCGCGTCCCACCGGCGATGGCGAACCTGCTCTGCGCCGGCCTGGGCGCGCTCGCCGTGGTCGGGTCCGTCGTCGTGGCCGGCTAGCCCACCGGCGCGGCGCGCTCGAGGTCCAGCTCGATCGAGCGCCGCGACGCCGGTGCGGGCACCAGCTCGGGGTGCAGCAGGTGGCCGAGCAGCTCCACGCCGTCCACCAGGCGCGGCCCTGGCCGCGAGAAGTAGGCCGCGGCGTCCACCGCGTACACGCGTGCGCCGAGCTGGGCCAGGTGCCTGCGCCAGCGGATCGTCTCGGCCGCGGCCTGCTCGGCGTAGTAGCCGCACGGCATCGACACCACGATCTCGGGGACGACCGCCTCGAGCTCGCCCCACTCGGCGGTGCGCGACTTCTCGCCCGGCAGCCCGAGCACGTCCTCGCCGCCGGCCAGCTCGATCATCTGCGGCACCCAGTGCCCGCCGATGAAGAGTGGGTCCATCCACTCCAGCGCGGCCACTCGCGGCCGGGTCGCGCCATCGACCGCGCGCTCCACCGCCTCCAGGCGCTCGCCCAGCTCGGCGGTCAGCTGGTCGCCGGCCTCCGGCACCCCCGCCGCCTGCGCCAGGCGCGGCACGTCCGCCAGCACCTCCCCGAGCGTCGACGGGTCGAGCGAGATCACCTCCGGCCTGGTGGGCAGCCGCTCGGCCACCGCGCGCACGTCGTCGAAGGACACCGCGCACACCTCGCAGACCGCTTGCGTGACGATCAGGTCCACGTCGAGCTGGGTGAGGATGTCCTCGTCCAGCTCGTAGAGCGACTCGCCTCGGCTGGTGCGCTCGCGCACCGCCGCGTCGATCCCGGCGGCGTCGAGGCCCTCGGGGATGACGCTGCGCGTGAGATGGGGGAGTTGCTCCGCGCCAAGCGGGTAGTCACACTCGTGGGTCACCGCCACCACGCGGTCGCCCAGGCCGAGGGCGAAGAGCATCTCGGTCGCCGATGGCACAAGCGAAGCGATGCGCATGGAGACGAGGATGGCACGTTTGAACGACGAGGAAATCGACGAGCGCCTGGCCGCCCTTCGGGGCTGGGAGCGCGACGGCGACGCGATCAAGCGCGCCTTCAAGCTCGACGACTTCAAGGGCTCGGTGGACTTCGTCAACCGGCTCACGCCCGAGGCCGAGGACATGAACCACCACCCGGATCTGGCGATCTCGTGGAACGAGGTGACGGTCACGATCACCACCCACTCCGAGGGCGGTCTGACCGCGAACGACTTCGAGCTGGCGCGCCGAATTGCTACTCTCGCGCCAGCCGCCGAATGAGCGACGACGAACCTCCTCGAAGTAGCCCGCTGACAGCCGCCGGCAGCCGATGACTGAGCTGCTGTTCCTGCTGGGCATCCTCCTGCTGGTGGCCGCGAACGGGTTCTTCGTCGCGGCCGAGTTCTCGCTCGTGCGCGCGCGCGAGTCGCGCATCGAGCAGATGCGCGACGAGGGTCGTCGCCGAGCCCCGTTGGTGCTGGCTCAGATCGACCGGATCGACGAGTACCTGTCGGCCTGCCAGCTCGGCATCACGATGGCCTCGCTCGGCATCGGCTTCCTGGGCGAGCCCGCGATCGCCAGCCTGCTCGAGGACATCTTGGGCGACTCGATCTCCCACAGCGTCTCCCTTGCGATCTCGCTGACGATCGCGTACCTCGTCACGACGGCGCTGCACATCACGCTCGGCGAGCAGGTGCCCAAGATCTACGCGATCGTGCACGCGGAGAAGACGGCGCTGCGCGTCGCGCGCCCGCTGCAGTGGTTCAGCGTCGGCTTCAGCCCGCTGATCTGGGCGCTCAACACGGCCTCGAACGCGATCCTGCGCCTGGTCGGCGTCGACCCGCGGGCGGAGTTCGAGGAGGTCTCCTCGGCCGACGACCTCAAGCTGATCATCGCCCGCAGCACGCGCGGCGGGAAGCTCGACCCGGGCGAGGCGGGCATGCTCTCGGGCGTCTTCCACCTGCACGAGCAGGAGGCGCGCCAGGTGATGACGCCGATCCCCGCGGTCGTCACCGTCGACGTGTCGGACAGCGTCGAGACGGCGCTGCGACGCGCGGTCGACTCGGGGCACACGCGCATGGTCGTCACCGAGGACGGCAACACCGACCGCATCAAGGGCGTCGTGCACGTGAACTCGCTGGCGCGCCGCCTGATGACCGACGGGCCCGAGGCGTCGATCGCGGACAGCGTCAAGGACGCGCTGATCGTGCCCGAGACCAAGCCGCTCGACGACCTGCTGGCGGACCTCCAGCGCGAGCGCGCCTCGATGGCCGTGGTGATCGACGAGTACGGCCGCACGGCCGGCATCGTCACGATCGAGGACATCATCGAGGAGGTCGTCGGCGAGATCGCCGACGAGACCGACCCGGCGGTCGCCGGCATCCGGCGCCTGGCCAACGGCGACTGGTGGGTGCGCGGGCACGTGCCGATCACCGACCTGGCCGATTACGGGCTCGCGCTGCCGGTCGACTCGGAGGCCTACAACTCGGTCGGCGGCTACGTGTTCGGCGAGCTCGGGCGCCTGCCCAAGCGCGGCGACATGGTGCAGGTCAACGGCTATTCGCTGCGGGTGGAATCGGTGCGCGAGAATCGCGTGGAGGCGGTGCGGATCCGCGACCATCACCCCGGGGAGCAGGGCGATCCGACCGCGGCCCCCGCGGATCCGCCTTTCCGTCCGTAGCGCGGTTCAACCTCCCGTCAGTGCTGGTCATCGGAGGAGGTACTGCCGGGATGTGGTGCGTCAAGCTCAGCGATTCGCAACGTGACGCCCTGATCGCGCTGGTGAAGTCCCAGTGTGAGCCCGGTCCGGCGGTCACCGCCGTTCTGGAGGCGCTGACGCTGGCGCGCTGGGACGACCTCCCGGACGCCACCCTGCCCTGGGACAGCGTCGCCGAGCTGGCGCGCGCGCAGGGCATCGGAGAGGCCGACGTCGTCTGGGACCTGGCCGCGGGCATGGCGACCAAGTCCGGCCCGCCGGTAGCCTCCCGCGCATCGACGGCTCCCACCTAGCCCAGATCAACATCGCGCGGACGCAGGCGCCGCTCGACTCGCCCCAGCTGGCCGACTTCGTCGCGGCGCTCGACCCGATCAACGCGATCGCCGACGCCGCGCCCGGGTTCGTCTGGCGCCTCCAAGACGAGAGCGGCGACGCCACCGCGATCCGTGCGTTCGAGGACGACAGCCTGATCATCAACATGTCGGTCTGGGAGTCGCGCGAGGCGCTCTGGCGATTCGTCTACGACAGCGAGCACCTCGCGGTGATGCGGCGCCGGCGCGAGTGGTTCACGCGCATGCGCGTGTTCATGGCGCTCTGGTGGGTGCCGGCCGGGACGCTGCCGACGCTCGAGGACGCGAAGGACCGCCTGGCCGTGCTCGAGGAGCACGGGCCGACGCCCTACGCCTTCACGTTCAAGCGGCCGTTCTCACCCGTAGGTGTAGAAGCCGTGCCCGGCCTTGCGGCCGAGCTTTCCCTCTGCGATTAGCTCGTGCACGCGGTCCGGGATCTCGGTCCCGATCGACTCGCCGATCGCGGCGGCCACGTCGAGACCGACGAAGTCGAGCAGCGCCAGCGGGCCCATCGGGTGGCCGGCGCCGAGCTTCATGCAGGTGTCGATGCCCTGGGCGTCGATGCCGTCGCGCTCGAGCAGGCGCACCGCGTCGAACAGGTAGGGGAAGAGCAGCTTGTTGACGACGAACCCGGCCGCGTCGGGCACCTCGACGGCGGTCTTCTCGAGCCGCTCGCAGAGCCGGTGCAGCTCGAGCTTGGTCTCGGCCGTCGCCTCCTCGGGGAACGACAGCTCGACCAGCTTCATCTTCTCGACCGGGTTGAACACATGCAGGGCGCCGAAGCGGTCCGGGCGGCCGCTGGCGGCGGCGATCTCGGCGACCGAGAGCGAGGAGGTGGTGGTGGTGATGATCGTCTCGGACGGGAGCAGCTCGCCGAGGCGGCGGTGGATGTCGCACTTGACCTCGGTGTCCTCGGCGACGGCCTCGACGACGATGGCGCAGTCGGCGAGCGCCCCCAGATCGGTGACCACGCGAGCGCTCCCGACCTTCTCCGCGGCCTTCTCGGCTGACTCCTCGCTGCGCGCCCAGACGACCACTTCGTGGTGCTCGTCGGCCGCCCGTGCGAGGCCTCGCGCGATCGCTCCGCTACCCACAATTCCCAGTTGATGAGCCAAATTCCGGTCCTTGGTTGACTAGTCAGTCAATCGAGTAGGCTTAACACTATGCGAAACGGCAATGGGCGTGAGGTGGTCATCGTCGAGGCAGTTCGGACCCCGATCGGACGCGGGCATCCGGAGAAGGGCTACTACAAGGACACCCACCCCAACGAGCTGCTCGGGAAGACCTACACCGAGGTCATCGACCGGGCCGGCATCGACGCCTCCGAGGTCGAGGACGTGATCGCGGGCTGTGTCCAGCAGTTCGGCGAGCAGATGTTCAACGTCGGCCGCAACGCCTGGCTGCAGGCCGGGCTGCCGGTCGAGACGCCGGCCACGACGGTCGACCGCCAGTGCGGCTCGGCCCAGCAGGCCGTCAACTTCGCCGCGGCGCTGATCGCCTCGGGCGTCCACGACGCCGCGATCGGCTCGGGCGTGGAGCACATGGGCCACATCCCCATGGGGGTGGGCTTCAACTGGGTCGACCAGGTCGGGTCGCCCTGGCCGCCGGAGATGCTGGAGCACTACAACCTCGTGCCGCAGGGCATCTCGGCGGAGATGATCGCCGACAAGTGGGAGATCCCGCGCTCCGAGCTCGACGAGATCGGCCTGCGCTCGCACCAGCTCGCCCACCAGGCGACCGAGGAGGGCCGCTTCGAGCGCGAGACCGTGCCGTTCCAGGTCAACGGCGACACCTACGTCACCGACCAGGGCATCCGTCCCGACACCAACATCGAGGCGCTCTCCCAGCTCAAGCCGGCCTTCAAGGAGGACGGCAAGGTCACGGCGGGCAACTCCTCGCAGATCTCCGACGGCGCGGCGGCGGTGCTGCTGATGTCGCGCGAGAAGGCGGACGCGCTCGGGCTCAAGCCGCGCGCGCGGATCGTCGACCAGACGACGGTCGGCGTCGACCCGGTGATCATGCTCACCGGCCCGATCCCCGCCACGCGCAAGCTGCTCGACCGCAACGGCATGGAGATCGGCGACATCGACCTGTTCGAGATCAACGAGGCGTTCGCCTCGGTCGTCGCGGCCTGGCGTCGCGAGCTCGAGCCGGACATGGACCGCGTGAACGTGAACGGTGGCGCGATCGCGCTCGGGCACCCGCTCGGGTCGACCGGCGCCCGCCTGATCACGACGCTGCTGCACGAGCTCGAGCGCTCCGACAAGGAAGTCGGCCTCGTGACGATGTGCTGCGGCGGCGGCCTGGGCACCGGCACGCTGATCCAGCGCGTCTGAGCTCCCGCCGTATCGGGTAGAGGCGGAACCGTGCCTGTCTCGACGCAGGGATCGCTTCTTGCTGGGCGCTACCGGGTGCTGAGCCGGCTCGGGGCCGGCGGCATGGCCTCCGTGCTGCTCTGCCACGACGAGCGGCTCGACCGGCGCGTGGCCGTCAAGCGGCTGCACGCGGACAGCCCGGGGGAGATCGAGCAGCGCTTCGTGCGCGAGGCGAAGCTGGGCGCCTCGCTGAACCACCCCAACCTCGTATCGGTCTACGACACCGCGGTCGAGGACGAGGGCGTGCTGATCGTCATGGAGTACGTGCAGGGCGAGTCGCTCGCGCAGGCGTTGCTGCGCGGGCCGCTCGAGCCGGCGCACGTGGCGGGGATCGCCGAGCAGCTCGGGGACGCGCTCGACCACGTGCACGGACAGGGCGTCGTACACCGCGACGTCAAGCCGGGCAACGTGCTGCTGCGCGACGACGGCGTGGTCAAGCTCGCCGACCTCGGCATCGCGGTGTCGATCGACCAGACCCGGGTGACGCAGAGCGGGACCGTGCTCGGCAGCGCGGCCTACATGGCGCCCGAGCAGCTGGAAGGGCGGGATATCGGCCCGGCCGCGGACGTGTACGCGCTGGCGGCCGTCTGCTTCGAGGCGCTCGCCGGGCAGAAGGCACGGCCGGGCCGCACGCCGGTGGAGATCGCCCACAGCGTCGCCACGACGCCGCCGCCCGACGTGCGCGCACACGTGCCCGAGCTGTCCGCGGGCGCAGCCGACGCCCTGCGGCGCGGGATGGCCCTCGACCCGGACGAGCGGCCGCGCACAGCGGTGCGGCTGGCGGCGGAGCTCGCCGATGCCCTGCGCCGGCCGCACCGGCGGGAGCCGACGACCGCGCCGCTCCGGCCCGCGGCGCGCGCTTCTCGCCGCCCGCTCGCCGGCGTGCTCGCCACGGCGGTCCTCGCACTCGCCGCGGCCGCGGTCGTGGCCGCGGTCATGCTCAGCAACGACGGCGACGACGGCGGCCAGCGCTCGGAGCGGCCGGCGCAGGAGAAGCAGTCGCAGGCCCCGGAGCGCGAGTCCGAGTCCTCGCAGACCGCCCCGCAATCGTCCGAGCCCGCGCCCGCCGAGCAGCCCGCCGCTCCGGACACGAGCACATCGGCGGACCCCGCCCGCGGCGCTTCCCTCAACGCCCAGGGCTTCGAGCTGATGGGGCAGGGCGACTTCGCGGGAGCCGTGCCGGTGCTGCGCCAGGCGGTGGCCTCCTGGCCCGAGGACTCCACCGACCTCGAGTACGCCTACGCGCTCTTCAACCTCGGCAAGTCGCTCAACCAGAGCGGCAGCCCGGCCGAGGCGATCCCCTATCTCGAGAAGCGCTTGAACTGGCCCAACCAGCGCGGCGTCGTCAAGAAGGAGCTCGAGCTCGCGCGCCAGAACGCCGGACAGGGGTAGCCTGCCGGGCGGCATGGCCCGCCTCGAGCTGATCCCAACCGACGAGGAGCGCGAGATCCGTGCCGCCGTGCGCGGCATCTGCAGTTCGTTCCCGGAGGACTACTCGCGCACGAAGCACGCGGCGGGCGAGCCGCCCACAGAGCTCTGGGACGCGCTCGCCGAGAAGGGCTACCTGGGCGTCAACCTCCCCGAGGAGTGGGGCGGGGGCGGGCTCGGCATGTCCGGTCTCGCCTCGGTGGGCGAGGAGATCTCGGCGTCCGGCAAGTCGCTGCTCCTGATCGTCGTCTCGCCGGCGATCGTCGGCTCGATCCTGGCCCGCCATGGCACCGACGACCAGAAGGACCATTGGCTGCGCGGCATCGCGGCGGGCACGACCAAGGTCGCGTTCGCCATCACCGAGCCCGACGCCGGCACCAACTCCCACAACCTCGCCACCTCGCTCGAGCGCCGCGGCGACAAGCTGCTCCTCAACGGCCAGAAGACCTACATCTCGGGCGTCGAGCACGCCGACGCGGTTCTGGTCGTAGCCCGCAGCCGCCTGCCCGACGGTCAGCTCGGCCTGCCGTCGCTCTGCCTCGTCGACGTGGACGCGCCGGGCTTCACGCGCGACGCGATCCCGATGCCGTACATCGGCCCGGACAAGCAGTGGACGCTCTTCTTCGACGACGTCGAGCTGGAGGAGGAACGCCTGATCGGCGGCGAGGGCGGCGGCCTCGGCCCGGTCTTCGACGGCCTCAACCCCGAGCGCATCATGGGGGCGGCCGTGGCTTGCGGCGCGGGCCGCCGGGCGCTGGAGAAGGCCGCTGCCTACGCCAACGAGCGCGCCGTCTGGGGCAGCCCGATCGGCACCCACCAGGGCATCGCCCACCCGCTGGCCGAGGCCAAGATCGACCTCGAGCTGGCGCGCCTGATGCTGCAGAAGGCCGCGGCGCTCTACGACGCCGGAGCGCCCGGGGCGGGCGAGGCGTCCAACATGGCCAAGTACTCGGCCGCCGAGGCGGCGATCGAGTGCGTCGACCGCGCGATCCAGACCCACGGCGGCAACGGCTTCGCGCTCGAGTACGGCCTCAGCGACATGTGGTGGGGCGTGCGGCTGACTCGCACCGCGCCGGTGTCGCGCGAGATGATCCTGAACTACGTTGCCGAGCATTCGCTGGGGCTGCCAAAGAGCTACTAGGGCGCTCGTTGCCCTGGTGCTCGCCGCTGCGGTTGCGGCGCCCGCCTACGGGACGCCCTGGCGGCCGGACACGGAGGCCGCCAAGGAGTACTCCGCCACCCGTCTCGGCCAGATCTCCTTCGCCGTGCGCACCGAGCGTCACCTGTACGGCGTCGACGTGCGCCGCACGGTGCCCTCCGCGAGCGTGCTCAAGGCGATGCTGCTGGTCGCCTATCTGCGCGAGCCGGACGTGCGCGAGCGCGCGCTGCGCAAGGCCGACCGCGACCTGCTCGAGCCGATGATTCGCTGGTCGGACAACGTCGCGGCCACGCGCGTGCGCGACATCGTGGGCAACGACGGCCTCGTGCGGCTGGCGCGCCGGGTCGGCATGCGCGCGTTCTCGCCCGCCGCGATCTGGGGCCTGTCGCGCATCGACGCGGCCGACCAGACGCTCTTCTTCCTGGATATCGATCGCTTCGTCCCACGCCGCCACCGCGCCACCGCGATGCGACTGCTGAGCTCGATCGTGCCGGCGCAGCGCTGGGGGATCGCCCAGGTGCGCCCGCCGGGCTGGGCGCTCTACTTCAAGGGTGGCTGGGGCTCAGGCAGCGGCGCGGTCGACCACCAGGTCGCGCTGCTGCGGCGCGGCGGGCGGCGGGTGTCGGTGGCGATCCTGACGACCGGCAGCCCGAGCCACGCGTACGGGAAGGAGACGTTGCGCGGCGTGGCGGCGCGGTTGCTGCGCGGGCTGGACGAGGCGCGGAGTCGCGCTAACTGCAGCAACCAGGGGCGGCCGAAGCCGGAGTGATCGCTGCGGACGTCATATGCGCGCGTTTGCGGGATATTCACTCGTCCGGACCGCCCTCAGTTGCTGCCGTCACAGCCGCGCCGACTTCGCGGCCACGTCCGGGCCCGCCAGCAGCGCGACCTGTAGGCGCATGAGGATCGGCTCCAGCTCGGGCAGGCGCTCGGCGCCGTGCTCGCGGATGTGGCGCACGACCACGTCGTCCACGGCGGCCACGACCGCGTGGAGGATCTCGAACGGCAGGTCCGAGGGACGGCGCTCGCGGATCAGCTCGGCGTAGCGGTCGCGCAGCGCCTCGCGCCGCTCCAGCGCGCGCGGTCCGGCGGCGGCCACCTCGACCAGGTACACGCGAGCGAGCGCCGGGTCGGCGGCCAGCCACCGCAGGTAGGCCACGATCCCCGCTCGCGTGCGCTCGAGCCAGTCGCCGTCGCCGGCGTGCGCCTCGCGCACGCGCGCCAACAGCTCCTCGCTGGCGGCCTCGTAGGCCGCCAGGAAGCAGTCCTCCTTGTCGGCGAAGTGCTCGTAGAAGGTCTTCTTGGAGACGCCCGCCCGGCGCACCACGTCGTCGATCGTCGCCGCGGCGTAGCCGCGCTCCGCGACCGCCCGTCCGACCGCCTCGAGCAGCCGTGTTCGCTGGGACGCCTCGACCACGTCGCGGTCGAGTCCGTGGGTGCCGCGGGGGAGGCGGCGGGGGATGTCGGGAGTGGCCGACGACATTGTGTACTGGCTGGTACATTACCGCCCATGGACCTCACGCTCTCGCCCTCCGAGGCGGCATTCCGAGACGAGCTGCGTGCCTGGTTGGCCGAGAACCACCCCGGTGAGGACCCGCCCGGGGACGACGAGGCCTTCGAGCACCGGCGCGAATGGCAGCGCAAGCTCTTCGAGGCCGGCTACGCCGGCTTCTCCTGGCCGAAGGAGTACGGCGGCCGGGGCGCGACGATGGTCGAGCAGGCGCTCTTCGGCGAGGAGATGGCTCGCGCCAAGGCGCCCTCGCCGGTCAACGTGCTCGGCATGGTCATGGGCGGCCCCGTGGTCATCACGCACGGCACCGACGAGCAGAAGGAGCGCTGGCTGCGTCCGATCCTGACCGGCGAGGAGATCTGGTGCCAGGGCTTCTCCGAGCCCGAGTCGGGCTCCGACCTGGCCTCGCTGAAGACCAAGGCGGTCAAGTCGAACGGCGAGTGGATCGTCACCGGCCAGAAGGTGTGGACGACCTACGCCCACAAGGCCAAGTGGTGCATGCTGGTCGCCCGCACCGACCAGGATGTGCCCAAGCACCAGGGCCTCACCTACTTCATCATGGACATGGAGCAGGAAGAGGTGCAGGTGCGCCCGCTGTACCAGATCACCAAGGAGCCGGAGTTCAACGAGCTCTTCATCGAAGAGGCTCGCATCCCGGACGAGAACGTGGTCGGCGGCGTGGGCAACGGCTGGGCCGTCGCGATCACGACGCTCATGAACGAGCGCGCCGGCCTCGGCGCCGCCGCGGCCGCGGGTGTGCGGATGGGGCTGGAGGAGCTCAAGCAGCTCGCCCACGAGCGCGGCGTCGACCAGGACCCGCTGATCCGCCAGCGGCTCGCCCAGCTGGAGATCGAGGTCGAGCTGCTGCGCCTCAACTCCTGGCGTGGCCTCACGCAGATCATGAAGCGCGGCGTGCCCGGCCCAGAGGGGTCGCTGCCGAAGTGGCAGTGGGGCGAGATCAACCAGGCGCTGACCGAGCTCGCCGTCGACATCCTCGGCGAGGAGGGCGCCTACTGGGAGTCCCCCTGGACCTACCGGCTGCTGCGCTCCCGCGCCAACTCGATCGAGGGCGGTACGACCGAGATCCTCAAGAACATCATCGCCGAGCGTGTGCTCGGTCTCCCGAAGCTGAGGTAAGCGGATGAACTTCGACTTCTCAGACGACCAGCAGGCGATCAAGCGTACGGCCAAGGACCTGCTGGCGGACCGCTTCAAGCTCGAGCGCGTGCGCGAGCTGGCCGAGGCGGGCACGTACGACGAGGAGGCCTGGAAGGAGCTCTGCGAGCTCGGCTGGCCGGGCATCTTCGTCGACGAGCAGTACGGCGGCCAGGGGCTCGGCATCGTCGAGCTGATCATCCTGATGGAGGAGCTCGGCTACACGCTCGCGCCGGTCCCGTTTCTCTCCAACGCGGCCGCGGGCCTGATGATCCAAGCCGCCGGCTCGGACGAGCAGAAGCAGCGCTGGCTGCCGGGGATCGCGTCGGGCGAGGCGCGCGGTGCGGCGGGCCTCGTCAGGGGCGACGAGGCGAAGCTCGTCCCCGACGGCGACAACGCCGAGGTGATCGTGCTGTGCGCCGACGGTGGCGTGTCGGTCGTCGAGCGCTCCGCCGCCGACGTCGAGCCCGTCGCGACGATGGACTCGACGCGTCGCTACGCGCGCGTGCGCGCCGGTGGCGGCGAGCCGCTACCGGGCGAGGTCGGCCCCGGGATCGGCGCCGGGCTGCTGGCGGTGTCGGCCGAGCTGACCGGCGTGGCCCAGCGCGCGATGGAGATGGCCGTCGAGTACGCGCGCGACCGCAAGCAGTTCGGGCGGCCGATCGGCGCCTACCAGGCGGTTTCGCACCGCTGCGCGCAGATGCTGCTCGAGACCGAGGGCGCGCGCTCGGCGACCTACTACGGCGCGTGGACCGCGGATGCGCAGCCGGAGGAGCTGGAGCTGGCCGCCTCGATGGCCAAGGCCTACTCGTCGGACGCCGGCTGGCGCGTGTGCTCGTCGTCGCTGCAGGTGCACGGCGGGATCGGCTTCACGTGGGAGCACGACCTCCACTTCTTCCTGAAGCGGGCGAAGGTCGACGCCCTCCTCTGGGGCAGCGCGAGCGAGCACCGCGAGCGGGTCGCGGACGTGTCAGCGGTCGGCGAAGCGGCCGCCGTCTAGGGCTGCTTGCGCGTCAGCGCGGCCGCGAGCGGCGACAGCACGCCTAGCTTCTCGTGCTCCGGTGGGCGCTCCCACTGGACCTCGACCCGCGGGCGCGAGACCACGTGGTGCACGGTCACCGAGGTGAGCTTCTCGAGCCGGTGCGGGAGGTCGAGGCCGAGCCAGCGCGATGATCCGGTGGGCAGCGTCGAGACCACGATCTCGTCGAACTTCATCGGGTCCCAGAGCTCCATCGTGGCGACGATCGGGTCGGGATCGCCGACCTGCCCGCTCACGTTCTCCAGCCCCGCCGCACGCATCGCCTCCATGGCCCCGGCGAGCCGGCCGTCCGCGCCACCGCCCTCGCGGGGCATCAGCAGCGTGAAGCGGCAGGCTCCGCGACTGGCGCGCTCGCGCAGAGCGTTCAGCAGCTCATCGGAGGTAGCGGTCACGTTGGCGACCACAAGGACGTGGAACTCCCAAGCCATGGCACCTCCTCGGTGCTCTTGCCGTTGAGTCGAGAGTAGCGCGGGTCTCAGTCGGCTGCTTCGGCTTCGCCGCGATAGCTCGGCAGGCCGGCCTCGTGGGCCTGGATCGGCCCGCGGCGCTCCGATCCCAGCGCGATCTCGTCGAGCCGCGCGATCTCCCGCTCTCCCTCTACGCGCGCGGGATGCTCGGGCGGGAGGTCCTTGATCAGCGTGTGGATGCGGTTGCGCAGCTGCAGGGCGAAGTGGGGCGTGGAGGCGCCCATCAACTGGCGCACGTCCTCCACGGTGGGCTCGCGATGGAGGCGGTCGCTGCGCTCGTACTCACTCATTCGGAGCGAATCCTACGGCGCGTTCGACTGAACCGGGATCAGCTCGGTGGTCGCGTCGATGCGCGCCTGCTCGTCGACCGAGATCGCCTTGTCGTCGCCCAGGATCCACGCGCGGTTGTAGACGGCCTGGCCGGGGTCGTCCTCGTAGCCGGGCTGGACGCTCAGCAGGTAGGACTCGAGCGGTCGCGGCAGCTCGTCGGCGTCGTCGGTGAGCAGCAGCGGCGCGAACACCCCGCGGGTGGCCAGCGACGCGGCGGCGGCCACGTCGAGCGGGCGGTCCAGGTTGGCGATCGCGAAGTTGTAGCCGGGCACCACGACCCCCCAGCCGAAGTCGCCCTTCTCGTAACGGGCAAAGGCGATCGCGTTCTCGACCGGCGTCCGGGCCGCGATGCGGTTGACCGAGCCCGCCAGCTTGCGGTCGCGCAGCTCGCGCTCGACGGCCTCGGAGATCACGCTCGGAGGCCCGAGCAGGAACACGTTCGCCCCCTCGTGGCCGGCAAGCGCGCGGCGCACCGGCGCGGAAATCGAGTTGCGCTTCACCGGCAGCGCGGCGTCGCCGGACCGGGCCGCCCACGACGCGGCTGGCAGCGCCCAGTCGGGGCTGTCGGCCGAGTAGAGCACGACGTCGGCCGACGGCTTGCCGCGCGCGGCCGACACGAAGCGATCGATCGCGGCGGCGCGCTCGAACGGGTCCTCGCCTTGGACGACCGCGGTCTTGAAGCCGTCCGGGCGGGCCACGCTCTGGCCGATGCGGATGACCTGCGCGTCCTTGGAGAGGTCCGAGCCCTTGGGGTCGAGGCGCTGGAGCGTGTCGTCGCTCACCGCCGGCAGCTCGTCCCCCTCCGACAGCAGCAGCGGCGCGCCGATCGGCGGCCCGGCGAGGACCGACGCGGCGATCGCCGTCTGCCAGTCCTCCGAGTCCACCAGCACCACCGCGGTCGGGCGGTCCGAGCCGGTCGTTGCCGGGAACAGGGCGCTCGCGACTCCGGCGGCGTCCGCGACCGCGTCGGCTCCCCCGACGCGGATCGTGTTGCGGGTGGCGTCGGCGGGGAAGCCGAGCGTCTCGGCCCCCTGATCGCCCTGCGCCTCCACCCCGATCTGGGGCGGACGGCCCTCGTCGTCGCCGAGCGAGCAGCCCCCGAGCAGACCGACGACGAGCAGCGCGATGGCCAGGCGACGCATGGCGGCGCAGGTTAGCCGGGTGTAGAGCGGAAACCCGGTGGGTAGCCTATGATTGACTCGTCAGTCAACTTCACGCCGCGGCCCCGAGCCGCGGCTGCCGGAGGCGCTCACCGTGGATTTCAAGCTCAACGACGAACAGCTCGAGTTCCAGGAGCACTGTCGCCGCTTCGCGCGCGAGGTGATCCGGCCGGCGGCGGCCAAGCACGACCGCGAGGAGAGCGTGCCGTGGGAGGTCATCAAGGCCGCGCGTGAGTGGAACCTGCACGGGCTCGAGACGATCCAGAAGATGGGCAGCGACCCCGACGGGCTGTTCAGCTGCATCTACGCCGAGGAGCTGCACTGGGGCTGCGCCGGCATCGCGCTGGCGATCCAGGGCGGGTCGCTCGCCGCCGCGGGCATCGCCAGCTCCGGCACCCCCGAGCAGATCGGCCGCTGGGTGCCCGAGTGCTTCGGCATGGGCGACGAGATCAAGCTCGGCGCCTACGCGGTGACCGAGCCGAGCGCCGGGTCCGACGTGCGCTCGCTGCGCACGACCGCCACCCGTGACGGCGACGAGTGGGTGCTCAACGGCACCAAGGTCTTCATCACGAACGGCGGCATCGCGGACGTGACCGTGGTGGTCGCGACGGTCGATCCCGACCTCGGCCACCGCGGCCAGGCCTCGTTCGTGGTCCCGAAGGACACGCCCGGCCTGTCGATGGGCAAGAAGGAGTCCAAGCTGGGCATCCGCGCCTCGCAGACCTCGGAGGTCATCCTCGAGGACTGCCGCGTGCCGATGGAGTACCTGCTCGGCGGCTACGAGAAGCTCGAGAAGAAGCTGGCCCGCGCGCGCTCCGGCGAGTCCTCCGGCCGCTCGTCGGGCGCGCTCGCGACCTTCGAGCTGACGCGGCCCTTGGTGGGCGCCTCGGCGCTCGGCATCGCGCAGGCGGCCTACGAGTGGACGCTCGAGTACCTCGAGGGCAAGGAGGAGGACGGCACCCCGCTGCTCGAGCAGCAGCGCATCCAGCAGGTGCTCGCCGAGGTGGCCACTGAGATCGAGGCCTCACGGCTGCTCGTGTGGCGCGCCGCCTGGATGGGCCGCGCCGGCATCCCGCTGACCGGCGGCCAGGGCTCGATGTCGAAGCTGAAGGCCGGCGACGTCGCGATGTGGGCGACCACGACGCTCATGGACCTGGTCGGCCCCTTCGCCCAGACGACCGACTGCCCGCTGGAGAAGTTCTTCAGGGACGCCAAGATCTACCAGCTGTTCGAGGGCACGGCCCAGGTGCAGCGTTTGGTCATCGCTCGGATGCAGCGCTCCGAGTACCAGCAGCGGCGCGATGAGGCCCCGGCGGCCGCCGCGGACCAGAACGGCCAGAAGCTCGGGGACGTGGTCCGCGAGGCGGCCGCTACGCTGCCGACCGGCTGAGCGAGACCCTTTCCCTCAAGCGACTGACGGCCGCGCTGGCGGCGCGGCAGCTGCTGCTCGAGCGCGGGCGGCTCGCCCCGGCTGAGGCGATCCGCCGGCTGACCCCCCTTCAGGGCCAGGACTCGCCCGCTCCCTACATCGCGCTCGCCGCGCGGGTTGAGGGCTTCGCGCCCGGGCAGCTCGAGGCGGCGCTCGAAGAGGGCGGCGTCGTCAAGACCACGATCATGCGCATGACGCTGCACCTGGTCGCCGGCGCCGACTACCCGGCCTACCACCAGCTGACCCGCCAGACGCGCGTGCGCAAGTGGCGCAAGGACTTCACGCACCTGGACGAGGAGAAGGTCGTGGCCGAGCTGGGCGCCTGGCTACGCGAGCCGCGCACGAACAACGACATCCGCGAGCGCGTGAACCGCTACGACGGTGTGCGGACCGACCACGAGTGGCACGCGATCATGTTCGCCCGCAACCTGCTGCCGCTCGTCCAGCTGCCGCCGGCAGGCTTCTGGCGCGAGCGGCGCCGACCCCAGTTCGTGGTCGACCCGCGCCCGCTGCCCGACCCGGACGACGCGGCGACGCTCGTGCTCGAGCGCTACCTGGGTGCGTTCGGGCCGGCGAGCAAGCGCGACGTGGCCGCCTGGGCGGGCGTGGCGCAGCGCGACTTCGCCACCGCCTGGGAGCGGCTCGACACGGTCACGTACCGCGACGAGCGGGGGGTGGATCTCTTCGACCTGCCGGACCAGCCGCTGCCGCCCGCGTCCACGAAGCTGCCGGTTCGCTTCCTGTCGCGCTGGGACCAGGTGCTGCTGGCCTACGCGGACCGCGACCGGATCATCCCGCCCGAGCTGGGACCGCTGAGGCTCACGCTGAGCGGCGCCCAGACGGTCACGGTCGACGGGCGGGTGGCGGCTTCGTGGACGCTCGAGCGTGCCACCCGGCGGGTGAAGGTCGCGATCGAGCCGCACGTCGAGATCCGCAAGTCGGCGCTGCCACAGGTGCGTGCGGAGGCGACGCGCACCGCTAGCTTCGCGGAGCCGGAGGCCGAGCAGATCGAGGTCGTCGGGGTCTAAGCTCGATCCGGTGATCGCCCCGCTCGCGCACGTCGGGGGCGGCGTCTTCGAGCCGCTTCAGCTGCTGCCGCCGCTGGCGGCGCTGGCCGCCTACTGGGCGCGGGCGCGCACGCTGGCGCGCCAGCACCGGCCGGTGCCGGCGTGGCGGATGGCGTGCTTCGGCGGCGGCATCGCGCTGATCGTGGCGGCGCTCGCCACCCCGCTCGCCCACATCGGCGGCGAGCTGATCCTCGCGCACATGGCCCAGCACGTGATGATGGCCGACCTGGCCGCGCTGCTCCTGGTGCTCGGCCTGACCGGCCCGCTGCTGCAGCCGGTGCTGGCCACGCGCATCGCGCACAAGCTGCGCGTGCTGGCGCACCCGGTGGTGGCGTTCGGGCTGTGGGCGGTCGACCTGTACGTCTGGCATCTCCCGGCGCTCTACCAGGCCGCGCTCGGCTCGGCGCCCGTGCACGCGCTCCAGCACACGAGCTTCGTGCTGTTCGGCTTCACGATGTGGCTGGCGCTGCTCGGCCCGCTGCCGCAGCCCGAGTGGTTCGGCAACGGGGCGAAGCTCGCCTACATCGTCGCCGTGCGGCTCACCAGCGCGCTGCTCGGCAACATCTTCATCTGGTCGGGCACCGTCTTCTACCCGGACTACCGCCCCGGCCAGGCGAGCTGGGACCTGACGCCATTGGCGGACCAGGGCGCGGCCGGCACGATCATGATGATCGAGAGCAGCATCGTCACCGTAGTGCTGTTGGGGTGGCTGTTCGTGAAGACCGCGCGCGAGTCGGAGGAGCGCCAGGAGCTGCTGGAGCTGGCCAGCGCGCGCGGCCTCGAGCTGAGCGAGCGCCGCGCCGCGCGGGCGGTCGCGTCCGGCCGCGGCGACGAGCTGCGCCGCCGGCTCGAGGCGGTCGGCTGATGCGGCGCGCGGCCCTGGCCCTGGCCGCGCGTCGCGTTGCTCGCCGCCGGCTGCGACGACTCGGACGCGCCGCAGCCGCGGCCGCAGTCACAGACCGGCCTGCGCTCGGCCGAGGGCGTGATGATCCGCGACTGGCTGATGTCGGTCCAGCACGGCGACTTCGGCCGAGCCGCCACCTTCTTCGCCCCCGGGGCGATCATCGACCAGGGCCGGCCCTACCGCCTGCGCAACCGGGCGGCGGCGCGCGTGTTCAACGCCACCCTTCCCTGCCACGCCGACCTGATCGCGCTGCGCGACGAGGGCGCCAAGGTGCTCGCCACCTTCCGCCTCACGCCCGGGCCGGGCGGGCCCTGCCGCGGTCGCGTGCAGGTGCGCTACACGATCGTCGGGGGCAAGTTCACCGAGTGGCGCCAGCTCGACACCGAGCCCGCTCCCGAGGGCCCGGTCGTCTAGTCCGTTCGCTCGGCCTCGATGCGCTCGCGCTCGCCCAGGCGGTTGTCGCGGCGCAGCTGCGCCTCACGGGCGCGGCGCTCCTCGTCGCGGCTCTCGGGCGCGATCGGCGGGACCGGCGCCGGCCGCCCGTCCTCGTCGAGAGCGACCATCGTCAGGTACGCCGTCGAGGTGTGGGTGAGCTCGCCCGAGCGGATGTTCTCCGCCTCCACCCGCACGCCCACCTCCATCGAGGTGTGCCAGGCGGCGTTCACCGTCGCCTTGACCGTCACGAGGTGCCCGACGTAGACGGGGTGCAGGAACGTCATGCGGTCCATCGCGACCGTCACCACCCGAGTGCCGGAGTGCCGCACGGCCGCGATGCCGGCCACCTCGTCGCAGAGATACATGATCACGCCGCCGTGGACGTTGCCTCCGTTGTTGGCGTCGGCGATCCTCATCCACCGGCTCAGCTCGGAACGGGAGTGGGATGGCGGTCTAGGCTGCACGGCGCCGGGTAGTCTAGGTCTCCAACCGCGACGACATGCAAGCTGAAGGAGGCGGGATGCCAGGGCTCGGCGGGCGGATGTCCACCGTCATCAAGTCGAAGATCTCGAGGATGCTCGATCGGGCCGAGGACCCGGGCGAGACGCTCGACTACGGCTACCAGAAGCAGGTCGAGCTGCTTCAGAACGTGAAGAAGGGCATCGCCGACGTGGTCACGTCGAAGAAGCGCCTTCAGATGCAGTCCTCGAAGCTCGAGCAGAACATCGTCAAGCTCGACACGCAGGCGCGCCAGGCCCTCTCCCAGGGCCGCGAGGACCTCGCTCGGATCGCGCTCGAGCGCAAGACGCTCGCGCAGACCGAGCTGCAATCGCTCGACAGCCAGGTCAAGGAGCTCGAGGCCCAGCAGGAGGCGCTCACGGCGAACGAGCAGAAGCTGCGCCAGAAGATCGAGCAGTTCCGCACCAAGAAGGAGGTCATCAAGGCCCAGTACTCGGCCGCCGAGGCCCAGGTGCGGATCTCCGAGGCCGCCAACGGCGTGGGCGAGGAGATGGCCGACCTCGGCCTGGCGATCCAGCGCGCCGAGGACAAGACCGAAACGATGCGCGCCCGTGCCTCCGCGGTCGAGGAGCTGGAGAAGGCCGGCACCTTCGACGACCTCAGCCAACTCGGCACCGGCCAGGACGACATCGACCGCCAGCTGCAGGAGCTGACCAGCGGATCGCAGGTCGACGACGAGCTCAGCAAGATGAAGGCAGAGCTCGGCGAGGGCGGCGGCGACGCGCCCGCACTCGAGCAGGGGGAGGAGAAGGCGTGATCGTGCGCGTCTCGGGGGAGGGGCAGTTCCGGCTGCCCGACGAGGACGCCGACCGCCTCAACGAGCTCGACAACCGCGCCGTCGCCGCGGTCGAGCAGGGCGACGAGACCGGCTTTCGCGAGCTCTGGTCGCAAATGCTCGAGCTCGTCGCGAGCGATGGCAACACCCTCGACGACGATGAGCTCGTCGAGTCGGACGTGATCCTGCCGCCGCGCGATGTCACCTTTGCCGAGGCAAAGGGCGAGTTCACTGGGGACGGGCTGATCCCGGACTAGGAGGAGAGTGCCATGGACGAAGCTCGGCTGAGCGGAGTTCCGCTGTTCGCAAGCCTCAACCGCAAGGAACGGCGCGCCCTGGCGCCGCGTACGGATGAGGTCGAGTTGGAGGAGGGCCGGGTGATCGTCCGCGAGGGCGAGTGGGCCTACGAGTTCTTCGCGATCGAGGAGGGCACGTGTGAGGTGAGGCGCGGCGATCAGCTGCTCGCCGAGCTAGGGCCGGGCGACTTCTTCGGCGAGATGGGCCTGGTCGGCGACACGCGCCGCAACGCGAGCGTCGTCGCCAAGTCACCGCTGACCGTGGTCGTGATGACCGCGCAGGCGTTCCGCCAGACCTCGCGCGAGCTGCCCGAGGTGGCGGGCAAGATCCGCGCCGCGATCGAGGAGCGCTGCCGGCACCTCGAAGCCGTGAACTGATCAGCGCTCGTCGGAGCGCAGCGACTCTCCGATCAGCCACAGCAGCGGCGGCCATAGCCCGACGAACAGGGCGCGGCGCTCGGCGTTGGCGCGCTCCTCTTGGTCGACGGTCTTGGCGCGGATCCACAGGCCGATGCAGAGGCTGACCGCGCCCAACGAGGTGACGTGCAGGTACCAGCCGCGCAAACCCGCGGCGCGTAGGAGCTTCGTGACCATGGGGTCGGGTACCCGAGACGTTCCCCTCCATGCCTGCCCAGACCCGCTCCCGCCGCCTCGCCACAGCCACCCGCTGGCCGCTCGGCGTGCTGCTCACCGCGTGGCGCTACATGTGGCGCACGACGCCTCTCTATCGCAGCGAGGAGGAGGGATCCGTCGAGCGGGACGCGCCACCGCCGCTGCCGGACGGAGTCGACCGCACCCGCCTGCAGGCACCGAGCGATGGGGCCGGCCCGCTCTATCACCGCCGCTACGAGGTGGCCATCCGCGCCGGCCGCATGTCCGCGGCTGAGCTGCTCGACCTGTTGGCGGCCGACCCGGACCGCGCGGCCCCGTCCGAGTTCGCGACCTTCAAGAAGACGCGCGGAGAGGACGGCGCCATGGCCGTGGGGGACGAGTACCTGGTGCGCATGCCGGGACCGTGGGACGGGCCGGTGCGGGTCGTCGAGCGCAGCGAGCGGTGCTTCCGGCTGGCCACGCTCGAAGGGCACCTCGAGGCGGGGCAGATCGCCTTCTCAGCCGAGCCGCGCGACGGTCGCGTCGTGTTCTCGATCGAGTCGTGGGCGCGCGGGGGCGACCGCCTCTCGAACCTGCTCTACGACCGCCTGCGCTTCTCGAAGGAGGTCCAGTTCCACATGTGGACCTCGTTCCTGGAGCGGGTGGTCAAGCTGTCCGGCGGGGTGCGCGACGGCGGCCTGCGCATCCACACGCGGCGCCTGAGCACCCTCTACGACGCGGCACCGAACTTCGAGGTGTCGGCGCTGGCCGGGGCGGTCCCCGGGAGCGGCTGGAACATCGACGACTACCGCCAGCCGCTGCCGCCCGAGGCGCCGGGGGCGCCCGAGCCGGGCGGCACCTGGGAGCGGGCCAGGGAGCTGATGGAGGACTACGAGTTCGCCGACCCGCGCATCGTGCGAGCGATCTACTCGCCCGATTCCGCGCTCGAGGGCAGGGACATGCTGTTGGACGTGCGCTTCTGGGGCCTGCGCTTCCACTTCGGGGTGCGCGCCGGCGGGGTCGTCGACGAGGTCCAGGAGCACGAAGGGCGCCCGGTGCGCGTGTGGGGCTGGAGCTACCGCACGCTCCAGGGCCACCTCGAGATGGGGCAGATGGACTACGCCGTGTGGAAGTGGCTCGACGACGGATCGGTCGAGTTCCGCATCCACGTCGTGTCGCGCCCGGCCCGCATCCCCAACCGGCTGATCCGGCTGGGGTTCCGGCTGTTCGGCCGCGGGCAGCAGGTCAGGTTCGCCCGGCGCGCCTGCGAGCGCATGGCGGAGGCGCTCAGGGCGCCATCCGGAACGGCGGGTAACGGTCCGTCACGAGGATGAACGCGTACGCGACCACCCGGTTGTGCCAGCGGCCGACGCCGACCATGTAGTCGAACAGCCCGCGCGGATAGCGGCCGGTGAAGAGGATCGCGAACCAGGCCGCGATCACGACGAAGAGCGCGCCGAGGTAGAGGAACAGCAGCACGATGTAGTGCGGGATCGCGAGGAACCACTTGACCAGCGGCAGCCAGCGGTTGAGGGCCTGAGGCTCGGGCAGCTCCAGCCGGACGCCCTGGTGGTCGTCGGTGGACGGGTAGCGGTCGTCGAGCAGGGCGACGTAGACCCCGACGCGGTTCATGAACCGCATCAGCTCGACGTTCCAGTCGAACCACCAGCGCGGGTACTTCTCGCGGAACACGAGCATCAGCAGCGGCGGGAGGAACAGCAGGCCGGCGCCCCCGACCGCCCAGCCGCCGCCGGCGGCACCGGCGTCGTAGCTGCCCCCTGGTAGCCCATGATCGTGCCCAGCACGATCGCGATCGGGATCACCGTGAAGATGCGGAACGCGGTGGTCAGGCGGTTGAGCTGGCGCTCCGGATATTCCACCGAGAAGCTGACGGGATGATCGTCCATGCGCGCATTATGCGCCGCCCCCCAGCGGCAGCAACTCGGCGAGGGCCCGCGGATCGACGTCGTGGGCGGGCTGAGGGACCAGCACGACCGAGTCGGCGCCGGCCTCGCCGAGCGCCCGGATGCTCGCGGCGCACTCCTCGGGCGTTCCGGCGACGCCCGCCCGGCCGATCAGCGCGTCCATGTCGGCGGTATCGCCGAGGTGCTCGGCCTGCGGGCCGCCGACGCGCAGGCGCTCCTCGACGAGCGGTCGCAGCGCCGCCCGGGCCGCCGCGCCGTCCGCGTCCACGTTGCACCACGCGAAGACGGTCAGCCGATGCGGCCGCGTGGCCGCGATCTGCTCGCGCGCCCACTCGATGTAGCTCAGCGACGAGGGCTCGCTCAGGATGGTGCCGTCGGCCACGCGGCCCGACAGGGCGAGCGAGCGCGTCCGCCGCACGCCCGTGAACACGGGCGGCACCTGCTCGGGCGGGTGATCGAGGCGCACGCCGTCGAGGTGCACGTAGCGGCCGTCGACGTGCACCTCCTCACCGGCGAGCAGCGACCTGACCGCCGCGACGGTCTCCTCGAGCAGGGCCAGCTGCGACTCCGGCTTGGCCCCGATCTGGCGCATCCAGTCGGCGACCCCGTGACCGAAGCCGGGCATCACACGGCCCGGGTGCATGCGCGCCAGCGCCGCGATCTCCATCGCCACGAACGCCGCGTTGCGGACGGGCGCGGGCATGATCCCCAGCCCGACCTTGACCCGCGAGGTGGCGGCCAGGGCGGTGGCGGTTGTCGCGATGCCTCCGGCGAGGAAGCAGTCCTCCCAGAGCCAGAGCTCGTCGAACCCGGCGTCCTCGACCGCCCGCGCGAGCCCCGGCAGTGCCTCCGGAGGGTGCTCGGGGCGGACGACGAACCCGAGGGCGGTCAAGCGCTAGACGGTGACCGAGGTCGAGTGGGTGTCGGTGAACGCGAGGATGCCGTCCACGCCCATCTCCCGGCCCATGCCGCTCTTGTTGAAGCCTCCGAAGGGGGCGCGGTCGTCGAGCCACGGCGCGTTGTGGGCGTTGACGAACGTCGTGCCGGTACGCAGCCGCGCGGCCACCGCCTCGACGTGCTCGGGATCGGAAGACCAGACCGAGGAGCACAGGCCCGACCAGGTGTCGTTGGCCTGCCGGATGGCGTCCTCCTCGTCGTCGAAGGGGATGATCGGCAAGGTGGGGCCGAACTGCTCCTCGGTCACGACGCGCGCCTCCGGAGCAGGGTCGAGCACCAGCGACGGCTTCATGAACTGGCCGCCCTCGGCGCCCTCTCCGAACTCGCGCACCTCCGCGCCCCGCCCGCGCGCCTCCTCGACCAGCTCGGCCACGAAGTCGCGCTGGCGCGCCGTGTGCAGCGGCCCCATGGTCGTCTCCGGGTCGAGCCCGGGGCCCAGGCGGGTGCCCTCGAGCTCGCCGCTGAGCCCCTCGACGACTTCCTCGTAGCGGGAGCGGTGCACGTAGAGGCGTTTCATCGCCATGCAGACCTGGCCGGTGGTCAGGAACGCGCCGATCCCAAGGCGGTGGATGGCGTCCCCGTCCAGCTCGGCGTCGGCGAGCACAAGCGCCGGGTCGTTGCCGCCGAGCTCGAGCTGGACCCGCGTCAGGCTCTCGGCGGCCATGCCCATGATCACGCGGCCGGCCCGCACGCTGCCGGTGAAGGCGACCTTGCTGACCAGCGGGTCCTGGACCAGCACCGGGCCGAGCACCTCGTCGCGCCCGCTGACCACGTTGAGCACGCCCGCCGGGAGCGCGGCGGCGATCCGTTCGAGGGTCTGCACGAACGCCAGCGGCGTGGTCGGCGGCGCCTTGACGACGGTGGTGTTGCCGGCCACGAGCGCCTGCGGAAGCGAGGCGCCCAGGATCGCCAGCGGCCAGTTGAACGGCACGATGATCGAGACGACGCCGAGCGGCAGCCGGGCGATCGTCGTGCGCAGCGGCGGGCCCTCCAGGGTCCGCACGGCGTCGACCTCGTCGGCCAGCTCGGCGGCAAGTTGGAAGCGGCCCGCCATCACGTGCAGGTCGATGTCCGCCTCGCCGCGGACCTTGCCGTTCTCGCGCGACAGCAGCTCGACGCGGGCGTCGTGATCCTCGGCGAGCGAGCCGAGCGCCCCCACGACGAGCTCGGCGCGCCGCGCGGCGCCCAGCTCTGCCCACGCGTCGAAGGCGTCGTGCGCGGCGCGGACCGCTTCCTGCGCCTGCTCGGTGGTCGCGGCGGCGGCGTGCCCGATCACCGTGTCGGGAGCGGCCGGGTCGTGGACGGGGAAGAACTCGTCGGTGCGGCGAGCCTCGCCCGCGATGAACAGGCCCGTGCGCGTCTCCGTCATGGACTGCGCCATGGCGCCCATGCTAAACCCCCTGTCATGCGCGAGAGGCCTCCATTCCGAGCCGACCATGTCGGCAGCCTGCTTCGACCACCCGAGTTGCTCGCCGCCCGTGAGGACCACGCCGCCGGTCGCATCGACGACGACCAGCTGAGCGCCATCGAGGACGAGGCGATTCGCGACGTGGTGGCGATGCAGAAGGAGGTCGGGCTGCAGTCGGCCACCGACGGCGAGTTCCGCCGCACCTCCTGGCACATGGACTTCATCTACCAGCTCGGCGGGGTCGAGCAGGTCGAGGGGGAGAGCCTGCACGTGCACTTCCGCGACGAGGAGGGCGAGTACGACTATGCCCCGCCCGCGATGCACGTGGCCGAGCGGGTCACGCTGCCGCAGACGATCTTCGGCGACGCCTTCGGGTACCTGCGCGACACCGTCGACGGCGCGACGCCCAAGCTGACCATCCCCTCGCCGAGCATGGTCCACTACCGGGGCGGCAACTCGTCGATCGACAGCGCGGTCTATCCCGACCTGGACGCTTTCTGGACCGACCTGACCGCCGCCTACAACGAGGAGTGGCACAGGCTCTACGACCTCGGCTGCCGGTACCTGCAGCTCGACGACACGAGCCTGGCCTACATCAACGACCCGGCCCAGCGCGAGCACATCCTCAAGATCGGCGGCGACCCCGAGCATCTCCACGAGCAGTACATCGCCAACATCAACCGGGCGCTCGAGGGCCGGCCCGACGACCTGGCGGTGACCACCCACATGTGCCGCGGCAACAACCAGTCGATGTGGGCGGCCGAGGGCGGCTACGACTTCGTAGCCGAGGCGCTCTTCAACGACCTCGAGGTGGACGGGTTCTTCCTCGAGTACGACGACGAGCGCTCGGGCACGTTCGAGCCGCTGCGATTCGTCCCCAAGGGCAAGCTGGTGGTGCTCGGGCTCGTGACGACCAAGCGCCCGGAGCTCGAGAGCAAGGACGTGCTCAAGCAGCGCATCGACGAGGCCTCGAAGTTCGTGGACGTCGACCAACTGTGCCTGTCGCCCCAGTGCGGCTTCTCGTCGACGGTGGAGGGCAACAAGCTGACGCGCGACGACCAAGCCGCCAAGCTGCGGCTCGTCGTGGAGACCGCCCAGGAGGTCTGGGGCTAGATCGTCAGCGGGATTGTTGACAAAACTGCCGCGAGTGGAAGAATCGCGCGGCGTGGCTGATACCGACAAAATTCTCGCTACGCACACCGGCAGCCTGATCAGGCCGCCCGAGCTGCTCGAGTTCCTCAAGCTCAAGGACAGCGGCCAGTCCTACGACGAGGACGCCTATCAACGGACGCTGAAGGAGGCGGTCACCGACCAGGTGCGCCGCCAGGCCGACGCCGGCATCGACGTCGTCAACGACGGCGAGATGGGCAAGGCCACCTGGATCACCTACCTGTACGAGCGCGTGACCGGGCTCGAGCCGCGCATGGTGCAGCTCGACAGCGCCAGCATCCTGCCGCCGAGCCGCGACCGCCAGCACTTCCCCGGCTTCTACGAGGAGCTCGACAAGGAGTTCGAGCACGAGAACCGGGAGAGCCAGGGCTCGGGCGACGTCGAGATCGACCCGGACGCCCCGCCCGAGGGCATGAAGTGGTTCTGTACGGGCCCGATCAAGTACGACACGACGCTGCTGCAGCGCGACATCGACAACCTCAAGGAGGCGCTCGAGGGCGCGGACGTGACCGACGCGTTCCTGCCGGTGGTCGCCCCGGCCAGCGCGTACTGGCTCGAGAACGAGCACTACGACTCAGAAGAGGACTTCGTCTACGGGCTGGCCGACGCCCTCCACGACGAGTACAAGACGATCGTCGACTCGGGCCTGATGGTTCAGGTGGACGACGCCGTGCTGATGCACGAGGCCGACTCGATCATGTCGCTGGGCGGCTCGTGGGAGGACTACCGCAAGTGGGCCGAGCTGCGCGTGGACGCGCTCAACCGCGCGCTCAAGGGCCTGCCCGAGGACCGCGTCCGCTACCACATCTGCTGGGGCAGCTGGCACGGCCCGCACGCCTACGACCCGCCGCTCAAGGACGTGATCGACATGGTCCTCAGCGTCAACGCGGGCTACTACGCGATGGAGCAGTCGAACGCCCGCCACGAGCACGAGTGGAGGATCTGGGAGGACGTCAAGCTGCCCGAGGGCAAGAAGCTGATCCCGGGCGTGGTCACCCATCACACGAACGTGCTCGAGCACCCGGAGCTGGTGGCCCAGCGGCTGGTCCGGCTGGCCAACGTCGTCGGGCGCGAGAACGTGCTCGCCGGAACCGACTGCGGCTTCGCGCAGGGCGCCTTCGTGCGGCGCGTGCACCCGGAGATCCAGTGGGCCAAGCTGGCCGTCCTGGCCGAGGGGGCGCGGCTCGCCACGCGCGAGCTCTGGGGCGCCGCGGCCGCGGCCTAGGCGGAGCGCTCCAGCGCCTGGGCGACGTTGGTCAGGTGGCGGTGCATGGCGCGCTGGGCCTTGGTCGCGTCGCCGGCGGCCACGGCCTCGACGATCGCGCGGTGCTCCTCGTGCGACTGGGCGGGCCGGCCCGGGATCAGGATGGTCCGGAACTGGAAGCGCACCATCTGCGAGTTGAGCGAGCTGATCAGTCGCTGGGCCGTGGCGTGGCCGGACAGCTGGACGATCTTCGCGTGCAGCTGAGCGTTGACGTCCGAGGCTCCCATCAGGTCCTGCTCGCCGAGCGCCGCCTGCTGGCGCTCGAGCACCGCCCGCAGCTCGTCGACGCCGTCGGGCGTGATGTTGAGCGCGGCCTGGCTGGCCGCGAGGCCCTCAAGGGCCGCGCGTGCCTGGAGGATCTCGACGGCCTCCGCCTCGGAGACCATCCGCACGCGGGCGCCGCGATGCGGCTCGCGCTCGATCAGCCCCTCGTGCTCGAGGCGCACGAGCGCGGTCCGGACGGCGGCCCGCGGCAGCTTGAAGACGGTGCTCATATCGGCCTCGACGAGCCGCTGGTTGGGCACCAGCTCGCCGCGCAGGATGGCCCCGCGCAGCCGCAGGTAGCCGTCGTCGTCGCGCAGGGCTGATCTCGTAGTCATGGGTTTGGCCAGGTTACCCGCGGGCAAATCGTCAGAAAGATTGTTGCCAAAATAGCGAACGATGCGGTTAAATCCGGCCGCAAGACGAGATAGGAGGCAGGATGTCGCACGTCCGTAGGGCTGGGCTCCTGGTAATGGCGCTCGTTTGCACCGCTCTGTTCGCCGCCGCTTGCGGCGACGACGACGACGAGTCGCAGCCCAGCGGGGGCGGCGGCGACACCGCGGCCGACACCGGCGGCGACGACCAGTCGGGCGGCGCCGGGGAGAAGTCCGTCACCAACTACGTCGATTACGTGGGTGGGAAGGCCGGCAAGGCCGATCCCAACAAGTCCACGATCTACATCGGCTGGCTCAACCAGGAGGGCGGTCAGCAGGAGATCGGCGCGGCCGCCACGGACGGCGCCGACCTGGCCGTCAAGGTCGCCAACGAGCAGCTCGGCGGCATCGACGGCCACCCCGTCGCGCTGAAGAAGTGCTTCATCAAGAACGCCGAGGAGGAGGGCACCACCTGCGGCCAGAAGCTCGGCAACGACAAGGACGTGTCGGCGATCAACGTCGGCGGCGTGGCGATCGGCATCCAGCCGTTCTACTCGACGATCGGCGGTAAGAAGCCCGTCGTCGTGGGCGTGGCCGTGACGCCCGTCGACGGGGTGCAGGACAACGCGACCGTCCTGTTCGGCGACGCCACGCACGTGCTCGGCCCGTTCGGCACCTATGCGAAGGAGGAGCTCGACGCCCAGACCGCCGCGCTGGTGTATCCGAACATCGCCGGCATCACCGACGGCGCAGCGGCACTGGACAAGGGACTCAAGGCCGCCGGCATCGAGGTCAAGAAGGTCGGCTACGCGCAGGGCCAGACCGACCTGATCGGCCCGCTGACCGCGGCCGGCGCCCAGAACGCGGACATCGTCATCCCCTACAGCGACGCCTCCGGCTGCGTCAACCAGGCCAAGGCGCTGAAGCAGCTCGGCATCACGGACGCCAAGAAGATCGTGTCCGCGCCGCTCTGCCTCAACCCGACGGTCTCGGAGGGGCTCGGCGGCGACTACCCGATCTGGACGTACGCGATCGCCAGCTCGCTGTTCGGCGACAAGAGCGACCCCGGGATGCCCCCCTACATGAAGGTGACCGAGCAATACGGCGTGAAGACCGCACCGGATCCCTGGGTGATCGTGTCGTTCGGCAGCGTGCTGACGACGATCAAGTTCCTCAACGAGGTCGGCGCCGACAGCCTGACGTCGGACGCGATCATCGAGAAGGCGAGATCGTTCACCGGCCCGGTGGCGCTCGGGGCACCGGAGCTCCAGTGCGGGAAGTACGAGGACGCGCCGGCGATCTGCAACGACCGCACGCAGTTCTTCACCTATTCGGGGAAGAATCAGTTCGACAAGGCGGCCGATTGGCTGCAACCGCCCGGGTGAGCCGGGCCTTCCGCCGACGCGGGAGATAGATGCGAGACATCCTGCTCTTCGCCCTGCTCGGGCTCGGCTCCGGCGCGCTGATCGCCGGGATCGCGCTCGCGATCGTCCTCACCTACCGCGGCTCGGGGATCATCAACCTGGCCACCGGTGGGATCGCCATGCTGGCCGGCTACTCGTACTGGTCGCTGAAGACGGGCGAGTACGGGACCGAGTTCGGCACGGCGCCGGCCCTCGCGATCACGTTCCTGGTCACGCTCGCGGTAGGCGCGCTGATCGAGCTGGTTGCGTTCAGGCCGCTGCGTAACGCGGCGCCGCTCGCCAAGCTCGTCTCGTCGCTCGGCGTGCTGCTCGTGGCCCAGGCGTCGATGCTGCTCGCGTTCGGCACGACGCAGAAGCCGCAGCCCTCGATTCTGCCGAGCGACACGGTCACGGTCTTCGACGTCAACGTGCCGGTGGACCGGTTCATCCTCGCGGGCACCGTGATCGGCATCGCCGTCGCGCTGGCCGTGCTCTACCGCGTCACGAGGTTCGGCCTGGCCACGCGCGCCGCGTCCGAGAACGAGCTGTCGGCGCTGCTCGCGGGGCTCTCGGCGAACGAGCTGTCGATGGTCAACACGCTGCTGGCGAGCGTGGTGGCGGGAACGGTGGGGGTGCTCGCCGCGTCGGTCACGCAGCTGGACGCCACTTCGCTCCCGCTCCAGGTGGTCCCGGCGCTGGCGGCCGCGCTGCTCGCCCGGCTGACCTCCTTCGCGATCGCGTGCGGGGTCGGTCTCGGGATCGGCATCCTCAACTCGCTGATCGACTACTGGTCGAGCAAGTCGTGGTTCCCGACCGACCACGGCGTGCCGTTGCCCGGCGTGAAGGAGCTGGTCGCGTTCCTGATCATCATCACCGCGATGTTCCTGCGCGGAGCCGCGCTGCCCGGCCGCGGCGAGCTGATCGAGCAGCGGCTGCCTGAGGTGCCCCGGCCCGAGCGGCTGGCCACCCCGGCGATCGTGCTGACGATCGTCTGCGCCCTGGCGCTGGTGGTGCTGCCGTTCGACTTCCGGCAGGCGCTGATCAACTCGCTGATCGGCACGGTGATGGCGCTCTCGCTGGTCGTGATCACCGGCTTCGTCGGGCAGATCTCGGTGGTGCAGCTCAGCCTCGCGGGGGTGGCGGGCTTCACCGTCTCCCACCTGGCCGTGGACGCCGGGATCGGATTTCCGCTGGCCCCGGTGCTGGGCGCCGGCGGCCGCCGTGCTGCTCGGTCTGCTGACGGCGGTCTCCGCCCTGCGCGTGCGCGGTGTCAGCCTCGCGGTGGTGACGCTTGGTGCGGCGGTCGCGATCTCGCAGTTCGGCTTCCTCAACCAGACCTGGGGCGGCGGCGCGAGCGGCTCCCCGGTCCCCGAGCCGCACCTGCTGGGTCTCGACCTCGGGCCGCAGTCGGCCTTCCGCGGCCTGGACGGCTCGCTGCCCAGCCCCGTCTTCGGCTGGCTCGTGCTGGCCGTGACCGTCGGCCTCTGCCTGCTGGTGGCGACCGTGAGGCGCGGCAACCTGGGCCAGCGCATGCTCGCCGTTCGCTCGAACGAGCGCGCGGCCGCGGCGGCGGCGGTGGACGTGCGCAACGTCAAGCTGATCGCGTTCGGCATCAGCGCGTTCATCGCCGGCGTGGCCGGGACCCTCTACGCCTACAACTTCGGCTCGGTCAGCGCGAGCCGCTTCGACGCGCTCACGGCGCTCGGGCTGATCGCCTTCGCCTACGCGGGCGGCATCACGCTCATTTCGGGCGCGATCTTCGCCGGCCTGATCTCCACCGAGGCATTGATGCCGCACGCGCTCGACAAGTGGCTCGGCATCTCCGGCAACTGGATCCTCCTGTTCGGAGGCGTGCTGCTGATCTTCACGCTGATCCAGCACCCGGAGGGCGTGGCCGGGGCGTTCTACAAGCGCATGCACCGCAAACCGGCACCGGTGAAGCCCGAAGAGCGGGTGTTCGTGAAGTGACCCCCGTGCTCACAGCTCGCTCCGTATCCGTGCGCTTCGGCGGCGTGCAGGCCCTCTCCGGCCTCGACCTCCAGGTGGAGGAGGGCCAGCTGGTCGGCCTGATCGGCCCCAACGGCGCCGGCAAGACGACCTTCGTGGACGCGATCACGGGCTTCGTCCGCTGCAGCGGCAGCGTCGAGCTCGACGGGCACGACCTCGCCGGCATGGCGCCTCACGTGCGCGCCCGCCGCGGTCTTTCACGCACGTGGCAGAGCACCGAGCTGTTCGACGACCTGAGCATCCGCGAGAACCTGACGGTGGCGTCCCGCGACACGGCATCGATCGACGAGAGCCTGGAGCTGGTCGAGCTCAGCTGGGCCGCGGACCTGATGCCCAGCGACCTCTCGCAGGGCCAGCGCAAGCTGGTCGGCGTGGCGCGCGCCATCGCGATGAACCCGCGGCTGCTGTGCCTGGACGAGCCGGCGGCCGGACTGGACACGAGTGAGAGCACGGAGCTCGGTCGCCGGCTGCGGGGCCTCGCCGATGGCGGCAGGTCGATGCTGCTGATCGACCACGACATGGGCCTCGTGCTGAGCATCTGCGACCGGATCTACGTGCTGGAGTTCGGCAAGCTGATCGCGGCGGGCCCGCCGGCCGAGGTGCGCCGCGACCCGCGCGTGGTCGAGGCCTACCTGGGCAGCGCCGCCGCCGAGGTGGTGGACGGATGAGCGCGGCGGTACTCGAGATCGAGGGGCTCACCACCGGGTACGAGGATGCCGCTGTCGTGCGGGAGCTCGACCTCAGCGTCGGCGAGGGTGAGGTGGTGGCGCTGCTCGGCACGAACGGCGCCGGCAAGACGACCACCCTGCGCGCGGTCTCGGGCATCGTGGACCCGATGGCCGGCAGCGTCGCGTTCGGCGGGCGCGACCTGGCCCGTACCTCGATCAGCGGGCGGGCGCGGATGGGGATCGCGCACGTGCCCGAGAACCGCGGGCTCTTCTTCGGGCTCAGCGTCGCCGAGCACTTCCGGCTGGGACACCGCGGCGAGCGGCTCGACGCCGACGCGGCCTATCGCTACTTCCCGGCGCTCGCCGAGCTGCGCGACCGCCGCTGCGGCCTGCTCTCGGGCGGCGAGCAGCAGATGCTCGCCGTGGCGCGCGCCCTGGCCCGTCACCCGAAGCTGCTGCTGCTGGACGAGCTCAGCCTCGGCCTCGCGCCGCTGATCGTGGAGGGCCTGCTACCGGTCGTGCGGGACTACGCCACCGAGACCGGCTGCGGCGTGCTGCTGGTCGAGCAGCACATCCAGCTGGCGCTGGGGGTCGCCGACCGGGGCTACGTCCTCTCGCACGGCGAGGTGGTGCTACAGGACCGAGCCGAGGCGCTGCGGCGCAACCGCGAGCTGCTGATGGCCAGCTACTTCGGGGAGAGCTAGAGCGGGATTTCCCAGAGCGGGAACCAGCGGGTGATGTCTTCCTCGAAGGGCAGCTCGGCGCCGACCTGGGCCTTCAGCCGCAGCTCGCGCTCGGAGTCGCGCGCCTGGTCGCCCGGCGCCGGGATGAACGGGTAGTAGGCGCCGCGCTTGAAGTTGTAGATGAAGTAGACGGGCTCGCCCTTCTGCTCGAACGGGAAGACCGCGGCGAGCAGGCGGTCGCCGTAGCCGCTCTCCTGCAGCTGCGTGGAGATCGTGTTCAGCCCCACCACGAGGTCCTCGAAGTCGGGGTCGCGGAAGATCAGCCAGCGGTAGCCGTACTCGTCCGACGAGGACTCCAGCTTGGTGCCGGTGTCCGCCCCCTCCGCGCGCAGCAGCTCCTCGGTCTCGTTCACGATCCCGTCGAAGTCCGCGGTCTCGAGCGGCTGGAAGACGATTCCGACGGCTCCCTTGTGCTTCAGGCCCAGCCCGGTGTCCAGCGTGATCTGCGCCGTCGTCATGGCGAACAGCCGATCGGGGGCAGCGCCCTTGACGCGCTTTCCTCGACCGCCCAGCAGAGCGTCCAAAAAGCCCACGCGGGCTAGGCGGCGGCCTGGAGCTGGGTCTCGAGCCGCTGCAGGCGCTCGATCCGCTTCTCCATCGGCGGGTGGGTGGAGAAGATCGTCTGGACGGCGCTCTTCACGCCGGTCGGCACGATGAAGAAGGCGTTCAGGCGCTCGGCCTGGCGCAGGTCCTGCGTCGGCACGCGCTCCATCGCCCCTGAGATCTTGACCAGCGCCGAGGAGAGGGCGCTCGGGCGCCCGGTGATGATCGCCGCGCCGCGGTCGGCCGCGAACTCGCGGTAGCGCGACAGGGCGAGCATCAGGAAGAAGGAGACGATGTAGACGACGAACGAGACCAGCAGCACGATCAGGATGCTCGGGTTGTCGTCGTCGTCCCCGCCGCCGAAGAAGAAGCCGAACTGCAGGATGATCGCGGCGAGCGAGGCGAAGAAGCTCGCGATGGTCATGACCAGCACGTCGCGGTTCTTCACGTGCGTCAGCTCGTGCGCCATAACGCCCTCGAGCTCGCTGGGCGAGAGCACCGACATGATGCCGGTGGTGGCGCAGACGGTCGCGCTCTTCTGCGAGCGACCGCAGGCGAAGGCGTTCGGGACATGGCTGTCGGCCACCGCGATGCGCGGCTTGGGCAGGTCGGCCTGGATGCAGAGCCGTTCGATCATCGCGTGCAGCCCGGGGGCCTCCTGTGGCGAGACCTCCTTCGCGCCCATCGCGGACAGCGCGAGCTTGTCCGAGAAGAACAGCTGGCCGAAGCTGAGCGCGCCGATGATCACGACCATCAGCACGAGGCCGGTGCCGGCCGCCAGCAGGGCCCCGACCAGGGCCACGTAGAGCAGTCCCAGCAGGAAGATCGTGAACAGCATGCGGAACTGCAGACCGCGGTCCCTTGGGAAGATCGCTCGTTGCTCCCGTGGCATGGCATTGAGTTTAGTGAGCGCCGAGTTGCATACCGGCTTGCAGAAGGGGGAAAACCGGCGCTTGGGCCGACGAGCGCGTGCTAGAGTGCCCGCGTCCCGAGCGCTGAATTTCCCTGCATAGAAGGGGAAACCGGGGGAACCGGAGGCCCAGCGGGCCGGGGGCGAATGGCCGCCTCGAGTGTGGCCTAGCGGCACCAACCGCGAGCCCGTCAGCTAACCCCGTAAGCGCAGGAACGGGACAGACGATCAAATGAAGAAGAGCTTCTGGCTCCCAATTGCCCTGGGCCTGTGCGCCTATCTCGTGCTCCCGTTGCCGGGGTTGTCCGCGCCCCTGTCCGATCGCATCGACCAGAAGCAGGCGGAGATCGAGCACGCCAAGCAGAAGGAGGGCGTGCTGACGACGACGATCCAGAGCTTCAGCAACCGCATCGACACCCTCCAGGGCGAGATCCAGGCCACCCAGGACCGCCTCGACCGGGCCCAGTCGAGCCTCGATCGCCAGAAGAACGAGCTGCTCGAGGTGCGCGACCGGCTCGAGGTCGCGCGCGACCGGCTCGCGCGCCTGCGCAGCGAGCTCGTCACCGCGCGCCGCCTGCTGGCCGCGCGGCTCGTCGAGATCTACAAGTCCGACACCCCCGACGCCCTGACGGTCGTGCTCCAGGCCGACGGCTTCGAGGACCTGCTGGAGCGCACCGAGTTCATGGAGCGCATCTCCGACCAGGACCGCGAGATCACCGACCGCGTGCGCGGGCTGCGCGACCAGGCCCAGGACCAGGCGGTCGAGCTCGCCAAGCTCGAGGAGCGCGAGCAGCTCGCCGCGGAGCGCATCCTGCGCGAGCGCGACCAGATCGCCTCGGCGCAGAACCAGCTGGTGTCCTCGCGCGACCAGCTCGCGTCGGTCCGGGCCGGCAAGCGGGGCGCGCTGGCCAGCGTCCGCGCCGAGAAGCAGCGAGCGCGATGGAGGATCTCGCGTCGCTCGAGGCCGAGCAGGCGCGCGTCGCGGGCGCACTCCAGGGATCGCACCGGGTCCGATCAAGCAGGGCTCCGGCCAGCTGATCTGGCCTGTGAACGGCCCGGTCGGGTCGCCTTCGGCGAGTCGCGCCCGGGGCACATGCACGCCGGCATCGACATCGCCGTGTCCGGAGGGCACGCCGATCCGCGCCGCCGACTCCGGGCGCGTCGCGCTGATGGGCTCGGTCGGCGGCTACGGCAACTACACCTGCGTCCAGCACACGGCGAGCCTGTCCACGTGCTACGCGCACCAGTCCAGCTTCGCCACCTCGAACGGCGCGTCGGTCACCCAGGGCCAGGTGATCGGCTACAGCGGCAACACCGGTAACTCGACCGGTCCGCACCTGCACTTCGAGGTCCGCATCAACGGGTCGCCCGTCGACCCGATGGGCTACCTGTAGGCGGATGAAACGCGCCCTCACCGCTGTGGCGGTGATGCTCGCCGTGGGCACCGCGGTGGGGCTGGCGATCCTCTGGCCAGGGCAGACCGAGACCCGCATCCAGGGCAGCCTCGCGGTGGACACCCAGGAGGCGGAGGTCCTGGAGGTCGTCGAGACGACCTGTCCGGGGCTCGGCAACCAGCGCTGCCAGATCGTGACGGCCAAGCTCACCAGCGGGCGCGGCGCCGGCAGGCGGATCCAGCTCCAGCTGAGCGCGGTGCAGGGGTTCGACCCCGATCTCGACCCGGGCGACGACATCCGCGTGACCAGGGCCCCCGAGCCGCCGGAGGGCCAGCCGGCGATCGCCGGCCCCGGCTACTCGTTCTACGACTTCCAGCGCGGCACGCCGATGCTCGTGCTGGCGCTGGCGTTCGTCGCGATCGTCCTGCTGTTCGCCCGACTGCGCGGCGCGCTCTCGCTGCTCGGTCTCGGCTTCAGCCTGGCGCTGGTGCTGCTGTTCGTGGTGCCGGCGATCCTCGACGGCAAGTCCCCGCTCGCCGTGGCGATCGTGGGGTCGCTCGCGGTGGCCCTGATCACGATCCCGCTGGCCCACGGGGGCGGGCCGAAGACGATCGCGGCGGTGCTCGGCACAGCCGCCAGCCTGCTGCTGACCGCGCTGCTCGCGCTCATCTTCACCAAGGCGGCGCACCTGACCGGATTCTCCAGCGAGGAGGCCACCTTCCTCCAGCTCGCCGGGGCGAACCTGTCGCTGGAGGGGCTGCTGCTGGCCGGGATGGTGATCGCCGCGCTGGGGGTGCTCGACGACGTGACGGTCAGCCAGGCCTCGACGGTCCTGGCGCTGCGCTCGGCCAACCCGTCCCTGCGCTTTCGCCAGCTGTTCAGCGTGGCCCAGCGCGTGGGGCGCGACCACGTCAGCGCCACGGTCAACACGCTCGTGCTCGCGTACGTGGGCGCGTCGCTGCCGGTGCTGCTCATCTTCAGCTCGTCCGACCTCGGCATCGGCGAGGCGCTGTCCACCGAGATCGTCGCCAAGGAGGTGGTGGCCACGCTGGTCGGCTCGATCGGGCTGATCGCCGCCGTGCCGCTCACGACCGCGCTGGCGGCCGCGCTGGCCCTGGCGGAGGAGCCGGAGGCGCTAGCGGGGTCGAGCACGGCCACGCGCACTAGCGCTTGAAGCGGCCCAGCCGCTTGACGCCGCAGTTGCCGTTGCCGTCGCAGGCGGTGGCCACGAACACGTTGACCTTGGAGCCCTTCAGCCGCACGGCCTTGCGGAACGGGCGGTGGCGGCCGCTGACCACCGGGTCGTAGCGCTTGCCGCCGTCGCGCGACACGAGCAGCCCGTAGGTCACGTGGCCGGCCAGCTCGCGGCCGGACTCGCTGCGGTCCTTGACCTTGCGCAGCCGCACGGTGACGCTGCCGCCGGTGCGGCTCGCCTTGCCCTTCGCGCGCGGGGAGGTGACGTCGTACGCGCGCGCCAGATCCGTGGCCGCCTTGCCGTCGACGACCCCCGCGCCGGTGTACTCGTTCCAGCCCTTGCCGAGCGTCTGGCGCGCCGAGCGCTCCAGCACCACCGCCACCTGCTCGGAGGCCAGCCGCGGCTCGACCTGCCATACGAGCGCGGCGATCCCCGAGACGATCGGGGCGGCGAAGCTGGTGCCCTGCCCGTACGCGAAGCGGTACCCGCCAAAGGGCACGAGCTCGGACGGACAGGTGTTGGGCGGGACGATGTCCCACTCGGTGCCGGTGGACGCCGGCAGCGTCGACAGCACGCCCTTCGTGCAGTCGTCCGCCGCTCCCGGCGCCGCGATGCTCACGTAGCGGTTGTGGGTGGAGAAGTCGGCGGGCTGACCGTCGGGCTTGGTGGCGCCCACCGAGAGGCCGATCCCGGGCGCTCCGCGGGTGCCGCCCAGCACCGCGGCCGGGAACTGGAGCGCGTTGCCGGAGTTGCCGGTGTTGCCCGACGCCGCCACCGGGAGCACGTCGTTGAGGAACGCCAGCGCGAGGGCGCGCGCCAGGGTCGGCGTGTCGGTGCTCTGCGCTCCGGCGAGGCTCATGTTGAGCACGTCGGCGCCGCGCCGGATGGCGAAGTTGATGCCGCGCAGCAGCTCGCGGGTGGTGAAGTCCCCGTCCTTCGAGCCGCGGATCGCGAAGACCTGCGTGTTGCCGGCCACGCCCTTCCCGCCGATCCCGTTGCCGTCGAGGGCGGCGATCAGGCCCGTGACGAACGTGCCGTGACCCACCGTGTCCGTCACGTCCTGGCCCCCGCTGAAGGTGTCGAAGGTGCGCGCGATGCGACCGGCGAACTCGGGGTGGGTCACGTCGAGCCCGGTGTCCATAACCGCGATCGACCGGCGCGACCCGCCGCCGGCGGCGAACAGCGCGTCGGCGGCCCTGACATCGTCGTAGAACCAGGTGTACTTGACGCCGGTGCCCGGATCGACGACGTCGAGCGGGTCGGCGGCGACCTGCAGCTTGTCGTCGCGCTCCACGTAGGCCACCCGAGCGTCGCCCGCCAGGGCGCGCAGGAGCGCCGCGCCGTCGGGCACCGTCGCCGCGACCACGCCGATCGAGTCGAACGCCTCGGGGGTGACCCCGAGCCGCTCGATCACGCTCGCCACGCCGGGCAGGTCGCCGTGGTCGCGCACTCCCACGAGCACGCGCACCGGCCCCTTCGCGGAGGCGATCCGGGCGGAGGCCGTGGACGCGAGGGCGGTCGCGCTTCCGTCTAGCGGCAGAGCCCTCACGCCGCCGCCATGGACGGCGCGCAGCGCCTGCAGCTCCAGCAGGTCCTGTGAGGCATACGCGGGCGCGGCAGTGAGCGGCGCCGCGCAGAGCAAGATCGCTAGCACGGCTCTCCGCATCGCCCTCATCGTACTGACTACCCTGCGCCCGGCATGCAGCCGGAGATCCACCTCGGACCGCTCGACCTACAGACGTTCGGACTCGCCTTCGCCTGCGCTTTCCTGGCATCGGGCGCGCTGTTCGCGCGCCGCATGCAGGAGCTCGGCAAGCCGGCCGACTGGACCTACGAGGCCATCTTCGCCGCGCTCATCGGCGGGCTCGTCGGATCCCGGCTCGACTATCTGATCCAGAACTGGGACAAGGTCTCCGGCGACCTGCTCGGCAACATCCTGTCCGGCTCCGGCCTGGTCTTCTTCGGCGGCCTGATCGGCGGCGCGGTCGGCGTGCTGATCTGGGCGCGCTGGCGCGGCTTCCTCGGCTGGGAGCTGCTCGACTCGGCCGCCGCGCCGATCGCGATCGGGTACGCGGTCGGGCGGATCGGCTGCCAGCTGTCGGGCGACGGCGACTACGGCGAGCCCTCCGACCTGCCCTGGGCGATGTCCTACCCCGACGGCACCGTGCCGACGACCGACGAGGTCCACCCGACGCCCATCTACGAGACGTTCACGATGGGCCTGGTCACGCTGCTGATCTGGAACCTGCGCGACCGCCTGGCGCCCGGGGTGCTGTTCGGTCTCTACCTGTTCCTCGGCGGGCTGGAGCGCTTCCTGGTCGAGTTCATCCGCCGCAACGACGAGGTGCTCGCGGGCCTCACCGTTCCGCAGCTGTTCAGCCTCGCGATGATGGCCGGCGGAGCGGCGCTGATCCTGGCCCGCAGGCACGTGCCGCGGCCCGCCACCGCCTGAGCTCAAGCCGCACTGCGCGGTCTCCGATAGACCAGGTAGTGAAACCTGTCACGAATGGGGCAGGGGGCGCTGTGCTGGCCGTCGGCGCGGCGCTGGTGGCAGCCACCTGGGCGCACGCCCTGCTGGGCTTCGGCGGCGCGACCGCCGACGAGCTGTTCGCTCGCTGGATCTATGACGCCGTCATCTTCGCGGCGGCCTTCACGCTGCTGTGGCGCGGGGTCGCGCGGCCCGAGGGCCGGCTGCCCTGGCTCGTGCTCGGGGTGGGCGTGGCGCTGCACCTGGTCGGGGACGTGGGGTACTCCGCGCAGCCCGACCTCGATGCCGTGCCGGTGCCGTCGATCTACGACCCGCTCTGGCTCGCCATCTATCCGTGCGCATACTTCGCCCTGATCGTCCTGATCCGGCAGCGCGTGGGGCACACCCTGCTGGCCCTGCGGCTCGACGGGGTCGTGAGCGGCCTCGCCGCGGCGGCGCTGCTGGCCAGCGTCTCGCTGCCGCTGGCGATCGAGGCGACCGCAGGGGCGCCGTTCTGGGAGACGGCGACCAGCCTCGCCTACACGGTTGGCGACCTCGTGCTGTTCGGCGCCGTCGTGAGCGCCGTCGCGCTCAGCGGCTGGCGCATCGACCGCATGTGGGCGCTGCTCGGAGGCGCCGTGCTCGCCTGGGAGGCGGCCGACCTGATGTACCTGTTCAACGCCGACGGCAGCGCCGGCCTGGTCGCCGACGCGCTGGTGGCCACCGGGGCGATCGGGATGGCCGCCGCCGGCTACGCCGATCGCGGCGCGCCCGCGTCGCGGCCGCCGGTCGCGCACGGGATGCTCGTGCCGGTCGGGTCCGGCGCGGTGGCGCTGGGCGTGCTCGTCCTGGGAGCGCCGCTCGAGCTGAACGCCGCGGCGCTGGCGCTGGCCGGCGGAGCGCTCGCTCTCGCGCTCGTGCGCATGGGCCTCGCGCTGCGCGAGAACGACAAGCTGCTCGGCGAGAGCCGCATCGAGGCGGCCACCGACGCCCTGACCGGGCTGCCCAACCGGCGCAGCCTGAAGGCCGATCTCGCCGCGGCATTGGCTGACGGCTCGCCGCACGTGCTGGTGCTGCTCGACCTCAACGGCTTCAAGAGCTACAACGACGCGTTCGGCCACGCCGCCGGCGACACGGTGCTGACGCGCCTCGGCGCGGCGCTGGCGCGGGCGGCGGCCGGAAGCGGCGCCGTCTACCGGATGGGCGGCGACGAGTTCTGCGTGCTTGCCGCGTGCGCCCCCGAGCGGGCGGAGGCGTATTCGGCGCGCTGCGCGGCGGCGATGACGCTGCGCGGGCAGGGCTTCTCGATCACCGCCGCGCACGGCGCGGTTGCGATCCCCGGCGGGCACACGACCGCGGCCGGCGTGCTCGCGCTCGCCGACGAGCGCATGTACCAGCGCAAGCGCGGCGGCAGGGTGCCGGCCGCGAGGCAGTCGGCCAACGTGCTCACCGCGGTGGCCGAGGAGCACGCTCCCGAGCTGGCCGAGCACATGCGCTCGGTGGCCGAGCTGGCCTACGCGACCGCGGTCGAGATGGGGGTCGTGGGCGCCGAGCTCGACGCGCTGCGCTACGCGGCCGCGCTGCACGACATCGGCAAGATGGCGATTCCGCACGAGATCCTCGCCAAGCGTGGTCCGCTCGAGCCGGACGAGTGGGAGCTGGTCCGCAAGCACACGATCGTGGGCGAGCGCATCCTCGCGAGCGCGCCGGCGCTCGAGCGCAGCGCCCGGCTGGTGCGCTGGACCCACGAGCGAATCGACGGCGGCGGCTACCCCGACGGGCTCCAGGGCGACCTGATCCCGCTCGCGAGCAGGATCATCACCGTGACGAACGCGTTCGACGCGATGGTCACGGAGCGCCCGCACGCGCCCGCGCGCTCCCCCGAGGACGCGCTCGCCGAGCTGCGTCGCTGCGCCGGCACTCAGTTCGATCCGCAGGTCGTGGCCGCGTTCGAGCGGGCCCTGCCGCGGACCGCGCGCGGCCCGGCTCCCGCCGAGCTAGCCGAGCCGGCGCGCCGGTAGCAGCGCGCCCAACCCCGCGGCCGCGCACAGCACCAGCGCCACCGAGGCACCCGCCGCGGTGCCGGCCTGGGCCGACAGCTGGATGCCGGCCACGCCCGCGGCGACCGCCACGCCGGCGCCGGCGAGCATGGCGGCGCCGGGGTTGCGCACGTGGCGCCGGACGGCGACCGGCGGGCCCACCAGCACCGCGAGCACGAGCAGCGCGCCGAGGCCCTCGACCGCGATCGCGATCGCCGCGGCCATCAGAATCAGCAGCGCCAGCCGGACGAGGCCGGGGCGCAGGCCGAGCGCGCTCGCTCCGGCGGGGTCGAAGGAGGTGGCCGCCAGCGGGCGCCGCAGCGCCGCCAGGGCGGCTCCCCCGGCGAGCACCAGGGCGGCCGCGGCCCCCAGGTCCCCGTCGCCGACGCCGAGCGGGTCGCCGAACAGCAGCTCCTCCAGGCGCTGGGGCGAGTCCGGCGCCAGCGCGAGCAGCGACCCCAGCCCGACCAGGCCGGTAACCGCCACCGCCGTGCCGGTGTCGGAGCCCACGCGCGGATCGCGGGCGGCCAGGGCGATCAGGCCGGCCGCCACCAGCGCGCCCCCGGCCGCTCCCAGCAGCAGCGGCGCGCCGGCCAGGGCCGCCAGCACCAGGCCCGGGCAGCATCCCGTGGGAGAGCGACTCGCCCGCGTAGGCCAGGCGCTCGCTCAGCACCCAGAACCCGAGCGCGCCGCAGAAGCCCCCGGCGAGCACGACCTCGAGCGTGGCGCGCAGCTCGATGTCGCTCATTGCTCGCCGTGCTCGTGCTCGTGGTGCTGGATCGTCACCGCGCGCGCCGCGCCCGGTTCCTCCAGCACGATCAGCTCGCGGCCGTAGGTCGCCTCGATCGTCGCGCGGTCGAGTGCCTCCGCGGGCGGGCCGAACGCGACCTGCCGGCGGTTCAGGCACAGCACGAGGTCGAAGCCGCGCGCGCCCTCGACGTCGTGGCTCGACACGAGCAACGTGCGGCCCTCGGCGCGCAGCTGCTCGAACACCGCGTCGATCAGCTGGGCGCTGGCCGGGTCGACCCCGGCGAGCGGCTCGTCGAGCAGCAGCACGGCGCTGTCCTGGACGAGCGCCCGTGCGAGCAGCGCTCGCTGGCGCTGGCCGCCGGAGAGCTCGCCGAACGGGGTGTCGCCCTCGGCCGCCAGCCCGACCCGCTCGAGCGCCACCCGCGCGGCGGTCCGCTCGGAGCGCCGCGGCGGCAGCCACCAGCGCCCGTGTGCGAGGCCGCCCATGAGGGCAACGTCGAACGCGCTCACCGGGAAGTCGAGCCGCGTGCGCTCGGTCTGGGCGACGTAGGCGGGGCGGCCGCTGAGGTCGACACGGCCCGCCAGCGGCTCGAGCTCGCCCATCAGGGCGCGGAAGAGCGTGGTCTTGCCGCCGCCGTTGGGGCCCAGCACGCACACGGTCTGGCCCGGATCGGCCGCGAACGACACGTCCTGGAGGACCGGCCGGCCGCTGTAGCCGGCCGACAGGCCCTCGGCCATCACCGCGGCGGTCATGCGGTCGCCGCTCCCAGGCGCGCCTCGCGCACGCCCGTGCCGAGCGCGACCACGGCGTAGGTCAAGGCCCCGAGCACGGCGACCGGCGGCCCGGGCGGCAGGTCGAGCCAGTAGGCCGCGTACAGCCCGACCAGGCCCTCGGCGAGCGCGAACCCGAGCGACCAGGCGAGCAGCGCGGGGATGCTGCGCGCCACGAGCCGCGCCGCGGCGGCCGGCAGCACGTAGATCGCGGCCACCAGCAGCGCCCCCACGGCCGGGATGGCGGCAACCACGGCCACCGCCACGAGGGCGAGCAGCAGGAAGTCGGCGCGCGCCGCCGGCAGTCCGAGCGCCGAGGCGCCGTCGGGGTCGAACGCGATCGCGGCCCAGGTGCGGCCGAGCGTCAGCGACGCCACGACGGCGAGCGCCACCGTCACGGCGGACAGCGCCAGGTCGGCGGTCTCGAGGCCGAGCAGCGTGCCGAACAGCAGCCGGTCGACGGCCGCGCCGGACTCGAACACGTCGCTCGCGAGCACGACGCCGCCGGCGAGCGCGGCCACGAGCAGCAGTGCGGTCGCCTCGCTGGGCTCTCGCCCGGCGCGACCGGCGCGCTCGACGCCGCCGGCGTACCCGAGCGCGACGGCGACGCCCGCGATCAGCGGGCTCACGCCCGAGGCGTCCGCCACCACCAACCCCGGGAAGGTCGCCGAGCCGGTGGCGTGGGTGAAGAAGGCCAGCCGCCGCAGCACGACCCACGCGCTCAGCAGACCGCCCGCGGTGGCGAGCAGCACGACCTCCGCAAGCGCCTCGCGCAGGAACGGCAGATCCGCCAGATCGAGAGGCGAGGGCATCGGCCCTGGAAGCCTAAACGAGAACGATTCTCACCCGATTGGCAAGTTTTTTGCTCATTTCGTTAACCATTTGAGGCAAAGGTTCCATAACATTGGGTCTTGGGAATGAGGAACGGACCCTGAAAGCCTCTCGCGCATACATCGCAGGCGTCGGTACCACCGGGGTGCTGATCGCATCGTTCTTCATGCTGCTGACCGTCGGCAGCACGATTGTGGCGTTCCGCGGCGTTCCCGGCGCCCCCAGCAACGGCGACCTGTCGAGCATCGAGCTGCGACACCAGCGCGAGTCGGCGCAGCGCACCGGGGCCCTGCTCACCTCGAGCGACGCGCTCGGCAAGGCCGGATCGCGCGACGCGGCCGGGTCCGGTGACGTGCTCGGCCGGCGGGCGTCCGGAGTTCGCGGCTGGCCGGCCGGTCTGATCGACGACGGCGTCGCCGGCTCCGCCGGTCCCGACGCGCTGCACCCGGGCGTGCCCCGCACGCCGGTCGGCGAGAAGGCTCCGCCCGGTGCCGGCCCGGCTCCGACGCCCACCAACGGCGTCGTGGCAACGCCGGTCGCCCCCGGGACCCCCGCCGAAGACGGGTCCGGCACGAACTCGGACAGCGGCTCGGGCTCGGGCAGCGATTCGGGTTCGGGTAGCGGCTCGGGCTCCGGGACCGACACCGGCACTGGCTCCGGTTCGGGCACCGGCTCCGACGCGGGGAGCGGCACCGGTTCGGGGACCGACACGGGCTCGGGCAGCGGCTCCGGCTCGACCGGCTCGGACTCGAGCGGCTCCGGCAGTGGCAGCGGCTCCGGCGGCGTCGGCGACACCGTCGAGGACGTGACCGACACGGTCGGCTCGACCGTCGGCACCGTCAGCCCGGGCGGCAGCCAGGCGGTCAGCGACGCCGGCGGCGCGGTCGGCGGCCTGCTCGAGGACGCCACCTCGGTCGTCGGTGGCCTCACCGGCGACCAACTAGCTCCCAGCCGCGACGAGGATGAAGCGGCGGGACACCGCCTGCAGCTCCAGGTCGTGCTGCAGCGAGCGGTGGTGGCCGCCCGGCAGCACCAGCAGCCGCTTGGGATCGTGCGCGGCGGCGTGCAGGTCCTCGCTGACCGTCCAGGGAATCTGCTCGTCGCCGCGCGCGTGCATCAGCAGCAGGCCCGTCTTCGGTCCGAGATCGCCGACCGCCGCGTAGATGTCGAGCGACTCCAGCCACTCGGTGGTCGCCGGCACGTCGCAGCGAAAGCGCAGCGGCTCGCCCGAGCGCAGGCCGCGCAGCAGCAGCTCGTCCGGCGCCGGGCAGATCGCCACGACCGCGCACAGCGCGTGGTCGCGCGCTCCCGCGTGGATCGCCTGGAAGCCGCCCATGCTGGATCCGCGCAGCGCCACCTGCTCCGCGTGCCCGCGCAGCAGCCGGACCATCGACAGCGCGTCCTCGATCGCGCCCGGGCCGAAGTCGCCCTTGGAGCGCCCGTGGCCGCGGGCGTCGTAGGCCAGCGCGGCGATGCCGTCGGCTCGGCAGCCGCGAGCGAAGTCGTAGTGCGACTCCTTCGCCGACCCGGCGCCGTGCAGGATCACCACACCCGCCCGGGGCTCGCCATCGGGCAGGAACAGGGCGTAGGCGAGGCCGTCGAGCTCTCCCAGCTCGGGTGGCGCGGGGACGGGGTGCTCCATCGCTCCTTCATAATCGCGCCGCATGGCGGCGGTTGCGGTCTCGCATGTCTATCCCCTGGGCTCACGCCTGAACGAGCAGGGCCGGCTCGAGGTCGGCGGCTGCGACGTCGTCGAGCTCGCGCGCGAGTTCGGCACGCCGGCGTACGTGTACGCCGAGGACGACATGCGCGCCCGGGCGCGCGCGTACCTCGAGGCCTTCCGCGCCCGCGCCGAGCGCTTCGAGGTGATCTACGCGAGCAAGGCCTTCCCGTGCACGGCCGCCTACCGCCTGTTCGCCGAGGAGGGGCTGTCCGCCGACGTGGCCAGCGGCGGGGAGCTGCACCTGGCCCTGGCCGGCGGCTTCACGCCCGAGCAGATCTACTTCCACGGCAACAACAAGACCCCGGCCGAGCTCGAGCGCGCGCTCGAGGTCGGCGTGGGCCACATCGTGGTCGACTCCTTCGATGAGATCGACCGGCTGCGCAACCGCGGCGCGCGCGTGATGCTGCGCGTGACGCCGGGGATCAAGCCGTCCACGCACTCCTACATCCAGACCGGGCAGGAGGACTCGAAGTTCGGGTTCGGTCTCGACGACGTGCCGCGGGCGGTCGCCGCCTGCGCGGACGCCGGGCTGGAGCTGGACGGCCTGCACGCGCACATCGGCTCGCAGGTGTTCGAGCTGGAGGGGTTCGAGCGGCTGGCCGAGGTGCTGTCGGGCATCGGCGACTGGCCGCTGCTGAACCTGGGGGGCGGCCTGGGCATCGCCTACACGCGCGACGAGCGCCCGCCGTCGATCGAGGAGTACGTGGACGCCCTGCTGAGCCGCGCCCCGGCCGGCGTGACCGTGCTCTGCGAGCCGGGACGCTCGCTGGTCGGCAACGCCGGGGTCACGATCTACACGGTCGGGACCGTGAAGCGGATCCCCGGGCGTGCGCACCTACGTCGCCGTGGACGGCGGCATGTCCGACAACCTGCGCCCGATGCTCTACGGCGCCCGCTACGAGGCGGAGATCGCGGACCGCTTCGGCGGGAGCGACGAGGTCACGATCGCCGGCATGCACTGCGAGTCGGGCGACATCCTGGTGCGCGACGCGCTGCTCGACGACCCGCGGCCCGGCGACGTGCTGGTCACGCCGGCCACCGGCGCGTACGGTCACGCGATGGCGAACAACTACAACGCGCTGCGGCGCCCGCCGGTGATCTTCTGCGCCGGACGGCGACGCGCGCGTGGTCGTGCGCCGCGAGACCTACGACGATCTGACCCGCCGTGACGTCTGAGCCGTTCCGCATCGGGCTGCTCGGGCACGGCACGGTCGGGTCGTCGTTCGACGACCTGCTGGCGCAGCGCGCCGACGCGATCGAGGCCGAGGTCGGGCTGCGGCCGGAGCTGTCCGGCGTGCTCACGCGCAGCCAGGGCGACTTCGACGACCTGCTCGAGCGCAGCCACCTGATCGTCGAGCTGATGGGTGGGATCGAGCCCGCACGCGAGTACGTGCTGCGCGCGCTCGAGGCGGGCCGCCACGTGGTCACCGCCAACAAGCAGCTGCTCTCCCAGCACGGCGAGGAGGTCTTCGACGCCGCGCGGCGCGGGAGCGTGCAGCTGCGCTTCGAGGGCGCGGTGGCCGGGGTGGTGCCGGCGATCCGGGTGATGGCCGAGACGCTCGCCGCCGCGCACATCGAGCGCGTGCACGGGATCGTCAACGGGACGACCAACTACATCCTCACCCAGATGGCGGCCACGGGCGCGTCGTACGAGGACGCCCTGCGCGAGGCCCAGGAGATGGGCTACGCGGAGGCCGACCCGACCGAGGACGTGACCGGCAAGGACGCCGCCGCCAAGATGGCGATCCTGGCCCGGCTGGCCTTCGGCGCCGCCGTCGGCCTCGACCAGGTCAGCTACGAGGGGATCGAGCGCATCACCGCGGACGACATCGCCTACGCCAGCGAGCTGGGGCTGTCGCTGAAGCTGATCGGCTCGGCCGAGCGGATCGACGGCGGCGTGGCCGTCCACGTGCACCCGGCCTTCCTCTACGCCGACCATCCGCTGGCGAGCGTGAACGGCGCCTTCAACGCGGTCACGATCGAGTCGCCGGCGATCACCGAGATCACCCTGAGCGGCCCCGGCGCGGGCGGCGTGCAGACGGCCAGCGCCGTGCTCGGCGACGTGATCTCGGCGATGATCCCGCCGCCCTCGCTGCCGCCGCCGGCGGTCGAGCTGCCGATCGTCACCGACGTGGAGTTCTCCTTCTACCTGCACCTCGAGGTCGCGGACCGGCCGGGCGTGCTCGCCCAGGTCGCCGAGATCCTCGGGCTGCAGGGGGTGTCGATCAGGTCGGTCGTGCAGAAGGGCCTGGGCGAGGAGGCGCGCCTGGTGATGGTCATGCACCCCGTGCTGGAGTCGAAGTTCCGCGCCGCGGTGGAGCTGCTGTCGCGGCTCGACTTCGTCCGCGAGCCGCCGCGCGTGATCCGCGTGATCGAGGAGACCTTCTGAGCCTCTGGCGGTATCGCGACAGGCTGCCCGTCGACGCGCTCGTGACGATGGGCGAGGGGGACACGCCGCTGATCCAGGCACCGCGGCTGTCGGAGCTGACCGGGGCGGACGTGTGGCTCAAGCTCGAGGGGGCCAACCCGACCGGCTCGTTCAAGGACCGCGGCATGACCGTGGCGGTGAGCGCCGCGGTCGCGGAGGGGGCCGAGGCGATCATCTGCGCGTCGACCGGCAACACCGCGGCCAGCGCCGCCGCATACGCCGCGCGCGCCGGCCTGCGCGGGGCGGTGATCGTTCCGGAGGGCAAGATCGCGACCGGCAAGCTGGCCCAGGCGCTCATGCACGGCGCGCGCGTGATCGCGCTGCGCGGCAACTTCGACGAGGCGTTGGCGCTCGTCCGCGAGCTGGCCAAGCGACACCCGATCGCGCTGGTCAACTCGGTCAACGACTACCGCATCGAGGGGCAGAAGACCGGCGCCTTCGAGGTCTGCGACGCGCTGGGCGACCCGCCCGACGTGCTCTGCGTCCCGGTCGGCAACGCCGGCAACGTCACGTCCTGGTGGAAGGGCTTCCAGGAGTACGGGGTGGCGCCCGCGCTGCACGGCTACCAGGCCGAGGGGGCCGCGCCGCTGGTGGGCGGCGCGCCGGTGGAGTTCCCAGAGACCGTGGCCTCGGCGATCCGGATCGGCAACCCGGCGCGCTGGGAGGACGCGATGAACGCGTTCACCTCCTCGCGGGGTGAGGTGCGCGCGGTGTCCGACGCGGAGATCCTCGACGCCTACGCGCTGCTGGGCGCGCGCGAGGGCGTGTTCTGCGAGCCGGCCTCGGCGGCTTCGGTGGCCGGGCTGCTCAGGTACGGCGCCGAGGGCCGGGTCGTGTGCGTGCTCACCGGGCACGGGCTGAAGGACCCGCAGACCGCGATGAACAGGGCCAGCTCGGTCGTGCCGTGCGAGCCCGACATCGCGAGCGTCGAGAAGGCCGTGCTGGGGTGAACCGGCGCCGGGTGGTTCGCGTGCCGGCGTCGTCGGCCAACCTCGGCCCGGGGTTCGACGTGCTGGCGGCCGCGCTGGACATCCGGCTGGAGCTGGAGGTCTCCGAGTGCGGCGAGTTCAGCGTCGAGTGCGACGTCCCGGGCGTGCCGCTCGACCGCGGCAACCTGTGCGTGCGGGCGTTCGAGCGCCTGCACCCGGCCGACGGCGTGAGCTTCTCGATCCGCTCTCAGATCCCCCTGTCCGCCGGGCTCGGGTCGAGCGCCGCGGCGATCGTGGCCGGGCTGTGCGCGGCCGACCACATGTACGAGCTGGACGCGCCGCTGTTCGACCTGGCCGCCGAGATGGAGGGGCACCCGGACAACGTGGCGGCCGCGCTGCTGGGCGGCTTCGTCGTGTGCGCGGGCGAGCCGGTGCGGTTCGACCCGCCGGCGGGGCTGGAGGGCGTGCTGGCGATCCCGGCCTTCGAGGTGCCCGACGACGGCGGCCAGGGCGGCGCTGCCGCCGGAGGTCCCGCTCGGGGACGCGGTGCACAACGTCGGCCGGGCATCGCTGCTGATGCTGGGGCTGGCCCGGGACGACTTCTCGCTGATCGGCGCGCGGGCTGCGCGACGTGCTGCACCAGCCGCGCCGGCGGTCGCTGTATCCGAGGTCGATGGAGCTGGTGGAGCGCGCCGCGCACGCTGGGCGCGGTGGGCGCCACCATCTCCGGGGCCGGGCCGACCGTGCTGTTCTGGTCGCACTGGGAGCAGACCGGGAGCCTGGTGGAGCGCCTGCGCACCGCGGCGCCGGACTGCACGGTGAAGCGGGTCACCTTCGCGCCGGGCGGGGCCGACGTCAATGAGCTCTGAGATCGAGGCGGCCGGCGGGGTGGTCGTGGACGAAGACGGCCGCGTAGCCCTGGTGCACCGGCCGAACTACGACGACTGGACGCTGCCGAAGGGCAAGCTCGACGCCGGCGAGACGTTCGAGGAGGCGGCGCTGCGGGAGGTTTGGGAGGAGACCGGGCTGCGGTGCACGCTCGCGCGCGAGCTCCCGTCGACCGAGTACACCGTCCGCGGGCGGCCGAAGCGCGTGCGCTACTGGCTGATGAGCGTCGTCGAGGACCCCGGGTTCGAGCCGAACTCCGAGGTCGACGAGCTGCGCTGGCTGTCTGCCGCCGACGCCGCGGAACTGCTCACGTACGACCGCGACAAAGAGGTGCTCGAAGCGGCCGTGGACGAGTGAGTGCTGCGAAACGCGCGCATATGACGCACTCCGCAGCAATCACTCTGCTCGGGCCGCCCTTTATTGCTGCAGTTGACGGCGCTCCGGCCGCCGCCCACTCCACGGCCGCGCCGCCTCCAGCTGCGCCGCCAGCGCCAGCAGCTCCCCCTCGCCCGCCGGTCGGCCCGCCAGCTGCACCGCGAGCGGCAGCCCGTCCTCGCCATGGAACAGCGGCAGCGAGATCGCCGGCTGGCCGGTCACGTTGAAGATCGCCGTGTACGGCGTGAACTGGCCGGAGCGGCGGAAGTCCTCCCACGGCTCCGCGCTGCACGCGTCGATCTCGCCGATCCGCACCGGGCGCTGGGCGAGCGCCGGGGTCATCACCACGTCGTAGTCGCTCCAGAGCGCCACGATGCTCCGCGAGAACGCGCCGAGCTGCGTGCGCGCGAGCAGGTAGTCGAGCGCGTTGCGCTCCCGGATCCCGTTCCAGATCGTCCAGGACAGCGGCTCCACCAGCTCCTCGGCCGGCTCGCGGCCGCTCACCTGGGCGCCGAAGAAGAGGCCCGCCGCGATCGGCGTCCCGAACACCAGCGTGAAGACCTCGAGCAGGCTCTGGCCGGCCCAGGGCGCCTCGACCTCCTCCACCTCGTGGCCGAACGACGCGAGCAGCTCCGCGGCGTCGCTCACGGCGCGCTCGCAGAGCGGGTCGAGGGGCGCGTCGATCGCCGCCGTGGTGGTCCAGCCGATCCGCAGGCGGCCCGGCTCGCGGGCAGCCGCTGCCGCGAACGGCTCGGCCGGCGGGGGCGCCCATGTGGAGTCGCCGGGCTCGTAGCCGGCCAGCACGTCCAGCAGCGCCGCGGTCTCCGCGACCGTATGCGTGAGAACGCCGTCCTGGACGAGGAGGTCGTCGCCCTGGTCCGGGCCGCGCGAGATGCGCCCGCGGCTGGGCTTCAGGCCGACGAGGCCGCAGCAGGCGGCAGGGATGCGGATCGAGCCACCGCCGTCGCTGCCGTGGGCGAGCGGCACCATGCCGGCCGTCACCGCGGCCGCGGCGCCGCCGGAGGAGCCGCCCGGCGTGCGCTCGGTGTCCCACGGGTTGCGGGTCGGCCCGAAGCGGCGCGGCTCGGTGACCGGCAGGATCCCGAACTCCGGCAGGTTCGTCTTGCCGACGACGACGAAGCCCGCTTCGCGCAGCCGGCGCACCACGAACGCGTCGTGGCCCGGCACGAAGTCGCCGAAGGCATCCGACCCGAGCGTGTACGGCATGCCGGCGACCGCCGCTGTGTCCTTGACGGCGACCGGCACGCCGGCGAACGGCCGCTCGTCCCCCGGCCCGATGGAGTCGGCGGTAGCGAGGGCGCCGTCGGCATCGACGTGGACGAAGGCGTTGAGGTCTCCGTTCAGGGCCTCGATCCGGTCGAGGGCCGTCTCGGTCAGCTCCCGCGCACTGAGCTCGCCGCCGTGGACGAGGCCGGCGAGCTCGGTGGCGGGCTGGAACAGCAGCTCGTTGTCCATGGAGGCGCGAGCCTAAGCGAAACGCCTCCAGGCCGGGTTAGGCCTGGACGAGCTCCTGCGACTTGCTCACGACGACCTCGCCGCCCGTGACCATCGGCGGGCTCGGGAGGGCCGTCTCGAGCTTCTGCTCGCGCACCCAGTCGGAGGCCACGCGGTTCGCCTCGTCGGCGTGATCCGAGGTGTCGTAGAAGCCGATCGAGCTGAAGACTCGGTCACCGGCCTGGATCAGGTGGTAGCCGAGGAAGCCCGGCACGTCGCTCAGGATGGGCACGAGGGTCTCATCGACCTTCTTGATGAGCTCGTCGGTGCGCGCCGGATCGACCGACTCGTAGCGGCGAATGGTGGCAAACATATGGGGCCAACTCTCTTCTCTGGGGCGGAGGACTCGGTTGAATCCCCCTGTGCGCCTGGGCCCGGCGCGTGACAGACCCTAGCAGCTCTTGTCCCCATTTTGGGTGAGGCTGGCCCGCATCGGGGCAGGCATTAGCGCCGCGCCCGCGATCACGAAGCAGAACGCGAAGAAGCGCGCCGTGATGGCGGCCGCGCCGGAGCCGATCGGCTCGTGGAACACCACGATTCCGCCGAGGATGGCCCCGAGGTTGGCGGCCACGGAGGTGATCGCGATGACCTCGACGCCCTCTCCGATCTGGAGGCTGCGCGCGGATGCGTAGAAGGAGATGATGCCCGCGACGAGGGCCGTCAGCGTCCACGGGCTCACCACCCCGAGCAGCGGGCCCGGCGGCGCCTGGGTGAGGTACTTGAGCGCGATGTCCGAGACTCCGAAGAGAGCCCCGGCCGCCGCGCCGAGCAGCAGGCCCTCGGCGCGCGGACTCATGTGGCGGCGTGCCGAGATCCTCACCAGCACGGCGCCCAGCGCGAAGATCGCGCCCTCGACGGCGATCAGCGCACCCAGCGACGCGCGCTCCAGGTCCGTCGCCCCGCCGCCGGTCAGCCCGATGACCACCAAGCCGGCAGCCGTGATCGTCACGCCGACCCACTGCCGCCGCCCGAGGCTAAAGCCGAAGAACCGCTCGGCGAACACCGCGAGGAAGACGAGCCCGCCGGACAGCACCGCCTGCACGATCGACAGCGGCGCGAGCGCGAGGGCGCCCACGTGCAGCCCCCAGGCCAGGATCGCCACGATCCAGCCGATCAGGAACCACTTGGAGCCAAACAGGCCGGCGGCGCTGCGCACCAGGTGGCGGGCGCTGATCGGGGGTGCGAGGACCGCGCCGCGTTGCTTGAACAGGAAGGCGAGGTTGGTGGCCACCGCCGAGCCAAGCGCCAGCATCAGCCCGAAGATCACGACATTCGATCCCCCTGGATCGCCGTGTGTGCACTCCCTGCTCTACGAGGACGCGATCGCCGACGACCTCGCCGTGCCGGCCAACCGCTCGCGGGCCTCTTCGAACCCGCCCAGCCGCTCAAGGGTCTCGGACGCCAGCGCCAGGTAGTCGGCGCCGAGGTCGGGCGCGTAGTCGAGGATCGAGACCCCGCGCTCGGCCGACTCGGCGTAGCGGACGCTGCGCCGCACGACCGTGGTGAAGACCTTGTCCTCGAACCGCTCCTGCAGCGATCGCAGCGCCTCGCGCGAGTGGACCAGCCGCATGTCGGCGATGTTCAGCATCACGCCCAGCCACTCGAGATCGGGGTGCAGCGACTCCCGGGCCAGCTCCACCACCTCCAGCGCCTGCTCCACGCCCTGCAGCGAGAAGTACTCGGCCTCGCTCGTGATCAGCGCCTGATCGGCGGCCACCAGCGCGTTGACGGTCAGCAGCCCGAGCGACGGCGGGCAGTCAACCAGCACCAGGTCGTACCCGCGCTTGACCTCGCGCAGCGCGCGCTTGAGCGTCAGCTCGCGGCCCATCTTGCCGCCGAGCACCAGCTCGGCCTCGGCCAGCCCCAGGTTGGCCGGCAGCACGTCCGCGTAGACCGCATCGGAGGCGCGCGCCTGCCCGGCCAGCACGTCGGCGATCGTCGGCGACGCGTCCGCGGGCACGTCGAAGTAGTCGGACAGGTTGCCCTGCGGGTCGAGGTCGACGCAGAGCACCTCGAGCCCGCTGCGGCGGTAGGCGTCGGCGAGCGTCCGCACGGTCGTCGTCTTCCCCGTGCCGCCCTTCTGCGAGAGGACAGTGATGGTCACGGCCACGCTCGGTCCACCCTACTGCCTGGGTAAAGAGACGTATCATTTGGGCTCGCACCCGTCGCGCGCCCGCTCGAAGAAGGCGCGGAACCCGAGGATCTGAAGATGGCACCCCCCAGCGGCCGGGCCGGTTACGGCCTGTACGACCCGACCTATGAGCACGATGCTTGCGGTGTCGCCTTCGTGGCGCGACTCGGCGCGCCCGCTTCCCATGAGGTGATCTCGCGCGCGCTCTGGGCGCTCGAGCACCTCGAGCACCGCGGCGCCGAGGGGGCCGACGCCGACACGGGCGACGGCGCGGGCATCCTGATCCAGCTGCCCGACGAGCTGTTCCGCGCCGAGGTGCCGTTCGAGCTGCCCGCGGCGGGCAGCTACGGCGTGGGGGTGTGCTTCCTGCCGGGCGACGCGTTCGCCCGCGAGCACGCCGAGCGCCTGATCGCCGAGACCGTCGAGGCCGAGGGCCAGCGCGTGCTGGGCTGGCGCGACGTGCCGGTGGTGGCCGAGCACTGCGGCACGGTCGCCCGCGCGGCCGCCCCCTGCATCCGCCAGGTGTTCGTCGGTTCGACCGAGGCCGACCAGGACGCCTTCGAGCGCCGCCTCTACGTGATCCGCCGCGTGATCGAGCGAGCCGAGCTGCCCAACCTGGCGATCGCGACGCTGTCGAGCAGGACGGTCGTCTACAAGGGGATGCTCACCGCCCCGCAGATCTCCCAGTACTTCCCCGACTTAAAAGACGAGCGGCTCGTGTCGCGGATGGCGCTCGTCCACTCGCGCTTCTCGACCAACACCTTCCCGAGCTGGGAGCTGGCCCACCCGTACCGGATGCTCGCCCACAACGGCGAGATCAACACGCTGCGCGGCAACCGCAACTGGCACCGCGCGCGCGAGCTGACGCTCGCCTCGCCGATGTTCGGCGACGACATCGACAAGATCCGCGGCCTACTGCGCGACGACATCTCCGACTCGGCCTCGCTCGACGGCCTGATGGAGCTGCTCGTGCTGGGCGGCCGCTCACCCGCCCACGCGATCTCGATGCTGATCCCCGAGGCCTACCAGGGCCGGCGCGAGCTCAAGCAGGAGGTGCGCGACTTCTACGCCTACCACTCGTCGCTGATCGAGCCCTGGGACGGTCCCGCGGCGGTCGCGTTCACCGACGGCCGCGTGATCGGCGCGACGCTCGACCGCAACGGGCTGCGCCCCGGGCGCTGGGTCGTGACCAAGGACGGCTGGGTCGTGCTCGCCTCGGAGACGGGGGTGCTGAAGGCCAGCGAGGACCAGATCGTCGCCAAGGGACGCCTGCGCCCCGGCAAGCTGTTCCTGGTCGACCTCGAGCGCGACCGGATCGTGCCCGACGACGAGGTCAAGGCCGACCTGGCCCGCCGCCGCCCCTACGGCGAGTGGCTGCACGACCGGGTCGTGCACATCGAGGACCTGCCCGAGAAGAGCCCGCGCGTTCCTCGCGTCGAGCCGCTGCGCGCCAAGCAGCTCGCCTTCGGCTGGACCGAGGAGGACCTCAAGGTGATCCTCGCGCCGATGGCGCGCGAAGCCGTGGAGCCGACCGGCTCGATGGGCAACGACGTGGCGCTGGCCAGCCTGTCGGACCGGCTCCCGCCGCTGTTCTCCTACTTCAAGCAGCTGTTCGCGCAGGTCACCAACCCGGCGATCGACCCGATCCGCGAGTCGGTCGTGATGAGCCTGACGGCCTGCATCGGCCCGGAGATCAACCTGCTCGGGGAGACGCCCGACCACTGCCACCAGCTCGTGATGGAGCAGCCGATCCTGCGCAACTCGGAGCTGGAGAAGCTGCGCCAGGTCGACCACAGCGTCTTCGAGGCCCGAACGATCGACATGACCTGGCCGGTCGGCAAGGGCGAGGCCGGCATGGAGCAGCGCCTCACCGAGATCTGCCGCGAGGCCTCCGACCTGGTCGCGCGCCGGGTGAACATCATCGTGCTCTCGGACCGCAACATCGGCCCCGAGCGCGCGGCGATACCGTCGCTGCTGGCGGTCGGAGCGGTGCACCACCACCTCGTGCGCGAGGGCACTCGCCTGCAGATCGGACTCGTGGTCGAGACCGGCGAGGCGCGCGAGATCCACCACCTGGCCACGCTGATCGGGTTCGGCGCCTCAGCGGTCAACCCGTACCTGATGTTCGAGTCGCTCTACGCGCTCCACCGCGACGGCCGCCTGCCCGAGGAAATGACCCCCGCCGAGGCCGAGCAGCGGGTGATCAAGGCGATCGGCAAGGGCCTGCTGAAGATCCTCTCCAAGATGGGCATCTCGACGATGCGCTCCTACACCGGCGCCCAGATCTTCGAGGCCGTCGGCGTCAAGAGGGAGGTGGTCGATCGCCACTTCACCGGCACGCCGTCGCGCGTGGAGGGCATCGGCCTGAAGGAGATCGCCGACGAGGCGCTCGGTCGCCACGCGCGCGCCTATCCGGCCGCGGTCTCCGAGCTGCTGCCCGGCGGGCGGCATCTACGCCTGGCGCCGGCGCGGCGAGTACCACGGCTGGAACCCGGAGACGATCGCGACGCTCCAGCAGGCCGCCCGCAACGGCGACGGGGCGGAGGCGTACGAGCGCTTCGCGACCTACGTGAACGACGTGGCGGTGCGCAACACCTCGCTGCGCGGGCTGCTCCGCTTCCGCGACGACACCGAGCCGGTGCCGCTCGAGGAGGTGGAGCCCGCCACCGAGGTCGTCAAGCGCTTCAAGTCGGGCGGGATGTCGCTCGGCGCGCTCTCGCCGGAGGCCCACGAGACGCTCGCCGTCGGGATGAACCGGCTCGGCGGCAAGTCGAACACCGGCGAGGGCGGGGAGGACGCCGCGCGCTTCGGCGACGAGCGCCGCTCGTCGATCAAGCAGGTGGCCTCGGGCCGCTTCGGAGTGACCGTGAACTACCTCGTCAACGCCGACGAGCTGCAGATCAAGGTCGCGCAGGGCGCCAAGCCGGGCGAGGGCGGCCAGCTGCCCGGGCACAAGGTCGACCGCTACATCGCCGGCCTGCGCCACTCGACGCCGGGCGTGACGCTGATCTCGCCGCCGCCGCACCACGACATCTACTCGATCGAGGACCTCAAGCAGCTGATCTACGACCTGCGCTGTGCGAACCCGCGCGCGCGGGTGTCGGTCAAGCTCGTGTCCGAGATCGGGGTGGGCACCGTCGCCGCGGGCGTGGCCAAGGCCAACGCCGACCACGTGGTGATCGCCGGCCACGACGGCGGCACTGGCGCCTCGCCGCAGGCGTCGATCCATCACGCCGGCATCCCCTGGGAGATCGGCCTGGCCGAGACCCAGCAGACGCTGCTGCGCAACGACCTGCGCTCGCGCATCCTGGTGGAGGTCGACGGCCAGATGCGCACGGGGCGCGACGTGGCCATCGGGGCGATCCTGGGCGCCGACGAGTTCGGCTTCTCCACCGCGCCGCTGATCGCACTCGGCTGCGTGATGATGCGCGTCTGCCACCTGAACACGTGCCCGGTGGGGATCGCGACCCAGGATCCGGAGCTGCGCCGGCGCTTCGAGGGGCAGCCCGAGCACGTCGTCAACTACCTGTTCATGGTCGCCGAGGAGCTGCGCGGCATCATGGCGCAGCTGGGCGTGCGCTCGGTGGCGGAGCTGATCGGCCGCACACGACCTGCTCGTGCCGAACGAGGCGATCGACCACTGGAAGGGCCGCGGCATCGACCTGCGCCCGCTGCTCGAGACGCCTGCCGACGTGCCGGCGGACGCGCCGCTCCACTGCGTGCGCCGGCCTGAGCCGGTGCTCTACGACTCGATCGACCTCGACCTGCTCCAGCGCTCGCGGCGGCGCCATCGAGCGCGGTCAGCCCGTGCGGCTCGAGCGGCGCATCGAGAACAAGAACCGCGCGGTCGGCGGGCTGCTGTCGGGCGAGATCGCCCGCCACCACGGAGAGGAAGGGCTGCCCGAGGGCTCGATCGTGGTCCATCTCGAGGGATCGGCCGGCCAGAGCTTCGGCGCCTGGCTCGCCGCCGGGGTGACGCTCGAGCTGGAGGGCGACGCCAACGACTACACGGGCAAGGGCATGTCGGGCGGCACGCTCGTCGTGCGCCCCTCCAGCGCCGCGACCTTCCGCGCCGAGGACAACGCGATCGTCGGGAACACGGTCCTCTACGGGGCGACCTCCGGGAAGGCCTTCTTCCGCGGGCTCGCCGGCGAGCGCTTCGCCGTGCGCAACTCGGGCGTGGTGACCGTCGTCGAGGGCATCGGCGACCACGGCTGCGAGTACATGACCGGCGGTCGCGTGGTGGTGCTCGGGCCGACCGGGCTCAACTTCGCGGCCGGCATGAGCGGCGGCGTGGCCTACGTGCTCGACGTGGACGGCGGCTTCCGCTCGCGCTGCAACACCGAGCTGGTCGGGTTCGACGAGATCACGCCGGACGAGGCGCTCGAGCTGCGCGGCTTCGTCGAGGAGCACCACGAGCGCACCGGCTCGGCGGTGGCGGAGCGCGTGCTCGAGTCCTGGGACGAGGAGCTGGGCCGCTTCGTGAAGGTGATGCCGCACGACTACAAGCGCGCGCTGCTGGAGCTGACCCAGGAAGAAGTCGCGGCCTGATGGGCGACCCACGCGGGTTCCTGCGCCTGGAGCGGGTCGGCTTCCAGAAGCGCGACCCGCGCGAGCGCGTGCGCGACTACCGGCAGTACTTCTCGCTGCCGGACGACGGCACGCTGCGCGAGCAGGGCGGTCGCTGCATGGACTGCGGCGTGCCGTTCTGCCAGGAGGGCTGCCCGCTCGGCAACAAGATCCCCGACTGGAACGACCTCGTCTACAACGATCGCTGGCGCGAGGCGCTGACCCACCTGCACGCGACCAACAACTTCCCGGAGTTCACGGGGCTGATCTGCCCGGCGCCGTGCGAGTCGGCGTGCGTGCTGGACATCAACGACGACGCGGTGACGATCGAGCAGATCGAGCTGGCGATCGTGACTCGCGGGTACGACGAGGGCTGGATCGTGCCCACCCCGCCGACGGCGCGCAGCGGTCATTCGGTCGGGGTGGTCGGATCGGGACCGGCCGGCCTCGCGGTCGCCGCCGAGCTGAACCGCCACGGGCATTCCGTGACGGTCTACGAGCGCGACGAGGGCCCCGGCGGCCTGCTGCGCTTCGGCGTGCCCGACGCCAAGCTCGAGAAATGGATCATCGACCGGCGCGTGGACCTGCTGATCGAGGAGGGAATCGCGTTCCGGTACGGGATCGACGTCGGCCGCGACATCTCGGCGGCCGACCTGCGCGAGCGCCACGACGCCGTCGTGATGGCGATCGGCTCGCGCGTGCACCGCGACCTGCCCGTGCCCGGCCGCGAGCTCCAGGGCGTGCACTTCGCGATGGAGTACCTCTACCAGCGCAACCGCCACGTGGCGCGCCAGGAGGGCCGCCCGGCCCCGGAGCTCGCGCCGGAGGAGCGGATCACCGCGGCGGGCCGGCGCGTGGTGGTCGTGGGCGGCGGCGACACCGGCATGGACTGCATCTCGAACGCGCTGCGCGAGGGCGCGTCGGACGTGCTGCTGCTCGACGTCTATCCGCCTCTGCCCGGCGAGGGGCGGCCGGAGGGCACGCCCTGGCCGCTGCCGCCCAAGCGCACGCCCTCGACCTACGCGCTCGACGAGGGCGGCGAGCGGCGCTTCGGCACCCAGATCACCGCGATCGCCGGCGAGGGCGGCCGCGTCAGGGCGGTCGAGGGTCGGCGCGTGGAGGGCACCTCGTCGCGCGACCTGCACGCAGTCGCGGGCAGCGAGTTCACCGAGCCCGCCGACCTGGTGCTGATCGCGATCGGGTTCAGCCACCCCGAGCACGAGGGCGCGCTGGAGCAGCTCGGCGTGGAGCTCGACGCGCGCGGCAACGTGAAGGCGCCGGTGTACGTCACCGACGAGGCGGGGGTGTTCGCCTGCGGCGACGCGCGCATGGGGCAGTCGCTGGTGGTCACCGCGATCGCCGAGGGACGGCGCTGCGCGCGCGTGGTCGACCGCTTCCTGGGCGGATCGGGCGAGACCCGCAACATCCCCGCCGCCTCGATGTTCGCCTTCGAGGACGGCGACCCGCACTCGCTGCGCCACCAGGCCGAGACGGCCCGTACGGTCACGGTCGGCGACGCGTTCTGGTCGGGCCCGCGCGAGGAGCGGTAGCGATGGCCGGGATCCCGGCGGTCCAGCCCGAGCGCGATCACGTGCGCGGCGCCGTGGACGGCCGCGTGACGCTGGTCGAGTACGGCGACTTCCAGTGCCCCTACTGCGGCGACGCCTACCCCGTCGTGCGCGCGCTGCTGAAGGACTTCCCCTGGCTGCGCTTCGTGTTCCGACACATGCCGCTCTCGGATCTGCACCCGCGCGCGCTGGCCGCCGCCGAGGCCGCCGAGGCGGCTGGGGCGCAGGGGCGCTTCTGGGACATGCACGATCGCCTCTTCGAGAACCAGCACGCCCTGAGCGACGAGCAGCTGCGCGAGCACGCCGCCGCGCTCGGCCTCGACGTGGAGCGTTTCGACCGCGAGCTGCGCGAAGGGGTGCACGCCGAGCGCGTGCAGGAGGACCTCCGCAGCGGCGCCGAGAGCGGCATCCCGAGCACGCCCCGGTTCTTCGTCAACGGCGCGATCCATCTCGGCTCGGCCAACGAGGCGGAGCTGAGGCGGGTGATCGAGGCGGCGTTCGGTTGAGGGCTCCCTGGACCGTCGAGGAGCACGACGCCTGCGCGCTGTACGCCTGGGTCGCGAAGGACGCGCGGCCCGCGCACGACCCGATCCCCGCCGCGCTGGCGGCGCTGCAGCACATGCTCCACCGCGCCGGCGGTATCGACGGCCAGGGGGACGGCTGCGGCCTGTCGATCGACGTCCCGCGCGAGCTCTGGGCGGAGGAGGTGCGCGCCGGCGGTCACGCGCCCGACCTGGTGCTCGATCCCGGCTTCGCCGTCGCCCACGTCCTGATCCCGCGCGCGGCCGGCGCCGTGAAGGAGAGCGCCCGCGAGCTGATGAGTCGGATCGGGCTGCGCGTGCTGGCCGAGCGCGACGGCGTGGTCGACAGCACGGCGCTGGGCCCGCGGGCGCGCGAGGAGGAGCCGCTGTTCTGGCAGGTCGGTGGCCTGATCCAGGAGCCCGCGCGCTGCTTCGAGCTCGCCGTCCTGCTCGAGGACAGCCTCGACCTGCACGTCGCGTCCTGCTCCACGCACTCGGTCGTCTACAAAGCGCTCGGCACCCCGGCGGTGCTCGGCGGCTACTACCCCGACCTGCGCGACCCGCGCGTGCGCACCGCGGTCGTGCTCGGCCACAACCGCTACTCCACCAACACCTCCCCGAGCTTCCGGCGCGTGCAGCCGTTCGGCGTGCTCGGGCACAACGGCGAGATCAACACGGTCGCCCGCCTGCGCACCGAGGCGCGCATGCTGGGCGTGCCGCTGGTTCGCGGCGGCTCCGACTCCCAGGACCTCGACCGCACCGTCGAAGCCCTCGTCGGCCACGGCCTCAGTCTGGTGGAGGCGATCGAGCTCCTGATGCCCCCGATCGTGAACGAGATCAAGCGCATGCCGGAGGAGCTGCGCGGCTTTTACATGTACCTGCGCCAGGCATTCGGCCCGATGGCCCAGGGACCGGTGGCTCTGATCTCACGGCACGGGGGCGAGTGCGTGTTCTCCGTCGACGCACTCGGGCTGCGGCCGCTCTGGCAACTCGAGACGGCCGCGGCACACGTGTTCTCGAGCGAGCCGGGCATCGTCGCGACCGAGGACCTGGTCGCCGAGCCGAAGCCGCTGGCGCCCGGTGAGAAGGTCATGGCGCGGCCGGGCGAGGCCCTCGTCGGGCACACCGACCTGCAGTGGCTCTGCCTGGAGCGCTGGTGGGCGCGCGCCGGGTCGGCCGCCGCGTTTGCCGAGGCGATCCCCACCGGCGGCCCGCTCGAGGGCCAGGACGTGCCCGGTTACACGAGCGCCGGCCCGTCCGAGCCGGTCAAGGTCGAGGATCGCGTGCTCGGCGGCTTCGGCTGGCAGCGCGAGGACATGAAGCTCGTGCAGCAGATGGCCGCCACCGGGGCGGAGCCGATCGGCTCGCTCGGCTACGACGGCCCGCTCGCGTGCCTGTCGCCCGAGCGCCAGAACCTGGCCGACTTCTTCAAGGAGTCGGTGGCCGTGGTGACCAACCCGGCGATCGACCGCGAGCGCGAGATCGAGCACTTCTCGTGCCGCGCGGTCTTCGGCGCGCGGCCGCCGCTCGACCGCGTGCCGGCGCGGCGGACCACGATCGAGACCGCCTTCGGCGTGATCCTGGGCGGACACGACGGGCTGGCCCCGCTCGGCGACTCGGTCTACCGCGCCGTGGCGCGCGAGCACAAGACGTTCCTGCTCGAGGACCTCTGGGAGGAGTTCCGCGGCCCGCGCGCACGTGATCGACCTGTCGTGCCTCGAGTCCGAGGGCACGCACGGCGCGATCGAGCGCCTCAAGCAGGAGGCCACCGCGGCCGTGCGCAACGGGGCCGAGCTGCTCGTGATCTCCGACCGCACGGTCTACGAGGGCGATCGCCGCTACCTCGATCCCCACCTCGCCCTCGCCGCCGTCGACCTGGCGTTGCGCGAGCACATGGTCGAGCCGGGCGAGGTCAACCTGCGCCGGCGCTGCGGGATCGTGCTGCGCTCGGCCGCGCTGCGCAACGTGCACGACACGGTGCTGGCGCTCGGCCTCGGCGCCGACGGGGTGTGCCCCTACACGATGGTCGAGGTCGGGCTGATGGACGACTACCGGACCGACATCTCGAACCTGTGCGCCGCGCTGCGCAAGGGGATCGAGAAGGTGATCTCGACACTCGGCATCCACGAGGTGCGCGGCTACGCGCGGGTGTTCTCCTGCATCGGGCTGAAGCCGGAGCTGACCGCGACCTTCGCGACGCCGGCGTACTTCGGCTCCGAGCGTGGCGGCGTGGGCTTCGCCGAGCTCGACCGCGACGGCGACGAGCGTCGCCGCGTCCTCGCGGGCGCCGAGGAGGCGCGGCCGGGCAAGACGTTCCGCTTCTACCCGAAGGTCTACAAGCCGGCGGTGGCGGCGGCGGCCGGGACGGGCTCGTACGAGGACTACTCGCTGCGCGTGCGCGAGCTGGAGGCCCAGCAGCCGGTGTCGCTGCGGCACCTGCTCGAGCTGCGGCCCGGTGGACCGCCGGTGGCGCACGCGACCGCCGAGGTGGGGCTGCACGCCTATCCGATCGTGATCTCGTCGATGAGCTTCGGCTCCCAGGGCGAGATCGCCTACCGCGCCTACGCGGAGGCGGCCAAGCGGATCGACATCGTCGCGATGAACGGCGAGGGGGGCGAGATCCAGGACCTCTACGGGCGCTACCCGCGCTGGCGCGGGCAGCAGGTGGCGTCCGGCCGGTTTGGGGTGACCGGCGAGATGGTCAACTCGTCGTACCTGGTCGAGATCAAGATCGGCCAGGGGGCCAAGCCGGGCGAGGGCGGGCACCTGCCCGCGCGCAAGGTGACGGCGAAGGTCGCGCAGGCGCGCAACGCGACCCCGGGCACGGACCTGATCTCGCCCTCGAACAACCACGACCTCTACTCGATCGAGGATCTGGCCGAGCTGATCGACGAGCTGAAGACCGCCAACCCCGACCTGCGCGTGTCGGTGAAGGTGCCGGTGGTGCCGAACATCGGCACGATCGGGGTGGGGATCGCCAAGGCGGGGGCCGACATCCTGACGCTCTCGGGATTCGAGGGCGGGACCGGCGCGGCGCGGTCGCACGCGCTGCGGCACGTGGGGCTGCCGTCGGACATCGGCACGCGCGCGGTGCACCTGGCGCTGATGGAGGCGGGGCTGCGCAACCGCGTGGAGATCTGGGCGGACGGCGGCTACCGCCATGGCCACGACATCGTGAAGCTGCTCTGCCTGGGGGCCAACCGGGTCGGCTTCGGGACGCTCGCGATGGTGTCGCTGGGCTGCACGATCTGCCGCGGCTGCCAGCTCGACACGTGCCACGTGGGCATCGCGACCCAGATCGAGTCGGAGCAGGAGGCCCAGCTCAAGGGGCTGAAGAAGTTCACGCCGCAGGTCTACGAGTCGGCGGTGGAGAGCTGCGCGCGCTTCTTCGGGGCGATGGGGGCGGAGGTCGAGCAGATCGCGGCGTCGCTCGGGTTCGAGCGCGTGCAGGACCTGGTCGGCCGCTCGGACCTGCTGGTGCAGTCGCGGGCGTCGGAGCGAGTGGACCTGGAGGACCTGATCCGCCCGCTCGGGGAGATGCTGGACCTGGACGTGCCGTTCGGCGCCGACGAGCGCGAAGCCGCCGGCCTGGTGGCGTCGCGACCGCTGGCGATGGCCTCGGCGGACCCCGAGCGGATGCGCGGCACGGCCGCGGCCGGAGCGCTGGCGCGGGAGCGGGTCGCGGTGGCGGCTGCGCCCGCCGCCGCCACGGCCGCTTCGCCCGCCGCCGCGCCCGCCTCGGCCGCTCCCGCTCCCGAGCGCTTCGCCGCCGTCGCGGGCCAAGGCCTCGCGGCCTTCGGCGTCGAGGGCGTCGACATCACCGTCGAGGGCGGCGCTCAGGATGGCGTTGCCAAGGCGATGTACGGCGGCAAGGTGGCTGTCATGAAGGGGCTCAGCCGGCTCGGCCGGCGAGTCGGGGGCTCGGTCGGCAAGTCGTTCGCCTACGGCGCCCAGCGCGGGCGGCTGTTCGTCCAGGGCGACGCCGACTCGCGCTTCTGCATCCGCCTCTCCGGCGCCGACGTCGTCGTCGGCGGCGAGCCGGCCGCCCCACTCGACGACTCGCTCGGCTGCCTCGCGGATCGCGCCAACCTCAAGGGGTTCGCCTTCGAGTACATGACCGCCGGGCGCGCGGTGGTGCTCGGCGATCCCGGGCCATGGTTCTGCGCCGGCCAGACCGGCGGGCGGGTCTACCTGCGCGTGAACCCGGACTGGAAGCTCGACCGCGCCGCGCTCGAGCGCCGCCGCGGCGCGGGCGCCAAGGTCGCGCTGGCCGAGCTCGACGGGGAGGGCGTGCGCGACGTCCAAGAGCTGCTCGGCGGCTACGCGGGCGAGCTGCGCGCCACGGCCCAGGAGGGCGAGGCCGAGCGCGTGACGGCGCTGGCCGCGGCGCCGGCCGAGCACTTCCTGATGGCCGTGCCGGAGCGCGAGCAGATGGATCCCTCGGTCTCGACCGAATAGCGTGCGCGTATGCCGACCGCGTTCGTGACCGGGGGCTCCGGCTTCATCGGCGGCGCGCTGATCGAGCGCCTGCGCGCCGAGGGGTGGGACGTCCGCGCCCTCGCCCGCTCGCAGCGCCGCCGAGCAGAAGGTGCGCGAGCGCGGCGCCGTGCCGGTCCCGGGCGATCTCGAGAACGAGGCGATGATGCGCGAGGGCGCGACGGGCGCAGACGTGGCCTTCCACGCCGCCGCCAAGGTCGAGGACTGGGGCGACCCGGACGAGTTCGAGCGGCTCAACGTGCGCGGCACCGCGAACGTGATCGCCGCCTGTCGCGCGGCGGGCGTGCGGCGGCTCGTCCACGTGGGCACCGAGGCGGCGCTGATGGCGGGCGACCCGCTCGTGAACGTCGACGAGACCGCGCCGCTGCGTCCCGACTCGCCCGCCCTCTACTCCTCGAGCAAGGCGAAGGCCGAGCAGCTCGTGCGCGACGCGAACGGCGACGGGCTCGAGACCGTGGTGATCAGGCCGCGCTTCGTGTGGGGCCGCGGCGACACCACGCTGCTGCCGGCGCTGGTCGAGATGGTCCGCTCGGGGCGCTTCCGGTGGGTCGGCGGCGGAGGCAACCTGACCGCCACCACGCACGTCGACAACACGGTCGAGGGCCTCTGGCTGGGGGCGACCAAGGCCGACTCCGGGAGCGTCTACTTCGTCACCGACGGCGAGCCGGTGGTGTTCCGCGAGTTCGTCTCGCGGATGCTCGAGACGCAGGGCGTTACGCCGCCGACCGGCTCGGTGCCGACCCCGGTGGCGCGGGTCGCGGCGGGGGCCGCCGAGCGGCTGTGGCGGCTGCTGCGGCGGTCCGGGTCGCCGCCGCTGACCCGCTTCGCGGTCTGGGTCTCCTCGCAGGAGTGCACGATCAACACCGGCCGGGCCGAGCGCGAGCTCGGCTACCGACCGGTCAAATCACGCGACGAGGGCCTGGCCGAACTGGCCGGCTAGCCGGCGATCGCCGTTCGGTTGGCGACCAGGCTCACGTAGAAGACGCGGAAGCGCCCGACGTCGATCTCGTCGCCGTCCTCGAGCTCGGCCAGCTCGACGCGGTCGCCGTTGCGGAACACGCCGTTGAGGCTGCGGTCGTCGAGGATGCGCGCTCCGTCGGAGTCGCAGTAGACGAGCGCGTGACGGCGGGAGACGGTGGGGTCGTCGAAGCGGATGTGGGCCGAAAGGCTGCGGCCGATGCGGGTCCAGCCCTCCTGAAGCGGCACGACGCGTACACGCTCGTCGTCCTCGAAGGCGAGGTAGTCGCCAGGGCGGACGAGCGCCTCGCGCGCGTCCTCGAGCCACTCCGGCGGCGCCTCCAGATCGTGGTGAGCAGGGGGTGCGTCGCCTTCGCCGAACAGCGACGAGCGCTTGAATCGGAGTCCGCCGCACTCGGGGCATCCCGGTACCGGGTCACGTTCGTGAAGCGCTACCGCGAAGCCGCAGGAGTCGCAGCGGAAGGATCCGGCGCCTGCCAGGGTCCCGGCGCTGAAGGCTTCCATCGAAAACTCTCCTCGGGATGGGGGTAGTGAGGATAGTAACGAGCCCAACTGGGCCGGTGTTACGCATTGGCGGTATTTGCGAGCTTTCCGCCGGGACTCTGCGCGCCACATGGAGGACTGCCGTTCGATCTCCAGAAACAGGCTCGATATGCCAGACCTCGCAGCGATGCTAATGCGGCGCAGCATCCGGGCGCTCCCGCCGCTCGACGGGTGCCACGACTGCCGGCGCATCCCGCTCGCCGGCGAGCGGCTGCACGAGCTCGGCTCGGGCCAGCAGCTCTGCGAGCTCTGCTTCGGCGCGCTGCCCGACGAGAGCCGCCGAGCGGTGCGCTCCGAGCGCGTGCACGCGAGCGAGCGCCGGCTGGCCGTCGTGCCTAAGGCCGCGTAGCGAGCGCCCTCCGTAGAATGGCGCGCGCCCGTGCGCCAGGTCACCGTCTCCACCGTCATCACCGCTCCCCGGGAGCAGATCTTCGACTTCGTCTGCGATCTGGCCGCGCGCCCGGCGTACACGGATCACTTCATGCGCGACTACCGGCTCGCCCGCGTCAACCCGGTCGGGCTCGGCGCCGCCTCGCGCTTTCAGCTCAAGGCGCCCTTCGCCAAGGAGTACGCCGAGCTTCAGATCACCGAGGTCGACCGGCCGCGCCGGATCGTCGAGGAGATCAGGGTCGGCCGGCGCGGCCGCAACCGCTCGCTCGCCATCTACGACTTCTCCGACGAGGGGCACGGCGTCACGCGCGTGGAGCTCACGACCTTCAGCGAGCCGGCCACGATCATCGATCGCGTCAGGGAGGTGGGCGCCCACGGGTGGCTTCGCCGCCAGACCTCCAAGGCGCTCAAGCGCCTGCGCATGATCTTCGAGGAGCCCCCGAGCGGCGAGCTCAAGCGCGCCACGATCGCCGGCTACGAGCCGGCCAAGGCGGCTCGCTTCGGCGTCGCCACGGGGATGGACCCCGCCCGCGCGCCGCGCCGGGAGGCCTCCTAGAATGCCGCGCTCGATGCTCCGCCGCCTGCCGATCGTCGCATGCGCACTCGCCCTCGCCGCCCCGCTCGGGCTGGTGGCCTGCGGCGAGCGACGAGCAGGGCATCGACGAGCCCGCTAACGAGGGTCTGGCAATCGAGCTCGGCGGGGTCGACTACACGGTCTTCATCACCCGCGAGCTCAACCCGAAAATCACGCCGGACAACGCCTACGTGACCGACGAGGCGCCGCCCGGCGAGGCGCTCTACGGCGTGTTCCTGCGCGCGTGCAACGTGTCGGACGATCAGCGCGCGGTGGCCAGCGAGTTCATCGTGAAGGACAACCAGGAGAACACCTTCGAGCCCGAGCCGCTCCCAGACGACAACCAGTTCGCCTACATCCCGCGCACGCTCGACCCCAAGGAGTGCATCCCGGAGGCCGGCAGCGTCGCCCAGCTCGGGCCGACCGCGGGCTCGATGCTGCTCTTCCAGTTCCCGCTCGAGAACACCGAGAACCGCCCCCTCGAGCTCGAGATCGAGAAGGACGGCGAGAAGCGCACGTTCGAGCTGGATATCTAGCGCGAGCGCGGCGAACTGCAGCAACCAGGGTCGGCCGGATGCGTGTGGGCCCTACTTCGGGTGATATTTGCCGGAACTAGGGCCCACACTCAGCTACAGCGCCGCCTCCAACACCACCCGCGCCGCCGGCGCCGCCGTCGCTCCGCCGGCTCCGGCCCCCACCAGCATCACCGCCACCGCGATCGTCGGGCGGCCGGCCGGGGCGTAGGCCGTGAACCAGGCGTCCGTGTTGGTCGGGTCCGGGGGCTTGGTTTCGCCGGTCTCGGGGTCGCGTGTGTCCTCCAGCTCGGCGGTCCCGGTCTTGCCGGCCACCTTGACCCCCGGCACCGCCGCCGCGGTGCCCGTCCCGTATTCGACCACGTCCAGCATCAGCGACTCGATCGTGCGCGCGATCCGGGGCCGGATCACGCGCACGCTGCGCGTCCCGTCGCCGAGCGCCAGCGTCGGCAGGTGGCGCACGCCGTGCGACCCGATCGTCTGGGCGACCGACACCATCTGGAGCGGCGTTGCGAGCGTACGGAACTGCCCGATCGCCGTCGACCCGACCTCGAGCGGCGACTTGATCTCCGCCGCCGGCGGCAGCGTGCTCGGCACCTCGCCCGGCACGGTGGGGTCGCCGTTCCAGCCGAAGCGCTCCGCGGCGTCGACCAGTCGATCGGCGCCCACCTCGACCCCCAGCGGCGCGAACACCGAGTTGCAGGAGTGGGCGAAGCTGTTGCGGAACGTGCCGCCGCAGTACTCGCCGTTGGCGTTCTCCAGCTCGACCCCGTCGATCGTCGCGGCCGTGGAGACCGGGAACTCCGTCGTCGGCTTCACGGCGCCCGCCTCGAGCGCGGCCGCGGTGGTGACGATCTTGAACGTCGACCCGGGCGGCTGCGGCGCCGAGAAAGCGATCCCGGCGAGCGCGCGGATCTCGCCGTTGCGGGGGTCGAGCGCCGCGACCCCGCCGAATCGCCCGGCCAGGGCGGTCACGGCGGCCTCCTGGAGGCGCGAGTCGATCGTGGTGCGCACGGCGACCGCCGGCTTCGGCCGGGCGCGGGCCAGCACCCGCGTGCCCGCCATCAGCTCGCCGCCCGGCCGCCCCGCCAGCCGGCTCTCGAACGCCTCCTCGAGGCCGTTCTGCCCGACCGGCCAGTCGCGCGGGAACCCCTGCGCGTAGAGCGCGGCGCGCTCCTCCGCTGTCTCCTCGGGCGCCAGCGTCCCCGCGATCGAGCCGGCGATCGCCTCGAGCGGGGAGCTGCGGTCGTCGACCTGCCCGCGGGCCAGCACCTTGTTGTCGCGCGACAGCAGCGTCGCCCGGCGCGCCGGCTCGCTGCGGCGGATGAGCCCCTCGCCGCGCCGCAGACCCGGGTACGCGAGCAGCGGTCCCCAGGTCACCTGCTCCTCGTTCACGGGCAGGCGCAGCTCGGCCGACAGCCGGCCGAACACGCGCGTGTGCAGCACGATCGGCACCGCCACGGTCCCGTCGTTCTCGCCGCCCGGGTCCCCGGCCGCCACGCGCCGCACGGTCGCGGTGGCCGAGGCGGCGCGGTAGGCGCGGCGGAACTCGCGCGCTGAGTAGGCGCGCCGCGAGGCGTCGTCGAGCAGGCCGTACATCGCCCGGTAGTCCTGGCGCGCCCAGGCCTCGGTGAAGGTCCGGGCCGTGCGCTGCGCCGCCGACGAGACACCAGCTCCGACCATCATCCCCGCGGCCGCCGCGACCACCGCCAGCCCGGCCAGCGCCGGGACGGCGCGGTGGGTCAGGCGGCGGCGCCGCTCGGCGGAGAGGTCGGTCACGGGGTACTACCCTGGCTCCGGCGCGTGACCGCCCTGGACTGGATCATCGTCGTTTTCACGGTGCTGATGGCGCTCTGGGGGTACGCCCAGGGGCTGATCGTAGGCGCGCTGTCACTGGCCGGCTTCGCCGCGGGCGCTTTCATAGGTTCGCGCCTCGGGCCGCTGCTGCTCACTGAGGGCTCGGAGTCGCCCTACGCGCCGCTGTTCGCGCTGGTCGGAGCGCTGATAGTCGGCGGGGTGCTGGCCTCGGGCCTGGAGCTGGTCGGCTTCCGGCTGCGCCATCGGCTGGGCGACACCCTGGGCGTGCTCGACGGCGTCGGCGGCGGTGCGCTGGTGGCCTGCATCGGGCTCGGGCTGGTGTGGATCGGCGGCGCGGTGGCGCTCCAGACCCCCGGCGCCAGCGAGCTGCGCGAGCCGATCCAGCGCTCCGCGATCCTGCGCGAGCTCAACGAGCACCTGCCGCCGTCGGGACAGATCCTGCGCGCGTTCGCCCGCTTCGACCCGTTCCCGCAGATCGAGGGCCCGCAGGCCGACGTGCGGGCGCCCGACTCGCGCGTCGCCCGCGACCCGCAGGTGCGCGCGGCCGGGCGCAGCGTCGTCAAGGTGCTCGGCACCGCGTGCGGGCTGGGGGTGCAGGGCAGCGGCTGGGTTGCCGCCGACGGGTTGGTGGTCACGAACGCCCACGTGGTGGCCGGCCAGGACGACACGACCGTGCAGATCGGCGGCGCCGGCTCGCACCTCGACGCCGAGGCGGTCTGGTTCGACGCTCGCAACGATCTCGCGCTGCTGCGGGCCCCGGGCCTGGCCGGCACGCCGGCGCTGCGGCTGCACGAGGACGCGGCCCAGGGCACCTCCGCGGCGATCCTCGGCTTCCCCGAGAACGGCCCCTACGACGTGGCGCCGGCGCGGCTCGGGAGCACCTCGACGGTGGTCAGCCAGGACGCCTACGGCCACGGGCCGGTGCGCCGCGCGATCACGGCGCTGCGCGGCCGGGTGCGCCAGGGCAACTCGGGCGGGCCCGTCGTCGACGGCAGGGGTCGGGTGGTCGCGACGATCTTCGCCGCGACCGTCTCGGACGGCGGGCGCAGCGGGTACGGAGTGCCCGACTCGGTGGTCGCGGACGCGCTCGACAGCGCGCGCGGGCCGGTCGATACCGGCTCGTGCGCTAGGTGAGCGCGGCGATCGCCGCGTCGATGTCGGCCGAGCTGGCGGCGATCAGCTGCTCCGCGTGCTCGCGCAGTCGGAGCAGGTTCTTCTCGGTGGCGTCGTCGAGATCGTCGTTGGCATCCTTGAGCTCGACCTGGAGGCGCCAGTACCGGTTCGGGTCGAGGGCGTGCTGCAGCTGGTAGTGAACCGCGTCCGAGACGCCGTCGAACACCACGTCGAGGATCGGCTTGGCCCACTCGATCAGGCCCCAGTCCTTCACGTCCTCGAAGTCCCGCTGGCGAGTGCGCTGCCCCGTGCCAAGCGAAAGCAGCACGACATCGGCCGCGGGCTGGAAGCGCATCACCTCGGCGTAAGCGCACATCGCCGGGTTGTTCGCGAACACACCGCCGTCCACGAGCGCCCAGTCGCGCAGCGGGAACGGCTCGAAGTAGGTCGGGGCGGCTGAGGTGGCGCGGGCTACCTCGGAGAGTGGGAAGTCCTCGCCCTCCTCGCGAGCCTTGCGGCTCTTGAAGAAGTAGGGCCCCGGCTCGCCCATGTTGTAGGCGGGCACGAGCAGGTCGGGCTTCGTCTCGGCCAAGCGCTTCTTGGCGAGAAAGCGCTCGAGCGCCGCGTCCAGCGCGGCGCCGTCGTACTTCTCGTCGAGCAGCCCATCGGCGCTGCGGATGCGCTGGTAGAGCGACCGGCTGAAGATCCCCGGTCCCTCCTCCTCGTAGAGCGCCACGAGCTGCTCGGCCGGCAGCGGATCGGGAGCGCACAGGGCGCAGGCGAGGATGCCGCCGGTGGAGGTGCCCGCGATCAGGTCGAACAGCTCCCACGTGCGCCGGCCGGACCGCCGCTCGACCTCGGTCAGGACGAGCGCGGGGATCAGCCCGCGGATTCCGCCACCGTCGATGCTGAGTACTCGCACCGACGCGCACGCTACAACTCCCGGCGTGCGGGTTGTCAAGACACTCGTGGCTCTGTGCTGCGCCGGGCTCGCCCTCGCGGCGGTCGAGCCGCCCGCGGGCAGCCCGCCGCTGCGCGCCCAGGTGGACGAGAACCCGTGCATCACGGCCTTCGCCAAGGGGCTGCGCTGCCCCGACATCGTGATGCGCCGGCCCTGGGGTCTCTACCTCGACAAGCTCACCAAGCGTGGCCGCGTGCTGCTGCGGGCCGGCAACGTGATCGATTCGATCGGAAGAGGACCGGTCGAGCTGCACGGGGCGCGCTACAACCGCGTCTACATGCACGCCCGGCAGCGCATCTACAAGCGCGGCGGCGGGCGCATCACGGTGCGCACCGGCGCGCGCCTGCGGCTCAAGCTCGCCCACCTGGGCCTGCGCTGGTGGAAGTTCTACAACGCGGCCCGCTTCGAGCTGTGGCGCGTCGACGCTCAGGGCAAGCGCACCGAGAAGGTGCGCACCGGGCCCAAGGTGTCCTACTGCCTGCGCGACCTGACCCACACGCGCCCGACGCTGCCGCGCTCGCCCTACCTGCCGCACTACCCGGCGTGCAGCACCAACGTCAACCTGCGCCAGGACACGCTCGGCACCTCGGTCGGCTGGGCTGACATCTACCCGCCCAGCTACCCCGAGCAGTGGATCGACGTGACGGGGCTGCGCGGGTGTTTCGCGTACGTGCACATCGCCGACCCGGAGAACGGCGTCTACGAGTCGAACGAGGACAACAACGAGGCGCAGGTGATCGTGCGGCTGCCGTTCCGGCTCGGCGACCGGCGCCAGGGCTGCCGCGGCCGCGACCGCGGGCACGTGCACGACCCGCGGCAGTACCCCGGCTAGCTCAGCCCGTCGGCCCGAACCGCTCGGTGCGCACCTGCTCGGGCTCGTAGCCGGTCTCGAGCAGGAGCGAGCTGGCGGCCTCGACGAACCCGTTCGAGCCGCACACGAACGCCGTGCCGCCCGCGTCGTCCAGCATCGAGGCGTCGATCCGGCCGGTGTGGCCGGCCCAGCCACCGGGGGCTTCGCGCGTGAAGGTGAGCTGGGTCTCGTCGCCAAGCTCGTCCGCGTAGATCACGTCCTCGGCGGTGCGCACCGAGTAGACCATCCTCATCGGCAGGTCGGGCTTCGTGCGGCGCCGGTGGCGCAGCATCGACATCAGCGGCACGACCCCCGAGCCGCCGCCCACGAGCAGGACGGGGTGTTCGCCGTGCCAGACGAAATAGGAAGCGAACGGACCGCGTACCTCTACCTGGTCGCCCTCGACGAGGACGTCGTGGAGGTAGGGAGACACCTCACCGTCGGCGAGCCTGTCGACGGTCAGCTCGATCGCGCCCTCGTCGAGCGGCGACGAAGCGATCGAGTAGGACCGCTGGGCGCTGTAGCCGTCGGGCGCCGTCAGGCGGACGTCGTAGTGCTGGCCGGGCAGGTGCGGCATCCACATCGGCAGCTCGAGTCGGAAGGACTTGACGTGCGGGGTCTCCGTCTTGATCGCGGCGACGGTCGCGATCTGCCACTGACCGGGCGCCTTCTGCGTCAGTCCGTCCAATAGCGCTCTTCCTTGAAGGGGTCGCCGCGGTTGTGGTACCCGTTGGCCTCCCAGAAGCCCGGCTCGTCGTGGTCCATCACGCGCAGGCCGGCGACCCACTTGGCGCTCTTCCAGAAGTACAGGTGCGGCACCAGCAGCCGCGCCGGGCCGCCGTGCTCGGGCGGAAGCGGCGAGCCCTCGTGCGTGGTCACGACCCAGGCCTTGCCGCCGGTCAGGTCGGCGAGCGCGAGGTTGGTGGTGTAGCCGCCATAGGAGTGGACCATCGTGTAGGCGCCCCGAGGGTCGACCCCCTCGAGCAGGGTGTCGAGCGAGACCCCTCCGAAGCTGGTGCCGAGCTTGGACCACTTGGTCACGCAGTGGATGTCGCAGGGGATGTCGTCCTGCGGGAGCTGGTGGAACTGGGTCCAGTTCCACTCGCGCGGCTGGCCGACCATTCCGTCGATCTTCAGGCTCCACTCGCCGGTGTCGACGCGCGGCGTGGGGCCGGCGGTGAGCACCGGGAAGCCGGACTCGATGTACTGGCCGGGCGGCAGACGGTCGGCGAGCTCCTCGGGGACCTGGCGGCGGCGGGTGAACCCGCGAGAGATGAAGTTGCCCACGGTGGGGTCGAGATTACCGCGCGAGGTGCATGCCCACGGCGCGCGGGGCCGCGCACACGGCGCGCGTGAGCGGGTCCGGCGTGCGCCCGTCCTCCTCGATGCGCTCGCGGCGCACCAGCGCGCCGCGCACGAGCGAGCCGCCGAGCCAGGTGAGCGGCTCAGGCGGCACCCAGGCGCCGGCGTCGGCGCCCACCAGCGGCAGCCGGGTGAGGTCGTCCGTCTGCCCGGTGGCCAGGGAAGCGAGCGTGCGGCCGAGCATGTTGGAGGGCCCCACTCCGTTGCCGGTGTACCCGAACGCGTAGTGGACCGGCCTGCCCGGCAGGGTCCCGACCTGGGGCACGTGGCTGGGGGAGACGTCGATCGGGCCGCCCCAGGCGTGCGTGATGCGGCGACCCTCGAGGCCCGGGAACAGACGCACCAGCGCGGCGTGAGCCGCGCGGGCCACGTCGGGATCGACCTCCACGCGCCCGTTCACACGCGATCCGTAGGCGAGGCGGCCGCCGCCCCAGCCGAGCAGGATGCGCCCGTCGCGGGTGGTGCGGAAGTAGTGGAGGAGCGTCCGGCCGTCGGTCATGCACTCGCCGCCCGTCCAGCCGAGCTCGGCGATCACGTCCGGTACGGGCTCGGTCAGGACGATGTGCGAGGAGGTCACGGTGAGGCGCGAGCGCAGGCGCGGCACGGCGCGAGCGGCGGCGCCGGCGGCCAGCACGGCCGCGCCGGCGCGGACGCTCCCGCCCCCGGTCTCCACGGTGACGCCCGCGTCGCTGCCGTTGCGCGCCACCCCGAGCGAGCGCAGCCCGCGCGCGGGCGAGTGCTCGAAGATCAGCGCGCCGCGCTCGATCAGCCGCTGGCGCAGGCCGAGTGCGAGGCGCGCCGGGTGCAGCGTCGCGAAGTCGGGAACGCCGACCCCGCCCCGAAAGCGAGGCGAGGCGCAGCGGCCGCGCACGTCGTCCTCGGACAGCGCCACGACCCGTTCGGGCGCGCCCAGCGCCGCCGCGGCCTCCACCGCCGCTCGGCCGACCTCGTCGAACGTCGGGGCGGTGGACACGCACATGTAGCCCGATTGGTCGAACCAGGCGTCCACCCCTTCGTCGGCGCACCACGCGCCAACCTTGGAGACGGCGTCGCTTGAGGCGTCCAGCAGCGCCCGGGCGGGCGCGTCGCCGAAGCGCTCGCGCAGAGCGGCCGCCGACAGCCACATCGACTCGCAGAAACCGCCGTTGCGCCCGCTCGGCCCGTGGCCGCAGATCTCGCTCTCCAGCAGGGCTACGGTCGCGCCCCGCTCGAGCAGCTCCCAGGCCGCCCACATGCCCGTGTAGCCGCCGCCGACGATCACCACGTCGGCCGTGATCGAGCCGTCGAGCGGCGGCTTGGGATCGACCTTTCCGGCCTCCTCCAGCCACCACCCTGTGGAAGTGTGACTCCCTATCTGCGTATCGTGAGGGCCGATGGGCAAGACCCTAGTCATCGCAGAGAAGCCGTCCGTGGCCCGTGATCTGGCCGCGGCGCTGCCGGGATCCTTCCCGCAGTCGAAGGACAAGACGCACCTGGTCGGCGACGACCACGTGATCACCTGGGCGGTCGGCCACCTGGTCGGGCTCGCCGAGCCCGACGCCTACGACCCGAAGCTCAAGAAGTGGCGCTTCGCCGATCTGCCGATCATCCCGGACGAGTTCAAGCTCGTCCCGAACGACGAGCGCGCGGCGAAGCAGTTGAAGGCCATCCACAAGCTGATGGCGGACGACGAGGTGGAGCTGGTCATCAACGCCTGCGACGCCGGGCGCGAGGGCGAGCTGATCTTCGCCTACCTCTACGACCTGGCCAAGGTCAAGAAGCCGGTCGAGCGGCTGTGGCTGTCCTCGATGACCAAGAAGGCGATCGGCGAGGCGTTCGAGCAGCTGCGCCCGGGCGAGGAGATGAAGCCGCTCGAGGCGGCGGCGCGCTCGCGCTCCGAGGCGGACTGGGTGGTCGGCATGAACGCCACCCGCGCCGCCAGCATCCGCCTGCGCGCGGCGTTCGACGGCGCCGTCAGCCTCGGCCGCGTGCAGACGCCGACGCTGGCGCTGGTCGCGCGCCGCGAGGAGGAGATCCGGGCGTTCAAGCCCGAGCCCTACTGGCTGGTCGAGGCGAAGTTCGAGGCCACCGGACAGCGCCACTACTCCGGGCGCTACCTGGGCGGCAAGCGGCTGCCGGCCGAGGCGGAGGGCACGGCGATCGTCGAGGCTGTCGCCGGGCAGCCGGGCGAGATCACGAAGCTCGAGAAGAAGGAGGAGCGCGAGCAGCCGCAGCTCCTCTACGACCTGACCTCGCTCCAGCGCCACGCGAACACGCTGTACGGCTTCTCGGCGCGGCGCACGCTGGCGGCGGCGCAGCGTCTCTACGAGGAGCACAAGGCGCTCACCTACCCGCGCACCAACTCGCGCTTCCTGACCGGCGACATGGTCCCCGAGATCAAGCCGATCGCCGAGCTGGTCGGGCACAACGGGCAGTACAAGAAGGGGTCCGAGTACGTGCTGGGGCTCGACAGCCTGCCGCTCGGGCGGGTCGTCAACGACCAGAAGGTCCAGGACCACCACGCGATCATCCCCACGCGCTCCGAGCACGACCTGGGCCGCATGGGGCAGGACGAGCTGAAGGTCTACGACCTCGTGACGAAGCGCTTCCTGGCGATCTTCCACCCCGAGGCCGTCTACGAGCGCACGCGCGTCGAGACCACGGTCACGGAGCACGTGTTCAGGACCAGCGGGCGCCGGCTGATCGAGGCCGGCTGGAAGGGCGTGTACGGCGAGGAGGCCGACCAGCCGGGCGGCGAGGACGACTCGGGCGGCGACCAGCTGCTCCCGAAGCTCGACCAGGGCGAGACAGTGCAGACGCTGGAGGTCGAGTCGATCCGCAAGGAGACCCAGCCGCCGCGGCGGTTCACCGACGCCTCGCTGCTGGGCGCGATGGAGACCGCCGGCAAGGAGGTCGAGGACGCCGAGCTGCGCGAGGCGATGAAGGACTCCGGCATCGGCACGCCGGCCACGCGCGCCTCGATCATCGAGCTGCTGGTCAACCGCGAGTACGTCGAGCGCGAGGGCCGCTCGCTGGTGGCCACCGAGAAGGGCATCCAGGTGATCCGGCTGCTCAACGGCCACAGGCTCACCTCGCCCGAGCTGACCGGCAGCTGGGAGCACCGGCTCGGGCTGATCGAGCAGGGCGAGGACAGCCGCGAGTCGTTCATGCGCGACATCGCCAAGTTCACCGGCGAGACGGTCGCCGAGCTGGACAAGCTCAAGGGCGTGCGCATCGAGCGGGCCAAGCTGGGCCCGTGCCCGATCTGCGGGCGTGAGATCTCGGAGAACCGCAAGGGCTACTCGTGCTGGTCGCGAGAGGACCCGGGCTGCGGGTTCGTGATCTGGAAGAAGAAGGCGGGCAAGTCGCTGCCGGTCGCCGTCGCCAAGGAGCTGATCGCCTCGCTGGCCGCATCGCGCGAGCGCGGCGAGGACCCGGGCGTGGGGCGGACCGAGAAGGCCGTGACGGGGTTCCGCGGACGCTCCGGGCGCACGTTCAGGGCCAAGCTGCGCCTCGAGCAGCAGGACGAGGGCAAGTGGCGCGTGGAGTTCGACGAGGACTGGGCGAAGGAGCCGCCGAAGGGCGAGTCCGAGGAGGAGAAGGCCGAGGGGGATGCCACCTCTGCCGAGCAGCCCGTCGAGCAGGAGGCCGCGCGGGCCAGCTGACATGTCGAACGTCGAGGTGGTTCGGCGCGTCTACGAAGAGTGGGGCCGCGGCAACTTCCGGCCGAGGTTCGACTTCTACGACGACGAGATGGAGTGGGGCTGGTCGGACGAGTTCCCCGGCCTGGCGGGCGTGTACCGCGACCCCGCCGAGCGCAACGAGCGCCTGGCAGAGTGGCTGAGCCCGTGGGAGCACTGGGTCTGCGACGCGGAGGACTACGTCGTCCTCGGTGACAACGTCGTGGCCCTCTGCCGCTACACCGGCCGCGGCAAGGGGAGCGGCGCGATGGTCGACACCAAGGGCGCGCACCTCTGGACGCTGCGCGACGGCAAGGTGATCCGCCTGGAGGTGTTCGCGGACCGGGCCAGGGCGCTCGCCGCCGCCGGCTTGACAGAGTCGTCTTACCCTGAGTAACCTACCGGCGGTAAGTGGCAGCCGCGGCACCCCAGGTCCAGGACTTCAAGCACGGTCGCGTCCCGCGCCCGGTGCGCGAGCGCCAGCTGCTCGAGCTCGCCGAGGCCCTGTTCGCCGAGCGCGGCTATGCCGGCGCCTCCATGGACGAGCTGGCCCGCCGGGCGGGCGTCACCAAGCCGGTCGTGTACGAGCTGTTCGGCAGCAAGGACGGCCTCTTCGGCGCTTGCGTGGACCGTTCGATCGAGCGGCTCGCCGCCGACATCTCCACCGCGGTGCGTGCCGAGGACGAGCCCGAGGCGCGCCTGCGCGCCGGCGGCCTCGCCTTCATCCGCTTCGCCGCCGGCAACCGGGTGGCCTGGGACCTGATGTCGATGGGCGGCAGCTTCGAGGAGAAGGCCCGCGCCGTGCGCTCCAGCCAGGCCGAGCTGATCCGCGAGCTGATGGCCGAGATGGCGCGCGACGACGTCGACCAGCGCGAGCTGGAGGTCGCCGCCCACGCCGTCAACGCCGCCTACGAGGGGGTGGCTCACTGGATGTGGGCGCACCCGGACGTTCCGATCGAGCAGATCGCCGATTGGATCGCCGATCTGCTGATTCCAGGACTACGGAGGTTCACGTGACCCACCACCGCACCGTGATCGTCGGCACCGGGTTCTCCGGGATCGGCATGGCGATCAAGTTGCTGCGCGAGGGGGAGCGCGACTTCGTGCTGCTCGAGCGCGCCGACGAGATCGGCGGGACCTGGCGCGACAACACCTACCCCGGCTGCCGCTGCGACGTGCCCTCGCATCTCTACTCGTTCTCGTTCGCGCCCAACCCGAACTGGTCGAGCACGTTCTCGCCGCAGCCCGAGATCCTCGAGTACCTGCGCGGCGTGGCGGCCCGCTTCGGCGTCATTCCGCACGTCCGCTTCGGCACCGAGATGGAGTCGGCCGAGTGGGACGAGGCGGAGTCGCGCTGGCGGCTCGAGACCTCGAAGGGGCCGATCACGGCCGACGTCCTGATCACAGCCCAGGGGCCGCTCAGCGACCCGCTCGTGCCCGACCTGCCCGGCCTCGACAGCTTCGAGGGGACGACCTTCCACTCCGCCCGCTGGGACCACGACCACCGGCTCGACGGCGAGCGCGTCGCCGTGATCGGCACCGGCGCCTCGGCGATCCAGTTCGTGCCCAAGATCCAGCCGCTGGTGGGGCAGGTGCATGTCTTCCAGCGCACCCCGCCGTGGGTCATGCCGCACCCCAACCGCGCCATGAAGGACTGGGAGCACAGGCTCTACGGCCGCCTCCCGGCCGCCCAGCTCGCGATGCGCGCCGGCATCTACTGGGCGCGCGAGACGTTCGTGCTCCAGTTCCGCAACGAGCGCATGCGCAAGCTCGCCACGCGGATGGCGCTGCGCCAGCTCGAGCAGCAGGTCCCCGACCCCGAGCTGCGCGCCAAGCTGACGCCGCGCTACGAGCTCGGGTGCAAGCGCATCCTTCCGACCGACGAGTGGTACCCCGCGCTGATGCAGCCGAACGTCGACGTGGTGACCGATGGGATCCGCGAGATCGGGCCGCACTCGATCGTGTCGAACGACGGGACGGAGCGCGAGGTCGACACGATCATCTTCGGCACCGGCTTCCACGTGACCGACATCCCGATCGCGCAGCGGGTGCGCGGGCGCGACGGGCGCACGCTGGCCGAGACCTGGGACGGCTCGCCGAGCGCCTACAAGGGCGCCGCCGTGGCCGGTTTCCCCAACCTGTTCTTCCTGGTCGGGCCGAACACCGGCCTCGGCCACAACTCGATCGTGTTCATGATCGAGTCGCAGATCAACTACGTGGCCGGCGCGCTGGCGGCGATGCGCCGCCGCGGCGCCCGCGTGGTGGACGTGCGGCCTGAGGCGCAGGCGGCCTACAACGCAATGCTCGACCAGATGACCGAGGGCACGGTGTGGGTCAGCGGCGGGTGCTCGAGCTACTACATCGACCGCAACGGCCGCAACTCGACGATCTGGCCGACCTTCACCTGGCCGTTCCGGCAGCGCACGCGCGAGTTCGACGAGGCCGCCTACGCGCTGGGCACGCCGGCGTCGGAGCCGGTCCCGGCCGCCGCGTAGCCGCGCAGGGCGTTCTCGATCCGCGGCGCGCTGCCGGGCTCGACCCAGACGACCGTGCCCGGCCAGTAGGGGCTGCGCTCGTTCATGCCGCTGACGAACGCGGACTCGAGGTACCAGTTGCCGCTGTTCCAGAGCCGCTTGCCCGAGAGCGTGCTCCACTCGGCCCAGTCGTCGCCGGGCAGCGGACCGGCCCGGTGCGTATGGCCGAACAGCACGTGCTCGGCGCCGGGGGCGAGCGCGTCCGCCACCCGGCCCATGGCGAGCAGGCCCGCGCGGCGAAGCTCGGCGCCGGTCAAGGTCGCGCTGAAGGGCCCGATCTTGAGCCGGTTGAGCGTTGCCACCGCCGCCGGGATCGTGACCCGCCCGACCAGCAGCCGGCCCAGCCGACCGTTCCCGGTGGCCGTGGTCCAGACCGAGCGCGACATCGTCGCGCCGCGCGCGAGCGCGGCCCCGGTCGCCCCCTCGGCCATGCCCGCGTGGAACCCGTAGATGGGCGCCACGACGCGCCTCGAAGTCGTCGGCGCTGGCGCACTCCTCGGTGCGGCCGGCCACGCGGGCGACGACCGACGCCATGATCGACTCGACCCGCGGGACCGTGAGATAGAGGTCGAGGTACTGGCCGTGGGTGGCGTACACGCCGCCCTCGAGGCGCAGGCCGGGATAGGCGAGCGTGACCTCGCTGCGCGGCAGCCACGAGGCGAGGACGCCGGCGGCGCCGTCGGTCTGCGCGCCGGTCACCGGCCACTCGTTCTCCGAGCCGAGCGGCTGGCCTGCCACTTGGGCGCGGGTGAGCCAGGGCTGACCGAGCTGGTGGTCGTGATTGCCCGGCACCAGCGTGACGCGCTTGCCCGCGAGCGCCGGGGCGAGCTGCTCGAACAGCGGGCGCACCAGCTCCAGCAGTGCGGCGACCGGTCGCTCGCGCAGTTCGAGCGTGTCGCCCAGCAGCACGACCCGGTCGGCCCCCTCGAGCGCGCCGCTCAGCCGTTCGAGCGCGCCCGGGCGCCGCAGCATGTCGGCTTCGTTCAGCGCACCGAGGTGGAGATCGGAGATGACGGCGGTGCGCACGCCACTAGTCTGCAATACGGTGCCAACGTTCTGCCGTCACAACCGCTTCGTCGCCGAGTGTCCGATCTGCTCGAAGGGCACCGTGCTCGATCCCAACCAGGCGGCTCCGAAGCGCAGAAGCGCGTCCTCGGGCGCGCGCGGCTCCAGCAAGCCGGCCGCCACGATCGCGCGCAGCTCGCGCGGCCCGTTCGTCTCGGCCGGTCCCTACGACGGCGCCGAGATCCGCCTCGAGCGCGTGCCCGGCGGCCTGCGCCTGGCCGCCTGGCGCGGCGGCCAGATCGAGCGCACGGCGCCGGTGCTGGCCGCCTCCGACGTCCCGGCGCTGCTCGCCGAGGCGGCCGCCCAGGACCTGCTGTCGCTCGGCGGCGTCGCCGAGCCGTCGGCCGCGAGCGCCGAGCCCGGCACCTTCGGCGCCAGCGCCGGGCGCGCGGGCGAGCTGCGCGACGAGCTGCGCGTGGAGCTGATCGACGGCGGGCAGGTGCGCGTGGCGCGCTGGGTCATGCGCCCCAATCGCGGCTGGGAGCTCCAGCAGGCGCCGGTGATGCTGCCGCCCAAGCGCTTCTCCGAGGCCCTCGCGGCCGCCGCTCGCAAGGGAGTGCTGGGCCAGCCCGAGGGCGCGCTCGCGTCAGGCGGTCCGGGCGAGTAGCGACCATGGAGATGTGCCGCTCACCCTCGTAACCGGGCCCGCCAACGCCGCCAAGGCCGGCGAGGTCCTGGGCGGCCTGCGCGCCCGCGTCGACGAAGAGCCGATCCTGGTCGTGCCGGCCTTCCAGGACGTCGAGCACGCCCAGCGCGAGCTGGCCGAACGCGGCGCCGTGTTCGGCGTCAGCGTGCTGCGTTTCGACTGGCTGTTCCGGGAGATCGGGCGCCGCACCGGCCACGCGGAGCGGGTGGCCTCGGACGTCCAGCGCGAGCTGATCGTCGAGGAGGCGGTGCGTCGCGCCCGGCTCGAGCTGCTCGCCGAGTCCGCCGCCCAGCCGGGCTTCGTGCGCGCGGCGGCGGCCTTCGTGGCGGAGCTGGAGCGGTCGATGGTGGAGCCGGCCCGGTTCACCAAGGCGCTGCGGACGTGGGCGGCCGACGGCCCACGGGCGCGCTACGCGGAGGAGGTGGCGGCGATCTACCGCGGCTATCGGGCCGGGCTCGAGGCCGCGGGCCTGGCCGACCCGGAGCTGTTCGCCTGGCACGCGCTCGACGCGCTGAGTGTCGATCCGACTGCCTGGGGCGAGACCCCGGTGTTCGTCTACGGGTTCGACGACTTCGACGCGCTCCAGCTCGAGGCTCTCGACACGCTGGCGCAGCAGGTGCGGCGTGGACGTCGTGGTGTCGCTGCCGTACGAGGCCGGGCGGGCGGCGTTCAAGGCGATCGCGAACGTCCACCAGGAGCTGCTCGCGCGCGGCGCCAACGAGCGTTCGCTGCCCCCGCTCGACGACCACTACGCGCCCGAGGCGCGCACGGCGCTGCACCACGTGGAGCGCAGCCTGTTCGAGGACGAGGCGCCGGTCGTGGACGCCAGCCCGGCGATCGAGTTTCACTCCGCCGCCGGCCAGCGCGCCGAGATCGAGCTGGCCGGCGCGCGCCTGCTCGACCTGCTGCGCAACGGCGTGGAGCCGGGCGACATCGCGGTCGTGCTGCGCCGCCCAGAGGACTACGCGTCGCTGCTCGAGCAGGTGTTCGGCGCCTACGACATCCCGTTCTCGATCGACCGCTCGGTGCCGCTCTGGCACACCGGGCTCGGCCGCGGCCTGCTCGCCCTGGTGCGCTGCGCGGTCGACCCGGACGCGCCCGCCGAGGACCTGCTCGCCTGGCTGCGCACGCCGGGGCTGCTGAAGCAGGCCGGGCTCGCCGACCGGCTCGAGGCGCAGGTCCGGCGCGCCGGAGCCCACAAGGCGGGAGAAGCGCGCGCGCTGTGGGAGCGCGAGCACTGGAAGCTCGACGACCTCGACCGGCTGCGCGAGGCCGGCGGCGGCGCTGCCCTGCTCGCCGAGCTGGAGCGCCAGCTGGAGCGCCTGTTCGCTGCTCCCTATCGCCGCAAGGCCGCCATCCTGCGCGGCCCCGAGCTCGACGATCCGCGCGTGTTCGTGGCGGCGCGCGACGCGCTCGCGCAGCTGCGCGCCGTGCTGGAGGCGGACCCGCGCACGCGGCTGGAGCCCGAGCGAGTGCTGGCGGTCCTGCGCGATCTGCGCGTGCACCTCGGCGAGCCGCCGCAGCCCGACCGCGTCCAGGTCGCCCGGCCCGAGGCGATCCGCGCGCGCCGCTTCGAGGTGGTGTTCGTCTGCGGGCTCCAGGAGGGCGAGTTCCCGGGCGGCGCCACCCCGGAGCCCTTCCTGCCCGACGAGGACCGGCGCGCGATCGCGATCGCCAGCGGGCTGATGCTGCCGGTCCGCGAGGACCGGCTCGACCGCGAGCGCTACCTCTTCTACCTGTGCTGCTCGCGCGCGGAGCGGCTGCTGGTGCTGTCGTCGCGCTCCAGCGACGAGGAGGGCAACCCGCAGTCGCAGTCGTTCTTCGTCGAGGACGTGCGTGACCTGCTGGCACCCGGGGCGGCCGAGTCCAGGCGCTCGCTGTCGGACGTGACGTGGAGCGCCGAGGACGCGCCCACGGCGGCCGAGCTGGAGCGGGCGCTGGCGGCGACCGGCCCGCGCCGCACCGAGGCGCCGCCGAGCGCCCTCACCGCCGCGGCCGTCCTGGAGCGGCTGGGTGCGCGCGACGCCGTCTCGGCCGGCGCGCTCGAGAACTTCGCCGACTGCCCGGTCAAGTGGCTCGTGCAGAACGTGCTGCGGCCCGACGAGCTCGTTCCCGATCCCGAGCAGATGGTGCGCGGGCGCTATGCGCACTCGGTCCTGCAGCGCACGTTCGAGCGCCTGCGCGAGGAGACCGGCGACCGCCGCGTGACCCCAGCCAACCTCCAGCGCGCCGAGCGGCTGCTGGTGGAGGAGCTGCGCGGCCAGCGCTCCGAGTTCCAGCTGTCGCCCAAGCAGACGCGCGTGAAGGCCGCGGCGCGCCGGCTCGAGTTCGACCTGGTCCGCTTCCTGCACCGCGAGGCCGACCGCGACGGCGACTTCGAGCCGGAGCACCTCGAGCTCCCATTCGGGCTCGGCGACGCCGGCGAGCCGGTGGAGATCGCGCCCGGCCTGAAGGTGCGCGGCCGGATCGACCGGGTGGACGTCAGCGACGGCATGGCGCTGGTGATCGACTACAAGAGCGGAAAGCGGGTGGACTCGTACAAGGTCGGCTCCTGGGAGGCCGAGAACCGCTTCCAGGCCGCGCTCTACATGCTCGTCGTGGAGCGGCTGCTGGGGTTGCGCGCGGCCGGTGGGGTGTACGTGCCGCTGGGCAAGTCGGAGACGCCGCGCGGCATGGTGGCCGAGGACGTCGAGGAGCTCGGCTCGGACTTCAAGGCCAACGACCGCCTGCCGCCAGAGGAGTTCCGCGCCAAGCTCGACTGGGCGCTCGGCCAGGTGCGCGAGGCGGACGCCCGCATGCGCCGCGGCGAGCTCGGCTGCGATCCGGACGCCTGCGCCTGGAACGGCGGCTGCTCCTACCCCTCGATCTGCAGGTGCGAGGGATGAGCCGGCTGACCGAGCAGCAGGAGCGCGCGGTCGCGCGCCGCGATCGCTCGCTGATGGTCCGCGCCGGGGCCGGCACGGGCAAGACGACCGTGCTGGTGGAGCGCTTCGTGCGCGCCGTGATCGAGGACGACGTGCCCGTCGAGGCGATCCTCGCGATCACGTTCACCGACAAGGCCGCCGCCGAGATGCGCACGCGCGTGCGGGCGCGGTTCGCCGAGCTCGATCGCCGCCCGGAGGCGCGCGCGGTCGAGGGGGCTTGGATCTCGACCATCCACGGCTTCTGCGCGCGCGTGCTGCGCACACACGCGCTGAGCGCCGGCATCGACCCCGACTTCCGCGTGCTCGGCGAGCTCGAGTCGGAGCGGATCGCCGCCGACGCCTTCGACGGCGCGCTGGAGGCGTTCATGGGGACCGATCCCGACCGCCTCGAGATGGTGGCCGCCTACACCCCGGACGGCCTCGGCGACATGGTGCGCACGGCGTACTCGCGCCTGCGCAGCAAGGGCCAGCGCCACCCGCGGCTCGACGAGCTGCCGGCGCCGCGCGCCGGCGACCAGGCCGGGCGCCTGACCGCGGCGGTGGCCGGCGCCCTGCGCGAGCTGGGCGCCGCCGGCGACGGCGTGACCGTCGCGCGCGCGCTCGCCAAGGTCGAGCGCTGCGCCGCCCTGCTCGAGCGCGTGCCGGCCGGCGGCCTGGCGGAGCCGGGCGAGCTCAAGGACCTGTCGTTCGGACGCAACGCGAAGGCGCTCTGCACCGAGCCGTGCGTGGAGTACTGCGAGGCCCTGGGCGCCTACGCCGCGCTCTCGAGCGAGCACAAGGAGTACCGCGACCACGGGATGCTGCGCGAGCTGCTCGAGCTGTACGGCGACCGCTACGAGGCCGGCAAGCGCGGCCGCTCGGCGGTGGACTTCGAGGACCTGGAGCTGCTCACCCGCGAGCTGCTCGCCGATCACGAGGGCCTGCGCCTCCAGTACGCGGAGCGCTTCGCGCACGTGCTCGTGGACGAGGTGCAGGACACGAACCCGCTGCAAAACGCCCTGATCGAGCAGCTCGGGCGCGACAACGTGTTCCGGGTCGGCGACGAGAACCAGTCGATCTACGGCTTCCGCAACGCGGACGTCGAGGTGTTCCGCGAGCACTGGGCGGAGGCCGCCGCCGAGGGCCGGACCGAGAGCATCACGGTCAACTTCCGCAGCCGCGGCGAGGTGCTCGAGGCGATCGACCGCTGCTTCGCCGGGATCTGGCCCGAGGGCTTCGACCCGCTCCAAGCCGGCGCCGAGGCGGGCGCCGCCGCGCTCCAAGCCCTGCGTGGAGCTGCTCGTCACCGATCGCGACAAGCGCCGCTGGGACGAGGCGCTCGGCGTGGAGAACCCGTTCGGCGCCGCCATGCACGCGGCCACTCCGTGGCGCGCGGCCGAGGCGCGGCTGCTCGCCAAGCGGGTGCACGAGCTGCACGAGCAGGCGGGCTGGGAGTGGCGCGACATCGTGCTGCTGTTCCGCGCCACGACCCACATGAGCTTCTACGAGCGCGCGCTCGACGAGCGCGGCATCCCCACGCACGTGGTCGGGGGGCGCGGCTACTGGGCGCAGCAGCAGGTGGCGGACCTGCGCCACTGGCTGGCGGCGCTGGCGAACCCGCTCGACGAGCTGGCCGTGTACAGCGTGCTGGCCTCGCCGCTGGCGGGCCTCTCGCTCGACGCCGTGGCCCTGATCGGGATGGAGGCCCAGCGCACCGGGCGCGACCCGTGGTGGCAGCTGCGCGCCGCTGACGAGCTGGGGGAGCTGCTCTCGCCCGCGGACGCGCGCCGCGCGGCGGCGTTCGTCGAGCTGTTCGAGGGGGAGCGCCGGATGGCGCCGCAGGTGGCGCTCGAGACGCTGATCGACCGGGCCGTGACGCGCACGGGCTACGACCGGCACACGCTCTCGCTGGTGGGCGGCACGCGCCGGATGGCGAACGTGCGCAAGCTGATGCGGATGGCGCGCGAGTTCGAGGCCGACGAGGGCCGTGACCTGCGCGGCTTCATCGACACGCTCGCGGAGCGCGACGAGGTCCAGTCGCGCGAGGGCGAGGCGCCGCTCGAGGCGGAGGCGCTCGACGCCGTCCGGCTGATGACCGTCCACCGCGCGAAGGGGCTCGAGTTCCCCGTCGTGTGCGTGGCCGACCTCGGCAAGGACGGCCGCGAGGACTACGGGCGCCTGCGCATCTCGGACGACGGGATGACCGGCCTGCGGCTGGCGTCGCTCGGGGGCGCGTCGCTCGACAGCGCCCGGTTGGCGGAGATCAAGGAGCGCGAGAAGGCCGCCGGCGAGCAGGAGGAGCGGCGCATCTTCTACGTGGCCGCCACGCGGGCGAAGGAGCACCTGCTCCTGAGCGGGGCGACCGACCTCGAGAAGCGCCACGAGCCCGAGGACATGAAGGAGCCGATGCGCTGGCTGCTGCGCGGGTTCCCGGGGGAGCGGGTGCGCGTGACCGAGCTCACGCCGGCCAGCGTCGACGAGCTGCTGCCGCTCGCGGACCGCGCGCCCGAGCGCGCCGAGCCGGAGTCGGGCGGCGGCGACGCCCAGCCGGAGCTGGGGCTCGGCACGTTGCCGGCGCCGCGCGCCCTGCCGGTCAGCCGGCTCTCCTACAGCGGGCTCGAGGACTACCGGCGCTGCTCCTACCGCTTCTACCTCGAGAAGGCGCTGCGCCTGCCCCGCGTGGAGTCGCCGTTCGCCGGGGGCCCGCTGCCCGAGGCCGGCCTCGGCCCGCTCCTGCGCGGCACGCTCGTGCACGAGCTGCTCGAGCGGCTCGACTTCGGCCGCCCCGCGGTCCCGAGCGAGGCGGAGGTGGCGACGCTGATCGAGTCTCACGGCGCGACCGTGCGGCCAGAGGAGGTGGCCGACCTGCGCGACATGGTCGAGCGCTTCGTCGGCTCAGAGCTGCGCGAGCGCATCGCCGGGGCGCAGCGCGTGCGCACCGAGCTGCCGTTCGCCTTCACGCTGGCGCCCCCGGGCGCCGGTGGGCGCAGCCTGCTCGTCAACGGGGTCGTGGACGTGCACGCGACCGAGCCCGGCGGGCTGCTGGTCGTCGACTACAAGAGCAACCCGCTCGAGGGGCGCGAGCCGGCCCAGCTGACCGTCGAGTCGTACTCCACCCAGCGGCTCGTCTACGCGCTCGCCGGGCTGCGCGGCGGCGCCGAGCGGGTCGAGGTCGCGTACTGCTTCCTGGAGCGGCCCGAGCAGCCGGAGGTGGCCGCCTACGCCGCCGCGGACGCCGGCCGGCTCGAGGCGGAGCTGCTCGGCTTGGCCGCCGGCGTGGTCGAGAGCCGCTTCGAGCCAGCCGCGGAGCCGCATCTGGAGCTGTGCGGCACCTGCCCCGGGCGGGCCGCGCTCTGCTCCTGGGACGAGGAGTTCACGCTTCGCAGCGCCTGATTCCGGCTTTCCGTCGGGACCCCCACGTACCCTCGCGCGCATGTCCCTCTGCTTCATCGAGCCACAGGAAGCGATCAGGGTCGTCGCGGAGAGCGTCGGCCGGGAAGCACGCCGCCAGCTGCTCGGCGAGGTGGTGCGCGCCTGGGTCGACGAGATCCCCGACGACGAGCTGCTGGTTCACTACGCCAAGGCCGTCGAGGAGCTCGACGACGACGACCTGTCGATCCTCGCGGCGTGGCATGCCTCGCTCGAAGTGGGCCAGCCAATCGCCAACAAGGAGTTCCTGCTCGGTGCCTTCAGCGGGCTCGGCGAGCACCGCCGCGAGGCGCTCCGGATCGCGGCCGGCTTCAAGGGCGAGGACGCCTTCGACGCCGGCGTCAGCGAGGAGCAGGCGCTCGACACCGTGCTCCCCTGGCTCTCCCCGGCCCGGCTGTTGGAGCTCGCCGCCGAAGCGGTGGAGCTCTATTGCTGGGACCGCCTCGGCTCCGACAATTAGCCAGCCGGCTGCAAACCGTCGCATCGCGGCGTCCTCGGTCGCTCGCCTGCTCTAGCAGGCCACGCTCCCTGCGTCCTTGCGCTGCTCGGTTTTCGCCGGCTGGAGCCGCGCTGGCACTCCTGCTCCTTGCTCTCGCCGGCTGCGGCGACTCCGAACCCGGCTCCGCCCGGCCCGCGCGCCCGGCGGGCCTGCACGACGCCCGCGTCACCAGGCACACCGACGGCGACACGCTCTGGCTGTCGGGGATCGGCAAGGTGCGCCTGATCGGGGTCGACACGCCGGAGGTCCACGGTCGGGTCGAGTGCTTCGGGCGGGCCGCCTCGGCCTTCGTGAGGCGCCTGCTGCCGCTTGGTGCGCGCGTGCGCTACTCGCTGGGCGTCGAGCCGCGCGACCGCTACGGCCGGGCGCTCGCCTACCTGTACACCGACGACGGGCGCTTCGTGAACCTGCTGCTGGTCCGGCGCGGCTACGCCCAGCCGCTGACGGTCCCGCCCAACGACCGCTTCGCGGCGCGCTTCGTCGCCGCCGCGCGCAGGGCCCGGGCGCACCGGGTGGGACTGTGGGCGCCCGAGGCCTGCGTGTAGGCTCGCCGGCACTTTGCTGCGCCACGTGACAAGCCCCACCGGCGTGCGCATCGCCTGCCAGGTGGAAGGCGAGGGGACGCCGCTCGTGATGGTCCACGGCGCCGGTTCGGGGCGCTGGAGCTTCGACCTCGTCAGGCCCCACCTCGAGGACCGCTTCGCGGTCTGGGCGCTCGACCGGCGCGGCCGCGGCGACTCCACCGACGACGACTCGTACTCGATCGAGGCCGAGTTCGACGACGTGGCCGCGGTCGTGCGCGAGGCCGGCCCCGGGGCCCTGCTGTTCGGCCACTCCTACGGTGGGCTCGTGGCCGCCGGCGCCGCCGCGCGCCGCGATGGGCTGCCGGGGCTGGTCGTGTACGAGGGCCCGATGGGCGGCGTGCTCGCCGACGAGGCCTGGACCGCGCGCTTCGAGCAGCACGTCCAGTCCGGCGACCGCGACTCCGCCATGCGCGAGTTCATGAGCGACATCGGCGGCTACACGGACGCCGAGATCGAGGCGATGCAGGGCACGCCGGCGTGGCAGGCACGCCTCGCGGCCTCGCCCACGGTGCCGCGCGAGCTGCGCGCCGAGCGCGCGTTCGGGATCGACGCCCTGCGGCTCGGCGACCTCGCCGCCCCGACCCTGGTGTTGGTCGGCTCCGAGAGCCCCGACTGGGCCCAGCGCTCCACCCAGGCCTTCGCGGCAACCATCCCCGGCGCCGAGCTGCACACGCTCGAGGGCCACGGCCACGGCGCCGCCGTCAGCGGCCCCGAGCTGCTCGCCGCCGAGCTGGCCGGGTTCTTCGGCTAGGTCGGCGGTCCGGCTTCCGCCGCCACCGGCGCCGGCCGCCGGCAGCTCGCGCCGCGGCAGTGCTCGAGCCGCCTCAACACGCGATGCAGCGTGTGGCGGATCGGCGCGTAGCGCGGCTCGTAGGCGTGGGAGTGCAGCTCGTTGGGATCGCGCGCCAGGTCGTACAGCTCGCGCCCGCCGGTTCGGTACTCCACGTACAGCCAGCGGTTCGTGCGCACCGCGCGGTAGCTGAGGATGCGGCGCACGGCGGGCTCGCCGTCCTGGTCCTGGTCGCGCACGGGGACGAAGCGCTCCCCGCCGGTCTCGTGCAGGAAGGCGCGGCGCGTGCGCCGATCCGGGTCTCGCGCGAACGGGATCAGCGAGCGCCCGTCCTGCGGGAGGCCGGCGTGGGCGTGGGCGACCTGCAGGATCGTGGGAGACAGGTCGATGTTCCCGACCAGCTCCTTGGACACCCGGCCGCGCGGGATCCCCGGGCCGCGCAGGATCAGCGGCACCTGGGTGGACGGGTCGTAGGGGAGCATCTTGCCGCTCGGCACGTCGTGCTCGCCCTGCATGTAGCCGTTGTCGGAGGTGAACAGGATGTAGGTGTTGTCGAGCTCGCCGGCGTCGCGCAGCGCCCTGACGATCGCCACCACCGCGTCGTCGACCGACAGCAGCGTGCGCTGGCGCTGGCGGTGATGCTCGGCGATGCGGTCCATCACGCTGACTGACAGCGGACCGCGGCGCAGGAACGCGGGCTTGTCGGCCACGTCGCCCTCGTCGAAGGCGCGCGCGTTGTCGAGCGACTCGTCCCTGAGCGCGTCGCGGTAGCGCGGCGCGGGCCGCACGAGCTTGCCGGTCACGTCCCGCACCGACTTCATCTCGTGGTGAGGCGCCAGGAAGGCGACCGACAGGAAGAACGGGCGCTTCGAGGGCGCGCGGCGCTTGATGAAGTCGACCGCCTTGCGCCGGTAGACGTCGGTCTGGTAGAGCCGCGGGTCCTCGACGAAGGGGCTGCCGTAGGTGTGGCGGTGGCCGTTGTCGTCGAGCGTGTAGCCCCACATGCGGTAGGTCGACCCGTCGATCGCCCCGTGCCACTCGGTCCAGCCGGGCGGAACGTCGGCCTTGACCTGGGTGCCGTAGCCGTTCATGTACTTGCCGATGTGCGCGGTCGTGTAGCCGGCGTGCTGGAGCCAGACCGGCAGCGAGTTCCAGCGGTCGAAGCGGATGTAGCCGCCGGTCGGCGGATAGAGGCCCATCACGTGGTGGTTGTGGGCGTACTGGCCGCTGAAGAACGTCGCGCGCGAGGGGCAGCAGACCGGATACGACACGTAGTTGTGGGCGAACGTCACGCCCCGCTTGCCGAGCAGGGCGCGCGTGCGCGGCATCACGGCCATGTCCTCGACGGTCTCGTCGTCGGTCATCAGGACCACGATGTTCGGAGGGCCTTGGCGGGTGGCCGCGGCGGTCGCCGTGGCCGGGCCATGACCATGCGCGACGCTGACCCCCACGACGGCCGCGACCGCCGCCAGGGCGACTAGGGCAAAGGACGCGCCGGGGGCGAAGCGGCCCATGCAGCCAAGGGTTGCTCGCGCGTCTTACGCGAACCTAAAAAGCTAGGGCAGGTTGGTCATCGGCGGCACCTGCTCGCTCTGGCGGCTGATGCGCCACGACGCCTGCTGCGGGTCGAGGAAGAACGGCGGCTCGCGGTACTTCAGGCGGCGGTTGTACGAGTAGTTCTTCAGGTAGCCGGTGCCGCCGGTCGTGCCGACCGGTCCGCGGTAGTACTGGGCGATGGCGCCCTCGACGTTGAGCCGGCCCAGGCTGGCGCCGCAGCCCCAGTTGTCGACGAGGAACGAGTGCTGCAGGGCGAGGATCGCCGCCTGGATCGTGATGTCCGAAATCGAGCCGACACCGTTGGTGCCGCCCGAGCAGGGGTGGTAGACGCGGACGAAGTTGTTGGCCACCAGACCCATCAGCAGCTCGCTGCTCGCGCGCGTCAGGTCTTCGTCGATGATGATGTCGTTCGCGGCGCCGATTGTCAGGTTGCTGCCGTAGCTGCCATGGACGTAGGCGTTGCCGCAGTTGGAGCTCTCGGTGTAGTCGGCCGTGCGGTCGTACGAGCTCGTGCAGGAGATGTTGTCGACGTAGATGACGCCGTTCGAAGGCAGGTTCATCGTCTGCTGCCCGCCCACCAGGTTCGCGTTGGTGACCACCATGTTCGTCCCGGTCAGGTTGATCTTCGTCTTGCCGGTGAAGCGGTAGGCCGGCAGGGCGATGTTGCGCAGCTCCTGGTTCGACGGCGGCATGCCCAGCTCGCCGGCCGGATGGATGAGCGTGCCGACCACATTCGGGTTCGCCCCACAGCCGCCGGCGGCCACCCACGGCGTGGACCCGTTGATCTCGATCCGGTCGCGCGAGTTCTCGCCGAACTGGGTGGTGCCGCAGACCATGACGTTGTCGTTCGTGTGGAAGGGGCCGAGCACGTCGTCGTCGTCGTCGAACTGGATCTCGACGCAGTAGCTGGTGCGCAGCGAGCGGTACTTGGCGCAGTTGGCCTCCGCCGTTACCGGGTCGGAGTACGCGGCCGGGTCGAGCGTCTCGAAGTGGGTGAAGTAGATGTAGTCGAGGAAGTTCTGGCGCCGCAGCGTCGCGATGATCGTCCGCGTCTCGTCGCGCGAGCGTCCCGTGATGCGCAGCTGCAGGTTGCCCTCGGAGTCGATCACCGAGTACTGGTCGGTCGTCGAGCAGGAGGAGAAGCCGGGGGCGGGAATCAGCTCGATCCCGTACTTGGACGCCTCGTTCGGGATGTTGCGCCACTTGAAGGTGCCGCTCGTGTACCTCTGGTTCACGGGAGCGACCTCGGTCGCGCTCGGCGCGGGCGGGTTGTCGCACTTGAGGTAGTAGACGTTGTCGCGCCCGAGCCCGTTCATGTACCACTGCAGTCCGGACTCCGCCGCGGCGTAGGCCTGCTTCGTGTCCCGGTCGTCGCGGGACTGGCTGATGTCGGGGTCGACGGCGGCGAAGCTGGCCATCACGAGCAGCCCGCCGACCAGCAGGACGCCCATGAGCGTGACGGTGGTGAAACCGCTCTGGTTCATCAGTCGCTTCACAAGCACTGCGGTCCCTCCGTCGGCTTCGTCGGATCGGCGAGTCGGACGTACACGTCGGCGACGAACGTCGTGGCGTCGATGCTGTCCGTGGTGCGCTCCACCAGGCGCCGTGGCAGCGTCGCGAAGGCGACGTTGATCATCACCACGTCGGGTGCGTCGGCCGCCGACAGCGGCGTCGTCAGCAGCTGCAGCGCGCCGGTCGTGGTGTTGTTGACGTACTTGTAGTACCGGAAGATCGGTCGGATCACGAACGCGCTCCCGACCTTCTCGGTGGTTTGGGTCATCGGCTTCAGCATCTCGCGCGACTGGCTCGGCGAGGCCGGGAACGTCAGGGACGGGAACGTGCCCGTGCCGTTGTAGACGTCCTCGTAGAGGCGCTTCTCGGCCGCCACGTAGCGCAGGCTGCGCTTCTGAGCGGCGTTCGGGTTCGAGCTCAGGTTGGAGTAGAACGTCACCGAGTTGTCGTCGCCCGCGAGGATCGGCTGGGCCTGGCCGAGGCAGACCTGCGAGCGCAGCTGGCGAGTGATCAGCTCCATCGTGAGCCGCCCGCGCTGGACGGCCTCCTGGCGGTCGGCCAGCCTGGTCGAGCCCGAGACGGCGCGGTCGAGCAGCATGAAGGCGGCGAGCAGCACGATCAGGCCGATGCCCATCGCGGTGATCAGCTCCGGCAGCGTGAAGCCGGACTGATCCGAGCGCAGCTGACGCAGGCGCTCCTTCATCAGAAGCACACGCCGCTGGTCGCGGCGGTGGTAGTCATGCGGTGGTCGCCCGGTTCGGCGTGCCCGGCACGTTCGTCATGTCGATGTTGGCGGTGATCCTGCGGTCGACGATCGCCGTGCCGGTGGTGCTCTGGTCCGTGCGGCCGCTGGGTGCTCGGCGCAGAGCGTGTAGTGGCCGAACGGCTGCGCGATGTTGAACTGCACGGCCGTGGTGTTGGCGGACGCCTTGGTGTTGGTCAGCGTGTGGATCACGGAGTTGCACCCGGTGCCGTCGTTCTGCGTGACCATCAGCTGCGTGCGCGTCCACGTGGGGACCGCCGGCGTGGTCGGGGGCGAGACGGCCTGCCGGGTGACGGTCACCCGCAGCGTCGGCATCTCCACGTTGACGGCGCGCAGGGCGTCGCCCGGGCTGAGGGCCGTCCAGCCGCGGGTGGCGGACGGGTTGAAGTAGGTGGGCGACGTACAGGCTCGGGTCGTTGGCGTCGCAGTTGCCCGCGTAGACGCCGACGCCGTCGAGGAAGGGATAGAGCTCGGTCGCGTCGACGCTCGTGGCGCGACTGGCCCTTGTGAAGGTCTTCTCGCCGCCGACGAGGTTGGTGTTCTTCACGGTGATGCGGTCCCAGACCACTGCGACGCCGTCGGACGTCCCAGTTGCCGGCTGCACGAAGTTCGCGCGCAGGCTGGCCGGGCGCTCGACCTGCATCGGGGTGAAGGTGGCCCGGCCCGTATAGACCTGCATCGTCGACGTCGCCGGCGAGCTGCTGGCCATCGTCACGTATCCGGGGATGGTGATGTTGTAGGAGCCGACAGGGATGAAGCCGAAAACGGCGCACCCGAGTGAGTTCGTCGTTGCGCTCTGGCTCGAGGCGCCGGTCAGGGTCACGGGCACGCCGCTCGGAACCGCCAAGCCGTTGCGGTCGGTGAGCTGGACGGTGGCGCTGCCGGTCGTGGTGCTCAGCGCCCCGACCGCCGGCGTCAGCAGCCCCGTCTCCGTCACGGTCTTCGCCCCGGTCGCCGCCGAGGTCACCGTGCTCGTGAGTTTCAGGTACTCGGCCTTGGCGCCAGTGTTCGAGCAGTTGACCACGCCCGCCTTGTCGCTGACCCAGTCGGTCCGCGAGACGACCGTGTAGTCGGCGCCCGCCACGTTCAGGGTGCGCGTCTGGGTGAAGTTGTCCAGGGACGCGACCGGCATCGACCGCATTCGCTCGATGTCCTGCTGCGCGAGCGTCGCCTGCACCGAGCGTGCCTTGTTCTTTGCGCCCACGCTCTGGGCGCCGTCGATGCCGTTGAGGATCCCGGCGGTGGCGACCGCCAGCACGACGCAGCCGACCAGCACCTCGATCAGGGCCGAGCCGCGCTCGGCGCGCAGGCGTGAACGGCCGGCCGCGTACGCGGCGGCACAGCGCGCTCGCAGGCGCGCCGGGCAGGGTCGCTTGTCCGGGTCCATCGATCGCACGCGTCCGTAGACCACATCGGCGAATCCGGTGTCCCGCTTGAGGAGGACAGGCGCAGCGCGGACTAGTTGACGTGATTGAATCGGGCCATGACCGCCACGCTCCCGCCCGACGTGCAGCAGGTCTTTCACCGATTCATCACCACGGAGTTCACAACCGTGGACGGGCGCGGCCAGCCGATCACGTGGCCGCTGACGCCCTACTACCGGCCGGGCGATCCCTGCATCGACGTGAGCACCGGGCTGGGCTACCCGAAGAAGGCTCACGACGCCCGCGCCAACCCCAAGGTCGCGATGCTGTTCTCGGACCCCACCGGCAGCGGGATCGAGGGCGCCGCGCAGGTACTGGTGCAGGGAACGGCCGACGTCGACGACCGCGACCTCGACGCCAACCGCGAGCGCTACAAGCGAGAGCAGATCGAGAAGCTGCCCGCCACCCAGGGCGAGATGCCGCCGAAGGTGTTCGAGCGCCTGATCCACTGGTACCTCACGCGCATCTACATCCACGTGCGCCCGGAGCGCATCTACGTCTGGGCCGACGGCGACCCGTCGCGCGAGCCGCGGCTGTTCGACGCGCACATGGAGGAGGTGCGCTCCGGGCACGACGAGGAGCCGGACGCCGAGCACCCCGACACCAGCGGCGGCACGGTGGCCTGGGACGAGCGCATGGAGGAGCTGGGCGCCCGCTACCCGGAAGCGGCGGTGACGCTGGTCTGCCCCGACGGCTTCCCGTTCTCGGTACGCGTGCCCGTGGAGGTCGACTCCGCCGCGCAGCGCCTGCGCCTGGGCGGCGCCCCCGTCGGCGTGCCTTGGCAGCCGGGGCTGGCGTGCGTGGCCGCGCACGAGCATTCGCCCGACATGACGTGGCAGCGCAACTTCCAGGTGCGCGGCGACCTCGTCGAGGAGGACGGCGCCTGGGCCGTGATCCCGCGCAAGCTGATCGGCGGCTTCGAGCTGCCACCCGGGGTCGTCGCGCGCACGCGGGAGAACCTGAGCAAGTTCCGCCGCTTCCGCAGAATCGCCAAGCGCGAGCTGGCGGCGCGCGGGAAGTAGCCCCCCAAACGCAAATCGCCCCGGCCGAGGCCGGGGCGATAAGAGAGACGCGAACTTCGCGCTTGAGGTGCGCGCTCGTCAGCCGAAGCCGACGTGCTGCGCGGCGAGCCTCACAACCTCTGGCTTCGCTCTTTGCGCTAGGTCCGCGTCTCGAGGATCAGTAGACCAGGGCACCAAGTTCGCGTCAAGACCCCCCGCTCAATTGATCCCGCACATTGCGGAAATTTGTGAAGAGGGCCCCTATTCTGTGCCGATGAGCGCCCCTCCAGACCAGCGCGACGGCCGAACCGTCCGGGCCGAGCGCACGCGCCAGGCGCTGGTCGAGTCGCTGCTGGGGCTGCTCGACGAGGGGCAGATGACGCCGACAGCGGCGGCGATCGCCGCACGGGCTGGGGTCTCCGAGCGCTCGGTGTTCCAGCACTTCCCCGACCGCGAGGCGCTCCTCGAGGCCGTCGCGCGGGAGCAGTACGACCGCGTCGTCCCGACGCTGCGCCCGATCGACTCGAGCCTCCCGCTGCCGGAGCGGATCGAGCAGTTCGCCCAGCAGCGCGCCCGCCTCTACGAGCAGATCGGCGGCGTGCGCCGAGCGGGGTTGCTGATCGAGCACGAGTCGACCTCGGTGGCGGGCTGGCTCGCGACCGCGCGCCAGGCCAAGGCGGCCGAGGCCGAGCGCGTGTTCCGGCGCGAGCTGGATGCCATTCCCGCGGACGAGCGCGAGCCGCTGCGGGCAGCGCTGATCACTCACTGCTCGTGGTCGGCGTGGGACAGCTGGCGCACGCATCAGCGCCTCAGCGTCGCCCGCGCGCGAGCTGCGCTCGCGGCTGGGATCGCCGCCCTAGTCGCCCAGCGCTGACTGGAGCTCGGCGATCGCCTGCTCGGCGTGCTCGAAGCGCACGGCCGTCATACCGAGCGCGCGGGCCGACTCGCAGTTGAGCTCGATGTCGTCGACGAACAGGCACTCCTCGGCGCGGAGGCCGTCGCCGAGCCGTTCCACGGTGAGCTCGTAGATGGCCGGCTCGGGCTTGCGCATGCCGACGAAGGCGGAGTCGACGACGATCTCGAAGATCTCGTCGAGCTCGGGCAGCTTGGCGCGCCAGAGCGGCTCCCACTCGCGCACGTTGTTGGTCAGCAGCGCGGTGCGCAGGCCGCGCCGGCGCTGCTCGCCGACGAAGTCGATCATCGGGGCGTTGGGGTCGATGCGCTCGAAGTAGAGCTCGCGCAGGCGCACGAGGTCGAAGCCGTCCTCGAGCTGCTCCGACAGGCGGCGCGCGAACTCGACCTCCGTGATCTCGCCGCGCTCGAGCGAGTGGAGCGGGTGCTCGCCGTAGATCTCGGCGGCGGTCTGCATGCCGCGGCCGAGATCCTCGAGCGAGATCGGCGCCTCCTGCTCGTAGGCGAGGAAGCCGGCGGCCAGCGGGGTCGTCAGCACGCCCCCGAAGTCGCTGATCAGCGCCTTGATCACGCCGCTACGGGTGGCACCACCCGCACCATCAGCTCGTACGCGCCGATGCCCTCCCGGCCGTCGAGGCGCCAGCGGAACACCGCGGCGTGCACCTGGATCGTCTCCAGCTCGAACGTCGAGCCGGCGATCACCTGGCCGGACCCGCGGCGCGGGAACTCCTCGCCGGGGAGCCACAGCTCGAGGCCGGCGCTGCGCTGGCGCCCGCCGCCGTCGTAGACGGTCGAGATGCGCGCCTCCTCGACCTGGTGCAGCTCGCCCTCGACGAACAGCCCGGCGCGCACCTCCTCGCCGCCGTGACCGGGCGCGTCGCGCGGGCGGCGCGCGAGGGCGAGCATGCCGTTGCCCTCGTCCACGAGCGCCGAGATGCTGCGCACCGCCTGGAGCTCCTCCCAGCGCGGGGCGACGGAGGTGATCGAGAACGTGCCGAGGCAGTCGACCGACGTGCCGTCGACCTTGCCGGTGACGCGGCAGATACGGGCGGCCACGCCGTCCAGGTCCACCTCGGCGCTCACCGGCTCGAGGCTCAGCGCCAGGCGCTCGCCCAGCTCGGCGCGCCAGCCGTCGCCGTCCTCGGTCACCTGCGGCCCGTCCGCGTGGGCGGCCGGCTGGCGGCCGTGGAAGAGCAGCGTCGCCCCCGACCGCGCCGTCCCGTAGAGGTCGCGTTCGGGATCGAAGAAGGAGAGCGCGAAGGCCTCGACGCTCACCGCTCGAGCCGCCTGGCGGGCGCGTCGTACTCGGTGGCGGTGCCGTCGACGTCGTAGGGCTCGCGTGTGATGCCCACCGCCACGCGGCGCCCGAGCCGGCGGGCCACCAGCCGCCGGATGACGGAGCGCGTGGGTGGGATCAGGAGCAGCAGCGCCGACGATGTCGGTGAGGAAGCCCGGGGTGATCAGGAACGCGCCGCCGAAGACGACGAGCACGCCGTCGAGCACCTCGCGGTGCGGCATCTCGGCCGCGGCGAGCGCCTCGTTGAAGCGGCGCCAGACGGAGCGACCCTGGGCGCGCAGGAGCAGCGAACCGAGCACGGAGTCGGCCGCGAGCAGCAGGATCGTCCAGAGCGCGCCGATCGCGTCGCCGACCTTCAGGATCACGTACAGCTCGGCGAGCGGGACGACGATGAACAGCGCGATCAGCGCCAGCAGCGGCATAGCGATCTGACCCTACTATCCTCGTTCTCATGCCGACCGTCGACGACGTCCAGGACGCCCTCACCAACGTGATCGATCCCGAGCTCGGGCTCGACTTCGTCGAGCTGGGCCTGATCTACGGCGTCGAGATCGAGGGCGGGGACGTGTTCGTGAGCTTCACGCTGACCTCGCCCGGCTGCCCGATCGGGCCGCAGGTCTCCGAGCAGATCGAGGAGTTCGTCAGCGAGCTGGACGGGGTCACCGGGGTGCACCCGAAGATGACCTTCACGCCGCGCCTGGACTCCCGACCTGATGAGCGAAGAAGCGAAGTTCGCGCTCGGCTATTAGCGCTTCAGCGCGCCGCTCCGGCTGCCGATAGGACCGTGTGGCGGCTAGCTCGTTCGAGGTGGACGAGGAACGTGTGCTCGCCGGCAAGCTCGCCGGCGTGCTTTTCCTTACCGCCGGCCTGACGATCTCCCTCCTGCTGCTCGTTCCCGGCGTCCAGAACCGGCACTGGCCGTGGGTGATCGCCCTGGCCGCGGCGTGCGTCGCCTGGGCGCTGTATTGCCTCACCCTCGCGCGGCCGGAGGAGCACGGGGCCTGGTTCTGGCACGTGCCGGCGGCGCTGTCGATCCCGCTGATCGCCGGCCTCGTCGCCTCCACCGGCGGGTCTCAGTCTCCCGCCCGCTTCATGGCGTTCTTCCTGCTCTTCTACGCGTGCTACTTCTACACGCGCAACCACGCCGTCCTGTACGTGATCGGCTGCGTCGCGATCGCCCTCTCGCCGCTGCTGTACGACCGCGGAGCCATCGACGCGGGCTATCTCGGCGAGCTGACGGTGCTCTGCGCCGCGTACGTGATCCTGGGCTGGCTGATCATCTCGGGCAAGGCGATCATGGTCGACCTGCGCGAGCAGGCGCGCTCGCTCTCGCTGCGCGACCCGCTCACCGACCTGCCCAACCGGCGCGCCATGCTGCAGTGGCTGGGGGAGCACATGACCGGCGACGACGCGCGTGGGCATGGTCCTGGCCGACCTCGACGGCTTCAAGGACGTCAACACCGTGCACGGCTATCCGGCCGGCGACGCCGTCCTGTGCGAGACCGCCCGCACGCTGCAATCGTGCGTGCGCACGGGCGACTTCGTCGCGCGCCTGGGCGGCGACGAGTTCGCGGTGCTGACGGTGCGCGCCGACACGCCCGCGATGGAGACGCTGTCGATGCGGGTGCTCGACGCGGTGCGCGCGATGCCGCGCCGGGGCACCGAGGACGTGGAGCTGACCGCGAGCGTCGGGTGGGCGATCTACCCCGACGACGCGCAGACGCTCGACGAGCTGGTGGCCGCCGCCGACTTCTGCGTGCGCGGGGCGAAGATGACGGGCAAGAACCGCGCGCTCGCGGCCGTGGACTGGGCACCGGCCGCATAGCCTCTTGGGCGTGCGCCCGCTGCGCGTCCTGTTCGACTGCTTCCCCGACGATCCGGCCTTCGACACCGCCGTGTCGCACGCGACGATGCGGCGGGTGGCCGCCGGCGAGCTGCCGGAGACGCTGCGGCTGGCGCGGCCGGGCGCGGGTGGTCGCGTTCGCCAAGCGCGACGTGCTCGCCCCCGGGTACGCGGAGGCGGTGGCGGCGGCCCGAGCGGCCGGCTTCGGTTCGATGGTGCGGCTGGCCGGCGGCCGCGCGGCGGTGTTCCACGAGGGCACGCTGGAGCTGGCCCACGCGGTGCCCGACCCGGACCCGCGCCGGACCATCCACGACCGCTTCGAGGCGACGGCCGAGCTGATCGCCCGGGCGCTGGCGGGCCTCGGGATCGACGCGCGCGTGGGGGAGGTGCCGGGCGAGTACTGCCCCGGCCGCTGGAGCGTCAACGCCGGCGGCGCCCGCAAGCTGGCCGGCATCGGCCAGCGCGTGATCTCGGGCGGAGCGCACGTGGGCACCGTGATCGTCGCGGAGGACGCGGCGGCGGTGCGGGACGTGCTGGAGCCGGTCTACGCGGCGCTCGGGCTCGCCTGGGACCCGGCGACGGTGGGGGCCGTGGAGCGGCCGTGGGCTTCGGTCCGCGATGCCGTGCTCGCCGAGTACGCGCGAGCGGTTCGAGCTGGTCGAGGACGCTGTCGATGCCGAGACGCTTGCGTTGGCTCGGACGTTGGTGAACAGCGGCAATGCAGGGCGGCCCGGAACGAGTGTGGGCACTAGTTCCGGTAAATATCACCGGAAGTAGGGCCCACACTCGCGCCAGCCGCCGGCGCCGCGCGCCCTGCCGTCTCGACCACCGCGTCAACCAACCGCGGCCACACCTCTCGCGGCAGGTCGTGCCCCATGCCCGGCATCGCGATCAGCCGCGCGTCCGGGATCGCCGCGGCGGTGGCGCGCCCGCCGCGGAACGGGACGAGCGGGTCGTCGCGCCCGTGGATCACGGTGGTCGGCACCGCCAGCGAGCGCAGCTGCGCCGTGCGGTCGCCGGACGCCATGATCGCCGCCAGCTGGCGGCCGGTGCCGGCCGTGTGGTGGCCGCGGTCGTAGCTGGCCGCCGCCAGCTCTCGGATGCGGTCGTCGTCGAGCGGGAAGCCCTTCGATCCGATCAGCCTGAAGACCTTCACGAAGCGCTCGATGTAGGCGTCGCGGTCGCGGGGTGCCTGGCGCATCAGTACGCCCATCACGCGCAGCTTCGGCCGGCCCGCCCGGCGCTCGCCCGTGGTCGACATGATCGACGTCAGCGACAACACGCGCTCGGGCCGCTTGATCGCCATCGTCTGGGCGATCATCCCGCCCATCGAGGCGCCCACCACGTGGGCCGCCTCGATGCCGAGGTGGTCGAGCAGCCCGAAGGCGTCGTCGGCCATGTCCTCGAGCAGGTAGGGCGCGTCGATGCGCAGCCCGACCAGCGCGCGCCTCATGTCCGGCACCGGAGCGTCGACCTTCGTCGAGCGGCCCGAGTCGCGGTTGTCGAACCGGATCACGTGGAACCCGCGCTCGGCGAGCTGCTCGCACAGCTCCAGGTCCCAGTGGATCAGCTGCATGCCCAGACCCATGACCAGCAGCAGCGGCGGGTTGGACGGGTCGCCGATCGTCTCGTAGACGATCTCGATGCCGTTGGCGCGTGCGGTCTGCTCGGCGATGTGAAAGACCCTACCGGCGCCGCATGCGCACCTCGCGCCACTCGGCGATCGAGAGCGGCGTGGGCGGCTCGAGCTCCTCGCGCCCGGGCAGCTGGCGCGCGCCGAGCGCGGTCTCCACCGGCGCGCCGGCCCGCTCCTCGACCCAGTACGCGCCGGCGTCGCGCCGGGCGCTGACCGCCTCGGCCAGCTCACGGCCGACGAACAGCAGCCCCGCGCCGTCGTCCACGCCCCAGCCGGGCGGCACCGCCTCGGTGCGGATCGCCTCGTGGAAGCAGGGCCGGCGCGCCGGCTCGCCGTGGTAGTGCACGGAGTTGCTCCCCGGCAGCAGCCCCAGCCCCGGCACCGGCCGCGGCGCCCCGAACGAGGTCGTGACCCCGGCCTCGAACCAGCACATCGAGCCGGCGCTGATGCCGCACAGCACGATGCCGCGATCCCACGCCTCGCGCAGGATCGCGTCCACGCCGTGGGCACGCCAGACCGCGAGCAGGTTCAGCATGCTGCCGCCGCCCACGTAGAGCACGTCCTGGCCGAGCAGCACGGACGCCACGTCGACCGGCTCCGCGCCGAGCCGGAACAGCGACAGGTGCGTTGGCTCGCAGGGCAGGTGCCGGTAGGCCGCGTAGAAGCGCCGGATCTGCTCCTCGGCGTCGCCGCCTGCCGTGGGCAGCAGGCAGATGCGCGGGTGCGGCACGCGCGCGACCTCGAGCACGTAGCGATCGAGGGCCGGGTCGCCGGGCGGCGACGCGAACCCGCCTCCGCCCATCGCGACTATGCGGCGCGGCTCTGCTCGGCTGGCCACGCCACGCCCAGGTAGTCGGCCGGCAACGGCCGGCGGCTGAGCCGGTCGCCGGTCCAGCGCATCCGGTAGGCCTTGGCGCCCGGGCCTGCGAGCTGACCACGCGCGCGAGCCGCTCGCCCTCGAAGTGCAGCGCGGCCCCGTCCTCGACGGCGTAGCCCTCGACCATCCCGCCGGCGAGCAGGTCGCGGTAGGCGCGGCAGCGCTCCGGCTCGGCGTCGTAGTGCACGCAGTTGCTCCAGGGCAGCAGGCCGATCCCCTCGATCGCCTCGGCCGGCCCGTGGAAGGCGGTCACGGCCTCGGCGAACCAGCACAGCGACCCCGCGCTCAGCCCGCACAGGACGACGCCGCGCTCCCAGGCACGCCGCAGCGTCACGTCGAGCCCGTGCGCACGCCATGTGCCGAGCAGGCTGATCACGCTGCCGCCGCCCACGTAGATCAGGTCGCTGTTCAGCAGCTGCTCGTGCATGTCGCCGGCCGCCTGCTCGCGCCGGAACAGCGAGATGTGCGACGGCTCGCAGCGAGCGGCGTCGAAGGCCCGGTAGAAGCGGACGATGTAGTGGTCGGCGTCCCCGCTGGCGGTTGGCAGGAAGCAGACGCGCGGTCGTTGCTTGCGGGTCAGCGACAGGACGTAGTCGTCGAGCAGCGTGTTGCCGCGCTCCATCGAGAAGCCGCCGCCACCGAACGCCACGATCTGACGACGCTCTCCTCGCACCCACGCAACCTAGGTGCGCCCGTCGGGCCGGTCAACGAATTTGCGCTATTTGGCGGGTCAGCCTGGACCGGATGTCGGAAGGTCGACCGACAGCTTGGACACCTTGACCGAGAAGCTGAAGTTGCTGGTGCGCACGAACTTCGGGTCGCTGCCGACCAGCTCGAGCTTGGCCAGTGTGGCCGCGCGCGAAGCGCCAGCCGTTGCCGAACAGCTGGAAGACGAGCTTGCCCTTCTGGTTGTCCTCAGCCGGTAGATGCCGCGCGAGACCAGGGTCTGCTGGCCGGCGCTCACGTCCCACAGCCGCGCCGCGATCATGCCGCCGCGGCCCTTCGTGCGGATCTGGGCGCGCACGGTCGGCAGCCCGAGCAGCGTGAACGGGCTTGCCGACCTTGCGCTGGTGCGATCGCGGTGCCCGCGCCGCGCGTCGGCGGGGATCGGGTCGCATGGCTTCCCGCCCGCCGATCGGGTCGACCGCCGCCGCGGTGGCGGGGTCGCCGCCGGACGAGGTGACCTTCTGGCGTCCCCCGCGCGCCAAGGCTCACGCGGCCGGGATGGAGCTTGTCCCAGCTGCTCGCGCGGTACGGGCCCGTCGGCCGGCGCGTCGGCAGGGCAGGTCTGCGTGTAGGCGGTAACCGATCGCCCGGCGCGGGCCCTTGCCCTGGCCCTTGAGGTAGGCGGCGAAGAACTTGGCGCCCTGGCGTGTTCAGCGCCTGGTCCACCGCCGCCTTGTTGGCGCCGCGCGGGTGGCCGAAGTCGCCGAACTGGAACGCCACGTGCGCCTGCTTGATCGCGGTTCAGGATCCGCCAGACGCGCAGCGCCTCGGGGGCGGGGAAGAGGTCGTCGGTCCAGCCGTTCTGCACGAGCAGCGGGGCCGGCACCCCGGTCAGCCCCTTCAGCCCGGCGAAGCTGTGGTAGCCGGTCAGCTCGCGGCCCACGCGCAGCACCCCCGGCGTCTCCGGCTCGCCCTTGTCGGTGAGCTGCCTTCCAGCCGGTGATGTCGGCGTTGAAGGGCGAGCTGCCCGTCGGCGCGTAGAAACCGAACGCCAGGCCGGCTCCGTACAGCCCGCCGATGTAGCTCTGCTTCTGCACCCCGCCGGGCTCGATGCTCTGCCCGACGTGGTAATCGCGGAAGTCGAGGAAGCGCCCGTTCGGCTGCAGCGAGTAGGTCAGGTCCGAGGCGCCCCAGCGCGGGAACGCGGCCGCGATCTTGAGGTTGGTGCCGTTGGGGCTGCGCCACGGCCCGGAAGGACCCGTCGGGGAGCCGGATGCGGTTGCGCAGCCGGGCCAGGCTGAGCGACTGGATGCCGCCGTAGGAGATGCCGGTCACGCCGATCTTCGTCGGGCGCGACGATGCCCTGGTCGACGAGCAGGCCGAGCAGGTACTGGGTGTCACGTTCCTCGTAGCGGTGGTCGGCCAGCCGCACCCAGCCCTGGTCGCAGCCGGGCGAGGTGCGCGAGTCGATCGCGCCGCAGGACCTGCCGAAGCCGCGCGCGCTGGGGGTGAGCACGACGTACCCCTGCTGCGCGAAGTAGGTGTTGTTGTAGTGGTAGTTGGCGCCGCCGGTGCCCTCGGGCGTGGCCGACTTGAACGAGGACTTGTTGCCGCCCCAGCCGTGCATCATCACGATCGCGGGGAAGGGCCCGTCGCCGGTCGGCGGCAGCGTCACGTCCACGTCGAGCGGCACCCCGTCCCAGCTCGGGACGCGCTGCGCATCGGTGGCCGTCGGGCAGAAGCGCACGCCGTTCTGGGCGGTGCAGGGATGGCCGAACGGGTCGGCCGCCTGAGCGGCGGCGGGGAGGACCAGGGCCAGGACCGGGATGAGCGCGAGCAGTTTCTTCATAGCGAGTGCGACAAACCTACCGCTCGGCGAAGCTGCGGCGCCAGGCGGAAGGCGGCACCCCGTAGGCGCGCGCGAAGTGGCGGCGGAACGCCGCCGGCGTGGGGAAACCGACCCGCGCGGCCACGCGCTCGACCGGCTCGTCCGAGGACTCCAGCAGCGGCAGCGCCGCGTCGAGGCGCTGGCGCAGCAGCCACGCCCCCGGGCTCGCCCCGGTGGCGCTGCGAAAGCGGCGGCTGAACTGGCGCACCGAGAGGTGCGCGTGACGGGCCAGGTCGTCCACGCCGATGCGCTCCGGCAGGCGGCCGCGCGCCCAGTCCATCGACGCCGCCACCGGGTCGTCGGCCGGCCGGCTCGGCACCGGCAGGTCGACGAACTGCGCCTGGCCGCCGTCGCGGTGGGCGGCCACGACCATCCGGCGCGCCACGCGGTTCGCCACGTCGGCGCCGTGGTCGCGGCGGACCAGGTGCAGGCACAGGTCGATGCCGGCCGCCGTCCCGGCCGAGGTGAGCAGGTCCTCGCCGTCCACGTACAGCACGTCCGGCGACACCCGCACCTTCGGGTAGCGGCGGGCGAGCAGCTGCGCGTAGCGCCAGTGCGTGGCCGCCCGGCGCCCGTCCAGCAGCCCGGTCGCGGCCAGCACGAACGCACCCGAGCAGATCGAGACCAGCCGGGCGCCGCGCGCGTGGGCGGCCAGCAGCGCGCGCACCAGCGCGGCGGGCGGATCGCCGTGCACGTCGCTCGCGCCCGGCAGGATGATCGTGTCGGCGCGCTCCAGCTCGTCGAAGCCGCGGTCGACCGCCAGACCGAAGCCGCCCAGCGCGGACAGCACGCCGGGGCGCTCGGCGCAGACGGAGAACTCGTACCACCAGTCCACCTCGAGCTCGGGGCGCGGCAGGGCGAACACCTCGGCCGCCACGCCCAGCTCGAACGGGGACAGCCCGTCGTACGCGACCACGGTGACCCGGTGCGGCATGTCCGGATCGTAGCGGCAGGCGTCTTTTCGGTCACTGGTGGGCCGCGCCGAGCCGGGCGATCCTGCGCCCATGTACGCACTCGAGCATTTCGCCCGCCGCCTGGAGGTCGAGACCGACGTGTCCGACGTCGCCGCCGCTATGGAGGCCGGTGAGGTCGACTTCGTCCTGCTGGACGCCCGCAGCCGCGCCTCCTACGACGCCGGCCACCTGCCCGGCGCGGTCCACCTGCCCGAGCTCACCGCCGAGACGGTGGCCGAGCTACCCGACGGCCCGGTGGTGACCTACTGCTGGGGCCCGGCGTGCAACGGCGCCTGCAAGGCCGCCCTGCGCCTCGCCCAGCTGGGCCGGCCCGTCAAGGAGATGCTCGGGGGCTACGAGTACTGGGCTCGCGACGGCCATCCGATCCAGACTTCTTGACCCCGTTGGACTTCGCGTTGGCCTTCGCTGCCGCCTTGGTGCGCTTGCGCGCCTCCTTGAGCAGCTCCGCCAGCGCGTCCTCGAGCATCTCGCCGAACTCCTCGAGGTCGGGCATCGCGTCGTAGTCCCCGAGCAGGCCGAAGTCGACCTTGCCGTTGTAGCTCATGATCGCGATCGCCAGCGCGTGGTTCTCCGGCAGGAACGCGATCGGCACGATCTCGAGCATCTCGCGCCCGAGCAGGTAGAGCGGGAACTGCGGCCCCGGCACGTTGGTCACGATCAGGTTGAAGAGGCGGGTCGAGAAGTTCAGCCGCGAGGCCTGTGCCAGCAGCGTGGGCGGAGCGAAGTCCGTGAGCCCCGCGATCACCTCGGCACCGAGCGCCTGCTTGCTCTGCTTGAGGTTGCCCATCCCCTCCTGCACCTGCCGCAGGCGCTCGACGGGGTCCTTCACGTAGACCGGCAGCGGCCCGCGCATGGCGGCGATCCGGTTGCCGAGCGCGCCGCGCTCGTCCTGCGCGCGGATCGAGACCGGCACCAGCGCGCGCAGCTCTAGCCCCTCGGTGCGCACGCCGCGCGTGCGCAGCCAGCGGCCCAGCGCGCCCGCCACGACCGCGAGCACCGCGTCGTTCACGGTGCCGCCGAGCCCGTTCTTGATCTCCTTGAAGTCGCTCAGGCGGCTCTGCACCCAGCGCACCCGCCGGTGCGGGCCGATCGGCACGTTGAGCGGCACATCGGGCGCAGGGTTCATCCCGGCCCAGACGACCTCGCCTAGGCCCTCGGCGGCCTCGCGCGCCTGCTCGAGCGAGCGGCCCGGGCTGCCGACCGCCCCGATCGCGCGGCCCGCCAGCGAGATCGGCGTGCGCACCAGTCCCTTGATCCCCTCGGCGACCAGGTCGACGTCCGACGGCGCGGGCGACGGGACCCACTCGTCCTGCTTGACGACCTCGGGCGGGACTGGCTGCAGGTCGAACAGCACGGTCGCGATGTCGACGCCCGCCACGCCGTCCACGAGCGCGTGGTGGGTCTTCGAGATGACCGCGAAGTTGCTGCCCTCGAAGCCCTGGATCAGCCAGACCTCCCAGAGCGGCTTCGAGCGGTCGAGGCGCTGCGAGAAGATGCGGCCGGCGAGCTGGCGCAGCTGGTCGTCGGAGCCCGGCTTCGGCAGCGCCGTGTGGCGCACGTGGTAGTCGAGGTTGAAGCTGGGGTCGTCGACCCAGAAGGGGCGGCCCATCTCGAAGCGCGGGATCGCCAGCTTCTGGCGGTAGCGCGGCACCAGGTGCAGGCGCGATTTGATGTGCGCGCTGAACTCGTCGTGCGATGGCGCCGGGCCCTCGAAGATGACGAGGGCGCCCACGTGCATGTGCGACGCCTCCTTCTCCTGATGGAGGAACGAGGCGTCGATGGCGCTGAGCCGGTCCTTGTGTCCCTGCTTTGCCATGAGGAGAATCTACCCGCCACAATCGCTTCCGTGAAGCTGCTCGGGACGGTGCTCGTCCTGCAGGTCGTGCTGGGACTCGTCCTGGTGGCGCTCGTGGCCACCGACAACCTGCCGTTCGGCGACGACGAGGCCGACGGCGCGCCGGCGGGGATCGCGCGCCCCACGGTCGACCGCTTCGACTCCGGCGCGGCCTGGACGCTGCTGCGCGAGCAGGTCGAGCTGGGGCCGCGCCCGGCCGGCTCGCCGGCGTCGCGCAAGCTCGCGTCGCGGCTGCGCCGCCTGCTGCCGCAGGGGCGTTTCGAGGCCGTGCCGGGCGGCCTGCGCAACGTGGTCGGCACCCTGCCCGGCCGCGAGCCCGGCTACGTCGTGGTCGGCGCCCACTACGACACCAAGGACATCCCGGGCTTCCTGGGCGCCAACGACGGCGCCTCCGGCACCGCCGTGGTGGTCCAGCTGGCGCGCACGCTGAAGCGCCCGCGCCACACGATCAAGTTCATCCTGTTCGATGGCGAGGAGAGCCCGCGTGGCACGCCCGACCGGCTGTTCGCGCAGCGCGGTCTGCGCGGCGCCAAGGTGGCCGCGCCGCGCTACCGCGACGCGCGGGCGATGGTGCTGCTCGACTTCGTCGGCGACCGGCGCCTGAGGCTGCCGCGCGAGGGCTCCTCCGACCCCGAGCTGTGGAGCCGCCTGCGCGCGGCCGCTCGCGCCGTGGGCGTCGGGCGCCACTTCCCGGCCGGCGCTCGCAGCACGATCCTCGACGACCACATCCCGTTCCTCGAGGAGGGTGTGCCGTCGATCGACCTGATCGACTTCGACTTCCCCTGCTGGCACTTGCGCTGCGACGACCTGTCGAACGTCTCGGAGCGCAGCCTGGACGCCACCGGGGAGGCCGTGTACCGGTTCCTCGCTAGCCTCTGACGCGATGGCATACGCCCCCGAGAAGCTGCTGCTGGCGGCCCCGCGCGGCTACTGCGCCGGCGTCGACCGCGCCGTGCAGACCGTCGAGCGCGCGCTCGAGCTGTACGGGCCGCCCGTGTACGTGCGCAAGGAGATCGTGCACAACAAGCACGTGGTCGAGCAGCTGCGCGAGCGCGGCGCGATCTTCGTCGAGGAGGAGACCGAGGTGCCCGCGGGGCAGACGGTGATCTTCTCCGCGCACGGTGTGGCGCCGAGCGTGCACGCCAACGCCGAGGCGCGCGAGCTGAAGACGATCGACGCCACCTGCCCGCTCGTCACCAAGGTGCACGTGGAGGCGAAGAAGTTCGCCGCCGAGGGCTACACCATCGTGCTGATCGGCCACGAGGGCCACGAGGAGGTCGAAGGCACGATGGGCGAGGCGCCGCAGGCCTTCGTGCTGGTCGAGACCGAGGACGACGTCGACCGGCTCGAGCTGCCCGATCCCGACCGGGTCGCCTTCCTGACGCAAACCACGCTGTCGGTGGACGAGACCGACCGAATCATTCGCCGGCTGCGCGAGCGCTTCCCCAACATCACAGGGCCCAAGTCAGACGACATCTGCTACGCCACGACCAACCGCCAGATGGCCGTCCGCCAGATGGCGCGCGAGTGCGACCTCGTGCTCGTGATCGGATCGAGCAACTCGTCCAACTCGAACCGGCTGGTGGAGGTCGCGCGCGACCACGGCGCCGACTCGTACCTGATCGACAACGAGGGACAGGTGCGCGAGGAATGGCTCGAGGGCAAGCGCGTGGTCGGGATCAGCTCCGGCGCGAGCGCGCCCGAGGAGCTCGTGCAGCGGCTGGTGGACTTCTTCCGCGCCCGTGGCACCGACGACGTCTCCGAGTTCCAGGTCGTTCAGGAGGACGTGCGCTTCATGCTCCCGAAGGAAATCCGCCGGGAGCTGGCGGCGCGGGCGTGAACTGCACGGCGTGCAGGCGCAGCCCGGGCGACTGCGCCTCCACCTTGCCCGCGTTCTCGTAGAGGCCCGGCTCGAGGTCGGCGCCCGAGAGCACGGCGTACGCCGTGCCGCCGCGGAAGGCGAAGGTCGCCGCCGCTCCGGCGTCGGCCGCCTCGATCCAGTCCTCGCCGTCCGACCAGTCGCGCACCAGCTCGATCCGGTGGCGGTCCGCCGGCAGGACGATGTCGGCCGTCTGCGGCTCCAGCAGCACGCCGGGCTCGTCCTCGGGCCGCACCGGTGCCAGCGGCTCGCGCGTCTCGCCAACGTACTCCTGGATAGCCAGCTCCGTGTCGAGGTACTCGCCCTCGCCGTAGTGGATGTAGACGAGCTTGCCGGTGCGGTCGAACAGGTAGCGGCCGGGCCAGCCCATGTTCCCGTACAGCCGCCAGACCTCGAGCGCGGGGTCGAGCACGACGGGGTACTCGACCTCGAGCCGCTCGACGGCGCGGGCGACGGTGTCCCGGTCGCGGCCGAACGAGTACCCGGGCGAGTGGATCCCGATCACGCGCAGGCCGGCCTCGGCGTAGCGCTCGTGCCAGGCCTTCAGGTACGGCATCGTGCGCAGCGAGTTCACGCGCGCGAAGTCCCAGAACTCGACCAGCACCGCGCCGCGCCCCATCAGCGTGTTCATCCGCAGGAAGGCGACGTTCAGCCACTCCAGCTCGCTGGGGAACTCGGGCGCGTAGATCTCTGCGTCGGGCGGGGGTCGCATCCGTGGGTCGTATCCTGACCGAACGGTTCCGCATCGAAATGCGGCTGGCCGTGTTATAGGCTCAGCGCGCCCGCACGGCGGGCTGCTCGACGCACGGTTCCCGGAGTTCATTCCAGGAGGAGGAATGCGAAAGCTTTTGATCCCCGTGCTCGCCGCGCTTGCGGCGATTGCGGTGGCGGGTATCGCGTACGCCGCCAACGTCTACACCGTTGACGGCGACACGAAGCCCCACGGCAAGGGTACGGCTGGCAAGCCGCTGCCTGTATCCCTCGATTTCGACTACACGGTTGCGGACTCCGATCCAGCCAACCGCGGCATCCCGGTGGAGAAGTACTTCATCGGTGCCGAGGGTCTTGTGACCTATCCGGAGGCGTTCCCGAGCTGTTCGGGCGGCGCCAGCGGGGCAAACGCGCAGGATCCGGCCAAGGCGGCCAAGCGCCTGCAAGAAGGCACGCGTGGGTGGGGGCATCATCAAGGCCCTCGTCGGAGCTCGGAACAACCCGACTTCGAGCGCCAACTGCGTGCTCGACCTCAACCTGTACAACCTGAAGCCGGGCAACTACGGCGATGCCGGCAAGATCGGCAAGAACGGTGGCCTCGCCATCCGGATCGATGGCGATCCGCCGCCCCCGCCCAGCATCGACGACCAGTACAAGGGTCAGTGCCTCGCCGCGCAGCACGCGGCGATCCTGGCTCAGTACAAGACGGTCAAGATCAAGGGCGTGACGTCGGACGAGCTGCAGTTCGTGGTTCCGCCCGAGCTCCTGCACCCGGCGCAGGGCCTCGACGTGACCGTGCGGCAGGTCGCCTCGTCGATCAAGAAGATCGTCTCCAAGAAGGCGATCACGATCAAGGGGAAGAAGCGCAAGGTCGGCTTCTACTCCGCGGTCGGCTGCAAGGGCGGCAAGCGCTCGATTCAGGTGACGTTCGTCTCGGAGACCGGGCAGAAGTCGCCGGTCACCAAGGACAAGGCCTGCTGACAGCGGCCTAGCCTCTAGTACGTCCAGCGGGGCGGCCTTCGGGTCGCCCCGCTGTCGTTAGGTGGCGATCGCCTCCAGCAGGCGCGGCGAGACCCAGATCTCGATGGCCGCGGCGCCCAGCAGGGTCGGCACCGCGATCCCCACGGTCACGAACGTCGCGGCCAGCAGGTCCTGCCACTGCCCGGCGCGGCTCGCCACGATCCAGGCCGCGAGCGGGAGGAACAGGGCGAACAGCTCGGGCAGCGCGTGCGGGGCCAAGGCGAGGAGCAGCATGCCCGGGGTGGTGCCGAGCTGGGCCGCGATCGTCGCCGCGCCGCCGCCGATCACATAGGCCTGCGTGCAGAGCGAGAACGTGGTCGCGCAGATCACGAAGCCGATCGCGAGCGGGCCCGCCTTCTCGTGCACCCAGCGCGAGATGCCGGTGCGCTTCGAGGCCGACAGCGGCAGCGAGCTGCCCGCAATGAACCCGGCGACGCAGGCCATCGCGTGCAGGGCGAGCACCAGCGAGTTGCGGTAGAGGACGGCCAGGTAGTCGCCGAAGGTCGCGTCCGAGTTGTAGCCCGGGATCACGTACCTGGTGAGGTCGGGCGTGGTCAGCTTCGCGACCACCCAGACCGCGCCCAGCAGCCCGCAGGCGATCGCCAGGCTGAGGGCGGCCCAGGGGCGCAGCATCGGCCAGGGATGGTCGTTCCAGCGTCGCAGCGCCTCCTTGGTGTCGGCCATGCCCTGGACCAGCACGAGGTCGTTCACGCTGCTCATCCCCACACGCATCGGCAGCGCCGGCGCCGCGCGTGAGCGAGGGAACCGAGTTGGCGCGGCGGGTGTACCCGGGGCATGAGACGACTCGCGCTCTGCCTCGTCCTGACCATGTCGCTGGCGCCGGCCGGCGCGGCGGTCGCCAAGGAGGCCGTCAAGGCCAAGGTCTGCGGCGCTTCGGACTGCCGCGAGACCAAGGACCACGGCTCCCTGATGGCGCTCACGGAGGGTGGTCCGCCAACCGATCCGCCGACCCGCGGAGCGGCGTGGTACGAGGTGATCATCACGATCGCGATGGATCGTGAGCATCACGACACCTTCCCGATGGCGATCGTGCCCTCCGCCGGCCTGATGCGCGGCGGCGACTCGGCCGAGGGCTACACCTGGATGCCCGTGTCGTCCGCGGCGGCCCGCGAATACCGCCGCATCACGCGCGGGCTGGCGCCGTTCTCCGCGGGCTCGCTCGAGGGCGTCGGCGCCCCCAAGGCGCAGGTGGACGAGGTGGTGCTGCCGCCGGCGGAGTCGAAGCCCGATGGCGGAGCGTCGCCGCTGCCGTGGATCGCCGGCGGCTTGGTGCTGCTCGGTCTGGCGGGGGCGCTGGTGCGGTGGCGCGGCCTGCCATGGCCAAAGCCGGCGCAGAGCTGACGCGCGCGCGAAGGTCCTAGGCCCAACGCCCGATGCGGCGCGGCCGGGCGCGCCCTATCGTGGCGCTCGATGAGCGAGGGCCGCAGCGGAGCCGTGCAGGCCATGAGCGAGGCCGTGCTGGCGATCGCCGGAGAGCGCTCGGTGGACACCGTGCTCCAGCGCATCGTGCACACGGCGCGCGAGCTGGTCGGCGCCCGCTACGCCGCGCTCGGCGTGCCCGACGGCCAGGGCAACTTCGCGCGCTTCATCACCTCCGGCATGACCGCGGAGGAGATCGAGGCGATGGGCCCGCTCCCGCGCACGCACGGCCTGCTCGGCGCGACGCTCGAGTCGCCCGAGTCCTATCGCACGCGCGACATCAAGCGCGATCCGCGCTTTCGCGGCTGGTGGCCCTCCGCGCATCCGCTGATGGCGTCGTTCCTGGGCGTGCCGATCGTGGCGCGCGGCGAGGTGGTCGGCGCCTTCTACCTGACCGACAAGGAGGACGCCGACGAGTTCGGGGTGGAGGATCAGGAGCTGATCGAGCTGCTCGCCCCGCACGCCGCGGTCGCGATGGAGAACGCGCGCCTGTACGAGCGCAGCCGCGAGCTGTCGATCGTCGAGGAGCGCAACCGGCTGGCGCGCGAGCTGCACGACTCGCTCGTGCAGAAGCTGTTCGGCGTGGTGCTGGCGGCGCAGTCGGCCGGAACGCTGATGGAGCGAGATCTCGACGCGGCCCGCAAGCAGGTGGCGGTCCTGCAGGAGCTCACCCAGGAGGCGGTCGTGGAGCTGCGCTCGCTGGTGTTCCAGCTGCGGCCGGCGGAGATCGAGACGGAGGGGCTGGGGGCGGCGCTGCGCAAGCACGTGGAGCTCCTGCAGCGGGCGCACCGCGCGCCGATCGAGCTGTCGCTGACGGGATCGCCGCGCCTGCGGGCCGGGGTGGACGAGGAGGTGTTCCGGATCGCGCAGGAGTCGCTCCAGAACGCGCTGCTCCACGCGCGCGCCTCGCGGATCGAGCTGCGCTTGGACGAGGACGCCGGCGGACTGCGGCTCACGGTCGCCGACGACGGCGTCGGGTTCGATCCCGAGGAGGCCGGCCTGCGGTCGCGCCGGCTCGGCCTGACGTCGATGGAGGAGCGCGCCCGCGCGCTCGGGGCAAGGCTGCGGATCGAGTCCGCGCCCGGGCGCGGAACGACAATCGACCTGGAGGTGGACTGCGATGGCGATTCGCGTCCTGATCGCTGACGACCACGCGGTCGTCCGGCAGGGCCTGCGCACGTTCCTCGAGCTCCAGGACGACATCGAGGTGGTGGCTGACGTGGCGGACGGCGAGGCCGCGCTGCGGGCGGCGGAGGAGCACGAGCCCGACGTGGTGCTGATGGACCTGGTCATGCCGGGCGGCGGGGGCGTCGAGGCGATCCGCGCGCTGCGCGAGGCGCGGCCGGAGGCACGTGTGCTCGTGCTGACCAGCTTCCTCGACGACGACAAGGTGTTCCCGGCCGTGCGCGCGGGCGCGGCGGGCTACCTGCTCAAGGACGTGGAGCCGGCCGAGCTGGTGCGGGCGATCCGCACCGTCGACGACGGCGAGGCGCTGCTGCACCCGGCGGTGGCGGCGCGGCTGATGGAGGAGATCTCGGAGACGGAGCGCCCGGCCGCGGAAGAGGCGCTGACGGCGCGCGAGCGCGAGGTGCTCGAGCTGATCGCCCGCGGCCTGCCGAACAAGCTGATCGCGCGCGACCTGGAGATCGCGGAGAAGACCGTCAAGACGCACGTGAGCAGCATCCTCAGCAAGCTCGGGCTGACCGACCGCACGCAGGCGGCGCTCTACGCGGTGCGCTCGGGGCTGATCGAGTCCTAGGACCAATTGCCGATGGTGGCGGGCGGCGGGGCTGCCTAGCCTCGTGAGCGATGGCTTCCACGGCAATCGTCACCGGCGCCTCACGCGGATTGGGGCTCGCGCTGGCGCGAGCATTGGCCGCGCGCGACTGGCGCCTGGTGATCGACGCGCGGGACCTGCCCGGCGTGCCGGGCGGCCTCCCCGACCACGTAACCGCCGTCGCGGGAGATGTCGCCGACCCCGAGCACCGGCGGGCGCTCGTGGAAGCGGCGGGCGGGCGCATCGACCTGCTCGTGAACAACGCGAGCGCCCTCGGCCCGAGCCCACTGCCGCTCCTCGCGGAGTACCCGCTCGACGCCCTGGAGGACGTCTATCGCGTCAATGCCGTCGCGCCGCTCGCGCTGGCGCAGCTGGCGCTGCCGCTGATGCCGGCGGGGGCGCGGATCCTGAACGTGACTTCCGACGCGGCGGTCGAGGCGTACGAAGGCTGGGGCGGGTACGGATCCTCGAAGGCAGCGCTGGAGCACCTGACGCGCGTGCTGGCGGCAGAGCAGCCGGAGCTGCGCGTGTACTCGGTGGACCCGGGCGACATGCGCACGCGGATGCACCAGGACGCGTTCCCCGGAGAGGACATCTCGGATCGCCCACCGCCGGAGGAGAGCGTCCCCGGCCTGCTGGTGCTGATCGAGGGCGAGCTGCCAAGCGGACGCTACGCGGCCCGCGAGCTGGCCGCGGCGGCCACCCGATGAGCGCGCTCGCGGTCCGCCAGCCCGCCGAGGCGCGCGAGCCCGCCGAGCTGCGCGGTCACGGCCGCGACGACGTTCGCCTGCTCGTCGCCCATCGCGACGGCTCCCTCGCTCGCGCCCGCTTCGCCGAGCTGCCCGAGCTGCTCGCCCCCGGCGACCTGCTCGCGATCAACACCTCCGCCACGCTGCCGGCGGCGCTCGCGGTGCGCGGCGCCGAGCCCGATCTGCGCCTCCACCTGTCCTCGCCCGCGCCCGATCGGGGGGACGACGCCGCGCCCGGCCCCTGGCTCGTCGAGCTGCGCCGCGGCGCCGAGCGCTTCCGCGGCGGCGCCGAGGGTGATGTGCTGCTGCTGCCGGACGGCGGCACCGCCGTCCTGCTCGAGCGCGACCCGGGCGGCCGGCTCTGGCTGGCGCAGCTCCAGCTGCCCGCCTCGGTGCCGCACTACCTGGCGCGCCACGGCGAGCCGATCCGCTACCGGCACGCCGCCCAGGCCTGGCCACTCGAGCGCTACCAGACGGTGTACGCCAACGCGCCCGGGAGCGCCGAGATGCCGAGCGCCGGGCGGGCGTTCACGCCGGAGCTGATCACCCAGCTGGTGGCCGCCGGGATCGACGTGGCGCCGCTTGTGCTGCACACCGGCGTGTCGTCGCTGGAGGCGGGCGAGGAGCCGCACGCGGAGTGGTATCGGGTTCCGCGCTTCACGGCCGAGCGGATCAACCTGGCACGACTGCTGGGCGGGCGCGTGATCGCGGTGGGCACCACCGCGGTGCGAGCGCTGGAGTCGGCGACCGGCGAGGACGGCGTGGTGCGCGAGGCGGAGGGGTGGACGGAGCTGGTGATCGAGCCGGATACGCCGATCAGGGTCGTCGACGGGCTGCTGTCGGGATTCCACGACCGCGACTCGTCACACCTGGCGATGCTGGAGGCGATCGGCGGCGCGGACCTGCTGGAGCGCTCGTACGAGGAAGCCGCGGACGCCGGCTACCTGCGCCACGAGTTCGGCGACCTGCACCTGATCCTGCCCTGATCGCTCAGGCGGGCCGGGTGCCCGTGAAGCAGAACTGGATGCAGGCGAAGTAGGACTCGCCACGCTTGGCCAGCTCGCGCTGCTCGGCGGCCCACTGCTGGGCCTCGTCGGTTCCCACGAAGTCGGCCATCAAGGGCACCAGCGCGCCCGCGTAGCTCTCCTCTGAGACGTCGTCGGTGACGAAGGAGTGGCCTTGCATCTCGACGTCCTCGAAGCCGGCGGCGCGCATCCGCGCCGACAGGGTCCGCGGCAGCGTGGGATCGCTCAGGTGCTCGTCCCAGGCGGCCAGGAAGCGCTGCATGCGGGCCGGGTCCTGGGAATGCCACGAGACGGTGGCCCAGTCGACGTCCCAGATCAGCACCCGCCCACCGGGACGCAGCACCCGGAGCAGCTCGCCCAGCGCGGCCGGGATGTCGGCCACGTACTCGAGCACCTGCACGGACAGGGCGCGATCGAAGTCGGCGTCCGCGACCGGCAGCGACGTCACGTCGCCCTGCTCGAAGCGGACGTTGTCGTGACCCTCGCAGCGCTTCGCGGCGAGCGCGAGCATCGGCTCGCTGGCGTCGACGCCGACCACCGTGCCCTCGGGCCCAACCCGCTCCAGCGTCTCCGCCACGTAGAAGCCCGGCCCGCAGCCGGCGTCGAGAACGCGGTCTCCCGGCACCGCCCCGAGCGCCTCGTGCACGAGCGCCCGACGGCGCAGGATGTCCCGCCGGCTGTAGACGACCTCCATCTGCGCGGCGAGCTCCTCGTTGAACTCGAGCTGTGCCATGTCCGAGGTCAGCCTAGCCCCCGTCGGTACCGTGAGGGCTTCGTGAGGATCACGACCTGGAACGTCAACTCCGTCAAGCAGCGCGTGCCGCGGCTGCTGCCCTGGTTGGACGAGCGCCGCCCCGACGTGGTCTGCCTCCAGGAGACGAAGCTCGCGGACGAGGTCTTCATCGACCTGCTCGGCGAGGAGCTCGGCCGCCGTGACTATGAGATCGCGGTTCACGGGGAGGCGACCTGGAACGGGGTCGCGATCCTGTCGCGCGTCGGGCTGGAGGACGTGGTCCCCGGGATCGATGGGGCGCCGGGCTTCCCGGGGCCGGAGTCGCGGGCCATCTCGGCAACCTGCGGCGGGATCAGGGTGGTCTCGGTGTACGTGCCCAACGGGCGCGTCCCCGGCTCCGAGCACTACGAGTACAAGCTCGCCTGGCTGGCCGCGCTGCGCGACGTCGTCGCGGAGGCCCCGGCGTCGACGATCGTGTGCGGCGACATGAACATCGCCCCGACCGACGACGACGTCTTCGACCCCGACGCCTACGCCGGAGAGACGCACGTCACGCCGCCCGAGCGGGCGGCGCTGGCCGAGCTGCAGAGCCTCGGCATGCGGGACGTGGTGCGCGACCGCTGGCCCGGCGAGCGGATCTTCACGTACTGGGACTACCGGGCCGGGATGTTCCACCAGGACCTCGGGATGCGGATCGACCTGGTGCTGGCCACGGATCCGGTCGCCGAGCGCGTCCGCGCGGCGTGGGTCGACCGGCAGGCGCGCAAGGGCAGCGGTCCGAGCGACCACGCGCCCGTCATCGTCGACCTCGACGAGGCGCCCGACGGCGACATCGGCCCGGTCGTGCCGCCGCCGTCGCGCCCGGTGGTCAGGCGCGGGGCGAAGAAGCTGCCCCAGGCGCGCTAGTCAGTCCTTCTTGCGGTCGCGATCACGCGACGGCTGAACCCGCTTCGGCTCGCCCGGCATCTTCGGATAGTCCGGTGGGTAGGGCATGTCGCCTCGTCCCTCGGCCTCGTCGCGCTCGTACATCTCGAGCAGTTGCTCGAGCGAATGGGCGACGTCGTCGATCGCGGCGTGACGGTCGCCCACCTCGGCGAAGCGGGCCGGCATGGACGCCACCGTGAAGTCCTCCGGCGCCGCGTCTGCGAGCTCGTCCCAGGTCAGCGGCGCGGAGACCGGCGCGCCCGGCTTCGACCGGATGCTGTACGCGGACGCGATGGTGCGATCGCGCGCGTTCTGGTTGTAGTCGACGAAGATGCGCTCACCGCGCTCCTCCTTCCACCAGCTGGTGGTCACCTGGTCCGGCAGGCGCCGCTCCAACTCGCGGCCGAAGGCGATCGCCGCGTGCCGAACGTCCGTGAACGTCCAGCGCGGCTCGATGCGGACGTAGATGTGCACCCCCCGGCCGCCCGAGGTCTTGGGGAACCCGACGAAGCCCAGCTCGTCGAGCAGCCGGCGCGCCTCACCGGCGACGCGCACGGCATCCGGGAAGTCGGTGCCCGGCTGCGGATCGAGGTCGATGCGCAGCTCGTCGGGATGGTCGACGTCCTCGCGCCGAACCGGCCACGGATGGAACGTGATCGTTCCCATCTGCGCACACCAGCCCACGACCGCCACCTCGGTGGGGCAGATCTCGTCGGCGTGGCGTCCCGAGGGGAACTCGATCCGAGCGGTCTCGACGTACTCCGGAGCCCCGCGCGGGATGCGCTTCTGGTAGAAGGCATCGCCGCCGCCCTTCTCCCGGGTGGAGAGGACGATGCCGGGATGTACGCCCTTCGGCCAGCGCTCCAGGGTCGTCGGTCGGTGCCGCAGCGCCCGCATGATCCCGTCCTCGACGGCCAGGTAGTACTCGACGATGTCGAGCTTGGTCAGCTCTCCCGAGCGCTCCGTCGAAGGGAAGATCACGCGGTCGGGACTCGAGACGCGCAGCTCGCGCCCACCGGCGTCGAGGATGGTGGCGTCGCCCCTCGCCATGGGTCAGTCCCTTGCCCGCCATCGCGCGACGGCGATGAGATCGCTCAAGACGCCCTGTCCGGCGAGCTCCGGTCCAGCTCCGGGTCCGATGATCGTGACCTCTCCGATCGGACTTGCCCGGCACACGACGGCGTTGGTGGTTCCCTCGACATTCGCCAGCCGATCCTCGGGCCCGACGAGGTCGGGAGCCACGCGAGCGTTCACGTCCCCGGCTCCGCCCGGTTCGGAGAACTCGAGCGTCGCGACGTGCTTGAGGCGCGCCCCACTCGAGCCGGCGCGGTCGAACTCCGATCGAGCGATGTCGACGATCCCGCTGCAGGCGACCTGTTCGCGTCGAAGCTGCCTGCCGAACACAAGCCCCGACAGGATCATCACCTTCGCCACCGTGTCATGGCCCTCGACATCCGCTGCCGGGTCGCGCTCGGCCAGGCCTGCCGCTTGCGCCTCGGCGAGCGCGTCCTCGTAGGAGCTGCCCTCACTCATCCGAGAGAGGATGAAGTTGGCAGTCGCGTTGAGCAGACCCCGGAGCGACATCGGGACCGCTCCTGCGACACCGTCGCCCAGCGCGCCGAGCAACGGAGTGCCGGACATGACGGTCGACTCGGCGCGAAACGCCACCCCGCGCCGGCGTGCCAGGCTCGCGAGCTCCACGCCGCGCAAGGCGACTGGCCACTTGTTTGAGGTAACGACCGGAATCGCCCGCTCGAGCGCCTCGCGCATGTGTGCGAAGCCGGGCTCGCCGTCCGCGGACGGGCTGGCCGCAACCTCGACAAGGAGGTCGGCCTCGGTGGCGCGAAGCCCCTCGAGCGCGCTCGGCCAGCGTTGCACGCCGGGAAGCTCAGCGATCGACCTCCCGCTGGAGGCAAGCCCGAGCACGGAAGGGAGATCGAGTCCGTCCTGGTGGTGGACGAACCCGTCGCGCGCATTGGCGAGACCAACGACGACGACGCCGACTCCGTACTGGGCCGCGAGCCGCTCCGCCTGCGAGTCGAGAACCTGGACGAGCCATCGACCCACCGTGCCAAAGCCGACAAGCCAGATCCGGAGCGGCTTCACACTCCCAATCTATTCATCGCCGCTCCTCGGTCACGAGCTCGGCGAGCTTGTCGAACGAGTCCGTCCAGCCGTCGCGGTGCAGCGCGCGTCGCGCTTCGGTCTTGAACGGCCCCTGGCGTAGCTGGACCCTGGTGGAGTCGTCGGTCACCTCGAGCGCGAGCTGCGCCACGGTCTCCTCATCGTCCGGGTCGCCGGGCTCCCACTCGAAGGTGAACGCGAGACGCGACGGGATGTCGACCTCGCGAAACGTCCCCGTCAGCGCGAAGGCGTCGCCCTCGGGCGGCTGCATCTCGATCCGGTAGGTCCCGCCGACGCGCGGGACGAAGTCGATGCTCGGGATGCTGAACCCTCGCGGCCCCCACCACTCCGCGAGCAGGGCGGCCTCTGCGAAGAACTCGAATACGCGCGCACGCGGGGCCGGAAACAGCCGTGTCAGCTCCAGCGAAAGCCCATCCGCCGGCATACGGCGATCCTATGCCGCGCGGGAGCGGCGCGCTATTGCGAGACACTGGACCGAGATGTCACGGGCGAACATCGAGCTGGTCCGCCGACTCTACGGAGAGCTTGCGAGCGAGGGTCCCACTCCAGACTTCGAACGGCGTCTGACCGATGAGGCGCTTAGTCAGTTCTTGGATCCGGGGATCGAGTGGGTCCCGGTGGCGCACTCGTTGCTTGCCGTCGAGAGCTATCGGGGCTTTGACGGCGTGCGACGCTTCTGGGGCGAGTTCCTCTCGGCCTGGGAGAGCTACAAGGTTGAGGCGCTGAGCTTCCACGACGCCGGTGATCAGGTGGCGGTTGTGGTGCACATCGTCGGCCGGACGCACGAGCTCGAAGTCGACGAGACTCGATCATCGCTCTTGACTGTCCGCGAAGGGCGGGTGGTCCGCGTCGAATCCTTTCCCGACCCGGAGGGTGCGCGCGAGGCCGCCGGGCCGCCGCCATAGCCCTATCGAGCTGAGCCGGCGAGGAGCCCGCCGATCAAGGAAGCAGGGCCGAAGGCGTGCTCAGCACGCCGAGGCCCGATGACGCAGAGCGGCGATGCTCCGCAGCCGGCTCAGCCGATGCTGTCGACCATTTCGAGCTGAATCAGGCGATTCAGCTCGACGGCGTACTCCATCGGCAGCTCCTTCGTGACCGGCTCGATGAAGCCGTTCACGATCATCGCCGCCGCTTCCTCTTCGGAGAGGCCGCGGGACTGCAGGTAGAAGAGCTGCTCGTCGGAGATCTTGCCGACCACGGCCTCGTGGGCCACGGTCACGTGCGGGTTCTGGATCTGGATGTCGGGCCAGGTGTCGGAGCGCGAGCGGTCGTCCATCATCAGGCCGTCGCACTGCACGCGCGCCTTCGAGCCCTGCGAGTTGTGGCCCATCCGGACCAGCCCGCGGTAGCCCATGATCCCGCCGTCCTTGGAGATCGACTTGGCGAGGATGTTCGAGTTGGTGTTGGGGGCGAGGTGGACGACCTTGGCGCCGGTGTCCTTCCACACGTCGCCGGAGGCGACGCCGACGTTCAGGTGGTCGGCGCGCGCGCCTTCCCCGATCAGGAACGAGCCGGGGTAGAGCATGACCTTCTTGGCGCCCATCGAGCCGCCGACCCATTCGACGGTGCCGTGCGCCTCGACGATGGCCCGCTTGGTGTTGAGGTTGAAGACGTCCTTGGACCAGTTCTGCACGGTCGTGTAGCGCGCCTTCGCGCCTTCCTTGACGAAGATCTCGACGACGGCGGAGTGCATCGAGTTGACCGAGTAGGTCTGGGCGGTGCAGCCCTCGATGTAGTTCACCTCGGAGCCCTCGTCGGCGATGATCAGCGTGTGCTCGAAGGTGCCCTCGTTGGCGCCCTCCATGCGGAAGTAGGCCTGCAGCGGGAGGTCGACCTTCACGTCCTTGGGGACGTACAGGAACGAGCCGCCCGACCAGACAGCGCCGTGCAGCGCGGAGAACTTGTTGTCCTGCGGCGGCACGCACTTGTTCATGAAGTGCTCGCGCACGATGTCCTCGTGCTCGACGACCGCCGTGTCCATCGCGCAGAAGATGATTCCCTGGTCGGCGTACTCCTGCTTGAGGCCCTCGTAGAAGGGCTCCTGGCGCCACACCCCTACTACGCCGGCGAGCTGCTCGCGCTCCGCCTGCGGGATGCCGAGCTTCTCGAAGGTGTCCTTCTGCTCCTTCGGGACGTCATCCCAGCTGTCGTAGCGACCCGCCTCGGGCGGGGAGTAGAGGACGAGCTCGGAGAGGTCGAGGTCCGACAGGTCGACGCCCCAGGTGGGAATCGGCTTGCGCTCGAAGATCTCGTACGACTTGATCCGCTTCTCGCGCATCCAATCCGGCTCGCCCTTGATCTTGGACAGCTCCGCGATCACCTCGCGGGAGATCCCCTTCTTGGCGACGAGCTGTCCCTGCTCGTTCTCCTTGATCGGGCTGGGCTTCGCGACGCGGGTCTTGTCTGTGGCTGCCATCGGCCCTTCAGTCTAGCGCCCGAGGCGGCTTTCCCGACCCGCCAGGTCGGAGATTAAGTGCGGCCTGCAACGACCATCTGCAGCTTGCCGCTCGCAGAGCGCTCGAGCGCCTCGACCGTCTCCACCTCGACGGCCGGCCTCGGCACGCCGAGCTCCTCGAGCCGGGCGCCGAGGCGAGCCCGCAGCCGCTCCGGCGCGCCGTCCGCGCCAGCCCGCAGCGCCACCCGCAGGCGCAGCCCGTTGCCGCGCTGGACGACCTGGAACTCGCGCACGTCCGGGTCGGCGGTGACCAGCGCGAACTCGAGCGGATGCACGCTCACGCCGCCCAGCCGCAGCACCTCCTCGGCGCGCCCCTCGAGCGAGCGCACCCGCATCAGCGAGCGGCCGCACGGGCACGGCTCGGGCTCGACGGCGACCAGGTCGGTGACCTCGTAGCGGATCAGCGGCTGGGTGCGGTTGTAGAGGTTGGTCACGAGCAGGCGCGCGCCGACCTCGCCCGGCGGCACCGGATCGCCGTGCTCGTCGACGTTCTCGACGATGCACATGTCGTCGAACAGGTGCATCGAGCCGGCCGGGCAGTCGTGCCCGTAGAGCCCCTCCGTGGTGGCGTAGAAGTTGTAGGGCCGCACCCCGAAGGCCTGCTCGAGCCGGTCGCGCAACGCGGGTGTGAGCGGCTCGCTGCTGGTCGCGAGTCCCTCCAGGCGCAGCCTGAGCCTGCCGGCGAGCTGCTCGTCCGCCAGCCCCGCCGCGATCGAGGGGTACGCGGTCAGATGCTGCGGCTGGAAGTCCTCGAGCCGGGCCACGAGCTCCGGCAGCGGCTGCGTGACGCTCAGCCGGCAGAGGCGGTGAACGCCTATGTCGAGCGACGCGGCCCCGCGCCGGCTCATGTGGGTGGGGGACGTACCCCAGACCATCGCCAGGCGCGTGCGCGGCATCCGCGGGCGGATGCCCAGCCAGGCGCTGCGGCGCAGGAACATCCCGGCGCACTGCGTCCAGGCCGCCCTGTCGTAGACGAAGACCGCCTTGCGCCCCGACGACCCGCTCGACGCCATCACTCGGTAGTCGCCGAGGTAGAGGGCGTCGTCCTCGATCTGGTCGAGGTGCTCGAGCAGGTCGGCGAGCCGCAGCCGCCGGTCGGTGACCAGCTCGTCGAAGGACGTGAGCAGGTCGTCCTTGGTGAGCACCGGCAGGTCCGCCAGCCGGACGGGCCCGCGCGGCAGGCGCTCGCGCCAAAACGGCGAGCGCGCCGCCGCGTAGGCGGTCAGCTCGGCGAGCTGCTCCCGCTGGAACGCCTCGAGCCGCTCGCGCGGCCAGCGCTCGCGCTCCAGCATCGCCTTGCTCTCGCGCATGCCGCGCGCGAAGTCCACGAGCCGCTTAGCCCGGTAGCCCATCTCGTCCTCCGTCCATAAAGGTCCGTCCCATGCGCCGGCCGAAGTCGGCGTCGACCACGTCGGGCTGGGTGAGTCGCTCCAGCTGCAGCCCGGTCTGCATCGCGAAGTGCGCGGTGGCCACCTTGTAGGAGTCCCCCCGCACGTCGAGGGCAGCCGCCACCGGCTCGATCACGCGCCGGTGCTGGGCGGCGAAGCGCTGCTTGAGCTCGGGATGGCGCAGCACGTGCGCCCAGAACTCGAAGAAGACCGCCAGCCAGCCGTCGCCGGGCTCGCGCCGCCCCTCGCCCCCGGGGGCCATGCGCTCGAACGCCTCGACCACGGTGGAGGCCTCGCGCAGCGCGGTCTCCATCTCCTCCACGCGCCGGTCGACGCGCCGCTCGTAGACCGCGAAGAAGAGGTCCTCCTTCGAGTCGAAGTTGGAGTAGACCGCTCCCTTGGTGAAGCCGGCCTCGGCCGCCACCGCGTCGATCGAGGTGGCGTGGAAGCCGTGCCGCGAGAAGAGGCGCTCCGCGGCGTCGACGAGCTCGTCGCGGGTGCGCTGCTGGCGCTCCGCACGTGTCATGACCGATGGCATACCGTGAGTATCTAGATACCGACAGTATCTGTCAAGACCGAGAGCGCCTGCCATAGGCTCGGGCCCGATGACGCTCGCGATCCTCGGCGCCCTGCTGGCGCTGCTGCCAGGCCCTCATCGCCCGCCGACGATCCCCGCGCTGCGCGAGTGGCGGGCCACGCCGGGGGCCTTCGAGCTGCGCCCGTCGAGCCGCATCGTGGGGGCCGGCACGGAGGCGTCCATGCTGGCGCGCGAGCTGAAGCGGCCGCTCGTGCCGGGCGCCACGCCCGCGCCGGGGGACATCGAGCTGCGCCTCGGCGCGGCCGACCGTCGCCTGGGCCGCGAGGGCTACCGCCTCGACGTGGGCGCGAGCGTGCGCATCGAGGCCCGCACGTCGGCTGGCGTCTTCTACGGCACGCGGACGCTGCTCCAGCTGCTGCGCCACGACAACCGCATCCCGGCCGGCAGCGCCCGCGACTGGCCGCGCTACCCCGAGCGCGGCTTGATGATCGACAACGGTCGGCGCTACTTCACCCCCGCCTGGATCAAGCGCGAGATCGAGCGGCTCGCGTACCTCAAGCTGAACCAGCTGCACCTGCACTTCTCGGACAACGAGGGCTTTCGGATCGAGAGCGACAGCCACCCGGAGGTCGTGTCCGAGCAGCACCTCACCAAGCGCCAGGTGCGCGACATCGTCGAGTTCGCCCGGCGCCGGCACGTGCGGGTCATCCCCGAGCTGGACATGCCCGGGCACCTGCGTCAGGCGCTCGCCGCCCACCCCGAGCTGCGGCTGCCGGGCTCCACCGACGCGCTCGACATCTCGCTCCCGGCCGCGCGGCGTTTCTGCCGCGAGCTGATCCTGGAGTACCTCGACCTGTTCGGTGGCCGCTACTGGCACGCCGGCGCCGACGAGTACCAGGGCGCGACGGGGGAGGCCTACGTCGACTTCATCAACTGGATCGACCGTCTCGTGCGCGCCCGCGGCCGGACGCTGCGCATCTGGCACGACGGACTGTCGGGCGGCGGCCTGAACCGCGACGTGGTCGTGGAGTGGTGGGCCGACCACACCGGGCCGACCCCGAAGCGCCTGCTGCGGCAGGGCCACCGCGTGCTGAACGCCGGCTGGTGGCCGACCTACTACCTGGCCGGGGGACCGCTCAGCGAGGTGCACCCGTCGCCCAAGGTGGCATACGAGACCTGGCAGGTGAACCTGTTCGGCGGCCTCGCGATCAACTCGCCCACCCCGGCCAACCCACTCCAGCCGGTGCCGGCGAGCACCCGCCGCGTGCTCGGCTCCGAGCTCCACGTCTGGAACGACCTCCCCTTCGCCGAGACGCCCGCGGAGATCTCGCGCGGCATCGCGCCGCGCCTGCGGGTGCTCGCCCAGAAGACGTGGGACACGCGCCCGCCGGCGGGCGGCTACCCGGGCTTCCTCCGCGTCTGGCACCGGGTTCGCCCGTGACGCAGCGCGTCACTCCACCGACAGGCAGACGGCGGTCGCGTCGTCGGTGAGGTCGCCCGCGCCGGCCGCCAGCACCGCCTCGTGGACTGCGCGGACCGTGTCCGCGGCGCTTCCGCGCCGGGACCCGAGCGCCGCCTCGACGAGCCCGCCCATGCCGAGCCCCGCCCTGCCGTCGCCGGAGTTGATGACGCCGTCGGATGCGAGCACCATCCGATCCCCCGGTCGCAGGCTGACGCTGCGCTCGACGGGCTTGGCGCTGGCGCGCCCCCCGAGCCCGTGCGTCGGCGGTATCTCGAGCTGCTCCACGGTCGAGTCGCCGCGGAGCAGGATCGGGGGCAGGTGGCCGCAGTTGGCCACTTCGAGCCGGTGGGTGGTCGGATCCCAGCGGGACACCAGTGCGGTCATTTCGGTCCGCGGGCCGGGCATCTCTCGCAGGGTCTGATGCATCACGACGAGCGCCTCGGTGATGGTCCCGCCGCTGCGTCTACTGGCCCGTAGCGCGCCCAGCGCCACCGCGCTGCTTGCCGCCGCCCGCGTCGAGCCGCCCAGCCCGTCGGCGATGCTGATCCAGACGCCGTCGACGTTCTCGACCACGTCGAACCAGTCGCCGGCGACCTCGTAGCTCGGCAGCACGTTGCCCGCCACCTCGCCACCGGTGACCCGCGCGATGCGCGGCGGCAGCAGACTCTGCTGGATCTCGGCGGCCGCCAGCGGCTGCTTGCGGCGCTGCGCCAGGGCGAACACGTCGGTGTAGCGATCGGCCAGCGTCGTCGCCGCCGCGGCCTGGCGGGCGAGGTCGTTGAGCGGTTCCGCGGGCCTGCCGAACGTGATCAGGATCCCGTTCGCCCGACCGCGCAGCCAGAGGGGGTACACCTCCGCGGCCCGGTATTGCTTCAACTGGTCACGCAGCGCCGACAGGCCGTCGGCGTCGAGCTCGGGGCCGACCGCGAGCGGCGCCGTGAGCTTTTCGCCGAGTCGCTTCGGCCCGGCCATATGCAGCAGGTGGGTGCCGTCGATGTCGAGGACGTAGAGCGCCACGGGCACCTTGGCGATCCTCTGGGCCTCGGCTACGAGCTGCTCGGGCAGGAGAGCCGGCGGTACGACGTCGAAGACGTGGATGGCGTCCAGGATGACCGGGCGCTCGCGGCCGAGGCGACCGGTGGGCAGCGCGCCAGTGGGGCGATCGAGGCCGGTCTCCTGGGGCCGGTCGCGCAGCGCCGCGAGCAGGTCGCCGCGGCTCGCAAAGCGCCGGTGGAGGGTCGACCGCGCGACCCCGGCCGCGGCGGCGATGTCCGCCAGGGTCGCGGAGGGCGACCGCTCCAGCAGCCGTTCGGCCGCGTCCAGGATGCGTTCGCGATTTCGCATCGCATCCGCCCGCCGGACGTCGGTCTGCTTCGACGGCATGCGTCCTACTGCCCCGAATCGGACGAAGTGGAACGCCTTGTTGCACGAGCGTGTCTCACTTGCGCCACGCCGGCGCCTCGCCCGGATTCGGTCCGCCCCAGCTGGGCACCCGTAGCGAAATGCGAATCGAGGGGAGTGCGACATGACTGAGAGCGCGGTGCAGAGACCGGCGGACGGCGAGGCCGAGGACCGGGTCGAGCAGGTCAAGGATCAGGCCCAGGAGAAGGTGCAGGAGGCCTCAGGTCAGGCTAAGGACAGGCTGCGCGAGCAGGTGGACCAGCGCTCCACGCAAGCGGGCGAGCGCGTGGCATCCGCTGGGCGCGACGCCCGTTCGGTCGGCGAGGAGCTGCGCCGGCAGGGCAAGGACCAGCCGGCCCGACTGGCCGACCAGGCAGCCGACAGGGCCGAGCGACTGGGCGGCTACCTGCAGCAGTCGGATGCCGACCGCATCCTCCGAGACGTCGAGGACTTCGGGCGCAGGCAGCCGTTCGCGCTCGTGGCCGGCGGCCTCGCCGTCGGCTTCGTGGCATCACGGTTCCTGAAGGCGTCGAGCCAGCGGCGCTACGCGTCAGAGCCGCAGCGGCTCCAGCCGCCGAGGGCGTACTGATGGCGGACCGAGCCGTCCAGGACGACCTGCGCGACCGCCCGGTCGGCGAGCTGCTCAAGGAGCTGTCGACTCAGACGACGAGCCTGGTGCGCCAAGAGCTCGAGCTGGCCAAGGCCGAGATGGCCGAGAAGGGCAAGCAGGCCGGGCTGGGCGTGGGGATGTTCGGCGGGGCGGGCCTCTTCGGCCTGCTCGCGCTCGGCGCGCTGACCGCATGCCTGATCGCGGCGCTCGCGACCGGCATGGAGGTCTGGCTGGCCGCGCTGGTCGTGGCCGTCGTCTACGGCGGCGTCGCGGCGACGCTGGCGCTGATCGGCAAGCAGAAGACGCGCGAGGCGACCCCGCCCGCGCCTGAACAAGCAATCGAGAGCACGAAGGAGGACGTCCAATGGGCAAAGAGCCAACTGAGATCCGCGAAGAGATAGAGCAGACCCGCACCGAGATGGGCGACACGGTCGAGGCGCTCGGCCACAAGGCCGACGTCAAGGGTCGCGCGAAGGACAACATCGCCGACAAGCGCGATCGGCTGAAGGAGCGCATCACCGGCACCGCGCCCGACCCCGAGGAGGTCAAGCAGGGCGCGAAGCGGGCCGCCGGCGTGGCACAGGAGAACCCGATCGGGCTGGCAGTCGGCTCGATTGCCCTCGGCTTCGTGGCGGGCATGCTGATTCCGTCGACGCGCGTGGAGGACGAGAAGGTCGGGCCGGTGGCCGATCAGGTCAAGGACAGCGCCAAGGAGACCGGGCAGGAGGCGCTGGAGCGGGGCAAGGAGGTCGCCCAGGAGGCCGCGCAGAGCGCCAAGGAGACCGTGCAGGAGCGCGGCGGAGAGCAGGCCGAGCAGCTGCGCGAAAGCGCCCACGCGAAGGCGACGCAAGCGAACGAGACCGGTCCCGAGCCGGCGCGGCGATAAGGAGGAACGATGGAGCGCGACCAGCTCGAGGCCGAGGTCCACGAGCTCCGCGCCCGCGAGCGCCCGGACAGCAGCGCGACCGCCTTGAAGGAGCCGCCGGCAGACACGGCCGCGCGCGCTCCGCAGGCGGCGGACGGCTCCTGGGGGGCCGTGCTGAAGAGAACGCTCAAGGGCATCAGCCGGGACAACCTCACCGACTGGGCCGCCGCGCTGACCTACTACGGCGTGCTGGCGATCTTCCCCGCGTTGATCGTGCTGGTGTCGGTGCTCGGGCTGGTCGGGAGCTCGGCGACCCAGCCGCTGATCGACAACCTGGGCCAGGTCGCGCCGGGGCCGGCGAAGGAGATCTTCACGAGCGCGATCAAGAACCTCCAGGGCTCGCAGGGCGCGGCCGGGGTCATGTTCGTGGTCGGTCTCGCGGCCGCGCTGTGGGCGGCGTCGGGCTACGTGTCCGCGTTCATGCGCGCGTCGAACGCGATCTACGACATGCCCGAAGGGCGCCCGGTCTGGAAGACGCTGCCGGTGCGCGTGGGACTGACGCTCGTGCTGCTGGTCCTGCTCGCGGTCAGCGCGGTCGCCGTGACACTGACAGGCGGGCTGGCCAAGGAGGTCGGCGGCGTGCTCGGGCTCAGCGACACGGCCGTGAGCGTCTGGAACGTCGCCAAGTGGCCGGTGCTGCTCGTCGTCGTGAGCTTCATGTTCGCGCTGCTCTACTGGGGCGCTCCCAACGTCAAGCATCCGAAGTTCCGCTGGGTGTCTCCCGGGGGTGTCCTCGCCCTGGTCGGATGGATCGTCGCGTCGCTGGCGTTTGCGTTCTACGTCGCGAACTTCGGCTCGTACAACAAGACCTATGGGGCGCTGGCCGGACCCATCGTGTTCCTGGTCTGGCTCTGGATCTCGAACCTCATGATCCTGCTCGGCGCCGAGTTCAACGCCGAGCTGGAGCGCGGCCGGGTCGGCATCGAGCCGCGCGACACTCGCAAGATCGAGTGAGCGAATAGGGTCCGCCCATGAAGCTCTACGTCTGCTGGGGGACCTTCCAGACGCCGCGCCCGGGCGGCCATCCGTGCCACAACGCCTACGAGGCGCTCAAGCAGGCCGGCTGGGATCCGGAGGTGCAGAAGACCTACGGCTGGGGCGTGCTCGGCAACGCGCTCAACCCAACCCGCAAGCCGGTGCGCGACCTGACCGGCGAGAACTGGGTGCCCGTGCTCGTAACCGACGAGGACGAGGTGATCTCGGGGTCGAAGACGATCGTCGACTGGGCGCGCGCGAACCCCGCCGCCGGGGCCGAGGCCAAGGCCTAGCTACTCGGGCCAGGACGCGTCGCCCGTCGTGGCGCCGCGCATCACCTTGAGGCTGAGCAGCGCGCACTTGCGGCGCGTGGGGGAGATCTCGATGCCGAGCTGGTCGATCACCCAGTCGGCGTCGAGCTTGCTCACGTCCTCGACGGGCATGCCGATCAGCTCGTCCGAGCTGATCGAGGCGGCGGCCTGGGAGATCGCACAGCCGTGCCCGTGGAAGCGCAGCTCGGCGACCTTGCCGTCGTCGACGACGATGTGCACGCCCAGCTCGTCCCCGCAGAGCGGGTTGTGGTCGTGGAACTCGAGGTCGTGCGGCTCCAGCTCGCCGAAGTTCCGCGGGTTCTTGTAGTGGTCGAGGATGTAGTCGCGGTACAGGGCGTCCATCAGAGCTCGAAGACCTCCCGCGCGCTTCCGAGCGCGTGCACCAGCCGGTCGACGTCCTCGCGCACGTTGTAGACGTGGAACGAGGCACGGGCCGTGGCGCCCACGCCGAGGCAGCGCATCAGCGGCTGCGCGCAGTGGTGGCCGGCGCGCACGCAGACGGCCTCGCGGTCGCACAGCTCGGCGATGTCGTGCGGGTGCATACCTTCGATCGTGAACGGCACGACGCCGCCGCGGCGCTCGAGGTCGTCGGGGCCGTAGAGGGTGATCCCCTCGATCTCCGGCAGCCGCTCCAGCGCGTAGGCGGTCAGCTCGCGCTCGTGCTCGCGCACCTGCTCCATGCCGATCTGGGCCAGGTAGTCGATCGCCGCGCCCAGGCCGATCGCCTCCGCGATCGCGTTGGTGCCGGCCTCGAACTTCCAGGGCAGCTCGTTCCAGCTCGAGTGCTCGCGCTCCACGCGCGAGATCATGTGCCCGCCCGACAGGAACGGCCGCATCTCGAGCAGCAGCTCGCGCCGACCGTGCAGCAGGCCGGTGGCCGGGCCGAGCGCCTTGTGCCCGGTCCAGGCGTAGAAGTCGGCGTCGATCGCGCCCAGGTCGACCGGCATCTGCGGCACCGCCTGGGCTCCGTCGACCAGCGTGACCGCCCCGGCCGCCCGCGCGCGCCGCGCGATCTCCGCGACCGGGTTGATCGTGCCCAGCACGTTCGACACGTGAGCGACCGCGACCAGCTTCACGTGCCCCTCGGCGAGCACGGCGTCCAGCTCGTCGAGCGACAGCTCGCCGGAGTCGCCGACCGAGAGGTAGCGCAGCCGCGCCCCGGTGTCCTCGCAGGCCAGCTGCCAGGGCACGATGTTCGAGTGGTGCTCCATCTCGGTGATGAGCACCTCGTCGCCCGGGCCGAGGTTGGGGCGGCCCCAGGCGTAGGCGACCAGGTTGATCGACTCGGTGGCGTTGCGCGTGAAGATCGAGCAGGACGGGATCCCACCCGACGAACGCCGCGATCCGCTCGCGCGCGCCCTCGAACTGCTCGGTGGCCTCGCGCCCGAGCTCGTAGACGCCGCGGTGCACGGTGCCGTACGAGTGCGAGTAGAAGCGCTCCATCGTCTCGATCACCTGGCGCGGCTTCTGCGCGGTGGCGGCCGAGTCGAGGTAGACCAGCGGGTGCCCGTTGATCTCGCGCTCGAGCACCGGGAAGTCGGCGCGCACGCCGGCGAGGGGCTTGGTGGCGAGCGCCATCAGACGGCCTCCGCGCGCTCCCCGATGAACTCGCGCACCTGGTCCTCCGCGCCCTTCAGCTTCTCGGCGATGCGCCGGCGCACGAGGTCCTCCAGGCCCGGGTCCTCGAGCCGCTGCACGACCTCCTCGAAGTAGCCCTCGACCAGTACGCGCACCGCCTCGGCGCGCGGCACGCCGCGGGTCATCATGTAGAAGATCTGATCCTCGTCGAGCTCGCCGACGGTCCCGCCGTGCGACGCCTTGACGTTGTCCACCTCGACGATCAGCGACGGGATGGCGTCGCCGCGCGCCTTCGGCGAGAGCAGCATCTGGTGGGTCTGGAGGTAGGTGTCCACCTCGGGCGCCTTCGGGAGGATGTGGATCAGGCCCTCGTACGACGCGCGCGACTCGCCGGTCAGCACGCCCTTCCAGACCGTGTCGCCGGTGGTGTGGCCGGCCTCGTGCCTGTCCGACGTGAACAGGTCGAGGTGCTCGTCGCGCTCGGTGAAGTACATGCCGGTGTGGCGCATGTCCGAGCCCGCCTCGGCGGTGATGATGTCGAGCGTCTGCTTGGTCAGCCGCCCGCCCAGGTGGATCGGCACCCACTTCACGCGAGCGTCGCGCCGGATCTCGACGCGGCGCGTGGACAGGTCGTAGACCTCGCCGCGACCCCAGTCCTGGTAGTGGGCGAGGTCGACCTGCGCGCCGGGCAGCGCGTACAGCTCGAAGGCGCCCGAGTGGAGCGCCTGGCCCTCGAAGTCGGGGGCCTCGAAGAACTCGCGGATCTTCACCTCGGAGTGCTCGCCGACCACGATCAGGGTGTGCGCCCATTGGGCCGTCCCGGGTTCGTCGATGGTCCAGGCGATCTGGATCGGGTGCTCGATCTGCACGTTCGGGGGCACGTGCACGAACACGCCGCCGGTCCAGAACGCGGCGGTGCCGGCGGCGAACTTGTCCTCGTCGTGGGGGAGGCGCTTGCCGAAGTACTCGCGCACGAGCTCCTCGTGCTCCACGACGGCCTGCTCGAGTGGCATCACGATCAGCCGATCGTCGGCTATCTCGGTATGCACGACGTTCGCGCCGCGCTGGACGATCAGCGCGGAGTGCTGATCGTCGCCGAGGTCGAGCTCGGGCAGTCCGGCGTCGTAGCGCTTGGGCTCGAGCGCGTCGAGGTCGAGACCGCGCAGGCTCGTGGTCCAGAAGCCGGAGCGGCGCCAGGTCGGCACTGGCTCGGCCTCGTAGGTCTGGAGAGCCGCCTTGCGGCGCTCGTCGACGAAGCTAGCCGGCACTCCCGGCCACCCCCTCGCGCACGAACTCGTAGCCCTTCTCCTCGAGCTCGTCGGCCAGCTCGGAGCCGCCCTCGCGGACGATCCGACCGTCGAGCATGATGTGCACGAAGTCGGGGCGGACGTAGCCGAGGATGCGCGTGTAGTGGGTGATGATCAGGAAGCCGCGCTCGTCCGTGCGCATCGCGTTGACGCCCTCCGAGACGATCCGCAGGGCGTCGATGTCGAGCCCCGAGTCGGTCTCGTCGAGCACCGCGAACGCCGGCTGCAGCATGGCCAGCTGGAGGATCTCGGCGCGCTTCTTCTCGCCGCCCGAGAACCCCTCGTTGAGGTAGCGCTTGGTGAAGTCGCCGGTGATCTTGAGCAGGTCGACGTTCTCGCGCAGCAGCGCGCCGAACTCCTTGACCTTGATCGGCTCCTCGCGCCCGGCGTTGACGGCCATGCGCAGGAAGTTCGCCACCGACACGCCCGGGATCGTGGCCGGGTACTGGAACGCGAGGAACAGGCCGGCGCGGGCGCGCTCGTCAGGGTCGGCCTCGGTGATGTCCTCGCCGTCGAGGACGATGCGGCCCTGGGTCACCTCGTAGTTGGGGTTGCCCATCAGCGTGTTGGCGAGCGTGGACTTGCCCGAGCCGTTGGGACCCATCAGGGCGTGCGTCTCGCCCCGCTTCACGGTCAGGTCGACGCCGTGGAGGATCTCGCGGTCCTCGGTACGGACGTGCAGGTTCTGGATCTCGAGCGTCATGCGTTAACGGTTTCCCTCTTCCGGAGCGGCTGGACCAGGTCGTCCAGCGTCATGTCGTTCAGGGTTCGGACGATGGACCCCTGTACCCGGGTCCACAGAAGCTTGGTGGGACACGGCGCCGCACCCTCGCGGGCGCAGGTGAGCACGCCGTCGGCGTCGGCCGTGATGCACTCGATCGGGGCGATCTCGCCCTCGAGCGCCGCCACGACCTCGGCCATCGTGATCTCCGCGGCCGGCCGCGCGAGCGTGTAGCCGCCGTGCGCACCCCGGCGCGACTCGACCAACTCCGCCTTTCGCAGCCGCTGCACCAGATGCTCGAGGTAGGCGAGTGGAAGCCCCTCGGCGTCGGCGATCGAGCCCAAGCTGATCGGCTGGCTGCCGTCGCGATGCGCGAGGTGCGCCATCACGCGGATGCCGTACTCCGCTTTGGTCGAGAACATCACGACCCTAAATCCTACTCAGGTGGTCGGAGAAGGCTGGAGTCCTCGCGCAGCGCCGCGCTTTAGCTACTCCGCCGCCAAGAGGCGCACGTCGTGCGCGAGCGTCTCCGGGGTCGCCTGGTCGCCCGGGAACCCGATCCGCTGGAAGCCCTTCTTGTCGACCAGCGTGAAGCGCGCCTGGTGCTCCTCGTTGATCGACTGCGCGCGGATGAAGAACGCCTTCCAGAGCGGCTTCAGCTCGGCTCGCGTGCCGAGCACGAAGTCGACTCGCCCGAGCGCGCGCGCCTTCGCCAGGAAGGTCCGGGCGCGCTCGGGGGTGTCGCGCGGGGGGTCGACCGCGATCGCCAGCGCGGGCACGTCCTCGCCGAGGTCGTCGAGCGCGCCGCGCACGGTCTGGGCCTGGGCCGGGCAGGTGTCGTCGCAGGTCGTGTACAGGAAGGTCACGATCACCGGCTTCCCGCGCAGGGCGCGCATCGAGACCCGCTCGCCGTCCTGGTCGCGCAGCGTGAAGTCGGGCGCGCGCACGCCGGCGGGCATCCGGGCGCCCTCGAAGTCGGTGCCGCCGACGTCGGGCTCGTCCTTCGAGTCGGCCGCGAGCACGACCGCCCCGAGGGCGAAGACACCCACCAGGAAGAGCGCGATCAGGATGCGCGCGTGCACGCTCGTCAGGCTAGTGTCCGCCAACCATGGCCGAGCGCTCGCTGACGGTGACCTGGCAGGACCCGCGCGGGCTCGCCGCGCGCGCCACCGAGGGCAGCGGGCTCGACTTCCTGCGGGCCATCATCTCCGGCGAGCTGCCCAAGGCGCCCATCCAGGAGCTGGTCGGCTTCGAGCTCGAGGAGGCCGACGAGGGCCGTGTGCTCTTCACGATCGAGCCCGGCGAGCAGCACTACAACCCGATCGGCAGCGTCCACGGCGGCGTGGCCGCCACGCTGCTCGACAGCGCCATGGGCGCCGCCGTCCATTCGACGCTTCCGGAGGGCACCGGGTACGCCACGCTCGAGGTGAAGTTCAACCTCGTCCGGGCAATCACCGCCGAGACCGGGCGCGTCCTGGCGGAGGGAAAGGTCATCCACCGCGGCAAGTCGGTCGCCACCGTCGAGGGCAGCCTGCGCGCAGCGGAGGGCGACAAGCTGCTCGCCCACGGCACCTCGACCTGCCTGATCCGCTAGGGCTCGACCAGACCTCGCCGAATCGCGTAGCGCACCAGCTCCACGCGGTCGCGCATCTCGAGCTTCGAGAGCACGTTGGCGCGGTGCGATTCGACTGTCTTCTCGGACACCTTGAGCGTCTCCGCGATCTGCCGGTTGGTGTAGGCCTCGGCGATCAGCTTGACCACCTCGAGCTCGCGCGGGGTGAGCGGGTCGTCGGGCTCGGACCGGCCGCTCTCGACCCACTCGTCCATCAGGTCGCGCTGGGCGTCGCCCGACAGGAACGTGCGCCCGCCTGCGACCGTGCGCACGGCACCGATCAGGTCGGTGTCGGCCGCGCGCTTGAGCACGTAGCCGGACGCGCCCGAGGCGAGCCCCTCGAGGAAGTAGCGCTCGTCGTCGTGCATGGACAGCAGCAGCACGCGCGTTTCGGGGACGTGGGCGCGGATCTCGCGTGCCGCCTGGAGTCCCGTCATGCGCGGCATCGAGACGTCCAGCACCGCCACGTCCGGTCGGTGCGACTGGGTCGATTCGAGCGCGGCGACGCCGTCGTCGGCCTCGGCCACCACCTCCATGTCGAGCTGGCGGTCGATCAGCATGCGCAGGCCGGAGCGCACGATGCCGTGGTCGTCCGCGATCAGGACGCGGATCATTCCGGCACCCGGAGCGTGATCGTCGTGCCGCCGCCGGGGGCGGAGCGCACGTCCAGCTCGCCGCCGACCAGGCGGGCGCGCTCGGCCATCCCCACCAGGCCCAGTCCACCGCTGGGGCCCTCCGCGTTCGTGCGCGCCGCTCGGGTCGAAGCCACTCCCGTCGTCGCGCACGCGCAGCTCCGCGCCGCCGTCGCGCTCCTCGAGGTCCATCTCGACGACGGTCGCGCCGGCGTGGCGCGTGACGTTCGTCAGCGCCTCCTGAGCGACGCGGTAGATCGCGGTCTGCACGACCTCGGGCAGCGTGTCGGGGTCGCCGCGGGTGTCGAGGCGCACCTCGATCCCGGTGCGCGCCGAGAAGCGCTTGAGCTGCGTCTCAACGGCGGGCACCAGCCCGTGGTCGTCGAGCGCCGACGGGCGCAGCTGGCGGGCGAGGTTGAGCAGCTCGTCCATGGCCTGGTTGACCAGCCGCTTCAGCTCGGCCACCTCGGGCGCGCGCTCGGGCGGCGTCTCCTGGGCGAGCGCCTCCAGCCGCAGCAGGATCGCGGTGAGCGCCTGGTTGACCTCGTCGTGGAGGTCGCGCGCCAGACGGCGGCGCTCCTCCTCCTGGGCGCGCATGGCCAGCTGGCCCGAGCGGCGCCGCTCCTCCTCGATGCGCTGGAGCAGGCCGTGGAAGGAGCTCGCCAGCCGGTCGATCTCCTCGACGGGGTTGGCGCGGCGCAGCTCGAGCGGCGAGGGCTGGGAGGGGTCGATCGACTCGATCTCGTCGATCAGGCGCTCCAGCGGCCGGAAGCGGCGCTGGAGCATCCAGAGGTTCGTGCAGAGCGTCAGGACGATCGCGAGCGCGATGATCATGAACTCCCAGCGCTCGTTGGTCGAGCCGAGGTCGAGTCCCGAGGCGACGCTGGCGGCGAGCAGCGTGAGCGCGAACAGCACCACATTGGCCGCAACGATCTGGCCTATGAGGGAGTCGTCGCGGCGGGTCATGCGTGGTCTGTCCATTGATCGGAATGCGCCCATCCGGGAGAAATGGGGTCTCCACCCCATATCGGCACGCGGCGACAGGGCCGAAACTGTTGGTGAGGCTTCGATCAGGCAGGAGTGCTGCCCCGGAGCTTCCGCAGAGAAAAATCTAGGTCTGGGTCTTTGCCGGGGCGCTCATCGAGCGCCCCGGCTATATTTTGTGAAGTAATGGCTTCAGGCGCAGAAGTACTCCGCAAGATCAAGGAGCAGATCCGCGAGGTGGACCCCAAGGAGGTCCACGATCGCGACTCCAACGGGAACGGCACCCGGCCGCCCGTGATCGTCGACGTGCGCGAGCAGCACGAGTTCGAGGAGTCGCACCTGCCGGGCGCGGTCCACGTGCCGCGCGGGCACCTCGAGTCGCGCATCGAGGGCGTGGTGAGCGATCGCTCGCAGCCGGTCGTCCTCTACTGCGCCTCCGGCAACCGCTCCGCCTTCGCCGCTCAGACGATGACGGACCTGCTCGGCTACGAGGACGTGGCCTCGATGCGCGGCGGCATCACGCTCTGGAAGGACCGCGGCTACGAGGTCGAGGTCCCGCGCGCGCTCACCGGCGAGCAGCGCGAGCGCTACTCGCGCCACCTGCTGGTGCCGGAGATCGGCCTCGAGGGCCAGATGAAGCTGCTCGACGCGCGCGTCCTGCTGCTCGGCGCCGGCGGCCTCGGCTCGCCCGCCGCGCTCTACCTCGCCGCGGCCGGCGTCGGCACGATCGGGATCGTCGACAACGACGTCGTCGACCTCTCCAACCTCCAGCGCCAGGTGGCCCACTCCAACGACCGCATCGGCGTGCCCAAGGTGGACTCGGCGGAGATCGCGATCCACGAGATCAACCCGGACGTGAACGTCGAGAAGCACCCGGTCCGTCTCGGCGCCGACAACATCATGGAGATCATCGAGGGCTACGACGTGATCGTCGACGGCCTCGACAACTTCCCCACCCGCTACCTGCTCAACGACGCGAGCGTGCGGCTGCAGATCCCGGTGGTGTCGGCCTCGATCCTCGGCTTCGAGGGCCAGCTGTCGGTCTTCCACCCCTACGAGGGTCCGTGCTACCGCTGCCTCTACCCGACGCCGCCGCCGGCCGAGCTGGCGCCCTCCTGCGGCGCCGCCGGAGTGCTCGGCGTGCTGCCCGGGGTGATGGGCCTGCTGCAGTCGGTCGAGGTCATCAAGCTGATCACCGGCGCCGGCGAGACGATGGCCGGCCGCCTGCTGCTCTACGACGCCCTCGGCACCACGTTCACCGAGCTGAAGGTGCGCCGCGACCCGGACTGCCCGATCTGCTCGCGCGACCCGGAGTCGATCTCGGACGACGAGATGGGCGTCTTCCCGGACTACGAATTGTTCTGCGCCGGCGCCGGCTAGCGGTTAGTCTGCCCGCCGCATGAGCACGGTCAAGATCCCCCCGGTCCTGCGCGCCTCCGTGGGCGGCGCCAAGGAGGTCGAGGCCTCCGGCGCGAGCGTCGGCGACGTGCTGCGCTCGCTCGCCGAGCAGCACCCGGCAACGCGAATCGCAGCTGTTCTCGGAGGAGGGCGACCTCAACCGCTACGTCAACGTCTACCTCAACGACGAGGACGTGCGGGTGCTCGACGGGCTCGATACGAGCGTGTCCGAGAGCGACACGATCGTGATCCTGCCGGCCATGGCCGGCGGCTGGCGCTGATCGTCAGGCACGCCACCGCGGCGGACGTCGAGCAGTGGGGGCGCCTGTGGGCCAGCTCCGCCCGCGCCGCGTTCGCGCCGCTGCTGCCGGAGGGCCACCCGCTGCCGCAGCCGAACCCCGAGGGCGTGCGGGCCAGGCTGGCGCAGCTCCGAGGTGAGCCTGCTGGTGGCCGACGACGACGGCGAGCTGGCCGGCTTCACCGGATGCGGCATCAGCCGCGACGCCGACGCGGGTCCCGAGGTGGGGGAGATCTGGAGCTTCTTCGTGGCTGCCGACCGCTGGCGCGCCGGCGTGGGGCGCGCGCTGATGGGTGGCGCGCTCGACGACCTGCGCCTGCGTGGCTACGCCGAGGCGACGGTGTGGTCGTTCGACTCGAACGAACGCGCCAACGCGTTCTACGAGGCGCATGGCTTCGCGCGCGACGGCGCGACGCGCACCGAGGAGGTCTGGGCGCACCTGCTGGAGGTGCGCTACCGGCGCGCGCTGGCGTAGCCTGCGCGGCGTGCGCGTCGACAACCTCCAGCGCGTGGAGCCGTTCGTCACCCTCGACGGCTCCGAGATCCGCGAGGTGGCCGGCCCGCCGAGCGGCAACGCCGTGAACCAGAGCCTGGCCGAGGCCACCGTGCCGCCGGGCGGCGAGACCGTCGAGCACTTCCACCGCACCACCGAGGAGATCTACTTCTTCACGCACGGGAGCGGCCGGATGCGCCTGGGCGACGAGGAGCGCGAGGTCGGTCCGGGCGACACCGTGGTGATCGCGCCGGGCGTGCCCCACAAGCTCTGGAACACGGGGCAGGAGCCGCTGCGGCTGCTGTGCTGCTGCGCGCCCGCGTACTCGGACGAGGACACGGTGCTCACCTAACCGCGGAGCTATACTTTTTGAAGCTTTGACGCCACGGCTCGACAACCGGCCGTGCGGGGGAAAGTTCCGCGACATCGTCGACGCGATCGGCAACACGCCGCTCGTCGAGTTGCGCTCGCTCAACCCCAAGCACGGCGTGCACGTCTACGCGAAGCTCGAGAGCTACAACCCGACCGGTTCGGTCAAGGATCGGGTCGCTCGATCGCTGATCGAGAACGCGGAGACGAACGGCCTGATCGAGCCCGGCCAGACGATCCTCGAGCCCACCTCCGGCAACACCGGCATCTCGCTGGCGATGATCTGCTCGCGCAAGGGCTACCCGCTCAAGGTGGTCATGCCCGACAACGTCACCGAGGAGCGCACGCAGCTGCTGCGCATGTACGGCGCCGAGATCATCTACTCGCCCGGCGAGCAGGGCTCCAACGGCGCGGTCGCAATGGCGCTCGACCTGGCCGAGGCGGACGCGTCCGTCTACATGCCCTACCAGTACGGCAACCAGGCCAACCCGGACGCCCACTACCACGGCACCGCGTGCGAGATCCTCGAGGAGCTGGACGACGTGCGCGCCTTCGTCGGCGGCCTCGGCACCGGCGGCACGCTGATGGGCAACGCGCGGCGGCTCAAGGAGGAGAACGACGAGACGATCGTCGTGGCCGCCGAGCCGCTCCAGGGCGAGCTCGTGCAGGGACTGCGCTCCCTCGAGGACGGCTACATCCCGCCGATCATCGACCTGGAGCTGCTGGACCGCAAGATCTTCGTCTCCAACCGCGACGCGGTCGTGTGGACCAAGAAGCTGCTCGACGAGGAGGGCCTCTTCCTGGGTGTCTCGAGCGGCGCGATCGCCGCGATCGCGGCGCGCGTGGCCGGCGAGCTGGACGAGGGCAACGTCGTGTTCGTCGCCCCCGACGACGGGTGGAAGTACCTCAGCTCGGGCGTCTACTCGAAGTCGATCGAGGAGCTCGAGGCGGACGGCACGCTCGAGCGCGCGTCGTTCTGGTGAGTTAAGGGACGGGCTTGGCGGTCGGGCGCTCTTCTTCGAGCTCGTCCGCGTAGTCGTCGTCGTCGTTCACACCGGAGAGCGAGTCCTTCAGCTCACGCATCCCCTTGCCGACCGAGCGCGCCACCTCGGGCAGACGCTGCGGGCCGAGCACCAGCAGCGCGACTACGAGGATCACCATCATCTCGAGTGGACCGGGAGCGGAGATGAACCCCATGGTAGCCAGGCTACTGCACGGCCGCTGAAGACGGGGCGCCTTTACATGTGTCGTGCATCGCGGGGGACAGCGGCGGGTCGAGCGCCTCGATCGCGGCGCGGCTGAGCCTCAGCTCCTGCGCCATCTCCGCGACGACGACTCGCCACGCGGGCCGGGCCGAGCCGTTCGAGCGGAACCACCCCGAGTCCCAGCCGTAGGGGTCGCAGGGGGCCTGCCATTGGTACGAGTACAGCCGCGAGACGCGCGGCGAGCGGCGCGCGAGGTCGAACATGCGCCGGGTTGCCCTCGCGGCGCGGTGCTCGTCGTACTTGGAGTAGCGGCGTGAGACGACCACGCCGGACGTCTCGGTGATCCACAGCTCGCCGCGGGTCAGGCCGAGCAGCTTGCGCGTGCCCGACGCCCGCCATGTGCGCGGCCGGTTGACGTCGATGTAGTTGTGGATCGACCACAGTCGCGGCCGTCCGCGCAGGTGCGGGCGGTAGCGGTGGTACCAGCGCACGATGTTGTCCCAGTCGAGCAGGTCGCCGGCGGCCACGCTGCAGCTCCGGCACACGCGTCGCATGGCGTTGTAGAAGCCGGCGGCCTTCTTCGGGTGGCGGAAGGTCGGCTGCGAGCTGTGGTTGGCCTCGTTCCAGGGGTTGAAGTCGCGCACCCACGGATAGCGAGCGCGGAACGCCCGGAAGCAGCGCATGAACGTGCGGTACGAGGGCAGCTTCCAGCGCGCGCCCTCGCGCGCGCTGAACGAGAAGGCCACCAGCGGCCGGGAGCCGGTGCGGCGGGCGCCGGCGAGCCAGGTGTCGAGGGAGGCGCGGTCGGCGCCGGGACGGCAGGCGACGTCGTATGCGGTGACGAAGCGGACGTGCTCCAGCTCGAGGGCGACGAAGCGCGGGTCGTCGAACATCTGCGGCTGCTGCTCGCCGATGCCGAGCTCGAAGGGCCAGTCGGCTCGCGCCGCGGGCGCGAACAGGAGTACCAGCGCGAGCGCGAGGATCAGCCGCATCTCTCGGTAACCGTTTCGGTGAGCGCGAGTTGCGCTAAAGCAGATCCTCGCCGAGAACCCGGCGAAGCGCCACTTCGTGCTGGGCCCCGCAGGCCATGATCGAGCCGAGCGGTTGCAGCAGTCGGTCGTTGTGGAAGGTGGTCAACACGTCCCGATAGGTATCGACCGTCGTGCGCTCCAACTCCAACGCCGAGTGTGCGAAGGCGCGCCGGTTGGCGAAGTCGAGGGCGAGCTGAGGCGTGTCCGCCTGGGCCGGCGAGCGCCTGCCGAGCGCCTGCTCGAGCCCGCGGACGTGCTCACGCTCGTGGCCGAGCAGCAGCTTGCCGAGCGCGGGCTCGATCGCGTCGCGCTCGAGCGCGCCCTCGTAGGCGGCGGCGAGGCTGCGCTCGAGGGCGAGCAGGCGGGCGAGCTGGTCGGCGTCGGATGGCTCGGCGGCGAGGGCGGAGCCGGCGAAGGCGAGCGACGCCACAGCCGCGCTCGCCATCAGGTCCCGGCGCGTTGCGCTCACAGCGTCCCCGTGACAAACGCCTGCGGCGCGGCCGGCCCGCCCGCCAGCGCGTGCACCACGGCCAGGTCCTGCGCCTGGTCGGCTGCGATCTCGGCGGTCACGCTCCGCTGGTCCGAGTCGGGGAGTAGCCGCAGCCCCTCCAGGTAGGCGCGCACGAGCCGCTCCTCGAGGTCGCGGGCGAAGTGGAGGGCGTCGGCCTCGTCGTTGAGGCGCGGGAACAGGCGGGCGTAGTCCTCGGCCGGGCGCGTCTTCGGTGGAGTGCCGCCCAGCTTGCGCACCAGGTCGGCAACGCGCTCGGCGTTGTCGACCTCGCGCTCGCGAATCACGCGCGCGTAGTGGCGCGCCTCGCCGCGCAGCGCCTCGCCAATCGCAGCCCACGCCGCGATCGCGGCGTGCTCCAGCGCGACGATCGAGCTGAGCAGCCCGGCCCCCGAGCCCGCCCGCGGACCGCCGTTCGGCGGCGGATCGCCGCCGCCGCACGAGGCCAGCGCGAGCGCCGCGGCACCGCCGAGAGCGCCGCGCCTGGTGAGGGTGGCTTGCATGGCGGGGCACACTAGCCTTCCCCCGGTGAGGATCTCGCGCGCGGACTGGGACGAGCTCGTCGCGCACGCGCGCGACGATGCGCCCAACGAGTGCTGCGGGTATCTGCGCGCTCGCGATGGCGTCGTCGAGGAGGTCTTCCGCGCGGTCAACACGCGCGCCTCGCCCTATGGGTACGAGTTCGAGTTCGAGGCGCTGCGCGCGGCGAACGAGCTCGACGACGACGGCTTCGAGGTCGGCATCTACCACTCGCATCCCAAGAGCCCGGCCGAGCCCTCCCAGACGGACATCAACCTGGCCCACTACCCGCACTGGCGCTACCTGATCGTGTCGCTCGACGGTGAGCCCGAGGTGCGCGTGTGGCGGATCGCCGACGGCAAGGTCGAGGAGGAACCCCTCGACATCGAGTGACCTCGTCTGCCCCGAGTGCGGCGCCGCGCCCAGCGGCGGCGAGGCCTTCTGCCCGCGCTGCGGCATGCCGCTCGCCGGCGAGCCGCTCGACACCCCGCTCTCGGAGGCCCACGACCGCGCCCGCAAGATCGATCCGCGCTACAGCGAGGGCGAGCTGGTGCGCGTGGCGGGGGCGAGCAACCAGGCCGAGGCCGAGCTGATCCAGGGCCTGCTGCTCGAGGAGGGCGTGCCCAGCGTCCTGCGCCGCACGCGGGGGTTCGACGTGCCCGACTTCCTGGCCGCCGGCCCGCGCGAGGTGCTCGTGCCCGAGGCCGGCGCGGAGATCGCCCGCGAGCTGCTGCGCGACACGCAGGGCGAGTCGCCGCCCGGGAGCAGCGCGCGGCCCAACCCGATCAAGCTGGTGGCGGCGATCGTGCTCGGCGGGGCGGGCACGGCGTTGATCGCCTGGCTGCTGCAGAGTTAGCCCGCGCGCCCCTCGTCGGTGCGGTCGTAGAAGCGCCCGAGCAGCTCCATCGTCTCCTCCGGGTCCGCGCAGGCGTAGCCGTTCAGGGCCTCGATGCGCAGCTGTTCGTCGAGCGGCCGCCCGACCACGTCGAGGATCGTCTCCTTCGCCGAGCGCACCGCGACCTGCGAGTTGCGCAGGATCGAGGCGGCCACCGTCTCGGCGGCGCCGAGCAGCTCGTCGTGCGCAACCACGCGCGAAACGAGGTTGGCGTGCAGGGCGCGCTCGGCGTCGATCGGCTCGGCGGTCAGCAGCATCTCCAGCGCGACGCCGGTCCCGCAGGTGTTCACCAGCCGCACGATCCCGCCGTCCCCGTGGTGGTAGCCGCGACGCGCCTCGAACGAGCCGAACATCGCGCGCTCGGAGGCGACCCGGATGTCGCACGCGAGCGCCAGCTCGAGCCCGCCGGCGAGCGCCCAGCCGTTGACGGCCGCGATCGTCGGCTTGGTGATGCGGTGCAGGCCGCGCGTGAGCCCGCCCAGGCCGGTGGCGACGTTGTCGCGCACCCAGCGCGGCGTCGACTCCTGGATGATCGGCGGGATGTAGGTCTTGAGGTCGGCCCCGGCACAGAAGGCGTCGCCGGCGCCGGTCAGGATCGCGACGTCGACCGAGTCGTCGTCGCGGAAGTCCTCCCAGGCCGCCCAGAGCAGCTCGTGCAGCTCGGGGTCGATCGCGTTCTTGGCGTCGGGTCGGTTGATCGTCAGGTAGGCGATCCGGTCGCGCTTCTCGGTCAGCAGCTTCGCCATGGCGCCGGCACTGTAACCCAACCCCAGAGTTCGCACTCCAAACTCAGATATCCTGCGCGGCCATGCACCCCGACCGCTTCAGCTACAGCGCCGACAACTGCTCGATCCACCGGACGCTCGACATCGTCGGCGAGCGCTGGAGCCTGCTGGTGCTGCGCGAGGCCTTCTACGGCGTGCGCCGCTTCGACGACTTCGTGCGCGCGCTGGGCTGCCCGCGCGACGTGCTCAGCGCCCGGCTGACGACGCTCGTCGACGAGGAGATCCTCAGCCGCCAGCCCTACCGCGAGCCCGGCAAGCGGGCGCGCAGCGAGTACCGGCTGACGCCCAAGGGCCTCGAGCTGTTCCCGGCCCTGCTCGCGCTGCTCCAGTGGGGCGACCGCTGGACCGCCGACGCCGCCGGCCCCGCCGTCCGGCTCACGCACCGCGCCTGCGGCGAGCCGCTGACGATGACGATGGGCTGCGCGGCGGGCCACGGCCCGCTGACCGTGCGCGACGTGGACGCCCAGCCGGGGCCGGGCGCCAAGCTGGTCGCCTAGGTCGCGCCGGCGCCCACGCCGGCGGCCTCCACGATCGCCTGCGCCTCCTCGCGGCGCCGGTCGGCGATGCGCTGCTCGCCGTAGGCGCGGCCGGCCTCGCCCGCGGCGAACTCGGCGATGTCGCCCAGCCCGACCACGCGGCCGAACCCGCCCCAGGTGCCCTCCGGCACCTCGAACGTGAACACCCACACGCGCGCCTCGGGGTTCGGATACCTGCCGCCCTCGGCCTCGACCAGCGCCTCGGTCATCGCCTTCGTGACGGCGGCGCGGCGGTCCGCGTCGTACTGCCCCTCCGGCACCTGGCAGACGAAGCGGTAGTGCGGCTCCTTGGCGGGCGCGCCGGCGACGTACATCTCGTGCCGGTGGACGAACACCCACGCGATCGAGCGCACGGCCTCGTTGGTCGGGTCGGCGCCCTCGTGCTCGAGCAGCAGGTCGGTGCACCTGCTGAGCAGCTTCTGTTCGGCCTCGGGCGCGAGCGCCCCCTCCGGGATATATGCGTCGAGCATCGGCATGCGGCGCACCCTAGGCAGCATGGATCCAAATGTCAAACTCAGAGTGGAGACGGTAGGCTGCCGCCATGGACTTCGCACCGTCGGATCGCGTTGCCGCCCTCCTCGACCGCATTCGCGAGTTCATGGAGGAGCACGTCGATCCGGTCGAGCGCGAGGCGCTGGAGGCGTTCGACGACGAGGTGCGCCCGGGCGTCGCCTACGCGCAGATCGTCGTCGAGCTGCGCGAGCGCGCCAGGGCCGAGGGGCTCTGGAACCTGTTCCTCCCCGACGACCGCTTCGGCCCCGGCCTGACCAACTGGGAGTACGGGATGCTCTGCGAGCAGATGGGCCGCAGCGGCGTCGCGCCGACCGTCTTCAACTGCGCCGCTCCCGACACCGGCAACATGGAGATCCTCGCCGAGCACGGGACCGAGGAGCAGAAGGAGCGCTGGCTGCAGCCGCTGCTCGACGGCGAGATCCGCTCCTGCTTCTCGATGACCGAGCCCAACACGAGCGGCTCGGACCCGACGCAGCTGGTCTCGCGCGCGGAGCTCGACGGCGACGAGTGGGTCATCAACGGCCACAAGTGGTTCACCTCGGGCTACAACGGGGCGTCGATCGCGATCGCGATGGTCGTCACCGACCCCGACGCCGCGGCTCACAAGCGCGCCAGCATGATCCTCGTCCCGATCGACACGCCCGGCTTCACCGGCGTGCGGCCGGTGCCGGTGATGGGTCACGACAAGGGCCCGGGGCACTGGGAGGTGCTCTACGAGGACTGTCGCGTGCCCGCCGACAGCCTGCTCGGCGAGCGCGGCGCCGGCTTCGCGATCGCCCAGGACCGCCTCGGCCCGGGCCGCATCCACCACTGCATGCGCGCGATCGGCTCGGCCGAGCGCGCCTTCGAGCTGATGTGCAAGCGCGCGCACGACCGCGAGTCCTTCGGCGGCCCGCTGGCCGAGAAGCAGTTCGTCCAGGACTTCATCGCCAAGTCGCGCATGGAGATCGACTCGGCCCGGCTGATGGTGCTGCACGCCGCCTGGAAGATGGACACCGAGGGCAAGCGCGCCGCGCGCCAGGACATCTCGATGATCAAGGTGATCGCCGCGCAGATGCACCAGCGGGTGCTCGATCGGGCCATGCAGGTGCACGGGGCGCTCGGCATGTCAGACGACGTGCCGCTGGCCGCCCAGTGGCGCCAGGGCCGCTGGCTGCGGATCGCCGACGGGCCCGACGAGGTCCACAAGATGGTGATCGCGCTGCGCGAGCTCAACCGGTTCAAGCCGCGCGAGCGGGTCGAAGCCTGAGCGTGCGCCTGAGCCACGAGCAGGACGCGTTCGTAGAGGCGATCCGCGACTTCGCGGCGCGCGAGCAGTTCGAGCGCCCCGAGGACGGCCACTCCGACGAGGTCGCGGCCCGAATGGGCGAGCTGGGCTGGTACGGGCTGCAGATCCCCGAGCAGTACGGCGGGTCGGGCGGCAGCTTCCTGGACGCGACGCTGTTCCTGGAGGAGACCGCGCGCGGGCGCATCCCCGTGAACGCCTACGGCGTGACGCTGATCGTGGTCGGGGCCCTGAATCGCTTCGGCACCGAGGAGCAGAAGGCCGACCTGCTCGGGCGGGTGGCCCGCGGCGGCGCGCTCGCGATCGCGATGTCCGAGCCGGAGGCCGGGTCGGACGTGGCGGCGCTGAAGACGCGCGCCCGCCGTGAGAACGGCTCGTGGGTGCTCGACGGGGCGAAGATGTGGTGCTCCTACGCCCACCGGGCCAGCCACATCCTGATCGTGTGCCGCACCGGCGCCGGCGAGCGCCACGAGGACATGTCGATGATCCTCGTGCCGCGCGAGGCGGACGGGATGACGATCACGCCGATCCCGACGCTCGGCGGCGAGGAGACCAACGAGATCCACCTCGACGGCGTGCAGGTGCCGGAGGACGCCCTGCTGGGCGCCGAGGGCGGCGGCTGGACGCAGCTGATGGCGGGGCTCAACTACGAGCGCACGATCCTGGCCGCCACGGCGCTCGGGCTGGCGCAGCGCACGTTCGACGACGCGCTCGCCTACACCAAGGAGCGGCGCCAGTTCGGCCGGCCGGTGGGGACCTTCCAGGCGCTCTCGCACCGGTTCGCCGAGCTCGCCACCGAGCTGGCCCAGGTGCGCCTGCTGGTGCGCTGGGTGGCGGCGCTGACCGACGAGGACCCCGGTCGCATGCTGCCGCAGGAAGCGTCGATGGCGAAGCTGGCGGCCACCGAGCTGGCCAAGCGCTGCGCGCTCGACGGCATGCAGGCGATGGGCGGCTACGGCTACGCGACCGAGTATCCGATGGAGCGCTACCTGCGCTCGGCCGTGGTGGGGACGATCTACGGCGGCACGTCGGAGATCCAGAAGAACATCATCGCCAAGACGCTCGGCCTCTAACGGTTTCAGCGCCAAACTGCAGCAATGAGGCGGCCTGCCCGGGAGTGATAGTGCCAAAGCGCGCGCATATGACGCATTTCGTGACTTTCACTCCGCCCGGGCCGTCCTTTGTTGCTCGTCGTTGGCCAGGGCCAAACGCCGACCTAGCCCGAGGCGCTCAGGGACGCCAGCAGCTCGCGCCAGTCAGCCTCGACGCCCTCGAGCTGCCGGCCGAAGGCATCGACGAGGACGGAGCGCGGGCCGCGCTCCAGGTCGCTCGTGGCCAGCGCGGCCGCCCGGCGGGCACCGTGCTCCTGCTCCAGCAGGCCGAACACGGTGCCGCCGAGCAGCATCGCGTCACGCGGCTCGGGCGGGAACGCCGGCCGGCCGCCCTCGCGCAGGCGGCGGACGATCGCCGCGCGCAGGTGCGGCGCCTGCCCGGACAGCCAGGTGGCGGCGCCCTCGCACAGCCACGCCCAGCGCACGTAGCGGCGGAAGGTCGACCAGGAGAACGGGGGCGGCAGATAGGGATTGTTGGCGCCGACCACGAGATGGGCGTACTCATGCTGTGGAGTCAGCAGCAGCGCCTCGCGCGACCCCGGGACGCCGGAGGCGCGCTTCTCGAGCGCGGGCGGGGCGAGCACGTGGATGTCGAACTCGCCGAACCAGCCGGCGTAGTAGCGCCGCGCCGCCGGGGCCGCCGCGCGGCGGGCGAGCGGCAGCCAGGGGTGGGCGAGCGCCAGCGCGGCCGGGCGCGGATGGAGCACCACGCTGACCTCGTCGGGCACGTGCTCGTAGAGGCCCGCCAGCTCGTCGCGCAGGACCTCGAGCGCCGCCATCACGGCGGCGGCCCCCTCGGCCTGGTCCGACTCGTAGCGGGCGGAGAAGTTCGGCGAATGCGACTCGACCCAGGCCACGGCCCCGGCACTCTGCCACGTTCGGGAACGGCAGCCGCTGGGCTCTAAGCGAGCACGGGCAGCGCCGCGCCCGAGGCGATCGACTCGATCTCCTCCGAGGCGCGCTCGAACTCCTCGTCCGACAGCACGGGGGTGCCCTCGAACGGGAGGTCGCGGTACAGCTCGATCCACGAGCGGCAGCCGTGGTACTCCGGGCGCACCTTGACCGTCACGGGACGCGGGATGCGGTAGGTGCGCAGGACGATCACGTGCAGCGGGTGGCGTCGCTTCCACGCGAGCCGCTTCTCCGCGTAGTCGGTCGTCCAGATGTAGTACGGCGACAGCGCGTCGATCGCGCGCGGGTCGGTGATCAGGTAGCTGGCCGCCACCTCGGCCCACGAGCGGATGCGAACCCGGTCCGGCTGCGGGATGCCGCCGTCCTGGACGAGCGCCTTGGCGGGCGGCTCGTTGTCCGGCCAGACGCCCTCCTCGAGCGCGCGCCCGAGCTCGGGCACGTGCGCGTCACGGACGCAGTCGTTGCGCTGGTGGTCGAAGGTGGGGTAGAGGAAGAAGCGGTCGTGCTCGATCTCGAAGTGCTTGTTCTCCTCGCGGATACCGCCCTTGCGCAGGGTCAGCAGCTGCTCGCCCTCGGCAAGCGCGCGCACGGTGATCGCCCATTCCTTGAATGCAACTGGCATTGAGAGAAGAACCTCGGAAGTCGTCGCGCCCGGCTTCGATTGCCCCACGGCGGCGAAGGGCGCGTCGGCTCATTGTTACGAAACGAGTACCCGGTTTCAAGGGAAATTTCGTGCGAACCGCCACATGCTCAACCGCCGTGGGGTACCGCAAAAGCCGCAACTGCCGTGAAATGCGCGGCGGCGGCGACCACGACGAGCACGTGGAAGATCTCGTGGTAGCCGAACGTGGCCGGCCGCGGATCGGGCCGGCGGCTCGCGTAGACGACCGCCCCGGCCGTGTAGGCCAGCCCGCCGAGGCCGAGCAGGACCAGCGCCCCGGCGCCGGCGCGCGCGGTGATCTGGGGCACGGCGATGATCGAGAACCAGCCCAGCGCGACGTAGGTGATCGCGGTGAGCCACTTCGGCGCGTCGACCCAGATCATCGTGAACACGATCCCGGCCAGCGCGCCGCTCCAGACGCCGATCAGCACGACCTCGCGCAGCGGGTTCTCGAGCACGAGCAGCGCGAACGGCGTGTAGGTGCCCGCGATCAGCACGAAGATCATCGAGTGGTCGAGCCGGCGCATCCAGGCCCGGGCGCGCGGCTGCCAGGTGCCGCGGTGGTAGGCCGCGCTGGTGCCGAGCAGCCCGGCCAGCGCGACCGCGTAGATCGCCGAGGCGGCCGTGGCGCGCCCGGCCGGCGCCAGGGCGACCAGCGTGGCGCCCGCGATCAGGGCGACGAAGAACGACCATTGGTGCACCACTCCCCGTAGGCGCGGGCGCGGCAGTGGTGGGATGGCCTCCATCGAACGGAGCCTAGCTTTCGACCGCGGTGTAGACGGCGGCGAAGTCGTCGTCGGCGTGACCGGCCTCGGCTGCCTGGGCGTATAGGCCCTCGGCCACCGCCGCCAAGCGCAGATCGACGCCGAGAGCGCCTGCCTCTTCGAGCGCGTAGCGCACGTCCTTGAGCATGTGACCGAGCTTGAAGAGCGCCGGCTCCCAGCGCTCCTCGAACATCGGCCGGCCCTTGAGGTTCAGCACCGCGCTGGCGCCGGCGCTGCCGGCGGCGACCGAGAGGAACGCGTCCTCGTCGAGCCCGGCCGCCTTGGCGGTGCGCACCGCCTCGGCGAGAACAGCCGCGTGCACCGCGCCCATCGCGTTGGTGAGCAGCTTGGCGAGCTGCGCCTGACCGAGCGGTCCGACGTGCACGATGTTCTCGCCCATCACTTCGAATAGCGGCAGCGCGCGCTCGTGGGTGTCGCGGTCGCCGCCGACGAAGATCGACAGCGTGCCGTCCTCGGCCTTGGGCTTGGAGCCGGACACCGGCGCCTCCAGGAACGCGCGCGGGGCGACCAGGTCGGCGACCGAGCGCGAGGCTCCCGGCGGGATCGTCGACATGTCGATCACGAGCGCGGACTCGGGCAGCGTCTCGAGCGCTCCGCGCAGCACCTCCTCCACCTGGGGGGCGTCGGGCACCATCGTGATGAAGGCGTCGGCTCCCTCGGCGGCCTCGGCGGGCGTGGCCGCGGCCCGGGCGCCGTGCTCGGCGGCGAAGCGCTCCGCCTTCTCGTGGGTGCGCGTGTAGACGGTCAGCTCGAAGCCCGCCTCGCGCAGGTTGCGCGCCATCGGGGCGCCCATGATGCCCAGTCCGACGAAGCCGACTCTTTCAATCCCTGCCATGTCCGCCACCTCCAGGTGTCTCGATTCGCAGCCGGTCGCCGGGCTCCAGCGTGCCAGAGGCCTTGCCGGGCAGCTCGTCGCCGTTGATCAGGTTCCTACCCCGAGCGCCGGGCTCGCCACCGTCGGCGCCGGGCGGCGCGTGCCGGCGGCGCTCGGTGATCAGCGAGTAGCGCATGTCCGCGAGCGCCTCGAGCTCGCGCACCACGCCGTCGCCGCCGCGGTGGCGGCCGGCGCCGCCCGAGCCGCGCCGGATGGAGTACTCCACCGCCCGCAGCGGGAACTCCAGCTCGAGCGCCTCGACCGGCGTGTTCAGCGTGTTCGACATCGCCACGTGCACGGCGCTCGGGCCGTCGGCGTCGGCGCAGGCGCCCTGGCCGCCGCCGAGCGTCTCGTAGTAGGTGAAGTCGTCGTTGCCGAGCGTGAGGTTGTTCATCGTCCCCTGTCCGAGCGCATGCCCGAAGGCGGCCAGGACGAGGTCGGCGACGCGCGAGGAGGTCTCGACGTTGCCCGCCGCGACCGCGGCCGGGGGCCGCGCGTTGAGCAGGCTGCCTTCGGGGGCGATCACGCTGAGCGGACGGTAGGCGCCCTCGCAGGGCGGCACGTCGGGGTCGGTGAGCACCCGCAGGGCGAAGTAGCAGGCCGACAGCGTCACCGCGAGCGGGCAGTTGAGGTTGCCGTCGTGCTGGGCGGCGGAGCCGGAGAAGTCGAGGGTGATCTGGTCGCCGTCGACTGTCGCCGCCACCCGCAGGTCCAGGTCCCCGTCCGCCGCCTCCAGCACGTCGGTCGCCGTGCGCACGCCGTCGGGCAGCTCGGCGATGCGGGCGCGGGTGCGGCGCTCGGCGTAGTCGAGCGTCTCCTCCAGCCCGGCCCGGAAGCTGTCGAGCCCGAAGCGCTCGATCAGCGCCTCCACGCGCTCGGCGCCGGCGCGGCCGGCCGCCAGCTGGGCGCGCAGGTCGGCCTCGCGCTGGGGCGGGTTGCGCATCTGGGCGGCCAGCTCGCGGAGGGTCTCGGGGTCGAGCCGGGTGGGAGGGATCACGACGCCCTCGTCGGCGAGCGAGCGCGAGTCGGCCGGCATGCTGCCGGGCTCCTTCGCCCCGACGTCCGCGTGGTGCGCGCGGCTGGCCGCGAAGCCGACCAGCTCCTCCTGATGGAAGAGCGGGGCGATCACGGTGATGTCCGGCAGGTGGGTGCCGCCGCGGTAGGGGTCGTTGAGGATCCAGGCGACGCCCGGCTCGTGGTGCTCGTCGAGCACAGCGGCGACCGCCGCGGGCATCGCGCCCAGGTGCACCGGGATGTGCTCGGCCTGCATGACCATGCGGCCGCGCTCGTCGAAGAGCGCCGTGGAGGCGTCGCGGCGCTCCTTGATGTTGGCCGAGTGGGCCGAGCGGACCAGCACGGCGCCCATCTCGTCGCAGGCAGCCCGGAGCGCGCCGAGCATGACCTGGAGCGTGACGGGATCGAGGCCGCTCACCGCTCCATCACCACCCCGTCGGCGTCGGCGTGCGCCCGCCACCCGGGCGGCACCACGAGCGTGGCGCCGGGCAGCTCGAAGATGGCCGGCCCGTCGAGCTCGGCCTCGCCGGGACCGAGGACGGCGGTGTCGAGCCAGTCGCCGTCGAACAGCGCGCTGCGCCTGCCGCGCCGCTCGGCGGGCTCGGCAGCGGCGGGCGGAGGCTCGGCGCCCGGGAGAGCGGCCGCGACACGGACGGTGACCAGCTCGAGCTCGGCATCGGGGTCCGAGTAGCCGTAGCGCTCCTCGTGGGCGCGGTCGAAGGACGCGCGCAGCTCGGCGGGCTCGGGCGCGAGCGGAGCGTCGATGGAGAGCTCGAAGGCCTGCCCGGCGTAGCGCAGGTCGTAGGTGGCGCGCAGCTGGGCACCCGATTCGCCCAGCTCAGCGCGCGCCTGTTCGCCCAAGCGGGCGACGGCTTCGCCGATTCGCTCGCGAGTCAGCGCCTCGCCGCCGAGCAGCACGCTCTCCACCACGTCCCGGCGCCGCTCCGACACGATCAACCCGAGCGCAGACAGCACCCCGGAGGCCAGCGGCGCCACCACCCGCCGCATCCCCAGCTCGGTTGCGATCTGCGCCGCGTGCAGCGGCCCCGCGCCGCCGAATGCCACCAGCGCCAGGTCGCGCGGGTCGATGCCGCGCTCCACCGTCACCACCCGCACCGCCTGGGCCATCTCCGCCGCGGCCACGCGCGCGATCCCGGCGGCGGCCTCGTCGGCGCTCAGCCCCAGCTCGCCGGCGAGCCCGCCCACCGCTTCGCCGGCCGCCTCGGCGTCGAGCCGAACCCCGCCTGCGAGCGGCGAGTCGGCGTCGAGCCAGCCCAGCAGCAGGTCGGCGTCCGTGACCGTCGGCTCGCTCCCCCCGCGGCCGTAGCACGCCGGCCCCGGGTCGGCGCCCGCCGATCGCGGCCCCACTCGCAGCGCCCCGCCCGCGTCGCGCCAGGCGATCGACCCGCCGCCGGCGCCGATCGTGTGCACGTCGACCATCGGCAGCGCCAGCGCGCGCCCGCCCACGCTGCGCCCGCCGCCGACCGCCGCGGTCCCGCCGAGCAGCAGCGAGACGTCGCACGAGGTTCCGCCCATGTCGAGCCCGACCGCGTCCGCCCCCGCCACCCGTGCCGCGCCCACCGCTCCGCCGGCGGGCCCCGACAGCACCGTCCAGGAGCCGTGGCGGGCCGCGGTGGCGGCGCTCGCCGTGCCCCCGCTCGACAGCATCACCTCGGGCTCGGGCAGCCCGGCCGCGCCGGCGCGCTCGGCCAGTCGCCCGAGATAGCCGCGCAGCAGCGGCGACAGGGCGGCGTCGACGACCGTCGTCACGCAGCGCTCGTACTCGCGAAAAACGCCCGCGGTCTCGTGGGAGGTCGACACGTGCACGTCGCCGAGCACCTCCGCGGCCAGCACCGCCGCGCGCCGCTCGTGCTCGGGGTGACGGAAGCCCCACAGCAGGCAGACCGCGATCGCCTCGCAATCGAGCCCGTCCAGTGCCTCCCGCAGCGCGTCCTCGTCGAGCGGGCGCAGCACGCCGTCCGGCCCGGTGCGCTCGGGCACCGCCACGCGCAGCTCGGCGATCGGCGGCGGGTGGCCAACGCACAGGCGGTACAGCTCCGGGCGCGCCTGGCGGCCGAGCTCCTCCAGGTCGGTGAAGCCCTCGGTGGCGAGCAGGGCGGTGCGCGCCACCCGGCCCTCGAGCAAAGCGTTCGTGCCCACGGTCATGCCGTGCACGAAGCGCTCGACGTCGCCCGGCTGCGCGCCCGCGGCGGCCAGCGCCTCGTCCACGGCGTTCATCACGCCCTCGGACTGATCGGCGGGCGTGGTCGGCGACTTGCCGGTTACCAGCCGGTCACCGGCGAGCAGCGCGGCGTCGGTGAAGGTGCCGCCAACGTCCACGCCGAGGATCATCGGCGTGGACGCTAGACGGCGTGGGTACCTCTACGCGGCGACCTCGAAGTCGTCGTCGAGGTGCTTGTGCGACGGGCAGTACTTGCTGCCCGGCAGCGGTACGCGCTGGCACGCCGTCCCTCTACGTGTACTGGCGTGGCAGCACGCTGGGCTACCGTCGAAGGTCACGCCCTCGCGCAGCTGGCTGTCGACGTACTCGGTCGCCAGCTGCATGTGCTTCTCGCACATCCGGTAGACCCGCATCTGGTCTGTCATCGGGAAGTAGTGACGCACGTCGTTGAAGAGCGTGCGCACCGGCTTCGCGAAGTAATGCCTGTCGAGCGCGAGCCGCTCCATCGACGACTCGCACGCCCGTAGGAACTGCATCCTTGTTGCAGCGATGTCCTCGCCCCTGCCGGAGACGACATCCTGCGCCAGCTCCCGATAGAGCGAGCGACTGAACTGGTACATCGGGCCTCCCTTAACCCAGTCAACTTGCCGCGGGCTTGCCGTGCCCGAGACGGTGCGGCGTTTTGCAAACTACCCCAGTCCAACGCCGTCTATATTGAGCTGGCGTTAAACCGACTGGGCGTTCAGTTACCCCCGTTATGGAGATTCCGAACCTAAATTAGCTCGAATCTGGCTGGCTGGCCAGCCCGGGGCCGTTTTCAGCCCATCATGGGGGACATCAGCCAGTCCATGCGACGGCGCGAATAGACCAGCGGCTCGCCCTCCTCCAGCCGCCCCGCCTCGAGGTCGCCGATCAGCACCGTGTGGTCGTAGCGGACGAAGTTCTCGGCCCGCCGGCACCGCAAGTAGGCCAGCACGTGGGCCAGCTCGGGCACGTCCTCGTCCCAGTCCCACTCGAGTCCGGCGAACTTGTCCGGGGCCTGGCGGTCGGCGAAGCGGTGGGCCAGCTCGATCTGATCCGCGCGCAGCAGGTGCACGCCGAAGCGCTCGCACTCGGCGAGCGCGTCGTGGCAGCGCGACTGATGCCAGATCGACACCAGCAGCGACGGCGGGTGCGCGCTGTAGGAGACGAGCGCGGTCGCGGCCAGCCCGCAGGGGCGCCCTCCGTCTCGCCGCGCGGTGATCACCGCGACCCCGGAGGCGAGGTGCGCCATCGCGTCGCGAAACAGGTCGTCGAGTTCTAGGTCCATTGCTCGAAGCTCGGCCGCGCGTCGGCTTCGACAAGCGTATGCATGTGGTCGAGCCCGGGGTCGGTGTCCGGGTGGTCGAGGCGCTGATGCGCGCCGCGGCTCTCCTCGCGCGCGAGGCAGGAGGCGCCGATCAGGCGAGCGAGCGGGAACGGGTCGTCGAGCAGCTCGCGCAGGCCCGCCGGCTCGCGCTGGAGCCCGGCGTGGCGCCAGAGCGCCGCGCGCGTCTCGTCCGGTGGCGGCACGGTGCGGATCGCGTCGTCGGGGGTGGCGGCGGCCGGCGGCTCGGGGTCGGCCACGGCCGCCAGCGCGGCGCGGCGGCCGAACACGAAGCACTCCGCCAGCGAGTTCGAGGCCAGCCGGTTGGCGCCGTGGAGCCCGGTGCAGGCCGACTCGCCGATCGCGTACAGGCCGGGCAGCGACGAGCGCCCGTCGATGTCGGTCGCGACACCGCCCATCGTGTAGTGGGCGGCGGGGGCGACCGGCACGAGGTCGCGGCGCGGGTCGATGCCCACCTCCTCGAGCGCCGCCGCGATGTTGGGGAAGCGCGCCACGTCCACCGAGCGCATGTCGAGGCTCACCGCGGTCTGGCCGCTGCGCTCGAGCTCGGTCTGGATCGCGAGCGCCACCTGGTCGCGCGGCGCCAGCTCGTCGACGAAGCGCTCGCCGTCGGCGCCGTGCAGGGTCGCGCCCTCGCCGCGGACGGCCTCGGTGATCAGGAAGCCGTCGCGCGCGCCGTCGTGGCGCAGCGCGGTGGGGTGGAACTGCATGAACTCGAGGTCGGCCAGCGACGCCCCGGCCGCCTGCGCAAGCAGCAGCCCGGCGCCAACCGCCCCGCGCGGGTTGGTGGTGCGCTGCCAGAGCGCGGCCATGCCGCCGGTGGCGAGCACGACCGCGCGGGCCAGGACGGGGAGCGCGTCGCCGCGGCGCGGGCGTGCGACCAGGCCGACGCATCGGCCGTCGTGGGTGGTCAGCGAGGTGGCGGCGCGCGGCTCGAGCACGTCGATCCGCTCGTTCACCGCGGCGAGCGCCGACAGCTCGCGCGTGATGCGCCTGCCGGTGGCCGAGCCGCCGGCGTGCACGATGCGCCGGCGCGAGTGGCCGCCCTCCAGGCCGAGGGCGAGGTTGCCGTGGCGGTCGGCGTCGAAGCTGACGCCGAGCCGCTCGAGGTCGCGCACGCGCCCCGGCGACTCCTCGCACAGCACCCGCACCGCGCTGGCGCGCGCGATCTCGCGGCCGGCGGCGAGCGTGTCCTCGATGTGCAGCTCGGGGGAGTCGTCGTCCGCCAGCGCCGCGGCGATCCCGCCCTGCGCCCAGAACGACGCGGTCTGGGCGAGCGGCGATCGGCTGACCAGCGCCACCCGCGCACCCTCCGCGGCGGCCGTGAGGGCGGCGTACAGCCCGGCGGCGCCCGCGCCCACGACGGCCACGTCCACGCGCAGCGGGTGGGAGGCGCTCACCGCCGATACCGTACCGGCGGGCGTGCCCGTCTACTTCAGCCATCCCTCCTCGCTCGAGCACGACACCGGGCCTGGCCACCCGGAGCGAGCGGACCGGATCCGGGCGATCGAGGCTGAGCTAGGGCGTCGCGACTGGCTCGGCTACGAGCGGCGCGAGGCGCCCGCGGTCACGACCGAGCAGCTGCTGGCCGTGCACCCGAAGTCCTACATCGAGTTCGTGCAGGAGACCTGCGCGCGCTCGGGCGCCTTCGACCTCGACACCCCGACCTCCGACGGCACCTGGGAGGCGGCGCTCCACGCTGCCGGAGGCGCCTGCGCGCTGGTGGAGGCGCTGCTCGCCGGGGAATCGGTCGGCTTCTCGGCGCTGCGCCCGCCCGGGCACCACGCCGAGCAGTCGCGCGCGATGGGGTTCTGCCTGTTCGCGAACGTCGCGATCGCGGCGCGCCACGCGCTCTCGCACGGCGCCGAGCGGGTGCTGGTGCTCGACTGGGACGTGCACCACGGCAACGGCACCAACGCGATCTTCCACGAGTCACGCGAGGTGCTCTTCGCGAGCCTCCACCAGTACCCGTTCTGGCCCGGCTCCGGTGCGCTGTCGGACGTCGGCGCGGGCGCCGGCGAGGGCTACTCCCTCAACCTGCCGGTGCCGGCCGGGGGCGGGGAGGCCGAGTACTGCGGGCTGGTCGAGCACGTGGTGCTGCCGGCGGCGCGGGGGTTCGACCCGGACCTCGTGCTCGTGTCGGCCGGATTCGACGCCCACCGCGACGACCCGCTCGGCGAGTGCACGATGGAGACTGACTCGTACGCCCAGCTGGCGCTGCTGATCCGGACGCTCGGCAAGCCGGTCGGCTACGTGCTCGAAGGCGGCTACGACCTGGGCGCGCTGGCGGCGTCGGTCGCGGCGTCGATGGAGAGCCTGGCGGGTGGCGGCGAGCCCGCGTCGTTCCCGCGCGGGGAGCTGGTCGAGCAGGCGGTGGATGCGCTGGGGCGCTACTGGGAGGTCTAGGTGTCGAAAGAGAGCGTCGAGGTCGTCTTGGAGCTGCACGCGGCAGTCACCCGAGGCGACCTGGATGGCGTTCTCTCGCTCGCGCACCCCAAGGTCGAGTACCACTCCGCGATCCAGCAGGCGATGGAGGGCGAAGGGAGCGTCTTCAAGGGCCTGCCCGGCATCGAGCGCTGGTTCGAGGAGCTGCAGGATCTATACGAGTACATCGAGTCCGAGGTCCTCGAGGTGCACGACTTCGGCGAGCGGGTGGCGATCGCGTTCGTCGTCCGGGGGCGCGGCGCCGGCAGCGGCATCGTGCTCGAGCAGCCGCTGGCTCAGGTGGTGACCGTGCGGGAAGGGAAGATCGTCGAGGTGTGCGACTTCTTCAGCCGCGAGGAGGCGCTCGCGGCGGCTAGCTCGCCGGCTTGACCAGCGTGGCGTAGGCGCCCGGGTAGCGCTCGGCGAGGTTGCCGGCCTGGCGCTCGGCGCTCTCCTGGTTGTCGAAGCGCCCCGCGAAGACGATCCAGAGGTTGGTGCCGAGGTCGAAGTCGTCCGAGCGCAGCATGCCGGCCTCGAGCCCCGTCTTCGCCGCCTCCTCCGCGACGCGCTTGGCAGCGGGCCGGTCGCCCGAGCTCACGATCACGACGGTGTAGCCGGTGAGGTCTTTCGGCCATTTCATCAGCAGGCTCTTGCTGGGCTGTTGGGCCTCGCCGGTGTCGGTTTCGGTCTGGGGGGCCCCGGCGTCGGCCGATGGCTTCGGCTCGGAGGTGCGGTCGGCCGCCGAGGAGTCGCCGCCGGAGTCGTCGGTCAGCTCGCTGAGCGCGAAGCCGAAGGCCGCCGCCCCGATCACGACCACGCAGAGCAGCAGCGCGACGGCGGGCAGGCGATCCAGCGAGCGGCGCTCGCCACCCTCCTCCTTGAGGGCGATCCGGCTGCCGCACTCGAGGCAGACGAGCTGACCGGGCTCGGCGGGCTCGCCGCAGCGGGGGCAGGAGGTCACGCGCGCGGCTCCTCGTGCTCGGCGAGGGGCTCGTCCTCTGGCGCGACCTCGTCGGCCTCGCCGGTCTCGTCCTCCGATCGCGGCTCGTCCTCGTCGAGCTCCTCGTCGAGCGCGCGCTCTTCCCCGGTCTCCTCGCCGAGCGGCTCGTCGTCCTCGAGCGCGACGTCGTCCTCGGGCTCCTCGTCAAGTGCGTCCTCTTCCTCGGCGAGCGGGCCCTCGTCCCCGTGCTCCTCGACGGCCTCGACCTCGGTCGTCTCCTGCCCTGGCTCCTCGCTCCCGTCGAGCTTCGCCTGCAGCTCGCGCACCTCCTCGTCGACGACGGTCAGCTCCGCCGCCTTCTGCTGCAGCAGCTCCGGCGCCCGCTTGCCCTGCCGGTGCAGCTCGTAGACGAGCGCGCCCAGATCGAGCAGGAGCGCCTCGCGCACGCGGAGCTGCTCGCGCAGCCGCCGCCGCATCTCCCCGCGCTCACTCACTCCCGGCCAGCGCCTCGTCCACCACTCGCAAGATCCCGTCCCTCCGACTCGCCATCGGGAAGGCCGTGAGAATACGCTCGCGTGCAGAGCGACCCGCGTCCGGCCCCAGCGCCAGCGCCCGTCGCACGCCCTCGGCCACCTGCTCCGGCCGCGGCGATTCGATCAGCACGCCCGCATCCCCGACCACCTCGGGCATCGAAGTCACGTTCGACCACCACCGGGACACAGCCGGCCAGCATCGCCTCTGCCACGGCCAGTCCGAAGCCCTCGTGACGGGACGCCTGAACGTAGACCCCCGCGCGCCGGTAGAGGTCGCGCAGGTCCTCGTCGGACAGCCAGCCGGTGAACTCGGCGTTCTCCGGCGCGACCGCGCGCAGCTCGTCGATCGCGTCGTCGAGCCACTTGCCCGCGAGCACGAAGCGCACGTCGGGCAGCTCGCGCGCCGCCTGCACGAACGGCAGCTGCCCCTTCTGGAGGAGCGTGCCGCGGTCGACCGCGCCGACGGTGAGCGCCAGGCGCTCCTTGTCCGGCCCGACCTCGCCGAACGGGTCCGGCACGCCGAGGTGGAGGACGGTCACCTGGTCCGGCGGTATCGGCGTGTTGCGCGCGATCTCGCTGAGGCTGTACTCCGAGAACGTCATCAGCCGCCCGGCGCGGCGCATGATCCAGCGGCTCGCCCAGCGGCGCAGGCCGCCCTGCTGGTAGCCGTAGCCGATGTCCGGCATGTTGGCGCTGTCGAAGCCGCCGATGATCAGCACCGACGGCTTGCGCAGCAGCCACGCGAGCGTGATCGGGAAGAACGTGTGCCACGAGGCGAACCAGCCGAACACGACGTCGGCCCGCACCACGCCCCGGACGATCTTCAGCGGGTTGGGCCAGCGGCCGGGCTGGTAGAGGTCCTCGATCTCGAAGCGCTCGGCGAGGATGTCGCGGTCGATCGCGATGAAGCTCGCCTTGCGCGAGTGGACGAAGAGCAGCCTCACGCCGCGACCGGCTCGCGCGCCTCGACGAACGCGTGGTGCCACTCGGACAGCTCGAGCAGGCAGTAGAGGATGCTCTTGTGGTCGGCCCGGCCGCGACGGTGCTCCGCCACGAGCTGCCCGACCGCCTCCGACCTCAGCACGCCGGCGAGCGGCTCCCCGGGCGCGTAGCGGCGCTCCACCTCCTCGCCGAGCGACGCGCGCAGCCAGTCGTCGTAGGGGGTGGAGAAGCCGTGCTTGGGCCGGCTCGCGATCTGCGGCGCGAGCAGACGCTCCATCGCCATGCGGTGCAGGCGCTTGCCCTGGCGCGGGCGCATCCGCTCGCGGGCGGGGATGCGCTCGACGAAGCGCATCAGGTCGACGTCGAGGAACGGCACGCGCAGCTCGAGGCTGGCCGACATCGACATCTTGTCGTTGCAGATCAGGATCCCGTCGGGCAGGAACATGCGCGTGTCGAGGTAGAGCGCCTGCTCGAGCAGGTCGCGCCCGGCGACGTCGCCGAGCACCGCCTTCGCCGACGTCAGGCGCTCCTCCTGGGCGTCCTTGCCCTGGCCGCCGAGCAGGGCCGCGCGCACGGGCGCGTCGGTGATCTCGACGAGGCGCAGCAGGCGCTCGGCGTCGCCGCGGCCGCCGAGCAGGTGGGCGGCGCGCCTGGCGCGGGCGGCGCGCGGGACGGCTCTCGCCAGCGCGGCGGCCGGGGAGGCCAGCGCGGCGGGCGCGTAGCGCAGCCGGCTGAGCAGCGCGGCCGCCTGGTGGCGGCCGTAGCCGCCGTGCGGCTCGTCGGCGCCCTGGCCGGCGAGCACGACCTTGACCCGCTCGGCCGCGAAGCGCGACAGCTGGGCGAGGGCGGGGGCGGAGGGGATGCCGCAGGGCTCCTCGAGGCGCGGCATCGCGGTGGCCAGCTCGGCGAGGAAGTCGGTCTCGACCATCGCGGTGTCGTGGTGGTCGGTGCCGATCAGGCGTGCGCTCTCGGCGGCCGGGGCGCGCTCGTCGAGCAGGCCGCCGTGGCCGGGGAAGCCGATCGTGAACGTGCTCGGCGGCTGGGCGGAGCGCTTGGCCATGGCGGCGACGACGGCGGCTGAGTCCACGCCGCCGCTGAGGAAGGCGCCGTAGGGGACGTCGGACATCATCTGGCGCTCGACCGCGTCGGTGAAGCGCTCGGCGAGCAGGTCGGCGAGGTCGTGCTCGGTGAGGTCGCGGTGCGGCTCGCCGGGCGCCTCGCGCCAGGTCTCGACGCGCGGGGCGGCGCCGGGCTCCGCGATCAGCGTGGAGGCGGCCGGCAGCTTGCGGATGCCGGCGAAGAGCGTGCGCGGGGCGGGCACGAAGCGGCAGGCGAGGTAGTGGTCGAGCGCGGTCCGGTCGAGCTCGGCGGTGGCCAGGCCGGCCTGGAGGAGAGCGCCGATCTCGGAGGCGACGGCGACGCGCTGCCCGTCGCTGCACCAGTAGAGCGGCTTGACGCCGAACTCGTCACGGGCGGCCACGAGCCGCTTGCGGCTGTCGTCCCAGAGCGCGAACGCGAAGATGCCGTTCAGCTTGCGGACGCAGTCGGTGCCGTGCTCCTCGTAGGCGTGCAGGATGGCCTCGGAGTCGGAGCCGGTGGCGAAGCGGTGGCCGCGCTGCTCGAGGCCGGCGCGCAGCGCGCGGTGGTTGTAGATCTCGCCGTTGGCGATCAGCGTCGTCGCGCCGTCCTCGGAGACGAGCGGCTGGTCGCCGCCGGCGACGTCGATGATCGCCAGGCGGGTGTGGGCGAGCGTGACCGGCCCGATGCGGCGGACGGCGTCGCCGTCGGGCCCGCGGTGTCGCAGCGCCTCGACCATGCGCTGAGCCGCCTCCGGCCGAGCGGCACCGGCGGGATCGAGGATGGCGCCGAGGCCACACATCGGCCGCATCTTGGCAGGGCCCTCCGTTGTCTCACTCTTGTCACACCCGCGTCTGGAGCCGTGCGCCGCCGCGGCGCAGCATCGACCCCCTGGCAATCCACCGACCTGGGAGGTCGACCATGTACCGCCTCATCGGACTCGCCCACCTGCAGCTGCTGCGCGCCGGCACGGCACTGAGGGAGGGGCGCGGTCAGGGCACCGTGGAGTACGTCGCGCTGATCCTGCTGGTGGCGCTCGTGATGGCCGGAGTGGTCGCGGCGATGAAGGGCTTCCGCACCGGCGAGGGCAAGGAGCTCGGCGACGTGATCGTCGGCAAGATCAAGGAGGCGGTGAAGAAGGTGCAGTTCTGAGCGTCTATCCGAACGAACAGCCGACTGGCGCTCGGCGGCCCGGAAGCAGGCAGCGATCGTCCCTGACGGGCGGCCGGATCCTGTCCCGGATTCGAAAGCGGGTGTACTTGCCGACGAATCCGTGCTGGCGCACGAGTATCTCCAACCGGATTCCCGCGACAAGGCGGTGCTCGAGCGCCCGCAGGCGAACATGCGGGCTGCGCGCTCGCCGGCGGAGCGATCGCAGCGGACAGCCGTCGCCGTGGCAGCGGGCCGTCACGACTGCCCCTGGGGGAGCCGTAACGGCGAGCAGCCTGACCCGCGCTCCCCACGGCAGGAGCTGCCCGGCAATCCGCACTACCGGGAAGGGGGTCATCAGGGACGGCGGTCCGATGAGGCCGGGGTCAGGGGCGTTGGGCTGCGGCGCAATGGGCGACGGTAACCCCGGCGACGAACCGGCTTGTGGGGTCACGAAGATGGTCTTAGTGACCACGGCCTCGATCTCGTCTTTCTTGACCACCCGCATGCTCACCTGCTTCTCGCCTGGCGTGGCGTACACATGCGCGACCGACGCGCCCTTGGTCTCGAAGACGCCGCCCGGGTCGCCATCGAAGTCCCACTCGACGGTCAGGCGGCGATCGCCGGACGAGAGCACCGCGACGTAGGAAGCCGGGAGCCCCTCGCTGGGCGCCGACGGCGTAACGACGAAATCGGCGGCTGGCTTGGCGGTGGTCGCGGCGGACGGGAGCGCAAAGGTGGCGACCACGGCGAGCAGGATCATCGATGCGGCTCGTCGGGCTCCGGCGAACCATCGTGCGGGGGGATGCGGATTCTGTCTCGTGAGGGGCGGTTCCGGTCGCGCTACAGGCCGGCCTCAGGTGTAGCAGCTCGGCGACTGCCTGCCACGGGGCCGCCCCGTTCCTGGCGATGTCCAGGACGATCCACCTTAGGCCGCGGTCGACTGATCCCATAGAACGCGAACGGCCCCGGCGTACCGGGGCCGCTCACTCGGCTCGCTTGTCCGTGACGTTGGGTCCCGCGGGCCCCGTTTTGGCGGAGCCTGCCCCCGGAGGGAGCCCCTTTCGGGGCGGGGACGAAACTTTCCGAACTACCGAGCCTGTGGTTGCCTCCCGGACGGCCGCTCCGTAGAGAAGGCCCTCCATGGATCGCAGAGCCACTTCGTCATGCATGCACGAGCGCCATGCCGCGTCGTGTTACATCCTCGCCAAGGCCGGTCATGGGGTCTTGCCGAGGAGGCGATTCGCGCCCCGAACGCTACCCAAGCCGCTCCGGACCGCAAGGCATGCGCGCGCTGGTAGTGACGCAAAATGCATCAACTTTCGCGCGGAACCCGTGCTACGAGCGCAGCTGTGTTAGAAGGGCGCGGTGGCGGGCGGTCTAAAGACCCGGGCGCGCAACCTCGCGCGCGATTCGATCGGTCGCCTGCTGGATCTCGTCGACGAACGGCGGAGGACGGCGCCGGCCACCAAGATCGGCTTGCGCCGCCTCCAGCTCGAGTACCGGCGTGCGCAGCTCGCCGGCGAGCCGCTGCCGTCCGCGTGGGACGTCGGGTTCCGGGTCTTCTCGGAGTTCGACGAGGACGGGATCGCCCTGTTCCTGCTCGCCGTGGGCGGCTCGCCCACGGGCCGCTTCGTGGACATCGGTGCCGGCGACTGCGTGTTCGCCAGCAACACGGCCAACCTCGCCCTCAACCTGGGCTTCGACGGGCTGTTCGTGGACGCCGCCGAGGCGCGCATCGAGCACGGGCGCCGGTTCTACGCGCGCCACCCGGACACGATGGTCCGCCCGCCGGTCTTCGTCAGCTCCTTCGTGACGCGCGAGAACGTCGACGACGTCGTCACCGAAGCGGGCTTCACCGGCGAGATCGACCTCCTCTCGATCGACATCGACGGCAACGACTACTGGATCTGGCAGGGGCTCCAGTGCGTGAAGCCCCGCTTCGTCATCGCCGAGGCCCACCCGGAGCTCGGACGCGAGGAATGGGTGATGCCCTACGAACCCGGCTTCGTCGCCGGCGATGCGCCGCCGGGGACCTGGATGGGCGCCTCCCCGGCGGCGATGTTCCAGCTCGCGGACAGCCTGGGCTACCGGCCGGTTGCGGCGAACATGTACGGCTTCAACATCTTCTTTGCCCGCCGTGACGTGGCGGAGCGGTTGCCGACGATCGAGCTCGACGAGCTGTTCCGCCACGGCTCGTACCACCGAAGGAAGGAGCCGTCTTGATCATCAGCACGATGAACGACCTCCCTGGCTACCGCATCGAGGAGGTGTTCGGCGAGGTGTTCGGCCTCACGGTGCGGTCGCGCAACGTGGGATCCCAGATCGGGGCCTCGTTCAAGTCGCTCGTCGGCGGCGAGCTCAAGGGGATGACCAAGATGCTCGCCGAGGGTCGCGAGCACGCCACCCAGCGGCTGATCGAGGAGGCCGAGGGCAAGGGCGCCAACGCGATCGTCGCGTTCCGCTTCGACACCTCCGAGCTGGGCAGCACCTGGACCGAGATCTGCGCGTACGGCACGGCGGTGCGAGCGACGAAGGCCTAGGACGCGGCGGGCGGCGCTCCGCTTGGCCTGCGACCATTGGCGCCCGTGGCGACGCCCGATCGCTCCCTGCCCGTCGCCGTCTTCGACTCCGGCGTCGGCGGGCTCACCGTTCTGCACGAGTGCCTCGTGTCGCTTCCGCACGAGGATTTCCTCTACCTGGGGGACACGGCGCGGTTCCCGTACGGCGACCGTCAGCCCGACCAGCTCGCCGAGTTCGCCCGCGAGCTCGCCGGCATCCTGCTCGACCGCGGCGCCAAGCTGCTCGTCGTCGCCTGCAACTCGGCGACCGCGGCGGCGCTGCCGCGGCTCCAGGAGGAGCTCGAGCGCACCGTTCACGTGGTCGGCGTCGTTCGTCCGGAGTCGAGGCTGGCCGCAGCCGCCACGCACAGCGGCAGGGTCGGCCTGATCGCCACCCCCGCCACGGTCAACAGCGGCGCCTACGCCCGCGCGCTCGCCGCGGAGGCCCCGCAGGCCGAGCTCCACGCCGTCGCCTCCGCCGAGCTGGCCCCGCTGATCCAAGAGGGCGGCGAGGTCGACCACCGCACGCTCGCCTGCGTCGAGGGCGCCTGCCGCCCGCTCAAGCGGGCCCAGGTCGACACCGTGATCCTCGGCTGCACCCACTACCCGCTCGTGCGGCCCGTGCTGCAAAGGGAGCTGGGTCGCCGGGTGACGATCGTCAGCTCCGGCGAGGCGATCGCGACCGAGGTCGAGGCAACGCTGCGCGAGGCCGGCCTCGAGAACGACGAGCACCGCCGCGGCGACTACCGCTTCCTCGCGACCGGCGACCCGGAGCAGTTCCGCCGCGTCGGCACCCGCTTCCTGCAGCTGCCGATCGGCCAGGTCGAGCACGTCGAGGTAGCGGTGAGGAGCGCCGCATGAGCGCCGAGGCCCGCAACGACGGTCGCGCGGCCGACGACCTGCGCGACATCGCGATCCTCACCGGCTTCGTGAAGACCGCCACCGGCTCGGCCCTGATCGAGGCCGGCGGCACGCGCGTGATCTGCACCGCCAGCGTCGACGAGTCGGTCCCGCGCTGGATGGCCGGCCAGGGCAAGGGCTGGGTCACGGCCGAGTACGGGATGCTGCCCGCGTCCACCGGGGACCGCAAGCAGCGCGACGTCTCGAAGGGCCGCCCCGACGGCCGCACCGTCGAGATTCAGCGCCTGATCGGGCGCTCGCTGCGCGGCGTGATCGACTTCAAGGCCCTCGGCGAGCGCACCGTCTGGGTCGACTGCGACGTGCTCGAGGCCGACGGCGGCACCCGCTGCGCCGCCATCACGGGCGGCTACGTGGCGCTCGAGCTGGCCCTGAGGCGGCTCGTCGCCGAGGGCAAGCTCGACAAGGTGCCGCTGTCCCAGTCGGTGGCGGCGGTGTCGTGCGGCGTCGTCGACGGGCGCGCCCTGCTCGACCTCGACTACTCCGAGGACTCCACCGCCGAGGTCGACGCCAACGTGGTCATGACCGGCGACGGCGGACTGGTCGAGGTCCAGGCCACCGCCGAGCGCACTCCGCTCTCACGGGCCTCCCTCGACGAGCTGCTCGCCCTCGCGGCGTCCGGCATCGAGCGGCTGCGGGCGGCGCAGCAGGAGGCCGTCGGCGCCGCGACGACGTAGTGCGACTGGTAGTCGCCACCCGCAACGAGCACAAGCTGCGCGAGCTGGTCGCGCCGATGCGCCCGCACGAGCTCGACCCGCTGCCCGACGACATCGAGCTGCCGCCCGAGACCGGCACCACCTTCGCCGACAACGCGCTCGGCAAGGCGCGCGCCGCCGCCGGCGCGACCGGCAGGCCCGCGATCGCCGACGACTCAGGCATCGAGGCCGCGGCCCTCAACGGCGCCCCGGGCGTCTGGTCGGCGCGCTACGCCGGCGAGAACGCGACCGACGAGGAGAACCTCGCCAAGCTGCTGAGCGAGGTCCCGCCCGACGGCGACACCCGGGTGGCGTACGTTTGCGCGATGGCCTTCGTCGAACCGGGCGGCGCGGAGAAAGTGGTGCACGGGCGCTGCGAGGGAAAACTCACGCATGAGCCGCGCGGCAACGGCGGATTCGGCTACGACCCCGCCTTCATCCCGAACGACTATCCCCAAGACGAGCGCACGATGGCCGAGCTCGACCCCGACGAGAAGGACTCGATCAGCCACCGCGGCCGGGCAGCCCGCGCGCTGGCGATCCAGCTGCTGATTGCCGAGGAGGAAGCGCGCCCGCGCGGCCCGATGAGCGACCTGTTCAAGCGACGGCGGCGGCGATGAGCGAGGCGGCGAGCAGGCGCCGGACCGCGCTGCTGAGCGTCGCGGCGGCCGATGCTGCTGGTCACGGTCAAGCTCGTCACCGGCCTGGTCACCGGGCTCGCTGGCCTTCGTCGCCGAGGCGGTCCACTCGGGCACCGACCTCGTTGCCGCGCTGCTGACCTTGTACGCGGTGCGGGTCGCGATCCGCCCGCCCGACCGCGACCACCAGTACGGCCACGGCAAGGCGGAGCACCTCGCCGCGCTCGGCGAGAGCGCGTTCCTGATCCTCGTGTCGGTGGCGATCGCCGCCGAGTCGCTGCGGCGGCTGATCGACGGCGAGTACCACGGGGTGGAGGCGGTCTGGTGGGCCTTCGTGGTGCTCGCCGTGGTGATCGCGCTGGACGCCTCCCGGGCGCTGGCCAGCCGCCGCGCCGCGCTGCGCTTCCACTCGCCCGCGTTCGCCTCGAACGCCCTCCACTTCGCGTCCGACCTGGCCGGCTCGGTCGCGGTGCTGATCGGGATGATCTTCGTGTCCGCGGGCCAGCCTTCGGCGGACGCCGTCGCCGCGCTGTTCGTCGCCGCGCTGGTGGTGGTCGCCGGCCTGCGCCTGGCTCGGCAGTCCGTCGACGTGCTCATGGATCGCACGGAGCTCGGGCGCCGAGGACCGCATCCGCGGCGCCCTCGCCAGGCTGGAGGAGCCCCTGGAGCTGCGCCGCATCCGCGTGCGCCAGGCCGCCGGCCGGCACTTCGCCGACCTGGTGGTCGCCGTGCCCTCCGACGCGGGGGTCACGCAGGCGCACGCGATCGCCGACGACGTCGAGCGGGTGGTGGAGGAGTCGCTCCCGGGCGCCGACGTGGTCGTCCACGTCGAGCCGAGCGAGACCTCCGGCGACCTGCGCGAGCTCGCCACGGCGGCCGCGTCGAGCGTGCCCGAGGTACGCGAGGTGCACAACGTTCGCGTCATGCACCTGCCCGAGGGCTACGAGCTGTCGCTGCACGTGAAGCTGCCCCGCGAGCTGTCGCTGACCGACGCGCACGGCGTGGTCGAGCGGCTCGAGGCGCTGGTCCAGACCGCGATCCCGGAGCTGCGCCGGGTCCACACCCACATCGAGCCGCTCGCGGACATGGACTGGGCGCACCGCCCCGCGAGCGACGACACGACCACCGAGCGCGAGGCGATCGTCGCGACGGTCAGGCGCGTGACCGGCGCCGAGCCCGCGGCGGTCGCGTTTCGCGATGGCGCGGGCGGCCGCATCGCGCTGGTGACGATCACGCTCCCCGGCGAGGAGCCGCTGCCCTCGGCCCACCGGCACGCCGGCCTGATCGAGGAGGCCGTGCGCGAGCAGTGCCCGACGCTCGGCGACGTGATCGTGCACACCGAGCCCGAAGAAGCGCCTACAGCAGGTTGACGGCCGCCGCGGCGCCCACGGCGAGCAGCACTCCCGAGTAGCCGTAGTACCCGTTCAGGAGCAGCAGGAGGGCCGCGATCAGGCAGATCGCGACGGTGACCAGCCACGAGATTCGGGAGAGCGGCACGCGGCTATTCTGACCTGATGGCCGGAACGCTCACCCCCGAGCGGACCGCGCGGCGCCTCTGCGAGCTCTCGGCGGACGCGCGCGCGGCCGTCCTGCTGGACGCGGCCGGCGCGCCCGCGGGCTTCCACGGAGTCACGAACGCGCGCTCCGGCGATCTCGCCCAGCTGGCCCGCACGATCTTCGACGCGGTCGACCGCGCCCGCGTGCCCGGCGGCCCGCCCGAGCAGGTCGAGATCCAGGTCGACGGAGGAACCGTCTACGGGTCGCGCACCCCGCGCTGGATGCTGGCCGTGGTCGCCCGGCGCGCCGCGCTCTCGTCGCTGATGCTGATGGACCTGCGCGCCGTGCTGGGCGAGCTGGAGGACGGCGCGCAGATCCGCCGCTCCACGCCCGCGGCGTCCGCCGACGTCCGCGCGGACGCGACCGAGGAGGCGGCGGCGGGCGAGTCGCCGGTGCCCGAGCTGGGGGTCGAGTGAGGGAGCGGCGCAAGGGACCGATCGGCCGCGCGGCCGGGCTCGCCGAGGGCGTGGCGGCCACGATGCGGCGGATGCAGCGCGAGCGCGAGCCGCGCGTGCTCGTCTACGACGAGACCGGCTACGCGCGGCTGGTGCAGCCGGACGGGCGCGGCTACGAGCGCCTGCTTCAGACTGCCGAGCGCATGGTCGAGCTGGTCGACGAGTCCGACGCCGAAGCGAAGCCGCGCCGGGCGCGGCGCGAAACGTGAAGCTGGTCGACCCCGCGCTCGCCGAGCGCGTACTCGAGCAGGCGCTGGCGCGCGGCGGCGACTTCGCCGAGCTCTACGCCGAGGCTCGCCAGGGCTTCGCGATCTCGCTCGACGACGGCCGCGTGGAGCGACCGCAGGGCGGTCGCGAGCGAGGCGCCTGCGTGCGCGTGGTGCAGGGCGACTCGACCTACTACGGGCACGTGGACGGGCTGGCCGAGGAGGACCTGCTGCGGGTGGCGGAGTCGGCGTCGCAGGCGCTGCACGCCGAGGCGCGCGAGCCGGCGCACCTCGAGGCGGCCCGGCCCGCGCAGGGCCACGCGATCGAGACGCGCCCGGAGGACGTGGCGGTCGACCGCAAGGCCGACGTGCTGCGCGCCTGCGACGAGCACGCCCGCGGCATGGCGCCCGAGGTCACGCAGGTGAGGGTCGGCTACGTGGAGGGTCGCCGCCAGGTCGAGGTGTTCGGCTCCGACGGGCGCGCGGCGGCCGACGACCGCACGCGCGTGCGGCTCAGCGCCCAGGTCGTGGCGCGCCGCAACGGCCGCGTGGAGACCGGCGGCGACACGCGCGGCCGCCACCAGGGCTGGGAGCTGATCGCGGCCGACCCGGAGGCCGTGGCGGAGAAGGCCGCCCGCCGCGCGCTGACGCTGCTGGACGCCGTCGACGCGCCCACCGGCCGGCTGCCGGTCGTGGTCGGCAACGCCTTCGGCGGCGTGCTGCTGCACGAGGCGGTCGGGCACGGGCTCGAGGCCGACGCCGTCCAGAAGCGCGCCAGCGTCTACGCCGGCCGGCTCGGCGAGCAGCTCGCCGGCGCCTTCGTGACCGCCTACGACGACGGCCGCCTCCCCAACGAGTGGGGCAGCGACGGCATCGACGACGAGGGCACGCCCACCCAGCGCACGACCGTGATCGAGGAGGGGCGGCTGGCCGCCTACCTGTACGACCGCGTGACCGCGGGCCGCGACGGGGTCGAGTCGACCGGCAACGGCCGGCGCGAGTCGTTCCGCCACCTGCCGGTGCCGCGCATGACCAACACCTACTTCGCGCCCGGCGAGGCGACCCCGGAGGAGCTGATCGGCGAGATCGAGCGCGGGCTGTACGCGGTGTCGTTCGGCGGCGGCCAGGTCGAGCCCGCCACCGGCGACTTCGTGTTCGGCGTCTCCGAGGGCTACCTGATCGAGAACGGCAAGGTGACCGCTCCGGTGCGCGGCGCGACGCTGGTGGGCAACGGCATCGACGCGCTCAGCGCGATCGACGGCATCGCCTCCGACCTCGACATCGCGAGCGGGTACTGCGGCAAGGGCGGGCAGTCGGTGCCCGGCCGGCGTCGGCCAGCCGCACGTGCGCATCCGCGAGCTGACCGTGGGCGGGACCGCGTGAACCTGGAGGAGGTCGCGCGGCAGGCGGTCGAGGCCGCCGCGGACGCCGGCGCCACCGACGCCGAGGCCTGGGTCGAGGAGGCCACCAGCCGCAACATCCGCGTCTACGAGGGCGAGGTCGAGAGCCTCAGCGACGCGGGCGGCCGCGGCGTGGGCGTGCGCGCGTTCGTCGACGGGCGCTCGGGCTACGCCTACGGGACCGACCTGTCGGACGCCGGCATCGCCGAGGTCGCCGGCGCGGCTCGGGCCGCCGCCGAGGCGGCCGATCCCGACGAGTACGGCGGGCTGCCGGACGAGTTCGGGTCCACGCCGGTCGAGGGGCTGGCGGCGCCGGGGCTGCGCGAGTGGTCGACCGAGCGCAAGGTCGAGCTGGCGCTCGCGGTCGAGCGCGCCGCGCGCGCCCGGCCGGGCGTGACGCAGGTCGAGAACGCGATCTACTCGGACGCCGAGGGCAGCGTGGCGCTGGCCAACTCGCGCGGCTTCGAGGCCGGCTACGACGCGACCCAGGCGTGGGCCTACGCCTCGGCCTTCGCCGGCGAGGGCGCCGACCTGATGACCGGGCTCGGGGTCCAGCTCGGGCGCGAGCCGGGCGAGCTCGACCCGGAGGCGATCGGAGCCGAGGCGGGCGACCGCGCGCTCGCCCTGGTCGGCGCGCGCCAGCCCGAGAGCCGGCGCTGCCCGGTCGTGCTGGACGCGTTCGTGGCGGCGTCGTTCGCCGGCTTCATCGGCTCGATGCTGTCGGCCGAGGCCGTGCAGCGCGGGCGCTCGCTGTTCGCCGACCGCGAGGGCGACGAGATCGCGAACGCCGCGATCGCGCTCACCGACGACCCGACCGACCCCGAGGGACCGTCGAGCGCGCCCGTTCGACGGCGAGGGCTCGGCCAGCCGGCGGACGCCGCTGATCGGGGACGGCCGGCTGCTGACGTTCCTGTTCGACGCGCGCACGGCGCGCCGGGCGGGCCGGGCGACCACCGCCAACGCGAGCCGCGGCTCGTACCGGTCGCCGCCGTCGGTCGGGACGACCAACCTGGTGCTCCAACCCGGGTCGCACGACCTCGAGGGGCTGTTCCGGGCGGCCGGGGAGGGGCTGTTCGTGACCGACGTGGCGGGGCTGCACTCGGGCGTCAACCCCGTCTCCGGCACGTTCTCGGTGGGCGCCTCCGGGAGGCTGATCGAGGGCGGCGAGCCAGGGCACCCCGGTACGCGAGCTGACGATCGCAAGCGACCTCGTCTCGATGCTGCGCGCGGTGCGCGAAGTGGGCTCGGTGGGACGCTGGGTGCCGTTCGGCGGCAGCGTGAAGGCACCGCCGATCCTGGTCGGCGAGATGGCGGTGTCGGGCGCCTGAGGGGGTGGGACGAGTTTCTCTCGATATGCGCGAAGAACTCGTCCAGCCCCCGGAGCCGCCCCGCGTGTGCCGCTTTTCGCCCGGCCAACCCCTGGTTGCTGCCGTTCGCTAGGCCCGCCACAGGCGCCAAATAAGCCGCCAAACCGGTCGTTTGAGGCTCCCCAGAGCCCGGAATAGCACGTAATGAGCGCGGTTTTCCGCTCTGGAAGCGGAAAATCCGCTTCTGTCGTCCGCAGGCGTTGTTACGTTCCGCCCGATTCTGTTGCCCCCGGCAAGGAGGAGATCGTGACGAAGTCCGAGTTCGTGGACCAGGTGGCTGACCGCTCAGGCTTGGGGAAGGGCGAGGCCGACAAGGCCGTCAACGCAGTTCTCGACACCATCGAAGAGGTTCTGAGGCGGGGTGGGGACATCAACTTCACCGGCTTCGGGAAGTTCTCGGTCGCCGACCGTGGCGCCCGGCAGGGCGTGAACCCGCAGACCGGCGAGCGGATTCAGATAGCCGCGAGCAAGGTGCCGCGCTTCAGCGCCGGCTCCGCGCTCAAGAAGGCTGTCAAGTCCTCCATGTAAGACCGCTGTACCTTGAGTCGCGACCTTGACCGGGGGTTCGCGACCACATTTCTGCGACCGGCTTGCGGCGCTCGTTGAGGAGCGCCGCAGTCGCGTCGTACTAGGGCTCGACCCAGATCCGGCCGCCCTGTGGCCGGAGGCGCTCGCTCGCTTCGCCGGTTCCGGTACCGGCGAGAGCGGTCACCTCGCGCGGGCCAACACGGCCGAGGCCGTCGCCGCGCACTGCCGCGCGGCGATCGTGGCCGCGGGGCCGGCGTGCGTGGCGGTCAAGCCGCAGCTGGCCTGCTTCGAGCGCCTCGGCGCTCCCGGATGGGACGCGCTCGAGCGCACCGTCGCGATCGCGCGCGACCACGGCCTGCTCGTGCTCGCCGACGGCAAGCGCGGCGACGTGCCCGTCACCGCCGCCGCCTACGCGCAGGCGCTCGTGGGGGAGACCGAGGGCCCGTTCGGCCCGGTCGCCGGCCTCGGGGTCGACGCCTTCACCGCCAACCCCCTGCTCGGGCGCGACGCGCTCGCTCCGCTGATCGACGGCGCCGCCGCGGCCCAGGCCGGCGTCTTCCTGCTGGTCCGCACCTCCAACCCGGGCGCGGCCGAGCTGCAGGACGAGGGCGATCCGCCGCTGCACGAGCGGCTGGCGGCGCTCACCGACCAGCTCGGCGAGGCGCACGTCGGCGACTGCGGTCTGTCGCTCGTGGGGGCCGTGACCGGCGCCACCCAGCCCGGCTTGCTGGGGCGCCTGCGCGAGCTGATGCCGCGCGCGGTGTTCCTGCTGCCCGGCGTGGGCGCCCAGGGCGGCAAGGTCGAGGACCTCGCGGCGGCATTCGAGCCGCACCCGGCGGCGGGGCTGGTGACCGCCTCGCGCTCGATCGTGAACGCCTACGCCGAGCGCGGCGGGGAGCCGGCGGCCGCCGCGGCGGCCGCGGCAGAGGACCTGCGAGCCGCAGCCTGGGACCTGTAGGGCCTCTAAGCTCCGCGTCGCCCATTCGGGGAGAGGATCGATGCAAGGAGGACGACGACGAAGCGCCGCACGCCTGCTCGCCCCCTTGGCGCTGCTGCTTGCCGTGGTCGCCGTGCTGCTGGTCCTCCAGGCCACCACGGAGTCGGACGACTCCAAGGACGACACGGCCAAGACCACCGAGACCGACCAGGGCACGACCCAGACCACGCCGGCGAAGCCCCGCGTGCGACCCACCTACACCGTGAAGCTCAACGACAACCTCACGCGGATCTCGGAGAAGACCGGGGTCTCGGTCGAGCGCATCCAGACGCTCAACCCCGACCTGGACCCGCAGAGCCTGATCGTCGGCCAGAAGATCAAGCTGCGCGAGTGAGGCGCGCCGCCACACTGCTGCTGGCGCTGTGCGCCCTCGCCGCCCCGGCGCAGGCCGGCGCCGCGGACCGCCCGCCCGCCGTGCCGAACGCGAAGGCCGCGATCGTGATCGACGGCCGCAACGGCGAGGTGATGTTCGCCAAGCACCCGGGGGCTCGGCGGCAGATCGCGAGCACCACCAAGCTGATGACCGCGCTGCTGACGCTCGAGCGCACCCGCCCGCGCCAGGTCTTCCCGGCGTCGGACTACCGGCCCGCGCCGGTGGAGTCGCAGATCGGCCTCAAGCCCGGCGAGCGCATGCGCGTGAGCGACCTGTTCGAGGCGCTCATGCTCGAGAGCGCCAACGACGCGGCCGAGGCGCTCGCCGAGGGGATCGCCGGCTCGGAGAACCGCTTCGTCGCCGCGATGAACGAGCGGGCCAAGCAGCTCGGACTCGACGACACGAGCTACGCGAACCCGATCGGGCTCGACGACCCCCTCAACTACTCCACCGCCCGCGACCTGGCCTCGCTGACCTTCGACCTGATGCAGCGGCCGCGCTTCGCGCGCGTGGTCGACACCCCCGCCGCCCGGCTCGAGTCCGGCGCCCGCCCGCGCACGGTCGACAACCGCAACCTGCTGATCGGCGCCTACCCGTTCGTGAACGGGGTCAAGACGGGCCACACCTCGCAGGCCGGCTACGTGCTGGTCGGGTCGGCGCGCGGGCGCAACGGCGGCCGGGTGATCTCGGTGGTGATGGGCGAGCCGAGCGAGGCGGGGCGCGACGTCGACACCCTCAAGCTGCTGCGCTGGGGCCTCGACCGCTTCCACCGCGTGCGCGTGCTCGACCCCCAGCGCGCGCTCGATCGCGCCGACATCGAATATCGCGACGAGCGGGTCGCCTTCGTACCCCAACGGGGGGCCGTCGTCACGCTGCGCGACGGGGAGGAGCGTGAGCCGCGTCGTACGGGCGCCCGACGAGGTCTCCGGCCCGCTGGCGGCGGGCGAACGAGTGGGTTTCGTGACGGTCTTCGTGGACGGCGAACGGGTACGGCGGGTGCCGCTCGTCACGGCCACCGACGTACCCGAGGCGGGGACACTGAGGGTGCTCGTCTCGGTGTTGGGCGTCCCCTTGACCGTGCTCGCGGTCCTCGCAATCCTGCTCGGCGTCCTCCTTTTGACACTCCGCCTTCGCGTTAGGTTCAGACTGGTCAAGAGATGATCATCACCGTCACCCTCAACGCAGCCATCGACAAGACCCTGGCCGTGCCGAACTTCCGGCTCGGCCGGCGCCACCGCGCGGTCGAGCAGACCGCGATGGCGGGCGGCAAGGGAGTGAACGTGGCGCGCGCGCTGCGGGCGCTCGGCCAGCCCGTGATCGCGACCGGCATCGCCGGCGGCCCGACCGGCACGCGCATCGTCGAGCACCTGACCGACGAGGGGATCCTCAACGACTTCGTGCGTATACGCGAGGAGTCGCGCACCTCGACGGCCGTGGTCGACCCGACCAACGGCGACCAGACCGAGATCAACGAGCACGGGCCGCACGTCTCCGAGGCGGAGCTCGACCTGTTCGTCGACAAGCTGCTCTACCTCGCCAAGGGCGCCGCCGTCTGCGTGTTCGCCGGCAGCCTGCCGCGCGGGGTGGACGAGGGTCTGTACGGGCGGCTGATCGAGGAGATGCGTCGTCTCGGCGTGACCACCGTGCTCGACTCCGAGGGCGAGCCGCTGCTGGTGGCCACCCGCAAGGGGCCCGACGTGGTGACGCCCAACGAGCTCGAGGCCGAAGGACTGGTCGGGCGCGAGTTCGCCGACGAGGACGACCGCCGGCGCGGGCTCGAGGAGATGGTCGAGATGGGCGCGCGCGAGGGGATCATGACGCTCGCCGACGGCTGCCTGGCGGTGCTCGGCGAGGGCGGCGACCGCAAGCTCTACCAGGCCACGCTGCAGCCGCTCGAGCCGGTCTCGACGGTCGGCTCCGGCGACGCCTTCCTGGCCGGCTTCGTGGCCTCGCGCTACAGCGGCCGCAACGCCGAGGACTGCCTGCGCTTCGCGGTCGCGTGCGGCGCCGAGTCGACCCAGCACTTCGGCGCCGGCCAGGTCGAGCAGCGCGAGGTCGAGCGGATGGTGCCCGAGGTGCGCCTGGAGACGTTCACGGCGCCCGCAGTTTCCGCGAAGGGCGTGCATTTAGCCCGGTGCTAATGTCGGGCGTTCGTCCGCCAGCGAACCTAGGATCGGCCAATGGAAGTAGAGATCGGGCGCGGCAAGAAGGGCCGCCGCGCATACGGCTTCGATGACATCGCGATCGTGCCCTCGAGGCGCACGCGCGATCCGGACGACGTCGACATCACCTGGACGCTCGGCCCCTACCGGTTCGAGCTGCCGCTGGTGGCCTCGGCGATGGACGGCGTCGTCTCGCCGGCGGTCGCCGGCGCGCTCGGCAAGCTGGGCGGCCTCGCGGTCCTGAACCTCGAGGGGATCTGGACCCGCTACGAGGATCCGGACTCGGAGCTCGAGCGGATCGCCGGCTACGACAAGCAGCGCGCGACCGCCGAGATGCAGCGCATCTACGCGGAGCCGGTGCGCGAGGACCTGATCGCCGAGCGGATCCGCGAGATCAAGGACCAGGGCGTGGTGGCGGCCGCGTCGCTCACGCCCCAGCGCGTGCGCGGGTTCTACGAGACCGCGATCGACGCGGGCCTCGACATCCTCGTCATCCAGGGCACGGTGATCTCGGCCGAGCACGTGTCCACGCGCAGCGAGCCGCTCAACCTGAAGGAGTTCATCCGCGAGGTGCCGGTGCCGGTCGTGGTCGGCGGCTGCGCCTCGTACGCGACGGGGCTGCACCTGATGCGCACCGGCGCGGTCGGCGTGCTGGTCGGCGTGGGCCCGGGCGCGGCGTGTACCACGCGCGGCGTGCTGGGCATCGGCGTCCCGCAGGCCACGGCGATCGCCGACGTGGCGGCGGCCCGCTCGCAGCACATGCTCGAGACGGGCGAGTACGTGAAGGTGATCGCGGACGGCGGGATGCGCAACGGCGGCGACGTCTCGAAGGCGATCGCCTGCGGGGCCGACGCCGTGATGATCGGATCGCCGCTGGCGCGCGCCTACGAGGCGCCCGGGCGCGGCTTCCACTGGGGGATGGCGACGTTCCATCCCTCGCTGCCGCGCGGCGCGCGCGTGAAGACGACCCAGAACGGGACGCTCGAGCAGATCCTGCTGGGGCCCGCCCACGAGAACGACGGCACGTTCAACCTGATGGGCTCGCTGCGCACCTCGATGGCCACCTGCGGGTACGAGGACATCCCGGCGTTCCACAAGGCCGAGGTGATGGTGGCGCCGGCGCTGCAGAGCGAGGGCAAGCAGCTGCAGCGCGAGCAGGAGGTCGGCATGGGAGCCACCTCGGCCGCGGTGGCGCATCCCTCGCGCGGACGGCGCGATGGAGCCCTCGGACCACCCGCTGGACACCCCTTCGGCCGATCCGGCGCTCGTCGGGGAGTGAGCACGCAGGAAGCAACCGCTTCCGCTTCGCCCACCACCCCTGCGTCCGCCACCGACGAGGTGCTGGTCCTCGACTTCGGAGGCCAGTACTCGCAGCTGATCGCACGGCGGGTGCGGGAGTGCGGCGTCTTCGCCGAGCTGCTGCCGCACCACGTGTCGCTTGGAGGAGGTCACGCGCCGCCAGCCGCGCGGGCTGATCCTGTCGGGCGGCCCCGCGTCCGTCTATTCGGATGACGCCCCCAAGCTGCGAACGGAGCTGCTGGAGCTCGGGATCCCCGTGCTCGGCATCTGTTACGGGATGCAGGCGATGGTGCTGGAGCTGGGCGGCCGGGTCGAGGGCGCCGAGGTAGGGGAGTTCGGGCGGTCGCACCTGGTCGTCTCGTCGAGTCGGGTCGCCTGCTGGCGGGCACGCCCGCGGAGCAGAGCTGCTGGATGAGCCACCGCGACACGGTCTACGAGGCGCCGCCGGGATTCACGGCGCTGGCGGCCTCGACGGAGTCGCCGGTGGCGGCGATCGAGAGCGTGGAGCGAGGGCTGTACGGAATCCAGTTCCACCCCGAGGTCGTGCACACGCCGTACGGGACGCAGATCCTGGAGAGCTTCCTGAGGGACATCTGCGGATGCGACATGGCGTGGTCGGCGGAGTCGGTGATCGAGGAGCAGATCGCGCGGATCCGGGAGCAGGTGGGGGACGGGAAGGTGATCTGCGGGCTGTCCGGCGGAGTCGACTCGTCGGTGGCGGCGCTGCTGACCTACCGAGCGGTGGGGGACCAGCTGACGTGCGTGTTCGTGGACCACGGGCTGATGCGCAAGAACGAGGGCAACCAGGTGGTGGCGGCGTTCCGGGACCAGTTCAAGGTGCCGCTGATCGCGGTCGACGCGGAGGAGCGGTTCCTGGCGCGGCTGGCGGGTGTGACTGACCCGGAGACGAAGCGCAAGATCATCGGCGAGGAGTTCATCCGGGTGTTCGAGGAGCAGGCGACGCGCCTGGAGGACCCGAAGTACCTGGTGCAGGGAACGCTGTACTCGGACGTGATCGAGAGCGGCGGCGGAACGGGAGCCGCGACGATCAAGTCGCACCACAACGTGGGCGGGCTGCCGGAGGACCTGGAGTTCGAGCTGGTGGAGCCGCTGCGGATGCTGTTCAAGGACGAGGTGCGGGCGGTCGGCGCCGAGCTCGGGCATGCCGGACCGGCTCGTGTGGCGGCAGCCGTTCCCAGGCCCGGGCCTGGCGATCCGGGTGGTCGGCGGAGAGGTGACGAAGGAGCGGCTGGAGATCCTGCGCGACGCCGACGCGATCCTGCAGGACGAGATCCGCTCGGCCGGCCTGTACCGGGAGCTATGGCAGTCGTTCTGCGTGCTGCCCGGGGACCTGCGGTCGGTCGGGGTGCAGGGCGACGAGCGAACCTACGGCTACGTAGTCGTGATCCGGGCGGTGACGTCGGACGACGCAATGACCGCCGACTGGGCCCGGCTGCCGTACGACCTGCTCGAGAAGGTGGCGTCTCGGATGATCAACGAGATCGCGCAGGTGAACCGGGTGACGCTGGACATCACGTCGAAGCCGCCCGGGACGATCGAGTGGGAGTAGCGGTTCTCGTGCCCTCGATCGCGGCCGGCAGCGCGCGCTAGGGCCCAAACCGCGCGGCACCGGCGCCGGGCGCGGCGGTCCTCCTTTCACGCGAAAGCAAAGGCGGTCTGGTCCGAGGTGTTGTCGCGGTCGAACGAGGCCTGCTCGGACAACTTGCGGGCTTCATGTCGCGTTCGTGCGCACCTGGTCCGGACCAGCCTGATCTCCGTCTGAGCCAGTCCGCAACTCCTGCAATCGCTCCTCGAAGACGCCCGTCGCACGACTGCCAGCTCGCCCTTTGATCCGATCAGCGGCGCGCAGTAGCTCGGTCCTTGTCGCAACGTCGCCCTCCAGCTTCTCTCCGCAGCGATGAGAAAGCGGACGAGTCGCTCACGCTGTGCGGCGCGCAGACTCTCCAGCCGGCCGACTTCTCTCGCGAGGGCGAGGCGATGCTCGGGCTGCGCTAAGCCAGACCTCCAGTCGACTGATGAGGCCGTCCAGACGGTCAGGTTCGAGGCGATCGGTGAGGCCCGAAACGAACTGCAGCATCGGCAAGTGCTCTGGCGAGATCTGGGCCATGGCGTCTAAGTTGCGCAGCAACTGTTCGAGAACTTGGGCAACTGCCAAGTCGCCGCCCCCTCGGCCTCCACCAGGGTCTGTGCCGCCTGACTAGCCTCAGCTCTAGCACCGGCGAACAGCGTTGCGATGAGATCGGCGTCCGCCGTTCCTGAGCTTCATCCATCCATCCAACGGACCAGGCCGGCCAGCACGCCGTGAGGCAACGAACTATTCGGTGGGCCCGGATGGCTCAGCCGCCCGGTTAAGGACATGATCTGCTGTCAGCCGGCCGTTCGGGCCGATCACATTCCGCATGCCCGTCGATCAGCGACCTCGCCCCATCGAAGTCGCCGTTTTGCGTGGACGCTACGACCGCGTCGCTGAGCCGTTGGCCAAGGTCGGCCGCGCCGAGCTCATGAAGTCTCACGACGGCAGCCTCTCAATGGGAAGGGTTCGTCAGGAGCCCTGAGAGGTGAGCGATCGCCGCATCCTCAAAGACCGGCGGCAAGTCCGCCAATTCGCTGAGGAGTTGGAGACCCTGCCCGGGGTCTGTGAAGATTTGACTGACGACGTGAGCAGCGACCTGGTTGGCTGCCTCTTCGGGGGCCAGCTGAAGTACCGCGCCGAGGAGCCGCACCAGGTCCGCCCACTGCGAGCGCGCGTAAGCGCCCCAACGCTCCTGAATGTGTTCGGCAAGCCGCTGAGCAAGCGGGTGCTCCGCCGTGAGCCGAGAAGGCTCCACCAGACTTAAGCCGCGCTCGACGACCTGAGAGGTCGCGTCGGGGGTAAGTTCCGTGGCGCCGAGGGCCTCATCAGTCCCATCGATCACACCGCGATGAACGTCGGGGCTACGCTCGTGCTTAAGAGCGACGAGAAGGACGCGGAAGGCCGCGTGCCGCCGTGTGCTCAGCCTCCGAATCCCAAGCAAGGGCTGGACTCTCCGGGTCATGAGCGCTTCGGACCACGTCGAGTGCCCTGGCTGCCGTGCCGACGGGCAGCGCGCCCGGAAGGACCTCCGCCAGATCGACGTAAAGACCGAACTTCTCGGTGATCTCGGGTCTCGCAAGCTGGTCGCGGAGTCTCGCCTGCGTGGCACTGCTCACGTTGCGTGCGACCGAGGCAAACGCCTGCGTAACTCGTCGCTGTGAGTCCTCAGATGGATCGTCGTCGCTCAGGCGGACCAGGACGACGTCATGAAGCTGCTCGCGCTTATCGTCGGCTAGACGTTGGCCAGCCTCCAGCGTTGGCTCCGGATCCAGCTGACGCAGTTGCTCGCGCAGCTGGGGGCTGTCCAAAGCCTCCTCCAGCACCTCGCGCTGCGCGTCTTTGTGAACGCTAACGGCCTCAACAGAGAGCGCGATGTCCACGACTGCGCGAGCGGCATCAAGATCGCCCTGCCCAACCTCCTCCTGCAGGACAGCTTTGAGGCGCTCGGCGTACCTAGCCCGATCAGCCTCGGGAGCCGCATCCACAAGTCGCTGAACCTCGGCGCGTTCGCCGCTGATCACCGACTCGCGGAACTCAGCGAACCCCGCCAAGCCCGCTTCGTTGGGTGCCTGCTTGAGGTCGAGCAGAGCACGAGAAGATCGAACCGAGCCAATCGGCCGCGAAGCTCGAAGGAACGCGGCGAAGGTTGCGAGCGGCCTCACGCTCGTCCGATCGGTGCTCCCGCCTCCGCCTTCATACGCCCAGACCTCGTCCTCAGCCTCAGCCTCAGAGTGCCACTCTGCCAGCCTCCGCGGCTCGTTCTGCAAGCGTGAGAAGGCTCCGGGCCACTCGGACTCGATCAGCGCAAGCTTGGCCACCATCAGCACGTCCTCGCTGACTGGCGCAGCGATTCCGGGCTTGGCATCCGGTCCCGGCTTCTGCCTTTCCTCGAGCAGGCGCAAGCGCGCCTCCAGGTCATTCACGAACTGCTTGATACGACGAGGGTTCCGCCGCAGCGCCGTGCTGACCAGACTGATCAAGCGGGTTCGCTCTTCTTCGTACCCGCGGTCATCGATCAGAGATCCAAGATGGTGCGCGACATACGCCCGTGTGACGGGCCAGGATCCTCCTGATCGGGAGGCGCACGTTGAAGAACTTGGCCAGATACTCCTCCACGTACCGCATCGCCTCGTCGCGCCCCGTGTCGCGGAGCGATTCAGCTCCTGCGCGAGGAGGTGGCGACGCAGGGCCTCGTCATCGACGGACACGACGAAGACCACGTCCTTGACGGCCGGGCCACACCTGAAGATCTGCGGCCGCTGACTGGATGGTGGTTCGACTGCCGGCTCAAGATATGTCTTGATGGTGCTCAGCATCTCGACGGCCTTCTCAGGGCTACAGCGATCGAGGTTGTCGATGGCGATCACGAGGCGATCAGCCTTCACAGCCTTGATGAGATCAATGAACTTCGACTGGAAGCGATCCGGATCGGACAGGCTCTTCACGGTCACCGACCGTTGCGTGATGTGGATCCACTGGCTGAAGAGTCCAGCGAGGAAGGCGACCATCCCGGCGGCGGCAGCAGGTGCGAAGCGCTTACCGAACTCGTCCTCTTCGACAAATCGGCTCGATCGAGGCGACCTCTATCAACAGCCAGGCGACTCCACCGAGCACCAGGCCGATGAGAAGGGCGCGTTTGGCGCGCGGCCAGCTCAGCGAGAACCCTTCCTCCGTGTGTTGTTCGTCAACATCGAGCTCTCCTAGGTCTCGGTCGGGGTCGAAGTCCTTTCTAAGTCGGAGCTGGTCGCGGTGCTTGAGGGTTCCGGCGATGTCCCGCAGAAACTGGCGGCGCAGCGAGTCCTCCTCGTAGCGCCAGGCATCGAAATAGGCGAAGGCCACTGCACCCTCGAGCTCCTCGGAGCACTTCCGATGACTGTGGACTTCCCGGCACCCCACGGACCGAAGATGCCGACCGTCAGGGCGAGCATGCGTCCCTCGCAATGCTTGCCAGAGTCCGGGCGTAGTCGGCGTGCCCGAATGCGTCCTGGTCGAGTCGAACAGGTTCGTCGCGACTGAAGGATGCTCGCTTGCTGGGCATAATCTGATTGTCACAGTAGCCCGGACTGTGGGCGAAAGAGGCAGCTGCGCCATTGCACGCGGGGTTCACAGCGGTCGGATTCCGCCACGCATTTTGAGATCGCAATCTGCGGATCAAAGCCCAACGAGCTCTGGGGGCATTAGCGACAAGGCGCGGTCTTGGCCAGCTGCCGCTGCTCGGCGCCGGCGGACCTACGGCAGTCGCAGCTTCACGGAGCGTGTCTTCTTCGAGCCCAAGACCGTCAGCGTGATCCGTGCCGACACCGAGCGGTGCCGCGCCAGGGCGTTCGCCGCTGCTCGCCGGGCCTTGCTCGAGAGCTTCAGCGCCAGCGTCGTCTTCCGCTTGGCCTTGACCCCTCGCGACGCTGCCTTCAACCGGAAGCTCTTGCCCGCCGCTGTCAGCCGCCCCGTCGCGATCGCGAAGCACGCCTTCGTGCACTTCGCGCTCACCTCCACCGCCTTGTCGAGCGTCTGAGCTCGTCCCGCCGCCCAGCGAGATCTTCGGCGCCAGCCCCGCCAGGTGCGCCTTCAGCGCCGTTCCGTTTGGCGCCGCCGGCGTTCCCTTCGTGTCGGCCAGCACCGTCAGCGTCGAGCAGTTCGTGTCCGGCAGCACCCACCATGCCCACATCAGGTAGCCCACGCCGTGCTGGTCCGCCCAGTCCATGAAGGTCTCCGGGTTGGTTGCGCAGTCCGCCTCTCCGAACTCGCCCGTCACCACCGGCGCCTCTGTCGCGATCGGTGCGATCACCTCGTCCCAGCACAGCGGGTTGTGGCACAGGTGCCCGCCGTAGTTGTGGAAGCTCGCCACCACTCCCTTGTCGCCGGGCCGGTTCGCCAGCCATTGGCGCAGGTCGCTCGCGTAGTCGATTCCGCCCACCATGATCGGCTGCTTCGCTCCGGTCGCTCGGATCGCGTTCACCAGCGCTGACAGCCCGATCGTCGTGAACGTTCGCCCGTCGAGTGCTTGCCGGTCCCCGGTGCTCGGCGCCGCGCATCCTCCGTTGCGCCAGCACTCCCAGGTCAGGTCGAAGATCAGCGTCCCGTTCGTGTCGTATCGCGAGTACGGCTCGTTGAAGACGTCGAAGATCACCCCGCGGTCCCTCTTGAACGTCGACGCGACCGAGCTCCAGAAGTCGTCCGATCGGTCGTCCGGCATCGCTCGCTGCCCGTCCGACACCACTCCCGCCGGCCCTGACCAGTGCAGGTCCAGCACCACCGCCAGGTCCGCCTTGTGCAGCTCCGACACCCACCTCTTCACCGCGGCGCGGTACCCGGACGTCTTCCCGAACCTCGGCAGTCCGTCCTCGCCCAGCCAGCAGTCCTGGTTCAGCGGAATCCGCACCGTGTTGATGTGCCAGCTCGCGATCAGCGCCGCGCCGGCCGCGTCCGGGCCCACCTTCTCCGCGCTGGCCACGTTGGAGTATCCGTAGCCGTCGCTGCACGCGTATTCGAAGCTCGGCCAGTTCACCCCGCGCGGCACGAAGGTCTGACCGCTGCGCGCGTCCACCAGCTTGTTTCCCGCGACCTTCAGCTTCGGCGCCGCGCCTGCCGCGGCGGGAAGGACCAGGCACGCGATGGCGGCTAGGCAGCCCGCCGCGATCCGTCTCGATGCCTTGCCCGCTCGGCTCAAGGGGCAAGACTCGCATAACCCGCAAGACCTCGCCCAGCTCTTCGCACACCCCGCGCGGGCCTCCGATGGCAAAGAGCATCACCAAACGTCTTGCCGCCGCCATCGCAGTCCTCGTAATCGCCGCTCTAACCGCGGGTTGCAGCGTCCAGATCAAGCGTGCCACGCACGTCACCGCCAACGCCGCCACCCTCAGGGCCGAGGTGGACTGCGGCGCCGGCAAGCAGGGCGGCGGCCGCAAGAAGCGCGGCTCCGATAAGCACCGTGCCCGCAAGGACCGGCGCTCCCGCAAGCATCAGGGCACCGATGAGCACCCCCTCGTCGGGAGCGAGGCTCGCAGCGCCGGGAACGCGCGTGGCGCCGGTAAACCCGGCGGCTCAGACAACCGCGACGAGGCCGGCAACCGCAAGGCCGATAAGCGCAGCAAGGCCGATAAGCGCCGCGGGGCCGACAAGCGCCGCGGGGCGGAAAAGCGCCGCAAGGCTGACAAGCACCGAAACGCCGACAAGCACCGCAAGGCCGACAAGCACCGCCACGCTCGCAAGCACCGCCACGCCCGCAAGCACCGCCGCGCCCACAAGCACGCCCGCGCCCACGGCCACCTCTGGTGGCAGCTGCGTCGGGCTGACGGAGGAAAGTGGAGGAAGGTCAGCCGCAAGCGCCACTTCGCCTGCACCAAGAAGCGCAAGCAGCTCGCCGTCTCCAAGCGCGTCGCCGGCCTCCGTCCGGCCACGACCTACGCGTACCGGCTCGCCGTCGATCCCCGGCGGCGTGGCGGCAAGCGCCTCTACTCCCCAGCCAGGCGCTTCAAGACGGATGGCGCGCCTCGGGCCCCGGCCCGGGCCCCGCCCGCTGCTCCTGCCCGCGCTCCGGGGGTTCAAGCCCGGGCTTGGTCGGCTCGGCCGACAACGTGCGCTCTCCGCTCGCTGCCAAGCGCTTGGGCGCCGACATCGTGCGGCTCGAGTTCGACGTCAACGCGCCCGCCTCCGCGCTGCGCGCCAGCGTCGCCGCTCACGCCGCCCAGGGTGCCCAGGTGCTCCTGCTCGCCGGCTTCCAGGCCGCATGCCGACCGAGGCCGAGGCCCGCAACCTCGCCGGCTGGGCCGCCGAGTTCGGTCCCGGTGGCTCGTTCTGGAACGGCCGTGGCGACGGTCACCTCGCCGTTCGCCAGATCGAGTTCGGCAACGAGACCTCTTACTCCCACCAGTACGGCGACACCTACTCCGACCAGTCCTACAAGGACCGCGCCAAGCTCTACGCCACCCGCGTCGCCCAGGCGCACGCCGCCATCGCCGCCACCGGTCGTCAGGTCGGCCTGCTCGCTCAGGCCGACGACGGCGGCACCGGCTCCGCCGCCTGGGTGGACAGCATGTTCGACGCCGTCCCGAACCTCGCTCAGCTCGTCGACGGCTGGTCCGTCCACCCCTACGGCCCGCGCACCATCTGGGAGCCGAAGCTCGATCGCCTGATCGCCCAGACCGCCGCCAACGGCGCCCCGAACACGATCCCGATCGACATCACCGAGTGGGGCATCAGCACCAACAACGGCCTGGCCCTCACCGACAACTACGGCTGGCCCGTCAACCTCACCTTCGCCCAGGCCGCCTCCAACCTCGAGGCGAGCGTCGCCGCCATGCGCGCCGACCCCTCGATCGGCCCGCGCCTGCGCCTGTTCATGCTCTACGCGGCCTACGACCTCAACGCGTCGGTCGGTCCGAACAACCGCGAGCGCTTCTTCGGCGCCCTGAACGAGGGCCTGGGGGACAAGGGCGCCTACTCGGCCGAGGTGCGCGAGCTGTTCGCGCCCTAGGGCGCTTCGACGCCGTGGCGCTGCAGGTAGTCCAGGTAGAACGGGCGCAGCAGGTCGGCGACCTCGCCTTCGCCCGAGTCGGTGACGTCATCGACGTGCGCGATGGTCGACGAGAGGTCGGCCTCCGCCTCGTCGAGCTTCCCAGCTCCGGCCTCGGCCACCGGCAGGTACTTCAACAGGTCCCAGAAGAACTTGAGGTCCGCGTGACTGCGCGCGCGGCTCACCGCCAGGTCGTGGAGCTGCTTCGACGAGAGCTGATCGAGGTCGGCCATCGGCGGGGAGCTTAGGGAGTGTCCTCGTCGCCGTTCTGGGGCGGCGCTGCCGCCGAGGGCGCCGGGCGCTCGGGCAGGCCGAGCGCCGCCTCGCCGCTGTAGTGCCCGACCGCGTCGAACCAGCGCTTGGCGTGCAGCCCTCGGCGCAGGTCGCAGTCCGCGAAGATCATGCCCTCCTGGTCGTAGAGCGGCCCGGCGATCAGCTCGCCTCCGGTCGGCTCCACGATCGCCGCGCCGCCGCGCCCGAACACCTCCTGGTCCGGTAGCTCGAGCGGGAAGTCCTCGGGGAACGCCGCGCGCGGGATGTACTGCGGCACCGAGACCACGAACGCGCCCGATTCGATCGCGATGTGGCGCACCGTGGCCAGCCAGCCGTCGCTGTCGTCCGCGGTCGGCGCGACCCAGATCTGCGGTCCCTGGCGGTAGAGCGCCCAGCGCGCCAGCGGCATCCGGTTCTCCCAGCACACCAGCCCGCCGATGCGCCCCAGCGGCGTGTCCGCCACGCCGAGGTCGTCGCCCGCGCCGAAGGCGTGGAACAGCCGCTCCTGGTGGGTCGGCACCAGCTTGCGGTGCTTCAGCTCGACGCCGTCGGGGCCGAGCAGCAGCAGCGTGTTGTAGAGCGAGCCGGGCCGCTCGCTCTCGCGCTCGTTGATCCCGATCGCCACGTGCATCCCGTGGGTGCGGCAGGCAGCGACCAGGCGGTCCACGAGCGGGCCCGGCACGTCGACCGAGTTCTGCCACAGGCGCTCCCACAGCTCATCCGATCCCGAGAACGCCGCGGCGCGGCGCGCCCACGCGTTCGACGGATAGACCGGCACGAAGGTCTCCGGCAGCACCGCCAGCTGCGCCCCCTCGGCCGCCGCCTCGCCGATCAGCTGGATCGCCTTGTCGACCGATGCCTCGGCGTCGAGGATGACCGGCGTGGCCTGCACGGCGGCGACGCGGATCGTCTCGAAGCTCGCCATGGGGCCGCGACTCTAACGCCGGCGGGTGATCCGCGGCGATCGATCGGGTAGCCCAAATTGGAAGTCCCGACAGGAGCCTCCAATGACCACTGCCTCACTGATCATCTCTGCAATCGCGATCGCCATCGTCGCGGCACTCGCTTGGAACGCGTTCGGCCGTAAGGGGGACGTCGGCGGGGACCTCTAGAGCGCCATCCGTCCACCGACCGACGGCCTGGTCTAGGCGGCCCCGCGCTGGTCCGAGCTGTCTAGGTATGAGCACTGCATCAAGCACCGTCATGGAGCCGATCAACGTCGACGAGCTCGACACCTTCGAGCTCACGTCGCGCACGACCGACGACGCCGAGTGGGTGGGCCAGTTCTTCGCCTACGGCGGCTCGGGCGCCGACCAGTCGACCGCCATCTACTTCGCGATGCCTCCCGGCAAGCGGCTCGGGCGGCACACCGACACGGCCGAGGAGACGCAGTACGTCCTCTCGGGCACGGGAGAGCTGCTGCTCGACGAGGGCGCCAGGCCGGTGCGTGCCGGCGACGTCTTCGTGCTCCCCGAGGGGGCGGCCCACGACCTGCGCAACACGGGCTCCGACGACCTTCGGATCATCGCGTTCTTCTCCGCCCCGCAGGTCGAGCAGCACTGGACCGAGGAGGTCTGGGAGCCGGGCGACCTCAAGGTCACCGGCACACCCAACCGCTAAGCCCTACGCCGCGCGAACCCCGAACTCCGTCAGCGTCACAGGGCCGAACGACGTGACCACCGCGACGTCGACGGCGTCGCGGCCACGCCCCACGACCACGCGACCGACGCGGCGGCGGTTGTTGCGGGCGTCGAAGGTGTGCCACGCGCCATCGAGGTAGACCTCGAACCACGCGGCGAAGTCCATCGGCTCCGCGGGCAGCGGCACGTCGATCTCCGGGATGTAGCCGCACACGTACCGCGCGGGGATGTTCAGCGCGCGGCAGAACGTGATCGCCAGGTGGGCAAAGTCGCGACACACGCCCTGGCCGGCGCGGTACGCGTCGACGGCCGTGGTCCAGGGGTTCGACGCGCCGGCCACCCACTCGAGGTGACCGTGCACGAAGTCGACGATCGCCTGGACCCGTTCCCAGCCGGGCTCGAGGTTCCCGAAACGCTGCCACGCCTCGTGGCCGAGCTCGTCGGGCAGGCAGAAGCGGCTCGGCATGACGAACGCGATCTGCTCGTCGGGCAGCTCCATGATCGGCGTCTCGGGTGTGCCGGGAGCGATCCGGTCGCTCGGCGACGACAGCAGGACGTCGGCCTCGTAGACGATGCGTGACGCGCCCGCCGCGATCGTGACCCGCTCGCAGCGGTTACCGAACAGGTCGATGTAGCCGTGGTGGTCGGCGGCCGTGTCCCAGCGCTCGGCGCGCACCTGGAGGTCGTGCCCCGAAGGCGCGACCTGGAGGACCGCCGACACCGGCTGCGGCGTCTCGAAGCCGAAGGTACATCCCACGGTGAGGGCCAGCGGGCCCTCGGTCACGGGCTCAGTTGAGCGCGCCGGCCGGCAGCACGTAGCGAGCCGGCGCTCGCGGCCCGGGTCCGATCGGCTCGCTGATCCGCGCGCTGTGCAGGCCCCGGTTGGACGACGTTGCGACAGCCACCTCGGCCTCGCCGGCATGGTCGAGGATCCAAGCCACGACCTGGGCCGAGTCTGCCCCCTCGGCGACGATGGCGGCGCGCTCGATCACCGTGCCGCCGGATGGATGGCGCCGCGACAGGCGGCTCAGCAGGGCTCGGATCTCGTCGTCGTTACGCATTAACGGACGACTCTAGGGGTTTTGCCTGGATCAGGCCCAGTTTCGCCGCGCGAGGCAGCCGCTTGATGCGCGCCTCTTCCCGCAGCGCCGTCGATCGATCCGCGACCGCGATCACGGCCGCCAGCTCGACCGGCAGCCGGCTGCGCGTGTAGCGGCTCGCGGTGCCCGCCCCGTGGGCCGCCAGGCGCCGCTCGACGTCGGTCGTCCAGCCGCAGTAGAGGCTGTCGTCCGCGCACCTGAGCAGGTAGACGTACGCCATACCCGGAGGCTTCGCCGGGCTCGCGGCCTCACCTGCGACCTGCCAGCCAGCGCGGCAACGGGAAGGGTGAGAAGGCGTCAGCGGTCGACGCCGCGAACGCCCGTGGCTCGAGCTTGCCGATCAGGCGGCGCAGCTCCTTGCGCTCGCGCTGGTCCATGCGCGGGCCGCGCCGAACGAGCTCTGTCAACCGGCGCCGGTCGCGCGCGTTGAGCCGCTGGAAATGGCGCCGGGCCAGCAGCACCGTTTGCGCGATGGCCAGCAGCTTGAGGAACGGCATGCGTCTCAACATGCGGTCCCGATACCCGAGCTACCCCCAAACGAACGGCGGATACCGGTCTGTCACGAAGTAGGCGTAGGCGCTGCCGCGCAGGTTCCAGCGCAGCCCCGGGACCATCAGCTCGAACATCTCGCGTGGGATGCGCTTCGTGAACAGGATCAGGAAGAAGGCCACGAAGGTCAGGATCCCGGTCAGCCAGTACAGAATGCCGGCGATGAACAGATACGGGATCGCCAGCAGCCACTGAACCAGCGGGCGCCAGTTGTCGATCCGCTCGGGGTACTCGATGTTCAACCGGACCGGGTAGTTGGGGTCGTCGGCCATCGAGAACGGGGGGTAGGCGTCCACCATCAGGTGGAAGTAGGCGGTCACGCGGTAGGCCCACCTGAACGTCCCGACCATGTAGTCGAACGCGCCGCGCGGCCAGCGGCCCGTGAACAGCACCGCGAAGAACGCCCAGATCGCCACGAAGAACGCCCCGATGCCCACGAACAGCAAGACGAAGAAGTGGGGGATGACGAGCAGCCACTTCACCAGCGGCAGCCAGCGGTTGAGCTCGGTCGGGTAGGCGATCTCGAGCCGCGCTGGATAGTCCGGCGGCGACGGTGGGCCGGCCGGATCGGGCACTGCGAGGGGCTGCTCTGGAGTGTTCACATGCCAACCATTACGCAAATCGCTTGACGAAGTCGAGCGCCGTCTGCGCCACCTCGCGCCAGCCGCTGTCGATCGTCAGCGAGTGCCCGCGGTTCGGGATCTTCACGATCTCCGTCACGCCCGGGTTGCGCTTCTGCTTCTTGTAGGACGCGTTCGCGATCGCCCACGGCACCGTGTGGTCCTTCTCGCCGTCGATGATCAGCAGCGGCCCGCGGTCGGGGTTCTTCGTGTCGGCCTTCGCCTCGGTGAACGGGTTCAGGTTCGCGTTCGCCATCTGGTTCAGCGCGATGCCCGGCGCCGCCACGTGGTAGGTCTCGTAGAGCTGCTCGGCCTCCTCGTCGCTGAGCGCGTTGGCCCATCCGTACTTGAACTGGTCGAGCGTCAGCGTCACCGCCTTGCCGCGGTTGGCGGGGTTCTTCAGCACCGGCGACGCCGACTTCAGCGCGGACAGCGGCAGCGGCAGCACTCCGCGGAACGGTCCCGGGTCGATTGCCACGGTCGCGGCCGACAGCCCGCGCCCGGCGATTATCTGCGCCAGCAGCCCGCCGGTCGAATGCCCCATCACCGCCGGCTTCTTCGACAGCTTTCCGATCACGTCGGCGGTGTGGTCGGCGATCTGCGCGAGGTTCTTGTTCGCGAGCACTTCCGGCTCCGCACGCGCCTCCACGACCGTCAGCGGGTCGTCCGGCCAGCTCGGCGTGACCCCCGCGTAGCCGTACTCGTCGGCCAGGCTCACCCAGTTGTCCCAGCTGCTGGGGAGCAGCCAGAGCCCGTGGATGAACACCACCGGGGTCCGTCCGGAGGCGTTCGCCGCCTCGATTTGCTCGGTCTCGCGCTCGGTGATCGTGGCCATGCCGCCATCATTCCTCATCGATCCACTGGAGAACAACCCGAGGAGACCCATGGCAGGCCGGTTCGAAGCGACCACGACCATCGATCGCCCCATCGAGGAGGTGTTCGACTTCCTCGCCGACGGCACGAACGACCCCAAGTTCAGCCCGCGCGTGCTGGAGATCGCCAAGACGACGGACGGGCCGGTCGGAGTCGGCACCCGCTTCGCCAGCACCGTCAAGGACGCCGGCATCAAGACCAAGCGCGAGTTCGAGCTGACCGAGGTCGAGCGGCCCACCAAGATCCGCTGGGCCGAGCGCTCCAAGAACCAGGTCACCGCTTCTGAGGGCGGCTACGACCTCGCGCCCGAGGGCAACGGCACCCGCGTGACGATCCACAACGTGCTCGAGGGCCACGGCATCGGCAAGCTGTTCGTCGGGTTCGCCCTGAGCCAGGCCCGCAAGGGCGCCGACGACTTCGGCAAGTCGATCAAGGCCGCCGTCGAGGCGTCCTAGACCCGCATCGCGGCGGCGGCGGCGAGCGCCTCCTCAGCCTCGCTCACCAGCCGCCGCACGATCTCGGCGGCCGGCAGCAGCTCGTGGATCAGGCCGGCGGTCTGGCCCGTGAACGGCGTCATCTCGTGCTGCCGTCCCTCGCGCACGCTCGCCATGATCTCGGCCCCGAGCTGCTCGGCCTGCTCGCGGGCCTCGTCCGGCTGGCGCTCCCAGCGCGTCACGAACTCCGTCCGGATCACCCGCGGCACGACCCCGTACCCGCCGGCGGCGGGCAGGATCTCGCTCCAGGTCTCGAAACGCACCGTCTCCTCCGACTCGATCTCGAGGATCCGCTGCTTCCACGCCTCGCTGGCGCTGGCCTCCTGGGACGCCAGGAAGCGCGTCCCCACGTTCGCGCCCGCCGCGCCGAGCGCGAGCCCGGCGGCCAGCCCGCGCCCGTCGGCCACGCCGCCGGCGACGAGCACCGGGATCGGCGCCACCGCGTCCACCACCTGGGGGACGAGCGCCAACGACCCGACGCCATCCGCCATCCCCTGGCCGCCCGCCTCGCTGCCCTGCGCGATCACCACGTCCACGCCGTGCTCGGCGGCCGCGCGCGCCTGGGCCACCGTGTGGACCTGGTGGAAGACCTTGGCGCCGGTCGCGTGCGCGCGCTCGACCAGGTCGCCGGGGTCGCCGAGCGCGAACGACACCGCGGCCGGGACGGCCTCGAGCGTGACCTCGAACGCCCCCTCGTCCAGGCGCGGAACGACGTGGTTCACCGCGAACGGGCGGTCGGTCAGCTCGCGGACCCGGGCGATCCGGGCGCGGAGGTCGTCGGCCGAGGTGTTGACGGCGCCGAGGCTGCCCAGCCCGCCGGCCTCCGACACCGCCGCGACCAGCTCGGGCGACGTGGCCGGCCAGATCGGTGCCTGCAGGACGGGCGCGTCGATTTCGAAGAGCTCGCAGAAGGCGGTGCGGAGCATGGGACCTCCAGTGCTGGCGGGCTGACCTCCGCATCATGCTCCATACGCGAGCTCAGGGCCGCTTGATCGACACGGGCCGCGCGAAGACCAGCAGGCGCTTGTGGCCGGCCGGGATCGTGCAGGTCTGCAGGCGCAGCTCCTCGCGGCTGCCGGAGGTGAGGATCGACGTCCTGCGCTCGTGGATCAGCGCGCGGCGCGTGACCGCGTAGGTGGCGACCGCGTGCCGCGTGGTGAAGATGATCCTGTCCCCACGCCGGACCTTCCCCAGGTGCCGGAAGGGCCCGCCGTGCGTGCGCCGGTGGCCGGCGACGTAGACCGTGCGGCCTTCGCCGGGCAGCCAGGAGCCCGGGTACCAACTCGGTCCGCGGTCGATCGTGGTCTGCTTGAAACCGGCCGTGACGCGGACCGTCTTGTGGAGCCGCGGGAAGGTGAGCCGGCCGAGCCGCTGCCCCTCGCGAAACGCCGGACTGACCTTGGTGACCTTGGCCGCGTTCGCGACCGGCAGCGGCGGCGGATCGGTGCCGCAGGCCGCGAGCACCGTTGACAGCAGGAGCGCGATCGCGGCAGGCCGGCGCATCACGACGTCCATCTCTAACACGGGAAGACGGTCTCGGGCCAACCTCATACTCCAGACCGATGCGGTCCGCCCCCGCATGGGCCACGATTGGCGCATGCGCCGCCGCAGGAAGTTCGCGCGCTTCGCCGACTTCGCGATTCCGTGGGGCGTCGGGCTGTTCCTGGTGCTGGTCGTCTTCGACGAGGCGGACAAGCACGATGACCCGTCGGCCGTGCTCGTTGCGGGCCTCGCGATCGTGCTCGTCCAGGCGATCGCCCTGCGCTGGCGGCGCCGCCAACCCGAGCGCGTCATGGCCCTGGTCCTGGTCACCGGGCTCGCCTTCCAGCTGCTCTATCCCAGCGTGGTGGTCCCGTTCCCAGCTCTGTTCGCGGTCGGCTCGCTCGCCGCGGCACGACCGCCCAGGGTCTCCCTCGTCGGGCTCGCCGGCGTCGTCGGCCTCGCCGCGACGAACTTCTTCACCACCACCGGCGAGGACACCGTCTTCACGATGGGTCTCGCGGTCGGCGCCTGGGCGCTCGGCGAAGCCGCTCGCAATCGCCGCGTGGCCATCGAGGAGGAGACCCAGCGCGCCATGGCCGACGAGCAGGCCCGCATCGCCCGCGAGCTGCACGACGTGATCGCCCACAGCGTCTCCATGATCGTCGTCCAGGCCGCCGCCGCCGAAGACGTCTTCGACGAGCGCCCCGACCAAGCCCGCGAGGCCCTGCGCTCGATCGAGCACGCCGGCCGCGACGCCATGGCCGAGCTGCGCCGCCTGCTGAGCGCCGTCCGGCCTGGCGTGCAGGAAGAGGGCACGGAGCCCCAGCCCGGGCTCGACCGAATCGACGAGCTGGCCGAGTCGCTGCGCGCCGGCGGCCTCCAGGTGGCCGTTCGCCGCGAGGGCGAGCCGGCCGACCTGCCCGCCGGGCTCGACCTCTCCGCCTACCGGATCGTCCAGGAGGCGCTCACCAACACGCTGCGTCACGCACGCGCCACCCGCGCGGACGTGACGCTCAGCTACGCGCCGGAAGCGCTCGAGCTGGACGTCAGAGACGACGGCCGCGCGCCCGCGGGCAACGGCACGGGCGGTCACGGGCTGCTCGGCATGCGCGAGCGAGTGGCTCTGCTGGGCGGAACGCTCGAGGCCGGCCCGCACCCGGGCGGCGGCTACCGGGTCCACGCGCGCCTGCCGCTATGAGCATCAAGGTCGTGATCGCCGACGACCAGACGCTCGTGCGCGGCGGCTTTCGCATGATCCTCGACGCGCGCGAGGACATCGACGTGGCCGGCGAGGCGGCCGACGGCGCCGAGGCGATCGCCCTCGTGGCCGAGCACGAGCCCGACGTGGTGCTGATGGACGTGCGCATGCCGAACGTCGACGGCATCGAGGCCACCAGCCGGATCGTCGCCTCCGGCAGCCCTGCGCGCATCATCATCCTGACCACCCACGACGTGGACGAGTACGTCTTCGCCGCACTGCGCGCCGGCGCCAGCGGCTTCCTGCTCAAGGACGTGCGGCCGCCGGACCTGGTCGAGGCGATTCGCGTCGTCGCCCGCGGCGACGCCCTGCTCGCCGCCAGCGTCACCCGCCGCCTGCTCGACCGCTTCGCCGCCGTGCTACCCGCCGACGCGGCCACGCCCGCCGACCTCGACGAGCTGACCGACCGCGAGCTGGAGGTACTGCGCCTGGTGGCGCTCGCGCTGTCCAACGCCGAGATCGCCGCGCGGCTGGTGCTCACCGAGGCGACCGTCAAGACCCACGTGTCGTCGGTCCTGCGCAAGCTCGACCTGCGCGACCGCGTCCAGGCCGTCGTCTACGCGTACGACGTCGGCCTCGTGCGCCCGCGCTCCTCCTGAAGGATGAGGCGAAATCCCATACTCGCGCCCGATGCGAGGTCGCCGTGGCCGGCCGTATCGTGATCGGCGTGACCGATGTCGCCATCGAGTTCAACGGCCTGAGCAAGAGCTTCGGCAAGGTGCAGGCCGTCCACGACCTGTCCTTCTCCGTCGAGTTCGGCCGGGTCACCGGCTTCCTCGGCCCCAACGGGGCGGGCAAGAGCACGACGCTGCGAACGCTGCTCGGCCTGATCCACCCCAACACCGGCACGGCCACCTTCGCCGGCGTGCGCTACGAGCAGCTGCCGCACCCGAGCGGCCACGTCGGCGCGGTGCTCGAGGAGGCGAGCTTCCATCCCGGGCGCAGCGGCCGCAACCACCTGCGCATCCTCGCCGCCGCCGGCAGCCACCCCGATTCGCGCGTGAGCGCGGTGCTCGAGCAGGTCGACCTCGCCGGCGCGGCCGACCGGCGCGTGAAGGGGTACTCGATGGGCATGCGCCAGCGGCTCGCCATCGCCGCGGCGCTGCTGGGCGACCCGGACGTGCTGATCCTCGACGAGCCGTCCAACGGCCTCGATCCGCCCGGCATCCGCTGGATGCGCGACCTGCTGCGCGCCGAGGCCGCGCGCGGCCGCGCGGTGCTCGTCTCGAGCCACCTGCTCAGCGAGGTCTCCCAGAGCGTCGACGACGTGGTCGTCATCTCGCACGGCGTGCTGCGCGGCGCCGGCACGCTGGACAGCGTGCTCGGCGGCGTCGACGGCCCCGTCACCCGCGTGCGCGCGGGCGAGGTCGACCGGCTGGCAGCGCTGCTGCGCGAGCAGGCCCACGACGTGGAGCCGGACGGCTCAGGCGCGCTGCTGGTGCGCGGCGCGGCGCCCGAGGTCGTCGGCCAGGTGGCCGCCGACCATCAGGTCGCGCTCGCCGAGCTGGTAGCCGTCGCGCGCTCGCTCGAGGACGTGTTCTTCGAGTTGACCGAGGGAGAGACATGACCGCCCTGCTGCGCGCCGAGCTGATCAAGCTGCGCACCACGCGCACGTTCCTGGCGCTGACCGGGGTCGCCGTCGGCACCTCGCTGCTGATCACCGTGCTGGTGAGCCTGCTCTCGGAGCCGACCCAGGACGAAGTGCTCACGGACGTGTTCACCGCCGACACCAGCGCGCTCTTCATCGTGATCCTGGCGATCGTCGGCATCACCGGGGAATGGCGCCATCGCACGATCACGAGCTCCCTGCTGGCCGCGCCCAATCGCCTGCGGTTCCTGGTGGCGAAGACGCTCGCGTTCGCCGCCGCCGGGCTGGTGCTCTCGCTGCTGATCTCGATCACGATCGCGATCGTCGGGATGATCATCCTGTCGTCGCGCGACCTGCCGACGCCGGAGCTCGGCGAGCTGGTGGGCCAGATCATCCGCAACGCCGAGGTGGCCGCGCTGCTGGGGGCGTTCGGGCTGGCGCTCGGGTCGCTGGTGCGCAACCAGCCGGTGGCGATCGTCGGTGTGCTGCTGCTGTCGTTCGCGATCGAGCCGACCCTGATCGCGCTCGCGCCCGACGTGGCCCGCTTCGCCCCGTTCAGCGCCCTCTCGGGTGCCATCCAGGAGATCCCCGCCGAGAACATCGGCAACGAGGACCTGAACCTGCTCTCCCCGGGCCTGGCCGTCCTGGCGATGCTCGCGTGGATCGGGACGGCCTTCACGGCCGGGGCAGTGCTGTTGAAGCGGCGCGACCTGAACTAGGCAGCGGCTAGGGCCAGCCCGAACGGCGTGCCCTCCGAGTCCCGGCACACCGACCAGGCGTCGCCCGGGTGGATCGCGCTGCCGCCCAGCGCCGCGACGCGCTCGAGGGCCTCGGCCATGTCGCTCACCTCGAAGTAGGGCAGCGACCAGGTGTCGCCGGGCCCGCGCCCGCGGCCGTGGATCCCGATCTGGGTGCCATCGGAGTGGGTCTGCCAGCCCTCGCCCTCGCCTTCGGCGCGCGCCTCGAGCTGGACGGCGAGCAGCCCCTCCCAGAACCTGCGGGCGCGCTCGACATCGTCGGCGGGGAACTCGATCAGTGAGAGGGGAGAGGGCGGCATCGCCCGCAAGCCTAGGTCGCGCCGACCCGCTGCACCAGCTGGGCCGAGCGAATCGCCGCGGCAACCTGGTTGGCGAGGATCGACAGCAGCTGCGCGTCCTCGTCGTCGAACGCGTCCTCGACCAGCTCCTCGAGGTTGATCGCTCCCCACAGGGAGCCCTCGACGAGCAGCGGCGCCACCAGCTCGGAGCGCACGTCGGCGGTCTCGGGGGTCACGACGTAGTCGGGATCGCCGTGCACGTCGTTGACCAGCAGCGGGGCGCGCTCGCGCAGGCAGCGGCCGATCATCCCGTCGCTCACGGGCTGGGTCCAGTCGCGCATCGCCAGCGCCACGAAGGGTGAACCGCGCACGGCCAGCGCCTCGACGAGGTCGTCCTCGCGCACCCGGATCACGGCGCACAGGTGGTACCCGAAGGCCCGGTGCAGCTCCTCGACGGTCGCCTCGGCGATCTCCACCAGGTCGGTCATGCCGTCCAGCCGCGCCCCGAGCGCGTTCGCCAGCGCGAGCTGGCGCGAGCGCTTGGCCAGCTGCACGCCCATCTGGGCGGCGTTGCCGCCCGGCGCGGGATCCTGCGAGTGCGCCAGCAGCCAGCGGTCGCGGCCGGCGGCCTTGGCGGCGTACATCGCGTCGTCGGCGCATTGCAGCGCGCGGTCGACGCTTGCTCCCGCCGGCCCCGACAGCGGCACCACGCCGATGCTGGCGCTCACCTGGCTCACGCCGCGCGTCGTCGGGAGGGCCTCCTCGCGCAGCCGCTCGCCGAGCGCCTGTGCGACCTGCTCTGCCTGTTCCTCGGTCGCGCGCGGCAGCAGCACCGCGAACTCGTCGCCGGCCAGGCGGCCGAGGTAGTCGGTCGTGCGCAGTCGGTCCTCCATGGCGCGCGCGGCGTGCACCAGCACGCGGTCGCCGACGGCGTGCCCGAGCGTGTCGTTCAGCTCCTTGAAGCGATCGAGGTCGAGCACCAGCAGCGCCCCGCGCGAGTCCTCGCGGCGGCGCGACGCGAGGTGATCGGCCAGCACGGCCAGGAACGCGCGCCGGTTGGGCAGTCCGGTCAGCTCGTCGACCTCCGCCAGGCGGTGCAGCTCGGCCTCGTAGTCGCGGCGCTCGGTCACGTCGCGGAATGTCAGGACCACGGCCGCGGGCCGGGCCTCGGGCTCCATCGGCGCCGCGCTGACGGAAAGCCACCTCAGCCGGCCGTTCGCGTGGTCGATGCCGATGATGCGCTCGCGCACCGGCTTCCCGGACCGGCGTGCCTCCGCCGAGGGGTAGAAGTCGAGAGTCAGCGGCATCCCGTCCTCGCCCACCGCGTCCAGGTTCAGCTCGAGCGGAGTGCGGCCGATCAGCTGCGTGCTCGAGCGCCCCAGGATCGCGGTCGCGGCCTGGTTGCAGTGCAGGATGCGGTTGTCCTCGTCGAGCACTCCGACGCCGTCCTGGAGCGCGTCGACGATCGTCTGCCAGTCGACCGACGACAGGATGAAGCCGTTGGGGCCGCCCGCTCATTTGCTCATACATCGACAAGAGGCCCGCTCGGCTGTACAAATTGCTTAGGCGCCTAGCGCGCCGTACCAGATGCCTTTCGTTGCCTACGTCCACGCACGCGACCCGGACGAGCCGGAGGAGGAGGGGCGCGCCCCGTGGGAGCCGAACTGGCGGCTGTGGCGCTGGGTCGGCGCGGCGGTGCTGTTCGCGCTCCCCGCCACCCTCACGAACGGGATCGTGGAGCTGGTGCTCGTGCTGGTGGTGTTCGGGCTCTGCCTCCGCGCCGCGCTGGAGCTGCTGCCCGACGGCGACGGCATGCACCAGTGGCGCCAGTAGCGCCTACTCGGGCCAGAAATCGGGGACGGTCTCGTGGTCCCCGTCGGGATCGTCGCTCTTGATCGAGCACATGATCAGCACCGCGTCCTCGGGCCCGTCGTTCCAGACCGAGCGCACCACGTGGGGAGAGATCCGCACGACGCTGCCGGCCGAGACCTCGAGCACCTCGTCCTCGAGCTTGAACAGCAGCTGCCCCGCCGCCACGAAGTAGATCTCCTCCTGCGTCTTGTGGCGGTGTCCGTAGCTGCCCTTGCCGCCCGTCTGCGGGGGCATCCGCCGCCAGGTGAAGGAGACCTGCTCGGTGCCGAGGTCGCTGGCCGCGGTCATCCGCATCTCGCCCGGGTAGTCGCCGAGCACGTCCGGGATCTCCTCGAGGCGCTTGATCGCGTAGCCGGGCACGGTGTGCGCAGCCTAACGGCAGGGGCGCCACGCGGCACGTCGAAATCGCGGGCATGCCCGAGGCCGATCGCCAGGCGCTGCTGACGATGCTCACGACCGAGCACTTCACGCTCCAGGGCTCGCGCGCGACGACCGTCAGCGAGAGCTCCTCGCGAGCGGCGCTCTACATGGGGTCGGTGTCGAGCACTCTGATCGCGCTCGGCTTCCTCGCGCAGGTGTCCCAGCTCGGCGACGCCTTCGACGTGTTCGCGCTGGTCGTGCTGCCGACGCTGTTCGCGCTCGGCGTCTTCACGTTCGTGCGCACCGTAGAGAGCTCGGTCGAGGACGTGCTCTACGGCCGCGCGATCAACCGCATCCGCGCCTACTACCTCGAGCTGGCCGGCCCCGAGGCGCGCTGGTTCGTGATGAAGGGCCACGACGACGCGCTCGGCGTGCTCGCCAACATGGGTCTGCGGCCCTCGCGCTGGCAGCTCTACTTCACGGTCTCGACGATGGTCGCGACCGTGAACAGCGTGATCGGCGGCAGCGCTGTGGCGATCTTCGTGGGCCGCGTGGTCGACTCGTCGCTGGGCGTGGCGGTCGCCGCCGGCGTCGTGGCGGCCGCGGTCTCGTTCGCGGCCTTCCGGCGCTGGGACCGCATCCTGCACCAGCGCAGCGGCGGCTACGACGAGGTGCTGTTCCCCTCCTCCTAGGACCAGCCGTCCCAGGCCTGCAGCGACGGCAGCGGGTCGAACGGCTTGCCGCCGTCGTACCACCCGGGTGGGCTCCACAGCTCGAAGTGCAGGTGGCAGCCGTCGGCGTTGCCGGTGTCGCCGACCGCGCCGATGCGCTGGCCGGTGTAGACGCGGTCGCCGACCCGGAACGGGGTCGGCTCGGCCAGGTGCATGTAGACGTAGTCGACGTCGGTCCCGGCGGCGTTGATCACGACGTAGTTGCCCGCGGCGGCGTGGTACTGCTTGAACCTGACCGTCCCGCCGCGCGCGGCGACCAGCGGCGTCCCGCACCTGGCGAACACGTCCTGGCCCTGGTGGCTGTGCCCGGCGCGGCCCGAGCCGAAGTCGGCGTTCGCGCCGCCGAAGTCGTGATGTCCGCGGACGGGGAACATGTTGTCGTAGAGGTCGAACGCGTCGCGCTCCGAGCCGCCGGCCTGCGCGGTGCGCACCTCGGCTCCCTCGGCGGTGGCGGCTGTGAGGCGGAACGAGTAGCGGCCCGGCTTGGCGGAGGCGCGTCCGAGCCGACCGTCCCAGGAGATGCTCTGCACCTCGCCGGACGGGACGGCTTCCGGCGCCCAGCTCTTGACCGACACGCCGTCGCTGGCGCGGACCAGGTCGACCGTCGGCGGAGTGGCCAGGACGCCGGTCACCCGGTAGGAGAACGTGACCGCCCGCCGCGCGCCCACGTACGCGCGGGTGCGGCTGGTGCCGGTCTCGACGCGCAGGGCGGCGTCGGCGCTGAAGCCGGGCACGAGGCTCAGGACGGCGTTCGGGGCAGGCGGGGGCGGGGGCAGGATGGCGAGCGGCGCGGTGGCCTTGGACTTGGCCTGCTCGGCGGTCACGACCGTGACCGGACCGCTCACCGCGCCGACCGGCACGCGCACGGCCAGCGCGGTGTCGGAGTGCGAGCGCACTGACACCGTCTGGTCGTCGCCGCGGCCGTAGCTGCCGTTGAAGAGGACCTTGGCGACCGAGGTGAGGCCGGATCCGCTGATCTTGATCGTGCTGCCGCCCTGGGCGCGCGACTTCGAGGCGCAGCGGCGCACGCAGGTGACCTTGGCGACCTTCGGCGTGGCGACGTAGGTGCCGCCGCCTCCGCCGGTCGATTGCGCTGCGGCGACCGGGGCCAGGAGGCCCAGGCTGAGGCAGAGCGCACCGGCGCAACGCCCCGCGGCAAGGTGGGTTTCTCGCACTCGTCCGGCCTTTTTCTTCCCTCCGGCCTACGGGGTTAGCTGACGGGCTCGCGCTTCGCGCTACCACCGGGGCAGTCCGGTGGATTCGCCCCTTCGAAGACCCGGTTGCTCGGCCTCCGAATGGTTCCCCCGCTCCCCGACCGGTCACGGCAGATCGCCGGTTGGGGACTCGGCTGGCTTTGTGACTGCGGCACTATATACCCGCCTGTGGGCGTCACCACACCGGCCGCTACACTCTCCGGGCCGGCCGCCCCAGGCGGCCCCTTTGCAATGAAGACGTACGTGGCGACACCCGATTCGCGCGAGCGCAACTGGCTCGTTGTCGACGCATCCGGCAAGACGCTGGGCCGGCTCGCGACCCAGATCGCGGACGTGCTGCGCGGCAAGCGCAAGCCCGAGTACACGCCGCACATCGACACCGGCGACTTCGTGATCGTGGTCAACGCGGAGCGCATCGCGGTGACCGGCAACAAGCGCCAGGAGAAGCGGTACTACCGCCATTCGGGATACCCGGGCGGTTTGCGCAGCCGGACGCTGGAGGAGATGCTCCAGCGGCGGCCCGAGGAGGTCATCCGGCTGGCCGTGAAGGGCATGCTGCCCCGCACCCGGCTCGGCCGTGCCCAGCTGCGCAAGCTGAAGGTCTACGCCGGGCCCGATCACCCGCACGCCGCGCAGAAGCCCGAGCCCCTGGAGGTCGAAGCCTGATGTTCGCCGAGGACCGCGAACCGGACACCCCCGAGGAGGAGACGCCCGAGGGCGCCCCTGGGGAGCCCGGCGAGAGCACGCCGTCCGACGAGGGCGCCGCGGTCGGCCCCGAGATCGAGGGCGCCGAGGCGCTGTCGGCCGCGGCCGGCGCGGGCGAGCCGGAGGCGGAGGAGGCGGCCGCGGCCGAGCGAGCCCGCCGCCGAGGAGCCCGCCGCTGAAGCGGAGGAGCCCGCCGAGGCGGAAGAGCCTGCTGCCGAGGAGCCCACCGCCGAAGCGAAGGAGCCCGCTGAAGGCGAGGCGCCTTCGGCTGAGGGCGAGGAGACCGCCGCCGAGGAGCCGGCCGCCGAGGGCGAGGAGCCCCGCGAGCGCCGCCCCAAGCGTGAGCGCGGCGACGCCAAGCCCGAGGAGGAGGTCATCCCGGGCATGCACCTCGAGCCGGATCTCGTGCTCGAGGAGCAGCGCCAGCGCGAGGAGAGCGAGTTCGGCCAGTACGCGGACGCCGACTTCGTCGAGGACGCCGCCACCGAGGAGGGCGCCGACGAGGCCACCGGCGAGCCCGAGCCGGTCGCCCACACGCCGCTCGACCTGGCCGCCGACGCCCGCTACGGCGCCACCGGCAAGCGCAAGAGCGCGGTCGCGCGCGTGATCCTGAAGCCGGGCGAGGGCACCTTCAGCGTCAACGGGCGCCACCTCGACGAGTACTTCCCGCGCGTGAAGCTCCAGCGCGTGGCCCGCCAGCCGCTCGAGGCGGCCGGCTACAACACGCGGATGGACGTGGTCGCCCGCATCCACGGCGGCGGCGTGTCCGCGCAGGCCACCGCGCTGCGTCACGGCATCGCCCGCGCCCTGGTCGAGGCCGACCCGGCCCTGCGTGGCGAGCTCAAGCGCCGCGGCTACCTCACGCGCGACCCCCGCGTGAAGGAGCGCAAGAAGGCGGGGCTCAAGAAGGCCCGCAAGCGGCCTCAGTTCTCGAAGCGCTAGCCACTCGATGGAGTGGAGCGTCGTCGATGGGGGCACGGCCCCTCGCAAGCTGTTTGGTACTGACGGGGTTCGCGGCGTCGCCGGGGAGTTCCTGAGCCCCGAGCTGGCGACGGCGCTCGGTCGCGCGGCGGCGGCGATCTCGCCGGCCGAGGCGCCCCAGGTGCTGATCGTCAGGGACACGCGCGAGTCGGGCGAGATGCTGGAGGCGGCCTTGGCCGCCGGTGTGGCCGCGGGTGGCGGGCACGCTCTGCTCGGCGGCGTCCTGCCCACGCCGGGCGCGTCGCTGCTGGTGCGTCGCTACGGCTTCGACCTGGCCGCCGTGGTGTCGGCCTCCCACAACCCCTACCAGGACAACGGCATCAAGTTCTTCGGCCCCGAGGGCACCAAGCTCGACGACGCCCAGGAGGCCGAGATCGAGCGCCTGCTGGGCGAGCCCGCCGCGCCCCGGCTGGGCCGCGTGCGGGAGCTCCACGGCGCCCCGGCCGACTACCTGCGCGAGCTGGAGGCCCGCTTCGCCGACCTGCGCCTGGACGGGATCAACGTCCTGCTCGACTGCGCCAACGGCGCCACGCACCGCGTGGCGCCCGAGATCTTCCGCCGCCTCGGCGCCCACGTGGACGCCGTGGCGGTCGAGCCCGACGGCCGCAACATCAACGAGAACTGCGGCTCCACCCACGTTGAGAGGCTCGCCGCCCACCTCGACGGCCACGACCTCGGCTTCGCCTTCGACGGCGACGGCGACCGGGTGCTGGCGATCGATCGCAACGGGGCCGTGATCGACGGCGACGAGCTGCTCGCGCTGGCGGCGCTCCACCTGCGCGAGCACGATCGGCTGCCCGGCAACGGCGTGGCCGTGACGGTGATGACCAACTACGGCTTCCACCAGGCGATGCGCGAGCACGGGGTGGAGGTGGCCACCACGGACGTCGGCGACCGCAACGTCCTGGGCGAGCTGCTCCAGCGCGGCTGGGCCCTCGGCGGCGAGCAGTCGGGCCACATCATCGACACCGGTTTCGTGCCCGCCGGCGACGGCACCGCGGCGGCCCTGCTGGTGCTCGAGGCGCTCGCCGGAGGCGACCTCGCCGAGCGTCACGCGATGGAGAAGCTGCCCCAGCGACTGGTCAACGTGAGGGTCCCCGACCCCAAGGCACTGGACGACTCCGAGGAGGTCTGGGCGGCGGTCAATTCGGCTAGTACGCGTCTGGAAGGCCGGGGACGGGTACTAGTACGTTCGTCCGGTACGGAGCCGCTAATCCGCATTATGGTCGAGGCTCCGCAGGAGGAGGAGTGCGAGGAGATCGTGCAGTCGCTGGCGAAAACCGTCGAGTCGTGCTTACGCTGAGTCGGTCATGTGCGGAATCATCGGATACGTAGGGCCCCGCGAGTGCCGCGATCTCTTGCTCGAAGGACTGCGGCGGCTCGAGTACCGCGGCTACGACTCAGCGGGCGTGTCGCTGCTCGGCGACGACGAGATCGCGAGCGTGCACGCCGTCGGCAATCTGCAGAAGCTGCGCGACGCCGTCGCTGACGGCAACGGGCACGTGCGCGGGTCGACCGGCGTCGGCCATACGCGCTGGGCCACCCACGGCCGCGTGACCGAGGCCAACGCCCACCCGCACTCCGACACCTCGAACCGCGTACACATAGTGCTCAACGGGATCGTCGAGAACTGGACCGACCTGCGCGCGCGCCTCGAGGCCGTCGGCGCCGAGTTCACCTCCGAGACCGACGCCGAGGTCGTGGCGCACCTGATCGCGCAGCACCTCAACGGCGACCTCACCGAGGCCGTCCGCCAGGCCTACAACGAGCTGAAGGGCCACTACGCGTTCGTCGCGATGTCGGCCGACCACCCGGGAGTGATCGTGGGCGCCCGCAAGGAGTGCCCGCTGGTCGTCGGCCTCGGCGACGGCGAGAGCTTCATCGCTTCCGCGATCCCGGCCTTCCTCGCCGAGACCCGCAACGTCCAGCTCGTCAAGGACGGCGAGATCGTCGAGATCACCGCCGAGGGCTCGCGCTTCATCGAGCCGGTCAACGGCAGCCCGATCGAGCGCGAGGTCGAAGAGGTCGAGTGGGACGACGAGGCCGCCGAGAAGGGCGGCTACGAGACCTTCATGCTCAAGGAGATCCACGAGCAGGCCGACGCGGTGGCCGAGACGCTGGCCGACCGCCTGCATCCCGAGGGCATCGAGCTCGGCGACATCGGCATCTCCGACGAGTTCCTGCGCGGCGTGCGCCGCATCGTGATCGTCGCCTGCGGGACCTCGTACCACGCCGGCCTGGTGGGCCGCTACTCGATCGAGACGTGGTCGCGCGTGCCGGTCGAGATGGACGTGGCCTCCGAGTTCCGCTACCGCAACCCGCTGATCAACGAGCGCGACCTCGTGATCGGGATCACCCAGTCGGGCGAGACCGCCGACACGCTGGCCGCCATGCGGCTCGCGCGCGAGCGCGGCGCCAAGGTGCTGGCGATCACCAACATCATGGGCAGCCAGGCCACGCGCGACGCGGACGGGGTCATCTTCACGCGCGCGGGGCTGGAGATCGGCGTGGCCGCCACCAAGACGTTCGTCGCTCAGGTGGTCGCGATCCAGCTGTTCGCGCTCAAGCTGGCCGGCCTGCACGGCACGCTCGGCCCGGAGGTCACCAACCGCCTGATCACCGAGCTGCGCCAGATGCCGCACCTGATCAGCGACATGATCGAGGCGGTCGACGAGCCGGTTAAGCGCATCGCCGAGCACTGGAAGGACCACGGCTTCTGCCTCTACCTCGGGCGGCACGTGGGCCTCGCGATCTGCCTCGAGGGCGCGCTCAAGCTGAAGGAGATCTCCTACATCCCCACGGACGCGTACGCGGCCGGGGAGATGAAGCACGGACCGATCGCGCTGCTCGACGAGCAGACGCCGGTGGTCTGCGTGGCGACCGACTCGCCGGTGCTCGACAAGATGATGTCGAACATCGCCGAGGTGCAGGCGCGCGGCGCGCACGTGGTGGCGATCGTCACCGAGGGCACGCACGTGGACGCCGAGGAGGTCGTGAAGATCCCGCGCACCGACTGGCTGCTCCAGCCGATGCTGGCGATCGTGCCGCTGCAGCTGCTGGCCTACTACATCGCGCGCGAGCGCGGTCTCAACGTGGACCAGCCGCGCAACCTCGCCAAGACCGTCACCGTCGAGTAGCTTCCGCCGCCGTGAGCGGCGTGGGCATCGACCTGCTCGAGATCGAGCGCCTCGAGCGTGCCTTGGAGCGCCGGCCGCGGCTGGCGGAGCGGGTCTTCACGGACGCCGAGCGGGCCTACGCCGCCTCCCGGGCCCGGCCCGGCATGCACCTGGCGGCGCGCTTCTGCGCGAAGGAGGCGGTCGCCAAGGCGCTGGGGATGACCGCGTGGAGCTGGCGCGACGTGGAGGTGGTCGGCACCGACGCGGCGCCCGCAGGCTGCGCGCTGACCGGCGTCGATCGCGGCCCGCGCGGCCGAGCTGGGCGTGCGCGCCTCGGTCTCGCTGACGCACACCGACACGACGGCGGGCGCGGTCGCCCTGCTGGCACGCCTCGGCATGCGAATCAGGAGCTGCACCTGCCGCGATGCGCCCTGGCTCGATCCCCTCTTCGCCGCCGTCGAGATGCGCGCCGTCGACGCCTGGGCGATCGAGCAGCAGGGGGTGCCCTCGCTCGACCTGATGGAGCGCGCCGGCGAGGGCCTGGCGCGCGTGACGGCCGCCGCCGCGCGGGCCGGGGCCGGTCCGGGTGGTCGTCGGCAAGGGCAACAACGGCGGCGATGGTCTCGTGGTCGCCCGTGTGCTGCGCGAGGACGGGCACGAGGTGGACGTGCTCGCGGCGGCCGACCTCGGTGAGCTCCAAGGGGACGCGCTCGCCAACCTCCAGCGCCTGCCGGCGCCCAGCCGCGAGCCTTTCGCCGCCGAGCGGTTGAGCGGCTCCGGCGCCATCGTCGATGCCCTGCTCGGCACCGGCTTCGCGGGCGCGCCGCGCGAGCCGCTCGCCTCCGCGATCGCCGCGATCAACGCCCAGGACGCCCCGGTGGTCGCCTGCGACGTGCCCTCCGGCGTCGACGCCAGCACCGGCGAGGTCGAGACGGAGGCCGTCCGCGCCGCCGTCACCGCCACCTTCCACGGCCCCAAGCTCGGCCTCTACGTCAACCCCGGCAAGGAGCACGCCGGCCGCGTCGAGGTCGTCGAGATCGGCGTCCCGCGCGGCGCGCCGGGCGCCGCGCGACGGGCTGATCTCGGAACGCGTCCTCGACCTCTACCCGCGCCGCACGCCGGCGGGATCGAAGTTCGTGTCGGGTGTGCTGGTGGTCGTCGGCGGCTCGCGCGGCCTGACCGGCGCGCCGACGATGACGGCCCGCTCGGCCCAGCGCGCCGGCGCCGGCTACGTCCAGGTGGCGGTGCCCGAGTCCGCGCAGCCGGCGCTGGACATGCGCCTGCTCGAGCAGATGACCCGCGGGCTTCCGGAAGCGGACGGCTTCCACACCCCGGCCGGCGTCGAGGTCGTCGAGGAGATGGCCGAGCGCGCCGGCGCCGTGGCGCTCGGCCCCGGCCTCGGCCGCGCCCAGACCGCCCAGGAGTTCGCCCGGGCGGTCGCGCGCGCCGTTGCGGTGCCGCTGCTGATCGACGCCGACGGCCTCAACGCCCACGCCGGGCAGCTCGAGGCGCTGCAGAGAGCGCCAGGCGCCCACCGTGCTCACGCCCCACGAGGGCGAGCTCGGCCGGCTGCTCGATCGCCCCTCCGACGAGATCGCCCGGCACCGGCTGGCCTCCGTGCGCGAGGCGGCCGAGCGCAGCGGCGCGGTCGTCCTGCTCAAGGGCGACGACACGATCGTCGCCCTGCCAGGCGGCGAGACCGCGGTCAACCCGGGCGGAACCCCCGCGCTCGCCACGGCGGGCACCGGCGACGTCCTCTCCGGCCTGATCGGCGCGCTGCTGGCCAAGCGCCTCGACGGCTTCGAGGCCGCCTGCCTGGGCGCGCTCGCCCACGTGCTGGCCGCCCGCGCCGCGGCGGCCCGCTTCGGCGCCGACCACGTCATGGCCGGCGACGTGATCGACGCGCTGCCCCACGGCCTGACGCTCCGATAGTCTCGCCGCGGCATGCCAGAGGTGCGCGACATCATGGACTCCGACCCCGCGACGGTAAGCCCCGACACGCCGGTCGAGGAGATCGTCGCGGTGCTGCGCGACCACGGGATCCCGGGCGTGCCCGTAGTGGACGGCGACGGGCGCTGCGTGGGGATCGTGACCGAGGCCGACCTGGTACTCCCCGACGACCAGGGCGACCTCCACCTGCCGCACTACATCAACCTTTTCGGGGGCACGGTCTTCCTCGAGCCGCTGGGGCGCTACGAGCAGCGCCTGCGCAAGGCGTTCGCCTCCACGGCCGAGGACATGATGACCCGCGAGCCCGACACGGTCGCACCGGACGCGACCGCCAAGGAGGCCGCGCGCCTGATCCACGACACCGGGCACAACCGCCTGCCGGTCGTGGACGACGCCGGGCGTCTCGTCGGCGTGGTCACGCGCCTGGACGTGCTCGGCGCCCTCGCGGCGTGAACGCACCCGAGCGCGCTCTGGCCACCATCGAGCTGGGCGCGATCGAGCGCAACTGCGCGCGCCTGCCCAAGCCGCTCTGCGCGGTCGTCAAGAGCGACGGCTACGGGCACGGCCCGGTCGCCGCGGCCGCGCTGGCGGGGGGCGCCACCTGGCTCGCCGTCGCCGCCGCCGAGGAGGCCGCCGAGCTGCGCCGCCAGGGGATCGACGCGCCGATCCTCGTGATGGGCGCGCTCACGCCGGACGAGCTGCGCGTGGCGGTGGACGCGAACGCTGACGTCGTGGCCTGGACCGAGGAGGTCGCCGAGGCCGCCCCGCGCGTGCACGTGAAGCTCGACACCGGGATGGGCCGGCTCGGCACCAAGGACCGCGAGCTGGCCCTGCGGCTGGCGCTGCGGCCCAACGTGGTCGGGCTGATGACGCACTTCGCGACCGCCGACGACCTAGGCGACGACCTGTTCGGCACCCAGCTGGAGGCCTTCCGCGAGTTCGTCGAGGCGGTCGGCCGCGACGACCTGATCGTCCATGCCGCCAACAGCGCCGCCGCGCTGCGCGAGCCGGCGAGCCACTTCGACCTCGTGCGCTGCGGGATCGCCATCTACGGGATGGACCCGTTCGGTGAGGACCCGGCAGCCCACGGGCTCGAGCCGGCGCTGTCGCTGCGCTCCTGGGTCGGGGCGGTGCGCCGCTTCGAGGCGGGCGACTCGGCCGGCTACGGGCGCCGCTGGACGGCCTCGGAGCCGACCTGGGTCGCCACCGTCCCGATCGGCTACGGCGACGGTTGGCGGCGTTCGCTGACCAACAACTGCGACGTGCTGATCCGCGGGCGGCGGTACCCGCTGGTCGGCACGGTCAGCATGGACAACGTGACCGTGGCGCTCGGGCCGGACACGGACGTGGCGGTGGGGGACGAGGTGGTCCTGATCGGCGTGCAGGGCGAGGAGCGCATACTGGCCGAGGAGGTGGCGCGCCGGCTGGACACGATCAACTACGAGGTCACCTGCGCGCTGACGCCGCGGGTGCACCGCCGGCACCTGCCGTGACCGACGCCTGGATCGTCGGCGGCTCGCTGCGCGACGAGCTGCTGGGACGCCCGGTGCGCGACGTCGACGTCGCGGTCGCCGGCGACCCCGCCCGCGCGGCGCAGGCGCTGGCGGAGCAGGTGCGTGGACCCGTGTTCCGGCTGTCGGAGGCGTTCGGGGCATGGCGGGTGATCGACCGCCGGGCCGAGCGGGTGTACGACTTCGCGCCGCTGCAGGGCGAGACCATCGAGAGCGACCTGCGCAAGCGAGACTTCACGATCAACGCGATGGCGCGCGCGGTCGAGCTGGACGCGCTGGGCGCGACCGGGGGCGAAGCGGTCGGCGGCGAAGCCGCCCCTCTGATCGACCCGCTCGGCGGCCGCGCCGACCTCGACTCGCGCACCCTGCGCGTCCTCGGCCCCGAGGCCTACGAGAGCGACCCCCTGCGGACGCTCCGCCTGGCCCGCTTCGCGGCCGAGCTCGGCTTCGCCCCCGATCCCGAGACCGAGCGCCTCACCCAAGCGGCCGCCCCGCGCGTGACCGATGCGGCCGGCGAGCGTGTCTTCGGCGAGCTGCGCCGCCTCCTGATCGCGGACGGCGCCCTCGCCGGCCTCGAGCTGACCGATCGGCTCGGCGTGCTGGACGCCGTGATGCCCGAGCTGACCGCCCTCCACGGCGTCGACCAGAGCGACTACCACCACCTCGACGTCTACGACCACACGCTCGAGGTGCTCGGCCAGCAGATCGAGATCGAGACCCGCCTCGACGAGCTGTTCGGGGCGGACGCCACCCGCCTGCGCGGCGTGCTGGCCGAGCCGCTCGGCGACGAGCTCACCCGCGGCGAGGCGCTGCGCTTCGGGGCGCTCGTGCACGACATCGGCAAGCCGGCCACGCGCGACGTGCGCGCCGACGGCCGCATCACCTTCATGGGCCACGACGCCCTCGGCGAGCACATGGTGCACGACCTCTGCCGCCGCCTGCGCACCAGCGAGCGCTTCGCCCGCTTCCTGGCGGGGCTGACCCGCCACCACCTCGTGCTCGGCTTCCTCGTCCACGAGCGCCCGCTCGACCGCGCGCAGGTGTACCGCTACCTGCGCCGCACGGCTCCCTTGGAGGTGGAGGTGACGCTGCTGTCCTGCGCCGACCGGCTCGCCACGCGCGGGCGCCGCGCCGACGAGGCCACCGCCGTTCACCTCGAGCTCGCGGCCGAGCTGATGACGGCCGCGCTCGACTGGCGCGAGCACGGCCCGCCCCGGGTGCCCGTGCGCGGCGACGAGCTGGCCGAGGAGCTCGGGATCGAGCCCGGCCCGGAGCTCGGCCGGCTGCTCGGGGAGCTGGAGGAGGCCGCCTACGTGGGCGACGCCGGCACCCGGGAGCAGGCGATCGCGCTGGCGCGTAGGCTGCGCGCGTGATCGTAGATTCGGCGGTCTACGAGGGCGGGCGGCGGCGCGATGGCGACGTGGGCGTGCACGAGGCGATGGAGGCCTGCCACGATCCGAACTGCTTCGCCTGGATCGGCCTGTACGAGCCTTCCGAGGAGGAGTTCGAGTCGATCCGCGCCGAGTTCGACCTGCACCCGCTGGCGGTGGAGGACGCGATCCACGCGCATCAGCGGCCGAAGCTCGAGGTCTTCGGGGACATGGTCTTCATCGTGCTCAAGACCGCCCGCTACGTGGACCCCAAGGAGGTGATCAAGCTCGGCGAGATCCTGATCTTCCTCGGCCACGACTACGTCATCACCGTGCGGCACGGCGAGGCGAGCGAGCTGGGCCCCGTCCGCAGGCAGCTGGAGGACCAGCCCGAGCTGCTGCAGCACGGGCCCGGCGCCGTGCTGCACTCGATCGTCGACCGGGTGGTGGACGACTATATGCCCGCGATCGCCGGCCTCGGTGAGGACATCGACGAGGTCGAGGACCAGGTCTTCTCCGGGGCGCGCACCAACGCCGCCGAGCGCATCTACAAGCTCAAGCGCGAGGTGCTCCAGTTCGAGCACGGGGTCGGGCCGCTGGTGGACCCGGTCGACCGGCTCTCGCGCGGCAAGTACGCCGTGATCCACCCCGAGGTGCGGACCTACTTCCGCGACGTGAACGACCACCTGCTGCGCGCTCACGACCAGCTCGAGAGCTTCCGCGACCTGCTCACGAGCGTCCTGCAGGCCAACCTGACCCAGGTCAGCGTGCGCCAGAACGAGGACATGCGCAAGATCTCGGCCTACGTCGCCATGGCGGCCGTTCCGACGCTGATCGCCGGCATCTACGGCATGAACTTCGATCACATGCCTGAGCTGACCTGGGAGGCCGGCTACCCGATGGCGCTGGCCCTGATGGCGAGCATCGTCGGCTTCCTGTTCTGGCGGTTCAAGCGGGCCGGCTGGCTGTAGGCTGCGCGCGCATGGCGGACGACTGCATCTTCTGCAAGATCGTGGCCGGCGAGCTGCCCTCGGAGATGGTCCAGGAGGACGAGCACACGGTCGCCTTCATGGACCTCAACCCGTGGACGCGCGGGCACGCCCTCGTGGTGCCGCGCAGGCACTCGCGCAACCTCTACGAGATCGACGACGCCGACCTCGGCCACGCCGCCGCGGCGTCCCGTCGACTCGCCCTGCGCATGCGCGACGCGCTCGGCTGCGACGGCGTGAACCTGCTCAACTGCTGCGAGCCGGCGGCGTGGCAGACGGTCTTTCACACGCATATCCACGTGATCCCGCGCTACGACGGCGATCCGCTCCAGCTCCCGGTCCGGCCGCACCAGGCCGAGCAGGACGAGCTGGCGGCGGTTGCCGCCCAGCTGCGAACTGGGTGACTTTTTGCGCGCTTCTGGCGCCGTGTGCTGGTAGTTTGGTGCCCGTTGGGCCGGCTTCGCCGGCGTAGTTCGTTACATGCGTGCATCGGGACTCGCAGTGCCGGGCACACGCAGGAAGGGGCAGCACGTGCCTACCGGAACCGTGAAGTGGTTCAACGACGAGAAGGGCTACGGCTTCATCACTCCCGACGATGGAGACCGCGACCTGTTCGTCCACTACACCGGCATAGATGGCCAAGGCTTCAAGTCGCTCGCCGAGAACTCCAAGGTGGAGTACGAGGAGGAGACGGGCGACAAGGGACCAAAGGCGGTGAATGTGCGCCTCATCTGAGGCGCCTCCCAATCGTGCCCAAGGAAGAAAAGATCGAGATGGAGGGCGAGATCGTCGAGGCCCTCCCAAACACGATGTTCAAGGTCCAGCTCGACAATGGGCACGAAGTCCTCGGACACATCTCCGGGAAGATGCGGCGGCACTACATCCGCATTCTGCCCGGTGACCGAGTCAAGATCGAGCTATCTCCGTACGACCTCGACCGGGGGCGAATCACCTACAGGTACAAGTAAGGAGGGCGCGCAACTCGGCCTCGGTCCGAGTGTTGCAATCCCGGCCATGATGCGAATCCTGCTGCTGATTTCCGCTGTCCTGCTGGCGCTTGCGCTGGCTCCCGCCGCGTCGGCTCGAGTCGTCGAGGTCGGCACGGTGCCGAACAGCACCGTCAAGCCGAGCTGCCCGGCCGACCCCTGCGAGGCCGCCGTGCGCGTGACGGCGATCCAGGGCCACCAGGCCGGCGGGCGCAAGAACCCGTACTACATCCGCCGGGACGGCTACATCGTCGCGTTCACGGTCCAGCTGTCGAAGCCCAGCGACGAGCAGATGGCGTTCTTCAACGACAACTTCGGCACCCCGCCGCAGGTGCGGCTGTCGGTCATGCGCCGGGGCGACACGCACAAGACGCGCCTCAACTACCGCCTCATCTCGCAGACCGACCTGTACGACGTGGACAGGTACCTCGGCTCCACCCCCACGTTCGTGATCGACCCGCCGCTGCGCGTGAAGAAGACGAACTGGCTCGCGATCACGGTGCCGACCTGGGCGCCGATCTTCGCCAACAACCTGACCAGCTCGGACTGGTGGCGTTCGTCGCGCGCGAAGGGCAAGTGCGAGCCGCCGGACAGCCTGCAGCCGTTCTCGCTCCAGGTGCTGCGCAAGGTCAGCGTCTTCGGGTGCACCTACCACGGCGCGCGGCTGCTCTACTCGGCCACCTACATCCCGGATCCACACCCGACCGTCAAGACCGACGAGGACGAGCCCAACTAGACGGGTTAGGGCCTTTCGCCGGCAACCCGCCCGCGCTAGCATCGACTCGTGACCACGGAGGGGTGGATCTTCATGGTCGGCTTTCGGGTTTTCGACGTCGGCCTGCTGGTCGTGTGGCTGATCTGGTTCTTCAGGCTGCGCGATGACGACGACGATTCCCACGGCGACGACGGCGGCGGGGGCGAAGGCCCCGAGCCGCGGCCGGGCAAGGACGGCCCGGGCGGAGACGGCATCCGGCTGCCGCTGGGCCGCTGGGGCCTCGGCCACGGGCGCGACCGCTCCCACGACGGCCCGGCACGCCCCTCCCGGCGCCGTGGCGCGGAACCACCGCTGCGCCAGCCGCTGCCGTCGCGGGTCAGACGGCCGCGGTCGCCGGTGCCGGCGCACCGGAGCTGAGGGCTAGCCGCAGGCCCCCGGATTGTCGTTGCAGAAGTCCTCGAAGCGCTCCGCCGGGCTGTCCTCCGGCGGAGGCGTGTCGTTCTCGGGCGTGTCCGGGGTGGTCTCCGTGGGCGTGTCCGGGCTCGCCGTGCCGCCGTCCGTGGGCGGTGGGGTGGTCTCGGTGGTGGGGGTCGTCTCGGTCGGCGGGGGCTCCGGGTCCGTCTCCGGGATCGTCAGCTCGGGCGCCGTGGGCGGCGAGCCGGCGTTCGACTCCTCGTCGCCGCCGCATCCGGCGGCCGTGACGGCCAGGACCAGCAGCAGCAGCGCGCCGAGGCGCGCGATCAGCGCTCGACCGCCGGCAGCCGCCGGCCGCAGTGAGGGCAGTCGTTGAGGTCCTTCTGGACCAGCTGCTCGAGGGAGCATCCGCACAGGCGCAGGTTCTCGACCGAGTAGGGCAGGTTGCTGGGCGAAGGCGCCAGCGGCAGCACCGCGCTCACCACCTTCAGCTCCTCGCCGCTCTCGCGGTCGACGTACCGCTTGCCCGGCTCGGCCTCGCGGATGATCTCGCGGTCCGAGCGGGCTCGCAGGCGATACTTCTGGCGGGCGGGCATGGGCGCGGAAGGATAGCTGCCGATATCCCGGAAAGATCCACCGTCGATGCGCATCCTGATCTTCCACGGCTACCTGCTCCGGGGCACCGGCAGCAACATCTACAACGCCAGCCTGGTGCGCGCCCTCGCGCGCATGGGCCACGAGGTGGACCTGCTCTGCCAGGAGCGTCACTGGGACGCCCCCGAGGGCGTCACGATCCACAACCCCGACATCGGGCGCGTGCTGCCCGTGTACGTGGCCGACACCTACGAGGGCTTCGAGGCGAAGCCGTACGCGACGCTGAGCGATGCCGAGCTGGACCATTACCTCGACGCGAACGTAGCGGCAGTGCAGGACGCCCCGACCCCTGACGTCGCGCTGGCGAACCACCTGGTCATGGGACCGGCGATCCTCGCGCGCGGGCTGGCCGGGCGCGCGCCCTACGCGGTCAAGGTCCACGGCAGCGCGCTCGAGTACACGGTGCGCCCGCATCCCGAGCGCTTCCTGCCCTACGCGCTCGAGGGCGTGCGCGGCGCGTCGGGCGTGCTGGTCGGCTCGCGTCACACCGGCGAGAGCCTCTGGGAGGTGTTGGCGGAGGAGCCGGCGCTGCGGCAGCGCACCCGGCTCGGTCCGCCCGGCGTCGACATCCACACCTTCCGCCCCGGGGGCGGCGACCTCGAGCGCCTCGCAGAGCGCGTGGGGGCGGGGGACGCGGCGGCCTGGGGCGGCGAGGCCGGCGCGGCCGACGCGCTGCGCTCACTCGACCCGCGCCGCGACAGGATCGTCAGCTACGTCGGCAAGCTGATCGTCTCGAAGGGCGTGGACCTGCTGCTCGCAGCCTGGCCGCTCGTGGTGGCGCGGGTGCCCGAGGCGCGCCTGGTGATCGTCGGCTTCGGCACCTACCGCGAGGCACTCGGGCGCTTCGTGGACGCGCTGCGGCGCCGCGACCTCGACGACCTGCTCGACATCGCCGCGCGCGGACGCGAGCTCGAGGGCGGGCCGCCCGGCGAGCTGAGCCACCTGCGCACGTTCCTGGAAGGGGCCGGCGACGAGTGGCTGGCCGCCGCGCCGGCCGCGGCCGAGCGCGTGCACTTCACGGGGCGGCTCGAGCACGAGGACCTGCCCGACCTGCTGCCCGCGTGCGAGGCCCAGGTGATGCCGAGCACGTTCCCCGAGGCGTTCGGGATGGTCGCCGCCGAGGCGGCCGCCTGCGGGGCGCTGCCGCTGTCGGCGGGGCACTCGGGCATGGCGGAGGTCACCGCCATGCTCGCGCCCGCCTTGGAGCCGGATCTGCGCGAGCTGCTCTCCTTCGAGGTCGGCCCGCGGGCGGTCGAGCAGATCGCGGCCAAGCTGATCCGCTGGCTCACACTCGACCCCGCCGAGCGCGAGCGCGCCAGCGCCGCGCTGGCGGCGGAGGCGGCGCGCCGCTACTCGTGGGAGAGCGTGGCCGAAGGGGTGATCGCGGCCGCCCAGGGCCGCCTCGACGGTCTACCCCATCCCGCTCCCCCAGCGGATAATGTTCCCGCCCCGTGAGCCTCGCCCGGAACACGGTCAAGCCGCTGCTCGCGGCGCTCGTGGCGGCAGCGGTCGCGCTGCCGCTGGCTTCGTGCGGTCGCGACGAGCCCGACCTGACCAACGGCAAGGCGCTCTTCACGCAGGACTGCGGCAGCTGCCACGTCCTCTCCAGGGCGGGCACGCAGGGCCAGACCGGCCCCAGCCTCGACGACGCCTTCCGCGCGGCCCTGGCAGCCGGCATGACCCGCGAGACGATCGAGGGCATCGTCCACAAGCAGATCCTCCACCCGCGCAAGAACAGCCAGATGCCGGCTGGGCTCGTCGAGGGGCAGGACGCCGACGACGTGGCCGCCTACGTCGCCTTCGCGGCGCACAAGTCCGGCGAGGACGGAGGAGCGCTGGCGCAGGCGGGCCTGGCCGGGGCGACCACCGGCGAGCAGATCTTCACGGCCGCCGGGTGCGCCGGCTGCCACAAGCTCACCAAGGCCGGGGCGAACGGCACGATCGGCCCGAGCCTGGACGACCTGGCCTCGTCGGGCGACATCGAGGGCAACCCCGAGGACTACGTGAAGGAATCCATCCTGGATCCGGACAAGGTGGTCGCCCAGGGCTTCAACGCCGGCGTGATGCCGTCGTTCGACGGCAAGCTGACGGACAAGCAGATCCAGGCGCTGGTCCAGTACCTGCTCGGCGACTAGCGCTCCCCGCGCAAGGGGAATGCATGGACGTCACGATCATCGGGACCGGGAACATGGCGCGCGGCATCGGCGCCCGGATCGCTCGCCACGACCCGGCCGCGTCCGAGATCCACGTCCACGACGAACTCCGTCGTCCTCGCGGTCTACTACCCCGATGCGCGTGCTGTCAGTACGGTAGCGTCGCCGGCAAGGTCGTCGTACATCACGGGCAACCTCGTCATCGCGTACGAGAGCTCGACGGCTGTGGTCTCAGGGTCGGCGACGCCCCGAGGAACTTGAGCTCGGCGCTCGCTCCGGAGGCCCGACTTCCGCACCACGTCGCGCGGCTGTCTCCGGACCGACTCCGTGATGCGGCGGACGGCCGCCAGCAGCGCGTCGCGACGCTACGCCGGGCCTTGGTCAACCGTCGCGGGCTGCGCGCCTCGGCACAGGCGGCGCCAGCTCGTTCCTCGCCTAGACGTACGGCCGCAGCTCGGCCAGCAGCCCGTCGTGTGACGCGGCGAGCAGCCCGGGCCAGCCGTCGTCGAGCCACGCGCAGCTGCCGCCGGCCTCCTCGACAAGCAGGCGCCCGGCGGCCCAGTCCCAGTGGTGGAGGCCGCGCTCGAAGAAGGCGTCCACGCGGCCGGCGGCCACCCAGGCCAGGTCGAGCGCCGCGGCGCCGGCGCGGCGGATGTCGCGGGCGCGGGGGAGCAGCTTCGCGATCGCCTCGGCCTGGACAGCGCGGCGGTCGGGCTCGTACGAGAAGCCGGTTGCCACGAGGGCCTGCTCGAGCGGCCGCTCCGGGCGCACGCGCAGCGTGCGGTCGCCGAGCAACGCGCCCTCGCCGCGGACAGCGCGGAACGTCTCGCCGTGGATCGGCGAGTGCACCACGCCCACCAGCGCGCCGTCGCCGTCCTCCAGCGCCACGCTGACCGCCCAGGCCGGGAAGCCGTAGAGGAAGTTGATCGTCCCGTCGAGCGGGTCCACCACCCAGCGCCGCCCGCTGGCGGCCTCGGCGCGAGAGCCCTCCTCGGCCACCAGGCCGTCCTGCGGGCGCTCGGCCTCGAGCAGCTCGCGGATCGTGCGCTCGGCCTCGCGATCGGCGTCCGAGACGAGATCCGTCGCCGAGGACTTGGACTCGACCCCCTCGGGCGGGCGGCCGTAGTAGGAGAGCAGCACCTCGCCGGCCGCGCGCGCCGCGCGCTCGGCCAGCTCGAGGTCCGCGTTCACAGCGCGCGGACGAGCAGAACGGCGCCGACCACGACCACGGCGACGACGAGCACCCACAGGAGGAAGCGGAAGGCCTCCTGCTCGGAGCGCAGCGGATTCAGCACGGCGCTAGAGGAGGTAGACCGTCGAGTAGACGACGATCCACATGACGTCGACGAAGTGCCAGTAGATGCCGGGCACCTCGACCCCGCGGTGCTCCTTCGGCGTGAAGTGGCCGCGGAACGCGCGCGTGGTCGCCATCGTCAGCAGCGTCAGGCCGACGAACACGTGCGCGCCGTGGAGGCCGGTCAGCCCGTAGAAGATCGTGGCCTGCGCGTTGTCGGACGGCGCGAAGCCGATGTGGACGTACTCGTTGATCTGCACCGCGAGGAACGATCAGGCCGAGCAGCGCCGTGGTGAGCAGGCCGACCTGCATCGCGCGCCGGTTGCCGCGGCGAGCGCCCTCGAGCGCCCAGTGCATCGTGAAGCTCGACGACACCAGCACCGCGGTGTTGACGCCGGCGATGACCTTGGGGAGCTCCTTGCCGTCGATCGGGAACCAGCCCGAGTCGGCCACGACCCTGATGAAGAAGTAGGCCGTGAAGAACGCTCCGAAGAGCATGACCTCGGAGATGATGAAAAGCAGCATCCCGAGGAACTGGGCCTCGACCCGCGAGGAGAGTTGGCCGCGGGCGGCCCGTGATGCTCGTCGTGGGCGGCGTGGCCGGCGGCGACCGATGCCGATTCCATCAGGCCCCCTCCTCGCTCACGACGTGCTCGACGGGCTTCCCGGTCGACTGCTCCACCCGCCCGATCAGGTCGGCGCGCAGCCACCCGGAGCGCGTCTCCGGGAAGGTGGAGATCACGATGTCGTCGGGCGAGTAGGACTGCAGCGCGTTCTGGATGGCCGTGTAGGGATCGGGGTGCACGACCTGCCCGATCGCCTCGAGCCCGGCGTCCTCGAGCGCCTTGAGCGTGTGCGCGAGCCGCTCGGCCGCGTCGCCTCCGCCGTTGCCGTTGCTCTCGGCCTCGGGGCAGATCACGATGAAGCGGCGCGGCTCCTCCTGGGCCTTGCGGCGCAGCACGTCGAGCAGCGCCGGGCTGGCCACGGTCTGGTTGGCCACCACCAGCGTGCGCTTCACGTCGTCGCGCTCGGTGTCGAGGTCCACCACCACGTGCTCCACCGGGCGCCGCGCGGCGCGGCGGACGCGGTCCACGAGCCCCTCGCGCAGCCAGCCGGAGCGCGTCTCGGGGTGGGTGGAGATGATGATCTCGTCGTAGTCGGCCTCGCCGAGCGCGTCCATCACGGCGGCGTAGGGGTCGGGGTCCATCACCTCGCCGTCGGCCTCGATGCCGGCCTCGCGCAGCAGCGCGAGCGTCATCTGAAGGCGGTTCTCGGCGGCGTCGCGCACCGTCGAGTCGTAGATCACGTAGCCGTGCCGGGGCTGGTTCTGGGGGCAGATCACGTGCACGTCGACCTGCTCGCCGGCGGCGCGTTCGCGCACGGCGTCGATCAGCGGCTGGCCGGCCACCGTCTCGTTGGCGACTACGAGGATCCGCTTCATTCAGTTGGGGGCGGCGCGCCGCCGCCGCCGGCCGGGGCGGGCACCGCGGCGCCCGCGGGCGCCTTCTCCTTGAACACGGCGTGCACGGCGCCGGGCACGCCGTACTCGTACGGCCCGCCGACGACCGTCGGCACCTCGTCGAAGTTGAACACGGGCGGCGGCGAGGACACCTGCCACTCGATCGAATGGGCGCGCCAGGGGTTGCCCTCGGCCAGCGGCCCGTGTCGCCAGGAGGCGACGACGTTGTAGACGAAGATCAGGAACGAGAGCCCGAAGATGAAGGCCGAGATCGAGATGATCGCGTTCCAGGTCGCGAACTGGTCGGCGTAGTCGGCCACGCGCCGCGGCATGCCCTCGATGCCGACCAGGTGCATCGGGCCGAACGTGAGGTTGAAGAAGATGAACGAGAGCCAGAAATGCAGCGCGCCCGAGCGTCTCGTCGTACATCCGGCCGGTCATCTTCGGGAACCAGTGGTAGATCCCGGCGAAGATCGTGAACACCGAGCCGCCGAACAGCACGTAGTGGATGTGGGCGACGATGAAGTAGGTGTCCGACACGTGGATGTCGAACGGCACGACCGCGAGCATGATGCCGCTGATCCCGCCCAGCGTGAACATCGTGATGAAGCCCAGCGCGAACAGCATGGGCGTTCGGAGATGGATCACCCCTCGCCATAGCGTCGCGAGCCAGGAGAAGATCTTGATGCCGGTCGGCACCGCGATCAGCATCGTCGTGATCATCATCGGGACGCGCAGCCAGCTCCACATGCCCGACACGAACATGTGGTGCGCCCAGACCGAGAACCCGAGGATCACGATCGCCACCAGCGAGAAGGCCATCATCCGGTAGCCGAAGATCGGCTTGCGGGCGTGCGTCGAGATGACCTCGCTGATGATCCCGAAGCCCGGCAGCATCATGATGTAGACGGCCGGGTGCGAGTAGAACCAGAAGACGTGCTGGTACATCAGCACGTCGCCGCCCGCCGCCGGGTCGAAGAACTTGGTCCCGATCGTGCGGTCGAGCAGCACGAAGAACTGCGAGCCGGCGATGAACGGCGTGGCGATCACGACCAGCAGCGAGGTCGTGAAGTTGGCCCACACCAGCAGCGGCATGCGCCAGAACGTCATGCCGGGCGCGCGCATGGTGATGATCGTGACCAGGAAGTTGAGCGCCGTGGCGATCGAGGACGCGCCCGCGAACTGCACGCCGACCGTGAAGAACTGCTGGCCGAGCGGGGTCTCGGTGGAGAGCGGCGCGTAGGCGGTCCAGCCGGTGGCGAAGGCGCCGCCCTCGGCGAAGTACGAGCACAGCATCATCACCCCGGCGGCCGGCAGCATCCAGAACGAGAGCGCGTTCAGACGCGGGAACGCCATGTCCGGCGCGCCGATCATCAGCGGGATCACGTAGTTCGCGATCCCGGCGAAGACCGGGATGATGAACAGGAAGATCATCAGCGAGGCGTGCACCGAGAACAGCCCGTTGAAGGTGTTCGGGTCCACGAACTGCGTGCCGGGCTGGGCGAGCTCCGCGCGCATCAGCATCGCCATCAGGCCGCCGGCCACGAAGAAGAAGAAGGTCGTGCAGATGTACTGGATGCCGATGACCTTGTGGTCGGTGTTGACGCGGAAGTAGTCCTTCCACGAGTAGGCGCCGTGGCCGGAGTGGTCCTCCGGGATCGTGGGGGCGCCCGAGGCCCAGCGGAACCAGTAGTCGAAGCAGCCGATCCCGATCAGGTAGCCGAACGGGGCGGCGACCAGCGCGCCGACGGTGATGATCGCGTCCCAGTCGAAGAGCGGGTCCCAGCCGTACAGCGCGCGGACGGCGACGACGATCCCCATCCCGATGCCAAAGACGATCGCCACGCCGAGGGCGGCGCGGTACCAGCCGGGTGCGAGAAGACGACGGGTGAGGGTCATTTCTGCGCCTTCAGAAGGTACTCCACGAGAGCGTCGAGTTCGTCGGGGGACAGCTTGTCGCCGAAGTCCTGGGGCATGATGCCCGGGGAGAACCCCTCTTCCACTTCCTTGTTGGGATCGACGATCGACTGGCGGATGAACGCCGCGGTCGGGGTCGCGATCTCGTCGAGGTCGGGGCCGACCGTGCCGGTCGCGTTGGCGGGCTTGAACGTGTGGCAGCTGGCGCAGCCGTTGGCAGCGAACACGGCCGCGCCGTCGCCACCAGCGCCACCGCCGCCGCCGCCGGTCTCACCGCCGCCACCCTCGGCTTCCCCGCTTGGCGGCGCGGCCGCTTGCTTCTGATCGTCGAGCCAGGAGTCGAAGTCGGCTGTCGCGACCACGCGCACGTTCTGGCGCATCGTCGAGTGGCCGATCCCGCACAGCTCGGCGCACACCACCTGGTAGCGCCCGATCCGGTCCGGGGTCAGGCGGATCTTCGTGGTGAGGCCGGGCACGGCGTCCGACTTGAGCCGGAACTCCGGCACCCAGAACGAGTGCAGCACGTCCTTGGTGTGGATCCGGAACTCGACGGGCCGGTCCTTGGGCAGGACCAGCGTGTTGGACTTGACCTTCTCGCTGGGGTAGTCGAACGACCACGTGAACTGCTGCCCGGTCACGTTCACGATCAGCTCGTTGGGCTGCTTGGCCTCGAGGTCGTCGAGCACGATCCAGCCGTAGATCGCGAGCGCGGTGACCATCAGGAACGGGATCGTCACCCAGACGACCTCGAGCCGCGTGTTGCCGTGGATCGGGGCGCCGTCGCGCATGTCGCCCGGCTTGGCGCGGAAGCGAACCACGCTGTAGATCGCGACCGTCATCACGAGGATGAAGACCGGCACCGAGCAGATCAGCAGGACGTCGTAGACGGTGTCGATCTCGTCCGCCGAGCCCGCCGCGGAGACCGGGAACCAGTCGATCAGGAGGGCGATCGCGATGCCGATCAGCGAGAGCACGATGCCGAGCGCGATCATCCTCGCGACCGGGTGCTTCTCACCGCGCGATGCGCGGATCCTGCTCCGGCGGGCCTGCCGGATCCCCGGCCGCTGGGTCCCTCTCGCTCATCGGCGCGCGAGTGTATTGAAGCCAGCGGCTGAGCGGGGCGTCAGGCGGCGAGCGCCGAGCCCGCCGCTTCGCGTCGCTGCTGCGCGCCGAGGCGCGCCGCCGACGGCGGGTGGCCGTGGTGGCGGCGGAAGGCCTTCGAGAACTGCGCCGCCTGGCGGTAGCCGACGGCCCGCGCGACGGCCGCCACCGGCAGCCGCTCCTGCCTCAGCAGGAGTGCCGCGTGCGCCATTCGGGCGCGCTGGAGCTCCTTGCGGAAGCTCGTTCCCTGCTCGGCGAACACCCGCTGCAGCTGCCGTCGCGAGGTCGCGATCGAGTGCGCGACGACGGCGAGCGACAGGTTCTCGTCGGCGAACTCGCGCGAAATCGCGCCCAGGGCATCCTCGAACAGGGTCCGTCGTCTGTGCCGGGTGGACTGCCGCACCACCGGGGTATACGTCTGAAAACGCCAATCGGATGTCGGTCGTTGGTGTTAGGCTGGCTTGAGCCGATCGTCACTAGCTCGTAGGAGGGTTGATGCAGGTCCGGGACGGAATGAGCAGCGTCGTACTCACCGTCAATCCGGGGCACTCGCTGCGCGAGGCCGCCGTCGCCATGGCCGAGCGGCACGTCGGCGCGGCAGTGGTGATGGACCTGGAGCAGCCCGGACCGGGCATCCTCACCGAGCGCGACATCCTCCAGGCGATCGGCAGCGGGCAGGATCCCGACCGCGAGCGAGTGGCGGATCACCTCTCGTCGAAGCTCACGTTTGCCGCGCCGGACTGGTCGCTCGAGGCGGCCGCGGAGGCGATGGTGCGGGGCGGGTTCCGCCACCTGGTCGTCGTCGACGGCGGCGACGATGACCGGCATCCTGTCGATGCGCGACATCGTGCGCTGCTGGGTCTCCGACGGCGCGACCAGCGAGCTGCCGTCGGATCTCGACGCCGTCGGCTAGTGCTCGAGCGGAAGCTCTGAGATGTCGCGGCGCGTGTCGCGGATCCAGCGCCACACCGCCACGACCGTGATCACGAGCCCGATGCCCGGTCAGGACCCACGACAGCACGACGCCGGTCACGGCGAGCGTGAGGCCGAACGCGGTGACCACCGGCAGGTAGGAGGGGCCGGGCAGGTGCACCGGCTCGCCCGGCGGGCGGGGCCGGCGAGCCGTCCGTGTGGACGGTCTCGTCGGCCATCAGTAGACGAGCCCCACGACCCACGCCAGCCCGAACACCACCAGGGCGATCGCCCCCGCGATCAGCCCCGTGCGCAGGTTCTTGTAGGCCAGCCGGCGGTCCACGGCAGGCCGGTTCTATCAGACTCGCAGCGAAGCCGGCGGAGCCTGGCTCGACGCTGACCGCGCCCGCGCGGCAGGCGCGCGCCGGGCGGGAACAGCGCCAGCACCGAGCCGCCGAAGCCGCCGCCCATGATGCGGGCGCCGAGCGCGCCGGCCTGCCGGCAGGTCTCCACGGCGCGCTCGACCTCGGGCACCGAGACCTCGTAGTCGTCGCGCAGGCTGCGGTGCGAGGCGTCGAGCAGGCGCGCCGACCTCGTCGAGGTCGCCGTCGCTCGAGCGCGGCCACCGTGGCGTCGACGCGCTCGTTCTCCGAGATGACGTGCCGCACGCGGCGGTCGAGCGGGTCGGGCAGGCCCGCGCTCGCTGGTCGCGTCGCGCAGCGAGTCGATCCCGAGCGCTCGGCAGGCCGCGCGGCACTCCTCGCGGCGCTCGTTGTAGCCGGAGTCGGCCGAGAGGTCGCGCGACGCGCCGGAGTCGAGCATGGCCAGCAGGTGGTCCGCGCAGGTCGAGCGGGACGGTGCGCAGCTCGGGTCCGCGCATGTCGATGCGCACGGCTTGGCCGCGCTCGCCGAACAGCGAGGCGAGCGGGTCGAGCAGCCCGGTGTGGGCGCCGGTCCAGTCGTTCTCCACGCGCGAGCACAGGCGCGCGAGCGGCGATCCGGTCCGGCGGGCTCGGCTCCGGCGATCGCGCAGAGCGCCAGGCAGAGCGCGACGAAACGGCGGCCGACGAGGACAGGCCCGCGCCGCAGCGGGAGGTCGCCGGAGATCGTCGAGGCGGCAGGCGCGCAGCTCGATGCCCGTCGCGCTGCGAGCTCGCGCGGCGGCGCCGCGGACGAAGCGCGCGCCAGCCCTCGGCCGCGCCGCTGCCGCGCGCCAAGCTCGAAGCGGTCGCGCTCGCCCAGGTCGTGCGCGTGCGCCTCGATCGCGGCGCCGGAAGCGGGCTCGGCGGTCACCGTGACGCCGCGCTCGACGGCGAACGGGAGGCAGAGACCGTCGTTGTAGTCGGTGTGCTCGCCGATCAGGTTGACCCGGCCCGGGAGCGAACGCCTGGACACTCCGCCCTTCGCCGAGGGGCGTGTTCTAGACGGGTGTTCGAGTGGCGCATCTAGCGAGGCCGATCCTAGGGTCAGAAGGTGATCGGGGAGCAGCGATCGGTCCGGGCCTTCCTCGATGCGGAGGAGCTCGTGCGGGAGGAGATCGAGGTGGAGGTGCGCTCGTCGTCGCCCACAACGGACCCACGGTCGGGGTGGCCCCTGACCGTGCCGCCGCTCGTGATCCTGTGGGTGGGCGAGCGTCCGCTGGCCGTCCGCCTGCGGGCCGTGGTGGCGATCAGCCGCTTCCCCACCAACCCCGCCTCGCCAACCTGATCGAGGGCGAGGCCAGCGCCGACGGGCTTCGCGATCGAGCGGATGCCGGAGGCCGGCCTCTGGCGGCTCTTCTCGCAGCCGCCGCGCCCGCGCCGCGTCGGGCTGTAGCCGCTCAGCCGATCCGCACGTGCAGGTGGTTGTCGTGGTTCGTGAGCGGGACGACCACGCCCGGCGGCCCGGTGAGCCGCGTGTTCGGGCCGACGAAGATCGTCACGCGCCCCCGCCGCGAGGAAGCGGTCGACGAGCTCCTGCGAGAGCGCGCGGTCGATCTGGGAGGCGTAGCGCGGGGCGCGCTCGCGGCCGTCCGCGCGCGGGTAGTAGACGTCCACGTCCAGGCCGTTCTGGTGGCTGGCGTGGCCGATGTAGCCGAAGCGCGGCCCGAAGTCGCCGCCGTGTGCGGCGGCTGAGGTCGCCGACCGCGATCCGCGGGCGCGCGCGGGTGAGCCGCCCGGTACTCGCGGGCGACGTCAGCACGATCCGCACCAGCCGGTCCGTGCCCCAGCGCCGCCAGCGCGCGGTTGGGCGAGCGGCGCTGGACGGGGTCCCAGGTGAAGAAGGCGGCGCCGGCCGCCGGCAGGCGCACGCCGCGTTCGAGGCGGCCGGCGGCGGGGCTGCCGATGCGCGGTGGAGTTGTGCCAGGCGATGCGGGGCGGTGCGTGGCCGGCGCGGCTGGCAGCGCGGCCAGCCCGGCGCAAACAGCGGCGATGAGGGCGGCGACCACCTCGGGGCTACGGCGCCGCGCCGCGCTCGAGGTCCGAGTGTGGGCCCTAGTACCCGGCTATATCCCGGCAACCGGGGCCCACACTCGCCTCAGTCGCGGCCCGGCACTCCGCCGCGGACGCGGTCGGGGTGGTCGCGCTCGATGAAGCGGCGCAGGCCCTCGGCGGTCTCCTCGCTGAAGATCGAGCGGTCGAAGCACTCGGCCTCGATGCGCAGGCCCTCGTCGAGCGGGCGGCCGAAGCCGCGGACGGCGGCCTCCTTGTCGGTGCGGATCGCCGGCTGGGGGAGGGCCGCGATCTGGCGCGCCAGCTCGAGCGCCCGCTCGACGCAGGTGCCGCTCGGCACCACCTCGTTGACGAGGCCGATGCGCAGCGCCTCGTCGGCGTCGATCACACGGCCGGTGATGATCAGCTCCATCGCCCGGCGCATGCCGACGATGCGCGGCAGGCGCTGCGTCCCGCCGTCGGCCAGGCCGATGTTCCAGCGCCGGCAGGTGACGCCGAAAGTCGCGTGCTGGTCGGCGATCGCCAGGTCGGTCCAGCAGGCCCACTCGAGCCCGCCGGCGTAGGCGGCGCCGTTCACGGCCGCGATCGTCGGCTTGTAGAGGTCGGTCCAGCGCGACGGGCCCAGCACGCCCGGGTCGCTCGCCGCGTGCGTGGGCGGCCCGCTCCTCGGGGTCGAACGCCACGACGGGCTCGCCGTCCAAGCGCGGACTTGAGGTCGCCGCCCGCGCTGAAGGCCTTGTCGCCCGCCCCGGTCAGCACCGCCACGTACGCGTCGTCGTCGTCGCGGAAGCGCTCCCAGGCGTCGACCAGCTCGCGGTGCGTCTGCGGGCCCGATCGCGTTCATCCGCTCGGGCCGGTCGATCGTGATCAGCGTGACGGGGCCGTCCTGGTCGTAGGTGAGGTGCTCGTACATGCGCCAATCCTCTCTGGTTCTTGATCCAACGCGGCGAGGAGCGCGAAGCGAAAGGCATACCCGACCCTCAAGGAGACGAAAATGAAGCACAAGCGCTTCTTCCGTATCTCACTTGCCCTTGTCTGCGCGGCCGCCCTCGCGGTGCCCGTGGTCGGACAGGCCGGTTCATCGAGCTCACAGGGAGGCGGCCGCACGTTCTACGCGACCGACGACCAGGGTCAGTTGCTGAGCTTCTCGGCGGACAATCCGCGCCAGCTCGACAGCCTCCGCAAGGTCAGCGGGCTGCCGGCGGGAGTCAGCCTCAGAGGGATCGACTTCCGGCCGGCGACCGGCGATCTCTACGGAGTCGGCAGCGACAGCGTGGTCTACCGCGTGAACCCGCTCACCGCGATCGCGGTGGCCGAAGGCCCGGCGTTCTCGCCGGGACTGCGCGGCCGCTTCTTCGGCTGGGACTTCAACCCGACCGTGGATCGCATCCGGCTGACGAGCGACGCGAATCAGAACCAGCGGCTGCATCCCGACGACGCGAACGTCGTCGGCATGGACGCCGACCTCAACCCGAACGACCCGTCGGTGGTGGGCTCGGCCTACACCAACTCGTCGTTCAGCGCACTGAGGCCGACCGCGACGATCCTGTACGCGCTCGACGCGCTCGACGACGCGATCTACACGCAAGCGCCGCCGAACGACGGCACGCTGACCCAGCCGAAGCAGCTGGACATCAACGTGCGCGGTGAGAGCGGCTTCGACATCGCCGGCAAGAACAACGTCGGCTATGTGGCCACCGCCTCGGACAGGCGGCCGGGTGCCGAGCTCTATCGCGTTGACGTGTTGACCGGGGACTCGGTGCGCCTCGGCCGGATCGGTCGCTCCGGGCACGTGATCACCGGCCTGGCGGCCGTGCAGGACGTGCAGTAGGGGGGCGCCTGGGTAAGAGCGGGCCGCGCGCGAGGCGCGGCCCGCTCGCCCGGCGGGCGCTGGACGCGATCAGTGGATCAGCAGTTCAGGCCCACGACCGCCAGGCCGAGCGCCACGTTATCGCGGTCACGCCGATCACCCGCAGCGTACTGAGCCGCTCGCGCCGGCCGATGGCGATCCCCCAGGCGGCCAGCTCGGCCACGCCGATCGCCAGCGCGAGGTTGACCGAGGCCTGTCGCCGAGCAGCCCGACGCCTCCGAGCACGAGCGCCACGGCCGGGGGGAAGCCGGCCTCCACCATCGGCCAGCCGTGGCGCACCTGCGCCTTGATCTCGTCGCCGGTGAGTCCGTGCCCGACGGTGTAGCGGAGCGCGAGTAGCTCCGCCTGCGCATGGGCGAGCCAGAACACGCTCAGAGTCACCAGCAGCGCGGCCGCAATCAGCAGGGGATCGAGGTCCGCCTCGGCGCTGTAGGCGGCGATCAGGGCGATCGCGAGGACGGTCCCGTAGATCGAGCTGGCCAGGCGGGCCACGGTCGGATGCCTCATCGGGGCGGCAGTATCGCGCGCCGTGCCCACCCTGTAAAACCCCGACGCGTGACCGCCCGCAAGGACACGGCGTTCCTGTTCGACCTCGACGGCACGCTGATCGACAGCGTCTACCAGCACGTGATCGCCTGGCGCGAGGCGCTGGAGGAGGCGGCATCGTCGCTGGCGTCTGGAAGATCCACCGCCGCATCGGCATGAGCGGCGGCCTGTTCGTGCCACCGCGCTGCGCCGCGAGATGGGCGACCAGCTCGACGACGAGATGCTCGGCCGGCTGCCCGACCTGCACGCCGAGGCCTACGCGCCGCTACGGCGGCGTGCGCCCGCTGCCGGGCGCGAGCGAGCTGCTCGGCGACCTGACCGAGCGGGGGCTTCCCTGGGCGATCGCCACGAGCGGGGACGAGCGCGCGCCGGCCGCGCCCGCGCGCTGCTGGGCCTGCCCGAGGACGTGCCGATGGTCACCCGCGACCAGGTCCGCTACGCCAAGCCGGACCCGGACCTGTTCCTCACCGCGGCGGCGCGGCTCGGCGTCGACATCGGCGACGGCATCGTCGTGGGCGACAGCGTCTGGGACCTGCTCGCCGCGCGCCGCGCGGGCGCGCTCGGGCATCGGCCTGCTGTCGGGCGGCTACGGCCGCGAGGAGCTCGATCTACGCTGGCGCGTTCCGCGTCTACGAGGATCCCGGCGACCTGCTGCGCCCACCTCGACGAGGTGGGCGTGCGCCGGCCGGGCTAGCGCTTGCGCCCGGGGCTGCCGGGCGGCACCAGCAGCGCGGCGCCGATCGCCCCGCCCAGGTCGCCCAGCTCCGCCAGCGCCACGCGCGGCGGCTGGTCGTCGACGAACAGGTGCGGCTGCATCGCCTCGCGGATGCGCTCGACGTAGGGCTCGCCCAGTCGCGTGCCGAGCCCGCCGCCGATCACCACGGTCTCCACGTCGAGCACGTTCACCGCGGACGCGATGCCCGCGCCGAGCGCGCCCAGGGCGCGGTCGATCAGCTCGATGGCGAGCTCGTCCTCGTGCTCGAGCGCGCGCGCCCAGACGCCCGAGGTCAGCCGGGTCCGGCCGCGCTTCTCCATGATCTTGAAGAGGTCGGTCTTGCGGCCGCGCTTGTGCTCGCGCCGCGCGCGGATCTCCATCGCGCCGCGGCCCGCGTAGGCCTCCATGCAGCCGCGCCGGCCGCAGGTGCACTCGGCGCCGTCCGATCTTCACGACCACGTGGCCGAGCTCGCCGGCCGCGCCGCGGCCCTCCCACGGCTCGCCGTGCAGCACCAGGCCGCCGCCCACGCCGGTGCCCCACCACACGCCGAGCAGCGACTTCGAGCGCCGCCCCGCGCCGAGCGCGTACTCGGCGTTCACGCCGACGGTCACGTCGTTGTCCACGTACGCGCGCGTGTCGGCGAGCGTCTTGAAGCCCGCGGCGATCGCGGATCGGCGCGCCCTCGCCGGGCAGGTTGCGCGCGCCGGTGACGACGCCGCGGCGCGTGTCGATCGCGCCCGGCGAGCCGACTCCCACGCCGGCCAGGTCGGTAGTCTCGACGCCGGCGTCGGCGCAGCCGAGCCCATCGTCGAGACGAGCGCGAGGATCACGTCCTGCGCGCCGTCGGTCGTCGGGGTGGCGCTGTTCGCCTCTCCGATCACCGAGCGGCGCCCGTCCAGCACGACCGCCTGGATCTTGGTGCCGCCGAGGTCCAATCCGCCGACGAGGCGGCGCCGGGGTGGGCTCATACGCCCATTCTTGCCCACAAGTCACCAGACCGCCAGCGGGGGGTTGACGCGAGGCAGTTGTAAGGTAGACTTACGTAAGTGAACTTACGGAACGGCTTAGCGACTGCGATACGCGAGGGGCATCTTGAGCGGCTGCGCGCGGCGCGCGTGGCGACTCGCGGCGAGTTGGTAGCGGCCGGCGTCTCAGCACCTCAGGGTGCTGGAGGACGCCGGCCTGGTGGCCGACGCGCGAGGGCAACCGGCGTCTCTACCGCGTGGACCGCGCGGGGTGAGGCGATGCGCGCGTACTCGACACGTTCTGGAGCGATGCTCTGGCGCTTCGAGCAGGCCGCCAGGAAGGGAGCGACATGACCGATCAAGCCACGACCTCAGCGCCCGTAAAGCGTGACCGTCCCACTCACCCCCGAGCGCGCGTTCGACCAGTTCGTGCGCAGTTCGACTCCTGGTGGCCGAAGGCCACGCATGCATCGGCGCGGCGGAGGCCGCGACCGTCGTCTCGAGGCACGTGAGGGCGGGCGCTGGGGCGAGCGTGACGCGCAGGGCAACGAGTGCCCGTGGGGGAGAGTGCTGGCCTGCGAACCGCCCCACCGAATCGTGATGGCCTGGCAGATCGATCCGGACTTCAAGTTCGATCCGGATCCGGCGAGGCAAACCGAGGTCGAGGTGACCTTCGACGCGGAAGGGAGTCGAGCACACGCGTCACGCTCGAGCACCGCGGCTTCGAGGTATGGGGCGAGCGCGGCCCGCTATGCGAGATTCCGTGAGCTCCGAGGAGGCTGGGCCGGCCTGCTGGGGATGTACGCGGCGCTCACCAGAGGCGACATCGGGTGAATCCCCGGTGACGGCGCTTGCTTGTTGGGCCTCGCCGGGATAGGAATCCCGATCGTGGTCCTCGGCGTCGACGTAGGCGGCACGAAGGTCGCCGTCGCGGCGGTCGACGGAGTGACCGTCCGTGAGGCCACGCGAGGACCCCACCGTCACGCACACGACGGAGGCGCTGCTCGATGGGATCGAGACGGCCGTGAAGCGCATGATCGACCGGGTCGGCCAGCCCGAGGCGATCGGCGTCGGCGTGCCGTCCCAGATCGAGTACGCGACCGGCACGGTCGAGACGAGCGTCAACATCCCGCTCACCGGCGTGCCGCTGCGCGAGGAGCTCGGCCGCCGCTTCGGCGTGCCGGTGTTCGTGGACAACGACGCGAACTGCGCCGCTCTCGCCGAGGCCCACATACTCGGCGAGGACCACCTCGTGATGCTCACGCTCGGCACCGGCGTCGGCGGCGGGGTCGTGATCGACGGGATGACCTTCCGCGGCGCGCACGGTCTCGGTGCCGAGCTGGGCCACATGACGCTCAACCCCGACGGCCCGCCCTGCCCGGGCAACTGCCCCAACCGCGGCTGCATCGAGGCCTACTGCTCGGGCCAGGCGCTCGAGCGCGACGCCACCGAGCTGGCTGTGGACAAGCCCGACAGCCGGCTGGCCCAGCGGATCGGCGACGACGGCAAGGTCTCCGGGCGCGAGCTGCAGGAGGCCGCCGAGGCCGGCGACTCGGACGCGCTGCTGATCTTCGAGAACTTCGGGCGGATGCTCGGCGTGGCCATCGCGGGCTACGTGAACGTGTTCGAGCCCGACCGGCTCACGATCGGCGGCGGCGTCTCGCGCGCCAGCCACCTGTTCCTCGACCGGGCGATCCAGGAGGCGAACGCGAGGGCCCTCCCGGCTCTGCTGCGGCGCACCAACGTCGCGTTGGCCGAGGGCGGCCCCGACGCGGGCGTGATCGGCGCCGCGGTGCTGGCGGCCCAGGAGGCGGCGGCGCAGAAGCGCGATACTCCACAGCCAGACGCGACAACGACCGAAAGGGCCGAATGACGACCGGCGGCTCCCAGCTGGACGAGCTCTCGATCAACACGATCCGCACGCTCTCGATGGACGCCGTGGAGAAGGCGAAGTCCGGGCATCCGGGCGCGCCCATGGCACTGGCCCCGCTCGCGTACCTGCTCTACACACGCGTCATGAAGCACAACCCGGCGAACGCGGACTGGTTCGACCGCGACCGCTTCATCCTCTCGGCCGGCCACGCGTCGATGCTGCTCTACGCGTCGCTCTACCTGTCCGGCTACGGGCTGACGCTCGACGACCTGAAGAACTTCCGCCAGCTCGGCAGCCCGACGGCGGGGCACCCCGAGCGCGGCGACGCGGCCGGGATCGAGGCCACCACCGGTCCGCTCGGGCAGGGCATCTCGATGGCGGTCGGCCTGGCGCTCGCCGAGGCGATGATCGCCGCCCGCTACAACCGCCCCGGCCACGACCTGATCGACCACCGCACGTTCGCGATCGCCAGCGACGGCGACATCCAGGAGGGCGTCTCGTCCGAGGCCTGCTCGCTGGCCGGCCACCTCGGGCTCGGCAAGCTGACGGTCTTCTACGACAACAACCACATCCAGCTCGCCGGCCACACCGAGATGGCGTTCTCCGAGGACGTGCCCAAGCGCTTCGAGGCGTACGGCTGGCACGTGCAGGACCTGGGCGAGGACCTCGAGCTCGACGACATCGAGCAGGCGATCGAAGCCGCCGGCGGGGTTGCCGACAAGCCGTCGCTGATCATGCTGCGCACCCACATCGGCTACGGCTCGCCCAACAAGCAGGACACCCACGCCGCCCACGGCTCGCCGCTGGGCGAGGACGAGGTGCGCCTGACCAAGGAGGCCTACGGCTGGGACCCGGACGCCCAGTTCCTCGTGCCCGACGAGGTGCTCGCGCACTTCAAGGAGACCGCCGGCGAGCGCGGGGCGCAGGCCGAGGCCGAGTGGAACGAGCGCGCCGAGGCCTACCGCGCCGACAACTCCGACGCCTGGGACGAGCTGTCGCTCGTCATGGAGGGGCGCCTGCCGGACGGCTGGGACGCCGAGCTGCCGAAGTTCCGCCCCGAGGACGGCCGCATAGCCACCCGCAAGGCCTCCCAGCAGGTGATCCAGTGGGCGGCCACGCGCGTGCCGCACCTCGTCAGCGGCTCGGCCGACCTCGAGCCGTCGACGCTCACGTTCATCGACGACGGCGGCTCGGTCGCGCCTGGCGACTACTCGGGGCGCAACGTCCACTACGGCGTGCGCGAGCACGGCATGGGGGCGATCGTCAACGGCCTCAACCTGCACGGGCTCAAGGCGTTCGGCTCGACCTTCTTCACGTTCTCGGACTACATGAAGGGGGCGATCCGGCTCAGCGCCATCCAGCACCTGCCGGCGATCCACGTCTTCACCCACGACTCGATCGGCCTCGGCGAGGACGGGCCGACGCACCAGCCGATCGAGCAGCTGGCGCACCTGCGCGCCGTCCCGAACCTGTACATGGTGCGGCCCGCGGGGGCCAACGAGACCGCGCTGGCGTGGCGCTTCGCGATCGAGCAGACGAACACGCCGGTGGCGTTCGCCCTGAGCCGCCAGGGGCTGCCGGTCTGGAACCCGAGCGCGGTTCCCGACGACGCCATCCACCGCGGCGCCTACGTGCTGCGGGAGTCGTTCAAGGAGGGCGACCCCGACCTGATCCTGATCGGCACCGGCTCCGAGGTGCACATCTGCACCGAGGCCGCCGACCTGCTGGAGGCCGACGGGGTCGCCACCCGCGTGGTCTCGGCGCCCTGCCTCGAGCGGTTCGCCGAGCAGGACGCCGACTACCGCGACGCGATCCTGCCGCCGGCCGTGCGCGCCCGCGTCTCGGTCGAGGCCGCCTCGACGTTCGGCTGGTCGCAGTGGACCACCGACGACGGCGATCAGGTCGGCATGACCGGCTTCGGGGCCTCCGCGCCGCAGCCCGAGCTGTACGAGCACTTCGGCTTCACCGCCGAGAACGTGGCCGCCCGCGGGCGGGCGGTCCTCGAGCGACTGGGGGCACGAGCATGAGCGTCGGCGCGCAGGTCAACCCGCGGCTCGCGGCCCTGACCGCGGCCGGCACGAGCGTCTGGCTCGACCAGATCCGGCGCAGCCTGATCGAGAGCGGCGAGCTGGAGCGGCTGGTGCGCGAGGACTCGCTGCGCGGCGTCACCTCCAACCCCGCCATCTTCGAGAAGGCGATCCTCGGCTCGTCCGACTACGACGAGCAGATCGCCGAGCTGGCCGGGCAGGGCCTCGACGCCCGCCAGATCTACGAGGAGATCGCGATCACCGACGTCAAGCTCGCCTGCGACGTGCTGCGCCCCGTCTGGGACGAGGCCGGCGGCGCCGACGGCTTCGTGTCGCTCGAGGTCGAGCCGGGCTTCGCGCACGACGCGGACGCCACGCTGGCCCAGGCGCGCGACTTCTGGCAGCGCGTGGACCGGCCCAACCTGTTGATCAAGATCCCCGGCACCGACGAGGGCGTGCCGGCGATCGAGCAGGCGATCTCGGAGGGGATCAACGTCAACGTGACGCTGCTGTTCAGCGTCGAGTCCTACAGCGCCATCGCGGAGGCCTACATCCGCGGGATGGAGCGCCGGCTCGAGGCCGGCGAGCCGCTCACGGTGCACTCGGTCGCGAGCTTCTTCGTGTCACGCGTGGACACGGAGGTCGACAAGCGCCTGGGGGACGGCTCGGATCTGCGCGGGGTCGCCGCGATCGCCAACGCGCGGGCTGCATACATGCGGTTCAAGGAGCTGTTCCTCGGCGAGCGCTTCGCGGCGCTGCGCGACGCCGGCTGCCCGGTGCAGCGCCCGCTGTGGGCCTCGACCGGCGTGAAGGACCCGCACTACCCCGAGACCAAGTACGTCGACGCGCTGGTCGCGCCGCACACCGTCAACACGATGCCGATGCCGACGCTGCTGGCCTGCGAGGAGCAGCTCGAGGTGACCGGTGCCACGGCCGACCAGGACCCGACGGCGGAGCTCGATGCGCTCGCCAACGCGGGCATCGACATGACCGACGTGACCCAGCAGCTGCTGCGCGACGGCATCGATAAGTTCGTGGAGCCGTTCGACAAGCTGATCGCCGGGGTGGAGCTGACGCGCGAGGGGATCGTGACCGGGCGGCCGCCGACGATCGCGTCGTCGATCCCGGACGAGCTCGAGCCGGCGCTGATCGAGCGGATCAAGCAGGCCAACGCCGAGGGCGTGGCCCGGCGCATCTGGCAGCACGACGAGTCGCTCTGGGGCGGCCCGGGCGTGCCGGAGATCGCCAATCGCCTGGGCTGGCTGACGATCAGCGAGAAGATGCTCGAGCAGGCGCCCGCGCTGGAGGCGTTCGTGGCACAGGTCAAGGCGGAGGGGTTCACCGACGCCGTGCTGCTCGGCATGGGCGGCTCGAGCCTCGGCCCGGAGGTGATCCGCCGCTCCTACGGCCAGATCCCGGACGGGCTGCGCCTGCACGTGCTCGACTCGACCGACCCGGGGGCCGTGCTCGAGGTGGAGCGCACGGTCGACCTCGACACCACGCTGTTCATCGTCTCGTCCAAGTCGGGCGGCACGATCGAGACGCTCTCGCACATGCGCTACTTCTACGAGCGCTCGGGCGGGGACGGCAACCGCTTCGTCGCGATCACCGACCCGGGCAGCCCGCTGATCGACCTGGCCAACGAGCGCGGCTTCCGCCACGTGTTCGAGAACGACCCCGACATCGGCGGGCGCTACTCGGTGCTGTCCTACTTCGGGATCGTCCCGGCCGCGCTGGCGGGCGTGAACGTCGAGGCGATGCTGCACCGCTGCCAGGTGGCCGAGCAGAACTGCGCCCAGTTCGGCGAGGGGGCGTCCAACTCCGGGCTGTGGCTGGGCGTCGCGCTCGGCGGGCTGGCGCTCCAGGGCCGCGACAAGGCGACGTTCGTGGTCGGCGGGGCGATCGAGAGCTTCGGGCTCTGGGTCGAGCAGCTGATCGCCGAGTCCACCGGCAAGCACGGCAAGGGCATCCTGCCGGTGGCGGGCGAGCCGCTCGGCAAGCCCGAGTCTTACGGCGAGGACCGCGTGTTCATCTACCTGCGCGACCCGGCCGAGCCCGACGCCGAGCTGGACGCCGGGGTGGACGCGCTCGCCCGCGCCGGGCACCCGACGATCACGCTCGCCGTCCACGGGGCTTCCGACCTCGGGCGGATCTTCTTCTTCTCGGAGTTCGCCGTCGCGGTGGCCGGCTGGGTGCTCGGCATCAACCCGTTCGACCAGCCCAACGTCCAGGAGGCCAAGGACAACACCGCCAAGGTGCTCGCGGCGGGCGAGCTGCCGCAGGTGGACCCCGGCGACCCGGAGGAGCTGTTCGCCCAGTCAGGGCCGCCGCGCTACGTGGCGATCATGGCCTACGTCCAGCCGTCGGACGAGTTCGACGCCGCGATCGAGGAGATGCGCACGCGCATCCGCGATCACACCAAGTCGACGACCACGTTCGGCTACGGGCCGCGCTTCCTGCACTCGACCGGCCAGTTCCACAAGGGCGGGCCGCCGATCGGGCTGTTCCTGCAGCTCGATCCACGACGGCGACGAGGACGTCGAGATCCCGGAGGCCGGCTACGGCTTCCGCCACCTGAAGAACGCGCAGGCGGTGGGGGACCTGCAGACCCTGCGCGACCACGGCCTGACGGCGGTGCAGATCCGGCTCGAAGGCGACCCCGCGGACGCCGTAAGGAGGCTTCCCTGATGCAGCTCGGCTTCATCGGTCTCGGAAAGATGGGCGGCAACATGGTCCACCGCATCCATCGCGACTCGGACCACCAGTGCGTCGCGTTCGACTTCAACGAGGACGCGGTCGGCGAGGCCGAGGGCCACGGGGCCACCGGCGCGTCGTCGCTCGAGGACCTCGTCTCCAAGCTCGACGCGCCGCGCTCGGTCTGGATCATGGTGCCGTCCGGCGACCCCACCGAGCAGACCGTCCAAACGCTGGCTGGGCTGCTCGAGCAGGGCGACACGATCATCGACGGCGGCAACTCGCGCTGGTCGGACGACAAGCGCCGCCAGGCGGAGCTGCGCGACAAGGGGCTCCACTACGTCGACGTGGGGGTGAGCGGCGGCGTCTGGGGCCTCGAGGTGGGCTACTGCATGATGGTCGGCGGCGACGACGAGGCGGTCGAACGGCTCGCCCCGATCCTCGACGTGCTGGCGCCGCCCACCACCGAGGAGCACGGTCCGGGCTGGGGCCACTTCGGCCCGACCGGCGCCGGCCACTACGTGAAGATGGTCCACAACGGCGTGGAGTACGGGATGATGCAGGCCTACGCCGAGGGCTTCTCGCTGTTCGATGCGAGCGAGTACGAGCTCGACAACGCGAAGATCGCCCATCTCTGGATGCAGGGCTCGGTGGTGCGCTCGTGGCTGTGCGAGCTCGCGGCCCTGGCCTTCGAGCAGGAAGGCAACGACCTGAGCCGGCTCGAGCCCTGGGTGGAGGACTCCGGCGAAGGGCGCTGGACCGTGGAGGACGCGATCGACAAGCGCATCCCGATGCCGGTGATCAGCACGTCGCTGTACGAGCGCTTCTCGTCGCGCGGCCAGAACGCGTTCGCCGCGAAGGTCAACGCGGCGTTGCGCAACCAGTTCGGCGGGCACGCCGTGCACGCCCACGACCCCGTGGCGCAACAGCAGCCACACGCGGAGTAGCGCGATGGCCGTTGTCGAGCAGGAGAACCCGCTGGTCGAGGGGCTGGAGCGGCTCCCGATCCACCCGACGACCATGGTCATCTTCGGCGGCACCGGCGACCTCGCCCACCGCAAGCTGCTGCCGGCCATCTACAACCTCGCGCACGAGGGCGCGCTGCCGGAGCGCTTCAACCTGATCGCGGTGTCGCGCTCCGACATCCCCGACGGCGACTACCAGGCGATGGCGCGGGAGTCGATCGAGAAGTACTCGCGCCGCAAGCCCGACCCCCAGGTGCTCGAGAAGCTGCTCGAGAACGTGCGCTACGTGCCGGGCGTGTTCGACGACGACTCCGTCTACGACCGGCTCGACGAGACGCTCAAGCAGTTCGACAAGGACGCCGGCATCGAGTTCAACCGGCTCTTCTACCTGTCGACGGCGCCGGCGTTCTTCGCGACGATCGTCGGCAAGCTGGGCGACGCACGGCCTCAACCATCACGAGCAGGCCGAGGTTCGCGTGGTGATCGAGAAGCCGTTCGGCACGCGCTTGGAAGAGGCGCTCGAGCTGAACCGCCAGGTGCTGTCCGAGCTGGACGAGTCGCAGGTCTTCCGGATCGACCACTACCTGGGCAAGGAAACGGTCCAGAACATGCTGGCGTTCCGCTTCGCGAACGGCCTGTTCGAGCCGATCTGGAACCGCAACTACATCGACTACGTCCAGATCACCGCCTCGGAGGACCTGGGCGTCGGCACCCGGGCCGGGTACTACGACACGTCGGGCGCGCTGCGCGACCTGGTCGAGAACCACATGATGCAGCTGCTGACCCTGCTGTGCATGGAGCCGCCGGTCACCTTCACCGCCGACGACGTCCGCGACGAGAAGGTCAAGGTCCTGCACGCCATCAAGCCGGTCGATCCGCCCAACCAGACGGTGCGCGCTCGCTACACGGCGGGGATGGGCGAGGGCAAGGAGGTGCCGGGGTACCTCGAGGAGGAGGGCGTGCCGTCGGACTCCCAGACCGAGACCTACGCCGCGCTGCGGCTCGAGGTCGACAACTGGCGCTGGGCCGGCATCCCGATCTACATGCGCACGGGCAAGCGCCTGGCGCGCAAGGTCACCGAGATCGCGATCACCTTGAAGCCGGTGCCGCACCTGGCCTTCGAGTCGCAGGGGTCGGTTGGCGTGCAGCCCAATCAGCTGGTGCTGACGATGCAGCCCAACGAGGGCGTGTCGCTGTCGCTCGGCGCGAAGATCCCGGGCAGCCGGATGCGGATCCGGCCGGTGAACATGGAGTTCCTCTACGGCACCGCGTTCCTGTCCCAGTCGCCGGAGGCCTACGAGCGGCTGATCCTCGACGCCATGCGCGGCGACGCGACGCTCTTCACCCGCGACGACGAGGTCGAGGCCCAGTGGCGCATCATCGACCCGATCCTGGAGTCGTGGGGCAACGGCGAGCCGCCGCTGGTGGAGTACACCGCCGGCGCGGCGGGTCCCGCCGAGGCCGACAAGCTGCTCGAGCCGGGGGACAAGTGGCGCGCGATCTAACGTGACCGAGGCAAGCGGCATCTGGAGCGAGCAGGACACGACGCCGGGGGCGATCGAGGCGGCGATCCGCCAGCTGCTGCAGGAGCAGTACGCCCGCGACGGCGCCTGCGCACCGGCGCGCGTGCTCAACCTCGTCGTCGTGGTCGACCGTGAGTGGCGCGGCGAGATCCTCAACCGGCTCGAGCGCGTCGGGCGCTACCACCCGTCGCGGCTGATCCTGTGCGCGGTCGAGTCGGGCCGGCAGACGATCGACGCGACGGTGGCGATCACGACCGAGAGCGACCGGGAGCCGGGCGAGCCGGAGCTCGTCCGGGAGCGGATCGTGCTCGACCTGGGACCGCGTCACCTCGAGAAGCTGAACTCGATCGTCGATCCGCTGGTGGTGAGCGACATCGCGACGGTCACGTGGTCGCCCCACGGGCACCCCGAGGCCGTCGACGCGCTGCTGCACCTGTCGCAGGTGATGCTGGTCGACTCCGTCAACGAGTTCGACGCGCGCTCGGCCGTGCACCGGGCTCGCGAGCTGGCCGAGGATGCCTACGTCGTGGACCTGGCCTGGCTGCGCTCGACGCCGTGGCGGGAGCGGGTGGCGTCGACGTTCGACCCGCCGCAGTGGCGCGAGGAGCTGGGGCGGATCAGCCACGTCACGGTGCGCCACCAGCCGGAGTCGACGGTGGCTGGGCTCTTGTTCTGCGGGTGGCTGGCGGCGCGGCTCGGGTGGGAGCCGGGATCGCTGATGAGCGCCAACGGGAACCTGCACGGCAAGGCGCACGGACGCCGCCAGGACGTGGAGCTCAAGCTGGTGCCCGACGCGACGATGTCGGTCCCCGGCCTGGCCGGGGTCGAGCTGGGGACGGCCAGCGGAATGGACATCGCGCTGCACCGCGGGGCCGGCGGGTTGACGGCACACCGCCGCGACCGCAAGGGCAAGGAATCGACCTGGACCGTGCTGGGCGCCTCCCGCGGCGAGGCCGGGATCCTGGGCGAGGGCATTCGCCAGGCGCTGCTGCGCGACCCGGCCTACTCGAAGGCGCTGGAGCGGGCCGAGACGATGGTGGGCTGAGCGGGCATCCGCGCTCGGACGGTTGTGCCCACGCCGACCGGGCTCTCGATCTCGAGCGCGCCGCCGAGCGCGCTGACTCGATCGGCGAGCCCACTCAATCCAGAGCCCTGCGCGGGGTCGACACCGCCGCTGCCGTCGTCCCGCACCTCCACGGTCGTGTGGCCTTCGCCGGTCGCGATCCGCACCTCGATTCCATGCGAGTCGGCGTGCTTGGAGGCGTTCGTGAGCGCTTCGAGGACGACGAAGTACGCGGTCGTCTGCACGGACAAGGGGAGGTCCCCGCAGCTGTCGACGTCGAGCGCAACGGGCACCTGCGAGCGGCCGGCGACGGCGGCAAGGGCGGCCTCGAGGCCGCGATCCGTGAGGATGCTGGGATGGATTCCGCGCGCGAGCTCGCGGAGCTCCTCGAGCGCGGCATCGAGCTCGGCGCGCGCGACCTCGAGCTCGCCGGTCGCCGCGGAGTTCGGCTCGACACTCGATTCGAGACGTCCAAGGATCAGCGCAAGCGAGACGAGCCGCTGCTGGGCACCGTCGTGGAGGTCGCGCTCGATGCGTCGGCGCGCGGCGTCCGCGGCCTCCACGATCCGCGCTCGCGAGGCGGCCAGCTGTTCACGCGCGTCCACGTTGGCGAGCGCCGCGGTGACGAGCTCGGCGAAGCTGGCGACCCTTGCCTCCGTTCCGGCCGGGAACGCGTGCGCCTGCTCGCTTGACACCATGAGCGCGCCCCAGAGGCGACCGGCCACGTAGATCGGAGCTCCCACCACCGAGCGGATGCCGAACTCGCGGACCAGCTCCGCGAGCTCGCTCTCCACATCCTCGTAGTCGTCGACGCGCTCAGGGCGCCCGCTTCGGTAGAGCTTCGCGCCCACCGTTTCCCCGTCTACGGGGATGCGCTCCCCGATTGGAAACGAAGGCGAGTCGTTCCCCGTCCAGTAGCCGACGACCGTCGCGGAGCACTCATCCTCGTAGCGGATCATGTCGGTGGTCTTCACCGCGAGCAGCTCCCCGAGCTCTTGGCACACCTGGCCGAAGATGGCTGGCGCGGGTGCGGAGTCGGCCACCATCGTCGCGACTCGGCGCAGCGCCGCCTGCTCGGCCAGCAGCCCCCGCAGCTGGGTCAGGTGCTCGTCGCTGCTCATCGCAAGCCGACGGTAGCGAAGCTGGTCGGCCCCTAGTCCGACAGCCCGGTGGCTTCGAGGGCCGCAACCTGATCGAGATACCCCTGGATGCCTACCACGCGCCCGTCGCGCACCGTAAAGACAACGGCCGTGTCGGTCTCCACTTCGATGCCGCTGCCCTTGCCGCGCCGGTATTCGTGCAGCAGCACGACGACGAGATCGTTGATGTGAAGGAACTTCTGCGGCTCGAGCCGACGCTCTTCCCACGCTTCGAGGTCCGATGCCTCGAACGAGTTGAGTATCTCTGGAAGACCGTGAGCGACGCGGCCCTCCTCGAGGCCACCGACCGTCCCGTGCATCTCGACGTTGGGGTCGATCAGTTCTGCCGCTCGCTCCCAATCCTGTCGCATGGACGCCTCGATGGCATTCCGCACGATCTCCACGTTCTCCTCCGACATCGCCCAGGCAGTATCTAAGAGTCGCGCGGCTCGCGCCCGACTCTCGGCCTGGGCGTGGCGTCGCCGGCGGCCGCGAGCTCCCGGATGTAGGAGGCGAAGACCGCGTCGAGGCTCCGCCGTGTCCGCGCTTCGCGCGCTGGGGCGTGGGCGCCCCTGCGGGCGCGCTGCTGGTTGAGACGCGTCATGCTGCTTTCTCCTCGATGTCGAACTTGGTGGGGACGCGGGGGCCGCCGTCTCCAGCCGGGCCCGCCGCCAGTTCCAGCTCCAGCCGCGGCTCGCGCGGTCGCAGAAGCGCGAAAGCCAGGACGATGCCGGCGGCGATGACCACTGCTCCGGCGAGGAAGGCAACCTGGTAGCCGCCGATCAGCGCGCTGGTGGCCCCGTGGTCGGCGGCCAGTGCCTTCGTGTGGTTCGCGGCGATGGTGCTGAGTACGGCCAATCCGAGCGCGCCGCCAATCTGCTGAGAGAGCGTGGTGATCCCGGAGCCGAGCCCGGCGTCCTCGGCGGGAACGTCGGCCATGGCGAGGGTCAGCAGCGGCATGAAGGCCGTGCCGATCCCGAGGCCGATCGCGAAGCAGGCGAGGAAGATCGTCGGGAAGAAGGCGGTGTCCGGCCCGACGGTCGCGAACAGGAGCAGTCCGGCGACGGCCGTGGCCATCCCGCTCGTGAGCACGTACAGCGGGCCGAACCGGTCCACGAGCCGCGCGGTGATCCCCTGCGAGAGGACCGCGACGGTCAGGGTCCAGGGCAGGAAGGCTGCGCCGGTCTGCAGAGCGGTGTAGTGGCGGACGTGCTCGAGGTAGAGCGTGCCGAGGAAGAAGGTCGAGTACATCCCGGTCACGAGCAAGCCTCTGACGAGGCTGGCGTTGACAAGCCCGCGCAGGCGGAGGATCCGCAGCGGCATGATCGGGTTCTCGATGCGCGCCTCCAGGGCGAGGAACGCCGCCATGAGCATTGCGGCGAGGCCGCCGAAGCCGAGCACCTGGACTGAGGTCCAGCCGTGGCTCGTCGCCTCGACGATCGCGTAGATGGCGCTCATGAGCGAGGCGGTGACGAGGAGCGAGCCCAGCCAGTCCACTCCGTGCCCGAGGCCGAGGCCTCTGTCGGCCCGAATGAGCCTGTGGCCGAGCGCATAGGTGGCGACGCCGATCGGGAGGTTCACGAAGAAGACCCAGTGCCAGCTCAGCGCCTGGGTGAGCAGGCCGCCGGCGAGCAGCCCGATGGAGCCTCCGGCAACGGAGACGAAGACGTAGACGCTCATGGCCCGGGCTCGTTCGACGACCTCGGGGAACTCGGTGACGATGATCGCCAGGATCACGGAGGCCTGCGCGGCGGCGCCGACGCCCTGGAGGAAGCGGGCGCCCACCAGCGTCTCCTGACTGGGGGCGACCCCGCACAGAAGCGATGCGGCCGTGAACGTGACGAGGCCGGCGAGGAACACGCGCTTTCGCCCGACCAGGTCGCCGAGGCGCCCGGTGAGCAGCAGCAGGCTGCCGAAGGTCACGAGGAACGCGTTGACGACCCAGGTGAGGTTGCCCTGGCTGAAATGGAGGTCTTGCTGGATCGCGGGCAGCGCGACGTTCACGATCGTGACGTCGAGAACGATCATCAGCTGCGCCAGGCAGACGATGGCGAGGGTGGCCCAGCGGCGACTGTCGGAGGACGAGGGCGCTACTGGGGGTGAGGCGACGGTCATACGGCTCCCTACTTGTCGAAACGCTCGGTTGGAGCTAAAGTGGAGGCCACCTCCGAAATAACCGGAGGCGACCTCCACAACTATACGGAGGGGGCCTCCGGTTGTCAAGGAAAATATGAGCACGACCGAGACAGCAGCCCACGCACTCATCGAGCGGCCCAAGCGGGCCGACGCGCGGCGCAACTACGAGAAGGTGCTCGCTGCCGCACGGCAGGCGTTCGCCGAGGGTGGGGAATCAACCGCGCTTGAGGAGATTGCGCGCCGCGCCGGAGTCGGAATCGGGACGCTGTATCGGCACTTCCCCAACCGGCAGGCCCTGCTCGAGGCTCTCTACGTCGGCGAGGTCGAGGAGATGTGCCGCTCCGCTTCCGAGTTCGATGGCAGCGACCCGTGGGAGGCGCTCATCGGCTGGTTCGAGCACTTCACCTCGTATATCGGCACCAAGCGCGCACTCGCCGCCGAGCTGCAGAACTACCTCGATCAGGACGCCCCGCTCTTCCAGGTTTGCCGGACCTCCCTGTTCGAGGCGGGCGAGCCGCTCCTGAAGCGCGCCCAAGAGGCAGGCATGGTGCGTCGGGACGTGTCCATCGGCGAGGTCATCCAGATGGTTGTCGGAATCGGCAAGATGCCGACGAAGGACCCCAAGCAGAACGAGCACATCCTCCGAGTCGCCCTCGACGGCCTGAGATACCGCGCCGACGCGTAGGCGTTCTGTCAGGGATCAAGCCCTAGCGACGTGGCGCTTGCCGCGCCAGCCGGGCGCTGAGCAGCGCTCCGGCAGCCGCCATGCCGACGGTCCCCGGGAGGACGCCCGGGCGGAGATGAGGGCGGGCGAGCAGGAATGCGGCGGCGTCGATGCCATCGACGACGGCCGATGCCTCGAGCCAGCCGCGCGTGGGCGCGTCGCGGTCGAGGGCGACGTGGAGCCCTAGGCCGACTCCCAGGTCGCGGGCGCCGACCATGCGAACGAAGAGACGCGTCCCGCCATCGGAGCGGCCGGTCATCGTGCGTGCCAGGAAGCCCGGCGCAAGCAGCGACACGACACCGAAGGCGATCCGTCCGCGCGCCAGGGTGACCGCCAAGTCGCGTTCCTCCATCGGCCGATCCTATGAGATCGACAGCCGGCGCTCAGGATGCGGCGATACTCCCCGGGCATGGCTGATCCGGACCGACGCAGGCGCAGCCGTTCCGGGCAGTTCCGCGACGCCGCGGTCTGGGGCATAGCGCTGGGCGCCGCGTCGGGCGCGGTGCTGGGCGATGCGATCGACGGGCTCGGGGCCGGCGTCGGCGCCGCGGTCGGTGTCGCTGTGTACGCACCCGCCGAGGTGATCACCACGATGAGCAGGGGCGGGGGCGAGATCAAGCCGCTCTGGCAGCGAATCTTCAGCAGCGCCCTGCTGATGGCGCTGTTCGGCTGGTTGCTGGGTCTGATCTACGGCCCCGACGCCCCGCTGCCCACCGCGATCATCAGCGGCGCACTGCTCGGTCTGCTGGGTCTCCGCCCGGCCAAGGTAGCCCTCGGGCTGGTGGTCGGCGTCGCCCTGGGTGTTCTGTTCGAAGCTCTCGACGCCGGTGTCGAATCTGCGCTCGTGGCTGCGGCGGTGGCGATCGTCTACCGCGTGGTCGCGGCAGTCGCCTACCGTGATCGGCCTCTGGTTCGCGTCATGGCCGAGGAGGTACCGGCGGCGGAGCTGCGATATGTCGTCCCCTTCGAGGCGCGTTCGCGTTACGTCGGCGCCGACTACGTCGAGCAGCTCGCGAAGATCCGCGGCGGCACCTTCCGCCGCAATCCGCCCGACGTCGGAATTGTCGCCTCGCTGGACAGCTTGAACGGGCCGACCTTCGACGCGGGCCGGGTACACCCGCTGATCCGCGAGTTCTACGAGCACACGAGCCGTTTCAAGCTCTCGATCATTCCGGAGTGGCGGCGGTGGATGAAGCCCGGATACGAGATCTTCAAGCTGCTGGTCGCCCAGCCGCTCGGGCAGGCCGCGATTCCGTCCAACATCGAGGAAGCCCAGCGGGGCATGATCAGCACGATCGACACGATCGCCATGGACGGCGGTGAGGAGATCGACATTCGTGGCTGGATCCGGACGTTCGCGGACTCAGGCAAGCCGATCTACGTCGGCATCTACACGACCTTCAGGCACGAGGACCGCGGCTATGTGAGCGTCGGTTTCCCGATCCCCAGCGCCAACTTCACCGCGACCCTCCTTCCCCAGAACGCCGGGGAGCACGACTTCGTGCTGACATCGCGAACCGACCTCGCGTTTCCGGGCCACTACCTGAGCTCCGTCGACAGCGAGAGAGACGCCCTGACCGTTCTCAAGCTGCTCTATTTCCAGGAACAGATCTTCGTCTACGTTGCCGAAGGCGAGCTGAAGACCGACCACAGCTTCTACCTGGCCGGACAGCGATTCCTCACCCTCCACTACGAGATCGAACGGCCTACGTGAAGGCGTACCGGGCGTCGTCGAGGATCGGGGACGGCCTGAAGCCCTTCCAGATGGTGTAGATGGTGATCGACGCCTCGAAGACGATCTCCGGGATCGTGAAGATGAACTGAGTCGCGGAGGTCTGCTCCCAGGCGCCGAACAGCACGAAGATCGACCCGACGAAGGCCAGGGGGCCGCCGACGAGACCGAACACTCGACGTGACGAAGGTCAGCGCGAACAACACACCGAAGATGCGTGCCCGCTGTTGCTGCTCCGGGGAAGGCGATGACATACGGCTCCTAGCTATTCGAGGGTTCGCGGATCTTCCAGAACGAGTCCTTGCGTGTGACCCTGCCGTCGGCTCCGAAGGTCCAGAGGTCGCACCCGCGGACTTCGATTCGCTCGCCTTCGACGGTTGTCCCGCTGATCGTCCACTCCGAGACCCCACGGTTGCCGCAAGCGAAGTGGTCGTCGTCGCCGTAGTGGACATCCGGGATGCCCTCGAAGCGGGCCGCAAGCCCTCGGCGTACTTCGTCCTTGCCGACGAAGCGCCGCCCCCATGGATCGGGCCCGCGCGGAAACTCCAAGACGCAGTCGTCGGCGAAGTGGGACATGATCGCGTCGAGGTCGTGTCGGTTGAAGGCCTCCAAGACTTGTTTCATTGCGTCCAGCCTGCGGTGGTCAGCTTCCATTTCGCGGTACCCTGCCATGGTCTCTTCGTCGGCGCCGAGAAGCCGACAGCCAGAAGGGCAGGTGGTGTGAATGCCGATTGCCGCCACGGAACAAGCTGCGTCGCGCCTGCGGGCCTAGGCTCGCGCTCTCGCGACGCCGCCTTCTTCCTTTCTCGCACCACTTCCCGGAGGGCCCCTTGTCGCGCGATCAGCGCAACCGCGCGCGGCGGCGGAACCAGACCAGCTTCCGTTGCCGCAACTGCCGGCTCGACGTCTCGATGGACGCGCCCGGCACCGAGCACCGAAACCACTGTCCCAGCTGCCTCTGGAGCAGGCATCTCGACGCGTCCGCACCCGGCGACCGCGCCGCCGATTGCGGAGCGTCGATGGAGCCGATCGCCATATGCGTGCGCGCCGACGGCGAATGGGCGCTCGTTCACCGCTGCGGTGAGTGCGACACGGTGCGCGTCAACCGCATCGCCGGCGACGACAACCCGCTGATGCTCATGCGCCTGGCCGTGCGCCCGCTTGCCCAGCCGCCGTTCCCGCTCGAGCTGCTGAGCCGGCTGTAGCCCTCAATCGCGATTCGCTATCACTTGACGGCGTGACGACGGCGGCGGTGGCGCTCGAGGGGTCGCGCCGCCAACGGCGCGGACAGATCTACGTGGCGCTCGCCGCGGTCGCATGGTCGACCGCGGGTGTCCTCCAGCGCCAGGTCAGCGTCGACACGTCGACTCAGGTCTTCGGCCGAGCGGTGTTCGCGGGCGCCGCGCTGCTGGCCTACGTCGCTGTAGTCGAGCGCGGCCGCGCGGTGCAGGCGTTCAGGTCCATCGGGGTTGCCGGCGTTGCGGTGGCGCTGTGTGTCGCAGTCGCGTCGGGCAGCTTCATCGCCGCGCTCAACCACACGAGCGTCGCACGCGTCCTGTTCATCCTGGCCGTCGCCCCGGTGCTCGCCGCCGTGCTGGCCCGCGTGACGCTCGGCGAGCCGATCACGCGGCGCACGGTCATGGCGATGGCCCTGGCGCTCGCCGGCGTGACGCTGATGCTGGGAGCCCCGGGCGAGGGCAGCCTCGCGGGCGACGGTCTCTCGTTCGTCACCGCGCTCGCCTTCGCGCTGATGATCGTGATCACGCGCTGGCGCCGCGACGTCTCGATGGCGCCGGCCACCTGCCTCTCGCAGGCGATCCTCGTCGCGGCCTTCCTTCCCTTCGCCAGCCCCGGCGAGATCGGCGGAGATGACCTCGTGTGGCTGGCGTTGCTGGGCATCGGTCAGATCGGGCTCGGGTTTGCGCTGCTCACCGTTGGCGCGCGGCTGATTCCGGCCGCGCAGGTGGGCCTGATCACACTGCTCGAGGTCGTCCTCGGCCCCTTGTGGGTGTGGCTTGCGCTGGACGAGCGCCCTACCACGCTCACGCTCGTGGGCGGCGCGATTGTCATCGTCGCGATCGTGATCCAGACGCGCGGGGTGCCGGCATCCGAGCGGGACGACGAGCGGGGACTCCCGGCACCGCACTAGCGGCGTCGCCGGGCCGTGATCAACCACGACCGTGAGTCGAGGACCACGCCGCGCTCGTTGCTGTAGTGCGCCGCGAGCATCTCGCGCAGGCGCTCCACGGTAAGAGCCGCCTCGCCGTCGCTCAGGCGCGCGAGGGCCGCGCGCGTGTCCTGAAAGCCCCGGACGAACGCCAGAGCGGCGTCGAGGTCGTGTCCGTAGAGGACCGGCTCGCGGACGTCCTCGAAGCGCATCCCGTCGAAGCCGGCGGCCTCGAGGATGGCCGCGGTGGCTTCGCCGTCGCCGAGCGAGAACGGGTCCGCATCCGGCGGCGGGGGCTGCGCCGCGTCGCCGAGCGCGGCGTCGATCGCCCGCGCCCATTCGTTGTGCTCGCGCTGCTGCCAGACGAGCAGCACCAGGCGTGCCCCGGGTCGGAGGGCCCCGGCGATGTTGGCGAAGGCGGCGACCGGATCGGCGAAGAACATCGTCCCGAAGCGGCTGATCGCCACGTCGAAGCGGGCGGAGTCGAAGCGATGCACCTGGACGTCGCCTAGCTCGTACCGGACGTTGTCGAGGCCTTCGGCCGCCGTCACCTGCCGGGCGCGCTCGAGCATGCGCTCGGACACGTCGACGCCGACAACCCGGCCGGGCGCCGCGGCGCGCGCCGCCTCGCGAGTCGTCAGCCCGGTTCCGCACCCGATGTCGATCACCCGCTCGCCGGGGCTGATCCCGTAGGCGGCGCGCAGGTGTTCGTGGTGAGCGCGCAGCTCGACGTCGTAGAAGTCCAGGCTGTTCGGCGAGGACACCTCAGCAGTCTCGCGGCTCGACGAGTCGTCCGCGGCCATGAGGGAACATCTCCCCGTGTCCGACGCCGACTTCGAGGTCATTCGCCGGGCCTGGGGGGCCGCCAGCAGCGCCGACGTGGACGGCATGCTCGCGGAGCTCCACCCAGAGGTGGTCGCGGTTCCCTTCGGCGCCGCGCTGGAGGGCAAGGCCTACCGCGGGCCCGAGCAGATCGTCGCCTGGCTGCGCGACGAGATCCTGGTCAGCTGGGAGTTCTTCCAGGTCTTCCCGGAGCGCTTCGAGCGGGTGGGGGAACGGCTGCTCGTGACCGGCCGCTGGAAGGCGCGCGGGATCGAGAGCGGAGTGGAGCTGGACATCCCCGCCAGCTGGGTCGTCGAGGTGCGCGACGGCAAGGTCGCCTTCTGGCAGACCTACACCGACCACGATCAAGCCCGCCGGGAGATCGGCCTCGACGGCTAGCCGGGCAGTCGCGCGGGACAGCGCGTCAGCCGTCCACGACCTCGTAGTGCTTCACCTTCGGGTCGTGCTCGATCAGGTAGCGCTCGTCCTCGGGGTAGAGAACCGCCGCCTCGTAGTCCTCGCCGGCGAACGCCTTGACCGCTTCCACCGAGTCCCACAGCGTGAACGTCAGGAACTCGGTGCGCTCGCCGTCGTCGCGACGCAGCATCCACGCGCCGCGATTGCCGGCCGTCTTGCCGTACTCGGCGAAGCCGGTGTCGGCGATGTAGCCGGCGTACTCGTCGGCGTCCTCGAGTCGCACCACACCCCGCCAGATGCGAGCGATCATCTCAGACCTCCTCCGCTGTGCCGATCGGCAGCCACTTGACGCTGTCGCGGACTTCCTCGGGCGCGCTCGCGAACTCGCGCTCGATCGCCTCACGCCCCTCGCGGAAGTGCTTCCAGCCCTCGTAGTGGATCGGGATCGTCGTGCGCGGCCGGATCAGGCCGCACAGCTCGACCGCCTCGCGGGCGCTCAGCGTGTAGCGGAGCGGTCCCGTCACCGGGAAGCGAACGCCGCCCAGGTGGAGCAGTGCCGTGTCGACCTCGAGGCGGTCGGCCACCTGCCGCACGCCGTCGTAGAGCACCGTGTCACCCGAGATCCACAGAACGCCGTGCGCCTGGCCGTCCCACCGGAGCGCGAACCCGATCACGTCGCCGACGATCGGATGGCTCAGCGGCGGGCCGTGGCGGCACGGCGTGGCGGTGACCTCGATGGTCGGCTTGCCGGCCGCCTCGAGCCGCGTGGTCGCCCACGGCTCGAGTCCGCGCGCGGCTCCGCCGAGCCGCTTCGCGCCGGAGACGGTGGTGATCACGGCGCCGGCCGAGGGCAGCAGCGCGCGGCCGGCGGGATCGAGGTTGTCCTCGTGGTGGTCGTGGCTGAGCAGGACCGCGTCGATCGCGCCGATGTCGGCGGCCGCGATCGCGGGACCCATGAGCTTGCGCGAGCTGGTGCCCCAGCCGAAGTTGTACTTCTGGCCGGCTGCGTCGAACGTCGGATCGGTCAGCAGCCGCCAGCCGCCGAACTCGATCAGCACGGTCGGCCCGCCTACATGGGTGATTCGCACGCCCTCGATCGCCGCAGTATGACGTGGGTTATTCTCTGACCTAGGTCAGAGATGGTGAACGAGCAGGACATCGCGCTCGTCCGAAGCTTCAACCGCCTCGTCACGCGACAGGTTGGCGTGGTCAACGACCGCTACATCGGGCGGCGTCCACTGGGGGAGTCGCGCGTGCTGTTCGAGATCGGCGCCGACGGCGCGACCCCGCGCGACCTGCGTGCCCGGCTCGGGCTCGACTCGGGCTACCTGTCGCGCCTGCTGCGCTCCCTGGAGGGCGACGGGCTGGTGGAGCAGCTACCCAATCCGAGCGACGGACGGACGAAACGGCTCGCTCTCACGCGCGCCGGCCGGTCGGAGCTGCGCGCCCTGAACCGGAGCTCCGATCAGCTCGCCGCGGCGGCGCTGGAGCCGCTGACCGACGAGCAGCGCACGCGGCTGCTGGCGGCGCAGGACGAGGTCAAGCGCCTGCTCGCGATCTCGATGGTCAGCATCGAGATCGAGGACCCGAAATCGGCCGACGCGCGCTGGTGCCTGGCCCACTACTTCGCCGAGCTCGGGGAGCGCTTCGAGGAGCCCTTCGACCCGGGCCGGACCCTGCCCGCCGACGCCGCCGACATGGTCCCGCCAGCCGGCGCGTTCGTGATCGCCCGATTCAGCGGCCAGCCGGCGGGCTGCGGGGCGCTCAAGCAGGGCGAGCTGGTGCGAATGTGGGTCGACCGCCCGCACCGCGGCCTCGGCATCGGCGCGCGCATCCTCGAGGCGCTCGAGGAGCAGGCGCGCGCGCTCGGACACGAGACCGTGCGGCTGTACACGAACCGGGCGCTGAGCGAGGCGAAGGCGATGTACCGCGCCCGCGGCTACATGGAGATCCCGCGCTACAACGACGACCCCTATGCAAACCACTGGTTCGAGAAGAGACTGACGCCATGAGCGCCCCCGTGCAGGTTGAGGAGTCGGTCCAGATCGCGAGGCCGGCGGCCGACGTGTGGGCCGCGATCGCGGACTACTCGTTCGACCTCCAATGGCGCAAGGGGCTCACGGACATGACCCCCGACCCGCCGGGGCCGCCCGCGCTGAGGACGAAGGTCCACGAGGTCGTCAGGACGTCGGGACGCGACTACGTCGCCGACACAGTGGTCACCGAGGTCGATCCTGGCGTGTCCTATCGATTCGAGGGCCAAGGGACGATCGGCTGGCTCGCCGGCGGGCGCAAGGTGCAGGCGGAGCCGGGCGGGAGCGTGTTCACCTACGCGATCGAGCTGCGGCCGCAGGGCGGAATGCGGCTGCTCCGCCCGGCCCTCGGTCGGATAGTGCGGTCCGGGCTCAGGCGAGACCTGAGCACGTTGAAGGCCTTGCTCGAGGCCGACACATGAGCGCCCCGGTCCAAATCGACACGCCGCACGGCCCCGCGCGGGCGCACCTGCATCTCGCGGACGCGCCGACGGCCGCGCTCGTGCTCGGCCACGGCGCGGGTGGCGGCGTCGAGGCGCGCGATCTGGTCGCGGTCGCGGAGGTCGCCCAGGCCGAGGCCGTGAGCGTCGCGCTCGTCGAGCAGCCCTACCTCGTGGCGGGCCGGCGCTCGCCCGCTCCGCCGGGCCAGCTCGATACGGCCTGGACCGCGGTGGTCGAGCACCTGCGCGGCGCCGAGCTCGAGGAGCTGCCGCTGATCGTCGGCGGGCGCTCGCTCGGCGCCCGCGTAGCCTGCCGCACTGCCGCCGCCACACAGGCGATCGCGGTGCTCTGCCTCGCCTTTCCCGTCCACCCGCCGGGTCGGCCCGAGAAGTCGCCGCCTCGAGGAGCTGGACGCGGTCACGCTCCCGACCCTGGTCGTCCAGGGCGAAAGCGACCCGTTCGGGATGCCGCCGCCGGGTCCCAACCGCGAGGTGGTGCAGGTCGCCGGCGACCACGGCCTGAAGAAGGACCTCGACGCCGTGACGGCCGCCGTAGAAGCCTGGCTGCGCCGGGTCGCGGCCTAGCCGGCCGCAGTCACCAGCCGGCACATCAGCTCGGCCGCCGCCGCGTCGTCCAGTCCCTGGTCGCGGGCCAGCGATCGCCAGGTCGCGAACGCGACCACGTGCCCCGTGGCCGCCTCGACCCGCTCGCGCGCCTTCGCGCGCAGGCGCCGGCCCTCCATCAGCGTCTGCTGCGCCGCGGCGAGGTACGCGCTGAAGTCTTTGAACCTCTGCTGCACGGTCGGCATCAGCTCGGCGTCGCGGTAGAGGTTGGCCATCATCCCCTCCGTGCGCCGGTAATAGGCGTAGAGCTCCTCGAGCGCCGTCCGCAGGCGCCGGTCGGGATCCCCGATCGCCGCCCAGGCGCCCAGGTCCGGCGCGGGGTTGGCCGCGCGCCAGTGGGCGCTGCACGCGGCGAAGACGGCGGCCTCGTCGGGGAAGTGGCGATACAGAGTCGAGCGGCGCACACCGGCGTGCTCGGCGATCGCGCTCATGGAGGTGCGCGACGGGCCGACCGTCCCGTGCAGCGCCACGGCGCTCTCGGTGATGCGCAGCTGCGTCTGGGCCTCGAGCTCGGCGCGGCGCTTCTTGCGATAGGGACGTTTTTCGTCGGTCATCTGTGTCCGGCCAATCTTGACAGATGTTGCGGATCGCTGTAAGTTCGCGCGACACCACTGTTCAATGAAAGGAGCGAGACGATGGAGACGACGACGGTGAAGGTGGTAGGGCCGACCGACGGCAGGCTCGGGTTCCTGGGGAGCATCGGAGTCCGGTTCATGATCGACGGCGACGAGACCCACAACCGTGGGTTCTCGCTGGTCGAGCACCCGATGTCGCCGCGCGCGCTCGCCGCGCCGCTGCACCTCCACACGCGCGAGGACGAGTACAGCTACATCCTCGAGGGCCGCATGGGCGCGCTGCTGGGCGACGAGGTGGTCGAGGCCGGCCCCGGCGATCTGGTCTTCAAGCCGCGCAACCAGTGGCACACGTTCTGGAACGCGGGCGACGAGCCGTGCCGGATCCTCGAGATCATCGCGCCAGCCGGATTCGAGCGGTTCTTCGCCGAGCTGGACGCCCTCGGCGGCGCGCTGGAGGCCGACCCGGAGGAGCTCGCGGAGCTGAACCGGCGCTACGGGCTCGAGATGCAGCCCGAGAGCGTCCCCGGGCTGCTCGAGCGCTTCGACCTTCGGATCGGCGTGCCGCTCTAGTCGAGCTGGAGTACCGACAGCACGTTGCCGGCCGGGTCCTTGAACCAGGCGATCGGCGGGCCCTGCCCGCGCATGATCCCGCGTTCGTCCTGGTCGAAGCCCTCGTAGTGCTCGAACTGCACGCCCCGCGCGGTCAGATCGTCAACCGCCTGATCGATGTCGTCGACCGGGAAGTTGAGGATCGTGTACTCCGCGGGCGTGTGGTTCGGCCGGGGATAGACCAGCGTCGGTCGGTCGTCCGCGATGTTCAGCGTCAGTTGCCCGTTCTCCTCTGACACCTCGAGCCCGAGCGTCTCTGAGTAGAACGCGCGCGCCTTGTCGACGTCGTCGACCGCGAAGCCGCTGAATGCCTTTGTGTTGGTGAACATGTCAGTAGAGACCCGCCGGCGGGCCCAAATTCATCGGTCGGTCACCAGCTCGGGCAGGCCGAAGCTCTCGGCGTTGCACGCTGAGGTTCGAGTCGTCCATCGGCTGCTCGGGATAGCGCTGGTAGAAGAGGTCGTCGCGGCCGAGCGTCGAGCGGTTGATGAAGGACGTGATCGACTTGATCCGCGCGCCCTCGAGGGTGAACACGTCGATCGCGAACAGGCGGTAGGCCTGATCGGGCTCGTACCAGGCGTAGCTGCCGACGGCCGGCTGGCCGTTCGCCTGAGTCGGCCGGTGCCGCCAGCGCCACTCGCCCGAGAGCGGACCGTTGTGCATGAAGTTGCGCAGCGCGTCGGCGCCCGTGAACCAGGCCGGCAGCGGGGGCATGGACCAGTCGGCGTCCTCCGCCAGCAGCGCCATGACCGCTTCCACGTCGCCGCTCTCCATCGCCTTCATGTAGCTCTCGACGATCTCGCGCAGCTGCTGGTCGTCGAGCGCGCGCAGCGTGGCCTGCTGGCTCTGCTCGGGGAGCTTCTCGTCGACGGTCTTGCGTGCCCGCTGGAGGGCGCTGTTGACGGACGCGACCGTGGTGTCGAGCGACTCCGCGACCTCGCTGGCCGAGAAGCCGAGCACCTCGCGCAGGATCAGCACCGCGCGCTGGTTGGCGGGCAGGTTCTGGAGCGCCGCGACGAAGGCCAGCTCCACGCTCTCGCGCAGCTCGTAGCGGGCCTCGGGCGCGGCATAGCCGTCCTCGAGCCCCAGCCCGGCGTCCGGGAACGGCTCGACCCAAACGGACTCGAGCGGCGGCAGGCCGAGGTTGTCGTGGTGGTCGACGGACGCGGCGTAGTCGATCGGCAGCACCCGCTTGGGCCGCCGCTCGATCACGTTCAGGCAGGTGTTGGTCGCGATCGTGTAGAGCCAGGAGCGCAGCGAGCTGCGGCCCTCGAACCGAGCCAGGCCGCGCCAGGCGCGCAGCAGCGCCTCCTGGAGGGCGTCCTCGGCGTCGTGGGCCGAGCCGAGCATGCGGTAGCAGTGGGCGTTGAGCTCGCCGCGGAAGGGCTCGACCAGCCGGGCGAACGCCTGCTCGTCGCCCTCGCTGGCGGCTTGGAGCTCGGCTGTGTGGAGGGTGTGGCGATGGCGCGATTAGTTTGGGAACCGGAGGCGGTCTAAGAGGGTAGGGCATGAACACAAACCTCTCCAACCCCGTCATCCACCTCGAGCTGCACACCGGCAACCTGCCTCGCGCGCTCGGCTTCTACGCCCGTGCGTGCGGCTGGAACCCCGTGCGGATCCAGGACCCGCACGGCTCCTATCTCGCCCTCGACCTGGGCCGCAACGAGCTCGGCGGCGGCATCGTCGAGTGCCCTGCGGACCGCCCGCTCTGGCTCCCCTACGTCGAGGTGTCCGAGATCTCGCAGGCGACCGAGCGCGCGCGCGAGCTGGGCGCCTCGGTGCTGCTCGAGCCGCGCGAGGGTCCGGCCGGGTGGCGCAGCGTGGTGGCCGCGCCGGAGGCGGGCGAGATCGCCTTCTGGCAGCGCAAGCGCTGAGCTAGGCGATCAGCGCGCGACGCTCGGCCTCGAGCACCACCTGGCCGAACACCTCGACGACTTCGGGGTCGAACTGGTCGCCGGCGCACCGGCGCAGCTCGGCGAGCGCCTGCCCCGAGCCGAGGGAACCGCGGTAGGGCCGATCGGACACCATGGCGTCGTAGGCGTCGCAGACCGCGATGATGCGCGACCCGAGCGGGATCGCCGCGCCCACCAGGCCATCCGGGTAGCCCTGGCCGTCGAGGCGCTCGTGGCTCGAGCGAACCAGCTTGGAGGCCGGCACCAGCGCGGGGGCCGCCGACAGGATCCGCTCGCCGATCACCGTGTGCCGGCGCATGAACTCCCATTCCTCGTCGTCGAGCGGGCCCTGCTTGTCGACGATGCCGTCGGGGATGGCCGCCTTGCCGACGTCGTGGAGCGAAGCGGCCTGCAGCAGCGGTGCGAGCTCCTCGTCCGGCAGCCCCAGGCGCACGGCCACAGCTTCGGCGAGGTCCGTGACCTCGTCCAGGTGGACACCAAGGTCATGGCTGCGCTCGGAGAGGATCCTGAGCAGCACGTCGGCGCTCTGGCGCCCGGCCGAGCTGCGGCTGCCCAGGCTCTTGCGGGCGTACATCCGGCGGTCGGCCTCGCGCAGGGCCTCCGTCGCCGTGGCGGCCTCGGCCGGCAGCATGACCGAGCCGTAGGAGGCCGTCACCTGGAACCCCTCGCCGTGCTCGGTGAGTGCCGCGGAGGCGATCCCGGCGATCGATTCGTGGTCGGCGCAGTCGGGCAGGCTCAGGACGCAGAACTCGTCGCCGCCCATGCGATATGCGGACGCGCGCTCCGCGAGGTCGGTCTGGAGCCCGTGGGCCATGCGGGTCAGCAGCGAGTCGCCGGCCGGGTGCCCGAATGTGTCGTTGTAGCCCTTGAAGCCGTCGAGGTCGAACAGCTGGAGCAGCAGCGGGTGCTCGGCTGTGGCGCCTTGCAGGCGGACCTGGAGGTCCGCGAGCAGGCTGCGCCGGTTGCCGAGGCCGGTGAGCGGATCGTGCAGCGCCTGGTAGGCGAGCTCCTCGGAGGCGAGCTTGCTGGCGGTGATGTCCTGCACCTGGGCGATGCCGTGGCCGCGCTCACCCGATTCGGCGCGCAGCAGCGAGAGGCTCACGGAAACCCAGACGGTGTGACCGTCCGCGTGCAGGTAGCGGATCTCGAACTGCGGGCGCTCCTCCTGGCCCGAGGCCAGGCGCTCGACCGCGGCCTGCGTGGTCCCGACATCGTCCGGATGGATGACGTCACGCAAGGAGTTGGACTCGAGGTGCTCGCGAGCGTGCCCGGTGATCTCGCACATCGCCTCGTTGACCTGCTCCACGCCGCCGGTGTGGTCGGCGGTGAAGGTGAACAGGATCATCCCGATCGGGGCGCCCTCGAATGCCCCCTTGAAGCGAGCCTCGCTCTCGCTGGCGCGCAGTCGCACTCCTTCGTTGAGGCGCCACGCGGCCACGGAGGCGACCCCGGCCGCCACCACGAAGCCGCCGTGGATCAGGGCCCACTTCCAGGGATGGTCGATCGCGTCCTGGTGGTTGTACACCCCGTTCGGGTCGAGCGCGCCCATCGCGCCGTGGTGGATGACGACGTACGCGGCGGCCACCAGGAAGGGCACCCAGTCCTCGTAGAGGGCGAGCACGACGATCGTCACGAAGAACAGGAAGTGCGCCTCGGTCTGGCCGTGCCAGACGTGGACGAGCAGCGCGCACGCGGTGATCAGGCCGAGCGACACCAGCACCGACGCCACGCGGCGCCGGTCCTGGATCAGCAGGGCGATTCCGCAGATCGGCACCAGCGCGGCCGCGTGGGCAAGGCTGTGGTGCCACGAGTTGCCCTCGGCGAAGCTGAAGACGACCAGGCCGAGCGACTCGAAGAACAGCAGCCCGACCATCGCGTGGTGCCGGTGGCGCCAGGCGGAGTCCGGCAGGGTACGGCCCTCGGGTAGAAGCAGGCGCAGGCGCGAGATGGTCAATCCGGATCCCCTCTCAGGGGGACATCGGCACCACCTCGCGCCTGCTTGAGTCCTAGCTCAGGAGCTGCTACTCCTCGTCGGGAAAGCCCCCTTCCTGCAGCCAGAACAGCTCGCGCGCCGCGAAGGCCGTGTCGGCGAAGTCGGAGAACAGCCCGTCTACGCCCGCCTCGTAGAAGCGCAGGTACTCCTCGATCGGGTTGTCGCCGTAGTCGAACGCGAGCCGCTTCGCCTCGTTGCGGAACGTGTACGGGTGCACGACCAACCCGCGCGCGTGGGCGCGCGCGACCAGGTCCGTGGGCGCCAGCACCTTGCGGTCGCCCTCGTCGATCAGGCCGTCGCCGTCCTCGTCGCCGACCGTGCCGTCGCCGTTGATGTCCACGGCCGCGGTGCTGATGACGTACGGCTTCCAGGGGCCGATTCCGTCGGCGTAGCTCGCCACCTCGTCGAGCCCGGCGTTCGTGGTCAGGTCGCCGAACGTGCCCGGGCGCCCGGTCGCGGTCCAGTCGTAGGGCCGGTCGAACGGGGCGGTGTAGTCGAGCGAGCCGTCCGGGTTCACGTCGTTGGCGTCGATCAGCTGCACCAGCCGCACCGGAGTGATCTTGTTGAGCCGCTTGAGGTTCGAGGTCTCGAAGCTCTGGATGAACACGGGCGAGCGGCGGTGGTTGAGCCCGGCCTTGTCGAGGATCTTCACGAGCTTGCGCTCGAGCGGCAGGCCGATGCTCTTGTGGTAGGTCGGGTGCTTGGTCTCGGGGTAGATGCCGATCGTGCGGTGGTAGCGCTTCGAGTACCGCTTGGCGAGCGCGATCACCTCCTCGAGCGTGGGGATGCGGAACTTGCCGTTGAACCGCTGCGGGCGATCCAGGAACGGCTGCTTTGCGCGCAGGGTGCGCAGCTCCGCGAGCGTGAAGTCGGAGACGAACCAGCCTTCCTCTGGCGCCGCGCCGTCGATCGACACGGAGCGCTTGCGGTCGGCGAACTCGGGATGCTCCGCCACGTCGGTCGTGGCGATGATGTTGGGCTCGTGACGGGCGACGAGGTACCCGTCCTTGGTCGAGACCAGGTCCGGCTCGATGTAGTCGGCGCCGAGCTTGATCGCCAGGGCGTAGCCGGGCAGCGTGTGGTCGGGCAGGTAGCCGGCCGTGCCGCGGTGTCCGATGACGAGCGGGTGCGGCTGCTTGTGCGCGACGGCGCTGGCGGGCGTGAGGATCGCCGCCAGCAGCGCCGCGATCAGGATCCTTCGCAACATGGGCTCCTCCAGGGGGATCGGGGATCGTGAAGGCTCACGCTTGTGCGATAGGTGCGTGTTACGAACTAGCATCCACCAGGGTGCAGCCCGAGTTCAAGGTCTCCGACGATCCCGCCGGCGTGGCGGCCGAGCTGCTCGCATCGACTACCGGCCACCTCTGCATCACAGGCGGCTCCACGCCGCGCGCCGCGTATGAGCGCATCGCCGAGCTGCGCGCCGAAGGCGTTTGGTTCACCGACGAGCGCTGCGTGCCGCCCGATCACGAGCACTCGAACTTCCGGATGGCCAACGAAGCGCTGCTGGAGCGGGCCGGAATCCCGGTGCATCGCATGAAGGGCGAACTGGGCCCGGTGGAGGGAGCGGCCGACTACGAGCGCGAGTACGAGCTGGCCGGCGAGCCCGTCTTCGACCTGATCCTGCTCGGGCTCGGACCGGACGCCCACACCTGCTCGCTGTTCCCGGGCGACGAGGCCCTCGGCGAGCGCGAGCGGCCCGTGGTCGGAGTCGAGACGCCCGGGATGGCGCCGCTGGTGTCCCGCATCACCCTTACGCTTCCGGTGGTGAATGGCTCGCGGCAGATCGTCTTCCTCGTCACCGGCGAGGACAAGTCCGAGGCGGTGGCGCGCGCGTTCGCCGGGGCCCCCGACCCGTCGGCGCCGGCGTCACTCGTCGACGGGGAGGTGACGGTGCTGCTCGACGAGGCGGCTGCACGGCGCCTGTGAGCACGTGGGCCACTGACGGCGGCGCCGGCGCGAGCACGTTCCCGCCGATCGCCGAGTACGGCTTCCTCTCCGACTGCGAGACGTGCGCCCTGGTGGCGCCGAACTCCAACATCGAGTGGCTCTGCCTGCCTCGCTTCGACTCCCCGAGCGTGTTCGGCGCGATGCTCGACCGCGACGCCGGCACGTTCCGGCTGGCGCCCGCCGACATCGAGGTGCCGGCGGCGCGCCGCTACCTCCCCGGCACGAACGTGCTCGAGACGAGCTGGGGCACGAGCAGCGGCTGGATCATCGTGCGCGACGTGCTGCTGATCGGCCCCTGGCACCACGAGCACGAGCGCTCCCACACCCATCGCCGCGCGCCGACCGACTACGACGCCGACCACGTGCTGGTGCGCCTGATCCGCTGCGTGAACGGCGAGGTGCAGGTGACGCTCGACTGCGAGCCGCGCTTCGACTACGGCCGCACGCCAGGCACGTGGGAGTACACCGGGACCACCTACCACGAGGCGGTCTGCAGGGCGGAGGAGAGCGACTTCGAGTTGACGCTCACGTCCGACATGAACATGGGCTTCGAGGGCCCGCGCGTGACCGGGCGGACGCTGATGAAAGAGGGCGACACGCTGTTCGTCGCGCTGTCGTGGTCCGAGCACCCGGCGCCGACCACCTACGAGGAGGCCTACGACCGGCTCGTCTGGACCGCCCACCACTGGCAGCACTGGCTCGACCACGGCACGTTCCCGGACCACCCGTGGCGTACCGCGCTACAGCGGTCGGCGCTCACGCTGAAGGGGCTCTCCTACGCGCCCACCGGCGCGCTCGTGGCGGCGGCCACCACGTCGCTGCCGGAGACGCCCGGCGGGGAGCGCAACTGGGACTACCGCTACACCTGGATCCGGGATGCCACGTTCATGCTGTGGGGCCTCTACACGCTCGGCTTCGACTGGGAGGCGAACGACTTCTTCTTCTTCATCGCCGACGTGGCCGAGTCCGAGCAGAACACGCTCCAGATCATGTACGGCATCGACGGCGAGGACACGCTCGAGGAGCACACGGTCGACCACCTGTCCGGCTACGAGGGAGCGCGGCCGGTCCGGATCGGCAACGGCGCCTACAACCAGGACCAGCACGACGTCTGGGGCGCGCTGCTGGACTCGGTCTACCTGCACACGAAGTCGCGCGACCACCTGCCCGAGCGGATCTGGCCGATCCTGAAGCGCCAGGTGGAAGCGGCGCTCGAGAACTGGCGCGAGCCCGACCGCGGCATCTGGGAGATCCGCGGGGAGCCGCAGCACTTCACGTCGTCGAAGCTGATGTGCTGGGTGGCGGCTGACCGCGGCGCGCGGCTGGCGGAGATCCGCGACGAGCTTGAGTTCGCGGCGCGTTGGCAATCAGCCGCCGACGAGATCAAGAACGACATCCTCGAGAACGCCCTCGACGACCGCGGCGTCTTCTGCCAGCACTACGACACGGACGCGCTCGACGCCTCCGTGCTGCTGATGGTGATGAACCGCTTCCTGCCGAACGACGACGAGCGTTTGCGCCGCACCGTGCTCGCGATCGCCGACGAGCTGACCAACGACGGGCTGGTGCTGCGCTACCGCGTGGACGAGACCGACGACGGCCTGTCCGGCGAGGAGGGCACGTTCACGATCTGCTCGTTCTGGCTGGTGTCGGCCCTGGTGGAGATCGGCGAGGTGGAGCGGGGCCGCGCGCTGTGCGAGAAGCTCCTCTCCTACGCGTCGCCGCTGGGGCTGTACGCGGAGGAGATCGACCCGCGCACCGGCCGCCACCTGGGCAACTTCCCGCAGGCGTTCACGCACCTGGCGCTGATCAACGCGGTGATGCACGTGATCCGGGCCGACCAGGGCCTGGAGGCGGGGATGATGCCGCTGGGGCGCGAGCTGACGCGCCAGCGGTCGCAGCAGGCATAGGCGTGGCTACCTCTCATCCTTCGAGCTTGCCCCAACTCTGGATCAGTGTGAAGGTCGTGCCCCATCTGCCCGGCTCGGCCAACTCGGCCTCGGCCTCGCCGCGTAACGAGGCGAGCTCGTCCTCGCTCAGTGTCTCGAGCAGGCGCGATTCGAGCGCGACACTGAACTGAAGCGGCAGGCGCAAATAGGGATGGCCTGGTTTGAGCGCGATCACATGTGCGTCGATTCCCGGCTCCTCGATGCCGATTTCACGGAGCAGTTCGGGAAGTCCGCGACCGGCTTCGCCGCCCAAGCCGGCAAAGATCTCGGAGAGCAATCGGATCAGTCGCTCGGCTGCGGGCGCAGCGGGATTGAAGTGCCACGATGCGAGGTCCCACTCCTCCAGAACCAGCGAGCCACCGGGCTTGACCAACCGCCGATGCGAGGCCACCTGCTCACGGCCGCGTCCGAGCGGAGCGATCTGGTAGCGGGCATGGACGAGATCGAACGAGTGCGGCTCCAACTTACTGTCGAACAGATCATCGACGACCAGTTCTACGTTGGCGATTTCCTCTTCCTCCAGGAATGAACGAGCGGCGTTGAGCATGCTCTCGTCGATGTCGGCGCCCACGATCTGGCCGGACGGGCCGACCCACTCGCTGAGGATCCGAAGCCAGCCCATGGCTCCGCAGCCGACATCCAGGGCACGTGCGCCTGATCCGCCGCCGACCTTCGACAGCAGCTGCCGCCCGGTTGGCTCCCACACCAGCGACTGCAGCCGTAGGCGCTCCAACTCCGAGGGCTGGTTGGCAAGCAGGTAGTCCTCCTGCGACATCTCCCGCAGTATCCCCCTCCGGCCTGCGCGGGCAAAGCCATCCCCAGCTGCGCGGCCGAGCGAGTTGGCCGTACCATCGCTTGGACCGGTGCGATGACCTTGAAGCCCATGCTGAACTACTCGATGAGCGTCTCGGTGGACGGCTACATCGCCGACCGCGAGGGCGCGTTCGAGTGGGGGGCCCCTAGCGAGGAGCTGTTTCGTTCAACGGCTGTCTCGGCGACCCCACCGCCGCCGGGCGTCGCGATGTGAGAGACCGCCGTCGGCGGGTCCATTTCTCGGCTTTCAGAGACCGTTGAGGACGAGCGGCCTAGCTCGGTTGGTAGGTGGCGATCAGTACCCCGGTCGTGCTGACCGTGCTGTCGACGAGACGCAGAGAAGCCGGGGGGCCACCGTCGGCGAACAGCCGGCGTCCCGCCCCGAGCACGAGCGGGTAGATGAAAGTAGATACTCGTCGATGAGGCCGTGGCGCATCAGGGTCTGGATCAGCTCGCCGCTGCCCATCACGTTCAGGTCCTTCCCCGGCTGCTGCCTGAGTTGTGCGACCGCTTCGGCCACATCACCGCCCAGCAGCGTCGAGTTCGGCCAGGGCAGCGGCTCGCGCAGCGTCCTGGAGGCGACGTACTTGGGAGCGCTGTTCAGCATCTCCTTGAACGGGCTGTCCTGGGTGTTCCAGTAGCTGAGCATCTCCTCGTAGCTGCGCCGGCCGAGCAGCAGCCCCCCGCTTTGGGGCATCCGAGCGCTCAGCGCAGCAGTCACGACCTCGTCGACGTTCGGCCCAGCCCAGCCGCCCAGCTCGAAGCCGCCGCGAGTGTCCTCGTCGCGACGCCCGGGCGCCTGCATCACCCCGTCCAGCGTCACGTGATTGATCACGACAACTCTGCTCATAGGCCGTCTCCAGGTCGTCGGTGTCAGAGACTGTCAGACGCGGCGAGACTCATCGGCCGTCAACCGCCCTGATCCGCGCCCCCTCGGCGGCTCAGTCGGCTGATCTGGATCCGGCGGCGACCGCTCAGACCCGCACGCGTCGGGCGTGCAGCGCCGCGTAGATCGGGCGGCACGCCTCGGCGACGGCGGCGTCGTGGTCGGAGAGGGTGGTCTGTCGCGGGCGCCTCGGCTCGAACCCGGTGGAGGACCAGACGGCGGCGTACCAGTGCGGCGCCCAGACGCCGTCGGACGCGCGCGGGCCCGGCGGCCAGGACAGCATCCGGTCGGTGAACGGGATGCCCAGCCAGTCACACAGCCAGCGCAGGTGCGCCTCGGGCGCGCCCAGGAAGTCGCTCGCGTCGAGGATCGGCACCTCGATGCCGTGCTCGTCCCACAGCTCCAGCAGCCACCCTTGCTGCGGGATCCCGATGTCGTCCGGCTCGCAGGTCTCCCGGGCGCGCACGTACGAGGCGACGACCTCGACCGGGTCTCGGATGAGCAACACGTTGCGGAAGCGCAGCGTCCAGCGCAGGTCGATGTCGCGGGGGACGTGGTGCGCCATGTGCTTGGCGTAGTGGACGCTGCGACCGGACGGCAGCGGCGCGCTGAGGTCGGCCACGGCCGTTGCGAGGTCGGTGGGCTGGGAGGCGATGACCTCCTCGCGCGCCGGGTGGTCGATGCCGGTGCGGGCGAGGTAGGCCGCGTACAGCGGCTCGTCGACGACGACCGTGTCGGGGCGGTTCTCGAACGCGCGCATCATGGCCGTGGAGATGTTCCGCGGCCCGGACCACATCGCCACGCGTACGACGTCGCTCATGGCGCGACGCGTGCCGCCACGTCGGCGTCGACGAGCTCGCGGTACAGCGCCTGAAGGCGCTCGACCATCGGCCCGCGGCGACCGTCGCCGATCGTGCGTCCGTCCACCGACCGGACGGGCACGACGCCGGCGAACGTGCCGGTGACGAACGCCTCGCGGGCGGCATAGACGTCGGTGAGACTGAACGTGGTCTCGCGCGCCGGGATGCCGTTGGCACGGCAGGTCTCCAGCACGTTGGCGCGCGTGATCCCTGCGAGGCAGTAGCGCCCGTCGGAGGTCAGCACCTCCGGCGCGTCGTCGGGGCCGACGACAACGAAGAAGTGCGTCGAGTTGCACGTCGCCACGAAGCCGTGTGGGTCGAGCATCAGCGCCTCGTCGGCGCCGGCGGTGTAGGCCTGGATGCAGGCGGTGATGTCGTTGAGCTTGGAGTGCGCGTTGAGCTTCGGGTCGAGCGTGTCCGGCGCAGCGCGGCGCACGTGCGTCGTGAAGAGCGTGATGCCGTCGGTCACCGTCGCCGGCAGCGGCTCCTTGTGCTCGGCGACGATCACGACGGTCGCGGGCCCGATCGTCACGCGCGGATCCTGGTACGGCGTGCGCTTGACGCCGCGGGTGACCATCAGCCGCACGTGCACGCCGTCGGTCATGTCGTTGGCCCGCAGCGTCGAGTAGATCGCCTCGGTCAGCTCGCGGCGGCTGCGGCCGACGTCGAGCATGATGGCCTTCGCGCCCTCGAACAGGCGGTCGAGATGACGCTCGAGGAAGGCGGGATGGCCCGCCCGCACGCGCAGACCCTCCCAGACGCCGTCACCGAGGACGAAGCCTGCGTCGAACACCGACACGACTGCCCGCTCGCGCGGCACGAGCTCGCCGTTGACCCAGATGAGGATGCGTTCGTTGCGCGCGTCGTCCTCGAAGTCGTGCGTGCCGTGGGCCATGGTGCGAGAGCCTAAGCGCCGCCGGGAGTCGGCGGGCGGCGACGGGCCGGCGAGTCAGCGCCGCTGCTAAACCCCGCGCTCCGGCGAGGTCACGCATGCGACGCCTAGCGTGTCGGCCGCGGCTGAGATAGGTTGCACACGTCTCGGAGTAGGCCGCCATGGAACCCTGGCATGCCGCGTTGATCATCCTCGGTGTCGCCGCGCTGAGCGCAGCCGGAATGCTCATCGTCCGCCGGCGTGCGCCGGCGGGAACGTTCTTCAACGATCCGATTCCGGGTGGTGCCGTATACACAGTGGCGGGCACCGCCTACATGGTGATCCTCGCATTCGTCTTCTTCATCGCATTCGAGAGCTACGGCGGCGCCAAGGCCGACGCCCAGGAGGAGGCGACCGCGACGCTCGCGATGTTCCACGCCGCCGGCCCCTTCGGCCCGGCCGCCCGCGCGGAGCTCCAGGGGCAAATGGTCTGCTATGCGCGCGAGGTCATCTCGGACGGCTGGCCCGCGATGCGGCAAGGCGGAGGGAGTCCGGTAGTGGACGCGAGGGTCTCGGCGATGGAGGAGGCCGCCGAACAGATCCCGGTCAACGACGCCAAACAGGCCGCCGCCTTTGAACACTGGTTCGCGTTGAACGAGGAGCGGCGACAGGGACGGCAGGGCCGGATCGGCGAAGCAGAAGGATTGGTGCCCCCGGTCGTCTGGTTGATCCTGATCATCGGCGCGGTGGTGGTGATCGCCTCGGTCGCCCTTTTCGCGGATCGTGAGGAGGCCGCAGTTACTCAGGCAGCACTGGCCGCCGCAGTGGCGATCATCGTCGTATCGGGGCTGGTCTTAGTGCGATTTCTCGACAAGCCGTATGAGGACAAGAGCGGCAGCATCAAACCGACGGCGATGGAGAGGACGCTGGTGCTGATCGAGAGGGAGCATCGGGAGCACGGTGGAGCGGTCATCCGGTGCGCCGACCTCGCCGGTTGAGCGAGAACTGTGGTCGGACGCTTCGCCTGACGCCCGGTCGCTAACCCGACTCCTGCTTTCCATGCAGGGGCGGGAGCCCGCGGGTCGCTCCCGCTTGTCGTCCAACTCGATAGCCGGGTCCGGTCGGCCCGGCGCTCTCGCTTCTGCCTCCATGCGATAGCGAGACGATCGTCCGCGCTGAAGCTCGGTGCTCGTCAATCTCAGCAGCGACATGGCGTGCCTCGGGGCCGGGTGCGGGCCGGCCCAGAACGCCAACATGTTGCAAGCGGACGGTCGAACCGGTGCGCCACGACAGCTCCTTTGTATTCATCCGCAACGCACGAGGCGATCGCGGTCCGACCGCAGTAGTGTCGGCCTCCGTCCTCCAGGAGGTGTTGCAATGAGCGAAGGAGCGTCCGCGAGCCTGCGTGAGCTCAGGACTCCGCACGCAGCGGGGATCACGGGAGTCTTGTTCGCCGGCCTTTTTGCCGCGGCGGTCGTGCTCGAGCGGATCGCCGCGCCCGGGAACCCAACGTCGGAGCGCGACGACCTCTCGGGCGTCGATCCGGCGCTCATCGTCGTCGCATCGCACCTGATCGCCTTCGCCGGCATCTTCTTCCTCTGGTTCATCGGCGTCGTCCGCTCCCGTCTCGGCAGCCGCGAGGACCAGTTCTTCTCGAGCGTCCTGTTCGGCTCGGGAATCGTCTTCGTCGCTTCGCTCTACGCGTCGGTGGCGGTCGGCGCGGCGGGTGTCGCCGAGATCCACCGAGGGACGCCGGAGGCGTCTGAGTCGGTGCGCCTCGCCCTCGACACCAGCTATGTCCTCTGGTACGTCTTCGCCGCCAAGGCGGCCGGCGCGTTCATGGCGGTCTTCACGACAATCCTGAGCCGCCTGGCGCAATCGGCGACGTGGATGACGGTGTTCGGCTACGTGGGCGCGTTGATGCTGCTGTTCACGATCCCGCGCGTCGAATGGCTGCTGCTCGTCTTCCCGCTCTGGGTGCTCCTCGTCTCTATCCAGATCCTGCGGGACCGCACGCACGAGATGCAGAACGCAGTGGAGAAGCTCGCCGCCGGTTGACTCGCACCTGTTCGCACCGGGTCACCCGTCGCGCACGTACGCGTTCGCGCAGATGGCGCGCTCTCGCTATCGCCTGATAGCGCGAGTCCGGGCTGCTCAGAACGGACTGCTGCTTTCCATGCAAAGCGACGACGCTTCGGCTTCACCGGAGACCCGGCGGGTGCCGGGCCTCCGGTCAGGCGACGAGTGCTGGGGTCACCCGGCGACGACGTGCTCGACTTCCGCCATGTAACGGCGCGCGGCGTCGGAGGCCTCATCCGGAGTGCTCCCGCTCTGGCGCGCGTCCAGATACGCCGCGTACCAGTCCCACCAGTCGTGGGGTGGGGCGACGGCCTCGAACGAGCCGTGACGCTCGGCCGTCTCGTGCAACAGCTCTGCCAGCGAAGCGACGTCCATCTCAGTCCTCCCATTCCCGGCCGGGGAGCCGGGTCGTGACCTCTTGGAGCAGCCAGCCGTTGCCATCCGGATCGCTGAACGACGCGAGCACGAAATACGAGCGCCCTGGTACCGACTCGAGGCCCGGGGGCCGCTGCTCGAACACCTCGCTGACGTCCACGCCGCGGCTGATGAGATCGGCCCGGGCGGCGTCGATGTCCTCGACCACCAGCTCCAAGCCTTGAAGGGAACCAGGCTCGGCTGTGGTGATGCCCGTGCCGAAGTGGATGGAGCACTGCGAGCGGGGCGGCGTGAACTGCAACGCCCGGAAGTCGTCGCCCGCGGCCAGGTCTGCGTCCAGCCGCCATCCGAGGCTCTGGTAGAAGCTCTTTGCCCGATCGACGTCGGAGACGGGCAACGTCACCACCTCGAGCTTCATGTCGATCGTCCCCACTTCCGGGACCTCCGTCGAGGTACCTGTGCTCTCGCCAGTGCTCATGTTGACCTCCATCGGTTGGGTGCGCCATAACAGGGCGACGCCGGGCTCACGGACCCGTGCAGTGTGTGCACACGTTGGACGATGCTCATTGGCGAAGCCCCCGGAACGCCGCTCGGACCTCGGTCGAGAAGAGCTCCGGCTCCTCCCAGGCGGCGAAGTGGCCGCCCCTGTCGACCTCGTTGAAATAGCTGAGGGTGGGGTAGGCCACCTCGACCCAGCTCCGCGGGGCAGCCCAGACCTCCTCGGGGAAGGTCGTGAAGCCGACCGGCACGGACGCCGGCGGAGGGGGCTCAACGGCGAAGCGCGCCCGTGCTCGTCCGTCCTCCCAGTAGTCCCGGGCGGCGGAGGCCCCGGTGCCCGTCAGCCAGTACAGCGTGACGTTGTCGACGATGTGCTCCTTGGTCAGGTTCCCGGTCGGCCTGCCGTCGACGAACGCGCCGGCGATCTTGTAGTAGCCGTCCGTGTCGTGGTCGAGCATCCAGGCCGCGAGGGCGACGGGTGAGTCCAGCAACGCGTAGCCGATCGTCTGCGGCCGGGTGGCCATCTCCAGGAAGTAGCCGGAGCCGTCCGTCGTGAACGTGTTGAGCGCATCGAACGCCGCGCGTTCCTGCTCGGACTCCGCCGGCAGCTGCTCGGCGACGCCGGGCACGACCACCGCCGTGAGCACGTTGATGTGGACGCCGAGCAGGCCCTCGGGAGCCTGGCGGGCCATCGCGTCGGTGACGACGGCTCCCCGGTCGCCGCCCTGGGCGACATAGCGGGTGTAGCCGATGCGGCGCATCAGCTCCGCCCAGGCTTGCCCAATGCGAGCCGCGTCCCAGCCGACCTCGGCCGGCTCACCCGAGAAGCCGTAGCCGGGTATCGACGGCAAAACGAGGTGGAAGGCGTCCTCGGCGTCGCCCCCGTGCGCGGTCGGGTCGGTGAGTGGGCCGACGGTCTCGAGCAGCTCGACGACCGAGCCGGGCCAGCCGTGCGTCATGATCAGCGGCAGGGCGTCCTCGTGCGGCGAGCGCACGTGGATGAAGTGGATGTCCACGCCATCGATCTCGGTCGTGAACTGCGACAGCGCGTTCAGTCGTGCCTCGCATGCGCGCCAGTCGTAGTCGGTCGTCCAGTAGCGCGCCAGCTCCCGCATCGTGGCGAGTTGCACGCCCTGCGAGCGGTCGTCGACCAACTCGCCGGACGGCCAGCGCGTCGCCTCGACACGACGACGCAGCTCAGCGAGCTGCTCGTCCGGAATCTCGAGGTGGAACGGGCGGATCGCTGTGGCATCCGCTGACTTGTCGGCCACGACAGACATGGGCGGCTCCTGACGTCGGTGGTCATGGCGCAGACCATTTAGATCGGTACGCCCATACACCGACCGAGTGTCGGAGCCGGAACGATTCGCTCGCCGAGGGTCGAGGCAAAGCGGACACCGACCGTACACCCAGCGCGACGCAAGCGGCCGTCGGCGGCCTTTTGGAGAAGCCGCAAATAGCGGGTATTGAGCATCTCCAGGTCCTGATCGCCAACGAGCCAAGGATCGGGCAGGGGCAGCTAACTAGGTTTGCGATCTTTGCCACAAGCTTCCGCGATAGGAGTAGTGTGGGAGACCTGCTGGCCCTGCGGCCAGAGCGCTCAGCCCAAGCCCGAATGCCACCGACGGCGCTACGCGCCACAAGGCGAGAGGCCGGGGCCACTGGGTTTTGACTGCGGGGCCGGTTTGTACCTCTACGGACGGTCGCCTCGCCCAGATCGGATTGGGCACTCCGAATTCGGCCGTCCTTCAACACCCACCAAAGGGGAAACAGCCATGGGCGCGCACGAGAACAAGCAAGCGGCACAGGATGCCTACGAGGCGTTCGGCAAGGGCGACGCCGAGGGAGCGATGCGCAACATCGACGACTCCGTCGAGTGGACAGTCCGCGGTGACAACGCTTTGACCGGAACCTACAACGGCAAGCAGGCGGTCGCCGGGCTATGGGGCGAGTTCGGGAGCAAGGACTTCCGAACCGAGCCGCACGAGTTCATTTCCGATGGCGACAAGGTTGTCGTGCTCACGACGATCCACCTCGAGGGCGAGACAGTCGAGAGCGCCGACATCCTCACCTACAGCGCCGGCGGCAGGCTCGTTGCGTTCGAGACCTGCTCCGACGCCAAGGTGGCCGACCGGGTGTTTGCAAAGTAGGGCCGACCCCAGGCACCCGCCGGGTGGGCAGGTGCCTAGAGCCGGCTCAGCCGGGGCACTCGGCGTGGACCACCGGCCATTAGGCCAGCAGCCACGCCGAGCAACCCGGCGACCGCGAAGCAGGGCCGCGAGAGGCCGGGTCGCGGTCGATCTGGGGCCACGGGGAACCAAGGGCCCCAAGTCACGTGGAGGCCGCCGATCGCAAGGGGGGTTGCTGAGGCGGCGCGGGTAAACCCCCAGTCATTCCCTCGTACTCGATCTTGAACCAGACGCGGCTGCCGGACGTCGTGTACTCGACGCCCCAGCGGTCGGCGATTTGATCGACGAGGAACAGGCCCCAGCCTCCCGATTCGCTCCCTGTCGACGGGTTTGGGCGCCGGCTGAAGCCGTGGCCGTGGTCGGTGACCGCCACAACCACGCAGCGGGGCCCGTGCAGAAGCTGAACCTGCACTGGTCGCTCAGTTCCAGCGCCGGCGTGGCGCACGGCGTTGGTCACGAGCTCCGAGACGAGCAGTAGAACGTCATCCCGGACCGCGGGCGGCAACATGCCGTTCCCCTCCAGCACCCCTCGGCGCGCCGCGGCGGCTGCGCCACTTTCCTCGGTCAGCGTGAGATTCAGCATGCGCGGACTCCTGGCTGAACGGTTCTTCGACGACGAGCGCCGACAGTCGGCCGACCGAATTGCTGGAGCCGGAGAGGGCTCCGCCGAGCTTCGTGGGGCGGAGCGCGGTGTGACGATACCACCGAATCCGGGAACACACCGAGTAAGGCGAGCGAGATCATGAGTTCTCGCGAGACAGAGCATCTGCGCGTCTTGATCGCGAACGAGCGACGCGACCGCCTTGCCTTGGTCGCGCCGATCGTGGCCTCACTCGGCCACGAGGTAATCGCGCGCGAGGTCGAGGTCAACGACGTCGGCACCGTGACCGCCAGAGAGCGCCCCGACGTGGCTCTCGTGGGGCTCGGCGAGAGCTCCAACCACGCGCTGATGCTGATCGAGAAGATCGTCCAAGAGGCCGCCTGCCCGGTGATCGTCCTGCTCCACGCGGCCGACCCGGCTTTCGTCAAGGAGGCGTCGAAGCGAGGCGTCTTTGCCTACATCACCGACGGTGAGGCGGTTGACTGGCAGAGCTCCATCGACATCGTTCTGCGCCGCTTCTCGGAGTACCACGACCTCGAGGGAGCATTCGGGCGCCGCGCCACGATCGAGCGGGCCAAGGGCATCCTGATGGAGCGGCACTCGGTGGACGAACCCGCGGCGTTCGACATGCTGCGCGACCGATCCCGCGCGGCGAACCGAAAGCTCGTCGACATCGCCTCCGCTGTCGTGGACGGGCACCCGCTTCTGCCCAAACAGGCGCCCGAACCGGCCAACTAGCGCTCTCAACCGTCGGCCAAGTCGCCCAGCATCCGGCCGAGGGCCATTTCCGCATCCGGGTCTGGAGGCCGCGCTTCATCGCTGCTCCGATCCGGCTTTGCGCCTCGGGGTCGACGCACGCCCTCGCCGAAGAGATCGGAGTCGCGCCGGAAGTCCTCGGCCGGCGCGAGCGCGATCGCATTGACCCGATCCTTGACCGCGCTGTGGCCGGTGGCCGGGAACCCGGCGATCCGATGAGCGAGCGATCTGACGAACTCGCTGAGCTCGTCGGCGGGCAGGGCTCGATTGATCCAGCCGTACCGTTCGGCCAGCTCCGCGTCGTAATCCTCGGCGCTCAACATGACCTCGAGCGCCCGCCCACGGCCCATGAGCCGCGTGAGGTGTTGCGCGGCCCCGCCACCGGGGAGCACGCCGAACGCAGGCTCGAACTGCGCGAAGATCGCCGTCTCTCGCGCGGCGAAGCGCATGTCGCACGCCAGCACGAACTCGCTGCCCGCGCCACGCACGCGACCCTCGATCTGGGCGATAGTGACGAGCCGGCTCGCGCTGAGGTGGTGGAACAGGAGGGCGATCGACGCTTCGCCGGTCAGCTTGGCGGCCTCCGCCCGGTACTCGGCGACCCGGGTCAAGTCGACATGCGAGATGAAGTAGTCGGGGTCGGCGCTGCTGAACACGAGCACCTGGAACGAGTCGTCGGCCTCGGCTCGCTGAATGAGAGAGACCACGTCACGGACCAGCTCGGGGCCCAAGAAGATTCATGGGCGGGGCCGCAATCTCCGCGAACAGAACCGACCCTTCCGTACGCACAGTGAGCGTCTCGAAAACCACAGGATCTCCTCGGCGGATCTTGAGCTGAAGGCACGAAGCCTAATCGCCTCGCCTGGACCGAAGCGACGAGCGCCTACTGGCGCCGCTCGTCCGCAGTACTTCTGCGCGACTCCGACAGCCCAGCTGCTTCGAGGGATCGGTTCCGGTCGGCGTGTATCGAGAGGCGAACGATCCTCCCATCACGAAGGGTCCAGACGTGGAAAAAGCGGTTCCACACCTCGGCGTCCGTCCCTCTCACCCGCCCTCCATCGCGGACGACGTCGACAACCCGCCCCTCGTCGGCGTAGATCACCTCTTCGATCTCGACGTGGTAAGCCTCGAACGTTTCCCAGTACTCGCGCATGGTTTCCTGTGCCGCTTCAAATCCGAGGACTCCGACGACATCCGGCCAGAGCTCCGTGTTGTCGAACTCGTAGTCGGGGTCGAACAGCTCCCGGGGTACCTCCAAGCGGGCGGTCACCCCTTCGTAGACCCGGCGAACTGTCTCGACGTTCTTCTCCGACATCGCCGTGCAGTATCCCGTGGACGGCAAGCAGAGGAGCGCGCGCGGCTTGCTAGCGGTATCCGGTGTCGTCGGCGGGCTTGCCGGCGTCGATGACCTCGCGGAAGTACCTCAGCATGTGCGGTTGGGTGCCGTCGAGATCGGTGACGTCGTAGGCCGGTCCCAGGTCCCAGCTCGCGAGCGACTGTCCGTTGAAACGGGCCTTGTCCGGGTCGGCGGCGAGCGCCACGGCGGCGCGCGCCACGTAGTGGGGTGTTTCGCTGATGCAGAAATGCGGATCCTTGGCGGTGCCGTCGCGCCAGTTGTCCTCGGCGACGCCGAAGTGCTCGAGCATCGCTTCGGAGCGGAGCCACCCGGGGCTGAGGGAGACCGCGGTCGCCTCGTGATCGGCGAGCTCTCTGGCTAGCGCGAGGGCCATGCGGTGCGGTGTCACCTTCGCCAGGTCGTAGAAGAAGGTGCCGCGATAGTCGGCGTTGAATTCGGCGTCGCCGTCGGTGACCTCGATCACCAAACCGCCGGGTTCCTTGATCAGCAGTGGGATCGCGGCGTGACTGGTGATGATGTGGGTATCGATGGCGAGCCGCAGGATGCGAAGGCCGGCATCGAGATCGTGCTCCCACAGCTTGGCGTCCCACCCGGTGAGGTGGTCGCCGCCCCAGATGTTGTTGACGAGGATGTCGAGGCGTCCCTGGTCGGACTCGATGCGTGACACGAGCGCCCTGACCTGCGACGGGTCGAGGTGGTCGCACACGACCGGCACAGCCTTCCCTCCGGCCTCGGCGGCCCGAGTTGGCCGTGCCTTCGATCGTCTCGGGCCGACCCATCTCCGACCGACGGTCCTCGCTGCTGCGCCCCGTGGCATAGACGGTCGCCCCAGCGGCGGCCAGTTCGACCGCGAAGGCGCGACCGGCACCACGGGTGGCACCGGCGACCAGCGCGACCTTCCCTGACAGCGGTTGACTCACACTGGACCGGATTGGAGTGTGCCAGGCGGGCGCCGGCGGTCAGTTGTTGTCGTCGAGGACCTCGCGCAGCTTGCGCGCGAAGGCTTCGGGTTGGCCCGCGTATCCGAATTCGCCGCCGAGGAAGCCGCCGTGGTGGCTTGGGAACACGGTTGCCTGCTGACCGAGAAGCTCGGCGGTGGCCACTGTCGCGCGTCCGGTGAAGGTGCCCAGGGATTCCTCGCCCACGGCCATCACCACGCCCGTTGGGGCCGCTGCCAGCGCGTCGACGTCGGGGCGGTAGCTGCTGATCGCCCAGGACCGGTCGGATAGCAGCGGGTCGTCGCGGGAGCCGTCGTCCTCGGTCGGCATCCCAAACTGGGCGGGATCCGCCGCGGGCTGGGCGAAGTACTCGTCGGTGAACTCGCCTCGCCATGACGTCATCGCGATGAAGGTCGCCATGCCGGCGCCCCACCCCTTGGCCTCGTACGCGTCGCCAAAGCCGGCGCGGGCACGCTCGGCCGCCGCGGCGTCGGGGAGCACCGGGATGAGCGGCGGCTCGTGTGCCACCAGAGTGGTCACGTCGTCGGGATAGGCCGCCACGAGCGCGAACGCGGTCACCGCACCCCCACTGCTCGCAAACATCTCGACCGGGCCGGCGCCGAGCGCCTCGATCACGGCGTGCACGTCGTCCGCCTGGACCGTGGGCACGTTGTCAACCCCGCCGTCCTTGCGGGTGCTGCGGCCGAGGCCGCGCGGGTCGTACGTGACCACGGTGCGGTCGGGGAAGTGCGACGCCAACGTGGCGAAGCCGCTGGCGTCCATGGGCTGACCGATCATGAACAGCGGTGGGCGTCCATCGGCGGTGGGCAGCGGGCCGTGGACGTCATAGGCGATGTCGGCCTCGGCGGTTTCAAGTGTGTGCGTCGTCGTCATGGGAGTATCGACCGCTCCCGCGTCGAAAACTCATCGGCCCTCGGGCAGCGGGACGCACGCGCATTTGTGCGCCGCTAGAAATCCGTCGATGGATATCTCGTACGCCACGCCGACCACGCTGGATTCCCCTGAGCATGTGGTCCTCGCGGAGGAGCTTGGCTACCAGCGGGCGTGGTTCTACGACACGCCGCAGCAGAGCCCGGACGTGTGGATGATGCTGGCCCTCGCCGCCCAGCGGACGGAGCGCATCGGGCTTGGCCCGGGTGTGCTGGTGCCGTCGCTGCGCCATCCGATGGTCAACGCCGCCGGTACGGCGGCGCTTGAAGGGCTCGCGCCTGGCCGGGTGGCGGTGGCGTTCGGCACGGGGTTCACCGGTCGCCGCGCGATGGGCGTCCCCGGCCCGATCAAGTGGTCGTACATGGAGAGATACATCCAGGCGTACAAGGGCCTCCTGCGCGGCGAGACCGTGGAGTGGGAGGGAGCGCGGATGCGGATGCTCCACCAGCCGGGTCATGCCGCTCCGCGGCCGGTCGAGGTGCCCGTGCTGATCGGAGCCCAGGGGCCGAAGGGTGGGGCCGTGGCGAAGGAGCTTGCCGACGGTCTGTTCACGGTGGCGGCGGTGCCCGACTTCGCCAAGGAGTTCTCCTGGGTGCCACACCTGTGCTGGGGCACGGTTCTCGAGGAAGGCGAGGAGCCGAGCTCGGATCGGGTCCGCGCAGCGGCCGGTCCCGGGACGGTGGTCGCGCTCCACGGCGTCTACGAGTACGACGGTCCCGTTGCTGAGCTGCCCGGCGGTGCCGCGTGGCTGGAGCAGATCGAGCGAGTGCCGGAGGCTGACCGTCACCTCACCGTGCACGAGCAGCACTGCGTCGGCCTCAATGCAGCCGACGACGCGGCCTGGGATGGCGGCGCGCACGCACTGCTGAAGTCCGTAACCGTCAGCGGCACCCGCGACGAGGTTCGGCAGCGGCTTGAAGCGCTCGCCGAGCAGGGCGCCACCGAGGTCGTCTACCAGCCAGCGGGACCTGACATCCGCCGCGAGCTGGAGACATTCATGGAGGCGGCGCGCGAGTAGCGGGGGGTCGCCTCCGGTGTAGCTTTGGCGCGGTGTCCCAGGGAAGCGAGTTCGCGGCGCGCCTCTACGCGGCGATCAACGCGCGCGACCGCGAGGCGATCAAGGAGCTGACGGCCCCCGACGTCGTCGTCAAGACCACCGTCGAGGCCTATCGCGGCCCCGAGGCTCTGATCGAGTGGCTGGAGGAAGGCGACGACGCCTTCGAGGACTTCACCATCGACCTGCTCGAGGTCGAGGAGCTCGCCGGACACGTCGTGGTATCGATGCGCCAAGGAGGGCGCGGGAAGGTCAGCGGCGCCGAGGTGGACGACCACCTCACCCACGTCTGGACCCTCCGCGACGGCAGGGGGATCAGCCTGCAGTCCTTCTCGGACCGCGACGAGGCCGTACGCCATGCCCGGCGAGGCGCGCACGGTTGAGTTTCAGCCGGCCACGATCGTCGCGGCGAGCGCCATCCGATGGTCCTTCGTCCACGGTGGCCCCATCCTTGCCCGAGGTCCCTGAAGGACCTCGTCGGCCTCCCCAGCCAGCATGCTGACCGCTTGACCTAGCACTGCCTTCGCGTCATAGAAGTGGACTTCCCAGCCACGAGCGTGTGCGAGCTCCGAGAGCTCCTGGCGATACATGATGGCGTCGGCCCGGGCCTCATATGGAGCGCGACGTTGGACGGCGATGTCATCGGGGAAGTCGAGCGGCCAGGCTCGCAGCGAGATCGAGAGGACCGGCGCGGGCAGCGCGGCTGCGATCTCGTCGAGTGCAGCTGACGTCGCCCGAACGATGGACGCTCGCACGTTCGCGACCAGCGCAGCCGTAGCGGCGACATCGAGACGCGAGCTCTCGTAGTGAATCGGTGCCGCCGACACGCCGGGTTCGATCAGCTCGATCCGCCGGCGGTCCACCACCTCGTGGTCCGCCGACGCCGTCACCGCAATAGCCCAGCCGAGATGATCCGCGATGCCCACCCGCATTTCGCCAATCATCGCGCCGCGCGATACTTGCCCGTTCATGGAGGCCGGCGTCGAGCTGGTGCGCGGGATCATCGACGCGCTGAATCGGGGCGACCTCGACGAGATGTTGGGGCGCATGCATCCCGACTTCGAGTGGAGGCCGCTCGAGGCAAGCCCCGTCGCGCGCGTGTACCGCGGCCGCGCGCAGGTGCGACGCTATGTCGAGGACTGGCTCGGCACCTTCGAGAGCCTGCGGCTCGAGCTCGAGGACCCGACCCAGGTCGCTGACCGCGTGGTAGCCGTGGTGCGTGGCCACGGCCGCGGCCGGGCGAGCGGCGTGGAGCTCGAGTCGCGTTTCTGTCAGGTGTGGACGCTGCGCCACGGGACCGCGGTCGCGATGGAGGAGCACGCGACCCGTGAGCAAGGGCTCGCGAGCGTCGCTGGACCCTGACGTGTCACGCCGGGTGCCGCGCCAGGCGCCAGCACAGCTCGGCGACCGTGAGGCCGATGGCGATCCCGAGCGCGCTCCAGCCGGCGCGCTCGACCGCGACAGCGACGCCTTGGTAGTCGACCGCGCTGACGGTGAGCAGCGCCGTCGGCGTGAGCAGCACGACCAGCCAGAAGTAGCCGCGTGCGAACAGCGCGAAGAGCCCGAACGCGGCGATCCCCTGGCAGGCGACCATCAGCCACTCGTTGCCGGTCGCGATCGTAAGCAGTGCGATCACGGCGGTCCCGACGATCGTCCCGGCCGCGCGTTGGATCGCTCGCAGGTCGCTGGCGTGCTCGTTCGGCTGCAGCACCGCCAGCACGGTGAGCGGGACCCAGTAGCCGTGCTCCAGCTCCAGCAGCTTGTAGAGCAGCGTGGTCGCGGCGACGATCGAGGCAAGCCGCAGTGCGTGTGCGCGCAGCAGCCCACGGTCGATGATCGGGGGGCGGCGGGACGGAGCGCTGCCAGCGTAAGCGGCGACCATCAGGACGACGCCGCCCAGCGATCCCAGCGCGAACCAGAGCACCCGTTCCCCGACGTCGAGCGGTCCCGCCGCGATGCCGTTGGTGATCACGAAGATCGCGCCGATCACGAAGCCGGTCAGGCCGCCGTTGGGGCCGAAGGCGCGCAGGAACGCGGCTGCCCCAACCAGTGCGAACGCCGCGGCCACCGACGCCGCCACGCTGTCCTGGACGGCGGTCGCGACGGCAACCGAGACACAGCACGCCACCGCGGCGCCGGCGCCCCATCCCACTCGCTCGCGCAGGCCGCCGCGTGGGACCGCGAGCGCGGCGTTCAGCCCTCCGAAGCACGCGGTCACCCCGATCGCCGGCTCGTCGATCGCAACCCCGAGCGCCAGCGGCGCACAGGTCGCGAGCGCACCGGCGAAGCCGGCTCGAACGTCGATGCCGCGCCGCTCGACGTGGAACGCCTCTGCCCACACGCCGCCCATCACAGGCCCGCGTTGAGCTCCTCGAGCAGCTCGCGCAGCTGGCGCATCTTGGTCTTGCCGAGCCGTTTCGTCCAGTCCGCCTCGATCTCGGCTACGACGTCACGGGCGATCGGGTAGAGCTGCTTTCCGCGCGTGGTTGCCCGAACCAGCTTGGCCCGTCGGTCGCTCGGGTCGGGCACCCGCTCGACGTAGCCGAGCCGCTCCAGGTGCGCCACCAGCTCAGCCATCGACTGCTTCGTGATCTGGGCCCGCTCCGCCAGCACGCTGACCCGGGTCCCAGCGTCGTCCAGGAACTGCATGACGTTGCCGTGGGGCGGCCGGATCTCGGGGTGTCCGCGTTCGGCGAAGCGACGGTGCAGCAGCTCCGTACCGGCCCGGAACGGCTCGCGAAGCAGGATCGCCAGGTTCTCGGGGGCGTTTCTCGAGGAGGTCTGTGGCAGTCTGGTTGACATTAGACAGGTTGCCTGTCTATCCTACCGGCAAATGAAGACCTTCGCGCAGACCCCAGCAGACGAGATCAGAGTTGGCCGTGAGCGGATCCGGTTCAAGGTGACGAGCAAGCAGAGCGGGGGCGAGGTGGCCGTGTTCGAGGTTCGCATGCCGCCCGGCGGTGGGCCGCCGATGCTCCACCGCCACGAGCCATTCGAGCTCTATCGCGTGCTGAGCGGTGAGCTCGCCGTCTACATCGAGGGCAGGGACGGCGCCGTCAGACGCACGGTCGCCGGTCCCGGAACCGTCGTCCCGATCGGCGCCGGGCTCGAGCACACCGTCCGCAACGAGTCGGATGAGGAGGCGGAGGCCGTGGTCGTCTTCTCGCCCGGCGAGCCGATGGAGCGATTCGCCCGTGCCGCCGGCGACCTCGGCCGCGGCGGGCCGCCCTCCGAGGACGAGGTGATGGCCCTCGCGCGGGCGCACGGGATCGAGGTCACTCGCTCGATCGAGGAAGCGCTCGCGGAGGCCACGCCCGGCTACCTGACGATCGCTCGCTTCAGCGGCGACCCCGATCGGCTGCTCGAGGACTACCGGAGGTACGCGAGCGTGATGTCCGGCGTCGGCCGCGACCACGGCCTGATCCTGCACGCGGGCGCGAGGACCGACGACGGCTTCCTGGTCGTCAACCTCTGGCCGTCCAAGGAGGGCTCGGAGGCGGCTGCCCGCGACCCGCGCAGGCTGGACGTCATCGAACGTGCCGAGATCGAGCCGGAGCAGATCAGGCGCGAGCACCACGACGTGGCGGACTTCTTCGTCAACGCTTGAGCTCGGGAAGAATCTCGCCATGGCCGCTCGGCTCAAGTACGTCGACCCGAACCGCCCGCGCGGCGCCTTCAGCCGTGCCTACGCCCGGTTCTCCGGCACGCGCCTGGCCAGGTTCATCTCGGCCAAGGTCGTCTGGAAGCTCGATCCATACGTGTTGCGGGCCACGCGCGGGCGCTTCGGCATGGGTCTGGTCCTCCCGACCGCCCTGCTCGAGACCCGCGGGGCGAAGAGCGGCGCGCTCCGACGCAACGCGGTCATCTACTTCCACGACGGAGATCGGGTCACGATCGTCGCCTCGAAGGCGGGCCACGAGAGGCACCCGGCCTGGTTCCACAACCTGCGGGCCCACCCCGACGTGACGTTCGCCGGCATCCCGATGCGGGCGACGGTGGTCGAGGACGAAGCCGAGCGCGAACGGCTCTGGACGCTCGCCGACCGCGTGTTCGCGCCCTATGCCGCCTACCGGCGCGAGGCGGCGAAGGTGAACCGGACGATCCCGATCGTCCAGCTCAGGGCGGGCGGGCCGAAGGTGGAGCTGCTCTCGCCGGACGCGGCCGCCGACCGCGCGCTGATGGACGAGCTCGCGCGCATCGTGAACGAGGCCTACGCCGTGGGCGAGGCCGGTCTCTGGGTGGAGGGCACGTTGCGGACCTCTCCCGAGCAGGTGGCAAGCCACGTTCGTGACGGCGATCTGCTCGCGGCCACCCTGGCCGGTCGGGTCGTCGGTTGCGTGCGCGTCAAGGCGATCGACGCCGCGACGGCCGAGCTGGGCCTCCTCGCAACGGCTCCGGACCAGTGGGGCAACGGCATCGGAGCGGAGCTCGTCGGCGCCGCCGAGGACCTCGCCCGCGCCCGAGGAGCGGCGACGATGGAGCTCGTGCTGCTCGACCCAACCGACACCGCCCACCCGGGCAAGGGGCGCCTGCGTGCCTGGTACGAGGGGCTCGGGTACCGGTTCGTGCGCTCGGCGCCGACCGAGGAGGTGTCCTTGCACGCCGCGGCTGAGCTGGCGGCGCCGTGCGAGTGGCTGGTCTTCCGAAAGCCGCTGAGCTGAGGTAAATTCCCCGGTGGCGCCGTCCTGCGCCCAACCTCCGATTCCGGCGCTCACGCCGCCGGCTCAGCGGGGGCAAAGGGGGCTCGAGCCTTCGGGACGCCGGTCAGTCTGCCCTTCCGGCGGGGCGTCGCGAGCGTGAGTCGCGGGGTTGCCGCCACGAAGGAGCAACAGATGACCAGGCAGAAGTCCTTCAAGCGCCTCGTGCGCGCTCGCATGGAGAAGACGGGGGAGAGCTACACCGCGGCTCGCGCCACGCTGCTCGCCGCCAACGAGCCCAAGGCCACCGAGGGCCCGACCCTCACGATGTCGGACGACGCGATTCGCAGGCGCACCGGCCACGGCTGGGAGCACTGGTTCGACCTGCTCGACGAGTGGGGCGCCACCGAGCGCTCGCACACCGACGCCGCCACCTGGCTGCGCGAGGAGCAGGGCACCGGCGGCTGGAACTCCCAGGCGATCGTCGTTTCCTACGAGCGCGCCCGCGGCCTGCGGGGCGTCGGCGAGCACGCCGACGGCTTCACCGTGACCGCCTCGAAGACCGTGGCGGTGCCCGTCGACCGCCTCTACGAGGCGTTCGTGGACGAGCCCCTGCGGCGCGAATGGCTGCCCGACGCCGAGCTGAGCGAGCGCACCGCCACCCGGCCGCGGTCGGCCCGCTTCGACTGGGGCGACGACGGCACCCGGGTCGTCGTCGGCTTCGAGGCCAAGGGCGACGCCAAGAGCACCGCCTCGCTGGCGCACGAGAAGCTGCCCGACGCCGCCGAGGCGGAGCGCATGAAGGCGTTCTGGCGCGAGCGGGTGGCGGCCCTGAAGGAGGTGCTGGAGGCCTAGAGCCGCGCGTCGGCCACCATCGCGCCGAACAGCAGCGCGAGGTAGGCCAGGGAGAACAGGTAGAGGCGCAGCGCCGTGCGGCGATCCGCGCGGCGCAGCAGCCTGTACGCGCCCGCGATGAACGCCGCTCCCAGCACGACCGAGCAGACCAGGTAGGTGACCCCGAACGCGCCCGCGCAGAACGGCAGCTGCGAGACCGCGTACAGCAACACCGCGTAGAGCAGGATCTGGCGGCGCGTCTCGCCCTCGCCGCGCACGACCGGCAGCATCGGCACCCCGGCTCGCGCGTACTCGTCCTTCATCAGCAGCGACAGCGACCAGAAGTGCGGCGGCGTCCAGAAGAAGACGATCGCGAACAGGTAGAGCGGCGTGCCGGCCAGCCCATCAGTGACCGCCGCCCACGCCACCAGCGGCGGCACGGCCCCGGCGGCCCCGCCGATCACGATGTTCTGCGGCGTCCGGCGCTTGAGCCACATCGTGTAGACGAGCACGTAGCCGAGCAGCCCGGACATCGACAGGACCGCCGCCAGCGGGTTGACCGTGAGCGCCAGCAGGGCGAAGGAGGCGCAGCCGAGCAGCACCCCGTACACGATCGCCGCCGTCGGCGACACGCGGCCGCTGGCCACGGGGCGGTCGGCGGTGCGCCGCATGACGCGGTCGAGGTCGCGATCGAGCGCGTGGTTGATCGCTCCGGCGCCGCCCGCGGAGAGCGCGCCGCCGAGGCAGGTCAGCGCCACCAGGCCGAGCGACGGGTCGCCCGCGACGTACATCGTCGTGATCGTCGTGAAGAGCAGCAGCGACTGCACCTTCGGCTTGGTCATCTCGAAGTAGTCCGAGACGACCGTGCGCCAGCCCGCGCGAGGTTGCGACGGCCTCGATCAAGCAGCCACCGCCTCGGCGCGGCCGTGCGCGCGCTCGCGCGCGGGCGACACCTGGAGCGTCAGCCCCAGCGTCGTCGCCCACAGCAGCGTGCCGAGCGCCAGGTGCAGCACGATCAGCCACTCGTACTCGTCCAGCCAGACGTTGAGCGCGCCGACCAGGATCTGCGTCACGAGCAGCCCCGTCAGCGCGAGCGCGTAGGGCACCGCGACCCGGCGCCGCAGCGACACGACGATCAGCGCGATCAGCAGCACCGACGCGAGGTACATGAACGCGCGGTGGGTGAGGTGGATGTCGACGAGGCGTGACTGGCCGAACGGCATGAAGTCGCCGTTGCAGCTCGGAAACTCCTTGCCGCAGGCGTGGTGGGCGCCGTCGCCGAGCTGGTAGTCGGCCCGGCCGTAGTTCTGCGTGCCGGCCATGTATCCGCCGGCCACCACCGTGCAGAAGACCGCCGCGCTCGCGGCCACCGCCAGCAGCCGCGGCCCGCCGCTCTGCGGGCGCACCCCCTCAGCGCCGCGCCAGAGGTAGAGCAGGCCCCCGAGCAGGAGCATCGCCAGCCCCAGGTGGGCGGCGACCAGCGCCTCCTCGAGGTTCTCCTCGACGGTGGCCCCGCCGAGCCCGGCCTGGGCCAGGATCAGCAGCATCAAGGCGACCGTCACGCCCAGGAACTGACGGTGGCGCCGCCAGGACATCACGACCAGCGCCAGGATCATCAGGCTCACGGCGCCGGCCAGCGCCCGGTGGGTGTACTCGACGACCGAGTTGAGGTCCACGCCGGGAACGACGTCGCCCTTGCAGAGCGGCCAGCCGTGGAACCCGGAGCCGCCCGGGCCGCAGCCCAGGCCCGAGTCCGACACGCGCACGATCCCGCCCACGATGATGAGGACGAACGTGGCGACGGCGGTGGCAAGCACGAGCCGCCGGAACGCGGTGGAGGGAGGGGCCTTCACGGCGGAAGCGAGGCTACAGGCTGCGCGGGGCCGCGGGCTGAGCCACGGTCTCCGCCGGCCTGCTGCGGGCGAGCACCTCGCGCCGGATGTCCTTCATCGGCTCGACGCTGCGCACGCGCGGGATCGTGTCGAAGTTGTTCGGCGGCGGGGGCGAGGTGGTGAACCACTCGAGCGTGTTGCCCTGCCAGGGGTCGTTGCCGGCGCGCTTGCCGTTGCGGATCGAGTGCAGCACGTTGATCAGCGTGACCAGCACGCCCAGCGCGAGGATGAAGGCGCCGATCGTGGAGATCAGGTTGTAGGCCGTGACCCCGAGGCTGTCGTCGTAGTCGTAGACGCGGCGCGGCATCCCCGACAGGCCGGCGGAGTGCTGCACCAGGAAGGTCGTGTTGAAGCCGATGAACATCAGCCAGAACGACAGCTTCCCGAGCGACTCCGAGAGCATCCGGCCGCTCATCTTCGGGAACCAGTAGTAGAGCCCCGCGAAGATGCCGAACACCGCGCCGCCGAACAGCACGTAGTGCATGTGGGCGACCACGAAGTAGGTGTCGTGCAGCTGCCAGTCCACCGGGAAGATGGCCAGGATCACGCCCGAGATCCCGCCGATCACGAACAGACCCGGCAGCGCGGCGGCGAAGTAGAAGGGGGTCTTGAAGACGATGCTGCCCTTCCACAGCGTCGCTATCCAGTTGAAGATCTTGATGCCGGTCGGCACCGCGATCGTGAACGACGACAGCATGAAGAAGGCCAGCACCACCGTGGCCGTCGGCGTGGCGAACATGTGGTGCGCCCAGACCAGCAGGCCGAGGAACGCGATCGCCACCGTCGAGGCCGCGATCGCCCGGTAGCCGAAGATCGGCTTGCGCGCGAACACCGGCAGGATCTCCGAGATCATCCCGAAGGCCGGCAGCACCATGATGTAGACCTCGGGGTGCCCGAAGAACCAGAACAGGTGCTGCCAGAGCAGCGGGTCGCCACCGCCGGTCGGGTCGAAGAACGCGGTGCCGAAGTGGCGGTCGGTGAGCAGCATCGTCACGGCGGCCGCCACCGCCGGCAGGGCGATGATCAGCAGGTAGGCGTAGACCAGGATCGTCCAGACGAACAGCGGCATGCGGCCCCAGCTCATGCCCGGGGCGCGCATGTTGTGGATCGTCGCGACGAAGTTGACGGCGCCGACCAGCGACGAGATGCCGGTCAGGTGGATCATGAAGATCCACGCGTCCACGCCGCCGCCGGCCGAGAACGAGTCGTCGGAGAGCGGCGGGTACATCGTCCAGCCGGCCTGCGGCGGCTCGAAGAAGATGCTGCAGTAGAAGGCGACGCCGCCGAACAGCAGCAGCCAGAACGAGAGCGCGTTCAGCCGCGGGAAGGCCATGTCGCGCGCGCCGATCATCAGCGGGATCAGGTAGTTGCCGAAGCCGGCCAGCACCGGCACGATGAACAGGAAGACCATCGTCGTGCCGTGCACGGTGACGAGGCCGTTGTAGGTCTCGGGGTTGACCAGCGTGCCGTTTGGCTGAGCGAGCTGGAGGCGCATGATCAGCGCCTCCACGCCTCCGAGCACGAAGAACAGGAAGGTCGCGAACAGGTAGAGGATCCCGATCTTCTTGTGATCGGTGGTGGTCAGCCACGCCAGCCAGCCGCGCGGGGCGGGCTGGAGCTCGTGCAGCACGACCTCCGGGCGGGCGAGCTGACCCGCTGCGGTTCCGGCTTCCATCAGGGGCTGTCCTCGCCTTCGCGTCCCTTGCGCTGCTCGGCGAGCAGCTTGCCGGACTCCTCGATGTCGCTGGCCTGCTGATCGGCCCACGCCTCGTACTCCTCAGGCGAGACGGCCTTGACCGCGGCCCGCATGTCGGCGTGGTTGAAGCCGCACAGCTCGGCGCACTGGCCGCTGTAGGTGGTGCCGACCTGGTCGGCCGGGATCTTGAACCAGGTCTCGTTGATGTGGCCGGGGACCCCGTCGACCTTGCCGCCGAGCTTGGGGATCCACCACGAGTGGATCACGTCCGAGGCGGTGACCTCGAGCACGACCGTGGTGTCCACGGGCACGACCAGCGTGTGGTAGCTGAACAGCGTGCGCTTGCCGGGGTAGTCGAAGCGCCAGACGTACTGCTGGCCGTTCACGGCGATCCTGAGGTAGGGCCGGCCGCTCGGGGGCGCCGGCTGGTCGATCGAGGCGAAGCGCGCCTGCGAGGCCTGGAGGCCCTCCGGGCCGGACTCGGGCGGGTTCTCGATGTCGGGCAGGTAGATGAACGTCACCACCGTGAGCACCACCAGGATCAGCGCGGCGGCGACCGTCCAGCCGAGCTCGAGGGGCGTGTTGCCGCGGATCTGCGCGGCCTCCGGGCCGCGGCGGCGGCTGCGGTAGCGCACCAGCGACCAGATCAGCGTGCCCTCGACGATCAGGAAGATCACGATCGCCACGTAGAGCGTGATCTTGTAGAGCGTGTCGATGTCGTCGGCGTTCGGCGACCCGCCCGACTCGGGCGTGATCGCATCGCCCAGCGCCGAAGGGGCTGCGACCAGAAGAGCGAGCAGGGCCGCGGCGAGCGCGGCCAGCATCAGGCGTCGTGGCATGCCGGTGGGCAAGGCGCGCGGATCATATCTGCGGCCAGCGCGGACGCTCCACTTCGTGCGGGTTGCCCCGAATGGGCTTATTCCGGGCGGCGCTCCGACTCGACCTCGAGCTCTCGCACCCGCAGGCGGCCGACCTCGAGCTCCTCGATGCGCAGCTGCTTGATCCGAGCACTGCCGATCGCGAGACGGCCGATCGCGACCGCGCCGAGCGCCACCGCGCCGATGGCCAGCGCGCCGATCGCCTTGGAGCCGATTACCCGGGTGCCGATGGCGCTGGCGCCGACCGCCATGGCCGGGTGGCGTGCCACCTCAGGCTCCCTGGAAGGCCGGTTCGCGCTTCTCGAGGAACGCCAGCGCGCCCTCCTGGAAGTCGCGCGTGCGCGCGAGGCCGTGCTGCAGCTCCGCCTCGAGCGACAACTGGCCCTCGAGGTCCGGGTAGAGCATCCGGTTGAGCGCCCGCTTCGAGCCGGCGTACGAGCGCGTTGGCCCGGCCGCCAGGCGCTGGACGAGGGCGTTCGCCTCGTCCAGCAGGCGGTCGTCCGGGTGCACGTAGTTCACGAGCCCCCAGTCGAGCGCGCGCTGCGCCTCGATTCGCTCGCCGAGCAGCGCCATCTGGAAGGCGCGCGCCTTGCCGACGGCCGTGGGCACGAACAGGGTCGACCCGCCGTCGGGCATCAGGCCGATGTTCACGAACGCGAGCCCGAAGTAGGCGGACTCGGCGGCGAGGACGAGGTCGCAGGCGAACGCCAGCGACGCGCCGATGCCGACGGCCGGCCCGTTGACGGCCGCCACCACCGGCTTCTCGAGATGCCGGATGCCGGCCACGATCGGGTGGTAGAGCTCGTTCAGCTCCTTGGCCACGTCCGGCATGCCGTCGTCGGCCACGTCGAACCCGGCCTTGAGGTCGGCGCCCGACGAGAAGCCGCGGCCCGCTCCCGTCACGAGCACCGCGCGGACGGAGGGATCGGCGGCGTCGGCGTCGATCACCTGCTTGAGCTCGCGGCCGAAGTCGGGGTTCCAGGCGTTGAGAGTCTCCGGTCGGTTGAGCGTGATCCGCCCCACGCCGCCGTCCTGCTCCCAGATCAAGTGCTCATAGCTCATCGGCGTAGCGTACGGCGGCAGCGAGCTCGGCGACACCCGCGGCGATCGCGGCCTGCGCGATCCGGCCGTAGCCGAGCAGCAGCGCGGGCGGGCCCGGCTCGATGCGGTGCTCCGACAGCCCGGACAGGCCGAGGCCCGTCGAGCGGGCCCGCGCCAGCACGGCGCGCTCGTCGGCGTCGGGCGGCAGGTGGACGACCAGGTGCAGCCCCGCCGCGACCCCGGCCGGCTCGCAGCCGGGGAGCTGTCGCGCGAGGGCCGCTACCAGCTCGTCGCGGCGCGCGCGGTAGATCGTGCGGGTGCGGCGCAGGTGGCGGTCCAGCTCGCCGCGCTCCAGGAAGTCGGCCAGCGCGAGCTGCTCCACGACCGGCGTGCCGAGGTCGTCGGTGGCCTTGGCCTCGACCACACCGGCGGCCAGCCGTTCGGGAGCGACGAACCAGCCCAGCCGCAGGCCCGGCGCCAGCGTCTTGCTGACCGACCCGCCGTAGGCGACCAGCTCCGGCGCGAGCCCCTGGACCGCACCGACCGGGGCACGGTCGTAGCGGTACTCGGCGTCGTAGTCGTCCTCGACGACGACGGCGCCGGTGCGTGCGGCCCAGTCGATCAGGGCGGCGCGGCGCTCCGGCGCGAGCACCACGCCCAGCGGGAACTGGTGCGCCGGCGCGACGAACGCGGCGTCCGGGGCGAGCTTCTCGAGCACGTCCACGCGCAGCCCGGCGTCGTCCACCGGCACCGGCACGATCTCCAGCCCGTTCGCGGCCAGCTGCTCGCGGCCGGGGGTGTTCGACGGGTCCTCCACCCCGATGCGGCGCCCACCCTGGGCGATCAGGGCGCGGGCGAGCAGCGCCATCCCCTGCGCCATGCCGGAGGTGACGACCACGCGCTCGGCGTCGCAGGCCACGCCGCGGGCCCGGCCGAGGTAGCGGGCCAGCGCGACCCGCAGCTCGGGAGCGCCGCGCGGGTCGCCGTAGTCGAGCCGGGCGTCGGGCGCGTCGCGCAGGGCGCGCCGCAGCGAGGCGAGCCAGGCGGCGCGCGGGAACAGCGAGACGTCGGGGCCGCCGGGGCGGAAGTCGAAACGGGGCGGCCGGTCAGTGGCGGGCGGCCGCGGGGCGCCGGCGGCGGGGGAGGCGGCGTCGGAGACGAGCGTGGGGGCGCCCTGGCGGGCGACGAGGTAGCCCTCGGCGCCGAGCTGCGCGTAGGCGTCGACCACGACGCCCCGCGACACGCCCAGTTCGCGCGCGAGCGCGCGCGACGAGGGCAGCGCGAGTCCCGGCGCCAGCCGACCCGAACGCACCGCGTCACGCAGCTGCTCCTCGAGCTGAGCCCGCAGCGGCGAGCCGCCACGATCGAGGCGGACGAGCAGTTCGACTGAACTGGTCCTATCTGTCGGTGGCGAACTGGTACTTCTCATCGAACCAGTAGCAGCATACGCTGCTCGCCATGAGCCCGACCGTGCGCGGATCCCTGCTGGCGGCGACCGCGCTCGCGCTGGTCGGCTCGCTGGTGGCCGCGTCCGACCTCGTCGAGGGCTATCCGTTCGCCGCCGGCCAGGCGCTGCGCTACACCGCCGCCGGGCTGGCGCTGCTGGCGGTCGCCCGCGGGCGCCTGCCTCGTCTGCGGCCGCGCGAGCTGGTCGGGCTGATCGCCCTCTCGGCCACCGGCCTGGTGCTCTTCAACCTGTTCGTGATCGAGGGCGTGCGCGAGACCGACCCGGCCACGATCGGCGTGATCGTGGGCTGCGTGCCGGTCGTGCTCGCCTTCGCCGGCCCGCTGCTCGAGCGCCGCCCGGTCAGCGGGCGCGTGGTCGCGGCGGCGGTCGTCGTGGCCCTCGGCGCCGCCGGCGTCCAGTGGGCGGGCGGGGGCATCTCGGCCGCCGGGCTGCTGCTCGCGCTCGGTGCGCTTGCCTGCGAGGCGGCCTTCTCGCTGCTCGCGGTCCCGCACCTCGCCCGGCTGGGCCCGCTCGCGGTGTCCGCCTACGCCTGCCTGTTCGCCGTCCCGCTGCTCGCCGCCTGGAGCCTGATCGCCGACGGCGCCACGCTGCCGCTCCCAGACGCCGAGCAGGCCGCGGCGCTCGCCTACCTGGCGCTCGGCGTGACCACGTTCGGCTTCATGTGCTGGTACTCGGCGGTCGGGCTGCTCGGCGTCGAGCGCGCCGGGCTGTTCTCTGGCGTCCTGCCGGTCAGCGCGCTGGTGTTCTCGGCCGTGCTGGGTGTCGCCGAGATCACGCCCGGGCGGTTGCTCGCCGTCGCCGTGGTGGCGGGCGGCGTCACGCTCGGGGTGCGCTCGGCTCGCGGACGTGTGCCCACCCCTGCCTAACCTGTCCATGTGCTTCTCGACGCCCTCGATTGGCTGGGCCACTCGGGCTTTCGCATCCGTGCCGGCAAGGCCCACGTCTACATCGACCCCTACCGCGTGCCGGAGGACTCCCCGCCCGCGGACCTGATCCTGATCACGCACGGTCACTACGACCACTTCTCGCCCCAGGACGTCGAGCGCCTGTCCACCAAGCGCACCTGGCTGGTCGGGCCGGCGGCGGTGGCCGAGCGGGTCAGCGGGCAGGTCCACTCGATCGCGCCCGGCGAGCTGCTCGAGGACGAGCTGGTGCGCGGCGTGCACGTGGCCGCCGTCGCCGCCTACAACACCTCCAAGCGCAACGCCGACGGCAAGGTCTTCCACCCGCGCGAGGCCGGTTGGGTGGGCTACGAGCTCAACCTCTGGGGCGAGCGCCTCTACCACTCCGGGGACACCGACGTGATCCCCGAGATGGACCGCCTCACCGGCGTCGACGTGGCGCTGCTGCCCGTGAGCGGCGTCTACGTGATGACGGCCCAGGAGGCCGCCGAGGCGGCGCGCCGCATCCAGCCGCGCGTGGCCGTGCCGATGCACTGGGGGTCGCACATCGGCACCGAGGCGGACGCCCGGGCGTTCGCCGACAAGGCGCCGGTGGAGGTGCGCATCCTCGAGAAGGCCGCGGCCTAGCGCGAAGCGGCCGGGCGGCGGCGCGGGCGCAGCGCGGCACCGGCGAGCAGCAGGCAGAGTCCGGCGCCGGCCACCGCCGCCAGCTGCAGGCCGGTGAGCGGCAGCGAGGCGATCAGCCCGGCGTCGCTGGCCTCCTGGTCGTCGCCGCCCGTGACCGTGGGGGCGTCCTGGGCGGCCCGCGACTGGGGCCGCGCATCCGCCGCTGGGGCGGGCTCGTCAGACGGCGCTCCGAGCACGGGCTCGGCCTGTGAGGCCGACGCGACCGGCTCGGCGGCGCTGATGTCCGATTCCGGGAGGTCGACGGGCCCCGTGGCGGTGCGCGGCGCCTCGGCGCCGCCGTCGTGGCTCTGCTGGGGCGGCTGCGCGAGCACGCCGCCGCCGCCGGTGTCCGTGTACCACTCGACCGGCGCCTGGGCGAGCGCGACGGTCACCGGGACGAATCCGGTCAGGATCAGTGCCGCGAGCACGGCTAGGCGAAGCGAAGTCATCGCGGACCGCGTTTCGTCGGTGCGGGGCGGCCTCCTCGTTCGTGCAAGCGGTCCTGCGGGCTATGCTGCCCGCGGTTTGCGTCCAACTCGCGTCCTCCGGCGGCTCGCGTGGGGCGCGGTGGCGATCGGCATCGTGACGCCGCTCGTCCGGCACCGGCTGAAACTCCGGCCGCCGGTCGTGTCCGCACTTTCCTGGCCGGCGCCCGCCGCGCTCGCGCTCGCCGAGCCCCGCTCGCCGCTGCGCGACGCGGGCATCTGGACGTTGCAGATGTGGGCCTACTTCGCCCATTTCGACATGCCCGACGACGACCCGGATGCCCTGCTGCGCAGGCTGAAGGTCGACTACCCGATCCGGTTCGACCGCGCGCTCGGCCTCGGCACGCCGCCCACCATCCGCCTCCAGCGTGCGCTCGGGCGCGAGGGTCGGGTGGGACCGCTCGAGTACGGGTTGTCGGCTGTGCACTGGACCTGGTTCCTCGTGCCGCACGGGACGCTCGCCTACATCCTGCTGCGCCACCGCGAGCACTACCAGCGCTCGGCGGTGATGATGGCCGCCTGCTTCGACCTCGGTTGCGTCGTCTACTGGCTGGTGCCGACGGCGCCCCCGTGGTGGGCGGGCGCGAACGGGAGCATGCCGCCCGTACGGCGCATCATGGCCGAGGCGGGCGAGCGATTCTGGAGACGCCTCTGGCAGCCGCTCTACCATTCGCTGCAAGGCAATCCGTTCGCTGCCATGCCCTCACTCCATTTCGGAACGTCAGTCATGGCCGCCCGCATCCTGTCGCAGGTTGGCCCCCGCCAAGCCGCCCTCGGGTGGGTCTACGCACTCACCCTCGGGTTCGGGCTCGTCTACCTCGGCGAGCACTACGTGATCGACCTGCTCGCGGGGCTGTTGCTCGCGGAGGCGATCTGGCGGGTGGCGCCTCGCGCCGAGCCCGTGGTGCGCGTACTCGCCGGCTTCGTGCAGCGGCTGGAGCCACGAGCCGGCTGATGCGGACCGAGGAGCGCCGCATTCGCGCCGAGCGCCAGCGCGAGCTCCGCGCCGAGGAGCTCGAGCTCGAGCAGGACTTCGAGGAGGGCGAGGACTCCGGCGACGACGAGTCCGTAGGCGCGTTCCAGGCGCTGCTCGCGGATCGGCGCAGGCTGTTCGGCGGCGTCGCCGTGGTCGTGCTGCTGGTGTTCGGGATCTACGTCGTCTTCCCGAAGCTGGTCGGCCTCGACGATGCCGTCCGCAAGCTCGACAACGCCGTCTGGTACTGGATCGTCATCGCGATTGCGTTCAACGTGGCCGCGTTCGGCGCCTACGTGGCCCTGTTCCGCGGCATCCTCGGCGGTACGCGCAACGACGCCGTGCACCGGCGCCTGGACCACAAGGCGTCCTACCAGATCACGATGGCCGGGCTGGCGGCCACGCGCATCTTCTCGGCGGCGGGCGCCGGCGGGCTCGTGCTGACCTACTGGGCGCTGCGCAAGGCGGGCATGCCGCGCCGGCGCGCCGCCTGCCGGATGGTCGCCTTCATGGCGCTCCTGTACGGCGTCTACCTGGTCGCGCTGATCCTGTTCGGGATCCTGCTGCGCACACACGTCCTGCCCGGCGACGCGCCCTTCGGCGGCACCGTCGTGCCGGCGATCGTGTCGGCGATCGTGGTCGCCGTCTTCCTCCTGATCGCGCTGATCCCGCAGGACGTGGAGCGCCGCATGCAGGGCTACGCCGGCGGCTACCGCCGCACCCGCTACCTGACTCGCCTGGCCAAGGGCCCGGCGACGGTCGCGACCGGCGTGCGCACCGCGATCGCCTATGTGCGCCACCCGCAGCGCGGCGCGCTCGCGGTCGGCGGGGCGGTTGGGTTCTGGGCGGCCAACATCGCCGTGCTGTGGGCGAGCTTCGAGGCCTTCGGTGGCGACGTGCCGCTCGCGGTGCTCGTGCAGGGCTTCTTCGTGGGGATGGCGGCGAACCTGATCCCGTCGCCGTTTGGAGGCGTGGGCTCGGTCGACGCCGGCATGATCGGCGCGTTCGTGCTGTTCGGGATCGACGAGGCCACGGTCTTCCCGGCGGTGTTGACATACCGGGTGATCGCCTTCTGGCTGCCGATCCCGCCGGGCATCGTGGCCTTCTTCCAGCTGCGCAACACGGTCGCCGGTTGGGACCGGGAGCGCGGGTATACTTCAGAAAGTAAAGTATTGAGCGGATGAGCGTGGAGACCAAGGACATAGAGAACGTCGTCATCGTCGGGAGCGGTCCGGCCGGGTATACGGCCGCGCTCTACACCTCGCGCGCGGACCTCGAGCCGCTCGTGATCGAGGGCTTCGCGTGGGGCGGCCTGCTCCAGCAGACGACCGACGTCGAGAACTACCCGGGCTATCCCCAGGGCGTGATGGGCCCGCAGATGATGCAGGACCTGCGCGACCAGGCAGAGCGCTTCGGCAGCCGCTTCATCACCGACGACGCAACGAAGCTCGAGCTGTCCGACGAGCCGGGCGGCACCCACGTGGTGCACGTCGGCGGCCAGGAGATCCGCACCCGCGCGGTGGTGCTCGCCATGGGCGCCGAGCCGAAGAAGCTGGGCGTGCCGGGCGAGGACGAGCTTGCGGCCCGCGGCGTCTCCTACTGCGCCACCTGCGACGCCGCGTTCTTCCGCGACCACGAGACGATCGTCGTCGGCGGCGGCGACACGGCGATGGAGGACGCGACCTTCCTGTCCAAGTTCGCGGGCACCGTCGGCATCGTGCACCGCCGGCCCGAGTTCCGGGCTTCGGCGATCATGCTCCAGCGCGCGAAGGACACCGAGAACATCGAGCTGCTCACCCCGTATGTGGTCGACCGCTTCGAGCCCGGCGAGACCGGCGCGCTGTCCAAGGCGGTCCTCGAGAACACCGAGGACGGCTCCACGCGCGAGATCGAGATCACCGGAGCGTTCATCGCGATCGGCCACAAGCCCAACTCGCAGCTCGTCGAGGGTCAGCTCGACCTCGACGACGACGGCTACGTGCTCGTCGACGGCCGCTCCACCCGCACGAAGCTCCCCGGCGTGTTCGCCGCCGGCGACCTGACCGACCGGATCTACCGGCAGGCCGTGACCGCGGCCGGCACGGGCTGTATGGCCGCGCTCGACGCGGAGGCCTACCTGCGCGACCACCCGATCGATGCGGAGGCCCACTGGGCCCCGGACCCTGAGAAGGTCGAGGCCGCCGCGAAGTCCGCCGCGTCGTAGCCTCCCGGGCCATCGTGGCCCGCACGTGGACGAACTGGGCGCGCGACCAGCGCTGTGCGCCCGAGCGCATCGAGCGGCCAGCTGACGAGGCCGAGCTGGTCCGCGCTGTCGCCGGGGCGACGCGGGTCAAGGTCGTCGGCGCCGGGCACTCGTTCACCGACATCGCCTGCACGGATGGGGTGATGGTCGACCTGTCGCGGATGAACCGCCTGCTGGCCGTCGAGGGCGACGAGGTCACGGTCCAGGCCGGCATCACGATCCGCGAACTGGGCCCGGCAGCTCGCGACACGCGGCCTTGCGCTCGAGAACCAGGGAGATGTCGATCCCCAGACGCTGGCGGGCGCGATCTGCACCGCCACGCACGGCACCGGCGCGCGCTTCGCGAACATCTCGGCCCAGGTCGTACGGTTGCGCCTCGTCACGGGCGGCGGTGCGGTCGTCGACCTGCGCGAGGGCGACGACCTGTTGGCTGGCAGGGTGTCGCTGGGGGCGCTCGGCGCGATCGCCTCGGTGACCGTGCGCTGTGTTCCGGCGTTCAGGATCCACCGGATCGATGAGCCGCGCCCGCTCGACGACGTGCTCGCGCGGTTCGACGAGCACGTGGACGCCAACGATCACTTCGAGCTGTTCGTCTTCCCCTACACGCGTACGGCGCTCACGCTGACCTCGCAGCGCACCGACCGAGCTCCACGCCCGCCGGGCGCCATCCAGGCCTTCGTCCGCGATGTGGTGCTGGAGAACGCGGCGCTCGAGCTGGCCTGCCGGGCGGGTCGAGCGTTGCCCGGCCGGATCCCGGCGATCAACCGGCTCGTCACAAGGCTGATGAGCCGCGCCGAGCAACTCGACGCCAGCCATCGCGTGTACGCCAATCGGCGCTCGGTGAGATTCACGGAGATGGAATATGCGATCCCGCGCGAGCGCGTACCGGAGGCGCTCGAGCGTGTGCTCGACCTCGTCGAGCGGCGCCGGCTGCCGATCGGCTTCCCGATCGAGCTACGACTCGCGGCACCGGACGACGCCCTGCTGTCCACCGCCCATGGCCGGCCAACGGGCTACATCGCGGTGCATCAATACCGCGGCATGGAGTTCGAGAGCTACTTTCGAGCCGTGGAGGCGATCATGGACGAGTACGACGGTCGGCCCCATTGGGGCAAGCGCCACTACCAGACCGCGGCCACGCTGCGGCCCCGCTACCCAGGTTGGGACCGCTTCCAAGCGGTCCGCGAGCGCCTCGATCCCGGGCGCAAGTTCGAGAACGACTACCTGCGCCGGGTCCTGGGCTAGAGCTCGGTGCGGCCCTCGCCGCGGTAGGTCGGGACCTCGTCCACGACCTCCCCGCCGCGCACCAGGTAGAGCGCCTTGAAGCGCTCGCACAGCTCGCCGGCCTTCGCGTGGCGAAGGTAGACGCGATCGCCGATCCGCAGGCTCGCCGCGGCCGCGCCGATCACGGGCGTTTGTACCTCGCCCGCGCCCTCCTGGGGGTCCAGGCGCAGCCCGCGCGGCAGGTAGGGAGCCGGCAGGCGATCTCGTCCGGCCCCGCCGGAGGCGGGGTAGCCGCCACCCAGGAGAGTGGCCACACCGCCACTCGGCCGCCGCACCACCGGCATCGCGAACATGGCCGCGGGCGTGAGCGAGAAGTCCGCGTAGCGATCGAACAGCAGCGGGGCGAAGAAGCCGGAGCCGGCCGTCACCTCGGTGATGACCGCCTCGCTCCTGGTCGTATGGACGCTGCCCGTGCCGCCGCCGTTGACGATCGGCACCGGCGCGACCTGCCGGACCGCCTCCACCACCGCCGCGCGCCGCTCGGCCAGCTCCGCCACGGAGCGCCGCTTCATCAGCCTGATCAGGTGGCCCTGCAGGCGCCCGTCGAGCGGGCGATCGCCGATCCCGGCGATGTGGGCCTCGTAGCCCATCAGGGCGGCCAGCTCGAAGCCGGGCCGGCTGACGATCTCGCGGGCGAGCGCCTGCGCCTGCTCGGGCGTGCGCACCGGCGACCGCTTCGCGCCGACCTTGAGCCGCCCGCCGAACGGCCACCAGCCGGTGTCGAGCTCGATGCAGACGCGGATCGGGCGGCCGGCCGCGCCGGCGGCAGCCTCGATGTAGTCGAGGTGGTCGACCGAATCCACCATCAGGATCGGCGGCCCCTCCGTCTCGATCCGCGCCAGCTCGGCGAGCGCGGTCCGATCGGCGGTGGGGTAGGCGAGCAGGAGGTCGTCGAAGCCGTGGCCGTGCAACCAGAGCGACTCCGGCAGCGTGAACGTCATGAGCCCGTGGAAGCCGGGCGTCTCGAGGATCGCGGCGAGCAGCGACCGGCACCGGACTGACTTGCTCGCGACTCGGATCGGCGTACCGGCCGCGCGGCCGAGCAGCTCGCGCGCGTTCGACCACATCGCGTCGAGGTCGACGAGCGCGAACGGGGCGTCGACGCCGGCGAAGATCTGCTCGAGCTCCTCGTAGGCGCGCTCGCGGGCGGGCGCTGCGCCGGTGCGAACAACATCCGTGGCGGCCACGGGTCGGATTATCCCCACCGGGGTAGCGTGCCGGGCGGTGTCCGTTCGAGCAGCGCCCCTGGAACGCGTGCCGCCGCCCGTCCTGGTGGTCGGGGCGGTGTCGTCGGTTCAGTTCGGCGCGGCGTTCGCGAAGTCGATCTTCGACGAGATCGGCCCCGGCGGCACCGTCTTCCTGCGGATGCTGTTCGCCGCGGTGGTGCTGATGCTGATCTGGCGGCCGCGCCTGTCGGGGCACGGTCGCCGCGACGTCGTCCTGATCCTGCTGTTCGGGGCCTCGCTCGCCGGGATGAACGCCACGTTCTACGCCGCTCTGGACCGCATCCCGCTCGGCATCGCGGTGACGTTCGAGTTCGTCGGACCGCTCGGCGTGGCTCTATTCGGGTCACGCCGCCTGCTGGATCTGGTCTGGGTGGCGCTGGCCGCGGCCGGCATCCTGCTGCTGTCCGACTTCGGCGCGACCGACCTGGACGGGCTGGGCGTGGCGCTGGCCCTGATCGCCGGCGCCTTCTGGGCCGCCTACATCCTGCTCAGCGCGCGAGTCGGCCAGGCGTTTCCCGGCGGCGGCGGCCTGGCACTGGCGATGCTGGTCGCGGTGGTGCCGCTGGCGCCGTTCGGGATCGCCGACGGCGGCGCCGATCTACTCGTCGTCTGGGTGCTCGCCGTGGGCTTCGCGGTGGCGATGCTGTCGTCCGCGATCCCCTACACGCTCGAGCTGGAGGCATTGCGGCGGCTGCCCGCTGGCGTGTTCGGGGTGCTGATGAGCCTCGAGCCGGCGCTGGCCGCCACGGCCGGCTTCATCGTGCTCGGCGAGGACCTGGCCGCGCGCGAGGTGGTGGCGATCCTGCTGGTGGTCGCCGCCAGCGCGGGGGCTGCCAGAGGCGCCAACTTCGCCCCGCGCGACGCCTAGTCCCCCAAACACTGGGTAGAGCACCACCAATGCTCCGAAAAGCGTCCGTCGCCACATTTGTCGCCTTCGCGCTCCTGGTGCCCGCGGCTCCCGCCGGCACCGGCGCCCAGCCCACGATCGCCCTGCCCGACGAGTTCCGTCCCGAGGGAATCGCGAGCGGGGCGGGCTCGTCGTTCTACGTCGGATCGATTCCGCAAGGGTCGGTCTTCCGCGGGTCCTATCGCAGCGGCGAGGGAGCGGTGCTGGTGCCGCCGCATCCGGGACGCAACCACACCGGCTTGAAGGTCGACCGCCGCTTCCACAGGCTGTTCGTGGCCGGCGGCGCGTCCAAGGGCATCTACGTCTACGACTCCCGGGACGGGTCGGACGTGGCGAGCTTCCCGATCGCGGACGCCGGCTTCGTCAACGACGTCGTGCTCACACGCCGCGCGGCCTTCTTCACGGACTCGCAGGTGCAGCGCCTCTACCGTGTCCCGATTGCCAAGGACGGCAAGCTTGGCGAGCTCGAGCTCGTGCCGATCACGGGCGACTTCCAGTACACGCCGGGCTTCAACGCCAACGGGATCGAGGCGCTCCCGGGCGGCCACACGCTGATCGTCGTGCAGTCGAACCTCGGCAAGCTGTACGCCGTGGACGCCGCCACCGGGGACAGCCGCGAGATCGCCCTCGACGTGCCGGTGACCAACGGCGACGGCCTGCTGCTTCGCGGTCGCACGCTGTTCGTCGTCCAGAACCGCGACAACAAGGTGGCCGTCCTGAAGCTGTGCCGCGGCCACGCTCGTCTGCAGGGCTACCTGACCAGCCCCGACCTCGACGTACCCACGACACTGGCGCCGTTCGAGCGGTTCGTGTACGCGGTCAACGCCCGCTTCGATCGCCCGGACGACTCCGACGCCGACGTCGTCCGGCTGGATCCGCGCTAGCTGCGCAGATAGATCGGGTTGGACAGGATCCAGGTGCGCTCGCGGCCGTGCTTGTGCCGCAGCGCCTCGGCGCGGTAGACGCCCGGCCGGTCGACCTCCGCCTCCAGCGTGCGGCCGGCGCCGCCGGCGATCTCGCTCCCGTCGCGCAGCAGGCGCAGCCTGGCGTCGGTGGGCGTGGCCACGGTCAGCCGGCGCCGGCCCGCGGGTGCCTCGGCGCCCATCGGCAGGTCGTCCGCCTCGAAGCGGAAGCCGCGCGCGGGCGCGATCGAGTCGACCGCGATGTAGCAGCGGCCCTCGCGCAGCGCCCCGAAGACCTGCTCGCGGTCGGGCGGTCCCTCGCACAGCACGTGGGTGCGGATGTGCCGGAACGAGCGGTGGTAGGCCATGATCCGCAGCGGCACGAACGGCCCGATCCGCTTGCCGAACTGGTGGGCGTCGATCCCGCCGATCGCCACCACCCGGCGGGTGCGGCAGAGCTCGTCCCACGCGCGGATGTTGCGCTCCGGCGGGCCGTCGAGGGCGCGCCCCGGGGCGATCAGGAAGCGCAGCATCTGCGGAACGCTCGCGATCGACTCGCCGGTGTCGGTGACGAAGCTCCACAGCTCGATCCCGCCGAGCGCCTCGCAGTCGAGCGCGTCGAAGGGCATTCCGGGGCCGGCGCGCTTGAAGCGCTTCGAGCCCTCCGAGAACGGGTGGGCGGCGAAGCCGAACCCGCCGGCGGCGCGCACGGCGCGGCAGATACCGGCGCCGTCCAGCTCGGAGTGGTCGATCTCCTCGTCGATCCCGAACGCCAGGTAGTGGTTGCGCCGCCGCGGCGACACCTCCTCGCCCACCAGCAGCAGCACATTCCCGTACCAGCCCTCCTCGCCGTTGCGCTTGGCGGCCAGCGTGTCGTGATCGGTGAGCAGGACCACGTCCGCGCCGGCGCGCCGGCCGGCCCTGGCGATCTGCTTGACCGTGCCCGTCCCGTCGGAGTAGGTGGAGTGCAGGTGGACGACGCAGGCCAGGTCGTGCATGGCAAGTAGTGTCTAGGAACGTGACGAGTTCCACGCTCGAGGTCGGCGGCGAGTCGTACGAGATCTTCCCGATCGACGCCCAGCACCTGCCCTACTCACTCAAGGTCCTGCTCGAGAACCTGCTGCGCAACGGGCAGGACGAGAGCGCCCGGGCGCTCGCCAAATGGGACCCCTCGGACGAGCCCTCGATCGAGATCGCCTATACGCCGGCGCGCGTGCTGATGCAGGACTTCACCGGGGTGCCGGCGATCGTCGACCTGGCGGCCATGCGCGACGCGATGGACGAGCTGGGCGGCGATCCCACCAAGATCAACCCGCTCGTGCCGGTGGAGCTGGTGATCGACCACTCGATCCAGGTGGACGTCTTCGCCGAGCGCCTCGCTTTCCAGCGCAACGCCGAGTTCGAGTTCGCGCGCAACCGCGAGCGCTACGCGTTCCTGCGCTGGGGGCAGACCGCCTTCGACAACTTCAGCGTGGTGCCGCCCAACACCGGCATCTGCCACCAGGTCAACCTCGAGTACCTAGCGCGGGTCGTCGAGACGCGCGACGGCCAGGCGTTCCCGGACACCCTGGTCGGCACCGACTCGCACACCACGATGATCAACGGCCTCGGCGTGCTCGGCTGGGGCGTTGGCGGGATCGAGGCCGAGGCGGCGATGCTGGGCCAGCCGGTGTCGATGCTGATCCCGCAGGTGGTGGGCTTCCGGCTGATCGGCGAGCTGCCCGAGGGCGCGACCGCGACGGACCTCGTCCTCACCGTTACGCAGATGCTGCGCGAACGCGGCGTGGTCGGCAAGTTCGTGGAGTTCTTCGGCCCCGGGCTGGAGCGGCTGCCGCTCGCCGACCGCGCGACGATCGGCAACATGGCGCCCGAGTACGGGGCCACCTGCGGGATCTTCCCGGTCGACGCCGAGACGCTGCGCTACCTCGAGTTCTCCGGCCGCCCGGCCGAGCGCGTCGAGCTGGTCGAGGCGTACTGCCGCGCGCAGGGCCTCTTCCACGACGAGCACTCCGAGGACGCGGCCTACTCGGACACGCTCGAGCTCGACCTGGGCGACGTGGTCCCGTCGCTCGCCGGGCCCAAGCGGCCGCAGGACCGCGTCGCGCTGTCCGATGCCGCGACCGACTTCCTCGCCGAGCTCGCGGAGCTGACCGGCGACGGCTCGCTCGAGGGCTACGACGAGTCGGCCGCCGAGAGCTTCCCCGCGAGCGACTCGCCGACACGAAACGGCGGCGGAGAGGAGGCGCGCCCGGGCCACGACCACGCGGCTGAAGGCGATCGCTCCGGCGCCGGCCGAGCCGGCACCCTCGCGCACAGCGCAGTCGCCGAACGAGGGGAGGGGCTCGATCACGGCGCGGTGGTGATCGCGGCGATCACGAGCTGCACGAACACGTCGAACCCGTCGGTGATGCTCGGTGCCGGCCTGCTCGCCAAGAAGGCGGTCGAGGCCGGGCTCACGCGCCGGCCGTGGGTCAAGACGTCGCTCGCGCCGGGCTCGAAGGTGGTGACCGAGTACCTGGAGCGCGCGGGGTTGATCGAGCCGCTCTCGCAGCTCGGGTTCGACCTGGTCGGCTACGGCTGCACGACCTGCATCGGCAACTCGGGCCCGCTGCCGGAGGAGGTCTCGCGCGAGATCGAGGAGCGCGACCTGGTGGTCGCCTCGGTGCTGTCGGGCAACCGCAACTTCGAGGGCCGCATCCACCCCGAGGTGAAGATGAACTACCTCGCCTCGCCGCCGCTGTGCGTGGCCTACGCGCTGGCCGGGCGGATGGACGTGGACATGCTCGAGGAGCCGCTCCAGGGCGACGTCTACCTGCGCGACCTCTGGCCCAGCCGGGCGGAGGTCAACGAGGTGATGGAGCAGGCGATCGAGTCGGACATGTTCCGCAAGAGCTACGGCGAGGTGTTCGAGGGCGACGAGACCTGGAACGAGCTCGAGGTGCCTTCCGGGGATCGCTACGCCTGGGATCCGGACTCGACCTACGTACGCCGTCCGCCCTACTTCGAGGGGATGCCGGCCGAGGCGCCGGATGGCTTCGAGGAGATCCGCGCGGGCCGGGTGCTGGCGGTGCTTGGCGACAGCGTCACCACCGACCACATCTCGCCGGCCGGCGCGATCAAGAAGGACTCGCCGGCCGGGGAGTACCTGATCGAGCACGGGGTGGAGCAGCGCGACTTCAACTCGTACGGCTCGCGGCGCGGCAACCACGAGGTGATGATGCGCGGGACGTTCGCGAACATCCGCCTGCGCAACCAGCTCGCGCCGGGCACCGAGGGCGGCTTCACGCGCAAGGACGGCGAGGTGACCACGATCTACGAGGCGGCGATGGAGTACGCCTCCGAGGGCGTGCCGACGTGCGTGCTCGCGGGCAAGGAGTACGGCTCGGGGTCATCGCGCGACTGGGCGGCGAAGGGGCCGCGACTGCTGGGCGTGCGCTTCGTGATCGCCGAGTCCTACGAGCGCATCCACCGCTCCAACCTCGTGGGGATGGGCGTGCTGCCGCTGCAGTTCCCGGAGGGCGAGTCGGTCGCGTCGCTCGGGCTGACCGGCGAGGAGACGTTCACGCTGGACGCGCTCGAGGAGGGCGCGCGCACGCTGGGGGTCACGACCGACACCGGTGTCTCGTTCGAGGCGCGCGTCCGGATCGACACGCCGAACGAGTGGCAGTACTACCGCGGCGGGGGCATCCTGCACTTCGTGCTGCGCGACCTGCGTGGCTGAGGACCAGCGTCGTGGCGCAAGCGCCCGGCTTCATCACCACGACCTCTGCTTCGGCTGCGGCCAGGCCAACCTGTTCGGGTTGCAGCTGGAGCTGTCGCAGGCGGCCGGCGGGGTGGAGGGGCGCTTCTTCGTCAAGCAGGACCACCAGGGACCGGAGGGCTTCGCCCACGCGGGGGTGCTGACGGCGGCGCTGGAGGAGGCGATCGCGCTGGCGGCGGGACGGCGCCCGACGCGCCTGTCGGTCGAGCTGATGGCGCCGGCGCCGGTGGGGGCGTTCGTCCATGTCCGCGCGGACGCGTCGAGCGCAACGGCGAGCAACGAGCAGGGAGAGGTGCTGGCGCGAGCCACGGGCTCGTCGCCCGCGCCCGACTCGCAGCCCGCCTCCGACTCGGCGCCCCCTCCCGACGCCGGCCTTGACATCTGATAGGTCAATCAATAAGATGCCGAGCATGGCAGTCAAAGGCACTCGCGAAACCCGGACTCGCAGCTCCTCCGACGAGCGGCGCGAGCAGGTGATCGAGGCGGCCGTGAAGGAGTTCGCCGCCAACGGGTTCCATGCCACGAGCACCGCGGCGATCGCCAAGCGGGCCGGCATCTCGCAGCCCTACATCTACGCGCTGTTCCCGAACAAGCGGGAGCTCTTCCTGGCGGTCGACCGGCACGTCGTGGATCGCATCCGGCGGGCGTTCCTCGAGGCGGTGCGCGGACTGACCACGCCCGAGGAGCGCCTCGAGGCGATGGGACACGCCTACATAGAGCTGCTGGACAACCGCGACGAGATCCGCTTCCAGATGCAGGCGCACGCCGCGGCCGGCGATCCGGACCTCGGCGAGCCCGTTCGGCGCGAGTTCATGGGCCTCTGGGAGGACGTGAAGCGCATGAGCGGGGCGTCCGACGAGGAGGTCGTCGGCTTCATGGCCAAGGGGATGCTCCTCAACGTGGCCGCCTCGCTCGAGCTGCCCGACGACTTCCTGCCGCCGCGCGCGAAGGGCCGGACGTGAGGGCCTCTCTTTTTTCCCTGTCAACCAATAGGTCAATCAATAAGGAGACTGACATGAAACGCACAGTCAAGCAGCGGTTGGACCCTCGCGATCGTCTCGGTCGCCCTGTTCATGGTCACCCTCGACAACCTCGTCGTGACCAATGCTCTCGTGAGCATCCGCGAGGACCTCGGTGCATCGCTGGAGGACCTCGAGTGGACCGTCAACGCGTACACGCTCAGCTACGCGGTCTTCCTGCTGACCGCGGCCGCCCTCGGCGACCGGTTCGGCCGGCGGCGTGTGTTCGCCGTCGGGATCGGCCTGTTCACGGTCGCTTCGGCCGCCGCGGCGTTCGCGCCGAGCACCGAGGCGCTGATCGGCGCGCGCGCCCTCCAGGGCCTCGGCGGCGCGGTCATCACGCCGCTGTCGCTGACGCTGCTGAGCGAGGCCTTCGCCGCCGAGAAGCGCGGGCTGGCGCTGGGCATCTGGTCGGGCGTGTCGGGACTGGGCGTGGCGCTCGGTCCGGTGGTCGGCGGGGCGGTCGTGGACGGCCTCTCCTGGCAATGGATCTTCCTGCTGAACGTTCCGATCGGCCTGGCGCTCGGTCCCGGCCGCGATGCGCATGCTGAACGAGAGCCGGGGCGCGAACGCGAGCCTCGACCTGCCCGGCGTCGCCCTGGCGAGCGCCGGTCTGCTGGGCTTGGTGTTCGGCATCGTCCGGGCGCAGGCGCTGGGTTGGACGAGCACGACGGTGATCGCCTCGATCGCCGCCGGCGCGACGCTGCTGGCGGCGTTCGCGGTGTGGGAGACCCGCACGCAGACGCCGATGCTGCCGATGCGGTTCTTCCGCAACCGCACGTTCGCGGCCACGAACGGCGTGTCGCTGGCGATGTTCTTCGGCGCCTTCGGCTCGATCTTCCTGCTGGCGCAGTTCTTCCAGGTCGCCCAGGGCTACTCGCCGCTCGAGGCCGGGCTGCGCACGCTGCCCTGGACGGCGATGCCGATCTTCGTGGCGCCGATCGCGGGGATCCTGTCCGACCGGATCGGGAGTCGGCCGCTGATGGCAACCGGGCTGGCGCTGCAGGCAGCGGGGCTGAGCTGGATCGCGATCGTGACCGAGCCCACCGCGGCGTACGGCCTGTTCGTGCCGGGCTTCGTGCTGGCCGGCAGCGGCATGGCGCTGGTGTTCGCCCCCGCGGCGAACGCGGTGCTCGGCGCGGTGCGGGCCGAGGAGGCCGGCCAGGCGTCGGGCGCGACCAACACGGTGCGCGAGATCGGCGGCGTGCTGGGCGTGGCCGTGCTGGCCACGATCTTCACGGGCTCGGGCGGCTTCGAGTCGGCCCAGGCCTACGTGGACGGGCTGATCCCGGCCGTCTGGGTCGGCGCGGCGGTGCTGGCGCTCGGCGCGCTGGTGGCGCTGCTGGTGCCCGGGAAGCGGGCGGCCGCCGAGGTCGTGGCCCTGGCCCCGGCGAACGACGGGCAGGTAAGGGAGGCGGTGGCCGCGTAGTCGCTGGTCTGCCGCCGGCCTGCGTGGAGGGGGTTCCGGAAGATGCGTCCCACATAGGGACGTTTCTTCCGGGACCCCTTTATTGCTGCAGTTCAGGCGGCCGGCTCCAGGACCACGACCGGAATCCGCCGCCCGTCCGTGCGCCCCTGGTACGTCGCGAAGCCGTCGTAGTAGTCGACCGCCTCGGCCCACAGCCGCGAGCGCTCGTCGCCGTCGGCCTCGCGGGCCACGTAGTCGCCGGTCAGCCCGCCCGGGCCGAGGAAGCGCACGCTGCGGGTTGGCCTTGAGGTTCTAGTACCAGGCCGGGGTGCTTGGCGTTCCCGCCCTTCGACGCGATCAGCACCACGTGGTTGCCGTCGCGCAGGAACAGCAGCGGGATGCGGCGGCGCTCGCCGCTCTTCGCCCCGGTCGTCTCGAGCAGGCCGACCTGCTGGCCGACGGCGCTCGACACGCGCCCGCCCGACAGCGGGAGCAGCATGCGGTCGATGCGCATCGCCACGTTGATGAAGTACCAGGCGCCCACGCGCGAGCGGGCGAAGTTCTCGGCCTGGCGGTGGATCGCGTTGACGTTGCGTCTGCGCTCCGGCATCGTCCAGTGGACGCTAATGCCTGAGAACCTGACGCGTCAGATCCTGCGGGAGCACCTCGTCGACGGCGAGCTCAACCCGGGTGAGGCGATCTCGCTGGCGGTCGACCAGACGCTGCTGCAGGACGCCACCGGCACGATGGCGCTGATGCAGTTCGAGCAGCTCGAGGTGCCGCGGGTCAAGGTCGAGCGGGCGGTCCAGTACGTCGACCACAACGTGATCCAGCTCGACTTCAAGAACCCCGACGACCACCGCATGCTCCAGGCGCTCTGCCGCCGCTACGGCATCCACTACTCGCGCCCGGGCAACGGCATCTGCCACTACGTGCACATCGAGCGCTTCGCCCGCCCCGGCGGCATCCTGGTCGGCGCGGACTCCCACACCACCACGAGCGGCGCGCTCGGCATGATCGCGATCGGCGCCGGCGGGCTCGACGTGGCCGTCGCGATGGCGGGCCACCCCTACGAGATCGCCTGCCCCGAGGTCGTCGAGGTGCACCTCGCCGACACGCTCGCCCGCCCCTGGGTCCAGGCCAAGGACGTGATCCTCGAGCTGCTGCGCCGCCTGACCGTCCGCGGCGGCAAGAACAAGGTCTTCGAGTTCACCGGGTCCGGCACCGCCGACCTGGCCGTGCCCGAGCGCGCCACGATCGCCAACATGATCGCCGAGCTGGGCGCCACGGCGGCCGTCTTCCCGCCCGACGACAACACCCGGGAGTGGCTGCGTCGCCAGCAGCGCGAGGACGACTTCGCCGAACTGGCGCCCGACGCGGGCTGCGACTACGACGACCGCGTGGAGATCGACCTCGCCGAGCTCGGCCCGCTGGTGGCCAAGCCGCAGAACCCCGACAACGTCGTGCCCGTCGAGGAGGTGGCCGGCACGCCGATCGAGCAGGTCTGCATCGGGTCGTCGGTCAACTCCGCCTACCTCGACCTGGCGCTTCCGGGCGCCGTCCTCGCCGACGGCCACGAGGTGCACGAGCGCGTCACGGCCACCGCCACGCCGGGCTCGCGCCAGATCCTCGTCGCGATCGCCGAGGCCGGCGTCTACCGCCAGCTGGTGGAGGGCGGCGTGCGCATGCTCGAGCCGGTCTGCGGGCCCTGCGTCGGCATGGGCCAGGCGCCGCCCTCGGACGCGAACTCGCTGCGCACCTTCAACCGCAACTTCCCCGGACGCTCCGGCACTCCCGACGACCAGGTCTACCTCTGCTCCCCGGCCGTGGCCGCGGTCTCGATGCTGTACGGGGAGATCCGCGACCCGCGCGAGGAGGGCGAGCCGCCCGAGCTGCTCGAGATGCCGGAGCTGAAGCCCTACGTCGACGACCGCCACATCTTCCCGCCCGCTCCCGAGGACGAGGCCGAGGGGATCGAGATACCGCGCGGCCCCAACATCAAGACCCCGCCCGAGCACGAGCCGCTCGAGCCGCAGCTGAGCGCACGGATCGCGACGGTCCAGCCCGACAACATCTCCACCGGCGACCTCGCCCCGGACGGGGTGATCGTCATGTCCTACCGCTCGAACATCCCGGCGATCGCCGAGTTCACCTTCCAGCACCGCGACCCCGAGTTCCGCAAGCGCATGCAGGAGTGGGGCAAGGGCTTCATCGTCGGTGGGCACAACTACGGGCAGGGCTCCTCGCGCGAGCACGCCGCGCTCGCGCCGCTGCAGCTCGGCGTGCGCGCCGTGTTCGCGAAGTCGTTCGCGCGCATCCACCGGCGCAACCTCGTGGCCCAGGGGATACTGGCGCTCACGTTCGTCGACGAGGCGGACTACGACCGCGCCGAGGTGGGGCAGACCTGGACGCTGCCCAACATCCGGCAGGAGCTCGGGGACGGCGCGCAGGAGATCCGCGTCGAGGTCGAGGACGGCGAGGGGTTCGCCGTCACGCACGACTTCGCTCCCAAGGAACGTGAGATCCTGCTGCACGGTGGCCTCCTCCACTACCTCAAGGACCAGCGCGCAGCCGCTTGACGTGGCCGCCGTGCGGGCGCGCTTCCCGGCGCTCGCGAGCGGCGCCGCCTATCTCGACGGGCCCGGCGGCTCGCAGGTGCCCCAGGAGGTGCTCGACGCGATCGACGCCTGCCTGCGCGAGTCGAACGCCAACCTCGGCGGCGCGCTTCGCGACTTCCGCGGCCGCCGACGACGTGATGGCGCGCGGCCGGGCGGCCGCGGCCGACTTCACGGGGGGCGACGCGGAGGGGATCGCCTTCGGCGCGAACATGACCACGTTGAACTTCCTGCTCGCGCACGCGGTCGCCCGCACGCTCGAGCCCGGCGACGAGATCGTGGTCACCCAGCTCGACCATGACGCGAACGTCTCGCCCTGGCTGCTGGTAGCCGCCGACCACGACCTGGTGGTCCGCCACGCTCCGATCCGGACCGAGGACGTGACGCTCGACCACGACGCGCTGGAGGCGCTGATCGGCGAGCGCACGCGCGTGGTCGCCTTCACGCTCGCCTCCAACGCGGTCGGCTCGATCACCGACCCCGCGCGGATCGCCGCCGCCGCGCACCGCGCCGGCGCGCTGGCCTGGGCGGACGGGGTCCACCTCGCGCCGCACCGCCGTCTGCGCGCCCGCGACTGGGGCATCGACGTGCTGCTCTGCTCGCCCTACAAGTTCTTCGGCCCGCACCTGGGCGTGGCGGCCATCCGCCCCGACCTGGCCGCGTCGCTGCCGGCCGACCGCGTGCGCCCCTCGGCCGAGGCGCCGCCCGGGCACCGCTTCGAGACCGGCACCCAGTCGCACGAGGCGGTCGCCGGGACCGTGGCCGCGGTCGACTACCTGCGCTCGCTGGGCGACGGCTCGCTGGACGTCGCGTTCGAGCGCATCCAGGCGCACGAGGACGCACTCGGACACCGCTTCCTCGACGGCTTCCCCGAGACCGGCGAGCTGTACGGCATTCGCTCGGTCGACGGACGCACGCCGACGTTCTGCTTCAACGTGCCCGGCCAGTCGCCGCGCGCGGTCGCCGAGCGGCTCGGAAAGCGCGGCCTGTACGTCTGGGACGGCGACTACTACGCGCTCGAGCCGATGCGCGCGCTCGGTCTATCGGAGCGCGGAGGCGCCGTCCGCGCCGGCTTCCTCCACTACACCTCGGCGGACGAGGTCGACCGGCTGCTGGAGGCGCTGGCCTAGGGGCAGCGCTTCTGCTTCTTCGCGCGGCCGATCTTGCAGCCCTCGCGCAGCGCGGTCTTGCCGTGGCCGACGGTGTAGACGTCCCAGCCCGTGATGCGCCCGGTCTTGGTGAAGATGACGTTGACCTTTGCGCCGGCGCGCAGGCCGCCCGTCAGCTTCGGGAAGCTGAGCGTCGCGCTCTTCTTGCGCGTGCGCTTGCGGAACGTGCCGCGCGGGCAGCCGCGCCCCTTGCAGGTAACCGCCACCGAGGTCTTGGCGGGGGTCTTGACCGTCAATCCCACGACGAGGACACCCCACGAGCGGCGCTGGTAGGAGAGGACGGTGCCCACGTCCTGCGGGTTGCGCAGAACGGGTCCCTTGACGGTCACGACCTGCGTGCTGATCGCCTCGGCGCCCTTGGCGTCGGTCACGCGCAGCCGGATCGGGCGCGTGCCCTTCTTGAGGCTCGAGGTCGACACCACGGCGCCGGTCCGGTCGTACTTGCCGTCGTTGTTGAAGTCCCACTCCTGCTTGGCGAGTGCACCGTCGGGATCGCTGGAGGTCGACGCCAAGGTCACGGACTTGCCCTGGACCGGCTTGGACGGGCGACACCGTGAACGACGCCTGCGGGGGCGCGTTGACGACGATCGTGTCGACCGCGATGGCGTGGCCGCCGCCCGCGTCTGGTGACCTGCACCGCGACCGTGTGCGGGCCGGGCGTGGCGAACGAGGTCACGATCGAGCCCCCGGCTCCGTCCAGCGTGAAGTCGACAAGCGGGCTGTAGGCGAAGTCCCACTGGGTCGTCTGGAGCGCGGGCGCGCCGGCCGAGGCCGACGGCGACGACACCGACGTCAGCGTCACCGCCTGGCCGGGCAGCGGGTCGTGCGGCGCGTAGGTGAACCCGGCGTTCGGCTTGGTGGCCTGGATCGTCACGTTGCGCGCGAGCACGTCGCTCTGCGTGCTGTCGCTGTCGGTCACGCGCAGCTTGACGTTGACCGTGCCGGCGTTGCTGTAGGTGTGCGTCGGGTTGGCGCCGGTCGCCTCGAAGCTGCCGTTGCCGTCGAGGTCCCACTGGTAGCTCGCGACCGTGCCGTCGGGGTCGGCCGAGGCGGTGCCGTCGAAGGTGACCTGCTGGCCGACCAGCGGGTCCACCGGCAGATAGGAGAAGTTCGGAACCGGCTTGGCGTTGACCCGGAGGTTGTCGAAGGCGATGCTGGTCGCGCCGTTGCCGTCGGTGACCCTCAGCTTGACGAAGTAGGTCTTGCCCACCGTGTATGTGCTCGTCGTGGTGGCGACGGTGCCGGTGTCGGTCTCGAACGTGCCGTCGCCGTCGAGATCCCACTCGTACTTGGCGATCGAGCCGCCCGGGTCGCTCGAGGCGGTGCCATTGAAGGTCACGGTCGCCCCGATCGCCGCCGGGTTCGGCGTGACCGTGAATGACGCCGTCGGCGCGGTGTTGTTGACGAAGACGCTGCCGGGGTGGTGTCCGTGCCGCCGCAGTTGTCGGTCACTCTCAGGCTGACGTTGTGGACCCCGGTTGCGGCGTAGCTCGTCGTCGCCGACGCGACGGCGCCGGTGTCGAGCTCGTATCCGGCGACTCCGTCGAGGTCCCACTCGTACTTCGCGATCGAGCCGCCGCCCTGAGCGGCCGATGCCGGCGGCGTTGAACGTGACGGTCTCGCCCGGCTGGGCCGGGTTGGGGCCGGCCGAGAAGGCGCCGTTCGGGTTGCCGCCGTTGCCGACGTTCACCGTCTGCGGCGCCGCCGCGACCGGGTCCACGGTCCCGTCGACGGCGTCGGTGTCGGTCGCGGTCATGTTGATCGTGCGCGTCCCGGGAGTCGCGAAGGTCTCCGTGACGGAGCTCCCGGTCTGGGCTGTGCCCGCGATGTCCCAGGTCGATCGTGTCGATGTCGTTGTCCGGATCGGTCGTCGTCGACGTGAACGTGTAGAGGCCGCAGGTCGTCGTGAAGTTGGGCCCGACGATCGTGAAGCTGGGCTGGGGCGGGGCCGCCAGCACCACCTGGACAGCGATCAGCGCCAACGCGAGCAGCGCGGGAAGCAGTAGACGCTTGACGATTCGGGAGGGTCTCATGAGGGTGCTGCGAGGGCGAGTCCGCCGGAGGGCCGGACTCGATCCACACTAAGCCCACTCTTGCGAGAGCGCAAATCAGGCGCTATTGCGCTCTGCACGGCGGCATGGCGCGCGCTGGCCTAGGCTGGCGTGCCGTGCCCCGGCTCGCCCTCGTCCTGCTGCTCTGCCTCGCGTTGACCGCCTGTCAGAAGGGCGCCGACGAGGAGTACAAGGAGGACTACCCGCCGATCGATCGCGGTCTGGTCGCGCTCGGCGACGACGTCGGGGAGGGGCTGCGCACCGCCGACGACGCGACGCTCGCGCAACGGTTCGCCGGGTACGCCCGGCGGCTGGAGCGGCTGCGCGACCGGCTCGACGAGCTCGAGCCGCCCGATGGGCTCGAGAGCGACCACCAGCGCGTCCTCGCGGCGATCGGGGCCGTGCGCGGTGAGCTCGCGGACGTGGCGGAGGCCGCGCGGCGAGGCGATGCCGGCGCGGCTGGCGCTGGCGCGACCCGCCTCGTGCGCGACGGCGCTCGGCTCGATCAGGCCCGCGCCCGCCTGGCGCGGGAAGTCGAGCGCTAGAGCCCTCGCAGGCACTTGGCCACGGCGCCAGTCGCGTTGTTGGCCTGATCCTCGACCGGCGCGAACACCCCATAGAAGTTGGCCTGCTCGGCGATGCCCGGAGCGGCCTCGACCGCCTGGTTCGCGGCAGCCGGCGACCCGAACCGGCGCACGCGGACCTCGTAGCCGTCCGGGTGGAACGCAATCCACGCCTTCGACTGTTGCTCGAACGACTCGAGGCCCGCCCTCAGCATGCAGTTCTCCGGCGTCGCCGCCTTGGGCACGGGCGCGCCCTCCTCGGCCGGCGCCTGCTTCTCCGGCGCGGGTGCGGGCTTGTCGCTCCCGCCGCAACCGGCTAGCGCGAGCAGGAGGACGACAGCGAGGGTCGAGCGTGCGGGCATCCCCGCAGAGGCTAGATGTCTCCCCCGCCCAGGCGGTCCTCGACGGAGCGCAGCTTGTCGTCGAGCGTCTGGTCGGGCCGGTCGTGGCGCTCGTCGAGCTTGAGCACCGTGTACACGCGCGGCGCGCCATGCTCGAACGGGACCGCATGGAGCTCGGCGACGACCGCCAAGATGTCCGCCGTCGTCCCCTCGAGCGAGGTGCCCATCGCGTGCATGCGGAAGCGGACGCGATCCTGGCGCCGCAGGCGGCGCTGGATCTCCGCTATGTAGTCGCTCGTGCCGACCTGGGCGCGCCCGAGGACGAGCACCGAGAGGTCTGCCGTGGCCATCGCCTACGGAACGTATCGCGTGAAGAAGGCGATCACCCGCTCGGCGTACTCGGCCGTGAACTGGTGAACGGCCATCTGGAGCGCCGTCTCGTTGACGATCTCGATCCGCTGCGCCTGCACGGAGGCGGGCAGCGTCGCCGACTGCGCCTTGGCGACCGCCGTCTGGATGTCGGGCTCCACGCGGTCGCCCTGCGCGTTCCAGACTCCGGTGGCGATCATGGCCGAGACGATCTGCTTCGACTCGGCCTGGTCGATCCCCGGGATGCGCTCGTAGGGCGGCGCGCTCAGGCGGCGCTCCTGGGAGGCGTAGATCTCGGAGGGAGTGCCCGCGTTGTGGGCCACCAGGAAGCTCTGGATCACACCACCCGGCGGGACCGTGAAGTCGTTGGCCGCCGTCGAGAACACGGTCGGCACGGTCAGCTGCCCGGCGCCGTCGAACGGGGGAGCGGTTCGACCGTGACTGGCCCAGATCGCCTTGACCGGATACCCGGCGTTCCTCCAGGCCTGCCCCCAGGTGGTCACGAAGCGCGCGCCGTTCGACATGCCGATCCCCACCAGCGGCGTGTTCGCCTCGAGCCCGGTGGTCGCAACCAGGTGCGCCTGCAGCCGTACGAGCCGGGCCAGGTCGGGGTTCGTGGTCAACGAGGGGTCGGACACCTCCCAGCGCTGGTCGCCGGTCCGCTCGGTCGAGGAGGTGGACACGAACCCGTAGCCGCGCGCGACCAGCCGGTTGATGACGTCGGTCGTCTCGACCTTGGTCGCGAAGTTCGCGCTGCCGTTCGTGCCGTGGAAGACGTAGAGCATCCCCTTTGGGTGCTCCGGCACGTACGAGATCACCGGGAAGCCCTCGAAGGTGGAGTGCTGCCACTGGACGGTCGGCACCACAGCGCAGCCCGACAGCAGCGCCGCCACCGCGGCGGCAAGCGCGATCAGCCGCTTCATCCGAGGCCCATCGCGAACCAGAGGAAGTAGTCGGATTGCTCGTTGATCAGCTGGCTGTAGTCGGCCGCAGCCCGTGCCCGGCGCCCTCGATCGGCTCGAGACGGTGAAGATGCCGAGGTTGTAGCATCGCGGCGGCGTTCTGGAGCGCCCAGTCGAACGGGACCACCGTGGTCCTCGGTGCCGTGGATGAAGAGGGTGGGGGCGTCGCCCGCGTCGATCAGCTCGTTCGTCGGGCATGCCGCCGGAGATCGAGACCGCGCGCGGATGTTCGACGGGTAGCCGGGGTTGCCGCTCGTGCCCGGGGTCCTCCGAGTGGGTGGCCGCGAGCACGGAGGTGACGGCGCCGGCCGAGGCACCGGCCATCGCGATCCGGTCGGGGTCGATCTGGTAGGTCGAGGCGTTGGCCCGCAGCCAGCGCACGGCGGCCTGGGCGTCGTGCTGGGCCGCGAGCGCGGCGTGCTGGCAGAGCGGCGTCGGGTTGGGATTGCCGCCGCAGCCGTCGGCGAGAGCAGGCGGTAGTTGATCGAGACGGCCACGTAGCCCGAGCTGCGCGAAGAAGGTGGCCTGTCCGCGGCCGCTGCTCTTGTCGCCCATCGGTGAAGCCGCCGCCGTGCACCCAGACCACCGCCGGGCGCTTGGCGGCGGTGTCGCCGGTGGGCTGGTAGAGGTCGAGCTTGAGGGCGACCGGGTTGCCGCTGCGCGTCCGGGCGCTGCCGTAGGTGATGTCGTTGGTCGTCGTGACCGCGGAGAAGACCTGGTCGCGATAGCGCAGCGTGCCGTCACCCGGGGGGCGCGGGACGGTGCAACCGGCCAGGAGGGTCGCGCCCAGGGCGAGGGCGACCAGGCTGCGCATGACCGCGCTAACCCCGGGCGATGCCGGAAGTTGCGCACCTGCGCACGAGCAGCGGAGCCGGCCGGTAGCGCTCCTCGCGACGCTCGGCCCAGAGCCCGTCGAGCACGGCCATGACGTGGTCGAACCCGATCGCCTCGCCCCACGCGATCGGCCCGCGCGGGTGGCTGAGGCCGAGCTCCAGCCCCGCGTCCACGTCCTCCTCGCGAGCCGACGCCCTCGCCGACCGCGAAGGCGGCCTCGTTCACGAGCTGGCAGACGATCCGGCCCAGCACGAGGCCGGGGGCGTCCTCGACCCACTCGGCGTGGAAGCCGAGGCGGGCGAAGAAGCCCTCCGCGGCCTCGGCGGCGAACGCCTGGCGTGCCCGGCCCGCGGGTCAGCTCCACGAGCCGAGCTCGAGCGGCGGCAGCAGGTGGAAGCCGACCGCGCCGGGCTCGCCGCGCGCGGCCAGGCTGCTCGCGGCGCACAGGGCCAGCAGCGGCGCGCCGCCGGGCAGCGTGCGCGGCGGGCCCGGGTCCGGCGTCGACGACCAGCTCGGCCGGGCCGCCCTCGCGCAGCTCGTAGCCGGCCGCCCGCGCGCGCTCGCGCAGGCCGTCGGCCACCGGGCCGTCGCCGACGATCGCCACGAGCGTCCCGTCGCCGCCGCCCGGCGCCGGCGGCTCGGGATCGTCGGGCCGGTAGGACGCCGTCCTCGGCGTACTCGTAGTAGCCGCGACCGGTCTTGCGGCCGAGCCGACCGGCCGCCACCATGCGCGCCTGGATCGGGCTCGGCCGCCAGCGCGGCTCGCCGAACGACAGCTCGGCGAACGACTTGGCCACCTCGAAGCCCACGTCGATGCCGACCAGGTCCATCAGCTCGAACGGGCCCATCCGAAAGCCGCCGCCCATGCGGCAGATGCGGTCGATCTGCTCGGCGGTCGCCACGCGCTCGCTCGAGCAGCCGCAGCCCCTCGCCGGAGAACGGCCGCCCGCAGCGGTTGACGAGGAAGCCCGGGCCGTCGGCGGCCAGGATCACGCGCTTGCCCATCGCCTCGCCGACGTCGCGGGCCACCTCGCAGCGCCCGGTCGCCGGTCTGATCGGCGCGAATCACCTCGAGCAGCTCCATCAGCGGCGGCGGGTTGAAGAAGTGCATGCCGACGACGTTCTCCGGGCGCGCGGCCGCGCCGGCGAGCGAGGTCACCGGGATCGAGCTGGTGTTGGTGGCGAGCACCGTGTCGGCGCCGCAGACGCGCGACAGCTCGGCGAACAGCTCGCGCTTGAGGTCGGGGCGCTCGGGCGCGGCCTCGATCACGAGCTCGCAGCCGGCCAGGTCGTCGAGCGACGCGGCGGCCTCGAGCAGGTCGCGCCGCCGCGGCGTCGGCGCGGCCCTTGGCGACCCAGCGCTCGAGGCCGTCGCGCACGCGTCGCTCGCCGCGCCTCGAGCGCCTCCGGGAGCGGGTCGTGGAGAAGCGTCTGAAGCCCGGCGGCGCAGCCGAGCTGCGCGATGCCGGCGCCCATCGTGCCGGCGCCGACGACGCCCGAGGCTTCACCGCCCGCGGAACTCCGGCGGGCGCTTCTCGACGAACGCGGTCATGCCCTCGACCCGGTCCTCGGTCGCCATGGCCAGCTCGAACAGGCGCCGCTCGTGCTCGAGGCCGGCGCTGAGCGGCGTCTCGTCGGCGGCCAGCACGGCCTGCTTGCCGAGCCGCACGGCGAGCGGCGGCCGGCTGCGCGACGACCGTCGCGCCAGCTCGAGCGCCGCGTCGAGCCAGCCCTTCGCGCGGCGCCACCTGGTTGACGAGCCCGAGCCGGTGCGCCTCGGCGCGCGTCGATGCGGCGGCCGGTCAGCACCAGCTCCATCGCGCGCTGCTTGCCCATCACGCGCGCCAGCCGCTGGGTGCCGCCGCCGCCGGGGATGATGCCCAGCAGGATCTCGGGCTGGCCGAACTCGGCCGACTCGGAGGCGACGATCATGTCGCAGGCCAGCGCCAGCTCGCAGCCGCCGCCGAGCGCGTAGCCCGACACGGCCGCCACCAGCGGCGTGCGCACGCGCGCGAGCCGCGGCCAGAAGCGCGCCGACGGCGACGACCAGCGCGTCCTGGAAGCTGCGCTGCGCCATCGCCTTGATGTCGGCGCCGGCGGCGAACCAGTCGTCGCCGCCCGCGATCACGATGCAGCCGATCTCCGGGTCGTCGTCCCAGCGCTCGAGCAGCGCGGCCAGCTCCTCCATCAGCTCGGCCGACAGCGCGTTGCGCGCGTCCGGGCGGTTCAGCTGCGCGAGCCCGACCGCGCCGCGCGTCTCGGCGCTGACGAGGCTCACGGCACCAGCGCGTTCACGCCGGTGTAGGCGCGCCCGATGATCAGCTTCTGGATCTGGGACGTGCCCTCGTAGAGCGTGGTCACCCGCGCGTCGCGCAGGTAGCGCTCGACCGGGTAGTCGTCGACGTAGCCCGACCCGCCGTGCACCTGGATCGCGCGGTTGGCGCAGTGCACCGCCGCCTCGGTCGCGTACAGCTTGGCGATCGAGGTCTCGGTGGTGCTCGGCTTGCCCTGGTCCTTGAGCCAGCCGGCGCGCCAGACCAGCCCGCGCGCGGCCTCGGTCTCGGACGACCATGTCGGCGATCATCTCCTGCACGAGCTGGAACGAGGCGATCGGGCGGTCGAACTGCGTGCGCTCCTTGGCGTAGGCGACCGAGGCGTCGAGCGAGCCCTGGCAGATGCCCACGCAGCCGGCGGCGACGCTGTAGCGGCCGGAGTCGAGCGCGCTCATCGCGATCTTGAAGCCGTCGCCGACCTGGCCCATCAGCGCCTCGTCGGGCACCTCGACGCCGTCGAGCGACAGCTCGGCGGTGTCGGAGCCCTTCAGGCCGAGCTTGCCGTGGATCTCCTGGGTCGAGAAGCCGTCGCGAGTCGGTCGGCACCAGGAAGCAGGCGAGCCCCTTGTGCTTCAGCTCGGGGTCGGTCTGGGCGAAGATCAGCGCGAGCTTGGCGTAGTTGCCCAGCGAGATCCACATCTTGCCGCCGTTGATGCGCCAGCCGCCGTCGATCTTCTCCGCGCGCGTCTTCAGGTTGGAGGCGTCCGAGCCGGTGTCCGGCTCGGTCAGGCCGAAGCAGCCGAGGGCCTCGCCCGAGCACAGCTGCGGCAGCCACTCCTGCTTCTGCTCCTCGGTGCCCCAGCGCACGATCGAGCGAGCAGACCAGCGAGGTGACCACGGAGACGACGGTGCGCATCGCGGAGCAGCCGCGCCCGATCTCCTCGACGATCAGCGCGTAGGTGCGGTAGTCCACGCCGCGCCCGCCGTACTCCTCGGGGACGATCGCGCCGAGGAAGCCCATGTCGGCGATCTTCTGGACGAGCTCGGTGTCGAAGTGCTCGTTGCGGTCGTTCTCGCGCGCGCGCGGAGCGATCTCGCTTGTCGGTGAAGTCGCGCGCGGTCTCGCGGATCAGTCGTTGTTCGTCGGTCAGCTCGAAGTCGATCATGTGCGCGCGAGCTCGGCTGGATGCGCTCCGTCAGCGCGGGTAGTGGAACGCGAGCGTGACCGGGACGAGCTCGAGAGACGCACGCGACCTGCCGTCAAGGCACGGGAACGACTCGCTGCCGCGGGCGCATGCTCGGACGCGCAGCACCTGAGGCCGACGAGCTCACGACGCGGGCTGCGCGCGGGTCCTGCAGGAGAGCGACGACCTGTGCCAAGCCGCTCGATGCGTGATCGCGTGCTCAATCTCGGCTGTCTAGAAGTCGCAGGTGCGCGATCGGTGCCGCTCCACGAGTGGGCGCAGCAGGCGCTCGAGAGTCGAGGCGCTCGAGGCGTGCCTCCGGGCGCACCAGGGCGCTCCTCGCGCGGAGGCTCGTCGGCGGTCCGTATCGCGTCGATGCGCGCACGTCGGAGGAGCCTGTCGTCGAGAAGCCGGTGCGCGCGACGGTCGGCTGTCTGCAGCGGGATGCGCTGACCGCTCGATACGCCGGAGCTGTCGCAGCCAGATCGACGGACATCGAGATGGCGCCGTCACTCGGTGGTGATCGCACCCGACGTGTGCCTCGAGCCGAACGCCTCGGTCGAGTCGAGGCCGCGCCGCACCGCGGCGAGCGATCGCCGGAGCGCACACGCCGCCCGCGGACGTGCGCGGCCCGGCTCGCGGAGCCTCGGGTCGACCAAGGACCTGCACGGCGCGCCGAGGCGAGCTTCACGTCGAGCGGCACGTCGCTGCTCGAACGCGCTCGCGGCTGGTCGCGACGCTGTCCACGCGGTCTGACGGTGGCCTCGAACGCCGCCGCACTCGGCCGGCGAGGGCGTCGGCGATCGGATACCGCTGTACGTACGCAGCCGTCGAGGACGGCGGCCGAGCTGCTCGCGTCACCGTGACGGAGGAGCTCCGGGATCGCTGGCCGGAGCGGAGCCCGCCTACCCGCCGCCGCGGCTGCAGCGTGACTTGAGACGCTCCGCGGGCTTGAGCGCGCTTCTAGGCAGCGGGGTTCTCGATTACAGCCGCCAGGCCCTGCCCGACCCCGATGCAGAGCGTCGCCAGCCCGTAGCGGCCGCCGCGGCGCCGCAGCTCGTGCGCGAGCGTTCCGAGCAGGCGGGCGCCCGAGCAGCCCAGCGGGTGGCCGATCGCGATCGCGCCGCCGTTCACGTTGAGCTTGTCGTGGTCGATGCCCAGCTCGCGCATCGAGGCCAGCACCTGCGACGCGAACGCCTCGTTCAGCTCGACCAGGTCGATCTCGTCCATGCCGAGCCCCGCGCGTTCGAGCGCCTTGCGGCTGGCCGGGATCGGGCCGACGCCCATGTAGGCCGGGTCCACGCCGGCTGACCCGGTCGCCACGATCCGGGCCAGCGGCTCGCGGCCCAGCTCGCGGGCGCGCTCCTCGCTCGCGAGCACGAGGCATGCCGCGCCGTCGTTGAGCGACGACGAGTTGCCGGCGGTGACGGTGCCGCCCTCGCGGAAGATCGGCTTCAGCTTGGCGAGGCGCTCGAGCGTGGTGTCCGGCCGCGGTCCCTCGTCGGCGTGCACGGTCACCGGCTCGCCCTTTCGCTGAGGCACGTCGACCGTGACGATCTCGTCGTCGAAGCGGCCCGCCTCGGCGGCGGCGACCGCCCGCCGGTGCGACTCGAGGGCGAAGGCGTCCTGATCCTCGCGCGAGACCTCGTAGCGCTCGGCCACGTTCTCGCCCGTCTCGCCCATCGACTCGGTCGAGTGCAGCTCCTCCATGCGCGGGTTGACGAGCCGCCAGCCGAGCGTCGTGTCGGCCAGCTCGACGTTGCCGCGCGGGAAGCCCTGCTCGGGCTTGCGCATCACCCATGGGGAGCGGGTCATCGACTCCACGCCGCCGGCGAGCACCAGGTCGGCCTCGCCGACCTTGAGCTGGCGGCTGCCCTGGATCGCCGCCTCGAGACCGGAGGCACAGAGGCGGTTGACGGTTACACCCGGGACCCCCACCGGCAGGCCGGCGAGCAGGCCGGCCATGCGGGCGACGTTGCGGTTGTCCTCGCCGGCCTGGTTGGCGCAGCCCATGTAGATCTCGTCGATCGAGTCCGGGTCGAGGGCGTTGCGCTCGACGGCGGCGCGCACGACATGAGCGGCGAGATCGTCCGGCCGTACGGTGGCGAGCACGCCGCCGTGGCGGCCGATCGGGGTTCGCAGAGCATCCAGGATCACCGCTTCGCTCATGGCGCCGGAGCGTACACTCGCGGGATCGACGAGTTCGGTCTCTTCGTGCTGTTCAGCTTCATCGTCGCCATCGGGATCCTGCTCGCGCTCGGCAAGTGGTATCCGGGCTCGGGCGCGGAGCAGGTGGACTGGCGCCCGACCCGCTCGCCCGAGGTCGAGGCCGAGCTGGAGCTCGACGACGTCGACCAGATGCTCGAGGCGCAGAACGCGCGCCGGCGCGCGAGCGGCCGGCCCGAGCGCACCGAGGAGGACGTCCGCATCCAGGTGGCGGAGGACGAGCGCTGGCGCGCGGAGCTGCGCCGGCGCGCCCGCGAGTCGAACGAGTGAGAGAATGCCGCCCGTGAGCGTGCGCTACATCGTCGACGACGTGGACACGGCGGTCGCGTTCTACGAGGGACGGCTCGGCTTCGACGTCGAGGCCCGGCCCGGGCCGGGGTTCGCGATCGTCTCGCGCGGCCCGTTGCGCCTTCTCCTGAGCACGCCGACCGGACCCGGTGGTGCGGCGCAGCCCATGCCCGATGGGCGGGTGCCTGAGCCGGGCGGCTGGAACCGCATCCAGCTGGAGGTCGACGACCTGGTCGCCCTGGTCGAGGAGCTGCGCGAAACCGGGGCCACCTTCCGCAACGACATCGTCACCGGCAGGGGCGGCAAGCAGATCCTGCTCGACGATCCGTCGGGCAATCCGATCGAACTGTTCCAGCCCGCGCGCGACTGAATGGCGCGGGTGCTCGTCGTTGGCTGCGGCTGCCGCGGCCGCGCGCTGGCAGCGGCGCTGCGGGCGGAGGGGCATGCCGTGCGCGGGACGACGCGCTCGGCCGACCGGCTCGCCGCGATCGAAGCCGTTGGCGTCGAGGGGGTCGTGGCGGACCCGGATCGGCTGGGGACGATCATGGGGCAGCTCGCGGGGGTGACGGTGGTCTGCTGGTTGATGGGGACCGCAACCGGCGGCGGCGGAGCTCCACGGGCCGCGGCTGGAGACGCTGCTCGAGCGCCTGGTCGACACCCCGGTGCGCGGGATCGTCTACGAGGCGGCCGGGAGTGTGGAGCCGGCGCTGCTGGCCGGCGGCGCCGCAAGCGTGCGGGCGGCCGCGGAGCGGTGGCGGATGCCGGCGGAGGTGGTGGAGGCAGAGCCGGCCGAGCACGCGGAGTGGCTGGTCGCCATGCGAGCGGCTATCGGTCGGCTGCTCTAGAACTGCGCGCCCAGGGCGCCCGCCAGCGCGAGCGCCAGCGAGACCAGCGCCAGCACGATCGCGAAGACGAGCAGCGCGTTCCAGCCGACGGCGCCGGCCAGCTCGCGCGACGAGCGTCGGGCGGGCGTCGTTGCCGGGGGTTTCGCGATCGGCTCCACCGTGGCCAGCTCGGGCTTGGCCACGGGCGTTGCTTCGGGCACCAGCGCGGGTGCGCCCGGCGCCGGCGCCACGCCGGCCACCAGCGCGTCCGTGGCCTGCACCAGGCGGCGCTCGTGCTCGACGCACCGCGGGCAGTTGCGCAGGTGCACGTCGAGCCGCGCGTCGTCGCGCTCCGTCAGCGCGCCGTCGATGCGATCGGAGATCAGGCGCTCCGAGCGCTCGCACCAGCCGCTGCCGGGCAGGGCCGCCACCGTGCGGCGCAGCTCCTTGCGCGCCCGCGCGAGCGAGTCGGCCAGCTCCTCTTCGGCGATGCCCAGCCGCATTGCAACGGCGGGTCGGGCTGTGCCGGCCAGGGCCACCAGCGCGAGCGCCGTCCGGTCGCGCTCGCCGAGCGCCGGCAGTGCGGCGGCGACGAGTGTGACCGCGGCCGCATCGGGAACTGGTCCACTTGGGCGGCCTGGCACGGGGCGGAGCGGGGCACGTTCCATGCGCGTCTGGACAATAGACCCCGTGGGGGACTGGTGAATTCGACGAAAGAGGAGCTCCGATGACCGACTACGCGAAGGACGTCCTGGTCGAGACGCAGTGGGTCGAGGACCACCTGAACGACGACTCGATCCGCATCGTCGAGGTCGACGAGAACCCGGCCCTCTACAGAGAGGCCCACATCCCGGGCGCGATCGGCTTCGACTGGAAGCGCGACCTCCAGGACCAGGTCAGGCGCGACTTCCTCGGCCCGGCCGACTTCGGCGAGCTGTTCGGCAGCCGCGGCATCTCGAACGACCACACGATCGTGCTCTATGGCGACCGCAACAACTGGTTCGCCGCCTACACCTACTGGTACCTCAAGTACTACGGCCACGACGCCGTCAAGCTCGTGAACGGGCCGCGCGAGAAGTGGATCGCGGAAGGACGGCCGACCACGAGCGACGTGCCGAGCTACGAGCCCAAGCAGTTCACCGCGCAGTCCGGCGACGACACGATCCGCGCGAAGCGCGACGAGGTCGTGGCCGCGCTCGACTCGAGCACCCACCTGGTCGACGTGCGCTCCCCGCAGGAGTTCTCGGGCGAGCTGATCGCGATGGCCGGCTACGAGCAGGAGGGCGCGCAGCGGGCGGGGCACATCCCGGGCGCCGCGTCCGTGCCGTGGGCGCAGGCGGTCGAGGAGGACGGGACGTTCAAGTCCGCCGACGAGCTGCGCGAGCTGTACAGCTCGAAGGGCGTGATCAACGGGACCGATCCGATCATCGCCTACTGCCGCATCGGCGAGCGCTCGGCGCACACCTGGTTCGTGCTGCACGAGCTGCTCGGCGAGGGCGACGTGAAGAACTACGACGGCTCGTGGACCGAGTGGGGGAACATGGTCGGCCTGCCGATCGAGAAGGACGTGTAGCGCCCGGCGGGTCGAGAACTGCAGCAACCAGGGGTGGGCTCGGGCTGTTTCAGCACACCCCCCGCGGCCTGCGAGAGCTAGGTGGCTTCCCCTCGATTCGTCGCCCCAACTCGCCCCACCCCGGATCGGGCCGACGGGTGGGACGAGTTTCTCTCGCATACCGCGGATAACTCGTCCAACCCCGCGCTGGGGCTGCCCTGGTTGCTGCTTTTCCCCGGTGAGAGGGCGCACCCGGGGGCGCCGCTTAGATCAGCGGCCGCAGGCGCCCGAGCAGCTCCTGCACGATCCGTGCGGTCGCCCCCCAGACGAGGTGGCCGTCGACGGTGTAGGTGGGCGTCTTGATCGGCACTCCTCGGCGCACGAGGCGCTTCATCTCGTGGCCGGCGGCCAGGTCGCGCAGCGAGAACTCGAGGATCTGGGCGACCTCGGCCTCCTGGGGGAACAGCTCCGCGGGCCGCTCGATCGTGCCCACGAACGGGAAGATCCGGTAACCGGTCACGAACGTGCCGACCGGCGGCAGCGCGCCCTGGAGCGTCACCGCCGACCGCGGCAGCCCGATCTCCTCCTCGGCCTCGCGCAATGCCGTCACGCGCAGGTCCTCGTCGGGCTCGTCCTGGCGGCCGCCCGGGAACGAGATCTCGCCGGCGTGGCGGCGCAGGTCGGCCCGCCGCTCGGTGAACACGGCGGTCAGCGGGTCGCCGTGCAGCGCCACCAGCACGGCCGCGTCCTTCGTGCCGTGGGCGTCCATCGAGGCCGCCTCCTCCGGCGTCAGGAGGAGCTCCTTCACGCCCCTATTATCGAGACCCGATGGCCCGGGCGCTCCTGATCATCGACTTCCAGAACGACTTCACGAGCGGCGGCGCCCTCGCCGTGCCGGACGGCGACGCGATCGCCCCCCGGCTGAACGAGCTGATCGACGCCGGCGGCTTCGACCTCGTCGTAGCAACCCGCGACTGGCACCCGGCCGACCACGCCTCGTTCGTCGACCAGGGCGGTCCCTGGCCGCCGCATTGCGTCCAGGGCACGCTACGGCGCCGAGCTCGACGCCGCCCTGAACAGCGCGGGCATCGACGCGATCGTCGACGCCGGCTACCGGCGCGACCTCGAGGGCTACTCCGGCTTCGAGGAGACCAACCTCGCCGAGCTGCTGCGCGACAACGACGTCGACGACGTCACCGTCGTGGGCCTCGCCACCGACTACTGCGTCAAGGAGACCGCCGCGGACGCCCTGCGACTGGGCTTCCGGGTCGCGATCGACCGCGAAGGCATCAGGGGCATCGACGTCGAGCCGGGCGACTCCGAGCGCGCGCTCGACGAGCTGCGCGCGGCCGGGGCGCAGGTGAGCTGACGTGTGGGACGCCCTCCACGCGTCGATGCGGCACTGGTACCGCCTGATCGGCGCCGGCTCCGAGGGCGCACGCGCGTTCGAGCGCGACGGCGTGGTGGCCGCGCTCGTGCCGGCGTCGCCGCAGCGCTCGGTCGTCAACGCGGTCGTCTACGAGCACGCCGACGCGCTCGCCGCCGCGTACGACGAGATCGCCGCGGCCTACGACGAGATCGGCGCCAAGTGGACGGTCTGGGTCCACAACGGCGACGGCGAGACGGTCGCGCTGCTCGAATCGAAGGGCCACGTGCTCGACGGCAGCCCCGAGGCGATGGCGGCCGACTTCGAGGCGACACCGCCGCGGCGCCCGCCCGACGGCGCGCTCTCCGACTGGACCGCCGCCGGCGACCTGGCCGACGTGGGCGCGATCAACGACCGCGCCTACGGCTACGGCGGGGACTGGTTCTCGCGCGCGCTCACACGCCTGCCCGACGGCGCCGTGCACATCTACGTCGCCCACCAGGACGGCGCGGCGGTCGGCTGCTGTGCGGCGACCGACACGGGCGCCAACACCGAGGTGCAGATGGTCGCCGTGGTGCCCGAGGCGCGCGGCCAGGGCCTGTCCGGCAAGCTGATCGCGCACTCGCTGGCCGACGCCGTGGAGCGCGGCTGCCGAACGGGCACGCTCGTGGCCACTGAGCTCGGGCGCCCGGTCTACGAGCGGCTCGGCTTCCGGCCGCTAGGCGGTCTCGAGATGTGGGAGCGCCGCTTGGAGCAGGGGTAGCGGCGCCGGCTTGGCGACGTAGAAGCCCTGCGCGAAGTCCACGCCCATGCCGCGCAGCAGCTCGAGCGTCTCGGCGTCCTCGACGAACTCGGCGATCGTGCGCTTGCCGAGCCCGCGGGCGATGTCGACCACCGCCTTGACCACGAGCTGGTTGGTGCGGCTGGTACTCAGGTCCGTCACGAACTCGCCGTCGATCTTGAGCAGGTCGAACGCGAGGTGCTTGAGGTAGTAGAACGAGGCGAAGCCCGCGCCGAAGTCGTCGAGGGCGAACTCGCACCCCATCTCGGCCACGAGGCTGGCGAAGTGCCGGGCCCGGTCGATGTTCACGACCGCCGCCGTCTCGGTCACCTCGAAGCAGAGCCCGCGGCCGTCGGCGCCGTGAGCCTGCAGCTCCCCGGCGATGTGTCCGGGCAGCGCCGGGTCCACCACCGACTTGGCCGACAGGTTCACGCACAGCACCACCTCGCGGCCGGCCGCCTGCTCCTCGGACAGGATCTCGATCGCCCGCGAGACCACCCAGCGGTCGATCTCCTGGATCAGGTCGAAGCGCTCGGCGATGTAGAGGAAGCTGCCCGGCGGGATCACGTCGCCGTCCTCGCCCAGCATTCGCAGCAGCAACTCGCTGCGCGGAGGGACCGGGTCGTTGCCGAGCGACATCACCGGCTGGGCGTAGAGCACGAATGCGTCGTCGGCCAGGGCGTCGCGGATGCGATCGGCCCAGGTCATGCGCGAGAGCATGCGCTCCTCGCGGTCCTCGGTCGCGTCGTACAGGACCGCCCGGGCGCGCCCGGCCTCCTTCGCGTCGTACATCGCGATGTCGGCCTCCACGAGCAGCTCCTCGGCAGTCAGCTTCGAGGCCGCATGGAACATGGCGATGCCGATGCTGGCGGAGACCTTGCCCCCGCCACGCCCGCCGAGCCCGACCAGGTCGACCTCGCCGACCGCCTCGAGCAGGCCTTGGGCAACCTCCATCGCGCCGTCGTCGTCGACGCGCGGCAGGATCACGGCGAACTCGTCGCCGCCGAGGCGGGCGAGCACGTCGGTGCGGCGCAGCCGGTCGCGGACCGCCTGGCCCACGCGCGTGATCAGCTCGTCGCCGATCGAATGGCCGAGCGAGTCGTTGATGTACTTGAAGTCGTCGAGGTCGATCGCCATCACGGCGACCTTGGTCTCGTAGCGCTCGGCGCTGGCCAGCTCGCGGGTCAGCTCCTCCTCGAAGCGGCGGCGGTTGAACAGCCCGGTCAGGGAGTCGTGGTCGGCCAGGTACTGGAGCTGCCCCTCGAAGCGCTTGCGCTCCGTGATGTCCTGCACCTGGGTGAGCACGTGGACCGGGTCGCCCTCGCCGTCGCGGACCACCGTGGCGCTGAGGTCCACCGGCACGACGTGACCGTCCGAGTGGATGTAGCGCTTCTCGGTCCGGTAGTGCTCCGTGCGCCCCGCGAGCATGTCAGCGAGCCCGCTCTCGTTGCGCGCGAGATCGTCGGGATGCGTGATCGAGCGGTACGTGGTCGCCTCGAGCTGCTCGCGCGAGTAGCCGGTGATCTCGCAGAGCGCCCGGTTGACGCGCAGGAAGCGGCCGCCGTCCAGCGAGTTCATCGCCATGCCGATCGGGGCTTCCTCGAACGCGGACCGGAAGCGGGCCTCGGCTTCCATGAGCGCGTCCTCTGAGCGGCGGCGCTCGGTGATGTCCTCGATCTGGGAGACGAAGTAGAGCGGTTCGCCGGCGTCGTCGCGCACGAGCGAGACCGACAGCAATACCCAGCACTGCTCGCCGTCCTGGCGCAAGTAGCGCTTCTCCATGCGGTAGTTGCGCCGCTTGCCCTCGAGCACCTCACGCACCAGCTCGAGGTCGGCCTCGAGATCGTCCGGATGGGTGATGTCCTGGAAGGTCAGCTTCAGCAGCTCAGCGGCCTCGTAGCCGACGATCTCGGACAGCGCGCGGTTGACGCGCAGGAAGCTGCCGTCGACTCCGACCAGCGCCATGCCGATCGGGGCCTCCTCGAAGGCGTTGGCGAAGCGGCTCTCGGCCTCCTCGAGCGCGCGGTCGACCGTGGGGCTGACGACCGTGTCCGAGCACGTGCCCAGGTAGCCGGAGAGCTCGCCGCCCTCGTCGCGCAGCTCCACGGCCCGGCACCAGATCCAGACGACCGAGCCGTCCGCGCGCACGTAGCGGAACTCCAGGCTGAACGGGCGGTCCTCGGCCTGACTGCGGAACCATTCGCTCCCAACCCGGTCGAGGTCCTCGGGGTGAACGACGCTCGCCCACATCTCGCCGACCGCGCTCTGGGGGTCGATGCCGGTCAGCTCTGACCAGCGCTCGTTTACGTATACGAAGCGAGCTTCGGCGTCCAGCTCGTAGACGCCGATCGGCAGTTCCTGGGCGAGCACGTCGAAGTGCTTGCGCGACGGCAGCAGCGCAGACAGCCCGCGCCGGGTCTTGGAATGCTGCTCCACCCTCCCTTAGATCGGCAGAACGGACCAGCTTTTTCACTCCTATCGCAGTTCGACCGTCTCCTCGAACATGACTTCGCCCTCCAACGCCCGGTGGACCGGGCATTTGGCGGCGATTTGCATGAGCCGGTCGCGCTGCTCTTCGGGCAGCTCCTTGGGCAGCTCGACGTGCATGACGAAGCGGGTCGGCGACCCGCGCTGGGCGGGCTCGTAGTCGACCTCCACCACGGCGTCGCCCATGTCCCAGCCCTTGCGCTCGGCGTACATCTCCATCGTGATGGCGGTGCACGACGCCAGGCTTGCCGCGAGCAGTTCCTGCGGGCTCGGGCCGCTGTCCTCGCCGCCGTGCTCGCGCGGCTCGTCGGCCGTGAGCCTGTGGTCGCGGACCGCCACGTCCTGCTCCAGCTTCCCTGCGACGCGGCGCGAAATCGCTCTCATCGTCTCCCCTCGAACATCTCCGGCTCCGGCTCGTCCGCGAAGCGCGCCATGGCGAACAGCGCGTCGGAGAGCCGGTTCAAATAGGTGATCACGATCTCGTCGGCGAGGTCGCCGGCGTCCTTGAGCGCGGCCACCCTGCGCTCGGCGCGTCGCACGGCGGCACGCGCCACGTCCAGGCGCGCCGACAGCTCGGTGCCTCCCGGGATCACGAACTTCGGCGGCAGGTCGACGCGGTCCATGTAGCGGTCGATGTCGGCCTCGAGCCGCTCGACCATCTCCGGGATGACCTTCGACACCCCCGGCTCGAGCCGATCCGCCGCCTCCGGCGCGGTCGCCAGCTCCGCCCCGGCCACGAACAGCTCGTTCTGGACACGCAGGATGTCGGTGTGCAGCTCGCCGCCGCGCTCGGCGGCCGCGCGCGCGAGCCCGAGCGCTGATGCGGCTTCGTCGACCGAGCCGTACGCCTCGGGGCGGCCCGCGTACTTGGGCACCCGGCCGCCGTACCAGAGGCCGGTGGTCCCGTCGTCTCCCTTGCGCGTGTAGATCTTCACGTCAGGGGATTGAACACCAGTCCGGTCGGGACCTTGGGATAGAAGTAGGTCGACTTGGGCGGCATCGACTCGCCCGTCTCGGCCACCTCCCTCACCGCTTCGACCGGAGTGGCGCGCATGAAGAACCCGGCGTCGGCGCGGCCGGTCCGCACCGCGTCGATCGCGTCGTCCAGGTCCTTGGAGTAGTCGAGCCCGTTCAGGTGCGAGATGTCGTCCTCCGACATGCCCAGCGCGCCGCGCAGCACGAGCGCCTCGAGCACGGCCGTGTCGAGCCGGCGGTAGGGCGCCGGCATGCCCTCGAGCGCCCGGTCGGCGATCGCCTGGTCCTTGAGCGTGACGCGGTAGGGCTGCTTTTGGAACGAGTCCATGTAGCCGAAGGCCACGGGCCCGGCCGGCGGCTCCAGCTCGCGGACGTCGCTCAGCTCCTCGATCTCGAAGTCGCGCTTGAGCGCGTCCCTGATCGCGAGCTGCTTGGCGGTGTCGTCCTTGAGGCCGGTGAGCAGCCGGTGGGTCGGGAAGACGAGCAGGCCCGGGTCGGACAGCGAGCAGAGCAGCATCAGGACGTAGCGGTGCTCGCCCTCGCCGCCCACCTCGTCGGCGTACACGCGCGCTGTCTCGTAGCGATGGTGGCCGTCGGCGATCAGCAGCTCGGCGTCGGCCAGCGCCATCTGGAGCTCGGCGACCAGGTCCTCGTCGGCGGAGCGCCAGAGCGTGTTGCTCGTACCGTCGAGGTCGGCCGCGGAGGCGAACGGCTCGGTCGCGGCCACCTGCTCCATCGCGCGCCCGGCGGCGCCGTCGCGGTCGGGGAAGAGGCTGAAGATGGGGGAGAGGTTGGTGCGCGTGGCGCGGGTGAGGTTGAGCCGGTCCTCCTTCGGGCCCGGGGTGCGTGCGCTCGTGCGGGCGGATGCGGCCCGGGCCGTACTCGTCCACCCGCAGGCGCGCGAGCACGCCGGTCCGGGTGCGGCGCCGGCCGTCGGGTGCCTCGTAGTCCTGGCGCAGCACCCAGACCGCGTGCTCGTCCTCTCTGACGAGCACGCCGCGCTGCTGCCAGTCGGCCATCGTCGCGGCCGCCTGGGCGTAGCTCGGCGGCAGGTCGATCTCGACGACGTTGTAGGGGCTGCGCGCCGCCAGCTGGGCGCGCAGCTCGGCGTCGATCACGTCGTACGGGGGCGCGATCACGTCCTCGAGCGAGCCCACCACGGATGGCTCGTATCGGAGGGTGCGGAGCGGTTGGAGGTCGGCCATCCGAACGCGCCACCCTAGCGGGCCGCCGCCCTTGACTTCGGGCTCCCGGCCTGGTTAGGCTACTGACTAAGTCAACTGACTAAGTCAATCACGATGGAAGCCGCCACCAGCCGCCGCGAAACAGCCACCAGCGCTCTGCTCGACGCCGCCGAGCGGTTGCTGATCGAGACCGGCCACGCCGGGCTGACGACCCGGCGCGTGGCGGCCGAGGCCGGCGTCAACCACGGCCTCGTGCACTACTACTTCGGATCGATGGAGGAGCTGCTCCTGCAGGTGCTGGAGCGCTTCACCGATCGCCTGGCCGACCGCCAGCAGGCGATGTACGAGGCGGACGTGCCCTTCCTCGAGAAGTGGCGGACCGCGATGCGCTGGCTCGAGGAGGACGTCGGGGCCGGGTACCCGAAGGTGTGGTGGGAGCTCCAGGCGATGGCCTGGAACCACCCGGAGATGCGCGACCGGCTCGTGCGCGTGGACGAGGTCTGGCGCACCCTGCTGCGGACGCATTTCGCGAGCGCGCTCGAGGAGTACGGCGTCGACTTCCCGCTCGAGGCGACGGTCGCGCTCGTGGTCGCCTTCAACAAGGGCATCCAGATCGAGCAGCTGTCGGGGATCTCCACCGGCCACCGCGAGCTGCTCAACTGGATCGACGGCTGGCTCGAGGAGAAGGCGGCGTGACCGCTCGCAAGCGCGTCCTCTACATCTCCTCGCCGATCGGCCTTGGCCACGCCCGGCGCGACGTGGCGATCGCCCGCGAGCTGCGCAACCTGGTCGACGGGGTCGAGATCGACTGGCTGGCCCAGGACCCGGTCACGCGCGTGCTCGAGCGCGAGGGCGAGCGCGTGCACCCCGCCAGCCGGTGGCTGGCGAACGAGTCGCGGCACATCGAGTCCGAGTCGGCCGAGCACGACCTGCACTGCTTCCAGGCCTGGCGCCGGATGGACGAGATCCTGATCGCCAACTTCATGGTGTTCCACGACGTCGTGCGCGAGGAGCGCTATGACCTCTGGGTCGGCGACGAGGCCTGGGAGCTCGACTACTACCTGCACGAGAACCCCGGCGAGAAGCGCGCCCACTACGCCTGGCTGACCGACTTCGTCGGCTGGCTGCCGATGGAGGACGGCGGCTCCCACGAGGCGTTCCTGACGGCCGACTACAACGCCGAGATGGTCGAGCACATCGCCGCCCACCCCGAGGTGCGCGACCGGGCGTTGTTCGTCGGCAACCCGGACGACATCGTGCCCGACCGGCTCGGGCCGGAGCTGCCGCTGATCCGCGACTGGACCGAGAGCCACTTCGACTTCGCCGGCTACGTCTCCGGGTTCGACCCGGAGGAGCTGAGCGACACCGAGCGCCTGCGCGCCGAGCTCGGCTACCGGCCCGACGAGCAAGTGTGCATTGTCACAGTTGGCGGGTCCGGGGTCGGAAAGCATCTGCTCCACAAGGTGATCGCCGCCTTCCCCGAAGCCAAGCAGCAGGTCCCCGAGCTCCGCATGATCGTGGTGGCGGGGCCGCGCATCGACCCGGCGACCCTGCCCAAGGCGGATGGCCTGGAGGTCCGCCCCTACGTGCACGACCTCTACCGCCACCTCGCGGCGTGCGACCTGGCGGTCGTGCAGGGCGGCCTCACCACGGCGATGGAGCTGACGGCCAACCGCCGGCCGTTCATCTACTTCCCGCTCGCGCACCACTTCGAGCAGAACCTCCACGTGCGCCACCGGCTCGAGCGCTACGGCGCCGGGCGCTGCATGAGCTTCGAGGAGTCCGAGCCGCACGACATCGCCGCCGCGATCGGCGAGGAGATCGGCCGCGAGGTCGACTACCGCCCGGTCGAGGCCGACGGTGCCGCCCGCGCGGCCGAGCGACTCGCGGAGATGCTCGCGTGAGGGCGGTCGAGCCGGCTGAGACCGGCTTCACCCGCGGGACCTACTGGGAGCGCTTCGGAGACGGCGACACCACGGTGCTGTTCGTGCCTGCCTGGGCGATCGTGCACTCGCGCGTGTGGAAGATGCAGGTCGCCTACTTCGCGCGCCACTTCCGCGTAGTCGTGTTCGACCCGCGCGGCAACGGGCGCTCGGAGCGCCCGGCGGATCCGGCCGCCTACTCCGAGACCGAGTACGCGGCGGACCTGGCCGCGGTGATGGACGCGTCCGGCACGGACCAGGCAGTGGTCGTGTCGCTCTCGATGGGCGCCCAGCGCGCCCTGCTGTTCGCCGACGCTCAGCCCGAGCGCGTGCTCGGCATGGCGTTCATCGCGCCGTCGCTGCGGCTCGCGCCCGGGCACTCCGAGCGCGACCACTACGAGGCGCGCTTCGGCGAGGAGCTCGACACCGACGAGGGCTGGGCGAAGGCGAACGCCCACTACTGGCGCCGCGACTACCGCGGCTTCATCGAGTTCTTCTTTTCGAACGTATTCACCGAGCCCCACTCGACCAAGCAGATCGAGGACACGGTGGGGTGGGGGCTCGAGAGCGACGCCGAGACTCTGATCGCCACGGCGCTGGGCCCCGGCCTCGACGAGGCGGCCACGCGCGCGATCACCGACCGGCTGCGCTGTCCGGTTCTGGTGATCCACGGCGAGGACGACCAGATCCGGCCCGTCGAGGTGGGCGAGGCGCTCGCCGACGCGACGGGTGGCGAGTTCATGCGGATGCCCGCCGTGGGGCACTGCCCGCAGGCGCGCAAGCCGGTCGCCGTCAACTTGGCCTTGCGGGAGTTCGTCGACAAGGCCGCTACTGGCCCCCGAAGAGAGGAGGCAGTCCATGGCTACAGCTGACACGTCGGTTCAGACCGAGTCGGCTTCCGCCATCTATCAGTTCCAAGGCACGCTGCTGGAGGCGTGCAACTGCGACGTGCTGTGCCCGTGCTGGATCGGGGAGGACCCCGACAACGGCACGTGCAGCTCGGTGGTCGCGTACCACCTGGACAGCGGCACGATCCGCGGCGTCGACGTGAGCGGGCTCACGCTCGCCAACGTCGTGTTCATCCCCGGCAACGTGCTCGCCGGCAACTGGAAGGCGTTCCTGTACGTGGACGAGCAAGCCACCGACGAGCAGCTGCAGGCGCTCGTCGACGCCTTCTCCGGCAAGCTGGGCGGTCCGCTCGCGGACCTCGCGCAGCTGATCGGCGAGCAGCTCGGCGTGGTGCGGGCGCCGATCTCACACGAGGTGGTCGAGGGACGCGGGACGCTGCGCGTCGGCGACGACACCGTGGTGGCGGAGATGGAGCCGTACCGCGGAGCCGACGGCAGCATCACGACGCTGCAGAACTCGATCTTCTCGACCGTGCCGGGATCGCCGGCGTGGGTGGGGAAGGCGGGACGGTTCGCGGTGAACATGCCCGATCAGGGCTGGACGTACGAGTTCACCGGCCGCAACGCGATCCAGTCGGAATGGACGATCGACTACCGCGGAGAAGCCGCGTGAGCGTCAGCCGCCCCTTCCCGTCGGCGGCACGGCCCGCTCGGCGGGCTGCCGTCCCCGGTCCTGATCGGGATCGGGGCGGCGTGGGTGGCGGCGATCGCGGCGGAGGCGACCGGCTCCGCCGCGGGGCTCCACCACGACTCGCTGCTGGTGGGCGGGCCCGGCTTCGGGCCCGCCCTCCTGCTGTTCCTCGTGGCGTGGCAGGTGATGATCGCGGCGATGATGCTGCCGTCGAGCCTGCCGCTGGTGCGGATGTACGCGGCGGCCACGGCGGGCACTCCGGAGCGCTCGCGCTCGATGGCCGCGTTCGTGGGCGGCTACGCGCTGGTGTGGTCGGCGTTCGGCGCGCTGGCCTTCGTGTTCGACGCGGGGATCCACGCCTCGGTCAATGCGAGCCCGTGGGTCGAGGAGCACGACTGGGCGATCGGCCCGTCGGTGCTGCTGCTGGCGGGGGCGTTCCAGTTCTCGTCGCTGAAGGACGCGTGCCTGAAGGCATGCCGGCACCCGGCCTCGTTCCTACGGCGCCACTACCGGCGCGGCCCGGCCGGCGGCTTTTCGCTCGGCGCCCGCCACGGCATCTTCTGCGTGGGCTGCTGCTGGGCGCTGATGCTGGTGATGTTCGCGGCCGGGGCGGCCAACCTGATCTGGATGGCCGCGCTGACCGGGCTGATGGTGCACGAGAAGACACGCCCGTCGGGCGCCCGAACGGTGCCCCTGACCGGCGTGGTGCTGCTGGCCGCCGGATCGACGCTGCTGCTGTGGGCGGCGTACGCGAACGGGGCGATCTAGCGGCGCGCCTACACTTCACGCGCGCGGGGCGTAGCGCAACCTGGTAGCGCGCCGCCTTTGGGTGGCGGAGGTTCCCGGTTCAAATCCGGGCGCCCCGATCGGAGTGAACGCGGGAACCGCTGCTTGCGCGGCTAGGCTGCCCGCATGGAACGCGCCAAGCGCTTCGGCCTGGCGGCCTTGATGGCGTTCCTCGCGCTCAACATCTGGACCGGCAGCCCGCTGCTCGCCCTGTGGATCGGCTCGCGCGTACAGGGGGAGGAGAGTCAGGCGTCGATGGCGGCCTTCGCGGCCGTGATCGGCTCGCTGGCCGTGTTCAGCATCCTGCTCTACCAGGCGCTCAAGCGCGTCATGTACGCCTACCAGGAGACCACCGGCACGCTGCCCACGGTCAGAAGCCACGCGCCCTGGCTGCGCAGCATGCGCGGCGAGCGTCCCGACTACGGCGAGCGGCAGGTGATCAGCGGCGCCGAGCGGATCGTCGTGGTCACCGTGATCCTCGCCGCTGCCGCCTTCGAGGTGTGGTTCTTCTTCTTCTCGGGCTCGCCGATCGGCGGCAGCGGTGGGCGCTAGATTCGCGCTACGCCCCCGTAGCTCAGCTGGAAAGAGCGGCTGCCTTCTAAGCAGCGGGTCGGAGGTTCGAGTCCTCCCGGGGGCATGCCGTGTTTTTCCTGCACAGCGGCGGTTTCCGGCGGCCGGGGCGCAGCACACGCCGCCATCCTGTGGCCCGCTAGTGGCACGATGCCAGTCCGAGGCGGCGCTGCTTGACTGCCGGTTCGGACGAGAAGCGGAAGTCGGGGGACCTACCGGTCTGCACGGGAAGCCGCAGTCCGGCCCCGCACGTCCAAGTGCTTCACACAGGCGCGTTACCCCCACAAGCCGCTGGGGAACTTTGTCGCGGGTGCCGCTGACGGTTACGTCCTCGAGCAGGACCTGCGCGCCTCGGCGCAGGCCAGACTTCAACGCAGTCGGTCGAAATCCGCCAGGTGCCCCGCGATCAGCTCGTCCGCGGCGGTCGTGCTGCGGGAGTAGCCAGCGACTGCGGCCACAAAACCATCGCGGCTCACCGCGCACAGCGTCAGGCTCGTCACGGCGCGCACAGAAGCCGTGCGCCAGGCGCGCAGCAGCGCGATCTCGCCAAAGCCGTCGCCCGGGCCGATCGTCCCGATCAGTCGCCCGTCTCCGACCACTTCCGCCTCGCCCTGCTCGATCACGTAGAAGTCATCGCCGTGGTCGCCCTCCGCGAACACGAGCTCGCCCGGCGGCAGGCTGGAGCGGGTCAGCCCCGCGGCGAGCTGCTCGATCGTGGCCTCGGGCAGCGCACGCAGCATGGGCACGCGCTGGAGCAGGGCGATATCGCTGTCCTGTACGCGCACGCGATCGTCAAGGGCGTGCAAGGTCCGCCACGCCGCGAGCACGGCGAAAGGGGCGAACAAGCCGATCAGGACGAGCGCCAGGCGGATGCCGACCGCGTCGATCACCAGCGGCGTGACGATCGCACCCGCCCCGACGCCGAGCGTGATGATCGCCTCGAAGGCTGCGAAGGTGCGGGCGAGCACGGCATCGTCGGCGAGCCGGGCCGGCAAGGTGAACGCGCCCACGTCCACGAGCGCGTTGCCGATGCCCACCAGGGCGAGCAGCAGGATCGCCGCCCACTCGTGCGGGATCACGCCGATGCCCGCCAGCGGGGCTCCCCAGAGGGCGACACCGATCCCAAACCACCTGGCTAGCCATCCCCCTCCGACCAGCAGCGCGACCGCGAGGGAGCCCGCCACGGCCCCGGCGCCGACCGCGGCGGTGAGCACCCCCACGCCAGCCTCGCCGGATCCGAACAGCTCGATCGAGACCACGACCGAGAAAACGGTCAGCGCGCCACGGGTGAACGTCTGCAACGTCGTGAGCCCCGTGAGCAGCGTCAAGTGGCGGTCGGCCACGATCGTGCGCAGGCCCTCGACCGTCTGGCTCAGCACCCGCGCTGCGGGGACGACCCCGACCCGCGGCGGGGTTTCGTAGCGCACCCCGGCCACGAGGGCAGTCGACAGCAGCGACACGCCCGCCGCCGTCGCGAACACCGCCGCAGGCCCGCTCAGGTCGAGCAACACGGCTGCGACCAGCGGCCCGACCAGCGTGGCCACCGAGTCGAGCAGACCGCGAACGACGTTGGCACTCGTCAGCTCATTCGGAGTGACGCAGAGAGTCGGCAGCAGGGCGGAGTGCGCCGGTCTGTACAACGTCTGTGCCACGGTGGCGACGACAGCGCCGCGTAGACCATTCCAGTGGGCCCGTCCGCCGCGATCACCGCGGCCGCGATGCCAAGCGTGATCGCGCGTATCAGGCCGACCCACGCGAGCACCACCTCTCGCCGCACCCGGTCCGCGATCGTCGCCGCAAACGGCGCAACCAGGGCAGCCGGAGCCATACGCAGAAGGCCGACGAGTCCGATCGCTGCCGCGCCGCCATCGCGGAACGCAACCACCCCGAGCGCGACGGTGGCGGCCCATTCCCCGCTCCACATCGCTCCGAACGCGAGCTGCGCGCGCCTGAGATTCCGGCTTCGAAAGTTCTGAGAGCACGCCGCAACAGCGTCCCCAATCCGGGCTCTCGTACGCCCCATCCGCGGACTATCCCACCTCGCCCGCTCCGATCTCGGCCCTGAGCCCCTTCGTGCGGCCTACGGCAAGGCGCTTCTACCTGGTCGGAGCGCGGCCGCGGGATCTTCTCCACGCCCGTCAAGTCAGCGCACGGCTACCCAAGCGCATCTGTTTCCGCCTGCCAAATGTCGCGCTGGATTCTCCACTTCGCCTAGCGTGTCTTGACTCGCGCTGCTTGCGGCTGTAAGCCACGCATCATCGAGTGGACAGGTACTTCGTCCAGGAGGAGCGCGGGATGAGACGGTGCCCCGTGGGTGTCGTGGCGTTCGGAATGGCCTTCGCCACGCCGGGGGCAGCCGGCGCGCAAACTCCGCAGGATTCCCCGGGGTGGGCCGGTGCAAGCGGGCTTCATCACTTCTTTTCGGCCTCGACGCTTTTTGCGGACCGGCGGGCTGGGACACCCAGCGGCCAGGTCAGATTCGACATCTTCGATGGCGCAGCCGCATTCGCCGGCCCGGTGACCTGCTTGGCCGTCAGCGGGCACACCGGCCATCATGGACGTTTTCAAAATCAGACTCGGCCGCTCGGAAACGAGAAGGTCCTGGCAGTGGACGGCCAGCCCGTTTCCTTGGACCTTCTGGGGTTCGGCCAGGCACCTGGGACCATTGCTCGCCGCTGCCGCCGCCGAGCGTTGGGGACCGCTCTCGGACGGGCGACATCACCATCACCGATGCGCCACCCGTGCCGACCTCCAAGGACCAATGCAAGAAGTGCGGCTGGAAGAACCTTCTTCGGCGTCTTCAAGAACCAGGGCGACGGCGTCAGCTTCGTAGCAACCGGAGGCCGAAGAGCCCTGCGGCGGGCGGTCCCTAAAAAAAGGGGGGGGGGGGGGGGGGGGGGCGATGTCGCAGGAGAACGTCGAGTTCGTGCCAAAAAGTCGCCTCTGGGTGCGTGACCCGTCGAGCCGGCCGCTCGACCCAGCGGCTGACTCTGCGCTTCCCCCGGCTCGCCGATGCCTTCGCTTGACTGATCATTGGTCGTCTGCCCCCGACCTCGCGGGTTCGACGCAGGCCCCCGTGCCGGCGAGGCTCCGAGCTCGCAATGGAGGCATTCAACCGCCTAGTCGTCGACGCGGCGGTTTCCTATGACTATGCCCAATGCTAGTTCGAACCACCCCGCGAGTTCGTTGAGGGTGGGATTTTATTGTGCAAGCTATCGCGGTCTGGCCGGCTTCCGTAAATACGTTTCGACTTGGTCGGAGGTTTTTGGGTCCGATCTGCGTGTAACCCCTATGAAACTGATCGACTTCGGTGACCGCGTCGTGTCGCTCGCGGACCTCCAGGCACGCGGTCAGGCCAGTGGTCTGCCGTTTACCGGGACCATCGCGACAGTCTCCGTGCTCAAGGACGGGGGAAGGCGAGCCGCGTACAGGCTTGCAAAGACCACGCGCAAGCCCTCGCCAAAGCGTCGGGCTGTCGGAGTAGGCCATGTCGCAGGAGAACCGTCGAAGTGGTCGTCAGCGCGCTTGAAAAGTGGAATTCCGGCGACGACACCGGCGCCCTCGAATCCCTCGCGCCGGACGTGGAGAACCATGACAACATCGGACGCGGCACGCCGCTGGAGGGCGTCTACTACGGCCACGCCGAAGCGCGGAAGCTCTGGGCGGACTATAACGGCAGTCGTTCGCAGAAGCCCGATTTGCAATGGATCGAGCGACGGAGCACGACGCCGTCGTGCTCGTCGGCTCGACATTTTTCCGCATTGCGCGGCACCGGCAGCGGCGCCGTGGCGGACACACCCACGGAGTTCGAGCACGGAGTTGGGAAAACGCCAGTTTTTCTGGACCGGCGACCAGCTCCGGCCCTCCTGTGTGTGGGGCTGTCGGAGCAGCCGGGCCCTCGTTGGGCTCTTTGCGTAACAGCTAGAGCAGTTCCACGCGGGTCAGACCCTGAAGACGCGATACTCGGCGGGCGATGTCGCAGGAGAACGTGGAGATCGTTCGGCGCGTGTCGGACGCCTACAACCGCCTCGACGTGGGAGCGATGCTCGACGAACTCCACCCTGAGATCGAGTGGCACCCCTGGTTGCAGCTTCAGCTCGGCGGGGGAGCCACCGTGTATCGGGGGCACCAAGGCGTCCGCAAGGGAATCCGAGAACTTGAAGAAGCGTTCTCTGAGATCCAGGCAAAGCAAACAGAGATCCGCGACCTTGGCGAGCGAGTCGTCGCCGTCGGTCACCACCGGGGACGCGGCAAGGAGAGCGGCGCCATAACCGAATCGCCACTCGCTTGGATCGTGGAGTTCAAGAGTGGCAAGGTGATTCGGGTCCGCGAGTATCTCGACCCGAAGAAGGCCCTCGAAGCCGTGGGGCTGTCGGAGTAGCCGATGTCGCAGGAGAGCGTGGAGCTCGTGCGCAAGCCGCTTCGGGTCCGTGAGCAGTCGGGCCGCACGCTTTATCAGCGACTGGCTCTGCGCTTCCCGGAGCCTGTTCCCTGGGTTCGCTCGTCGGATCAGTACCCGGTTCTCGTCTGCGTCAAGCGAGCTCGTGGCGAGCCGCCCGGCTTGCACTGGAGGCGTACAACCGTCGCGATCTGGTCGGCGGTTGAATCGGCTGCCACCCGGAGTTTGACGGCCACCCGGATCGCAGGCGGGTCGAGGCCGGTCTCAGCGGAACCGAGCTATCGCGGTTTGGAGGGTGACCCCGGAGCACGTGGCCGCCACCGCCGAGGTCTATGCCGGGGAGGTGTACGTGAAGCCGACCACGAACTCATCGACCTCGGAGACCGGTTTGTGATCCTCGCCGAGGCCCCGATGCGCGCGCACAGGCGAGCCGTGTCCCGCTCACCGAGGCATGGGCACTCGTTGGGACAGTGAGTGACGGCAGGGGTGATCTCCTACCAGGAGTACTTCGACCACGCCGAGGCCCTCGAAGCCGTGCGCGGGTCGGAGAGCCGGCCGCTCAGGTCTCCAACCTCTGGATCAGGGTCGGCGTCGAAGCCGAGGGCTTGTTCGAGGCGGAAGCGGTCGCACTGGCAGTGGGTCGGAGGTTCGAGTCCTCCCGGGGGCACTGCGGCTGGCCGACGCCAGCTACGCCATGTTGATCGCCACGTCGTCGGCGACGCTGCCGAGCAGCGTGTAGTCGCACCGGGTCTCTTGTAGCAGGGAGCCGGGCACGAACTCGTTCACCGGTCCATGGGCGACCAGGCGGGCGATGAAGCGCTGCCACGAGACGCCGCCCCCGAGGTCGCCGTCGAGCCAGAACTGAACGGTGGCGGGCGCCGAGCACCTCGCGCGGGCCGATCGTCGCCGCCTTCGGGGGCACCCACGACCAGTCGCCGCCGAACGAGTGCAGCGCGTTCTGCATGACGGTCATCGGGTGGAGCTCGACGATCCGGGCGCCCGCCTGCTTGTAGGCGTCGATGTCGCCGTCGAACTCATGCCCGAGTTGGGGCTCCCAGAACGCGATGTGCCCGCTCCAGCCGATGCCGCCGTAGCAGACGTCGGCGCCGCCGCGCTCCTCGATCCGCTTGGAGTAGTCGCCGATCGTGGTCGTGGCTGGGGAAGTGGATCTGCGACTCCGGCGGACGCAGCTCGGCGTCGATGCGCCCGAAGAAGTGCTCCTGCATCGCCCGCGCGAACGATCCCGTCCACGAGGCCGGTGCCGTACGCCCGTCCTGGTCGGCGTACTCGTCCATGTTGAACGTATGCACGTGCCCCAGCGAGAGCCGCTCGTCGTTGATGCTGCGAGCTGCGAGCGCGTACTGCGGCATCGGCCCGACGGGGAGGATCAGCGTGAGTTCGCGGCCCTCCTCGCGCGCCGTCCGTATGCGGCCGACGAGGTCGTCGGCGAACGCCGTGTAGAAGGCCGCCGGCTCCTCCTCGAGGCGGATTTGGAAGTCCCGGTTCGGGTGGTCGGCCATGCGTTCGCGCGGGATCGCGCGGACGCGCGCGCAGGCCTCGGCGTCACGGAAGCTGACGAACGGGGCGAGGTCGTAGCGGAAGGACATGAGGCCCGCGTCGTCAGTCGCTAGCGATTCTCCGGGCAGTAGCGCTCATACTCGCCGACGCACACGTCGTCCCAGGACGCGAAGTCGTCGGCGATCACCGTGTCGCCGATGTTGTCCTTGCGGATCGTCAGCGGCTTGAGCAGGATCGTCGGCACCTTCCCGTTCTCGTTGTCGACCTTGGCGTTGAGGCCGGTGGGATCCTCGCCGCGAGCCACCTGCACCGCCAGCTTGGCGGCCTTGGTCGCCTGGTCCTTGATCGAGAAGTAGACCGTGAAGGACTGCTCGCCGGCCAGGATGTGCTGGAGCGCCTCGGCGGTGGCGTCGAGGCCCACTGGTCGGGACGTCGAGCTTGCGGGACTTGCGCGCCGCGATCGTCGAGTTCGCGAGCGTGTCGTTGGCCGCGAGCGTGCCGTCGAAGTCCTCGTTGGAGCCTGGAGCATCTGCTCGTAGATCGTCAGCGCCTTCTGGCCGTCCCAGTTCGGCACCGCCTGCTCGGCCGCGACGTCGATGTTCTTGCCGCTCGCTGCTTGAGGACCTCGGTGTAGCCCTTCTTGAGGTCGGTGGCGAACGAGTCGGTGGGGGCGCCGTAGAGGATCGCGATCCGCGGCGGAATCCTTGCCCTTGAGGTCCTCGATCAGGCCCTTGGCCTGCAGGCGCCCGGCCTCGGTCGCGTCGCCGGAGACGTAGTAGTCGGCGTCGCCGCCGACGGTCAGCCGGTCGTAGTCGATCATCGTCACGCCCTGCGCCTTGGCGTCGTCGATGATCGCCGCGCCGCTGCCCGGGTCGAGGTTGACGAGCAGGATCACCTTCGCGCCCTCGGTGATCGCCTGCTCGGCCTGGTTGCGCTGGGTCGCGGGGTCGCCCTCGGCGTTGCTGATGATGTAGTCGTCCGTCGAGAGGCCGGCGGCCTTGAACGCCTGCTCGAAGAAGCGCGGTCGGCCGTCTCCCAGCGGTCCGAGGACTTCGAGTCGGGGAGCAGGACGGCGATCTTGCCGCTCAGCTCCGCCGGACTGCCTCCGTCGCCGCCGCCGTCGGAGTCGTCGTCGCCGCCGCACGCCGCCGTCCCGAGCGCCAGCAGTGCCGTCACGATCGCCGAGGTCAGTCGCCTCGTACTCACGCCTAGATCCTCCTCGTTCGTCCGGCTGGGACTGTCCTTACCCCGACCCGCGGGTCAACACACATCGTCGGGCGAGCTTCAACTTGCTGTTGACCGCTGCGTTAGGTTTAGCCAGGCACATGCTCCTGGGGTTCACCGGCTTCCATGAACGGATCCCATTTTTGCTCGTCCTCCACCTTCTCCTCCTCCCGGGTCCCGCCAAGACTGGCTAGACGCGGGTCGTGTGGTGGCTGTCGTGCTTGGCAGCATCGCCGCGCTGGTGGCGCTATCGAAAATGCTTGGTGGCGCGGCCCTGATCGGCGCGCACGCGAGCGCACGTGACTCGGACGGCTACTACACCACCGGCACCGAGCGTCTGGCGACGGGCACTTACGCGCTCACGGCTGAGGACATCGACCTGGGACGGGACGCGGCCGATTTCGTGCCGTCTCTCGGCACGAAATCGGCCGCGTCGCTTCCCAGGTCGATGTCCTCAGCCGTGAGCGCGTAGGTGGCCGTCGCCAGACGCTCGGTGCCGGTGGTGTAGTAGCCGTCCGAGTCACGTGCGCTCGCGTGCGCGCCGATCAGGGCCGCACCACCAAGCAGCAGCGCAAGCGCGATGAGCGCGGCGATGCTGCCAAGCACGACAGCCACTACACGACCCGCGGTCCAGCCAGTCTTGGCGGCCCCGGGAGGAGGAGTAGGTGGAGGACGAGCGTCGGGAGGGATCTCGTTCATGGAAGCCGGTGAACTCCGGGCGTGTCCTGACTAAACCTGACGCAGCGGTCAAGAGCAAGTTGAAGCTCGCCCGACGATGTGTGCTGACCGCGCCGGTCGGGAACGTAAGGAACAGTCCCAGCCGGACGAACGAGGAGGATCGAGGCGTGAGTACGAGGCGACTGACCGCGGCGATCGCGACGGCCCTGCTGGCGCTCGGGATGGGGGCGTGCGGCGGCGACGACGACTCCGACGGCGGCGGCGACGGAGGCACGTCCGGCGGCGAGCTGAGCGGCAAGATCGCCGTCCTCCTCCCCGATTCGAAGTCTTCGGACCGGTGGGAGACGGCGGACCGGCGCTTCTTCGAGCAGGGGTTCGAGGCCGCCGGCCTCTCGAAGGACGACTACATCATCAACAACGCCGAGGGCGATCCCGCGACCCAGCGCAACCAGGCCGAGCAGGCGATCACGTCGGGCGCAAAGGTCATCCTGCTCGTCAACCTCGATCCGGGCAGCGGCGCGGCCATCATCGACGACGCCAAGTCGCAGGGCGTGAAGATGATCGACTACGACCGCCTGACCGTCGGCGGCGACGCCGACTACTACGTCTCAGGCGACGCGACCGAGGCCGGGCGGCTACAGGCCAAGGGCTTGATCGAGGACCTCAAGGGCAAGGATTCCCCGCGGATCGCGATCCTCTACGGGGCCCCCACGGATTCGTTCGCCACCGATCTCAAGAAAGGCAACACCGAGATCCTCAAGAGCAGAGAACGTCGACGTCGCTGCCGAGCAGGCCGTGCCGAACTGGGACGGCCAGAAGGCGCTGACGATCTACGAGCAGATGCTGCAGGCGTCCGACGAGGACTTCGACGGCACACTGGCGGCCAACGACACCCTCGCGAACGCGACGATCGCGGCGCGCAAGTCCCGCGAGCTCGCGACGATCCCGACCAGCGGCCTGGACGCCACGGTCGAGGCGCTCCAGCACATCCTGGCCGGCGAGCAGAGCTTCACGGTCTACTTCTCGATCAAGGACCAAGCGACCAAGGCCGCCAAGCTGGCGGTGCAGCTGGCTCGCGGCGAGGATCCCACCGGCCTCAACGCCAAGGTCGACAACGAGAACGGGAAAGTGCCCACGATCCTGCTCAAGCCGCTGACGATCCGCAAGGACAACATCGGCGACACGGTGATCGCCGACGACTTCGCGTCCTGGGACGACGTGTGCGTCGGCGCGTATGAGCGCTACTGCCCGGAGAATCGCTAGCGACCGACGACGCGGGCCTCATGTCCTTCCGCTACGACCTCGCCGGGTTCGTCAGCTTCCGTGACGCCGAGGCATGTGCGCGCGTCCGGGCGATTCCGCGCGAACGAATAGTCGACCACCCGAACCGGGACTTCCGAATTCGCCTCGAGGAGGAGCCGGCTGCCTTCTACACGGCGTTCGCCGACGACCTCGTCGGCCGCATACGGACGGCGCGCGAGGAGGGCCGCGAACTCACGCTGATCCTTCCCGTCGGGCCGATGCCGCAGTACGCCCTCGCAGCCCGCACCATCAACGACGAGCAGCTCTCGCTGGGGCATGTGCATACGTTCAACATGGACGAGTACGCCGATCAGGACGGGCGAACGGCACCGGCCACCTGGACGGGATCGTTCGCGCGGGCGATGCAGGAGCACTTCTTCGGGCGCATCGACGCCCAGCTGCGTCCGCCGGAGTCGCAGATCCACTTCCCCAGCCACACCACGATCGGCGACTACTCCAAGCGGATCGAGGAGCGCGGCGGCGCCGACGTCTGCTACGGCGGGATCGGCTGGAGCGGGCACATCGCTTTCTGGGAACCCCAACTCGGGCATGAGTTCGAAGGTGACATCGACGCCTACAAGCAGGCGGGCGCCCGGATCGTCGAGCTGCACCCGATGACCGTTATGCAGAACGCGCTCCACTCGTTCGGCGGCGACTGGTCGTGGGTGCCCCCGAAGGCGGCGACGATCGGGCCGCGCGAGGTGCTCGGCGCCCGCCACCGTTCGTTCTGGCTCGACGGCGACCTTGGGGGCGGCGTCTCCTGGCAGCGCTTCATCGCCCGCCTGGTCGCACATGGACCGGTGAACGAGTTCGTGCCCGGCTCCCTCCTACAAGAGACCCGGTGCGACTACACGCTCCTCGGCAGCGTCGCCGACGACGTGGAGATCAACATGGCGTAGCCGGCGTCGGCCAGCCGCCATGCCCCCGGGAGGACTCGAACCTCCCACCCGCCGCCAGTGCGACCGCTTCCGCCTCGAACAAGCCCTCGGCTTCGACGCCGACCTGATCCAGAGGTTGGAGACATGAGCGGCCGGCTACTCCGACAGCCCCACGGCTTCGAGGGCCTCGGCGTGGTCGAAGTACTCCTGGTAGGAGATCACCCTGCCGTCACTCACTGTCCCAACGAGTGCCCATGCCTCGGTGAGCGGGACACCGCTCGCCTGTGCGCGCATCGGGGCCTCGGCGAGGATCACAAACCGGTCTCCGAGGTCGATGAGTTCAGTCGGCTTCACGTACACCTCTCCGGCATAGACCTCGGCGGTGGCGGCCACGTACCTGCGGTAGCCCTCCAAACCGCGATAGCTCGGTTCCATGAGCCCGGCCTCGACCCACCTGCGATCCGGGTGCCACTCAAACTCCGGGTGGCAGCCGATTACAACCGCCGCCAGATCGCGACGGTTGTACGCCTCCAGCGCAAGCCGGGCGGCTCGCCACAAGCTCGCTTGACGCAGACGAGAACCGGGCGGCAGGCTACTGATCCGACGAGCGAACCCAGGGAACAGGCTCGGGAAGCGCAGAGCCAGTCGCTGATCAAGCGTGCGGCCCGACTGCTCACGGACCCGAAGCGGCTTGCGCACGATCTCGACGTTCTCCTGCGACATCGGCTACTCCGACAGCCCCACGGCTTCGAGGGCCTTCTTCGGGTCGAGATACTCGCGGACCCGAATCACCTTGCCGCTCTTGAACTCCACGATCCAAGCGATTGCCGATTCGGTTATGGCGCCGCTCTCGTTGCCGCGTCCCCGGAGGCGACCGATGGCGACGACTCGCTCGCCAAGGTCCCGGATCTCTGTTTGCTCTGCCTCGATCTCAGAGAAGGCTTCTTCAAGTTCTCGGATTCCCTTGCGGACGGCTTGGTGCCCCCGATACACGGTTGCTCCCCCGCCGAACTGAATCTGCAACCAGGGGTGCCACTCGATCTCGGGGTGGAGTTCGTCGAGCATCGCTCCCACGTCGCCGCGGTTGTAGGCGTCCGACACGCGCCGAACGATCTCCACGTTCTCCTGCGACATCGCCCGCCCAGTATCGCGTCTTGGTCTGACCCGCGTGGAACTGGTCAGCTGTTACGCAAAGACCAGAACGAGGGCCCGGCTACTCCGACAGCCCCACGGCGCGGAGGGCCCTGGACTGGTCGCCGGTCCAGAAAAACTGGCGTTTTCCGACTCCGTGCTCGAACTCCGTGACAAGCCCGAAGGGTGTGTCCGCCACGGCGCCGCTGCCGGTGCCGCGCAACCGGAGGGTGCCAAGGACGAGCACGACGGCGTCGTGCTCCGTCGCTCGATCAATTTCGAATCGGGCTTCTGCGAACGACTGCCGTATGTCCGCCCAGAGCTTCCGCGCTTCGGCGTGGCCGTAGTAGACGCCCTCCAGCGGCGTGCCGCGTCCGATGTTGTGGTGGACCTCCACGTCCGGCGCGAGGGATTCGAGGGCGCCGGTGTCGTCGCCGGAATTCCACTTTTCAAGCGCGCTGACGACCACTTCGACGTTCTGCTGCGACATGGCCTACTCCGACAGCCCCACGGCTTCGAGGGCTTCGGCGTGGTCGAAGTAAGCCTGTACGCGGCTCGCCTTCCCGTCCTTGAGCACGGAGACTGTCGCGATGGTCCCGGTAAACGGCAGACCACTGGCCTGACCGCGTGCCTGGAGGTCCGCGAGCAACACGACGCGGTCGCCCAAGTCGATCAGTTCCACCGGCTCGACACGCAGATCGGGACCAAAAACCTCCGACCAAGTCGAAACGTACTTACGGAAGCCGGCCAGACCGCGATAGCTCGGCTCGAAGCCCACCTCGACGAACTCGCGGGGTGGTTCGAACTCGAAGTCCGCATGACCATAGGAAACCGCCGCGTCAACGTCGCGGCGGTTGAATGCCTCCATTCCAAGCTGGGAGCCTCGCCACACGGCCGCCTGTCGAACCCGCGAGGTCGGGGGCAGATGACCAATGATCAGTCGAGCGAAGGCATCGGCGAGCCGGGGGAAGCGCAGAGTCAGCCGCTGGTCGAGCGGCCGGCTCGACTGGTCACGCACCCGGAGCGACTTGCGCACGAACTCGACGTTCTCCTGCGACATCGCCCGCCCAGTATCTCCGGACAGGAGGTGTCGACGCTAGGGACCGCCCGCCGGCGGGTTCTTGGCCTCGGTTGCTACGAAGCTGACGCAGTCGCCCTGGTTCTTGAAGACGCCGAAGGTCTTCCAGCCGCCGTTCTTGCATTGGTCCTTGGAGGTCGGCACGGGTGGCGCATCGGTGATGGTGATGTCGCCGTCCGAGAGCGGTCCCCCAACGCTCGGCGGCGGCAGCGGCGAGCAATCGTCAGGTGCCTGGCCGAACCCCAGAAGGTCGAAGGAATCGGGCTGGCCGTCCACTGCCAGGACCTTCACGTTTCCGAGCGGCGAGATCTGATCTTGAAAGTTGATGATCGCCGTGTGCCCGCTGACGGCCAAGCAGGTCACCGGGCCGGCGAATGCGGCTGCGCCATCGAAGATGTCGAATCTGACCTGGCCGCTGGGGTGCTCGCCCGCCGGTCCGCTTGCGGCGTCGAGGCCGAGCAGAGTGATGAAGCCCGCTTGCACCGGCCCACCCGTCAGGGTTACGGAATCCTGCGGAGTTTGCGCGCCGGCTGCGCCCGGCGTGGCGAAGGCCATTCCGAACGCCACGACACCCAGCACGCACCGTCTCATCCCGCGCTCCTCCTGGACGAAGTACTTGTCCACTCGATGATGCGTGGCTTACAGCCGCAAGCAGCGCGAGTCAAGACACGCTAGGCGAAGTGGGAGGGTCCCCGGGCGCGACGCTCAGCAGCGGAGACCGATCGCTGGGTCGCCTTGCGCTGACTTGACGGGCGTGGAGAAGATCCCGCGGCCGCGCTCCCACCAGTAGAGCGCCTTGCCGTCGGGCGACGAAGGGGCACAGGGCTCTGATCGGAGGGGGCGAGTGGCATAGTCCACGGATGGGGCGTGCGAGAGCCCGGATTGCCGACGCTGCTGCGGCGTGCTCTCAGAACTTTCGAAGCCGGAATCTCAGGCACGCGCAGCTCGCGTTCGGAGCGATGTGGAGCGGGGAATGGGCCGCCACCGTCGCGCTGGGGGTGGTTGCGTTCCGCGATGGCGGCGCGGCCGCGATCGGACTCGTCGGCCTTCTGCGTATGACTCCGGCGGCCCTAGTTGCGCCGTTTGCCGCGACGGTCGCGGATCGGGTGCGGCGGGAGGTGGTGCTCGCGTGGGTCGGCCTGGTACGCGGGATCACGCTCGGGATCGCGGCCGCGGTGATCGCGGCGGACGGGCCCACTGGAATGGTCTACGCGGCGCTGGTCGTCGCCACCGTGGCACAGACGTTGTACAGACCGGCGCACTCCGCCCTGCTGCCGACTCTCTGCGTCACTCCGAAGGAGCTGACAAGTGCCAACGTCGTCCGCGGTCTGCTCGACTCGGTGGCCACGCTGGTCGGGCCGCTGGTCGCAGCCGTGTTGCTCGACCTGAGCGGGCCTGCGGCGGTGTTCGCGGCGGCCGCGGGCGTGTCGCTGCTGTCGACTGCCCTCGTGGCCGGGGTGCGCTACGAAACCCCGCCGCGGGTCGGGGTCGTCCCGGCAGCGCGGGTGCTGCGCCAGACGGTCGAGGGCCTGCGTACGATCATGGCCGACCGCCAGTTGACGCTGCTCACGGGGCTCACGACGTTGCAGACGTTCACCCGTGGCGCCCTAACCGTTTTCTCGGTCGTGGTCTCGATCGAGCTGTTCGGATCGGGCGAGGCTGGCGTGGGGGTGCTCACCGCCGCGGTCGGCGCCGGGGCCGTGGCGGGCTCCCTCGCGGTCGCGCTGCTGATCGGAGGGGGATGGCTAGCCAGGTGGTTTGGGATCGGTGTCGCCCTCTGGGGAGCCCCGCTGGCGGGCATCGGCGTGATCCCGCACGAGTGGGCGGCGATCCTACTGCTCGCCCTGGTGGGCATCGGCAACGCGCTCGTGGACGTGGGCGCGTTCACCTTGCCGGCCCGGCTCGCCGACGACGCCGTGCTCGCCCGCACCTTCGCAGCCTTCGAGGCGATCATCACGCTCGGCGTCGGGGCGGGTGCGATCGTCACGCCGCTGGTGATCGACGCGGTCGGCATCCGCCTGGCGCTCGTCCTGATCGGCTTGTTCGCCCCCTTCGCCGTGCTCGCGGCGTGGCGGACCTTGCACGCCCTTGACGATCGCGTGCGCGTACAGGACAGCGATATCGCCCTGCTCCAGCGCGTGCCCATGCTGCGTGCGCTGCCCGAGGCCACCATCGAGCAGCTCGCCGCGGGGCTAACGCGCTCCAGCCTGCCGCCGGGCGAGCTCGTGTTCGCGGAGGGCGACCACGGCGATGACTTCTACGTGATCGAGCAAGGCGAGGCGGAAGTGGTCGGAGACGGGCGACTGATCGGGACGATCGGCCCGGGCGACGGCTTTGGCGAGATCGCGCTGCTGCGCGCCTGTCAGCGCACGGCTTCCGTGCGCGCCGTGACGAGCCTGACGCTGTGCGCGGTGAGCCGCGATGGTTTTGTGGCCGCAGTCGCTGGCTACTCCCGCAGCACGACCGCCGCGGACGAGCTGATCGCGGGGCACCTGGCGGATTTCGACCGACTGCGTTGAAGTCCTGGCCTGGGCCGAGGCGCGCAGGTCCTGCTCGAGGACGTAACCGTCAGCGGCACCCGCGACAAAGTTCCCCAGCGGCTTGCTGGGGATAACGCGCCTGTGTGAAGCACTTGGACGTGCGGGGCCGGACTGCGGCTTCCCATGCAGACCGGTAGCTGCCCCCGACTTCCGCTTCTCGTCCGAACCGGCAGTCAAGCAGCGCCGCCGCGGACTGGCAGTCGTGCCACTAGCGGGCCCCAAGGTGGCGGCGTGTGCTGCGCCCCCGGCCGCCGGAAGCCGCCGCTGTGCAGGAAAAACACGGCATGCCCCCGGGAGGACTCGAACCTCCGACCCGCTGCTTAGAAGGCAGCCGCTCTTTCCAGCTGAGCTACGGGGGCGTAGCGCGAATCTAGCGCCCACCGCTGCCGCCGATCGGCGAGCCCGAGAAGAAGAAGAACCACACCTCGAAGGCGGCGGCGGCGAGGATCACGGTGACCACGACGATCCGCTCGGCGCCGCTGATCACCTGCCGCTCGCCGTAGTCGGGGCGCTCGCCGCGCATGCTGCGCAGCCAGGGCGCGTGGCTTCTGACCGTGGGCAGCGTGCCGGTGGTCTCCTGGTAGGCGTACATGACGCGCTTGAGCGCCTGGTAGAGCAGGATGCTGAACACGGCCAGCGAGCCGATCACGGCCGCGAAGGCCGCCATCGACGCCTGACTCTCCTCCCCCTGTACGCGCGAGCCGATCCACAGGGCGAGCAGCGGGCTGCCGGTCCAGATGTTGAGCGCGAGGAACGCCATCAAGGCCGCCAGGCCGAAGCGCTTGGCGCGTTCCATGTAGGGCAGCCTAGCCGCGCAAGCAGCGGTTCCCGCGTTCACTCCGATCGGGGCGCCCGGATTTGAACCGGGAACCTCCGCCACCCAAAGGCGGCGCGCTACCAGGTTGCGCTACGCCCCGCGCGCGTGAAGTGTAGGCGCGCCGCTAGATCGCCCCGTTCGCGTACGCCGCCCACAGCAGCAGCGTCGATCCGGCGGCCAGCAGCACCACGCCGGTCAGGGGCACCGTTCGGGCGCCCGACGGGCGAGTCTTCTCGTGCACCATCAGCCCGGTCAGCGCGGCCATCCAGATCAGGTTGGCCGCCCCGGCCGCGAACATCACCAGCATCAGCGCCCAGCAGCAGCCCACGCAGAAGATGCCGTGGCGGGCGCCGAGCGAGAAGCCGCCGGCCGGGCCGCGCCGGTAGTGGCGCCGCAGGAACGAGGCCGGGTGCCGGCATGCCTTCAGGCACGCGTCCTTCAGCGACGAGAACTGGAACGCCCCCGCCAGCAGCAGCACCGACGGGCCGATCGCCCAGTCGTGCTCCTCGACCCACGGGCTCGCATTGACCGAGGCGTGGATCCCCGCGTCGAACACGAAGGCCAGCGCGCCGAACGCCGACCACACCAGCGCGTAGCCGCCCACGAACGCGGCCATCGAGCGCGAGCGCTCCGGAGTGCCCGCCGTGGCCGCCGCGTACATCCGCACCAGCGGCAGGCTCGACGGGAGCATCATCGCCGCGATCATCACCTGCCACGCCACGAGGAACAGCAGGAGGGCGGGCCCGAAGCCGGGCCCGCCCACCAGCAGCGAGTCGTGGTGGAGCCCCGCGGCGGAGCCGGTCGCCTCCGCCGCGATCGCCGCCACCCACGCCGCCCCGATCCCAATCAGGACCGGGGACGGCAGCCCGCCGAGCGGCCGTGCCGCCGACGGGAAGGGGCGGCTGACGCTCACGCGGCTTCTCCGCGGTAGTCGATCGTCCATTCCGACTGGATCGCGTTGCGGCCGGTGAACTCGTACGTCCAGCCCTGATCGGGCATGTTCACCGCGAACCGCCCCGCCTTCCCCACCCACGCCGGCGATCCCGGCACGGTCGAGAAGATCGAGTTCTGCAGCGTCGTGATGCTGCCGTCGGCTCCGCGGTACGGCTCCATCTCCGCCACCACGGTGTCGTCGCCGACGCGCAGCGTCCCGCGTCCCTCGACCACCTCGTGTGAGATCGGCGCCCGCACCACGCCGAGCTGCTCGCCGATCAGCTGCGCGAGGTCCGCGAGCGGACCGCCCAGCTTGCCGGAGAAGGCGTCGACGAGCGCCTGCAGCTGCTCGTCGGTGGCTGGGTCGTCCACGTACAGGAACGCCTTCCAGTTGCCGGCGAGCACGTTGCCGGGGATGAACACGACGTTGGCGAGCGTGAGCCCGCTCACGTCGACGCCGCGGATCGTGCCGCTGTCCAGGTGGTACGCGACCACCGAGCTGCACGTGCCGTTGTCGGGGTCCTCCCCGATCCAGCACGGGCACAGCACGTCACAGTTGCACGCCTCCAGCAGCGTGCCTTGGAACTGATAGATGGCGGAAGCCGACTCGGTCTCAACCGACGTGTCAGCTGTAGCCATGGACTGCCTCCTCTCTTCGGGGGCCGGTAGCGGCCTTGTCGACGAACTCCCGCAAGGCCAAGTTGACGGCGACCGGCTTGCGCGCCTGCGGGCAGTGCCCCACGGCGGGCATCCGCATGAACTCGCCACCCGTCGCGTCGGCGAGCGCCTCGCCCACCTCGACGGGCCGGATCCGGTCGTCCTCGCCGTGGATCACCAGGACCGGACAGCGCAGCCGGTCGGTGATCGCGCGCGTGGCCGCCTCGTCGAGGCCGGGGCCCAGCGCCGTGGCGATCAGAGTCTCGGCGTCGCTCTCGAGCCCCCACCCCACCGTGTCCTCGATCTGCTTGGTCGAGTGGGGCTCGGTGAATACGTTCGAAAAGAAGAACTCGATGAAGCCGCGGTAGTCGCGGCGCCAGTAGTGGGCGTTCGCCTTCGCCCAGCCCTCGTCGGTGTCGAGCTCCTCGCCGAAGCGCGCCTCGTAGTGGTCGCGCTCGGAGTGCCCGGGCGCGAGCCGCAGCGACGGCGCGATGAACGCCATGCCGAGCACGCGCTCGGGCTGAGCGTCGGCGAACAGCAGGGCGCGCTGGGCGCCCATCGAGAGCGACACGACCACTGCCTGGTCCGTGCCGGACGCGTCCATCACCGCGGCCAGGTCCGCCGCGTACTCGGTCTCGGAGTAGGCGGCCGGATCCGCCGGCCGCTCCGAGCGCCCGTTACCGCGCGGGTCGAACACGACTACGCGGAAGTGGCGCGCGAAGTAGGCGACCTGCATCTTCCACACGCGCGAGTGCACGATCGCCCAGGCAGGCACGAACAGCACCGTGGTGTCGCCGTCTCCGAAGCGCTCCCAGTAGGTCCCACGGGTGAAGCCGGTCTCAGCCGGCTCGACCGCCCTCACGCCAGCATCTCCGCGAGTCGCTCGGCCGCGCGGGCGGCACCGTCGGCCTCGACCGGGCGGTAGTCGACCTCGCGGCCGATCTCCTCGCCGATCGCGGCGGCGATGTCGTGCGGCTCGGACTCCTCGAAGCTCATGCAGCGCCCGGCGCCGTAGCGCTCGAGCCGGTGGCGCACGTGGAGGTTCTGCTCGAAGTGGTGCGCGAGCGGGAAGTAGATGAACGGCCGGCGGTTGGCCGTCAGCTCCATCGCCGTGGTGAGGCCGCCCTGCACGACCGCCAGGTCGCACGCCGCGAGGTGGCGATAGAGGTCGTGCACGTAGGGGCGGACCTCCAGGCCATCCGCCTTGGGCAGGGTCGCCGGGTCGATGCGCGGCCCGGCCACCACGATCATGCGGAGCTCGGGGACCTGCTGCTTGGCTTCGGGGAAGGCGGCGATCACCTTGTGGAGCAGATGCTTTCCGACCCCGGACCCGCCAACTGTGACAATGCACACTTGCTCGTCGGGCCGGTAGCCGAGCTCGGCGCGCAAGCGCTCGGTGTCGCTCAGCTCCTCCGGGTCGAACCCGGAGACGTAGCCGGCGAAGTCGAAGTGGCTCTCGGTCCAGTCGCGGATCAGCGGCAGCTCCGGCCCGAGCCGGTCGGGCACGATGTCGTCCGGGTTGCCGACGAACAACGCCCGGTCGCGCACCTCGGGGTGGGCGGCGATGTGCTCGACCATCTCGGCGTTGTAGTCGGCCGTCAGGAACGCCTCGTGGGAGCCGCCGTCCTCCATCGGCAGCCAGCCGACGAAGTCGGTCAGCCAGGCGTAGTGGGCGCGCTTCTCGCCGGGGTTCTCGTGCAGGTAGTAGTCGAGCTCCCAGGCCTCGTCGCCGACCCATAGGTCATAGCGCTCCTCGCGCACGACGTCGTGGAACACCATGAAGTTGGCGATCAGGATCTCGTCCATCCGGCGCCAGGCCTGGAAGCAGTGCAGGTCGTGCTCGGCCGACTCGGACTCGATGTGCCGCGACTCGTTCGCCAGCCACCGGCTGGCGGGGTGCACGCGCTCGCCCTCGCGCTCGAGCACGCGCGTGACCGGGTCCTGGGCCAGCCAGTCGATCTCGACCCCGTCGACCAGGTTGCGCAGCTCGCGGGCGATCGCCACGTCGCGCCGGGCGTGGCCGAGGCCGATCGGCGAGGAGATGTAGAGGACGCGCTTGCGTGCGCTCACGCCGCCTTCTCCTCGAGCCAGCCGTCGATCCAGTTGAGCAGCTCGCGGTGGCCGGTGGAGATCCCCGACAGCTGCTCGATCTGGATGCCCTTGTTGAAGGCGACCACGAGCGCGACCGTCGCCTCGAGCGGGAAGTCGACGCCGTACTCCTCGAGCGCGCTCGCGAAATGGGTCCGCAGCAGGGTGCGCCAGACCTCGTCCACCCGCACGAGCCGGTCGCGCATCTCCGGGTGGTTCCAGGCCATCGCCTGGAGCTCCCACCACACCTTCGGGTACCCGGCCCCCACGTCCTCCTCGAGCCAGCGCATCGCGGTCCGCCACTTCTCGAGGAAGGGCACGTCCGCCTCGTACATCGCCTGCTGGCGGTCGGCCAGGCGATCGGTGAAGCGCTCCAGCACCTGCAGGAGCAGCTCCTCCATCGATCCGAAGTAGTAGTGCACGAGGCCGTGGTTGACGCCGGCCTCGGCCGCCACGCGCCGGGTCGTCAGCCCGGCGTGGCCGGTCTCGATCAGCAACCGCTCGGCGGCGTCGAGCAGAGCGCTGGTGGCTGTTTCGCGGCGGCTGGTGGCGGCTTCCATCGTGATTGACTTAGTCGAGTTGACTTAGTCAGTAGCCTAAACAGGCCGGGAGCCCGAAGTCAAGGGCGGCGGCCCGCTAGGGTGCCGCGTTCGATGGCCGACCTCCAGCCGCTGCGCACCCTCCGCTACGAACCCTCCGCGGTGGGCTCGCTCGAGGACGTGATCGCGCCCCCTACGACGTGATCGACGCCGAGCTGCGCGCGCAGCTCGCGGCCCGCAGCCCGTACAACGTGGTGGAGATCGACCTGCCGCGCCGAGGCTGCGCCCAGGCCAGCACGCCGACGATGGCCGACTGGCAGCAGCGCGGCGTGCTCGTGCGCGAGGACGAGCCGGCGATCTGGGCCCTGCGCCAGGACTACACGGCGCCCGACGGCAGCGCCGCACCCGCACCGGCGTTCTTCGCGCGCGTGCGGGTGGAGGACTACGGCCCGGGCCGCATCCGCCCGCACGAGCGCACCCATCCCGGCCCGAAGGAGGACCGCCTGCGGCTCACGCGCGCGACGCGCACGAACCTCTCCCCCATCTTCAGCCTCTTCCCCGACCGCGACGGCGCCGCCGGGCGGGCGTCGAGCGGTGCGCCGCGGCCGAGCCGTTCGCCGCGGCCGCCGACCACGAGGGCACCAGCAACACGCTCTGGCGCATCGCCGACGCCGGACCGATCGCCGAGCTGCAGACGGCGCTGGCCGACGCCGAGCTGCTGATCGCCGACGGCCACCACCGCTACGAGACCGCGCGCGTGTACGCGGAGGAGGTGGGCGGCGAGGGCGAGCACCGCTACGTCCTGATGCTGCTCTGCTCGCTGGCCGACCCCGGCCTGCCCGTCTTCCCCACCCACCGGCTGCTCACCGGCCTGAAGGACGACACCGCCAAGCAGCAGGCGATCCGCGACGCGCTCATGCGCGACTTCGAGATCGAGGAGCTGCGCGACGACCTGCGAGCTCGAGCCGCCGGCCGACGCCCGGTCGCCTTCGGCTACATGGACTCGCTTCCACAAGCAGCCCTACCGCGTCACGCTCAAGGACCAGGCGATCGCCGACCGCGCGCTCGACGGGCATGCCGGCGCCCTACCGCCGCCTCGACACCGCGGTGCTCGAGGCGCTCGTGCTGCGCGGGCGCGCTCGGCATGTCGCGAGGACGACATCTCCCACCTCCGCGGCCTCGACTACTCCAAGAGACCTCGACGACGCGATCGACGCGGTGCGAGTCCGGCCGCGCCGACGCCGGCTTCTTCATGCGCGCCACGCCGGTCGAGCAGGTGCGCGAGGTGGCGGAGGCGGGCGAGTCGATGCCGCCCAAGTCGACCTACTTCTATCCCAAGGTCCCGACCGGCCTGGTGTTCAATCCCCCTCGAGCGTGAAGATCTACACGCGCAAGGGCGACGACGGCACCACCGGCCTCTGGTACGGCGGCCGGGTGGCAAGTACGCGCGGCCGGCCCGAGGCCTACGGCTCGGTCGACGAGGCGGCCTCGGCGCTCGGCCTCGTGCCGCGCGGCGGCCGAGCGCGGCAGCGAGCTGTACGCCGACATCCTGCGCATCCAGAACGAGCTGTTCGTGGCCGGCGCCGAGCTGGCCACCGCGCCGGAGGCCGCCGAGCGCCTCGAGCCGGGCGTCTCGCGGGTGACCGCCGAGATGGTCGACCGGCTCGAGGGGGACATCGACCGCTACATGGACCGGGTGGACCTGCCGCCCAAGTTCGTGATCCCCGGCGGCACCGAGCTGTCCGCGCGGCTCGACGTGGCGCGCACCGCCGTGCGCCGCGCCGAGCGGCGCGTGGGCGCGCTCCAGCACGCCGGCGAGCTGGCGGACGACACCGTGCTGCGCTACCTGAACCGGCTGTCCGACGCGCTGTTCGCGATGGCGCGCTTCGCGGACGAGCCGGAGCCGGAGCTGTTCGAAGGGAGACGATGAGAGCGACTCGCGCCGCGTCGCACGGCAAGCTGAAGCACGACGTCGCAGGTCCGCGACCACCGGCTCACGGCCGACGAGCCGCGCGAGCACGGCGGCGAGGACAGCGGCCCGAGCCCGCAGGAGCTGCTGGCCGCGAGCCTGGCCTCATGCACCGCCATCACCATGGAGATGTACGCGGAGCGCAAGGGCTGGGACATCGGCGACATGGTCGTGGAGGTCGACTACGAGCCCGCGCAGCGCGGCTCGCCCACGCGCTTCGAGATGCACGTCCAGCTGCCCAAGGAGCTGCCCGAGGAGCAGCGCGAGCGGCTGATGCAGATCGCCGCCAAGTGCCCGGTGCACCGCACGCTCGAGGGCGAGGTCATGTTCGAGGAGACGGTCGAGCTGCGCTAGAAGTGAAAGAGCGGGTCCGTTCTGCCGATCTAGGTAGTTGTGGACCAGCCTTCCAAGTCCGCGCGGCGGGCTGTCCGCGCTGTGGCCCTCGCGCAGGCACTTCGACGTGCTCGCACAGCAGTTGCCGATCGGGGTGTACGAGACCGACGTCGAGGGCCGGTTCGTGTACGTGAACGAGTGTTGGTCCGAGCTGACTGGCCTCGACCCTAGAGCGGCGTCGCCGAGAGCTGGGCCAGCGTTGTGCACCCGGAGGACCTCGAGCGGGTGGTCGCCGAGTGGCGCCGCAGCCAGCTCGAGCAACGACCCTTCAGCCTGGAGTACCGCTACGTGCGACGGGACGGCTCAGCCGCGTGGATCTGGTGCCGCGCGGTGGAGCTGCGCGACGACAGCGGCGAGGTCACGGGCTATCTGGGCACCTGCTCGGACACCGTCGTCAACCCGACGGTGGACCGGGCGATCGAAGAGGCGGAGGAGAGGTTCGCCAACGCCTTCGAGGAGGCGCCGATCGGCATGGCGCTGGTCGGGCTGGACGGGAGCTTCCTGCGGGTCAACCGCGCCCTGCCCGAGATCGTCGGCCGCAACGCCGAGGAGCTGCTCGCGCTGACCTTCCAGGACATCACCCATCCCGACGACCTGGACGCGGACCTCGAGCTCGTGCGGCAGGTGATCGCCGGCGAGCTGCGCACCTACCGGCTGGAGAAGCGCTACCTACGCGCCGACGGCGAGCAGGTATGGGTGATGCTGTCCGTTTCGCTCGTCCGCAATGACGCGGGCGAGCCGCTCTACTTCGTGTCGCAGGTCGAGGACGTGACCGAGCGGCGCCGCTCGGAGGATGCCCTGGAGGCCGAGGACCGCTTCCGCTCCGCCTTCGACGAGGCCCCGATCGGCATGGCGATGAACGCTCGACGACGGGCGCTTCCTGCGCGTGAACCGGGCGCTCTGCGAGATCACTGGCTATTCGCGCGAGCAGCTCGAGGCGACCACTTCCGCTCGATCACCCACCCGGACGACCTGGCACGCAACGAGAAGGGCATCGGGGAGCTGCTCGCCGGCCGCACTCCCCACTACCGCACCGAGAAGCGCTACATCCACGCCGACGGGCACGTGGTGCCGGTCGACCTCAGCTCGACGGTGGTGCGCGACGCCGAAGGCGCCCCGCTCCACCTGCTCACCCAGGTGCAGGACATCACCGAGCGCAAGCGCTTCGAGGGCCAGCTCCAGTACCTGGCCGACCACGACTCCTGACCGGGCTGTTCAACCGGCGCCGCTTCGAGGAGGAGCTGACGCGCGAGCTGACCAGCGCGGCGCGCTACGAGAGCCGCCTGGCGGTGCTCGCCGTCGACCTCGACGACTTCAAGTACATCAACGACTCGCTCGGCCACTCGGCCGGCGACGAGCTGATCCGCGGGTGGGCCAGGCGATCCGCGCCCGCTTCGCCGCACCGACATCTCGCCCGCCTCGGCGGCGACGAGTTCGCGGTCATCCTGCCCGGACCGACGAGAACGACGCCCTCTCGTGCCGACGACCTGCTCGAGGCGGTCCGCAACCCCGAGAGAGGCGCGGCTCGAGGCGGGCGGATGGACAAATGCGCCGCGTCTACGTGCAGCATCGGGGTGGCCTTGCTCCTTGGGTCGGGCGCGCATGTGACCGCCGAGGAGATCCTGGTGGAGGCTGCAATCGCCATGTACGACGGCAAGGAGGCGGGCCGCGATCGCGCCGTCGTCTACGACTCGCGCCAGGACCGCCAGGAGGGGAATGCAGGGGGCGGCTGACGTGGGTGGACCGCATCCGCGACGCGCTCGAGGCCGAGGAACCCTTCGTGCTCTACGCACAGCCGATCCTCGGCTCTCGCCGACGACCGCGTCCCCCCGCGCCACGAGCTCTTGATCCGGATGCACGGTCAGGACGGCGACATGGTGCCGCCGGGCACCTTCCTCTACATCGGTGAGCGCTTCGACCTGATCGAGGAGATCGATCGCTGGGTGCTGGCGCAAGGCGATCGCGTTGCTCCCCGCGGAGCACAAGCGCGCGGGCTGCGAGATCCACCTCGAGTGTGAACCTGTCGGCCAAGTCGGTGACCGATCCTGAACATCCCCGACTACGATCGCCGCTGCAAGCTCAACGAGCACTGGCATCGACGGGCAGGGGCTGTGCGTCGAGGTGACCGAGACGGCGGCGATCGCGAGTATCGACGGGCCAGGCCTTCGCGAGTCCTGCCGGTCGGCGGGCTGCGATTCGCGCTTGACGACTTCGGCGCGGGGTTCGGTTCCTTCTACTACCTCAAGAACATCGCCTTCGACTATTTCAAGATCGACGGCGAGTTCATCCGCGACCTGCGACCAGCCGCGTGGACCAGCTCGTCGTCGAGGCCGTCGTCGACATCGCGCGCGGAATGGGGAAGCGGACCATCGCCGAGTACGTGAGGACCGGGGACCTTCACCTCCTCGCCGTACGGCGTCGACTACGCCCAGGGCTTCTACGTCGCCAAGCCGGCGCCGCTACCCCTGCTCCAAGCGGCGCTCCCACATCTCGAGACCGCCTAGCGGCCGGAAGCCGAGCCGCTCGTAGACCGGGCGCCCGAGCTGCAGTGGCCACGAGCGTGCCCGTTCGGCAGCCGCGCTCCACGGCGTCGGCCAGCGAGTGCGCGATCAGCTTGCCGGAGAGGCCCTGGCCGCGCGCCTCGGGCACCACGGCGACCATCTGCACCTCGGTGTTGGCGCCCGTGTCGGTCGCCGCACAGCAGCCGACCGCCGCGCCGTCCTGGTGAGCGACGTAGATGTGCACGGCGCCGTCGGGCAGGCGTGTGAGCGCGCGCGAGAACCAGTCCCCGCCGTAGCCGTAGGCGCGGTCGTTGATCGCGCCCACGTCGGCCAGGTCGCCGGCGGCGGTCCAGTCGGAGAGCGCGCCGTCGGGCGGGCGCCGCGGCGGTGTCGCCTCGAAGTCGGCCGCCATCGCCTCGGGGCGGCCGTCGAGCACGTGGCCCTTCGATTCGAGCAGCGCGACCGTCTCGCCGTCGCCGTTGTGGACCCAGACCGTCCACTTGGCGCCGATCTCGTCGTAGGCCGCGGCGATCTCGTCGTACGCGGCGGCGAGCGCGTCGGCGTGCTCGTAGACGACCGCGTTGACGACCGAGCGCTGCGGCGACGCCGGCACGAGCGCGGCCACCACGCCGTCGCGCTCGAACGCGCGTGCGCCCTCGGAGCCGGCGCCGATCAGGCGGTACCAGTGCCGCATCGACGCGTGGAGGGCGTCCCACACGTCAGCTCACCTGCGCCCCGGCCGCGCGCAGCTCGTCGAGCGCGCGCTCGGAGTCGCCCGGCTCGACGTCGATGCCCCTGATGCCTTCGCGGTCGATCGCGACCCGGAAGCCCAGTCGCAGGGCGTCCGCGGCGGTCTCCTTGACGCAGTAGTCGGTGGCGAGGCCCACGACGGTGACGTCGTCGATGTCGTTGTCGCGCAGCAGCTCGGCGAGGTTGGTCTCCTCGAAGCCGGAGTAGCCCTCGAGGTCGCGCCGGTAGCCGGCGTCGACGATCGCGTCGATGCCCGCGCTGTTCAGGGCGGCGTCGAGCTCGGCGCCGTAGCGTGCCCTGGACGCAATGCGGCGGCCAGGGACCGCCCTGGTCGACGAACGAGGCGTGGTCGGCCGGGTGCCAGTCGCGGGTTGCTACGACGAGGTCGAAGCCGCCGGCGTCGATCAGCTCGTTCAGCCGGGGGGCGATCGCGTCGCCGTCCGGCACGGCGAGGGCGCCGCCGCTCGTGAAGTCGTTCTGGAAGTCGATGATCAGGAGCGCCCGGGCCATCGGGTCTCGATAATAGGGGCGTGAAGGAGCTCCTCCTGACGCCGGAGGAGGCGGCCTCGATGGACGCCCACGGCACGAAGGACGCGGCCGTGCTGGTGGCGCTGCACGGCGACCCGCTGACCGCCGTGTTCACCGAGCGGCGGGCCGACCTGCGCCGCCA
>CAVXUX010000004.1:0-353873 GCA_963765135.1 uncultured Thermoleophilaceae bacterium
ACAACTGACGTTGACCGGCAAACAAGGATCCCGCTACACGGTCGAGACCTCGATGGATTTGGCCAACTGGACCAGCCCTCTCACGGTCATCGTCACCAACCCCAGCGGCATCGTGACCTCCCCCCCGTCGTGCACGACCGACGATCCGCAACGCTACTTCCGCGCGGCATTGCAGTAACCATTTCCTCCTGAGTGGGAGAATGAGCGGACAGCAACGGGCTGCTGGATCGCGAGCAAAATTCCTTGAGGGGATTCCGACCGAAATCCCGCTGTTAACGTTGATAGGCCATGCCTCATCACGGGAACGAGGCAGGCCGCAAAACATTGTTGATTCAGTATGAAAACCCACCAGAGCCTTCTCACCGTCGCCACTTTTCTGATCACGCTGGCGCATGCGCCGGGGCAATCTCCACCCGGTGCCAACTACAACGCTCTCTACGTTTTCGGCTCAAGCTGGGCGGTGGCGACGCTCGAAGGGCACAAAGAAGCGGTCACGCAACTGGCCTTCACTCCCGATGGCGATCATCTCGTCTCGGTGAGCAAGGACCAGTTGCGAGTGTGGCGCGCCGCCTCGTGGGCCGAAACCGACGCGAGAGAAGGAGGCAGGAAAATGAGTGTTGCAGCGGTCATGCCTCGTTGCCGTCCCGTGGATGCCGCAGGCTTTGGACTGCTGCGGGCACCGCAGCTCTGGAGTTTGGCCATTTGGCGACGCGTCGCGTCATACTCGCGCGGGACGCGCGCTGCGCGCTTCTCGGGTACGGCGGCGCGTCCCGCCCGCCGTGCCACGCGTCCCGCGGGGCACACAAGGCGTCTCGCCGCGTTTGGCTTCGCGGGCACACTCGGATCTCATGATTTGAACTGGGCGGGACGCCCGATGTGTCGCGCGGGACGCGCGCCACGGCGGGCGAGACGCGCCGCCCTACCCGAGAACCCCGGCGCTCTCGCGCCCGGTGCAGGCGCCGAAGGCGCTCGCAGAATGGCCAAACTCCAGTGCTGCGGGGACCGCAGCGCTTTGCGCGACGCTTTCGGTCCACGCAGCCAGCTCCGGACTCTGGAGGGATGCGAAACGCGACACACAACGAAATCAACCCACACCAAAACAAAACAAATGTTATGAAACAAACTATCCATCCACGGCCATGACCGGCCTCATGCTCTCACTCGCTTCGCTCACGCTGCCGCCCGTCAGCGACCTCCATGCGGCAGATATCTTCACCAAAATCACAGACGGGACCCGGGGGCGACGTTGGCAACAGCCGGGGTGCGGCGTGGGGTGATTACGACAACGATGGCTTCATCGACTTGTTCGTCGCCAAGCGGGCCGAGGCGGTGGCTCAGCCAGTCATTTTCTCTACCACAACAACCGCGACGGCACGTTCAGCCGCGTGACCACTGGCCCGGTCGCGGCGGTCGTAAGCGCTGGCCGCGGGGCTGCCTGGGGCGACTACGATAACGACGGTTACCTCGATCTGGTCCTCGTGAATATCAATCAACCGAATTATCTGTTTCACAACAACGGCGACGGATCATTCGCGGAGGTCCCCGATGCCTCGTTCGTCTCCGATATCGCCGAACTCCCGGGGCGTGACCTGGGTCGATTACGATAACGACGGCTATCTGGACTTATTCCGCACCGCGCGCTAAACGAGCCGCGCCGCCTCTACCACAACAATCACGATGGGACCTTCACGCGAATCACCCAGGGCGATTTCCTCACCGTCCCGGGTGGCTTCTTCGGCGTGGCGTGGGGGGACTACAACAACGATGGCCGGCCCGACCTTTTCCTGCCGCAAGCCAACGAGGCGAGCGGCCTGCCCAATTACCTTTACCGGAACGACGGCGGCGGCACGTTTACTCGCGTGGGCGCCGGGATTTTGGATGGCAATTCCAATTGCCACGGCCGCGGCGTGGGGTGATTACGACAATGACGGCGACCTGGATCTGTTCGTGTCTTGCGCTGCAGCCCCCGGCCAGCGAAAGCCGGCCCAACCTTTTCTACCGCAATAACGGCGACGGAACGTTCACGAGCCTCACCTCCCTGCCGGCCAACGACCCGGAGAATCAAGGCGGCGCCTCGCATGGCTGCAACTGGGGCGATTATGACAATGACGGCTGGCTCGATTTGTTCGTCGCCAACCGCGTCGGACAAAACGACTTTCTGTATCACAACAACGGTGACGGGACGTTCACCAAAGTCCTCGACAGCATTGCGGTGAATGATGGCGGCGATTCGTGGGCCGCCGCTTGGGGCGATTATGACAACGATGGCTTTCTGGACCTGTTCGTTTCGAACCTCGACGGGCACTAATTTCCTCTATCACAACAACGGGAACGACAATCATTGGCTCGAGTTCCGGCTGATCGGCACCCGTTCGAACCGCGCGGCCATTGGCGCGAAGGTGCGCGTGCATGCGACGATCAACGGGCAGTCGTTCTGGCAAATGCGCGAAGTCCCCGGCGGCGACGGCCTCATGGGCCAGAACAGCCTGCTACGTCCACGTCGGCCTCGGCAACGCGACGAATGCGGACCTCGTGCGCATCGAGTGGCCGTCCGGCACCGTGCAGGAGTTGCACGAACGTCGCGTCCGGGCAATTCCTCACCGTGACCGAGCCGGGCGGCGAACCGCAGCTTGGCGGCCACGCGGGAGAATGGCCAGGTGCAACTGACCCTGACCGGCAAACAGGGGTCCCGCTACGCCATCGAGACTTCGACTGATCTGGCCAACTGGACCAGCCCGCTCACGGTCACCGTCACGAACCCGAGCGGCGCGGTGACCTTCCCCGCGCCGGGCGCGACCAGCGATGCGCAACGCTTCTACCGCGCGGCGTTGCAGTGAACAATTTCTTCCGTGTGGAAGGAAGGTGGGTTTGGCGGGCAAAACTCTGGGCGTCCCGCCAAGCCCGCCATCGCGCCGGGGAGGGCGCTTCGGCGCCTTGGCTTTCGATGCCGTGACGCCACCACTTTGCGCAATCGACCTACAATTCCCATGGATGAGCGCGCTCGGCGAAGTAACCGGCGCGCATCACCGCAACCCAGTCCTGCCTCACGAGATTCAAGTCATCGACGATGGAACGGATGGAGAACCAGCCCGGCGCGGGCAGACCGCTGCCGGTCACGATCCGCGTGCCTCCGTTTTCCAGCAACTCAGCGAGCCGCAACCCCGGAACGTCTTCGCCGGGCGACCACGACAGAGTCACTTTTGCCTCCTGCGCCCTGGTGTCGCGCACCAGGTTGCGCGCGAGCTGCCGGGCGCGCAACGCGCCGCAGCGGTCCACTTTGTGGGGATCCTTGCCGCAGAGGGCCCCGCCGCCGATGGGAACACCGGGGCCGTAGTGGTCCACCACGAGCTTCTTGCCCGAGAGCCCGTTGTCACCGCGGGGTCCGCCGATCACGAAGTCGCCGGCTCCGTTGAGCACAAGGTGACGGCGCGGCTCGAAACCGTGCGCCACGTTCTCCAGACCTTCGCCTTCCAGCGGTTTGAGCAACTCGGTAATGATCGGGGTGAGGATGCGGTGCTGTTCCTCCAATCCCACACCGTGGCAGTGCTGCACGCTGAAGGTCAGTCGTTCCCATTCAAAGCGCGCGCCGCTGCGTCCCTGCGAGGTGCGGCAGCTGCAGAGAATCTTGAAGTCGGGGCCGAATGTCCTGGCCAGTTCCGGATCCTGCCGCAACACGTCATGCACCCGGCGACCGAGCGTCAGCGCCAGGTAGTGCGCGGGCGGCAGATGATTGGTGGCGGCGCACTCGCACGCGTAGCCGATCACGATGTTCTGGTCGTCGGAGAACGGCCGGATGCCCGCTTCCTGGAAAGAGAGTTCCTCCTCGCAGACACGCGCGAGAATTTCGAGGGTGCCGGGGTCCGGGCCCCACTGCTCGTCATAGCCCGCCTCCGCAAAGACGCCGCGGACAATGGCGTCAAACGGGACGCGGGGAGGCGGGATGGTGTCAAGCGGCGATAGCTGGGCCTCGCCCTCAAGGGCCATCCGGCCGTCGATGAACACGGTGCCGTCATGGACAGCCACCTCGACGCCGACCAGGTTGCGCGAGACGGTGCCGGGTGGCGCCTGGGATTGCGCGAACTCGACGAGGCGCTCGGCTACCGCATCAGCGAGGCGGTCGGGGTGGCCCGGCGAAACGTATTCGGCGAACTGGGGAACGGTGGTGCTGGTTTTCATGATTTCGGTTCGAGTGAGGGGAGCGCGGTGACGCGCGTCCAGTCCTGGAGGTCGCCCGGGAAGTTCTGGGTTCCGGTGAGACCGGTATCGAATTGCAGGTGGCGCAGTCGTTCGAGATGGTGCTGCGCGGGCCTGCCGACATAGCCGTCGGTGAGCAGCAGCACGCGGCGAGGGCTCGCGGCGGGAGCAAGACCGGCAAGGTGTGCGAGGACCGCGTTGATGTCCGTTCCGAGGGTGTTGTCGATCAGCCTGCCCGCCAGTTGCCGGAAGGGAATCTCGGAGACAATGGTGGAGAACCCGAAGAGCCGCACACCCCCCTCGCGCAGTGGGCGGCTCAAAGCGTGCGTGATGAATGGCAGCGCCGCGGTCATCGAACCGCTGATGTCCAGATACACATGCGTCACGGGCACGGGCCTGGGCCGCGGGCGGATGACCGTGTTCAGGGTGCGATAGAGCAGCGGCGCCACGCCCAGCGTGCGGCGCAGCGCGGGCGCGCGCCGGTCCCGCGCTTGCGGCAGGAATGTCTCGGCCACCGTGATGACGGGCTCGCGCTCCAGCTTCAGCGGGGCACGCCCGGTGCCGGAGAGGATGCCGCACCGCGCCAACAGTGCGTGCAAGGCGCGCCGATAAATCTCGCCTGCGTCGCGCTCCTGGGGAAACAGCCACCCTTGGGGCTTCCTGCCCTCGTCACGGCCGCTAATGCGCACGGGCGGCGGCGGCCACCCTCCCACGATGTCCCGCAGGATCTCCTGCACCAACGGGTGCGCGGTGCCGTCAACTTCACCATGCGAACCGAGGAGAGGCACGTCCGGGATATCGCCGCCTTCGCCATCGCCGCCACCCCCGACCAGCACCACCTTGCAGTGCTCCAGCAGCAGGCGGTAAAGATCAAAATAGGTAATGTCGCTGCCGTCCGAAAAATAGAGCGCCTCGAAAATGCGGGCCTCCTTTTTTGAGAGGCCGTCGAGTGCGGTTCCAGGTTCGACATGAGGCCAGCCCGGGGGCGGACGCAGGAGGCGTTCGGGAAACTTGCTCCAGTCGTAAAAGTTCGTGAAGAGCCCGACACCGGCCGTGGCATGGAACTGCCGGCAGAGCATGGCGTTGATCACCACGTCGAACACGACATTGTCCAGCCGTGTGAGGCGCGGGAACAGCCGCGTGTGGCCGAGGATGACATGATGCAGCTCGTGCATCACCAGCAGAAACAAGTCGCCGTCCCCCTGGCAGTGTTTGGCGAGGAAGTCCGGGTTGAGCAGCAGGCGCGGTGTGCTGGTGCACTCGATGGCCGCGGTCGGCACGGCATGGCTGAATTCGATGTCGAGCAGGCCCAGCAGTTTCTGCATCTGGAAGGACGCGGCGGGCAAAACGTTGAGGATGCGGCCGCGCACCTGCGCAAGCTGCGGGTTCTGGCAGCGGGTGAGGAGAAGGCTCATGATTCGGAAGGAGTTGGGTTGGGAAAGCAGAGGTCGCGCAGGAACGGATCGTCGAAGGCCAGCGCGGTCCCGGTCAGCCGCGTGTAATCAAGCTCGGGGGTTCGCGAACCGTAGAGGACACCGCCGCAGCACCGGCTGATCACCGCGAGCGTCAGCACCGGGTCGGGCACGATGCGGAGAATCGGCGGGGGCGACGATGGAGGGGCTATGGCCCGGCCTGGTCTCCACTCCCCGAAAACTTCCCATTTCTGCGCATAGCTCAATTCCGTGCCGATGAGAAAATGCAGACTTGCTGGCAGGGGTGGCACGTCCTTCAGGCGCAGATGGCGCATCAGCGATGCGGGTGTGGGCCACCGTTCGGACACCGCCTGCGGCGTTACCTGCGATCCCTCCGTCCACAGCCGGTGGTTCATCAGGCCGCCGTTGGTCATCCAGTCGCTGAGTTCGGGAAACTCGCCGTTTCCCGGCTCCAGGTGGCCGCCGAGCACCAGCGCGTGCGGCAGGGAGAAGAGCGGCGCCTGGCCTTTGCTTCCGTGGGGGCACAGCGACGGCAGGGTGGTCTTCACCTGCGTTCGCGGCGGCGCGCTCATGTTGTGCAGCAGCACGGGTGGCTCGCGATGGTTCATTGCGGCGGGGCGTAGCAGGATTCGACGCCGAACTGCTCCCAGAGACCGTTGAAGAAATCGTGCAGGTCTCCCGGCGTGGTGTGCTTGAAGCCGTCGGGCAGCAGTCCCTGGAGCAGGGCGCGAAGGTGGTGCTCTCGAGCCGCCCCGGGACTGCCGGGTGCCGCATGGAAACCGCTGCACAGGGCAGCCACCTCGCGGCAGCGCTGCAGTGGCTGGCCGTAGACGTTGTGGGTCTTGCTCCCCTGCGAGAGCAGCGGAACCACGGGGCGCGTGATGGTTTCCACCACGGTGTGCGGCAGCGCGCGGCGGTTGCGCAGGCCAAGATAGAGGATGAGGCAGAGCGCGAGCCGCTTCTCCTCCGGCTCGACAGCCGACACGGCTTCCAGCAGCACCAGCCCGAGGTCCTCGTCACCCAGCGGGAATCCCGCGCTGCAGGCCAGCGCGGCGCGGCGGATGGGGTCGGGCTCGCCCAGCAGGCGTTTCCAAGGGTCATCCGCGGCCAGACCGGAAACTTCCCAGGCCTGACGATGCACCGCGAGGAGCGTGGCCTCGTTGACCGGACCCCTGGCGCGCCCCGGCAGACCATAAGCCACTCCCAGGAACGCCGAGTCTTTCCATGACAAATCATGCACCGGGAGTCCGCCGGCCTCCGCCAGCGTGAGACGCGCGGCGTGGACCGCGAGAATGTTGCGCTGCAGCATCGTCACCCGCCGGGTGGAAATCTCGATGCCCTGGCTGCGCAGGGAAGATTCGAGGGCGAGGAGGTATTCGATCAGCCTCTCCGGCGGCCGTTGCGAGAGCGCGGCGAGCATGCTCTCGGCGCGCGTCACCAGCACCGTCGGGCTCGACGGGAAATTCATGTCTGCCCAGAAGCTGGTCGCGGAGCACGGAGCGCCGCTCGTGATCGCTGAGCTGCGACCAGTCGGGCACCGGCACGACGAAGGCGAAGCGGTCGGCCAGCGCGGGATCAAGGGGTTCGGCACCCAGGTAGATGTCTTCCCGGGCCGAGGCGTCGCTGCCGTCAAGGGACGGGGGCGGGTTCATCGCAGCCCAGCGGTAGCGCAGGCGCTCCAGCCGCTGGCCCTGCACGCGGCGCTCATGGATGATGGGGAAGAGCTTGTTCTGCAGCTCGGGCCGGGTGCGGTTGATCTCGTCGATGAAGACCACCTGCGCGTCCCACACCGCGGTCGGTGTGGTCAGGTAGCGCAGGGCCGTTCCGTCCTCGTTCGGCAGGGGGATGCCAACCAGGTCGTCGAAGTTGATCAGCGAGGCATTGTAGAATCGGTATTCGAGCTTGAGGGCCTGCGCCAGACGCTCCAGCAGGAAACTCTTGGCGGTGCCGTGCCGGCCGATCACCAGAAGAGGATCGCCGGAGGACAGGGATGCGAGGATCAGAGGCTCCAGCAGGTCCCAGCCGAAGACTCCCAGAGGATGACACAGCAGCTTCGGAGCCGAGCGCAGCGATTCCAACGGAGCGGTCTCTTCGGTTGGCGGCGCGCCGCCCGGCGCGTTAATGCCGGGACCGGCGGAGGGCATGGAGGCGGGAGCCTTGCGTCCCCGGGACTTCGCCCGCGGAGCCGGATGGGAAAGGGCGGGGGAACTCATGCCGCCCTCCTTTCCGGCGAGGCATTCAGTGCAATCCCGAGGCGAAGCAGGAGCGTGTCGCGGCGGGTCCGGGCAAGGGCCACGTCACGGGTGCGCAGCGAGCGCCGCACGCGGTGCTTGGTGCCGTGGCGCGTGTGGAGCGTGAAATGACACCACCACGTGCCGTTGTTGTTCCACAGGTGGTGGTCCGGGTTGCGCGGATTGGTGCGCAGGGACAGCTGGATGTTCGGGGGCGGGTCGGGTCATCGGGTTCCTGGGTTGAGGTGGCGCTTCGTGCGCACCAGGAACGGCCGTTGGCCAAGCTCCCCCTGCAGTCGCCCCATGGGGCTTCCGCCGAGTTCACCCGAGAGAATTTTGTTGTTCAGGCCCTTGCGGGCCCGCACATCGGACCATGACCGAAGTCGTGATCCAGGCACCTTGGCGTTCTCTCCGCCAGGTTGCCAGGTTCGCTGTCGCCAACGAACCGTTCTTGATGCTGTTGGGCGAAATATGACGACCCGTGACGCCGCGTCAATTCCAGGACAGCGCGATTCGTGTCATAGCGAGGCCCGACCCCCAGAATTAAAGTTCACGGAATTGCGAGGCTCATGATACGATCCGCCGCCGGATCTCGCATGAAACAGCAGCGAGGCCGACTCGCACCGCCCGCACTCCCATGATCAACGAGGAAGACATCTTCGCCGCCGCCGCCGCGCTGCCGGCCGAGGGGCGGGCTGTATACCTTGACGCGGCCTGCGCCGGACAACCGGAGATGCGCGCGCGACTCGATGCCCTGCTCCGTTCCCATGACGCCTCAGCGTTCATGGATCAGCCGACCGGGGCGGTGCCGGGAGCAGCAACTCAACCAGCGTGGGAGAATGAGCCGTCAGAACAGAGCGGCGAGCGCATCGGGCGATACAGACTGCTCCAACAGATCGGCGAAGGCGGGTTCGGGGTGGTTTGGATGGCCGAGCAGGTCGAGCCGGTGACCCGACGGGTCGCACTCTGACCTGGGTCGAACTGCCGCCCAGACGATTATGAGTCGTGCGCTCTAACCGCTGAGCTACGGAGCCGCGGAGGGGACGATCGAGTTTAGCCTTAGGGGGTGGCCGAGAAGTCGCCCCTGCTGATCGCGGTCCCCAACGTGAGCGAGGGCCGCGATCGCGACGTGCTCGAGCGGCTCGAGCAGTCGGTGGTCCACGCACGCGTGCTGGACGTGCACGTCGATCCCGACCACAACCGCGCGGTGTTCACGCTCGCCGGCCGCCAGGGCGAGCTGTCGGAGGGGCTGGTCGGGCTCGCCAAGGCTGCGGTCGAGCACATCGACCTGCGCTCGCACGACGGCGTGCATCCGCACGTGGGGGCGCTCGACGTGATGCCGGTCGTCTGGCTCGACCGCGAGCGGCGCGGTGCGGCGGCGGCCGAGGCGCTGACGGCGGCCGCCCTCGTCGGCGAGGACGCCGGGCTGCCTGTGTTCCTGTACGGGGACCTGGCCACCCGCCCCGAGCACACCGAGCGCGCCTGGCTGCGCCGCGGCGGCCCCGCCGGGCTGGCCGAGCGGATCGAGTCCGGCGACCTGACCCCCGATTACGGCCCGCACCGGATCCATCCGACGGCCGGTGCCGTGCTCGCCACCGCCCGGCGGCCGCTGGTGGCCTTCAACGTCGACCTCGCCACCGACGACGTCGAGCTCGCCAAGTCGATCGCCGCGGAGCTGCGCGAGGCCAGCGGTGGCCTGCCGGGCGTGCGCGCCCTCGGCCTCTACCTCGCCGCGCGCGGGCGGGCCCAGGTCTCCACGAACGTGCACGACCACCTCGCGGTGCCGCTGGCGGAGATCGTCGAGCGCGTTCGCGCTCGCGCGCCCGTGGCCGAGGCGGAGCTGATCGGGTTGGCGCCGCGGGCTGCCTTCGACGGCTTCCCCGACGACGTGCCGCTGCACGGCTTCACCCCCGAGCGCCACATCCTCGAAGAGGCGCTCGCGGTGCTGCACTGACCGTCGGCGAGTAGGCTCCGGAGCGATGGCGCAGACCAGGCGCAAACGCACCCGCAAGCACCGCGGCACCCCCGCCGGCACGATCGAGCGCTCGGGCAGGACAGGCCGTCCGCAGACGCGCCAGGACGCCAAGCAGATCTCCCGTCAGCGACGCACCGAGCGGCTCGACAAGCCGCCCACGTGGCGCGGCGCGATGCAACGGGCTGCGATCGCTGCGGCGGTCTTCGGCGTGCTCGTGGTGATCATCTTCAAGCGCGACGTGGCGCAGGGGGTCATCCTCGCCGCGTTCATGTTCCTGCTCTACATCCCGCTCGGCTTCGCGACGGACACGTTCGTCTATCGCTTCCGCCAGCGCCGCAAACAGGCCCGCTGACGATGGACGTTCGGATGTTCACCGTCGGCCCGGTGGCCGAGAACACGTACATCTTCCGGCGCGACGGCTCGGACCGCGCGCTGATCGTGGACCCGGGGGACGAGGCCGACAGGCTGCTGGACGCGATCAGGGAGCTGGGCGTGAGGCTCGAGGGCATTCTGCTCACGCACACGCACTTCGACCACGTGGGCGCCGTCGCGCCCGTGGCCAAGGCGACCGGCGCCGAGGTCTGGGTGCCGGAGATCGAGAAGTTCGTCCTCGACGACATCAACTCGTTCGTGCCCTGGGCAGAGTTCGGCCCGTTCGACTCCTACGACGCCGAGCACACTCTCAAGGGCGGCGAGCGGCTCGAGCTGGCCGGCTTCGAGATCGACGTCCTCTTCACGCCGGGGCACAGCCCCGGACACGTCACCTTCTCCGTCCCCGACGAGCAGGCGATCTTCTCGGGCGACGTGCTGTTCCAGGGGTCGGTCGGCAGGGTCGACCTGCCCGGCGGGGACTGGGGCACGCTGCTGGAGTCGATCCGCACGCTCGTCGACACGCTCCCCGAGGAGACCGCGGTCTATCCGGGGCACATGGGCATCACGAGCCTCGGCGCGGAGCGCGCGAGCAATCCGTTCCTCGCCGAGCTGGCGCGGTGAGCCGGAAGCTCCAGGCCCCCCGGGGCACGCTCGACGTCCAACCGGGCGACGCCCGCCGCCGGCTGCGGCTCCAGGGGATCGCCGACGAGCTGCTCGGCCGCGCCGGGTACGAGCCGTTCGAGACGCCGGTGTTCGAGGACACCGAGCTGTTCGCCCGCGGCGTGGGGGAGTCCACCGACATCGTGCAGAAGGAGATGTTCACCTTCGAGGACAAGGCCGGTCGCTCCCTGACGCTGCGGCCGGAGGCGACCGCCGCGATCTGCCGCGCCTACGTCCAGCACGGCATGCACAAGCTCCCGCAGCCGGTGAAGCTGTGGACCTCGGGGCCGTTCTTCCGCCACGAGGCGCCGCAGGCGGGCCGCTTCCGCCAGTTCACCCAGATCGACGCGGAGGCGCTCGGTTCCGACGACCCCAGCCTCGACGCCGAGCTGATCCTGCTGCTGGGCGAGCTGATCGACCGCGCCGGCGCCGGCCCGGCATCGCTCCGGATCTCCAGCCTGGGCACCCCCGAGACCCGCGCCGCCTACCTCGACGAGCTGCGCGACTACCTGCGCGCGCACGAGGCCGAGCTGTCGGAGGAGGTGCGCGAGCGACTCGACGTCGAACCCGCTGCGGGCGTTCGACGCCGACCACCCCGGGACGCAGGCGGTGATGGCCGCGGCACCACGCCTGCTCGACCGGCTCGACCCGGCCGACGCCGAGCACTTCGCCGAGGTCCGCGCGCTGCTCGACGCCGCGGGCGTGGAGTACGAGGTCGACTCGACGCTGGTGCGCGGGCTGGACTACTACACGCGCACGGTGTTCGAGTTCGTGTCGCGATCGGCTCGGCGCCCACGCCGCGCTCGGCGGCGGGGGCCGCTACAACCGGCTGGTCGAGGAGCTCGGCGGACCGGCGACGCCGGGCATCGGCTTCGCGGCCGGGGTCGAGCGCATTCTGCTCGCCGTCCGAGGCCGAGCCCGAGTCCGACTCGCGCGTGTACATCGCGCTCGCCAAGCCGGACGCGATGGCGCGAGGCATTCGGCCTCGCGCAGCGGCTGCGCGCGCAAGGCATTCGCACCGAGATCGAGCAGGCCGGGCGCTCGCTGAAGGGCCAGTTCAAGCAGGCCGACCGGATCGGCGCGCTCGCGGTCGTGATCCTGGGCGACGGCATCGAGGTCAAGGACATGGGCAGCGGCGAGCAGGCGCCGGTGCGCGACGTGGCCGAGGCGGTCACGCGGGTGCGGGAGCTGGTCGCGTGAGGACGCCGCGGGCCAACCGCTATCGCGACCACTGGGCTGGCGAGCTGCGCGCCGAGCAGATCGGCGAGCGGCCGCGGGTTGCCGGCTGGGTGCACCGCCGCCGCGACCACGGGGGGCTGATCTTCATCGACCTGCGCGATCGCAGCGGGCTGCTGCAGCTGGTGTTCCGGCCCGAGGAGGCGACCGAGGCGCACGCCGCGGCCGGGCGACTGCGCGCCGAGGACGTGATCACCGCGACCGGCGACCTGGTCGCGCGCGAGGAGGGGACGGTGAACCCGAACCTGCCGACCGGCGAGGTCGAGCTGGCGGTGACCGAGTTCGAGCTGCTCGCCGACGCCGAGACGCCGCCCTTCCAGATCGACGAGGACGAGCCGGTGGGGGAGGAGCTGCGGCTGCGCTACCGCTACCTCGACCTGCGCAAGCAGGCGATGCGCGACACGATGGTGCTGCGCCACAACGTCGTCAAGACGATCCGCGACTACCTCTCCGAGCGGGACTTCCTCGAGATCGAGACGCCGATCATGACGCGCTCGACGCCCGAGGGCGCGCGCGACTTCCTCGTCCCGAGCCGGCTGATGCGCGGCTCCTGGTACGCGCTGCCGCAGTCGCCCCAGCTGTTCAAGCAGCTGCTGATGGTCGGCGGGCTGGAGCGCTACTTCCAGATCCCGCGCTGCTTCCGCGACGAGGACTTCCGCGCCGACCGCCAGCCCGAGTTCACGCAGCTCGACCTCGAGATGTCGTTCGTGGAGGAGGAGGACGTCTACGAGCTGATCGATCCGCTGCTCCAGCAGGTGCTGGCGCTGGGCGGGCATCGAGGTGACCCTGCCGCTCGAGCGGATCGGCTACGACGACGCGATGCTGCGCTACGGCTCGGACCGCCCGGACCGGCGGCTGGGGGTGGAGATCCACGACCTGACCGAGGTGTTCCGCGGCTCGCAGTTCAAGGTCTTCGGCGGCGCCGTCGAGAACGGCGGGGTGGTGCGCGCGCTGCGGGCGCGCGGCGACTTCCCGCGCAGCCGCATCGACAAGCTCGAGGAGAAGGCGAAGTCGCTCGGGGCGAAGGGGCTCGCCTGGGCCGTGGTCGAGAGCGGCGAGTGGCGCTCGCCGATCGCGAAGTTCCTGAGCGAGGACGAGATCTCACGCACGACGGCCGAGCTGGAGGCGCGCGAGGGCGACGTGATCCTGTTCGCCGCGGACACGCCCGCGCTGGCCGCACGGGTGCTGGGCGGGCTGCGCCCGGACGTGGCCGAGGGCGAGCCGGAGGGGCACGACTGCTTCTGGGTCGTGGACTTCCCGATGTTCGAGTGGAACGAGGGCGAGGGCCGCTGGGACGCGATGCACCATCCGTTCACCTCGCCGAGCGGCGACCTGGATGCGGATCCCGGCACGTGGCGCTCGCGCGGGTACGACGTGGTGCTCGACGGATGGGAGCTGGGCGGCGGATCGATCCGAATCAACCGGCCCGACGTGCAGCAGCAGGTGTTCGACGCGCTCGGGATCGGGCCCGAGGAGGCAAAGGAGCGCTTCGGCTTCCTGCTCGAGGCGCTGACCTACGGCGCCCCGCCGCACGGCGGGATCGCGTTCGGAATCGACCGCATAGTGGCCCTGCTGGCCGGCCGCGACTCGATTCGCGACGCGATCGCGTTCCCCAAGGCCGCCAGCGGAGCAGACCCGCTCACGGGAGCGCCGGCGCCGGTGGACGCGCGGCAGCTGCGGGAGCTGGGCGTGCGCGTCGACCCGGGCGCCGCGCCGGGCGCCGGCGAACAGCAGCGATAACGGGTCGGGCCCGCCGCGTGGGAGGGGTCCCGGAAGATCCGTCCCTATGCGGGACGCTTCTTCCGGGACCCCTCGACGCTCGGCCCAAAGCGCCTCTATCGCCGCCGTACATGCACGCGTTAGCAATATAACCGCACGGGTATACTCGACCGGCAATGGCGACGACCACCTTCGACGTCGTGGCCGAGCCCACTCGCCGCCGGATCCTCGATCTGCTGCGCGAGCGGCCTCGGCCTGTTGGGGAGCTGGTCGACCTGCTCGGCTTGAGCCAGCCCGGCGTGTCCAAGCACCTGCGCGTGCTGCGCCAGGCAAAGCTCGTGCGCGTGCGCCGCGAGGCGCAGCAGCGCTGGTACGAGGTCGACCCGCGCCCGCTCAACGAGATCGACGCCTGGCTCGAGCCCTACCGAGCCTTCTGGTCCGATCGCCTCACCGCACTCGAACGACACCTCGACGAGGAGGACACACGATGAACGCCGACGGCACCGTCGAACGCACCGACGACGGCCGCTACGTGATCAGCTTCGAGCGCCGCCTCGCTCACCCGGTCGACCGCGTCTGGGATGCGCTCACCCGCCCCGACGAGCTGATCGCCTGGTGGGGCGACGCCGACGTGGAGCTGGCCGAGGGTGGCCGCTTCGACGTGCGCTGGCTCAACACCGACGACGAGGGCAACGCGGCCGAGATGCACGCCACGATCGCGAAGCTCGAGCCGCGAGCGTCTGCTCGTGCTCGACGGCGACATGCACGGCCGCCTGCGCTGGGAGCTGACCCCCGACGGCGACGGCACCCTGCTCTCCTTCCGCAGCACGCTGGAGCTCGACCCCGAGTTCATGACCAAGGTCCCCGCCGGCTGGCACTTCCACCTCGACGCGCTCCGCCGCCATCTCGAGGGCGGCACTACCGACCTGGTCGAGATCCCGGAGTGGGAGTCGATCCACGAGGCCTACGTGGCGGTGCTGGGTGGGTCGAGCTCCGCGCCGCGCCGGTGAAAGAACGCGCCGAACGAACCGGCCAGCAGCGCGACGATTGAGATGGCGTAGGCCTGGAGGAAGACGTCGAGCACGCGCGCCGGGGTGGAGATCGGATTGCGCAGCTGTGACGAGACCGTCAGCAGCTGCGTGCTGGTCCAGAACACCGCATCGCCGATGTTGCTGATCTCCGTGTTCGGGGCGTGACGCTCGAACAGGAAGATGAGCACGCTGGCGGCGGCGTCGAGGATGACCGTGACGAGGAAAAGGAAGACCAGCCGCGAGCGGAGCAGCTCGTGCGTCCGCGTTTCGCCGCGCAAGACGGCGCCGACTCTGCCCTGCGCTCTCGCAGAGACTCACGCACGACCCCGAGTATCACGCCAGTGGGAGATAGATCAGGCCCCAGCCTGCCGCTGCCGGTCCGGGAGTTGGGCCTGCTGTCCTAGCAAGCGTGGGTGTCCTCCGCGGCGGACCACGGCCCTACCGCGAGTAGAACTCCCAACCCGGTGATGTTCGGCTCAACGTTTGCGGCCGGCTCACGCACAGGCTCGGGCCTGGCTCGAATCTAGCACCGGTTCAGGCAGGGGCGCACACCGTGGCGGTTAGTCTGCGACGGGATGCACTTCGAGGACCACCTGACCGCGCCGCGCGGGCTCGGCGCGCTCGCGGACTGGCCGCACGCCGGCGCCGCGGGCGGCGCCGCCTGCGGTGACCTCGTGCGCGTGTCGGTTCGAGTGGAGGGCGACCGCGTCGCGGAGGCCGGCTTCGACGCCGAGGGCTGCGGCGCCGTCCGCGCCGCCGGCAGCGCCGTCGTCGAGCTGGTCGAGCACCGGCCGCTGCTGGACGCGGCGCGCGTCACGCCCGAAGACGTGGCCACCGCGCTCGGCGGCCTGATCCCCCCCAAGCGCCACGCGGCCGAGCTGGCCGCCGACGCCCTGCACCGCGCCCTGGGCGCCGCCGCCAAGGCAGGCGCCGCGCGGCTACGCCCCGAGCGCGCGGCGCACGCTGGTGGCGATGAGCGGGGGCGTCGACAGCGCGGCGGCGGCCCAGCTCGCGCTCGACGCCGGCGACGAGGTCGTGGCGGTCACGCTCGAGCTGTGGTCCGACCCGGCCACGGACGGCGAGCGGTCCTGCTGCTCGCCCCAGGCCGTGACCGGCGCGCGCGCCCTCGCCCACCGGATGGGCCTCCCGCACCTGACGCTCGACCTGCGCGAGCGCTTCCGCGCCGAGGTGGTCGACCGGTTCGTCGACGGCTACGCGGCCGGCCTGACTCCCAATCCCTGCGTGCGCTGCAACGGCGCGGTGCGCTTCGACGCGATGCTCGAGCTCGCCGCAAGCCTCGGCGCGGCGCGGCTGGCCACCGGCCACTACGCCCGCATCGCCCGCGACCGGCACGGACCGCTGATCCGAACGGCGCAGGATCCGCGTAAGGACCAGAGCTACATGCTCGCGAAGCTCGACCCCGCGAGCCTGGACCGGCTCTCCTTCCCGCTCGGCGGCCTCACCAAGGACGCCGTGCGGTCGCTGGCCCGCGACGCCGGCCTGCCCGTGGCGGACAAGCGCGAGAGCCAGGACCTCTGCTTCGTGGCCGGCCTCGGCGGGCGCGCCTTCCTGCAGCGCCACGGCGGGCCGCGCCTGCGCAAGCCGGGCGAGATCGTGGACGCCGACGGCCGCGTGCTCGGCCACCACGACGGCCAGCACGAGTTCACGGTCGGCCAGCGCCGCGGCCTCAACCTCGGCGCCCCGCAGCCGCTCTACGTGCTGAGCAGGGACGCGACGACCAACCGCGTCACCGTCGGACCGAAGGCGGCGCTCGCCACCACCAGCGTGCGCCTCGAGGACGCCCGCCTGCATCGCCCGCCCGACGCCGTCGATCACGTGCGGCTGCGCTACCACGCACGCCCGCTCGCCTGCCGCGCTCGACCGGCCGGGGCTGGCACGCTCGAGCTCGATCTCGCCGAGCCCGCCGATGCCGCCGCACCCGGGCAGCTGGCCTGCCTGATGCGTGATGATTGCGTCGTGGGCGAGGGAACGATCGCTTGAACGAACACCAGGAGCGCATCGACCTCGAAGCGCCGCTGTCGGGCGACTTCCAGGCGGTCGTGCGCCTGATCGTCGGCGGCATCGCCGAGCGCGTGGACTTCGCGTTCGAGGAGATCGACGACCTCCAGCTCGCGGTCGAGCGGCTGTTGGCCGAGGCCGGCACCACCGGCACCGTCTGCCTCTCGTTCGAGGTCGGCGAGAGGGGCATCCGCACGCGCATCGGGCCGCTGAGCGAGGCCAAGGTCGCCGAGGCGCTCAAAGACGGGGAGCTGATCCCCGGGCAGTTGACGCTGCGGCGCATCCTCGGCACTGTCGTCGACTCGTTCGGCGTCGACCACGCGGCAGACGGCGGCATCGTGGTGCGCCTGGAGAAGTTGAAGGGGCCCGCGTGAGCACGAACGCCAACTCGCGCCGCGCCGTCAACTCGGAGCGGGCCCGCGAGGAGGATCGCGAGCTGCTGCGCCGCTACCACGACGATGGCGACACGGGCGCGCGCGAGCAGCTGATCGCCCGCCACCTGCCGCTGGTGCGCTCGCTGGCGCGCCGCTACGCCGGCCGCGGCGAGGCGCTCGAGGACATCGAGCAGGTGGGCGCGATCGGCCTGATCAAGGCGATCGACCGCTTCGAGCTGGAGCGCGAGGTCTCGCTCGCCACCTACGCCACGCCGAACGTCGTCGGCGAGATCAAGCGCCACTTCCGCGACAAGGGCTGGGCGATCCGTGTCCCGCGCGCGCTGCAGGAGCTGAACGCGTCGATGTCCGGCGCGATCGAGCGCCTGACCGGCCGGCTCGGGCGCTCGCCGAGCATCGCCGAGATCGCCGAGGAGCTGAAGACCACGCCGGAAGAGGTGCTCGAGGCGATGGAGGTCGGGTCCGCGTATTCGACCGTGTCGCTGTCGACGGGACCGAGCGGCGAGGACGAGCTCGACCCGCTCGAGACGATCGGCGGCGAGGACGCCGGCTTCGAGCGGTCGGAGGACCGCGCCGCCCTGCAACCCGCGCTGGAGCGGCTCGCGCCGCGCGAACGGGAGATCCTGCGGATGCGCTTCGAGGAGGGCCTACCGCAGACGCAGATCGCCCAGCGGGTGGGTCTGTCGCAGATGCACGTCTCGCGTCTGATCCGCAAGTCGCTTGCGGTGATGCGCGAGGAACTCCTGCGTTAAGGGCAGATTTTTGTCTGACTGGGCGTGATGGGTGACCCCCGTCGGACGGGTATCTTCCCGCCGGCGGGCCAGATCGGCCCGTAGAAACGAACCTGGAGGGATTCTGAATGGGGAAGCTCGGCAGACGTGCGCTGGTGCTCCTCCTTGCTGCCCTCTCCATGTCCGTCATCGCCGCGTGCGGCGGGGACGATGACGATGGAGACGGAACCAGCGGAGGCGGCGGAGGCGAGGCGAAGAACGGTGGATCGATCACGATCTCGGAGACCTCGCAACCAGACTTCATGGACCCGGCGCTCACGTACACGGTGAACGGCATCGAGCCGCTCTGGCTCGTCTACACGCCGTTGCTCACCTATCCGCGCACCGGCGACGCCGAGAAGGACTCGCTCGTGGTGCCCGGCCTGGCCGAGGACATGCCGACCATCTCGGAGGACGGCAAGACCTACGAGCTCACGCTGCGCAAGGGCCTCAAGTACTCGGACGGCTCGCCCGTCAAGGCCTCTGACTTCGAGCACAGCGTCGCGCGCGTGCTCAACCTCGAGTCGGGTGGCTCGGCGTTCTACCTCGGCATCACCGGCGCTCAGGACTACATCGACGCCGGCAAGTGCGACGGCGACATCAAGGGCATCGAGGCCGACGACAAGACCGGCAAGATCACGGTCAACCTCGACGCCCCCGACGGCTCGTTCACGAACGTGCTGGCGATGTGGTTCGTCGGCCTGGTTCCGGGCGACACGCCCTGCAAGAACCTGACCGAGAACCCGCCCCCGGGCGTGGGTCCGTACAAGATCACCGAGTCGGTCCCGAACCGTCAGTTCGTGATGGAGAAGAACGCGAACTGGCCGGACCTCGGCGCCGATCTCCCGGCTGGTCACGTCGACAAGATCACCGCGAAGATCATCAAGAGCGCGCAGCGTCAGGCGCAGGACGTGATCTCGGGTGAGCTCGACTACATGCAGGACCCGCCGCCGGCTGACATCAAGCCGGAGGTGAAGGCGAAGTACTCGGACCGGTACAAGGAGATCACGACCGCGTCCACCTACTACATGTTCATGAACAACCGCGTGCCGCCCTTCGACAAGAAGGAAGTGCGTGATGCCGTGAACATCGGCCTCGACAAGCCCGCGCTGGCACGCCTGTTCGCCGGCGAAGTGGCTCCGGGCTGCTCGTTCCTGCCGCCCGGCCAGCCGGGCTACGACGAGGCGCTCGACGTCGAGGACTGCCCGTGGGGCAACCCGAATGACCCGCCGGACATCGAGAAGGCGCGTCAGATGATCAAGGACGCCGGGGTCGCCGGGGCGGACGTAACCGTCTACGGCAACAACGACGATCCGACCGACAAGGTCACGGAGGCTTACGCCGACCAGCTCACGAAGCTGGGCTTCAAGGCCAAGCCGAAGATCCTTGACGGCGGCGTGTACTTCCAGACGATCGGAAGCGCCAAGGAGGCCCCGCAGACGGGCTTCGCCAACTGGTTCCAGGACTTCCCGCACCCGAAGAACTTCTTCTTCCTGGTGGATGGGAAGTCGATTCAGCCGACGAACAACCAGAACTTCGGGAACGTGGACGACCCGGAGATCACCAAGGGGATCGCCGAGCTGAACCAGGAGCCGGAGATGACCGACGAGGTCGCCGCCAAGTGGGGCGATCTCAACAAGAAGCTGGTCGATCGGGCCTGGATCGCGCCGTACGGCCACCGGAAGCTCGCGACGTTCCTGTCAGAGCGGATGGACTTCGACAACTGCGCGAGGTTCCACCCGGTCTACTTCAACGACTACTCGAGCTTCTGCCTCAAGTAGGAGCTCATTGCCCCTGTCCGGGAGGGCGCTTCGGCGCCCTCCCGGTGGGGTAGTGTGTCGCCAGGAGGGACTTTGGCGACTGAGCCACTAGCGGATAACACCGCACTTCAGGCTCCCGCGGGCTGGGAGGAGGAGGCCGAGCGAGAGCACGTCCACGGGCTCGGACCGTGGCGGCTGGGGCTGCGACGCCTGCGCCGCAACAAGGTCGCGATCGCCTTCGGGCTCCTGTTCGTCCTGCTCGTGCTGTCCTGCCTGGCGGCGCCGCTGTGGGCGAAGCACGTGGCGCATACGACGCCGGAGGAGAACCACCTCTCGGACACGATCACGATCGACGGCAAGAAGGTCAACGTCGTCGGTCTCGACGGCGTGCCGATCGGCCCGCAGTACCTCAAGGCGGACGGCAAGTTCTTCCTCGGGGCCGACCCCAACGGCCGCGACATCATGGTGCGTCTGCTCTACGGGGGCCGCAACTCGCTGATGATCGGGGTGGTCGCGGCGCTGATGACCACGATCCTGTCGGTCATCCTCGGCGTGATCGCGGGCTACTTCCGGGGCTGGAGCGACACCGTGATCCGCTCGGTGCTCGACATCCTCTGGTCGTTCCCGGTGGTGATCCTGGGCGTGGCGCTCGGTGTGGCGCTCGCGCTGGGCGGGCTCCAACTCGGGCCAATAAAGATCGCGGGCGACTCGCTCGCGGTGCCGATCTTCATCATCGGCTTGGTCTACATCCCGTACATGGCGAGACCCGTGCGCGGCCAGGTGCTGTCGCTGCGCGAGAAGGAGTTCGTCGAAGCCGCCCGCGCGCAGGGCGCGGGGCCGCTGCGGATCATGTTCAGCGAGATCGTGCCGAACCTGGCGTCGACGGTGCTCGTGTTCTTCACCCTGCTGATCGCGAACGCGGTGCTGCTGGAGGCGGCGCTGTCGTTCCTCGGTGCGGGCGTGCGGCCGCCGAACCCGTCGTGGGGCACGATGATCGACGACGGCGTCGAGCGCATCGCGACGGCGCCCCACCTGACGATCGTTCCCGGACTGATGCTGGTGCTGACCGTGCTGTCGCTGAACGTGTTCGGCGACGGCGTGCGGGACGCGCTCGACCCGCGCGCCAAGGTGCGCTTGGAGCACTGAGGTGGGGCGCTTCGTAGTCCGCCGGCTGCTCCAGATGATCCTGGTGCTGTTCGCGGTCTCCGTGCTCACCTTCCTGATCTTCAACGTGATCCCCAACAGCGATCCGGCGGTGCGGATGTCCGGCCGCCAGGCGAGCGAGTCCACGATCCAGGCGATCCGCAAGGAGTGGGGCTTCAACGACCCCCTGTGGCAGCAGTACCTCACCACGATGAAGAAGGTCGTCACAGGCGACCTGAAGTCTGAGTTCACCCAGCTGCCGGTGGGGGAGGAGATCAAGAAGGGCCTCCCGCGCACGTTGTCGCTCGCGGTCGGCGCGGCGCTGCTGTGGATGTTCGTGGCGGTGTGCTTCGGGCTCTACAGCGCGGTCAAGGCGGGCAAGTTCGCCGACCGCTTCTTGACCATCATTGCGCTGGTCGGCATCTCGATGCCGGTGTTCTGGATCGGGGCGCTGATGAACTACTACTTGGGCTTCAAGCTGGGGTGGTTCCCCAACGGCGGATACGTGGAGTTCACGGAGGACCCGATCGACTGGTTCTACCACCTGATCCTGCCCTGGACGGCGCTGGCGATCCTGTTCATCGGCTTCTACTCGCGGGTGCTGCGCTCGAACGTGCTGGACACGATCAACGAGGACTATGTCCGCACCGCCCGCGCCAAGGGGCTGGGCGAGCGCCAGATCCTGATTCGCCACGTGCTGCGCAACTCGATGATCCCGATCATCACGCTCTGGGGGCTCGACTTCGGGGCCGTGCTGGGCGGCGGGGCGATTCTCACCGAGACGGTCTTCGACCTGCAGGGCGTTGGTCAGTACGCGGCCGAGGCGATCGGCCAGCTCGACGTTCCGCCCGTGCTGGCGGTGACGATGTTCTCCGCGTTCTTCATCGTGCTCCTGAACGCGATCGTGGACATCCTGTACGCGTACCTCGACCCGCGGATCCGTCTCCAGTAGTGAGCGACCCGCTGCTCAAGGTCGAGGACCTGCACGTCTCCTTCGCGACCGAAGAGGGCGTCGTGAAGGCCGTCGACGGCGTCTCGTTCGACCTCGCCGCGGGCGAGGTGCTCGCGGTGGTGGGAGAGTCCGGCTCGGGCAAGTCCGTGACCGCGATGACGCTGATGGGGCTGACGCGGTCGCCCAACGCCCGCTTCGAGGGCACCGCGACGTACAAGGGCACGGAGCTGATCGGCGCCGAGGAGGACGAGCTGCGCCGGGTGCGCGGTGCCGAGATCGCGATGATCTTCCAGGACCCGATGACGTCGCTGAACCCGGTGCAGAAGATCGGCTCGCAGATCGTCGAGCAGATCCAGGAGCACGAGGGCCTGCCCGACCAGCAGGCACGCGAGCGCACCGTGGAGCTGCTCGAGCGGGTGGGCATCCCGCGCGCCCGCGAGCGCGTGGACAACTACCCGCACGAGTTCTCGGGCGGCATGCGCCAGCGGGTGGTGATCGCGCTCGCGCTGTCGTGCGACCCGTCCGTGCTGATCGCCGACGAGCCGACGACGGCGCTGGACGTGACGATCCAGGCGCAGATCCTCCAGCGCATGCGCGAGCTCCGCGAGGAGACCGGCGCGGCGGTGATCCTCGTGACCCACGACCTCGGAGTCGTGGCCGACATCGCCGACCGGATCGCGGTCATGTACGCCGGCCGGATCGTCGAGGAGGGCACGCTCGACGAGATCTTCTACGACCCGCAGCACCCGTACACGTGGGGGCTGCTCGGGTCGATCACGCGCGTGGACAAGCCGCGGCCCGAGCGGCTGCCGGCGATCGCCGGGCTGCCGCCGTCGCTGGCGGACCGGCCCGAGGGCTGCCACTTCCGCCCGCGCTGCCCGCACGAGTTCGCCCAGTGCACCAGCGTGCCGCCGCTCGAGGCGCACCTGCCAGGCGACGCCGACCACCGCGACCGCTGCTGGCTGAGCGTGGAGGACAAGCGCGTCAAGCGCGAGGTGCTGCCCGGCGAAATCGGCCTGGCGACAAAGGAGGGCACGCCCGCGTGAGCGTCGACGCCGGCGCCAACGGGGCACCGCTCGTCGAGGTCGACCACCTCAAGGTCTTCTTCCCGATCAAGCAGGGGATCGTGATCGAGCGCGAGGTCGCCCGGGTGCACGCGGTCAACGACGTGACGATGTCGATCGCCGAGGGGGAGACGCTCGGGCTGGTCGGCGAGTCGGGCTGCGGCAAGACCACGATGTCGCGCGCCGTGATGCGCCTGATCGACTCCACCGACGGCGCGATCCGCTTCCGCGGCGACGACATCACGAAGGCCGGGCGCAGGCAGATGGAGCCGCTGCGGCGCCAGATGCAGATGGTCTTCCAGGACCCGTTCGCCTCGCTCAACCCGCGCAAGCGCGTCGGCCAGATCATCGGGATGCCGCTGCGGCTGCACGGCTCCGACCGCAAGGACGTCGAGTCGCAGGTGCGCGAGCTGCTCGCCAAGGTCGGGCTCCATCCCGAGCACGTGAACCGCTACCCGCACGAGTTCTCGGGCGGTCAGCGGCAGCGCATCGGGGTGGCTCGCGCGCTGGCGCTCGAGCCGCGCTTGATCGTGCTGGACGAGCCGGTGTCGGCGCTGGACGTGTCGGTGCAGGCGCAGATCATCAACCTGCTCGACGACCTCCAGGACGACTTCAAGCTGACCTACCTGTTCGTGGCGCACGACCTCTCGGTCGTCCGCCACGTGTCCGACCGGATCGCGGTGATGTACCTCGGCAAGCTGATGGAGGTCTCGCCCGCCGAGGAGCTGTATACGAAGCCGATCCATCCGTACACGAGCGCGCTGCTGGCCGCGATCCCGATCCCAGATCCGAACGAGAACCGTCGGCGCGAGCGCATCGTCGTGTCGGGCGAGCCGCCCAACCCGATCAGCCCGCCCTCCGGCTGTGTCTTCCATCCGCGCTGTCCACGCGCCACCCAGGTGTGTCGCGAGGAAGAGCCTCCGCTGATGCGGTACGCGAACGGCCACCTGGCCGCGTGCCACCACCCGCTGAACGTCTCGGAAGCCGAGATCCGCGGGAGCGAGAAGGACCCGAGCAGCCCGGTCACGGCCGGCGACCGGCTGCCGGACGCCACCGCTAGCGCGGCGTAAAGCGCGTCGGCGCCGCCGCGCCGAGTCCTCCAAGAAACCCCCCCAATCGGGGGGAACTTTGCGCTGCTGCGCGGATAACCCGTCTACTTGCGGCGGCTTTGCACAGGTTCGTGCAGAAACGCGTGACAAATGCTGAGGTTCGGCCTATAGTCCTGCGCAGTTGCACGAACTTTGTGTTTGGACCTCGTGCAGAACGTTCAGAGTGGGTACCCCAAATACGTCCGGAGGCTAAGAATATGGCCAGCCGTCACTAAGTTGAATTGAAGAAGGGCCGCGCGAAAGCGCGGCCCTTTCTGTTGGTGCCGCCAATCGCTGGGCACCCGTTGAGCGCTGGCCGCCGCAGCCGGTAGGTTCCCCGATCGTGCGGTCAACCCTCCAGCTGCTGCGACTCGAGCGGCAGGCGCGCGGCTTCTTCGCCGTTCTCGCGCAGTCGTCACTCGGCACGGGCGCCGCGTACGTAGGGCTTCTCCTGATCGCCTACGAGCGCTTTCACTCACCGTGGGCGGTGGGGCTGGTGCTGCTGGCGGATCTCTTCCCATCCGCGGTCCTCGGGCCGATCCTCGGCGCGGCCGCGGATCGGTGGTCGCGCAAGCTCTGTGCCGTCGTCGCAGACGTCATGCGGGCGGTTGCCTTTATCGGGATCGCGCTCGTCGATCCCTTCATCGCGACCTTCGCCCTCGCCCTCCTGGCCGGGGTCGGCAACGCGCTGTTCAAGCCTGCCGCGCTGGCCGGTCTTCCCAGCCTCGTCGCGCCCGAGCGGGCGGCGGCTGCCACCTCGCTGTATGGCGCGATCACCGACTTCGGCTTCACCGCCGGCCCGGTCATCACCGCCGCAGGCCTCCTCGTGATCGATCCCGAGGGCGTGATGGCCATCAACGGCGCGACCTTTGCCGTGTCCGCGGTGGTGCTGGCGCGGATCCCGTGGGGTGGCGAAGGTCGCCGTGGAGGAGGGGGAGACCCGGCAGTCGCTGCTCCATGAGACACGCCTCGGCCTGCGCGCCGCGGCTGGGATGCGCGGGCATCCGCATCGTGATCGCCGCTTCCGCCGGCGCGATGCTGATCGGAGGCATCTTCAACGTGGCCGAGCCGCTGTTCGCGACAGAGACCCTGAACAGCAGCAACTCTGGCTTTGCGCTGCTCGTCGGCGCGTTTGGCCTCGGGTTCATCGTCGGGTCGCTCCGGGGAGCGGAGGGCGGCGGGCCGCCGATCCTGACGGCGCCGCTATCTCCAGGGGGCCTTCGTGATGGGCTTGGGCTGGGTGGCCTCGGGGACGTCGCCGGGGCTGGGGATCGCCCTGGTCTCGTTTGCTCTGGCGGGCTTCGGTAATGGCTTGCTGCTGGTGCACGAGCGGCTGCTGATTCAGGCGGTCGTCCCCGAGAACCTGCAGGGGCGGATCTTCGCCGTCAGCGACACGGTCGTCTCCTGGGCGTTCGCGATCGCGTTCCTGGGCGCCGGCCCGCTGCTTGGAGGCGCTCGGCGTGAGGGAGACGATCGTAATCGGAGGCGGGGTCGCGCTCCTGTTCGCCGCAGCGGCGACGTTCGGGCTGCGCAACGAGTGGACCGTGTCCCGGCCAGCCCGGCGGGGCACCGGCACGCGAGCCTACGTAGCGGCTCGGATCTCCTCGCGCTCCTGGGCGCCGGCCAGCATCGCGCGGATGTGGTCGGTGGGGGGTGCCTCGGCGGCGCCCGTCTCCATGACTCGCAGCATCGCCGCGACGACCTCCGGATCGAACTGGGTGCCGGCGTTCGTCGACCAGCTCGGCGATCGCCTGCTCGTGCGGGAGCGCCGCGCGGTAGGGGCGAGTGGTGGTCATCGCGTTGTAGGCGTCGCAGACGAACACGACGCGCGCGGGGAGCGGGATCTCCTCGCCCCGCAGGCCGTCCGGGTAGCCCTTGCCGTCCCAGCGCTCGTGGCACGAGCGCACGACCTCGCCGACCCGCCCCAGCAGGCCGCCGATGCGGTCGAGCATGAACTGACCCTCGATCGTGTGGGTCTTCATCACCTCGAACTCGCTGTCGGTGAGGGCGGCCGGCTTGCGCAGGATCTCCTTCGGGATGGCGATCTTGCCCACGTCGTGGAGGAGGGCGGCGAACTCGAGCTCCTGGCAGCTCGTACTTGTCCATTCCGATCTCCTGCGCCACGCCGCGGGCCAGCTCCACGACGGAGCGCGAGTGCTCGGCCGTGTAGTCGTCGTCGAACTCGACGACGTCGACGAGCAGCATCACGGTGCCGCGATAGGCGCGGTGCAGCTCGAGGGTGGCCGTCCAGCGCTCACTGCGGTCGCGCGAGAAGACCGTGAGCAGCCACACCAGAGGGCCGATCACCAGCAGGACGAGCGGCTGGACGGTGGCCGCGAGCGCGGGGAAGAATCCGATTGCGGAGAAGGTCGCCGCGACGCGATTCGTACCGAGGCAGTTCTTTGCGACCTCCATCAGCGGCTTGCCATGGAGGAGCTGGTCGCGGGTGAGGGCCCAAGCGAAGTCGCGCGAGGGCCGACGCAGCCAGCGCGAGCAGGTAGATCCCGAGGTGGTCGAGGGACGGCGGACCGGGCGCCCACGCGGCAAGCACCAGCACCGGCCCCATGCAGAACCACGTGTCCGGGATGGTCGTGATCCAGCGATCGCGATGCCACTCCCCGCGCACGTACTCCGGCAGCGTGGCGAGCACGGCAGCCAGCGCGGCCAGCAGCGGCACGAGGTTGAGCGGCGCGAGGAAGAGCAGCGGGACGAAGACGAGCTCCTCGGCCGACATGTACAGATCGCCGTACTCGAAGCGCACCCGTGAGACGACCGCGTAGCCGACCACGAGTGCGACGACCAGCAGCCAGTCCGTGTCGCGCTGGTCCTCCACGAACACGGCGATCGCGACGGCGACGGCCAGGAACAGCAGTGCGGACACAGTGTCGACGACGCGCTCGCGCGCGTCCATTCCTTGCTTGCGACGCTCGCGCGCCTCGCCGACGAGGTGCTCGTCCTGCATCAAGAGCCTCATCGTCCAGATCAGGGGGGCAGCAAGAGGGCGCGCGCCCGCAATGCACACCTTTGCCGTGCAAACCTCCAATGGAAGGGCAGCCTTTGAGGGCGTCCGGCCCGAAGTTGCACGGATCGGGCCCCTTGCAACGGGGGTTGCACGCCTAGACTCCACGCGATGAAGGCGGCCGAGATCCGCGAGCAGTTCCTGTCTTTCTTCGAGGCGCGCGACCACCTGCGCCTGCCTTCGGCGTCGCTCGTGCCGTCCGTCCACGACCCGTCGGTGCTGCTCACGACCGCGGGGATGCAGCCGCTCAAGCCCTACTTCAGGGGCGAGGAGGAGCCGCCGTCGCGCCGGCTGACCACCTGCCAGAAGAGCTTCCGCACCGTCGACATCGAGGTGGTCGGCACCACCAAGCGCCACCTGACCTTCTTCGAGATGCTCGGCAACTTCTCGGTCGGCGACTACTTCAAGCAGGGTGCCGCCGAGTTCGCCTGGGAGCTCTCGACGCAGGGCTTCGGCGCTCGACCCGGAGAGCATCTGGATCTCGGTCTTCGGCGGCGACGACGACCTCGGGCTCGGCCCCGACGAGGAGGCGATCGAGGTCTGGCGCTCGATCGGCATTCCCGACGAGCGGATCGTCCAGCTCGGCCGCGACGACAACTTCTGGCAGTCCGGCCCGGCCGGGCCATGCGGCCCGTGCTCGGAGCTCTACCTGGATCGCGGGCTCGCGTTCGGCGCCGAGGAGGACCGTCCGGGCGACGACACCGAGCGCTTCCTCGAGTTCTGGAACCTCGTCTTCATGCAGTACGAGCTGCACGCGGACGGGTCGATGACCGAGCTGCCCATGAAGAACATCGACACCGGGCTCGGCGTGGAGCGCATGGCGGCGATCCTCCAGGGCGTGGAGTCGGTCTTCGAGACCGACATCCTGCGGCCGCTCGTCGAGCTGGGCGAGGAGCTGTCCGGGCGCAAGTGGGGCCAGGACGAGGTGACCACCCGCGCGCTCGGCGTGCTGGCCGACCACGGTCGCGGCGGCGGCGTTCCTGATGGCCGACGGCGTGGTGCCCTCGAACGAGGAGCGCGGCTACGTGCTGCGCCGGATCATGCGCAGGACGATGCGCCAGGGTCACGTGCTCGGCATCGAGGGGGCGTTCCTGCCACGGCTCTACGAGCGCGTGGTGGAGACGATGGGCGACGTCTATCCGGAACTGAAGCGCGAGTGGTCGACGATCGAGCGCTGGGCGCGCTCGGAGGAGGAGAGCTTCAGCCGCACGCTGGAGCAGGGCGAGCGCCTGCTGGCCGAGCTGATCACGGCGGCCAAGGCGGAGCAGACGTCGTGGGTCTCCGCGGAGGACGCCTTCCGCCTCCACGACACCTACGGCTTCCCCTACGAGATGACCAAGGAGCTGCTCGCCGAGGAGGGCCTGTCGGTCGACGACGCGGGCTTCGAGGAGCTGATGGAGCAGGCGCGCGACGTGTCGCGGCGCGGCGGCGCGTACGCGACCGCGGGCGCGCGGCGGGGAGCTCCACGTGAGCCACGACGAGGTGATGCGCTTCGCGCGCGACGCCGGCTTCCGCACGCGCTTCGTCGGCTACGAGACGACCGAGGCCGACACCGTCCTGCGCGTCGCCGAGCGCGCCAACGGCTGGGTGCTGGCCAAGCTCGAGGAGTCGCCCTTCTACCCAGAGGGCGGCGGCCAGGTGTCCGACAGCGGCCTGGTCGAGACGCCCAGCGGTCGCGCGCGCGTGGTCGACGTGTACCGGCTCGGCGACGACCAGGCGCTTGCGCTCGAGCCGCTCGAGGGCGAGCTGGGCCCGGGCGAGTCGGCCAAGGCGGTCGTCGAGCGGGGCGAGCGGCTGGCGACGATGCGCAACCACACAGCCACCCACCTGCTGCACGCGGCGCTGCGCCGCGAGCTCGGCGACCACGTGCGCCAGGCCGGCTCGTACGTCGGCCCCGACAAGCTGCGCTTCGACTTCACCCACGGACAGCGCCTCTCCGAGGACGAGCTGGCCGCGGTCGAGCGGCTCGTGTCGGGCTGGGTGACCGACAACCACCCGGTGCGCGCGATCGAGACCACTCGCGACGAGGCCGAGCGTCTCGGCGCGATGGCGCTGTTCGGCGAGAAGTACGGCGACTGGGTGCGCATGGTCGAGGTCGAGGCGGTGTCGCGCGAGCTGTGCGGCGGCACGCACGTGGCCACGACCGGCGAGCTGGGGCTGTTCCACCTCGTCAACGAGAGCTCGAGCGCATCGAACGTGCGCCGCATCGAGGCGGTCACCGGCCCGGTCAGCGCCGAGCTGTTCCGCGAGCGCACCGAGCGCCTGGCCGAGCTGGCGGCGCTCCTGCGCGTGCCGGAGGACGCGGTGGTGCGGAGCGTCGAGAAGTTGGCCGAGCGCGTCAAGGAGCTGGAGCGGGGAGCGGGGAGACGCGCCCGATCGCGGCCTCGCCGACCAGCTCGTGGAGGGTGCCGGCGAGATCGGCGGTGTGCGTGTGGTCGTGGAGCCGGTCAGCGCGCCCGACGCGAAGGCGCTGCTGGCGCTGTCCGACGCCGTGCGCCAGCGACTCGGCGACGCCGCGGTCGTGCTGGGAACCGCCGTCGACGGGCGCGTGCACCTGGTCGCCAACGTCGCCCCGGCCGCGGTCGAGCGCGGCGTGAAGGCTGGCGACGTGGTGCGGGCGGCCGCCGAGGTCGCCGGCGGCGGCGGGGGCGGGCGCGACACGATGGCGCAGGCGGGCGGCCGCGACCCCGAGAAGCTGCCCGAGGCGCTCGCCACCGCGCGCACCGCGATCGAGCAGGCACTGCGGGGCTGATGTCGCGCATCCTGGCCCTCGACCACGGGTCGGCCCGCTGCGGCTGCGCCATCTCGGACCCGTCCGGGACGCTCGCGACGCCGCTCGAGGTGGTGGAACGGCCCGACTCGAAGGCGGGGCTGGCAGCGCTCGCCCGGATCGTGGCCGAGCGCGGCGTCGAGCGCGTGGTGGTCGGCCTGCCGATCACGCTCGGCGGTGAGCAGGGCGAGCAGGCCGGGGAGGCGCGTGCGTTTGCGGAGAAGCTCGACCGGAGACTGAACGTTCCGGTGGAGCTGTACGACGAGCGCCTGACAACGCGGCTCGCGGAGCGCACCGGGGGAGCCGGGGACGAGGATTCCCGGGCTGCTGCGCACCTGCTCGAGAGCTACCTCGCCCGCGCGTCCGCGGGCTCGCGCGAGTGAGCGACGGACCGCCGCCCGTCCCGGGCGGACGCTCGCCGGAGGAACGCGAGGCCGCGCGCCGCGAGCGCGAGGCACGCAGGGCGGGGCAGGGCGGAGCGCCGCCACCCGAACCGCCGCCCCCCGAGCGCGATTGGCTGGCCGAGGCGGAGCGCCTGACGGCCCCGCCGCCGGCCGAGCCGGCTCGCGACGGGGCCGGCCCCCCGGCCGACGGACGCGTCACCGGCCGCCGCCCGGCGTTCGGGGGCTCTACGCGCTTCGGCGGCCCCGCCCGCGCGCGCCGCCCGCGCGGCCGCCGCCTCTTCGCCCTCGCGGCGGTGGGCGTGGTCCTGGTGGGGCTCGCCTGGTTTTTGATCTCGCTCTTCCAGCCCTTCAAGGGCGACGGCGAGGGCGAGGTGCGCGTGACGATCCCCCAGGGCGCGAGCCTCGGGGAGATCGCCGACCTGCTGGAGAGCAAGGGCGTGGTGTCCAGCTCCTCGTTCTTCCAGCTGCGCGCGCGGCTGGCCGGCCGCAGCGGCAACCTCAAGCCGGGCAACTACACGCTCGCGCGCGACATGACCTTCATGGGCGCACTCGACCGACTCGAGGAGGGGCTGCCGCCCGACGTCGTCCAAATCGGCGATTCCGGAGGGCCTGTCGCGCGCCGAGGTGGCGCCGCGCGTGCGGCGCCTGAAGGGCAACTACATCAAGGCCACCCGCCACAACCCGAACCTCGATCCGCGCGACTACAAGGCGAAGGGGGCCAAGAGCCTCGAGGGCTTCCTGTTCCCCGCCACCTACGAGCTCAAGAAGGGCCAGCGCGTGCGCAAGCTGGTCGACCAGCAGCTGGCCGCCTTCAAGCGCAACTTCGACACCGTCGACCTGCGCTACGCGCGCAGCAAGAACCTGACGCCGTACGACGTGCTGATCATCGCGTCGCTAGTCGAGCGGGAGGTGCAGGTGCCGAAGGAGCGGCCGCTCGTGGCGTCGGTGATCTACAACCGGCTCAAGACCGGCCTGCGCCTGGACATCGACGCCACCGTGCGCTTCGTGGTCGGGAAGTGGTCCGGCGCGCTGCGCGTGTCGGAGCTGCAGAACCCGAGCCCGTACAACACCCGCGTGCACGCGGGCCTGCCGCCGGGCCCGATCGGGAGCCCCGGGCTCGCGTCGATCAAGGCCGCAGCCCGTCCCGCCAAGACGAACTACCTCTTCTACGTGGCCGCCGTCTGCGGCAACGGCAGCCACAAGTTCGCGTCCACCGACGCCCAGTTCCAGCGCTACGTGGACGCCTACAACCGGGCCCGCGACGAGCGCGGCGGCAAGTCGCCGACCGAGTGTTGAGCGCGCTAGCGGGCGTCCTCGGGTTCCCGGTCGGGCACAGCCGCTCGCCGGCGATGATGAACGCGGCGTTCGGCGAGCTCGGCATCGACTGGCGCTACCTGCGCCTGCCGGTTGCGCCCGAGCGCTTCGACGAGACCGTCCGCGCCCTGCCCGCCTCCGGCTTCCTGGGCGCCAACGTGACGATCCCGCACAAGGTCGCCGCCCACGACCTGTCCGACGACCTGACCGCCGCGGCGGCGGCGATCGGCGCCGTCAACACGCTCGCGTTCGCCGACGGGCGCATCCTCGGCGACAACACCGACGCCGGCGGCCTGATCGACGCGCTCGACCTGGACCTGCGAGGCGCCCGCGCGCTCGTGCTGGGTGCGGGCGGCACCGGCCGCGCGGCCGTGTGGGCGCTGCGCGAGGCGGGCGCCGACGTGGCCGTGTGGAACCGCACCCCCGAGCGCGCCGCGGAGCTCGCGCAGGAGTTCGCCGTGCGCCACGCGCGCGCACCCGAGCCCGCGCGCGTGCTGGTGAACGTGACCTCCCTGGGGATGCACGGCGAGGACCTGCCGGGGGAGATCGGCCTGGCCGGGGTGGAGCCCGAGATCGTGGCCGACGTGGTCTACGGCGGCGGACGGACGCCGCTCTGCCGCTGGGGCGAGCAGCAGGGCGCCCGAGTCGTCGACGGGCTCGAGATGCTGCTGCGTCAGGGTGCGCGCAGCTTCGAGCGCTGGACCGGCCAGCCGGCCCCGCTCGACGTGATGCGCGACGCCCTGCGCTAAACCCGGCCCGCTGCCCTGCCGATACCGGTGGCAATGGCGATTTCCCGCCCGTTCCTTCTCGCGCTTCTCGGAGTCGTCCTGCTCGGGGCCACGGTGCTCGCCGTTCAGAACGCGCGGGAGACGACGGACAACGACGCCGCCCCGGCGGCCGTGCAGTCCGACCCGGCGCCCGCGCCCGCGCAGACCCCGGCCCAGACCGCGCCGGCCGACACCCTGCGCGCGGCATTCGACTTCGGTCAGATCAAGAGCGGGCGCTTCTCCGCGGTGCTGGTGCTCGGCAGCGGTCGCGAGACCGGCAAGATCGCTCTGACCGGCGCGTTCGACCCCGGCACGGCCAAGGGCGTCCCCGACTTCAAGGTCAACGGCCGCGTCTCCGCCGGAGGGCAGCAGGTGAAGGGCGCGTTCGTGTCGGTTGGCGACAAGGCGTACTTCGTCCGCGGCGACACCGGCTGGCGCGTGCCCGCGCCGCTGTGGACGCCGGTCGCCGAGGGCAAGCTGTCGCTTCCCGTGCACCCGGCGACCTGGATGCGCGATGCCAAGTCCGAGGGCACCGAGATGATCGCGGGGGTCGAGACCGAGCACGTCTCGGCGCGCGTCGACTCGCAGGCCGTCGTCAACGATCTCGCGCAGGCCGCCCGCCAGAACGGCGGCGAACTGCCCAACCGCGGTGCGCTCGCCCGCGCGCTGAAGCGCGGCGAGGTCGACCTGTGGGTCGGGAGCGACGATCACATCTTGCGCCGGTTCTCGATGAACGTGGCGTTCGCCGGCCGCGGGCGGCTGGAGCTGGACGTGCGCCTGAGTGACGTGAACAAGCCGCAGCAGATCGAGGCGCCCGCCCAGTGCGCGCCGGAGCGCCGGCTGGCGCGGCAGGCAGCCTCGCCCAGGGGCTCGCGAACGGCATCGGCGACCTGACCGGAGCCCCGACCAGCTCGCTGAAGGTTCTGACCAGCCCCAACCCGCGCCGGGCGGCCCGTGCGGTGCGCGACCACAAGAAGGTCGTGATCGTATTCGGCAACGCCCGCGCTCTCGACGACCGCGCCATGCTGCCCGTGATCCGGAGCGTGGACCGGCGCACCAAGGCGGTCGTGCTGATCGACGACGTCGCCGCGGTCGAGCGCTACGGCAAGCTCGTGGAGGACCTGGGCGTCTCCCAGACCCCGTCAATCGTGATCATCGATCGGTCGGGACACGCGCGGCTGCTCGAAGGCTTCACAGACGCCGACACTCTCACCCAAGCGGTCGCGGACGCGCGATGAGCGAGGAGCCAGGCGGGTCGGCGCTTCGCGCCGTACCGGGTGGCCCCACCGACCCTGAGGACGCCTCCAACGAGGAGGCCGTCGAGGGGCTCACCCCGCCGCGGCGCATGGCCATGTCGCGGTCGATCCCGGCCGTGATCGCCGAGCTGGGCTTCGCGGAGCGGGAGCGCGTGGACGCCGCGACCGCCCGGGCCCAGGAGACCGGCCGCACGCCGGAGCAGGTGCTGGTCGAGGACGAGATCGTGTCCAGCGACGAGCTGGCGCGCGCGACCGCGCAGCGCTTCGGGCTCTGTCACGTCGACCTGACCAGCTTCAAGATCGACCTGGCGGCGCTCAACCTGCTCAGCGCGCAGGCGGCTCGCCGGCTGAACGCCGCCCCGATCGGGTTCGACGAGGGCGGGCGCCTGCGGGTCGCGATCTCGGATCCGTCGAACGTGATCGCCCTCGACGACCTGAAGTTGGTGAGCGGGCACGAGGTGCAGCCGGTGGTGGCCTCGGCAGAGGACATCCAGGGCCTGATCGGGCGCATGAGCCGGCTCGACGAGGCGGTCGCCGAGGCAGTCCTGGAGGGCGAGGCCGAGGTGGCCGACATCACCGAGATCCGCGAGTCCGCGGACGACGCGCCGGTGATGAAGCTGGTTAGCTCGATCATCGCCCAAGCGGTCGAGGACCTCGCCTCGGACATCCACTTCGAGCCTGAGGGGCGGGAGATGCGCGTGCGGTTCCGTGTGGACGGCGTGCTGCGCGAGACGACCACGATCCCGCGCCGCATGGTCGCCGGCGTGGTCTCGCGCGTCAAGATCATGGCCGACCTCGACATCGCCGAGAAGCGCGTGCCGCAGGACGGCCGCGTCTCGCTGACGGTCGACGGGCACGCGATCGACACGCGCGTGGTCACCATGCCGCGCGTCGACGGCGAGGGCATCGTGATGCGCATCCTCGACAAGTCGGCTGCGCTGATCGGGCTCGACCAGCTCGGCATGTCGGAGCAGAGCGCTGCCCTGTTCGAGGCTGGCTTCCGCCGCGCGCACGGCGCGGTGCTCGCGACCGGGCCGACCGGGTCGGGCAAGTCGACGACGCTCTACGGCGCGCTCAACGAGATCAACGTGCCCGAGCGCAACATCATCACGATCGAGGACCCGGTCGAGTATCAGATGGCCGGGCGTCAATCAGCTCCAGGTGAACCTCAAGGCGGGCCTGACGTTCGCCGGCGGGCTGCGCGCCATGCTGCGCGCCGACCCCGACGTGATCATGGTGGGGGAGATCCGCGACGGGGAGACGGCCAAGATCGCGGTCGAGTCTGCACTCACCGGCCACCTCGTCCTGTCGACCCTGCACACGAACGACGCGCCGTCGGCGATCACCCGGCTCACCGAGATGGGCATCGAGCCGTTCCTGACGGCCTCGGCGGTGTGCACGGTCGTGGCCCAGCGGCTCGTGCGCCAGCTCTGCACCTACTGCAAGAACCACACCACGCTGAGCGTCTCCTCGCTGGAGCGGGCCGGGTTCAGCGTGGCCTTCGATCTCGACGCCTACGAGCCGGTTGGCTGCAACCGCTGCGGCCACTCGGGCTACAAGGGCCGCACCGGCCTCTACGAGGTCATGCCGATCACGGATGAGATCCGAGATCTAACGGTCGAGCGTGCCGCTGCCGAAGAGATTCGCAAGATCGCCGTCGCGCAGGGGATGCGTCCGCTGCGGGCGGATGGGTTCGAAAAGGTCAAGAACGGCATCACGTCCATCGCCGAAGTTGCGAGGGTCACGTGATCGCCTCCTCCGGCCGATAAGGAGTGACGATGGAGTTCGACTTCGCAGATGTCCTGCTGCAGGTGATGGACCGGAACGCCTCCGACCTCCACCTGACGGCGGGCTCCCCACCGATGATCCGCCATCACGGCAAGCTGCACGCGCTGGACTACCCGGTCCTGACGCCGCAGATGACGCGTGAGGTGATCTACTCGATCCTCACGAACGATCAGCGGCAGCGGCTCGAGACCGACTGGCAGATCGACTTCGCCTACTCGATCCCGGGCAAGGCGCGCTTCCGCGTCAACTCCTACTTCCAGCGCGCGTCGCTTTCGGCGGCCTTCCGCCTGATCCCAAGCGAGATGCCGAAGCTGCGCGACCTGGCGCTCCCGCCGATCCTGCAGGAGTTCGCCAAGAAGCCGCGCGGCTTCGTGCTCGTGACCGGACCGACCGGCTCGGGCAAGTCCACGACGCTCGCCGCGATGCTCGACATGATCAACGAGGAGCGCCACGAGCACATCCTCACGATCGAGGACCCGATCGAGTTCCTCCACAAGCACAAGAAGTGCATCGTCAACCAGCGCGAGCTGGGAGCCGATGCGCAGTCGTTCGCGCTCGGCCTCAAGGCCGCGCTGCGCCAGGACCCCGACGTGATCCTCGTGGGCGAGATGCGGGACCTCGAGACGATCTCCACCGCCCTGACCGCGGCCGAGACCGGGCACCTCGTGTTCGCCACGCTCCACACGCAGGACACGGCTCAGACCGTGGACCGCATCGTGGACGTGTTCCCGCCCGATCAGCAGCAGCAGGTACGCGTGCAGCTGTCGGTCTCGCTGCAGGGCATCGTGACCCAGCAGCTGCTGCCCACGGCAGACGGCCTGGGCCGCACCGTTGCGGTGGAGGTGCTCGTGCCCACACCCGCCGTGCGCAACCTGATCCGCGAGGGCAAGACGCACCAGATCTACTCGACGCTCCAGACCGGCAACCAGTTCGGCATGCAGACGATGGACTCGTCGCTCGCCCAGCTGGTGCGTGAGCAGAAGATCACGCGCGAGCTCGCCGAGGCGCGCTCGAGCACGCCGGAGGAGCTGCGCCGCCTGATGGGCACGGTCCGGGTGGCCTGAGCAGATGGCCACCTACGCGTTCAAGGCACTCGACCTGGCGGGCGCGCCGACCAAGGGCGAGATCGAGGCGTCCGACAAGCAGACCGTCGCGTCGCAGCTGCGCACGCGCGGGCTGATCGTCGTCGACATCGAGGAGCAGACCCCGGCCAACGCCGGCGACCTGCTCGCGCGCTTCGCGAAGATCAAGCCGGACGACCTGGTCATCGCCACGCGCCAGCTGTCGACGATGGTGTCGTCGGGAATGTCGCTGCTGCGCGCGCTCTACGTGATCGAGGAGCAGACCGAGAGCGACAAGCTGCGCGACATCTGGATCGAGGTGCGCAAGGACGTGGAGGCGGGAGTGGCGCTCTCGGACGCGCTCCAGCGCCACCCCGAGGCGTTCAACGAGCTCTACGTGGCGATGGTGCAGGCCGGTGAGACCGGAGGCATCCTGGACCAGACGCTGGTGCGCGTCGCGGAGCAGCTGGAGAAGGACGCGGCCCTGCGGCGCCAGATCAAGGCGGCCATGGTCTACCCGTCGCTGATCGGCGGCTTCGCGTTCGTGGTGCTGTTCGCGCTGGTGACGTTCCTCGTCCCGGTGTTCGAGAAGATCTTCAAGGACTTCGGCGGCGAGCTGCCGGCCATCACCAAGTTCACGGTGTGGCTGTCGCACATGTTCACGCAGCGCTGGTACGTGATGTTCGCCGTCGTGTTCGCCGTGGTCTGGCTGTTCCGCCGCTGGAAGCGCAGCGAGCGCGGCCGCATGCAGTGGGACACGCTCAAGCTGAAGTTCCCGATGAAGATCGGGGACATCGTCCAGAAGGTGGCGCTGGCGCGGTTCTCGCGCACGTTCTCGGGGCTGATCGCGGCCGGCGTGCCGATGCTCGAGGCGATCGAGATCACCGGCAAGACGTCCGGCAACAAGGTCATCGAGAAGGCGATGGACGACGTGCGCGACTCGGTCAAGAAGGGCGGATCGCTGACGCAGCCGATGACGCGCGTGCCAGAGGCCTTCCCGGTCATGGTCACGCAGATGATCGGCGTCGGCGAGGAGACCGGAGCGCTCGAGTCGATGATGTCGAAGGTCGCCGACTTCTACGAGGAGCAGGTGGACGCCGCGGTCAAGGCGCTCACCTCGATCCTGGAGCCGGTGATGATCGTGGTCGTGGGCGCCATCGTCGGGTTCATCGTGATCTCGATGTACCTGCCGATGTTCAAGGTCTACGACTCGATCAAGTAGGCCTCGACGGGCGGGCGCTCGCCGGCGGGGGCGTCGCCGAGCAGCAGCAGCTCCTTCTGGTACTCGAGGCCGGTAGCGGTCGCGGTGATCGTCGCGGCGTAAGGACCCTCGCCCCAGAGGTGGAGCACGACCTTGCGACCGTCGTCGATGTGGGCCTGAGCCTCGGCTCGGGACATGGGCAGGTTGCCGGCGATGAAGAGGCGTTGCGTGGTCATGGGACCATCGTGCTGCCTGCCGCGCCGGGCGGCTAGACACCCTGGGTGTCGACTTTGCCCACCCTCTCAGGCGGCCAGCTCGGTTACCTCGGCGTCGATCGCCACCATGCCCATCGCCTGCGCAACCGAGACGCGGTGGTGACCGTCGTCGACGAAGTGGTGCTCGCCGAGCCGGAAGACCGAGATCGGCGGCAATGCCGCGCCCTTGCGGCTCGCCATCCAGAGGCTCTCCCAGCGGTGGCGGCTCGACTCGGGCACCCGGAAGCGGCTGTCGAAGACCCGTGCCTTCGCCGGCTCGGCCGTCCCGACGATCGACTCGAGCGGGATGGCGCGCAGGCCGGCGGGGCGGCGGTTCGACGGTGGCGCGGCTCCGAGCGCTTCGTCGAGGGCGGTCAGGCGGCTCGCCTCGGGCGAGCGCCGCAGCCAGGCGCCGACTCGATCGAAGCGGCGCCGGCGGCGCTGCCGGGCGAACGCGGTCTGGGCGTCGATGACGAGGTTGCCTGTCTCCATGACCCGAATTCTGGAGCTGAGGACCACCCCTTACATCGGGCATTCGCCGCCCTTGACCCCTTACGTGCGCGACGCCACAGAGCGATTGGGCCCAAGGCAGCAGACTCGATCGCATGATCGACAGAAGCGCAGTTGTGATCGGGGCTGGCCCGGCGGGGCTGGCGGCGGCCGCCGAACTGGGACGGCTCGGCGTCCACGCGACCGTGCTCGAGCAGTCGAGCGCGCTGGGCGCCTCCTGGCGCGCCCGCTACGACCGCCTCCGGCTCAACTCGAGCCGCTGGTTCTCGAACCTGCCCGGGCTCCGCCACGAGCGCGGCGAGGGACCGTTCCCCTCGCGCGACCAGATGGTCCGGTACCTCGAGGAGTACGCCCGCGCCAACGCCCTCGACGTCCGCGTGAACACGCGCGTGGAGCGCATCGACCGCGATCGCGGCGGCTGGTCGCTGCGGACCTCGGCTGGCGACGTCTCCAGCGAGCAGGTGATCGTGTCGAGCGGCTACGCCCACACCCCGTTCATCCCGGACTGGCCGGGCCGCGACGGCTTCGACGGGCAGCTGCTGCACGCCGCCGCCTACCGCAACCCCGACGCCTACCGGGACCGCGACGTGCTCGTCGTGGGCCCCGGCTGCTCCGGCATGGAGATCGCCTACGACCTGGTCGAGGGCGGAGCCGGACGGGTGCGGCTGGCCGTGCGCACGCCCCCGAACATCATCATCCGCAATCCGATCGGCCCGCTGCTGGCGCGCGGGATGCTCAAGCTGGGTCCCCGCCGCGCGGACCGGATCATGTCGTTCGTGCGCCGTCGCGAGATCGGCGACCTGACCGAGTACGGCCTGCCGGAGCCCGAGGAGGGCATCTTCAGCCGGCTGCTGCGGCTCGGCGTGGCGCCCGCGATCGTGGACAAGGAGGTCATCGAGGCGATCAAGGAGCGTCGCATCGAGATCGTCGCCGGGGTCGAGTCGCTCGACGACACCGGCGTGGCGCTGTCGGACGGCACCAGGATCGAGCCCGAGGCCGTGATCGCCGCCACCGGCTATCGCACCGGCCTCGACCCGGTCGTCGGCCACCTGGGCGTGCTCGACGAGCGCGGAGTGCCCAGCCCGCCGAACGGCGACGAGGCCGCGCCCGGCCTGCGCTTCATCGGCTACATGCCGCGCCCGGCCCACATCGGGCTGATCGCCCGCGAGGCGACCTACGCGGCCAAGGCGATCGCCGGGGCGCGCTAGCGGGATCGGCCGGGGCGGCCGCCCCGCCTACGCTTGTAGGCCATGCAGGTCGACGTCGAGTACGACGAGCGCTACTGGTACCCCGACGACGGCGGCGAGGTCTGGATCGCCGGGTATCAGGTCATCGACCGCGAGTCGGGCCGCTACCTCGCCCGCGACGCTCCCGAGCTGGCCGCGCGAGGCCTGCGGGTGGCGGGCGTCGCCGGCGCCGGGGCGCATCACGCGCAGGCGCTGGCTTCGGATGCGGTCGCGCCCGGTGGCGCCTTGGAGCTGCGGCGCGATCCGGACAACCCGCACGACCCGAACGCGATTCAGGTCCATCCGAGCGACGGCGGCGAACAGGTCGGCTGGGTGCCGCGGGAGCTGGCCGCCGAGCTCGCGCCCGAGCTGGACGGGGGCCGGCCGCTGTCGGCGGTGGTGCTGCGCGAGCAGCGCCGCTCGCCGCGCGATCCGCGTCACGGGCTGACGATGCTGATCGCGGCGGCGCCCGAGCTCGAGCTGAGCGCCGCCTAGCGGGCGCGCGCCACGTGCAGCTCGAGCGCCTCGATCTGCTTCTGCCCGTATGACCCGCGATAGACCGGCCCGGCGGCGCTGATCCGGTCGCCCGGCCCGGGCAGCGGGTGGGGGCGGAGCGACTTCTCGACGTCGATCACCGACAGCCCCGGCAGCGTGATCGACTGGCGCGAGGTGAGCACGAAATGCGCGTCGCCGTCGCCATCCGGGTCCACGCGCTCGACGTAGACGATCCGTCCGCTCGCGGTCCGGCAGTTGCTCAGGTCCGGCGGGGCAGTGCGCCCGCCGCAGCGGGGACGGGGGGTGGGGAGGCGCGGCGGGCGGGGTCGGTCGCGCGGAGGCCGGGCCGGCGTCCGCCTCGTCGCCGCCATCCTGGCCGCTGGAGCACCCGCTGGCGACAAGCAGCGCGAGCGCGGCGGCGGCTGCCCGGGTCAGCGCTCCTCCACGACGACGAGCGTCCCCAACCGCACACGCGTGTCGTCCGCGCCCGCCGGCTCGAACTCGATCGGGTGGCGGCCGGTCTGGCGCGTGAGCACGTCGAAGCGGGCCGGCGTCAGCGGCTCGGCGACCGCGGCCATGCCCAGGTCCGGGATCGCGACCTGCCCCGGTTCCTCGACCTCGACGAACAGGGTCGCGGCCTGCCCGGCCCGGATCCGCTGCGGTTGGGGCTCGGCGGCGAACAGGGTCAGCTCGACCGTGGCCGGAGTGCCCGGCGACGCCGTGGGCGGCTGCTCGGCCTCAGTGACGGTCTCCTGGCCCGGGCTCTCGTCGAGTGTCGCGCGGGCGCGACACCGACGCCGCCACGGCCGCCAGGCCGAGCACGATCGCGAACAGCAGCAGTGCTCGACGCAGGTGCACGCCCCGATCCTAGGCGCCCACCCATCAAGGCCCCCCGCGGGAGCGCCGATACCGACCCGAGATGACCCTTCCCGCTAGGTGGCGAGGGTTCGCGTGCGCGCTCGCGGCCCTGGCCATCACCGGATTCGAGCGCCCCCTCCGCCGTCAGCGCAGGAGGCGGCGACCGCAGAACCGCTCCAGATCATCGCCAACTCGCCCGACGCGAAGCCCCCGGGCTTCCGCCTGTCGGCCGGCGAGGCGGTCGCGATCGCCGAGCGCGTGCCGGAGGTGCGCAGCGAGATCGCCAAGGGCAGCCTCGACCGCCTGGTCGCGGTCCCCGGCTACACGGGCGATCCCCACCGCTGGCAGGTGACCTACAGCCGCGACGGCGTTGGGCGTCGTCGAGGTCCACGTCGACGGGCGCAGCGGGCGCGTGCTGGAGCGCTGGACCGGGCCGCAGGTGGACTTCCTGCTCGCGCGCCCGTGGAAGGACAAGACCGGTGGCCCGCTCAACAAGGCGTGGATCTGGATCCCGCTCTGCCTGCTCTTCCTGGCCCCGTTCTTCGACCCGCGACGGCCGTTCCGGCTGCTGCACCTCGACCTGCTCGTGCTGCTGAGCTTCGGAATCGCCCAGCTGCTCTTCAACGAGGGCAAGCTGGACGTCTGGGTGCCGGCGGTCTACCCGGTGCTCGGCTACCTGCTGGCGCGCCTGCTGCTGGCCGGCTTCCGCCCGCGAGAGCGCAGCGAGCCCTGCTGCCGCTCGCGCGCGAGTCGTGGCTGATCGCCGGTCTGGTGCTGCTGGTCGTGGGCCGGATCGTCCTCAACGTGGTGGACTCCGACGTGATCGACGTCGGCTACTCCAGCGTCGTGGGGGCCGACAGCCTCGCCCACGGCGGCGAGATCAGCGGCTACGGGCCGCTGATGTTCCTCGCCTACGTCCCGTTCGAGCTGATCTTCCCCTGGCACGGCGCCTGGGACGCGGTGCCGGCCGCCCACGCCGCGGCGCTGACCTTCGACCTGCTGACGGTGCTGGGCCTGGTCCTGCTGGGCCGCAGCCTGCGGTCGGGCCGCGAGGGCCGGACCCTGGGCGTCGCGCTCGCGTACGCCTGGGTCGCGTTCCCGTATTCGACCTACGTGCTCCAGTCGAACACCAACGACGGCCTGGTCGCGATGCTGCTCGTCTACGCGATGCTCGCCCTGCGCACGCCCGCCGGGAGCGGCTTCATGCTCGGGTTGGCGACCGCCGCGAAGTTCTTCCCGGCGGCGCTGGCGCCGCTGTTCGCCGCCGGCACCGGCGACCGCCGGCCGCGCTCGCTGCTGCGCTTCGCGGGCGTGTTCGTGGCCGTGTGCCTGGTGGCCGTCTACGTGGTGCTGCCGGACGGCGGCGTGAGCGAGCTCTGGCGCGAGACGATCGGCTACCAGCTCGGGCGCGAGTCCCCGTTCAGCCTGTGGGGGCTGCACCCGTCGCTCGAGTGGCTGCAGCTGCTCCTCGAGGTGGCCACGGCCGCGCTGTGCGTCGCGTTCGGCTTCGTCCCGAAGCGCCGCGACGCGCGGCAGGTCGCCGCCCTCGCGGCGGCCGGCGTGATCGCCCTCCAGCTGTGCGCCACCTACTGGCTGTTCTTCTACGTCGCCTGGTTTGCGCCGCTGGCGCTGGTGGCGATGTTGGGCGCATACCGGACCCCGGTGCCCGAGCCGGTGTGGGAATTCTCGTCCAGCCAGAAAGTCCCCGCTAAGGCTTTTCACTGAGGGTCCGATGTATGGGGCAGGGCCAGAGTCACGGACTCCCGCGGCGACTGGCAAAGACCCAGATCAAAGTCACCTCAAAGGAGGAGACCCATGCTGCGGAAGCTCCGCGAGCGCATCCACAACGGGGAGAAGGGCTTCACGCTTATCGAGCTCCTCGTCGTGATTCTGATCATCGGCATTCTTGCCGCGATCGCCCTGCCCGCTTTCCTCGGGCAGCGTTCCAAGGGCCAGGACGCGGACGCCAAGTCGGCGGCTCGTAACCTGGTCTCGGCGGTGGAGTCGTTCTACGCCACCAACCAGACCTACGCTGGCGCCGCCAGCGACACCGACGTCACCGGAAGCGGTGTGTTCGGTGCCGGCAACGGCCAGGCGTCGCTGCCGAGCGCCTCGGCGACCGGTTACACGATCGTCGGGCAGTCGGCTTCGGGCAACCGCTTCACGATCACGAAGGCCGGTTCGACCGTGACCCGTACGTGCACCACCACCAGCACGGGCGCCTGCCCGAGCGGCGGTACCTGGTAAGCACGGACGTAGCTTGGAGTACCCAAAAAACGGGCGGGCCCTCGGGCTCGCCCGTTTTGCTTTGCAGGGCTATAGGAATCGCGTGGGGGGCCGATTAAGGAGAAGTCGGACCCAGACCCAGCCGATCGAGCACTCAAGGAGAAGTCATGCTGCGGAAGCTCCGTGCGCATACAGGTGAAGGGCAGAGGGGCTTCTCGCTCATCGAGCTCCTGATCGTGATTCTGATCATCGGCGTTCTCGCCGCGATCGCTCTGCCCGCGTTCCTGGGGCAGCGTTCCAAGGGCCAGGACTCGTCGGCCAAGTCGGCGGCGCGCAACCTGGTTTCGGCGGTCGAGTCGTTCTACGCGACCAACAAGACCTACGTGGGCGCCGCCTCGGACGACGACGTCCAGAAGAGCGGCGTGTACGGCACGAACGACGGCGAGGCGGACATCCTCAGCTCCTCCGCGACCGGTTACAGGGTGGTGGGGCGGTCGGCCACGGGCAACCGGTTCACGATCACCAAGACCGGTTCGAGCGTCACGCGGAGCTGCACGACCACCAACAACGGCGGGTGCCCCAGCGGGGGCTCCTGGTAGGGAGGCGTCATGTTGCGCAAGCGCATCCACAACGAGGAGCGGGGCTTCACGCTTATCGAGCTCCTCGTCGTGATTCTGATCATCGGCATTCTTGCCGCGATCGCCCTGCCCGCTTTCCTGGGGCAGCGTTCCAAGGGCCAGGACGCGGACGCCAAGTCGGCGGCCCGCAACCTGGTCTCGGCGGTGGAGTCGTTCTACGCCACCAACCAGACCTACACCGGTGCGGCCGCAGGCACGGATGTGACCACGAGCGGCGTCTCGGTGCCGGCAACGGCCAGGCGTCGCTGCCGAGCGCCACGGCGACCGGACTACACGATCGTCGGGCAGTCGGCTTCGGGCAACAGCTTCACGATCACGAAGGCCGGTTCGACGGTGACCCGTACGTGCACCACCACCAGCACGGGCGCCTGCCCGAGCGGCGGCACCTGGTAGCCGATTGCCGCGGGCGGGCGCTCCGGCCCGCCCGTTAGCTTCTCCGACCCATGGGCGCCGAGATAGCCGCAGCGACTGTCTTCGGGGCGCTCATCGGCAGCTTCCTCAACGTGGTGATCCACCGGCTGCCCCTGGGCGAGTCGCTGGTCACGCCCGGGTCGCACTGCCCCGCGTGCGACGCGCCGGTGCGCGTCCTTCGACAACGTGCCGGTGCTCTCGTGGCTGTGCTGCGCGGGCGCTGCCGCAGCTGCGGCGCGCCGATCTCGCGTGCGCTACCCGGCGGTGGAGCTGCTCACCGCGGTCACGTTCGCCGCGGTGGTGGCCGTGCGCGGCTTCGACGACGGGCTCTGGCTCGAGCTGCCGTTCGTGGCCTGCCTGATCGCCCTCGCCGGCATCGACCTCGACCACAAGCTGCTGCCCAACAAGATCGTCTACCCGATGGCGGCCTATGGCCTGGTGGTCAGCCTGATCGTCGTGACCGACGACTTCCCCGAGCACCTGATCGCCGGCGTCGGCGCGTTCGCGTTCCTGCTGCTGGCCGTGCTCGCCTATCCGAGCGGGATGGGCATGGGCGACGTGAAGCTGGCCGGCGCGATGGGCCTGTACCTCGGCGTGTCGGTCATCCCGGCGCTGCTGGCCGCGTTCCTCACCGGAACCGTGTTCGGGCTCGCGGTGATCGCGCGCGAGGGCGCGCAGGCGCGCAAGAAGGCGGTGCCGTTCGGCGTCTTCCTCGCGATCGGCGGCCTGGTGGGAGTGCTCGCCGGGCCCGAGCTGATCGACGTCTACGGGACCATCTGCTGAGCTGCACTGCACTCGCGCCACGCTGGGCATTCAGGGGCTTAAGCGTCCGCGCCCGCCGATAATCGGGGAGAACCGCCATGGCGTTTTCCCTCCGAAAGACTTCTGACCGCGGCAGCATCGGTCTCGATATCGATGGTCGCTACCTCGCGGCCGCACAGGTCAACGGCGGTCGCGTCACCCGTTGCGCGAGCCAGAACCTCCCCGAGGGCCTGGTGCGCGACGGCGAGGTGTCCGACCCGGAAGTGCTGGGTCAGCACCTCAAGAGCTTTGCCTCGGCCGCCGGCCTGCCGCGCAACGTGCGGCTGGGCGTGGCGAACCAGCAGATCGTCGTTCGCGTCGTCGAGCTGCCTCGCATCGAGGACGACAAGCAGCGCGACGCCGCGGTGCGCTTCCAGGCCTCCGAGGCGATCGCGATGCCGCTCGACGAGGCGGTGCTCGACCATCAGATCGCCGGCTTCACCACGGCCGCCGACGGCACGCCGCGCATGCAGGTCGTGCTCGTGGCCGCTCGCCGCAAGATGATCGAGACGCTGCTCGAGGCCGTGAAGGCCGCCGGGCTGAAGGCCGAGGGCGTCGACCTCGACGCGTTCGCCCTGGTGCGCGCGCTCGCCGTCGACACCGAGGAGGAGGACCCGCGCGCCCGCGTGTTCTGCCACCTCGGCGGCGTGACCAACCTCGCCGTCGCCGTCGGGGCCAACTGCTTCTTCACCCGTCCGCTGTCCGCGATCTGGGACGAGGAGGACGCCGGCTCGCGGCTCGCCGACGAGATCCGCCTGTCGATCGACTACTACATGACCCAGCCGCAGGCCAAGCCCGTGGGCGAGGTCGTGCTCTCGGGCCCCGGCTCGGCTGACGGCCAGCTGGTGGAGAGCCTCGAGACGCACCTGGGCATGCCCGTCCAGGTGCCCGCGCCGCTCGGCGCGCTCGACGGCTCCGTGCTCGGCCCGACCGAGGACCCGCATCGCTACACCGTGGCCGCCGGCCTCTCACTTGGAGCAGCCGCGTGAAGCCCGTCAATCTCGTTCCGCAGGATCAGCGCCGGCGCGCGCGCCGACGGGCGACGGCAAGAGCGCCCCGATCGTGCTCGGCGTGCTCGCCGTGCTGCTCGCGCTCGTCGTCGTCTACGTGCTGACCAGCAACTCGGTCACCGAGCGCAAGAGCGATGCCGCGGCGGCCAGCGCCGAGGCCGATCAGCTCGAGGCGCGTGCCGGTCAGCAGGCCAGCTACACCGACTTCGCCCAGATCGCCGTGACCCGCACTGCAGGCCGTGGCCGACGTGGCCGCCAAGCGGTTCGACTGGGAGCGCTTCATGCGCGAGCTCGCGCGCGTCATGCCCGAGGGCAGCTGGCTGCAGTCCGCGGACGCGTCGGTGACCGGAGATCCGACCTCCGGCGCCGCGACGACCTTGCCCGCGGACCCGAGCGCCACCGCCACGGTCGCCCCCGCGGCCAACCTGGTCGGCTGCACGCCGGACCAGGACGACGTCGCGAGCATGATGGTGCGCCTGCGCCAGCTCTACCGCGTCGGACGACGTGCTGCTCAACGAGTCTTCGCTCGGCGACGAACGAGGAAGAGACGACGGTCGTCAACTGCGGCTCGCTCTACACGTTCAACCTGACCGTCAAGTTCACGGCGGCCGAGCCCTCGAAGGAGGCCCCGCGCGGCACCCGCGGCGTGCCGGCTTCCCTCGGAGGTGGGTCATGACCCTCACCGATCGCGACCGCAAGATCCTGATCGCGATCGTGCCGGTGGTGGTCCTCGTGGCCTACTGGTTCCTCCTGCTCGCGCCGAAGCGCGAGGAGGCCAGCACGGCCAAGGCGGACCTGGCGACCCAGCAGCAGCGCCTCGAGACGGCGCGTGCCGCGGCGGACACGGCGCAGGGCGCCAAGCAGGACTTCGACGCCAGCTACGCCCAGGTCGTGCGCCTGGGCAAGGCGATCCCGTCGACCGTCGACATGCCGAGCCTGCTGGTGCAGCTCGACGCGGCCGCTGCCGGCACCGGCATCCGCTTCACGAAGATCGCGACCGGCGACCGGGTTCCGGGCGCCACGACGACGCCGGCGCCGGCGCCGACGACCACGCCGCCCGCGGGGTCCGAGTCCGGCACCACCGGAACGCCCGCCGCCGCTGGCGGCGAGACCGCGCAGAGCCAGCCTGGCGCCGCGGCGGAGGCTGCCAACAACACCCAGCAGACCGCCAACCAGAACACCGCCGCGGCGGAGCAGTCGGGCGTGCAGCCGTCCGATACGCAGACGTCCACGCCCGCCGGCGCGACCACCGCCACCGGCGATGCGGACCGCGACCGCGCCTCCGGGCCTCGAGACCGTTCCGCTCGAGCTGGAGTTCGAGGGCAACTTCTTCAACCTGGCCGACTTCTTCCACGACGTGAAGCGCTTCGTGTCGCGTTGCGAACAGCAGCGTGCTGGTCAGCGGGCGCCTGGTCACCGTGGAGAGCGTGCGGTGGACCAGCGACGAGGCGATCTTCCCGCACATCCGGGCCGAGATCACCGCGACCGTCTACCTCTCGCCGAAGGCCCAGGGCGTCACGGCCGGCGCGACCCCGCAGGGTCCCTCGACCGGCACGCCCGCTTCCGGCACGACCCCCGCCGACAGCGCGCCCGCCGTTGCGCCGACCGCCACCGCGACCCCGTGAAAGCCATGCAGAACTTCCTAAGCCAGGTGTTCAACGACCTCCGCGCCGCGCCGGCTGCTGCCGGTGGCGGCGCTGCTCGTGGCCGGGCTGGTCGCCGTGCCGATCGTGCTCTCGAAGAAGGCCGACGAGACGCCCGCACCCGCGCCCGAGCCCGCGACCAGCCAGGCTCAGTCCAACCAGCCGAAGGGGCCGGACGAGCTGGCGCAGGTCAAGCTCGAGGACTCGGGCGAAGGCAACGGCTCGTCGCTGAGCGCGTTCGACGCCAGCGATCCGTTCGCGCCGCCTCAGAAGGTGCTCAAGGCCGCGCGCGACGAGGCCCAGGGCGACACCGGCGCGACCCCCCCGAGACCGGCACGCTGCCGCCCGGCACCGACACCGGCACCGGCACCGGCGGCGAGACCGGCAGCGGCACGCCCGAGAGCGGCGACGGCGGCGGCGGTGGCGGCGGCGGTGGCGGCGGTACCAAGACCTCCGAGTTCACCTACGTCCTCGACGTGACGTTCTGGTCCAACGGCAAAAAGCGCCGCTTCCAGAACCTGAAGAAGCTCGACATGCTGCCCAACCAGGTGGCGCCGCTGCTGATCTTCATGGGCGTCTCCGACGACGCCGGCAACGCCGTCTTCCTGGTCGACTCGACGCTGTCGGCCGCGGGCGAGGGCAAGTGCAAGCCGAGCCGCGACGACTGCGCGTTCCTGTACCTGGGCGCGGGCGCCGAGGAGGAGTTCACCAACGACGACAACGACTCGTACCGGCTGATCGTCAACGAGATCAAGAAGGTCAAGGTCGGCGACCAGACCGGCACGGCCGCCTCGGACGACGAGGCCAGCGCCTCGGCCAGCAAGTCCGCGCGGTCGGCTGTCGGCGCCAAGCCGCGGGCCCGACGCTTCAGCTTCCCGACGCTGACCGACTTCGTAGTCGAGTCCGGCCAGGACACGAACAACTCAACTGGCGCGGATGAGCGCCGATAGAAGGGGTATGGCAATGCGCCGTCTCATCACCATCTGCCTGCTCGCTCTCTCGGCCGTCGCGCTGCTCGCGGCCGCGCCGATCGCGAGCGCCGCGGTCAAGCCGCAGATCACCCGCGTCACGCCGATGCGCATCAGCGTCGGCAACCTGCTGACCATCCGCGGCAAGCACTTCCGCGCCCGCGCCAAGAGCAACACCGTCATCTTCCGGGCCAACAGCGGCCGCACGGCCTTTGCCAAGCCCCGCCGCGCGAGCAGCACCAAGCTGGTCGTGCGCATCCCGCCGGCCGTCGCGAGCCTGCTGACCGTCAAGAGCAGCAAGCAGCGCCCCACGCGCCTGAAGCTGCGCGTGCTGGCCGGCAAGTTCAGCTCGTACACGAGCCGGCGGCTGTCGCCCGTGGTGACCGGCGCCGGGGACGGCGACGGCGGCACCGACGCCGCCAAGGTCTGCAAGGACGATGCCGACCACGACAACGACCTGCTGCCGAACGACCTCGAGCTGCAGATCGGCACCGACCCCTGCCTCGAGGACACCGACGACGACAAGATGACCGACGGCTGGGAGTACTACTCGGCCAAGGACCTGAACATCAAGGCGGTCCCGTACCCGGGCAAGCGGCCCTACCCGAACGCGCTCGACCCGTCGGACGGCGGCAGCGGCCCGGCCAGCAAGTACGACTTCGACGGCGACGGTCTGACCACCCGCGAGGAGTACCGCGCGTGGCGGATCACGGGCAGCTCGTTCATCGCATCGAAGGCCGGTGGCCTCGACCTCGAGTCGCCGCTGGGCTACAGCGACGGCACCAAGTTCAGCCGCGGGAGCGAGACGCCGGGGTCGCCGAACTGGCGCAGCGCCGATTACGGCCTGCCCAACCCGACCCAGGCGTTCCCGAGCTTCTACAAGTACGCGCAACGGCGCGGACTGGCGCGACCAGGAGCGCGACGCCGACGGCGACGGCCTCAACAACTGGCTGGAGTCCGCTCGCGGACCGAGCAACAACGGCTGGTGGCAGAGGTTCTGGGCGAGCGACAAGCAGTTCAGCCCGCCGATCGAGCCGTGGGCTGACAAGAACTACTGCGCCGGCTACGGAGGACCCAACGAGCTCCAGGCTCCGGGCTACTACGACCAGCGTTTGTTCACCGACCTCGACCTGGCCGACCCCGACGTGGACGGCGACACGCTGCTCGACGGCGAGGACGACCAGGACAACGACGACGTGAACAACATCACCGAGCTGTACGAGACGGTCAAGGACGGCGACCTCGACGGCGATCCCAGCTGGTGCGGGTACACCGCCGGGACCGTGCCCACGATCAACTACGGCGGCTTCGTCTCCGCGATCAACCCGTTCAACCCGTGCGCGCCGAACCCGGTCTCGCGTACGTGCCCGGACTACAAGCCGTTCTAACCATCCGCGCTCTGACGGACTGGCGTCCGCAGCCTCATAAGTAGGGTGTGGGCGCCATGTCTTTGCGCTTCGTAACCGCGGGCGAGTCCCACGGCCCCGGCCTCACGGCGATCGTCGAGGGGCTGCCGGCCGGCCTCGAGCTGAGGCCCGAGGACATCGACCGCGACCTCGCCCGGCGCCAGCTCGGCCACGGCCGCGGCGGCCGCATGAAGATCGAGAAGGACCGCGCCGACGTGGTGGCCGGCGTACGCCACGGGCGCACGCTCGGGAGCCCGGTCGCGCTGCGCGTGGACAACCGCGACTACCGCAACTGGGAAGAGCGGATGAACCCGTGGCCGGTGGACGCCGAGGTCGACGAGGTGCACCTGCCGCGCCCGGGCCACGCCGACCTGCCCGGCCTGCTCAAGTACGGCCACACCGACGTGCGCAACGTGCTCGAGCGCGCCTCGGCGCGCGAGACGGCGGCGCGGGTCGCCGCCGGCGCGCTCGCGAAGGCGCTGCTGCGTGAGCTCGGCGTCGTCGTGCTGTCGCACGTCACGCGCATCGGCAGCGTCACCGCTCCCGAGCGCGACGACCTGCGCCCGGAGGACTTCGATGGCGTGGACGAGTCGCCCGTGCGCTGCCTCGACGATGAGGCGAGCGCGGCGATGGTGGCTGAGATCGACACCACCCGCAAGGCGAACGAGTCGCTCGGCGGTGATATACGAGGTGATCGCGTTCGGGCTGGTGCCCGGGATCGGCTCCCACATCTCCTGGGAGGAGCGCCTCGACGGCCGGCTGGCCGGCGCGATCATGTCGATCCAGGCGATGAAGGGCGTGGGCATCGGCGACGGCTTCGACCTGGCCGGCCGGGTCGGCTCGCAGGCGCACGACGAGGTCTTCTGGTCGGAGGAGCAGGGCTACTTCCGCGAGACCAACCGCGCCGGCGGCGTCGAGGGCGGTATGACGAACGGAGAGCCGGTGGTGGTGCGGGCGGCCATGAAGCCGCTGCCAACGCTGACCAAGCCGCTGCGCAGCGTCGACATCGCCACCAAGGAGCCAGCCGCCGCGCTGCGCGAGCGCACCGACTCGTGCACGGTGCCCGCCGCGGGCGTGGTGGGCGAGGCGATGGTGGCGCTGGTGCTGGCCGCCGCGTACCGCGAGAAGCTGGGCGGCGACCACATCGACGACACCAAGGCAGCCCTGCGCGCCTACGAGGAGCGCATCGGTTGGAGTCGCAGCTAGGCGCGATCGTCCTGGTCGGCTTCATGGGCGCGGGCAAGTCCACGGGCGCCCGGTCGCTCGCAGCCGAGCTGGGCGGACAGGCGCTCGACTCCGACCGCGAGCTCGAGGCGCGCCTCGGGGAGACGATCGAGGCCTACTTCGACCGCCACGGCGAGGACGCGTTCCGCGAGCAGGAGGAGAGCGTGGTCTGCGAGCTGCTCGCCCGCGGGGACGCTCCGGTGATCGCGCTTGGCGGCGGTGCCGTCCAGTCCGAGCGCGTCCGCGAGGCGCTCACCCGCCACACGGTCGTGCACCTCGAGATCGACCCGGACGACGCCTGGCACCGCGCCTCGGGCAAGGGCCGGCCGCTCGCCCGCGACCCGGGCCGCTTCGAATCGCTCTGGCGCGACCGCCGCGCGCTCTACGACTCGGTGTCCGACGTCGTCGTCCCGCCGGCGGACCGCGACGCGCTGCGCCGCGCGCTGCCGTTCGTGCTGGCCCTGCGCGAGGCCCCGTCCGGGACCCGGCTGGTGTGGGCCGCCGCCGAGTCGGGCGACTACCCGGTCTACCTCGGCCGGGGCATGATCGAGTCGGGCTTCTTCCCGCCGCTGAGCGGGCGCCGCTTCGTGGTCACCGACGAGAACGTCGCGCGCGTGCAGCGCGTGGAGGGCGACGAGCGCATCGTGGTGATGCCCGGCGAGGACCACAAGACGATCCACGGCGCCGAGCACGTGCTGCGCTCGCTCGCCCAGGGCGGCGCCGAGCGCGGCGACCTGGTCGTGGGTGTCGGAGGCGGGGTCGTCGGTGACATGGCCGGGTTCTCCGCGGCCGTCTACCAGCGCGGCATGCGCCACGCACAGGTGCCGACCACGCTGGTGGCCCAGGTGGACTCCGCCTATGGCGGGAAGACCGGGGTCGACCTGCCCGAGGGCAAGAACTACGTGGGCGCCTACCACCAGCCGTCGGCGGTGCTCTGCGACCCGGCCGCGCTCGACACGCTGCCGGTGGAGGAGATGGCGGCCGGCTACGTCGAGGTGGTCAAGACGGCGCTGATCGCCGGCGGCGGCCTCTGGGCGCGCGTGCGCCAGGGCGGCGAGGTCGGCGGGCCCGACATCATGGGCTGCGTGCGCACGAAGCTGGCGGTTGTCGCCGAGGACGAGCGCGACGGCGGCCGCCGCCAGGTGCTCAACCTCGGGCACACCGTGGGCCACGCGATCGAGGCGGCCACCGCCTACGGGCGCTACCGGCACGGCGAGGCCGTCGGCATCGGCCTGCTGGCGGCGCTGCGCCTCTCCGACCGCGAGGCGCTGCGCTCCGAGGTCGCCGACCTGCTCTCCGCGCGCGGGCTGCCGCTGACGTTCTCGGGCGCGTCGGTCGACGACGTGCTCGCGCTGGTCGAGCGGGACAAGAAGCGCGCCGCCGGGCGCGTCCCCTTCGTGCTGGTGGAGGCGCCCGGCGAGGTGACCCCCGGCCACGAGGTCGATCCGGATGCGCTGCGCGCGGCGGTGGAGGAGGTCCACGAAGGATGAAACGGCGCATCGAGGTGCTGCACGGCATCAACTTCGACGTGCTCGGCCGCCGGCCGGCGGCGCACTACGGCGGGCTCACGCTGGAGGCTCTCGAGGTGCAGATCAAGCGCTTCGCGGACGAGCTCGACCTGACCGTGGCGTTCTCCCAGACCAACCACGAGGGCGAGTACTGCGAGGCGCTGCACAACGCCACGGGCGAGGGGCTGATCCTCAACCCGGGCGCGTGGACGCACTACTCGTGGGCGATCCGGGACGCACTGGAGGTGACCGGGCTGCCGGCCGTGGAGGTGCACCTGTCGGCCGTCGACGAGCGCGAGGAGTGGCGGCGCGTGTCGGTGATCCGGGACGTCTGCATCGGCACGGTGCAGGGCAAGGGGCCGGACGGGTACCGCGATGCGCTCGAGCTGCTGCGGGAGCGACTGGAAGCGTGAGCCGCGCCGACCGCGTGGGCGCCCAGCTGGAAGAGCGCGAGCTCGACTGCCTGCTGGTGACCAACCTCGTCAACGTGCGCTACCTGACCGGCTTCACGGGCACGAACGGCGCCTGCGTGGTCACGCGCGACGAGCGCCTCTTCCTGACCGACTCGCGCTACGTCGAGCAGGCCAAGCAGCAGGTGACCGAGTTCGAGCGCCTCGAGGCCAGCCGCGAGCTGCTCGGCGACCTGGCGGCGCGCCTGAGCGGGCGGGCTGGGTTCGACGACGCGCATGTGAGCGTCAAGGCGCACGCCGCGCTCGCCGACAAGGTGCCCGACGGCGTCGAGCTCGTACCGGCCGCGGGGCTGGTCGAGCGGCTTCGGGCGGTGAAGGACGAGGCGGAGCTGGCCGCGATCCGCGCGGCGGCCTCGCTCGCCGACGGCGCCTACGAGCAGCTGCGTGACACCGGCCTCGTCGGCCGCACCGAGCGCGAGGTGGCACGCTCGATCGTGCGCTACCTCGAGGACCAGGGGGCGGACGAGGTGTCGTTCCCGCCGATCGTCGCCGCTGGGGCGCACGGGGCGCTGCCGCACGCGTCGCCGCGCGACGTCGAGATCCCGAGTGGCGTGCTGGTCGTAGTCGACCTGGGCGCGCGGCTGGACGGCTACTGCTCGGACTGCACGCGCACGTTCGCGACCGGCCCGCTCGAGGACCGCGCGAGCGAGGGCTACGAGGTCGTGCGGCGCGCGCAGGAGACGGCCCTCGGCGAGGTGCGCGCGGGCGCCGTGGCAAAGGAGGTCGACGCCAGGGCCCGTGAGCTGGTCGAGTCGGGGTTCGGGATCGGCTTCGACCACGGCCTCGGCCACGGGGTCGGCCTCGAGGTGCACGAGGGCCCGCGGCTGGCGCGGACCGCCAAGGGATCGCTCGAGGCGGGCAACGTGGTGACCGTCGAGCCGGGGCTGTACGTGCCCGGCGACTTCGGCATCCGCATCGAGGACCTGGTGGCCGTCACGGCCGATGGGCGCGAGGTGCTGACCGGGTTCCCGAAGGAGCTCGTGACAGTCGACGGCTGATGGCGCTCGCCGCCGTCGCCGCCTTCCTCGGTGCCTTCGTGCAGTCCACGACGGGCTTCGGGTTCGCGCTCGTGCTCAGCCCGGCGCTGTTCGCGGTGATGGATCCGGTCGAGGCGGTGATGACGCTGCTCGTGCTCGGGCTGGCTCTCAGCCTGCTGGTGCTGTTCGAGCGCGGTCGCCCCGAGCACGTGGACTGGCGCGCGCTGGCGCCGATGCTGCTGTGGGCGCTGCCGGGGCTCGCGCTCGGCGCCGTGGCGCTGACCCGGCTCTCGAAGGAGGTGCTCCAGGTGGTGGTGGGGGTGGCGGTGATGGCCGCTGCCGCCTGGCAGCTGAAGCGGCGCCGCCGCGGCGTGGAGCCGCACCCGGTGCCGGCCGGCCTGGCCGGCTTCGTGAGCGGCGCGCTGACGACCTCGATCAGCGTGAGCGGGCCGCCGGTGGTGCTCTGGCTCGAGGCGCGCGAGGCACACCCGGAGGAGTTCCGCGCGACGCTGGCGGCCACGTTCCTGGCGCTGAACCTGGCCGGCGGCGCGGTGCTGCTCGGGGCCGAGGGCAGCGGCTCGCTGGAGGCCGGCACGGTGGCGCCGCTGCTGGGGCTGGTGGCGGCCGGCTACGGGCTGGGCGCGGTGGCGTTCCGCCGACTGAACCACGAGCGCTTCTACACGCTGGCGCTGGCGCTGGTGGCCGGCACGGGGGCGGCGAGCGTGGTGGCGGGGCTGGGCGTGTTCTGAGCCCGAGCCAACGGCAGCGATAAGGACGGCCTCGGCCAAAATGGCGGCTCCGAGAGGGGCTCCCGGAACCGCAACGTCGGCACCCGGGCCGCCTTCATTCCTGCTGTTTACCCCCCGGCCGCACAGTGGCTTGCAGCCGACCACTCCGGATGCGAACATGTGTTCGGTCATGGTCGTCTGCGTCTTCTACCCCCGCTTCGAGCTGCTCGCGGGGCTGGGCGACCGCCGGGCGCTGCTGTCCGAGCCGGTTGCCCTGGCGCCCGAGGCGGGTCGCGAGCAGGTGGTGGGTGAGGTCTCCGCGGCCGCCGAGGCGTTTGGGATCGTGCGCGGCATGCGCCTGGGCGAGGCGATGTCGCGCTGCCCGGCGCTGCGGCTGATCCCGCCCGATCCGGAGGGGGTTCGCTCGCTCTGGAACCGTGTGCTCGACCGGCTCGAGGGGATCGGCGCCGGCGTGGAGTCCGACCAAGCCGGCGCGGCCTTCTTCGAGTCCGCCGGCCTCCACGGGCTGCACGGGGGAGACCTCGCCGGGGTACTGGCGGCGGCTCGCCGGGCGCTCGGACCGGGCGCTCGCTTCGGCGCCGCGCCCAGCCGCTTCGCCGCCCACGCGGCTGCCCTCCAGGTGAGGCCCCGCCGGGGCCGGCGTGCGCACGTGGTCGAGGAGAGCCACGTACAGGACTTCCTCGCTCCGCTGCCGATCGCGCTGCTGCGCACCCGTCCCGAGCTGCAGGCGCTGCCGGAGGTCTTCGAGCGGCTCGGCATCCGCACGCTCGGCGAGGTCGCCGAGCTGCCCTCGCGTGCCGTGGCCGAGCGCTTCGGCCATCCGGGGCTGCTCGCCCACGACCTCGCGCACGGGCGCGACTTCCCGCTCGACCCGCGCCGGCCGCCGGAGCCCGTCTCCGAGCGGCTCGACCTCCCCGAGGCCGCGTCCGGGCAGCAGCTCGAGCGCGCGCTGGAGCTGCTCGTCGCCCGCGTGCTCGCCCGGCGCGAGCGGCGCGGGCGCTCGCTGAGGGCACTGGCCATCTCGGCGCGCTTCGTCGCCGGCGGAACCTGGCGCACCGCGATCACGCTGCGCCGCGCCAGCGCCGACACCGAGCGGATCCTGCTCGCGCTCGGCCCCAAGCTGGCCGAGCTGCCGGCGCCGGCCGAGTCGCTCGCGCTCGAGGTCGAGGCGTTCGGCCCGCCGGCGCAGGACCAGGGCCGCCTGCTCGACGAGGGCGCCGCGGTCAGGCGCGGCCGCCTGGGCGAGGCCGTCCGCCAGGCGCGCCAGGCGGCGGGTTCGGAGGCCGCGCTGAAGGTGCTCGAGGTCGATCCGCAGTCGCGCATCCCGGAGCGGCGCGTGGTGCTGGCGCCGTTCCCGGACGCCCCGGCGCCTTGACGCCGCCGGGCTCACGCCGGCTCGGAGCCCCCGAGCCGGCCGCGATCGCGGCCGACGATCGCGGTGTCCCGGTGGCCCTGGGTCCGGCCCCGGTCGACTCGGTCCGCGAGGAATGGGTGGTCGAGGATCGCTGGTGGACGGGGCGGCCGCTGCGGCGGCGCTACTTCGAGTTGGTGCTGGTGAACGGGCGCAACGTGGTGGTCTTCCGCGACCTGGTCGGCGGCGGCTGGTTCGTTCAGAGAGCCTGAGTGCTCACTTTGCTCTACTCGTGGTAAAGCGTGCGGGCAAGCCGCCCGATACACAGAACAGTGGTGGCCCGCCCGCTCTCCCCGTCCCCGAAGCATCTCCTCCGCAGCCTTCGCTTCCAGGTCACGGTTCTGATGTTCGTCGCGGCGGTCGTGAGCGTGTACGTCGTGAGCCGAGCGACCGGCGACGAGCTGCAGGGGGCGTACCGCGAATCCGCTCGCACAGCGCTTCGCGACGCTGCCGCGGGGTTCGCCAGCGGCCCGAGCGACACCGCCGGGCTGCGCGCCCTGATGCGCACCCACCCGGAGCTTCAGTCGGCCTCGATTCACCGTCCGGGTCGGCCCAGCACGTCGATCGGCCGCGCGCGACGGCGACCCCGAGCTACTGGTCACGCGCCTCGACGACGGCAGCGAGCTGGCTCTCACCTACGACATGCGTCCAGCCCGGCAGTCCCTCGCCGAGCGCAACAGACGCGTGCTGATCGCGTTGGGGCTGCTGACGATGTCCGTGCTCCTCGTCCTGACCCTGATCCTCGCCCGTGGGCTGTTCGGCCCGCTCGACCGCCTGCGCGCCGCGGCCAAGGCCGTCGGGGCGGGCGACCTCAGCACACGGCTCGGCTGGCGCCGCCGCGACGAGCTGGGTCAGGTGGCGCGCGAGTTCGACGCGATGGCCGAGCACCTCGAGGAGCACCAGCGCGACCTCGAGGAGCTGGTGCATCGCGACCCCCTGACCGAACTGCCGAACCACCGCCGCTTCCAGGAGACGCTCGCCGGCGAGCTCGACGCGGCACGCGCGCGCGGGCAGCCGTTCGCCGTGGTGCTGCTCGACATCGACGACTTCAAGCGCGTCAACGAGGCGCGCGGTCACCCCTATGGGGACGAGCTGCTCGCCCGCGCCGCGGGCGGGCTCAGCGCGACCATGCGCGACGTCGGCGTGGTCGCGCGCGTGGGCGGCGACGAGTTCGGGCTCGTGCTCCCGGACGCCGACGGTCAGCGCGCGTACGCGCTCGCCGAGGCGGCCCGCACGGCGGTGGAGGTGTCCGCGCCGGTCAGCGGCACGCTGCGCTGCTCGGCCGGGATCGCCTGCTACCCCGACGACGCGAAGAGCGCCGGCGCGCTGCTGCAGCTCGCCGGCGGCGCGCTGCAGTGGGCCAAGGAGAGCGGTCGCGGACGGGCGCGCCGCTACGACCCCGAGCGCGTCTTCGTCGTCACCGAGGAGCAGCGCGAGGACTTCGCCTCCCTGATCGCGAGGCCGGGGGCCGTGCGACCGGTGTTCCAGCCGATCGTCGCGCTGGCCAGCGGCGAGCCGGTCGGCTACGAGGCGCTGGCGCGCTTCGAGGGCAAGCCCGGCCTGCCGCCGTCTTGGTGGTTCTCGCAGGCGCACCGCTTCGGGCTGGGGGCGGCGCTCGAGGCCGAGTCCGTGCGCGCCGCGCTGGCGGCCGACAACCGCCCGCCGGGCACGTTCCTGTCGATCAACCTGAGCCCGTCGGCGCTGGCGTCGGCGCACGTCAGCGAGCGCCTGCCGAGCGACCTGCGCGGCATCGTGCTCGAGATCACCGAGGAGGAGCGGGTGTTGGACGTGGAGGGGCTCCAGCGCGACCTCGAGCCGCTGCGCGCCCGCGGGGCGCGCATCGCCGTGGACGACGCGGGGGAGGGCTACGCCGGCCTCCAGCAGGTGATGAGCATGCGCGCCGACATCATCAAGCTCGACCGGGCGCTGGTGGCGGACGTGAACGCCGACCCCGCCAAGGTCGCGCTGATCGGCTCGCTCGTGCACTTCGCGCGCAGCACCGGCGCCGCGATCTGCGCCGAGGGGATCGAGACGCTCGACGAGCTGCGCGTGCTGATCCACCTGGGCGTGGCCTATGGACAGGGCTGGGCGCTCGGGCGGCCCGGCGCGCCCTGGCCGCGCGTGAACGCGGAGGCCGCGGGGCTGTGCCGCGAGCTGCGCTCGGCCGAGCCCAAGATCGTGCCGCTGGGCGCGGCGGGCCAGATGCGGAGAGGCGCGTAGTGCCCGCGAGCACGCTGGCGGTGCTCGCGCGGCTGGGGGCGATGTTCGAGCGCACCGCCTCGGTGCGCGACGAGGTCGATCTCCAGGAGGTGCTCGAGGACGTGGCCCGCGCGATCGGCGAGGTGCTCGGCTACCGGGCGGTGGTGATCAACGTGTACCGCTCCGCGTTCGACGACATGCTCACCGCCGCCGCGGTTGGCTCCCACGAGTCGCTCCACGCGCTACTCGGGACGATCTCGCCGCAGGACACGTGGACCCCGCTGCTGGCCGACCGCTTCCGCCGCCGAGAGGGCGCCTACTTCGTCCCCGACGGCGAGTTCGACTGGGACGCGCTCGGCGTGGACACCTACGTGCCCGACCTCGAGCCCCCCGACGACCCGAATGCCTGGCTTCCCGGCGACGCCCTGTTCGTGCCGCTGCGCGACGCGCGCGACCAGCTGCTGGGCGTGATCTCGGTCGACGAGCCGGAGACCGGCATGCGGCCCAGCGACGAGGAGCTGGACGTGCTCGTGACGATCTCGCAGCACGCGGCGCTGGCGATGCGGATCGGGCAGGACATCGCCGAGGACATGCAGCACCAGCGCATGCTCGAGCGCGTGCTCGAGGTGTCGGCGCGGCTCGCGCAGGCGAGGGACGTGGACGCCGTGCTGCAGGCCGTCTCGGACGGCATCCAGGACGCGCTCGGCTTCGACAAGGTCCTGATCGGGATCTCCGAGCAGCGCGACCGGCCGCTCGTGACGAGGGCCCACTCGGGCTGGCCGGCCGACGCCCCGGCGCTCGACCACGGCGCCAGCCTCGCCGCGCTCGAGGGCCTGCTCGTCGACGACTTCGAGGTGGCCGGGTGCTACCTGATGCCGGCGGAGGCCGCCGAGGACCGCCTCGGCATCGAGGACTTCCCCTACCGCTCGGAGCTGAACGGGCGCGGCCCGCACGCCTGGTCGCGGCACTGGCTGATCGTGCCGCTCGTGGAGGGCGACCGGCCGATCGGCGTCATCTGGGTGGACGACCCGCGCGACCGCCTGCTGCCCACGACCGCGCGCCTGCAGGCGCTGCGGCTGTTCGCGAACCAGGCGGCGGCGGCGATCCACACGGCCAAGCAGGCGGCGCGCTTGCGCCACGAGGCGACGCACGACTCGCTCACCGGGCTTTCGAACCGGCGCGCGTTCCGGGCGCGGATGGAGCGCGAGATCGAGGGGCGCGCCGGCTTCGCGCTGCTGCTGTGCGACCTCGACAACCTGAAGACCGTGAACGACACGCGCGGCCACGACGCCGGCGACAAGGCGCTGCAGCTGCTCGCTGACGGGCTGCGCAGCCAGCTGCGGCGCAGCGACGAGGCGTACCGGATCGGCGGCGACGAGTTCGCCGTGGTGCTGCCGAAGGCGAGCCGGCTCGACGCCGAGCGCGTGATGCGCCGGCTGCGGGACGCCATCGCATCGAGCGTCCCGGCGGCGGGAGACCCGATCGAGGCCAGCTTCGGCATCGCGTTGTCCGAGCCGGGCGACGACCCCGAGCGGGTCGTGGCCCGCGCCGACGACGCCCTCTACCAGGCCAAGCGCCGTCGGGCGGAGAGCGTCGCCTAGGGCCGTGTGCGCGATTGCACAGTAGGCGCGGCCGGCGGCCGTGACACTGCTGTCCATGTACCCCGCCAACGCATACGTGATTCGCCAGGCCACCATCGACGACCAGCGCACCCTGGAGCGGCTCGCCGATCTCGACAGCCAGCGACCCCTGTCCGGGCGCACGCTGATCGGCGAGATCGACGGGACCCCCGCGGCCGCGATCTCGCTCGCCGACGGGCGCGTCGTGGCCGACCCGTTCCAGTCGACCGCCCAGCTCCTCCCGGTGCTGATGATGCGCCGGCGCTCCCTGCTGGCGTTCGCGCAGCGCCCCTCGGTGCGCGAGCGCGTGAAGGCCGGCATGGGCCGGGCCGCGACGGCCTAGGCGCGCAGCCGGTAGCCCTTCGCGAACAGCCGCTGGTTGAGCGTGAACAGCGCCAGCGTGGCCAGCGTGAGCAGAGTCAGCGAGACTGCCACGTTGGCCTCGGTGTAGCCGAGGAAGCCGTACCGAACCAGGTTGATCATGTAGTAGACCGGGTTGAAATGGGTCAGCGTCTGGAACGGCTCCGGCAGCAGCGACGCCGAGTAGAAGACGCCGCCCAGGAAGATCAGCGGCTGGAGCACGAACGTCTGCGCGAAGGAGACGTCGTCGAACTGCTCGGCGCGCACGCCCACGAGCACGCCGAGCTGCGCGAAGAAGAAGCCGACGAGCAGCAGGGCCGGGATCAGCACGAACACGTGCTCGACCGGGAGGTCGACCAGCACGAAGGCGGCGGCACACGTCAGCGTTGCGACGAGCATCCCCCGCAGGAAACCGCCGAGCGAGAACGCCATTTGGAGCTCGAGCGGCGAGGCGGGCGACGACAGCTGATCGTCGATCGCACGCTGGAACTTCTGCTGGAGGATCGATGAGGAGTTGTTGGCGAAGGCGTTGATCGCCCAGGCCATCATGACCAGGCCGGGGATCACGAAGACCACGTAGTCGATCCCGTGCAGCTCGTCGATGCGGGAGCCCAGGGCGGCGCCGAACACCGAGATGTAGAGAAACGTCTCGAGCAGCGGAGCGCCGACCGTCTGGCGCTTGATCTTGAGGAAGCGGCTGACCTCACGCCGCAGCAGGCTGAAGAACCGAATCTGGGCGGTGGTCATGGGACGTCCGTCCCGATGTGGGCACGCGAGAGCTCCTTGCGGCCGACGAGCTCGAGGTAGGAGTCCTCCAAGCTCGTGACGCCGAATTCCTCAGCGAGCTCCTCGCTCGTGCCTCGAGCAACGATGTCGCCCCCGTTGATGAAGGCGATCCGGTCGCAGAGCTGCTCGGCCTCTTCGAGGTAGTGAGTCGTGAGCAGGATCGTCGTGCCCTCTGCGTTGATGCGCTGCACGTACTGCCACAGCTCCAGCCGCAGCTCGACGTCGACACCCGCTGTGGGCTCGTCGAGGATCAGGAGCCGCGGCCGATGCATGAGAGCGCGCGCGAGCACGAGGCGACGTTTCATGCCCCCGGAGAGCGTGCGGACGCGCTCGCCCCTCTTGTCGCGGAGTGAGAACGCGTCGAGCAGCTCAGCTGCGCGCTCCCTTCGGTGCTTCTTCGGCATTCCGAAGTAGCCCGCGTGGTAGTCGAGGGTCTCCTCGACGGTCAGGAACCAGTCCAGGTTCAACTCCTGCGCGGCGAGGCCGACGGCCATACGCGCCTGCTCGTAGTCATTGATCGCGTCGTGGCCGAAGACGCGGATCTCGCCGGCCGTCGGGCGCGCGAGGCCGGTGGCGCAGTGGATCAAGGTCGACTTGCCGGCTCCGTTCGGGCCGAGCAGCCCGAAGAACTCGCCGTCCTGGATGTCGAGCGACACCCCGCGCAGGGCCTCGGTCCCCGTTTCGTAGCGCTTGACGAGGTCGTCGATGTCCAGGGCCAGGGGCGAATCCACGGCCGACGATGCTAGAGATGCGCTCCTCCGGGTAGAGGCGCTCCAACCACCCGAGGAGAGGACACGGCATGCCCGCAGGAGACGAAGAGCGGCGCGCGGACGAGGAGACCCTGCCCGATACCCCGCTGCACGCTTACGGCGAAGGTCGCGAGGAGGACGTCGAAGGAGACGTCGAGAAGCTCGAGTCAGGTGACCCGCAGGAGTCGCAGCGCGAGGAGATCGCGGAGGATTCGGAGTCGGAGTCGGACTTCCCCGAGCACCCCAAGGACTGATCTGGGCCGGCGAGCCGCGTCAGCCGGTGGACGCGCGCTGCTCCCAGTGGATCTCCGCCAGCTCGTCGGGCGGCGAGCCGCGCAGTAGCCAGGTGCCGTCGGCTCGACGAACGATCAGGCCGCTCTGGTCGATCCTGCGCAACCCTGTCGTCACGGAGGCGCGCTGGCTGCCGACCAGCTGACCGAGGACCTCGTGGGACATGTGCAGCCGGACGCTGATGCCGTCGGGAGTCACGTGTCCCCACCGCTCTGCCAGGTGCCAGAACAGTACGAGCAGGCGGGTCTCGACCGGCGTCAGCTGGAGCAGGGCCTGGTGGATCGACATCCGCAGCGTGCGCCTGATCGCGCGCTCCAACAGCGCGCTCGTCACCTGCGGCCAATCGCCGAGCGAGCGGGCGAACGCCGAGTCCAGGACGGCGAGCTTCACCGGGGTGAGCACGTGCCAGAACACGTGATATCGGACGAGGCCCTCTTCACGGGTCGGTACCCACGGGTGGAGCACGTCGCCCTCGCCCAGCAGCTCGGTCGCGGTCGTTCCGGCGAGCAGGATGTCGCGGGCGAGGAGCCCGTCGAGCATCAGGAAGCCCAGACCGCCGTGATCCTCCTCGTCGTGAGGGACCTCCCACCGCCCGCGGCGCAGTGAGGTCACGCGGGCCGTGAGCTGCGTCCGAGCACGCTGGATCTCCGCAGCCGGCACGCGCAGCCCGAGCTCGGGGTCGACCTCGAGGATTCGGACCGACTCCGACGACTTCGCGCCTGTGCCCTCGTTACCGGTCACCTAGACAGATCAGTCCTCCTCGCCAAAAACTACCCAGCCACGTGGGAATGCAACGTTGGATTTCAACGTCGGCCCTGTTCGGGCGGGCGGACCGGGCATAGGGTCGGCCGCCCAGCCGACGGGAGAGCCGCCAACGTGTGTCTTGCCATACCTGGGCAGATCGTCGAGATGGTCGACGAGGTCAATCGCCTCGCGAACGTCGATGTCGCGGGAGTGCAGCGCACGATCAACATCGGCCTGCTCGACGAGGACGGCTCGGCGGTCGGACCCGGCGACTGGGTCCTGATCCACGTGGGGTTCGCCATGTCGCGGGTCGACGAGGAGGAGGCGGTCGCCACCCGCAGGCAGCTCGAGCGAATGGGCGCCGACTACGAGGCTGAGCTGGAAGAGCTGAAGGCAAGCGTCATCGAGTGAACTCCTGCGGCGACCACTGCATCACCTGCTCCGACGAGGGCGTCCCGATGCAGGTTGAGCGCATCGACGCCGCCCGCGGCCTCGCGCTGTGCGCGGCCGAAGACGGGTCGAGGAGCACCGTCGAGATAGCGCTGGTGGAGCCGGTCGCCCCCGGCGATCGGCTGCTCGTTCACGCTGGAGTCGCGCTCGTGGGGCTCGAGGCTTGAAGTACGTCGACGAGTTCCGCGACCCCGAGCTGGGGCGAGTGCTGGCGACGGAGATCCTGGCGGCGGTCGAGCCCGGTCGCCACTACAAGTTCATGGAGGTCTGCGGCGGCCACACGCACTCGATCTACAAGTACGGCGTCGACGACCTGCTGCCCGCGAACGTGGAGCTCGTGCACGGGCCGGGCTGCCCGGTCTGCGTGATCCCGATGGGCCGCGTGGACGACGGGATCGCGATCGCACGCGAGCCCGGCGTCATCTTCACCTGCTTCGGGGACATGATGCGCGTGCCGGGGTCCGACGGCAGCCTGCTCGAGGCCAAGGCCGAGGGCGCGGACATCCGGATGGTCTACTCGCCGCTGGACGCCCTGCGGATCGCCAAGCAGAACCCCGACCGCGAGGTCGTCTTCTTCGCGATCGGGTTCGAGACCACGGCCCCGTCGACCGCCCTGACGCTCAGGCGCGCGAAGGCCGAGGGTGTCCCGAACTTCTCGTGCATGTGCAGCCACGTCACGATCGTGCCGCCGCTGCGCGCCCTGCTCGACTCGCCCGACCTGCGGCTGGACGGGTTCGTCGGGCCCGGCCATGTGTCGACGGTCGTCGGCGCACGGCCGTTCGAGTTCATCCCGGCGGACTACGGCAAGCCGATCGTGGTAGCCGGGTTCGAGCCGCTCGACATCCTGCAGGCGATCCGGATGATCCTCGCCCAGCTCGCGGAGGGCCGCTGCGAGGTGGAGAACCAGTACTCGCGCGTCGTCCCCTATGAGGGCAACCCGCGCGCGCTCGAGGTGATGGCCGAGGTGTTCGAGCTGCGCCCGCACTTCGAGTGGCGCGGCCTGGGCTTCATCTCGCAGAGCGGGCTGAAGCTGTCCGACGCCTACGCCGACCTCGACGCGGAGCTGCGCTTCAGCGTCCCGGGCGTGCGCGTGGCGGATCCGAAGGCGTGCCAGTGCGGAGAGGTGCTCAAGGGCGTGATCAAGCCGTGGGAGTGCAAGGTCTTCGGCACCGCGTGCACCCCGGAGCGCCCGATCGGGACGTGCATGGTGTCCTCCGAGGGCGCTTGCGCCGCCTACTACAACTACGGCCGCTTCGCCCGGGAGCGTGAGGTCGTGTGACTGTCACGGGGCGCGAGGAACGCATCCTCGGCATCATCGAGACCGCTCGGGGCAAGCGCGCGAAGTTCCGCGACGACCGCATCAACATGGCCCACGGCGCCGGGGGCAAAGCGACGCAGAGCTTGATCGAGGGACTGTTCGCTCCGGCCTTCGGCGGCCAGGCGACGGAAGACGCCGCTTCGCTCGACGTGGACGGCGCGGCGCTCGCGATGACCACCGACTCGTTCGTGGTCAAGCCGATCCGGTTCCCCGGCGGCTCGATCGGCGACCTGGCCGTGAACGGGACCGTCAACGACCTCGCCGTCTCCGGCGCGCGCCCGCTGGCGCTGACCCTGTCCCTGATCCTCGAGGAGGGGCTCGCCGCGGACGAGCTGCGGGCCGAGGTCGAGGCGATCGCGGCCGCGGCCGAGGCCGCGAACGTGCAGATCGTCTCGGGCGACACGAAGGTCGTCGAGCGCGGGGCGGCGGATCAGATGTACGTCTGCACCACGGGAATCGGGCTGCGTGACCCGCGCGCCCGCCTGGCCGCCGACGCGATCCGCCCGGGCGACCGTGTGCTGCTCTCCGGGACGATCGGCGAGCACGGCACGGCGATCATGCTGGCGCGCGGGGAGTTCGAACTGGCCGCCGCGATCGAGTCGGACACGCGCTCGCTGTGGCCGGTCGTGGACGCGCTGCTCGAGGAGGCCGGGCCGTCGCTGCGCACCATGCGCGACGCCACGCGGGGCGGCGTCGCGTCGGTTCTGAACGAGCTGGCGCGGACGTCGCAGGTCGCGATGCTCGTCCGCGAGGCGGCGGTGCCGGTCGACCCGGCCGTCGCCGGGGCGTCCGAGATCTTGGGGATAGACCCGATGTACGTGGCCAACGAGGGCAAGCTCGTGGCGTTCGTCGCTCCGGAGGCCACCGACCAGGCGCTCGCCGCACTGCGCTCGGTAGCCGGCTGCGAGCAGGCGGCGGAGATCGGGGAGGTGCGCACGGAGCCGCCCGGGATGGTCCTGGTGGAGACGGGCTTCGGCGGCAAGCGGGTGATGGACCAGCTGGTGGGGGACCCCCTGCCGCGGATCTGTTGAGAGAGAGGGGAGTGCGATGGCGATTACCGACGCATACGCGGAGCACAAGAAGACCGAGGCGGTCACCGCGCATGTCCTCTGGATGACGACCGGCCTCTCCTGCGAGGGCGATTCGGTCGCCATGACGTCGGCGACCAACCCGAGCCTCGAGGACATCATCACGCAAGCGATCCCCGGGATGCCGAAGGTCGTCGTGCACAACCAGGTGATCGCCTACGAGGTCGGGCAGGAGTACGCCCAGGCCTGGTTCGACGCCGAGGAGGGCAAGCTCGATCCGTTCGTGCTCGTGATCGAGGGCTCGCTCGGCAACGAGCAGATCAACGGCGAGGGTCACTGGACCGGCTTCGCGGTCAACCCCTCGAACGGCCAGCCGATCACGATGAACGAGTGGATCGACCGGCTCGCGCCCAAGGCGGCCGCGGTCGTGGCGGTCGGCACCTGCGCCACCTACGGCGGCATCCCGGCGATGAAGAACAACCCGACCGGTGCGATGGGGGTCCCCGACTACCTGGGCTGGAACTGGAAGTCGCAGGCGGGCCTGCCGGTCGTGTGCATCCCCGGCTGCCCGGCCCAGCCGGACAACATGACCGAGACGCTGCTCTATCTGGCGCTGCATCTCGCGGGCCTCGCGCCGGCGCCGGACCTCGACGAGCAGCTGCGCCCGAAGTGGCTGTTCGGCCGCACGGTGCGCGAGGGCTGCAACCGCGCCGGGTTCGCCGAGGAAGGCGACTTCGCGACCGAGTACGGCTCCGACCACCGCTGCCTCGTGAAGCTCGGCTGCAAGGGCCCGGTCGTCAAGTGCAACGTGCCGATCCGCGGCTGGGTGAACGGCATCGGCGGCTGCCCGAACGTGGGCGGCATCTGCATGGCCTGCACGATGCCGGGCTTCCCCGACAAGTACATGCCGTTCATGGAGGAGGACCCCTGGGGGGCCCGCGCCGCCGGGCTCACGAAGTACGTCTACGGCCCGATGGTGCGGTACTTCCGCAAGCGCAACATCGAGCGCAAGTACGACGTCGAGCCCGACTGGCGTCACAACAAGCCCGAGCTGACCACCGGCTACTCCAAGCGCTGGTAGAGGGGATCACGCATGTCCACAGTCGAGACACCACGCGAGCAGAAGGTCGTCGTCAAGGAGATGTCGTGGGATCCGATCACCCGCATCGTCGGGTCGCTCGGGATCCATACGGAGATCGACTTCTCCAACCAGCAGGTCCTGAAGTGCTACTCGACGTCGATGATCTTCCGCGGCTTCGACATCTTCATGAAGGGGATCGACCCGCGTGATGCCCACTTCATCACCAGCCGCATCTGCGGCATCTGCGGCGACAACCACTGCACCTGCTCCTGCCTGAACCAGAACATGGCCTACGGGGTCAAGCCGCCGCCGCTGGGGGACATGGCGTTCAACCTGGCCGAGACCGCGGACTACATCTTCGACCACGCGATCTTCAACGACTGCATGGCGAACGTGGACTTCTGCGAGCAGATGGTCAAGGAGACCAACCCGAGCCTGCTCGCCAAGGCCGAGACCACCTCGGCGCCGGGGCAGGACATCCACGGCTACAAGACGATCGCGGACATCATGCGGGCGCTCAACCCGTTCACGGGCGAGTTCTACCTGGAGACCCTCCACGTGGCCCGCTACACGCGCGAGATGTACTGCCTCTTCGGCGGGCGTCACACGCACCCCTCGACGATCATGCCGGGCGGCTGCAGCGCGGACATCACGCATCAGACCTGCACGGACTACTACGTGCGCCTGATGAGGTACTTCGACTACGTGAAGAGAAGCGTGCCGATGCACGACGACCTGTACGACTTCTTCCTCACGGAGCTGCCGGGGTACGACATGGTCGGCTACCGGGAGACGAACCTCGTCAACTGGGGCTCGTTCGACGACCCGGACTACGTCGACTACAGCTACGCCAACATGACCGACTGGGGGCGCAAGCGCTACATCACCCCCGGGATCGCGATCGGCGGTGAGCTGATCACAACGGATCTGGTCGAGATCAACCTGGCGATCCGGATCCTGCTCGGCTCCTCGTACTTCGACGGCTGGGAGAACGAGCGCACCTTCGTGACCGAGGATCCGCTCGGCAACCCGGTCGACAAGAACCACCCGTGGAACAAGGTGACGCTGCCCAAGCCGCAGAAGCGCGACTTCACCGACAAGTACACCTGGGTCGTGTCGCCACGCATCTATGACAAGCGCACCGACACGCACGTGTGCTGCGACACCGGCGGCGGCCCGTTCGCTCGCCAGTGGTGCACGGCGAAGGCCGGGCTGGTCGACTTCGGCTACGCCAAGGCCACCGGGAACAGCATCCAGATGTCGCTCCCGCGCTCGGCGAGCTTCCCCGAGATGGAGATGGAGTGGCACGTGCCGGAGAAGTCGAACGCGATCGAGCGCGATCGCGCGCGCACGTACCACCAGGCGTACTCGGCGCTGATCGCCCTCCACAACCTGGAGCGCGCGATGAAGGAGGTGCAGGCCGGCCGGACCAAGAGCTGGAACGACTTCAAGGTCCCGGACCGCGCCGTCAGCTGCGGCTTCCACGAGGCGGCCCGCGGCGTGCTGTCGCACCACATGGTCATCGAGGACGGGAAGATCGCGAACTACCAGCCCTACCCGCCGACGCCGTGGAACGCGAGCCCGCGCGACGTCTACGGCACTCCGGGCCCCTACGAGGACGCGGTGCAGAACACGCCGATCTTCGAGGAGAACGGTCCCGAGAACTTCAAGGGGATCGACATCATGCGGGCGGTCCGGTCATTCGACCCGTGCCTGCCGTGCGGAGTGCACATGTACGGCGGCAAGGGCTCCGTGCGGAAGGTCGTCCACACGCCGACGGCGCTCTGCTAAGGCGATGGAGGCCGAGCAGCTGATAGCCCGCGTGCAGGAGCTCACGGGGCGCTTGGAGGACCTCGACGATCCGGCGTGCCGAGCGCTGGCCGAGGAGCTGACCGCGGCGGTCGTGCAGATGTACGGCGCCGGCCTGGGGCGGATCGTCGAGCTGGCCGACGCGGGGATGCGCGAGGAGATGGCGGGCGACGAGCTCGTCTCCGGCCTGCTGATGATCCACGACCTGTACCCGGTGCCGATCGAGGAGCGCGTCATGGAGGCGCTCGACACGGTCCGGCCCTACATGGAGTCGCACGGTGGCAACGTCGAGCTGCTCGGCATCGAGGACGGGATCGCGAGGCTGCGCCTGGAGGGCAGCTGCAAGTCGTGTCGCGCGTCCTCGTCGACGCTGGAGCTGGCGGTCAGGCAGGCGCTCGAGCAAGCGGCGCCCGACCTGCTCGGGATGGACGTAGAGGGGGTGGTCGAGGAGGAGCCGCAGCTCAGCGGCCTGCCGCTGCCGGTGCTGCAGCACAACGGCTGGCGGACGCTCGAGATCGAGCCGCCGGATTCGCTGGCGGCGGCGGACGTCGATGGGGTGCCGCTGTTCGTGGCCAACGTCGACGGCACGCTGCTCGCGTATCGCAACAGCTGCGCGGACTGCGGCGGGGCTCTCGACGGCGGCGCGCTCGAGCAGGGGACGCTGCGCTGCCCCGGCTGCGGCCGCGGCTTCTTCCTCCCCCAGGCGGGGAGGTCGATGGACGACGATCATCTGCAGCTCCAGCCCGTGCCGCTCCTGCGCGAGCAGGAGGCGATCAAGGTCGCGCTGTGAAGCGGATCGACGAGGCGGTCGCCGGTCGGCGCAAGGCCCTGATGGTCTCGGGGCTGCGCTCCCTGGCGCAGCCCAAGCCGCCGCAGCCGGTCTCGCAGGACGAGCGCTGCGACCTCTGCCAGACGACGGTGCCCGAGGACCACCGCCACATGCTCAACCTCTACGAGCGCCAGATCGTGTGCGTATGCGAGAGCTGCTGGGCACTGCGATCGGGCGACGCCGAGTTCCGGCCGACCGGCAACCGCACGCTCTGGCTGGAGGACTTCGAGCTGCCGGAGGAGATCTGGGCGCAGTTCAGGATCCCGATCGGCCTGGCGTTCTTCATGCACTCGAGCGTCACGGACTGCGTCGTGGCGCTCTACCCGAGCCCCGCCGGGGCGACCGAGAGCGAGCTGCATTTCGAGACCTGGAGCCGGCTCGCCCGGATGAACCCGGTGCTGGACGAGCTCGAGCCGGACGCCGAGGCGCTGATCGTCAACCGCATGTCCGAGCCGCCCGCCTACGCGATCGCGCCGATCGACCGCTGCTACATGCTCGTCGGCCTGGTCAAGGCCTCCTGGGAGGGCATCTCCGGCGGGGGCGGGGTGGAGCGGGCGATCGAGGCCTACTTCGACGACCTGCGGGCGGTTGCGGCGTGAGCGACGCCCCCGAGCCCGAGTTCCAGGTGCTGAACGCCGCCGGCCGCCGGCACGCCGCCGTGCCGGCCGTCGACTTCGACGTCCACGTCAGCGAGCCGGGCGGACGCGCGGTGTACGCGATCGCGCTCAGCGCGCAGGTGATGATCGAGCCCGCGCGGCGCGCCTACGACGCCGAGACCCGCGAGCGCCTGGTCGAGCTGTTCGGCGCGCCCGAGCGCTGGGCGACCACTACGCGCAGCCTCGTGTGGCACCGGGCCGATGTGCTCGTGCCGGCGTTCACCGGCGCGACGACCTTCCGCGTCCCGGTGCCCTGCAGCTTCGACATGGAGGTCGCCTCGACGAAGTACCTCTACGGGTTGCCGGACGGCGAGGTGCCGCTCGCGTTCAACTTCAACGGCACGGTCCACTACCGCGGCGACGAGGGGCGCCTGCAGGTGTCGCTCGTGCCGTGGGCGTGCACGGCCGAGTTCCGCTTCCCGGTTGCGATCTGGCGGGAGCTCGTCGAGCACTACTACCCGCACACCGGGTGGATCCCGCTGCAGGAGTCGACCCTGCGGGCGCTCCAGCGCGAGAAGGCGCGCCGCGCGCTGCCAACCCTCGACGCGTGCGTGGCGGAGCTGCTCGCCGTGCGCGAGGGCGCGGGCCCGGCCCGCGCCGGAGCGACTGTTTCGTCGTGAACGACCTCGTCGACACCCTGCTCTACGAGGGCTACGCGCTCTACCCCTACACGCCGGGGGCCACCAAGAACGCCACGCCCACGCCCTTCGGGATCGTCTACCCGCCGGCGTACGCCCGCACGCTCGACACGACCTACGACCACATCCAGCTGCAGTGCGTCGCCGAGGGCGGCAGCGACGTCTCGGCCGAGGTGCGCTTCCTCGCGCCGAGCGGCGACCGCCACCGCGCGGAGGCGCAGCAGATCGCTGGGGAGGGCGATTTCGAGATCGAAGGCCTGGCGATCCGGACCCGGCTCGAGATCACCCCGCTCGGCGACTCCCGCCGGCTGGTTTCGTACCGCGTCGAGAACCACACCCAAGCGCCGGCCGGTCTCGACCGGGCCGCCGCCATCGAGCGGTCGCTGATCTCGACGCATCCGGTGCTGCGCGTCACGGGCGGCCGTTTCCTCTCGCAGCTCGACGCGCCCTGTGACAGCGTCAACACCTGGCCCGTGCTCGCCTCGCCGGCCGACGACGTGATGCTCGGGGCGGCGATCGTGCTCCCCGACCACCCCCAGATCGCGCCCGAGAGCCGCGGCAACCTGTTCGACAACACCGAGATCGAGGAGGCGCTGGTCCTGCACGTCCAGGTGCTCAGCGACGAAGAGCGCGCCGAAATCGCCGACCAGGACCCCGCGGTTCGCGAGATGATCGAGCGCGCGTCCGCGGTGACCCCTGAGCAGCTGAGGCGACTGCACGGGCGAATGACCGAGATCCACGACCCGACCCAGGGGCTGCCCGACGTCGAGGTCGACGGCGTGGTGTTCAGGCGCGGCGGGCGGGTGATCGTCCGCCCGGGCCTCGACGCCGACCTGCAGGCGCGCATGCTGGAGGGCCGCACGGTCACCGTGGAGCGCATCCAGCGCGACTACGACGGCCGGGTGCACCTCGGCGTGGCGCTCGACGAGCCCGGCCAGGAGATCCTCCGCGAGACCGGGCGCTTCCTGTGGTTCTTCCCCCCTGAAGTGGAGGTGGTCGAGTGAAAAGGATCTTGGTGGCCGGAATCGGCAACGCCTGGCTCAAGGACGACGGCTTCGGCAGCGAGGTCGTCAAGCGCCTCGAGACACGCGACCTGCCCGAGGGCGCGGCGGTGTTCGACTTCGGCACCGGCGGGCTCGACCTGGCCTACGAGGTCATGCGTGGGTACGACGCGCTGGTGTTGATCGACGTCAGCCGCCAGGGCGGCGAGCCCGGGACGCTCTACGTGATGGAGGCGCTCGAGGAGGAGGTCGACGCCGGCATCGAGGACGGCCAGATGATCAATCCGCACGCCATGGACCCGCAGACGGTGCTGCGCTTCGTGAAGACGCTCGGCGCGTGGCCCGGCAAGGTGGTCGTGGTGGCGTGCGAACCCGCCGAGGTCGAGGAGATGGGGCTTGGCCTGAGCCCCGGCGTAGAGCGTGCGGTCGAGGGCGCCGTGGGCTTGGTGATCGAGACGATCGACGAGCTCCGCACGGACGGCGCGTACGCGGTCGACTGAGCCATGCACGAGCTGTCGCTGTCGAGCGCGATCGTCAACACCGTCGTCAAGCACGCGCAGGGGCGGCCGGTGAGCCTCGTGAGCATGCGGGTCGGCGCGCTGCGGCAGGTGGTGCCCGACACGCTCGATTTCTACTTCGGCTTCGTCGCTCAGGGGACGGTGTGCGAGGGCGCGCGGCTCGAGCAGGACCTCATCCCCGCACGGCTGCGCTGCGCGGTGTGCGCGCGCGAGTGGGAGATCGAGCTGCCGATCTTCATGTGCCCCGGCTGTGGCGGGGCGGGCCGGGTCGAGGTCGCGAGTGGAGACGAGTTCGAGGTTGAGTCGATCGAGGTCGAGGAGGCCGAATGCATCGCACCAAGGTGAAGATCGTCGAGGAGGCGCTCGACGCCAACAACACGATCGCCCAGGCGAACCGGGCTGACTTCGACCGCGCGGACGTGCGGGTGGTCAACTTCATGGGCGCCCCCGGCGCGGGCAAGACCGCCCTGCTGGAGCGGGTGGTGCGCGAGCTGGCGGGGGTGCGCGTGGGCGTGCTCGAGGGCGACGTGCAGGGCTCGATGGACGCCGACCGGCTGGCGTCGCTGCACGTGCCGGTGACGCAGCTGAACACCGATCCCAGCTTCGGCGGCGAGTGCCACCTGGACGCGAACATGGTCCGCTCGGCGCTCGGCGACCTGCCGCTCGACGACATCGACCTGCTCGTGATCGAGAACGTCGGCAACCTGGTCTGCCCGGCCGAGTTCAGGGTCGGCGAGGACGCGCGCATCATGGTCTCGGCGATCACCGAGGGCGAGGAGAAGCCGCTCAAGTACCCGCTCATGTTCAGGGCCTGCGAGCTGGTGCTGGTCAACAAGGTCGACCTGCTGCCGCACCTCGACTTCGACCTCGACAAGTTCCTCTACAACCTCGACGCGGTCCACCCCGGCGTGGAGCGGATCGTGGTCAGCGCGAAGACCGGCGAGGGAGTCGAGCAGTGGCGGGACTGGCTCGCCGGGGTCGGACAGAGGGCGGAGGTAACCGCTTGACGCACGCGCTCGGGAGCGACGCGCTCGAGCGTGCGCTGGCCGAGCGCACGCGCGCGAATGCCGAGTTCTTCGAGGCGGAGGCCGAGCGGCTCGCCCGCCTGTGCCACCGGATGGCGGAGCGGTTTGCCCGCGGGGGCCGACTGATCGCGTTCGGAGCGACGCCGGCAGCCCGCTCGGACGCCCGCCACGTGGCGGTGGAGTTCGTGCACCCGGTCATCGTCGGCAAGCGCGCGCTGCCGGCGATCGGCATCGCGGGCGAGGGTGGGCCGTTGCCCGAGCAGGTGGCCCTGATCGCGGAGCCCGACGACATCGCGATCGGCTTCGGCACCGTCGAGACCGCCGCCGCGATCTCGGTCGCACGCGATCGCGGCTGCCTGACGCTCGCCTTCGCGCCGGTGGGCGCCGAGTGGGCGTTCGAGCCGCCCACGGCGGACGAATCGATTCGGCAGGAGCTTGTCGAGACCCTCTACCACGTGCTCTGGGAGCTGGTGCACGTCTTCTTCGACCATCGCGGGCTGCTCGAGGGCCGGCAGGCGAAGCCGGTGCACGACACGGGGGCGTCGAGCTTCCTCTATCCCTTCCTGGGCGAGAGCGAGGACGACCTGGAGTCGGTCGTGGCGGATGTGCGGCGCTCGGTGCTCGCCAAGGCCGAGGAGATCGGCGAGCTGCGGGCGCAGACCCTCTCCGAGAACCGGGCCGAGCTGACGGCCGCGGCGGCCGGACTGCGACAGGGCCTCGACGCCGGCGGCCGCCTGCTCGCCCTCGGCAACGGGGGCTCGGCGACCGACGCGATGGACGCCGTGGCCGACTTTCGCCTGTCGGGGCGGCGAGCGCTCGATCTCACCGAGGACGCCGCGATCCTGACCGCGATCGCGAACGACATCGGGACGGAGGCCATCTTCGCCAGGCAGGTGATCGCTCACGGGCGGACCGGGGACACGCTGCTCGCGATCTCCACGAGCGGCAACTCCGCGAACGTGATCGCTGCCCTGGCGGAGTCGCGCCGGCGCGGCCTGCGCACGATTGCCATGGTGGGCTACGACGGCGGGCGCGTCGCCGCTGAGGAGCTCGCGGATCACGTGGTCGTGACCCGCTCGGAGCACATCCCGCGAATCCAGGAGGCACAGGCGAGCGCTTACCACCTGCTGCGGGAGCTGGTCGGGTGAACGAGGTGCTGCACGCGGCCGGGCGCGGCGCGGTCGCGGCCATGGCCATGACCGGCATGCGGATCTTCACCGTCGACGTGGGCTTGGTCGAACAGACGCCGCCGCAGGCGATCGCCAAGCAGAAGGCGCGCGGGTTGCTGAGACGGGTGCCGCGCGGCCGGCGGCGAGCTGCGATCGAGCTCTTCCATTGGACCTACGGCGCCGGCGGCGGCGCTGCTTTCGCGCTCCTGCCGGACGGGTTGCGACGGCGCCCGTACGCAGGTCCCGCCTACGGGCTGCTCGTCTGGCTCGGCTTCGAGCTCGGCATCGCCCCGGTGCTCGGGCTCCGCCAGGCCGAGAAGCTCCGCCTTGCCGATCGAGCAGGGCTTGCTGCGGACCACCTGCTGTACGGGCTCGTGCTGAACGAGGGCCGGCGCCGGCCGCAGGAGAGCGCCGCGTGAGCCGGGTGCGCGCCCGCGTCGAGGGGACGGTCCAAGGCGTGGGCTTCCGGCCCTACGTGTATCGCCTGGCGGGCGAGCTGGGCGTTGCCGGACACGTGCTCAACGACGCGCGCGGCGTGGTGGTCGAGGTCGAGGCGCCCTCGGAGACCGTGGAGCGCTTTCTCGCCCGCCTCCCGATCGAGGCGCCGCCGCTCGCCACGGTCGAGCGGGTCGTCTCGGAGCAGCTCGAGGAGCTGGGAGAGCACGGCTTCTCGATTCGCGAGAGCCCCACGGGTGGCGAGCCCCGGGCCGCGGTCACGCCCGACAGCGCAACCTGCGTCGACTGCCTGGCCGAGCTGTTCGACCCGCGCGACAGGCGCTTTCGCTACCCGTTCGTCAACTGCACGAACTGCGGGCCGCGCTTCACGATCGTGCGCGACATCCCCTACGACCGGCCCAACACGACGATGGCCGGCTTCGAGATGTGCCCGGCCTGCCGCGCGGAGTACCTCGATCCGGGCAACCGGCGCTTCCACGCCCAGCCCAACGCCTGCCCGGACTGCGGCCCCCGGATGCAACTGCTCGGGGCCTGCACGGCCGACCCCGTCGCCGCCGCGGCGCAGGCGCTGCTCGGCGGCGCGATCGTGGCGGTGAAGGGAATCGGGGGCTTCCATCTGGCCTGCCGCGCCGACGACGAGGCGGCGGTGGCCCGCCTGCGCGCGCGCAAGCACCGCGAGGACAAGCCCTTCGCGCTGATGGCGCCGGACCTGCTCGCAGCGCGAGCGCTGATCCACGTGACCGCGGCGCACGCCGCCCTGCTCGGCTCGCCGGCCCGACCGATCGTGCTCGCCCCGCGCCGGCCGTCCGGGATCGCCGAGTCGGTGGCACCGCGCTCTAGCGAGCTCGGGGTGATGCTGCCGTACTCGCCACTGCACCACTTGCTGGCGGCCGATACCGGCACGACGCTCGTGATGACCAGCGGCAACGTCTCGGACGAGCCGATCGCCTTCGACGACGAGGACGCGGCCGAGCGGCTCGCCGGCATCGCCGACCTGTTCCTGGTCCATGACCGGCCGATCGAGACCCGCACCGACGACAGCGTCGCGCGCGTGACCGGCGATCGCCCACTGCTGTTGAGGCGCTCCCGGGGGTACGTGCCGGCGTCGCTGCGGCTGCCCCTGGACTGCGGCCGGCACCTGCTCGCGTGTGGCGCCGAGCTCAAGAACACGTTCGCGTTGGCCAGGGGCGCGGACGCGTGGGTCGGCCATCACGTCGGCGACCTCAAGAACTACGAGACGCTCCGCTCGTTCACGGCGGGCATCGAGCACTTCCAGCGGCTGTTCGCGGTGAGGCCGCAGGCCGTGGCGTACGACCTCCATCCCCAGTACCTGTCGACCAAGCACGCGCACGAGCTCGACGGAGTGGAGCCGATCGGCGTGCAGCACCACCACGCCCACCTGGCGGCGTGCCTCGCCGAGCACGGCGAGACCGCGCCGGCGCTGGGGGCGATCTTCGACGGGACCGGCTACGGCGGGGACGGCACCGTGTGGGGCGGGGAGCTCCTGTTCGGCGACCTGCGCGGGTTCGAGCGCGCCGGGTTCCTGTTCCCGGTGCGGATGCCGGGCGGCGAGGCGGCGATCCGGCAGCCGTGGCGGATGGCCTGCGCGTGGCTCGCGGCGTCCGGTGCCCAGGCGCCTGAGCTGCCGGTCGACCCGATCGCCTGGAAGCAGGTCCTCGAGCTCGCGCGCAGCGGCGTCGCTTCCCCTCTCACGACGAGCGTGGGCCGGCTGTTCGACGCCGTTGCCGCGCTCTGCGGGGTCCGCGCCGAGGTCACCTACGAGGGGCAGGCCGCGGCCGAGCTGGAGGCCCTGGCCGACCCAGCGGAAGCCGGCAGCTACCCGTTCCCGCTGCGCGATGACGGTGGCGCGCCGGTGATATTGGACGCTCGCCCGACCGTGAGGGCTGTCGTCGACGACCTACGCGAAGGCGCGTCGGTTGCCTCTGTCGCGGCGCGCTTCCACAACGCGCTCGCCGCCGCGACGGCCGAGGCGTGTGTCCGGGCGGCGAGCCGCCGTGGCACCGAGACGGTCGTGCTGTCGGGTGGGGTCTTCCAGAACCTGCGCCTCCTGGAGAGCACCCGCGAGTCGCTGCGGGCCGAGGGGCTGCGGGTGCTGACGGCGGAGTCGCTGCCGCCCAACGACGGCGGCATCGCCTACGGACAGCTCGCGGTCGCGGCGGCGCGGCTGGCGGAGGGCGATGTTCGGGCTTGACGACTCGCTGGCCCAGCTCGCGCACGGCGAGGCGCTCGTGGTGGTGCTGGCGGTCGCCCTGCTGCTCGGACTGCGCCACGCCTCGGACCCGGATCACCTCGCCGCCGTCTCGACCCTGATCGCCTCGGATCCTCGCGACGGGCGGGGACGCGCCGGACGGCTCGGGCTCGCCTGGGGAATGGGGCACGCGCTCACGCTCGGGCTGTTCGGGGTGCCGGTCGTGCTCTTCGGCGCCGACCTGCCCGAGATGGCGCAGCGCGCCGCCGAGGTGGCCGTCGGGCTGATGATCATGTTCCTCGCGGTGCGGCTGCTCGTGCGCTGGCGCACCGGGCAGTTCCACGCGCATGCACACCGTCACGGGGCGCTCGAGCACCGCCACCTGCACCCGCACGACCGCGAGGACGAGCACGACCACGAGCACGCGCCGGAGGCGCGCCTGGGGCGGTCGCCCGCGGGAGCGTTCGGGATCGGCCTGGTGCACGGGGTGGGCGGGTCTGCCGGCGTCGCCGTGCTCCTGCTGGCGACGATCCCGGACCAGGCCGAGGCGGTGGCCGGGCTGGCGGTGCTCGCGGTGGGCACCGCGCTGTCGATGGCCGTGCTGTCATCGGTATTCGGCTACACGATCACCCGCGGACCCGTGCGTCGCCGGATGCTGGCGTTCGCGCCCGCCATGGGCGTGCTGACGCTGGCCTTCGGGTGCTGGTACGCGCTCGGCGCCGTGGGGGCGGTGCAATACCTGCCGTGAGTGCTGGGCCGACACCCGACCCGCAGAGCATTCTCGGCGAGCGTGTCTTCGCGGGCGGACAGACGAAGCCGTTCGGAGAGATGACCGCTGAGGAAGTTGCCGAACGCGCCGCGGAACTGCGCAGCGCCACCGGGTGGGGGCCGACCGCCAGGGTTGCCGCGGTCGCGATGGCGTGGGGGGAGCTGGCGCGCCTGATGGACGAGGCCCACGCGCGAACCGTCGCCGAGCTCGGCCCCGACGCCGTGGCCGAGCGGGCCCAGCGGCTCTGGGTCGTGCCGCCGGGCGGCAGCTTGTTGCTGTAGAGAACGGCGGCCGTGGGCCACTCGCACGGTCTGATCGACGACTCGATCAAGCGCTCGCGCGAGGGCGTGCGCACGGTGCTCCTCGCGCTGGTCGTGCTCGCCCTGACCGCGGGCGTGCAGGCGGTGGTGCTGGTCGCGTCTGGCAGCGTCGCCCTGCTCGCGGACTTGATTCACAACGTGGGGGACGCGCTGACCGCCGTCCCACTCGGTGTCGCCTTTGCCCTGCGCAGCCCGCGCGCGGAGCGGTGGGCCGGCCTCGCTGTGGTGGCTGCCATCTTCGTGAGCGCCTGCGTGGCCGGCTACGAGGCGATCGATCGGCTGATCTCGCCACGCGACGTCGACGACCTCGGGGCGCTCGCCGCCGCCGGGTTCGTCGGGTTTGCCGGCAACTGGGCGGCTGCGGGGATCCGCACCCGTGGCGGCCACCGCCTCGATAGCCCGGCGCTGATCGCCGACGGCGCGCACGCGCGGGCGGACGCCTACGTCAGCCTGGCCGTCGTCGCGAGTGCCGCCAGTATCGCCGTCGGTCTGGAGGTCGCCGATCCGTTGATCGGCCTGGGCATCACGGTCGTGATCCTGCGCATCACGTGGCAGTCATGGCGCACGATCCGCGGGCGCCATTCGCACTGAGTTGTAAACACCGCGTATAGAGTGGCGCGATGAGGCTCGCGCTGGCGCTGTGCGCCCTCGCGCTCGCCGCACCGCCCGCGCTTGCCCAGGCTCCGCTGGCGGGCCCAGACGGCACCAGCCTGAACAAGGTGCTCGTGATCGGCACCGACGGCACGCGCTGGGACCTGCTCGAGAAGGCGATGAAGGCGGGCCGCGCGCCCAACCTCGCGCGCCTGCGCCGGGAGGGCTTCGGCCATCCCACGCTGCTCGAGTTCGGCCCGAACACGTTCACGCTCAGCGAGGTCGGCTGGTCGTCGATCGCGAGCGGGGTCTGGGAGGACAAGCACGGCGTCGACGGCAGCAAGTTCAACATGGACCCCGGCCAGGCGACCAAGAACGGCTACCTGGACTTCCTCACCCGGATCGAGAACGGGCGTGCGCGGCTGAGCACGTTCCTCGCGAGCGACTGGGACAACCTCGGCCTGGCCGAGAATGGCGGGCCGATCTTCGGCTCGGCGATGGACGCCAACTTCGCCGCCCGCGTGCCCGTCGAGACGATCGACGCCTGGAACCGGGGCGACGTGGAAGTGACCGCTGCGTCGACCCGCTATCTCCGCCGCGGCAACCCGGATGCCGGCTTCGTCTACCTCGGGCTGGTCGACGAAACGGCCCACCTGGCCGGCTCGGCCACCCCGACCTACGCGAACGCGATCGCGACCACCGACGCGCGCATCGGCAAGCTGCTGCGCGCGATCCGCTCGCGGGCGAGCTACCCGTTCGAGAGCTGGACGATCCTGGTGGTCACAGACCACGGCCAGAAGCCGCTGTCCGAGCCGTCGATCATCAGCCACTTCGGCCAGACCGAGCTCGAGCTGACCTCGTTCGTGATCGGGTCCGGCCCGGGGCTGGGGCGGAACGTCAAGAAGCCGAAGGTCGTCGACATCCTGCCGACCGTGCTGCACCAGCTGGGGCTGCGCGACGCCGGCGAGCTGGAACATCGACGGCCGCTCGCTCTAGCCGCGCCGAGCCGCCCTCGTCGGCCTCGGCGCAGCGTGCGCGGCGGGCGGCTGGTCGCGAAGCTGAGCCTGGGCAGCCGGCCGAAAGTGCGCCGCATCGACTTCCACCTTCCGGCCCGCGCACGGGGCGCGGCCACAGTGCGGGTCAACGGAGCCTCCGTCGAGGCCGTGACCGAGGGGAAGACCGTGCACGTGGCCCTGCGGGGGAGGCTCCACACCGTCTCGCTCGCGGTCGGGACGGGCAAGACCGGCGGCTCGCTCGTCGTAACCATGCGGAACGGGAAGCTCGCGATCCCGGTCTCCTAGGCGGGGTCGAAGACAGCGGTGAGCACCCCACCGGGAGCGAGCCACTTCTCAGCCAGCTGCCGGGCACGGTTGGGTTCGCGGTGGAACAGGCCCACGCGGACGGCGAAGATCTTGTCGAAGCGGCGATCGCCGAGGTCAAGCTCCTCGAGGCTCGCGACGACGAAGTCCGCCGTCCCGGCGTCGACGTAGGCCGCGTTGCGGCGAGCGGCTGCCTCGATCATCTTGGCCGAGCGGTCAACCCCCGTGAGGTGCCCCTCGGCGAGGCGCTCGCAGACGAACGTCGCCGCGACGCCGTGGCCACACCCGATCTCCAAGACGCGGTCGTTGGGCTGGATGTCGAGCCCGTCGACCACGGCCCTGAGGCGATTGCTCATAGGCAGCATCGTGGCACTCGGGTGTGCGAACATACGTTCGTGCCCTACGCCGAGCTGCACTGCCACTCCGCCTACTCGTTCCTGGATGGCGCCTCGCACCCGGTGGAGCTGGCCGCCGCGGCGGCGGAGCAGGGTCATGAGTCGCTGGCGCTGACCGATCACGACGGGCTGCACGGCGCCATGGAGATGGCCCAGGCGCTGAAGCCGCTCGGGGTGCGGCCGATCACCGGGGCCGAGCTGACCCTCGACGACGGTCATCACCTCACGCTGCTGTGCCAGTCGCGCGCCGGCTACACCAACCTCTGCCGCCTGATCACGGCCGCCCACTGGCCCACGCGGCGCTGGGCGCGCGAAGGGTGGTCGGAGCCGGTCGCGCAGGTCATGGACGGGCGCCGGCCCGCGCAGGACCCGCTCGACACCGACCCGAGCGTCACGCTGGCGGACGTCGAGCGTCACGCCGAGGGGCTCGTCTGCCTGTCCGGCTGCGCCCGCGACGGAGCCGTGGCCGCTCGCATCGAGCGGGCCGAGTACCCGGAGGCCGCGGCGGTCGCTCGCCGCCTGCTGGCCGCCTTCGGCCCCGACCGCTTTCGCATCGAGCTGCAGCGCCCCTACTGGCGCCACGACCGCCGCCGCAACAAGCTGCTCGCCGAGCTGGCCGAGCGCCTGGGGGTGCCCTGCGTCGCCACCGGCAACGTGCACGTGCACACGCGCGAGCGCACCCCGCTCCAGGACGCCATGGTCGCGGTTCGGCTGGGCGCCACGCTCGACGAGACCGAGCCCCGGCGCCGTGGCAACTCCTCCCACGTGCTGACCCCGCCCGAGCGGATGGCCGAGCGCTTCCGCGAGCACCCCGAGGCGGTTGCCGAGAGCGGGCGGCTGGCGGAGCGCCTGACCTTCGACCTGACCGAGGACCTCGGCTACCGCTACCCCGGGTCGGAGGACCCCGACGCCGACCGCAAGCTCGCGGAGCTGTGCGCGGCGAAGCTCGAGGAGCGCTACCCGCGCGGCGGCGAAGCCCCGGCCCGGCTCGAGGAGGAGCTGCGCGTGATCCGCCACCTGCGCCTGTCCGGCTTCTTCCTGCTGCACCGCGACATGCTCGAGCTGGCGCGCGAGGTGGCCGTCGAGGTGCGCGGGCCGGAGTCCACGCGCCGGCTGCTGCCGCCCGGCCGCGGCCGCGGCTCGAGCGTGTCCTCGATCGTCTGCTACCTCACCGGCCTCTCGCACATCGACCCGATCCGAAACGAGCTCTGCCTCGGGCGCTTCCTCAACGAGGAGCTGACCGCGCTCCCGGACATCGACCTCGACTTCCCGCGCGACATCCGCGACGTGCTGATCCCGCGCGTGCACGACCGCTACGGGCGCGATCGCTGCGCGCTCGTGGCCGCGTTCTCGACGTTCATGGTGAAGAGCGCCGTGCGCGACTTCGCCAAGGCGCTCGGCCTGCCGCCGGGGGAGATCGAGCGCCTGGCGCGGGCGGTCGACCCCTGGAAGGAGCGCAACGACATCGAGGGCGACGTGCCCGAGCCGGCGCGGCGCTCGCCGCGCTGGGACGCGCTCGTGAAGCTCGCCCGCGACGCCTGGGGGCTGCCGCGCCACCAGTCGCAGCACCCCGGCGGGATGGTGATCTCGACCCAGCCGCTGATCGACCTCTGCCCGGTGCAGCCGGCCTCGATGGAGGGGCGCCAGATGGTGCAGTGGGACAAGGACTCCTGCGGCGACGCCGGCTTCCTCAAGATCGACCTGCTGGGCCTCGGCATGCTCTCGGCGGTCGAGCGCTGCGTCGACGAGATCGCGCGCGTGCGCGGCGAGCGCATCGACCTGTCGCGCATCCCCTACGACGACAAGGAGGTCTACGCCCGCGTCCAGGAGGCGGAGACGATGGGGGTCTTCCAGATCGAGTCGCGCGCCCAGATGCAGATGCTCAAGCGCACGCGCCCCGAGAACCTCGACGACCTGACCGTGCAGGTGGCGCTGGTGCGGCCCGGGCCGATCCAGGGCGGCGCCGTGCACCCCTACATCGAGCGGCGCAAGGCGCTGCGGGCGAACCCCGACTACGAGATCCCCTACGAGCACCCGTCGCTCGAGCCGGTGCTGCGCGACACGCTCGGCGCGATCGTCTTCCAGGACCAGGTGCTCGAGGTGGCCACGGCCTTCGCCGGCTTCCGCGCGGGGGAGGCCGAGGGGCTGCGCCGCGCGATGAGCCGCAAGCGCTCGGAGGCCGCGATCCGCGCCTACGAGGAGAAGTTCGTGGCCGGGGCGATCGAGCGCGGCGCCGCTCGCGAGACCGCCGAGCGGGTCTGGAGCCAGATCGTCGGCTTCTCGGGCTTCGGCTTCCCCAAGGCGCACTCGGCCGCCTTCGGGCTGCTCGCCTACCAGTCGACCTGGCTGCGCGTGCACTACCACCCCGAGTTCCTCTGCTCGCTGCTGAACGAGCAGCCGATGGGCTTCTACCCGCCCGACTCGCTGGTGCACGAGGCGCAGCGCGTGGGGGTGGAGGTGCTGCCGCCCTGCGTGGCGGCGAGCGCCGCCGCCTGCCGCGTGGAGGATGCCGCAGTGCGGATGGGGCTCGGCTACGTCAACGGGGTCAAGGAGCACGAGATCCGCGCGCTGGCGGCCGAGCGCGACGAAGGCGGCCCCTGGCGCTCGCTCGGCGACCTGGCCGCGCGCTCGGGCGCCTCGGCGGAGACGCTCGGCAAGCTGGCCTGGGCGGGCGCCTGCGACGCGCTCGCCGAGGGGCCCGTCGCGGGACGCCGCCGCCAGGCGCTCTGGCAGCTGGGCGTGGCCGTGCCGGGTGTGCCGGTGGCCGAGGGCACCCAGCTGGCGCTGCCGCTCGAGCCGCACGCGGGGCCGGAGCTGCGCGCGCTGTCGGCGTGGGAGCGGATGCTGGCCGACTACGGCTCGACGGGCGTGACCCTGCGCGAGCACCCCTTGCAGCTGATGCGCCCGGGGCTGCCCGCCGACCTCTCAACGAGCGCGCAGCTCGAGCGCGCCCGCGACGGCCGGCGCGTGCGCGTGGCGGGGCTCGTCATCGCGCGCCAGCGCCCCGCGACCGCCAAGGGCATCACGTTCATGCTGCTCGAGGACGAGCTCGGCACGATCAACCTGATCGTGCCGCTGGCGGTCCAGGAGCGCTTCCGGCTGGCCGTGCGCGCGGAGCCGCTCGTGCTGGCGACCGGCCGGCTGGAGCGCCGCGACGGAACGACCAACGTGCTCGTCGACCAGGTCGAACGGCTGGAGCGACCCGACCTGCCGCGGGCGAAGGTCACGCACATCGAGCCGCGCCGCGCCTGGAGCACCGAGGAGCAGGAGGAGGCCGACCTGCGCGCCGTGGCTCCGGCCGGGCACAGCTTCGGCAGGCGCGGGCGATAGGGTCGCGCCATGGGACTCGCCTTCCTGCTCGCCGCCGTCGCTGCCGCCCTGCCGAGCCAGTACACGATCCCCGGGGACGACGTCTTCCCCGAGGGGGTCACGCTGCGGCCGGGCACCGACCAGTTCTTCGTCTCCTCGACGGGGACCGGGACGATCTACCGCGGCACGCTCGACAAGCCGCGCCTGAAGGTCTTCCTCGAGCCCGGCAAGAACGGGCGAGTGGTCGCCAACGGGCTGCGAGCCGGCCGCGAGCACCTGGTGGTCGCGGGCAGCGTGACCGGGCTGGTCTTCGTCTACGACTACAACGGCCGGCTCGTGCGGCGCTTCGCGACCGGCTCGGGCGGGCTGATCAACGACGTCGCGCTCGCCCCGAACGGCGACGCCTACGTCACGGACTCGAGGCGCGGCCTGCTGTTCCGGCTCCCGGCCAAGGCGCTCTCCAAGCGCAGCTCCGCGACCAAGCACCTCGACCCGTTCGTGCGCCTGTCCAACACGCCCGTTGGTCAGTACTCGAACGGCGTAGTCACGGCCGGCGACCGCTACGCGCTCGTCGTGGGCACCGCCAGCGGCGTGCTCGTGCGCGTGGACTTGAAGACCAAGCGCGTGAAGGCGGTCAAGGACCTCGTCCTGCCCGCCGGGGACGGGATGGCCCGCACGGGGCACACGCTCTACGCGGTCAACCTGGCCTCGAAGGTGACGCAGGTGAAGCTGTCGCGCGACTGGCTCAGCGGCACGATCGTCCGCGACATCACCAGCCCGAGCTTCCACTTCCCGACGACGGTGCAGATCGCGGGCGGCCGCCTGCTGGTCGTGAACTCTCAGTTCGACAACCGCGGCAAGACGCCGGACCTGCCGTTCACGGTGTCGGCGGTTCGTCGTCCTTAGTGCGCTTGAGCCAGTCGCCGAGCTGCTGGCCGACCTCCGAGATCGACGAGCCGGCGGACTGGAACGCTCCTGAGATGCGGTCCGCGTAGAAGACGCTGGTGGCGTCCGCCTCCTCGCGAGCCGAGGGCTCCTCGCCGGTGCGCAGGTAGTCCCCGCGGACCATCCGGTCGTAGTCGCCCTCGCGCACCCAGTCGAGCAGCAGCCGGACGCGCCGCACCGGCATCGGGTGGGTCACCTGCAGCTGCTGGAGCGTGCGCGTCAGTCGCTCGAGCCCGCTGCCGCTGTCCGAGTACTCCATGCCCTGGGCGATGAACGCGTCGAGGTTGAGCTCCTCGGCGGCCTCGCCGGCGGCGAGCACCATCAGCGCGCGGCAGACCGCCTGCGGGTCACGGGTCACCAGCGCCGCGGCCCGGTCGCAGGACAGCTCGGCGGCCCGCGACCACTCCAGCAGCGCGAGCTGGATCGCGAGCAGTGGCAGCCCGGCGAGGATCGGCAGCCGCACCGCGCCGCCGAGGCGCAGCAGGATCAGCAGGGCCGTCCGGTACATCACGTGGTCGGAGTGGATGTGGGCGGCCTCGTGGGCCAGCACCACCCGGCGGCCTTCCTCGTCGAGTATGCGGACCAGCTCCGAGTTGAGCAGCACGATCGGCTTGCCGGAGCCGATCGTGAACGCGTTGGCGAACGGGTACTGGGTCAGGTACAGGTCCGGCACCGGCTCCATGTCGAGCGTGTTGAAGACCTGCCGGTGCAGCACCCAGATCGCGGGCAGCTGCTCCTGGCCGAGCTTGACCGCGGACCCGAGCGAGGCGGCCCGCAGCGCCCGCTCGTAGCCGAGCGCGATCAGCCTGCGCACGACCTCGTCGAGGTACGGCACCTTCGCCAGGGCCGCCGTCGCGGCACGGTCGGCCGGGTGCTGATACGCGCGGGACGAGATCCGGTCGAGCTTCCAGGCGACTTCCGGAACGGTCACGGGGTCACCTTAGTACGGTCCTGACGTGGCCGGGAAGATCCGCGTGGGCACGTCGAGCTGGGCCGACCCGGGCTTCGTCAAGGAGTGGTACCCGCCCAAGATGACCGCCCGCGAGCGGCTGCCGTGGTACGCCGAGCGGTTCGAGTACGTGGAGCTGAACTCGAGCTTCTACGCAGTGCCCGATCGCACCACGGTCCACAAATGGGTCGAGGAGACCCCCGACGGCTTCGTGTTCGACGTCAAGGCGCACCGGCTGCTGTCGCGCCACTCGGCGCAGCTGGAGTCGCTGCCGCCCGAGCTGCGCGACGGCGCGCAAACGACCGGGCGCGGGCGGGTGACGCTCACGCCCGAGCTCGAGACCGCGCTGGCGCAGCGCCTCGTGGAGGAGACGGCGCCGCTGGCGGAGGCGGGCAAGCTGGGCGCGTACCTGGTGCAGCTGACGCCGGCGTTCAGCCCGGGGCGGCATTCGCTCGACGAGCTGGACGGCCTGATGGCGGCGCTGAAGCCCCACCGCGTCGCGGTCGAGCTGCGCAACCGCAACTGGGTGCTCGACAAGCGGCGCGAGCAGACGCTGGCCTGGTTCTCGGAGCACGAGGTGGCGTTCGTGTGCGTCGACGCGCCCCGCGACGAGCACTTCTCGATCATGCCCTCGGACCTCGACGCGGTCACCGCCGACTCGCTGGCGTTCCTGCGCCTGCACGGCCGCAACACCGACGGCTACCTGAAGGGGAAGTCGGTGGCCGAGCGCTTCGGCTGGCGCTACGAGGACGACGAGCTCGAGGAGGTCGCCGGCCGCGCGCACGCGATGGCGGAGCAGGCGGGGGAGGTGCACGTGGCGTTCAACAACAACCGCGGCGACGATGCGCCGACCGCCGCGCAGCGATTTCGGGCGCTGCTCGGGCAGGCGCCGGCAGGGGAGGAGCAACTGCGGCTCTAGCCGCGGCGCAGCTCGAACCAGACCTTGGTGGCGTCAGCTTGCTGGGTGACGCCCCAGCGGTGAGCGAGACGCTCGACGAGGAACAGCCCCCAGCCGCTGTCGTCGGTGCCCGGCTTACCGGCGTCGGCGGGATCGAAGCCCGGTCCCTCGTCGGTCACCTCGGTCAGCACGACGGCGCGGCCGACCAGCACCTTGAGGACCACGGTGTCGGCGCGCGCGTGCCGGACGCTGTTGGAGACCAGCTCCGTAACCAGCAGGCGCAGCGTCTCCATCAGCGGAGGGTCGACGTCGGCGCGCAGCTTGGACAGAGCGCGCCGCGCCCTCGCGGCTGCCTCCGGACCGCCTCGCAGGCGGACGCTGATGCCGTCGTCGACGCTCGAAGTGCTCGAGCTCAAGAATCCCCCTGCCAAGGGCTTCGAGGTGGTGGTGTGTGTTGCGATCCGTTGTCTCCGGGTGAGGGGAGTTCCCCCTGATGTACCCAGACCCTAGGACGGCGCAACATAACTCCACGCATTGCGGGTACTTTCTTGCACCTCCAAGGGGTACCCATCAGGGGGCAACCCTGAGCACGAGCACGGCGATGTCGTCGCGCGGGCTGCCGTCCTGCGCCGCCACGGCCGCGTCCTCGACGCGCGCGGCGATCGCATCCGCGCCGTCGCCCGCGCAGGAGGCGACCAGCCGCGCCAGCCCCACCTCGTCGAGGGCCCCGTTCGCCCCGCGGCCCTCGATCACGCCGTCGGTGTAGAACACGAGCGCGTCGCCCGGCGCAAGCGACAGCGATCGGTCCTCGAAGGTCGGGTCCGGCAGCACGCCGAGCAGCGAGCCGGGCTCGCCGACCGGCTGCACGCTGCCGTCCGCCCGCAGCAGCAGCGGCAGCGGGTGACCGCCGCTGGCGAAGCCGATGCGGGCGCCCTCGGACATGGGCTCGAGGTAGGCGTAGGCGACCGTGCAGAAGCGGCGGTCGTCGCGCTGGCGCAGCATGGCCTCGTTGAGCAGCGCGAGGCTGCGGCTGGGCAGCCGCTCGCGCATCGCCGCGGCCCGCAGCGTGTAGCGGGCGAGCGCCGTCACCGCGGCCGCGTCTGGGCCCTTGCCGCACACGTCGCCCATCACAACCGTCCACCCGCGGCCCCCGCTTTCGAACAGGTCGTAGAAGTCCCCGCCGACCTCGTTCCCCTGACCGGTCGGCCGGAAACGCGCGGCGGCCTCGATCCCGGGGATGTCCGGCAGCTCGGCCGGGAGGAGGCTCTGCTGGAGGGTGCGCGCGATGTAGGCGCGCTCGGCGAACAGCCGGGCGTTGTCGACCGCCATACCGCAGCGGCGGGCCAGCTCCTCGGCCAGATCGAGGTCGCTTTCGTCGAAGCGTCGACCCGACTTGTCGGTGGCGAGTGTCATCGCGCCGAGCGTCTTGCCGCGCGCGACCATCGGCACCACGAGCGCCGAGCGCATCCCGAAGGCGCGCACGTGCTCGGAGCGCGCCCGCTCGTCCTCGGTCTCCGGGACCAGCTGCGGGACGTCCGGGTACAGCTCGGACTTGCCGGTGCGCAGCACGTTGGCCACGCCGCGCGGGGAGTCGGTGCGCGTCGGCATCTGACGGTCGAGCGCCTCGGCCTGCTTCACGAGCTCCGGGTCGCGGTGCGCCAGCGCGACCAGCTCGATGCCCAACTCGGTCGGCATGTGGACGGCTACCCAATCCGCCACCTCGGGAACCGCCAGCGTCGCGACCTGCCCGAGCACGTCGGTCGGCTCGAGCGAGGCGCCCAGCAGCGCGCTGCTGTCGGCCAGGAAGCGCTGCGCGCGCTCGGCGCGCTTGTGGGTCGTGATGTCCTCGATCACGTTGATCGCCATCGTCACGAAGCCGTCCTCGTCGAGGATCGGCGTGGCCTTCACGGCCGACCAGTGCTCCTCGCCGGTCGCGCGCAGGCGGAAGCGCACCACCGCCTCGGCGCCGTTCTCGCCGGCGAGCGCCCGGCGGCCCGGCAGCTCCTCGGTGGGCATCGGGTTGCCGGTCTCGTCGAGGATCTCGAAGCGGTCGCGCATCCAGTCGCCGGGGGCGGTCTGCAGCTCGTCGAACGAGTCGAAGCCGAGTAGGTCGAGCGCGGCGTCGTTGGCGAACAGCAGCCGGCCGTCGGGGTCCTGCGCGGTCACCGCGTCGGCGACCCCGCCGAGGATCGCCTGCAGCTGGTCGCGGGCCTGGGTTGCGTCGAGCCGGGCGACCTGCTCGAGGCGCAACCATTCCGCGCGCTCCTGGTCGGCCCGGCGGCGCTCGGTGATGTCGCGCACGGTGCCGGTGAACAGCGACGGCCCCGGGCCGGCGACCAGGTTGATCGCCAGCTCGACCGGGAACTCGCTCCCGTCGGCGCGCATGCCCATCAGCTCGACCCGGCGCCCGAGCAGCGTGCCCTTGCCCGTCTCGGCGAAGCGGCGCAGGGCGGCGCGGTGCTGCTCGCGCAGCGCCGGCGGGATCACCAGCTCCGCCAGCTCGGTCCCCACCGCCTCCTCCGCCGTGCGGCCGAACATCTGCTCGGCGGCCCGGTTGAACTCCACGACCGTTCCCTCGTGGTCGATCGTGATGATCGCGTCCAGCGACGAGGCGAACACGGCCGTCTTGCGCGCTTCGCTCTGGCGCACTGCCGTGGCCGCGACCACGCCCTCGGCGAACTCGCCGATCAGCGAGCCGAGCCCGTCGGTCAGCACGAGCAGCTCGGGATCGGGCTCGCGCTCCTCGCGGGCGAACAGCTCGATCACGGCCACGCACTCGCCGCCCGCGCGGATCGGGAACGCAAGGGCGCCGCGGAGGCCGACCGCGCGGGCACCCTCCACGCGCGTGAACTTGTCGGACTCGAGCACGTTCGTGAACCAGGCGGGCAGGCCGCTCTCCCAGACGGCCCCCGGCAGGCCGAAGCCGTGACCCATCACGAGCTGGCGTGTCTCCTCCTCGAACTCGGGGGCCTCGAAGCCGTCCCGCATCCAGGTGGCCGTGACCCGCAGGGCATCGTCGCCGAGCACCTCCCAGAGGTGGCCCACGTCCCAGCCCATCGGCTCCGCGATCGCCTGCACCAGCTCCGGGCCGGCGGTCTCCAGCGAGTCCGCCTCGGCCAGCACGCGGGCGACGCCGTATTGCACCGCCAGCCGGGAGGCGTCGCGCTCGCGGTCGGAGCGCAGCCGCGCGATGCCGACGGCCAGGCCGCTGACGAGGCCGACCGCGGCGAGCCGGATCAGCTGGTCGCTGGAGCCGAAGTCCTCCGTGGCCAGGCCGAGCGGGATCGCCACCGCGACCGCGAACAGGGCGACGATCGCGGTGTGGCCCGGGCTCGCCCCGAAGGCAGCGATCACCGGGCCGATCAGCAGCAGCTCGACCAGCACGGTGTCCTTGCCGAAGGCCAGATCGACGGCGGCGACCGCGCAGACGGCGATCAGCGAGAGCAGAAATACTCCGCGACCGTCGCGCACTCCTCCCGTGTGGGTCTGCGAGCCCAACCCGCCTCTCAGGTTACTTCCGCGCGTCCGCCTCGCCTATATACAAGGGGGGGAATGCACGAATTCGACCGCGATCCCGAGGGCGTAATCAGAGTTCGCGCCGCAAACCCGTCGGCGCTCACGCTGGACGGCACGAACACCTACGTGGTCGGCAGCTGGATCGTGGATCCGGGCCCCGCCGACCAGGATCACGTGGCGGCCGTGCGGGCGGCCGCGGGGGACGGGGTGGAGGGCGTGGTGCTCACGCACGGCCACGCCGACCACGCCGAGGCGGCCGACTCGTTCGGCGTCCCCGTGCATCGGCCGGGCGAGGGGGAGAGCGCCGGACCCTTCTCGGCGCTCGCGACGCCGGGGCACTCCGAGGACAGCGTCTGCCTGGTGTGGAGCGAGCGGGTCTGCTTCACGGGCGACACGGTGCTGGGCAGCGGGAGCGTCTTCATCGCGCCGGGCGAGGGGTCGCTGTCGGCGTACCTGGAGTCGCTGCGGCGGCTGCGCGCGCTGCCGCTGGAGGTGCTCTGCCCGGGGCACGGGCCGTACGTGTGGGATCCGGCGGCGAAGCTCGACGAGTACGTCTCGCACCGCCTGGAGCGCGAGCGGCGCCTGCTCGAGGCGCTCGACGCGGGCCTGCGCACGCAGGACGAGCTACTGGACTCCGCGTGGTCGGACGCACCCGCCGAGCTGCGCTACTTCGCCGGCCTGTCGCTGGCCTCGCACCTGGAGAAGCTGGCGGAGGAGGGGCGGCTGCCGGAGGGCGTGGAGCGGCCGGGCTAGGTTCCGGGCGCGCGGTAGCCGACCGACTTCTGGGCGGCCGCGTCGACCTCCTCGGGGGTCAGCAGCACCGTCGTCTTGGTCACCGCGCCGCCTGAGGCGTTCACCGAGATCGCGACCGCGGCGGCGCTCTCGTTGTCGGGCAGCTCGGCGATCACGTAGGCGTCCGCGTCACCGAAGCCGAAGTGGAAGCTCTCGAGGCTGCCGCCGACGCTCGCGAGCGCCTCCGACACCGCCTCGCGCCGGCTGGAGCCGCCGGCCGACTGCAGGCCCTTGACGCCTTCGCCGGTGTAGGACGCTTCGATCAGGTACTTGGGCATTGTCGCTCTCCCTCTGAGCTTGGGTTCAAGCGAGCCAACCATCTCACCTTGGGCGGTGCAGGGCAACGGCGGCAAGCGCCGCCTCGACCGTCATGTAGGTCTCCCAGCGGGTGATCAGGCGGTCGCGCCAGCGCACCGCCCAGACGAGCTCCGCCTCCACGTCGAGGCCGATCCGCGCGCGGCCTGAGTGCAGCGCCACGGTCAGCACCCACTCGTCGTCGACCGCGAAGATCCGGCGCGGCGTGAGGACGAATCGCTCCCATTGGAGCGGCCAGTCCAGCAGGGCCTCGAGCATGCCCTCGCGGCCGTGGTAGGAGCGGGCGCCGGGAAGCTCCGGCGCCTGCACGATCACGACATCGGGATGGGCGTGCTCGACGATCGAGTCGACGTCGCCGCCGAGATACGCGTCGACGATCTCCAGCTGCAGCTCCCGCTGGGCCTCGTCCATTGCCGGATCCAGCGCGGCCTCCCAGTCCTCTCGCGGGGAGAGATCGGCCTCCGTCAGCAGGAACGAACGAGCCTGCTCGATGCGCGTGTCTGGCACTGGTCGAAGGTACCAGCGGGGGTCGCTCCGTTAGGAGGACTTGAAGCGGCGCAGGCGCAGCGCGTTCGCGACCACGGAGACGCTGGAGAAGGCCATCGCCGCGGCGGCGATCACCGGGTTGAGCAGGCCGACGGCGGCCAGCGGGACGGCCGCGACGTTGTAGCCGAACGCCCAGGCCAGGTTCTCCTTGATCGTCCGCAGCGTCGCGCGGCTGAGCCGGATCGCGTCCGCGGCGGCGCGCAGGTCTCCCGAGACGAGCGTCAGGTCCGATGCCTCGATGGCCACGTCGGTGCCGGTGCCGATGGCGAGCCCGAGGTCGGCCTGGGCGAGCGCGGGGGCGTCGTTCACGCCGTCGCCGACCATGGCCACGACCCGGCCTTCGCCCTGCAGCCGCTTCACGACCTCGGCCTTGTCGGACGGGAGCACCTCGGCGATCGCCTCGTCGATGCCGAGCTCGGCGGCGACCGCCTTCGCCGTCGTCTCGTTGTCGCCCGTCAGCAGCACCGGCCGCAGCCCCAGCTGCCTGAGCGAGGCCACGGCTTCCGCCGACGTCGGCTTGATCGTGTCGGCGACCACGAGCACGGCGGCGGCGTGGCCGTCCCAGCCCGCCGCGATGGCGGTCTGACCGCGGCCCTCGGCGGCGCGGCGCGCGGCGTCGAGCTCGGCGGGGAGATGCATCGCCCAGTCGGCGAGCAGCGCCGGACGGCCGACCACCAGCGCATGGCCGTCGACGACGCCCTCGACGCCGAGCCCCTCGCGGTTGCCGAAGCTCTCGACGGCGGGCAGCGTCTCGTGCTCGGCCTGGGCGGCGCCGGCGATGGCACGGGCGATCGGGTGCTCGGAGGCGTCCTCCAGTGCGCCCACCAGCCGCAGCACCTCGCCGCGGTCGACACCGTCGGCGACCGCCACCTCGACCAGCGCCATCTTGCCGGTGGTCACCGTGCCCGTCTTGTCGAGCACGACCGTGTCGACCTTGCGCGTGGACTCGAGCACCTCCGGCCCCTTGATCAGCAGGCCCAGCTGCGCACCCCGCCCGGTGCCGACCATCAGCGCCGTGGGCGTGGCGAGCCCGAGCGCGCACGGGCAGGCGATGATCAGCACGGCCACGGCGGCGGTGAACGCGAATGTCGCGCTCTCGCCGGTCCCGAGCCAGAACCCGAGCGTGGCGACGGCCACGGCGATGACCACGGGCACGAACACGCCGGAGATGCGGTCGGCGAGACGCTGAACCGGCGCCTTGCCGGTCTGGGCGGCGGTGACGAGCGCGGCTATCTGCGCGAGCGCGGTGTCCGCGCCGACCTTGGTCGCGCGCACCACCAGCCGCCCGCCGGCGTTGACCGTTGCGCCCACGACCTCGGAGCCGGGCTCGACCTCGACCGGGACCGATTCGCCGGTGAGCATGCTCATGTCGACCGCCGAGGCGCCCGCTTCGACGATGCCGTCGGTGGCCACCTTCTCGCCCGGGCGCACGACGAAGCGGTCGCCGACCTGCAGCTGCTCGATCGGGATGCGGCGCTCGGCGTCGTCGGCGTCGAGGACGGCGACGTCCTTGGCGCCGAGCTCGAGCAGCGCCTTGAGCGCGGCGCCGGCACGGCGCTTGGCGCGCGCCTCGAAGTAGCGCCCGGCGAGGATGAACGTCGTCACGACCGACGCGGTCTCCAGGTAGATCTCGTCGGCGCCGGCGCCGGCCTCGGGGATGAGGTCGAAGCTCATGCGCATGTCCGGCATGCCGGCGTCGCCGATGAACAGCGCGTAGACCGACCACAGCCACGCGGCGAGCACGCCCACCGACACGAGCGTGTCCATCGTCGCCGTGCCGTGCCTGAGGTTCGCCCAGGCCGCCTGGTGGAAAGGCCACGCGCCCCAGAGGACGACCGGCGTAGCCAGGTTGAGCGCGAGCCACTGCCAGTTGTCGAACTGGAACGCCGGCACCATCGAGATGAGCAGCACCGGCAGCGACAGGACGCCCGACAGGATCAGGCGCCGCCGCAGCTGCTCGTCCGGTCGCTCCTCGGCCGGGCCGGTGCGGCTCGGCCGAGGGCAGCTCGGCCCGATAGCCGGCCGCCTCGACCGCCTCGAGGAGCTGCTCGGGGGCAACCGCGGCCTCGTCGAACTCCACGCTCGCCTTCTCGGTGGCGTAGTTGACGGTGGCGGTCACGCCGTCGAGCTTGTTGAGCCTGCGCTCGATGCGGTTGGCGCAGGAGGCGCATGTCATGCCCGTGATGGGCAGGTCGACGTGCTCGCGCGTGGCGCTCACCGTCCCACCTCCTGCGTGAACTCGGCCGTGTGGACCTCGCCCTCGTGCTTGAACTGCAGGTAGAGGCGGTAGCGGCCCTCGCTGGGGAACTCGGTCATGAAGCTGACCGCGTCGTCGCCGTGCCCTTCCGGGTGCACGTGCAGGTAGGCGAGGTCGCCTTCGCGCAGGGCCACCAGGTGCCCGCCGGCGCCCAGGTAGGGCTCGGTCTCGATCTGCTCGCCGCCGCGGGTGACGGTGAAGCGCAGCTCGGCCTCCCGGCCCGCGCGCAGGGCGCCGGCGTCCAGGCGCACGGCGTAGCCGTCGCCGGTGTCGGCCGAGGTCGCGGGCGCCGGCAGCGGGGCGTAGTCGGCTTCGCCGTCGACGGCCAGGTCGGCCGCCAGCGTCTGCGCCTCGTCGTCGTGCTTGAAGTCGGCGAATACGCGGTAGGAGCCGGCGGCGGGGAGCGTCAGCTCGACGTGCCAGACGCCGTCGTCGCCGAGCTCGGGGTGCAGGTGCTGGAAGCCCTGGCCGTCGCGGCGCACGACGATGAAGTGCATGCGCTTCTCGTGCTCGACCTCGAAGTCGCGCACGGGCTGACCGTCGGAGCCGACGATGCTGAAGCGCAACTCGGTCGGGCGGCCGCGCCGAAGCTCCGTCTGCTCGAGCTCGAGCGTGAGGCCGCCGTCGGAGGCAGCGAGGCCGCGCACGGGGTCGGGAGCGGCAGCGTCGCCTTCGCCGTGAGCGGCCTCGGCGCCGCCGTGAGCGGACATCGCGTCGTCGCCGCTGCTCGCTGCCGTCCCGTTCGGGCCCGATGGCGCCGCCGACGGCGACGGCGCCGCCGAAGACGAGCAGCAGGACAGCGGCGAAGCCGGCCAGCTTCGCGGTCGCGCTCACGCGGCCACCTGCTGCCGGGCGTGGCGGTGCGCCGCGCCCGTGTACTCGTCGCGACGCAGCAGCATCGCCACGAGCATGCTCGGGAGCATCGCCACGTGCTCGATCACCAGCAGCGTCCCCAGATCGCCGACCAGCCCGCTCCAGAGCAGCGCGAGCACGCTGAGCGTGGGGAGGACCATCGCCGCGGTCATGTCGGCGCAGACCGGCCAGGCGTGCCCGCGGAAGCGCATCCAGCCGACCATCGGCACGGTCATGGTCAGGGCCATGGCCGAGATCATCAGAACGTCGGAGCCGTGGAGGCTCGTCCCGGCCGCGCGCAAGGCTGCGCCGAGCGGCGGGAGGAGCACGCCCATGCCGAGAAACATCGCCACCACCATCTCCACGTAGTGGCGAACGAAGTGACGCGTCGAGGCGCTCATGCCGCCACCGCGTCGTAGCCGGCCTCGTCGACCGCGTCGATCACGGCCGACTTGTCCAGGTCGGTTCCGCCGACGTGCACGAGCTTCGCTTCCAGGTCGACCTCGACGGCGTCGACGCCGGACACACGCGACACCTCGTCGGTGATGGCGACCCGGCAGTGGTCGCAGCTCATCCCCTCGACGACGAGGGTGAGGAAGGTTGTCTCGGTGCTGGTTTGCATGCGCTGTACCGTAACACCCCCCGGGGGTATGTCAACCGAAGTGTGACGACACCCCCATAGGGTATAGTGCGCGGATGGCAACCGGCACGCAAACACGTGGCTACACAGCGAGCAAGGAACAGCTCCTCACGCGCCTCAAGCGCATCGAAGGCCAGGTACGCGGCATCGAGGGGATGGTCGAGGACGACCGCTACTGCATCGACGTGATCACCCAGATCTCCGCGGTGCAGGCGGCACTCGACAAGGTCGCACTCGGGCTACTCGACGGGCACGCCCGCCACTGCGTCGTCGACGGGCAGGCGGAGGGCAGCCCCGAGGAGCTCACCGAGGAGCTGATGGCGGCCGTCGGACGCCTGATGCGCCGGGGTTAGCGGAACGCGCCGCGCCTACGGACCATCCCAGGCTAGGTCCCCGGGATCGCGAACCGTGGCATGTCGCCCTCCAAGTGTGGGAACAGCTTGCGTGCCGCCCGGGCGCTGGGCCGTTGGGCCATCGATGGCAGGGCCTTGAAGTCGAGCAGCAGCCGCACGCTCGACAGGATCTGGAAGTCGGCGGCGTTGGGCTCCGGGCCGCCTATCGTGCCCTCTCCGACGAGCGCGTCGGCGAGGTCGAGCAGGCCCGGCAGCCGGCGGATGTCCTCGGGAATCGTCTCCTCGCTGCCCCCCGAGTCCGCACAGCGCAGGATCGCCACCGGCAGGGTCAGTGTGGCGACGATGGTGGGCGCCGGCACGCGGGCGACGTCGGCGGCGATCCAGCGGCGCACCATGACGTCGCGCATGGCGGCGAAGCGGAAGATCCGGCGCGGGACCGGCTGCAGCTCGTCGTGGCCCCAGCGCTCGGCTCGCTCCACCGCGTGCCGCGCGACCGGCTCCGCGGGGAACAACGGGCGCTCGGGAATCAGCTCATCGAGCGCCTGCGAGATCCGCAGCGAGCCCTGGACGTGGCGGCCGTCGGCGAGCTCGAGCGCCGGCACGGTCCGGCCCTCGAAGCCGGCCGCGCGGACCAAGTAGGGATGGAAGCCCGTGAGCAGGTCGATGCGGCGGTGGGCCAGTCGCTTGTGGGCGAGCATGCCGACGGCCGCGTACGACGGGTTGGACAGCGAGGTGATGTAGAGGCGGACGGTCATCGGCAGCGGCGCACCGAACGCGCGTAACGGCGTTTACGCACGATAACCGCCCCAATCTCTGGGTATGCTCGCGACGTGGCCGAGGCGACGTCGTCGCAGACCGTGGACCAGGTGAGGCGGGGCTACGAGTTCTGGAACTCCGGCACGCCCGACCTGATGTTGGACCTCTATGCCGAGGACGCAGAACTCGACCTCTCCGCCGTCTTCACGGACATGGGCGTGTACCGGGGGCGGGGCAGCATGCGCCGCCAGCTGGACGCGCTCTGGGAGGCATGGGAGGGGGTCAGGATGGATCCGCTCGCCGTCTTCGATGTCGGCGGGGGACGGTTCGTCGTGGACCTGCGCTGGTGGGGCAGAGGCAAGCGCAGCGGCGTAGAAGTGGATCAGCGTGCCGCTTTCCTCTACACCTTTCGCGCGGCGGACAACAAGATCGTGAGGGGCCAACTCTTTCCCAGCCTCGAGGCCGCGATGAATTTCGCGACGGGATCGGAGCAAGTGGCGCGCACCGGCTGACCGTCGGCGGGTCGGACGCGGCTACTCTTGCGGCCGTGGTCAGCACCAACCAGTTCAAGAACGGCATGCACGTCGAGGTCGACGGCACCGTCTTCAAGCTCGTCGAGTTCCAGCACGTCAAGCCCGGCAAGGGTGGCGCGTTCGTGAGGACCAAGCTCAAGCGGGTCGAGGACGGCGCCGTCATGGACAGGACGTTCCGCGCCGGTGAGAAGTTCCGCCCGGTGCGCACCGAGACGCGCCGCATGCAGTTCCTCTACACCGACGGGACCGACGCCCACTTCATGGACTCCGAGAGCTACGAGCAGCTCGCGATCCCCGAGGACCAGGTGCGCGACTCGCTCAAGTGGTTCGTCCCCAACGAGGAGATCGAGCTGCTGTACGTGGACGAGTCCCCGAGCGACATCCAGGTTCCGAGCGCCGTCGAGCTGGCCGTCACCGAGACCCAGCCGGGCGTCAAGGGCGACACGGCCTCCGGCGGTGGCGACAAGCCCGCCACGCTCGAGTCCGGCGTCGTCGTGCGCGTGCCGCTGTTCGTCAACGAGGGCGACCGGGTGCGTGTGGACACCCGCTCGGGCGAGTACGTCTCGCGCGCGTAGGCCCGGTGCGACGCAGCGATCAGCGCCGGGCCGCCGTGTTTGCGCTCTACCAGGCCGAGGTCACCGACCGCCCGGCCGAGCAGCTGCTCGACCGCGACGCCACCGCGTTCACGCGCGAGCTCGTCGACGGCACCGAGCGCGATCGCGCCGAGCTGGACGAGCTGATCGCGCGTTACGCAAAGGGCTGGTCGCTCGACCGCATCGCGCCGCTCGAGCGCAACATCATGCGCGTGGCGCTGCACGAGCTGCTGCACCGTCCGGACGTGCCCGCCGAGGTCGCCATCGACGAGGCGGTCGAGGCGGCCAAGGAGCTCTGCTCCGCGGACGCGCCGGGCTTCGTCAACGGGATCCTGGGAGCGGTCGAGCGAGAGGAGGTCGCATCGTGAACGAGGTGGCGCCGGGGCTCGAGGAGCTCGCGGCCGAGCTGGAGGCGGTGGCCGACAAGCTGCGGTCTGAGGCGATCGACGCGGAGGAGGCGGCCGACCTGGTCGAGCGCTGCGCGGAGCTGGCGCAGCGAATCGGCTCGGAGATCGACGCCCGCAGCCGCACGGCCGGCGAGGCCGAGGGGCAAGAGCGGCTGCTGTGAGCGTGGAGACCGCCGTCTACCCGGTCGAGCTCCAGCACCAGGTCGACGACTACCTGCAGGGGCTGCGCTTCGCCGCCGAGCCCGGCATCGCCCGGCTCGAGGAGGCGATGCGCTACTCGCTGCTCGCGGGCGGCAAGCGGATCCGCCCGGTGCTGGCTCTGGCGACCGCGGAGGCGGTGGGCCGCCCGCCGCGGGAGGTGCTCCCGCTCGCCGCGGCGATCGAGATGATCCACACCTACTCGCTGATCCACGACGACCTGCCGGCGATGGACGACGACGAGCTGCGCCGCGGCAAGCCGACCTGCCACGTGGCCTACGGCGAGGACGTCGCGATCCTCGCCGGCGACGGCCTGTTCGCCGAGGCGCTGCGCCTGGCGCTGACCGAGCAGCAGGGCGAGCCGGCCAACGTGCTGGCGGCGGTCGCGGAGATCGTCGCGGCTGCGGGCGTGCACGGAATGGTCGGCGGCCAGTACCTGGACGTGTCGGGCGACCCCGACGTGGAGCTGCGCCACCTGCACGAGCTGAAGACCGGCGCGCTGATCGCGGCGTCGGTCGGCGCGGTCCTGGCGCTGGAGGGCTTGAGCGGACCTGCCACAATCCCGTTCCGGCGCTTCGCGGCCGAGCTCGGAGTCGTCTTCCAGATCGTCGACGACATCCTCGACGTAACCGGGGACGAAGCCGAGATCGGAAAGCCGCGCGGCTCCGACGAGCGCCATGGGAAGGCAACCTACGTGAGCGTGCATGGGCTCGAGCGAGCGAGGGAGCTCGCCCGGGCCTCACACGGCAAGGCACGGACGGCCCTGGCCGAAGCGAAGGGTGATACGGCGCGTCTCGGGCAAATAGCCGATTACATCCTCACCCGCACCACATGACCAAGCTCATCGACCAGATCGACGGACCGGCCGACCTGAAGGGCCTCGACGACGACCAGCTCCAGCAGATCGCCCAGGAGGTCCGCGAGCTGATCATCGACACGATCGGCGAGATCGGCGGGCACTTCGGCGCCAACCTCGGCGCGTGCGAGATCGCGGTTGCGCTGCACTCGCTGCTCGACTCGCCGGCGGACAAGGTCCTCTGGGACGTCGGCCACCAGGCCTACCCGCACAAGGTGCTGACCGGCCGCCGCGACCGGCTGCACACGATCCGCAAGTACGAGGGGCTCGCGCCGTTCTGCTCGATCCAGGAGTCCGAGCACGACATCATGGGCGCCGGCCACGCCTCCACCTCGGTGTCCTACGCGGTGGGCATCAAGGAGGCCATGCAGCGCGGCATCGGGACCGACGGCCGCGTGGTGGCGGTGATCGGCGACGGGGCGCTCACCGGCGGCGTGTCGTTCGAGGCGCTGCTCAACGCCGGCGGCATGGACCAGCCGATCGTGATCGTGGTCAACGACAACGGCATGTCGATCGCCCCGAACGTCGGCGCGCTGTCGAGCTACTTCAACCGCATGCGCCTCAACCCCAAGCTCTACCACGCGCGCGAGGACGTGGAGGAGACGCTCACCCACCTGCCGGCGGGGATCGGCAAGCGCATCGAGCGGCTCGGGCCGATCCTGAAGGAGTCGCTCAAGGCCTACTGGGCGCCGGGGCTGTTCTTCGAGGAGCTCGACCTCGCCTACGTCGGCGTGATCGACGGGCACAACGTGAAGGCCCTGCGCCGCGCGATCGGCGAGGCGCTGGAAGCCGACCGGCCGGTGGTCGTGCACTGCAAGACCGTCAAGGGCAAAGGCTTCGAGCCGGCCGAGGAGGGCGGTCTCGAGGGCATGGAGAAGTGGCACGCCGCCAAGCCCGGCTCGATCTCGAACGGCGTGGTGGCCGACGCGGCGCCGAAGCGCAAGCCGAAGTTCGCCGCGCCCCCGCAGTACACGACCGTCTTCGGCGAGTCGCTCGTGGAGGAGTGCCGGCGCGACGAGCGAGTCGTCGGAATCACCGCCGCGATGAACTCCGGCACGGGGCTGAACATCCTCCAGCGCGAGCTGCCCGAGCGCTACTACGACGTCGGCATCGCCGAGCAGCACGCGATCCTGTTCGCGGCCGGGCTGGCGCTGCAGGGGGCCAAGCCGGTCGCGGCGATCTACTCGACCTTCCTACAGCGCGCCTACGACCAGATCGTCCACGACGTCTGCCTGCAGGGGCTCAACGTCGTGTTCGCGATGGACCGCGCCGGGCTGGTCGGCGACGACGGCCCGACCCACCACGGCGCCTTCGACATCTCCTACATGCGCTGCCTGCCCAACCTGGTGCAGATGGCGCCGCGCGACGAGGCGATGCTCGTCCACATGCTGCACACCGCGGTGAGCTACGACGACGGCCCGATCGCGCTGCGCTACCCGCGCGGCGAGGGCGAGGGGATTCCGCTGCCGCACCGCCCCGAGGCGATCGAGATCGGCCGCGGCGAGCTGCTGCGCGAAGGCGAGCGGGTGGCCCTGCTCGGCTACGGCTACGGGGTGGCGGTCGCGCTCGGCGCGGCGGACCTGCTCGCGGCCCAGCACGGGGTGGACCCCACCGTCGCGGATGCCCGCTTCGCCAAGCCGCTCGACGGCGAGCTGATCGAGCGGCTGGCGGCGGAGCACGACCTGATCGTCACGGTCGAGGAGAACGTTCTGGCCGGCGGCTTCGGGTCCGGCGTGCTGGAGCACCTCGCCGACAACGACCTGCTCGGCGGGACGCGCGTGCTGCGGGTCGGCCTGCCGGACCGCTTCGTCACGCACGGCAAGCCGGCGCTGCTGCGCGAGGAGGTCGGGCTCACCCCGGAGGCCGTGGCCGACCGGGTGGCCCAGGCCGTGCTCGAGCCCAGCGGCGCGCTCGCCTGAGCCCCGGCTGGCATCCCTACCAGCGCGCGAGCGTCTGGTCCGCTTCCAGCCGCAGCGCCATCGCCGCGATCACGGCGATCGTCGCCTCCACGTCGGCCAGCTCGACCAGCTCGACGGGCGAGTGCATGTAGCGCAGCGGAATCGACACGACCGCGGTCGCGACGCCGGTGCGGCTGAGGTGGATCGAGTCGGCGTCGGTGCGTGTGGCGCTGCCGGCGGCTTCGGTGGTGCACTCGATCCCAACCGACTCGGCCGCGGCGTCGATCAGGTCGTTGAGTGGGCGGCTGACGACGGCTCCGCGCGTGATCACCGGCCCGCTGCCGAGCCCGTGCTCGCCGAGCTCGCCGGCGTCGACGCCGGGCGCGTCGGTGGCGTGGGTCACGTCGACCGCGATGGCCAGGTCCGGCTGCAGCCCGTAGGCCATCGCCCGGGCGCCGTGCGCGCCGATCTCCTCCTGCACCGCGGCCACCGCCGCGACCGGGCCGGCGCCACCGCCCGCCTCGCTCACCCGGCGGGCCACCTCGAGCGCGACGTAGATCCCGAGCCGGTTGTCCAGGGAGCGCGAGATGATGCGGTCGCCACGCAGCTCGACAGGCTCGGCCGTGATCACGATCGGGTCGCCCTCGCGCACCAGCGAGCGGGCCTCGTCGCCGTCGCGGGCGCCGATATCCACGTGCAGGCTCTTCAGCTCGACCGCCTTCTTGCGCTCCTCGCCCTCGAGCACGTGGATCGGCTTGCGGCCGATCACGCCGCGCACCGGTCCGGTGCGGGTGAGCACCTCCACGCGCTGGGCCACGAGCACCTGGGGATCCCAGCCACCGGAGCCGACCACGTGCAGGAAGCCCTTCTCGCTGATGTGGCTCACGATCAGGGCGATCTCGTCGACGTGCCCGACCACCGCGAGCAGCGGGTGATCGCCGCTGCCGTTGACGCGGGCGACGCTGTTGCCCATCGCGTCGAGCGTCACCTCGTCGGCGAACTCCTCGGCGGCCTCGCGCCAGATCGTGGCGGGCGCCTCCTCGTGGCCGGGCGGGCCGGGGGCGGTCAGCAGGCTGTGCAGCAGGGCGGGAGTGCTCAAGTAGCTACCTCGACGGTGGGTTGGAGGGTCATCTGGGAGTTCAGGCTATTCGCGACGAAGCAGTGCTCGTGGGCGGTGCGGGCGAGCTTGCAGACGCGCTCCTCGCTGACGTCGCCGGAGACCACGATGCGCGGCCGCAGGGCGATCTCGGTGATGCGCACGGGCTTCTGGTCGGTCGGCATCAGCGCCGTGGCCGAGTCCTCGTACTCCACCACGTCGATGCGGGCCTTTGCTGCGAGGTGGAGGAACCAGAGCATCTGGCAGGAGGAGGCGGCCATCAGCAGCAGCTGCTCGGGGTTGAGGATCGCGGGATCGCCCTTGCTCTCGCCGGTCGTGATCCGCACCTCCTGCTCGGCCGGCGGCGCGGTGGCCACGTGGGCGCGGTCGTAGTGCTCCCAGCCGACGCCGGTCGAACCGGTCCAGCGCACTCGGGTCTCGTAGGTGTTCGCGGCCACCGGCCGGCCAGTCTCGCAGGTGGCCGAAAAGGAAACGACCCCGCCGAAGCGGGGCCGTTTCTGAGGGAGGAGTAATGCTATGTGGACTCTTAGGGGAAGTTTCTAGGTGGCCGTGCTGGCGCTGTAGCGCGTGATCGAGGTGACCACCAGCGCGCTGAGTCCGGCCGTCGCGAACAGCAGCGACGCGCCGAGGTCGCCGGCGATGGCGAACACCACGCCCACGATCAGCAGGCCGAACGCGACGCCGCGGTCGAACACCGCCTGAGCCGAGACCGGGAGTGTTCCGCGGCCCTCGGTGGCGGTGCCCGCGAGTGCGAGCGCAACCACCATCACGCCGATGGTCATACCGGTCACGATTGCCGCTGCGTCAAGTCCGACGGCGAACGGAACCCCGATCAGGGCGGTCCCGGCTGCCATCAGCAGACCAGAGCGCAGCGCTGGAGAGATGAGCCTTGCGATGGTCATCGTGCAATCGAGGCTACGCACGGGGTTGGGCTTATGTGTGACGTGGATCACACAGCGCGGGGGTACTCTGCTGCGATGCCGAAGCGGCGGCTCGACACGCTGCTCGCCGAGCGCGGGCTGTTCGAAACGCGCACGCGAGCGGCCGCCGCGGTGATGGCGGGCGACGTGCGCGTGGGCGACCGCCCGGCCCGCAAGCCGGGCGAGCTGGTGGCCCCCGATGCCGACCTCGCGGTGGCCGAGCGCCCCGCGTTCGTCTCGCGCGGCGGCGTGAAGCTCGCGAACGCCCTCGACGAGTTCGAGATCGACCCCACGGGGCGGCGCGCGCTCGACGTGGGCGCGTCCACGGGTGGCTTCACGGACTGCCTGCTCCAGCGCGGCGCCGAGGCGGTGATCGCGCTCGACGTGGCCTACGGGGAGCTGCACTGGACATTGCGCAACGACCCGCGCGTGACCGTCGTGGAACGCCGCAACGCGCGCTCGCTGGAGCCGGGCGAGCTGCCCTGGGCGCCCGACCTGATCGTGGCCGACGTCTCGTTCATCTCGCTCACCAAGGTGCTGCCGGCCGTGCTCGCCGCGGCGGCACCGCGCTTCGACTGCCTCGCGCTGGTGAAACCGCAGTTCGAGGTCGGCCGCGAGCGGGTGGGGAAGGGCGGCGTCGTGCGCGACGCCGCCGAACGCCGCGCCGTGCTGGTCGCGGTGGCCGAGCACGCCCGCGACGAGCTCGGGGCCGCGGTGCTCGGGTTCGCGTCGTCGGGGCTGCCGGGCCCGGCCGGCAACCGCGAGAGCTTCGTCTGGCTGGCCGAGGCCGGTCGCCCCGGGGGGATCGAGGACTCGGAGGCGGCAGCGAGAAGAGCCGAGCCGTGACGACTCCGCCGCGCTCGATAACGGTCTTCACCCACACCCGACCGGTCGACACGGAGGGCGCGCTGCGCCGGGTGGTCGAGCTCGCGAGCGAGGCGGGCGCGGAGGTGCGCATGCCGGCCGCCGAGATCGAGAAGTTCGGGCTGATCCCCGGGGCGGCTGAGGCGTCCGACCCGGCCGCCGGCACCGACCTCGCGCTCGTTCTGGGCGGAGACGGGACGATCCTGACCGCCCTGCGCGAGTTCGCCGGCACCGGCGTGCCCGTGTTCGCGATCAACTACGGGGCGATCGGGTTTCTCAGCACCGTCGAGCCCTGGGAGCTGGAGGACGGCTTCCGCAGGGCGCTGCGGGGCGAGTTCGACGCGATGGAGCTGCCCGGCCTGCTCGCGGCGACGGAAGGGGGCGACCGGATCGCGATCAACGACGTCTCGTTCCACCGCCGCCAGGAGGGGCGCGTGGCCGAGCTGGCCTACTCGGTCGAGGCGGAGCAGCTCGGCGAGGTCCGCTGCGACGGCCTGGTGGTGTCCACGCCGGCGGGGTCGACGGGCTACAACCTCGCCAACGGCGGTCCGGTGCTGGCGTGGGGGGTGGAGGGCTTCGTGGTCTCGTTCATCGCGCCGCACACGCTCACCGCGCGAGCGCTGGTGGTCGCCCCAGGCGACACGCTCGAGGTGACCAACCGCTCGCGCTCCGAGGAGGTGGACGTGACCACCGACGCCCGCCGCATCTGCGCGCTCGCACCCCAGGCGACGATGCGGATCCAGTTCAAGCAGCGCCAGTCGCTGCTGGCGCAGACGCCGGGAGCGAGCTTCTACCACCGCCTGCGGGACAAGTTCGGCCGGTTGAGCCACTAGCTCCGTCGGGCCTTGCTGGTATCCCTGCGGGGTGCTCCTCGAGCTCCGCATCGAGAACCTGCTCCTGATCGAGCGCGCCGAGCTGCGTCCGGGGGCGGGCCTGTCCGCGATCACCGGCGAGACGGGCGCGGGGAAGACGGTGCTCGCCCACGCGCTCGATCTCCTGCTCGGCGGCAAGGCACGCTCGGGGATCGTCCGTCCGGGTGCGCGTGAGGCGTACGTGGAGGGCGTGTTCGCGCTGCCCGCGGGTCTGCTCGACGAGCCCGAGCTGGCCGAGCTGCGGGAGCGGATCGACGAGTCGCTCGAGGAGGTGGTGCTCGCCCGACGCGTGACCGCCGAGGGGCGCACGCGCGCGTTCGTCGAGGGGCGGTCGGCCACGGCGGCCGACCTTCAGGCGCTCGGCGGGCGGCTGGTTGCCTTCTTCGGACAGCACGAGCACCGGCGGCTGACGCTCGCCTCGGCGCAGCTCGACCTGCTCGACGGGTTCTGCGGTCGCGAGCAGCTGGCGCTGCGCGATCGCCTGGCGGCCGGCCACGCGCGCGTCCGGCAGCTCGAGCACGAGCTCGAGGAGCTGCGCGGGCGCGCCGGCACGCGCGATCGCGACCTCGACCTGCTCGCGTTCGAGATCGAGGAGATCGAGGCGCTCGAACCCTCCGAGGAGGAGCGCGCGGCGCTGGACGGCGAGCGGGCGCGGCTGCGACAGATGGACGGGCTGCTGGCCGCCGCGGGTGGCGGGGCGGAGGCGATCGCCGCGTCGTCGGGCGACGGCGGCGTGGCGCAGCTGCTTGCCGAATGCGAGCAGCTCGCCGGGGCGGTCGAGGGGGTCGACCCGCAGCTCGACGAGCTGGCCGGCCGGCTGGCGGCGCTGCGGATCGAGGCCGAGGACCTGGGCGGCGAGCTGCGCCGCTACGCCGACTCGCTCGAGGCCGAGCCGGGGCGGCTGCAGGAGGTCGAGGAGCGGCTCGAGCAGTACGACCGGCTGGAGCGCAAGCACGGCGGCAGCGTCGCGGCGGTGCTGGAGCACGCCGAGCGGTGTCGGGCCGAGCGCGATCGGCTCGAGCAGGCCGAGGTCGCCACCGAGCGGGCCGAGGCCGAGCTGGCCACGGCGGTGTCCGAACGGGCGTCGCTCGCGGCCGAGCTCGGGCAGCGTCGCGCCAAGGCGGCGCCGAAGCTAGCCGAGCGGGTGCGCGAGGAGCTGGCGGCGCTGGCGATGGAGGACGCCTCGTTCGAGGTGCGGCTGGAGCCGCGCGAGGAGATCGGCCCGAGCGGGGCCGAGCGCGCCGAGCTGATGCTGGCGCCCAACCCCGGGGTGCCGGCCGCGCCGATCCGCGAGGCCGCGTCCGGGGGCGAGCTGTCGCGGGTGATGCTGGCGCTGATGACCGTCGCCGGCACCGGCGAGTCGCGCACGCTGGTCTTCGACGAGGTCGACGCCGGCGTCGGCGGCCAGACCGCGCGGGCGGTGGGGGAGCGGCTGCGGGCGCTCGGCGAGTCGCGCCAGGTGCTCTGCATCACGCACCTGCCGCAGATAGCCGCGCTCGCGAGCGGCCACTTCCGAATCGAGAAGTCGGCCACCGACGAGACATCGCTCACGACCGTGGAGGAGCTCGCCGGCGACGGCGTCGTCGAGGAGCTGATGCGGATGCTGGGCGCGGAGACGTCGGACGGAGCGGCGCGGAAGCACGCGAAGCAGCTGCTGGCCGCGGCGTGAGCACCGCGATAGCCGTCGCCCTCCGGCGTCCTCGGCCCTCGGCGTGCCAAGCACGCCTTCGGACCTGCGTCCTTGGATGGCTCGGCTCTCGCGTCGCTCAAGCCACGGCCGGCCTGAACCTCTTCCGCCCGTCCGACCGGTACACTCGAACTCCCAGAGCCTGAATGCCGCAAAGCCGCCCGGAAACCCGCTTCATCTTCATCACCGGCGGCGTCGTCTCCGCTCTTGGGAAGGGCATCGCGGCCGCTTCGCTGGGTCATCTGCTCGTCGCGCGTGGCCTCTCCGTGACGATCCAGAAGTTCGACCCGTACATCAACGTGGACCCGGGCACGATGAGCCCGTTCCAGCACGGGGAGGTGTTCGTCACCGAGGACGGGGCCGAGACGGACCTCGACCTCGGCCACTACGAGCGCTTCACGGACGTGAACACCAGCCGCGCCTCCAACGCGACCGCGGGCGCCATCTACAACTCGGTGATCCGGCGCGAGCGCCGCGGCGACTACCTCGGCGGCACCGTCCAGGTCATCCCGCACATCACCGACGAGATCAAGAACCGCATCCGGCTGGTGGCGGAGTCGACCGACGTCGACATCGTCATCACCGAGATCGGCGGCACGGTCGGGGACATCGAGTCGCTGCCGTTCCTCGAGGCGCTGCGCCAGTTCCACTCCGACCTCGGCCGCGACCGCTGCATGTTCGTCCACCTCACGCTGGTCCCGTTCCTCGGCCACGCCGGCGAGCTCAAGACCAAGCCCACCCAGCACTCCGTCCAGGAGCTGCGGCGCATCGGCATCCAGCCGGACATGGTCATGTGCCGCTCCGAGGAGGCCCTCGGCGCCGAGATCCGCGAGAAGATCGCGCTGTTCGCCAACCTGCCGGTCGCGTCGGTCGTGTCGGCGCGCGACGTCGACTCGATCTACAAGGTCCCGCTCGAGTTCGAGCACGAGGGCGTCGCCGAGCGCGTGCTCAACCTCTTCGGCCTCGAGGCGCCCGCCCCCGACCTGTCGGACTGGCACGAGCTGGTGGGCCGAATCGGCTCCGCCACCACCAACGTGCGGATCGCCCTGGTCGGCAAGTACAACCAGTTGGCCGACGCCTACCTGTCGGTGATCGAGGCGCTCAACCACGCCGGCACCCACCACGGCGGCTCGGTCGAGGTCCACTGGGTCGACTCCGAGCGGCTCACCGACGGCGAGGTCGAGGCGGAGCTGGCCACCTGCGACGGGATCCTCGTGCCCGGCGGGTTCGGCGTGCGCGGCATCGAGGGCAAGATCAAGGCGGCCCGCTTCGCGCGCGAGCACGGCGTGCCCTACCTGGGCATCTGCCTCGGCATGCAGATCGCGGTGTCCGAGTTCGCCCGCCACGTGGCGGGCATGGACGGGGCCAACTCGACCGAGTTCGATCCCGAGACGCCGTTCCCGGTGATCGACCTGCTGCCCGAGCAGAAGGAGGTCCGCGACATGGGCGGCACCATGCGCCTGGGCGCGGACCCCGTGAAGCTGCACGACGACACGCGCGCCCGTGAGATCTACGGCGAGGCGGTCATCTACGAGCGCCACCGCCACCGCTACGAGGTCAACAACCACCTGCGCAAGCGCCTCGAGCACGCCGGCCTCGTCTTCAGCGGCACCTCGCCCGACGACCGCCTGGTCGAGGTGATCGAGCTGCCCGACCACCCCTTCTTCGTGGCGTCGCAGTACCACCCCGAGTTCAAGTCCCGCCCGCTGCGCCCGCAGCCGCTGTTCCGCGACTTCGTGGGAGCGGCGATGGAGCGCGCCCGCGAGCGCGCGCCCGAGGTCGAGCCCGAAGTCCGGGCCGAGACCCACGCCTAGGCTCCCCCGGTAGCCTCCGGCGCGTGACCGTCCGCGCCCTCCAGAGCGCCTCTTCCGCCGAGCGGGCGCGCCTGCTCGACGACTTCGTGCGCCTGTGCGAGATCGAGAGCCCCTCGCGGAGCGAGCGCGCCGTCGCGGATGCCGTCAAGGCCGAGCTCGAGGGGCTCGGTCTGACAGTCGAGGAGGACGACACGGCCTCCGACACCGGCTCCGACGCCGGCAACCTGCTCGCTCGCATCGAGGGCCCGCCGGACAGCCGCACGATCCTGCTCTGCGCCCACCTCGACACCGTGCCGCTCGCCGGTCCCGTCGAGGTCACCCAGGAGAACGGCGTGCTCTCCAACCGCCACGAGGCGATCCTGGGCGCCGACAACAAGGCCGCCGTCGCCACGATCCTCGCTGCCGCCCGCCGTCATGTGCGCCGAGGGCGCCCCGGTCGGCGTCGAGCTGCTGTTCACCACCTGCGAGGAGCACGCGCTCGCCGGCGCGAAGGCGTTCGACCCGGCCCGGCTGCGCTCGGAGTTCGGCTACGTGTTCGACCACGCCTCGCCGATCGGCGAGCTCGTGACCGCGTCGCCCACCTACTACCGGCTCGAGGCCGACTTCCGCGGCCAGGCCGCCCACGCCGGGATCCGCCCCGAGGCGGGCCACAACGCGATCGTCGCCGCCGCGAAGGCGATCGCCGCGATCGAGACCGGCCGGCTCGACGACGCGACCACCGCCAACGTCGGCCAGATCGAGGGCGGCACCGCCGCGAACGTGGTGGCGGAGCGCTGCAAGGTCGTGCTCGAGGCGCGCAGCCTCGACGACGTCCGCGCCGGCGAGGTGGTCAGCTCGATGGTGGACGCGATCGCCGAGGCCGCGAGCGACCTCGAGTGCGACGTCGAGACCGCCGTCGAGCGCCTGTTCCGCGGCTACAAGCTCGCCCGCACGGCGCCGGTCGTCGAGACGGCCGCCGAGGCGCTGCGGTCGATCGGCACCGAGCCGGTCTACATAAACACCGGCGGCGGCAGCGACGCCAACGCGCTGATCGCCGCCGACCTGCCAATGCTGAACATCGCCAACGGCACCCATGGCAACCACCAGCCCGACGAGTCGGTGACCGTCGACGCGCTCGAGACGACCCTGGACCTGACGCTCGCGATCGTCGCGGCGAGCGCCCGATGAGCTTCGAGCGAATCGACAGCAAGACGGTTTGGGAGGGCGAGATCGCCACCGTGCACGTCGACCGCATCCGCTACGACGACGGCGACGAGGCCGATCGCGAGCGGGTCTCGCACCCGGGCGCCGTGGCCGTCGTCGCCCACGACGGCGAGCGCATCTTCCTGGTGCGTCAGCCGCGCGAGGCCGTGGACGAGCAGAGCCTGCTCGAGCTGCCGGCCGGCAAGCTGGACGCGGAGGGCGAGGGCCCGCTCGAGACCGCCAAGCGCGAGCTGGCGGAGGAGATCGGCAAGGGCGCGCGCACCTGGCGCCACCTGACCACCTTCTACACCTCGCCCGGCTTCGTCGAGGAGGTGTGCCACGTGTACGTGGCCACCGACCTCTACGACGAGAGCGCCGAGGCGGAGGAGGACGAGCGCATCGAGATCGTCGAGGCGCCGCTGGCCGAGCTGGACACAGTGATCGAGGGGTGTCACGACGCCAAGACGCTGGTCGGCTTGCTCTGGTTTCGCGCCTTCCGCGCGTGAGCCGCGTCTTGCAGCCGCAAGGGATGCCCGCCGCGCGGACGAACCGTGTGGGCGATGGCAACGATCGAGCATCCCCGCGTCGAAGCCCCGCTTCGAGCACCTCGTGCTCGATTTCCTCGCCTATCTCGAGTTCGAGCGCGGGCTGTCGCGCAACACGCTCGAGGCCTACCGCGGCGACCTGCTGCAGTTCGGGCGCCTGCTGGCCGAGCGCCACGTGTCGGCGCTGGACGCGAGTCCGGCTGACGTAGCCGACTTCCTGACCCAGCTGGCAACCGGCGACTCCGACCACCGGCCCGCCTCGCCGGCCACGATCCACCGCAAGTCCGCCTGCCTGCGCTCCTTCTACCGCCACCTGCGCCGCGAGGGTCTGCGCGACTCGGACCCGACCGCCACGCTGAGCGCGCCGCGCCGCAGCCGCAAGCTGCCCCAGGTGCTCACGCGCGGCGAGGTGGAGAAGCTGCTGTCCCAGCCGAGCGGCACCGACGCGCAGGCGCTGCGCGACCGCGCGCTGCTCGAGCTGATGTACGCGTCCGGCCTGCGCGCCTCCGAGGCGATCGGCCTCGAACTGGACGACATCGACCTCGAGGAGCGCGTGCTGCGCACCCGCGGCAAGGGCTCGAAGGAGCGGATCGTGCCGATCGGGCAGGCCGCGCTGAAGGCGATCGAGATCTACCTGGCGCGCGGTCGCCAGGAGCTCGTCAAGAGCAAGGCCGAGACGCACCTGTTCGTCAACTTCCGCGGCGGCCAGCTGACCCGCCAGGGGCTCTACAAGATCGTGCGCCGCCACGCGCTGACCGCCGGGCTCGCCGACCGCATGAGCCCGCACACCCTGCGCCACACGTTCGCCACCCACCTGCTGGCCGGCGGCTGCGACCTGCGCTCGGTCCAGGAGATGCTGGGCCACGCCGACGTCTCGACGACGCAGCTCTACACGCACCTGTCGAGCGAGCGCCTGAAGGACGTCTACTTCAAGGCGCACCCGCGCGCGACGGTCGCGTAGAGCGAGCGCGGCAAGCCAATCTTCACGGGGGCCCGGGGGCGCGAGCCCCCGGATGCCATCATCGGCGCAGCCGATGCCCGAGCTGCCCGAGGTAGAGACGATCCGCCGCCAGCTGGCCCCCGCGCTCGAGGGCCGGCGGATCGAGCGCCGTCCACGTGCTCGACCCGCGCTGGTCCGAGCCGGCGCCGCCCGAGGCCATCGAGGATGCGCTGCGCGGCCGCACGATCGAGCACGTCGGCAGGCGCGGCAAGTACCTGATCGTCTCGCTCGAGGACGACGTGCACCTCGTGATGCACCTGCGCATGACCGGCAACCTGCTGCTCACCGCCGACGAGCAGGACCCGCCGCACCTGCGCGTGGCGATCGGGCTCGACGACGGCAGTCGCCTGCTGTTCGTGGACGTGCGCCGCTTCGGCACGGGCGACGTCCTACTCGGTAGCGACGCCCTGGCCGACTTCTTCGACTCGCGCGTGGGCGTCGAGCCGCTCAGCGCCGACTTCACCGCCGAGGCGCTGCGCGCCCTCGCCCGCGGCCGCAAGCAGCCGGTCAAGGCGTTCCTGCTCAACCAGGAGCGGATCGCCGGCGTGGGCAACATCTACGCCGACGAGGCCCTCTGGCGCGCCAAGATCCATCCGCTGCGGCCGGTCGGCACGCTCAAGCGCGCTCAGATCCAGGCGCTGCGCGACGGCGTGGTCGAGTCGCTCGAGCTCGGCATCGACTCGAAGGGTGCGTCGATCGACGACTACCGCCACGTCGACGGCGCGCGCGGCAGCTTCCAGGACCGCTTCGTCGCCTACTCGCGTGCGGGTGAGCCGTGCTTTCGCTGCGGGACCCCGATCGAGAAGCTGCGCGCCGCCGGGCGCGGCACCTACGTCTGCCCGAACTGCCAGCGTCGGCCGCGCGTCAGGAGGCCCGCCGCGCGGTCATGACCACGCGGGCGCCGCCCGCGGGGATCATCGTGACGTTGCGGTGGCGGGCGTGCTCGGGCCGCGGGTCGGGCGCCTCGAGGTCGGTGCGCCGGGCGATCGCGCCGAGCACCACGCGCTGCTCGGCCATGGCCAGGGCGGCTCCCAGGCAACGGCGGATGCCGCCGCCGAACGGGATCCAGGTGTAGGTGCCGGGCTTGCGCCCGACGAAGCGCTCGGGCCGGAACGAGAACGGGTCCGGATAGACGTCGTCGCGGTGGTGCAGCAGCAGGATGCTCATCAGGATCGAGCTGTCGGCGGGCATCCGGTACTCGCCGAGCTGCCACGGCACCGTCACGCGCCGCCCGATGATCGGGATCACCGGGCGCGAGCGCATGGTCTCGTGGATGGTCGCCTCGACGTAGCCGTCGGGGTCGTCGCCGGAGCGGGCGACGTCGCGCAGCCGCTCGTACGCGGCCGGGTGGCGCAGCAGCCGCTCGAACGCCCAGGCCAGCGAGTTCGCGGTCGTCTCGTGCCCGGCCAGCACGAGCGTGAGCAGCTCGTCGCGCAGCTCCTGGTCGGTCAGGCGCTCGCCGTCCTCGGTCTCGGCCTCGAGCAGCAGCGAGAGGATGTCGGTGCGCTGCGCGGCGCCGGCGCGGCGCGCCTCGATCACCGCGTACATGTGGCGGTCGAGCTGGCTCAGGAACAACTTGGTCGGGCCAACCGGCTCGTCGCTCCCCAGATTGAGCAGCTCGAACAGCTGGGCCTCCGGGCGGGTGGAGAGGTTGACCGCGCGCCGGATCGTCTGCCGCAGGCCGTATTCCGGCGTGCCCTGGGCCGGGGTGCCCTCGATGCCGAAGATGCCGGCCATGATCACGTCGAGCGTGATCGCCTGCATGCGCGGGGCCAGCGCGAACGGCGTGCCGATCGGCCAGCTGTCGATCTCGCGGTCGGCCGCCTCGGCGATCATCGCCGTGTAGCGCTCCACCGCCTCGCCGTGGAACGGCGGCAGCAGCAGCTTGCGCTGGCGCATGTGGCGCGGCCCGACCGCCGTGAGCACCGAGTTGGGGCCGACGATCGGGCGCAGCGGCGACTCGCCCGTCAGCGACGGCGCGTCCTCGGGCTTGGCGGTGAACAGCGAGCGGACGTGGTCGGGGTGGCAAGTGATCGCCTCGATGTCGTCGTCGATCACCCCGCGCAGCAGGAACACGTCGCCCAGCTCGCGGCGGGCCCGGAACACGAACTCGATCTGGCGGATGCTGAAGCGCAGCGTCTGGAGCGCGCGCGGGAGCGCGAACGAGGGCGGCAGGCGCACGCCCGGCTCGTCGGTGCGGCCCGGCGGGCGACGGCGGCGCCTCGCCGACGAGGCCGTCGAAGACCGGTGCCTCGGCGACGGTCATGCCGCCAGCAGGTCGTCGAGTGCGCCGGCCCGGTCCGCTTCCAGCAGCTCGCGGAAGCCGCCGATCGCGCGCTTGCCGACCACGATCTGGGGGAACGTCATCTGCCCGGTGAGCGCGACGAGGTCGGCGCGCCCGATCGGGTCCTTGGCGAGGTTGACCTCGGCATACCCGACGCCGCGCGCCTCGAGCAGGGCCTTGGCCTGGCGGCAGAAGCCGCACGGCTCGGTCGTATAGACGATCACCCCGTTCTCGTCCGCCATCGCATTCAGAGTTTAGGTACTGCCCCGTTCCTTCAAAACCGAAGCCATCGTGCTGCGCACAATCCGCTACGGAGAGGCGGATCGAGTGCTGCATCTCTACACGCCCGACCACGGGCGGGTGGGGGCCGTGGCGAAGGGGGTGCGGCGCGTGAAGTCGCGGATGGGGGGCCGGCTGGAGCCGCTCAGCCGAGTGCGGCTGGTGCTGCACCGGGGGCGCGGCGAGCTCTGCACGGTCAGCCAGGCCGACACCCTGCAACGCCCACGCCTCCCTGCGCGAGCGGCGCGCCTCGCTGGAGCGCGGCACGCAGGCCTGCGAGGCCGTGCTGCGGCTGCTCGACTCGACCGAGTCCAACCGGCCCGCCTACAACCTGCTCTGCCACGAGCTGGGGCTGCTCGACCAACGCGCCGCGGCCGCCACCCGTGGTCAGGCGCTCGCCTTCCGCCTCAAGCTGCTGCTGGCGGCGGGGTTCGCCCCCGAGCTGGCCTCCTGCGCCGCCTGTGGCGAGGCCGAGCACCTGGGCGGCTTCTCGCCCAGCGCCGGCGGGGTCGTGTGCGCCAGCTGCGAGGCGGGCTCGTTCCCGCTCTCCGAAGACGCGCACCGGTTTCTCGTGACCGCTCTGGCCAAGCCGCTCGCCGAGGCGCCCGAGGCCCCGGAGCCGGCCCTGGCCCAAGCCGATCGCGCGATCGCCGAGACGCTCGAGTACCACGCTCACGTTAGATTGGCGCGGGTTTCCTAGGGCATACTGGCGGGGTGAAGGCCGCCGCGGGCACGAAGCTCGTCTACGACTTCGCCGAGGGCTCGCGCGACATGCGCGAGCTGCTCGGCGGCAAGGGTGCCAACGTCGCGGAGATGACGCGGGTGCTCGGCGCCGACCGGGTGCCGGCCGGGTTCACGATCACGACCGAGGCGTGCGTGGCCTACATGGAGGCCGAGCGCTCGTTCCCGGAGGGCCTCGACGATCAGGTCGCTGAGGCGTTGGAGCGGCTGGAGGAGCAGGCCGGCAAGTCGCTGGGGGACTCCGCACGATCCGCTGCTGGTGTCGGTGCGCTCGGGCGCGCGCGAGTCGATGCCGGGGATGCTCGACACGGTCCTCAACCTGGGCTTGAACGACGAGTCGGTGGTGGGCTTGGGCGACGATCGCTTCGCTTGGGATTCGTACCGGCGCTTCGTGCAGATGTTCGGCAACGTCTGCCGCGGGATCCCGGGCGAGCGCTACGAGGCGTTGATCAGCGAGGCCGGCCGCGAGCTGGAGGTGGATGGGCTCAAGGCGCTGACCGCGCGCTTCAAGGAGGTGTTCGCGGACGAGACCGGCGAGGACTTCCCTCAGGAGCCGCGCGAGCAGCTGACCCAGGCGATCCGCGCGGTGTTCGACTCGTGGCTAGGCGATCGCGCGGTGACCTACCGGCGCATCAACCACATCCCGGACGAGTGGGGCACGGCGGTCAACGTGCAGCAGATGGTGTTCGGCAACCGCGGCGAGCGCTCGTGCTCGGGCGTCGCGTTCTCGCGCGACGAGATGACCGGCGAGCCCACCCCGTCCGGGGACTTCCTGCCGAACGCCCAGGGCGAGGACGTGGTCTCGGGGGTGCGCACGCCGCGCGACATCCACGAGATGCGCGACTCCATGCCCGAGGCCTACGACGAGCTGATGGAGATCCTGCGGACCCTCGAGGCGCACTACAAGGACATGCAGGACACCGAGTTCACCGTCGAGGAGGGCAGCCTGTTCATGCTCCAGACGCGCAACGCGAAGCGCCCCGCCCAGGCGGCGGTGCGATTCGCGGTCGACGCGGTGGAGGAGGACCTGCTCGACCGGGCGGAGGCGATCGCCACGATCGACGCCGACAGGCTCGATGCGCTGCTGCACCCGGCCTTCGCCCGCGACGCGCAGTTCGACGTGCTGGCCGAGGGCGTGGCGGCGTCGCCCGGCGCGGCCAAGGGCGCGATCGTGTTCACCGCGCAGGACGCGGTCGCCGCGGGCGAGGACGGGCGCGACGTGATCCTCGTGCGTCCCTTCACCGAGGCCGACGACGTGGCCGGCTTCCACGCGGCCAAGGGCATCCTCACCGCCGAGGGCGGCAAGGCGTCGCACGCCGCGCTGGTGGCGCGCGGGATGGGCAAGCCATGCGTCTCCGGCGCCGCCGCGCTCGAGATCGACCTGCAGGCGAAGACCGTCAAGGTGGGGGAGACCGAGCTGAGCGAGGGCGACCTGATCGCGATCGACGGCTCGGCCGGGCTGGTCACCGCCGACGACGTGGAGCTCGAGGAGCCCGAGGTATCGGACCACTTCGAGACCGTGCTGCGCTGGGCCGACGAGGTCCGCACGCTCGGCGTGCGCGCCAACGCCGACACGCCCGAGGACGCCGCCAAGGCGCGCGAGTTCGGTGCCGAGGGGATCGGGCTGTGCCGAACCGAGCACATGTTCATGGCCGCCGACCGCCAGCCCAAGATGCGCGCGATGATCATGGCCGAGTCCGAGGAGGACCGGCGCAAGGCGCTGGACGAGCTGCTGCCGCTCCAGCAGGCAGGACTTCGAGGGGCTGTTCGACCGGATGAGCGGGCTGCCGGTCACGATCCGCTTGCTCGACCCGCCGCTGCACGAGTTCCTCCCGAACGCCGAGGACATGGCCCAGCAGGTCGAGCACGCGCGGATGGAGGGCTCGGACGACCTGGAGGACCTCGAGCACACGCTCGACCGGATCCACTCGCTGTCCGAGACCAACCCGATGCTCGGCACCCGCGGCGTGCGGCTCGGCGTGCTGCACCCCGAGGTCTACGAGATGCAGGTGCGGGCGATCGTGCGGGCCGCGCTGGCGGTCTCCGAGCCGCCGCAGGTGGAGATCATGATCCCGCTCGTGGCCTACGAGAAGGAGCTCGAGCTGATGCGCGAGCTGGTGGAGCGGATCGTGGCCGAAGAGGACGGCGAGGGGATCGACCTGCTTTGGGCACGATGATCGAGCTGCCGCGGGCCTGCTTCGTGGCCGACCGGATCGCAGCGCACGCCGACTTCTTCTCGTTCGGCACCAACGACCTCACCCAGACCGCGCTCGGGTTCTCGCGCGACGACGTCGAGGGCCGCTTCCTCACGCGCTACATGGAGCGCAAGGTGCTCGACCGCAGCCCGTTCGAGACGATCGACAAGCCCGGCGTCGGCTGGCTCGTGCGGCTGGCGGCGTGGGTCGGGCGCGAGGCCAGCCCCGATCTCAAGCTGGGCATCTGCGGCGAGCACGGCGGCGATCCCGACTCGATCGGCTTCTTCCAGCTCGCCGGGCTCGACTACGTCAGCTGCTCGCCGTACCGCGTGCCGATCGCCCGGGTTGCCGCCGCACAGGCCGCGCTCGGCGCTGTAGGTTTCACAAATCGTGCGCTGGCCCGCTCTCCCACTGGCCATGCTGGTCTGGTCATCCTGATCCCCGCTTCCGCTTTCGGCCACGCGGAGCGCTACGCGTACTTCCCCGACCACACGCTCGGCAAGGTGCCGAAGCTGCGCACCAGCGGGCCCGTCGCTCGTTGTGTGCAAGTCGGACTCGGGGCGGCGCATCGCCAAGCTGAAGGGCGGGGCGCTCAAGCGCAACCGCGCTCTCCTGCGGCGCTGCAAGTACCACCACATCCAGGCCGCGGTGAACGCCGCGCACAACGGCTACCGCATCCTCGTGCTCCCCGGCGTCTACAAGGAGGAGCCGAGCCGCCGGGTGCCCAACGACAACCCCAAGTGCAAGGGCGACGAGTACGACGGCGAGGAGCCCGGCACCAAGAGCTACAAGTTCCAGCGCGACTGCCCCAACGTCCAGAACCTGATCGCGATCACGGGCGACGACGACGACGCCGACCGGCGCTGCGACGACAAGTGCAACCTCCAGATCGAGGGCACCGGGCGCAAGCCCAAGGACGTCCAGGTCGTGGGCGGCGGCTACGGGCTCAAGCCGGGCGCCAAGCTGAACGTCTTCCGCGCCGACCGCGCCGACGGCTTCACGCTGCGCAACGTGCTCGTCCAGTACTCGGACTTCAACAACGTCTACGTGCTCGAGACCAACGGCTTCCGCGTGGACCACGTGATCTCGCGCTGGAGCCGCGAGTACGGCGTGCTCACGTTCACCTCGGACAACGGGCTCTACGACCACGTCACCGCGTACGGGTCGGGCGACTCGGGCATCTATCCCGGCTCCGGCCCCGAGGGGCATTGCGCGCGCTACGGCATCGAGGTCCGGTACTCCGAGTCGTACGGGAACACGATCGGTTGGTCGGGCACCGCCGGCAACGGTGTGTATACGCACCACTCCAAGTTCCACCACAACTCCACCGGGATCACGATGGACTCGTTCTCCGGCGGCCACCCGGGCATGCCGCAGGACTGCTCGAAGTGGGAGAAGCAACCAGATCTACTCGAACAACAACGACCTCTTCAACGCCAAGCGCGACAAGTACTGCAAGGACACGCCGGAGGAGAAGCGCGACCCGCGCAAGGTCTGCCCGACCTTCCAGGTGCCGGTCGGCACCGGCATCCTGACCGGCGGCGGCAACGGCAACATCTTCCGCAAGAACTACATCTACGACAACTGGCGTCGCGGGACGATGCTGTTCTGGGTGCCCGGGTGAGCTGCGCGGCGAGGACCCGACCGGGCAGTCGCGCTCCGGTCGAGCTCTACGAGACCTCCCACAACAACCAGTACGTCGGCAACCGGATGGGCTTCCGGCCGAACGGCAAGCGCGACCCGAACGGGGTCGACTTCTGGTGGGACGAGGAGGGCGGCGGGAACTGCTGGTCCGGCAACGTCGGCCCCGGCGGGGGCGCGTTCACGAGCGACCCGACGCCGCTGTTCGCCTGCCCGACCGGCAGCCCGAACACGCGTCGGCAACTCCAGCCAAGCAGGGCGAGCTGTTCCCCTGCGCCACGTGGGACCCGAAGACGAACACCGATCCGGTCGGCTGCGACTGGTTCAAGCGGCCGCCCGAGCCGAAGTAGTGCGCCGCCTCAGCGCCGGTGCTGGTCGCCGCGCTCGCGGCGATCGCGTCGCTCGCGTGCGGCGGTGAGGACGACGCGGCAACGGCGACCTGGTCTGGGTCGGCAAGCCGAAGGTCACGCGCGAGGCGACGCTGCCGCGCGACCGGGTGCTGAACGGGTTCGTCCGCAACGACGGCCTGCGGCGCATCACGATCGAGGCCAAGGACGTGCGCGCGGTCGACCGCAGCGGCGAGCCGCTCAAGGGCAACGCCACGTTCATCCGCGGCTACGTCCACCCGCTCTACCCGCCCACGCGTCCGCCGCCGGGCGGCCTGCCCGACTCGGAGCGGATCCGTCTTGGCCAGGTGGTGCGGCTCGAGCCCGGGAAGCAGACCCATCTGAGCGTGGCCTGGCGCCTCGCGCCCGGCGCCAAGGCGCCCGACCGGATCGATTACGGGTTCGGGTGGCTGCCGATCCCCGGCAGCTGAAGCGGCCTGCGAGAATCGGCGTCCCGCCGATGACCAAGCTCGCACGTGCATCGTTTCGCGAGCGGATCGAGCGCGCCGAAGAGGCGCGCCACTCTCCGCTCGCCACCCCCTCGTACCCGGCCCGCCGGCTGCGCGAGGAGCCCGATTCCGACCACCGCACGCCGTTCCAGCGCGACCGCGACCGGATCGTCCACTCGAAGGCGTTCCGGCGGCTCAAGCACAAGACGCAGGTGTTCATCGCGCCGGAGGGCGACCACTACCGCACGCGGCTCACGCACACGCTCGAGACCTGCGGCATCGCGCGCACGGTGGCGCGGGCGCTCGGGCTCAACGAGGACCTGACCGAGGCGATCGGGCTCGGCCACGACCTCGGCCACCCGCCGTTCGGGCACGTCGGGGAGGGGGTGCTCGACGCGTGCGTGCGCGAGCGCTGGGGGCACGCGTTCCGCCACAACGAGCACTCGCTGCGAATGGTCGACGAGATCGAGCGGATCAACCTCACCGAGCAGGTGCGCGACGGGATCCTGAACCACACCGGCCCGCACCCGCCGGCGACGCAGGAGGGCCGCATCCTCAAGCTGGTCGACCGGATCGCCTACATCAACCACGACATCGACGACGCGATCCGCGCCGGCGTGCTGCGCTTCGACCAGCTCCCGGGCGCGGAGATCGAGCTGCTCGGGGCGACCGGCTCGGACCGGATCGAGACGCTCGTGGTCGACCTGCTGGACCACTCCGACGAGGCCGGCGACATCGCCCAGGGGGAGGAAGTCGGCGGCGCGATGCTTCGCCTCCGGGAGTTCATGTTCGAGCAGGTCTACCTCGGGCCGGAGGCACAGCGCCAGAAGCCGCGCATCGAGCGGATGATGCGCGCGCTGTTCGACCACTACGTCGAGCACCCGCCGCCGCCCCTGACCCCGGACGCCACCGAGCAGCAGCGCGTGGTGGATTGGCTGGCCGGCATGACCGACCGCTTCGCGATCCGCTCGTTCGAGGACCTGTCGCTGCCGCAGGGGTTCTGACGATGGCGCTGTTCACACGCGACTCGATCGACCGGCTGCGCGACGCGATCGACATGGTCGACCTGGTCGGCAGGAAGACCGACCTGCGCCGCGTCGGGTCGCGCTGGACCGGACTGTGCCCGTTCCACGACGAGCGCTCGCCGTCGTTCTCGGTCAACGCCGAGGAGAAGCTCTTCTACTGCTTCGGCTGCCAGGCCAAGGGCGACGCGTTCGGCTTCGTCGAGCAGTCCGAGGGACTGGACTTCCGCGAGTCCGTCGAGCGGCTGGCCGACCTCTACAGCGTGGAGATGGAGCTGGAGAACGAGGATCCGGAGGCCGAGCAGCGGCGGCGGCGCAAGGAGCGGCTGATGCAGCTCGTCGACCGGACCGCCGACTTCTACGCGAAGTTCCTCTGGGAGTCACAGGAGGCCGCGGGCGCGCGCGAGTATCTCAGCGGTCGCGGCCTTGGGGAGGACGTGCTGCGCGAGTTCCGGGTGGGCTACGCGCCGAGCGCGTGGGACCGGGTGATCGTGGGGGCGCAGCGGGACGGCTTCGGGCCGCCCGACCTGGTGGCCGCCGGCCTGGCCCAGCGCGGACGCGAGGGCGGCGGCCTCTACGACCGCTTCCGCGGGCGCATCATGTTCCCGCTGGCGGACGCGCGCGGGCGCGTGCTCGGCTTCGGCGCTCGGGCGATGGCCGAGGGACGCGGGCCGAAGTATCTGAACACCTCGGAGAACGACGTCTACCACAAGGGACGCCAGCTGTTCGGGATCCACCTCGCCCGGCACCACGCCGCCAGGAGCGGTCGGATCGTCGTGGTCGAGGGTTACACGGACGTGCTGGCGATGCACCAGGCTGGCTTCCGCGACTCCGTGGCCATCATGGGCACGGCGCTCACCGCCGAGCAGATGGCGGTGCTGAGCCAGGCCGCCCCTGTGGTGCTGCTCGCGCTCGACGCCGACCGCTCCGGGCAGGAGGCGATGCTGCGCGCCGCTCGCCTGGCCCAGGACCGCGGGGTGGAGCTGCGCGCCGTGGAGATGCCCGAGGGGACCGATCCGGCCGATATCCTCGCCGCGGGAGGTTCGGAAGGATTTGTGAAGCGGCTCGACGAGGCGCTCGCAATGATCCAGTTTCAGGTTCGCCGAGTTCTTGCCGATGCTGATCTCGGTACGCCCACCGGTAGGGACAAAGCTCTTGAGGAGGCGCGCAGCTTGATCGCAGCCACACCCGAAGGGACTCCAATGCACCGAGAACTGGTCCGCGAGATCGCGGACCGTCTCGACCTGCCCGCAGACTCGCCGTGGCTGACCGCGCCCGCACCCAAGCCCGCGGTCCGCTTCGGTCGCCCGGCTGAGGCCGCCGGGCCCACCCTCCCCGCGGGCGCTTCGGCCGGTGAGGCGGCGCTCCGCGCCGAGCGCGAGTTCCTCGTTCGCTGCCTGGCGAGCGGCGACCTCGGGCGCGAGTACCTCTCGCGGCCGACCGACGACCAGCTCTCCTCCGACCCCACCCGCCGCGCGCGCACACACCTCGCCGCACATTTCGACGACCCGCTCGCGGCTCTGCCCGAGGACGACCCGCCGCTGGGCGCGCTCGTCACCGACGTCGCGCTGGCGGCGCAGGAGCAGCCGGCCAGCCCGGAGGCGGTGCTGCGCATGAGCATCCTTCAGCTGGAGAAGCGCCGCATCGAGCGCGAGATCCGGCGCGCCGCGCAGGCGGGCGACCACGCACGCCAGAGCGAGCTGGCGGCGGCCGAGCAGCGCGTGCGCGGCGAGCTCGACGATGTCATGGGGCAGACGGCATGAGCTCCGACAAGGAAGAGCTCGAGCTTCGACGCGCCGGACGCCGAGGAGACCGAGGAGGATCTCGACGGCGTAGGCGGTCCGATCACCGCCGGCGTGCCGGTCGCCCCGCCGGAGCAGGGGGCCGAGGACGCCGTGCGGATGTACCTGCGCTCGATCGGGCGGGTGCCGCTGATCACGCGCGAGGACGAGGTGCGCCTCGCCAAGCGCATCGAGCAGAACGACATGTCGGCCAAGAACGCGCTGATCGAGGCGAACCTGCGGCTGGTGGTGTCGATCGCGAAGCGCTATTCGGGGCGCGGCCTGACGCTGCTCGACCTGATCCAGGAGGGCAACCTGGGCCTGATCCGCGCGGTCGAGAAGTTCGACTGGCGGCGCGGGTTCAAGTTCTCGACCTACGCGACCTGGTGGATCCGGCAGGCGATCACGCGCGCGCTGGCGGACCAGTCGCGAACGATCCGCATCCCGGTGCACATGGTGGAGCGGATGAACCGGGTGGCGCGGGCGAAGCGATCGCTGATGCAGCAGAACAACCGCGAGCCCTCGTTCGAGGAGATCGCGGAGCTGGTCGAGATGACGCCGAAGAAGGTGGAGGAGATCCTCAAGCTCGGCCAGGAGCCGGTGTCCCTGGAGGCGCCGGTCGGCGGGGAGGAGGGCGACGCCTCGCTGGGCGACTTCATCTCCGACGAGGTCGGCGACCGCCCGCTCGAGGTGGTGGCCAACCGCATCCGCGACGCGGACCTGCAGCAGGTGCTGGACTCGCTGCCTTGGCGCGAGCGCCGGGTGATCGAGCTGCGCTACGGCCTGGGCGACAAGGGCCCGATGACCCTGGAGGACATCGGCCACGAGGTCGGAGTAACCCGCGAGCGAGTGCGCCAGATCGAATCGAAGACACTGGCGATGCTGAAGTCCTCAGGCGGCGCGGACCGCCTGGCGGGAACGGCCGACGAGGCCTGATCCGCGCCCCACAGGCCGCTATGCTCGAACCGCCGTTCCCCGGTGATGTAACGGCAACATGACTGACTGTTAATCAGTTCTTGGTGGTTCGAATCCACCCCGGGAGCTCTTCCAGACGCGCCTACGGCAGCCGCGCCGTCGCCCGTAGGCCCAGCGCCGCCGCTGCGGCCAGCAGGAGGCCGCCGCCCGCCGCGAAGGCGACCGTGATCTCTCGCTCTTCCTTCTTGGTGGCTACCTGGGAGCCCAGGTTGCCGTAGATCCGGGACACGTCGTCGGCGTTCTCGGCCTGGAAGGCGCGGCCGCCGGACTCCCGTGCGATCCGTCGCATCGTCTCCGGGTCTGGCGCCACCGGGAGCAGCGAGCCGGTTGGTGTCCTGACCGCCCCTTGCTCGGTGCCGAGCGCCACCGTGTGGATCGGGATGTGACGGTTCTTGGCGGCGCGTGCGACCGGGATCGGGTCGCGCCCGGTCGTCGTCTCTCCATCGGACAGCAGCACGATCGCCGCGGGCGGCCGCTTCGTGGCGGGTCCGCGGTCGACCAGGCCGAGCGCCGTCGCGAGCGCGTCGCCCGTGGCCGTGCCGCCGTCGGCGCTGAGGCTGTCCAGCACGTCCTCGACCTCGCCGCGGTCGTCCGTCGGCGCCTCGACGGTGTGCGGGTCCGTCGAGAACGCGACCACTCCCACGCGAGCCTCGTCGGGCACCTCGTCGAGGAAGCGCTGCGCCGCCGAGCGGGCGGCTTCGAGGCGGCTTGGCTCGACGTCGTCGGCCAGCATCGACCGCGAGACATCGGTGACGAGCACGACCGACGCCTGCTCCCGCGGCACCGCGACGGTCGCATGCGGTCGGGCGAGGGCCAGGCTCGAGGGCAGCCAGCGCCGCCAGGAACAGCGCCAGCGGGACTCGGCGGCGCCACGACGAAGCGCGCGGCAGCAGCGGCGCGAGCGTCGGGATGCCCGGGAAGCGGACCGCGTAGCGACGCGCGCGACGCCGGGCGGCGACGTGCGCGGCGAGCACGACGGGCACAAGCGCGAGCGCGGCCAGGAAGATCGGCGCGGCGAAGCTCACGCGAGCCTCCGGCCCAGCTCGCGAGCCCACGCGCCCGCCGTCGAGAGCGTCACGTGCTCGGCGCCCGACCGGCGCAACGCCGCCGCCACCGCCGCCCGTTCCTCGCGCACGGCGCTCGCGAAGCGCTCGCGCAGGCGCCGATCGGTGGTATCGACCTCGACGCGCTGACCCGACTCCGGGTCGACCATCGCCATGCGTCCAACCGCGGGGAGCTCGCGCTCGCGCGGGTCGTAGATCTCCACCGCCATCACGGTGTGCCGGGCCGACAGGGCGGCGAGCGCTCGCGCCCAGTCGGGTGGGCCGGCGAAGTCCGACACGACCACCACGAGGCTTCTCGGGCGCGCCAGGCGGCCCACGCGCACCAGCGTCGGCTCGAGCGGTTCTCCGGCCGTGCCGTCGGGCGCCACGCCCTCGCCCAGCGCTCGCCGCAGGCCGATCCTTGCGCCCCGACCGCCACGGGGTGGCAGCAGCCGGGTGTCCGGTCCCCCGAACGTGAGCAGTCCCACGCGGCCGCCGCGCCTGCACCGCGATCGCGCCCAGCACGTCGGCGACCCCGTCGGCCACGTCGCACTTGAGCCGGTCCGCCGTGCCGAACGCCATCGACGGGGACACGTCCACCGCCAGCCAGGTCGTGAGCAGCCGCTCCGGCACCTGCTGGCGCACGTGCGGGATGCCGGTCCGGGCGGTCGCCGACGCGTCGATCTGGCGGACGTCGTCGCCCGGCTGATACGGCCGCAGCTGCGCGAGCTCGGTGCCGCTGCCGACCCCGGCGCCGCGGTGCTCGCCGGCGCTGACTCCGCCAACGCGCCGCACGAAAGCGAGGTCGAGTGCCTTGACCAACGCGCCGGGAACCGTGCCCGGCCCCTGCCTGCCGGGAGGCGGCCGAAGCCCGCCGGCGGCCGCCGCGGGGCTCACGCCGCCAGCGGCTCCGTGTCGACGCCGCGCCGGTCGGGCTCGGGCACGGCTTCCATGATCTGGTCGAGCAGGTCGTCCGGACGCGCGCCCTCGCTCAAGCCCTCGTAGCTGAGCACGAGCCGGTGGCGCAGCACCTCTGGGGCGAGGTCGCGTACGTCGCTCGCCAGGACGTGACGCCGCCCGCGCAGCAGCGCGAGCGAGCGCGCCGCGTGCACGAGGCCGATCGGCCCGCGCGGGCTGGCGCCGTAGCTGACCAGCGCCTCGACCTCGGTAAGGCCGTAGCGGCCCGGCCGGCGTGTGGCGTCCGCGAGGGCGACCGCGTAGTCGACCACCTCCCGGTCGACGATGACGTCGGCGGCCGCCTCGCGGAAGCGCAGCAGGTCCGCGACCGTGAGCCGCTCGTCCACGTTCGTCACCGGGTCCAGCGAGCGGTTGACCACGGCCGCCTCGTCGCCGGGCGCCGGATAGTCGACGAGGATCTTCATCAGGAAGCGGTCGACCTGGGCCTCGGGCAGGGGATAGGTGCCCTCGGACTCGATCGGGTTCTGCGTGGCGAGCACCAGGAACGGAACCGGCACCGGATGCGATCCGGCCGCCGATCGTCACCTGCTGCTCCTGCATCACCTCGAGCAGCGCCGACTGGACCTTGGCCGGCGCGCGGTTGATCTCGTCGGCGAGGAGGAAGTTCGCGAACACGGGCCCCAGCTCGGTGTCGAGCGACCCGGTGTCCGGGCGGTAGATGCGCGTGCCGACCAGGTCCGACGGGACGAGGTCGGGCGTGAACTGGATCCGGCTGAAGCTGCCACCCACCACCGACGCGAGCGTCTTGATGGTCAGCGTCTTGGCCAGCCCCGGGACGCCCTCGAGCAGCACGTGTCCGCCCGAGAGCAGGGCGACCATCACCCGCTCGAGCATCGCGTCCTGCCCGATGATCACCCGCTTGATCTCGAAGAGTGCGCTCTCGAGCGCCTCCCGTGGTTCCTCGTAGACGGCGCTTTCGCTCATGGCCGCCAACCTAGGAGGCCCGCTGTCACCGGCGCATAACGCGCTCACTACCCTGAAGCGAGTGCGCGTGCTGGTGGCTGAGGATGAGCGTAGGGTCGCCGACGCGGTCGCACGCGGCTTGCGCCGGGAGGGGATGGCCGTCGACGTGGCCTACGACGGCGGCAGCGCGCTCGACAAGGCCCGGATGCACCCCTACGACGTCCTGGTGCTCGACCGCGACCTGCCGGTGATCCACGGCGACGACCTCTGCCGCACCCTGCGTGCAGAAGAGCCGGACAGCCGGGTGCTGATGCTGACCGGGGCCGCCGGCGTCGACGACCTGGTCGACGGGCTCTCCATCGGCGCCGACGACTACATGCCGAAGCCGTTCGAGTTCGCTGAGCTGGTCGCCCGGCTGAGGGCGCTCGCGAGGCGCACCCACCCGGCCGCCCCGCCGACTCTGACGGCTGGGGACATAGAGCTCGATCCCGCCCGGCGCACGGTCACGCGGGCGCGGACGCCCGATCGACCTGACCCCGCGTGAGTTCGCGGTGCTCGAGGCGCTGATGGCGGCCGACGGCGCCGTGATGTCCAACGACGAGCTGGTCCGACGCGTGTGGGACGAGAACGCCGACCCGTTCACGAACTCAGTGCGGATGACCGTCCTGAGGGTGCGCCGCAAGCTGGGTGAGCCGCAGGTGATCGAAACGGTGAAGGGCTCCGGCTACCGCATATGAGAGCGCCGCGCTTGACGATCCGGGCCCGGCTGACCGCTCTCTACGCCGTGCTGGTCGCGCTCTCCACGGGGATCCTGCTGCTCGTCAGCTACTGGCTGCTCGGCCGTCATTTCGACCGGACGCTTCCCGCCCCGCTCGCCGGCGACGCGCTCGACGAGGTTGCCGTTCAGTACGCGATCGCCTTCCTCGGGGTCGTGCTGCTGGCCACCGCGATCGGCTGGGCCCTGGCGGGACACGTGCTCGCGCCGCTCACGCGGATCACCGGCACCGCCCGGCGAGTGTCCGAGCAGCGCCTGGGTGAGCGCATCCCGGTCGGCGGTCCCGATGACGAGCTGCGCGAGCTCGGGGAGACGCTCAACTCGATGCTGGACAGGCTGGCCGACTCGTTCGAGGCACAGCGCCGTTTCGTGGCCAACGCGAGCCACGAGTTGCGCGGCCCGCTGACGGTGATCCGCTCCGAGGCCGAGGTGGCGCTGGCCAACCCGGAGCCCGACCTCGACGAGCTGCGCGGGATGGCTGAGTCCGTGGTGCACGCCAGCCGCCGCACCGAGTCCCTGCTCGCGAGCCTGCTGATCCTCGCGCGTGGCCAGCGCGGGCTGGTTCGCTCCCAGCCGGTCGACCTCGCGGACGCGGCCCGGGCCGCGCTTGACTCCGCCGCCTCCGCGGCGGCGGCCGAGAGCGTCAGGCTCACCGCGCGACTGGACCCGGCCGAGGTCGACGGCGACGCCGCACTGCTCGAACGGGTCGCGGCCAACTTGATCGAGAACGGTGTGCGCTACAACCGCCCCGGCGGCTTCGTCGAGGTGCGCACTCGCGCGGGCGTCGGCTCGGTCGAGTTGCGGGTGGAGAACAGCGGACCGCCGATCGACGCCGCCGATGCCGCTCGGCTCGCGGAGCCGTTCGAGCGGCTGGCACGCGAGGCTGACGCGAAGGGTGCGGGCCTGGGACTGTCGATCGTCCGTGCCGTCAGCCAGGCGCACGGCGGCACGGTCGCCATCGAGCCACGCGCCGAGGGCGGGCTGGTCGTCTCGGTGCGGCTGCCTAGAGCCGCCGCTCGTCGCGATGGCTCCAGGGACAGTCGTCGCGCGCGTCGAGCTCCTGCCTGACCTGTTGGGTCGACGGGTTCTGGGTGGCGACCGCCAGGTGATCGTCGATCTGCGTGAGGCCGCGCACGCCCGTGGCAAACAGGCCGAGCCCCACGAGCGCGACCGACAGGATCGCAACTCGTCTCACCCAGACCAGCCTAGCTAGCCGCCTCACGGCAGCCGCCCGAACCAGCGCAGGGAGAGCGCGCCGCCGGCGAGCAGCAGAACGGCGGCGCCGCCCGCGAACCCGGCGGTGATCTCGCGACGCTCGTCGTGCGTGGCGACCTGCGAGCCGAGCCGCTCGTACACGGACGCGAGCTCGTCGCCCGCGTTCGCCGAGAACGTGCGCGCACGGCTGATCGACGCGATCCTGCGCATCGCCTCCCGATCGGGTGGAACCGGCCGTGTCACCGAGCTGCCGTCCGCGCGCCGGACCTCGATGGTGCCCGCGTCGGTCCCGAGGGCGACGGTGTAGATCGGTACGCGCGCCCGCGCTGCCCGCCGCGCCACGGGGATCGGGTCGCGGCCGTGGGTCGACGTCCCGTCCGACAGCAGGATGACCGCGGCGGGTGGCCGGCGGTTGTCGCCGGCGCCCCTGCGCTCGAGCAGGCCGAGCGCGGCGGCCAGCCCCTCGCCGGTGGCCGTGCCGCCGCTGGGAGTGAGCCTCTCGATCAGCGCCTCCACGTCGCCGCGATCCGCCCGCGGCGCCTCGACGAACCGCACCGAGTGGTTGAACGCGACCGCTCCCACACGCAGCTTCTTCGGCGCGCGGTCGAGGAAGTCGCGCGCCGCCCGGCGCACGGCTGCGATGCGCGACGGTTGCACGTCGCGCGCCTGCATCGAGCCGGAGATGTCCGTGGCGAGCACGACCGCCGCGCGCTCCTCGGGCACGGCCACGGTCGCCTCGGGCCTGGCCAGGGCGATGGCCACAGCCGCGAGCGCCGCGCCGTAGAGCAGCAGCGGCAGGTGGCGACGGAAGCCGGGGCGCAGGGGAGCCACCGATGGCATCAGCCGGGGCGACGCGAAGGCGGCGCTGCGAGCGCGCCGCCGCCGGTCGGCGGCCAGGTAGAGCAGCGCTGCCATCGGCACGACCACGAGCGCGACGAGGAAGCCGGGCGCGGCGAAGCTCACGGCGTCTTCTGCGGCCGCGTCGCCAACTCGACCTGGACGGTGCGGCTGCCCCCGTCGCGCGAGACCTCGAGCTCCAGCCGGTCGCCGGGCTTCAGGGCGTCGATCGCCTCGGACACGTCCTGCGGCTGGGTCACGTCGTGGCCGTCCACGCCGGTGATCACGTCGCCCGAGCGCACTCCCGAGGACTGCGCCGGGCTGCCAGGGGCCACGCTGACGACCTCGGCGCCGCGGGCGTGCGGAGCGGTGGTGACGCCCAGGTAGGCGCGTTCGATGCGCTCGCCGCGACTGAGTGCCGGGAGCACCTCGCGGACGCGATTCGAGGGCACCGCGAACCCGATCCCGACGCTGCCATTGCCCGCGCCGCCGGTCGCGATCTGCGAGTTGACGCCGACGACCCGGCCGCGGGCGTCCAACAGCGGCCCGCCCGAGTTGCCCGGGTTGATGGGGGCATCGGTCTGGATCACCTCGTCGATCTGGAACCCGTCCGGCGCACGGATCTCGCGACCGAGCCCGGAGACGATCCCGGCGGTCGCGGTGCGGTCGAGGCCGAACGGGTGGCCGATCGCGACGACGGCATCGCCGACCTGGACACGATTCGAGTTCGCCAGCGGCAGCGGCCGCAGCGGGCCGCTGGCGCCGGGATCCACGTGCAGGACGGCCAGGTCCGACGAGGGATCCGTGCCGCGCACCTCCGCCTGCACCTGGCGTCCCGTGTCGCCGAAGCGAACCAGCGCCGTCTCGGACTCGCCGACCACGTGCGCGTTGGTCACGATCGTGCCGTCGTCGCGCACCACGAATCCCGTGCCCGACGCCGATCCGACCTGGACCGACACCACCCCCGGACCCGCCGACTCGTAGACGCGGCCGACCTGCGTCGGCGCGAGCTTGCCTCCGCCGGCGGCGGGCAGGACAGCGGCCTGGTTCTCGCCCCCGTCCAGCACGGCCACCGCCGAGAGCCCCAGCGCGGCCACCGCCGCCGTCAAGGCCAACGCCGGCACGAGCCGGCCACGGCGCGGCCGGCCCGGCGGCGGCTCGGGAGCCCCCTGCTCCTCTGGTACCCGCCACCGGGCCTCGGCCTCGTGCGCCTGTCGGCGCCAACGCGCTTGCGAAAACGGCCCGGCATCGGGATCGCGTGTGCCCTCGCGGTCGATCCAGAGGCTGGGCGGGCGCGTCACCTCGGCGACGCTAGGTGGCGCCTAGGTCACCGGCGCATAACGGAGTCGAGCGCGTCCGCAGCGGCCGCCGCTCCGTCGTGGACGGCGCACCAGTCACGGACCTCGGCTGCGCGTCGTGCGTAGCCCGGGTCGGCCAGGAGGCGGCGCACCGCCAGCCGCACCCCGCGCGGGGTGTGGAAGCGGCGCGGCAGGGACACGCCCAGGCCGGCCCAGCGCACGCGCGCCGCGTTCTCCGCCATGTCGCCCGCGTGCGGGCACGCCACCACGGGCGTTCCGCTCGCCAGCGCTCGCACCACGGTTCCGTGTCCCGCGTGGCACACCACGGCCGCGCAGCGCGGCATCGTCCGCGCGTAGGAGACCCAGTCGACCAGCCGCGCGTTCGGCGGCACGTCGATCGGCTGCTCCGGCGCACGCCGGTTGGTCGTCGCCAGCACCCGCACCGGCTCGCCGGCCAAGCCGGCCAGGGCCGCTCGGAGCAGGCGGTGATCGGGGTCCTGCGACGTGCTCGGCGCCACCAGCACCAGCGGCTCGTCCCCGGGGGGCTCATCGACCTCCCCGAACGGCTGCTCCCACAGCAGCGGCCCGGTCACCCGCAGCCACGGCTCGCTCACGCGGCGCGGATACTCGAGCTGGGGGAGGGTGGCCACCAGCGCCAGCTCGCGCGACGTCCCGCCGTGCACGTGTTCCAACGGCGGCAGCCCGACGCGCGCCCGCGTCTCGTTCAGCTCGTCGCGTCCCTGCTGCTCGCCCCGCATCAGCAGCGGCCGCGCCGCCCGCCAGAGCCGCGCCCCAACCGCGGTGCGCGGGTAGATCGCCCCGACCGCGTAGACCGGGAACCCCGGCTCGCCCATTGGCAGCACGTGCGGCACCAGCGTCGCCCAGGGCCGCTGCTCGAGCTCGGCGGCCAGCGTCGCCGCCACCGTCAGGATGTCGGCCACAACAACCTCGGGATCGACGGACCGGATCAGCGAACGCGTCTCCGCCGACGCCCGCACCGCCGCCACGTACGGCTTGAGCGCCCGCCCCTCGGTCGGGAACACCTGGTACTCCGGCGCCGCCGCGAAGCGCATCCCCTCGCGCTCGGCGTGCTCGCGCCACTTCGACCAGGTCTCCAGCGTCACGTCGTGCCCGCGCGCCACCAGCTCGCGCCCCAGCGCGATCGCGGGAAAGGCGTGGCCGGGATCGCCGAACGCGGCGAGCAGGATGCGCCGACGGGTCGGCGTCAGAGCATCTCCGCGAGCTCGCGGATCGTTCGCTTGCGCTGCTCCGGTTCGAATGACATCGGGGACACGATCAGGGTGCCGACCCCGGCCGCGCGGTACACCTCGAGCCGCTCCTTGACGCGGTCGCGCGGCCCGCAGATCGTGACCGTGTCGATCAGCTCGGGCGGGATCGCTGCCGCCGCCTCTTCCTTCTTGCCGTCCAGGTACAGGTCCTGGATCTCCTGCGCCGCGTCCTCGAAGCCATAGCGGCGCACGAGCGCGTTGTAGAAGTTCTTCTCGCGCGAGCCCATGCCGCCCACGTACAGGGCGACGAACGGCCGCATCGCGTCGCGTGCTCGGTCGATGTCGTCGTCGATCGAGACCTGCACGGTCGGGGCGATGTCGAACCCGTCGAGCGAGCGCCCGGACCGGGCCGCACCCTCCGACAGCAGCGACCTCGAGTGGTCCACGTGCTCGGGCGAGAAGAAGACCGGCAGCCAGCCGTCGGCGATCTCGCCGACCAGCTCCGTGTTCTTGGGCCCGATCGCCGCGATGTAGATCGGGATCTGTTCCTGCACGGGCGCGATCATCAGCTTGAGCGCCTTGCCGGGCCCGTCGGGGAGCGGGAGCGTGTAGGTGTCGCCCTCGTAGGTGAGCCGCTCCCGCGCGAGCGCCTTGCGCACGATCTCCACGTACTCGCGCGTGCGGGCGAGCTGCTTGCCGAAGCGCTGCCCGTGCCAGCCCTCGGCCACCTGCGGCCCCGACGTGCCGAGTCCGAGCAGGAAGCGGCCGTTCGAGAGGTGGTCGAGCGTGACCGCGGTCATCGCGGTCATCGCGGGCGACCGCCCGGGGATCTGGAGGATCGCCGCGCCCAGCTTGATGCGCTCGGTCTGGGCGGCGAACCAGGCCAGCGGGGTGGCGGCGTCGGAGCCGTAGGCCTCGGCCGTCCAGACCGAGTCGAAGCCGGCGCTCTCGGCCTCGAGCAGCAGCGCGCGCTGATCCTCGGCGGTCAGGCCGAGTCCCCAGTAGCCCAGCATCAGGCCCAGCCGCATGCAAGTCTCCTTTCGCCGGTTGTGCGAGTCGGGCAGCGAGGCGCATCCTACGGCGACCACCGATGAGACGCCGAAGGCCAGCCCGCGACCTGCGCACCGCCATCGACTGCCTGCCCCTGCACACGCGCGAGGCGATGCTCGAGGGGATCGGCGCCGGCCGGATCATCGTGGGCGCCTACACGGACCGCCAGGGCGGCGTGTGCCCGATGCTCGCCGCGCACCGCAACGGCGGCCGCACCAGCCTGGCCAGCTTCGCGCGGGCCTGGGATCGCTACACCGGCGCTCCGCGGCGAGCGCGCCCGGCCACGCCGCGCGAGCTCACCACGCTGCGCGCGATGCTCGAGGCGAGCATCGCCATGGAGGGGCCGTCGCTGCAGCGACGTGCCCCGGCCGCAGCCGACGCTACCCGTTCGGCTGGGCGTGGCTGCGCCCGTTCCGGCGCCTCGACGAGTACGAGCGCGCGCTGGCGGAGCTAGATCTCGCTGTCGCCCGGCCGGATGAACTGGAGCTCGGGCACGATGCAGTTGCGCGAAGTGCGCAGTAGGTAGCGGACCGCCTCGGCGATGTCCTCGGGCTGGATCATCTCCTCCTTGGGCACCTGACCCTCGACCCAGTCGGTCATGTCGGTGGCCACGAACCCCGGGCAGAGGGCGGTCACCTGGATGCCGTCGCCGGACAGCTCCTTGTGCAGCCCCTGGCTCAGGCCCACGACGCCGAACTTCGTGGCCGAGTAGGCCGACAGCCAGCCCTGACCGTGCTTCCCGGCGATCGACGCGGTGTTGACCATCAGCGCCTTGCCGTGCTCGGCGCCGGCCTCCTTCAGCATCGGGATCGCCTCGCGCGCGATCAGGTAGACGCCGCGCAGGTTCACGTCGAGCTGGAGGTCGAGCTTCTTCGTCGGCATATCCGCCACCGCCGACCCGATCCCGATGCCGGCGTTGTTGATGAGGACGTCGAGTCGCCCGCAGCGCGCCCGGTGCGCCGCCACGAGCTGCTTGATCTCCTCCTCCTCGGCCATGTTGGCCGGCACCGCCTCGGCGTCGATGCCCTCTTCCTGCAGCTTCCGTGCCGCCGCCTCGAGCTTGTCCGGCCGACGTGCCGAGATCGTGACCGCGTAGTCGTCCTGTCCGAGGGCGCGGGCGATGGCCAGCCCGATTCCACTCGAGCCGCCGGTGATCAGTGCAGCGCGGGAAGCCATGGCGCGGAAATCTATGCGAACCGGGGGTTAAGGATGCCGGTGGTCGGCATGCGGATCGCGGGCGTCTTCTAGCCTTCGCCGCCACCGTGAGCAGCCGACGCGCATTTGCTGCCGCTCTCCTCGCCTGCTCGCTGGTAGCGGGCGGCTGCGGAGGCGGCGACGACGGGGACGACGCCGCCAAGGCGCCGCCCGAGGCCCGCCCCGATCAGTTCCCGCGCGCCACCGGCCGCACGCTGGCCGAGCTGCGCAGCGACCTGCCCAAGGGCGGACCGGTGCTGGCCCCCACGGGCTCGGTGTTCGTGCCCGGGCAGAATCGCCTCGGCTTCGGCCTGTTCACGACGTCGCGGGCGCAGATCGCCGACGCACGCGCCGCCGTCTACATCGCCCCGGTTGGCGGCGGCGAGGCCCAGGGCCCGTTCGTGGCGCACTACCAGTCGCTCGCGGTCAAGTCCCCGTTCCTGAGCGAGTCGACCAACGCCGACCCCGACGCGGCCAAGACCCTGTACGTCGCCGACGTGCCGTTCAAGAAGCCCGGCAAGTACGAGGTGCTCGGCATGGCGCGGCTGGACGACCGCCTGGTAGCCGCCACCTCGGCGGCGCCGCAGCTCGTCGTGGTCCCGGAGAAGGACGATCCCGTGCCCGCTGTCGGCGAGACCCCGCCGGCGATCCACACGCCGACCAGGCTGGACGTTGCCGGCGACCTGACGAAGATCGACACGCGCGATCCGCACGACGACATGCACGAGGTCGACTTCGCCGACGTGCTCGGCAAGAAGCCGATCGTGCTGCTGTTCGCGACCCCGTTGCTGTGTCAGAGCCGCGTCTGTGGCCCGGTGGTGGACGTGGCCGCCCAGGTCGAGGACCGAGTACCGCGACCAGGTCGACTTCATCCACATGGAGATCTACAACGACAACGAGATCAACAAGGGCACGCGGCCGCAGGTCAATGCGTTCCACCTGCCCTCGGAGCCGTGGCTGTTCGTGATCGACAAGCAGGGCAAGGTCGCGGCCCGGCTCGAGGGCGCCTTCAGCGTCGAGGAGCTCGAGGCTGCCGTGAAGCAGGCGCATCAAGGAGTAGCTCCCGACCGGGCCAGCACCGCCGAGCTGACGTACAGCCCCGTCCCGGCGAGCATCACGACGACCCACAGCGCCCAGCCTCCGGGCGGAGTCCAACCGGCGTCTCCGAGGAAGAAGAAGGAGCCGTCGGTCCCGACCGCGAGCCGTCTCGACTCGAGCCACCACGCCAGCAGCTGGATCGCCGCGGTCGCGACCGTGAACACGATCACCAGCCGCCTGCGCGCGGCGTTGGCCAGATCGACGCCGCGCTCGGCGAGGATCGCCCCGGCGCAGAGCGGGACCACCAACAGGGCTGGCAGCGCATAGCGGCCGTAGAACTCGTCGAAGCCCGAGGTCAGGTAGGCGGTCGCGTACGCGGCGGTGGCGACGATCGAGACGACCGCCAGGAGGACGATCCGCGGCCGCTGCCGGGCGGCGGCCACGACCAGGGCGGCGAGCAGGACCGCCCAGGCCACGGCGACCCAGGTGGGGATGAAGTAGTCGCCGGCGAAGCGGCCGACGGCTTCCCGGAGGGCCTCCGGCAGGCCGTCGAGCGCGTGCGAGACGCTGTCGAGCACGGTGTCCGCCCCGAGCGAGTAGCCGGGCATGTAGCGCTGCCAGAACAGGGCCGCGGCGAAGGCGACGCCGACGATCGCAGCCGCCGCGGCCGCCCGCCTGGATTCGCGCCGCGCGGCATCGACGAGCGCCGGCAATCCGAACGCCAGTGCGACGCAAAGCGGAGCGAACACGACGAACACCGGACCGCTCGGCCGGGCGATGGCGAGCACCACGCCGCCGGCCGCCGTGGCGGCCCAGACCCAGGGGGGCGCCGAGCGCCCGCGCGCGAGACGTACGAGCCCGGCCGTCCAGCAGGTGGCGCCCGCGATCTCGAGCCCGCTCGTGTTCAAGACGGAGAAGCTCCAGAGGCTCATCGGGGTGGTCGCGACCATCACGCCGACGAGCGAGAGCGCCCCCGCGCCCGGCTCCCAGAGCAGGAGCAGCGCCAGGCCCACCAGCACGAGCGCAAGCACGGCGAGCGCGCCCCGCCCGAGCCAGTAGGCGGCGTTCGCGTGGTCGTCGCCCGCGGCGCGCATAGCCAAGCCGGGCAGCGTGTAGACGAATGGCGGGTACGCCGCGACGTAGGTCGTGTAGCTGGCCTGGTTGCCCGGGCCGGGCCGGGGTTTGGCGAAGCAGTTGGCGGGCACGGCCGGGTCCGCGCGCTTGAAGAAGTTGCGGAAGCACCCGCGCTCGGGTACGAGCGCCCGCGGCAGCGTGAAAGCGCCCGAGGCTTCGGCCACGAAATTCAGGGCCCGAGACTGTGCCGCGCGATCCTTCGTGCTGCGTTGCGCCTTCACCATGGCGGCGAGCGCGTCCAGGTTCCGCAGGTCCGGCGTGGTGCCATGCGCGTGGCCCCGGCCGGCCGCGAGCGCCTTGATGTAGTGGGCCGGCTCGTCGGCGGCCTGCCCCAGCGGCGTGGCCGCGGCCCAGGCGAGGACCATCAGCGTCAGCCCCGCGAGCAGCGCAACGAGAGGCCGCACCGATTTCGCAGGCCTCACTGCCATCTCCCCCGCCCATAGGTGACTCGGGGCCCCACCAATCACGGGACCTGCCCCCACTCGAACCACTGTAATCCGACTTTGCGTTTTCGGCGCCGGATCGGCGAAAGGCAACTGCTCGGCCGGCGGCGAAGCTGCACCGCGTTGATGCGTCTAGCATCGCCCTTCCGGGGCCGGTAGCTCAGCGGTCAGAGCAGCGGACTCATAATCCGTCGGTCGATGGTTCGATTCCATCCCGGCCCATCGCTCGCCCTACAGGTGTGCCGCCCAGCATCTCGAGCCGCAGTATCGCCGCTGATGCAGGCCCGGGTGGGCGCTCGTTGAGGCCCCCTGCCGCGGCCATCCGGCAGACTCACGCGCATGCGCCCGTCACCGATCCGTGTTGCCGCTCTGGCGGCGGTCGTCGCGATGGCCGGCGCCGCCGATGCGAGCGCCCGCACCTTTCACATCCGCGGCACGGCCTATGAGTTCAACAACACCGACGTTCGACTCGCCGGCGCGACGATCCGGGTGGCCGAGCATCCGCGCCTGCGCGCCACGGCCAAGTCCGACGGCAGCTACGACCTCGCCGTCCCCGACGGCGCGCGCGTCACGCCCTACATCGAGGCGACCGGCTACCACACCATCTACCTGCAGACGTTTCGGATCGCCGGCGAGGACCTAGAGCGCGTCAACTTCCAGACCCCGACGGACGCGGTCTATCGAGCCCTCGCCACGCTGCTCGACGTCCCACTCGACCCCGACGGCGAGCTGCGCGACTGCGCGATCGTGTCCACGTTCAGCACCCGCAACGTCCGCGACCTCGGCTTCCGGCAGTTCACCGCGTACGGGGCCCACGGCGTCGCCGGCGCGACCGCCTTCTCGAGTCCGGCCCTGCCGCCGCCGCTCTACTTCAACGAGCAGGTGCTGCCGGATCCGGCGCAGCGTCGCTCCTCGATCGACGGCGGGGTGATCTGGACCGGCGTCGCGTCCGGCGTCTACACGATCCGAGCGCGGCATCCGTCCACGCGGTTCGCGAGCTTCGTCGCGACCTGCCGGCCGGGCCGGGTCGTCAACGCGAACCCGCCGTGGGGCCTCCACGAGCTCGGCAAGCGGATGCCGGCGGCCGTGTCCGCGCGGTGGTCGAGGAGCGGATCGCGCCTCGAGCGCCTGCGGGTGTCACGGCTCCCGGCCGGCGCCACCGTCAGCATCGACTGCGCGGGCCGTGGCTGTCCGCTCGAGGACCGGACGCTCCGGCGCTCGCGGGGCGGAAGCGTCGACCTGCTGGGTCGCGTCGCACCTTCGTTCCGTGCCGGCCAGAGCCTGACGGTGCTGGTCGAGGCGCACGGATACGACGGCAAGCTCGTTCGCTGGCGCGTCCGAGCCGGGCGAATCCCGCACCGCGCAACCCGCTGCGTGCCGCTCGGCAACGTCAGGCCGCGGCCGCGCTGCTGACCAGCCGCTCACGCCGCGTCGTGGAAGATGATCGCCGAGCGCCGTGCGCGACCCGCTCGCCAGCGTGCTGACGCCGTGGCGCAGCCCGACGCGGTGGTAGCCGCGCTTTCCCTGCTGGGGGCGCTCGCGGGTCGGGAAGATCACGAATGCGCCCTGCGGCGGGGTGAGCACGTGCGCCCTGCTCTGGGCGCGCGGCCGCTGCTCGACCAGCACGAACTCGCCGCCCTCGAAGTCGACGCCGGGCTCTGACAGCACCGTCAGCACCTGGAACGGGAAGTAGACCTCGCCGTAGAGGTCCTGGTGAAGCGCGTTCCAGTCGCCCGCCCCGTAGCGCAGGATCAGCGGGGTCGGTCGCTCCTGGCCGGCCTCCCGGCAGCGGGCGAGCAGGTCCGCGTGCGAGACCGGGAACGCGTCGGCGGCCCCGCCCAGCAGCGCGGACCACTCGTTCGCGATCGGCGCGAGCCGCGCGTAGAAGGCGCCGCGCAGCTGCTGGATCGGGTCGGGCAGCGGGTGGTCGAAGTAGCGGTAGCGCCCGTCGCCGAAGCGGTGGCGGGCCATGTCGATCGTCGAGCGAAAGCGCCCGCCGTCGAAGAGGTCGGCCAGCGTGCGGCACTCCTCGCCGGCGAGCACGGGCGCCGTGACTGCGAACCCGCGCTCGTCGAGCTGGGAGCGCAGGTCGTCCCAGTCGAGGTCGGCGACGCGGTTTGGAAGCGAGGTGGGCATGCGCAGGAAACGCACGTGCCCGCCGGTTCATGAGATCGGTGCCGGCCTAGCCGTAGCTGCGCACCTTCGCGTCGATCGCCGCGTCCGAGGCCGCGCGGTGCGGCTCGGTGTGCGGGCCGAGCGTCACGCCCGGCACGCCCGGCCTGAATCCCGCCGGGCGGGCCGGCAGGCCGTAGCCGTCGGCGCGCGCGATCAGCTGCTCGCACGCGCGCTCGGCCACGGCCGAGATCGTCAGCGACGGGTTGACGCCCAGCGAGGTCGGGATCGACGACGAGTCCATGCAGAACAGGCCCTCGTAGCCGAACACCTCGTTGCGGTGGTCGACAACGCCGAAGTCCTTCGAGTCGGCCATGCGGCAGCCGCCGAGCGGGTGGGCGGCGCTGACGTTGCGGTAGGTCGGCTTCATGTAGCGAGCGAGGCCGTTGCGCTCGACCACGCTCTTGATCGCCTGGTTGGCCGCCTCGCGCACTCTCACCGACTGGTCCGACAGCTGGTAGGTGAACGGACCGATGCCGACCGGCCCGGCGTTCGGGCGGATGTGGCTGCCGGTTGGCGGCGGCGCCAGGAACTCGCCGTCGTGGGTGTCCTCGACCATCGCCAGGATCTCGATGTGGTTGTTGAAGGTGCTGAGCGCCTCCTTCTTCTGCAGCCCCCACCAGGTCGGCTCAGTCGACGGCGCGCGCCCATCGTCATAGAGGGTGTGCGCGAGGTTGGAGAGGAAGATCTCCTGGAGCGTGAACCGGGTGCCGTCGGCGCCCTTCCACCAGTCGTAGGACATCGTCGTGATGTGGTTGCCCTTGTAGAACTGGCCGTAGCCGGGCAGCCCCAGCACGTCGCGGACCTTGCGCTCGTCGTACTCGACCGCGGCGATGTGGTCGCCGTTGACGCCGAGGTGCTTCCCGACCCGCCCCGACAGCGCGGGCAGCGTCGGACGCGAGCGCATCAGCAGCGGCGGATTGCCCATCGCGCCGGCGGCGAGGATCAGCACCTTGCACTCGACCTGGAAGGTCTGGCCGGTCGGCTGGCGCGAGTCGCCGATGTTCGCCGCGGTCACGATGTACCGGTACGGACGGGCCGCGCTCTGCAGGATCAGCTCCGCCTCTGAGTTCGGCCGCACCTCCACGCCGAGCTGCTCGGCCGACGCCAGGTAGTTGGTCATCACCGAGTTCTTGGCCCCGAAGATGCAGCCGGTGTGGCACCACTTGGCCTGGACGCAGCGGTTCAGGTCGATCGCCTGCGGCACGCGGTCGCAGGTGTGCCCGGCGGCGGCGAGGGTCGCCGCCCACAGCCCGCCCGACTTCGACACCTGGTTCCACGTCGGCCGCTGCACTCGCAGCGCCTGCTCCGCGCGTGCGTAGTAGGGATTGAGGGCGGCGCGCGTGATCTGGCTCGGCCACATGCGCCGGTCGGGCCCGTCTTCGGGGCGGTGGTCGCGGCGCTCGAAGGTCTGGCTGGGCGAGCGCAGCGACGCCGCCAGGTAGAGGTTCGAGCTGCCGCCCACGCCGTCGCCGAGCACGATCTGCGCGCCGAGGCCCTGGACCAGCCCGTAGAGCCGCGACAGCAGATCGATGTCCATCGACTGGCGGAAGTCGGTGTGCAGGTGCCGCTGCCCGCGCTCGAGCACCAGGATGCTGGGCTCCTGCCCGGCGGCACGGTAGAGCTCGGCCAGACGGAACGCCGAGATCGAGCCGCCGAACCCGGATCCGACGATGCAGACGTCGACCTTCACGGCAGGCTCCCCGTGGCGGTGCGCTCGCTCGACAGCGCGCGGCGGTAGGAGAAGTCGGCGTAGCCGTTCGGCGCGATGCCCGGGTGGCCCGTGACCTGGAGGCCGGACGACTTGTCGATCGTGGCGTTCTTCTGGGTGGCCGTGCAGAGGAAGGCCGCAAACGGCACCGCGGCCGCCAGCTCCCAGACCTGGGCGGTCGGGTTGGACGGGGACAGCCCGTCGAGGCAGACCGCCACGCGCTTGGCGAAGGGTAGGTCGATGAACTGCCCGAGGCGCAGCAGCGAGCGCGCCTCGAGGTCGGCCAGGAACGCCGCCTCGACCAGGTCGAAGCCGATCAGCGGATGGTGGTAGAGCAGCAGGGCGTCCGCCTGCACCGCGCCCGGCTCGGGGTGCGCGCCCGCGATCGCCTTGGCGTGCACCTCGTTGCCGAGGTCCGTGCGCGTGACGCGCTTGCCCGGGATCAGCGTGTCGGCGAACGCCTGGAGCGTCCCGTCGGCGAGGTTCGGCGCCGCGAGCGCCGCGGTCGGGGACGCGAGGATGCGTTCGGCGACGGGGAGCAGCGAGAGGACCGCTCCGCGCTGGAGCACCTCCCGCCGCGAGAGCGGTCTAAAAGCCGCCACGCCGGTAGACGCGCCGCCGCTCCTGGGGCGTGTCGACCTTGGCCGCGCAGATCGGGTCGACCTCGCCGAGCGAAACCAGGCGCACGCCGCCGGTCACCGGGCCGAACAGCGCGCTGCTCAGGTCGCTGACGTAGACGCCGCCGATGCCCTGCGCCTTGTCGAAGAAGTAGCTGCCGTCCCAGTGCCACAGCTCGGGCGGCTGGCCCTGGACGATCGACCCGGTCCAGTGGTCGTGCTGGAAGTAGAAGCACTTCGGCACGGCGGCCGCGACGCGCGCGGGCTCCATCGCCAGGAACTCGACGAGCCCGAAGTCCGTGATGTTCTGCTGGGTCTTGTCGAACTCGACGCAGAACGGGTCGGCGCCCGGGTCTGGGAAGTCCACGCCAGTGCCGACGTTCTGGTTCTGGCAGCGGAACGGGTTGGTGCCGTCCCAAGGGACCACGGGCGCCTGCGCAGACGCGGGGCTCGCGGCAGCGAGCGCGACGACCAGCACGATCCCGACCCTCAGGCGTCCCATTCCCGGCCGGGATATCCCCCTTTGGCCGCGCGGCCAAACCCAAGCCCCCGGCGTGCGCCATAACGGCGTAAGTTCGGCGCACCCGTCGTCCAGAGGGTGTACAAGACGCCGGTGACCCTGAATGGGGACTCCGCGGTGCGCCTCGTCGGCGCGCGCAAGGCATACGGCGAGGTCGTCGCCGTCGACGGCGTGGACCTCGAGATCGCCGAGGACGAGTTCTTCACGATGCTCGGACCGTCCGGCTCGGGCAAGACGACCTGCCTGCGGCTGATCGCCGGCTTCGAGCGCCCCGACGACGGCCGGGTCGAGCTCGGCGGCCGCGACGTCAGCAGCCTGCCGCCACACGAGCGCGACGTGAACACGGTCTTCCAGGACTACGCCCTGTTCCCCCACATGTCGGTCGGCGAGAACGTGGCCTACGGGCTGAAGGTCAAGAAGGTCGCGGGCGACGAGCGCCGCCGGCGCGTGACCGAGGCGCTCGGCATGGTGCGCCTGGACGGCTACGAGGACCGCCGGCCCGGCCAGCTCTCCGGCGGCCAGCGCCAGCGGGTGGCGCTCGCCCGGGCGCTGGTCAACCGCCCGCGCGTGCTGCTGCTCGACGAGCCGCTCGGCGCCCTCGACCTCAAGTTGCGCCAGCAGATGCAGCAGGAGCTGCGCACGCTCCAGCAGGAGGTCCGCGTCACCTTCGTCTACGTGACGCACGACCAGGAGGAGGCGCTCACGATGAGCGACCGCCTCGCGGTCTTCAACGACGGCCGCATCGAGCAGGTCGGCGCGCCGGCTGAGGTCTACGAGCACCCGGTGAACGAGTTCGTGGCCGGGTTCGTCGGCGTCTCCAACATCGTCGAGCGCGACGGCGAACGCTTCACGATCCGCCCCGAGAAGGTGCGCATCCTCGACGACGGAGACAGCCCGTCGGACGGCCTGCGCGTGGAGGGCGGCCAGGTCCGCGACGTGGCCTACATCGGGGCGGTTACGCGCTTCATCGTCGACCTCGACGGAGGCGGCGAGATACAGGTGGTCAGGCAGAACCTCGAGATGTCCTCGCAGGAGGCGCTCGAGCAGCGGGGGAGGCGAGTGCGCGTGGCTTGGCGAGGAGAGCACGCGTACGCGATCCCCGACCAGCAGGAACAACCAGAGGAGGGACTGTGAAAACTCAACGGTGGCACTGGTGGTCGCTGCTCGCCGTGCTCACGCTGGCGCTGGCCGCGCTGACGGCGGCGGGCTGTGGCGATGACGACGACGACTCCGGCGGCGGGGGCGGCGGCGAGGACTCCGCGACGCTGACGAAGGTCGGCAAGGGGGAGGGCGAGGTCAACCTCATCGCCTGGGCCGGCTACGTCGAGGACGGCTCGACCGACCCCGCGGTCGACTGGGTGTCCGACTTCGAGAAGGAGACCGGCTGCAAGGTCAACGTGAAGATCGGCAACACGTCGGACGAGATGGTCACGCTGATGCGGACCGGCAACTACGACGGCGTGTCCGCCTCGGGTGACGCCACGCTGCGACTGATCGCGGGCGGCGACGTGGACCCGGTCAACACCGAGCTGATCCCGAACTACAAGGACGTTTTCGAGGCCCTCAAGAACCAGCCGCACAACACCGTCGACGGCGTCAACTACGGCGTGGCGCACGGCCGCGGCGCGAACCTGCTGATGTACAACAAGGACGTCGTCAAGCCGGCGCCCGACTCCTGGAGCGTCGTGTTCGGCGGGCCCGAGAGCCAGAAGTACAAGGGCAAGGTCACGGCGTACGACAACCCGATCTACATCGCGGACGCGGCGCTGTACCTGAAGGCGACCCAGCCCGACCTCGGGATCGACAACGTCTACGAGCTGGACGACAAGCAGTTCCAGGCGGCCGTCGACCTGCTCAAGCAGCAGCGCGACGTGATCGGCGAGTACTGGTCGGACTACACCAAGGAGCAGGCGGCGTTCACGTCCGGCGACTCCGTGGTCGGGACGACCTGGCAGGTGATCGCGAACCTCATCGAGGCGGACAAGAAGTCGCCGCCGATCGAGGCGATCCTGCCCAAGGAGGGCGCGACCGGGTGGTCGGACACCTGGATGCTCTCGTCGAAGGCCAAGCACCCGAACTGCATGTACAAGTGGATGGACCACATCATCAGCCCCAAGGCGAACGCCGCGGTGGCCGAGTGGTTCGGTGAGGCTCCGGCCAACAGCAAGTCGTGCGCGTTGACCGCGGTGAAGAACCACTGCGAGATCTTCCACGCGGACGACGAGGCGTACTTCGACAAGGTGGCCTACTGGAACACGCCGACGGCAGACTGCGGCGACGACCGGGGTGACACCTGCAAGGACTACTCCGAGTGGGTCAAGGCCTGGACGGAGATCAAGGGCTGACCGTCTCGGTTTGTCCGCAGTAGCCAGATTCCTCTGGCGCCGGCCCCGCCTGCAGCTGTCGTTGCTGCTGGCGGGGCCGGTGGGCTGGCTGGTCGTCGCCTACCTGGGCTCGCTGGCGGTGCTGTTCATCGCCTCGCTCTGGCAGCTCGACGAGTTCAGCGGCAAGATCGTCCAGGAGCCGGGCTTCCAGAACTTCCAGGAGCTGATCGAGACCCCGGTCTACCGCTCGATCGTCTTCCGGACCGTCCTGATCGCCGCGCTGGTGACGATCACCGACGCGCTGCTCGCGTTCCCGATCGCCTTCTACATGGCCAAGGTGGCATCCCCGCGCGCGCGGGCGCTGCTCGTGGTGGCGGTGCTGATGCCGCTCTGGTCGAGCTACCTGGTCAAGGTCTACACGTGGCGCATCATGCTCTCGAACGACGGCATGGTGAACTGGCTGCTCGACCCGTTCGGGATCTCGGGTCCGGGCTTCGGCAACGTCGCCACCTGGCTCGTCTTCTCGTACCTGTGGCTGCCGTTCATGATCCTGCCGATCTACGCGGGGCTCGAGCGCATCCCGAACTCGCTGATCGACGCCTCCAGCGACCTCGGCGCGCCCAACTGGCTGACGTTCCGCCGCGTGATCCTGCCGCTGGCGCTGCCCGCGCTGGTGGCCGGCTCGATCTTCACGTTCTCGCTGACGCTGGGCGACTACATCACGCCGACGCTCGTGTCGAGCACGCAGTTCATCGGGAACGTCGTCTACGCGAACGTCGGCATCGCGAACAACCTGCCGCTGGCGGCGGCGTTCGCGACGGTGCCGGTCGTGATCATGCTCGTGTACCTGCTGATCGCCCGCCGGCTGGGCGCGTTCGAGAGCCTCTGATGCTCCAGCTCTCCAACGGCACTCGCTGGGCGCTGCGGATCGGCACCGCGATCACGCTGGCGTTCATCTACGTCCCGCTGCTCGTGATCGCGCTCTACGCATTCAACTCGTCGCGCTCGCAGACCTGGCCGATCGACGGCTTCACGCTCACCTGGTGGGACAAGGCGATCCACAACCCGGGCGTGCGCGAAGCGCTCTGGACCTCGCTGAAGGCCGGGCTGGGCGCCACGGCGATCGCGCTCGCTGCTGGGGACGCTGGCGGCGATGGCGGTGGCGCGCCATCGCTTCTTCGGGCGCGACGTGATCTCGTTCGTGGTGATCCTGCCGCTCGCGCTGCCCGGCATCGTGACCGGCATGGCCCTGAACGCGACGTTCACGCAGGTGCTCGGCGTGGAGCTGACGCTGTTCACCGTGATCGTCGGCCACGCGACGTTCTGCATCGTCGTGGTCTACAACAACGCGGTCGCGCGCCTGAGACGCACGGGCACGTCGCTCGAGGAGGCCGCCGGCGACCTCGGCGCCGGCCCGTGGCGGACGTTCCGCGACGTGACCTTCCCGCAGATGCGCACCGCGCTGGTGGCCGGAGCGCTGCTCGCATTTGCCCTCTCGTTCGACGAGATCATCGTCACGACGTTCACGGCCGGCTCGCAGGAGACGCTGCCGATCTGGATCTTCACGAACTACTCGCGGCCGAACCAGCTGCCGATCGTGAACGTGGTCGGCCTGTCGGTGATCCTGCTGTCGATCATCCCGGTGTACTTCGCCAACAAGCTGTCGCAGGACCCGATCGGGACGCCGGGCGCGGCAGCGCGCTAGCGGGCCCGAGCTGGGTGAGTGTTCCGCTTTGCGTCATATGCGCGCGGTTTGACACACTCACTCCGACCCCGCTCTGGTTGCTGCAGTTAGCCGCGCTCGCCGCGGCCGCAACCAGCCTCCCAGAAGGAACTTCCGCGCCCCCGGCGAAAACCTCGCCCGTGACGCGAACGGGCACGACTGCACTCACGCTCTCCGACGAGATCCGCCAGCGCTTCGACGAGTTCTCCCGCTCGCAGAAGGACGTGGGGCAGTACATCGTCGACCATCTCGAGGAGGCGGCGTTCCACACGGCCGAGGAGCTCGCACGGCGGGCCAACACCTCCAGCTCGACGGTCGTGCGCTTCGCCCAGGCGCTTGGATTCGAGGGCTTCCCGGAGCTTCAGGCCGCCGCGCGCGACGAGTACCGGCGCGCGCGTGAAGGCGGCAACGGCGGGGCCGACGTGGCCGGTGCCCCGCTCTTCCCGATCGACCAGACCGAGTTCGAGGCGGCGCTGGCCGCCGACCACGCCAACCTCGCCGAGACCGCTCGCAAGGTGGACCGCGAGGAGGTGGCCGCGGCCGTCGACCTGATCTCGCACGCCGAGCGCATCGTGCTCTGCGGCACCGACCAGATGGCGTTCTTCGCCAGCTACCTGCGCCATCTGCTGATGCTGCTCGACCTGCGCGCCGAGGTCGTCGCCTCGCCGAGCCAGGAGAACCTCGCGAAGCTCGGGCGCGTGCACGACAAGACCGTGATGGTCGGCTTCTCGGCCGGCCGCCCGCACCCGCTGGTCGTGCGGGCGATGAAGCTGGCTCGCAACCGCCACGCCGCGACGATCGCGATCGCCGACGCCACCCTCTCCGAGGTGGCGAAGCTCGCCGACCACCGGCTCTACTACTCCTCCAACAGCCCGGCGTTCGTGCGCTCGCACTCGGCGCTGCTCGGGCTGATCCAGGCGCTCGCCTACGGCGTGTACGCCCAGGACGAGCCGGCCTACGCGGATCGCATCAAGGCCTTCCGCTTGAAGTAGGCTCCCGCTCCGTGAGGAGGGGAGTCCTGATGGTCGCGCTGTGCGCGGCCGTGCTGGGCATCGCCGCGCCGGCCGGCGCCGCGCCGCGCGGCTGCGACCCGTTCGACAAGGCCGCTTGCCTGCTGCCCTGGCCGAACGACTACTTCCGCAAGCACGGCCACCTCGCGCTCACCAACGCGCAGATGCCGCACAGCACGGACGGCAAGCCGATCGTCGCCCGCGACTACAACTGGTCGGACGGGTTCAGCCCGGGTCAGATCATCCTCACGTTGGTGCCCGGGCTCGACCTCAAGCGCTCGGGCGCCGCGCCGGTCACCGACATCGGCCGTTCGCTGAAGCGCAACCAGCCGATCGTCGTGATCGACGCCAAGACCGGCAAGCGCCAGCCGATCTGGTCCGAGCTGAACATGGTCGCGAAGAACCCGCGCAAGCGGACGCTCGACATCCACCCGGCCATCGGCTGGCGCGAGGGGCACCGCTACATCGTCGCTCTGCGCAACCTCAAGCGCTCCAACGGGAAGACGATCAAGGCGCCGCGCGCGTTCCGCATCTACCGCGACGGCCTGCCCGGCGGCAGCCGCGCGGTGAACCGCCGCGATCCGCACATGCAGGACATCTTCAGCCGCCTCGACAACGCGGGCATCAACCCGGGCGAGCTGTATCTGGCCTGGGACTTCACGATCGCGAGCCGCCAGAACCTCACGAAGCGGATGCTGTCGATCCGCGACCGCTCCTTCGGGGAGCTCGGCGACGGCAACCTGCGCGACCTCAAGGTCGCCGGCGGCGCTCCGCAGTTCACCGTCACCGAAGCCCGCGACCTGCCGGGCATCGGCCGCCGCGTGGCCGGCACCGTGGCGGTTCCCTGCTGGCTGAACAACCCCGGCTGCGCGCCCGGCGGTCGCTTCAAGCTGAACAAGCGCGGGCTGCCGGTGCGCACTCCCGGCAACGTCCAGCAGGCTCCGTTCGTCTGCGTGGTGCCGAACAGCTCGGCGACCACGCCGGCCCGGCCGCTGCTGTTCGGCCACGGCCTGTTCCAGGACGCCACGGCCGTCGACACGATCGCCCTGTTCGCGCCGGTGTCGAACGCGGTCATCTGCGGCACGAACTTCACCGGGATGTCCCAGGAGGACCTGGTCAACGACGCGAAGGTGTCGTCGAACCTGTCGCGCTTCCCGGAGATCGCCGACCGCCTGCAGCAGGGGATCCTGGCCTTCACGTTCCTGGGCCGCGCGATGATCCATCCGCAGGGGTTCGCGTCGCACCCCGAGTTCGCGGGACGCATCGACACCGACCGGCTCTTCTACGCGGGCGCCAGCCTGGGCGGCATCATCGGCGGCGCGCTGACCTCGGTCGCGCCGGACTTCAACCGCTCCGCGTTGATCGTGCCGGGGCTGCGCTTCAGCCTGCTGCTCACGCGCAGCACGCAGTTCCCCAGCTTCGGCCGGATCCTCTACGGCAAGTACCCGGACCCGGTCGAGCAGGCGCTGGTCAACTCGATGATCCAGCTGCTCTGGGACCGCGGCGAGGCGAACGGCTACGTGTACCACATGGTCCGCGACCCGCTGCCCAACACGCCCGCGAAGACCGTGCTGCTGCACGAGGCGTTCGGCGACCACCAGGTGAGCAACGTCGCCACGGAGACCGAGGCCCGCATCATCGGCGCGCGCCTGCGTACGCCCGCGCTCGACCCGGGTCGCAGCCGCGACCGCGTGCCCTTCTGGGGCATCAAGCGGATCCCGCGCTACCCGTGGAAGGGCAACGCGCTGACGATCTTCGACATCGGGCCGCTGCGCCCGGCCGGCTGCAGCGGCGCCGCCTGCCTGGGCACGCCGCCCGCGCCGGTGACCAACATCCCGCCCGAGATCGGCGTCGACCCGCACGGGATCACCGCGACCGAGCTGAACGCGGTGCTCGAGTTCTCGGACTTCCTCAAGGTCGACGGCGCCTTCGTCGACCATTGCCCGCAGGGCAAGCCCTGCTACGCCGCGGGTTGGACGGGGCCGTGAGGGCGCTCGCCGCGGTCGCCGCCGCGTTCGTCGCGCTCGTGGCCGCCGCGCCCGCCGGTGCCGCCGGCTGCGACCCGATCGACCCCTCGCGCTGCCTGCTGCCCTGGCCGAACGACTACTTCCGCGACCACGGCCACCTCGCGCTGACGCCCTCGATGATGCCCGCGAACGCGTCGGGCACGCCGATCGAGCCGGCCGACTACAACTGGTCCGACGGCTTCAGCCCCGGTGGCGCGATCGTGACCAAGGTGCCGGGCCTCGACACGCCGGCCGCCTTCGCCAAGACCGGGTCGGTGCCGATCACCGACGTCGCCCGTTCGTTCGACGCGCGGGCGCCGATCCTGGTGATCAACGCCCGCACGCTGCGCCGCCAGCTGATCTGGACCGAGCTGGACTCCAACGCGTCGACGCCCGCGAACACGGCGCTGCTGATCCACCCGGCGAAGAACTTCCGCGAGGGCGAGCGCTACATCGTCGCCCTGCGCAACCTGCGCGGCGCCGGCGGCGCGCCGCTCCAGCCGAGCGCCGCGTTCCGCAAGTACCGCGACCGGATCGAGACCAACTCGCTGCGCTTCGAGCAGCGCCGACCGCACATGGAGCGCATCTTCAAGCGCCTCAAGCGCGCCGGCGTCAAGCGCGGCGAGCTGTACCTCGCGTGGGACTTCACAGTGGCGAGCGCGCACTCGCTGTCGAGCCGGCTGCGCCGCATCCGCGACGACGCCTTCCGCGGCCTCGGCGACACCAACCTGGGCGACCTCCAGGTGAAGGGCGCGCCGCCCAAGTTCACGATCGCCAAGATCACCGACTTCACGCCGGCCCAGAACGCCGTGATCCGCCGCCGCGTGGAGGGCACGGTCGAGGTGCCCTGCTACCTCGACCAGCCCGGCTGCCCGGCTGGGTCGCGCTTCCGGCTCGGGCCGAACGGCCAGCCGGTGCGCACCCCCGGCAACACAACCGACGCCAACTTCATCTGCAACATCCCGCGCTCGGTCACGTCGGCCACGCCGGGGCGGCTGTCGCTGTACGGCCACGGCCTGTTCGGCAGCGCGGGCGAGGTGAACAGCATCAGCCAGCTGCAGATCGCCAGCGAGCACAAGGTGGTCCTGTGCGCGAGCGACTTCATCGGCATGTCCGGCGGCGACGTGCCCAACACGATCTCGATCCTGCAGGACCTGTCGGCCTTCCCGGAGCTGGCCGACCGCCTCCAGCAGGGCTTCGTCAACTTCCTCTTCCTCGGGCGCGCGATGATCCACCCGAAGGGGCTCAGCTCGAGCCTGGCGTTCTGGGATGCCGGCGGGCCGCTGATCGACACGCGCAAGCTCTACTACTCGGGCGGCAGCCAGGGAGGCATCGCGGGCGGGGCGCTGACCGCCGTCGCGCCCGACTTCACGCGCTCGGTCCTGATCGTGCCGGCGATGAACTACAGCCTGCTGCTCACGCGCTCGATCGACTTCGACCCGTTCGCGCAGGTGCTCTACCCGGCCTACCCGGACGAGCTGATCCGCCCGCTGCTGCTGTCGCTGATCCAGACGCTCTGGGATCGCGGCGAGCCGGACGGCTACGCGTGGCACATGACGACCGACCCCTACCCGAACACGCCCGCGCACACGGTCCTGCTGCACATGGCGTTCGGCGACCACCAGGTGGCGAACGTCGCGACGGAGGTCGAGGCGCGCACGATCGGCGCGAAGATCAGGCTGCCGGCGGTGGACCCGGGTCGCCACACCGACGTGCAGCCCTACTTCGGGATCGAGCCGATCACGCGCTACCCGTACCGCGGCAGCGCGCTGGTGGTGTGGGACATCGGGCCGCTGCGCGGCGAGCTGGGCACCCCGCCGCCGCCGATCACCAACACCCCGCCGGAGCTGGGGCGCGATCCGCACGGGATCACCGGCCGCGAGGTGGGGGCGCAGCTGCAGTTCTCGAAGTTCATCGACGGCGAGTTCATCGACGTGTGCCTCGGCACCCCGTGCCACGCCGCCGGGTGGACCGGCCCTTGAGGCGCTGCCTGGCGCTGGCAGTGCTGCTGGTCGCCGCGCTCGCGTCCGATGCCGCCGCGCAGGGCTGCGACCCGATCGGGACCGGCAACTGCCTGTACCCCTGGCCGAACGACTACTTCCGCACGGACGGCCACCTGGCGCTGACGCCGTCGATGATGCCGGCCAACAGCTCCGGCGTCCCGATCGACCCCACCGACTACAACCGCCAGGACGGCTTCAGTCCCGGCGCGACGATCGTGCTGAAGGTGCCCGGGCTCGACACGCCGGCGGCGCTCGCGCGGACCGGCGCTGTGCCGATCACCGATCTCGCGCGCACGTACGACCGCAAGGCTCCGATCGTGGTGATCAACGCGCGCACCGGCCGGCGGCATCTGATCTGGGCTGAGCTCGACTCGAACGCCGGCTCGCCGGCGAACACGGCGCTGCTGATCCACCCGGGCAAGAACTTCCGCGAGGGCGAGCGCTACATCGTCGCGCTGCGCAGGATGCGCAACGGCGCCGGCGAGCTGTTGGAAGCGCCACTCGCGTTCCGCTTCTACCGCGACCGCGCCAAGACGGCGAATGCGGCGTTCGAGCGCCGCCGCTCGCACATGGAGGACATCTTCTGGCGGCTCAAGCGGGCGGGGATCAAGCGAAAGAACCTCTACCTGGCGTGGGACTTCACCGTGGCGAGCGAGCGCTCGCTGTCGCGACGGATGCTCTCGATCCGCGACCGCGCCTTCGCCGAGCTCGGCGACACCGACCTGAGCGACCTGAAGGTGCAGGGCGCGCCGCCCAAGTACACGATCGACAAGATCATCGACTACACGCCGGCCCAGCAGCCGAACGTACGCAGGCGCATCGAGGGCCACGTGACCGTCCCGTGCTACCTCGACCAGCCCGGCTGCCCGCCCGGGTCGCGCTTCCGCCTCGGTCCGGACGGGCTCCCGCAGCGCATCCCCGGCAACACCTACGAGGCGGCGTTCATCTGCAACATCCCGCGTTCCGCCACGCCGGCGCATCCGGCGCGGCCGTCGCTGTACGGCCACGGCCTGTTCGGCGACGCCGGGGAGGTGGGTGCCGACAACGTCGAGCAGCTCGGCAACGAGAACGACGTGCTCGTGTGCGCGGCCGACTGGATCGGGATGTCGGAGAACGACCTCCCCAACGCGCTCGGCGCGCTGCAGGACCTGTCCAAGTTCCCGACCCTGCCCGACCGGCTCCAGCAGGGCTTCCTGAACTTCCTCTACATCGGGCGGGCGATGGTGCACCCGAAGGGCTTTGCCGCCAGCCTGGCGTTCTGGGACCCGAAGGGCCCGCTGATCGACACGCGCCGCCTCTTCTACTACGGCAACAGCCAGGGCGGGATCGCCGGGGGCGCGCTGACCGCTGTGGCCCCGGACTTCGACCGCTCGGTGCTCTACGTGGGCGCGATGAACTACAGCCTGCTGGTGGAGCGCAGCGTGGACTTCGACCCGTTCGGCGCGGTGCTCGACGGGTCCTACCCCGACCGCCTCGAGCGGCCGCTGCTGCTGTCCCTGATCCAGACGCTCTGGGATCGCGGCGAGCCCAACGGCTACGCGTGGCACATGACCCGCGACCCGCTGCCGAACACGCCGCGCCACAAGGTCCTCCAGATCCTCTCCTTCGGCGACCACCAGGTCGCCAACGTGGCCACCGAGGTGGAGGCGCGCACGATCGGCTCGCGGCTGCGCCTGCCGGCGGTCGACCCCGGCCGCCACACCGACGTCACGCCCTACTACGGCATCCCGCCGATCGACCGCTTCCCGTACGACGGGGACGCCGGCCTGGTGGTCTGGGACATCGGGCCGCTGCGCGGCGAGCTCGGCACGCCCGCCCCGCCGATCGGCAACACGCCGCCGCGGCTCGGCGTCGACCCGCACGACCTCGTGATCGAGTCCGAGCCGTCGGTGCGGCGGCAGATCGCCGAGTTCCTGAGGATCGGCGGGCGTATGATCGACGTGTGCGGCAGCGCCCCGTGTCACGCCGCCGGCTGGGCTGGCCCGTAGGGCTGGCGGTCGGCGCCGCCCTGCTCGCCGCGGCTGCTCCGGCGCAGGCCGGCGGCTACTCCCCGGGCGCGCCGGGCGCCGGCGACCCGTTCTTCCCGAGCGCCGGCAACGGCGGCTACGACGTGCGCCACTACTCGCTCGACCTCGACTACGACCAGCCCGCCAACCGGCTCGATGGCCGCGCGACGATCCACGCGCGCGCGACGCAGGGGCTGTCCGCGTTCAACCTCGACCTGCGCGACTTCCTCACGGTCACGCGCGTGATCGTCAACGGCAAGGGCGCCTCGTTCACCCACGCCGGACAGGAGCTGACGATCGATCCGCGGCGAGGCCTGAAGCGCGGGCACCGCTTCGTGGTGCGCGTGGAGTACGGCGGCGTGCCGGAGCCGATCGTAGATCCCGACGAGTCGATCGAGGGCTGGGTGGTGCCGGACACCGATCCCGACGGCGCGTTCGTGGTCAACGAGCCGCAGGGCGCGCCCGGCTGGTTCCCCGTGAACGACACCCCGCGCGACAAGGCGACCTACGACTTCCGCATCACCGTGCCCAAGGGGCACACCGCGTTGGCCAACGGGCGGCTGCTCTCCACGCACACCCACCACGGGCACACCACCTGGCGCTGGGCCGAGGACTCGCCGCTGTCGTCCTACCTGGTCACCGCCACCAACGGTCCGTTCGACACCCGCTTCGGGCGCCTGGCGAACGGCCTGCCCGAGTACAACGCGGTCGACCCCGACACGCGCGAGAGCGAGTCGGACCCCGGGCCCAATCCGGAGCTCGCCTGGGAGCGGCTGGCGGCCCAGCCCGAGATCGTCGCCTTCTTCTCGAAGCTGTACGGGCGCTACCCGTTCAGCAGCGTGGGGGCGATCATCGATTGGGCGCCGGACGTCGGCTACGCGCTGGAGTCGCAGACCAAGCCCAACTACGACCGCATCCCGGACCCGGCGACGCTGGTGCACGAGCTCGCGCATCAGTGGTTCGGCAACGCGGTCACGCCCGCGTTCTGGCCCGACATCTGGTTGAACGAGGGCTTCGCGACCTGGTCCGAGTGGATCTACGACGAGCGCCACGGCGGCCCGGCGGTGGCGACCGTGCTCGCCGACCTGTGCACGATCCCGGAGGACGGCGAGGAGGGACAGGACCTCTGGTTCCCGGCGCCGGCTGCGCTCGAAGGGCCCGACCAGCTCTTCCACACGCCCGTCTACACCCGCGGCGGCATGACCCTCGAGGCACTGCGCGAGCTGGCCGGCGACGCGACGTTCTTCGCGATCCTGCGCGCCTGGTACCGCGATCACCGCGGCGGCAACGTCACAACGGCCGAGTTCATCGCGCTCGCCGAGCGCAAGACGGGGCGCCAGCTCGACGGCTTCTTCGACGATTGGCTCTACCGGGCTGGCCGGCCGGCCGCCTGCGCCAGCTGAACGCCTGGTTATCCTCCTAAGACTCATGGAGACGGGGACATTTCGAGTCAAGGCCGGGCTGGCCGAGATGCTCAAGGGCGGCGTGATCATGGACGTCGTCAACGCGGAGCAGGCGAAGATCGCCGAGGACGCGGGCGCCGCCGCGGTGATGGCCCTGGAGCGCGTGCCGGCCGACATCCGCGCGGACGGCGGCGTGGCGCGCATGTCGGATCCGACCAAGATCGTCGAGATCCAGGAGGCCGTGACGATCCCCGTGATGGCCAAGGCGCGCATCGGGCACTTCGTCGAGGCGCAGGTGCTCGAGGCGCTCGAGGTCGACTACATCGACGAGTCCGAGGTGCTGACCCCCGCCGACGAGGCGCACCACATCGACAAGTGGCAGTTCAAGGTGCCGTTCGTGTGCGGCGCGACCAACCTGGGTGAGGCGCTGCGGCGCATCGCCGAGGGCGCCGCGATGATCCGCTCGAAGGGCGAGGCCGGCACCGGCAACGTGGTCGAGGCGGTCCGCCACATCCGGCTGATCACCGGCGAGATCCGGCGGCTGGGGTCGCTGGGCGAGATGGAGCTGCCGGCGGCGGCGAAGGACCTGCAGGCGCCGCTCGAGCTGGTGCGCGACGTCGCCGAGAAGGGCCGCCTGCCGGTCGTGCTGTTCTGCGCGGGCGGCATCGCAACACCGGCGGACGCCGCGCTGATGATGCAGCTGGGCGCCGAGGGCAACTTCGTCGGCTCGGGCATCTTCAAGTCCTCCGACCCCGCGCGCCGCGCCCGCGCGATCGTCGAGGCCACCACCCACTTCGACGAGCCAGAGCGCGTGGCCGCCGCGTCACGGGAGCTGGGCGAGGCGATGCCCGGCATCGAGATCGGCAGCCTCGAGGCCAACGGCGGACTGTTGCAGAAGCGGGGCTGGTGAGCGCCCCGCTGATTGGAGTGCTTGCCCTCCAGGGCGGGTTCGAGGCACATGCGAGGGCACTCGAGCAGCTCGGCGCGCGGACCCGGATCGTGCGCGTCCCGGAGGACCTCGACGGACTCGACGGGCTCGTGATGCCCGGCGGCGAGAGCACAACGATGACGCTCGGCATCGAGCGCGAGGCGCTGGCCGAGCCGCTGCGTGAGTTCGTACGCGCCGGCCACCCGACGCTCGGCACCTGCGCCGGGCTGATCATGCTCGATCGCGATCACCTCGGCCTGCTCGACGTGACCGTGCGGCGCAACGCGTTCGGCCGCCAGATCGGGTCGTTCGAGGTCGAGCTCGACTTCGAGGGCGAGCCCCTGCACGCGATCTTCATCCGCGCCCCCTGGGTCGAGGAGCACGGCGACGAGGTGGAGGTGCTGGCCGAGGTCGACGGTCACCCGGTCGCGGTGCGCCAGGGCAACGTGCTCGCGGTCGCCTTCCATCCGGAGCTGACCGAAGAGCGCCGCCTGCACCGCTGGCTGCTCGACCACGCGGGGGTGGCGGCGTGAGGGACACCCGCGCCGAGGCGCTCGCCCAGATCCTGGTCCACTACTCCACGCGGGTCGGCAAGGGCGACGTGTGCGTGATCCAGGGGACCACCGCCGCCGAGGTGCTCGTCCAGGCGGTCTACGAGGAGGTCCTGCGGGCCGGCGGGCTGCCGATCATGCAGGTGACGACCGACGGCGCGCAATCCGCGTTCTTCGAGCTCGCCGGGGACGAGCAGCTCGACTGGATCCCGCCGACGTCGCAGTGGGTGGCCGACAACGCCGACGCGCGCATCGCGATCATGGCCGACGTCAACTCCCGCGAGCTCTCGCAGACCGACCCGAAGAAGCAGGCGCGCGTGTCGCGTGCTCGCCAGCCGCTGATGGAGACGTCGATGAGGCGTTCGGCCGAAGGCGACTACCGCTGGGCGCTGACGCTGTTCCCCACGCACGCGTACGCGAGCGAGGCGGGGATGTCGCTGCGCGCCTACGAGGACTTCTACTACGCGGCCTGCCTGGCCGACGACGGCGAGCCGGTGACCGCCTGGGAGCGCCAGGCCGACGAGGTCAAGCGCCTGGCCGAGTGGATCCAGGGCAAGGAGGAGGTGCACGTCACGGGGCCCGGCACCGACATCACGCTCGGCGTGGCCGGCCGCCATTGGATCCCGTGCTACGGCGAGCACAACATGCCCGACGGCGAGTTCTTCACGGGGCCCGTCGAGGACGCGGTCAACGGCGAGATCGCCTTCTCGTTTCCGGCCAGCTACGGCGGGCGCACGGTCTCCGGGGTGCGGCTGCGCTTCGAGGACGGCAAGGTCGTGGACGCGTCGGCCGAGCTGGGCGAGGACTTCCTGATCGAGATGCTCGACACCGACGACGGCGCGCGGCGGCTCGGCGAGATCGGCATCGGCACCAACTACGGCATCGCCACCGGCACCAAGGAGATCCTGCTCGACGAGAAGATCGGCGGGACCGTGCACATGGCGATCGGGATGAGCTACCCCGAGACGGGCGGCTCCAACAGCTCAGCCGTCCACTGGGACATGGTCTGCGACCTGCGCCAGGGCGGAGCGCTCGTCGTCGACGGCGACGAGCTGCAGCGCGACGGCCGCTTCCTGGTTTAGCGCGCGGCCGCCGTATTGAACGGCAGCAACGGGGGTTGGCCGGGCGAACGTGGCACACCCCGAGCGAGGGCGCGGTGTGGCGGATTGGCGAGGCGCTCAGCCGGCCGAAGCCCTCATTGCCGCTGTTTGCGCTAGGCGACCAGAGACTTCGCGGCGCGCTTGCTCGCCAGCAGTCGCTGGTCCGCCTGGCTGAGCAGGCTGTCGCCGTCCTCGGCGTCGGTCGGCGATACCGCCCACGCGAACGTGACGCCCACGTCGCCGATCCCCTCGGGCATGGCGGCGGCGTCGATGTTCGCGGCCAGCGCCCGCACGAGCCGCTCCGCGCCGGTCTGCTCCGCACCCGGGGCGATCACCGCGAACTCGTCGCCGCCGATGCGCGAGAGCGTGTCGCCCTTGCGCACGGCGTTCTGGGCCGCGTGGGCGACCGTGCGCAGCACGATGTCGCCGGTCGGGTGGCCGTGCTGGTCGTTGATCGCCTTGAAGTCGTCGAAGTCGAACAGCACCAGCGCGTACCGCTCGCCGCTCTCCTGGGCGCGGGCGAGCGCGAGGTCGAACCCGCGCCGGTTGCTGACCGCGGTGAGCGGGTCCAGCTCGGCGTAGCTGCGCTGGCGCAGCTCGGCGCGCACGAGGCGCAGCTTGAGGAACTGCATGGCGAGCGTCTGGCCGACGACCGCCACCGAGAAGGCAAGGAGGCGCGCGGGGAACGAGGTGTCGATCGCGTCGGCGTCGTAGAGCAGCGGGCTGGCGTAGGTGAACAGGAACAGCACGACCAGCGGCCACGCCAGTCGCGGCGGGAAGAACCAGCTGATGAAGAGCGCGGTGAACAGCAGCACCGGCAGCAGGTAGCTCGTCGCGCCGCCGGTTGCCCAGAGGGCGAGCGCGACGATCGGCATCATCAGGCCGGTCACGGCCGCCCGCAGCGTCAGCGACATGGTCCAGCGGCGCAGACCGGCGAACACCGACCAGGCGCCCCACGCGATCGCGAACAGGCACAGCCCGTAGACCAGCTCGGCGTGCTCTTTGCCGGTCCCGGGGAGCCACTGCACGATCAAGCCCAGCGCGCCCGTGGCCAGCCACATCAACCCGGACGTGAGATCGGGCAGCGGCCCGTCGTCGTACGGGTCTCCGTCCCGGTGCAGCGGGCGATTGAGGGTCAGGCGCAGGTGGGGCATCGCTTCGATAAAGATCGGCTAACCGGCCGCCGGGCTTGAGGCGCGATACGGCACTTGGTCGCAAGTAGGCTTGGCGCCATGGCCGGTCACTCCAAATGGGCTTCGATCAAGCACAAGAAGAAGGCCGTCGACGCCAAGCGCGGGGCCCTCTTCACGAAGCTGACGCGCGCGATCACGGTGGCGGCGCGTGAGGGCGGGGGAGACCCAGAGGGCAACCCGTCGCTCGCGCTCGCGATCCAGAAGGCCAGGGACGCCTCGATGCCCAAGGACAACATCGAGCGGGCGATCGCGAAAGGCACCGGCGCCGATTCGGACGCCGACGCCTACGAGGCGGTGGTGTACGAGGGCTACGGCCCGGGCGGCGTCGCGATCCTCGTCGAGGCGCTGACCGACAACCGCAACCGCACCGGCTCCGAGGTCCGGCACGCGTTCACCAGTCACGGCGGCAGCCTCGGCGAGCCGGGCTCGGTCGCGTGGACGTTCGAGAAGAAGGGCGAGCTGGTGGTGGACGGCGGCCGCTACTCCGAGGACGACCTGCTGGCCGCGATCGACGCCGGCGCCGAGGACGTGGGGCTGGACGGCGACGTGTGGGAGATCGTCACCGGGCCGACCGAGCTGCAGGCGGTCCGCGAGGCGCTGGAGGGGGCGGGGGTCGAGATCGAGTCCGCCGAGCTGGTGCAGCGGCCGACCACGCGCACTCCTGTCGACGAGGACCGCGTGCGCACGCTGATGAACCTGATCGAGGCGCTGGAGGATCACGACGACGTGCAGGGCGTGCACGCCAACTTCGACGTGGACGCCGAAGTCCTGGAGCGGGTGGCGGCGGCTTAGATGGAGCGCTCGAGCGCGGCGCGCTACGGCACCGCGATCTTCTGGATCTTCGCGGGGATCATGCACTTCCTGATCCCGCGCCAGTACGAGGGGATCGTGCCGCCGCGGATCGCGCGCTGGAAGAAGGAGTGCGTGGTGGTCAGCGGGCTCGCGGAGATCGCCGGCGGGGTCGCGGTCCTGCCGGACAGCACTCGTCGCGGCGCGCGCTGGTGGCTGCTGGCGACGCTGGCGGCCGTGTACCCGGCCAACATCCACATGGCGGTCAACTCGAAGGACTTCGCGAACATCCCGGCGCCCGCCCTCTGGGCCCGGTTGCCGGTGCAGTTCCTGTTCGGCCTGATGACCTGGCGCGGCACGCGCTAGGCGCTCAGCGAATCACCTCCCACCGGTGCGGCGGGCGGAAGATGCCCTTGTCGCGCCGGCTGCCGACCACCCTGAGCGGATAGGCCTGCCAGTGGAAGTCGTATGCAAACGCCCAGTCGGCGCGGTACAGGCCTGCGTCGAGGCGATACTCACCCGGCAGCAAGTCGAGCCGATCGAAGCTCAGCTCGACCCGTAGCCGGCCGTCGAGGGTTCCCAGGCGCAGCCCATCCGACTCTGTGCTCGACTCGTAGCAGATCACCCCGTCCGCGACCCGGTGGATCGCCACCCCGACGATCGGGTCGTCCACGGGCCCGTTGCGGCTCGAGAGGTCCAGGCCGATTCTCAGGTCGCCGCCCGTTTGGATCTCGCGCTCCACGCTGACGGCGTCGATCGTGGCCTCCTGGCTGCCGTATCGGTTCCGGCGCAGCTCCAGGCCGTCCTCGGGCATACCCGGTGCTGGGGCGGGGGTCCGGTCGAGGGTGGCGGACTGCATGGCGCTCCGGTATTCCGCGGCCACCGCGCCGGCGTCACCCGCCGCCCGCACGACGCCCGCCTGCAGCCAGAGCGCGTGATCGCAGTTGGCGACGATGTAGTCGAGATCGTGCGACGCCACGATCAGCGTGGTTCCGGAGGCTCGCAGTTCCTCGATGCGCTCCATGCACTTCCGTTGGAAGCGCAGGTCACCCACGGCGATCACCTCGTCGATGAGCAGCGCCTGCGGCTGGAGCTGGGCGACGACCCCGAAGGCCAGCCGCAGCTTCATTCCCTCGCTGTACGTGCGCACCGGCGCGTCGGCGAAGTCCTCCAGCTCGGCGAACTCGAGCACCCGCGACAGCAGCGCGATCGCCTCGGCGCGGCGCCACCCGTTTACCACGAGCGCCGTGGTGGCATTCTCGCGCCCGGTGAGCTCCGCGTCGAACCAGCTGTCGAAGCTGAGGACGGCGGCGGTCGCGTCCGGCCGCTCGACGGTGCCGCGCGTGGGCCGTCCGAGGCCGGCGGCCAACCGCAGGAGCGTCGACTTGCCGGCGCCGTTTGGCCCGATCAGCCCGACGCTCTGGCCCGGTTCCGCCTCCAGCGTCACGTCGCTGAGCACCCAGCGGCGGTCGCGAGATCGTGCGACGAGAGGCATCCGCTGGGCCATCACGCCGCGAAGGGTGCGGCTGCCGGCCGACCAGCGTGGGAAGGACTTCCAGACGCCGTTGAGCGCGACGCGGCTCACAGCTCGTCCACGAATCCCGGCTCGAGGCGCCTGAACAGCAGCAGGCCGAGCGCGGCCACGAGCAGCGCGACGGCGCAGACCGCGGCGATCGCCAGGGCCCCCGGGGCGGGCTCCCCGATCAACACGGCGCGGTAGCCCTCGATCAGGGTCGCGAGCGGGTTGAGGTCGAACACCCAGCGGTAGCGCTCCGGCACGGAGTTCAGGCTGTAGAAGACCGGGGTCATGTAGAACAGCAGGGTCAGCCCGACGAGAACGACCTGCGGGATGTCGCGCAGGTAGACGGTCGCCGCCGCGCAGAGCCAGGCGATGCCGCACATCAAGGTCAGCTGGATTGCCAGCAGCGGCGGCAGCAGCAGCGCGCTCCAGCCGATGTCGCCGCTGGCCACCAGCATCGCGAGCAGGACCGGCAGCGCCATCAGCACGTCTACGAGCGGGACGCTTACCGCCACCACCGGCACGACCGCCGCCGGAAAGCGCGGCTGGAACATCAAGTGGCGCTGGGACAGCAGCGAATGGGCGGCCCCCTGGACGCCGGAGCTGAACCAGCTGAACGCGATCAGTCCGGTGAACACGAACACCGCGTAGTTGTCGATGTTCAGGTCGAACAGCTTGGAGAAGACGAACACGAGCACGGCCAGCTGAGCGAGCTGGCGCGCGAGCGGCCAAGCCCAGCCGAGCAGCGTCCAGCGGTGCTGCGTGCTGAGCTCACGCCGGGCGAGATGGGCCACCAGCTCGTAGAAATGGCCCATCCGAACGCCTGTGATCGCGGTCGGGGTCACTGAACCAGGGTCGGGGCACCTGGGCTCCACGTCAACCGAATGGGTGGCGCAACCTGCGTGCCTGGGGGACAATGGTCCGGGCATATGAGCCCGAACGGGAGCGACGAGCCGTCGCGCGAGCGGACGGCTGTGGTCACCGTCGCGGTTGAAGCAGGGGACCGAGCCATCCGGTTCGGTGAGGCGGACGAGTGGCGGCTGCTCGTGACTTACGCGGGCCGGCCGCTGGCCCGACTGCGTTTGCCCGACCCCGGCCGCGGCACGACTCGCGCCTTCTACGAGGCGGCGGTCCTGGCCGCCTGCGACGACGAGCGCCGGCGAGCGCTGCTGACCGACTCCCTGCGGCAGCGCATCGGCGGCGGCTCGGTGCCCCGGCGGCGGTCGGTCAGCGTGGTGGTATGCACCCGGGACCGGCTCGAGACGCTCGCGGCCCTGCTCGACGCGCTCGGCCGGCTCGAGCCGGCGCCGGACGAGGTGGTGGTGGTGGACAACGCACCGCCGGCCGGACGCGATTGCCGTGCCCTCGTCGAGGGGGTCGGCGCGGTGTACGTGCGCGAGGAGGCGGCGGGGCTCAACAACGCGAGGCGGGCTGGCGTCGCGGCATCGCGAGGAGAGCTGATCGCGTTCACCGACGACGACTGTGTTCCTCCGCCGACGTGGCTGGCAGCGCTCGACGAGCTGTTCGACGACGAGAACGCCGGCGCCGTCACCGGCCCGGCGTTCCCGCTCCGGCTCGACACCCCGAGTCGCGTCCGGTTCGAGGAGGTAGCCAGCTTCGACCGCGGTCTGGTCCGGCGAGAGCTCGACTGGACGGTGCTCTCCCCGGCCCAGGCGACAATGGCCGGAGCGGGCGCGAACATGATCCTGCGCCGCGCTCTCCTCGACGAGCTCGGCGACGTGTTCCCGCCCGAGCTCGACGCCGGAACGCCGACCTGCTCGGGCGGCGACATGTACGCGCTGTTCAAGGTGCTCGCCGCGGGGCGACGTGTGACCTACGACCCGCGCGTGTTCACGTACCACCTGCACCGCTCGGATCCGGCCGCGCTGCACCGCGCGATCCAGGGCTACGGGGTGGGGCTATCGGCGGTGGCCACCAAGCTGCTCACCGAGGAGCGCGAGCTCGGCGCCCTGAAGGTCTGGTCGTGGCTGGCGCGCCAGTACGTCCGTGCCGTGATGCTCGGGCTGTCCGGCCGGGCGGGCCCGACCGATGTGCGCGTCGCTTGGAACTACCTGCGCGGCGGACTGGAGGGCCCGCGCGCCCTGCGGCGGGCTCAGGGCGCCGGGGTTGCTCCCGTGCAGCCGGTCGCCGCGCCGCCCGACATCCCCGCAGCTCGCCGGTGTTGCCGGGGGCGGGCCACCCGTGCTCGGGCCGCCCGAGGTCTCCGTCATCGTGATCACCCACAGGGCGGGCGACGTGGTGGGTCGCTGCCTGACCGCCCTTGCGGCGCAGGATGGCTCGACGCCGCCGTTCGAGGTGGTCCTGGTGGACGATTCCCGCGACGGCGTGACAGCGTCGATGGCCGTACCGCACGGCCTGCCGCTGCGCCGCGTCGCGTCCGGCGGCCGCGGCGCTGCGGCGGCCCGCAACGCGGGAGCGCAGGCCGCGACGGCCGGCCTGCTGCTGTTTCTCGACGACGACCTGGTGCCGACGACCAACCTCGTCCAGCGTCACCTCGAGCGCCACCGTCGCGAGGGGCAGAACGCGATCGTGATCGGCTACTCGCCGCCGCGCCCGGTCCGTCAGACGCTCGCGGCGCAGGCCGCCTCGATCTGGTGGGAGGACCACTTCCGCGCCAAGCGCGAGATGGCGGCTCCGACCTTCGTGGACATGCTCAGCGGGAACATGTCGGTGCGGCGCGAGCTGTTCGAGCAGCTCGGTCGCTTCGACGAGGGCTTCGGGCGTTTCCGGCGCGAGGACTGGGAGTGGGGCATCAGAGCACTCCAGGCCGGGGCGCGCCTCGTACGACCCGGACGCGATAGCGCACCACCACTTCGACCTCCACACGCGAGGGCGGATCGCGGCGGCCCACGCCGAGGGGCGCGGCGACGCGCTGCTCGTCGAGCGCTATCCGTTCTCCTTGCCCGCGCTGGCCCTCTCGTGGAATCGGCGACCCACCGGTTTGAGGGGGCGGCTCGCGTCCGCGCTGCTCAGAGTCGAGCGCGTCCGGGAGTGCGCAATCGGGGCGTTGGATCTGCTCGAGCGCGCGAAGGCACGCACGCTGTGGGCGCGCTGGTTCAGCCTCGTCCAGCGTGCCGCATACGAACAAGGTCTGAGCGAGGGCGGGGGCCGCGCGCAGGCGCGCCGGGTGCCGGCGCGGGTGATGCCGGTTGAACTCGGGTCGACCGAACCGCTGACCCATCCGCGTGTCGTGGCGCCCCTGCTGCGCCCCGCGGTGGCCGGAGTCTGCGCCGGGCCGGACCTGCTGCCGGGCGAGGGCCAGTGGACACCCGCGCTCGCGGCCAGGGTCACCTCCCACGTGGCTGGCGCCCAGCTGGCCACGGTCGCGGCGTTCGACCGGCCCGCCGCGGCGGTCGGAGTCTCGCTCGACGCGGTGTCGGTCCTGTTCGGGCCGGCCGCGCCCGCGGCGGACGCACGCGGGGCGGCGCGACTGGCGGAGGCCGGTGCAGAGGTCCAGATCCTCCAGGGTGCGAAGCACTGGGAGGCGCTCGACAGGGGCATTCGCGCCTCGCGGCGTCCGCTGGTCGCGTTCACCATGCCTGGCGTGGCACCCGGGCCGGGCTGGCTGCGCGAGGCGCTGATCGGGTTCGAAGGCGAGCGCGTGGCCGCGGTCACGGGCGCCGGCCTCGAGGCCCCCGGCCACGGCCGGCCCCTGCTCCTCTTCGGGGCGGACGCGTCCGAGCCCTATCCCGTCATCGGGCTCCCCAGCCAGTACCTGATCATCCGCCGCGAGGTCTACTTGGAGCTGGGGGGCTTCGACCTCGACACGGCGCGCTTGGGCGTTCAGGCGCCGCTGCTCGAGCTGCTCGATCGCACTCGCGCGGCCGGCTGGCTTGTCGGGCACCGCAATACGCCGGGCCTCAGCCCGCCGCTCGAGGCGAGCCCGGCCCGGCGCTGGACCGAGTGGAGGCGCTGGCAGGCGCGTGGAGCGCTGATCGGCCACGACGCCCGCAGCCACGGGATCCCGTGGCTGCTGCGGCAGGGGGTGCTGCCTGTGGCCACCCGCCTGCTGCGTGCCCTGCGGCCGCGAGCAACCGGTCGCCGTCACGCGATCGGGACGGCTGCGGCGCTGACGCGCGGGCTCGCGCGCGGAGTGTGGCGTGGCTAGCGGAAGGCACGCGGACCCGCAGCAGACGCACCCGACCGTCCGAGTACACCGTTCTGAGTGCGATCCGCCGGAGTCCGGGAGCCAGCCAGTCGAGGCTCCAGGAGTCGGTGATGCGCTCGTCGACGAGGACGTAGTCCGTGCCCGTCTTGACGAGAGCCTGCCAAGCGGCTTCGGCGCCCGGGTCGTAGAGCCCGGCGCGGGCGAGGCAGACGGCATAGTCGGGCACCAGCTCCGCTTGCGAGTAGTAGTTCGCGAACGGATCGATCGCGACCACGACCCGGTCGTCGGGACCGGCGAGGCGGTTGAGGCGCTGGATCGCCGGATAGGCGGGCACTCGCCGTGCGAGATAGGCCTCCTCGGGCTCCGCACCGGTGACGACGTCGAGCGGCGTCTCGCGCACGACATGCGTGAGCGTGCCCTCGCCGTCGGGCTCGTGCAGCTCGATGAAGGGCGGAAGCGCAAGAGCGAGGACGACCACGACAGCGGCGGCCAAGACGGCGCCCGCGGCGGGGACGCGCTCTCGCGCGAGCTGCCACGCCGCGTCGAAACCGGCCGCGGCCAAGACGGCCAGCGGCCCGAGGACGGGCACGAGGAAGCGCAGCTGCAGCGAGGACAGCGGGGATGCCCAGAGCGCCAGGTAGCCGAGGCAGAACAGGGCCGTCAGGGTGAATGCCCGCGACGGCCGGCGGCGCACCGCGAGCGGCACCAGGATCAGGTATGCGACGCCGATGCTGCCGCCGAAAGCCGCGCCGTGCATGGTCACGTCCCAAGGCAAGGCAAGGAACGACCCGGGACCGTCGCGGAAGCCGAAGTTGTCGAAGAACGCCCGTTGGCCGGCGTCCGCCTGCGCGTTCCAGAGATCCGAGTCCGCCCCGAACAGGCCGTACGCCGACGGGAACACCGGATTGCCGGTCTCGAGCTGCGCCCTCAGATACCAGGGCAGCGCCGGCAACAGCGCGACCGCGAGGAAGCCACAGGCCGCCGCGAGGCGCCGCAGCGGCCGGCCGCGCGCGGCGATCAGGACCAACAAGGTGAGCGGCGCGGCGGCGATCAGCGCGAGCGTCTTGGTCGCGAGCGCCAGGCCGGCGAACAAGCCTCCGAGCGCGAGCGTGCGTGGGGAGGCATCCTGCGAGTACCGGATCACCCAGGTGAGCGACAGCACCACGAAGAAGGCGGTTCCGAGCTCGACGTAGGCGGTTGTCGCCTCCCAGGTGACCGTGGGCGTCACCGCGAGGATCGCCGCCGCGAGCAACGCCGCTCGGCGCGAGGCGACCTGGATGCCGAGGCGGTAGGTCGCGAGCGCCAGCAGAACGCCGAACCCGAAGTGGACCAGCTTGGCCGCGACCTGGTCGCCGATCGCCAGGCCGTACCCGAACAGCAGCTCGAGCGCGCTCGGGTAGTAGGCCACGTACTGGCAGCGCAGGTCCACGAGCGAGCCGGCATCCAGATCGCGCTTCGGCAGGTCGAGGTGGTACCAGAGGGCGTCGTACTCGACCTCAGGCCCCAGCGCCCCGATCAGCGCGAAGGCGCCTGCCGCCGCGAGCAGCACCAGCGCCGAGCGCTCGACCGCCCCTGCTGGAAGACGCGGGCGGGGAAGCCGGCGTGGGCGGTGCAGCGCGGCCAGGACCACCCCCACCACGGTCACCGCGATCAGCAGTCCGGGTCTGAGCAGGTGGAAGGGGGAGAGGCACAGGGCGAGCAGGTAGAGGACGCCCGTGCCGGTGCCCATCGCCATGAGGAACGCCTCGAGGTCGCCGCGCGGGTGCGGCAGCAGGCGCCGCAGCGCGGAGCCGTAGCCCCAGGCCGCCACGAAGATCGCCGCGGCCGCGGCGATGCTGCCCAGCCGGCGCAGCGGTTCGCGAGTGATCGCGGCATCCGGCAGGGACCCGTCCACGAGCGCACGCAGCCCGTCGGTGGCGGTCGGCCAGAAGTAGGCCACCGCCACCGCGACCGCCCACGCGGAAGCGAGCGCCGCGAGGGCGGTCCCGCGGCGTGCGGCGCTGAAACGGCGATCCATGGGCTCGCTCCACTGTCGTGGCACCCCCGGCAGCGGTCAAACCGGACCTCGACCGGGAGGCACCGCTGAGCGCGCCCGAGGTCAGCGTGGTGGTGCCGACGCACAACCGCTGGGAGCACCTCCGGCGGGCCGCTCTGCCGGCGGCCCTGGGGCAGCGGGACGTCGAGCTCGAGCTCATCGTCGTGGACGACGGCTCGACCGACGAGACGCCGAGGGGGCTTGCCGAGGTCAGGGATCCGCGCCTGCGGGTGCTGCGCTCGGAGCGGGCCGAGGGCGTCGCCCGGGCGCGCAATCGCGGCCTTGCCGCCGCGCGGGCACCGTGGGTGGCCTTCCTCGACGACGACGATCTCTGGTCGCCGCTCAAGCTGCGCGCCCAGCTGGACGCGTTGGGTACGGCCGCGGCCGACTACGCCTATGCGGCTGCCGTGTTCGTGGACGGCGCCGGCACGCCCCTGCGCTTGGATCCAGCCCCGGAGCCCGAGACCGTCGCCCGTGCCCTGCGCGCCTCGGACGTGGTCGGCGGGCCGTCGACGGTGATGGTCCGGACCGACCTCGCCAGGGAGCTGGGCGGATTCGAGCCGTCCCTGTCGGTGCTGGCCGATTGGGACCTCTGGCTGCGCGTCTCCGAGGTTGGGCGGGCGGTCGCGTGCCACGCCGTCCTGGTCGCCTACCGCGAGCACGACGACAACATGTCCAGCGGCGCAACGCGCCGGGTGTTCGCCGAGCTGAACGTCGTCCGCGCCCGCCACGCATTGCGGGGAGAGGTCGACGGCATCCGATTCACCCGCTGGGTTGCCGCGAACCAGCGCCGCGCCGGAAGGCGGTTCGCCGCGGCGCGGGCGTACCTGCGCGGGGCGGCCGCATTTCGCAGCCCGCGCCTGCTTGTGCGGGGTCTCGCGATGCCGCTCGGCGAGGGGGCGATGGCGATTCCGGCCCGGTTGCGGGCCGTTCGCGGTGAGCGCTCCGACCCTCCGCCGGCGCCCGACTGGCTCGGGGTCTACCGGGCGTAACCACTGGGCCGCGCTTGCGCATAGGCCAGATCGCGCATACGTTGGAACGCGGATGCGTTTCACGGGCGGCGCGGCCCCGGAGGTCTCCGTAGTCATTCCCACGCACGATCGCTGGCCGATCGTGCAGCGGGCTGTGGCCACGGCGCTGAATCAGGTCGGCGTGGAGGTGGAGGTGATCGTCGTCGACGATGGCTCGACCGACGGGACGGACGAGCGGATCGGCGAGATCGCCGACGAGCGTCTGCGGGTGCTGCGCCTTCCCACGTGCCAGGGCGGCGCGCGGGCCCGCAACGCCGGCATCGCCGAGGCCAGCGCGCGCTGGATCGCGTTTCTGGACGACGACGACGTGTGGTCGCCGCACAAGCTGCGGCTGCAGCTCGAAATGGCGCGCGCCGTGCGGGCGGACTTCGTCTACGCGCGCGCTGTCCACGTCCAGGAGCCCGGAGTCGTAACTCGGCTGATGGCCCTCCCGGCGCCGGGTGGCGTCGCCCTGAAACTGCTCAGCGCGAACGTGATCCCGGCCGGTGCGTCGAACGTGCTCGTACGAACCGGGTTGATCCGGCGCCTGGGGGCCTTCGACGAGCAGCTCGACCACCTCGCGGACTGGGACATGTGGATCCGGCTGGCCCACGAGGCTTCGGCGGCGGCGTGCGACGAGGTGACCGTCGGATATGTCGAGCACGCCACGAACCGCTACAAGGACGCGGGCGCCGTCGTGGACGTCGAGTTCGGGTATCTCGCGGCGAAGCACATGCACTCGAGCATCGCCGCGGGCGTGACATTCGACGGCGCGCGGTTCGCGCGTGGATCGGCGCTCGGATACCTGCAAGCCGGCCGGCGAGTCACCGCCGCCGGCGTGTACCTGCGCAGCGCGGTCGCGCATCGGAATGCCGGCAACGCCGTGCGCGCCGCGGGGGCCCTGCTGGGCGAGGACTTCAGGGATCGCTTCGCCCGCGACACGCGCGGGCGCCCAAACCGTGAGCTGGGGTGGCTGGCTGGGGTCTGGGACGGCGAGGCCCTGCCACTGCACGAGGGAGGCGTCCGCTCTCACGCGCAGAATCTCACCTATTGGTGATCGTCCTCGGCATCGACCCGGGCACCGCGAACACGGGCTACGGGGTGGTTGTCTCGCGCGGCAGCACGCTCGCGGCGCTCGATGGCGGCGTGATCGAGACGCGGGCTGGTGCGCCGGTGGAGCGCCGCCTGGCCGACATCCACGCGCGCGTGTGCGACCTGATCGCCGAGCACCGGCCCGTCGCGCTCGCCATCGAGGACCTCTACTTCGGCCGCAACGCCCACTCCGCCTTCGCGGTGGGCCAGGCCCGCGGCGTGGTGCTGCTGGCCGCCGGTATCCACGGCGTGCCCTGCTTCTCCTACACGCCGCAGGCCGTCAAGCAGGCCGTCTGCGGCTCGGGCTCGGCCGCCAAGGACCAGGTGCAGCGCATGGTCGGCACCCTGCTGTCGCTGGCGGATCCCCCCGAGCCAGACCACGCGGCGGACGCGCTCGCGGTGGCGATCTGCCACGCCAACGGCGCGCCCCTCAAGGAGGCCCTGGGGTGAGCGCCCGATGATCGCCTCGATCCGCGGCGAGGTCATCAGCCGGCTCGGCGGCGAGGTCGTGATCGAGGCCGCCGGCGTCGGCTACAAGCTCGCCGTCTCCTCGGAGACGCTCAGCTCCGTACCCGCGGCCGGCGAGCAGGGTCGCCTGTTCACCCATCTGGTCATGCGCGACGACGCCATGAACCTGTACGGCTTCTCGACCCAGGCCGAGCGCGAGCTGTTCCTGATGCTGGTCGGCGTGCAATCGGTCGGCCCGAAGGTGGCGCTGGCGGTGCTCTCGGGCGGCACGCCGCGCGAGCTGCTGAACGCGATCGCCTCGGGCGACACCGCGCGCTTCCAGGCCGTGCCCGGCATCGGCAAGCGCACCGCGGAGCGGATCATCGTCGAGCTGCGCGAGAAGGTCGCCGGCAAGGTCAGCGACGAGATCGTGGTGCGCCACACGCCGTCCGACGATCCGCGCACGCTCGCGCGCGAAGGCCTGCTCGGGCTCGGCTTCACCCCGCAGGAGGCCGACGGCATGCTCGACACGGTCGCCGGCGACACCCCCGAGGACCTGATCTCCGAGGCGCTCAAGGCGGGCCGGTGAGCGGCGGCATCCGCACCCCCGGGGTGGAGCGCATCCACGACCCGATCGCGCTGCCGGCCGAGGACGACCTCGACCGCTCGCTGCGCCCCAAGAAGCTCGACGACTTCGTCGGCCAGGACCGCGTCAAGCAGCAGCTGGCGATCTTCATCGAGGCCGCCCGCGCCCGCGGCGAGGCGCTCGACCACGTCCTGCTCGCTGGGCCGCCCGGCCTCGGCAAGACGTCGCTCGCGCAGATCGTGGCGAACGAGCTGGAGGTTGGCTTCGTGCCCACCGCGGGACCGGCGCTCGAGCGCAAGGGCGACGTGGCCAGCTACCTCACCGCGCTCGAGCCCCGCAGCGTCTTCTTCGTCGACGAGATCCACCGTCTGCCGAAGGCGCTCGAGGAGACCTTCTATCCGGCGATGGAGGACCGCAAGCTGCCGATCACGGTGGGCCAGGGCGCCGGCGCGCGGGTGGTCACGCTCGACCTTCCCGAGTTCACGCTGATCGGCGCCACCACTCGAACGGGCCTGCTGACCACGCCGCTGCGCGACCGCTTCGGGGTCACGCACCGGCTGGAGCTGTACGCGCCGGCGGACCTCGCCCGGATCGTGCTGCGCTCGGCCGGCATCCTCGACATCGAGATCGACGATCCCGGCGCCCACGAGATCGCCGGGCGCTCGCGCGGCACGCCGCGCGTGGCGAACCGGCTGCTCAAGCGGGTGCGCGACTTCGCCGAGGTGCGGGGCGCCGGCTCGATCGACGCGCGCGTGGCGCGCGAGGCGCTCGAGCTGCTCGAGGTCGACGAGGCGGGCCTGGACCGGCTCGACCGCGACATCCTGCGCAACATCTGCGAGAAGTTCGGCGGCGGCCCGGTCGGGCTGTCAACGCTGTCGGTCGCGGTCGGCGAGGAGTCCGACACGATCGAGGACGTCTACGAGCCCTACCTGCTCCAGCAGGGGTTTCTCATGCGCACCCCGCGGGGGCGAGTCGCCACCGAGGCGGCTTTCGCCCACATGGGCCTGGAAGCGCCGCGCGACGGCACCCAGCGCCTCTTCTGATATCTGAAGGCTCGCGCGCGCCGCGCGCTCGCGGTAGGGCTGACCTTGCCTGGCTAGCATGGGCGTTTCGCATGCCGATCTTCATCTGCCCGAACTGCGGCGATCGCAGCATCTCCACCGAGCGCACGGCCGGCTTCAAGGACCGTGCGCGCGCGTGCAGCAAGTGCGGCTTCGGCTTCGTGTTCGAGCTGCTCGACGACTACTACCCGGCGCCGAACGCGGCGTTCTTCCTGCTCGACCAGCAGGGTCGCCTGATCGGCACCGGCCGGGGCGCGCGTGAGCTCACCGGGCTGGGCGACCTCGACGTGATCGGCAGGCCGGTGCAGGACGTGCTGAACCTCGAGTTCGAGAACGGCGAGGACCACGTCGGCACCGCGCTCGAGTGGGGCGTGCGGGTGCTCGACAAGGCTGTCACCGTGCACGCCGAAGGAGACCGGCCCGAATCGGCGAAGGCGGACATCTTCCCCGCGTACGACGATGACGGGGGACTCCTGCTCGTGCTCACCCCGCGATGACCAGCCGGACGCGCAACCTGTCGATCCTCGCAGTCGTGGCCGGTCTGCTCGTGCTGGCGCTGCTCGTGATCGTGCCGGGGTCGCCGCTCTCGAAGGACACGAAGCTGGGACTCGACCTCGAGGGCGGCATCGAGCTCGTCTACGAGGGCGAGCCGACTCCGCAGGTCCCGGAGGTCACGCCGCAGTCGATCGACGACGCGATCGAGACGATGCGCAAGCGCGTGGACTCGCTCGGCGTCTCCGAGCCCGAGATCCAGCGCGCCGGCGCCAAGCAGATCGCCGTCGGGCTGCCGGACGTGCAGAACGCCGAGCGCGCGCGCGAGCAGGTCGGCAACACGGCCCGGCTCCAGTTCTACGACTGGGAGCCGAACATCCTCACCGACCGCGAGACCTACGCCGGCGGCCACTCGCTCTTCGACGCCGTCGAGGCGGCGTCGACCCAGAAGGGCAAGGCCGAGGCGACCGACGTGCCGCCGGGGTCCGACATGACGCCGGCCGAGGCCGACAAGGCCAACAACACGGCCAAGGACCGCTACTACCTGTTCGGCCCCGACCAGCTGCCGATCGGGCCCGACAAGAAGCCGCTGCGCGTCGGCAACTACGAGCCGTCGGGCACGTGCAAGGACCTGCTGTCGGACTACGAGCAGGCGCCGGGGGATCCACCCGAGTACGCGAAGGGCACGGAGTGCCTGCCGCAGCTCGAGGCGCTCGGCTCGGGCGGGCCGCCCGCCGGCTCGCGGGTGATCAAGGTGCCCGAGGGCGTCGTGGTCGTCGAGCAGGAGCCGGCTCCCAACCAGCCGCCGCAGATCAAGCGCTTCACGGTGCTCGAGGACGACTCCGAGCTGTCCGGCGAGGACATCAAGAACCCCAAGGCCGGCACCGACCCGAACACCAACGCCCCGCTCGTGACGATGGAGTTCACGGACAAGGGTCGCGAGGCGTTCGCGCGGGTGACCAAGCGGATCGCCGAGCGCGGCTTCGAGGCCTCGACGCTGCAGCCCGGCGCGAGCGACAAGGAGCAGTTCTTCCAGCGCTTCGCGATCACGCTCGACAACAAGATCGTCTCGCTGGCGACGATCGACTTCGTCTCCAACCCGGAGGGAATCGACGGGCGCACGGGCGCGCAGATCGAGAACGTCGGGGACTTCGACGACGCCAACGACCTCGCCGAGAGCCTCCGCATCGGCGCCCTGCCGATCGAGCTCAAGCTGATCTCGGAGACCCAGGTGTCGGCCTCGCTCGGCCAGCAGGCGCTCCACCAGGGCTTGATCGCCGGCGCCGTCGGCCTGGCGCTGACGATCCTGTTCCTGCTGATCTTCTACCGGGTGCTCGGCCTGGTGGCCACGGCGGCGCTGCTGACCTACGCGGTCTTCCTGTTCGCGCTCGTCAAGCTGATCCCGATCACCCTCACGCTGCCGGGTATCGCGGGGCTCGTGCTGACCCTGGCGGTCGCGGCCGACGCGAACATCGTCATGTTCGAGCGCATCAAGGAGGAGGTGCGCACCGGCAGATCGATCCCGGCCTCGATCGCCACCGGCTACGCGAAGGCGCTGCGGACGATCATCGACGCGAACGTCGTGACGATCGGCGTCGCCTTCATCCTGTTCACGCTGGCCACCGCCGGGGTGAAGGGCTTCGCGTTCACCTTGATGATCGGCACGATCGTGTCGCTGTTCACGGCGGTGCTGGCCACGTCGGCGATCCTGGGTTCGCTCGCCCGCACCCGGCTGCTGCGCTCCCCGAGCGCGCTCGGAGCGGGGCCCGAGCGCGTCAGCTGGCAGCGCTTCGACTTCATGGGCAAGGCGCGCTGGTTCTTCTCGTTCTCGGGCGCCATCCTGGCGGTGGGCGCCATTGCCCTGTCCACACTCGGGATCAACTTCGGCATCGACTTCGAGTCGGGCACGCGCATCGTGACGCCGCTGGAGCGCCAGGCGAACGTGGACCAGGTGCGCAGCGCGCTCGAGCCGCTCGGCTACGGGGACGCCAAGATCCAGGACGTCGACGACCCCGAGCTCGGCAAGAACGTGTTCCAGATCTCGGTGTCGCAGCTGACGCCCGACAAGGTCAACGACGTCGAGCAGGCGCTCGACAGCAGGTTCGGCGTGGCGGTCGACGACTTCTCGTCCAGCTCGATCGGGCCGACGTTCGGCGAGCAGATCGCGCGCACGGCGCTGATCGCGGTGATCGCCTCGCTGCTGCTGATCTCGGTCTACATCGGCTTCCGGTTCGAGTGGAAATTCGCGGTGCCGATCCTGATCGCGCTCGCGCACGACCTGCTGATCACCTCGGGCGTCTACGCCCTGACCGAGCGGGAGGTCACGACCTCCACGGTCGCGGCCCTGCTGACGATCATGGGTTACTCGCTGTACGACACGATCATCGTGTTCGACCGAATACGCGAGAACGTGCCGCGCATGCCGCGCGCGACCTTCTCCCAGATCGCCAACCGCTCGATGTCGGAGGTGCTGACCAGATCGCTGGCCACCAGCGCCACGGTGCTGATGCCGGTCGGCGCCCTGATGCTGTTCGGCGGCGAGACCCTGAGGGACTTCGCGTTCGCGCTGCTGGTCGGGGTGGCCTCGGGCGCCTACTCGTCGATCTTCATCGCGACGCCGGTGCTGGTGGAGTGGAAGGAGCGCGAGCAGGTCTACATGCGCCGGCGGCGCGTGGTCATGGAGCAGTTCGGCGGCATGGTGCCGGCGTTCGCGACCGGAGCGCTGGCGGCCGAGCCGGCCGAAGCGGCCGGCCAGCCGGCCACGGCGCGGCCGAGCCGGGCCGCCCGGGCGCGGCGAGCGGCGGGCCGAGCAGCCGGGCGCGGTTCTGGCGCCACTCCGCGCGCCTCGCGCGCCCAGGCGCCACCGCCTCCCGCGCCGCCCGACGCGCCATCCGCTCGCCCCGCCGCTCCGCCGCCAGACGCCGCTCCGGAGCCGCCGGCTCGCCCTGCCGCTCCGCCGCCAGACGCCGCTCCTGAGCAGCCCGCTCGCCCCGCTGCTCCACCGCCGCCACCCGCCGCGGAGCCGCCGGCTCGCCCCGCCGCTTCGCCCGCCGACGGGGGCGCCGCTCCGCCGCCCGGCGACGGCGCTCCGGCCCAGCCCCGCGACGGCGCTCCGCGCGAGTCGCGCACCACCTCCACCGCCGGCGGCGGCAGCCCCAAGCCGAAGCCGAAGCGCCAGCGGCCGCGCAAGAAGCACGGGAGGAGCCGATGAGCCTGCTCGTCTGGGTGATGATGGGGATCGCCGTCTGGCACTTCACCGTCTTCGTCCCGGATCGCTTCTGGGGCGGGATCGTCGGCGCCTTCCTGGCGGCGAGCGTCGCCGCGGCGCTGTTCGGCCTGATCCTCAACGGCGGCAGCGTGCCCGGCCAGAGCGACACCGACCTGGTCCAGGCGCTGATCGCCATCCCCGGTGCGGCGATCGGCCTCGCGCTCTCGTACTTGTACGGCGCCCGTGTCGACCGGCAGCACGGGATCGACCACGGCAAGACGCGCGCCGGCTCGCACTGAGCGCCTGAAAAGCCGACCTCACTCGTTTGCTTGAATCTGACGCGTGGCGTCGGAGCACAAGCTCGGCGAGGTCGGGACGGAGATCGCCCCCGAGCTGGCCCCGGATTCGGAGGGTGCGGCGCGGGTGGACGCGCTGCTGCGCCACGTGTGCCACCTGGCCCGCTCCCTGACCGGCGCGGAGCAGGCCGCGATGGCGCTGCACGCGACAGTCGACGAGGCGCCGCGCAAGTACTTCAGCCTCAGCGCGGCCTACGCGCCGTGGCGCGACTATCGCCCCGACCCGAAGGGGCTCGGCCTGCACGGGCTCGAGATACCGCCCGGCGACGTCGTCCGGCTGACGCAGGGCGAGGTCGAGTCGCACCCGGCCTGGCAGAACTTCGGCGACCAGGCGACCGACCACCCGCCGATGCGCGGCTGGCTCGCCACCGCCGTCTGCGGCGAGGGCGGGTACCGCTACGGCCTGCTCCAGCTGTCCGACAAGAGCGGTGACGCCGAGTTCACCGAGGAGGACGAGGTCAGGGTGCGCGAGCTGGCCGAGCTGGTCGGCGCCGCGCTCGACGCGCTGCGCTTCGGCCAGGAACGCGCCGCGGCCTGAGAATTCGCCGTCGTTCCGTCCGCCCGTCCTCGCAGGATGGGTCGGATGCTCTCGAAGCCGACCAGATGGTCGTGCGCTCCCTATGAGGTAGCGGTTGCCGAGCGGCTTGCCGCCGGGTTGGGTGTGTCGCGCCCGGTTGGCGCGATCCTGGCGCGTCGCGGCTTCGCGACCGTAGAGGAGGCGCGGGCGTTCCTGGACGCGGACGAGCGTCACGATCCGCTGACCCTCCCGGGCGTGCCCGCGGCTCGTGAGCTGATCCTCGCGCACCTGCGGCGCGGCTCCCGGATCGCGGTGTTCGGCGACTACGACGTGGACGGCGTCTGCTCCACGGCCATCTTGGTGCGCACCCTGCGAGCCCTCGGCGGGGACCCGGTGTGGGAGCTGCCGTCGCGCTTCGACGAGGGGTATGGCCTCTCGACCGGCGCCGTCGAGCGGCTGGCCGAGCGCGGCGTGGGCCTGCTGATCACCGTCGACTGCGGCATCACGGCGGTCGACCAGGTCGCTGCGGCGAAGGCCGCCGGGCTCGACGTGGTGGTCACCGATCACCACCGGCCGGACGAGACGCTGCCGGACTGCGTCGTCGTGCACCCGGCGCTGGGCGACTACCCATGCCCGGAGCTGTGCGCCGCGGGCGTGGTGCTGAAGCTGTGCGAGGCCCTGCACCCGCCGGCCGCCGAGGAGCACCTCGACCTGGCGGCGCTGGCCACGGTCTGCGACCTCGTTCCGCTGCGCGGTGAGAACCGGCGCATCGTGCGCGCCGGGTTGACCGCGCTGGCGCGCACGGACAAGCCCGGCCTGAGGGCGCTGATGTCGGTGGCCGCGGTCGAGCCGGCCGAGCTCACCGAGCAGGCGCTCGGCTTCCGGCTCGGTCCGCGCATCAACGCCGCCGGCCGCATGCGCCGGGCCGACGCCGCGCTCGAGCTGATGCTCACCGCGGACGGCGACCGCGCCGCGGAGGTGGCGCGCGAGCTCGACCTGCTCAACGGCGACCGCCAGCAGGCCGAGACCCGCATCCTGTTCGCCGCCGAGGCCGCCTGCCTACCGCAGGCGAGCCAGGGCGCGATCGTGGTGGCGGGGGAGGGGTGGCACCCGGGCGTGGTCGGCATCGTGGCCTCCCGTCTGGTCGAGCGCTGGCGCCGCCCGTGTGTCGTGATCGCACTCGACGAGGACGGCGGCGGCCGCGGTTCGGGCCGCAGCATCTCGGCATACGACCTGCACGCCGGCCTGGGCGCCTGCGCGGAGCACCTGACCCGCTTCGGCGGCCACCGCATGGCCGCCGGCCTGGAGCTGGCGGCCGACGCCGTGGAGCCCTTCCGCGCCGCGCTGTCCGCGCACGCGGGCGCTGCGCTGGCGCCGCAGGACCTGATCCCGGTCGAGCGCGTGGACGCGGTGGTGCCGGGCGGCGTGCTCGGGATGGGCCTCGCGGAGGAGCTGGAGTCGCTGCGCCCGTTCGGGATGGGCAACCCGCAGCCGACGCTGCTGGTGCCCGCCGCGCGTTTCCAGAACGTCACTGGGATGGGCGAGGAGAAGGAGCACTCGCGCTTCACGCTGATCACCGCCGGCGGCGCGCGCTCACGCGGGGTGGCGTTCGGGTCTCCTCCGAAGGCGCTGGCGCCCGCCGCGGACGTGAACCACGACATCGCGCTGCGCCTGGAGCGCAACCGCTGGAACGGCGTCGTCGAGCCACGCACGATCCTGCGCGCCCTCTGCCCGACGCGCGCGGGCGAGCTGCGTGTGCTGGGCGAGGACGGCGGGTTCTGGGAGCGGCTGGGCCGAGCCCTGGCGGGGCAGCAGGCCGAGCCGCCCGAGCCCGCCGCTTCGATCGCCGGGCCGCCGGCCCCGCTCGACCGCCGCCGCGAGGGCTTCGCCGGCGTCGCCGGCGACCTCTTCACGAGCGGCGAGCGTGTCCTCGTCGTCGTTGCCGACATCGAACGCCGTCGTCGCGGGCTCGAGGAGATCGTTGCCGGCCTGGCGCCGGATGGGATGGCGGTCGCCTCCTGGACAGCGATCGCCGCCGACCCGGGACTGGCCAGCGCCCACGACCACCTCGTCGCGCTCGACCCGCCCCCCGGGGGCGTGGCCGATCCGCTGCTGCGTCTCGGGGTGCGCGCCCACATGGCTTGGGGCCCCGCCGAGGTCGAGTTCGCGCTGCACGTGTGGCGCGCCGAGCTCGACTTGCGGCCGGCGCTCGCGAGCGTCTACCGCAGCCTGCGCGAGCTTCCGCCGGAGGCCGGCGCGGCGGCGCTCCAGGAGGCGCTCAGGGGGCAGGGGCGCTACCCGCGCGCGCCGGCGGCCTGCGCGCAGGTGATCGGAGTCCTCACCGAGCTGGCCCTGATCGAGCTCAGCCTCGATCCGCCGTCGTGCCGGGTGCTGCAGGCCGAGCGAGCCAACCTCGACAGCTCGCCCGCCTACCGCGCCTCCTTGGAGCGCCTGAGCGCGATCGAGCGCGCCCTGGCAGCCGAGCTGCCGGACGTAGCGCGGCGCGCGGCCTGAGCACCAACGGCTGGCCGACGTTCCACGGGGGACCGGGGCGCGAGCCCCCGGATGTAATCCGTCGCCCGCTACCGGCTCTAGACTCAAACGTATGCCGAAGGTGCCACGCGGCAACGGGAAGTCGCCTTCCGATACGGCGCGCAAGCCGCCGGCGAAGCGCTCTGGCACGGCGGCGGCGAAGCCGTCCGCCACCACCACGCGGCGAGCGGTCCGGCGCAAGGCCAACGACGGGGCCAAGCCAGCCGGCAACGGCAACGCCAAGCCGGCCGCGGCCCCCGTCGAGGAGCGCAGCTTCGAGCACCACCCCGTCGACCGGCACAGCGGGCGCGTCCCCGCCGGGCCCGAGTCCAAGCTCACCGAGGATCAGCGCGTCCTGCTCGGCGACCTGTTCGCGGTGGTCGAGGAGCACGCCGGCGACGCCGCCGAGGAGGTCGACCGCGACCTGGTCGAGCGGGCCTTCGTGTTCTCCTGCGAGCGCCACGCCGACCAGCGCCGGGCCAGCGGCGAGGACTTCATCGTGCACCCCGTCGGCGTCGCCAAGATCTGCGCCGGCATGCGGCTCGACACCGCCACGCTCTGCGCGGCGCTGCTGCACGACACCGTCGAGGACACCACCGCGTCGCTGGCGGAGGTGGAGGACGAGTTCGGCGAGCAGGTCGGCGCGCTGGTGGACGGCGTGACCAAGCTGTCCGGCGTCACGTTCCAGAGCCGCGACGATCGCCAGGCCGAGAACTACCGCAAGATGATGGTCGCGATGGCCCAGGACATCCGGGTCATCCTGATCAAGCTCGCCGATCGCCTGCACAACATGCGCACGATCGGCTCGATGCCGAAGCACAAGCAGCAGGAGAAGGCGAAGGAGACGCTCGAGATCTTCGCCCCGCTGGCGCACCGGCTCGGCATCCACGCGATCAAGTGGGAGCTGGAGGACCTCGCCTTCGCGACCCTGCACCCGCGCAAGTACAACGAGATCAAGCAGCTCGTCTCCCAGCAGCGCAGCGAGCGCGAGGGGTACGTGTCGCGCGCGGGCCAGTACCTGCAGAAGGAGCTCGAGGCGGTCGGCATCGAGGCGGAGATCGCCGGTCGCGCCAAGCACTTCTACTCGATCTACTCGAAGATGACGAAGAAGGGCCGCGAGTTCAACGAGATCTACGACCTCACGGCGATGCGGGTGCTGGTCGGCTCCGTGAAGGACTGCTACGGCGCGATCGGGGTGATCCACTCGCTCTGGAAGCCGCTGCCCGGCCGCTTCAAGGACTGGGTCGCGATGCCCAAGTTCAACATGTACCAGGCCCTGCACACGACGGTGATCGGGCCCGAGGGCCGGCCGCTCGAGATCCAGATCCGCACCCTCGAGATGCACCGCACCGCCGAGTTCGGCGTCGCCGCGCACTGGATCTACAAGGAGGACGGCGGCAAGCCGGTCGAGCAGAAGGTCGAGTGGCTGCGTCACCTGCTCGACTGGCAGCAGGAGACCAAGGACCCGCAGGAGTTCGCCGAGACGCTCAAGGCCGACCTGTTCGAGGACGAGGTGTTCGTCTTCACGCCGAAGGGCGAGGTCAAGTCGCTCGCCGGCGGCGCCACCCCGCTCGACTTCGCCTACTCGATCCACACCGACGTCGGCCACCGCTGCGTGGGCGCCAAGGTCAACGGCAAGATCGTCCCGCTCCACTACGAGCTCCAGTCGGGCGACATCTGCGAGGTGCTGACCTCCAAGAAGGAGCGCGGCCCCTCGCGCGACTGGCTCGCGCTCGCCAAGACGACCCGGGCGCAGTCCAAGATCCGCGCCTGGTTCACGCGCGAGCGCCGCGAGGACTCGGAGCGCAGCGGCCGCGAGATCCTGCACGACAACATGAAGCGCGCCGGCCTGCCGCCCCAGAAGCTGGCCGGCTCGCCGCTGCTCGCGGACGTGATCCGCGAGATGGGCTTCAAGAAGGGCGAGGATTTCTACATCGCCCTGGGCCAGGCGAAGATCTCGCCGAAGACGGTCACCAGCAAGCTGATGCACCGCCTCAAGGAGGGCGAGGGGGTGGAGCCGGCGTCGGCGGCCGCCGAGCTGCTCGAGCGGCGCGAGACGCCCAAGAAGACCTCCGCCTCGTCGAGCTTCGGGATCAAGGTCCAGGGCGTGGACGACGTGATGCTGCGGCTGGCCAAGTGCTGCCGGCCGGTGCCCGGCGACCCGATCGTGGGCTACATCTCGCTCGGCAAGGGCATCACGATCCACCACGAGAGCTGTCCCAACTCCCAGGCGCTGATGCGCAACCCCGAGCGCTTCACGAAGGTCGCCTGGGAGGGCGACACCTCGGCGCCGTTCCGGGTCGAGCTGCAGATCGACGGCTGGGACCGCCACCGCCTGCTCGAGGACATCTCGCGCACCTTCGCGGAAACGGGTATCAACATCCTCGAGGCGCGTTGTACCGTGGTGCACCCGATGGTCAAGAACCGCTTCGTCGTCGAGGTGGGGGACACCCAGGGCCTGAAGACATGCATCACCCGGCTGCGCAACATCGACTCCGTGTTCGACGCCTACCGAGTCACGCCCACGGGCTGATCCTCGCGCTGCTGGCCGGGCTCGCGTTCGGCGCGGCGCCTGCCTCCGCGCAGCCGCCCTGCGGCGAGACGATCACACAGGACACCACGCTCACGGCGGACCTGGATTGCGGGGACGACCCCTTGGTGATCGGCGCCCCGGGCATCACGCTCGACCTCGGCGGGCACAGCGTCGGCGGGGTCGAGGGATACAGGATCGTCAACCAAGGCCACGACGACGTCACGATCCGCAACGGCACGATCTCCAGCGACGGCGGCACGATCCTGCTGTCGGGCGTCAGCGGCAACCTGGTGCGCGACATCGACCACGAGGGCCTGATCAAGGGCTTCCTGGTGGAGGACTCGCACCACAACCGGTTCGTGCACAACAAGGTGGAAAGCGTCACCTTCGGGGTGTCGGGATCCCACAACGTGATCGCTCACAACCTGGTCACCCAGTACGAGAGCGTGCTCGTTGTCGACGGGGACGACAACCGCATCGTCGACAACGTCGTCTGGGGCGGGTTCCAAGGCACCTCCTTGGGCCTCAGCGGCGACCGCAACCAGGTGCGCCGCAACGTGTTCCTCAACCAGGCCCTGTGGGTGGTGTCGCTCACGAACGCGAACGACACCGACTTCGTCGCCAACACGATCGGCGCGAGCGGCAGCTTCGCTCGAGCGGTCGGCGTCAGCATCGAGGACTCGAGCCGCAATCGCTTCGTCGGCAACTCGGTGTTCGCGGTCGTGGATGGCTTCGACCTGCACTCCGGCGCCGACAACGTGTTCCGCGGCAACGACGTCTCTGGCGTGCCGGTCGACAACGAGCCATACATCCCGTACGTCCCCGACGGCTTCGCGATCGCGGCGGGGGCAACGGGCACGCTCCTGCGCGACAACACGGTGCGCGGCTTCGACGACGACGGCATCGACGTCGACGCACCCGGCACGCGCGTCAAGGGCAACACCGCGGACGACAACGGCGACCTCGGCATCGAGGCCGTGCCCGGGATCATCGACCTGGGCGGCAACAGCGCCGGCGGGAACGGCAACCCGCTGCAGTGCCTGAACGTCGCCTGCGGCTAGGACACGGCCAGCAGCGCGCCCGGCACCGCTGAGAACTCGATCTCGCCGAACTCGCCGATGTAGTCGCCGTCCACCTGCACCGGGAAGGGGCGCTCGTCGATGGCCTCCACCCGCAGCGAGGCCAGCTCGCCCAGGCTCTCGACCTGGCGGTGGCGCAGCACGGTCTTCGCGCGGCCCGAGAGCAGGCGCGGCACGAGCGTCGGCAGCTCCAGCAGCGTGGTGCTTTTCAGCACCGCCGCGCCCAGCGAGCCGCTCGTCAGCCCGGCGCCGGAGGCGACCCGGATCGGGCGCTTGCGGAAGTACGTGAACGGGTCGGAGTTCTGCACGATCACCGTGACGCCCTCCTGCGTCCGCCCGCCCGCGTGCACCCGCACGTGGGGCGGCTTGACGAGGTAGTGGCGCGTGAAGATGTCGACGGCGGCGTAGGCGTAGTACCAGCTGCCGTACTTCGCCTTGCGCAGGGGGTGGCGATCCACGCGCTCCACCACCGAGGCGTCGAGGCCGACGCCCGAGGCGAACACGAAGTGCCGCCCGCCCGCGCGACCCAGGTCCACGCGGAAGGGGTGGAACTCGTCGGCCATCCGCAGCAGGTGCTCGGTCGCGTCGACCACGTCGTTGGGGATCCCCAGCGTGCGCGCCCAGACGTTGGTAGACCCGCCCGGCAGCGCTGTCAGCGGAGTCTCCGAACCGACCAGCCCGTTGGCGGCCTCGTTGACGGTGCCGTCGCCGCCGAACGCCACCACCACGTCGTAGCCCTCGCGGGCGGCCTCGCGTGTGATCTGCGTGGCGTGGTCGCGCTTCTCGGTGTCGATCGCCTCGACCGAGTAGCGCGACTGGAGCGCGTACACGACCAGGTTGCGCAGCCGGTCCGAGACCGTGGTCGCGTACGGGTTGACGATGACCAGCATGCGCCGCTTGGGCGTGCGGTCCGGCAGGAGGCGCTCGGCTAGCTCCTCCGCGCGCTCCAACGCGGTCTCGGCGGACACGCTCGCAGAGGCTACCCGGTCCCCTGCGCAGCCGGCCGAGCCGGCTGCTTCGGGCCTCGCGCTTCGAAAACGACGATGCCCTCGCGCTCGGTCTCTTGCACGCGCCCCTCGTTGGCGAGCACGTCGAGGTGGCCGAGCACCTCTGACAGCGTCAGGTACGCCTGCGTGACGGCGATGTTGCCCCACAGCGCCTGGGCGATCTCGTAGGCGGAGCGCGGTCGCTCGGCGAGCAGGCGGTGGATCTTGTCGGCGCGCCGGCGGTGCAGAACGAAGCGCTGGTCGATCAGCGCGCGGTGGTCGGTGATCGGGTCGCCGTGACCGGGCAGCACCAGCTCCGCGTCCATCTCGCGCGTTGCCGCGAGCGACTCGAGGTAGTGCACGAGCGCCTGCGGGCGCTGGTTGGAGCCGTCTCGCGGTCGCGTGATCAGCGGGTTCGACGAGATGTGTCCGAGCAGGTGGTCGGCCGCGATCAGGATGCGGCGCTCGCGGTCGTGGAAGACCGTGTCGGTGGGGGAGTGGCCCGGGCGGTGGTGCACGTGGAGGGTGCGGTCGCGCAGCTCGAGCGCCTCGCCGTCGCCCAGCGGCCGCGTGACCTCCACCCGCGCGCCCCAGGCACGAAACGCGCGCGAGACCGACTGCAGCGCGGCGACCACGTCCTCGGCGATGCCGTTGCGCAGCATGATGTCGCGGGCGAAGTCGTCATCGGCCTGGGCCTCGTCCGAGAAGTTGGCCATGAACGGGATCGCGGCGTCGAGCGCCGCGACCTCGGCGCCCGAGTGCGAGGCAACCAGCGAGACCAGTCCGAGATGGTCGATGTGCTGGTGGGTGACGATCACCAGCTCGATGTCCTCGAGCGAGTGGCCCAGCCCGGCGATGCCGCGCTGCAGCTCGTCGAAGGACGTGCCCGAGTTGGGGCCGGCGTCCACCAGCGTCAACGGCTCGTCCTCGATCAGGTAGACGTTCACCCGCCCGACCGCGAACGGGGTCGGGATCGCGAGCCGGTGGATGCCCGCTTCGGTGGCGGGGGCGAAGGGGTCGTCGGACACGGAGCCGAGACCCTACTCACAGGACGTTCACGTTCGGCGCGGCCGAATCGGGCACCGTCCACGAGGTGCACGCACGCCTGATCGCGGGCTTCGCGCTGATCGGCGCCCTCGCGGGCGGCTCGCTCGCGGCCGTCGGCGAACGCGACTACCGCGCGCACGCCTACGTGATCCGCGTGCCGCCGGCCTACGGCACGAAGTCCGGCCTGACGATCGCGCGCAGCGACCCAGTTCTGCTGCGAGCGCTGCGTCTGGCCGGCGCTCGGCCGGCGCGCTCGCCGGACTGGCTGCGCCGCCACTCCAAGGTCACGCTCACCGGCCGCGGCGACTTCGCGGTCTCGGTGGCCGCCCCGGGCCACGACGAGGCGATCGCTCTCGCCACCGCCCACGCGAAGGCGATCAAGCGCGCGCTGCCTGCGCAGCGGGGCCTCCACACGATCGGGCGCGGGGCGCGGCGCGCCCGGCGCGCACCGAGCCCGCTGGCGTGGGCGCTGCTCGGCGCCGCGGGGGGCCTCTGGCTGGGGGTGGCAGCGGCGATCGTCAGGAGCGGATCAGCGCGAGCACCTCGTCGCGCTTCTCCTCCATGTGCGCCTGCGACACGAGCGACTCCAGGTTGAGCCGCAGCAGCGGCTCGGTATTCGAGGGCCGCACGTTGAAGTGCCAGTCGTCGTAGTCGATCGAGATCCCGTCGAGGCGGCCCAGCTCGCCGTCGGAGTAGCGCTCGACGATCTCCTCCATCTTGGCCTCCTGGTCGGCCACCTCGGAGTTGATCTCGCCGGAGATGAAGTAGCGCGAGCGCAGCGGCTCGAGCAGCTCAGAGATCCGCTTTCCCGCAACCGACACCAGCTCGAGGATCAGCAGCGCCGGGATCGTGCCGGAATCGGCGCAGTAGAAGTCGCGGAAGTAGTAGTGGCCCGACACCTCGCCGCCGAACGCGGCACCGGTCTCGCGCATGCGCGTCTTGAAGAACGCGTGGCCGACGCGGTTGACCTCGGCGGTCCCGCCGGAGCGCTCGACCACGTCGCGCACCGCACGCGAGGCGCGCACGTCGTAGAGCACGGTCGCGCCCGGCTCCTTGCGCAGCAGCGCCTCGGCGAGCAGCGCGGTGAGGAAGTCGCCGGCCACGAACTCGCCGGTGTCGTCGATGAAGAAGCAGCGGTCGGCGTCGCCGTCCCAGGCAATGCCCAGATCCGCTCCGCTCTCGCGCACGCGGTCGATGATGAACTGCCGGTTCTCCTCGAGCAGCGGGTTGGGCTCGTGGTCGGGGAACTCGCCGTTCGGCTCCCAGTAGGTCTCGATCCGGTCGAGCGGGAAGGTCCTCAGCAGCGGACCGACCATCGGCCCGGCCATGCCGTTGCCGCCGTCGAGCACGACCCGCATCGAACCCACGCGCGAGGAGTCGATGTACCCCAGAGCGGCTTCGCGGAACGCCTCGGCCACATCCTCGTGCTCGATGGCGCCGGGTTGCGCGACCGGGTCGCCGGGCTCCCCGGCGGTGACGATGTCGCGCAGCTCGCCGATGCCCGAGTCGCCCGACAGGGCGAGGGCGCCGCGCTTGACGAGCTTGGCCCCGGTGTAGCCCTTCGGGTTGTGGGAGGCGGTGCACATCAGACCGCCGTCGAGGCCCCGCGAGCCGACCGTCCAGTAGAGCATCTCGGTGCCGACCATCCCGACGTCGAGCACGTCGGCGCCCTCGTCGGCGATACCGCGGGCGTAGGCCTCGGCCATGGACGGCGCGGACAGGCGCATGTCACGGCCGAGCCCCACGCGCAGCTCGGAGGGCGGCGGGCCCTGCAGATCGGAGAGCACGCGGGCAAAGCCGCGCCCGATCCGGTACGCGAGCCGCTCGTCCATCTGGTCCGGATAGAGGCCGCGGACGTCGTAGGCCTTGAAGATCGAGGGGTCGACCACGGCGCGGGAGCCTAGGCCACTGCCGGCGCCACCACGCGCCCGAGCTGCTCCACGGTCCCGAGCTCCCGGTGCAGCAGGTGCTGGGCCATGATGCGCTCGACGCCGGCCGCCTCCAGCGCGCGCAGCCGCTCGATGTTCTCGTCGAGCGTCCCGGCGAGCGAGCTATCCCGCTGCTCGGCGAGGAAGGTCTCCGGGTCGGTGTCCTGCCCCTGCCACTTCGCGAGCTGGCCGGCCCGGTCCACCAGCTCGGCCCGGTCGGCGCCCGCCAGCCACCCGGTCATCAACGTCAGCGGTATCGGCTCACGGCCCTCGCGCTCGCACGCCTCGTCGAGCTGGGCTCGGAGCGCGGCGCATTCCTCAGCCGTCTTGCTGACCGTGTTGTACTCGTCCGCGAAGCGCGCGGCCAACCGGATGCTGCGCGGGCCGCCCCGCCCGCCGACGATCAGGTGCGGCCGCTGCACCGGCTTGGGGCGGGCGTCGAGGTCCACTGTCCGGTAGTGCTCGCCCTCGAAGCTCACCGGCCCCTCGGCCCATTGCCGTGGGATCAGCTCCAGCTGCTCGGCGAAGCGGTCCATGCGCTCGCCCATCGGCGGGAACGGGAACCCGTACGCGGCGTGCTCGGCCTCGTTCCAGCCGGTGCCCAGCCCGAGCTCCACGCGGCCGCCGCCGGAGACGTGGTCGACGGTCGTCACGAGCTTCGCCAGCTCGGAGGGGTGCCGGAAGGTGGCGGGGGAGACGAGCGTGCCGAGCCGCAGCGTGCTGGTCACGGCGGCGAGCGCCGACAGCGTCGCCCAGGCGTCCAGCGAGCCCCGCTCGCGCATGCCGAACACCGACAGGTAGTGGTCCGAGCGGAACAGCGTCTCGACCCCGTGCTCCTCGCAGGCGCCCGCGAGCGCCTGCCAGTCCTCCCAGGTGACGTCCTCCTGGCCCTCGATCATCAGCGCGACCCTCAGGGGAGCATCCTCGCCAGTGACTCCTCGATCGGGTCGTCGCCACCGACCACGTAGATCATCAGGCGCGCCGAGCGCGGCTCGTGCAGCACCGCCGCCAGCACCGCTGCCACGTCGTGGCGCGTGACCTCTGCGCGGATCGGCTCGGCCTGGATGCGCACCCTGCCGGTCGCCGGGTCGTCGGTCAGACTGCCGGGTCGCACGACCGTCCAGTCGCGGTCGCTCTGGACCACCGCCGCGTCGGCCTCAGCCTTCGCGCGCAGGTAGACGCTGAAGACGTCATCGTCGTCCGGTGGGCTTTCGGCCCCCACCGAGCTGACGATGACGTACCGGGTGACGCCTGCTGAGACCGCCGCGTCAAGCAGCTTGATCGCCCCGTCGCGATCCATCGTCAGCTTCCGCTCGGCGCCGCTGCCCGGTCCGGCGCCGGCCGCGAAGACGACGGCATCGGCGCCGCCGATCGCCTCGGCCAGGGCGGCGGTTGACGCGCTCTCGATGTCGCAGACGACCGGCTCGGCGCCGTCCGCTCGCAGATCGTCCGCGTGCTCGGGGTTGCGGATCAGGCCGCGCACACGGTCGCCGCGGTTGGCCAGCAGCCGCGCCAGGCGCCGCGCCACCTGCCCGTGCCCGCCTGCGATCGCGACGTCCACGATCAGAGCCAGCCGCGCCGGCGGAAGTAGGTGACCATGCCAGTCAGCAGGGCGAGCATGCCGCCCATGATCAGCCAGAACGCCTCGGTGTCGCCCTCGCCCGGCACGCCGACGTTCATGCCCCAGACGCTCGCGATCAGCGTGAGCGGCAGGATCACGACGCTGAAGGCGGTCAGCACCCGCAGCACCTCGTTGACGCGGTGGGACAGCACCGACTCGTTGGTGTCCTCGAGCGCCTCCACGACCTCCTTGAAGTTCTCGAGCATGTCCCAGATGCGCTCGGAGGCGTCGACGATGTCGTCGAAGTAGACCTCGAGGTCCTCGGCCAGGTAGCGCTGCTTGGTGCGCTCCAGGTCGCGCAGCACCGCGCGCTGCGGGCGGATCACCTTGCGGAAGTTGATGATCTCCTGCTTGGAGTTGGAGAGGTCGCGCACGACCTCCTCGGCGCGGCCCTCGAAGATCTCCTCCTCGAGGCGCTCGAGCTTGTTGCCGATCTTGCGCAGCATCGGGAAGCAGTAGTCGAAGGCGTCGTCGACGATCCTGTAGAGCAGGTAGCCCGAGCCCTTGGAGAGCATCGCCTCGCGCACCTCCTCGGAGGAGCGGCAGCGCTCGAACAGGTACTCCACCGGCGGCAGCGGCGAGTTCGGCAGCGTGATCAGGAAGTCGGGGCCGATGAAGATGTCCAGCTCGGCGGCGTTGAGCCGCCCGACCGTCTTGTCGAACACCGGGAAGTGCAGGACGATGAACAGGTAGTCGGGGTACTCGTCGATCTTCGGCCGCTGGTTGCGCGACTGGACGTCCTCGTAGTCGAGCGGGTGGAAGTCGAAGTGCTCCTCGAGCCAGGCGCGATCGACCGGAGTGGGCCGCTCGATGTTGATCCAGCGCAGATCGCCGTGCTCGACGACCTCGACCCGGGGCTCCGCCGGGGCCTGCTGGAGCGCGCTACCGTCGGCCCGCGCGCGCGCCGAGCGCCTGAGACGTGGCTTGGGAAGGCTCGGCATAGCGTCTAAGCGGGTCGTCCAGCGGGTTCACGTGACCCATTCTACTTGCGGGGCGCGCTATCCTTCGCGATTCATACATAGCCGTTGCATCGAGAGGGGTGGAGGGACATGGCCCTGTGAAGCCCCGGCAACCACCTTCGGCCTATGGCCGTCGGGACGGTGCCAATTCCTTTGAGATGTGATCGGACGCCTCATGTTGGCCTCCGTCACAGAGCGACGGAGGCTTTCAACGTGAAAGGGGCGTCCAATGCCTGTCCAGGCACTGGCTTGCAAGGAATGTGGAACTGAGTACGAGCTCGAGGCGCGCTACGTCTGCGACCAGTGCTTCGGGCCGCTCGAGGTGCGCTACGACCTCGGCTCGCTAGACGCCGAGTCGGTGAAGCGCCGGATCCAGGCGGGTCCGCAGAACCTCTGGCGCTACTCCGACTTCCTGCCGTTCGCGCAGACGCCGAAGTACGCGCTGCCGGCCGGCTGCACGCCGCTGGTGCGCGCGCCGCGGCTGGCGGAGGCGCTCGGGCTGCGCGACGTGTGGGTCAAGAACGACGCGGCCAACCCGACCCACTCGTTCAAGGACCGGGTCGTGTCCGTTGCGCTCGCCAAGGCCCGCGAGCTGGGCTTCCAGACGGTGGCGTGCGCCTCGACGGGCAACCTGGCCAACGCCGTCGCCGCCCACGCCGCGGCCGCCGGGCTCGAGTCCTACGTGTTCATCCCGGCGGACCTCGAGGAGCAGAAGATCCTCGCCACCGGGGTGTACGGCACCAACCTCGTGACCGTGCGCGGCAACTACGACGACGTCAACCGGCTCTGCACCGAGCTGTCCGCCGACCGCGAGTGGGCGTTCGTGAACGTCAACGTGAGGCCCTACTACGCGGAGGGTTCCAAGACGCTCGCGTACGAGATAGCCGAGGGACTTGGCTTCGAGCTCCCCGACCGAGTGGTCGCGCCGATCGCTTCGGGTTCGCTGTTCACCAAGATCGCGCGCGGCTTCGACGAGTGGCGCGAGGTCGGGCCTGCTCGACGGCGACACGCCGACGATGAACGGTGCCCAGGCCGAAGGCTGCTCGCCGGTCGCCCGGGCGTTCGACGCCGGCTGGGAGATCTGCAAGCCCGTGAAGCCGGACACGATCGCCAAGTCGCTGGCGATCGGCAACCCGGCCGACGGGCCGTACGCGCTCGAGCTGGCCCGCCGCAGCGGCGGCACGATCGACGCCGTCAACGACGACGAGATCAGGGCCGGCATCCGCCTGCTGGCCGAGACGACCGGCATCTTCACCGAGACCGCCGGCGGGGTCACCACGGCGACGCTGGCCAAGCTGGCCGCGCGTGGCGACATCGATCCCGACGAGCGCGTGGTGGCGGTCATCACGGGGGAGGGCCTGAAGACGCTCGACGCCGTGCGGGGAACATTCGAGGCACACGAGATCGACGCGAGCGTCGACTCGTTCGACGCGGCCCTGCCGGCCGGCGCCGCTGTTTAGTATTTCCGGCCGCATGGCAGTGACGGTCAAGATCCCGACGCAGCTCCGCAGCGTCACCGGCGGTGAGGGCGAGACCAGCGTCGACGGCGCCGCGACCGTCGGCGAGGTGCTGGACGGGCTCTACGACCGCTTCGAAGGGCTGCGCGACCGGATCGCCGAGGACGGCGACCTGCGCCGCTTCGTCAACGTCTACGTCGGGGGCGAGGACATCCGTTTCCTGGATGGCCTCGACACCTCGGTCGAGGACGGGGACGAGGTCACGATCCTGCCCGCGGTGGCTGGCGGCTCCTGAGCACGCTCGTCACAGGCGCGCAGGGATTTCTCGGCGGTTGGCTCGCCGAGCGGCTCCTCGACGAGGGCGAGCGGGTCGTGGCGCTGCGGCGCGACGTGGACCCGGAGGCCCGCTTTCGCACCGACGGCATCGAGGACCGCTGCGCGCTGGCCCTGGCCGACCTGACCGACCACGACGCGCTGGTGCGGGTCCTCAACGAGCACGAGGTCGACGCGGTCTACCACCTCGCCGCCCAGACGATCGTGGGCACGGCCAACCGTTCGCCGCTCGCGACCTGGGAGGCGAACGTGCGCGGCACCTACACGCTGCTCGAGGCGTGCCGCGGCCTGGGCGGCGTGAAACGGGTGGTGGTGGCGTCCTCGGACAAGGCCTACGGCGACCACGACGAGCTGCCCTACCGCGAGGACTTCGCGCTGCAACCGCGCTACCCGTACGACGTGTCGAAGGCGTGCACGGACCTGATCGCGCGCTCGTACGCCAACACCTACGACCTGCCGGTGGCGGTCACGCGGCTGGCCAACCTGTACGGGCCGGGCGACCTGAACTGGTCGCGGATCGTCCCCGACAGCGCCCGCGCGCTGGCGCGCGGCGAGCGCCCGGTGATCCGCAGCGACGGGACCCCGGAACGCGACTACCTCTACGTCGAGGACGCGGTGGACGCCTACCTCGCCGTCGGGCGCTCGCTGGACACCCCGGAGCTGCGTGGGCGCGCCTGGAACGCGGGCTGGGGCACGCCGGTCGCAGTGATCGACGTAGTGCGCACGCTGATCTCCGTCTCCGGCCGCGACGTCGAGCCTGACGTACAGGGGGAGGGGACCCCGCACGGGGAGATCGACCGGCAGTACCTCGACTCCGCCGCGATCCGGGAGCAGCTCGGGTGGGAGCCGCAGTGGGACCTCGAGCGCGGGCTGGCCAGCACGTGGGACTGGTACGAGCGGCGCTGTAGCTGACCCTTACGGGCAGTCGAAGCCGGCGGCAGGATCTTTCGACAGCCGTCCATAGCTGACCGGGCCCGCCTGATCGACCATACGAAGATGCCGGAGCCGCGGATCAAGCGCTATGCGCTCGTGCGGAAAGCCGATGAGGACGGCGTGCGCCGCTTTCAGCTCGCCAGGGTGGCGGCCGCCTCGCGCTCGGTCCCGGCGGCGGAGCGCCTCGAGCGCATGGAGGAGATCGCCGCCCGCGAACGCGCGAATGGCCGGCCGCGCGAGCCCTAGGGCTTGCAGGGGCTCGTGCTGGTGGCCGAGTCCTTGTCGCCGTTGGTGAAGCCGAACGTCGCGGTGTTCGTCCACTTCTTGCTCGGCGGGCAGACGGACGGCGTGGTGATCAGGTCGCGCTTCTTCTTACCGCGCCCCTTCGAGTGCTTGTCGATCGTGCCGTTGAAGGCCGTCACGATCAGGCCACCCGGGATCGCGCCGTCGAGCCCCGAGGCCGACAGCTTGTTGCCCTTGATGTAGGCATCGAAGGCTGTGACGTACGCGCCGTTGGACACGAACATGAACAGAAACGCGTTCCTGCCGCTGACGCGGTCGTTGAAGATGACGGCTTCGACGGTCACGCCCGCCCCACCGGTCGGGGGCGTCGCGGTGGCGGTGCCCTTTCCGATGCGGCTCGCCGCCGGGCAGGCCGCGGGCCCCTCGGCCATCAGGGCCTCGTTGGTCGCCGTGCACTGAGCCGCTCCGGCCGGGTCGATCTTCGTGCCCTTGTGCATCTTGATCGTGAACGACTTGACGCCGCTCGGCAGACCGGTGGCAGCGTCGGGGTCGCCGAAGCTGGTCTTGAACGAGATCCCCGTCGATGCTCCCTCGGCACGTGCCGACTGCTTGAAGCTGAACTTCGTGACCTCGCTGGACGCGAGCGCGACGGCGGCGGTTGCCGCCGCTAGAACAGCGATTGCACCGCAGACAAGCAACTTGCGCATGGTCGATCTCCCCGCTCGAGTCCTGGCCACCCGCGACCCTATCCGGCGGACGCACCCGACTGCAAGCTCTCGGCTTCGGTGCCGCGGGCCGAGTGGCGGGAGCGCATCCCGGCGCGCGAGCGAGGGCGCCGGCGCCGTCCGGCCCAGAGCCGGTCGGCCCCGGCCCAGGCGGCGAAGCAGAACCCGCCGAGCGTTCCCGTCACGGTCAGGAGCACGCCGGCGGCGGCCGTGGCCGCGACCCCGTCGGAGCCGAGGATGAGCACCGCTGCGGCAGCTCCCACGGCCGGTCCGGTGGGGAGCTGGCTGAGCGTCACCACGGCGATCAGCACGGCGATCGCGTCGAACAGCGATGCGTCGACGCCGACCGCGTGCAGCAGCAGCCAGTTGCGGAGGATCTGGGCGAAGACCGCGATCAGGACGAAGCCGACGACGCGGCTCCCGCCCTTCACGCTGCGCAGGACTGCCAACCCGCGCCAGAGCTTGCGGCCCTTGCGGAGAGCCAGGTGGCGCAGGCCGGTGCTGATGCCGGCGACCAGCGCGAACGCGACGATCGGCAGCCACCAGGGCAGGCCGAGGGGCGCCACCAGTGTGAACGACGTCAGCGCGGCGAGCATCGCCTCGATGGCGAGGATCGGGAACTCCGCGGCGATCAGCGTGGGGACCTGCGGGCAGACGTCCGGCGACGAGCGCCTCAGCGCGGCGATGCGCGCCGCGACACCGAGGTGGCCGTTCACCACACCGCCGAGCACCTGCATGCTCGACGCGCGATAGAGGGTGCGCCGGTCGACCGTCCCGCCGGCCGCCCCGATCGTCAGGTGCCAGGCCTCGCTGCGGGAGACCAGCGCGACCACCTGCAGCAGGATGGTGACGCCGAGGACCCACAGCGCGACGTCGGAGAGCGCCGTCGCGAACTCGTCGCGCCGGCCGGCCAGAACCAGCGCAAGCACCGCCGCCGTCGACCAGGGAGCCCGCGATCGTGATCGCGGTGCGGTGACGGCGGCCGAAGGCGCGGAGCGCCCCCACTCGGACTACGGGATGCGGCGCCCGCGCCGCTGCGCCTGGCGCTTCGCGGCAGCGGCGTGCTTCATCGCGTCGCGCTCGCGCTCGTAGGTCTCGCGCTCGACCTTGCCCGCCTTGCGGGCTGACGCGTTGCGGGAGGCGACTCCGTCGCGGGCCTCCTGCCATGCGGCATCGCCGCGCGTTGAAGGCGTGAAGTCGGAACTGCCGGACAACTCGGTCATGCGCACCGTCCTAGCGGCTCCCACTGGGTAAGGACCACTGGGGGGCGCAGGGAGCGCGACACCCGACTGTGGAGACTCCTACCGAGGATACTCCCGAACAGTGACGACGTGGCCGGGGTTGACCCCGAAGCGCTCGCCATTCGAGGCCAGCTCGAACCAGGCCAGGGTCCCGGCGCTGCTGCGGGCGGCGTTCTCCAGCTGCTTGGCGACCTCGTCGAGCTCGCCCGAGACCTCGAGCGCCTCGCCGGTCGCGAGTAGGAGCGTGGTGGTCAGAGCCTCACGTCCACCGCGACCTCGAAGCTCTCGACGGAGGTGCGGCCGCCGAACCCGTCGTCAGGCGGGGACATGTCGTTGAGCACGGCGTCGCCGGCCCGCAGGTCCTCCTCGGTCTCGAACAGCGAGATCGCCACGCTCTTGCCGCCATCCGGATCGATCAGCATCAGGAACCCCTTCGCCGGCACCCCTTCGGGAGGCCCCGCCGACGCCTCGGAGTTGATCTGCTCGGCGGTGCGGCGCATCGCGTCCGCGTCGGCCCCTTCCCAACGTGCCACTCGTGCGTACATGCCGCACATCCTTTCAGCCGGTCGCCCGAGGCACGTTCCCGGCCCGGTGGACTTTGGACCGCCGGTTTGGGATGCTCGCCGCTCGATGCTCTCGACCGTGGCTGTGGGAACTGACGGATCGGCGACCGCGTCGAAAGCGCTCGAGGCGGCAGTTGAGATAGCTCAGCGCTTCGACGCCAAGCTGGTCGTCCTCAGCGCCTTCCAAGGTTCGGATGACCGCCCCCGAGGCGTGAGCAGGGGCTCCGAGGAGCTCCAATGGGAGTTCGACAACGACGCGCGCGTGCGCGAGATGCTCAGCCGGACAGAGCAGGAGCTCCGGCAGCGGAAGATCGACTGCACGACGCTGGTCGACGAGGGCGACCCCGCCGAGGTGCTCGTTCGGCTGGCCGAGGAGTGCGGGGCCGACCTGCTCGTGATCGGCAACCGGGGAATGCATCGGCGCGTGCTCGGCAGCGTTCCGAACACGGTCACGCACAAGGCCACGTGTTCGGTCTACGTGGTCAAGACCACGTAGAGAACGCTCGGCGCCGTCGGCCAAACCGGTATAGGATCGCCGTGCTGGTGCCGCCTTTCGGCACCGCCCGCCTGTGAGGACGATCAGGTCGGTGTTCCGGTCAGGGGCCCCGTGGGGAGCGGGCATCGGATGCACATGCCGCAGGTCGCGCCGAGATTTCTAGTCGCCGGGCTGGTTTGCGTATTCACCCTCGCGCTGCTCGCCTGTGGACAGCCGGAGGCGACGCCCACCTCGCTGACGTTCCCCGGCGCTACGGTCGGGATCCCGGCGACCAAGGACCTGAAGATCACGAACGTCGCCCAATCCGGTGCGCTGACGATCACGTCGACGTCGATCTCCGGTCCGGACGCCAAGATGTTCGGCGACCGGTTCCAGGATGGGACCGCGGTGGTCCTCCAACCAGGCCAGTCGACCACGATCCCGGTGGTCTTCCTCCCGACCGCGGCGGGCTCGCGCTCCGCGACGCTGTCCCTCAAGCACTCCGGAACTGGTTCGCCGATGACCGTTCCGCTCACGGGCGACGCCACCGCCGCGAGCGGTGGGACAGGACCGTCGTTCGGGAAGTCCGCGCTCGCGGGGGCGGGGATCACTCGGCCGACCTCGCTGCAGTTCGGCCCCGACGGCCGCTTGTACGTCGCGCAAATGGACGGAACCATCAAGGCGCTCACCGTCGAGCGTCAGGCCCCGGACAAGTACGCCGTAACGGCCGCGGAGACGATCACGCTCGTGCGGTCGATCCCCAACCACGACGACAACGGCACGCTCAACCCCTCGTTCACCCACAGACAGCTGACCGGCATCCTCGTGAACGGCACGGCGGCGAGCCCGCGGATCTACGCCACGTCGGCGGATCCGCGCTCGGGCGGCGGCGCGGCCGGCACGGACACGGAGCTCGACACCAACTCCGGCATCCTGTCGCGCCTGACCAAGGTCGGCGGTACGTGGCAGAAGGTCGACCTGGTGCGCGGGCTGCCGCGCTCCGAGGAGGTCCACTCGGGCAACGGCCTGCTGGTCGATCCGGCGACGGGGAAGCTGCTGATCGCCTATGGCGGGAACACGAACAAGGGCGCGCCGTCGCACAACTTCGCAGGGCTGCCGGAATACGCGCTCTCCGGCGCGATCCTCTCGGTCGACCTCGCAGCGATCGGCAACTCGACCTACGACGTGCCGACGCTCGACGACGAGAGCCGGCCGGGCGTAAACGACGCGGGCGACCCTTTCGGCGGCAATGACGGGAAGAACCAAGGCCGCGTCGTCCCGGGCGGACCGGTGCAGGTCTACGCGCCGGGCTTCCGCAACCCCTACGACCTGGTCGTGACGGAGTCGGGGCGGATGTACACGATCGACAACGGCGGCAACGCGGGGTGGGGCGGTGCGCCCGCGCCGGACGACACCGCGGGCGCCTGCACCAACGAGCCGGTCGACGAGAGCGACAGTGACTGGGACACGTTGATGCGCATCACCGGACCTGGCTTCTACGGTGGGCATCCCAACCCGACTCGCGCAAATCGGGCCAACACCTTCAACTCCACCAACCCGCAATCCCCGGTCTCCTCCGCACATCCGGTGGAGTGCGACTACCGCACCGAGGCGGAGCGTGGGACGCTGACGAGCTTCCCGTTTTCCACCAACGGGTTCGACGAGTACACCGCCTCGAACTTCGGCGGCGCGATGAAGGGCGACCTGCTCGTCACGTCGTTCAGCAACGCGATCCACCGAGTCAAGCTCACCCCCGACGGGTCCGCGGTCACCTCGAACACGACGCATGTTCTCGTCGCTGGCCGCGCCGCTGGACCTGACGGCCCAAGGCGACGGGGACCCCTTCCCCGGCACGATCTGGGCGGTCAACTTCCTCGCCGACAACGTCCTGGTCTTCGAGCCGGATGACTTCCCGTGCAACGGCGCGGACAATCCGAACGTCGACGAGGACGGGGACGGCTTCGACAACGCCGACGAGATCGACAACAACACGAATCCGTGCTCGTCCGCCGACGTGCCGCCGGACGCGGACTCGGACAAGAAGTCCGACCTGAACGACCCCGACGACGACAACGACGGGCTCCCGGACACCTCGGACCCGTTCGCGGTCGACGCGGCCAACGGGAGCGAGCACGCCGCTGCCGGTGGAGTACACCTGGGACAACGACGCCCCGGCGGCCGGCGGCCTGCTCGGGATCGGCTTCACCGGCCTGATGACCAACGGGTCGACCGACTACAGGAACCTCTTCGACGCGACCAAGATGACCGCCGGCGGCGTGGCCGGCGTCGTGACCGTCGACCAGGTCGGCGACGGCGACGCGCTCGGGTCGGGCAACAACCAGCAGTACGCCTTCCAGCACGGCATCGACGTCACGAACGCCAGCGCCCCGTTCGTCGTGCACACCAGCCTGCCCGCGCCGTTCTCGGGCGCCGGCGCTCCGACCGGAGCCCAGTCCTACGGCGTGTTCGTGGGCACGGGCGGCCAGGACAACTACGTCAAGCTCACGGTGGCCGCGAACGACGGCGCCGGCGGGTTCGCCCTCGTCAAGGAGCAGGGGGGAACCCCGACGACGGTCACGCAGACCGGACCGCAGTGGCCGGGCCCGTCGGTCGTCGACCTCTACCTGCGCGTCGATCCGGCCGCGGGCACCGTGCAAGCGAGCTACTCGATCGAGGGCGCGGCGCCGGTAGCGATCGGCGGCACGCAGACCGTGCCCACGTCCTGGTTCTCGGGTGCCACCCGCCCCGCGGTCGGGATCATCTCCACGTCGGCTGGACCGGCCCCGCCGTTCCCGGCCACGTGGGATCTGTTCGAGGTGCACGCGGCGCCGAGTGGACCGCCGCCGTCCACGAGGGTGGAGGCGGGCTCCGCGGGGCTGAACTCGAGCACGTTCAACGCCGGCTCCTTCCGCATCGCCAACGTCTCGCCGGCGGGGCAGCAGATCGCGAGCGTGCGCTTCGACCTGTCCTCGAGCCTCCTGCCCGACCTCGTCTTCGACCCGAACGGAAGCGCGGGAGACACGCTCGGCAAGGGCTTCACGGTGGACAGCAACCCGGGCGTCGGGGCGATCGGCCATTCCTTCACCGGCAGCCACGACAGCGGCTTCGAGGTCCTGAACGCGACCTTCACGGACTTCGGGCCCGGCGAGACCTTGACCTTCTCCGCCGACATCGACCCGACCAGCCTCAGGGGAGCGACGCCGCCGGGGCCGGGCGAGGCGGGCAGCGTGTCCGGTCTCGAGCTGACCGCTGCGGCGGTGACGGTCACCTACGAGGACGGCACGTCGGAGACCGGATGGCTGTACCGCACGGCGGCCAGCACCGGCCAGTCCGAAGTTCGTCTTGACGGGGTCGGCCGGGCCGCGGCGTCGATCGCGGTCGTCGGGGTTCCCGACCTCCCGGCCACCGTCTCGGGCTCGGCGCAGGCGATCCGGGTCAGCGGCCCCGCCGGTGCCTCGGTGCGGCTGATGAGGGTCGAGAGCGCGCTGTTCACGGCGGGATTGCCAGGCGGGGGTTTCGACCTCGACCCCTTCGAGGCGAACAGCATCGTCGGCGTGAACGAGCAGACCGCGACGATCGGGGCGGGCGGTTCGGTCGACGTACCGGTCACGCTCGCCTCGACGCTGGCGGGCGGCGGCAACAACCGCTTCGTGGCGGTCGTGGAGGCCGCCGGCGCCACCGGGCCGACGTCGAACGTCGCGGTCCTGCAGCTCGGGTCAGCCGGCCCCTAGGGCGGCGCGCAGGGCATCGAGGTCGGCGGCCCCGAAGACCACGCGATTGCGCGTGGCGACGTAGACGAGATCGAGGTTGACCCCGGCGCGGGCGATCTTGCGACTCAGGTCGGCGAGCACGCCCGGGCGGTCGTCGACCTCGACCACGACGACCTCGCGCTCGCGTGTGACGGCCACGTGGGAGATCGCGAGCAGGTGCCTGGCAGCCTCGGCGTGGGGGACGAGGACGTGCAGCTCGGCGCGCTCGCCCGGTCCGATGCAGGTGGCCGCCGCGATGTTCACGCCGGCGTCGCTGATCGCGGCAGCGACCTCCGCGAGCGCGCCCGGAGTGTTCTCGATGTCGATGACGAGGTCGACTGCCATGACGGTTGACGCGCCCGATAGTAACTTTTGGCTGCAAATCGCGCTGTCGGGACTCGCGCCGTGACCGGGTGAACGCTTGACACCCCCCGGGCCGGCGGGCCGAGCTGTTGTCGGCCTGCGTGTCGGCCCCGACCGTCTGCTTGTGCGCGGCGCGCAGCTCGGGCAGCTTGGAGGCGGCGGTGCCGGCCCCGCTTCGCCGACGGTGGGGCGAGGTTGCCGGGGAGAAGTTCAGGCGTCATGCGGTCAGCCCGGCCGGGAAACGGCAACCGAACTCACACAGGATCCACTCCCGATGGCGAACGGCGAACGGCGCGACAGCGGCGGGGGATCCAGACCTGTTATGGCGGCGAAGCCTGGACGAGTTCTTGCACGGACGGGGGCGCCGCAGGGGGGAGTCGCCGCAGGATTCCGTCGTAAGGCAGTGCATTCTTGGGTGGTGCTCGAGTTACCCATCCCGGTGCGGTTGACATTGATGGGTTAGGCGAGGAAGGTCGCTCATTGGCCCCTGAGACGTCCGGCATGTTCTCCCTGCAAGCGGATATCCACCACGGACAGAACCGGCCAGGTGGCCGATAGGGCGACGGGATGCCCCGGCGAGCAAAGCGGGGGCGGAGGATCAGCTTCCGTGTGGCGGTCGCTGCCGGATGTTGCGCCAGCGTGCTGTGTGGGCTTGTGCCGCCTGCACAGGCACAGGACAACGAGAACGCCATTCCGCTGACCCCGCGACGCCTTGCGGTCGAAGGCAGCGGCTCCAACGCTCATGCGGATGTGCCCTTGATCTGTCCCGGCACCGCCGCCTCGGGGTGCCGGGGAACGATCACATTGCGGACGAGGTTCCATTCGCCCGAGCGGTCCGCGGTAATCGGCGACAGCCGCTACAGCCTCGGCTGGCTGGAACTCGGGATCGTGCCGGTCCCGCTTGGGTCGGTGGCGCTGCGGGCGCTGCACGACCGCGGCGGGCTCAGCGTCGAGGCGCACATCACCGGCGCGGACGGGTCGATCCGCCGGGGGTTCGTCCTGATTCCCGATGTGCGCAAGCGAGCCAAGACTCCGGGGACGACGCCGGGCCCGCGCGGCCCCCCGGGACCAACCGGCCCAGCGGGGGCACAAGGGCTACAGGGCGCGCCGGGGCCGGCCGGGCGGCAGGGTGACCAGGGTCCGATCGGACCAGAGGGACCGGCGGGCGGTCCCGTCGGCCCGACCGGGCCGCAGGGGGAGACCGGCGTGACTGGTGCGACTGGTGCGCAGGGTCCGGCGGGTGCGGATGGCCCGATCGGCCCGACGGGGCCGCAGGGCCTGCAGGGCGAGACGGGTTCGGTGGGCGCGACCGGGCCGCAGGGCGTGCAGGGTGTGCAGGGTGTCGGCGCGACCGGCGCGACCGGCGCGACCGGTGCGACTGGTGCGACTGGCGAGGCGGGTCCGGCGGGTGCGGATGGCCCGATCGGTCCGACCGGGCCGCAGGGTCTGCAGGGCGAGCGGGTTCGGTGGGCGCGACCGGGCCGCAGGGCGTGCAGGGTGTGCAGGGCGAACGGGTTCGGTGGGCGCGACCGGGCCGCAGGGTGTGCAGGGCGAAACCGGCGCGACCGGCGCGACCGGCGCGACTGGTGCGACTGGCGAGGCGGGTCCGGCGGGTGCGGATGGCCCGATCGGCCCGACCGGGCCGCAGGGCCTGCAGGGCGAGACGGGTTCGGTGGGCGCGACCGGGCCGCAAGGCCTGCAAGGCGTGCAGGGTGTGCAGGGCGATGCGGGTTCGGTGGGCGCGACCGGGCCGCAGGGTGTGCAGGGCGAAACCGGCGCGTGACCGGCGCGACTGGTGCGACTGGCGAGGCGGGTCCGGCGGGTGCGGATGGCCCGATCGGCCCGACCGGGCCGCAGGGCCTGCAGGGCGAGACGGGTTCGGTGGGCGCGACCGGCGCGCACTGGTGTGCAGGGCGCAACCGGCGCGACCGGCGCGACCGGTGCGACTGGTGAGGCGGGTCCGGCGGGTGCGGATGGCCCGATCGGCCCGACCGGGCCGCAGGGCCTGCAGGGCGAGACGGGTTCGGTGGGCGCGACCGGGCCGCAAGGCCTGCAGGGCGAAACGGGTGCACGGCGTGACCGGCGCGACCGGCGCGACTGGCGAGGCGGGTCCGGCGGGTGCGGATGGCCCGATCGGCCCGACGGGGCCGCAGGGCCTGCAGGGCGAGACGGGTTCGGTGGGCGCGACTGGGCCGCAGGGCCTGCAGGGCGAAACCGGCGTGACCGGTGCGACTGGTGCGACTGGCGAGGCGGGTCCGGCGGGTGCGGATGGCCCGATCGGCCCGACCGGGCCGCAGGGCCTGCAGGGCGAAACGGGTTCGGTGGGCGCGACCGGCGCGCAGGGCGAGACGGGTGCGGTGGGCGCGACGGGCCGCAGGGCGTGCAGGGCGAAACCGGCGCGACGGGCGCGACCGGTGCGACTGGCGAGGCGGGTCCGGCGGGTGCGGATGGCCCGATCGGCCCGACCGGGCCGCAGGGCCTGCAGGGCGAGACGGGTTCGGTGGGCGCGACCGGGCCGCAAGGCTGCAGGGCGAAACCGGCGTGACCGGTGCGACTGGTGCGACTGGCGAGGCGGGTCCGGCGGGTGCGGATGGCCCGATCGGCCCGACCGGGCCGCAGGGCCTGCAGGGCGAGACGGGTTCGGTGGGCGCGACCGGCCCGCAAGGTGTGCAGGGCGAAATCGGCGCGACTGGTGCGACCGGCGCGACTGGTGTGACCGGCGCGACCGGCGCGACTGGGTGCGAGACGGGTCCGGCGGGTGTGCAGGGTCCCATTGGCCCCTCAGGACCGGAGGGTCCGGTCGGCCCGATCGGGCCGACCGGCGAGGCAGGTACCACGGGCGCCACCGGCACAGAGGGACCCATCGGACCAACCGGTGCCACGGGCGCCACGCGGCGACAGAGGGACCCATCGGACCAACCGGCGCAGAGGGACCCATCGGGCCGGTTGGTCCGACTGGTCCGGCGGGAATCACGTCGACTCACCTAGGAGTACGACCAGTGATGACACAAACACGCTGGCCGCCCGACGTGCCGGCCGGCACTCACCTCGACTCGGACAGTGATCTCCCGTTGGAGCCGACTGCGATCACAGGGCGTCGCCGTAGGCGGTGGGGCACGCATCTCGATCGATCCACCCCTGTTCACCCTCGAGGAAAGCAGGGTTACGCTCCTGGAGAGCCGTCCGCGCCCGGCTACGCCGCTGCCCGGCTCGGCTACCGGCTGGTACGCCGAAGTTCAGCGTCAATTCGATGAGTTCACCGACGGCGTCGAGGCGGAGCTGGTCCTCAAGACCTATGTGATCTGTTCGGCCGGACTAGCCGGGCCGCGCTCAGTCGTCTAGCGAACGCTGCTCACTCCACGGCCTCGACCCAGTCGAGTCGCTGCCCGCAGAGGCGCCGCGCCTGGCCCGGACTGACACGGAGGACGGCGCGACGCAGGCCGCTCTCGACAAGGGCCACCGGCCCGACCGGGAAGGCACCCCGCGATCCGCTCCCCGGTCGCAGGCCGCCGCCAGACAGCCGCACCTCGATCGCGTGCGGGCCGGCGCTGAGCGTCGCGACGCCGACGGGGACCCACTGTCCGCCGTAGCTCAGCTCCGGACCCGTTCCCCCCTCCGACCTGCCGTCGATCAGGACCGTCGCGGCAGTTCGCGGCGCGCCGCCGAGCCAGATGGACCAGCGGCCCGCGCGAGGAAGGGTCGCTGTGCCACCAACCGTCCCGCCCCCGTTCGGGATCGTGGCGCCGGAGCCGGGATTGCCGGCGGACCAACCGGGGGGCAGTCTGCCCTCGCCGAGGCCCACGATCACCGGCGCCGGGGCCTGCGCCGCGAGCAGCGCGCCGCCAGGACGGGCCGCCTGCGCCAGGCCGACCACCTCCCCACAGGGCGGCACCGCTCCAGGGTCGGATGGCATCCCGAGGCCGAGATGCACTCGTACAGGGGACGCGCCCGGGTCGCGCCGCCAGACGTCGTACCAATGACCCCTCCAAGCCAGCTGGAAGGTCGAGGGCGGTCGACTCGCCACGGGCGAGCGGCGCAGCACGAGCGTCCGGTAGTCGCTCAGGCCGTTGTATGCAAAGGCGTCGATGTCCGCGGATTGGGCCTTGACGAGGACGCCCCCATCCGCGAGCGGCACCGGCCGGGTGCGCAGCTCTCCCGCGCCCTCGGCGTCCACTCGGCGCAGGAACCAGCGGGGGCCGTAGGGGTCGTACTCCGTCATCAGCGCCGGGCCGTCACCGGCGAAACGCTCGCCGATCCGGGCGAGCTCGGCATGGCGGTCGTGCGGAGTCAACGTCGCATCGTGGTAGCCGAGTGCGTCCGACCACAGCACGCCGCCGACGAGCGCCAGGCCGACGGCGACGCCGCCGAGCCACCGACCCGTCTCGAGCATGGCCGAAATGCCGACCCCCGCGAGCAGGACGGGCGCCGGGGAGGCGATCGCATATGCCTTGGCGTCGATCCACGGCCACGAGTACAGCGCCACCAGCGCCGCGCCGACGATGACTCCGCCGGCGTACGCCAGGACGCCCCACTCCCTGCGCCGCAGGACCTGCGCGACGCCGAGCGCGGCGGCGAGCACCAGCACGACGAGCAGGATCGCGGTCGGCACGACGGCTACGGGGTCGAGACGGAAGTCACCGGCGGGCCAAATGCCCAGCGCCTGCAACGGGCTCAACGGGCTGATCAGGTTCCCCAAGCGGTCGGAGGCCTCGGTCGGCGTGGTCGTGAGGGCGCGGGTGAACCCGGCGTCGGAGAGCGGTCCGATCGAGCCCACAGCCACCAGAGCCACCAGGGCCACCAGAGCCAGCAGAGCCTCGCGCGGCCCTCGGCTCCGCGCCAGGCCGACCCCGAGTCCGAGCAGAATCGGCCCGAGCCAGACCACGCCAGCGAGACTCACTGCGCCAAGGAGGGCCGCGCACGCCGCCGCGAGCGGGAGCACCTCGCGCGCGCGGCCGAGCAGGCCGCCCGGCGCGGTCGCCGGAAGCTGCGTTCCGGCCGCTGCCACGATCGCGAGCAGCGCGGCCGTCGCGAGCTCCTTCACCCCACCCCATAGGGCATAGCCGAAGAGGAGTGCCGAGCCGGTCGCGGCGACCGCGACTAGGCCGCGAACCCAGCGGCGCCCGATCGCAGGCACCAGCACGACTTCGAGCGCGAGCGCGAGCAGCGCCGCTAGAAACGCGAGGTACGGAGCGAAGAGCCAGGCGAGATCTTGGCCGGTGAGCTTGCCGCCGACCGCGAGCGGCAGCAGCGCCCCGATCGGATAGTTGACGGCGAGGTTCGCGCGTACGAGCAGCTCGTGCGTGGACGGTGCGAACCCGGCGGTGTCGCGGCCATGCTCGAGAGCGTGATCGGCGACCACGATGAACGTTGCGCTGTCATCGAGACGGATGTAGCCCGCGATCGCCGGCTCTCCCGAGAGGACCACGGGCGCCGCGTAGAGCGCAAACGCTCCGAGGGCAGCCGCGCTCGCCGCCGCGCTGGGTCGCAGCGAGCTGAGGCCGGCCCGCGGTCCCGCCGCACCGGCCCAGATCACGATCCCCGCGACAGCGCCCGCGACCGCCAGCGGTGTCGCCAGCGGAGCCGTGGCCGGAGCGAGGGCTGGTACCTGGACCGCGACTACGAGCGCCGCGAAGCCGACGCCCGGAAGCAGCGCACCTGGCAGCGCTCGGCCCGCGACCGCCTCGAGCAGTAGCCCCCACCCCGTCGCCAGCAGCAGGAGGACGGCCGGGAACGCGAGCCACGCGGCGGCCATGGACACGGCTCGTCAGCGCAGCTGGACGATCTGGCCGCCGAGCACCATCGACAGCGCCCGCCGTGGGTCCGGGTCGTACACCTCGACCTGGAAGCCCGCGTTCGGGAACGTGAAGTACACGTTCGTGTCGCGCCGCCGGCTATAGACGACGAGCGCTCCCGACTGTGTGGTGCGGTCGGTGTATCCGCGCCGGCGGCCGGCAGCGGTGACCACCGCGTACGCGTTCTGCTGTGGGTAGGTGCCGATCGTGAGGAATCGCGGGCGTGGATCACCGGGGCGCGCGGCGCCGGTCAGGTATCGGATGTAGATCTGTCCTCCGCGGTCCGGGTGACCTCGTACCTCGTGCCGTTACGCGCACCTGCCCAGTAGACAGGGAGGGCCTGGGCGCGGCCGAACTCCAGGAGCTCCGACTGCGACATCTCCACGGGCTGGCCGACAGGCGTCGCTGGAACGCCGTCCTCGTCATCGTCGGCGACCACGACGAGCCAGACGGCGAGCGCGACGAGGAGCGCAACGGCCACGGCGCCCCCGATTACGACCCCCCGCGAGCGCCGCCCACGGCGCACGACAGAGCCCTCGACGGCTCGTGCAGTCGGGTCCGTCATGGCTCGAACATAGCGCCTAGTCGGGTGCTCGCCCGCACGGGCGCAAGTTCCCGTGCGCGGGCACTTGCGCAACGGGCCGGCTCTCTCCCTTCACCCGGCTACGAAACGCGCCGCCGGGGGGAGTTGCTGCAGGATTCCGTCCTAAGGCAGTGCATTATGGGGTACCGGTCTATGACCCATCTCGGTATGGCTTGACATTGATGGGTTAGCCCACGAGTGTCGCCCTCAACTCGCCCCTTGGGACGGCCCCGCCTTGGGGGCGTATCGACCGAAAGGGAGGTCCTCCATGAGAAGGACCATTCTCGCTTGTGTTGCCACCGCATTGCTTGTGGGCGGTGGCACCGCGACGGCGCGCGTGCTCATCACGAGCAGCGACATCAAGGACGGCACGATCAAGACCGTCGACATCAATAACGGCACCATCAAGCACGACGACATCAAGGAGAGCACGATCACCCGTGATCGCCTGGAGAAGAAGGTGCGGCGACTGCTTGACGAGCAAGGCGCGCCGGGGTCGGCAGGACCGGCTGGCCCCGCAGGGCGCGATGGCGTGTCCGGCTACGAGGTCGCGACCTTCAAGTACCCGAACGTCGGCGCTGGCAACATCGCCACGGTCGCATGCTCTGCTGGGAAGGTCGCCGTCGCGGGTGGCTACTGGTTCAACACGAAGGGCGACAACGACTTCGACTTCGCCCACCCCGCCATCACGAACGGCAGCGGCGTCATCGCCTCGTTCCCCGGCCGCATGGATTTCGACGGCGTCGACAACATTCCGGACACCGAAGATGACAACACCGTCATCCCGAACGACAACTCCGGCTGGATCGTGCAGGTGAACTCCAGGCCCGGCCAAGAGGACACCGACCCCGAGGAGGAATTTGATCAGCAAATGACGCTGTACGCCATCTGCGTCAACGCCTAGCTCCGCCGGCGCTCCACTCGCCCCTAGAAACGGAAGCCCGCCACGTGCGGGCTTCCGTCGACGGGCACCGACCCGGCGACATGCACACCCAGAAGACAGCCACCACAGAGCCGCAGAAGGCCTACGCGCCCGGCAGGATTCGAACCTGCGACTTCTGCCTCCGGAGGGCAGCGCTCTATCCACTGAGCTACGGGCGCGAGTGCGGTTGAGTGTAGACCCGGAATGCTGGTCGCCGTCATCTCCGACACCCATATGCCGCGCGGCGCGCGGCGGCTGCCGGACGCGTTCGTGGAGCGCATCCGGACGGCCGACCTGCTGCTGCACGCCGGCGACTTCGTGACCGTCGAGGTGCTGCGCGAGCTGGAGCGGATCGGCCCGCCGCTGGTGGGCGTGCACGGCAACGTGGACACCGCCGAGCTGCGGCGGCTGCTGCCGGCCGAGCGGATCGTGCGTGTGGACGACGCGCGCATCGCGATGGTTCACGACGCGGGGGCGAGCGCCGGCCGCCTGGAGCGGCTGCGGCGCCGCTTCGGGGACTCCGCCGACGCGGTGGTGTTCGGGCACTCCCATCTGCCGCTGCACGAGCGCGCCGCCGACGGCTTCCAGATCTTCAACCCCGGCAGCCCGACCGAGCGCCGCCGAGCCCCAGCGCACACGATGGGGCTGGCGCAGGTCGAGGGCTCGTCGATCGAGTTCCGGCTAATACGGTAGGGCCATGGACCTCGACGTTCTCTTCGTCGGCACCGCCGGCTCCGCCCCCAGCGCCCGGCGTGGCCTGCCCGCCACGCTGGTCCGGCGCGGCGGCGACCGCCTGCTGTTCGACTGCGGCGAGGGCACTCAGCGCCAGCTCGTCCGGTCGACCGGGCTGGTGGAGCTCGAGGACGTCTTCATCACCCACTTCCACGCCGATCACGTGCTCGGCCTCCCCGGCATGCTGAAGACCTTCGGCCTGCGCCAGCGCGAACGGCCGCTCACCGTGTACGGGCCGGCCGGCCTGCGCTCGCTGTTCGCCGCGCTGCGGCCGATCGTCGGACGAGTCGGCTTCCCGCTCGAGCTGCGCGAGCTCGAGCCCAACGAGGAGATCGAGCGCGACGGCTACCGGATCGCCGCGTACGAGACCGACCACGGCGTCGCGCGCGCTCGGCTACGCGCTGGTGGAGGACCCGCGCCCGGGGGCGTTCGACCCCGAGCGCGCCCGCGGCGCTCGGGGTCAAGCCGGGGCCGGACTTCGGTCGCCTCCAGGAGGGCGAGACCGTCGACGGCGTTCACCCCGACCAGGTCATGGGCGAGCCCCGGCGCGGCCGGCGGATCGTGCTCGCCGGCGACACGGCGCCCTGCGAGATGACGCGGCTGGTCGCCTTCGAGGCAGACCTGCTCGTACACGAGGCCACCTTCCTCGACGAGGAGGCCGACCGCGCCGCCGAGACGCGCCACTCGACCGCGCGCCAGGCGGCCGAGCTGGCCGCGGCGGCCGGCGTGACCATGCTCGCGCTCACCCACATCTCCCCGCGCTACGGGGGCAAGGAGGTGCGCGACGAGGCTCGTGCCGCCTTCGAGAACACGGTGGTGCCGCGCGACTTCGACCGCATCGAGCTGCCGTTCCCAGAGCGCGGCGAGCCGGCGCTCGTCAAGGTGTCCGAGCGCGAGGTCGTGGGGCCCTAGCGCAGGAAGTCCTCCAGCACCCGCACGCTCTGCTCCGGCCGCTCCAGGAAGAACAGGTGGCCGGCGCCCGCCACCACCTCGAGGCGCGAGCCGGGGATGCGCTCGTGCAGCACGTCGCTGCTCGCGCTCGGGATCACGCGGTCGCCGTCGCCCGTGACGATCAACGTCGGGCACTCGATCCGCGGGAGGCGGTCATACGTGTCGTGGGCCAGCGCCGCCGCGATCTGGCCGCGGTAGCCCTCCGGCTCTTGCACGTCACGTGACTTCTTCTCGATGAACCCGCCGAGCAGCTCACCATCGACGCCGGCGGCGAAGGCGAACGGCGCCAGCGCCTCCATGCGCTCGGCCCAGTCGTCGGTCTCCATCGCGAAAGCGCGCCCCGCCTCGCGATCGGGACGGGCTGCGTGCTCGAGCCCGCAGTGGGTGCACCCGAGCACGAGCCGGTTGACGCGGTCGGGCCAGCCGAGCGCCAGCTCCTGGGCGATCATGCCGCCGAGCGACATCCCGAAGACGTCGGCTCGCTCGACGCCGAGCTCGTCGAGCAGGGCGACCGCGTCCGCGGCCAGCTGCGCGCAGGTGTACGGGGCCGGCGTGACGGTCGACCCGCCGCTGCCGCGGTTGTCGTACGCGATCACGCGGCGCGAACCGCTCAGCCGCTCGGCCAGGGAGGCCCAGTCGCTCGCGATTGCCGGTATGCCGGGCACCAGCAGCAGGGCCGGCCCAGCTCCGCGCTCGACGTAGTGGAGGTCGAGCTCGCCCAGCTGTGCTTGGGCCACGTCAGCTCACGGGGGCCATCGGCCCGCAGCACTCGATGTCGCGCAGGAGCTGCTCGGCGCGCTCGGGGCCCCACCGTCCCGAGCCGACCAGGTCGCCGGCGAGGTCGCCCACGCGGGTCAGGCCGTCGCGGGCCTCGTCGTCGACCGCGAGGCTCTCGCAGAAGAGCAGGGCGTCGGCCGCCTCCCGGAGCAGGCCGCACTCGGCCGGGCTGAGCGCCTCGGGACCGTCCTCTCGGATAGTCCGCATCAGCCTGCCGTATGCCTGTGCTCGATCGGAGGTCATGCGGTGACGCGAGGGTAGCGGGCCGCGACCAGACGCATGGTGAGGATTGCGAGACCGACCGCGGCCATCGGGACGAACACCAGCTCCAGCCGGAAGGCCTGGGGGTTGTTCGCGAGCAGCAGCAAGAGCACGCAGCCGGGCAGCGAGGCCTTCATCAGCGAGAAGTAGGGGTCGCCACGCGACGGCCGGGCCACGACGGCGACCAGGGCGGCGACCGCCAGCGCGATGCCGGCGTAGAACAAGATCGCGACCGGGAGGGAGAACTTGGTCGGATCGCTGAGGTCCGTGCTGATCGTCCGCCAGAGCTGGTCGAGGTAGCCGCTCGCCACATAGCTCCAGCTGCTGTCCTCGGGGATCTTGTAGCCCGCGATCACGTAGGCGAGGTTGTCGCGCACGGGCGTGCCGCCCAGGATGAAAGCGGGCAGGGCCGCGACGAGGCCGGTTCCGAGCAGCGCCAGGTTGGTGCGCCTGGCGACCGGATCCCTGCGCTCGACGACCAGCAGCCACAGCACGGCCGGCAGCAGGATCGCTGTCGCGTCGCGCGTGATCGACAGGGCCGCGATCGCGGCGACCCACAACACCAGCCACCTGCGGCCCTGGTCCTTGACGAGCACCGCCGCCAGCAGCCCGAGCGTCTCGAGCAGGAGTCCCCACGAATCGACGCGCATGCCGAGCGACCACTTGTACACCGGCGGCGCAAGCGTGCAGGCGACCGCCAGCGCGGCGCTGAGCCAGGTCGAGAATCGTCGCCGCAGCAGGAGGAAGAGGACCGGCGCGATCAGCACGTAACCGATCAGGGAGGCCACGCGCAAAGCGCGGCCCGGCTGGTCGCCGACCAGTGGCTCTACGGCCGCCGCCAGCGCCGGCACCAGCCAGCGGCGCCGGTAGAAGCGCTTGCTGTACTCGACCCAGGCGGGGTCGAGCACGCGGGGCTCGTCGGGCTCGTCCTCGATCTGTGCGGTCTGGCGCGCGATCGGGGCGTCGAACACCATGCGCGTCGCTTCCGCGTCGCCGTGGCCCTGGAGGCGGAGCTTCTCGACCTCGTAGAAGAGACCGTCCGAGTTGGGCTCGTCGAGCTTGACGAACCCGGGCGCGGCGACGAGGGCGACCACCGCACCCACGAGCACGGCGACGATGGCCGTCCGAAACACCTGGCCAGCATAGGAGCGATCGTCCCCGGCGATTGCTAGTCTCGCCGCGAGGTTCCTTTAACCCGGTCCCGAGAGGCCAGGAAGGACAGTGAGTTGACCGAGAAGACGGTCCTCGACGGCGAGGACGTGCGGCGCACGCTGGTGCGCATCGCACACGAGATCGTCGAGAAGACGGGCGGGCAGGGAGTCGCGGTCGTCGGGATCCACCGTCGCGGCGCCGTCCTGGCCGCGCGCCTGCGCGACCTGGTGGCCGAGCTTGTCGGCGAGCCCGTGCCGCTCGGGGACATCGACATCAGCTTCTACCGCGACGACCTGGCCCGGCGCGAGCCGACCGCCCAGCCGGTGGTGCACGCATCGCACGTCGACTTCCCGGTCGAGGACACCACGATCGTGCTCGTGGACGACGTGCTCTACACCGGCCGCACGGTCCGGGCGGGGATCGACGCATTGTTCGACTACGGGCGCCCCGAGCGCGTGCAGCTCGCGGTGCTGGCCGACCGCGGGCACCGGGAGCTGCCGATTCGGCCCGACTACGTCGGCAAGAACCTGCCGACCGCACGCGGTGAGCGGGTGAACGTGCGAGTGGAGGAGATCGACGGGGTGGACGAAGTCGTAATCGCCGAACAAGTGGAGGACCTGGCATGAGGCGGCACCTGCTGTCGGTCGACGACCTCTCGCGCGACGACATCGAGCGCATCCTCGGGCGCGCCGAGAGCTTCGCCGAGGTGTCCGGGCGCGAGATCAAGAAGGTGCCCACGCTGCGCGGGCGCACGGTCATCAACCTCTTCTACGAGGCGTCCACGCGCACCAGCTCGAGCTTCGAGCTGGCCGCGAAGCGCCTCAGCGCGGACCTGGTCACGGTCAAGTCGATCGGCTCGAGCGTGGACAAGGGCGAGTCGCTCAAGGACACCGTGCAGACGCTGTCCGCCTACGACCCGGCCGCGATCGTGATCCGCTCGCCACACGCCGGGGCGGCCGCGCTGGTCTCGCGCTGGACACGCGCCTCGGTGATCAACGCCGGCGACGGCAAGCACGAGCACCCGACCCAGGCGCTGCTCGACCTGTACACGCTGAAGCGCCGGATGAGCTCCCTGGAAGGACTGCGCATCTGGATCGTGGGCGACGTGCTGCACAGCCGCGTCGCGCGCTCGGGCATCCTCGCCTTCTCGCGCATGGGCTGCGAGGTCACGGTCTGCGGGCCGCCCACGCTGATCCCGCGCGGGATCGAGTCGCTCGGCTGCCGGGTGCGCACCACGCTCGACGAGCTGCCCGAGGCCGACGTCGTCTACGCGCTGCGGATGCAGCACGAGCGAATGGACGGCACGTTCGTCCCCTCGCTGCGCGAGTACGCGGCGCAGTACCAGATCGACGGCCGGCGGCTGCGGCCCAACCAGCTGCTCATGCACCCCGGCCCGGTCAACCGCGGCGTCGAGCTCGCCGCCGAGGTGATCGACTCTCCGCAGGCCCTGATCGTCGAGCAGGTCGAGTCCGGGGTGGTCGTGCGGATGGCGGTGCTCTACGAGCTGCTGGCCGGCCACGGCGCGCCGTCGGGCGTGCGCGCCGAGCCCGAGACCGAGCCGCAGCCGGCATGAGTCGCGCGCTCGAGCTCGACCGGGCGTCAGTGCCGGCGGCCACAGTCCTGATCCGCGGCGCGCGCCTGCTCGACCCGCGCACCGACCTGGACGGGCGCGCCGACCTGCTCGTGCGCGACGGGGTGGTGGCCGAGATCGGCGACGCGCTGGAGCCGCCCCAGGGGGCCGAGCTCGTCGACGGCGAGGGTCTGCACGCCTTCCCGGCGTTCGTCGACCCACACGTGCACCTGCGCACGCCCGGGCGTGAGGACGAGGAGGACCTCGACTCCGGCACGCGCGCCGCGGCGGCGGGCGGGTTCTGCGCGATCCTCGCCCAGCCCAACACCAGCCCGGTGGTCGACTCGGCGCCGGTGCTGCGCTCGCTGCGCGAGCGGGCCCGGGCCGAGGCGCGCATCCCGACCGGCTTCCTCGCCGCGATCACCGTAGGGCAGCGGGGCGAGCAGCTGACCGAGATGGCGGAGCTGGCCGAGGCCGGCGCGGCCGGCTTCACCGACGACGGCCTGCCCGTGCGGTCGGCCGGCGTGATGCGCCAGGCGCTCCAGTACCAGCGCCTGGCGGGGCGGCTGCTGGCGCTGCACGAGGAGGAACCCTCGCTGTCGGGCCAGGGCGCGATGCACGAGGGCGAGGTGTCGGCGCTGCTCGGCCTGACCGGCATCCCGTCGATCTCGGAGTCGGCCCAGGTGGCGCGCGACTGCGCCATCGCGGCCTACGAGCAGGGGCGCATCCACGTCCAGCACGTGTCCGCGCAGGAGACCGTCGAGACCATCGAGCGCGCTCGCGAGGCAGGAACCCAGGTCACGTGTGAGGCCACGCCGCACCACCTGCTGCTCACCGACGAGGCGGTCAGGACGCTCGACACGAACTTCAAGATGAACCCGCCGCTGCGCGGCGAGGCCGACCGCCAGGCCCTGATCGAGGGACTGCGCTCCGGTGTGATCGACTGCGTCGCGACCGACCACGCCCCGCACGCGCGCGAGGAGAAGGAGCAGCCGTTCGAGGTGGCGCCGATGGGCGTGACGGGCCTCGAGACCGCCTTCGCCGCCCTCCACAGCAGCCTCGTCGTGCCCGGCGTGCTCGAGCTCGGCCTGCTGGTGGAGCGCATGACCGCGGGCGGACAGCCGTTCGGCCTCGCGGTCCCGCGCATCGAGCGCGGCGCGCCGGCCAACGTGGTCCTGGTGGACCCCGACGCCGAGTGGGAGGTGGGGGAGGCCGGCTACGAGAGCCGCTCGGCCAACTGCGCATTCGCCGGACAGCGGCTCACCGGACGGGTGCGGATGACGATCGCCGACGGGGCGGTCGCCTACCGCGAGCGGACCTTCGCGCTTGGAGCGGTGGCCTAGTGGCGCCAGCCCGGGTGCTCGACCGCGGCCGCGCGGCCTTGGTGGTCGTGGACGTCCAGGAGGCGTTTCGGCCGGCGGTGCTCGACTTCGACTCGACGGCGGCCGGGGTCGCCGCGCTGGTGCGCGGGGCGCGCATCCTCGGGCTGCCGGTGGTGGCCACCGAGCAGTACCCGAAGGGCCTGGGAGCGACGGTTCCCGAGGTGGCCGAGCACCTCGACGGGATCGAGCCGATCGCCAAGGTCGCCTTCTCGGCCGCCGCGGCGGACGGCTTCGACCTGGGCGGGCGCGATCAGGCGCTCGTGTGCGGGATCGAGTCGCACGTGTGCGTCTCGCAGACGGCGCACGACCTGCTCGACCGGGGCGTGGAGGTGCACGTGGCGCGCGACGCGGTGACGTCGCGGACCGAGGCGAACCGCGAGCTGGGGCTACACAAGATGGAGGGGTCGGGCGCCGTCATGACCAGTGTCGAAACCGCCTTGTTCGAGCTGTTGGGCGCCGCCGGCACGGACGAGTTCAAGCAGGTCCAGGGGCTGATCAAGTGAGCGCCTACCTGCTGCTCGAGGACGGGGCGCGCTTCGACGGCGACTGGGCGGGTCCCGCGCTCGAGGGGCTGGGCGAGGTGGTCTTCAACACCTCGATGTCCGGCTACCAGGAGGCGGTCACCGACCCGAGCTACGCCGGCCAGATCATCGTCTTCACCTACCCGCTGATCGGCAACTACGGGGTCGCGGCCGACCACATGGAGTCGGACCGCATCCACGCGCGCGCGGTGATCATGCGCGAGGGGGTCGACCGCGAGCACGCCGCGCACGCGGAGGGCGGCTGGCTGACCTGGCTGGGCGACTGCGGCGTGCCGGCGCTGACGGGGGTGGATACGCGCGCGCTGGTGCGCCACATCCGCGACAAGGGCGCGATGCGCGGCGGCGTGTTCTCGGCTGACGTGCCGGACGGCGCCGCGCGCGAACGCCTGCTTGCCGAGCCGCCGATGGCGGGTCGCGATCTGGCCCGCGAGGTGAGCCCGTCGTCGCCCACCCACATCGACGGCTCCGGCCCGCGCGTGATCGGGATCGACACCGGGATCAAGAGCTCGATCGTGCGCAACCTGCGCGAGCGCGGCGTGCAGCTGGAGCTGCATCCGTGCACCGTGACCGCCGACGAGGTGCTCGCGCGCAGCCCGGACGCGGTGTTCCTCGCCAACGGGCCGGGGGACCCGGCGGCGCTGGACTACATCGTCGGGAACGTTCGCGAGCTGGTGGGGAAGGTGCCGGTGTGGGGGATCTGCCTGGGCCACCAGCTGCTCTGCCGGGCGGTGGGCCTGGAGACCTTCAAGCTGCCCTTCGGCCATCGCGGGGCCAACCACCCGGTCAAGGACCTCGGCACCGGGAAGATCGAGATCACCTCGCAGAACCACGGCTTCGCGGTGCTGGGGCCGGGCGGCGAGCGCACGATCGACACCGACGAGCCGGTGCGCTGGGAGACCGACTTCGGAACCGCCGAGCTGCAGCAGCTGAACCTCTACGACCGGACGGTCGAGGGACTGGTCCTGCGCGACGTGCCGGCCTCGACCGTGCAGTACCACCCCGAGGCCGGCCCCGGGCCCCACGACGCAGTCCACCTGTTCGACCGATTCGTGGACGGAATTGCCGCGTAGAGACGACATCCAGAAGATCCTCGTGGTCGGCTCCGGGCCGATCGTGATCGGTCAGGCGGCCGAGTTCGACTACTCCGGCGCGCAGGCCTGCAAGGTCCTGCTCGAGGAGGGCTACGAGGTGGTCCTCGTCAACTCGAACCCGGCCACGATCATGACCGACCCCGAGTTCGCCACCTCGACCTACATCGAGCCGCTCACGCCGGGCTCGGTGGCCAAGGTGATCGAGCGCGAGAAGCCGGACGCGATGCTGCCCACGCTCGGCGGCGGGACCGCGCTCGATCTGGCGCGCCAGCTGTCCGAGGACGGCACGCTCGCGCGCCACCGCGTGGAGCTGATCGGCGCCGACTACGAGGCGATCCGGCGCGCCGAGGACCGCGAGCTGTTCCGCGCCACGATGGAGCGCGCCGGCCTGCGCGTGCCGCGCAGCGCGGCGGTCAAGTCGATGCGCGAGGCCGAGGCGGTGCTGCCCGAGATCGGCCTGCCTGCGATCGTGCGCCCCGGGTTCACGATGGGCGGCGCGGGCGGCGGCACCGCGCGCACGGAGACGGAGTACCGCCAGGTGATCGCCGAGGGCCTGGCCGCCAGCCCGATCCACCAGGTGCTGGTCGAGGAGTCGGTGATCGGGTGGGGCGAGTTCGAGCTGGAGGTGATGCGCGACCGCGCCGACAACGTCGTGATCGTCTGCTCGATCGAGAACATCGACCCGATGGGCGTGCACACCGGCGACAGCGTCACCGTCGCACCGCAGCAGACGCTCACGGATACGCAGTACCAGCGCCTGCGCGACCAGGCGATCGCGGTGATCCGCGCCGTGGGCGTGGAGACCGGCGGGTCCAACATCCAGTTCGCGGTCAACCCGGAGACCGACGAGATCGTCGTGATCGAGATGAACCCGCGCGTGTCGCGCTCGTCGGCGCTGGCGTCCAAGGCCACCGGGTTCCCGATCGCCAAGATCGCCGCCCGGCTGGCGGTCGGCTACGCGCTGGAGGAGATCGACAACGACATCACGCGCAAGACGCCGGCCTCGTTCGAGCCGACGATCGACTACGTGGTGGTCAAGTGGCCGCGCTTCGCCTTCGAGAAGTTCCCCGGCGCCAGCGGGGCGCTGCACACCTCGATGCAGTCGGTCGGCGAGGCGATGTCGATCGGCCGCACCTTCAAGCAGGCCTTCGTCAAGGCGCTGCGCTCGCGCGAGCTGGACGTGGAGCCGAGCTTCGAGGGCGACCTGCTGCGCCGCCTCGAGACGCCCTCGCACGACCGCTACGAGCTGATCTTCGAGGCGATCCGGCGCGGGCACACCGAGGCGGAGATCCACGAGTGCACCGGCATCGACCCCTGGTTCCTGGCGGAGATCGCGGCACTCGCCCGCGGCGAGGACCCGGAGGCCGGGCTGGAGCGCTCGTTCAAGTCGGTCGACACCTGCGCGGCCGAGTTCGAGGCCGAGACGCCCTACTACTACTCCGGCTGGGAGCGCCACGCGGCCCACGAGGTGCGCCGCGGCGACCGACCCAGCGTGGTCATCCTCGGCTCCGGGCCCAACCGGATCGGGCAGGGCATCGAGTTCGACTACTGCTGCGTGCACGCGGCGATGACCGTGCGCGAGTCGGGGCGCGACGCCGTGATGGTCAACTGCAACCCCGAGACGGTCTCGACCGACTACGACACCTCCGACCGGCTCTACTTCGAGCCGCTCACCCTGTCGGACGTGCTCGGCGTGATCGAGGTCGAGCAGCCCGAGGGCGTGATCGTCCAGTTCGGCGGCCAGACGCCGCTCAAGCTCGCGGCGGGACTCGCGGACGCCGGCGTGCCGCTGCTGGGGACCCCCGTCGAGTCGATCCACCTCGCCGAGGACCGGCCCAGCTTCGGCGGGCTGCTCGACGAGCTGGGCCTGAAGGGACCGCCGTACGCGACCGCGGGATCGGCCGAGGAGGCGCTCGAGGTGGCCAGCGGCGTGGGCTACCCGCTGCTGGTGCGGCCGAGCTACGTGCTCGGCGGGCGCGCGATGGAGATCTGCTACTCGCCCGAGGCGCTGGCCGACTACCTGAGGCGCACCAACGGGAGCATGGGCAGCAGGATCTTCCTGGACCGCTTCCTGGAGAACGCGATCGAGATCGACGTGGACGCGCTCTGCGACGGCGAGGCGGTCCGGATCGGCGCGATCATGCAGCACGTCGAGGAGGCGGGGGTGCACTCCGGCGACTCGGCCTGCGTGATCCCGGCGATGTCGCTCGGCCCTGACATGCTCAGCCAGGTCGAGCGGGCCACCGAGGCGATCGCCCTGCGGCTCGGCGTGATCGGCCTGATCAACATCCAGTTCGCCGTCTTCGGCGACGAGGAGCTGTACGTGATCGAGGCCAACCCGCGCGCGTCTCGAACGGTGCCGTTCGTGTCCAAGGCCATCGGGGTCCCGCTCGCCAAGATCGCTTGCCGGCTGATGCTGGGCGAGCGGCTCGCGGACATCCCGCTCGAGATCCCGCGCGCGCCGCGACATGTGTCCGTCAAGGAGGCGGTGCTGCCGTTCGGCCGGTTCCCCGGCGCCGACGCGCTGCTGAGCCCGGAGATGAAGTCGACCGGCGAGGTGATGGGTGTGGCGGCCGACTACCCGACCGCGTTCGGCAAGGCACAAGCGGCGGCCGGGGCGGAGCTGCCCCGCTCCGGCGCGGTGTTCATCAGCGTCACCGACGGCGACAAGCCGGCGGCCACGCAGATCGCCGGCGCCTTCCACGACATGGGCTTCCGCGTGCTCGCCACCGGCGGGACCGCGCAGGCGATCCGGCGCATGGGCGTCCCGGTCGAGCGGATCAGCAAGGTCTCGGAGGGCTCGCCGAACGTGGTGGACCGGATCGAGTCCGGCGAGGTCGACATGGTCATCAACACGCCGACCGGGTCGGGCGCCCGCGCCGACGGCTACGAGATCCGGCGCACGGCGGTGGCGCGCGGGATCCCCTGCATCACCACGCTGTCCGGCGCGAGCGCGGCGCAGCGGGCGATCCGCGCGAGCCGCAGCGGCGACACCGAAGTCGTCTCGCTGCAGGAGCTGCACGGCGGATCGAGTGGCCGCTTCGTACGGGAGGCCGATCGCACTGAGGTCGACTGAACCGCGCACGCTGGCGCCGCCAGCACGCCGCACCGCCCACGTCACGGCGGTCGAGCGGCTGGGCGCCTACCACCTGATCCAGGCGCTCGACTCGGCCGGCCCCGCCGACCCCCAGCCCGGGCAGTTCTACATGCTGAGCACGGCCGAGCGATGGGGAGGAGGGGAGGACGAACGGCCCTACCTGCCCCGGGCGTTCTCCTACGCGCGCGCACGCGAGGGCGAGTTGAGCTTCCTGGCGGAGACCGTCGGTCCCGGCACGCGGCGCCTGGCGGAGCTGCGCCCCGGAGACGGACTGGAGCTGCTGGGGCCGCTCGGAGTCGGCTGGCGACCGCCGCACGACGGTACTCGTCCGCTGCTCGTGGGCGGCGGGATCGGCACGGCCCCGCTGTTGTGCTGGCAGGACGAGCTGGGCCCGGACACGACCGTCCTGCTCGGCTTCCGCTCCGCGGCCCACGCGCAGGCGGCGACCCTGTTCGCCGGCGAGCCCGCGGTGGCGACCGACGACGGCTCGGCCGGCCGGCAGGCGCTGGTGACCGACCTGCTGCGCGAGCAGCTCGACGAGGCGGCGACGGTGTTCGCCTGCGGGCCGCCGGCGATGCTGGAGGCGGTGCGGGCGATCTGCGCCGATGCCGGGGTCCCGGCCCAGCTTGCGCTCGAATCGGGCATGGCCTGCGGCTTCGGCGCCTGCTTCGGATGCGTCGTGCCCACGAAGGAGGGCTACGTGCGCCTCTGCGTAGATGGCCCTGTGCTGGATGCGGAGCAGCTCGGGATGCCATCCGGGGGCTCGCGCCCCCGGCCCCCCGCCGGAGATTGGCAGGTGGCCGGTTGAAGGTCGAGCTCTGCGGCATTCCGCTGGCCGGCCCGGTCCTGAACGGCTCCGGCACCTTCGACGCGATCGCCGCCCGGCGCGCCTTCGGCGACGCCCTGCTCGAGCGCTTCCCGTTTCATGCCTTCGTCTCGAAGACGATCACGCTCGCGCCGCGTGAGGGCAACCCGCCGCCGCGCCTGTGGGAGACGCCGGCCGGACTGATCAACTCGATCGGCCTGCCCAACAAGGGGCTGGAGGGCTTTCTCGCGCACGACCTGCCCGAGCTCGCCGAGCTGCCGGTCCCCCTGATCGTCTCCGTGATGGGCTTCAGCCGCGAGGAGCTGGGGACGCTGGTGCGCCGCACGGGCGAGCGCGACGAGGTCGCGCTGATCGAGCTGAACGTGTCCTGCCCCAACGTGGAGACGGGCCTCGTCATGGGAGCCGACCCGGCCGAGACCGCTAAGGCCGTCGAGCACGTGCGACCGCTCACCGACCTCCCGCTGATCGTGAAGCTGACCCCGAACGCCAACGATCCCGCCGCGGTCGCTCGCGCCGCCGAGGAGGCTGGGGCCGACGCGGTTTCGCTGATCAACACGCTGAAGGGCATGGCGCTCGACCCGCGTACCCGGCAACCCTGGCTGGGCGGCACCACCGGCGGCGTCTCGGGGCCCGCGGTGCGCGCGATCGCGCTGGAGCAGGTCCGCGCCGTCGCCGCGGCGGTCGGAGTCCCCGTGATCGGGATGGGCGGGATCGCCTCGGGCGGACACTCGAGGGCCTTTCTGTCCGCCGGAGCCACTTGCGTGGCCGTCGGCACCGAGAACTTCCGCGATCCCGCCGCCGGGCTCCGAATCGCCGCCGAGCTCGGGGAGCCGGCGGTCGTCTGAGTGGCATCCGTCCACCGCCCGGGACATCGAGTGACCCCATCCGGGGGACGTACTAGCTTGCTTTCGCCGGAAGATGCGGGGACTTAACCGTTACGACGGCGCACCCAATCTGAAAAGCCCTGCAAACCATGACAATACGCTCAAGCTACCCGAACCAGCCTAAAGCTGAGGTGGAGGTCCAGCTGAATTCGCGGATTTTTTGCGTCTGGAGCGTGGACTCCGCGGCCCAAGCGTGTACTATCGCCGCCCATGCCGGCCGCCCCCCAGACGCCCGCCAAGACTCAGTCGGCCGGGTTGGCTCCAGAGCGTTCGCTTACGCAGAGAATGGACGCTTTGAAGCGCGCCAACGAGATCCGCACCCGCCGCGCGCGCCTCAAGCGCGACCTCAAAGCGGGGCGCGCTCAGATCCACGGCCTGCTGCTGGATCCGCCCGACTACCTGCTCACCGCGAAGGTCTTCGACCTGCTGCTGGCGGTGCCGAAGTACGGGCGCGTGAAGGTGAATCGCATCCTCACGCACTGCCGCATCTCGCCGAGCAAGACCATCGGCGGCCTGTCCGAGCGCCAGCGCAACGAGCTCGTTTCGTTCCTGCGCCGCTAGCGCCGCGCGGCGAATGACCACGCCGATCCTGGTCATCACCGGTCCCTCCGGCGTCGGCAAGGGCACGCTCATCAAGGGTCTGCTGGAGCGCGTGCCGGGGCTCGAGCTGGCGGTTTCGGCGACCACGCGCAAGCCCCGCGACGGCGAGGTCAACGGGGTCGACTACCACTTCCTGAGCGAGGCCGACTTCGATCGGCGAGCCGCCGGCGGGGAGTTCGTGGAACACGCCGAATACGCCGGAAACCGCTATGGAACGCTGAAAAGCGAGCTGTCGCGGCCCGCGCGCGGGATCGTGCTCGAGATCGACGTGCAGGGGGCGCGGCAGGTGCGCGAGGCGCTCCCCGAGGCCAAGCTGATCTTCATCGAGCCGCCGTCGTTCGAGGATCTTGAGCGCCGGCTCGCCGGGCGCGCGTCCGACCGCCCGGAGCAGATCGAGCGTCGCCTGGCGGCCGCGCGCGACGAGCTCGCGGCGGCGGGGGAGTTCGATCACCGCATCGTCAACGACGAGCTGCAGCGCGCCCTGCAGGAGCTGAGCGAGCTTGCCGCTACCATGTCTGAGCTGTGATCAAACCGCGCCTAGACAAGCTGCTCGAACAGGTCGACTCGCACTACGCGTGCGTGCTCGTCGCCGCCAAGCGGGCTCGGCAGATCAACTCCTACTACCACAACCTCGGCGAGGGGACCTTCGACGAGTACCCGCCTCCGATGGTCGAGACGGGCTCGAAGAACTACCTCAAGATCGCGCTCGAGGAAGTCGCAGCCGGGAAGATCAAGTACCGGTACCGCTAGGAAGGCGGTTGGCGTGGCTCGAGTCCTGGTCGGCGTTTCCGGCGGGATCGCCGCGTACAAGGCAGTGGAGCTGGTCCGCCTCGCCACCGGCGCTGGCCACGCCGTGCGCGTGGTCCAGACACCGGCCAGCCTGCAGTTCGTAGGGCGCGCCACCTTCGAGGGAGTCACCGGCGCGCCCGTGCTCGTCGAGGAGTTCGAGCGCGACCCCGCCCGCGGCGCCTATCCCGGCGAGCCGGCGCCGTCGCACGACCCGATCTCACATCTGGAGCTGGTCCGGCGCGCCGACGCCTTCTGCGTCGCGCCCGCGTCGGCCAACACGCTCGCGAAGCTCGCGCACGGCCTGGCCGACAACCTGCTCACCAGCGCGGCGCTGGCCTGCACCGCCCCGCTGGTGCTGGCGCCGGCGATGAACAACCACATGTACGAGCACGCCGCCACGCAGGCCAACCTCGACCTGCTGCGGGCCCGCGGCGCGACGATCGTGGACCCCGACACCGGGCGGCTCGCCTCGCGCGGTGAGTGGGGGGTGGGCAGGCTCGCCGAGCCGGCCCGGATCCTCGAGACCGTCGAGGGGCTGCTCGGCAAGGCGGGCGGCCCGATGGACGGCCTGCGCGTGCTCGTGACCGCCGGGGGCACGCGCGAGCCGATCGACTCGGTCCGCTACGTGGGCAACCGCTCGTCGGGGCGCATGGGCCTGGCGCTGGCGGCCGAGGCCGCCCGGCGCGGGGCCTCCGTCACGCTGGTGGCCGCGAACGTCACGCTCCCCGCGCCGCCGGGCGTGCGGGTGGTCGACGTGGAGACCGCCGCGCAGCTGCTGGAGGCGGCGCGGGCCGAGTTCGCCGACGCCCACGTGCTGCTGATGGCCGCGGCCGTGGCCGACTTCCGGCCGGGGCAGGCCGTGGACGAGAAGATCTCGAAGACCGGCCGTGACGGCCTGGCGCTGGCGCTGGAGCCGACCGAGGACGTGCTGGCGGCCCTGGCGGCCGCGCGCACCCCCGGGCAGACGCTGGTCGGGTTCGCCGCCGAGCACGGCGAGGGCGCGGTCGAGCGCGGCCGCGGCAAGCTCGAGCGCAAGGGCCTCGACGCCGTCGTCGTGAACGACATCTCGCGGGCCGAGATCGGCTTCGACGCGGCCGACAACGAGGTCACGATCGTGACCGCCGCGGGCGAGCGCCACGTGCCCCTGGGCTCCAAGGAGACGATCGCCGCGGCGATCCTCGACGCCGTCGAAAGCATGCGCGCGGAGGCGAGTACCGTGGAAGGAGAGCGATGAGCGGGGAAGGGGCATACGAGCTCTTCAAGAAGGGCAGCGAGCTGCTCGAGGCCGGCGACTTCATGGCCGCCACGATCCCGCTGGAGCGCGCGCGCTCGCTGGAGCCGGACAAGAGCTCGATCCGAGAGGCGCTCGGGCGCGCGTACTTCCGCTCGGCCCGCTTCGAGCAGGCGGCCGAGGAGTTCGCCGCCGTTGTGGAGCGCCACCCGGTCAACGACTACGCGCACTTCTGCCTGGGCCGCGCCCTCGCGAACACCGGCCGCACGCAGGCCGCCCGCCGCCACGCGGCGCTGGCCGCGAACATGCGCCCGGACCGCAAGGACTACCAGGCGTTCAGCCGGCGTCTGCGGGCCGCCTGAGCCCGCGCGCCGCCAGGGCGCCCTCCACGAGCAGGCCGAGCAGGCGGTCCACGCCGCGCGCGTCGAGGCCGGCGGCCGGGACGTCGGCGTGGATCCAGAGGTCCTTGGACCGGGTGCAGCCGAAGCGCACGAGCCGCGTCTGACGGTTCCACCAGAGCAGCATCCAGGGGTCGAGGTCGTCGGCCGCGTGCAGCGCCACCGCCTGGGCTCGCAGCAGGCCGTCGGCCAGGCGCAGGCCCACGTCGAGTGGCTCGCCGTCGAGCTCGTCGGCGGGCACCGTGATGCCCCACTCACCGTGAGCGAGCCGCCGGGCACGCAGCGCCGGCAGCTCGCTCAGGTAGGTCTCGACCTCGTCGATTGCCGCCACCGGCGGCATGGTGGCAGCCTGGGCTAGGCCGCCTCGCGCTCGATCGCGGGCTCCGGTCCGGCCTCCGCCGTCGCGATCGCCAGCTCAGGCTGGCGCCCGCGCAGCAGGCGCGTGCCGGTGAGGGCGACCACCAGGCCGATCGCCGCGATGCCCGTGACGACGGCGATCGCCGGCTGGAACCCGTCCATCAGGGCCGCGCCTTGCGTGGCGCCGCCGCTGTTGGCGCTGATCACGGCCGTAGAGATCGCCAAGCCGATCGCGCCGCCCACCTGGAGCGACGTGTTGACCAGGCCGGACGCGAGCCCCTGCTCGTGGTCGGCGATGCCGGCCGTGGCCTGCATGTTGAAGGCCGGGAACGACAGCCCGAACCCGACCCCGATCAGCAGCATCGTGGGCAGGAACAGCCCGACGTAGGAGAACGAGTCCCCGATGCGGTTGAACAGGGCGTAGCCGATCAGGAAGGCGAGCGAGCCGACCGCGATGATCCGGCCGGTGCCGAAGCGGTCGACCAGCGGCCCAAGGCGAGGCGAGCCGAAGGCGACCAGCAGGCCGCCGGGGAGGAACGCCAGCGCCGTCTCGAGCGGCGACCAGCCCAGCACGGACTGCAGGTAGAGGGTGCCGACGAACTGGAACCCGATGTAGGCGCCGAACATGGTCATCATGCCGATGTTCGCCCGCAGCAGCGGCGCGGAGCGCAGGATCCCGAGCCGCACGAGCGGGTTGTCGGAGCGGCGCTCGATGCCGACGAACGCGCCCAGCAGCGCCACCGCCAGCGCGAGCCCGCCGAGTGTCTGCGGCGCGCCCCATCCGGTGTCGGGCGCCTCGACGATCGTGCGCACCAGCAGCAGCATGCCCGCGGTGAGCGTTGCCGCGCCCGCGAAGTCGAAGCTGCGGCGCACGCCCGGCGCGATCGGCCCATCCTTGGCCAGCACGCGCGGCGCGGCGATCAGCACCGCGAGCGCCACCGGCACCGGCAGCAGGAAGGTCCAGCGCCAGCCCAGCTCGGTCAGCAGACCGCCGAACACGAGGCCGAGCGAGAAGCCGCTGGCGCCGCACGCGGTGTAGATGGCGAGCGCGCGGTTGCGCGCCGGACCCTCGGCGAACGTCGTCGTGATGATCGAGAGGCTCGCCGGCGCGGTGAAGGCCGCCGCGGCGCCCTTGAGGAAGCGCGTGGCGATCAGCAGCGTGCCGTCGTTGGTCATGCCGCCCAGGATCGAGGCGACCGTGAAGACGGCGAGCGCGCCCAGCAGGACTCGGCGGCGCCCGAGCAGGTCGGCGAAGCGCCCACCGAGCAGCAGCAGGCCGCCGTAGCCGAGCACGTATCCAGAACGACCCACTGCAGGGAGGAGGTGGAGAGGTCGAGGTCCTCGCCGATCGAGGGCAGCGCGACGCCGACCATGGAGACGTCGAGCCCGTCGAGGAAGAGGACGCCGCAGAGCACCACGAGCGCGCCCCAGAGGCGCGCGTCCCAGTCGAGGGCTCCGTTGGGGGACGTGGAAGCGGTAGGGGATGAAGCAGTCATGTCCTGAGAGTACATGCACGTGCAAGCGTTTCTTGTACATCTTTTGTTAAGGCAATAGTTTCGATCTCCTGGTAAAATTGCCCGCGTCATGAGTGCCTCCGAGCAGGCCCTGGTCGAGAGCTGGCGCGCCCTGGCCGACCGCCACGCGCGCGTTACCTGCGCGCTCGAGCGGGTGCTCCAGGACGAGCACGGCCTGGGGGTGAGCGAGTTCGAGGTGATGGAGCGCCTCGCCGCTCCCGACAAGGACCAGCACCGCATGCAGGACCTGGCCGAGTCGGTCTATCTCAGCCAGAGCGCACTGTCGCGGCTGATCGGGCGGCTCGAGTCGGAGGGCCTCGTGACCCGTGCGATCTGCTCCGAGGACCGTCGCGGCATCTTCGCCTGCCTCACCGAACAGGGCCGCACTCGCTACGAGGCCGCGAAGCCCAGCCAGCGTCGCGTGCTCGCCGACTCACTCGGCTAGTGCGGGCGCTCGTCCAGCGCGTCAGCCGCGCGGCGGTCGAGGTCGACGGCGAAGAGGTGGCCAGCATCGGCCTGGGGCTGCTGGTGCTGCTGGGCGTGCGGACCGGCGACACCGCCGAGCAGGCCGACCGGCTCGCCGGCAAGCTGGCGCGGCTGCGCGTCTTCGAGGACGCCGAGGGCAAGCTGAACCTGTCGGTCCGGGACGTGGGCGGCGAGCTGCTCTGCGTCTCCCAGTTCACCCTCTACGGCGACGCGCGCAAGGGCAACCGCCCGAGCTTCGTGGACGCGGCGCCGCCTGAGCTGGCGGAGCCGCTCTACGAGCGGGTGCGCTCGGCGCTGGGTGCCCAGGGCGGCGCCTTCGGCGCCCACATGAGCGTGTCGCTCGTCAACGACGGCCCGGTCACCCTGCTGCTGGAGGCGTGAAGCAATAGGGTGGCCTGCAGGCGGACGAGCGAGGGAGAGCGGATGAACGAGATTCAGCGCGAGGTGCTGCGTGCGATCGCCGACACGGTGGTCCCGGCCGTCGAGCGCGCGGACGACCCGCACGGCTTCTGGGCTCGCTCGGGCAGCGAGCTCGGCGCGCACGAGGCGGTCGCCGAGGCGATCGCCCAGATGCCCGAGCTCCAGCGCGAGGGGCTCGGTCAGCTTGCCGACGGCCTGGCGCGGATGGGCTTCGTCGGGGCATCGCAGCGCTCGCGCGAGCAGCTGCTGCGCAACCTGTCCGCGCTCGGCCCGGAGGCCGCGGCCGGCGCGCAGGCGCTGGTCGGACTGTCGCTCTTCTTCGCCTACTCGATCCCCGATCCCGCGACCGGCGTCAACCCGCTCTGGGCCGAGTTCGGCTACCCCGGCCCGGGCGCGCCGCCGCAGGAGCTGCCCAGGGCCGCGGCCGCGCTCGTCCCCGACTCCGACGAGGCCGTCTACGAGGCCGACGCCGTAGTGGTCGGCTCCGGCGCCGGCGGCGGGGTGATCGCCGCGGCGCTCGCCGAGGCCGGCCAGCGCGTGATCGTGCTCGAGGCGGGCGGCCTGTTCGAGGAGGCCGACTTCAACGGCTACGAGCTGTGGGCCTACCAGAACCTCTACTGGCGCGGCGGGCCGAATCCGACGGCCGACATGAACGTGTCGCTCTACGCGGGCGCCGGCTACGGCGGCGGCACCACGATCAACTGGACCAACTGCCTGCGCACCAAGCCCTGGGTGCGCGAGCAGTGGGCGCGCGAGCACGGGCTCGAGGGTCTCGACGGACCGGAGTTCGACCGCCACCTCGACGCGGTCTGGGAGCGCCTGTCGGTCAACGACCGGTGCTCCGAGCTGAACGGCACCCAAACCTTCATGAAGCGGGGCGCGGAGCGGCTCGGCTGGTCGTTCAAGACGATCACGCGCAACATCGACGCGGCCCGCTACTCGGCCGACAGCGCCGGCTTCATCGGGTTCGGCGATCGCACCGGCGCCAAGCAGTCGACCGCGCGCACCTATCTCGCCGACGCTCGCGAGCACGGCGCCGAGGTGATCGCCCGCTGCTTCGCGCAGCGCGTGCTCGTCGAGGGCGGCCGCGCGGCGGGCGTGGAGGCGCTCTACGCGGACCTCGAGACCGGGCACACCGCGCGGGTCACCGTGCGGGCGCCGCGCGTGGTGGTCGCCTGCGGCGCGCTCGAGTCGCCCGCCCTGCTGCTGCGCAGCGGCATCGGCGGCCCGGCCGTCGGCGAGAACCTGCGCCTGCATCCGTGCACCGCGGTCGGCGGCCAGTACGAGACCGAGACGCGCGCGTGGTGGGGCGCGCCGCAGGCCGCCCTGGTCGACGAGTTCGCGAACGTCGAGGACGGCTACGGCTTCCTGATCGAGTCGACCCAGTACGCGACCGGCACGGCCGCCGCGGCCACGCCGTTCGTCTCGGGCGCCGACCACAAGCAGGCGATGAGCGAGCTGCCCTTCGGCGCGACGTTCATCGGGCTGGTGCGCGATCACGGCGCCGGCCGGGTCACGATCGACGAGGCGGGCCAGGCGGTGCCCTGGTACTCGCTCACCAATCCGCAGGACGTGCGCACCACCCACCGCGCGCTGGAGGCGCAGGTGCGCCTGCACGTGGCCGCCGGCGCCCGCCGGATCGCCGCGCTGGCCGAGGGGATGCCCGAGTGGCGCGTGGGCGACGACGTGGACCGCTACGTCGAGCGCCTGCAGCGCGTGCCGCTGCGCGCGGGCGGGTTCCGGCTGTTCGCCGCGCACCAGATGGGCACCTGCCGGATGGGCTCCGACCCCCACACGAGCGTGGCTAACCCGTACGGCGAGCTGCACGACACGCCGGGAGTCTGGATCGGCGACGCGAGCGCGTTCCCCACACCTTCCGGCACCAACCCGATGATCACGATCATGGCGCTCGCCCACAGGACGGGCGAGGCGATCCTCACGACCAGCGCGACCGAGGCGGTAACCGCATGAGCACGACGACGCAGACCCTGACCCGCGACAAGCTCTACATCGGCGGCGAGTGGGTCGACCCCGCCGGCGCGGGGACGATCGACGTGATCAACCCGACCACCGAGGAGGTCATCGGCAGCGTGCCCGAGGGCACGGCCGAGGACGCCGACCGCGCCGTGCTGGCGGCGCGTGCCGCGTTCGACGGCTGGTCGCAGACCTCCGTCTACGAGCGCGCCGCCCTGTGCGAGGCGATCGGCGCCGGTCTGGCCGAGCGCGGCGACGAGCTGGCGGCCCTGATCACGACCGAGCTGGGCATGCCGATCGGCCTGTCGCGCATGATCCAGGCGGGCCTGCCGTCGCTCACGTTCTCCTCGATGCCTCAGCTGGTCGAGGAGATCGAGTGGGAGGAGGAGGTCGGCAACTCGCTGATCGTGCGGGAGGCGGCCGGCGTCGTGGTCGCGATCACGCCCTGGAACTATCCGCTGCACCAGATCGCCAACAAGGTCGCGCCGGCGATCGCGGCCGGCTGCACGGTGGTGCTGAAGCCAAGCGAGGTCGTGCCGCTCAACGCGTTCGTGCTGGCCGAGGTGTGCGAGGCCGTCGGCCTGCCGGGCGGGGTCTTCAACCTGGTCACCGGCACGGGCCCGGTCGTGGGCGAGGCGATCGTCTCCCACCCGCAGACCGACATGGTCAGCTTCACCGGCTCCACGCGCGCGGGCCGGCGCGTGTCCGAGCTCGCGGCCCAGTCCGTGAAGCCGGTCTCGCTCGAGCTGGGCGGCAAGTCGCCCAACGTGATCCTCGACGACGCCGACCTCGAGCAGGCGGTCGTCGACGGCGTGGCCAAGTGCTTCCTCAACTCGGGTCAGACCTGCAGCGCGCTGACGCGCATGCTCGTCCCGCGCGACCAGCTTGAGCAGGCCGAGCGGATCGCCGCGGCGGTGGCGGACGAGGCGTTCACGCCGGGCGACCCGTTCGTCGACGGCAGCGCGCTCGGGCCGCTCGTGTCGGAGGCCCAGCGAGAGCGCGTGCGCGGGTACATCGAGAAGGGCCAGGCCGAGGGCGCCAAGCTGGTCACCGGCGGGGCCGAGCCGCCCGAGGGGCTCGACAGCGGCTACTTCGTGCGGCCGACGGTCTTCTCGGAGGTCACACCCGAGATGACGATCGCCCAGGAGGAGATCTTCGGGCCGGTGCTGGCGATCATGCCCTACGACGACGAGGACGACGCCGTCCGGATCGCCAACGACACGATCTACGGCCTCGCCGGCGGGGTGTGGTCGGCGGACGAGGAGCGGGCCAAGCGGGTCGCCGCGCGCATCCGCACGGGCCAGGTCGACATCAACGGCGGCGCCTTCAATCCGATGGCGCCGTTCGGCGGTTACAAGCAGTCCGGGCACGGCCGCGAGCTGGGTCGCTATGGCCTCGAGGAGTTCCTCGTCGCCAAGTCCCTGCAGCTCTGAAATAACCGCCTATACTCGGCAGTCGACTTTCAGCCGTACGTCGTCCCGGTCCCCGGGGCGGCGCCTGAAGGGTGGGCCTCGCGGTCCACCTTTTTTACGAGTAAGACCGGATATGCAGACGACCCCACTTCAAACCGAGATCGAGCAGCGACTCGCCTCCGCGGAGCCGGAGGTCGAGGTGCTGGCGTGCGAGCAGGTGGGGACGGAACGCCTGCGTGTGTTCATCGACCACCCGGACGGGGTCAGCCTGGACCTGTGCGCGCGGGTCACCGAGCACCTGCGTGACGTGCTGACGCGGTACGGCCTGGAGGTGTCCTCGCCAGGCCCGGAGCGGCCGCTGACCAAGCCGGATCACTTCCGGCGCTTCATCGGCCGCCGGGCGCGCGTGCGCCTGCGCGAGCCGCGCGATGGCCACAAGAGCTTCACGGGGGAGCTCGTCGGCGCATCCGACGACGAGGTGACCGTTGCCGCGGAGGACGGGTTGGTGGCGATCGCGTACTCCGAGATCAATCGCAGCAACCTTCTGGAGGGAGAGGGATGACGAAGGAGATCGTCGAGGCCGTAGGAGTCCTCGAGCGCGAGAAGGGAATCTCCGCCGATCGCCTGATGGCGGCGCTGGAGGACGCGCTCCTCTCGGCCTACAAGAAGACGCCTGAGGCGGCCAAGTACGCCCGCGTGGAGGTCGATCGCGACAGCGGCGACTTCCGCGTGTACGAGCTGATCCTGCCGCCCGACCTCGAGGAGCAGCTGCTCGACGAGGTCGAGGAGGAGGCCGGCGAGCCGACCGTCGACCCGGAGACCGGCGAGCTGGTCTACCCGGAGCCGCCCGAGATCGATCAGGAGCGGCTGATGCAGTACCGCGACCAGATCGACGAGCGCGACGCGACGCCGGAGGACTTCGGCCGCATCGCCGCGCAGACCGCCAAGCAGGTGATCCTGCAGCGGATCCGCGAGGCCGAGCGGGACATGATGTTCAACGAGTACCAGGACCGCGTGGGCGAGCTGATCACCGGCATCGTCCAGCAGTCCGACTCGCGCTACACGCTCGTGCAGCTGCGCGAGCGCGTGGAGGCGCTGCTGCCGCGCGGCGAGCAGGTGCACGGCGAGCGCTACGACCACGGTCAGCGCATCAAGGCGATCATCACCGACGTCTCGAACCAGGCGAAGGGGCCGTCGATCATCGTGTCGCGCCGCTCGCCGGAGCTGATCCGGTCGCTGTTCGAGCTGGAGGTGCCGGAGATCGCGGACGGGCTGGTCGAGATCCAGAACGTGGCGCGCGAGCCCGGCTACCGGTCGAAGATCGCGGTGGTCTCGCACGCCTCGGGTGTGGATCCGGTCGGCGCCTGCGTGGGGCCGCGCGGCTCGCGCGTGCGGATGGTCGTGTCCGAGCTGCGCGGCGAGAAGATCGACATCATCCCGTTCAACGAGGAGCCGGCCCGCTTCGTGGCCAAGGCGCTCTCGCCCGCGCGCGTGCGCGAGGTGCTGGTGGACGACGAGGCCAAGCAGGCGACGGTGATCGTGCCAGACGACCAGCTCTCGCTGGCGATCGGCAAGGACGGTCTGAACGCGCGGCTGGCGGCCCGGCTGACCGGCTGGCGGGTGGACATCCGCTCGGAGACGGAGTTCGCCGAGGAAGAGGCCGAGATGGGCTACGCCGAGGAGGAGGTGGCCGGCCGCTGCGCCGCGATCCTCGCCAACGGCAAGCGATGCCCGAACGCGTCACTGCCCGGCTCGCGCTACTGCGGCCTGCCGGCCCACCAGGCCCTGGAGGGCCAGGAGACCGACTACGTAGTGCCGCCCGAGGAGGGCGAGGAGCCGGAGGGCGAGGAGCCGCTCGAGGAGGGCGCGGCCGAGGCTGCGGAGGAGGCCCTCGCGGAGGACACCGCCTCGGAGGAGCTCGACGCCCCCTCCGCGGAGGACCTGGTCGAGGACGCCGACGCCCTAGAGGTCGAGGCCGAGGTCGAGGACTCGCCCGCCGAGCAGGAGGTCCTCGACGAGGAGGACGCCGCGGAGGTCGACGAGGAGCCCGCCCCCGATGCGGAGCCGGTGCCCGAGACGACCGCGGAAGCGGAACTGGAGGAAGAGGAGTCGTAGATCCACTGCGTCGCTGTGTCAGCTGCCGCCGCTCGCTCCCAAAGGGCGAGCTGCTGCGACTGGTGCGCGGCGATGGCGAGGTCCGGGTGGATCCCGCCGCGGTGGCAGAGGGGAGGGGCGCCTACGTGTGCGACCGTCCCGAGTGCGCCGATAGCCTCGCTGCGGGCAGAGCGCTCGCGCGGGCCTTTCGGGCGCCGGTAACAGTGCAACAGGAGACCATAGACTTAGTTCGCCAATGGCAAGAAAGCGTGTCCACGAGATAGCGAAGGAACGGGGGATCTCCAGCAAGGAGGCCCTTGAAGTCCTGCGCAAAGCCGGCCTCGAGGTGAAGGTCGCAGCCTCCAGCGTCGAGGAGGAGGACGCCGCGCGGGCGTTCGGCAACGGCGCGGCCGCCGCCCCGGCGAAGCCCGAGGCTGCGGACGCGAAGGCCGAGGCGAAGGGTGCGAAGCCGGCCTCGAAGGCCAAGGCCAAGGCCGAGGCGGCCCCGGCCGCGGAGGCCAAGTCCGACGACGGCCAGGATGGTGGCGCTGCTCGTCGGCCGCCTCAGGCCCGTCCCGAGATCCGCCCGTCCGACGACGCGCCCGTCCGGCGCGCCGGGCCCGAGGGTCGTGGCCCGCGCATCCTTCAGGACGCTCCGCCGCCGCAGGAGCGCCAGCCGACTCAGGACCGTGGGCCTCGCTCCGGCGGCGGTGCCGGTCCCAGAGGCCCGCGCCAGGACTCCGGATCGCGTGCCGGCGGTGGCCCGCGCTCCGGTGACGGTCAGGGCGGCGGTCCGCAGGGCGGGCGCGGCGGGGCGCGCCCCGGCCGTGGTGGCCGCGGCGAGGCCGGCGCGGGCGGCGACGGTGGTGGCGGCGGCCGGCGCCGGCGCGTGGTGATCGACTCCCAGGCAGCCCGGCGCGACCGCACTCCGCCGCCCCAGCAGTCGCAGCCCCCGCGCCGCGGCCGTGGCCGCAGGCGCCGCCCACAGTGGGTCGAGCCCGATCTCGAGGCGGAGGCGCAGGCGCGGCTGGAGGCCGAGCAGCAGGAGGACCCCGCGGTTCAGGTGCGCTCGGGCTCGACCGTCAAGGAGGTGGCCGAGTCGCTCCAGCTCGGCGCCCCCGAGGTGATCAAGAAGCTGATGGAGCTGGGCGAGATGGCCACGCTCACCCAGACCCTGTCCGACGAGGCGATCGAGGTGCTCGCCGACGCGTTCGGCAAGAAGGTCGACATGATCGGCGCCACCGAGGACGCGGAAGAGGAGCCCGCCTTCGAGGACTCCGACGAGGACCTGATCGATCGCCCGCCGGTGATCACGATCATGGGCCACGTCGACCACGGCAAGACGTCGCTGCTCGACGCGATCCGCGAGACCGAGGTGGCCGCCGGCGAGGCGGGCGGGATCACGCAGCACATCGGCGCCTACCAGGTCCACCACGACGACCACACGATCACGTTCCTCGACACGCCCGGCCACGAGGCCTTCACGGCCATGCGCGCCCGCGGCGCCAAGGTCACCGACATCGCGGTGATCGTGGTGGCCGCCGACGACGGCGTCATGCCGCAGACCGTCGAGGCGATCGACCACGCCAAGGCCGCCGGCGTGCCGGTGATGGTCGCCGTCAACAAGATCGACAAGGAGGGCTCCGACCCCAACCGCGTCCGCGGCGAGCTGGCCCAGCAGGGCCTCACGCCGGCCGACTGGGGCGGCGACACCGAGTTCGTCGACGTCTCGGCCAAGACCAGGCAGAACCTCGACGACCTGCTCGAGACGCTGGTCACCCTCGCCGAGATCCAGGAGCTCAAGGCCAACCCCGACACCGACGCCTCCGGGTTCGTGATCGAGTCGAAGCTCGACCCCGGCCGTGGCGCCGTGGTGACGCTGCTCGTGCATCGCGGACGCTTGAAGGTCGGCGACGCGATCGTCGCCGGCGAGCACATGGGCCGCGTGCGGGCGATGAACGACTACCGCGGCCAGCGGGTGGAGGAGGCGACGCCGGGCATGCCGGTCGAGATCCTCGGCTTCGACGGCGTCCCGGCCGCGGGCGAGAACTTCCGTGTCGTCGCCAACGAGCGCGAGGCGCGCCGCGTCGCCAACGAGCGCGGCATCAGGATGAAGCAGGCGGCGCTCGCGCGGCAGGCCACGCGCCGCGTCTCGCTCGAGGACGTGCTCGCGCGCGCCGAGCGGGGCGAGAAGGAGCTCAACCTGGTCGTCAAGGCCGACGTCGCCGGCTCGCTCGAGGCGCTCGCCGACGAGATCGCGCGCCTTCCGCACGAGCAGGTGACCGTGAACATCATCCGCGACGGCGTCGGCGGCATCTCCGAGTCCGACGTGATGCTCGCCGCGGCCTCCGACGCGGTCGTGATCGGATTCAACGTGCGCCCCGTCGGCAACGCGGCCCAGGTGGCCGACCAGGAAGGCGTCGAGATCCGCACCTACTCGGTGATCTACAACATCGTCGAGGAGCTGCGCGCGGCGATGGAGGGCCTGCTCGAGGCCGTCGAGGTCGAGGAGCAGATCGCCACCGTCGAGGTGCGCGCGACGTTCAAGGCCTCACGCGTCGGCACGATCGCCGGCTCGTACGTGACCGACGGCACCGTCCGGCGCGGGGCGCAGTGCCGCCTCGTGCGCGACGGCACGGTCGTCTACGACGGGCGCATCGGCTCGCTGCGCCGCTTCAAGGACGACGTCCGCGAGGTGACGGCGGGCATGGAGTGCGGCATCGTGCTCGAGAACTACCCCGACGTGAAGGAGGGGGACGTGATCGAGGTGTACGAGAAGAAGCAGGTGGAGCAGACGCTCTCCTAGTGGCGTTCGTCTGCATCCTCGATATCGAGCTGCACTTCCCCGAGAACGGCAGCCTGAAGGGCAAGCGGCGGGAGCTGTCGTCGCTGAAGGCGCAGCTGCACCGGCGCTTCGGGGCCGCGGTCGCCGAAACCGCGCATCACGACCTCTGGCAGCGCGCCGGTCTCACGGCGGCACTCGTCGGCCGCGACGCCGGTCTGCTCAAGGATCGGGCCGCGGAGGTCGAACGCTACGTGTGGGGGATGTTTCCCGACGGAGCCAGTGTGGAAAGCGATCTCATATCTACCGAGGACCTGCATTAGAGTGGCTTTAGACCGCATGCGCAGGGTGAACGAGGCGGTCCGTGAGGTCCTGTCGGCACGGATCGCCGAAGGGCTGAATGACCCACGCATAGGCTTTGTGACCTTGACTTCCGTAGAGACCAGTACCGACTTGCGGCACGCCCGCGTATACGTGAGCGTGCTCGGCGACGAGTCCGAACGCGCCGCGACGCTGGCCGCGTTGGGGTCGGCTCATGGCCTGTTTCAGAAGGCAATCGCGAGCGAACTGCGAATGAAGCGGACACCGACGCTGCAGTTCGTGTTCGACGAGTCGATCGACCGCGGCATGCGGATCTCGGAATTGCTTGACGATCAATGAGCATCGCCACCGGACATGAAGAGGTGCTGGCCGAGCTGCGCAGCTCGGACAAGCTCCTGCTGACCACGCACGAGAACCCGGACGGGGACGCGCTCGGCTCGCTGCTGGCGATGCACTGGATCCTCGAGCAGCTCGGCAAGGACTCGCTCATGTACATGTCGCCGGACGAGTTCCCGCTGCCCTGGGAGTACCGCGGCTGGACGTTCGAGCGGCTGGCGGGCACCCCGCCCGACGACGTCGCCGAGCGCACGATCGTCTTCCTCGACTGCGGCAACATCGACCGCATGCCGGTCGACTTCCTCCAGGCCGACGGGCTGCACATCCTCAACATCGACCACCACCACGACAACACGCGCTTCGGCACGGTCAACCTGGTGGTCCCGCAAGCGTCCTGCACCGCCGAGATCGTCTGGCACCTCGCCAAGGAGCTGGGGGCGGAGGTCACGCCCCGCATCGCCGACGCGCTGTACACGGGCCTGGTCACCGACACCGGCAAGTTCATGTACGAGAACACGACGCCCGAGGCGCACCGCATGGCCGCGGAGCTGATCGAGGCGGGCGTCGCGCCGCACGCGGTCTACCGCCGGCTCTACGAGGACCTGCCTTTCCGCCGCCTGCTGCTGCTCCAGCGGGCGCTGGCCAGCATCGAGCGCCACGACGGCGGCGCGATCACGACCTCGCACCTGGTCAAGGACGACTACGAGCAGACCGGCGCCCAGGAAACGGACTCCGAGGGCGTCGTCGACCACCTGCGCGCCGTCGAGGGCACCGCGGTTGCGGTGCTGGTGCGCGAGCTCCTCTCCGACGACCGCGACGGCATGCGCAAGGTGAGCCTGCGCGCCACCGACGGTCGCGTGGACGTGTCGCGCATCGCGCGCGAGTTCGGTGGCGGCGGGCACCCGCAGGCCGCCGGGTTCGCGACGGCCCTGCCGTACGCGGAGCTGGTCGAGAAGCTGCGCGCCCTCGTGCGCGAGCAGCTCTGAATCTGACCGCGACCGCCGGGCGTCCTGCTCCGCGCGAAGCCGGCCGGGGTCACGTCGCACGACGTGGTCGCCGAGGTGCGCCGCTCGCTGCCGCGCGGCACGAAGGTGGGCCACGCCGGCACGCTCGACCCGTTCGCGACCGGGCTGCTGCTGGTGCTGATCGGCCGCGCCACACGCGCCCAGCGCTTCCTGATGGGGCTGCCCAAGACCTACCGGGCGGTCGCGCGGCTCGGCTGGACCTCCGACACCGGCGACCGCGACGGCGAGCTGACCGAGACCGGCCGCATCCCAGACCGGCTGGAGATCCCGGTCGGCGAGCAGCTGCAGCGCCCGCCCGCCTACTCGGCGGTCAAGGTCGGCGGCGAGCGGGCGTACGCGCGCGCCCGGCGCGGCGAGGCGGTGGAAACGCGCGAGCGCCCGGTGACCGTCCACCGCGCCGAGCTGCTCTCGCACGAGGGCGATCGGGCCGGGTTCGAGATCGAGTGCAGCGCCGGCACCTACGTGCGCACGCTGATCGCCGACCTCGGCGACGCCTACTGCGAGGAGCTCGAGCGCACGGCGATCGGCCCGTTCCGTCTCGCCGACGCGGGCCCCGATCGCCTCGTGCCGCTCAGCGAGGCGCTCGCCTTCCTGCCCGCGCGCGCCCTCACCGAGGACGAAGCCGCGGCGGTGCGTCATGGCAGGCGCGTCGGCGGGGAAGCCGATCGGGCCACCAGGCTGATGGCGGGCGACGAGCTGATCGCGATCGCGGAGCCACGAGCGGACGAGCTCCAGCCCGTCGTAGTGTTCGAGCCCGCATGAAGGTCAGCCAGCTCTCCGAGGTCTCGCCCGGCTCGGCTCCGCGCAGCGTCGCGATCGGCACGTTCGACGGCGTGCACCTCGGCCACCGCGAGGTGATCCGCGCCGCGGACACCGTGCTCACCTTCGACCCGCACCCGCTCGCCGTCATCCACCCGGAGGCCACGCCCAAGCTGATCGCGCCCTTTCCGGTCAAGCGGGACCTGATCGCGGAGCTGGGGGTGGAGGAGCTGGTGATCATCCCGTTCGACCGCGGCTTCTCCGAGCAGGACCCGGAGAGCTTCGTCCACGACGTGCTGATCGACGGCCTGGGCGCGCGCAAGGTGTCGGTCGGCGAGAACTTCCGCTTCGGCCAGGGCGCGCGCGGGACCGCGGACCTGCTGCGTTCGCACGACGAGTTCGAGACACGCGTGGTGCCGCTGGTCGAGGTGGCGGGGGAGACCGTCTCGTCGAGTCACATCCGCGGCCTCGTCGCGGCAGGAGACGTCAAGCAGGCGGCCGACTTCCTGGGCGGGCCGTTCCTGTTCGAGGGCGAGGTCGTGACCGGCGACCGGCGCGGGCGCGAGCTGGGGATGCCGACCGCCAACCTGGTGCCGGACGACGCCTTCGTCTGTCCCGGCCACGGCGTGTACGCCGCCTGGGCGAACGGATATCCCACGGCCGTGAACGTGGGCGTGCGGCCGACGTTCGAGACCGGCCGCGGCCTGCTCGTGGAGGCGCACCTGATCGGATTCGAGGGCGACCTGTACGGCCAGCAGCTGCGGATCGCGTTCCTGGAGCGGATGCGGGGCGAGAAGCGCTTCGAGTCGGTCGACGCGCTCGTGGAGCAGATGCACCGGGACCTGGTCGAGGCGAGCGAGATCGCCGACCGCTCCAGCGACCTGCTGCTACGGTTTCCGGCTCGATGACGCTGACCGCGGACAAGAAGCGCGAGATCGTGGCCGAGTACGGCCGCGGCGACGCCGACACGGGCTCTACGGAGGTCCAGGTCGCGCTGCTCACCGCCCGCATCAACGAGCTGACCGAGCACCTGCGCGAGCACCGCAAGGACCACCACTCGCGTCGCGGGCTGCTGATGCTCGTCGGCAAGCGACGCCGGCTGCTCAAGTACCTGCAGGCCAGCGACATCGACCGCTATCGCGCGCTGATCCAGCAGCTCGGCCTGCGCCGGTGATCGAGGCCGGCGCGCCGGCTCCCGACTTCACACTCGTCGACCAGGACGGCGGACACGTATCGCTCTCGGACTTCCGCGGGCGCACCGTGCTGCTCGCCTTCTACCCGGCCGACTTCAGCCCGACCTGCACCGACCAGCTGACCGTCTACCAGGTGCGGCTCCGCGAGTTCGAGCAGCGCGGGGTGCAGGTGCTCGGGATCTCGGTCGACGGCGCCTTCTGCCACAAGGCCTTCCAGAAGCACCTGAGCCTGACGATGCCGCTGCTGGCGGACTTCCACCCGAAGGGCGAGGTGGCCAAGGCGTACGGCATCTGGTCGGAGGACTTCGGCCAGTCGGGGCGGGGGCTGGTGCTGGTCGGGCCGGACGGCACGGTGGAGTGGTCGTATCTCTCGCCGCCGCTCGAGGTGCCGTCGCCGAACTTGGTCTTCGCGGCGCTTTCCTAGCCCGGGCGAACTGCAGCAATAAAGGCTGGACGGAACGCCGCGGCAAGGGGGGTTCCTGAAGAAACGTCCCGCATAGGGACGCTTCTTCCGGGACCCCCTCGCGGATGGCGCCCGTTGCGCTTTATTGCTGCCGTTTTCCTTTTCAGAAACTCCGGTGTTTCGGAATCGCGTTACGCGGGGATGCTGGCGCAGGTCAATCACCGGGGGAACTGCATGCGAAAGCTGGGAGCCGTCGCCGTTGCGGTTGGTGCAGTGCTGGTAGGGGCGTGTCCCGCGTCGGCCGCGGATCTGCTGCGCAAGGACGTGACGGTTGCGAGCGCGGTCGATCGCTCGTGCACGCAGGGCAAGCTGAGCTCGGGGGCCGGCTACGCCCAGCAGACCGTGACCATGCCGACCGCGGGCTCGGTGACCGCCCAGCTGATGGCGGCTTCCGGCGACTGGGACGTCGCCATCTTCAAGGCCGAGAACGGCCAGGTCATCGCCGGGTCGACCTCGCGCGGGCCGCGTGAGCTCGCCTCCGGCTTCGCCGTCGCCGGTCAGCGCCTCGTCGTGCAGGCCTGCCGGTTGTCGGGCGGCGCCTCGAGCGCCGGCCTGAGCGTCCAGTCGTCGGCGATCGACACGACCAAGGTGGCAACCGAGAAGCTCGTGCGTGTCGCCACGCCGAGCGCCGCGCGCAAGAACGTGCTCAACGGCTTGGGCCTGGACGTGACCGAGCACGGCGGCGCCGGCTTCGTCGAGGTCGTGCTGCACAGCGCCGCCGACGCCACCAAGCTGACCGCGAACAACTTCAACTACACGGTCGACGTGCCGAACCTCGCGCTGCAGGCGCGCCAGCAGCGCCAGGCCGACCGCGCCTATGCCGCGGCGACCGCGGCGTCCGGAATGCCGAGCGGGCGCACCATCTACCGGCGGCTGTTCGACTACACCGACGACATGAAGCGGCTCGCTCGCGAGCACCCGGACCTGGTGCGGCCGATCACGCTCAACCACGTGACCTACGAGGGCCGCCCGGTCGAGGGCATCGAGATCGCGACCAACCCGAACGCGCGCGACGGGCGGCCGGTGTTCCTCCAGCTGGGCGTGCACCACGCCCGCGAGTGGCCGTCGGGCGAGCACGCCATGGAGTGGGCCTACGAGCTGATCACGGGCTACCGCCGCGGCGACGCCCGCGTCAGGCGGCTGGTCTCGACGACGCGCACGATCGTCATCCCGATCGTCAACCCCGACGGCTTCAACGCCTCGCGCGAGGCCGGCGAGCTGTACATGCGCGGGGGCGGCGCGGCCGACGACGTGGACGGCGACGGCACGGTGACCGATCCCGAGTTCATCCTCGCCGCGGCCGCGCATCCGAACGAGTACCGGCGCAAGAACTGCCGCCTGCTCGTGGGTGACGGCGGCAACTGCAACCAGGTCGACACCGGCGTGTACGGGCCCGGGGTGGACCCGAACCGCAACTACGGCGCGTTCTGGGGCGGCCCGGGGGCGGACACCACCAACCCGCTGACGCAGACCTACGCCGGCCCGAGCCCGTTCTCGGAGCCCGAGTCGCAGAACATCAGGGAGCTGGTCTCGACCCGCCAGGTGACGACGCTGATCACCAACCACACGTTCTCGGGGCTCGTGCTGCGCCCGCCCGGACTGGCGGCGCAGGGCACGACCGTGGACGAGCCGATCTACAAGGCGCTGGGCGACCAGATGGCCGGGCAGAACGGCTACGCCAGCCAGTACGGCTACGAGCTGTACGACACGACCGGCACGACGGAGGACTGGTCCTACAACGCCACCGGCGGGCTCGGCTTCACGTTCGAGATCGGCGACGCCGGGTTCCACCCGCCGTTCGCGGACACCGTGGACGAGTGGCAGGGGACCAGCGACGACGCGACCGGCGGCGGCAACCGGGCGGCGTACTACCTCGCCCAGGAGAACACGGCCAACGCCAGCAAGCACTCGGTGCTGACCGGCAAGGCGCCGGCCGGGGCGGTGCTGCGCCTGAAGAAGACGTTCCAGACGCCGACCTACAGCGGGTCGACGTTCACGGACACGCTCGACACGACGTTGCTGGTTCCGTCGAGCGGAGTCTTCGAGTGGCACACCAACCCGTCCACCCGGCCGCTCGTGGCCAAGGGCTCGGGCCGACCGGCGCACGGCAGCCCGAGCGCGCCGATCCAGTTCGCGTCGAAGAAGAGCACCACGCCGTGCGCGAACTTCGACACGCCTCCGCCCGACTGCTACGAGGACACGCTGATCAAGGTCCCGAGCGGCACGGGCATCGACAACGCCAAGGCGACCTTCCGCGTCGAGTGGCCCACCCCGGTGAGCGACTACGACATGAAGATCTACAAGGCGGACGCCGCCGGCAACGCGACCGGCGACCCGGTGGCGGTGTCCGGCAACGGCGCCACCAGCGGCGTGCTGGGCTACGAGGAGGCGGCGGTGCTGGATCCGGTCGGCTCCTACGTGGTGCGCGTGATCAACTACGCCGGCGTCGAGCCGTGGACGGGATCCGTGAAGTTCGAGGGACCGCCGCCGGCTTCCGCTCCGCAGCAGGAGACATGGACGCTCTTCTGCGAGCAGCCCGAGGGTGTGATCCGCTCCGGCCGGCAGGTGTTCGTGGCCCGGGGCGAGAAGCGCACGCTCGATCTGCGCTCTGACTGCAAGGTGAGGCGCTAGGCAGGGGGGAGGACCACGTTCCGTTGCGGGCCCGCTGCTAGCCTTCGGCGGGTTCGCAACGGAACGTACAAAAAGCATGCCGCCAACCGGAGGCGGCCGAAAGGAAGCATATGACTGATGGAGCGAGCCGCGTCTCTTTGGAGATCGGCGGCACCTCGATCGAGTTCGAGACCGGCAAGTACGCCAAGCAGGCGTCCGGCTCGGTAGTTGTTACGGCAGGGGACACCAAGGTGCTCTGCACCGCGACGGCGGGCAACGTGCGCGACGTCGATTTCCTCCCGCTGACCGTCGACGTGGAGGAGCGCATGTACGCCGCGGGCAAGATCCCCGGCAGCTTCTTCCGCCGCGAGGGTCGCGCCGGCGAGAAGGCCACCCTCACCGCCCGCATGATCGACCGGCCTCTGCGCCCGCTCTTCCCCAAGGGCTGGAATCGCGAGACCCAGCTGGTCTCGATCCCCATGTCGGTGGACCACGAGCACCCCTACGACATCCTCGCGATGAACGGCGCCAGCGCCGCGCTGATGGTGTCCGACATCCCCTTCCCGGCGCCCGTGGGCGCCGTTCGCATCGGCCAGGACGGCGAGGGCAACTTCCTCGTCAATCCCGATGAGGAGTGGCTGCTCGAGTCCCCGCTCGACCTGGTGGTCGCGGGCACCGAGGAGGCCATCCTGATGGTCGAGGCGGGCGCCAACGAGATCACCGAGGCCGAGATCCTCGATGCGCTCGACATCGCCCACCAGGCGATCAAGCAGCTCTGCCAGGCCCAGCACGACCTGCGCAAGCAGGCCGGCAAGGAGAAGATCGAGAACACGCCGCGGCAGGTGGACGAGTCGATCCTCGGCGAGGTCAAGGACCGCTTCGGCTCCGCTCTCGACGAGGCCACCCAGGTGCACGACAAGCTCGAGCGCCAGGACGCCACCAAGCGCGTCGAGGAGGAGGTCCTGGAGGCGCTCGGCGAGACCGTCGAGGCCGACGACACGGCGGTCGTCGCGAGGCGCCAGGCCGTGCAGCTGGCCTTCGACAGCCTCGAGAAGGACATCATCCGCAAGCGCATCGCCGTCGACAAGAAGCGCCCCGACGGCCGCGCCGCGGAGGAGATCCGCGACATCTGGATCGAGGTCGGGGTCGCCCCGCGCACGCACGGCTCGGCGATCTTCACCCGCGGCCAGACGCAGGCCTTCTCGGTCGCCGCGCTCGGCACCACGCGTGACGAGATGCGGCTGGACACGCTCGGCCTACAGGAGACCAAGCACTACTTCCACCACTACAACTTCCCGCCGTTCTCGGTGGGCGAGGCCGGCTTCATGCGCGGCCCGAAGCGCCGCGACATCGGCCACGGCGCGCTCGCGGAGCGGGCGCTCGTGCCGGTCGTGCCGACGGTGGACGAGTTCCCGTACACGATTCGCGTCGTCTCGGACATCCTCGAGTCGAACGGGTCGTCCTCGATGGCCTCGGTCTGCGGCTCCTCGCTGTCGCTGATGGACGCCGGCGTGCCGATCAAGGCGCCGGTGGCCGGAGTGGCGATGGGCCTGATCAAGGAGGGCGACGACTACATCGTCCTCACGGACATCGCGGGCGTGGAGGACCACCTCGGCGACATGGACTTCAAGGTCGCCGGCACGTCCGAGGGCATCACCGCCCTCCAGATGGACATCAAGATCACCGGCGTCACGTTCGACATCCTGCGCGACGCGCTCGAGCAGGCCCAGAACGCGCGCATGACGATCCTCGGCAAGATGACCGAGGCGATCTCGCAGCCGCGCGAGGAGCTGTCGCAGTACGCGCCGCGCATCAGCGCCATCCAGATCGACACCGAGAAGATCGGTGCCGTGATCGGCAAGGGCGGCGAGACGATCCGGGCGCTGTCGGAGGAGTTCGACGCGCAGATCGACATCGACGACGACGGCACGGTGCGCATCTACGCCCAGACGGGCGAGCAGGGCGACGCCCTGGTCGACCGGATCCGCTCGATGACCAAGGAGGTCGAGCTCGGCGACGAGTTCACCGGCAAGGTCGTCAAGACGACCACGTTCGGCGCCTTCATCGAGCTGGCCAAGGGCACCGACGGCCTGCTGCACATCTCGAACATCAAGCCCGGCGAGCGGGTGGACGCGGTCGAGGATGTCGTCAACCGCGGCGACGAGCTCCGCGTGAAGGTGGTCGAGGTGGATCGCGAGCGGGGCCGCATCGGCCTGCGCCTGGCCGAGGACCCGGAGATCGCGGGCAAGTCGCCCGAGGAGCTGGCGTCCATGGGCACCGGCGACAAGGGTCCGCGTGGCGACCGCGGCGACCGCGGCAACGGCCGCAGCGGGCGGCGCCCACGCGAGCGCGAGCGCCGGCCGCGCGAGCGCGAGCGCAGCGAGTAGTGACGGAGACCGCTCGGCTCACCACCCTCGACTCGGGCGTCCGGGTCGTCACCGAGGCGATGCCCTCGGTGCGCTCGATCGCGCTCGGGTTCTGGATCCGAGCGGGATCGCGCGACGAGGGGGGCGAGCAGGCCGGCATCTCGCACTTCCTGGAGCACCTCCTCTTCAAGGGGACGGATCGCTTCAGCTCGCTCGAGATCGACGAGCTGTTCGACGCGATGGGGGCGGAGGTCAACGCCGGCACCGGCAAGGAGACGACCTCCGTCTACTCGCGCTTCCTCGACATGCACCTGGAGCGTGCCTTCGACGCGCTTCAGGACATGGTGCTGCGGCCGGCCTACCCGGACATCGACTCGGAGCGCCAGGTGGTGATCGAGGAGATCGCCATGTACGAGGACGAGCCCTCGGACAAGGTGCACGACGTGCTCGCCGGGGCGATCTTCGGCGACCACCCGCTCGGGCGGCCGGTGATCGGCCGCGCCGAGGTGATCTCCTCGGTGCCGGTGCCGCAGATCGCCAAGTGGCACGACGGCCGCTACGTGCCGAACAACATGGTCGTGGCTGCTGCCGGCAACCTCGATCACGACCGCATCGTCGCGCTCGTGGACGCCGCGTTTGGCGACGCCGGGCCCGCGCCGGTCGCGGACCCGGCCGAGGCGCACGCCTCGCCGGCGGTGCGCTTCCACGCCAAGGAGACAGAGCAGTATCACCTGGCGCTGGGCGGTCTCGGGATCGCCCGTGGGGACGAGCGGCGCTTCGCGATGCGGATCCTGGACACGATCCTGGGCGGCTCCACCTCCTCGCGGCTGTTCCAGGAGGTGCGCGAGAAGCGCGGGCTGGCCTATTCGGTCTACTCCTACACCGCCCAGTACGCCGACACCGGCCAGGTGGCGGTCTACGTGGGCACGCGGCCCGACAACGTGCAGGAGGCGATGACGGTGATCGGCACCGAGCTGAACCGCCTGCAGTCCGACGGCGTGACGGCGGCCGAGCTCGACCGCGCGCGCGAGAACGTCAAGGGGCGCACGGTGCTGTCGATGGAGTCGAGCGCGGCGCGCATGAACCGGCTCGGCAGCTCGGTCCTGATGGGCGTGCCGCTGCTGACCGTGGACGAGCTGCTGGCCCGGTTGGACGCCGTCACGCTCGACGACGTGACGCAGCTGGCCCGCCACGTCTGGCTCCCGGAGCGCATGTCGGCGGCCGGTGTGGGCGGCGACGAGGCGACGTTCCGCACGGCGCTCGAAGCGGTCAGCCCGGTGCTCGCCGAAGCGGCGTGATCAACGTCGCGGTCTCCGGCGCGGCGGGCCGGATGGGGGACACCGTCTGCCATGCCGTGGAGGGCGCCGAGGACATGGCGCTGGTCGGCCGCGCCGACCCGCTGCTGGAGACCGGGCTCGCCGACGTGCTCGGCGACGCCGACGTGGTGGTGGACTTCTCCACGCCCGACTCGGCCCTCGCGAACGCGCGCGCCTGCCTGGAGGCGGGAGTGCACTGCGTGATGGGCACGAGCGGGGCCGACTTCTCGTCGCTCGAGGGCGTGGGGGAGGGCAACCTGTTCGTGGCGCCCAACTTCGCGATCGGGGCGGTGCTGATGATGAAGTTCGCCGTGGAGGCCGCGGCGCACATGCCTGAGTGCGAGATCGTCGAGCTGCACCACGACGGCAAGCTGGACGCGCCGTCGGGCACGGCCAAGCGGACGGCCCAGCTGATCGCGGAGGCGGGCGGCAACGTCCACGAGCCGATCCACTCGGTGCGCCTTCCGGGCCTGGTGGCCCACCAGGAGGTGCTCTTCGGAGGCGCCGGGCAGACGCTGACGATCCGCCACGACTCGGTGGACCGCGAGTCGTTCATGCCGGGGGTGCTGCTGGCGGTGCGACGAGTGGGCTCGCTGGAGACGTCGCCCGTTATCGGGCTGGAAAACCTGCTCTAGCGGCCGCCCAGCCGGTAGCGCACTCCGCCCAGGCTGAGCTGATCGCCGGGCCGCACCTCGATCTCCTCGGTCACGCGGGCGCCGTTCAGGCGGGTGCCGTTGCGCGAGCCGAGGTCGCGCAGCAGCCAGCGCTCGCCATCGCGACGCAGCTGGGCGTGGCGGCGGGAGACGCTCGGTTCGGACAGCAGGCAGTCACAGTCGGGCGAGCGCCCGATGCTCATCGACTCGGTCGGCAGCGCCAGCACGGGCACGCGCGGACCGCGCCATGCTGCCTGGACATCCGCGACCAGCGTCGACAGCCACGAGACGGCTTGGAGCGAGGCGCGCCGGGCGCGGCCGGGGGCGCGGACGTCTGCAACGAGTGCGTCCAGCTCGGCCATGTTGCGCGCACCGAGCACCCCCTCGAGGCGGCGGGCGAACGTGTCCGTGGAGAGCCGGCCCTCGACCGAGCGGGCCTGAAGCAGCTCGATGAAGCGCTCGCGGTCTGCATCGGACGCACGCCCCGGGATCGGGGTCGGCGCATCGGCGGTCGCCATGCGGCGATCTTACGCCGCTGTCTGCTTGCGCAGCGCCCGTGGCACGACGAAGCGGATGCCGCTGCGGTTCTCGTCGATCGAGCAGGTCTTGTTGTCGATCAGGCCGAGCCGCTTGGCGTGGGGGACCAGGGCCATCTGGTTGAGGTAGCTCTCGTGGCCGCGCTTGCGGGTGATCACCCAGAGGTAGCCGGTGTCGCGCAGGCGGGCCCGGTAGCGCACGAGCGCCTCCTTGGCCTCGTCCTCGGACTCGACCAGGATGATCGCGCCGTCCAGCTCGCCGGACTTCACGAGGCCGCGTCCGACGGCCTGCTTGACGTCTCGGCGCAGGCCCGATCCCACGTCGCCCGTGACCTCGACCCGCTGCTCGGGCTTGACTCCGAGCTTCTGGACCGCGGTCCGGTGGCTGTAGTCGCGTTCTTCGTGAGCCATGAGCGCCACAGCCAATTCTGACATTCGGCGGGGGCGTTCCGGGCGGTTTGCAGCGGTTATCCCGCGAAACCGGTTCGCGCGGTACGCTCCTGCCCGATCTACGCAGGAGGCGACCATGGGCTTCATGGACAAGGCAAAGAAGCTCGCCGAGCAGGCGCAGCAGAAGCTCGACGAGGCTCAGCAGAACTTCAACCAGGGCGGTTCGACGCCTGGGCAGCAGGCAGAAACCCGCTACGACGACGCACGGACGCCCGATCCAGGACGCCCCGCCCGCCGGCACGGCCCCGCCGCCCTCGGGGGAGCCCGCCCCGCCCGCACCGCCGACGCCGCCGCCCGCGCCAGAGCCCGCCGCCGCGGATCCGCCGGCCGCCGCCCGCCGCTCCCGAGCCTCCGCCTCCGCCGCCCCCGCCCGCCCCTTCCGAGGGCGGCTCGCCGAACGCCAGTCCCGACCCGTTCAAGCCGCTCCAGCAGTGATTGGGGGCATCCTCACCGCGATGGTGACCCCGTTCGGGAGCGACGGGGAGCTCAACGAGGACGCCACCGCGCGGCTGATCCATCACCTGCTCGACAACGGCACGGACGGCCTGGTGCTCGCCGGCAGCACGGGCGAGGCCGCCACGATGACCGACGAGGAGAAGGTCCGCCTCTGGGAGATCGGCGTGGCCGAGACCGGCGACGCCACCGTGATCGCCGGCACCGGCACCTACGACACGCGCCACAGCATCGAGCTGACCGAGCGCGCCGCGGAAGCGGGCGTGGACGCGGTGCTCGTGGTCACCCCGTACTACGTGCGGCCCAACCGGCGCGGCATCAAGGCCCATTACGAGGCGATCGCGGCCGCCACGGACCTGCCGATCGTGGCGTACAACATCCCCAGCCGCACGGCGACCGACATGCCCAACGACCTGCTCGCGGAGCTGGGCCAGATCGAGAACGTGGTCGCGGTCAAGCAGGCCCGCTACGAGGACATGGCCGCGATCGACGGGCTCGACCTGCTGGCAGGCAACGACGACATCCTCGCCAAGACGATGGACCTCGGCGGCACCGGCGGCATCCTGGTCGCCTCGCAGCTGGTCGGCACCGAGATGCGCCGCATCGTCGACGAGCCGGACCGCCGCCACGAGATCGAGGACGGCCTGCGCGACCTCTACCAGGCGCTCGCGGTCACCACCAACCCGATCCCCGTCAAGGCCGCGCTCAACATGATCGGTCAGGAGGCCGGCGGCCTGCGGCTGCCCCTCGTCGAGGCCACCGAGGAGGAGAAGGCCGTGATTCGCGCGGCGCTCGAGCGCCACCAGCTGCTCGCCGCGGTGTGAGCGGGACCCTGCGGGTCCTGCCGCTCGGCGGGCTCGGCGAGATCGGCAAGAACATGATGGTCGTCGAATACGACGGCCGCATCGTCGTCGTCGACACCGGGCTGATGTTCCCGACCCCGGACCAGCTCGGCATCGACCTCGTGCTGCCCGACTTCGCCTACCTGCGCGAGCGCGCCGAGGACATCGAGGCGATCGTGCTCACCCACGGCCACGAGGACCACGTGGGCGCGCTGCCCTTCGTCTTGCGCGAGCTGAGCCGCACTCCGCCGATCTACGGCGGCCCGCTGACCGCGGCGATGGTGCGCTCGAAGCTCGACGAGCACCGGCTGCGCGAGGTAGCGGTGGAGGACGTGCTCGCCACCCAGACGTTCGAGGCCGGGCCGTTCTCGGTGGAGATGGTGAAGATGGCCCATTCGATCCCGGATGCGTTTGGCGTTGCGCTGACCTGCGAGCTCGGCACGACGCTCGTCACCGGCGACTACAAGTTCGACCAGACCCCGGTGGACGGCGTGCCGGCCGACGTGGCGCGCCTGGCCGAGCTGGGCCGCGACGGCCTGCTGCTGCTCTGCGGCGACTCGACCAACGCCGACCGGCCGGGGGTGTCGCTGTCCGAGTCGAGCGTGGGCCCGAAGCTCGAGGAGGTGTTCGGGCGCTGCCAGGGCCGCATCGTGGTCACCTGCTTCGCCTCCAACATCCACCGCGTCCAGCAGGTGGTCGATGCCGCGGCGGTCCTGGGTCGCAAGGTCTCGCTGGTGGGGCGTTCGATGCGCAAGAACGTGAACATCGGCCGCATGCTGGGCCATATCGACGTGCCGGAGGGCATGCTCGTCGGCCCCAAGGAGATCGAGGACTTCCCCGACCACAAGCTGGTCGTGATCTCCACCGGCAGCCAGGGCGAGCCGCTCTCCGCCCTGCGCCGCATGGCGCACGGCGACCATCCCCAGGTCGACCTCCACGAGGGCGACACGGTGATCTTCTCCGCGACCTCGATCCCCGGCAACGAGCGGGCGGTCAACGAGACGATCAACCGCATCTACAAGCTCGGCGCCGACGTGATCACGGCTGCCGACGTGCCCGTGCACGCCTCCGGCCACGGCTACCAGGAGGAGCTCAAGTTGATGCTCAACCTGACCAAGCCCGAGTACGTGCTGCCGGTGCACGGCGACCACCGCCGCCTGCGCCTGCACTCGGAGCTGGCCGAGGCGGTGGGGATCCCGCCCAAGTCGATCTTCCGCGGCGAGAACGGTCTGCCACTCGAGATCAACTCGAAGGGAGCCCGCTTCGGCGACCGCGAGCAGGCGGGCATGATCTTCGTCGACGGCGTGGACGTGGGCGACATCGAGGACGTGGCCCTGCGCGACCGGCGCATGCTGTCCGCGGACGGGATCTTCATCGTGGTCGCGACGGTCTCCGAGCAGGACGGCCGCTCGGTGGCGCCGCCCGAGATCATCTTCCGGGGCGTCCCGTTCGTCGACGAGACGGACGGCTTCGTGGAGGAGCTGAGGTCGGCCGTCGACGACTCGCTGGCCCGCTCGGCCAAGGAGGAGATCCGCGAGATCGACCTCCTGCAGGACCACCTGCACGACGACGTGGCGGCGTTCGTCTACGAGCGCCTGCGCCGCCGGCCGATGGTCCTGCCGGTGGTCGTAGAGGTCTAGCCCTAGCCCTCGATCACCACGTGGCCGGTGAAGACGCAGGCCCCGGCGCCCGCGCCGTCCGCGACGAAGCCGAACTGGCCGGTCAGGCCCTTCCCGCTCGGCGCCCACCCGAACACGTCGCGGTTCGCGGCGCTGCGCGGGGCCGCCGCCAGGTCGAGCAGCTCGGCCACCGTCACCGGGCCGTCGCCCGGGTCGATGGTCGGGACGTCGGTGCCCGCCGAGCCCGCCTCGGTGGTCTGAACGCGCAGCCGCGCCGCGGTGCTGCCGCCGCTGTCGACGCAGGCGGCGCTCAGCGAGAGCGGCCCGTGGTTCACCAACGTCACCGGCGCGCCGCCCTCGGCGATCGTGACGGGCGCGATCGTCTTCAGAACCGTCACCGCGGCGGCGTTGTCGGCCTGAGTGGCGCTCGGCAGCTTGCCGAGGGTCGACTCGTTGATGTCGGCGCCGGTCAGCGTGTTGAACGCGATGTCACGGCCCTGCAGCGACGAGTTGCGCACGTCGAAGCCGCGCACCTCGTTGTTGCGGATGTCGAAGGTGCGCAGCGTGTTGTTGCGCACGTCGCCGCTCGTGATCGTGTTGTTGCGGATTTCGCGGCTGTCGATGAAGCCGGTCGCGACGCCGTAGGACACGCCGCCCATCGACACGAACAGGGCTATGCAGGAGATCACGAGGGCCGGCGACGGCCGCCGGCGCAGGATGTACTTCACGGGGGAAGCTCCTCCGAATCGGGTGCTGTTAGGCCCGAAACACGGTAGCCCCGCTATCGGAGCGCACCGACGCGGGCGACCCGATCGGGAGCGAGACCACGAAGCGGGCGCCGCCGCCCGCGGCGTCGAGCAGCTCCACGCTGCCGCCGTGGGCGTCAGCCACCGCCTTCACGATCGCCAGCCCGAGGCCGCTGCCCCCGGCGCGGGCGGTGTCGCCGCTGCCGCGGGCGAAGCGCTCGAACACGCGCTCGCGCATCCCGGCCGGGACCCCCGGCCCGCGGTCGGCCACCTCGAGCACCGCGGAGTCGCCCTCGCGGCGCACCGACACGGTGACCGGCGTGCCCGCCGCCGTATGGATCAGCGCGTTCTCGACGAGGTTTCCCGCCAGCCGGTGCAGGTCGTCCGACACGCCGTCGACGGTCACAGGGCCGGTGAGGTCGAGCGAAACCGGATGGTCGGACGACAGCGCCCCGGCCTCCTCGGCCGCCTCGCGCGCCACCGCGGCGAGGTCGACGGGCGCGTGCGGCGCCTCGCGGCCCGCGTCGGCGCGCGCGAGCAGCAGCAGGTCGCCGACCAGCCGGCGCATCCGCTTCGACGAGCGCAGGGCCGAGTCGGCCATCTCGCGCTGCTCGCCGGTCAGCTCGGCCTCGAGCAGCTCGAGGTTGGCGAGGATGCTCGTCAGCGGGGTGCGCAGCTCGTGCGAGGCGTCGGCGACGAACGCGCGCTGACGGTCCAGCGTGGCCTCGGTCTCCTGCCGCGCCGCCCCGAGCTCGCCGAGCATGTCCTCGAACGTGTGCGCGAGGTCGGAGACCTCGTCGTTGGCGCGCGGCTTGGGCAACGTGATGTCCGGGTCGCGCGTGCGGGCCACCTCGCGCGCGGCCCGGGTCAATCCCGCGATCGGACGCATGGCGCGCTCGGCGACATACAGGCCGCCGAGGAAAGCGAGCAGCGTGCCGCCGAGCACGCCGAAGCCGAGGAACACGCGGACGCGGTTGACGGTGCGGTTGACCGTCGCCAGCGGCTTGGCGTACTGCACGTAGGCGACCACGGGTGCCACGGGCTCCTCCGCCAGCGGCCCGAATGCCTCCGGGATGTGCGTATTCGAGATCGTCACGGCCCGCGACGCGACCCGCAGGCCCTGGAAGTTGGTGAAGCCCTCGACGCCCACGGCCGCCAGCGGATAGAAGCCCTGCGGGTCCACGACCTCGCCGGTGCGCCTGACGAGGCGGACCTCGGCGTCGCCCGTGGCGGCGCCGTGCAGGGCGTCCACGTTGTAGCGCACGCGCCCGTCGGCCAGGCGCTGGGCGTCGATGCTGTTCGAGAGGTCGGCGACGCTCGCCCGCAGGTCGTCGTCGAAGCCGGCCCGGATGCGCGATTCGGCCACCGCGCCGATCACCACCGCGAAGACGCACAGGATCCCGAAGGTCAGCGCGGCCGTGACGACCGCGAGCTTGAATCGGACCGGCAGGCGCGTCCTCATGCGTCCCTCAGCACGTAGCCGGCCCCGCGCACCGTGTGGAGCACGCGCGCCTCGCCGTTGGCCTCGAGCTTGCGGCGCAGGTTGGAGATGAACACGTCGACGGTGTTGGTCTCGGCGAACGGGTGGTAGCCCCAGACCTCGTCGAGCAGCGCCTGGCGCGACACGACGATCCGCTCGTTGCGCATCAGGTGCTCGAGCAGCTCGAACTCGCGCGCGGTCAGCTCCAGCTCGCGGTCGCCGCGCACCACCTGGTGCGTGTCGGGGTTGAGGCGCAGGTCGCCGACGACCAGGTAGGCGCTCCCGCGCGGCGGCCGGCGGCGCAGCAGCGCGCGCAGCCGGGCCAGCAGCTCGTCGCGCTCGAAGGGCTTGACGAGGTAGTCGTCGGCCCCCGAGTCGAGCCCCTCCACGCGTGCCTCGAGCGCGTCGCGGGCGGTCAGGATCAGGATCGGAACGTCGCCGTCGTCTCGCAGTCGCCGGCAGACCTCTACGCCGTCGAGGCGGGGGAGGCCGAGGTCGAGCACGACCGCGTCGGGCTCGAACACGCCCGCCTCGTCGATCGCGGCCTCGCCGTCGAGGGCCACGCGCACGTCGTAGCCCTCCTTGTCGAGGGACCGGCGTAGAACGCCGGCGATGTCAGTGTCGTCCTCGACGACGAGCACTCGGGGGCGTCCCGACATGCTCCTCAGGATAGGGAGGGTGCGGCTGTTCTCCGTCGAAATCACCTTGGATGGCAAGCCGTCGCCGTAAGCGCCGCCGATCGCGCGGATCCTGGCCGCGGTTCGAGCTGCCCCAGCTCGAACAGCGCCAATGGGACGTGATCGGGCTGGGCCTGGTCGCACTCGCGGCCTTTTTCGCGTGCGTCTTCTACTTCGACTGGGCCGGGGGCGAGGTCGGCGAGGCGATGGCCGACGGCATCCTGTTCCTGTTCGGTGGCGCCGGCTATCTGGCGCCGATCGCGCTGTTCGCCGCGGGCGCGGCGATCGTGATCCGCCCGATGCTCCCCGCGGTCCATCCGCTCAAGACCGGCGCGATCTGCCTGGCGGCCGCGCTCACGCTCGGGCTGGCGGCTGGCTCGCTCGGCCTGGGGCCGGGCGACACCGCACGCGACGGCTTCCTCGACGCCGCCTACCTGCGCGAGCATGGCGGGCTGGTCGGCGAGTCGCTTGTTCTGGGCGTCGGCGAAGCTCTTCTCCGAGGCCGGATCGCACATCCTGTTCGTCTTCCTGCTGCTGGCGGGGGTGCTGCTCGTGACCGGCGCCTCGATCGCGGGCGTCCTGCAGGCAACGCGCGACGCGGCGACGACGACCACCGAGCGCGTGCGGAAGACCACCCGCACCGCCGCCACCGGCCCGCTTCCGGGCGACCCGATCGCGCCCGAGCCGGTCGAGCCGCCCGAGCCCGAGAACCAGGAGCCGGTCGTGCGCGCGACCCACGTCGAGGCCCCGGCGCTCGACGGGGAGGAGCGCTACCCGGATCTGTTCGAGCACGAGGAGCAGCCGGACGAGGAGCCCGAGGTCGAGGACGAGCCGTGGCCCGAGCCAGAGCCGGAGGTCGAGGCGCTGCCCGAGGCCGAGGCCGAGGAGCCCGAGCAGGAGCAGCTCACGCCGATGGGCAACCGCCGCTCGGCGGTCACCGAGGCCGACGACTACGAGTACCGCCTGCCCAAGCCGTCGTTCCTGAAGCGCTCCAACGGCGCGCAGAAGGTCGACACGAAGGGCATCGAGCGCACCGGCGCCCAGCTGACCGAGGCGCTCAGCCACTTCAACGTCGAGGGGCGCGTGATCGGCACGGTCACCGGCCCGCACGTGACCCGGTACGAGCTGCGCATGGCGCCCGGGATCAAGATGTCGAAGGTCTCGCAGCTCAAGGACGACCTCGCCTACGCGCTGGCGGCCGAGCAGGTCCGCATCCTCGCCCCGATCCCCGGCAAGCAGGCGGTCGGCGTCGAGGTGCCCAACCGGGTGCGCAAGATGGTGCACCTCGGCGATGTCTTCCAGGACGCGCCCAAGGGCTGGTCGCCGCTCTCGGTGTGGCTCGGCAAGGACATCGCCGGCAAGGCGATCGGGACCGACCTCGCCAAGCAGCCGCACATCCTGATCGCCGGCACCACCGGATCGGGTAAGTCGGGGTGCGTCAACGCGATGCTGTCGTCGCTGCTGCTGCGCGCCGACCCCAACGAGGTGCGGCTCGTGCTTGTCGACCCCAAGCGCGTGGAGCTGAACCACTACGAGGGCATCCCGCACCTGCTCACGCCGGTCGTCACCTCGCCGCGCCTGGCCGCCAACGTGCTCGCCAACCTGATCAAGGAGATGGAGGAGCGCTACGGCGTGATGAGCAAGGCCAAGACGCGCAGCCTGGTCGAGCTCAACCGCGTGCGCGCGCAGCAGGGCGAGCGCCCGCTGCCCTACATCCTCTGCGTGATCGACGAGCTCGCCGACCTGATGATGGTCGCCCCCGCCGACGTGGAGGACTCGATCATCCGGCTGGCGCAGAAGTCGCGCGCCGTGGGCATCCACCTCGTGCTGGCCACCCAGCGGCCCAGCGCCGACGTGATCACCGGCATGATCAAGGCCAACGTGCCGGCCCGGATCGCGTTCGCCGTGTCCTCGCAGACGGACTCGCGCGTGATCCTCGACCAGAACGGCGCGGAGTCGCTGCTGGGCCAGGGCGACATGCTGTTCCGGCCGTCCGGCGAATCGCGCTCTGCGCGCATCCAGGGCGCCTTCATCGCCGAGGAGGAGATCGAGAAGCTGACCGAGCACTGGCGACGCCAGGGCGAGCCCGAGCTGCACGAGGAGCTGCTCGAGGCCGTGGAGACCGAATCCGACGGGGACGGGCCCGACGGCGACTACGACCCCGATCAGGACGACCTGCTGGCCGACGCGATCGCCACCGTGATCCAGATGGGCACGGCCTCGACGTCGATGCTGCAGCGCCGCCTGCGGGTCGGCTACACGCGCGCGGGGCGGCTGATCGACATGATGGAGCGGCGCGGCGTGATCTCCGGCTACGAGGGCTCCAAGGCCCGCCAGGTGCTGATCACGGAGGCCGATCTGCCGCGCGTGCTGGAGCAGCTGGCTGAACCGGCTGTTGCGTCGCACTCCGACGACTAGCGCCGTCCGACAAAATGGGCGCCCGGATGGCGACCTACATCATTAGAAGTGCGGCCGGAGGCCGCACGGGCTAATCAACGCCGCCATGCCCAATATCGGGGACACCCTCCGTGAGGCGCGCATGCGCCAGCACCTCGACATCGCGGACGTGGAGTCGAGGACCAAGATCCGGGCCAAGTACCTGCGCGCGCTCGAGAACGAGGAGTTCGGGATGCTGCCCGGCCCGACGTTCGTCAAGACGTTCCTGCGCACCTACGCCGAGGCGCTCGGCCTGGATCCGCAGGTGCTGGTGGAGGAATACCGCGCGACCTACGAGTCGCGCGAGGAGGCCGAGCAGCTGCAGCCGCTGGGACCCACCGCCGTGGCGCGGGAGCGCCGCCGCGGTCCCCGCCCGCCGCGCGGGCCGTGGGTGGCGATCGGGCTGGCCGTGGTGGTCGTCGTGGGGGTGCTGCTCCTGATCGGCCTGGTCGGCGGCGACGACGAGGGCGGTGGAGGAGGAGGCGGATCCGAGCAGGCTGGCAACGAGCCGACCACCGAGACGACCGAGACCACCAAGACCGAGCCGGAGAAGCCCGCGCAACCCCGGCGCGTGACGCTGCGCATCACCCCCAACAACCCGGTCTACGTGTGCCTCGACACCGGTCCCGACACCGATGTGACCTTCGAGGGCATCCTCGACGCCCCGCGGACCTTCCGCGGTCGCAGGCTGCGCGTGAACCTCGGCAAGACGGACGTGCAGGTGACCGTCAACGGGAAGGCCGTGCAGATCGAGCCGGGTCCCGAGCCGGTCGGCTTCGCGTTCACCCCGGGCTCGCAACGGTCGTTGCCCGCGGGCCAGCGTCCCTGCGCCTGATGGCCGCCCGCGCCGGGATCGTCGTGACCGGCACCGAGGTGCTGACCGGGCGCGTGCGCGACCGCAACGGGCCGTGGCTGTCCGACCGGCTGCTCGAGCTGGGCGTGGAGCTGGCCCACATCACGATCTGCGGCGATCGCCCGGAGGACATGACCGCGCAGCTCGCGTTCATGCGGGACCAGGGCGTCGATCTCGTGATCACGAGCGGCGGGCTCGGGCCGACCGCCGACGACCTGACGATCGAGATGGTCGCCGAGTTCACGGGACGCCCGCTGTTCCTGGACGAGGACCTGGAGGAGCGCATCGCCGACATCCTGCGGCCGCTGATGAAGCGCTTCCAGCACCTCGACTTCGACGCGGTGCGCGCCGCCAACCGCAAGCAGGCGCTCGTGCCCGAGGGCGCCCACGTGATCTACCCGGCGGGCACCGCGCCGGGCCTGGTGGTGCCCGGCAAGCCGACGATCGTCGTGCTGCCGGGACCGCCGCGCGAGCTGCACGCGATGTGGCCGCAGGCCATCGAGACCGAGGCCTTCCAGGAGGCGGTCGGCGGGCGCACCACCTACGAGCAGCAGACGCTGCGCCTGTTCGGGATCCCGGAGTCGGAGATCGCCGAGACGCTGCGCGTGGCCGAGGCGTCGGTCGAGGGGTTCGACGCGCTCGAGATCACCACGTGCCTGCGCCGCGCCGAGGTGGAGGTGGTCACCCGCTGGGAGCCCGCCGCGCAGCCCGCCTGGGAGGCGGTGCGGGACCTGATCGCCGAGCGCCACGAGCGCTCGTTGTTCTCCGTGGACGGATCGAGCATCGACGAGCAGGTGGCCGAGCTGCTGACGGGGCGCTGGGCGGCGGTCGCCGAGTCCTGCACGGGCGGGCTGATGGCGGCGCGGCTGACCGAGCGGCCAGGGTCGTCGGCGTACTTCGCCGGCGGGGTGGTGAGCTACTCGAACGAGGCGAAGTCCGAGCTGCTGGGAGTCGATCCGGCGCTGATCGAGCGCCATGGCGCGGTGTCGCTGGAGGTGGCCGAGGCGATGGTCGACGGCGCGCTGGCGCGCTTCGAGGCCGACACGGCGGTGGCGATCACCGGCGTGGCGGGGCCGGGGGGAGGGACCGAGGCCAAGCCGGTCGGCTACGTCTGCTGGGCGGTGAAGCTCGCCAATGGCTCCAAGCTCGTGCGCGACGTGCGCCTGCCGGGCGACCGCGCCGAGATCCGCGACCGCTCCACGACGGTCGGCATGCACCTGCTGCGGCGGGTGCTGCGCGGGGAGGACTTCGAGATCTGAGCGGCCCACGCGCGCGCATGTTCGTGGCGCTCGACCTGCCGCCGCGGGCGCGGTCGGAGCTGGCGGCGTGGCGCGACGCGCTGGTCGAGGGGCGCACGGACCTGCGGCCGGTGGCGCCGGAGGCCCTCCACGTGACGCTCGTCTTCCTCGGCTGGCAGGACGAAGCGGCGGCCGAGGCGATCGCCGCGGCGGCGTTCGCGCACGCGCCGCCCGCTCCGGTCCTGCGCGCGGCGGGGATCCGCCCGCTGCCGCCGCGAGATCCGAGGCTGTTCGCGCTCGACCTGGAGGACTTCGAGCGACGGGCATCGGCGCTGCAGGCGCGCGTTTCGGATGCGCTCGAGGCGGGCGGCTGGTACCGGCCGGAGAAGCGGCCGTTCTGGCCACACGTCACCCTTGCGCGTGTGAAGCGAAAGGAACGGCGGGTAGCCCCGCTGCCGGAGTCGCCGGCGCCGCCGGCCGAGGCCTTCCCGGCGGAGGCGCTGACCCTGTATCGCTCGACGTTGCGCCCGCAGGGAGCGCTCTACGAGCCGCTCGCCACGCTGGAGCTCGCGTGAGCCGGATGCACCGAGCGGCAGCGGTCGGGTTCGCGCGCTCGGCGGCCGCCTACGAGCGCGGGCGTCCCGGTTATCCCGAGCCCGCGGTTCGCTCGGTGGTCGCGCGGCTGGCGCCGCGGGCGGTGGTGCTGGACCTGGCGGCGGGCACGGGCAAGCTGACGCGGCCGCTGCTCGAGGCGGGTCTGCGGGTGATCGCGGTCGAGCCGGTGGCGGAGATGCGGGAGGCCCTGCCGGCCGGCGCCCGAGCCGTAGACGGGACCGCCGAGGCGATCCCGCTCCAGGACGGCGCGGTGGCCGCCGTGACGGTCGGTCAGGCGTTCCACTGGTTCGACGGCGACCGCGCGCTGCCCGAGATCGCGCGCGTGCTGCTTCGCGAGGGGCTGCTCGCGCTGTTCTGGAATCGGCGCGTGGATGACGACCCGGTGAACCGAGCCATCGACGCCCTGGTCGACCCCCACCGTGGCGAGGTGCCGACCCACCGCGGCGACCCCTGGCGCGCCGCGTTCGAGCGCTCCTCCCTGTTCGGTCCGTTCGAGGAGCGCACGTTCGACAACCCGCAGGAGCTCGACGCCGACGGTCTCGAGGCACGCGTGGGGTCGATCAGCTTCATCGCGTCGCTGGAGCCGGCCGAGCGCGCACGGGTGCTGGAACAGGCCCGAGCGATCGCTGGAGCGGGCACCGTCACGGTGCCGTACCGCACGGAGGTGCTTGTCTGCCGGCGGACTACGCGACCGGCGTCAACTGGATGACCGGGATGCGCCGGTTCGAGGCGCGCTCTCGGTACTGCGTCCAGCCCGGGTAGATCTCGATCCCGCGGGCGTACTGGCGCTCCCGCTCGTCGCCTTCCAGCTCGCGCGCGACCACCTCACGGGTGGCCCCGTCGAAGCTGATGGTCGCGCGCGGGTGCGCGCGCAGGTTGTAGTACCAGGCCGGGTTGCGGCGCTGGCCGTAGTTGGACGCGATGATCACCATGCGTTCGCCATCCGGAAGCGCGACCAAGGGCAACGTGTGCTGGCGGCCGCTCTTGGCACCGGTCGTCGTGAGCATCACGATCGGCAGGCCCGTCACCAGCGACACGAAGGTCGCCCGGCCGCGCGTGAGGCGGTACACGAGGCGGTCCAGGTGGTGCAGGGTGCGGACGTAGAGCCACGAGATCGGCGGGACCGCGCCCGAGAGGCGCATCATGCGGCGAAACCAGCCGGCCTGCTTGAAGGCGTACACCGCCCCAGATGCAACCAGAAGGCCCGCCCGGCCGGCGTGAGGCAGCTCACGCGGCGGGGCGAACATCTGTCCGTCCGGACTCAGTCCTACGTTGTCGCTACCAGAGCTTTCGAGAGGACGAACATGGACAAGGAGCAGCAGAAGATCGCCGAGGGGCGCGAGCGAGCGCTCAACGGTGCGCTGACGCAGATCCGCAAGGACTTCGGCGAGGGCGCGATCATGAAGATGGGGGAAGAGGGCGCCCAGGTGCGCGTCGACGCCATCCCCACCGGCGCCCTGTCGCTCGACCTGGCCCTCGGCGTGGGCGGGCTGCCGCGCGGGCGCATCGTCGAGGTGTTCGGTCCTGAGTCCTCCGGTAAGACGACGCTGGTCTACCACGTCCTCGCCAGCGCCCAGAAGCTGGGCGGCATCTGCGCGTTCATCGACGCCGAGCACGCCATGGATCCCGCTTACGCCAAGCGCATCGGGGTCGACGTGGACGAGCTGCTCGTGTCCCAGCCCGATCACGGCGAGCAGGCGCTCGAGATCGCCGACATGCTGATCCGCTCGGGAGCGGTCGACGTCGTGGCGATCGACTCCGTCGCCGCCCTGACTCCGAAGGTGGAGCTCGAGGGGGCGATGGGCGACCAGTCGGTCGGCCTGCAGGCCCGGATGATGTCCCAGGCGATGCGCAAGCTGGCCGGCAACCTCAACCGTGCCAACACGCTCTGCCTGCTCACCAACCAGATCCGCGAGAAGGTCGGCGTGATGTTCGGCTCGCCGGAGACCCAGCCGGGAGGCCGGGCGCTCAAGTTCTACGCGTCCCAGCGCCTCGACATCCGCCGCATCGAGACCCTCAAGGAGGGCACCGAGGCGGTCGGCAACCGGGTGCGCGTGAAGGTCGTCAAGAACAAGGTGGCGGCTCCGTTCCGCCAGGCCGAGTTCGACATCGAGTACGGCGTCGGGATCTCGAGCCAGGGCTGCATCCTCGACCTCGGCATCGAGCACGGGATCGTCCAGAAGTCCGGCTCGTTCTTCTCCTATGGCGACGAGCGCATGGGCCAGGGCCGCAACAACGTGAAGGGCTACCTGCGCGAGAACCCGGAGATCGCCACCGAGATCGAGAGCAAGATCTACGAGGCGGTCGGCGCGGTGCCGGCGTCGGCGCCGCTGGCGGCGGTGCCGCCGCCCGAGGAGGGCGAGGCGGACGGCGAACCGGCTCCCGAGGTGCCTGCCGAGGAGCAAGCGGCCTAGGGCGCCGGAGGAGGGGGTCATGGACGACCTGACGAGAGAGCGGGAACGGGCGCTCCAGCTGGCGCATCGGGCGGTGGGACGTCGCGAGCGCACGGTGGCCGAGCTGCGCACCTGCCTGGAGCGCAAGCGGGTCGAGCCGGGTGCGATCGACCATGCCGTCGCCGAGCTGACCGAGACGGGGCTGCTGGACGACGCTCGCTACGCGCAGGCGTTCGCGGACGACAAGCGCTACCTCGATCGCTGGGGCTCGGAGCGGATCGCGCGGGAGCTGCAGCGCCGGGGGATCGCGCCCGACCTGATCGAGAGCGTGCTGAGCGACCGCAGCCGCGACGCCGAGCTCGAGTCGGCGCTGGTCCTGCTGGCCCAGCGCGCCCCGACGGTGAGCGACGACCGCGAGCGCGACCGCGCGTGGCGCCTGCTGGTCCGCCGCGGCTACGAGGTGGAGCTCGCCTACGAGGCGGTGCGGCGTCACACCAACGGATCCGGGGACGAGCGTCGGGCTGCCTGAGACGGGTTGCCACTGACCCCATGCGGGGATAACCTCATGTGAACGCGGTCGCTGAGGCCGCCGTGAGATCGAAACACCAGCAAATCACCTTCTTTTTGCGGAGAATGACCACACCTGACCGACTTGGAGGGAGTGTCCGGGAGGGTCCATAGAGCTGACTCGCGCGCGCCAGCCGAGGCGCGCGCGCCGCTTTGGGAGGTCGTACTGGTGTCTCGCGGCGCCGAGCCAACCGCTCGGAACTGACGAAGCCGGCGCACGCTGCGCCGGGACAAGGGAGACACCGAATGGAGATCGTGTTGGCGGCGCTAGTGGCGGCGGCGGTCGCCGTGTCCGTCGCGCTCTTGGTGCAGCGCCCCCGCAGCGCGCAGCCGGCCAACGGCCGCCCTCCGGCGCCCGACCCCGCCGGGATTGCGGCGCCCACGGGTGGCCCGATCGCCAGCTCCGAGCACATCGAGGACGAGCTCAGGGTCCGCCGCTCTGAGCTGACCCGGCTCGAGGAGCGCCTGCGCGCGAAGGAGGGGTCGATCGAGCTGCAGGCCCAGGAGCTGAACGAGCGCGAGCGCGCCCTCGACGACCGCCAGCGCAACGTGGACCACGCGCGCGAGGAGCTGAAGGCGGCCAAGCGCGACCAGCTCCGCGAGCTCGAGCGTGTCGCCGGCCTGAGCGCGGGCCAGGCCAAGCAGATCATGATGCGCGAGCTCGAGGACGAGCTGCGCCACGACAGCGCCCGCCTGATCCGCCAGGTCGAGGAGGAGACCCGCCACGACGCCGACCGCCGCGCGCGCAGCATCCTCGCCGCCGTGATGCAGCGGGTGGCGTCGAGCCATGCGGTTGAGACGACCGTGTCGGTCGTGGAGCTGAAGTCGGACGAGCTGAAGGGCCGCATCATCGGCCGCGAGGGGCGCAACATCCGCACGCTCGAGACGCTGACCGGGATCGACTTCATCATCGACGACACCCCCGGCGCGGTGCTGCTGTCGGGCTTCGACGGCGTCCGCCGCGAGATCGCTCGGCTGACGCTGGAGCGGCTGCTCCAGGACGGCCGCATCCACCCGGCGCGGATCGAGGAGGCCTTCCACCAGGCCAAGTCCGAGATCGACCAGCACGTGGTCGAGGTAGGGGAGCAGGCGGTGTTCGAGGCGAACGTCGGCTCGGTGCACCCGGAGCTGGTCAAGGTGCTCGGCAAGCTGCGCTTCCGGACGAGCTACGGCCAGAACGTGCTCGCCCACTCGGTCGAGTGCGCGCGGCTGGCGTCGATGCTCGCCGCCGAGCTGGGCGGCGACCCGCGCGTGGCGGCGCGGGCGGCGCTGCTGCACGACATCGGCAAGGCCGTGTCGCACGAGGCCGAGGGGCCGCACGCGCTGGTCGGAGGCGAGCTGGCGCGGCGCTACAAGGAGTCGGAGGCGGTCGCCCACGCGATGGAGGCCCACCACAACGAGGTCGAGCTGCAGACCGTGGAGGCCGTGATCGTGCAGATCGTGGACGCGCTTTCGGGCGCACGGCCCGGTGCGCGCGGCGAGTCGCTCGAGCACTACGTCAAGCGCCTCCACGAGCTGGAGGCGATCGCTGGGCGCCACGCCGGCGTGGACAAGGTCTACGCGATGCACGCAGGCCGCGAGATCCGCGTGATCGTGCACCCCGAGGAGATCGACGACGACGCCGCGGCACTGCTCTCGCACGAGATCGCCCGCGAGGTCGAGAAGCAGCTCGACTACCCCGGCCAGATCAAGGTGACGGTGATCCGGGAGAGCCGCGCGACCGACTACGCGCGTTGAGCCTGCTGGTCTGGCGCGGGGTGGAGGAGTGGCTCGCCGAGGCATGCGAGGTGACGGTCTCGGGCGACCGGCTCCAGGCCCGCGGGGTCCAGCTCGGCGCCGAGCCTCATCCCTACCGCGTCGACTACGAGCTGACCACGGGGGCGAACTGGGTCACCGAGCGCCTGCAGGTCGCCTGCGGCGAGCGATCGCTCGACCTCGTTCGAGCCGGCGACGGCAGCTGGACGGCCAACGGCGAGCCGCAGCCGCACGTGCAGGGCGCACTCGACTGCGACCTGGCCTTCTCGCCGCTCACCAACTTCATGCCGGCGCGCCGCCTCGCGGCGGCGCCGGTCGACCACGTGATGGCGTGGGTGTCGGTGCCCGATCTCGCGGTGCTGCGCTCCGAGCAGCGCTACGAGCCGATCGACGCCCGGACGGTGCGCTACATCGGCCTCGACAGCGACTTCACCGCCGACCTCGAGCTCGACGAGGACGGGTTCGTCGTGCGCTACCAGCGGCTGGCCGAACGCGTGGTTAGCGGGGGTCGAGCCTGACCGTGGTGTCGAGGATGTCGTCCGCCAGCATCGAGACGAGCGAGCGCGAGTCCGAGTACTTGCGGCGCAGAGCCTCGCTGGTGCGCTCGACCGACTCCGGGTCGTTCGCCTGCACGGCTTGAACCGGGAACTCCTCGTGCTGCGTGTGCAGGACGGCGGCTGGATCCGACATCAGCTCGCGATACCAGCGCCCGCTCGGGCCGCGCAGGGAGCGGACGAAGACGTCGCCGTCGTCGACCACCGCCCAGATGATCGTGCGGTGGACGGGCGCACCCTCGCCGCGCCTGGTCTCGATCTCGACCTCACGTGCGAAGTCGATTGCGTCGGGCCACGCCATCGCGTGAGGTTAGCGCGGGCTATCCTCGGCGCGGCATGAAGACCTACCACCTGACCACCTTCGGGTGCCAGATGAACGAGCACGACTCCGAGCGGATGAAGGGGATGCTCGAGTCGCTGGGGTACGCGGAGGCGCCCGATCGCGAGGCCGCCGAGCTGATCCTGTTCAACACCTGCTCGATCCGCGAGAAGGCGGACAACCGCCTGGTCGGGCACCTCGGCGAGGCCAAGCGGCTCAAGGCCGAGGACCCCGAGCGCGTGATCGGGATCGGCGGGTGCTGGTCGCAGTCGATGAAGGAGCTGGTGTTCGAGCAGTTCCCGTTCGTCGACGTCGCCTTCGGCCCGGGCCAGGTGCACAAGCTGGCCGAGTTCCTGACCAGCGACAGCCTCAGCGCCCAGGGCTACTTCGAGTTCGAGGGCTTCACCGGCCACCTGCCGATGAAGCGCGAGCGCGAGTTCCAGGCGTGGGTGCAGATCTCGGTGGGCTGCAACTGCGCGTGCTCCTACTGCATCGTGCCCTCCACGCGCGGCCGCGAGGTGTCGCGGCCGGCGTCCGAGATCGTGGCCGAGGTCGAGCGGCTCGCCGCCGACGGGGTGCGCGAGGTCACGCTGCTCGGGCAGAACGTCTGCTCCTACGGGCGCGACCTGCCGAAGGGGGCGAAGACCACGTTCGCGGAGCTTCTGTCGACGATCGACGCCGTCGACGGACTGGAGCGGATCCGCTACACGAGCCCACATCCCAAGGACATCCGCGAGGACGTGATCCGCGCGCACGCCGAGCTCGAGAGCGTCTGCGAGCACATCCACCTGCCGCTGCAGTCGGGCTCGTCGCGCGTGCTCAAGGCGATGAGGCGCACCTACAACCGCGAGCGCTACCTCGACCGCGTGGCGATGATCCGCGAGCTGGTGCCCGACTGCGCGCTCACCACGGACATCATCGTCGGCTTCCCAGGCGAGACCGACGCCGACTTCGAGGAGACGATGGAGGTCGTCGAGCAGGTGCGCTACGACTCCGCCTTCACGTTCGTCTTCTCGCCGCGGCGGGGCACGCTCGCCGCCGAGCTCGAGCAGCACCTGCCGCATCCGGTCAAGCGCGAGCGCATGGACCGGCTGGTGGACGCGGTGCAGCGCCACGCCACCGAGCGCGCGCAGCGCTTCGTCGGACGGACCGTGGAGGTGCTCGTCGAGGGGCCGTCGCGCACGGACCCGGCGAAGCTGCGCGGCCGCACCCGCCACAACAAGACGATCAACTTCGCCGGCGTGGCGGCGCCCGGCGAGCTGACCGAGGTCGAGGTCACCTCGGCGACGAGCACGACGCTGGCGGGCGAGGAGCGCCTGCTGGCGCGCTTGGGCTAGCGAGTCGCGCTAGCCGGCCAGTGCGGCACGCAGCTTCTCGAGCGCCGTCCGTGCCGCCAGGGCGCCACCGTTGCCCCACCAGAGCTGCTCGTCCCCGCGCAACGTGACGTCCGCGCCCGAACCGCGCACCTGCTTCACCCCAGCGTCGGCCAGGATCGTCCCCGCGAACGAGTCGCGCGGGGCGTAGCGCAGGCCCTCCCGCGTCATCCGCGCGACGGCCACGCTCGGGCGGCCGTGAATCGCGCGCCGCGCGTCGGCCGCCTCGCGGTCGTAAGCGGTCAGCAGCTGCTCGGCGTCGTTGGTGCGCCCGAGCGCCTCCCCGAGCAGCCGCAGGTTCAGCTTCCACTGCCCGCCGCCGCCGTCGGTCATCACGGTCGGGGCGATCCGGCTCAGGTCCTCGTACAGCTCGCCCTGGCCCTCGGCGCTCCCGAGGATCAGGTCGGGGTGGACCGCCTCCACCGCCCCGAGGTCAGACGCCGTGACCGGCCGCATCAGCGAGACGCCGCGGCCGGCCTCGCTCAGATACGCCGGCAGCTGCGCGTCGGGTACCGCGGCGCGCGCCGGGCGAACCTTCAGCGCCAGCGTGTCGTCGAGCGCGTCCACGGTCAGCGTCAGCGGCTCGGTGGCCTGGCCGGGCACCTTCGTCTCGCCCAGCGCATGCTGCACCTTCAGCGGCTTCTCGGTCTCCTTGCTCTCGTTGAACCCCGACTCCTGGCAGCCGATGGCGAGCATCGCCAGGGCGGCGAGCAGGGGGAGGAGGACGCGCGGCACGGCGTGTATTACTAGCGACCGTGCACGTGGTGGCACTGTTCGGCCCCACCGGGGTGGGTAAGACGGCGGTCGCGCTCGCGCTCGCCGAGCTGCTGCGCGAGCGCGGCGAGGACCCGGTCGCCGTGTCCGCCGACGCGCTCCAGGTCTACCGCGGCCTGGAGACGCTGACCGGCGCGGCGACGCGCGAGGAGCAGGCGCGGCTCGAGCACCGCCTGCTCTCCTTCGTCGATCCACGCGAGACCTTCTCGGCCGGGGAGTTCGCCGAGCGCGCCCACGCCGAGATCGACGCCGCCCTGGCCGAGGGCCGGCGCCCGCTCGTCGTCGGCGGCACCGGCCTCTACCTCCAGGCGGCGCTCACCGACCTCGACCTGCGACCGCCGCCCGACCCGGCGGTGCGGGAGCGCGTCCGCGAGCGGATGGAGGCGGCCGGCCCGGAGGCGCTGCACGCCGAGCTCGCCGCTCAGGCGCCCGCGGCCGCCCGTGCGATCGACCCTCACGACCGCACGCGCATCGCGCGCGCGCTCGAGCTGCTCGAGATGGGCGAGCAGCCGGCCTCGACCGGCGACGACTCGCGCCTGTGGACGGCCGACCTTCGCCACCCGACCCTGCTGTTCGGGCTCACGATGGAGCGGCAGGCCCTGTACGCCCGCATCGACGCGCGGGTGGACGAGATGATCGCCGCCGGCGCCGCCGAGGAGGTCGAGCGCGCCGACGCCGCCGGAGCAGCCCGCACCGCCCGCTCCGCGCTCGGCTTCGAGGAGCTGCTCGCGGGCGACGACGAGGCGATGAAGCGGCGCACGCGCAACTACGCCAAGCGCCAGCTCGCCTGGATGCGGCGCCTTCCCGACGTGCACGAGATCGACCTCACCCAGGGCAGCGCCCTCGACGCCGCGCAGCGGATCGCCCATATACTGGCCGCGCGGCCAGGCTCGGCCGCTTGAGAGCAGGAGGAGAGGATCTGTGACTCGCGCGACCGTGTCCGCTGCCGTGGTGGCCGCTCTGGCTGCCTTCGCCCCATCCGCCCACGCCGTGCGCGACTTCTCGAGCACCGCGCGCAACATCATCCCGTCCGGTCAGTGGGGCGGGGTCCCGCCGGTCCCGCAGGCGGACAGCCAGGCGCGCCTCTACGACGGCCTCACGCCGCTGTTCGACGACATCTCGAACAAGGACCTCAACCACTACTTCAAGTCGGAGAAGCTCGGCACGAAGGGCCAGGGGCCGCTCAAGCGCGAGCCGGTCCCGCGCAAGGGCGTGCGCATCATCCGCGACCGCTTCAACGTGCCGCACATCTACGGCAAGACCGACGACGACGTGACCTGGGGCGCCGGCTGGGCGCTCGGCCACGATCGCGAGCTGCTGCTCGAGCAGGCGCGCTACAACGCCCGCGTCGCCGTGGTCGACGCGCCCGGGGAGACGGCGATCGACCTGATCGTCGGCCTCAAGACCTTCGTGCCGAGCGCGCAGACCGAGCGCGAGGTGCAGAAGGAGGTCGACAAGCTCAAGCGCTACGGCAAGCGCGGTCGCCTGCTGCTGCACGACATCGACCTGTTCGTCAAGGGCATCAACGCCTACTACAAGTCGGCCGGCGCGAAGCACAAGCCGTGGACGCGCCGTGACGTGATCGCCCTCAACGCCGTCAAGAGCGAGTTGTTCGGCGAGGGCGGTGGCGCCGAGGTCGAGGCCGCCGAGCTGCTCAGCGGCCTCCAGACGTCGCTCGGCGCAGACCGCGGCTACTCGGTCTGGAACGACCTGCGCCAGCGCCAGGACCCCGAGACGCCGGTCTCGATTCCGGGCAACTTCCCGTACGCGCCGCTGCCCGCCAGCCGCAGCGGGAACATGATCGTCGACAACGGCTCGTTCCAGCCGATCCCGACGCCTGCGGCCACCACCGCCGGCACGGCGCGCGAGCTGCGCCGCCAGGCGAGCAACGTCCTGATGGTCGCCGGCAAGCGCTCCCGCTCGGGGCACCCGCTGTTCGTCGGCGGGCCCCAGATCGGCTACTTCTATCCGGGCCTGACGCTCGAGATGGACCTGCACGGACCCGGGTGGAGCGCCCGCGGCGCCACCTCGGCGCCGTTCCCGGGCTACATCCTGATCGGCCGGCGTGAGGACTTCGTCTGGACGCTGACCTCCGCGGGCGCCGACATCGTCGACAACTACGTCGAGACCCTCTGCGACGGCAGCGACACCAAGTACATGTACAAGGGCAAGTGCCGATCGATGACGCCGTTCAACGCGGGGTCGATCGGCGGCCAGGCGGTGACCTTCAACCGCACCGTGCACGGCCCGGTGACCGGCTACGCCACCGTCGGCGGCACGCGCGTGGCGATCGCGCGCAAGCGCTCGAGCTACCTGCTCGACGGCGTCGACCTGCTGCTGTTCCGCAAGCTCACGCGCGGCAAGGTGCGCAACGCGGACGCGTTCATCAAGGCCGCGGCGATCTCGCCGCAGACGTTCAACACGTTCTACGCGGACAGCGACGAGGTCGCGCAGATCACGACCGGCCGCCTGCCGATCCGCGCCAAGGGCGTGGACTCGGGCCTCCCGACCGACGGCCGCGGCAACTTCGAGTGGAGGGGCTGGCTGGCGGCCAAGGACCACCCGCACGCGGTCAAGCGCGGCGGCGTCCTGAACAACTGGAACAACAAGCCGGCGCTCGGGTTCCCCGCCGCCGACGACCAGTGGTCGTACGGGTCGATCCAGCGCGTCGACCTGCTCAACCGCAACACCAACAAGGTCAAGCGCAACACGCTCGCGACGCTCACCGGCGCGATGAACGCGGCCGCCACGCAGGACGTGCGGGCGATCACGTTCGTGCCGATCCTGTCCGAGGTGCTGCGGGGCGGTCCGGCGCCGAGCGCGCGCAGCATGCGCATGCTGGAGCTGCTCGAGGCGTGGCGCACGAACGGCGGCAGCCGGCTCGACCGCGACCTGGACGGCAAGATCGACGATCCGGGCGCGGCGGTGCTCGACACCGCCTGGGCGCGGCTCGCCGACGCGGCGCTCACGCCGGTGCTCGGCCAGGCGCTCGCGGACCAGCTCAACGACTCGCTGCACCGCCGCTTCGACCTGCCCCCGGGCGGTCAGTTCGGCGGCTGGCACATGTACATGAGCAAGGACCTGCGGACGCTGCTGGGCAAGCCGGTCAAGGGCAAGTTCGCCAACCGCTACTGCGGCAACGGCGACCTGGCCGCCTGCCGGGCCGCGCTGTGGGCCGCGATGGAGGCGGCCGGCGCGGAGCTGGAGGCAGCCCAGGGAGCCGATCCGAACGCGTGGCGGGCAGATGCCACCCGCGAGCGAATCGACTTCGCCCCGGGCCTGCTGCCCTACACGATGCGCTACACGAACCGTCCCAGCGGGATCCAGCAGGTGATCGAGTTCGCCGGGCACCGATAGTGCTCCGCGGGCATCCTGCCCGCGGTCTGATCAGGTCTCGGCATCCGGCCTCCGGATATCGTGCCCGGCCGTGCGCTTCGAGAAGTGGCAGGCGCTCGGCAACGACTACGCCATCGTCGAGCAGCGGAATCTCCCGTTTGAGCTGACCCCTGAACGGGTGCGCGTGCTGTGCGCCCCGCACACCGGTGTGGGGGCGGACGGCATCCTGCTGCTGAGCGAGACCGACGAGCGCGGCTTCGTCGCCGACGCTGCGCATCTTCAACCCGGACGGCTCCGAGGCCGAGCTGTCCGGCAACGGCGTGCGCGAGGCGGTCATGTACCTGCGCCGCAACGGCTGGACCGATGCCGACTCGTTCTCGGTGCGCACCGCCGCCGGCGAGATCCGGCCGCGCATCACCGGGCCCGACACCTGCACCGTCGACATGGGCCGCGCGCGCCTGACCTCGCCCGACGACTTCCCGTCGGGCGGCGATGACGGTACCGGCACGCTGACCTCCGCCGACCGCGAGTTCGCGTTCCAGTTCGTCCAGGTCGGCAACCCGCAGTGCTCGATCGAGGTCGGCGACGAGCTCGAGGAGCTCGACCTGCAGCGCTACGGTCCCCCGATCGAGAGCCACGAGCTGTTTCCGCGCCGCACCAACGTGTCGTTCTGGCGGCGCACCGGCGACGCCGCGATCCGCGCCCGCATCTTCGAGCGCGGGGTGGGGGAGACGATGTCGTCCGGCACCGGCGCGACCGGCGCGGCCGTGGCCGCGGTGCTGCGGGGAGTCGACAGCCCGGTCACCGTCGTGCTCGACGGCGGGGAGCTCGAGGTCGCGGTGGAGGAGGATCTGCACGTGGACCTGACCGGTTGGGCCAGGCCCGTCTACGAAGGAACGGTGAGCGAAGAGCTGATGGTGGAGTTGCATGCAACCGAGTAAGCGCCTGGAGCGCCTGCCCCCGTACCTGTTCGCCGAGCTGGAGCGCAAGGTGCGCGAGAAGCGCGACGCGGGCGTCGACGTGATCTCGCTGGGCATCGGCGATCCCGACACGCCCACACCGATGCCTGTGATCGACGCGCTCGCGGCCGGCGCCGCCGACCCGGGCACGCACCGGTACCCGTCGAACCGCGGGCGGCCGGAGCTGCGCGAGGCGGTCGCACGCTTCTACGCGCGCCGCTTCGGCGTGGAGCTCGACCCCGAGAGCGAGATCGTCCCGGCGCTGGGCGCGAAGGAGTGCATCTTCAACCTCAACCTCGCCTTCCTCGATCCCGACTCGATCGCCCTCGCCGCCGACCCCGGCTACCCGGTCTACACCGGCGGCCCGCTGCTGGCGGGCTCCGAGGCCGTCCTGATGCCGCTGCTCCCAGAGCTCGGGTTCGCGCCCGACCTGGACGCGATCGGCGGCGAGGTGGCCCGCCGCGCGCGGCTGCTCTACCTCAACTACCCGAACAACCCGACCGGCGCGATCCTGCCGGACGGGCTGTTCGAGCGCGCCGTCGAGTTCGGGCGCGAGCACGACGTGCTGATCGTGCACGACGCCTCCTACACGGAGACCACGTTCGACGGCTACGTGGCCCCGTCGTTCCTCGAGACGCCGGGCGCCAAGGAGGTCGGCGTGGAGGTGTTCTCCCTGTCGAAGGGCTGGAACATGACCGGCTGGCGCACCGCCGCGATCGTCGGCAACGCCGAGGCCGTGAACGCGTACTGGCACCTGAAGACCAACATCGACTCGGGGATGTTCGAGCCGGTCCAGCTGGCCGCCGCGGCGGCGCTGGACGCCGGTCCGCCACCGGAGATGCGCGAGATCTACCAGCGCCGCCGCGACCTCGTCTGCGACGCGCTGCGCGAGATCGGCGTGGACGTGACGCCGCCCAAGGGCACGATCTACGTCTGGGCGCCGGTTCCGAGCGGCCACACCTCCGCGTCGTACTGCGAGCTGGTGCTCGAGGAGTCGGCGGTGGTGGTGTCGCCGGGCGGGGCGTACGGGCCCAACGGCGAGGGCTTCTTCCGCATCTCGCTGACGGTGCCGGACGCGCGCCTCGCCGAGGCGGTAGAGCGGCTGCGCGACAGCCTGGCGGCCTGATGCACTACTGCGGCGTCGTCGCCATGCAGCGCTCGCTCCAGCTCGCGATGCTGGAGGAGGTGCGCACGCCGGAGCCGCCGATCCGGCTCAGCGCCCTCTTCTACGAGCCCGGATCGGCCGCCGACGTGGCCCGCGAGCTGCTGACGCTGGAAGAGGTGGTGATCGGCGTCGGCGCGCCGCTCGCCGGCCCGCGCAACGGCCGCCCGGGCCGCGACTGCGACGCGCTGCTGCTGCGCCGGGGCGTGGCGCCGCTGGCGGCGACACAGGAGACGCGGCTGCTGGCCGACCTGCTGCGCGAGCTGCCGACGTTCACGCCCGAGGGCGACGAGCACACCGGCGCCGTCGAGGAGGGCGCCTATGGCCGCTTCCCGCTGTTCGAGACGAACGCCGACGGCGTGTTCTACGCGCTCCAGGGCCGTCGGCTGCCGGCGAAGCGCCACCCGTTCGGGCTGCTCAAGCGCATCGAGGAGCTCGCCGGCGACCACGTCACCGACGACGGCGGCGACCTCTGGCACCGGCGCATCGAGGAGATCGACGCGATCGTCTGCGCCCTCTGCGCGCACCGCTACGCCGTCGGCCACGCGAGCTGGCTGGGGGACCCGGAGGAGGGCGTGGTGGTGCTGCCGGGGGCGTCGATCCCCTCGGAGTTCACGCGCCAGGGCGTGATACCGCCCGTCGAGCGGTTGCATCTGTCGCGCGCCTAGACTTGATGGTGTGGAAAGCAGCACCAACGGACGCCGCGCACGCCAGCGCGCGTTCTGCATCGCGGCCGGCCCCAACGAGGCCGATCTAACCGAGCTGAAGGAGCTCCTGCGCACCGCCGGTGTGGCGGTCGTCGGCGAGCTGAGCCAGCGCCGCCCCGAGCCCGACCCGGACCGCTATCTGGGCAAGGGCAAGCTGGACGAGCTCAAGCAGGCGATCAAGGAGGCGGACGCCAACCTGGTCGCGGTCGACGACGAGCTCAAGCCGCGCCAGGAGCGCAACCTCGAGCAGGCGCTCGACATGCCGGTGATCGACCGCACGGCGATCATCCTCGACATCTTCGCCGACCACGCGCACACGGCCGAGGGCAAGCTCCAGGTCGAGCTGGCCCAGCTCGAGTACAACCTCGCCCGCATGCGCGGGCTGTGGACGCACCTCGAGCGCCTCGGCGCCGGGCGCATCGACGGCGGCATCGGCACCAGGGGCCCGGGCGAGACCCAGATCGAGACCGACCGACGGCTGGCGCGCGACCGCATCGCGGCGCTCAAGCGGCGGCTGCGCCAGACCAAGAGCACGCGCGGGACGATGCGCCGCGAGCGCGAGCGGGCGGCCCTGCCGACGGTCGCGCTGGCCGGCTACACCAACGCCGGCAAGTCGACGCTGCTGAACGCGCTCACGGGGGCCGACGTGGGCGTGCGCGAGCGCCTCTTCCACACGCTCGATCCGACCACGCGCTCTTTCGAGATCTCCGGACGCACCTACCTCCTGACCGACACCGTCGGGTTCATCCGCAAGCTGCCGCACCAGCTCGTCGAGGCCTTCTCGGCGACGCTCGAGGAGGCGCTCGGGGCCGACCTGATCGTGCACGTGGCGGACGCGTCCGTGGCCGAGGACGAGCTGCACGCGATGCTCGAGGCGGTCGACGGCGTGCTGGCCGAGACGGGGGCGGGGGAGACGCCGCGCCTGCTCGCGCTCAACAAGGTGGACCTGGTCGACGACGAGCGCCGCCGCGAGCTGTCGTTCCGGTTCCCGCGCGCCGTCCAGATCTCCGGCGAGACCGGCGTGGGCCTGGACGACCTGCGCGCCGCGATCGAGGCCCGCTTCCTCGCCACGCTGCTGCCGATGGAGCTGCTGCTCCCGTACGGCGAAGGCGGGACGCTGTCGGAGCTGCACGACCTGGCGGGCGAGCTCGAGCGGACCGACACCGCCGAAGGCGTACGCATCCGGGCGCGGGTGCCGGCCGCGGCCGCGCCGCGCTTCGAGCGCTTCTCGACGAACGGCGGCAGCGCCGAGTGACGCTGCGGTTCCGCCGCCTGAGCGCGGCGGCGCGCCCGCCCGCCCAGGCTCACGAGGGCGACGCGGGATACGACCTGCACGCCGCAGAGGCCGTCACGATCGGACCTGGTGACCGCGCGAGCGTCGGGACCGGGATCGCGGTGGCGATCCCCTCGGGCCAAGCCGGTCTCGTCGTGCCACGCTCGGGCCTGGCGGCACGCCACGGCATCTCGGTCGTCAACGCGCCTGGCCTGATCGACTCGGGCTACCGCGGCGAGGTACGCGTGCTGCTGCTCAACACCGACCGCGCGGAGCCGTTCGCGGTCGAGCCCGGCGACCGCATCGCACAGCTCGTGCTGGTGGACGTGGAGACCCCCGAGCTGGAGGAAGTCGAGGAGCTGGACGAAACGGCGCGGGGAGCAGGCGGTTTCGGCTCGACTGGGCGCTAGCGAACGATTAGCTCGGCACGCTCTTGCGAAGCCCGCGCCAGTCGCTCTTCGTGTTCGGCGAGGTCGACATAGCGGCCCGTCGTCGAGGGCACCCGGTGGACCGTAACAATGCCAACGGTCGTCAGCTTCGACGGCCTCCGGTTCCGCTACTCCGACAGCCCCACGGCTTCGAGGGCCTCCGAACGGCGCGCGTAGAACTTCGCGTGGACGATCAACCCGTCCCGGAAGGTGAAGACCATCGCGTACTCCCCCGAGGCTACGTCGATGCCCGTGTAGTGCCCGCGCATCCGCTGGTGGAACAGCCCGACTACGCGGTCCCCGGCTTCGACCAGCTCGTACTCGACTTGAACGGCTTCCCAGGCGTCGAGCCACCGCCGCCACCATCTAAGCGTCGCCTCTCTCCCCCGGTAGATCCCAGCCAGGTCCGGCAGTGGATGAGTCGAGGCATCCCATTCGATTTTCGGGTGCCAGAGTTCGACCCACGTTCCCGCGAGCGTGGCTTCCCAGTCGAGCTCGCTCCTATCAGCCCGAAGCGCTTCGACGGCCGCCCGCAACAACTCCACGTTCTCCTGACGGCACGGCCCTGGCCGGTGCGGGCACGATCTCCACGTTCTCGTCCGACATCGCCCGCCCAGTATCTACCCGGGCGCCATGCCGGCGCTAGGGCCCGGCCGGCGGCTTCTTGCCTCCCGTCGCTACGAAGTTCACGCAGTCGCCCTGGTTCTTGAAGACACCGAAGTTGCGCCAGCCGCCGTTCTTGCACTGATCCGTCGTCGTCGGCAGCGGCGGGGCGTCGAAGATGGAGATGCCGCCCTCGATTACCTCGGCGATCGAGATTGGCGGGACGAACGAGCAGTCGCTGGCCGAGGAGGCTGTCGACAGCCAGATCTGGCGCGGACCGGACGTGCCGCCGGCGATGCGGACGAGGACGCGTGCACCGGTGAGCGTGTTGCGGAAATTGATCACCGCCTCGTCCGCGACCTGGCCGCCGCCGCTACGGATCGCCAGGCATGTCGGGTCGTCGAAGGCGATAAACAGCTGGAGGCTGCCCACCGGATCCTCGCCGCTCGGGCCGCTGCGGACATCGATGCTGAACGGCACGGTCAGCCCGGCCAGGTCCGGGCTGACGAACCGCGCGGTCCCGCTGCCGACCACCGAGTCGCCCGCGGGGACCTGCGCAGCTGCGGGCAGCGTGAACGTCAGCGCGAGTGCGGCAGCGGCAAGCAGCATCCTCTTCATGACCCTCCCTTAGGTCGAGTCCAAGCGCGCTCTCGTAGTGCGTGGCCTACACCCGTGAACGGGCCGAGTCAAGCCGACGCGTCCGAACGGCTACGGCGTTCCGAGAGCCGGCGGATTCTTGCCTCCTGTCGTCACGAAGCTGACGCAGTCGCCTTGGTTCTTGAAGACGCCGAAGGTCTGCCAGCCGCCGTTCTTGCACTGGTCCTTCGGGGTCGGGAGCGGGCGGGGCGTCGGTGACGACGAGGTCGCCCCGTTCGTTGTGGAAGAGCTCCCCGCCTGGGAACGCGGAGCAGTCCGTGGGTCCGGGCAGCGGCGGTGGCGGCGGCGGCGGAACGAGCGGCCCCTGCTCGAGCGCGAGCTCATAGGTGTCCAGCCCAGAATCCGGTCCTCCCCCGTCCGAAACGCGAATCAGCCCCGCTACGGAAACCGAGATCGTGCCGACGGTGAGGGTGATCGAGCGCGTCCCGGTGACCCCAATCACCGCTACGTGATCGGAGACCGAGAGGCAGGTCACCTGCGTCTCGTCATGGATCCCCGCTCCAACCACCCGTTCGTCCTTCGTCATTGTGCCGGCGGGAAGCTCGCCACTTGGGCCGCTTCGCGCGTTTGCCGTCAGCCTGGTCAACAAGCCGGCAGTTGCGAGATCGGGCGGGCAGGGATCCGGAAACTGGCAGTCCACCGCAAACCCGGTGACCGAGTCCTGCGCCGGCGTCTGCGCGACCGAGAGGCCCGGCGCGGCCAAGCCCACTGCCATCGCTGCCATGACCAACAGCGTCCCTCGCAGCATCGGGCACTCCTTTCGGCCGAGTCCAGTGCCCTATGTGATGCGTGGCCTACACCCGCAGGCCGAGGGAGTCAAGGAGTGGAGGCGGACCCCGAACTCGGCTCCTGCACGATAGATCGCGGGAGTGGCCCTCTCGCTGGCGCTACGGATCGCCACGAGCGGCCGGCACCGTCGGCACAGCGTGGGACGGGTGACCTAGCAGCGCACGAGCTGATCGGTTCAGCGCAGCCCGTGGACGACCAGCCGATCCTGCTGCGCCAGGATCGGCTCGCCCTTCAGCCGCCAGCGGATCGAGCGCGCAAAGCGGTACAGCAGCGACCGCTTGCTGACGACCTCGACCCGCTCGAACCCGTACGACAACAGCAGATCCCGCACCAAGGCGGCATTGGGCCCCCACCAGTTGGAGGGATCGTGGGACAGCTCGCTTCCGGGGTAATAGACCATCGCCGGGCGACGCATCCAGACCAGATCAGCGTGGGTCTCGACGATGAGTCGTTCCGCCGTGACGTTCGCGACACGCTCGAAGATCGGGAGCGGGTCCGGCAAGTGGTAGAAGACTCCCAGGAACAGGACGACGTCGAACCGGCCGATCCGTTCGGGCGTCAGTTCGTCAAGGCCGATGTCGACGTCCTCGACGCGGGAGCCGAGCACGCGGCGCGCCAGGTTGAAGCCCTCCTGACCGGACCACGGGTTGTCCGGCCCGACGGGGACGCGCCAGGCGTTCGGGTCGATTGCGACGACTCGCTCGGCTCCGCAGCGTTCCGCCTCGAAGGAGAAGAAGCCGTCCCACGCACCGACGTCCAGCACGCTCTTGCCGCTCAGGTCCGCCGGGATCCCGATACGCAGCAACTTTTCAGCCGAGTTGTCGTGCCCCGGCGTCACAATGCCGTTGCCAAGGTCGATCTTGTGGAACCAGTGGATCCTGGCGACCTCGCGTCGCAGCTTGTCAGCCGGGGGTGTCTGGTCGGTCATGAGACCACCGCCCTTGTGCAGCGCGTTGCCTACACCCGGCCGCAAGCCAAGTCAAGGGCGCCGGTCACGTGGGGGGAAGGTCAACTCGGGTGACCTTTCGCACGCAAGACCGCCGGGTGAGGCGGCGTATAGAAATCGAGTCAGGAAAAAGCCCCGGTCAGACAAGCGGGCCCTGGTGACCGGTAACCGGGAGATTGATGCGGCCACGCTCGGCGAGCTGCAGCGGCTGGCGCGTTCTCGGCCCAAGTCGGGGCGGGAGGCGAAGGCGTCGGCGATCCGGACGCTGGAACGGCTGTCACGGGATGGACGCCGGTCGGAGCTGCCTCCGTGCCCCCCGGACTGGCATCCGATGCCTGGTACAGCCTGGGAGGAGCTCGACCGGGGCCGATTTGGAGGAGCACCCCGAGGTTCGGCAGCGGATGTGGGGAGGCATGGCACGACCGTTAGCGCGACGTGCGCTCGATCCCGGCGCTCGGACTGGAGCGTGATGAGGTTGGTTGGCGTGGTCTGGGCGCTACTTGGCGCTGCGGCTTACCTTCACTCGCATCGTGCTCCCGGCCGCGAGAGAGAGGGAGTCGGCGCGTGCGACGGAGCTAGGGACGCGCACGATGCGTGATTCGCCTCGCTTAAGCGTGGATCTCAGGAGTGGAGGGCCTGCGCAGGAGTCGCCCCGGTAGAGGAGTAACGCCGCCTGGTCTCCGTGGTCGAGGCGAGTGATCTCTATCCGGCTGCCGAGCGACGAGGCGACCGATGGCGAGCTCGCTGTCCTGGACTGGCATCCGGCGGTGAGTGCGACGGTGGCGGTGGTGGGCGCCCCGGGGGACGACGGGTAGGCGTAGGCGTGCACGACACCAGCGAGGTCCCCGATGAACAGGCGTCCGTTGGCGACTTTTGCGGCGGCGTAGAGGCTCAGCTTGTTCTCGTAGAGGATTGCTCCTGTCGCCGGGTCGAAGACCCGTAGAGCCGTTCGGGATGGGACGACAAGCATGCCGTTGGCCCCGGTGAGCGCGCCGTACGTGCGCGACGGCATCGCTCGTTCCCAGATGACGGCTCCGGTGCGCGGATCGAGCGCGCGGACTGCGCCCGCGGCCGTCTTGCCAGCGATCGTGGTCTGTCCGCCGGCGTAGTAGAGCCGCTGTCCGTCGAAGTAGCCGTTTGAGTAGACGCCGCCGGCTGCCGGATCGGACCCGGTGGCGGCGTCGGCCAGGCGTCTGGTCCAGACCGGCCCGGCCGACACGTCGTCGCGCCGGAACGCGTAGAGGATGCCGTTCTTGTTCGCGGCGGAGACGAGGTCGCTTCCCTGGCTGTCGGTGAACAGGGTTGGAGATGTTCCCCAGTCCGCATCGGGGGTGGGATCCGACAGTGGTAGAGACCAGGAGCCCTTGATGGCCAAGGTCGTGGCGTCGACGCTGACCAGCGCCTCGGCGTACCGCTGGCTGTCGCCCGTCGAATCGTAGGCGCGATTCCCGGTCGTGACGAACACGGCGTTGCGTCCGGCGTCAACCACGGGGCTCGTCCAGATCGTCCCGCCCAACTGACCGTCCGCCACAACCTTCCAGACGTTCGCAATCTGATGGGTCGCAAGGTTGACGCGAAGCAGCTTGCCCTGGACAAGCGGCATATCGCAGCGGCTTGCGATGCCGACGTACGCGAAGCCGTTCAGCGCGGCTGGACTCGACCAGTTGTAGTAACCGCTGCTGGTTGACCCCGTGGGCACGGACCACGAGACGGCCCCGTTGGCCATGTCGAGCGCGTACCACTTGTCGTCACCGCCTCCGAGGTACGCGCGACCATCTATGAGCATCGGCGACGATGTCACGCCAAGTTCGTCGCATGGACTGAGCGTGCGGCCGAGAAACGTCCGCCACGCCTGTGCTCCAGTCGCTTCGTCCAGGGCGTACTCATAGCCGTCCCAGGAGCCGACGAACACGCGACCCGAGCCGACCGACGGGGTCGCAGCGATGGCGTCGCCCGTCGCCGACCTCCACCGTTCGGGCAGAGCGCCGTAGCGCGGCTCACATGCAGCGAGCGCCGCCACTGCAAAAGCTCCACAAACACACGCGCACGCCCTACCGCGCATTGATCCGCCTCGGGCCGGGTTCAAAGGGCCTATGTACTGCGTGGCCTACACCCGCCGGTGGGCGGAGTCAACCCGCCAAGCACGCCGGCGAGGCCGTGAACGGGCGGGCCCCGCTTCCGCCGTACGTCAAGCTGTACGTGGGTAGCGACGGCTGTATGACCGAGACGGCGCTAGGGCTCCGATTGTTCGAGCAGGAACACGAGCACCGTGACATTGGCGTCGGCGTGATGGTCCCCGAGCATCGCCGTGACTTTCCGGCCGACGATCTCCTCAACCACCGCGCAGAACTCAGGCGCCGCCATTTGCCGCACCCGGCGGCGCAGGAGCTCCACCGAGTCGTGCTCGCCGCCAGCGACGAGCGACTGTTCTACGTCGGTCTGTGCGCTGCCAAGGATCAGCAACGCGAAGTCGTCCTGGATGACCGCCTTGGCCTCGGTCGGGCCACGCCCGAACCGGTCGCGGTAGCGCTGCACGATCGCTGTAGCGAGGCGCCCGCTCAGCTCCGGCATGACACGTCGAGTGCGAGATCCATTGGGCCACTGCGGAGGCTATTACAGCGACGGCCCGCAGTCCCCGAAGCGGGTCCCGCGGGCCGCCAGACGTCTCCCGGGAGACGTCACAGACTGGGCTACCCGGGGACCGGCTGCACATCACCATTTTTGAGCAATCCGGCCATCGGACCGCCAGGTGCTGGAGCGCAGAAAGACGCGGGGAGGGGACAGTCGTAGGCGGTGAGGATCGCGACTGCAGACCGCCGGGTGAGGCGGCTCAGAGAAAACGATGCAGGAAACGGCCCCGATGACCGCTAACGGGGAGATCGACCCGGTCACGCTCGAGCAGCTGGAGCGGCTTGCTCGTTCGCATCCGCGGTCGGGCCGGGAGGCGCAGGCGAAGGCGTCGGCGCTGCGGACGCTGGAACGGCTGGCACGGGATGGGCGCCGGTCGGGGTTGCCGCAGTGTCCGCCGGACTGGTATCCGCCCAACCAGGCGGCGTTCGAGGAGCTGGACCGGGTCCACCTGGAGGAGCATCCGGAGGTTCGGCAGCGGATGTGGGAGATCTGGCACGGCTACTAGCGGTCCCTCGCTGCTACCGCTTTCGTCCAAAGCAGCAGTCGGGACTCGTCGCCGAGCGCGGTGCTGCTCTCACGCGAACGCGCAAGCCTCGTGGCGGCCGGGCTAGGCGTCCTGACGCGTGATCGTGCCGCGCAGCGCCCGCGCCGAGCCGGGCCGTGCCAACGCGGCGAGCGCCAAGAACATGACCAGCCCGAAAAGGGCGGCCACGAGAATGTAGACGGGCCACGGGCCCATGAGGTCCAGCAGCGAACCGCTCGCCGGTTTGTGCCGTAGGAACATGTAGTTGCCCCCGGTGACGACTGTCCCAAGGGCAGCCACGGCCGCAAACGCCACGGTGATTGCGTAGACACGCCACACCGCACCGGCGCGAGGTGCACGGCGCCTGCCAAGCACGAGCAGACACGCGGCGGCGAGCGCCCCGGAGTGGGTGGCGAAGTAGGTGAAGAACAGCAGGTCCGGGAACGGCTGTCCGAGATCGGGCGTAAGCACAGCTTGCAGCGACGCGCTGAACGCCCAGAAGTAGACAAGCGCGACGAGCAGCGGCGAGTCTGGGCGCCAAAGGGCGGCGACCGAGACCAGCGTGACGGCGTCGGTGAGCTGCAGCGGCAGATTCACTTCCGCGCTCCACTGGCCTCGCAGCGCGTAGATGAGCTGTTCGGAGACAAAGCCGCCCAGGATGACAACCGCGAGCCCGCGCCCGGCCGGCACGGCCCAGGCGTCTCCCCACCGACGTGCGGCTGCCACCAGAATCGCCGCAACAACGGCGGTGGTGAGTAACGCCATGATGTGCTCCCCCGACCAATGCGCCACTGTGCGCGCAATGGTTGCGCGACCGCCAGCCGCGCGCCGACATAGACCCTGGGGGACCGCTCGTCGAGCTGGACGCTGCCGCATGCCTGCGCTTCGCGCGAGGAGCGACAGCCGTGTCGGTGGTGGGCTCCGATTTCGCTTTCCATGCAGAGCGGAAGCCAGCGCGTCGCTACCGCTTCAACTCCGTATCGGTCTGCGGGTGTGTGGCTAGAGGATCCGGATGATCAGGTTGACCAGGACGGTCAACACGATCGAGAGGATCAGCGAGATCACCAGGCAGCCGGGCATGAAGCGGACCTGCGCCCGCTCGCCCGGCCGCTTGGTGAACAGGAACATCTGCTACCGGCTGTTCGCGACCTCGGAGCGGTCGGGCCGGTCCCCGTTGGTGCCCTCGGGGAAGTACGGCTCGCGGCTGCCGGACTTCGCGAGACCGCGGCTGATCATGTAGGCCGAGCCAAGGATGGTGATGTACAGCCACACCTTGTCGGCGGCGAAAACGTCGGGGCCGCCCTCGGCGGACTCGATCGAGTTGCCCGCGATCAGGACCGCGACGATCAGGGCCACCATGGCCCAGAACTCGGTCGTCTTGAACGCTTGCTTGGTCTCCGTCGCGAGACGGCGGGTGGCCCTGCTGAGGGCACCGCCGGAACGCCGGGTATCGGCGCCGGTGGCGCTGTGCGTAGCCATGAGATGAGACTCCTTCGATTGGTGGTTGTGGCTCTGGAAGGAATCCAGCCTCGCCCGGTTGCGGGTACGGCGTGTCTTCCTGTTGCGTGCCCGGCAGGCCGGCAGTGGGAACACCCCCTGCTGCAACCCCCGGCGGCCCCAGTTCCCAGCGACGAGGCGCCAAAACCTCGGCGGATATTTCACCGCCGAAAGCGGGTCCGTGGACCCCGTAACGGACATCCTTTTACGCTGTGAAAGCGCCGGGTAGGCGGGGTGCGCATGTCGGCCGCTGCCGAAATCGCCACGACCACCCGCACGCCCAAAGCGCCCGCGTTCGTCATGGGCCTCGGGCTCGGCGGATTCATCGACGGCATCGTCCTTCACCAGATCCTCCAGTGGCACCACATGCTCACGGGAGACAACGGCGGCGAGTCCATGCACACCCTCGCCGGGCTGGAGACGAACACGCTGGTCGACGGCTTCTTCCACCTGACCACATGGCTGCTCGTCGCCATCGCGATGCTGCTCACCGTCAGGGCGTGGCAGCGCCGTGAGCTCGCCCCGCCTTGGCGCACGCACTTCGGCTTGTTGCTCGCCGGCTGGGGCACCTTCAACCTCATCGAGGGCCTGATCGACCACCAGCTCCTCGGCATCCATCACGTGCGCGACGACCTCGGCGCCCCACTCGGCTGGGACCTCGCCTTCCTGGGCTTCGGGGTCCTCCTCAGCGCGGTTGGCGTCGCGCTCACCCGGTCAGGCGAACGAATCGCAGAACAGCGCCACGGCCAACCAGGTTTCTAACCGGGCGGGTCGCGTGGGTCGTTCCCGTGCGAGTCCTTCTCGCGGATCTCGCCATCCTCGCCGTGGATCACAAGCTCGCCCTGCTCCTGCTCGGCCACGCCGCGGCCTTCGTTGATGGCTTGCTCCTGGGTGTCGTGGGTCGAGCGGATATCGCCGTCGACCTCGAGTCCCCATCGGCTTGCCTGCGGTACGACGTGCACGTCTGCCATCGATGTCCCTCCTCTGTGGGTCGCAGAAGCCACTACCCGCCCCAGAGATGCGCAACCGGAGCAACCGGACCGCCATTAAGGGAAGAGTTGGCGGCCCGGTTAGCTCCTCTGGGGACCTGCTACCTGCCAGCCGCAGGGCGCTTGGGACCCTGCGGCCGATTGCCCCCGACCGATCGTTGAAGGGTTAGGACCTGCCGAAAAAGGCGCGCAGGACCGTCGAGGCGGCTACCGCAGCGCGGGCAGGCCTCGGGTTGTCGCTCGCTCGGGCCGGTGTAGACGGTGAGGCGGCAACCAAGACAGTTCAGATAGGGCATCGGAAACCTCGCGATGGGCGGCTCGGCGAGGTCCGCCGACTGGCCGGTCACGGCCTGCTGGCGTCCCTTGATCTTGGACCCGGCTTAAGGCTCCCCGGAGGTCGCCCTACGCCAAGGCAGGCATAACGTACCGCGATCGGAGGGGCCTAAACCACCCCGACCGGGTGCGGCCGGCACCAGGCGTGCCGCCAATGCTTCCCTTCGATGAATCAGCCGAAAACACAGTCCTAAAGGCCAAAACCTCAATCGGGGTGCTGGTGTCTAGGAAGCCACCGGCCGTACGCGATTGGTTCGGCCAACTTGTTCGCGCAGCCTCCTCGCGCTGCGCGGCCCGGTGCCGCGGGGTCGCTAAGGCGCACGCGGCGGTCTGCTCCGGGCAGGGCCTCGACCGGGAGGCTCGCTTACTTGGGGAATGGGTTGAGATCCGAAGTCGCGAGGCACCCTGATACGACTGCATCACACCATAAGACGCTCGTGTCCCAGTTTAAGCGTCCTTGACCGCAAGGGTGTGTCTCACTTGCGGATCCGGCTCTAGGCCCAGGCGGCAGCCGATGTTCCCCGAGCCCGGGGGCGGGTATCAACGAGTCCAGATGCCGACGCTTCAATGCACCTCCTGCGGCGCGACCTACCACACCGCCGCGACCGGCCCGCACCTCGCGCTCGGGCCGCTCGCATTCGGCTGTCAGTCCTGCGGCTCCCGCGAGCCCCTGCACATCGGCGTGACTTCGGTCTCCGCGCACGAGGCCGAGGCGCGCGAGTCGGGTGCGGCGACTGTCCCCAGTCATGCGGCCCCGCGGGACAGTCGTGCATCCGGCGCTGCTTGACCAATTCTCCATTAGCTCGACGCGATCCTGATCGTGTCGTCGTTGTCGGGCCTGTACGTCGCGCTGATCTCACCGGGCTGAGCGCCCGAGGAGCGGCTAGCGTCGCCGACGACGGCGGCGGCGGCGGCCCTTCCTGCCCTCGTCGCCCCCGCTCAGAAAGCCGGCCATGAAGGCCGCGACCTGCCCGGTGATTCCGTCGCCTTGCCTGCCGCCGCGGTCCAGCAGGTGGGTGACCTGGTCGAGCGGCCCCGCGGTGCCGCTGCGCTTTCGCGTCTTCCTTGCCATGCCCCACGACTACCCAAAGGCCGCGACTGCAATCGGAAGGTATGACGACGACAAAACGGGCGCCGGCTCCGGCGCGCCCTCGCGCGAGGTCAGCCGAGCACGGGCCATGTGGAGTGGGGCCACGCCCTGGGCAGCAGCGCGATCCCCCTCCCCGAGAGAGAACTCACGGTCATTCGATTCAGACGCGATCAGGTCGCCTCGACATGGACATAGACGGCGGTGCCCCAATCCTCTCCGCGGTTGATGTTCGAGCGCTCGGGCTCGAGGACGAACTCGATCTGGCCCGGCCACGGCTCCGCCGCTCAACCCCGACGAGCATCCAGCCGTCGTGCCTAACCGTCTTGCGGTCCACGATGCGTCGCTCCGGCGCGAACCACAGTCGCTCGGGCACGCTCGCCGCCGTGAACATGCGCGGCTGCGGGCCGTTCTTCGGGCCGTCCTCGAACGTCGCCACGAAGCTCACGCCGCCCCGCTACTGCTGTTCGCCCGGGCAGCTAGGTTCGTCGTCCCTCGCCGCGCCCGGGGTCGCGCTCTTCCCCCTTCTTGCGGCGGGAGATCGAGACAACGCGATCACTCGACTGACCTGGACGATCCAGGCGCTCTTGGCAGCTTGGACATGCGGGGGCGTAGGCCCAACTGGCGGCGCTGTAGTAGCTGAGACCACAGCGCGGACATGGGAAGTACGGCATCTCGACAGACCTCCTTGAATAGAAGCCGAGATGAGGCCAAGGCCCGCTAGTCGGGTCCCACTCGCTCTCGCGGCGCTTTCCGTGCGCCGCCAAACCGATGTCGATCGACTACCCCGCCCGGGGTGGACTAACCACAGGATGGACCGACGTTTACCAAGCCCGTCCGGGGTAGCGGGGAAGCATCCCCGTAGGACGGGTGCGGCCCCACCATCAGCGCCTCGGCGACGGCCGGGGCGTTGGTGCTCATGGACGAAGGGACGGGGCTGGGCTACGCTCCCGTGCGGGTCGCCTCTTGCGACTCGACGGGCGGATCTGCACTTCGACCACTCCTCTCGCTAAGGCGATTCGAGATGACCGAGGCGAGGGGGACGCCAGTCGGGGATATGGTGGCGGCCCTCCTTGCGCTCCCCGCGGGCCGAGACCTCGGCCGCGCCCGATTCGCTAGTTGTCGGAGGGCACCGGCTCCAGCACGAACACCTCGACTGCCATGTCGGGGTCGATGTGATTGGTGCTCATGAAGGCGATCACCTTGCGGTCGAGGGCGTCTTCGACCACCTTCACGAGGTCGTCGCGCATACGGGACTTCGCGCTGTTCGAACCGAACCCCGGAATGGAGTCCGCCGCGCGGGCGCTCGACTCGTGACCAGCACGTAGGCACAACGTGGGCTGCACCGCCGACTGCACCGCACCCCGCGCAAACCCCGCGCTTAGAACGATTTGGCGCAAAAGTCCGACTTGTGGGTTAGGCTCGACCCGCTGTGCAACCTCTGGCTGTGGAGCGTACGTCGCGGGACGGCGTCGAACTGGTCCTCGTGGAGGGGGAGGTCGACATCGCCAGTGCCTCACGGCTGATCAGCGTGCTCAACTCGTCGGTCGCCGACGCGATCAAGTCGGTGATCGTCGACCTCAGCCACGTGGGGTTCATGGACTCGACCGGGCTGGCCCTCCTGATCAACGCAAACCGGCGCCTGACGCTGCGTCGCAAGGGATTTGCGGTGGTCTGCCCGCCCGGTCCGCTGCGCCGCGTCTTCGAGATCACGGACATGATCGAGACCTTGCATGTCTGCCCTGATCGGGAAAGCGCCGCACGGGCCTCTCTGCCAGCCTGAACGCCCTTTATTTCCGGCGCCGGGCTGCCGATACCTAGACCATGAGCGAGAGTCCTGCCGCCCCCGCTGGCGCGTTTCCCGTGCCTGGACTCAGGCCGCCCACACAGCGGACGGGTGCCAAGCGCCGCATCGGAGACGTGATCGTCCAGCTCGGCTTCGCCGAGCGCGAGCTCGTGGAGAAGGCCGTCGAGAAGGGACGCGCAGGTGGCGTGCCGCTCGGACAGTCCTTGATCGACGCCGGAATCGTCGACTCCAACCAGCTCGCCCAGGCGCTCGCCGAGCGCAACGGGCTCGACTACGTCGACCTCAACTCCTTCGAGGTCGACCAGGGCGCCGCGAACCTGATCGACGCCGCCAAGGCGCGTCGCTACCAGACCATCCCGATCTCGTTCCTAGGCGAGCAGACCGTGCTGGTGGCCACCGCCGACCCGGCCAACGTGCTCGCGCTCGACGACATCGCCATGGCCACCGGCTACGAGGTCCGCCGCGCGGTCGCCTCACCGGAGGACATCGACGGCGTGATCGACCAGCTCTCGCGGCTGGGCGACGCGGTCGAGGAGATGGAGGACGAGGACGACCCCGCCGAGGTCATCGAGCTGCGCGACCAAGCCGACGAGGCGCCGGTCGTCAAGCTCGTGCATTCGGTCATCGCCGACGCCGTCCGGCGCGGCGCGTCGGACATCCACTTCGAGCCGCGCTCGTCGGACATGCGCGTGCGCTACCGCATCGACGGCGTGGTGATGGACACCACGACCGTGCCGCGCCAGCTGGTCGCGGGCCTGATCTCGCGCGTGAAGATCATGGCCAACCTGGACATCGCCGAGCGGCGCGTACCGCAGGACGGCCGCATCGGGCTGGCCGTCGACGGCCGCCACGTCGACCTGCGCGTGGCCACCCTTCCGGTGGTCCGCGGAGAGTCGATCGTGATGCGCATCCTGGACAAGGAAGCCGTGGTCATGGACCTGGACGTGCTCGGCATGTCCGAGCACGACCGCGAGCGCTTCGAGCACGCGCTGCACTCGACCCACGGCGCGATCCTGGTCACCGGCCCCACCGGATCGGGCAAGACCACCACGCTGTACGCCGGGCTGACCACGGTGAACACGCCGGAGAAGACGATCATCACGGTCGAGGATCCGGTCGAGTACGAGCTGACGGGCGTCAAGCAGGTGCAGGTGAACCCCAAGACCGGGCTGACGTTCGCCGCCGGCCTGCGCTCGATGGTCCGCGCCGACCCCGACATCATCATGGTCGGCGAGGTGCGCGACAAGGACACCGCGCTGATCGCGATCGAGTCGGCGCTGACCGGTCACCTGGTGCTCACGACGCTGCACACGAACGACGCGCCGCTGGCGGCCGCGCGACTGGTCGAGATGGGCATCGAGCCCTACCTGGTCGCGTCGGGTGTCGCCTGCGTGGTCGCCCAGCGTCTGGTGCGCCGGCTGTGCGACTGCAAGGCGGAGGTCGAGCTGAGCAAGGAGGTCCTGGCCGACCAGGGCTTCGACTGCGACGAGGGCATCAAGGCGTTCGAGCCGGTCGGCTGCGTGCGCTGCAACCACACGGGGTACCGCGGCCGGCTTGGCATCTACGAGGTCATGCCGATCGACGACGGGCTGCGCCGCCTGATCCTCGAGAAGGGCTCCGCCGACGACATGCGCGACTACGCGCGCGAGCACGGCATGAGCACGCTGCGCGAGGACGGCCTCGCGAAGGTCAAGGACGGCGTGACGTCCGTGGCCGAGGTCCTGCGCGTAGCGGGCAGCGCCGGAACCTAGTTCAACCGGGCTCTGACCAGCTCGAGCCTGCGCTCCGCGACCCTCTGGCTGTTCTCGTCGAAGGGCAGGCACATGCGCAGCTCCGCGACCTGGAGGGCCAGGTCGATGCGGCCCTGTGCCAGCCAGCGCGGCTCCAGCTCGTCGAGCAGCAGGCCCGCCGTCTCGTGGGCGCAGCGCCAGGTGAGCGGCGCCGGCAGGGTCTGCGCGTCCACCAACTGAGCGCTGCCCACCGGCAGCAGCAGCGGCGCGGCCAGCTCGCTGTGCGCCAGGCAGTGGTCGCTGCCGTTGCTAACGATCCCGATGGCCAGCCCGCGCCGCCGCGCAAGCTCGGCGCCCACGATCGCGAGCATCAGCGGGTGGGGCGCCTTGCAGTCGAGCGCCCTGTGCAGCAGCAGCGGATCGGTGTCGACATCGCTCGGCGAACCGAGTGGGCCGCCGAGACCGGCGAGCGTCTTCAGCTCGTCGAGCGGGTGTGTGCTGGCGGGGCCGGCAGCCGCTCGGCGAGCGCGTCGAGGCGGCCGTCCAGTTCGACCGCGTCGAGATCCTCGAAGGTCCAGGCGAGCGACAGGGCCAGCTCGGCGTGCGGGGGACAGCCGGTCGTCGCGTGCAGGGCGAAGGGCAGCGGGGCGAACATCAGACGCGGCTGTAGAACTCGACGATCAGCTGCTCCTCCACCGGCGCCTGGATCTCGTCGCGGGCCGGCTCGCGCAGCACGCGCCCGACCAACGCGTCGGTGTCGGCCAACAGCCAGGGCGCGACGCGGTCGGTCAGCTCGGTCGCGAGCGCGGCCGCCGGACGGACGGAGCTGTCGGTTTGGATCGCGATCACGTCGCCCGGCGCCACCCGCCGCGAGGGGATGTCGCAGCGCTTGCCGTTCACGTCGACGTGCCCGTGCACCACGAACTGGCGCGCCTGAGCCCGGGTGGAGGCGAAGCCGAGGCGGGTGAGCACGTTGTCCAGCCGCAGCTCGAGCAGTTGGAGCAACCGCTCGCCGGTGCGGGCGTCGACGGTGCGCTGGGCCTCGCGCACGTAGCGCCGGAACTGCCGCTCACGCACGCCGTAGTAGTGCTTGGCGGCCTGCTTGGCCGCCAGCTGCACCCCGTACGTGGAGCGCCGCCGGCCGGATCGATGGCCATGCTCGCCGGGCGGGTGGGCGCGGCGGTCGAGGCCGCTCTTGCGCGCCGTCCGGCGCTCGCCCTTCAGCTCCAGCTCGACGCCGGCTCGCCGCGACAGTCGCTCGGTGGGTCCCGTGTACCTACCCATGCTCACACCTCCATTAGGGCTACCTAATTAGGGCACCCTAACAGACAGAGCAGGCCAATCTTCACTGGGGTCCGGGGGCGCGAGCCCCCGGATGTCAGACTCCGGCCGCGCGCAGGGCGGAGGCGTGCGCGCCCTGCTCGAGCTCCTGCTCCGGCAGCGGCTCCAGCTCGATGCCCAGCGCCAGCTCGATCAGGCGGTCGGCCAGCCAGACGTTCTTGGGGAGCAGGGGGCCGTGCAGGTAGGTGCCGATCACGTTGTCGCGGTGCACGCCCTCGAAGCCGTCGCTGCCGTTGTTGCCGTGCCCGGCGAGCACGCGGCCAAGCGGCCGCTCGTCGGCGCCGAGGTAGGTGCGCCCGCCGTGGTTCTCGAAACCGGCGATCACGCGCGGGCCGCCGCCGAAGTCTGCCTCGATCGCGCAGTTCCCGATCAGCCGCGGCCCCGGCTCGCGCACCGTCCGCAGGTCCACGAGTCCGACCCCGGGCAGCTCCTCGCCGCCGAGCTCATAGGAGTGGCCGAGCAGCTGGTAGCCGCCGCAGACGGCGAGCACGACGGCGCCGCGGCCAGCCGCCGCGTGCAGGGCCTCGCGCTTGGTCGCCGCCATGTCGTGGGCCACGGCGACCTGGTCGCGGTCCTGGCCGCCGCCCATGTAGAAGAGGTCGTGGGCGTCCGGGTCGAGCGGCGCCTCCAGGCTGGCCGCGGCGTGCTCGAACCCGATCCCGCGCCACTCGCAGCGCGCGCGCAGGATCGCGATGTTGCCGCGATCGGCGTAGATGTTCATCAGCTCCGGATAGAGCGAGCAGACCCTCAGCGCCGGCATACGACCACCATGCTGCCGATGTAGGCCGGGGTTTGGCTCACCTCGTGTCGAGCGACGGGCTGCAGGCCGTGGGCGGCCGCCTCGCGCTCGAGCTGCTCCACGCTCAGCGAGTCCAACATCTGGGTGTGGCGCTCCTCCGTCAGGGTTCCGGCCGGGGACACGATCTGGCGCAGCCACTCCACGGCGACACCCCCGGGCTCCGGCCGGACGTCCAGCGGAAGGCTCGAGTAGATCCAGTTGCCGCTCTGCCCGACGTCCGGCACCGGCGGCGGGGCGTCTTCGGCCGCCACCGCCTCGTCGAGGTCGGCGATCGCCGCGGCGAAGGTGCCGCCCGGAGCCAGACAGCCGGCTACCCCAGCCAGCAGCTTGGCGCGCGGCGCGGCGCCGCCCATGATCTGCAGGAACTGCATCGGGGCGATCACCAGCGAGAAGCTGCCGATCGAGCCGAGGCTGCGGGCGTCCACCTCCAGGCGGGCGACGTCGAGGCCGCGCTCGTGCGCGCGTCGGGTGAGCTCGTCGAGGAGGACGGCGTCCGAGTCCAGTGCCGTGACGTCGTGTCCGGCTGCCGCCAGATCGAGCGCGACGCGGCCGGTGCCGGCACCGAGATCGAGTATCTGCCCGCCGATCTGGGTCGCCAGCTCCCGCCAGAGTTGGAGGTCGGCGTCGTAGCCGCCGTTCTCCACGTCGTGCCAGATCACGGCGTCGTTCACTCCGACCACCGCCGGGCCAGCCCGCGCCGGGAGAGCAGGTCGCGCAGCTCCAGCAGAGCCGTGTAGGTGGGCAGCGCGTAGAGCCGCTCGCCGCCGGCGCTCGCCACCGCGCCGTCGAGCGAGCGCTCCAGGTCGCGCTCGACCACCAGCTCGGCGTCGATCCCGGCGTACTTCAGCCGCAGCGCCATCTCCTCGGCGCGCGTGCCCGCGCAGGTGGCGCGCCGCACGCGCCCGGCGAGCACCTCGAAGTCGGCGTCCCAGATCCAGGAGACGTCCCGGCCGTCGGCGATGCGGTCGTTCAACCCCAGCCAGAGGTCTAGTCCGCCGTCCTCGAGCGTCAGCGTGCGCAGCACCTCGTTGGCGCCGGCCGGGTTCTTGACGAGCAGGATCGACATCTGGCGCCCGTCGATCGCGATCGTCTCCACGCGTCCGAACGCCCCGCTGAAGCCCTCCAGCGCCTCGCCCACGGCCGTGAGCGGCACGCCCAGCTCGAGCGCCGTGGCCGCGGCCGCGACGGCGTTGTAGACGTTGTAGAGCCCGGGGAGGGGGAGCCGCACCGACAGCGGCCCCTGCGGCGTGCGCAGCTCGACCCGCGAGCCCGTCATGCCGTCGAGCTGCACGCTGGTGGCCGCCACCTGCGGGGTCGGGCGCTCGCGGCCGCAGTTGGGGCAGCGATACCGGCCCATGTGGCCGAGGTAGATCGCTTCGTAGACGTAGGCGTGGCCGCAGTTGCGGCAGTGCTTCGAGTCGGCGGCGTGCTGCATGCCGGGGAGGGCCTGGGAGTCGTCCTCGACGCCGAAGTAGGTGACCTGCTGGCGCTCGCGGCCGAGGTCGGCCACCAGCGGGTCGTCGGCGTTGAGGACGAAGGCGGCGCGGCCGTCGAGGCGGGCGACCAGCTCCGCCCAGCGGTCGGCGAGCAGCTCGAGCTCGCCGTAGCGGTCGAGCTGGTCGCGGAACAGGTTGGACAGCAGCAGCAGTCGCGGCTCGATCTGCTCGGCCACGCTCGGCAGCCACGCCTCGTCGACCTCGAACAGCCCCAGCTGGCCGGGCTCGCGCCCAGCGTCCAGCAGAGCCGTGGCGACTCCCCAGGCCATGTTGGACCCGGCCCGGTTGTGCACGACCGGCCGTCCGGCGCGCTCGAGGCAGGCGGCGAGCATCGCCGACGTGGTGGTCTTCCCGTTGGTGGCGGAGACCAGCAGCGAGCCCTCGTCCAGCTCGCCCGCCATTCGCTTCAGCGCGCCCGGGGAAAGCCGCAGCAGCAGCCGGCCCGGCGCGGTGGTGCCGCCGCTGCGCCCGAGGCGCCGGCTGGTCGCCCGCAGCAGCCGGGCGAGCGCGGTGGCGGGGCCGTGCATCAGGCCGGGACGATGACGCGCAGGCAGCGCTGCTCCACGCGCATGGTGGCGGGAGTGGTGCCGATCGGGTCACCGTCGCCGTAGATCGCGAACGGCCGGTCCGAGCTCACCTCGATGGTCGCGCCGCGCAGGAACTGAGCGTGGGGGGAGTCGACGTGGGCCGCCTTGAACGTCTTGAACACGCCGCGCAGGAACGTGAGCTTGGGCGCGTCCGTGGAGATCAGCACGTCGAGCTTGCCGTCGTCGAGCTCGGCCTCGGGGAGCACGAACATCCCGCCGCCGTAGGCCTTCGAGTTGCCGACCGCGACCGAGTAGCCGCTCACGTCGTGGCGCTCGCCGTCGACGGTCACGCCGAACGCCGCCGGCTTCCAGGCGGCCAGCGCGCGCAGGGCGGCGTACAGGTAGACGGCGTTGCCCCTGACGAACTTGGCCTCGTTGGCGATCCGGTTGGCCTCGGAGTCGAAGCCGAAGCTGGCGATCCCGACGAACGGGGTGCCGTCGACCTCGGCCACGTCGAGCAGCTTCTCGGGGCCGTCCACCGCCAGCTGCGCGGCCTCCGCCGGGTCGGTCGGGATGCCGAGCACGCGCGCGAGGTCGTTGCCGCGACCGCAGGGGATCACCGCCAGCGCCGCGGACGTCCCCTTGAGCGCCCCGGCGAGCGGGCGCAGCAGCCCGTCGCCGCTCAGCGCCGCCACGGTCTCGCCCTGGGCGGCGGCGCGAGCCGCCTCCTCGGCGGCGTGCTCGGTGCTGCGGGTGGTGACGGTGCGGTGGGGAGCGCCGAGGCGATCGAGCGTCTCGTGCACGACCGGGAGCGCCTTCAGCGCCTTGCCCCCGGCCGAGGCCGGGTTCACGAGAAGCGCGAAGCGGCGGCTCAACTGTCTGCCACTGCCGCCCGGGCGCGTTCCGCGGCGGCCTCGCCGCGGGCCTCGCCGCGCAGGTGAGCCTGGGTGTCGACCTTCTGCACCCGAGCCTGCTCGAGCAGCTCGTCGCCGATCAGGCGCTCCGCGTGGGGCTGCTCGAGGTCATCCGGATCCAGCACCAGCAGGACGTCCTGCTGGACGGTGTGCCACTGCTCGTCGGTGACGCGCTCGGAGGCGACCAGCAGCTGGCCGGGCCGGTGCAGCCAGTGCAGCTCGAACAGCCCGAGCCGGTAGGCGAACAGGCGGTCGCCGTCCGAGAAGAGGAAGTTGAGGCCGCTGAACGGGGAGCGCTCGACCGTGGTCTGGATCGCGCCGCGCAGGGACCCGATCGGGTCGCCGGCGTCGTAGATCGTCATCAGGAAGTTGAAGAAGGCCTCGGAGTCGGTGTCCCCGTTCGGTCGCGTCACGCTGGGGTGCTCGAGCAGGCGCGGGTAGCGCAGGATCGTCCCGTTGTGGCCGAAGGAGTAGCTGCCGAGGCAGAACGGGTGGGTGTTCTCGAGCGCCAGTCCGCCCATCGTGGCGCGCCGGACGTGGACGTTGAAGATGCGTCCCTTCATCTCGGTGGCGCCGATGAAGTCCGGGTCGCTGAAGGCGGCCTCGGCGAAGCGCACGCAGCGCGGGTCCAGGCCGTCGGCGCGTTCGTAGACGGCCATTCCCCATCCGGAGTCGTGGTCCTCGGACTGACGGATCAGCGGGTTCTCGGCCTCGACCAGCTCGTGCCGGATCGAGGCCGGCTCTGCCGCTACGCACCCGAAGACACGGCACATGACGTGCCAGAGGTTACCGGGGGCGAACTCCGCCGCGAAGCCGCTTTCTCGGTCGATGAAGCTCGTCGTGCAGGAACCGAGGCGAATCTGGTGGGCGCGCCCGCGCAAGCTGTGCGCCCTGGAGCGGCCGGGGGGTGGGGGACGCAACCACCGCGTCACCCGGCGGGCGGCAGAGATCGAGTATCTGCGCGGCCGCGGGGTGAGGTTGGTGGTGTCGGTGATGCGCTCGCGGCACAACCTGACCGCCTACCAGGCGGCCGGTCTCGACTGGCACCACGTGCCGGTGCAGCGCACCGGCGACGGGGCGGAGGCGCTCGAGGAGCTGCTGCCGCTTCTGCGCACCGAGCTCAAGAGCACCGGCGCCGTGGCCCTCCACGGCGACAGCTACACGGACTTCGTGGCGGCTGTCTGCGCGGCGCACCTGCACGAAGTGCGCGGGATCGACCCGGTCGAGGGGCTGTCGCGCGCGGCACGGGCGGGGCTGACGGTGACGCCGGAGGCGTGCGCGCTGGTGGGTGTCGACGTGGGGGAGCTCGAGGCGCTCAGGCTCGGGTGAGCAGCTCCGCCAGCGTCTCGCCGATCGCCACGGGTTGGGGCTCGAAGCCGTCCAGGTCCTCGTGGTCGCTGCTGTCGCTGCGGACCAGCGCCGCGTCCAGGCCCGCCGCGGCGGCCGCGGCCAGGTCGGAGCCGACCCGGTCGCCGATCACCAGCGTCGAGCCCTCACCGAGCCTGTCGATCGCCGTCATGAACAGCTGCGGCTCGGGCTTGCCGACGATCTCGGCCGTGCGCGCGGTCGCGTACTCCACGGCCGCCAGGATCGCGCCGGTGCCCGGCCACAGCCCGTCCGGCTGCGGGTAGGTCGGGTCGCGTGCGGTGGCGAGCAGGTCGGCCCCGCGCAGGACGGCCTGGATCGCGTTGCGCAGGTCGGCGTAGACGAGCTCGGTGGTGCCGGCGACGACGACGACCTCCGCGCGCGAGGCGAGATCGGTGCCGTTGAGCACCTTCAACCCGGCGTCGCCCACGTGCCTGAGCATCGGCGGGCTGCCGATCACATAGGACGTGCGCCCGGTGTGCTGCTCGGCCAGCCGGTGCTGCATGGCACCGCCGACCGTCACGACGTCTCCGAGCGAGGCGCGCACGCCGATCTTCCAGAGCTGTGCGACCAGGTCCTCACCGGACTCGAACGCGTTGTTGGTCGCGAACGCGAACCGCTTGCCGCTGTCGCGCAGCTCCTCCAGCGCCTCGACCACGCCCGGCGTGGGCTCGCCCCCGACCCAGACGCAACCGTCGAGGTCGAGGATGAACTGGTCGTAGCGGGAGGCGAGGGGGGTGAGCGACACCGGCGCTAGCCTACGCGCCCGTGTCTCGACGCCTGACACTTCTCTTGCTGCTGATCGTCGCCGGCCTGGCGGCCTGTGGCGGCGATGACGACGACGGCGGCGGCGGCGAGCCCAAGCAGCCCCAGGACTCGCCGACGCTCGACCAGGAGGCGTCCGGCGGCTGTGCGGACGTCGCGCAGCCGGACGCGAAACCCGACGGCGGCGCCAAGCGCCCCGCGCAGGCACTCGACCCGGACGCCACCTACGACGTCGTCCTGAAGACGAGCTGCGGCGACATCACGATCCGACTCGATCAGAAGGCGTCCCCGAAGACGGCTGCCTCGTTCGCCGGGCTGGCCAAGGCGGGGTTCTTCGACGACACGGTCTTCCATCGCATCGTGCCCGGCTTCGTGATCCAGGGCGGCGACCCGACGGCCACCGGCACGGGCGGCCCGGGCTACTCGACCCGCGACGTCCCGCCCGCCGGCACGACCTACAGGAAGGGCACGGTCGCGATGGCCAAGACCCAGACCGAGCCGCCCGGAACGGCCGGCAGCCAGTTCTACATCGTCACCGCCCCCGACGCGGGCCTGCCGCCCGAGTACGCGCTGCTCGGCAAGGTCGTGAAGGGCCAGGACGTGGTCGACGCGATCGGCGAGCTGGGCGATCCCGCCAGCGGCGAGGCGGGGACGCCGGTTCAGCCCGTGGTGATCGAGCGGGCGACCGTGCGCCAGAGCTGAGCCTCGCTAGATTCGATCGCATGGCAGAGCCGATCGAGGTCACCGACGCGGACTTCCAGCAGCGCGTGCTGGATCGCTCCGCGCAGCTCCCGGTGCTCGTGGACTTCTGGGCCGACTGGTGCCAACCGTGTCACATGCTCGCGCCGGTGATCGAGCAGGCCGTGGACGCCCACGCCGGCAAGATCGAGCTCGCCAAGCTCGACACCGACCACAACCAGGCCACCGCGGCCCGCTACGGCGTGCGCGGTCTGCCAACCGTGAAGGCGTTTCGCAACGGCGAGGTCGTCGACGAGTTCACCGGGGCGCAGCCGCCGCTCGTGGTCGAGCGCTTCGTGGCGGGGCTGGTGCCGTCGGAGGCTGACGCGCTGGTCGGGTGGCGGCGACGAGGAGTCGCTGCGACGCGCGCTCGAGGTCGATCCCGACCACGCGGTCGCCCGCCGGGAGCTCGGGCGTCTGCTGCTGAGCCGGGGGGAGACTTCGGAGGCGCTCGCCCTGCTGGAGGGAGTGACCGGAGACTTCGTGGCGGACGGCCTGGCCGCTCGCGCCCGGCTCGCGTCCGAGGAGGACCTGGTGCCCGCGTTCGAGGCCTGGGACGCAGGCGACCATGCAACGGCGCTGGAGCGCCTCCAGGAGGCGCTGGCGGACCCCGAGCGGCGCGACGCCATCCGCCGGATCATGGTGGCGATCTTCACCGAGCTGGGCACCGACGACCCGCTGGCGCGCGAGTACCGCCGGCGGCTTTCCGCCGCCTTGAACTAAAGCGGCAAGCCAATCTTCGCGGGGGTCCGGGGGCGCGAGCCCCCGGCTGTCATCTAGGGCGCCGTTCGCGCGTCGCGCGCTCGGGCCTGGCGGCGTCTGCCGAAGATCACCAGCACGCCGATCACGATCACCACGAGCAGGAAGCCGAAGAAGATGGCCGGGCCGGTGCCGACGCCGCCGAACGGCAGTGCGATCAGCTCGACGAGCGCGAAGCCGACCGCCAGCAGCACGATCACCAACAGGATCAGGAGCGCGATGCCGCGCAGGCGGGCCACGATGCCGGCGCTGGCCGGCGGGATCAGCAGCCCCATCATCCGCAGCATGAACAGCTGGCGACCGGAGGGCGCCTCCTGGCCGAGCTTCTCCATCGCCGCCTTGAGGTCGTCGGGTCGGCGCTCGGCCAGCGCCATCGAGGCCTTCATCATCTGCCGCAGTGCCGGGCGCTCCTGCGGGTGGCAGCCGGCCAGGGCCTCGTTGAAGTACTTGCGCGCGGCGTCGACGTCGTAGCGCTCGGCCGCGCGGGCGCCGAGGATTGCCTTGGCCGCCACGCGGTGCTTCGACTCGCTCTGCAGCTGCTCGTCGGTGCGGCTCTCGAGCTGCGGAATCGCGGCCAGCACCCCGACCTGCATCTGCATCTTGACCTGCTTCTGCTTCGCCACGGTCAATGAGGGTACTCGGGCGCCATGACCATCGCGATCATCATCGGGATCTGTGTACTGCTGCTGATCCTCGGCTTCCTGGTGCCCAGGCTGTCGAGAGGGCCCCAGCGCGGGGTCGACCGCACACTCGGCGTGGGTCAGCGGGCCGGCGGCAAGGCACCCGGCTTCCTCGGCCGGCTCTTCTCCAAGAGCTTCGGGACGTCTCGCAAGGCGACCAACAAGAGCGCCTCGGCGGGCCGTGAGGGCCGCGACAAGCTGCCGCTCTAGACCTCGAGCCGGCGCCGCTCAGTCGTGCTCGCGCTGCGGTGGCTCCTCGGAGCCTCCGGGCAGGGCCTCGAGCTCGACCGTGTGGCCGTGCTCCTCGGGCGGTGAGGCGTTCTCGGGCTCGTCGGCCACGGCGCCCAGCCTGAACGGCTCGGTCGGCTCGGGATCCTCCGCGAACGGCTCCGTCGGCTCGGGATCCTCCGCGAACGGCTCCGGCTCCGGCTCCACCTCGGGGGCGAGCGCCATCGTCTCGGGGTCGCCCTCGGGCGGGAGCTGCTCGGTCTCATCGGCGTTGCCGATCTGCTCCGGGAGCTTGAGCCGGTCGAGCGCGTCGTCGGCGGTGCCGAGCACCTCGTCGGCGAGCTGGCGGATGTCCTCGATCAGGCGCTGGCGCTCGTCCCAGAGCGTGCGCGTGTCGACGATCACCTGCTCGGCGTACTCATCCGCGTCGCGGCGGAGGATCTCCGCCTCGCGCTCCGCGCGCTGGAGGCGATCGTCGGCGTCGGCGCGCGAGCGGGCCGTGATGTCGTCGGCCGTCTCGTGGGCACGCTGGAGGATCCCCGCGGTCTCCTCGCCAAGCTCCCCGAGCGCCTTCTGAACCACCCCCTCGCGGGTCTGGTGGGATTCGAGGTCCTCCACCACCTCGAGCAGCTCGGCGATGAACAGGTCAACCGACTGCCGGTGGTAGCCGCGCACCACCATCGGGAAGTTGACCTCGCGCAGCCGCTCGGACGCGGAAGCCGAGCGCTGGAAGCGCTGGGTCGAGGTTTCGTCCGTGTAGGGGTCTGCTGCCATGCCCCGCAGTATGCCCCGCGGGTCGGGCGGTTGCACCTTTCAGCTGGCTGGCTTTACCCGGAAACCGGGACTGCGACTGCCTCCGCGGGTGAATGTGGCGGTCTGGACGTTCAGCTTCCAGGGCCGCGGAAGGTCGCCCTCGAAGTCCTGGAGGAACGACGTGAACAGCTGCGAGGCGCGCCGGCAGGAGAGCCCGCGGTTGACAAGCGTTATGCGATAGGGGCCCTTGCGCAGGCGCAGCTTGCCGATGCTGTCGTTGTTGAGCACGCGGAACGTGCCCGGGCAGCGATCGGCGGTCGGGTGCGTGCCTCCGCCGGCGCCGCTCGGGTGCGCGGGGCCGACCCAGCCCTTGATGCGGAACCCGACGTTGCGCGACCCGCGCATGAACGAGGCGGTCTCCTGGTCGAGGACCCACGGGGTGGGGAGGACGCCGTCGTAGTCCTGAAGGAAGCGCGCGAAGTACGCGGCGGCCTGCGAGCAGGTGATCCGGCCCACCGAGAGCAGCGTGAGGCGGTAGTTGCCCTTGGGGATGAAGAAGTCGCCGATGGAGTCGTCGTGGAGGACCTGGAAGGTGCCCGGACAGGCGGCGCCGCTGGGGTGATGACCGCCGCCGCCTCCGCCACCGCCGCCACCGGCCGGGGCGACGCTGAAGCCCACCGCGCCGTTGGCACCGCGGGTGAACCGCGCGCTCGCGGCGTCCACGACCCACGGCCGCGGCAGCTTGCCGTCCCAGTCCTCGAGGAACTGGCGCAGCAGGTCCGAGGCCTGGGCGCAGCTGAGCGCCGCGGGATCGAGCAGCGTGACCGTGTAGTGGCCCTTCGGCAGGTAGAGCGCACCAACCGAGTCGTCGTGCAGCACCTCGAAAGTGGCCGGACACGCGGCCGGCACCGCCTGAGCGCTTGCGGCACCCGGCGCAGCAACGGCGATTACGGCCAGAACGGCCACGGCGAGCAGCAGAGAACGAGTCCTTTCGCGCATGGCGGCGACGATACCGCCGCGGGGGCCCGGGGCCAAGCAACCAGCTATTCGCGTTAGCAGGTTGTCATAAGCTAGGTTATCGAGCGTGCGTGTTCAGTCGGCGGGTCGCAGCCCCGGCACGTCCAGCGTGGGATCGTCGGGAGTGAGGCCCGGCGCGTAGTCGCGCACCCAGAAGCTGCCGTCCTCGAGCATCTCGTTGATCTCGGGCGCCTTCATCGTGCTCACGATCAGCACCCGCGCCGGCTCGTCGGTCTGGTTGTCCACGCGGTGCGCGCCCTCGCGTCCGGCCGGGCACGCGACCACGTCGCCGGGCGCCAGCTCGCGCTTGGTCCCGTCGAGCCCGGTCAGCGTCGGCCGACCGGCCAGCACGACCAGCAGCTCCTCGTTGGCGAAGTGCGCGTGCAGCGGGAAGGTCGCCGCGCCGGGTGGCAGCTCGAACAGCGACGCGCCCAGGTCGCGCGCGCCCGCCTGGCGGCCCAGGCGCGCCCTGCGCCAGCGAAACGGCGGGTCGTCGCGGTTGGCGTCCCAATCGGGCTCGAACAGGTTCGGCATCGCCGGAGGAAGGCTACGCTGCCGGGCCGTGAGCCAAGACCGGCCGCTCGACCGAGCAGGACCTCGATCCCAACCCCGTGACGGTGTTCGGGCGCTGGTTCGACGAGGCGCGCGCCGCGGGCGCGTTCGAGCCCGACGCGGCGGCGCTCGCCACGGCCGGCGCGGACGGGCGACCGTCGGCGCGGATGGTCCTGACCAAGGGCTTCGACGACAGCGGCATCGTCTTCTTCACGAACTACGCCAGTCGCAAGGCGAACGAGCTCGAGACGAACCCGCACGCGGCGCTGCTGTTCCACTGGCCGGTGCTCGGACGCCAGGTGCGCATCGAGGGCGGCGTCGCGCGCGTGGCGCGCGCGGAGACCGAGGCCTACGCCCGCAGCCGCTCGCGCGAGAGCCAGCTGAGCGCATTCGTCTCGCCGCAGAGCCAGCCGGTGCCCAGTCGCGACTGGCTCGAGCAGCGCGTGGCCGAGCTCGACCGCGAGCACCCCGGCGATCAGCTGCCGGTGAGCGAGGACTGGGGCGGCTACCGGCTCAGCCCGGTCGCGTGGGAGTTCTGGCAGCACCGCCCCAACCGCCTGCACGACCGCTTCCGCTACCTGCCCGAAGGCGCGGACTGGCGGATCGAGCGGCTCGGTCCCTAGCCGTCCGGGAAGGGCTGAATCGGGATGCCGTGGTCGCGCTCGCGCATGCCGAGCTCGTATGCCGCGGCGCCGCTCACGTTCAGCTCGCGCGACGGGCCGCCGTCGCGCTCGACCTCGAGGCGCATGTCGGCGATCGAGCAGTTGACGGTGTTGTGCTCGGGCCCGTCCGGATCCGCGTAGACCCACCCGACGATGTCCTTGCGCGCCGCCGTCACGCCGCCGCGCACGCGCACTCCCTTGCCGGCGAGGACGAAGTCGCACCGCTCGGGCGTCTCGTGGACCTCGACCTTGCGGCCCGGGCCGCCCAGCGCGAGCCGCTCGCCGCCCAGCGACAGCGCGCCGCTGGCGACCCACGGCGTCGTCAACCGCCCGAGCTTGACCTTCCCCAGGGCGGCATCGAGCCAGTCGCCCTCCTCGGTGAGGCCGTGCAGCCAGATCCAGCGCTCGGCGTGCTGGGCGCCCCAGTTGTGGCCGATCACGCCGCGCCAGCCGTCGACCGCGATCGTGCGGCCGTCGACGCGCAGCGACCCGTCGAAGCGCGCCGCCGGCACCGGGCTGAGCAGCTTCGTGCGCGGCAGCCGCGCCCGATACATCCAGGCGCGCGGGAGGTGGAACAGCGGCGGCTCCGAGCTCTCGAAGCGCAGGTCCCACTCGGCGCCGTCGATCGCGCCGGACGCGGCGCCGGGACGCATCGATGCCTCCCCCACCGCGATCCAGTCGCCGCCCGCCGGCGGTCGGCGCGGGCTTCGTCTCCTTGTGTGCGCGCGGGCCCTCGGAGGCGCCGTCGAAGAGCGTGACCCAGAGCGACCCGTTCGGCAGCGCGTCCGGGCGCTTGTGGACCGTGTAGCGGATCCAGATGCCCAGCGGCTCGGCCGGGTGGCACGCCTTGAGGTAGAAGCTCTCGTAGTGCCCTGCCTCGACGGGCACCGCGGGAAAGCGGGCCTCGGTGGGATGCGGATCGGCCACGGGCGGGCAGAGCGTATTTGACTGGTACAACCCCGCGATGCCCGATTCCCCAGTCCTCGTCATCACCGGAGCCAGCAGCGGCATCGGCGCCGCCACCGCCCGCCGCGCCGTGGAGTTCGACTACCGGGTCGTCCTGGCGGCGCGCTCGGAGGACAAGCTCGACCGCGCTCGCGGAAGAGCTGGGCGGGTCCGAGCGGGCGCTCGCGGTGCGCTGCGACGTGACCAGCTGGGAGGACCAGCAGGCGCTGGTCGCGACCGCGCTGGAGCAGCTTCGGCCGCCTCGACGTGTTCTTCGCCAACGCCGGCTTCGGGGCCAAGCGAGGCTTCCTCGAGGAGTCGGTGGAGCACTGGAAGTCGATGATCGACACCAACGTCTACGGGGCCGCGCTGTCGATCCGCGCCTGCCTGCCGCACTTCCGCGAGCAGAACTCGGGGCACGTGCTGCTGACCAGCTCGGTCGCCGGGCGGCGCTGGGTGATCGGCTCGCTCTACTCGTGCACCAAGCACGCCGTGAGCGCCATGGGCGAGTCGCTGCGCCAGGAGGTTGCCGAGACCGACATCAAGGTGACCCTGATCGAGCCGGGCGCCGTCGACACGCCGTTCTTCGACGACCGGCCCGACCAACGCGCTTGACGACGACGACATCGCCCGCGCGGTGATGTTCGCGCTGACCCAGCCGCCGCACGTGGACGTGAACGAAGATCCTGCGTGCGCCCGATCCACCAGCCGTTCTAGGTCCGTCGACCACCGGGCGTACGCCAGCGGCGCTGGCTTACGCTGCAGGTGTGGTCGTCGCTCACATCGACATGGACGCCTTCTACGTCAGCGTCGAGCTGCAGCGGCGGCCCGAGCTGCGCGGCAAGCCGGTCGTGGTGGCGGGCAGCGGGCCGCGGGCCGTGGTCACCACGGCCAGCTACGAGGCGCGCCGCTACGGCGTCTTCTCCGCCACGCCCGCCGAGCGCGCCCGCCGCAACTGCCCCGACGCGATCTTCATCACGCCCGACTTCGACGCCTATCGCGAGACCTCACGGGAGGTGATGGGCGTGCTGCGCGCGCACGTCGAGCGCGTGGAGGTCGTCGGGCTCGACGAGGCCTACCTCGACCTGAGCGGATTCGAGCGCCCGCGCGCGGCGGCCCGCCGAGTCAAGGTCGCCGTGCAGGAGGCCACCGGGCTCGGCTGCTCGATCGGCATCGGGCCCAACAAGCTCGTGGCCAAGGTCGCCTCGGACGCCGAGAAGCCCGACGGCTTCGTGGTGCTCAGCGCCGAGCAGGCGTTGGAGCGCTTCGCCGGCCTCGCCGCCGGGGCTGCTGCCCGGCATCGGCCCCAAGACCGCGGAGCGGCTCGAGCGCCAGGGCATCGCCACGCTGGGAGCGCTCGCGGCCACCTCCGACGAGCAGCTGGCCGAGTGGTTCGGCGGCCGGCTGGGGCCCGCGCTCGGCCGCCTGGCCCGCTTCGAGGACGATCGCGGCATCGAGACCGTGCGCGTGGCCAAGTCCGAGTCGCGCGAGACCACCTTCGACGAGGACCTGCGCGGCCTGGGCCAGCTCGAGCCGCAGCTGCGCCGCCTCACCGAGCAGCTCTGCGAGACGCTCGAGCGCGCCGACCAGCGCGGGCGCACGGTCGGCATCAAGGTCCGCTACGACGACTTCTCGACGGTCACGCGGGCGCGTTCGGTGGCCGCGCCGGTCAACGAGCTGGACTCCGTCTGGCCGATCGCGCTGGAGCTCCTGCGGCGCCTCGACCCGCCGCGGCCGGTGCGCCTGATCGGCGTGCGCGTGGCTGGGCTCGACGAGGACTCGGCGGCGCTCGCGCCGGCCGATCAGCTCACCCTCTCGCTTTAACACACGTGCGCTAACTTGGGTGCCTGCCATGGCAGGCGATCGGCTGACCGGACTCGACGCTTCCTTCCTCCACCTGGAGGACTCCTCGTCGCACATGCACGTGGCCGGGGTGATGCTGTTCGAGGGTCCCCCTCCCCCCTACGACGAGCTGCTCGACGTCTTCGAGCGCCGGCTCCCGCTGGTGCCGCGCTACCGGCAGCGGCTCGCGTTCGTGCCGCTCGGCCAGGGCCGCCCCAGGTGGGTCGACGATCCCCACCTCAACCTGCGCTACCACGTGCGCTCGACCGCTCTCCCCTCCCCCGGCTCCGAGGAGCAGCTGCAGAACCTGGCCGGCCGCGTCTTCTCGCAGCAGCTCGACCGCGACAAGCCGCTCTGGGAGGTCTGGCTCGTCGAGGGGCTCGAGGGCGATCGCTTCGCGATGCTGTCGAAGACCCACCACGCGCTCGTGGACGGGATCTCCGGCGTGGACATCATGTCGGTGCTGTTCGACACCTCCGCGGAGCCCGCCGCCCCCACCGGCCCCGGCGATCGCTGGCTGCCGCGCCCGCTGCCCAGCCGGTCCCAGCTGCTCGGCGAGGCGCTGCTCGAGCGCGCCACGATCCCGACCGAGGTGGCCCGCTCCGTGCGGGCCGTGTTCCGCGGGCCCGCGCCGCATCCTCGAAGCGGCGCGCGAGGCCGCCGTGGGCGTCGGCGCGATGGCGTGGGCCGGTCTCAATCCGGCGCCGTCGAGCCCCTACAACAAGCCGATCGGGCCGCACCGGCGCTTCACCTGGGTGCGGGCCAGCCTGCGCGACATCAAGGCGATCAAGGACTCGCTCGGCGGCACCGTCAACGACGTGGTGCTGGCCACCGTGGCGGGCGCGCTCGGGCGCCACCTGCGCAGGCGCGGGCACAACACCGACGGCCTCGAGCTGAAGGCGATGGTCCCGGTGAGCGTGCGCCAGGACATCGAGCGCGGCGCGCTCGGCAACAAGGTCGCCGCGATGATGGCGCCGCTGCCGGTGTGGTGCCAGGAGCCGGTCGCGCGGCTCGACATCGTGCGCGAGGAGCTCAAGGACCTGAAGTCCGGCGGCCAGGCCGTCGGCGCGCAGGTGCTCACCGAGCTGTCCGGGTTCGCCCCGTCGACGATCATGGGCCAGGCCTCGCGGCTGATGTCGCGCCAGCGCTTCTTCAACCTGGTCGTCACGAACGTCCCGGGGCCGCAGTTCCCGCTCTACCTGCTCGGCCGCCGCATGCTCGATCCCTTCCCGATGGTGCCGCTCGCCAAGAACCAGGGGGTCGGCATCGCGCTGCTGTCGTACGACGGCGCGATCAACTTCGGCGTCGTCGGCGATTTCGACCTGATGTGGGACCTCGACGACTTCGCGGACGACCTGCGCGAGTCACTCGCCGAGCTCGCGACGACCGCGGGCGTCGAGCTGAGCACGCCGGAGCACGTACAGGTATGAGAGACCGGCTAGCGGAGTGCGCCCGCCAGCTCGGGCTTCAGATGCACGTGCAACGGCTCGGCGCCTCCACGCGCACGGTCAAGGACGCCGCCGTGGCGGTCGGCTGCCAGGAGGCGGAGATCGCCAAGTCGATCGTGTTCGTCGCGGACGGCGACCCGGTCGTCTGCGTCGCCTCGGGCCGGCACCGGATCGACACGCAGAAGCTCGCCGACGCACTCGACGTCGCCGAGGTGCGGCAGGCGGCCGCCGACGAGGTGCGCGCCGCGACCGGCTTCGCGATCGGCGGCGTGCCCCCGTTCGGTCACGACCTGCCGGTCCTGTTCGACGAGTCGCTGCTCGAGCACGAGCGCGTCTGGGCCGCCGCCGGAGACCCGCACAGCCTGTTCGCGGTCGACCCGCGCGAGCTGGCGCGCTGCGTCGAGGCGCGCGTGGTGGCCGTGGGCGACGACGGCGCCTAGCCGCTCGTACAACCGCCCCGCAGCGAATCCTGTACAGGGGGCGAAAGACAGGACCCGTCCGGGATTCGAGCATGCGGAGCATGGAGACTCCGCTCAACGGGCAGGCCGTGCCCGCGATTCAGACCGTCTGGGTGATGGTCGCCGCGATCCTCGTGATGTTCATGCAGGTCGGCTTCCTGTTCCTGGAGATCGGCTTCTCGCGCATGAAGAACGTGGGCACGATCGTCCCCAAGATCCTGGCCAACTTCTCGATCGCCGCGCTCTGCTACTGGGCGGTCGGGTTCGCGCTGGCCTTCGGCGGCTCGGGCTGGTTTGCGGGCACCGAGGGCTTCTTCCTCGACACGGCGAACGGGGACCTGTTCCCGGCGATGGCGTTCTCCGAGGCCGCACTGCCGGCCAAGTTCTTCTTCCAGTTCGTCTTCTGCGCCGTCTCGCTGGCGATCGTGTGGGGCACCACGATCGAGCGGATCAAGTTCGGCGCGTACCTGATCTACGCGGTCATCTTCAGCTCGCTGATCTACCCGATCATCAGCCACTGGATCTTCGGCGGCGGCTGGCTGCAGGCCAACTTCGGCATGCAGGACTTCGCCGGCTCCACGGTGGTGCACCTGATCGGCGCCACCGGCGCGCTCGCGGCCCTGCTGCTGCTCGGCCCGCGTGACGGCAAGTACGGCAAGGACGGCTCGCCAAACGTCATCCCCGGCCACAACATGCCGCTCGTCGGCCTGGCAGTGCTGGTGCTGTGGTTCGGCTGGTTCGGCTTCAACGCAGGCTCCACGCTGGGCGCGGTCGACGGCCGCTTTGCGGACGTCGCCATCGTCACCAACCTCGCGGCCGCGGCCGGCGTGCTCGGGCGCGATGCTGGCAAGTCAGATCGCCGTGCGGACCTTCGACATCGGGATGGCCGGCAACGGCGCGATCGCCGCGCTGGTGGCGATCACGGCGCCCTCGGGCTACGTCGAGTACTGGGCGGCGCCGATCATCGGCGGAGTCGCCGGGGTGATGGTTGTGTTCTGCATCATCGCCATCGACAAGCGCATCGACGATCCCGTCGGCGCCCTGTCGGCGCACGGCGTGGCGGGCATCTGGGGAACGCTGTCGTGCGGGCTGTTCACCGCCCCGCGACTGGCCGCGTACAACGAGATCGGCGAGGGCGGGCTGTTCTACACCGGCTCGTTCGAGCAGCTCGGCGTCCAGGCGCTCGGCGTGGTCGCCGCGTTTGCGACGGTGTTCACGGTCAGCTTCGCCGTCTTCTACGCGATCAAGCGCACCCACGGCCTGCGCGTGAGCGCCGAGGAGGAGCGCCGCGGCCTCGACATCGTCGAGCACGGCATGTGGGGCTACCCGGAGCAGTTCATGCCGGTCCCAGGATCCGAGTACCACCCGCCGAACATTCCAGGGGCCAGGCTTGCCGGCCTCACGGCGAGGGCCCAGGCCGCCAGCTCCCAGGAGGGTTAGATGCGCAAGATCGAAGCGATCATCCGGCCAGAGCGCCTGCAGGAGGTCCAGGACGCCCTGGACAACCTCGGCGTGTCGGGCCTGACCGTGAGCGACGTGGTCGGCTGCGGGCGCCAGAAGGGCTACACCGAGCAGTACCGCGGCTCGCGGGCCAACATCTCGCTGCTGCCGAAGATCAAGGTCGAATCGGTGGTGCCACCAGGGATGGTCGACGCCGCCGTGAACGCGATCGTGGACGCGGCGCGCACCGGCGACATCGGCGACGGGCGCGTGTTCGTCTACCCCGTGGAGATGGCGGTGCGCATCCGCACCGGCGAGAGCGGCCAGGAGACGGTCGTGCACGAGCAGGCGGAGGGCTGGGGCCACTGACGGGCCCGGGCCGCTAGGCCTGTACCCGCTCCGTCCAGTTGTGCGGCCACGGGGCCGCCTTCAGCCCGAGCGCGACGCCGGAGCCCAGCATCACCCACGCCGGCCAGAAGTAGCCGGCCCCGCCCGCCAGCCAGATCCCGATCAGGAACACGTTGAGGATCCCGAGCTTGCCGGCCGCCGCTCGCACCCCGCGGCGCCGCTGAAAGGCGCGCGGGTTGGGCTCGCCGGCGAGCTCCGAGCGCCGCGCGGGCGGGATGCCCAGCACCTGCCAGGCGTCCAGTGCGACCACCAGCCCCAGGCCCAGCAGCGGCCACACAGGCCACTCGTTCGGCGCGCCCGTCAGGGCCCAGACCGCGACGATCACCAGCGCCACCATCCCGAGTAGCGACGCCCGTATGCGCAGGCCCCTGCGGCGGCGCTCGCTGGAGCTGCTCGGCCTCCTCGTCGCTGAGCACGCGCTGCAGCGCCGGTGCGAACGGGCTCGTCTCGACGCGTTCCACCAGTGGGATCGTGGCGAGCACCCGCGTGCCGCCGCTCGGCCCGCTCTCGACCGCGAGCGTGCCGTTGAGCGCTCCCACGCGGTCCTGCAGGCCCTGCAGCCCCGAGCCGCCGTCGAGCTTGGCGCCGCCCACGCCGTCGTCGCTCACGGTCACGAGCAGGTGCCCGTCTCGCGGCGTCACCGATACCTCGGCTGCGGTCGCCTGGGCGTGCTTGCCGATGTTCGCCAAACACTCGGAGACAACGAAGTAGGCCGCGGCCTCGACCTGGTCGGGCAGGCGCTCCGGAGGAGTGGCGACCACCTCGACCGGCACGGAAGCGCGCCCGGCGAGATCGTCGAGCGCGGCTGGCAGGCCGCGGTTGGTGAGGATCGCCGGGTGGATCCCGCGCGCCAGGTCGCGCAGCTCCTTCAGGGCCAGCCCCGCCTCCTCGCCGGCCTGGTGAACCAGGGTGGCGGCCTCCGGGTTCCCCTCCCCGGCGCGCTTCTCCGCCATGCGCAGCGTCAGCGCGAGCGCCACCAGCCGCTGCTGTGCCCCGTCGTGAAGGTCGCGCTCGATGCGGCGGCGCTCGGCGTCGGCGGCCTCGATGATGCGCGAGCGGGCGTCGCGCAGGTCGGTCATCTGCGCGGTCACCGCGGGGTCGACGTTCGAGCCGAGCAGCACCTCGGCGTAGCTGACGTAGAGGCGCCCCAGCGCGCTCAGCGCGGGAATGCCGAGCAGCAGGATCGCCACGCCCAGCGGGACCAGCGCCACTGCCTCCCAGAGCTGGTCGACGGTGATGATGCCGTCGTCCACGCCGCCGGGGACCGCCCAGTACCAGAGCGGCAGCGCCACGAGGTGGATCCCGATGCTGAGGATGCACACCGCGAGCAGGAACGAGACCAGGCCGAACGGGAACTGGAGCAGCAGGAAGGTGAGGTCCTTCCAGGTGGCCGGGTCCGCCAGCCGGGCCCGCAGGCGCCCCCAGCGCGAGGCATCCTCGGGCACCGGCCGGTACGGGTTGGGGATGACCTTGCCCGTTAGCGCGGCGATGATGCGGCGCTCGCCCTCGGCGAGGCCGCCCCACGCGTAGACCGCCAGGATCAGGATCGGGATGCCGATCAGCGTGATCGCGAGGCCGACGCCGACCGAGATCGCCACAACCAGGAAGACGAACTCGGTCACGCCCAGCAGGCCCGCGACCAGCAGGTAGCCGATCCGCCCGTACGTGCGCGGATCGACGAGCTCCCTCTCCAGGCGCGCGATCACCAGGTCAAATGTAAGCGGCCCGAGGGCGATCGTCGGTACGGAAAGCCGCACCTCGTGGCACCATGCCCGGTCGTGGCCCAGCGGCGTTTGATCGTCATCGTGGCCGCGGCAGGGGCCTTGGTGCTCGCCGTGGCGCCCGCGGGAGCCGGTCCGTCCTCCGGGCAGCGCGGCACGCTCACGCTGAGCCACCGCGTCGACACGTCGGACAGCCTCTACATCGAGGGCTCGGTGTCGTACCTGCATCTGAAGCACCGCGGGCGGGTCGTCGCGCGCCGCTCCGCGTCGGGACCGATCCACACGCGGCTGCACCCGCACGAAGGCGTCTACAGGGTCGTGAGCTTCCAGCGCCCCTGCGACGGCAACTGCTCCACGCTCGACCCGCCCACCGACCGCTGCTCCAAGCGCGTGCGCGTGTACGCCGGCGAGACGAGCGCCGTGCGCGCTGTCACCCGGCCCGGCAACGGCTGCACGATCCGGGTCGCCGAGCCGGCTGCGTTCCCGTCGGCCCGACGGATCCGGGCGGCGCGCGACTTCGTGGGCGGGCGGGCGGTGTCCTCCCTGGCCGTGATCGACACGCACGGCCGGCTGCGCGGCTTCGCGCCGCACCGCCGCTACGTGACAGCCAGCGTGGTGAAGGCGATGCTGCTGGTCGGGCGCCTGCACCAGCTCGGCAACCACCTGCCGAGCGCCTCCGACCGCGCGGTGCTCGAGCCGATGATCGAGGCCTCCGACAACGACGCCGCCGACGCCGCCTACGGCTGGGTCGGCGACGCCGGGCTGCTGGCGGTCGGCAAGCGCGCCGGGATGCACGACCTGATCGTCCCCGGCGGGCACTGGGGCAACGTCCAGTTCAGCGCCGCCGACCAGGCGCGCCTGTTCCTGCGGATCGACCGGCTCGTGCCGCCACGCTCGCGGGGCTACGCGCTGCACCTGCTCTCCTCGATCGTCGCCTACCAGCGCTGGGGCTTCTCGCGCTTCTCGCTGCGCCGCGGCTGGCACACGTTCTTCAAGGGCGGCTGGCGGACGACCGGGATCGGCTCGCTCGTGCACGAGGCCGCGCTGTTCAAACGCCGCGGCCGGCGCTTCTCGATGGTCGTGCTGACCGACGGGAACCCCTCGCACGACTACGGCACCGAGACGCTGCGGGGCGTGGCGCAGCGCATCTTCAGGTGATCGCCGCGCTGCTGGCGGTCCTGGCGGCGACCGGCACCCCGGAGACGCGCGCGGCCGGCCTGGTGGACGTCCACCGCTACGGGCCGGGCATCCAGGTCGAGCTCGCCTACCTCGGCCGCAACAACCTGACCGGCCGGCGCCTGCCCGGCTACTGCAAGGAGTGGGCGCTGCTGCTGGACCCGGCCGCACGCGACCTGGGGCGCGTGCAGCGCCGCCTGCGCCGCCGCGGGCTCGGCCTGCTGGTCCGGGACGCCTACCGCCCGGCGCGCGCCTCCCGGGCGCTCGTGCGCTGGGCCGAGCGCAGCGGGCGCGGCGACCTGGTCGGCACCTACATCGCCCGCCGCAGCCGCCACAACACGGGCAGCGCCGTGGACCTGACGCTGATTCGCCGCTCCGACGGCAAGCGGCTGCGGATGGGATCCGGCTTCGACGACCTGAGCGCCCGAGCGCACACGCTCAACGCGACCGGCCGGGCCCTGCGCAACCGATTGACGCTCGAGGCGGCGATGGAGCGCTTCGGGTTCACGGGCTACTGGCGCGAGTGGTGGCACTTCGAGCACCGGATCACGGGCGCTCGCTACCTAGACCTCAGTTTGGGCTGTTAGGTCGCGATAATGGGGGTATGCCCCCTGGACAGGATCTGCTGAGGGTCGCGCTTGCTCAGATCAACCCGACCGTTGGCGACATCGACGCCAACGCCGGCAAGATCGCCGAGCGCATCGCCGAGGCGCGCGATCAGGGCGCGGCCCTGGTCGTGTTCCCGGAGCTCGCCCTGAGCGGCTATCCGCCCGAGGACCTGCTGCTGAAGACGTCCTTCCTCGACCGCGCCGCGAGCGCCCTCGGCGACCTGGCCGCCCAGACGCGCGGGATCGTCGCGCTGGTCGGCTTCCCCGAGCGCGCCGAGGACGTCTACAACGCCGCGGCCGTACTGGCCGACGGCGAGATCGCGGCCGTCTACCGCAAGATGTACCTGCCCAACTACGGGGTGTTCGACGAGCAGCGTTACTTCCAGACGGGCGCCGAGGCGGGCATCTTCGAGCTGAACGGCATCCCGATCGGCCTCAGCGTCTGCGAGGACATCTGGGAGCCGGGACCGCCCGCGATGACAGAGGCCCTCGCCGGCGCCCAGGTGATCGTGAACCTGTCGGCATCGCCCTACCGGGTCGGCTACGGGCACGGGCGCGAGCGCATGCTGGTGCAGCGCGCCGTGGACAACCTCGCGGCGGTCGTGTTCGTGAACACCGTGGGCGGCCAGGACGAGCTCGTCTTCGACGGGCACAGCCTGGCCGTGGACCAGGACGGCCGCATCCTGGCGCGCTGCCCGCAGTTCGAGGAGAGCCTCACGCTCTGCACGATCGACCCGCGCGAGGTCACCTCCGCCCGGCTGCGCGACACGCGCCACCGCGCCAACGTGCGCCGCCAGCGGCGCGCCACGCCGGTCGCCGAGCCGCCCGTGGTCCACCTCGCGAGCCTCGAAGTCGCCGGCGGCGGCGAGACGGTGGGCGGCGTGATCGCCGACCTGCTCGGTCCCGAGGAAGAGGTCTACACCGCGCTGCGCACCGGTCTGCGCGACTACGTCGAGAAGAACGGCTTCGAGCACGTCGTGCTGGGGCTGTCGGGCGGCATCGACTCCGCGCTGGTGGCGCTCGTCGCTGCCGACGCGCTCGGCCCGGAGCGGGTCACCTGCGTCTCGATGCCCTCGCCCTACTCGAGCGAGGGCACGCGCAGCGACGCCCGCGTGATCGCCGAGAACCTCGGCGTCGACTACCGGGAGATCGGCATCGGCGCGGCGATGGAGTCGTACGACGAGATGCTGAAGGACGCGTTCGCCGGCCGCGAGGCGGACATCGCCGAGGAGAACATCCAGGCGCGTATCCGCGGCAACCTCGTGATGGCGCTGTCGAACAAGTTCGGCTGGCTGGTGCTCGCGACCGGCAACAAGTCGGAGCTGTCGGTCGGCTACGCGACGCTCTACGGCGACATGGCGGGCGGCTTCGCCGTGCTCAAGGACGTGTTCAAGGGCTGGGTCTACCGCCTGGTGCGGTGGCGCAACGAGCAGGAGGGCCGGGAGCTGGTGCCCGCCAGCGTCCTCGAGCGTCCCCCCTCCGCCGAGCTGCGCCACGAGCAGCTCGACCAGGACTCGCTGCCGCCCTACGACATCCTCGACGCGATCCTGGCCGGGTACGTCGAGGAGGACCTCGACGCGGTCGAGCTGGGGCGGCGCGGGCTGCCGGCCGAGGACGTGGAGCGCGTGATCGCGATGGTCGACCGGGCCGAGTACAAGCGCCGCCAGGCGCCGCCCGGGATCAAGATCTCCACGAAGGCGTTCGGGCGCGACCGGCGGCTGCCGATCACGAACCGCTTCGAGGCCCGCGCACAGGCCCAGCAGCGTCGCCTGCGCGCGCTTCGGTGAGCGGCTCGCCGTAGGCCGTCCAGACCTTCTTCGGGACCACCATGCGCCAGGCGTCGAGCACGAGCTCGCGCATCTCGTCCTCGTCGATCGCGTCGAGGCGGGCCAGCACCCAGTTGAAGCGCATGTCGGACTCGCGCGGGAGCATGAACTTGTCGGGCTCGGTCTCCACGAGCATGGGACGCTCCTCCTTGGGAAAGCCGAAGCCCATCACGGTCTCGTCCCGGGAGAAGGCGACGTAGACGATCTGGCCGACGCGGAACTTGATGCGGCCGTGAACGACCACCTCGTACGAGCGCGGTAGGTCCGCGACGAAGTCCCGCACCTGATCGACGGTGATCACGCCGGAGCGGATCGTACCGCCAGCGTGACGCGCGAGATCGCGCACAGCCGGCCTTCGTCGTCGGTGAACTCGACGTCCCAGATCCAGGTCGTCCGGCCGCGGTGGCGCGGCGTGCCCTCGCCGTGCACGTGGCCGCTCGTGACCGGGCGCAGGAAGGTGGTGCTGTTGGACTGGCCGACCGCGATGTTGCCGGCCGGCCCGACGGCGCCCGCGGTCGCCCAGGACGCCATCGTCTCGGCCAGCGCGGCGTAGGTGCCGCCGTGCACCAGCCCCATCGGCTGCTGCACGCGCCTCTCGACGGCGACGCGGCCGCGGCAGCGCTCGCCGGTCGCCTCGAGCAGCTCGAACCCCAGCAGGTCGTCGAGCGTTCCGGGCGGTGGATAGCCGTCAACCTGCCGTTCCGTCACGGGCGGGCACACTACAGTTCGGCCTGCTCATGGCCACTTTTGATCAGCTCCCGGACGAGCAGCGGGCGATCGTCGAGCTCGTGCTCCAGCAGGGCAAGAGCTACGACGAGCTCTCGGACATGCTGGGGATCCCCGAGGAGCGCGTACGCGAACGCGCCCGCGACGCGCTCGTGCAGCTGGCCCCGGTCAGCGTGCGCGGCGTCGAGGAGGACTGGCGCGGCCAGCTCGCCGACTACGTGCTCGGCCAGCAGGCCGGCCCCGAGGTCACCGCCACCCGCGGCCACCTGCGCCGCTCGGAAGCCGCCCGCAGCTGGACGCGCTCGCTGCTCGACTCGCTCGAGCAGCTCTACCCGAACGGCGACCTGCCGGCGGTTCCCGAAGGCGAGCGGGCTTCGCGCCGGGCCGCGGCCGTGGCGCCGCGCGCCGGTGGAGCCGAGCCCAGCCAGCCCGGGCCGCTCGGCCCCAGCGCCCTGGCGGCCGTGCGGCGGCGGCGCATCCTCGCGGCCGCCGCGGGGGTGCTGGTCGTGCTGGTGGCCGTGCTGCTCTGGCCCGTCGGGCTGCTCACGGGCGACGACGACGGCGACAAGTCGGGCCAGCAGACCGCCTCCAACAGCCCGATCTCGACCAAGCGCCAGGGCGCGGCGATCATCGCGAAGTCGCAGGGCAAGACCCAGGTCCTCGTGCAGGCGCAGGGGCTCAAGCCGAGCACGCAGACGACCGCCTACCAGGTCTGGCTGTACGACTCGGACTCCAACCGCAAGTCGCTCGGCGCCACCCCCACCGACAAGCAGGGCAACCTGCAGGTGATCGGCGACCTGCCCGCTGACTACCAGAAGTGGAAGTACATCGACGTCACCGCCGTCACGGTCACCGGCGAGGGCCAGGACCAGCAGGTGAAGACGGGCGCCTCGGTGCTGCGTGGCCTGCTCGAGCTGGCCAACAAGCCGATCGAGACCGGGACCGGGAAGAACAAGGCCACGGTGCTGGCGAACATCACGCTGCTGCCGCTGCCCAACTCCACGAGCTAGATGAGCTCAAGCCCGATGCGCTCCTTCGACCCCCGGCGGGTGGGGAGCCTCGAGTGCCGTGCCTGGGAGACCTACTACCGGCGCAAGTGGGGCGCCGTTCCTGGTCGCGTCGGTCGGCCTGGTCAGGGCCGCCTTCAGGATGAGCTGGCCGCGCACCCTGGTGGGCGCCTGGTTGGTGCTGCGCGCGAACATGGTCTGGGCGCCGTTCCCCGACAACGACCCCGACAAGGCGCGCGCGCTGATGCGGCGCTTCTACCAGCTGCTGCGCAAGAGCGAAACTGCCGCCTTCGACCCCACGCGCGCCTCGGAGCTCGAGGTGGAGTGGTGGCGGGTGCACCGCGAGCACCAGCACGCCGGCGACCCGTCGGAGGGTCTGATCGCGGCCCTGCGCGACCTCTACGCCTACACGTACGGCGCCGACCCCGCCGAGGTGCGCGAGGCGGCCCGGCTGCGCGCGGAGGCGATGGACGTGTCGGACAAGTGGGTGGAGGCCGGCAGCGATCCGGCGAACCCGCTGCTCGCCGAGGAGCGGGCGCTGCTGGTGCGCTCTTACGCGGCGCTGCTAGCCGCCGTCCATCGGTAGCAGCTTCCCTGGGTTCATGATCCCCACCGGGTCGAGCCGCTGCTTGGCGGCGCGGATCAGGTCGATCCCGACGTCGCCGATCTCGGCGGGCATCCAGGGCGCGTGGTCGCGCCCGATCGCGTGGTGGTGGGTGATCGTCCCTCCGTTGGCGACGATCGCGTCGCAGGCGGCGCTCTTGGCCGCGCGCCACTGCTCGATGGCGGCCTCGGGCTGCTGGCGTGCCAGGAACGTGTAGTAGAGCGACGCGCCCGAGCGGTACAGGTGCGACACGTGGCACATCACGAGCGGCGGCGTGCCGCGCTCGGAGAGAGACTTCCGCAGCGCATCGCCGACGGCCGCGTACAGCGTCGGGCAGGTTGCTCCAGGCGGTCGCGGTCTCGAGCGTCTCGACGAAGACGCCGTGGTCGAGCAGGGCGTCGCGCACGTAGGGGCCCGCGTAGCGGCCGCGCAGCCACGCCTCACCGGGCCGGCGGCCCAGCCGCACCCCGCCTCCGGCGCGCAGCAGCGCCCCGCTGTGCAGCCGGCGCCGCTCCACGTCGTCCTCCTCGCCCTCGAAGCCCGCGATCGCGATACAGCCGCCCTCGTGGCCGCGCATCCGCAGGTAGGCGCGTCCGGCGCGCTCCGTGGTGCTGCCCGTCGACGCCAGCGCGAACGAGAGCCGCGTCTCGTGCTCGTCGGAGAGCCGCACGACGTCGGGCGAGCCATCCGCCTGCTCCATCACCCGCAGGGCCTCGCAGCCCTCCTCGAAGGACCGGAACGACCAGCCCTCGTAGTGGCGCGCGGCCGGCAGCTCGCGCACCCGCAGGGTCGCCTCGCAGATCACGCCGAGCACGCCCTCGGAGCCGACCAGCAGCTCGCGCAGGTCCGGACCCGCGGCCGTGGCCGGCACGGCCCGCTGCGCGACCTCGCCGCTCGGCGCGACCAGGCGCAGGCCCTCCACCAGCTCGTCGATGCGCCCGTAGCCGGTGGACGCCTGTCCCGCCGAGCGGGTGGCCACCCAGCCGCCCACGGTCGAGTACTCGAACGACTGCGGGAAGTGCCCGAGCGTCACGCCCTCGGCGGCCAGCAGGCGCTCCGCCTCGGGGCCGAACAGCCCACCCTCGAACGTCGCGGTGAGCGAGGTCCGATCGACCGCGACCAGGCGGTTCAGTCGGTGCAGGTCCAGCGAGATCACGGCCGGGAAGCCGTCGGCGAACGGATCCACCCCGCCCACGACGCTCGATCCGCCCCCGAACGGCACCACGGCCACGCGGGCCTCGGCGCAGGCGGCCAGCAGCGCCTGGACCTGCTCGGTCGATCCCGGGACCACGACCGCGTCCGGCGCGCCCGCCAGCTCGCCGGTGCGCAGGCGGATCAGGTCCGGGTAGCTGCGCCCCGCCGCGTGTTCCACGCGCGCGGCACGGTCCTCGAGCAGGTGCTGCTCCCCCACCACCGCCGCCAGTCGACTGCGCACGGACGCGTCCAGCCGCGAATCGGGCAGCCGCACGTCCTCTAGCGCAACCGGCCGGGCGCCGGCGGCGGGGTCGATGCCGAGCTCGGAGCGCAGCATCGCCAGCGCGTGCTCCGGCAGCGCCACGTCGTGGCCGTCCTCGCCCCACCCCCACCACCTCATGCGAACAGCCTCTCCAGTCCCTCGACCGCGCCCTGCACCTGGCGCGTGCCGGCCGCGCGGAACTGCAGCGGCGCGAAGCGTGCCCAGCCGCGCGGCTTCTGGTCGAGCTCGATCGCCACGCGCGTGCCGGCCTCCTCCTCGGTCAGCTCGACCGACGTGGTGGCCTCGGCGAGGATGCGCTCGAACGGCGAGGCCTCGACCTCCTGGCGCCAGATCAGCCGGGACGGGGCCGCGGCCTCCACGCGGGTGAAGTCCATTCGCACGGACTTGCCCTTCGGCGAGGTCAGCACGGTCGTCCACGCCTCCGGGGTGGCCTCCTCCACGCGCGTCACGCCGGGCCACCAGCGCGGCAGCTGGGCCGGGTCGCTCACGAGCCGCCACACCTCGTCGACCTCCCGCGGCACCACCGTCTCGCGCCGCACGATCACTCCGAGTCGTAGGTGAGCAGCGAGTGGACGTCGTAGTCCGCGAGCCGCTCGCGGCCGGACAGGAAGGCCAGTTCGATCACGAAAGCGCATCCTGCCACGACTCCACCTGCCTGTTCCACCAGCTCGCACAGCGCGCCGGCGGTGCCGCCCGTGGCTAGCAGGTCGTCGTGCACCAGCACCCGCGCGCCGCCCCGCACGGCGTCGGAGTGCACCTCGAGCGCGTCCACGCCGTACTCCAGCTGGTACTTGACCGAGGTGGTGGCGCGCGGCAGCTTCCCGGGCTTGCGGGCGAGGATGAAGCCCGCGCCGGCGGCGGCCGCCACCGCCCCGCCGAGCACGAACCCGCGCGCCTCGGCAGAGACGACGTAGTCCACGTCGCGCGCGCGCACGTACTCGGCCAGCTGCTCCACCGCTTGGCTGAGCGCCTGCGGGTCCAGGAACAGCGTGGTGATGTCGTAGAAGAGGATCCCCGGCTTCGGGAAGTCGGGGACCCGGCCGACGTAGCTGTCGAGGTCCAGCGTCAGCGCGCGAGCTTGCGCAGGTCGCGGATCAGCAGCAGGTGCTTGAGGTGCGAGGCGATCGCGGCGAGGTTCTCCAGCGCCTCGACGGCCTCCTTGCGCCGCTCTGGATTGCGGGAGCGCAGCGCCGGCGCCAGGATCTGCTCGAGCAGCGCCGCCTCGCGATCGGCCGACGTTCGGAACACGCGCAGGTTGCGCCCGCCCACGCCGAAGCGCTTCAGCTCGGTGACGGCGCGGATGATCTCGCGCTCGGTGTCGTCGTAGAGCTGCTCGCCGTCGCGCCGCTCGCCCTTGATCACCCCGTAGTCCTCGAGCTCCTTCACGAGCGACTGGTCGGCACCGGTGTCCTCCAGGACGTCGTCCAGCCGGTAGAGCGAGCCGGGCCCGCGCAGGGCGACGGTGGCGCGCCGCGGCCCGCGCGCCTCCGGCACGGGGGGCGTCTCGGCCTCGGTCATCCCGGCCGCCAGCTCCTGGCGGATCACGCGCAGCGGCAGGAACTCGTCGCGCTGGAGGCGCAGGATCGTGCGCAGGCGGTCGACGTCGGCGGGCCCGTATAGCCGGTAGCCGCCCGGCGTGCGCCGCGGCGACAGCAGCTTCTGGTCCTCGAGGTAGCGGATCTTCGAGATCGAGATGTCGGGGAACTCGCGCTCGAGCTGCTTGACGACGGCCCCGATCGTGAGCGCCTTCTCCTTGCGCGGCGGGGGCCCGCTGGCGACCTCCGTGCTCATCGCTCGTCCAGGTAGGTGAGCTTGTACTTGCCCACCTGCAGCTCGTCGCCGTTCTGGAGGCGATGCGACTCGATCCGGCGGCGGTTCACGTAGGTTCCGTTCAGGGACCCCAGGTCGTCGATGTAGAGCCCGTCGCGACGGGCCACGAGCAGCGCGTGGTTGCGCGACACGGTCACGTCGTCGAGGAAGATCTCGGCCTCTGGGCTACGCCCGATGGTCATGCGCTCTCCGGTTACGTTGAAGGCCTCCCCGGAGCGCCCGCCGCCGGCTCGAATCACCAGCGTGGCGCCCTCGTGGGTGACCTCCTCGAGGTCCACCGCCTTCAGGTCGCCCGACTCGTCGACCTGGTAGACCTCGGTGGTGTCGCCCGGCTTCTTCGGCGTTTCCGCCTCGCCGAGGAACGCACCGCACTTCTGGCAGTAGTTCGCCCCTTCGGCGTTGACGAAGCCGCACTCCGGGCAGTGCACGGCTACTCGACGTCTCCCTCCGAGGGGAACGCCTTGCCGGCGAGGATGTCGGTCAGCTGCTGGACGTCCGCCCCGCTGATCACCGACTCGCCCTCCTCGTGCTTCTTGCGCAACCGGTTGACGAGCTCCGCGCGCAGGATGTCGATCTTGCCGTGCAGGATCCGCCGGCGGTACGACACCTCCTGCTCCTCCTCGGTGAGCTGCTGGATGAGGTCCTTCAGCTCCCGGTCGGAGAGGGCTCCGAGATCAGGGAATGTGTCCAAGGCGATCCTTTCGGCGAGTCGGGACCCAGCGAATATAGCCGATGCTCAAGTAGAGGTTGAGCCTTTACGCAAGGCCTGGAGACCATCTTGCAGGTACAGAGCGGTCGCTGCAAGGGTGATCGCGATGCCGAAGTAGAGCAGCGCGTCCGATACCCAGGTCTCCGTGATCATCGCAAGACCGAGCGCGCCCATCACCGGCCAGACCGCCCAGCGGCCGAGCATGTTCACGTTCAGGTCCATGCCGCGCCTCAGCGCGAGCTGCGTCAACACCAGCATGAACGCCTCGCGAGCCCCGAGCACGGCCAGGGCCCAGCGCGGCAGCAGCTCGAACTCCCAGGCCACGATCGCCCCGGAGATCACCAGCAGGCGATCGGTCAGCGGGTCGAGCAGCGCCCCCAGGCGGCTGTACTGGCCTGTGATGCGGGCGGCCATCCCGTCGAGCCAGTCGCTGGCCGCTATGAAGGCGAACAAGATCGTGGCCGCGGTATCGCGCCCGTCGCCGGACTCCAGCGCCAGCACCAGGAAGACGGGGATCAGCAGGATACGGGCGACGCCGATCGCGTTCGGGATCGTCCAGGGGTGGAGCGGCTCCCCGCGGCGGGTCTGCTGGCGGCGGTCCGCCGGAGCGGTCGAGGCCGACCAGGCGCCGGAATGTCAGGGGAGGGTCGCCCACAGCTCCGCGGTCGCCTCCACGGCGCCGTCGAGCGGCAGGGAGCGCTGCTCCTGGCCGCGCCGGATCTGTGCGTCCACCTGGCCCGCCTCGAGCCCGCGCTTGCCGATCGTGAGCCGCAGCGGGCAGCCGAGCAACTCGGCGTCGGCGAACTTCTCGCCCGCGCTGCCGTCGCGATCGTCGTAGAGCACCTGGAGGCCCGCCGCACGTAGCTCGTCGTAGAGGCGGTCGGCCACCGTGCGCGCCTCCTCTCCCTCCTTGCCGAGCGTGATCAGCTCCACGTCGAAGGGCGCCAGCGAGCGCGGCCAGGCGATGCCCTGCTCGTCGTGGAACTGCTCGATCGCGGCCGCCACGATGCGCGCCGGCCCGATGCCGTAGGAACCCATCACGATTGCCTGCTCCTTGCCCTGCTCGTCGAGATAGCGGGCGCCGAGCGGCTCCGAGTAGCGCGTGCCGAGCTTGAAGATGTTGGCGACTTCGATCGCCGGCTCGATGCGGATCTCGCCCCCGGCCGGGCAGCGGTCGCCGGCCTCCACGCGGCGCACGTCGACCCAGGTCGCCTCGAAGTCGCGCCCGGGCTCCACGCCGCGCAGGTGCGTATCCAGCTCGTTCGCGCCGGTCACGAGGCCGTGGAGGCCGCGCAGCGCCTCGTCGGCGAGCACGTCCACCTGCGCGCCGATCGGGCCGATGAAGCCGGGCTCGGTGCCGAACAGGTCGCGCACCTCCTGCGCCTCGGCCGGCCGGGCAGGCGCGCCCAGGGCGTTCTGCAGCTTGACCTCGTTGAGCCGGTGGTCCCCGCGCACGAGCACCAGCACCGGGCCGCGGCCCTCGACGACGATCGGCAGCGCCTTGATCAGCGCCCCGGCCGGGACGCCGAGCATGCCGGTCACGGCCTCGATGGTGGAGGCGCCGGGCGTCTCGACCGGCTCTGGGCCCGGGAGGCCGGCGGGCAGCTCGACGGGCTGGGCCGTGGCGCTCGCGATCTCCAGGTTGGCGGCGTAGCCCGCGTCAGACAGCGCGACGTCGTTCTCGCCGGCGGCGGACGGCGCCATGTACTCGTGCGCGCCGATGCCACCCATCATCCCCACGTCACTCTCGACCCGGTACCACTCCAGCCCGGTGCGGTCGAAGATCTTGTCGTAGGCCGTGATGTACAGCTCGTAAGAGTTGTCGAGGCCCGCCTCGTCGCGATCGAACGAGTAGGCGTCCTTCATGATGAACTCGCGCGTCCGCAGCACGCCGGCGCGCGGCCGCGGCTCGTCGCGCTCCTTGGTCTGGAAGTGGTAGAGCAGCTTCGGCAGGTCGCGGTAGGAGCGGATCTCGCGCGACGCGTGGAGGGTGATGACCTCCTCGTGGGTCATGCCGAGCACCAGCTCGGCGTCGCGCCGGTCACGCAGCTTGAACAGCTCGTCGATCTCGTAGCGGCCGGTCTTCTTCCACAGCTCGGCGGGCTGCAGCACCGGCATCAGCATCTCGCAGCACCCGATCGCGTCGAGCTCCTCGCGCACGATCTGCTCGACCTTGCGGTGCGACCGCCAGCCGGCCGGCAGCCAGGTCCAGAGTCCTGCCCCGATCTGACGGGCGAGCCCGGCGCGCACGGTCAGGCGGTGGGAAGCCGCCTCGGCATCGGCGGGATCCTCGCGCGTGGTGGGCAGGAAGTAGCGGGAAAGGCGGGTCATCGGGGGGCGACTATAACCCCGAGAGGCTCAATTTCCGGCCCAAATGGCCGATCTAGTACCGATGGACGTGTCGCCCACTCAGCGCGTTGCGTTGCGGGCCTGCTGGGGGGTCGCGGGGCTGCTGCTTGCGGTCCTCACCGTGCAGTTCGTCACCGGGATCGGCGGCGACGGCGTGACCTCCGCGTTTGTGACCTACCTGTACACGGGGCTCCTCTTCGCCGGCGCCGGCTTCTGCCTGTGGCGGGCCGCTGTCATTCGCGAGGAGCGCATCCCCTGGCTGATCATGGGGTTCGCCATCGTCAGCTGGACCGCGGCCGACGTCGTCTGGAACACCCTGTACGCCGACGACCCCAACGCGCCCTACCCGAGCTGGGCAGACGCCCTCTGGCTGGTCTTCTACCCGGCCAGCTGCGTGGTGCTGTCGATGCTGGTTCGCTCGCGACTGCCCAAGGCGCGCAAGAGCCTGTGGCTCGACGGTCTGATCGGGGCGATCGCCACGCTTGCCGTGGCGGCCGCCGTGGCCTATGGGCCGGTCGTGCACGAGGGCGGCGCCGGCGACCTCAGCGCCGCCGTCCTGACCAACCTGGCCTACCCGGTCGGCGACCTGCTGCTGCTCGGCGTGGTGGTGGCGATCTTCGGCCTTACCGGCTGGCGTCCCGGCGCGGCGTGGCTGGTGCTTGGCATCGGGCTCGCGCTCAACGCCGCCGGCGACGGTTGGTACCTCGTCCAGACGGCGGACGGCACCTACGTCGAGGGCTCGCTCGTCGACGCGATGTGGCCCGCGTCCGCGCTGCTCGTGGGGCTGTCCGCCTGGCAGCCGGTGAAGCGCGACAGCGTGGCCAAGGATCAGAGCCTGCGACTGGTGCTGGTGCCGGTGGTCTGCGGCCTGATCGCGGTCGTCCTGCTCGCGTACGACCACTTCTCGCGCCTCAACGGGCTCACGCTCGCGCTCACGGCGCTGACGCTGCTGCTGGTCCTGGTGCGTACCGCGCTCGTGTTCGCGGAGAACCAGCGCGTGCTGGCCGGCAGCCGCCGCGAGGCGCGCACCGATCCGCTCACCGGGCTCGGCAACCGGCGCAGCCTGATGGCCGACCTCGAGGAGAAGTTGGGCGAGGCCACCCCGGAGCGGCGCGTGGGGCTGGTGCTGTTCGACCTCGACGGCTTCAAGGAGTACAACGACGCGTTCGGCCACCCCGCCGGCGACGGCCTGCTGGTGCGGCTCGGCGAGCGGCTCGAGGACGCGGTGCACGGCCACGGCCGCGCCTACCGGCTCGGCGGCGACGAGTTCTGCGTCGTCGTGCACCCGGGGCCGGCCGGGCTGGAGGTGCTGGCGGACGCCTGCGTGGCGGCGCTGGCCGAGCACGGGGAGGGATTCGACGTGACCACGTCGCACGGCGTGGTCGAGGCGCCCATGGAGGTGACCACCCCCACCGAGGCGCTGCAGCTGGCCGACCGGCGCATGTACGCCCGCAAGGGCGACCGGCGCGTCTCCGCCGGGCGCCAGTCGCGCGACGTGCTGCTGCGCAGCCTGTCCGAGCGCCAGCCCGACCTGCACGTGCACCTGCGCGGCACCGCCGACCTGGCCCTGGCCGTCGGCCGCGAGCTGGGTATGCACGGCGAGGAGCTGGACGACGTGGCGCGCGCGGCCGAGCTGCACGACGTGGGCAAGATCGCCATCCCCGACGCGATCCTCGAGAAGTCGGGCCCGCTCGACGAGACCGAGTGGGGCTTCATGCGGCGTCACACGATCATCGGCGAGCGCATCCTGCAAGCGGCTCCCGCGCTGCGCAGCGTGGCGCGCCTGGTGCGCTCGAGCCACGAGCGCTGGGACGGCGTTGGCTACCCGGACGGGCTGCTCGGCCACGAGATCCCGCTCGGCGCCCGCGTGGTCGCGGTCTGCGACGCCTTCGACGCGATGACCACCAACCGCCCCTATCGCCAGCGCATCGGCGAGCCGGCCGCGCTGTCCGAGCTGCGCCGCTGCGCCGGGACCCAGTTCGACCCCGCCGTCGTGGAGGCGTTCGTGCGCGTGCTGGAGCGCGAGATGGACGCGGCGGCGGAGGCGAAGAAGGTGCGGCCGCTGACCCCGGCGGCCTAGGCCCGGGTGAAGCGGCGGCCCGCGGTAGGGCTGGCCGTCTCGTCCAACTCGACCTTCTTTGCTGCTTTTGGCGGCGGCGCCATCGGCAGCTCCTGCGCCCCCGCCATGGCCTCCATCGCCGCGATCCGCTCCGGCGTCAGCTCCCCCGCGTTCTCCTCCTCGATCTTCGACAGCCAGGCGGCCCCTTCGGCCGACTTGCCCTCGTCCACCACCACGCGGCCGATCGACAGCGACTTGTCGATCTCCGCGAACAGCTCGTCGACCAGCCGGTCCTGGGGCACCTTCCGCAGCGGCTTGCCGTGGGCGAAGATCAGGCCCTCGTTCTTGGCGCCGGTGATGCCGAAGTCGGCGTGCGAGGCCTCGCCGATGCCGTTGACCGCGCAGCCCAGCACGGCGACCTCGATCGGGTCCTCGTAGGCGCGCAGGCGCTCCTCGATGTCGGCCACCACGGTGTCCATGTCGAACTGGAGCCGGCCGCAGGTCGGGCAGGCGATCAGCACCGGGCCGCGCTCGCGCAGCTTCAGCGCCTTGAGGATCTCCCAGGCGACCTTGACCTCCTCCTCGGCGTGGAACGTGGACAGGGAGATGCGGATCGTGTCCCCCACCCCGTCGGCCAGCAGCGTCCCCAGCCCGACCGCCGACTTGAGCGAGCCGGACCACTTCGTGCCCGCCTCGGTGATGCCCAGATGGAGCGGGTTGTCGATCTTCTGGGCGAGCAGCCGGTTGGAGGCGATCGTGTTCGGCACGTTGGTCGACTTGATCGACACCTTGAAGTCCTGGAAGTCCAGCCGGTCCATCAGCTCCACGTGCTCGATCGCGGCCGCCACCAGCGCCTCCACGGGGCTCTCACGCTCCAGCTCGTGGAGGTGCTTGGGCAGCGACCCCGAGTTCACGCCGATCCGCAGCGGGATCGCAGCCGCGCGCGCCTTCTCGACGACCTCGCCGGTCTTCTCGAATCCGCCGATGTTGCCCGGGTTGATGCGCACGCAGTGGGCCCCGGCGTCGATCGCCTTCAAGCGCGAGCGTGTGGTTGAAGTGGATGTCCGCGATCACCGGGATCGGCGACTCGACGACGATCCGCTCGAGCGCGCGCACGTCGTCGTCGCGCGGGACCGCGCAGCGCACCAGATCGCCGCCGGCATCGGCGATCGCGTGGATCTGGCGCATGGTCGCGTCGAAGTCGGCGGTCTCCGTCTTCGTCATCGACTGGATCGCGACGGGCGCGCCGCCGCCGATCTTCACCCCACCGACGTCGATCTGTCGCTTCGAGGCCACTGCCCCGAAGGGTATCTACGCGTAGAGCTCCTCGATCTCCTTGCGCGTACTTCTCGTGGATCGGCTTGCGCTTGAGCTTCATCGTGGGCGTCAGCTCGTCGCCGCCCGGTTCCCAGTCGCCGGACAGGATCTTGTACTTCTTGATCTGCTCCACGCGCGCCATCTGCTCGTTGGCGGCCGCCACGCCTCGCTCGACCTCGGCTGCGATGTCCCCCTCGGCGTACGTGGGCGCCACGTCGGGGTCGAGCGTGATCAGGGCGACGTTGTAGGGCTTCATGTCCCCGATCGCGATCGCCTGGCCGATCAGCGGGCTGGAGGCCTTCACCTTGGCCTCGATGTTGGCCGGCGACATGTTCTTGCCGCCCGCGTTGATGATCAGCTCCTTCTTGCGGTCGACGATCTTCAGGTAGCCGTCCTCGTCGAACTCGCCCACGTCGCCGGTGTAGAGCCAGCCCTTCGGCGTCGATCGTGTCGGCGGTCTTGTCGGGCTGGTTGCGGTACCCGGGCGTGATCACGGGGCCGCGGATCAGCACCTCGCCGTCGTCGGCCAGCTTGATCTCCACGCCCGGCGAGACCGGCCCGACCGTGCCGATCTTGATGCGGTCGGGCGGGTTGCAGGTGCCGTACCCGGTCGTCTCGGACATCCCCCACAGCTCCGCCAGCGGGATGCCGATCGCATGGAAGAACTCGATCACCTCGCGCGGCGTCGGCGCCGCGCCCACGTTGATCGACTCGATCGCGTCGAGCCCGAGCTTCGCGCGCATCTTCGAGAGCACCAGCTCGTCCGCCTTGGCGTGCTCGGCGCGCAGCTCCTCGGGCACCGGCTCGCCGGCCTGCTCTAGGCGCACCTTGCGCAGCCCCACGTCCAGCGCCCACTGGGTGGCCTGCTTGCGCGCCGCGTCCTGCTCGGCCTCGATACCGGCCTCGATCGCCGCCTTGAGCTTCTCGAAGATGCGCGGCACGGCGAAGAACCAGGTCGGGCGCACCTCGGGCAGATAGAAGACCACCTGGCGCGGGTCGGGGCAGTCGGTGGTGGTGAAGCCGAGCAGCATCGGCAGGTAGTGCGAGCAGGCGCGCTCGGCGATGTGGGCCATCGGCAGCCAGGACACCACCCGGCCGTCGCTTGGGAACGCGATCACGTCGTCGAAGCCCTGGACGGCCGAGATCAGGTTCGAGTGCGTCAGCTGCACGCCCTTGGGCGGCCCGGTGGTCCCCGACGTGTAGATCAGCGTGAGGATGTCCTCCGGCTGAACGGCCCGCCAGGCGGCCTCGAAGTCGAAGCCCTCGGCGGCGTGCTGCTCCACGTCGTCCCCGCCGTCGACGACGATGACGTGCTCCACCCCCTCCAGGCCGCGGATGCGGTCCTCGAAGGCCTTCTCGGTCACGACGATGCGCGCCTCCGCATCCTTGACCTGGTACTGGATCTGCTCGGGCGCGTAGGTGTTGTAGACCGAGAACGGCGTGGCTCCGAGGTGCAGCGCCGCCGCGTCGAACCAGTGGAACTCGGGCCGGTTCGTGAGCATGATCCCCATGCTCCCCCCGCGATTCAGGCCGAGCCCGGCGAGGCCCGCCGCCACCCGGCGCACCTTGTCGGCGTACTCAGCCCACGTGAGCGAGACCTCGTCGTCCTTGAGGCGCAGGGCGACGCGATCGGGGTGGGCGGCGGCCGTGAGCTGAAAGGCCTCGGCGACGGTGGATGCGTCGAGGCCCGCGGGCCGCTCCGAGCGGCGTGCGGTCGTGGCTTCCATGTGCGGAATCTAACGAACTTGGAAGCCTTCGCCCGACAATCGGCCGATGTCGTTCGATGAGCCCGATCAGGAAGATCAGGATCACCAGCATGAAGCCGACCACCCCGGCTCGCTCCATCACCGCGAACGGCACCGGCTTGCGCCGGACCTTCTCCACGATCGCCCAGAAGATGTGGCCGCCGTCCAGCGGCAGGAACGGGAACAGGTTCACGATCGCCAGCGACAGCGAGATGATCGCGAGGATCCCCACGGCGTCGGCCACGTCGTTGAGGATCGTCTGGCGCGTGGCCTCGTAGGAACCGACCACGCCGCTGATCTCCTTGCGCTGCTCGGGGTCGATCAGCCGCAGCGGCAGCTTGACCGTCTCCTTGCTGATGAACCAGAACTGGTCGGCCGCGATGTCGAACGACTTGCCGACCGGATACGTGACGTGCGGCCCGTCGGCGGCGAAGCCGAAGCCGAGTCGGGTGCGCGGGTCGACGCCCTCGAGGTCGGTGTCGTAGACGGGCGTCAGCTTGATCGTCTGGAGCTGGCCGTCGCGCTCGATCAGCAGCGTGGCGGGCGTGGACGCCTTGCAGCCGTCCTTCGGGGTCCCGGGACAGTGGTGTCGGCGGATCTGCATCGAGAGCCGCTCGGGCTTGCCCCGCACGCCGTCCACCGCGATCAGGCGGTCGCCGGGCTTGATCGCGGCGGCGGCGGGCATGTTCTTCTCCACGGTCGCCACGCGCGTGGTCGTCTCCTGCGGGCCGATCGCGATGTAGAAGATCCAGAAGAGCAGGAACGCCAGCACGAGGTTGACCGCCGGACCCGCGGCGATCGACCACGATCCGCTTCCAGACCGGCTGGGCGTGGTAGGCGCGGTCGCGAACCTCGTCGGGCAGGTCCTCCGAGGGGTTCATCCCGCTGATCTTCACGTAGCCACCCGCGGGGATCGAGCCGATCGCGTACTCGGTCTCCCCCACCTTCCTGCTGAGGATCGTCGGCGGGAAGAACAGCGAGAACTTCTCCACGCGCATGCCGACCGCCTTGGCGGCCGTGAAGTGGCCCAGCTCGTGCAGGATCACGAGCACCGCGAAGCCCGCGAACGCGAGGAACCAGCTCACGCGGCCACGCCCCTGGCGATCTCGCGCGCCTGCGTGTCGGCCTCGTAGAGGTCGCTGAAGTGGCGCACCGGCCGCGCGGGCAGCTCGGCCAGCGTCGACTCGATCACGCGCGCGATCCCGGTGAACGACAGCTCGCCGCGCAGGAACGCGTGCACCGCCACCTCGTTGGCCGCGTTCAGCACGCACGGGGCCGTGCCGCCCGCCAGCGGCGGCCTCGCGGGCGAGCCGCAGGCAGGCGAACGTGTCGCGTGTCCGGACGCTCGAAGGTCAGCTCGCCCAGCTCGGCGAGGTCGAGCGGCGCGACGGGCACGTCGGCCCGGTCGGGGTGATGCAGCGCGTAGGAGATCGGCACGCGCATGTCGGGATAGCCGAGGTGCGCGAGCGACGCCCCGTCGTTGAGCTGCACCAGCGCGTGGACGATCGACTGCGGGTGCACGACCACGTCGAGGCGGTCGTACGGGATGCCGAACAGGTGGTGGGCCTCGATCAGCTCCAGGCCCTTGTTCATCAGAGTGGCCGAGTCGATCGTGATCTTGCCGCCCATGTCCCAGGTCGGGTGCGCCAGCGCCTCCTCGCGAGTGACGCCTTCGAGGTCCGTGCGGCCGCGGAACGGCCCGCCGCTGGCGGTGAGCACGAGCTTGTCGACGGTCCCGGGCCGCTGGCCCTCGATCAGCTGGAACAGCGCCGAGTGCTCGGAGTCGACCGGGATCAGGTGCGCGCCGGTCGCCTCCGCGAGCGCCGTCACCAGCTCGCCTCCGACCACCAGGCTCTCCTTGTTGGCGAGCGCGAGGTCGATGCCCTCGCCCAGCGTCGCGACCGTCGGCCCGAGCCCCGCGGAGCCGACCAGCGCGTTGAGCACGAGGTCGCAGTCGGTGTCCGTGATCAGCTCCACGAGCCCCTCGGCGCCGGCCAGCACGGTGGCGTGCTCGCCCGCGCGCGCGGCGGCGTCGGGATCTGCCAGCGCTATGCGCTCCACGCCGAAGCGCCGGGCCTGCTCGAGCAGCAGCTCCCAGCTGGTCGCGGCCGCCAGCCCGACCACCTCGAGCTCGGAGCTGCGCTCGACCACGTCGAGCGCCTGGGTGCCGATCGAGCCCGTAGACCCGACGATGACGATTCTGCGCACCCGGCTCAGTCTAGGAGCCGGCGTCCAGCACCCTGAGCAGCGCGTCCACGACGCGCGGATCGAGCTGCGTGCCCGGCCACCCGGCGCAGCTCCTGCTTGGCCTCCTCCGCGGGCAGTGCCGCGCGGTAGGGCCGCTCGGTCGTCATCGCGTCGTAGCAGTCGCAGGCGAACAGGATGCGCGCTCCCAGCGGGATCTCCTCGCCGGACAGCCCGTCGGGGTAGCCGGCGCCGTCCCAGCGCTCGTGCGCGGCGCGCACCAGCGGCAGCGACTCGGCGAGGAACTCCACCGGCGAGAGGATGCCCTCCCCGATCAGCGGGTGCCGCTCGATCGCCGGGCGCTCCTCGTCGGTCAGCGGCCCGGGCTTGTTGAGGATCGCCTCTGGAACGCCCAGCTCGCCGATGTCGTGCAGCGTGGCGGCGTAGCGCAGCGCGCTCAGGTCCGCGTCCGACAGCTCCAGGCGGCGGCCGACGGCCTCGCAGCGCTGGACGAGCGCCGAGCGGCGTGCCCACGGTCGCGGCAGCCCGGGCGTCCAGCGCGGCCTTGAGCGCCTCGGCCGTCCGCAGCTGGGCGCGCTCGAGCCGCGCGCGCAGCGCGGCCGCGCGCAGGCCGGCGGAGAGCTGGTGGGCCGCGGAGCGCAGCATGCTCGCATCGCCCTCGTCGAACGCGTTCGGCTCGGTCGATTGGATCGTACAGCGCGCCCCACGGGTGGCCGTCGACCATCACCGGCACGTCGAGCTCGGAGCGCACGTCCGCCGTCGCGGGGATGCTCGTGTAGTCGGGCTCCAGCGTCACGTCGGCGACGAGCACGACGCGGCGCTCGCGCACGGAGCGCCGCACCAGGCCGACCTGGGCGGGGAGCGTGATGTCGCGCGCCTCGGGGTGCTCGAAGGCGCCGAGCCCGGCGGCCAGTTCGATCTGCCCGTCGTCTCGCAGCCTGAACAGCGCCGGTGGCCGCGACGCCCATCGCCAGGTGCAGCTCCTCGACGGTCGCGTCGACCATGGCCTGCTCAAGGGTCTCCTCCGCGATGCGGGCGCCGAGCGAGTTCGTCAGACCCACCTGCTGAGCCCAGCGCTCGCGCAGCGCCGCGCCCTTGCGCGCCGAACGCGGCGGGATCGCGGCGCGCAGCAGCAGGGCGGCCTCGACGAGGCCCTCCTCGAGCGGCGCGGTGCGGTCGTCCGCGTAGAGCTCGAGCAGCCAGGTCAGGTCGTGGTCGGCTGCCGAGGCGGCCAGCACGCTCGTCCGGCCGAGCAGCTCGAGCAGCGCGCGCTCGGCCCGGTCGGCGGTCTGGTCGGCGACGTTGGTCACGAAGGCCCCGGCGCCGGTCTCGAGCAGCCGCGCCGTGGCTGGGTACTCGTCGATCGCGTAGACCTCGTTGTCGAGCCCGATGTGCAGGCCCGCGAGGCGCTTGTCGCGACCGTCGGCGACGATCACGGTGTGGAGCGTTTCGCCGCCCGCGGGCGCAAAGGAGATCGCCCAGGCGGAGGTGTTGAGCGCCTCGGACAGGGCGACGGCGACCGCCTGGATGCGCTCGAGCGGCCCCTCGTGCACGAGGTCACCGGCGAACCTGGCGGTCAGCTCCCGGACGGCGTCGCGCATGCGCTCCTGGGTCGTGCGTCGCAGCGCGCGGCGCTCGGGCCGCGACGTCACGTCGGAGGCACGCGACCCGGCCGTGAAGATCTGCCCGCCGCCGTTGCGCTTGGCGCGGTAGAGGGCAGCGTCCGCGGCGCGCATCAAGTCGGCAAGGGTGTCGACGCCGCGGCCCAGCGCGGCCGCGCCGCACGAGATCAGGATCGAGCGCCCGTCCTCCTCGTTGAGGTTGTCGCAGCGTGGCGCCGGCCAGCTCGCGGGCCTGCTCCAGGCTGGCGCCCTCCATCACCACGCAGAACTCGTCGCCGGACAGGCGACCGACCAGGTTGCCGGGGCGCGCCGCCGCTGCCGCGACCAGCGCCTTGGCCACCCGCTGGAGCGCTCGGTCGCCGGCGTCGTGGCCGGCGTCGTCGTTGATCGCCTTCAGCTCGTCGACGTCGCACAGCAGCACCGCCAGCGGCACGTTGCGGTCCGCGGCGCGGGGGACGGCGCGCTGCAGGCGCTCCTCGAGCGCCCGCCGGTTCGCCAGGCCGGTGAGCGGGTCCTCGTAGGCGAGCCGCGAGACGCGTGAGAACAGCTCGGCCCGGCCGATCGCGACGGCCAGCTGGCCGGCGACGGTCTCGAGGAAGCGCACGTCCTCGCCGCGGAAGCGCGGTTGGCCCGGCGCGGTGGTGGCGTAGACCTCCCCCCAGGACTCGCCCTCCACGAGGATCGGCACGCCGACCTCGGATTCCTTGCCGAGCCACATCAGCCGCCGCACCGAGACCTCGTCGATCCCCGGAGAGTCGACCGAGTTGAAGTACGCCCGGCCCTCGTGGATGAGGCGCTCGGCGTTGCCGTCCTCGTGCAGCATGTAGATCTCGGCGGTCGGGTAGCGCTCCTCCTCCGGGCCCAGCTCGCCGACGTTGATGATCGTCCGCAGCGCACCCTGCTCGCGCTCCCAGCGGCTCACCGACAGCGAGGCGGCGCCAATCGCCGCGCGCGCCTCCTCGGCGGCTACCTCCAGCACTTCCTCGAGGTCGTGGGCGCCGGCTGCGGCCGCGGCCACGCGGAGAAGCGCTTCGCGTTCAGACCCGACCTGCATCTGGCTCGGCGCAGCCGCGATTCCCCTGGCGGGTTCCACTTGAAGAACATCGGGCAAACGGGCCCGCAGCTTGAGAGAATCCCCGCCGAAATGCGCTTCGGGATCTTCTACGAGCACCAGAACCCGCGACCTTGGGAGCAGCAGCGCTCGGAGCACGCGCTGATCAAGGATGCGCTGACCCAGGTCGAGCTGGCCGATCGGCTCGGCTTCGACTACGTGTGGGAGGTCGAGCACCACTTCCTCGAGGAGTACTCGCACTCCTCCGCGCCCGAGGTCTTCCTGGCGGCCGCGGCCGCCCGCACGCAGCGCATCCGGCTCGGCCACGGCATCGTCCAGATCCCACCCGCCGTCAACCACCCGGCGCGCGTGGCCGAGCGGGTCGCCACGCTCGACCTGGTCTCCGACGGCCGCGTTGACTTCGGCACCGGCGAGTCCTCCTCGGCGGCCGAGCTGGGCGGCTTCCTGATCGACCGCACGCGCAAGCGGGAGATGTGGGAGGACGCGATGGACGCGATCGCCCGCATGTTCGTCGAGGAGCCGTTTGCGGGCTGGGACAGCGAGTTCTGGAGCATGCCGCCGCGCAACGTGGTCCCCAAGCCGCTCCAGAAGCCGCATCCGCCGCTCTGGGTGGCCTGCAGCCGGCGCGAGACGATCCAGTTCGCCGCCCGCAACGGCATCGGCGCGCTGTCCTTCTCGTTCGTGGAGCCGGAGGACGCCGGGCACTGGGTGGAGGAGTACTACGCGCTGATCGAGTCGGACGAGTGCGTGCCCGTGGGGTTCAGCGTGACCCCGGCCGTGGCGGTCGTGCTGCCGATGATGCTGCACGAGGACGAGGCGACCGCGATCGACCGCGGAATCGACGGCGCCCACTTCTTCGGCTACTCGCTGGCGCACTACTACGGCATGGGCCAGCACCAGCCCGGCCGCACGGTGGTCTGGGACGAGTTCCTCGCCAACCGCGACGAGCGCGGCTTCGCGCGCTCGCTGATCACGCCCGACGCCGCCCCGCTTGCCGTGAAGATCATGCAGCACGGCCTGGGCTCGCTGCGCGGCGCGATCGGAACGCCCGAGCAGGTGCTCGACCTGTGCAAGCGCTACGAGGCCGTCGGCGTGGACCAGGTGATCTTCGTGCTCCAGGCCGGACCCAACCGCCATGAGCACATCTGCGAGAGCCTCGAGCTGTTCGCGAAGCGCGTGATGCCTGAGTTCACGCTCGACCGCGAGCAACGCGAACGCACCAAGCGCGAGCAGCTGACCCCGGCGGTCACGCGCGCGCTGGCGCGCCGCTCCCCTCTGCGCGAGCCGCCGGCGGCCTATGTGATCAACGAGCAGGCAGAGCTCGAGCGGGCCGCGCGGGCGCGCCGCGAGGGCGGGCTGCGGCGCCGGCTGGGTGAGCTGGCCGAGGAGGCGCGCCGCTCGCTGCAGCACGGCGGCCAGGAGGCGCTGGCGCGGCTGGTGCGCGGCGCCAGCGACGAGCAGCTCGAGCGCCGCTTCGGCAGCGACCTGGCCCAGCGCGCGATCTTCACCGGGATGGCGCGGCAGTTCGAGCCGAAGTTCGCGTTCGGATTCGAAGGAGACATCGCCTACGAGCTCAGCCACCACGGCAACGGCAAGGCGCCCTCGCGCTGGACGGTGCGGGTGCGCGACGGCGCCGCGACGGCCGTGCCGGGAGTCGACGGCTCACCGGCGGTCACGTTCAAGCTGAGCATCCCGGACTTCGCCCGCCTGATCGCCGAGGAGGTGGAACCCCAGGAGCTGCTCTTCTCAGGCCGCTTCGACGTAGACCGGCGACCTGACGCTGGCCACCCGCGTGCCGGAGATGTTCGGGGCGCCGCCGCAGTTCTAGGCCGGTCGTTGGTGGCGCTGCCCGCGGGAGCGTATGGCGGTTTTGGCCGACCTCCCCCTGGTTGCTGCCGTTCTACCCGTACCCGAGCCCCACCGCGGCGTAATACCCCACGACGACCGTGAACAGCACCGCGTCCAGGCGGTCGAGCACGCCGCCGTGCGCCCCGAACAGCGAGCCGGTGTCCTTCACCTCCAGGTCGCGCTTCACGAGCGACTCGAACAGGTCGCCGAGCGGCGCCGTGATCGCCACCAGGAAGCCGATCAGCAGCGCGTCCCAGCCGGTCAGCCAGTCCTGGTAGAGGCCGGCGCACCAGAACGCCAGCGTCCCCCCCACCACGCCGCCGACCAGTCCCTCGATCGTCTTGTTGGGCGAGATCAGCGGCGCGAACTGGGAGCGACCGTAGGCGCGGCCGACGAAGTAGGCGAACGTGTCGCCCACGAAGGTCGCGATCAGAACGTCGAACAGCAGGCCCATCCCGGTGACGATCGTCTTGCCGTCCTGCTCGATCGACAGGTCGCGCAACCAGATCGCGTGCACCATCGGGAGCCCGATCCAGAGCACCCCGAACATCGTCACGGCGATCGCCCACGAGACGTTGGCCCGGCGCGGCCGTGCCAACGCCAGGAAGAACGTGACCGGGAAGGCCGCCGCCAGGATCATCAGCACCTGGCGCTGGTCGCCGTAGAGCGCGGCCGCCAGCAGCGCCACCAGCGTCAGGAAGCCGGCCAGCGCCGGTGGGCGAACCCGCTCCATCAGCGTGTACAGCTCGCCCAGTGCGATCACGCCCAGCACGGCCAAGCCGAGGGCCAGCACCTCGCCGCCCTGCCAGACGAGCAGGATCGCGATCGGGATCGCGATCAGCGCGACGAGCACGCGCGCTGCCAGGTCGGAGCCACCGCGCCGCTCTGCCACTGCCCTACCTCGCCCCGAACCGGCGCTGGCGCGCGGCGTACTCCTCCAGCGAGGCCTCGAATACCTCGCGCGAGAAGTCGGGCCACAGCTCGTCGCGGAACACGAACTCGGCGTAGGCCAGCTGCCAGAGCAGGTAGTTCGAGATGCGCTGCTCGCCGCTGGTACGGATCAGCAGGTCGGGATCGTGCATGTCAGGTGCGTAGAGGTGGCGCCGGAAGTCGTCCTCGGTCTCCCCTGTGAAGGTTCGCGCCGCGTCGACGATCTCCGCCCTGCCGCCGTAGTTGAAGGCCACGAACAGCGTGATCCGCTCGTTCGCGGCGGTCTTCTCCTCGGCCCAGTCCATGCGCCGCACGAGCTCCGCGTCGAGGCCGTCGCGGCGCCCCACGAAGCGCATCCGCACGCCCTGCTCGTCCAGCTCAGGGGTCTCCTGGTCGATGCGCCTGGCGAACATCGCCATCAGGCCGTCGACCTCCGCCTTCGGGCGGGTCCAGTTCTCGGTCGAGAACGAGTAGACGGTCAGCTCCTCGACGCCGAGCTCGACGGCGTCGCGCAGGCGCGCCTTGACGACGTCGGCGCCCGCCTCGTGCCCCGCCAGGACGTGCAGCCCGCGCCGCTGCGCCCAGCGCCCATTGCCGTCCGTGATGATCGCGACGTAGCGCGCCCGCGACGCGGCGGTCACACCTCGAGGATCTCTTCTTCCTTGCCGGCAAGCGCGCCGTCGATATCGCCGATGTGCGAATCGGTCAGCTTCTGGAGCTCGGTCTCGGCGCGGTGCTCGTCGTCGGAGCCGACCTCACCCTCGTTCTTGAGCTCGCGCAGGTCGTGCATCACGTCGCGGCGGATGTTGCGCACCCCCACTCGGCCCTGCTCGGCGATCCCGTGCACGACCTTGACCAGCTCGCGCCGGCGCTCCTCGGTCAGCTCGGGGATCTGCAGCCGGATCACCTGGCCGTCGTTGGAGGGCGTCAGCCCCACGTCGGACTCCAGGATCGACTTCTCGATCGTCTTGATCGAGTTCTTGTCGTAGGGCGTGATCGTCAGCAGGCGAGCCTCGGTGGCGGACACCTGGGCGAGCTGCTTCAGCGGGGTCGTCGCGCCGTAGTAGTCGACCTCGATGCGATCGAGCAGGTGGGGCGACGCGCGGCCGGTGCGGACGGTCGAGAACTCCGCGCGGGTGGCCTCGACGGACTTCTTCATGCGTCCGCCGGCCTCGTCCAGGAAGTCCTTGATGACGTCGTCGTTAGCCACTTCGAACCACGGTTCCCACGCGCTCGCCGCACACTATCCGGTCGATGTTGCGCTCGTCGTTCATGTTGAAGACGTAGATCGGGAGCGAGTTGTCCATGCACAGCGACAGCGCGGTGGAGTCCATCACGCCCAGTCGCTGCTCGATCGCCGCCTGGTGGCTGATCTGGGGGATGAACTGCGCGGTCGGGTCCGTGTTGGGGTCGGCGGTGTAGACGCCCTCCACCCCGTTCTTGCCCATCAGGATCGCTTCCGCCCCTATCTCCAGGCCGCGCACGGCGGCGGCCGTGTCGGTGGTGAAGAACGGGTTGCCGGTGCCTGCCGCGAAGATCACCACGCGGCCCTTCTCGAGGTGGCGGATGGCGCGGCGCTGGATGTAGGGCTCGGCCACCTCGCGGATGTGCAGCGCCGACAGCACCCGCGTGACCGCTCCGGCCTTCTCGAGCGCGTCCTGGAGCGCCAGCGCGTTGAGGACCGTGGCGAGCATCCCCATGTAGTCGCCGGTCGCGCGATCCATGCCCTCGGCGGCGCCGAGTCAGGCCGCGGTAGATGTTGCCGCCGCCGACCACCACCGCCATCTGCACGCCCCGCTCGCTGACACCGGCGACGGCGCCGGCGATCGCGGCGATGCGGGCTGGATCGGCCCCGTAGGAGAGATCGCCCAGCAGGGCCTCTCCCGAGAGCTTCAGCAGGACCCGACTGAACGTCGGCTCCGTCACTCCTCCCCGACCTGGAAGCGCGCGAAGCGGCGCACCACGACGTTCTCGCCGGTGTTCGACGCGAGTTCTGCCCGCAGCTCCTCCAGCGTCTTGCCGCCGTGCTTCTCGTCGTTGATGTGCGCCTGGTTGAGCAGCACGACCTCCTCGAGCCACTTGTTCAGGCGCCCCTCGACGATCTTCTCCTGGACGTTCTCGGGCTTGCCCTCGGCGGCGGCCTGCTCGCGCAGCACGCGCAGCTCGGCCTCCCTGTCCTCCTCGGGCACGTCCTCGTAGGAGACGTAGAGCGGGTTGGCGGCAGCCACGTGCAGGGCGACCTCGCGCGCGAAGTCCTGGAACTCGCGCGGTGCGCGCCACGAAGTCGGTCTCGCAGTCGACCTCGACGAGCACGCCGATCTTGCCGCCGGCGTGGATGTAGCTCGACACGGCCCCCTCAGCCGCGTGCCGCCCGCCGCGCTTGGCCGCCGAGGCCTGCCCCTTCACGCGCAGGATCTCGATCGCCTTGTCCACGTCCCCGCCCGACTCCTGCAGGGCGGACTTGGCGTCCATGATGCCGGCCCCGGTGCGGTCGCGCAGGGCCTTTACGTCTTGTGCGGTAACAGCGGTGCTCAACTTCTTACCTCGCTAGGAATCGTCGTCGGGATCGAACGTGCGGCGCTCGCGCGGCGCCGCGGCGCCGGTGGCCGCCTCGGGGCGGGTGCCGCTCGGGGTGGCGGGCTCGTCCGGGGAGAAGCCGGCCTCCTCGGCCTCGCGGCGGGCGCGCTCCTCGGCCTCCTGGCGCTCGCGCTCCTCGGCCTCGCGCTGGGCGCGCTCCTCGGCCTCGCGGCGCTCCTGTTCCTCGCGCTCGCGCCGGGCGGCCTCCTCCTCGGCGCGGAAGCGAGCGGACCGCTCGCCGACCGTGTCGGCGATCGCCTGGATCACCACGCGGCAGGACCGGATCGCGTCGTCGTTGCCGGGGATCACGTAGTCGACCGGGTCGGGGTCGCAGTTGGTGTCCACCAGCCCGATGATCGGGATCTTCAGGCGCGCGGCCTCGCGCACGCCGATCGCCTCGGTCTTCAGGTCGACCACGAACATCGCGTCGGGCGGGCGCTGCATGTCGGCCACGCCGCCGAGGTTCGTCTCGAGCTTGTCGCGTTCGTTGATCGCGCCGATGCGCTCGCGCACCGGCAGCAGGTCCATGCTGCCGCTCTCCGTCCACTCGCGCAGCTCGTGCAGGCGCTTGATGCGCTTGGAGATCGTCTGGAAGTTCGTGAGCAGCCCGCCCAGCCAGCGCTGGTTCACGTAGGGCATGCCGCAGCTCTCGGCAGCCTCGCGGACGGTGTCGCGGGCCTGCTTCTTGGTGCCCACGAACAGGACGGTGCCGCCGCGGCCGGCCAGCTCGCCGGCGAACTCCTGCGCGGTGTGCAGCAGCCGCTCCGTCTTCTGCAGGTCGATGATGTGGATGCCGCCCCGCTCGCCGAAGATGAAGCGGCGCATCTTCGGGTTCCAGCGACGGGTCTGGTGGCCGAAGTGAACTCCGGCTTCCAGCAGCTCCTTGATGCCTACCTCGGTGGCCAAAGAAAAGACTCCCTTGCGTGTTGTGCGTGTATGCCCGCCGGTCGGCTCGCGGACCCGGGTCTGATGCCCGGGCAGGGCCACGGCCGCCTGGTCCGGCGGGGTAGAAGTGGGACTGCCGGCGCCAAGGATAGAGCCCAGACGTAAAGCGAGGCGGCTGAAAAGCCGCCTCGCTCTATATCTCAGTCCCCGTCTGGCCCTCCGGAGACTGGCTCCCGTCTTGCTGCATCGAGCGCGCGACGCAGGTCAACGGGTGGTTTGGACTCGCACACGAGGGGTTCCCCAGTGCGCGGGTGGCTAAACATCAGCTTTTGCGCGTGCAGGAATTGGCGGGTCAGGCCGAGCTCTCGTCCGCTCGCGCGGCCGCCATATTGAGGGTCGCCGCAGACCGGGTGACCGATCGCGGCCAGGTGCGCGCGGATCTGATGCGTGCGGCCGGTCTCGAGCCGCACGCGCAGCAGCGTGGTCGCCGGGAGCCGCTCGATCACCTCGAAGTGCGTGACCGCGTCGCGGGGCCGGTCGCTGCGGGTGGACACGACCGTGCGGCGCGCGCGGTCGCGCCCGATCGGCGCGTCCACGGTGCCACTCTCGGCCTGCACCTGGCCGGCCACGAGCGCCAGGTACTCGCGGGTCACCTGGCGCGCCTTGAGCGCCTTGGAAAGCGCCTCGTACGCCTCCTCGGTCTTCGTGACGACGAGCAGGCCGGACGTGTCGCGGTCCAGGCGGTGGACGATGCCGGCGCGCTCGGGGTCGGGCCCGCCCGCCGCGCGGCCGCGCAGCGCCTCGGCCAGCGTCGGTCCGCGGTGGCCAGGCGCGGGATGGGTGACGAGCCCGGCGGGCTTGTCCACGACCAGCAGGTCGGCGTCCTCGTAGACGACCTCGAACTCGGGTGCCGGGGCCGCCGCGCCGGTCGCGTCCGCTCCGCCCTCCACCGAGACGACCTGGCCGGCCGCGACGCGATGGTTCTTCGCTCTCGCCTCGCCGTCGACTCGCACCGCGCCCGCGGTCGATCAGCCGCTGCGCGGCCGAGCGCGACGGCGCGGCCCCGCGCGCCGCCAGGAAGGCGTCCAGGCGCAGCCCCGCGTCGTCGGCGGTCGCCTCTAGCCGCTGCGCTGGGGGCTCCTCTCCACCAGCCACAGCAGCACCAGCACGCCCACGACGATGCACGAGTCGGCGACGTTGAACGCCGGCCAGGCGACGGGGTCGATGAAGTCGATCACGGCGCCCTCGCGCGCGCGGTCGGCGAGGTTGCCGAGCGCCCCGCCGAGCAGCATCCCCACGGGCAGCCAGAGCCAGGGCCGGTCCCGGTTCGCGACGAAGTAGGCGAGCAGCAGCGCGAGCGAGACACCGATCAGGACCCCGACCACCACGCCGCCACCTGCCAGCGCGCCGAACGCCACGCCCGTATTGCGCGTGTTGGTGAAATCGAGCCCGGGGATCACGGCGACCTGGTCGTTGCGCGCGATGTTCGTCGCGGCGAGCTGCTTGGTCGCCTGGTCCAGAGCGACCACCAGACCCGCGGTGGCGGCGGCCGCGGCCAGGCCGGAGACCCTCACCCCCGGATGAGGTTGGCGACGATGCTGCTCACGATGATCAGCACGAAGGTCGCCACGATCGGGCTGAGATCGAGCGCACCCGGGCCCCATCCGCACCGGCGGCAGGACGCGCCGGAACAGGTTCAGGTACGGATCGGTCACGTCGGTCACGAACTTCAGGAAGGCGGCGAGAAAGCGGTTGTAGGGGATCCGCGGGATCCAGCTGAGGATGATGCGGATGAAGATCAGCACCAGGTAGACGAGGGCCAGCGTGTTGACGTAGTCGCCCACGTCCTCGCGCGTGACGGCCGCCAGCAGGAAGTCCATCAGCGGGTGGCCTCCACCACGGCGTCCACCGCGGCCCGGCAGACGTCGCCCAGGCCGCGCTGCTCCAGCGCGATCAGGCCGCGCTCGGTCGTGCCGCCGGGCGTGGCCACGCGCACCTTGACCGCTTCGGTGTCGTAGGCGTGCTCGCGCAGGTAGGCGGCGGTGCCGGCCATGGTCTCCACGGTCATCCGCAGCGCCTGTTCGCGCTCCAGGCCGTGCGCGACGCCGGCGTCGGCGAACGACTCGGCCACGAGCGCCATGAACGCGGGCCCGCAGCTCATCAGGGCCATGGCGGGCTCGATCAGGGGCTCGCTGTCGAGCGCGATGACCGCGCCGGCGCGACCGAACAGCTCGAGGATCTCGCGCTCGGGCCCCTCGCTCGCCAAGCGGCCGGGCACGTAGCAGAGCACGCCCTGGTGCACCTCCGCGGGGATGTTCGGGATGAAGCGGTAGACCGGCACGCCGGGATAGGCGGCCTCGAGCGCGGCGGTGTCCGTGGCGGCCAGGATCGAGACGACCACCTTCGCGCGACCGCCCACCTGCTCGGCCACCTCGGCGATCTGCTTCGGCTTGTGGCAGAGCACGACGACGTCGGCGCGCTCGGCCAGCTCGCCGTTCGACGCCACCGCCTCGCCGCCGAGCTCCGCGGCGAGCGCCTCGGCCTTCGCGCCGTCCACGTCGGCCACGAGCACCGGCTCGCCGATACCGCGGGCGAGCGCGGAGGCCATGTTGCCGGCGCCGATCAGACCGAGCTTCATCGCCGCGAGACTCTACCGGCGGCTGCGACTACGACTGGTTGAAGAAGCCCTTCTCGATCAGCCGGGCGCGCTCCTCGGCCGAGACCTCGACGTTGCGAGGCGTCAGCAGGAAGACCTTGTCGGCGATCCGCTGCATGCCGCCGTCGAGCGCGTAGGTGAGTCCGGAGGCGAAGTCGATCAGGCGCTTGGCCAGGTCGGTGTCGGTGCCCTGGAGGTTCAGGATCACCGGGATCGCGTCCTTGAACTGGTCGGCGATCTGCTGGGCGTCGTTGAAGCTCTTGGGGATGACCAGGTGGACCTGGATGTCCCCACCGCGGCCGTTGGCGGCAACCGGGCGCAGCTGGCGCGTCTCGCGGGCCGGGCCGCGCGGCTCGTCGGCGAAGATGTCGTCGATCTCGTCGCGCCGCCGGCGCTGCAGCCGGCGCACGTTGGGCCGGTCGCGATAGCGATCCTCGAGCTCTATCTCGGGCTCGGGCTCACGAACGGCCTCGTAGCGCGGATCCTCCTCCTCGGCGAGGCCGAAGTAGACCAGCGTGCGATGCCAGGTGTCACGTAGCGCCATGCTGCCCTGCTTTTTCGCGCGTAAGCGGGAAACTCCTTGTGACAGTGTAGGACTCGTGGAGCCGGAATCCTTCCAAGTGGTGCGCCGTTTGGAGGACGGAAGCGAGCTGATCCTCGACGGCGAGATCGCCGGTCAGGGCCCGCCTGTCGTGCTGCTGCACGGGCTGTCGGCCACTCGTCGCAACGTCGTGCAGGGCTCGCGCGCCCTCCTGCGGCGCGGTTACCGCCTGATCGCCTACGACGCCCGCGGCCACGGGGCGTCGTCGCCTGGGGCCGAATATCGCTACCCGGACCTGATCGAGGACCTCGAGGTGGTGCTCGACGATCTGGGGCTCGACCGGGTGGCGCTGGTGGGCAGCTCGATGGGAGCGGCGACCGGGATGGCCTTCGCTATGCGCCATCCGGAGCGCGTCGCTGCCGTCGTGCAGATCACGCCGGCGTACAACGGGGCGGCACGGACGGGGAACGTCGACGACGGCGCCTGGGACGCGATGGCGACCGGACTCGAGGAGGGCGGCGTGGACGCGTTCGTGGACGTGGCCCAGCCGGCGGGCGCCGGCGAGGGCTGGAAGGAGATCGCCCGCGAGGCGGTCCGCCAGCGCATGGAGCGCCACGAGCACCCGCTCGAGGTGGCCCAGGCGCTGCGTCAGATGCCGCGCTCGGCGGCCTGGGATGGGCTCGAGGCGCTGAGGGAGGTCCAGACGCCCGTGCTGATCGTGGCCTCGCGCGACGAGATGGACCACCTGCACCCGCTGGCGATCGCCGAGGAGTACGCGCGGCTGCTGCCCAACGCCGAGCTGGTGGTGGAGGACGAGGGCAAGTCGCCGCTGGCGTGGCAGGGCGCGCGGCTGTCGGGCGTGATCGCGGACTTCTTCGAGCGCGTGGGCTACTGATCGAATTCCCCGTGCACATCCACCACCTGCCGTTCGAGGCGGCCGTGCCACACGAGCGGCGCAGACAGGGCCTGCTGGTGCTGTGTGCCGCGATGTTCATCAGTGCCGTCGACATGACGATCGTCAACGTGGCGCTGCCGGCGATCTCCCAGGATCTGGATGCCAGCGTCGGCGAGCTGCAGTGGGTGCTCGACGCCTTCCTCGTCGCGCTGGCCGGGCTGCTGCTGGTCGGCAGCGGGCTGGCGGACCGCTTCGGACGAAAACGTGTGTTCCTCGCCGGGATGGCGGGATTCGGCGTCGCCTCGGTGCTCTGCTCCGTGGCGCCCTACCCGCTGGCGCTGATCGGCGCGCGCGCCCTCATGGGCGCGGCGGCGGCGTGCGTGCTGCCACCGGCCCTGTCGCTGATCGCCGTGATGTTCCCGCCCGAGGAGCGCGCCCAGGCCCTCGGCGTCTGGGCGGCGGTGGCCGGCGTGGGGCTCGTGGTCGGGCCGGTGCTGGGCGGCGTGCTGGTAAAGACGGTCGGCTGGGAAGCGGTGTTTCTCGTGAACGTCCCCGCCGCTTGCTTGGTGGTTCCGGCAGGCCTGAAGGTGCTCCCGGAATCCACGCGCCCCGGGACGCCCCCTATCGACGTCCCCGGCGCTGTGCTGTCGATAGTCGCGCTCACCGGCATCGTGTTCGCGCTGATCGAGGCCCCGGAGAGCGGTTGGACCAGCCCGCTGGTGCTCGGAACGGGTGCGCTGGGCCTCGTGGCCGGGATCACCTTCGTCCGCACCGAGCTGCGCCGGCGCTTTCCGCTGTTCGACCCGCGCGTGCTCGTCCGTCCGGCGGTCGCGGGCGGGGCAGTGGCGATCCTGAGCACCTACGTTGCCTTCCTCGGGACGATGTTCCTGCTGCCGCAGTACCTGCAGTACGTGCACGACCGTTCGGTGGTGACGGCAGGGCTGCTGCTCGCGCCAATCGGGATCGGCGCAGGGGTGGCGGCGCGCTACAACGCCCGCGTGGCCGCCGCGCTCGGCCCGCGCATCACCGTCGCGGCGGGACTGGTGGCGCTGGCCGGGTCCACCGCGCTGTTCCTGCTGCTCTCGGAGACCACGTCGGTCGTGGTCGTGATGGTCGGCGCCGGGCTGATCGGCGCGCTGCTGTCGATCGCCATCCCGGCGGCGACGACGGTGATCATGAACGACCTGGGCGAGGAGAAGGCGGGCGACGGAGGTGCGGTGAACCAGCTGGCGCGCCAGGTGGGCGGAGCGCTGGGCGTCGCGATCATCGGCACGGTCTTCGCCACCGTCTACACGAATCGCATCGACGAGCGCCTGCGCGACCTGTCGCCCGCCGGCCGCGACCGCGCGGCCGACTCCATCGAGGAGGCGCGAGACGTCATCGCGGCCGCGCCGGAGGGTGTGCGCGGGCGATTGACCGACCAGGTGGATCAGGCCTTCGACGTCGCGGCGCGGGCCGGCTTCGGGACCTGCGTGGCGCTCCTCCTGCTGGCTGCCGCGTTCGCGGCGGTCACGCTCCCGTCGGCGCGGCCCGACTAGGCGCCCTCGTAGAGCACGCTGCCAAGCCGCACGATCGTCGCGCCTTCCTCCACGGCGACGGCGTAGTCCTGCGAGGTGCCCATCGACAGGCGCCGCAGCCCGTGCTCGGCGGCCAGCTCGGCCAGGCGGGCGAAGTAGGGCCGGTTGCGTTCCGGGTCCTCCGTGAACGGCGGCATCGTCATCAGACCCGTCACCGGACAGGGGCAACGCTCGACGTAGGCGGCCAGCTCGGCGGGGTCCACGCCTTCCTTCGACTCCTCTCCCGCCACGTTGACCTGGATCAGCACCTCGCGCGCCGGATGCTGCTCCAGGCGCCGCAGCGCCGACTCGGAGGCGATCGAGTGGATCAGGCGCACGTTCGGCGCGATCTCCTTGAGCTTGCGGCTCTGAAGCGCGCCGATGAAGTCCCACGTGAACAGATCGCGGTGGCGCTCCTGCTTTGCGAGCAGGTCCTGGGCGCGGTTCTCACCCACCAGCTCGATGCCCGCCTCCGCGAGCGCCGGCAGGTCGTCGGCCTCCACGTACTTGGTCGCCGCCAGGATCTCCACCTCGGGGCCGATCCGCTCGCGGATCCGCTCGAGGTTCTCCCTCACCCGCTCAGCACGCACAGGCCCCCCTGCCTCCCGGTCAATCCCTGGTCGCGTCGGTGTGAGAAGTACAGGTCCGGCTCGCAGCTGGTGCAGCGATCGAGGTGCTCGATCGCGCTCACGCCCGCGGCACGCAGCCGCGCGTCGATCACCCGCCGCAGGTCGAGCATGCGGCCGTCGACGGCGCCGGGCACGTCCGCGAAGCGCTCGGCGACCTCGGGCCCGACCTCGTAGCAGCAGCCGCCGATGCCGGGGCCGACCGCCGCGGCCGGCGCCGAGTCGAAGCTCGCGACGGCCTTCTCGACGATCCCGCCCGCGAGCGGGCGCCAGCCGCAGTGGAGCATCGCGGCGCGCTCGCCATCCGACAGCGCCACCGGGTAGCAGTCGGCGACCAGCACCAGCAACGCGAGCCCCACGGCGCTCGTGACGTGGCCGTCCACGCGAGGCAGCTCCTTGTCGCCCGGCTGCGCATAAGCGACCTGCGGATCGGGCCCGTCCCACTCCCGCAGGTCGGTGCCGTGCACCTGCCAGCCCATGACCACCCGGCCGGCGTCCACGCCGGCCTCGCGCGCCAGCCGGCCGCGGTTCTCGACGACCCGATCGGGCTCGTCGTCGGTGAGGATGCCGAGGTTGAGGGACTCGTACGGACCCTCGCTGACGCCGCCCTGGCGGGTCGAGAAGATCGCCCGGGCGCCGGGCAGCTCGAGCGTGTCGATCACCGCGCCAGCTCCAGGGCGGTGCGCAGCTCGTCGTCGCGTCCTTCGACCAGGCCGTCGAGCTTGCGCCGCAGCGTCTCGTCGAGCGCGCGTGCCGACCGCCGGGCCTTCGGGGATGCCGGCGGCCAGCAGGTCGACGCCGCCGATCTCGAGCCGCACGCCGCTGAGGTCGGTCGTCCACCGCAGAATCGGCTCCGAGGGGGCGCCCAGCGCCAGTGCGAGCGCGAGCGCCTCTGGGCGGCTCGTCGCCGAGCAGGTCGCGCAGCTCGGAGGGCACGAGCTCCCGCGCTCGCAGCTCCTGCACGATCTGCGGCGCGACCCGGGCGGCGCGCGCCACCGCATCGCGCTCGCGGGCCTCGAGCTGGAGACCCGCAACCCACGGGTCGAGTCGATCGATGTCGCCCGCGACCAGCGCCGCCAGCGAGGCGATGCCGCGATCGGCGCCGATCGCGACCGCGCCCAGCGACGCGGAGGCGACCAGCTCCGGATCCGGCTCGAGCGCCGGGTGCAGCGCTCGATCGAGGCCGAGCTCCCGTAGGCGCTCGACCGCCGCGGGCGCCTCGTGCTCGGCGAGGAGGTCCATCAGCTCGTCCCGTACCCGGGCGCCTGAGACCGTCGACAGGGCGTCCTCGGCCACCGCCACGCGCGCGGCGCGCTCGCTGTCCTCATCCATGCGGAACCCGAGGCGCGTCTCGTAGCGCACGGCACGCAGCAACCGGGTGGGATCGTCGAGGAACGAGCTCTGATGGAGGATGCGCACGAAGCCCGTCTCGAGATCCGAGAGCCCGCCATACGGGTCGTACAGGTGGCCGAGGTCGTCGCCCAGCAGCGCGACGGCCATCGCGTTGATCGTGAAGTCGCGGCGGCGCAGGTCGTCGGGGAGCGTCGCGGCCGCCACGCGCGGCAGCGCGCCGGGCTCGTCGTAGGACTCGGTGCGCGTGGCGGCGAGGTCGAACACGAGGTCCGGCGCCCGCACGGTCGCGGTGCCGAAGCGCTCGTGCTCGCGCACCGTGCCGCCCAGGCGATCGGCCAGCGTTCGCCCGACCGAGCGCGCATCGCCCTCCACGGCGAGGTCGAGGTCGACGGCGTCCGCCCCTCGCAGCAGGTCGCGCACCGCCCCACCCACGAGGTAGGTGGGCGGCAGCCCTCCGAGCGCGGGCAGCAGCCGGTCCATGCCGGGCAGGCGCCGGATGCGCTCGCGCAGGTCGGTGTGGGCGCTGGTCACGCCGTCAGAGTCTCACCGGGATGCCGGCCGAGCGCATGCGCTCCTTGGCCTCGCGCACCGTGTACTGGCCGTAGTGGAAGATCGACGCGCACAGCACCGCGTCCGCCCCGCCCTCGCTGACAGCGTCGACCAGGTGGTCCAGCGTGCCGGCGCCGCCGCTCGCGATAACCGGCACATCGACCGAGTCCGCGACCGCCCGGGTCAGCTCCAGCTCGTAGCCGTCCTCGGTGCCGTCGCGGTCCATGCTGGTCAGCAGGATCTCCCCCGCTCCGCGCTCCACGCCCTCGCGCGCCCACTCGACCGCGTCGCGCCCCACCGCGCGCCGGCCGCCCTCCACGTAGACCCCATACGACCCGTCAGCCTCGCGGCGGGCGTCGATCGCCAGCACCACGCACTGCGCGCCGAACACCGCTGCCATCTCCGCCAGCAGCTCGGGGCGGGCGACCGCGGCCGAGTTGACCGAGACCTTGTCGGCGCCCGCGTCCAGCACGGCCTGGGCGTCCTCCGCGGAGCGCACGCCGCCGCCGATCGTGAACGGGATGAACACGTCGTCGGCGCAGCGGCGGGCCAGCTCGGCGACCGTCTCGCGCCGCTCGTGTGACGCGGTGATGTCGAGGAAGACGATCTCGTCCGCCCCCTCGTCCTGGTAGCGCACGGCCAGCTCGACCGGGTCGCCGGCGTCGCGCAGGTTGAGGAACTCCACGCCCTTGACCACGCGGCCCTTGTCCACGTCGAGGCAGGGGATCACGCGTCGGAGCAGCATCAGCTTTCCAGCGCCGCCTGGCCCTCGGCGACGCCGAAGCGCCCCTCGTAGAGCGCCTTGCCGGAGATCACCCCGGCGAGGTTGACGAGCCGCAGGTCGCGCAGCGCCTCCAGATCAGCCAGGGACCCGATCCCGCCCGAGTAGAGGAACCGCCCGCGCACCGCCGCGCCCACGCGCCGGACCTCGTCGAGGTCGGGGCCCTCGAGCATCCCGTCGCGGTCGACGTTGGTGTAGACGAAGCGGGTCACTCCGCGCTGCTGCATGTGGCGGATCGCGTCTTCGCCGCGCATCTGGGTCTCGCGCGTCCAGCCGGACACCGACACCTTGCCGCCGCGCACGTCCACGCCCACCAGCAAGCGCGAGGTGAAGGCGGCGAGCGCCTCGTCCAGCAGGTCCGGGTCCGTGAAGGCCGCCGTCCCGAGCACGACGCGCACCGCGCCGGCCTTGAGCGCCCGCCTGATCGAGGCGATCGAGCGCAACCCGCCGCCGAGCTCGATCGGCACCTCCAGCTCGTGCGCGATCCGCTCGACGTGGTGCAGGTTGACCGGCTCGCCCTCGCGCGCGCCGTCCAGGTCCACGACGTGCAGGAAGCGCGCGCCGGCCTCCACGAACGAGCGCGCGGCCTCGAGCGGGTCGTCCGCGTAGACGGTCTCGTCGTCGAAGTGGCCCTGGCGCAGCCGGACGGCCTTGCCGTCGCGGATGTCCACCGCCGGCAGCAGGATCATGACGAGGGCGTCGCTTGCGCAGGCGAACGAAGTTCGCCAGCAGTCGCAGCCCGTCGGGGCCCGACTTCTCGGGATGCGACTGCAGTCCGTACACGGGCGGCCGCTCCACCACGCTGACGAACTCGCCGCCGTACTCCGCCGTGCCGAGCACGTCCTCGGCGTGCGCGGGCCGCGGCGCAAACGAGTTGGCGTGGTAGAAGGCGCAGGGGTCGGGCAGCCCCTCGTTGAGCACGCTCGCGCGCCGCCAGGACACCGCGTTCCAGCCGATCTGGGGGATCTTGGGTGCCTCCAGCTGCTCCACCGGACCTTCCAGCAGGCCGATGCCCTCGGCGCCGCCCAGCTCGGTCGTGGACTCGAACAGCAGCTGCATGCCCATGCAGAGCCCGATCACCGGCACGCCGGCGCCCACGCGCTCGTGCAGCAGCTCGTCGAGGCCCAGCGCGCGCACGTGCTCCATCGCCTTCGGCATCGCCCCCACGCCCGGCAGCACGATCGCCTCGGCCTCCCGCACGCGGGCGTGGTCCGAGGTCAGCTCGGGCTCGGCGCCCACGTGCTCCAGCGCCTTGTACACCGAGCGCAGGTTGCCCATGCCGTAGTCGAGGATGGCAACGCGCTTCACAGCAGGCCCTTGGTGGAGGGCACCCCCTGGACGCGCGGATCCTCGGCGATCGCCTGGCGCAGCGCGCGTGCGAACGCCTTGAACGAGACCTCGACCATGTGGTGCGGGTTGGTGCCCGCCTCCACGCCCACGTGCAGGGTCAGCTTGGCGGCGTTGGCGACCGCGCGGAAGAACTCCTCGGCGAGGTCGGTGTCGAAGTCCGCCACGCGCGCCGCCGGGAAGTCCGCCCTGAAGTCGGTGTACGGCCGCCCGGAGATGTCGATCGAGCAGGCCGCGCGGGCCTCGTCCATCGGCACCACGGCGTGGCCGAAGCGGACGATGCCGGAACGGTCGCCGAGGGCGGCGTCGAGCGCCTGCCCGAGCGCGATGCCGGTGTCCTCCACCGTGTGGTGGGGGCCCGTCTCGAGGTCGCCGCGGACTCCCACGTCGAGGTCGAGGCCACCGTGGCGGGCGACCGCGTCGAGCAGGTGGTCGAAGAAGCCGACGCCGGTGGCGCGCTCGCCCGCGCCGGTGCCGTCGAGGCCGAGCGAGAGCGAGACGTCGGTCTCGCCGGTGACACGGTGGATGTGGGCGGTGCGACTCACGCTCGGCGCTCCATGGACTCGGCGTGCACGGGAAAGCCCTCGGCGCGAGCCAGGGCGGCGCCTGCGGGAGCGAGGCGGGCCGGCGCCTCGCCGGGCAAGGATACGCGAGCCATGCGGCGCCGGAACGTGGCCGGCGAGAGGGCACTCTGGAAGCGCGCGGCACCCCCGGTGGGCAGGACGTGGTTGGACCCCGCGACGTAGTCACCGAACGCCGTACCGGCACCCGCGCCGACGAAAACGCAGCCGGCCCGGGTCACCCGATCGGCGAGCAGCTCGGCCTCCTCGCCGATCAGCTCGAGGTGCTCGGGCGCGATCTCCTCGGCGCGCGACAGCGCCTCGTCCAGCGAGGCCACCGCGCAGCGCTTTCACCTCGACCTTCCCCACGCTCGGCCGCTCCGGCGCCAGCCGCTCGACCTCGGCGACGACTGCCGCGACCAGGTCGTGGTCGGGCGAGATCAGCCACAGCGGACTGTCCTCGCCGTGCTCGGCCTGAGCGAGCAGGTCGAGCGCGATCAGCTCGGCGGGCGCGCCGCTCGACGCCACGACGACCAGCTCGCTCGGACCCGCGAGCCCGTCGATGCCGACCTCGCCGAACACCTGCCGCTTCGCCTCGGTCACCCACGCGTTGCCCGGCCCGACGATCACATCGACCGCCGGCACGGTCTTCGTCCCGTAGGCGAGCGCGCCGATCGCCTGCGCCCCACCCATCCGGTACACCTCGCTGACCTCGCACAGCACGCACGCCGCCAGGATCGCCGGGTGGGCCCGTCCCCCGGGGCCCGGCGGGGCACAGACCGCGATCTGCCTGACACCGGCCACGCGCGCGGTGACCGCGCCCATCACGACGGTCGAGGGATAGGGCGCCCGGCCGCCGGGCACGTAGATGCCCGCGCGGCCGACCGGCACCTCGCCCACCGCCACAGTCTGGCCCTGCGGGAGGCTGACCTCGACCGGCTCGCTCAGCTGCGCCTCCGCCACGGCGCGCACGTTTCCGATAGCCGTGCGCAGCCCTTCGAGGACCGCGGGCTCGAGCACGCCGACGGACGCTTCGAGGTCGCGGGCATCCACGCGCAGCTGCTCCGGCGCCAGCTCGGCCTTGTCGAAGCGCTCGGTGTAGTCGAGCACCGCCTCGTCGCCGCGGCGGCGCACGTCGGCGAGGATCCCGGCCACCTGCTCCTTCACCGGGCCCGCACCTTCTCCACGATCGCGTCGATCTGCTCCGCCTTCAGCTTGTGCGCCACCGGGTTGGCGATCAGGCGGGCCGTGCAGATCTCGATCTGCTCGACTTCGCGCAGCCCGTTCTCCGCCAGCGTCGTGCCCGTCGCGGTCAGGTCCACGATCCCGTCGACCAGTCCGGTCAGCGGTGCCAGCTCCACAGAGCCCTTCACCTCCACGATCTCCGCCTGGCGCCCGGTCTCGGAGAAGTGGCGCTCCGCGATGCGCGGGTACTTGGTCGCGATCCGGACCCGGCCGAGCCGGCGCAGCGCCGAGCCGATCGGGTCCCCGCCCTCCTGCGCAGCCACGACCATGCGGCAGCGGCCGAAGCCGAGGTCGAGCAGCTCGTAGACGGCGCGGTCGCTCTGCTCGAGCAACACGTCCTTGCCGGTGATGCCGATGTCGGCCGAGCCGTGCTCGACATAGGTCGGCACGTCGGACGGCCTCATCGTGACGATGCCGGCGTCCTCGAACAGCAGCTTACGGTCGTTGGCGCGCACCTCGCTCGTGTCCACGCCGAGCGCGTCGAGCAGGTCGAGCGCGCCGTCGAACAGCGCGCCGCGCGGCACGGCGATCGTGAGGCTCACGCGAGCGCCTCCTCGGCGGCCTGTGCGAGGTGCACGCGCTGCACGTCCAGGGCCATGCCGCAGGCCGGCAGCCCTCGCCCGAAGCGGCCGAGCAGGTCGTCGTAGCGCCCGCCGCCGCCCAGCGCAAAACCCACGGCGGGGTCGTAGACCTCGAACACCGCGCCGGTGTAGTAGCCCAGCTCGCGCACCAGCCCCAGGTCGAAGATCACCCGATCGGCCATGCCGCGCTCGGCCAGCAGTTCGTGCAGGCCGCGCAGGTCCTGCACGGCGTCCGCGACCGGGCCGTCTGCCCGTTCGAGGACCTCGGGCCCGCCGCGCAGCTCGGGCAGCCGCACGAGCAGCTGGCGGTCGGCGTCGCTCAGTCCCTGTAGTCCCGCTACGCGCATCTCGAGCGCGACCAGGTCGCGGCGCGACAGGCATTCGAGCAGCGGCAGGTGCTCCTCCTCCTGGACGTCGAGTGCGGCGAGCAGGCGCCGGTAGAGCGACCCGTCCCCCACGCCCACGCGGTGGCGACGCAGCCCAGCCTCGTCGAGCGCGGCGATCGTCAGGGCCAGCACCTCGGCCTCCCCCTCGGGCGCGGTCGGGCCGATCAGCTCGAGCCCTCCCTGGAGGAACTCGCGCGGCTCCCCCACGCCCCGCTCGGTCGCGCGCCAGGCGTGGGCGAAGTAGCAGAAGCGCAGCGGCGGCTCGGCGTCGGCGTAGCGGGTGGCAACCACACGCGCGATCGGGATCGTCATGTCCGAGCGCAGGGCGAGCACGTCGCCCTGCCCGTCGAAGGTCCGGTAGCGCGCGCCGGCGGCGCGCTCCTCGCCCCGGCGCAGCACGTCCTCGTACTCGAGCGCGGGCGTGTGCACCTCGCCGTAGCCGGCCTGCTCGAGGATGGAACGCATGCGGGCGGAGATGGCGCGCAGCTCGCGCATCTCGTCAGGCAGCACGTCGCGCGTGCCCGGCGGGATGGGGTGGCTCATGCGGGCGGCCCCACCGGCCTACGCAGGTACGCGCTCGGTGGCCACGCGCTCGATGCGCGCGCCCAGTCCCCGCAGCCGCTCGTCGATCCGCTCGTAGCCGCGATCGATCTGGCGGATGTTGCCGATCTCGGACGTGCCGTCGGCGCAGAGCGCCGCGATGAGCATTGCCATGCCGGCCCGGATGTCCGGGCTTTCCATGCGCTCGCCGTGAAGCCGGCTCGGGCCGCTGACGACCGCACGATGCGGATCGCAGACGATCACCCGAGCGCCCATGGAGACGAGCTTGTCCACGAAGAACAAGCGGTTCTCGAACATCTTCTCGTGGATCAGGACGAGTCCGTCGGCCTGCGTGGCCATCGCGAGCGCGATGCTCGTGAGGTCGGCCGGGAAGGCCGGCCAGGGACCGTCCTCGATCTTGGAGATGGCCTCGCCCTCGTCGGACTTCACGCGCAGGTGCTGGCCCGCCGGGACCACCACGTCGGTGCCGTCGAACTCGATCATGCAGCCGAGCCGCTCGAACGCCAGGCGCGTCATGCGCAGGTCGTCGGCGACGCAGTCGCGGATGCGCAGCTCGCCGCCGGTGCAGGCCGCGAGCGCGATGAACGAGCCGATCTCGATGTGGTCGGGGCCGATCGCGTAGTCGGCGCCGCCCAGCTCCTCCTGCCCGTGGATGATCAGCAGGTTCGAGCCGATGCCCTCGATGCGCGCGCCCATCTGCATCAGCAGGCGAGCGAGGTCCTGGACGTGCGGCTCGGAGGCGGCGTTGTGGATCACGGTCGAGCCTGGCGTGAGCGCCGCGGCCATCAGCGCGTTCTCGGTCGCCATCACCGACGCCTCGTCCATGAAGAAGTCGCAGGCGTGCAGTCCGTCGGGGGCGCGCAGCTCGAAGGACCGCTCGGCGCGCACCTCGGCGCCCAGGGCGCGGAAGGCGTCCAGGTGGGGATCGAGCCGGCGGCGGCCGATCACGTCGCCGCCGGGGGGCGGCATGTCGGCCTTGCCGAAGCGCGCCAGCAGCGGGCCGGCGAGCAGGAACGAGGCGCGGATACGCTCGGACAGGCCGGCGTCCACCTCCGTGTGGGAGATCGCGTCGCAGCTGACCGCGATCACGTTCTCGTCGCGCCACTCGGCGCGGGCGCCGAGGTTCACGAGCAGCTCGACCATGGCCTCGACGTCGCGGATGCGCGGCACGTTGCGCAGCACGACCTCCTCGGCCGTCAGCAGCGTGGCGGCGAGTGCGGGAAGTGCAGCGTTTTTGTTGCCGGCGGGTACGAGCGTCCCCGACAGGGGCGCCCCGCCCTCGATGATGAACTTCTCCATGCGTGGATCCGTCCGGGGACCGGGTTCGAGCCGGCGGCCAAGGGTATCGAAGGCCATCTGAGCGCAGGTTCGGCCCTGCGGGCGGATACCCTGCCATCCGTGCAGCCTTCACGCGAGGAAGCCTGGGAGCTGGTCGAGGAATGGGTGCAGAGCGAGTCGCTGCGCAAGCACCTGCTCGGGGTCGAGACGGCGATGGTGGCGTACGCCCGCAAGTGGGACGAGGACGAGGAGCTGTACGCGGCCACGGGGCTGCTCCATGACCTCGACTACGAGCGCTACCCGGACCTCGGCACCGGCCACCCGCGCAAGGCGCTCGAGCTGTTCGAGGAGAAGGGCTACCCGCGGGAGCTGATCGACGCGGTGGCCGGGCACGCCACCTTCCTGGGCGTCCCGCGCGAGACCCGCATGGCCAAGACGCTCTACGCCGTGGACGAGCTGTCCGGCTTCATCGCCGCCTGCGCCCTCGTGCGGCCCACCGGCATCGAGGGCATGACGCCCAAGTCCGTCAAGAAGAAGCTCAAGCAGCCCAGCTTCGCCGCGGGTGTGAACCGCGACGAGGTGCGCCAGGGCGCCGAGGAGCTGGGCGTCGACTTCGACGAGCACCTCGCGTTCGTGATCGGGGCGATGGAAGAGCGGGCCGACGAGCTCGGTCTAGCCCCAGCGTCCGCCTGACTTCGCCCAGTCGGCCATGTGGTCGACCGAGCAGAAGGCGTCGGGAATGCGGTGCTCGCCGCGGTGACGCACCAGCACGATGCGCACGTCGCCGAGGGTCGCCCCGCAGCGGGCGCATTCGGGCGGGGTCGGGAGCTCGCCGATCTCCCCCGGCTCCCACCGGGCGCCGCGCATGGCCCACGGGACGGCGTGCTCGAGGCGGCAGAACGCCGCCTGGCGAGCTCCCGGCTGCTCGTGAAGACGCCAGCCGTCGTGCGGCCCGATCGGCTCGCCGCACCAGGAGCAGCGCTCGGTAGATTGCTCCGCGATGCCCAAGATCATCGTCCTCGAGGGAGACGAGACCGGCCAGGAGCTGCTCGAGCAGGCCCTGCGCGTGCTCGATCCCGACGTCACGCGCGTGGAGGTCGAGCTGGAGCACTACGACCTGTCGCTCGACAACCGGCGCCGCACCGACAACGAGGTGGTCACCGCCGCGGCCCAGGCGCTGGTGGCGGCCCGCTTCGGGTTGAAGGCGGCCACGATCACGCCGGAGGGCGCGGACGACGTCGGCAGCCCCAACCGCATCGTGCGCGAGGCGATCGACGGGAAGGTGATCATCCGCACCGGGCGGCGGATCCCCGGGGTGACCCCGGTGGCCGGCGTCCACTACCCGATCGCCGTGGTGCGCATGGCCGTCGGCGACGCGTACGGCGCCGAGCAGTGGCGCGAGGAGCAGGACGGCGACGAGATCGCGTTCCGCACCGAGCGCATCTCGCGCAGCGTGTGCCGGGCCGTGGCCGAGTACAGCTTCCGCACCGCGGCGACGATCCACGGGCGCGTGTACGGCGGCCCCAAGTGGACGGTGAGCCCCGTCTACGAGGGCATGCTCAAGGAGGAGATGGACGCCGCGGCCGAGCGCCACCCCGAGGTGCCCTACTCCCCCGTGCTGATCGACGCCACCTACGCCGGGCTGATCTCGGGCGCTGCCGACGCGCCGCTCGTGATCCCCGCCCTCAACCGCGACGGCGACTGCCTGTCCGACATGGTGATGCCGCTGTTCGGCTCGATCGCCGGCGCCGAGTCGGTGCTGCTGGCGCTCGACGACGAGTACGAGCCGCGCGCCGTGATGGCGGAGGCACCCCACGGGACGGCGCCTGCGCTGCAGGGCAAGGACATCGCCAACCCGATGGCGATGATCTTCGCCGCGGCGGCGGTGCTGCACTACGCGGGCGAGCACAATGCCGCGCGGGCGATCTACGAGGCGACCCTGGAGGCCACGGCGACGGGCGTGCGCACGCCCGACCTGGGCGGCCACGCGGGCACCGCGGAGTTCACGGACGAGGTGATCTCTCGGGTGCGCACGAAGATCGATATCTGGGCGTCGCTGTAATTCAGTCCCGCTCGCGCAGGTGCTCCCGCCGGCGCACCACGTAGTCGCGGTTCTGCAGCGTCAGCGTCACCACGCCGGCGACCACGATGCCAACCAAGTTGATGGCGAGCTGCCCGGCGGCGCCGGCGGCCGTGTCCCACTGTCCGTACGCCGCCGCGACTCCGACGTTGGACGCGGCCGGGATCGTCGTCACCGAGACCAGCACGCCGATCAGCGCGCCCGACTTGGCGGTGGTCAGGGAGAGCATGCCGGCGCAGCCCGCCACGACGGCGATGAAGAAGCTGAGGAAGTCGGGGTTCGAGATGAAGTCGGTGAACTCGTGCGTGCCGTAGTCGTCCGGGAAGGCGCCGACCGCGATCAGCACGACCGACGAGCACAGCGCGGCGAAGGTGCCGACCGGGAAGCCCACGGCCAGCGCGATCAGCGACCGCTTCGCCAGGCGCCGCTGGCGCCGCACCAGCGCGACGCAGACCGCCGCCAGCGGGCCGAACTCGGGGCCGACCACCATCGCGCCGACGATCAGGATCGGCTGGTCGAGGACGATCCCGACGGCCGCGATCTGCATCGCGGCGATCATGAAGATCGTGAAGCTCACGGACAGCTCGGTCTGCTCCGAGGTCCGCGACTCGACTTCCTCCCAGACGACGGCGTCCGACGGCAGCCCGGGTGCCGCCTTCTCGGCGGCGCGCGACACGTCGGAGATCGAGCTGTCGATCAACTCGACCGCGATCGACCCGACGTGGTGGACCTCCAGGTCCTTGAGGTCGGCGATTATCAGGCTGGCGTCCTCGCGGGCGACGTCGCAGAGGATCAGGTCCCCCTCCGGCTTGTGGGCGACCTCGCGGAGGCGGACCACGTTGGTGACCCCGACGGCCTTGCACAGCAGCGCCACCACCTTCTCGGCGATGTCACCGGGGACGACGATGCGCAGATGGACCATCAGCCTGGTGCGAAGCGCTGCAAGGCGGAGCGCACCCGATCCGGCATCTCGCGCTTGCTGAAGTCCTCGGGGTCGACGAAGACGTGGCGCAGCTCGCCCTCCGTGAGCAGCGTGCCGTCCGGGACGCGCTCGATGGTGAAGGCGGTGGTGATCGACGTGCTGCCGAGCCGCGTCAGGGTGGCCGTGATCTCGAGCTCGTCGTCGAAGCGCGCGCTGCCGCGGTAGCGCAGGCCCGCCTCGGCCACGACCATGTCCACCCCGTGCTCGGGGATCATCTCGGTGTAGGGCCCGATCGCCGCGCGCCAGAGCTCGGTCACCGTGTGGTCGAGGTAGGACAGGTACTGCGGGTAGAAGACGACGCCCTGCAGGTCGCATTCGGACCAGCGCACACGCAGGCGGTGGCGGAACGGCTCGGCCATGCGGGCAGCCTACGGGACGGCCCATGCAAGAGAAGTTGCAGCAAATCGCGGGTTCCATCCGAGCGCCGGCGTACCTTCACGAACGCATGTTCCCTCAGCTCAGACAGCGAATTGGGCCAGCGCTCGACCTGATCGTCGAGTTCTCAACGCTCGGCGAGTACCGGCTGGACGCCGATGGCGTCCTCCGCCCCGCGAGTGCCCTCGCCCCCGCTTCTGAGCGCGCGCCGCAGCTGGGAGGCGCCGGCGATTCCGTCGCCGGCCGTGCTGCGGTTCGCCGCATCGTCGCGGGTGGAGCGGCCGGCCTAGCGCCGGCCGCAACCCCCGCGGCCAGGCGGCTCGGGAGGGACGTGCGCGCTTCCGAGGTCGCACAGGCGCTGGCCTGCCGCGGCGAGCGCAAGCACGTGCGCGCCGACCACGGCGCACCGCGCGCCAAGCCACGCCCGCGCGTGGTGGCGGCGGGCGAGCAGCTCTGCCTCGCGGTCTAGTCGACCACTTCGTCCGAAGCCCACTGATCGCCCCGCCGGGAGAGGATCACGCGGGCCTGGCCGTCGGGGGCCATGGCGACGAAGTGAGCGCGGTCCTCCTCGGTGCCGGGACGGTCGTCGACCAGCACGAGATGGAGGTCGTCGTAGGGCCAGCCCGGTCGCGCCTCGGCGACGGCGGCGCGAGCGACGGCCTCCATCGTCTCCCGGTCCCACCCTCGGTCGAGCGCGCGTGCCTGCTCCAGGGCCTCGTCGGCCGCGCGCACGTGCTCGTAGAAGGTGCCGGCCTGCCCACGCGCGCGGGCGCGCACGGCGAACAGGCCGCCGATGAAGAACAGAATCAGCAGCACACCGACGACGATCACCACGATTTCGAGGACGGACATGAGGCGCGCAGTCTAGGGCGAAACAAGTTGGGCCGCCCCGAGGGACGGCCCAAGCTAAATCGGCGGCGACCTACTCTCCCAGGCCCTTGCGAGCCAAGTACCATCGGCGCTGAGGGGCTTAACTGCTCTGTTCGGAATGGGAAGAGGTGTGGCCCCCTCGCTATCACCACCGAAAATCGGCGAGACCGAGCGTTGCCGCCCGGCCCTCGCCGGAGCTTGAAAACTGCACAGCTGGCCGCACTGGAAGATCAAATATCCGTCAAGCCCTCGAACCATTAGTACCGGTCTGCTAAGTGCATTGCTGCCCTTACACATCCGGCCTATCACCTGGTGGTCTTCCAGGGGTCTTACTCCCTCAAGGGGATGGGAGAGCTCATCTCGAGGTCGGCTTCCCGCTTAGATGCCTTCAGCGGTTATCCGATCCGCACGTAGCTAACCAGCAGTGCCCTTGGCAGGACAACTGGTACACCAGAGGTGCGTTCATCCCGGTCCTCTCGTACTAGGGACGACTCCCCTCAACTCTCCAACGCCCACGGCAGATAGGGACCGAACTGTCTCGCGACGTTCTGAACCCAGCTCGCGTACCGCTTTAATGGGCGAACAGCCCAACCCTTGGGACCGACTACAGCCCCAGGATGCGACGAGCCGACATCGAGGTGCCAAACCGGGCCGTCGATGTGGACTCTTGGGCCCGATAAGCCTGTTATCCCCGGAGTACCTTTTATCCGTTGAGCGACGGCGCTTCCACTTGCTACCGCCGGATCACTAAGGCCTGCTTTCGCACCTGCTCGACATGTCTGTCTCGCAGTCAAGCTCCCTTGTTGCCTTTACACTCTACGTACGATTTCCAACCGTACTGAGGGAACCTTTGCGCGCCTCCGTTACATTTTGGGAGGCGACCGCCCCAGTCAAACTACCCGCCTGACACT
>CAVXUX010000005.1:0-2500 GCA_963765135.1 uncultured Thermoleophilaceae bacterium
GTTCACCGCCCGGATTCACGGCGCGGTGTTAGAAGCCCGAGACACCAAGGGTGGTATCTCAAGGGCGGCTCCACAGGGACCGCAGTCCCTGCTTCACAGCCTCCCACCTATCCTGAGCGAGGTGCCTCAGACTCCAATATCAGGTTGTAGTAAAGGTTCACGGGGTCTTTCCGTCTTGCCGCGGGTACTCGGCATCTTCACCGAGACTGCGATTTCACCGAGCCCCTCGTTGAGACAGCGCCCAACTCGTTACGCCATTCGTGCAGGTCGGAACTTACCCGACAAGGAATTTCGCTACCTTAGGACGGTTATAGTTACCGCCGCCGTTTACCGGGGCTTAGTTTCAAAGCTTCGTCACCCGAAGGTAACTAACCTCTCCACGTAACCTTCCGGCACCGGGCAGGCGTCAGCCCCTATACGTCGTCTTGCGACTTAGCAGAGACCTGTGTTTTTGGTAAACAGTCGGTTGGGCCAATTCACTGCGGCCCCCTCGGGCTCCGGTCGCAAGACCTTCACCCTACCGGGGCGCCCCTTCTCCCGAAGTTACGGGGCCATTTTGCCGAGTTCCTTAACGAGGGTTATCTCGATCACCTTAGTATTCTCTACTTGTCCACCTGTGTCGGTTTTGGTACGGGCACGCGCATCCTGCCTAGAGGATTTTCTTGGGGGCATGGCGTCAGGGACTCGCCGGCCTTCCGGCCAGCTGGCATCGCACCTCACCGTAACGGGCTCCCGGATTTGCCTAGGAGCCCTGGCTACATGCTTACCCCCGCACAACCGTCGGCGGGGTTCCCTTAGCCTTCCCCGTCCCCCCATCGGTCATAACGGACGCGACGTGGTACGGGAATATCAACCCGTTGGCCATCGACTACGCCTTTCGGCCTCGCCTTAGGTCCCGACTGACCCTGAGCCGACGAACGTTGCTCAGGAAACCTTGGACAATCGGTGGAGGGGATTCTCACCCCTCTTTCGTTACTCACGCCGGCATTCTCACTTCTCAAGCCTCCACGGCTGGGTCACCCCGCCGCTTCAGCAGCTTGAGAACGCTCTCCTACCGCGCACGGGATCCCGAAGGATCTCGCGCACCCGCAGCTTCGGTGACTAGCTTGAGCCCCGTTACATTTTCCGCGCCCGAGCACTTGACCAGTGAGCTGTTACGCACTCTTTCAAGGGTGGCTGCCTCTAAGCCAACCTCCTGGTTGTCTCGGCACTTGGACATCGTTTTCCACTTAGCTAGTACTTAGGGACCTTAGCTGGCGGTCTGGGCTGTTCCCCTTTTGCCTACGAAGTTTATCCCCCGCAGACTGACTCCCCGGGTACGCCTAACGGTCTTCGGAGTTTGCCTGAAGTCGGTAACCTGGTAGGGCCCCTAGTCCAAGCAGTAGCTCTACGGCCGCTAGGTATTGCCGGAGGCTATACCTAAATATATTTCGGAGAGAACCAGATATCTCTGAGCTTGATTAGCCTTTCACTCCGACCCACAGGTCATCCGCCCAGTTTTCAACCTAGGTCGGTTCGGCCCTCCACGGGGTCTTACCCCCGCTTCAGCCTGCCCATGGGTAGCTCGCTCAGTTTCGGGTCTACCGCCTCTGACTGGATCGCCCTATTCGGACTCGCTTTCGCTGCGGCTCCGCTCATCGCTTAACCTTGCCAGAGACGAGTAACTCGCCGGCTCGTTATGCAAAAAGCACGCCGTCACACCCGAAGGTGCTCCGACCGCTTGTAGGCACGCGGTTTCAGGTACTATTTCACTCCCCTTCAGGGGTACTTTTCACCTTTCCCTCACGGTACTAGTCCGCTATCGGTCATCAGGGAGTACTTAGCCTTGGAGGGTGGTCCCCCCAGATTCGGACCGCGTTTCACGGGTGCGGTCCTACTCAGGAACGAGCTCGGGAGGCCATCCGCTTTCGCCTACGGGACTGTTACCCGCTGTGGTGCCTGTGTTCCACGGGTCTTCGGCTAACGGTTGGCTTTCTAACTCCCGCCGAGCCATGCAGTGCTCGGGAAGCACGTCCTACAACCCCGGCTAGGCAACGCCTGCACGCTTGCACCTAGCCGGTTTAGGCTGATCCCCTTTCGCTCGCCACTACTCGGGGAGTCTCGGTTGATTTCCTTTCCTCGAGGTACTGAGATGTTTCAGTTCCCTCGCTTGCCTTCCTCGCGCCTATGTATTCAGCACGGGATGACACCGCATTACCGGTGCCGGGTTTCCCCATTCGGGTATCCGCGGGTCAAAGCCTGTTCAGCAGCTAACCGCGGCTTATCGCAGCCGTCCACGCCCTTCTTCGACTCCTGATGCCAAGGCATCCACCGTGTGCCCTTACTATCTTGACGGTGATCGTTGATAAGCCGGCGATCGCCCGAGGGCGGCCACCGGCGTACAACGGTGATCTTCCGTTGTTGTTTGGCCAACTATGCAGTTTTCAAGGTCCGGCGAGGGCGCAGCCGGGGGGACTCCCCGGCTGGTCTCTCAAAACTCAGCAGTGCACCACGCGCAATC
>CAVXUX010000005.1:5000-185699 GCA_963765135.1 uncultured Thermoleophilaceae bacterium
CACGCCGTAGGCGCGCTGGACCTCGCGCGCGAGGAGCACGTTGAACTTCTGGTCGCTCCCGCCGAGCTCTACGTCGGAGCGGATCGCGACCGAGTCGTAGCCCTGCATGAGCGGGTAGAGCAGCTCGAGCACCGAGATCGGCTCGCCCGCCGCGTAGCGCTTCGCGAAGTCGTCGCGCTCGAGCAGCTGGGCCACCGTGGCAGTACGCGCAAGCCGGAACAGGTCCTCCATCGCCATGTCGAGCCACTCGCCGTTGCGGCGCACCTCGGTGGCGTCGCGGTCGAGCACCTTGAAGGCCTGGTCCTGATAGGTCTGGGCGTTCGCGTCGATCTCGGCCGGGTCGACAAACGGGCGCATCGCGGAGCGCCCACTCGGGTCCCCCACCCGGCCGGTGTAGTCGCCGACGATCAGCACCACCTGGTGGCCCAGATCCTGGAATTCGCGCAGCTTGCGCAGGACGACCGTGTGACCCAGGTGGATGTCGGGCGTCGTCGGGTCCACGCCGAGCTTCACGCGCAGGGGCCGGCCCTTCGCGAGCTGGCGCTCCAGCTCGCCCTCGGGCAGGGCATCGACGGCGTTGCGGGTGAGGAACCGGGCCGCCTCGCCCGCCGAATCCGTCATGAAGCCAATGCTAGACTGCGCCGCTCGCTGGGCGTCCGGTGGAGCTCTGTACGGGCCGGCCGCCTCAAAGCACGCGTAGGCTCACCGTACAAAGAGCATGCAGGAGCCGCCGACGTCCATCATCCAGCCCTCGCCCACGCACGGGCCTCGCTTCGTGCGCGGAGACAACGGTGCGCCGCCGCAGGAGCCGCGCCAGCCCAAGCCCAAGCTCAAGAAGCTGCGGCTCGCGCTGGTGGTCTTCGGCCTGTCGGTCCTCGCGCTGATCTCGACGGTGTTCGGGATGTTGATGGCGGTCGCGAGCGACCTGCCCTCGCTCGACAGCGCGGCCCAGTACCGCGCCGCCGAGAACTCCGTGCTCTACCCGCGCGGCCCGGAGTGCCCGAAGCTCGATCCCACCAAGTGCACGCGGATCGCGAAGCTGACCGGCAACCTCAACCGCATCCTGGTCAACGAGGGCGAGGTCTCGCCCAACCTCAAGAACGCCGTGATCGCGATCGAGGACCGCCGCTTCTACAGCCACGAGGGCGTCGACTACACCGGCATCGCGCGCGCGCTCACGCAGGACGTCCTGCGACGCAGTGCCGCCCAGGGCGGCTCGACGATCACCCAGCAGTTCGTGAAGAACGCCCTCTCCGCCCAGGGCGACCGGTCGGTGTTCCAGAAGCTGCGCGAGGCCGCCCTGGCGTATCACCTCGAGCGCAAGTGGTCGAAGGAGAAGATCCTCACCCAGTACCTGAACACCGTGTACTTCGGCAACGGCGCCTACGGCGTGGAGGCCGCGGCGCGCACCTACTTCGGCAACGGCGACGAGCCGGACGAGCAGGAGAGCGCCACCGACGACGCCGGCGTCACGCTCGCGCCGCCGCCCACCCCCACCGACGAGGAGGAGGATCCGGAAGCGCGCGAGTCCCGCGTCCTGTCACCGGCGGAGGCGGCCCTGCTCGCCGGGATGATCTCCTCGCCGTCCATGTACGACCCGCTTCAGCACCCGGTTGCCGCGCGTCAGCGGCGCGACCTGGTGCTGTCGCGCATGCGCGACCAGAAGATGATCACCCAGTCCGAGTACGAGGACTCGGTGCGACAGGCGGTCCCCGACGAGGACCAGGTCGACCCGCCGGACGTGGAGTCCGACCAGCCCTACTTCACGAGCTGGGTCACCGGTCAGCTGCTCGACCGCTACACGGCGGCGCAGGTCTTCAGCGGCGGCCTGGAGATCAAGACCACCATCGATCCCGAGCTCCAATCGGCCGCGGAGAACGCGATCGCGGGCCGCCTGGCCGGCATCGGACCGAGCGCCTCGCTGGTGGCGATCGACAACGACACCGGCGAGGTCAGGGCCATGGTCGGCGGGCCGGACTTCAACGCGCGCCCGTTCAACCTGGCCACCAACGGGCACCGCCAGCCGGGCTCGGCGATCAAGCCGTTCATCCTCGCGCGCGGGCTCGCGGACGGCGTGGACCCGAACAGCACCTGGGCATCCCAGCCGAAGGAGTTCCCGGTGCCGGGGTCGGGCGGAAAAGAGGTGTTCCCGGTCAGCAACTACGAGGACTCGTACCTGGGCTCGGCCTCGCTGTGGTCGGCCACCGCCGCGTCCGACAACTCGGTGTTCGCCGAGCTCGGACTGAAGATCGGCACCAAGCGAATCGCCCGGCTCGCGCGGCGGATGGGCATTCGCACCAAGCTGTCGACCAACCCGGCCATGACGCTCGGCGGTCTCAAGGAGGGCGTGACCCCGCTCGAGATGGCCTACGCCTACTCCACGATCGCCAACCACGGCTTCCGGGCGCAGAGCTCGTTCCTCCCCGACGTCGCCGGGCCCGTCGGCTTCAGCGAGGTCAAGGGCCACGACATCGACGAGTCGAACAAGCCCGTGGCCGTGCCGGTTCTCGACAGGAAGGTCGCCGACCTCGAGAAGGAGATGCTGCACCTCGTGGTCACCAGCGGCACCGGCAAGGCCGCCCAGGTCGGCGACGAGTACATCTGGGGCAAGACCGGCACGACCGAGAACTACGGCGACGCCTGGTTCGTCGGCGGCAACGACGACATGACGGTCGCGATCTGGGTCGGCTACGCGGACAAGGTGCAGTCGATGGAGACCGAGCACGCCGGCAGCCCGGTCGCGGGCGGCACCTTCCCGGCCGAGATCTTCCACGACTTCATGACCGCCTGGGTCGCGATGCGCGACGCACGCCGCGCCGCCCGCCACACCGACGACAAGTCCACCGAGACCACCCCCGTGACGCCCACGCAGACGGTCGACCCCAACGCGGTCCCCGACGGCGAGCAGCCGACGGAGACGGCGCCACGCGGCCAGGGCGACGGCGGCACCCAACAGGACCAGCCCGACGCCGCCCCCGACACGCCCGACCAGACGCCGGCCCCGGAGACCCCGGCGCCCGAGACGCCCGCGCCCGATCCGACCCAGCCGCCGACCGGCGGCGGGGGCACCGGCGGCGGCGCAACGCCGAACACGTCGCCCTAGGCAGCCGAGCGCATCTGCGCCGGCCACGGGCGCGACACGTGCGCGCTGTCGGCGTCGCAGAAGCGCCAGGGCAGGTCGGCCGCCTTGGAGATGCCGATCCGCTCGCCGATCGCGATGCGCGGCTGCGACTCGCGCTCCAGCACCTCGATCGGACCGTCGAGCAGCGAGGTCCCGTTGAGCGACAGGCCGATCTCGAGCGCCTGGGTGAGCTTGGCCGGGCCCGAGCACAGCTCGGTCGCCCGCTCCACGCCCCGGCGCCGGCGCATGACGTCGAGGCCGTCGACCGGCTCGAGCGCACGAATCAGGACCGCCGCGCCGGTGCCCTCCGGCTCGGCAACCGCGTTCAGCAGCGAGTGGATGCCGTACGAGAAGTACACGTACGCGTGCCCGGGCGAGCCCGAACAGGGTGCGCGTGCGCTCGGTGAGTCCCACGTAGGCGTGGCAGGCCGGCTCGTCCATGTGGTAGCTCTCGGTCTCCACGATGCGCCCGGCCGTCTCGCCGTGGCGGACGAGACAGCCGACCAGGTCGCGCGCGACGTCGTGAACGGAGCGGGCGTAGAAGTCGCGGCCGAGCCTCACGCCGGCGCGTCCTCGAGCACGTGGCGCGCCTGCGCCAGCTGCTCGCGCACGCGCGGCAGCGACGTGCCGCCCTCCGAGACCTTCGACTCGAGCCACGAACTCTGCTCGAGCAGCCCGCGGAAGTCGGCCGGCTGCAGCTGGGGCGCCAGCTCGGCGAGCTCGTCGTCGGTCAGCTCGGATAGGCGCTTGCCGCGCTCGACGGCCGCCCTGACGACCCCGCCGACGATCCCGTGCGCCTCGCGGAACGGCACGCCCTGGCGCACCAGCTGGTCGGCGACGTCGGTTGCCGCGATCAGCTCGTCCGACGCGGCGGCCGCCATGCGCTCCCGGTCGAACTCGATCTCGGCGAGCATGGCGCGCGCGACACGCAGGGACAGCTCGAGCGTGTCGATCGCGTCGAAGAGCGGCTCCTTGTCCTCCTGGAGGTCCTTGTTGTAGGTGAGCGGCAGCCCGTGGAGCACGCCGTGCAGCCCGGCCAGGCGCCCGACCACCCGCGGCGCCTTCGCCCGCAGCAGCTCGGCCGCGTCCGGGTTCTTCTTCTGGGGCATCAGGCTCGAACCGGAGGCGAACGAGTCCGACACTCGGCAGAACCCGAACTCGGCTGTCGACCAGAGCACGATCTCGCCGCCGAGCTGCGAGAGGTGGCCGGCGCAGGTGGCTGCGGCGCTCACGTAGTCGAGCACGAAGTCGCGGTTGGAGACGGCGTCGAGCGAGTTCTCGGCGATGCCGCCGAAGCCCAGCTCCTGCGCCACGAACATGCGCCCGGTGTCGAAGTTCACCCCGGCCAGCGCCCCGGCGCCGAGCGGCAGCTCGTCCGTGGCGGTGAGGCAGAACCTGAAGCGCTGCAGGTCGCGGCGGAACTTCCAGAAATAGGCCAGCAGGTGGTGAGACAGGTAGACCGGCTGCGCGCGCTGCAGGTGCGTGTAGCCCGGCAGCGGCCAGTCCAGATGGCGCTCGGCCAGCTCGATCAGGGTCTCCATCAGCTCGCGCAGCAGCGACTCGGCATCGAGCGAGTGGGCGCGCACGAGCATCGCGACGTCGGTGGCGACCTGGTCGTTGCGCGAGCGCGCGGTGTGCAGCTTGCCGCCCACCGGTCCGGCCAGCTCGGTCAGCCGCCGCTCGATCGCCATGTGGATGTCCTCGTCGCCGTCCTCGACGACGAAGCGGTCCTGGTCGATCTCCTCGCGCACCGCGGCCAGGCCGGCCTCGATCTGGTCGCGGTCGTCGTCGGAGATGATCCCGCTGCGGGCGAGCATGCGCGCGTGGGCGAGCGACTGCTCGAGGTCGTACGGCGCGAGCCGGTAGTCGAAGGCGATCGACGAGTTGAGCGCCTGGAAGAGCGGATCCTGTGGGTCGCGGAAGCGGCTCATCGGGTCCGCCAGTCTCTCAGACGTAGGATCAGCGGCCATGCGAGCGCTGGTCACCGGGGCAACCGGCAAGGTGGGTCACTCCATCGCCCGCGCCCTGCTGGAGCGCGGCGACGAGGTGCACGTGCTCGTGCGCAACCCGGGGCGCGCCTCGAGCCAGCTCCCTCCAGGCGTCCGGGCGATCAGGGGCGACGTGACCGAGCCCGCCTCCGTGGAGAAGGCCGCGGCCGGCTGTGAGCTCGTGTTCAACGCGATGGGCCTGCCCGAGCAGTGGTTCGCCGACCCCGACATCTTCGAGCGCGTCAACGCCCGCGGCACGGAGACGGTCGTGCGCGCGGCAGCCGCGGCGCGCGCGCGGCGTGTGGTGCACACCTCCACGATCGACGTGTTCCACGCCGAGCCGGGCACGCCGTTCGACGAGTCCCAGGTCGCGGACTACCCGAAGGGAACCGCCTACGAGCGCTCGAAGCAGCACGCGGAGCGGCTCGCCCTCGCGGCCGCCGCGGAGACCGGGGTCGAGCTCGTGATCGTCAACCCGGCCGCTGTCTACGGCCCCGGCCCACCCGGCAGCGCCTCCGTGGAGCTGGGGCTGCTGCGCCCGGTCGTGGAGGGCCGGCGCGCCGCGGTGCCGCTGCTGCCCCCGGGTGGGCTCCCGATGGTCTACTCGACCGGACTGGCCACCGGGCAGCTGCTGGCGGCAGCGCGGGGCGTCCCGGGCGAGCGCTACATCCTCTGCGACGGCCACCTGAGCTTCCGCGAGCTGGCCGAGACCGCGGTTCGGCTCGCCGGGCGCGGACGGGTGCCCGCGGTTATGCCGGTGCGGCTCGCGAAAGCCCTGGCGGCGGGCGGCGAGGTCGTCTCGCGGGCGATCCGCAAGCCGCCGCTGCTCCCGAAGGGCCAGCTGCACTTCTTCCTCTGGGACGCCCGCCCGCAGTCCGGCAAGGCCCAGCGCGAGCTCGGGTGGGTGCCGACCCCGCTCGAGGACGGCTTGCGGGCGGCGGTGTCCGCGTTTGGCTGACGTTCGCAGGGCCGAGCCGGCCGACTTCCAGACCGCCGCGCGCCTGCTCCACCACAGCGCGGCCGACATGTACAACCGCTTCGCCGGCGGCCAGGAGCGCGCGCTGCGGTTGCTCGAACGCTCGCTCGCCGAGCCGGGCAACGCGTCGAGCGCGGACGTGGTCTGGGTCGCCGAGGTGGACGGGCGCGTGGCCGCCGCGATGGCCGCCTTCCCTGTCGATGAGGCGGTGACGCGCTCGGCCGCCTTCCTGCGCCTGGCGCTGCGCGGGGCGCCGCCGTGGAGATGGCCGCGGGCACTGATGCTCTACTGGGCCGGCGGGCGGGCCGCACCCAGCCCGCCCTCGCCATCGTTCTACGTGGACGCGCTCGCCACCGGGCCGGCGCTGCGCCGGCGGGGGGCCGCCAGCGCCCTGCTGGCTGAGGCCGAGCGCCAGGCCCGCCGGCGCGGGCTGCCCGCGGTCGCGCTCGACACCACCGTCGGCAATAGCGAGGCCCGCGCCCTCTACGCGCGCGCGGAGTTCGAGGAGGTCGCCTACCGCCCGGCCGGGCGCGGCCTGCCGGGGTTCGTCGCGCTCGTCAAGCGACTGCGCTGACGCCGATCACCTCGCGCAGCGCCGCCACCACCTGCTCGATCTCGGCATCGCTCAGCTCTCCGAAGAAGGGCAGCGCGAGCGACCGGCGGGCCACCTCCTCGCACACGGGGAACTCGCCCTCGCGGTGGCCGAAGCGCTCGCGGTAGAAGCTCATCAGGTGGATCGCCGGCAGGTAGGGCTTGGTATCCACGCCGCGCTCGCGCATCTCGGAGACCGTCGCGTCGCGGTCCACTCGCGCGGGCAGCTGCACGGCGTACACGAACCAGGAACGCTGGTCGCCGCCGGCGTCCGGGCAGGGCAGGATCAGGTCCTCCACGTCGGCGAGCGCCTCCGAGTAGAGCGCGGCCACGCGGGCGCGGCCGGCCAGCAGCTCGTCGAGGCGCTCGAGCTGTGCCACGCCGAGCGCGCAGGAGAGGTCGTCGAGGCGGTAGTTGAAACCGAGCCGGTCGTGGTCGAGCCAGCCCATGTCCGGGGCCCGGCCCTGGTTGCGCTCGGAGTCGATGCGCTCCTTGACCGCCTCGTCGGGACAGACGACGGCGCCCCCCTCCCCCGTCGTCACCTGCTTGTTCGGGTAGAAGCCGAACACGGAGAGGTTGCCGCGCGCGCCGACGGGCGTGCCGTCCGCGTGGACGGCGCCGAGCGCTTCGCAGGCGTCCTCGACGAGCCACAGGCCGCGCTCGGCGGCGAGGCTCTCCAGCGCGGGCATATCGACCGGGTAGCCGAAGATGTGCACGGGCAGCAGCCCGGTGGTGCGGTCCGTGACCGCCGCCTCCGCCGCGGCGGGATCCATGTTGAGCGTGCGCGGGTCGATGTCGCAGAAGACCGGCTTGGCGTTCTCGTAGAGCAGGCAGTTCGCGGAGGCGACGAACGAGAACGGCGTCGTCACGACCTCGTCGCCACCCTCGATCCCCGCCGCCCTGATCGCCAGATGAAGCCCAGCCGTCCCGCTCGAGACCGCCGAGACCGGGTGATCGAACAGCCCTGAGAGGGCCCGCTCGAACTCCGGCAGTCGCGGGCCGAGCGCGAGCCGCCCCGAGCGCAGCGTCTCCAGCACCAGCTCCTCCTCGCGAGGGCCGACGAGCGGCTTCGCGAGCGGGATCACGAAGTGGAGCGACCGGCTGCGCGCCCGGCCGAGCCGGGCGCTTGCCCCACGGCGGTGGCGGCGCGCCCGAGTCGCGCGGGGAGCATGCCCGCCTCGAGCGAGTCGACCAGCGCCTCCCAGCTCGCCTCGATGATGTTCTCGGACACGCCGATCGAGCCCCACGTGTCGGTGCCGTCGCTGGCGTCGAGCAGCACCCGCGTGACGGCGGCGGTGCCCCGATTCTCGTCCAGGATGCGCACCTTGAAGTTGACCAGCTCGATGTCGCGCAGGTGCGGGTAGCGCTCGCCGATCGCCTCGCGCAGCGCCCGGTCGAGAGCGTGCACCGGGCCGTTGCCCTCGGCGGTGCGCACGTAGCGCTCCCCGTCCACCCAGATCTTGATCGTCGCCTCGGTCTCCACCCGGCCGTCGGCGCGCTTCTCGACTATCGCCCGCCAGGACTCGAGCCGGAACAGCGGCTCGTACTCGCCGGTCTCCTTGCGGATCAGCAGGTCGAACGAGCCGTCGGCGGCCTCGAACTGATAGCCGCGGTGCTCCAGGTCCTTGACGCGCTCGACCACGCGCGCGGCGGTGGCGTCGTCCACGTCCGCGCGCGCCGAGACCGTCCCCTTGCCGGACAGCTCCGAGACCAGCACGCGGCGGTCGGCGCCGACGTCGACGGGGTCGACGTGCTCGAACGTGCGGGCGTCGCGGTTGACGCCGGCCACGTGCATGCCGCCCTTGTGCGCGAACGCGTTCGCCCCCACGTAGGGCTGATTGGGGTTCGGCGTGACGTTGCAGAGCTCGTCGACCAGGTGGGCGACCTCGGTCAGGCGCCGCAGCCGATCCGCGCCGATGCACTCGTAGCCCATCTTCAGCTCGAGCGTGGGGACGATCGTGATCAGGTTCGCGTTGCCGCAGCGCTCCCCGTAGCCGTTGAGCGTGCCCTGAACGAGCCGCGCCCCCGCCTCCACTGCGACCAGCGTGTTGGCCACGCCGCAGCCGGCGTCGTCGTGGGTGTGGATGCCTACCTGGACGCCGTCACCAAGCTCCTCGACCACGCGCGCGGTGGCCTCGGTCACCTGGGCCGGGACCGACGAGCCGTTGGTGTCGCACAGCGTCACGTTCTCGGCGCCGGCCTCGGCGGCGGCACGCAGGCAGCGCAGTGCGTAGTCGGGATCGGCGCGGAAGCCGTCGAAGAAGTGCTCCGCGTCATAGATCACGCGCTTGCCCTGAGCGACCAGGAAGCCGACCGAGTCGGCGATCATGCGCAGGTTCTCCTCCGGCTCGACCTGGGTGACCTTCTCCAGGTGCAGCGACCAGGTCTTGCCGACCAGCGTGCAGACGGGCGCGAAGCAGTCGGCCAGCAGCCGCAGCCCCGGGTCCTCCTCGGCCGTCGAGTCGCGCCGGCGGGTCATGCCGAACGCGACGATCTCGGCGGTCTCGAAACTCTCCGAGGCCAGCAGCTCGAAGAGCGCCTCCTCCTTGGGGTTCGAGGCGGGGAAGCCGGCCTCGATCAGGTGCACGCCGAGCGAGTCGAGGGCATGGGCGACGCGCACCTTCTCGTCGACCGAGAGGGACATCCCCTCGCCCTGCATGCCGTCGCGCAGGGTCGTGTCATAGACGGAGACCATCCGGGGGCTCCCGCCCCCAGACCCCCGTGAAAATTGGCTTGTCGCCTGCACTTTCGGCCGCTCTACGTCTGTGAGGGCACTGGTACGAGATCCAGCCACTCGGCGTACTGCGCGGCGCGGCCGTGCAGCGCGTCGTCGAACAGCTCCTGGATCTGGCGCGTGATCGGCCCCGGCTCGCCCTCGCCGATCGCGATGTCGTCGATCTCGCGCAACGGGGTCAGCTCGGCCGCGGTCCCGGTCAGGAAGACCTCGTCGGCCAGGGCCAGCTCGGCGCGCGCGATGTCGCGCTCGATCAGCTCGTACCCGAGGTCGCGCGCGATCTGGATGCACGACTTGCGGTTGATGCCGTCGAGGATGCCCGCGGTCTGCGGGGGCGTGTAGATCACGCCCTCCTTGATCACGAACACGTTCTCGCCGCTGCCCTCGCAGACGACGCCCTTGTCGTCGAGCAGGATCGCCTCGTCGTAACCGGACTTGATCGACTCGATCTTGGCCAGCACGGAGTTGAGGTACTGCCCCGACGCCTTCGAGTGCGGGATCAGCGAGTCGGCGGAGATGCGCCGGTAGGACGACACGCGCGCGCGCACGCCGTCGCGCTTGCCCTCCTCGCCGAGGTAGGGCGCCCACTCCCACACCGCGACCATCGCCTCGACCGGGTTCTCCAGCGGGTTGAGGCCCATCGGACCGTAGCCCCGCCACACCAGCGGGCGGATGTAGCAGCTCTTGAAGCCGTTGCGCACGATCAGCTCGTGCGTGACCTCGCGGATCTGCTCCTTCGAGAAGGGCAGGTCCATGTAGTAGAGCTTCGACGACGCCTCGAGGCGGTTGAGGTGGTCCTGGTTGCGGAAGATCGCCGTGCCGCGCTCGGTCTCGTAGGCGCGGATGCCCTCGAAGACGCCCGTTCCGTAGTGCAGCGCGTGCGTCAGTACGTGTACCTTCGCGTCCTCCCAGGCGACGAACTCTCCGTTCAGCCAGATGAGGTCGGCGGTATTCACGTACTGCTCCTAGAGGTTCGCGACGACCGCCCGGGTGGCGGTCTCTGTGGATGCATCGCCGCCCAGGTCCGGGGTCCGGAGGCCATCCCCGAGCGCACGATCGACGGCGGATTCTAGGGCAGCGGCTTCGTTCTCCATAGCGAGTCCGTGCCGCAGCATGAGCGCCACGGAGCCGAACATCGCGAGCGGATTGGCCCTGCCGGTGCCGACGATGTCCGGAGCCGAGCCGTGGACCGGCTCGAACAGCCCAGGGCCGGAGCCGTCGCCCAGCGAGGCGCTCGGCAGCATTCCGAGGCTGCCGGTGAGCATCGCGGCCTCGTCGCTGAGAATGTCGCCGAACATGTTCTCGGTCAGGATCACATCGAACTCCGCCGGTCGGGACACCAGCTGCATAGCGGCGTTGTCGACCAGCATGTGCTCGAGCGGCGTGTCTTCGCCTTCGGCCACGCGGTCCACGACCTTGCGCCACAGCCGGGACGTCTCGAGGATGTTCGCCTTGTCCACGCTGGTCACCTTCCGGCGGGCTAGGTCGAATCCCACGCGCGCGATCCGCTCGATCTCCGCCTCCGAGTAGACACAGGTGTCGTGAGCGGTGTCGCCGTCGAGCCCGCGATCGCCGAAGTAGATGCCGCCGGTCAGCTCGCGTACCACGAGCAGGTCCACGTCCTCGATCAGCTCGCGCTTGAGCGGGCTGGCGTCGAGCAGCGCCGGGCTGGGCCGCACCGGCCGCAGGTTCGCGAACAGGCCGAGCCCCTTGCGCAGGCCGAGCAGGCCCTGCTCGGGGCGCGGCTTGCCGGGGTCGGTCGTGTCCCACTTGGGGCCGCCGACTGCCGCCAGCAAGACCGCGTCGGAGTCGCGACAGGCAGCGAGCACCTCATCGGTCAGCGCCGTGCCGTGCGCGTCGATCGAGACGCCGCCGACGAGCCGCTCGTCGAGATCGAAGTCGCCGAGCTCGCGCAGCACCAGCTCGGCCGCGCTCATGATCTCGGGACCGATCCCGTCGCCCGGGAGGGTGACTATGCGCGCGGACATCGGGCCGGCAGGCTACCCTGCCGCGGCCATGGCCGCCGAAGGACGCTACGACGCGATGGCCTATCGCCGGACGGGCCGCAGCGGGCTGCTCTTGCCGGCCGTGTCGCTCGGCCTGTGGCTCAACTTCGGCGAGGACCGCCCGCTCGTGGCCAGCCGCGAGACCGTGCTCGCTGCCTTCGACCGCGGTGTCACCCACTTCGATCTCGCGAACAACTACGGCCCGCCCTACGGCTCGGCCGAGCGCAACTTCGGGCGCATCCTGGAACGAGACCTGCGTCCCTACCGCGACGAGCTCGTGATCTCGACGAAGGCCGGCTACGACATGTGGCCGGGCCCATACGGCGACCACGGCTCGCGCAAGTACCTGCTGGCCAGCCTCGACCAGAGCCTGACCCGGCTGGGCCTCGACTACGTCGACATCTTCTACTCGCACCGCTTCGATCCCGACACCCCGCTCGAGGAGACGATGGGCGCGCTCGACACGGCCGTCCGCTCGGGCAAGGCGCTCTACGCCGGGATCTCGTCCTACTCGGCCGAGCAGACGCGCGAGGCGCACCGGATCCTCGCGGAGATGGGCACTCCGCTCTTGATCAGCCAGGTCTCGTACTCGATGATCAACCGCTGGATCGAGCCCGACCTGGTCGACGCGCTCGGGGAACTCGGCGTCGGCTGCATTGCCTTCTCGGTGCTCGCCCAGGGTCTCCTGTCAGGCCGCTATCTGGACGGGGCGCCGGAGCAGTCCAGGGCGCGCAAGTACCCCGACATCCTCGAGCCGGACACGATCGACGAGCGCCGCCTGGAGACCGTGCGCGCGCTCGCCGAGATGGCCGCCCAGCGCGGGCAGACGCTCGCGCAGCTGGCGATCGCGTGGGCGTTGCGTGACGAGCGCGTGACCTCGGCGCTGGTCGGAGCCAGCAGCGTCGCCCAGCTCGAGGAGAACCTGGACGCGCTGGACAGGCTTGCGCTGAGCGAGGACGAGCTGGCCGAGCTCGACCGTCACGCGCGTGACCTCGACGTCAACCGCTGGCAGCCGCCGCCGCAAGATTGACACCGGCCGCCCCGGGCCCGAAGGTCCGAGGCGGCCGGGTCATGCCGTCTCCCGCGGCCGCAACTGCCGCAATGCTCACGGCTCACGCCTGTGCCGTGGCGGCCTGCGCGGGTATTGCGCTGGTTCGGCGCGGCGAGCCGTTAGCCCGCGCCCAGTATCGCCCCCACCACGTCCGTGGTGAACGGCTCGGTGCCGTTCACGACCTGCAGGTCCGCCAGCCCGTGCGCCCGCGCGTACGCGAGCTCGCGACTGAGGTCCCCCACCCCGTTCGAGCCCGCGAGCGGCGCCAGCGCGACCGTCGACAGGACGCCGATCGCCTGCCCCGAGCCGTTCAGGAACCCGCTGCCCGAGTCGCCCGGAATGCCCGGCGTGACCGTGTAGACCGTCCGGCTCCAGCCGTTGCCCTCGGTGCTGACCACGATGCCGCGCTTGGGGCTCAGCTGCGTGATGCCGAGGCGCAGCGACGAGTTGCCGTACGAGAACACGTCGCTGCCGGTCGCCGACGCGCCGCCGACCCCGGTCGGCCCGCCGAAGCCCGGCACGGACGGATTGACCTTGCCCACGTCGGCCGGGTCGATCTTGACGAGCGCCAGGTCGTTGTAGGCGCACGTATCGGCGTTCGACTCGCCGCCCGACTGCATCGTGAGCCACGAGTTGTAGGCCAGCGTCCCCGGACGCGAGGCGCCGGTGATCTCAACCGACGTGCCGAGCGGCAGCGATGCGGCCAGGCAGCCGTCGGTGTCCGTGGCAGCGCCGGTGCTCGAGCAGTGCGCCGCCTGGCCGATGTATGTGTTCCCCCCTGCCGTATAGATGAAGTTGGCCGTGCACTGCCCGCCCGCCGTGACGGTCTGCACGCCTGGATGGATGGTCGCCGTGGCCGCTGGGGCCCATGCCTCGGCACTGGCCGGAAGGGCCGCCGCAACGACGACGATTGCTATGAGTACCCGCGCGTTTCTGAACACGCAGACGCTCTACCCCATTTCTCAGAAAACCAAGCTACGTCGTGCGTCGATGTTGAGGCGCACGTACTCGAGCGTCAGCGGGGCCCCAGAGCGGCGCACGACCTCCTCGGCGTAGCGCTCGCGCAGCTCCTCGGGAAGCGCCTCCAAATGGTTGCCGAGACAGACCGTGCGGGCGAACTCGAGCGGGTTGTCGGGGGTGACCGGCCAGGGCTGCAGCCAGCAGCGCACCTCGTCGAACCCGGCCGCCGCGAGCAGCGCCTCGGTGTCCTCCGCCGACGCGTAGTTCCAGGGGCCCTTGAAGTCGCTCATGTGCTCCGCGTAGGGCTCCTGCGCCGCCACCTCGTCCGCGAGCCGCCGGAACGCGTCGATGTTGCCCTTGCCGCCGCACTGGGCGACCAGCCGCGCGCCCGGCTCGAGCGCCGCGGACAGCCGCTGGAAGAGGCGCTCGTGGTCGGCGATCCAGTGGAACACGGCGTTCGAGAAGGCGGCGTCGACAGGCTCGTCGAGAGTGAGCTCGGTGAGGCTCTGGCACAGCACCGTTGTGCGCTCCGGCGGCAGCGCCTCGCGCGCGTGCTCGACCATCGACGGCGCCGAGTCCACCGCCACCACGTGGCCGTCGGGCAGCCGGTCGAGAAGCAGGGCGGTTACCCGGCCCGAGCCACAGCCGGCATCCAGAACCGTCTCGTCGCCGCGCAGCGGCAGCCGCTCGAGCACGGCCTTGGCCATCTCCACCTGAGGGGTGGAGACGCGGTCGTAGCTGGTGGCGTCCCAGTCGCGCCCGCTCATGCGAGCGCGGTGGTCACCGGCCCGCTGCGCTCGCGCTCGCCCTCGTAGGCGTCGATCGCGCCGGCCTGCTGCAGGGTGACGCCGATGTCATCGAGGCCCTCGAGCAGGCGGCGGGCGATCTCCGGGTCGATCTCGAACGGCACCTGACGGCCCGCGAACGCCACCTCCTGCTCCTCGAGGTCGACGCGTGCGTGCCCGGCCGCCATCAGCTCCTTCACATCCGCCTCCGGCAGCACCACCGGGAGCAGTCCGATCTTGGTGCAGTTCGAGTAGAAGATGTCGGCGAAGCTGGGCGCGACGATCGCGCGGAAGCCGTAGTCCTCCAGCGCCCAGGGCGCGTGCTCGCGCGACGAGCCGGAGCCGAAGTTGCGGCCGGTCGCGAGGATCGGGTTGGCGGGCAGGTCCCAGCCGGGCTCCTTGGCCCAGTCGTAGAAGAGGAACTCGCCGAAGCCCGTCCGCTCGACCCGCTTGAGGAACTGCTTGGGGATGATCTGGTCGGTGTCGACGTCGCTGCGGTCGAGCACCGACACCTGGCCCTCGACGATCCGAACGGGCTCCATCACTCCCACCCCCTGATGTCCACGAAGTGACCCTCGATGGCTGCCGCGGCGGCCATCTTCGGGCTGACCAGATGCGAGCGCGCGCCGCGCCCCTGACGGCCCTCGAAGTTGCGGTTGGAGGTGGAGGCCACGCGCTCGCCGGGCGCCGCGATGTCCGGGTTCATCCCGAGGCACATCGAGCAGCCCGCCGAGCGCCAGTCGAAGCCGGCGGCGCGGAACACCTCGTCGAGCCCTTCGGCCTCCGCCTGCGCCTTCACCTGCTGGGAGCCGGGCACCACCATCGCGTCGATCGACGAGGCGACACGGCGCCCGCGGACCACCTCGGCGGCCTCGCGCAGGTCGCCGATGCGCGAGTTGGTGCAGGACCCGATGAAGACCCGGTCGAGCTTGATCTCCTGGATCGGCGTGCCGGCGGCCAGCGCCATGTAGGTCAGCGCCCGCTGCTCGCCCTCGTCGCGCGGCTCGGGCACCGCGGCCGTCACGTCGGTGACCATCCCCGGCGTGGTGCCCCAGGTGACCTGGGGCGACAGCTCGCCCGCGTCGATGACCACCTCGGAGTCGAACGTCGCGCCGTCGTCGGTGCGCAGCGCGCGCCACTCGTCCAGCGGCAGCGGGTCGGGCGCCGCCTCGCGGCCGGCGACCCACTCGAACGTCGTGTCGTCCGGGGCGATCATCCCGGCGCGGCCGCCGCCTTCGATCGTCATGTTGCAGACGGTCATCCGCCCCTCCATCGAGAGCCCTTCCACGGCGGGGCCGGCGTACTCGATCACGTGGCCGACGCCACCGGCCACGCCGATGCGCCCGATCGTCCCGAGGATCAGGTCCTTCGCCGTCACGCCGTAGCCCAGCTCGCCCTCGTAGCGGATGCGCATCGACTTCGGCTTGCGCTGCTGGAGCGTCTGCGTGGCCAGCACGTGCTCGACCTCGCTGGTGCCGATGCCGAAGGCGAGCGCGCCGAAGGCGCCGTGGGTGGAGGTGTGGGAGTCGCCGCAGACGATCGTCATGCCCGGCTGCGTCACGCCCAGCTCCGGCCCGATCACGTGCACGATGCCCTGGTGCGCCGACCCGATCGAGTAGGCCGGCACGCCGAACTCGCGGCAGTTGCGCTCGAGCGTCTCGACCTGCACGCGCGACAGCTGGTCGCGGATCTGGGCCGCCGCGGTCGAGCCGTCGGTCGGGACGTTGTGGTCGGCGGTGGCGAGCGTGCGGTCGGGCCGGCGCACCGGGCGCCCGGCCAGCCGCAGCGACTCGAACGCCTGCGGCGAGGTGACCTCGTGCACGAGGTGGAGGTCGATGTAGAGCAGGCTCTCGGCCACCTCGTGGGCGTCCCAGATCTTGTCGAACAGCGTTTGGGGCATCGCTCAGCTCCTGCGTAGGCCGGCCGCGACGACGGCGTAGAAGCTCGCCTCGTCGGGGCCGGGGTTCTCGAAGTGATGGGGCAGGTCGGCGTCGAAGGTCACGGAGTCGCCGCTGGCCAGGTCGTCGGCGCGACCGCCGCAGACGAATCGCACCTGGCCGTCCACGACCACGGCCGTCTCGCGGCTGCCCGGCTCGTGCATCGGGGGATCGTCCGGCTCGGCGGTGGAAGCGCCCGCGGCGAGGCTGTGCAGCGAAACCTCGGCGCGCAGCCCCGGGCAGCGGCGGCGTGAGCACCTCGTAGCGGTGGCGGGGGCCGCCGCCACGGCGGCGCTCGCTCGCGCGCACGACGCTGACGCCGTCGGTGTCGTCGAGGCGCAGCAGCTGCGAGAGGCTCAGCTCCAGCCCGCCCGCGATGCGCTCGGCGATCGAGAGCGTCGGGCTGGTCTCGCCGCGCTCGACCTGCGACAGCATGGGCGCGGACACGCCGCTGCGCTCGGCCAGGTCGCGCAGCGAGAGGTCCATGGCCTCGCGCAGGCGCTTGATCCGGGTACCGAACACGTGGCCGTTGACCGACATGAGGCGCTGTACGTTATCACGGACGTTTGTATGTTGCCTGCTCGCGCTGGCCGGGTGCGGCAGCGACGATGACGAGCCGTCGGTGAGAACCGAGCGCTTCCACCGCACAGCCGCTGAACCGGCCGGCAGAGTCGGGCACCTCGACCGAGCGGGCCTGCGCGCTCCTGCGGCCCCGGGAGATCGCACGCCTACTGCGGCGACCAGGGGTGCGCTTCCGGGCGTCGGCGAACGACTCGACCGATCTCTCGATCTGCGACTGGCGCGGCGGCGGCGGCGAGCGTGTGCAGCTGATCGTCGATTCGGCGCCGCGGGCGCAGCTGCGCTACTACAACCAGCTCTCTGAGCAGCTGCAGTTCTACAACCAGGATCCGCAGCGGCGCCCGTACAAGATCAAGCACGTCGGCGACGACGCGGCCTACGGCGGTGCGGGTGCGTGGTGGACGCGCAGCAAGGGCCAGCTGGTGGCCTACGCAGACGCGCGCATCCTGCGCATTCGAGCCCCGACGCGCCGGGACGCGGTCCAGGTCGCGCGATTGACGTTCCGGCGGCTCAGCGAGCCTGGCCGGTAGGCCGCACGACCACCTCGTTGACACAGACGTGCGGCGGCCGCGTGACCGCGTGGACGATCGCCTCGGCGACGTCCTCCGGCTTGAGCACCTCGCCGATCTGCTCGCGGGAGCGCGACATGGCGCGCACGACGACCGGGTCCCTGTTGTGGCCCTGGAGCTCGGTCTCGACGAAGCCCGGGGCCACGACGGTCACGCGCACGCCCGCGTGCAACGCCTCCTGGCGCAGCGCCTCGGAGAACGCGTGCACGCCGAACTTGGTCATGTTGTAGACGGCGGCGCCGGCGTCGGCGCGCCGCCCCGCCACCGACGAGACGTTCACCACGTCCCCTCCCCCGCTCCCCGCGATCAGCGGCAGGGCGGCGTGCGTGCAGACGAGCAACCCCCAGAGGTTGACGTCGAGCATGCGCCGCCAGTCGGCCGTGTCCGCCCCGTCCACCGCGCCGAGCAGCATCAGGCCGGCGTTGTTGACGAGGACGTGCAGGCCGCCGTGCTCGGCGTGCGCGGCCTCGATGAACGAGCGGGCCTGCTGCTCGTCGGTGACGTCGACCTCGTGGATCGACGAGGGACCCTCCAGAGCCTGCGCCAGCTCCTCGAGCCGATCGCGGCGGCGTGCCCCCAGGGCCACCGTGGCGCCGGCGCGCGACAGCGCCGTCGCGGTGGCCGCCCCGATGCCCGACGAGGCGCCAGTTACCGCTGCCACACGGCCTGCCAGAGGCTGGTCCGCCATGGGCCCGCGATCCTACACCCGGCGATAATCTGCAGGCACGTGACGCGCCTCCACCGCAACGTGAACATCGCCGCCGTGGTGCTCCCGTTCGTAGCCGTGCTGGCCGCGATTCCGATGCTGTGGAACGAGCTGATCGGCTGGTCCGACCTGCTGCTGTTCGCGGTCATGTACTTCTTCAGCACGATGGGCATCACGGTCGGGTACCACCGGCTGCTGACCCACCGCGCGTTCGCGACCTACAAGCCGATCGAGTACCTGTTCGCCGCGTTCGGGTCGATGGCCGTGGAGGGACCGGTGATCGGCTGGGTCTCAGACCACCGCCGCCACCACGCGCACGCCGACGAGGACGGCGATCCGCACAGCCCGCACGGCCACGGCGGCACGCTGCGCGGCCTCTGGCACGCGCACCTGGGATGGCTGTTCGACCACGTCACGGCGGAGGGCGCGGAGAAGCACGCCCCCGACCTGGTCGAGGACCGCGGCATGCGCGTGATGCACAAGCTGTTCGGCCCGCTCGTGATCGCCGGTCTGGCGATCCCGTTCCTGGCCGGCTGGGGCCTGCAAGGCGAGATCGCCGGCGGGCTGACGGCCCTCTTCTGGGCCGGGCTGGTGCGGGTCTTCCTGGTCCACCACGTGACCTTCTCGATCAACTCGATCTGCCACTTCTTCGGCCGCCGCCGGTTCAGCACGGACGATCAGTCCACGAACGTCTTCTGGCTGGCGCTGCCCTCGTTCGGCGAGTCATGGCACCACAACCACCACGCCTTCCCGCGCTCGGCGCTGCACGGGCTGAAGTGGTGGGAGGTGGACCCGGGCGGCTGGGTGATCCGGGCGATGAAGCGACTCGGGCTGGCCTGGAACGTGGTGCTGATCACGAAGGAGCGGCAGCAGGAGAAGCTGGCGTCGGTTCGCCCGCCTGGCGGGGCCAGCGCTCAACTGCAGCAATAAAGGTGGCCCGGCCCACCAATCTGACGACTCGTGAGTCAGAGGGCTGCGCGAAGGACCGCCAGCAGCTCTTCGGGCCCGGGCGGATCGGGAGTGTTGCCGGTGTAGGGGTGCGCCGCGACCGCCTCGGCCACCCCTGGTAGCTGCTGTTCACGAACGCCCAGCGAGCCCAACCCCGTATGGCCGGACCGGGCGGCCAGGGCGTCCAGCTCGACCGGCAGCGCCTCGTGAAACGCCCGCAGCGCCTCCGGCGCCCGCCCCTCCATCAGCCGCGCCGAGTGCGGCAGCATGACCGCGTTGGTCTCCGCATGCGGGGTGCCCGCCTCGCGCACGAGGGTCTGGCAGAGCGCGTGGTGCACGGCGATTCCGGTGGAGCCGGAGGCGTAGCCGGCCAGCACGGCGCCCAGCGCCAGCGATTCGCGGTCGTCGGTGGCCAGCAACGCCGCCGCTCGTAGCGCCGCCATGCTCGACACCGGGTTCGCCAGCGGCGTGTAGAGCGCCTCCATCGCGTGCGCGAGCGCGTTCATCGCGGTGGCCGCCAGCGGCTCGGGCGGCGCGCTGGCCATCAGCTCGGGATCGGCCAGCACCAGCGCCGGCCGCACCAGCCGCGCGCCCTCGACGCCTGCCGGCGTGCGGTGGAAACCGGTCATCTCGGCCCCGGACAGCGTGGTCGGGATCGCGGCGCAGCGGGCCCCGACGGCGCCGGCGATCGCCTTGGTCGTGTCGACCACGCGACCGCCGCCAAGGCCGACCAGGAGCACGTCGGAGGAGAACGAGTGGCGCGCCAGCAGCTCCGCCGAGATCTCGTCGACCCGGCCGGGCGGCACATGCACCACCTCCGTGGCCGCTGCGGTTAGCTCTGCCAGGGCCGCCCGCTCGGTGGTCAGCAGCAGGAACGGCTCGTCAAGCGGCGGAGCCGGAAGCGGTCCGAAGCGAATCAGCCGCTCCCCGTCCCGCCAGGTGAACTCGGTCACGGCGCCGGTGCGGCGCGCGCCTCCTGCTCGAGCACCCGCTCGGCCTCCGCGACCGCGTCGTCGGAGAGCACGTTCGAGATCGCTCGCAGGTACGCCTTGCCGGACGCCTCGAGGATGTCCGTCGACACGCCCACGCCGGAGGAGATCTGACCGTTCAGCTCGAGCAGCACGGTCACCTCGCCGAGCGCGTCGCGCCCGCCGGTGACCGCGGAGACGTGGAACTCCTTTAACCGCGCGTCGTGGCCGGTGGCGGCGTTGATCGCGCTGAAGAACGCGTCGACCGGCCCGTCGCCGGTGAACGACCCGGAGCCGACCGTCCCATCAGGCAACCGCACGGTCACCTTGGCCAGCGGCGCGCGCACGTTTGAAGCCTCCACCTCGAACGACTCGATCGCGAACGCCGCGGGCGCCTGCTTCATCTCGTCGGAGACGATCGCCTCCAGGTCGAGCGCGGTGACCTTCTTCTTCTTGTCCGCCAGCTCCTTGAAGCGCTTGAACGCGCTGTTCAGCGCCGCGCCGTCCACCGCGAAGCCCAGCTCCTCGAGCGCGTTGCGCAGCGCGTGCCGGCCCGAGTGCTTGCCCAGCACGATCGAGTTGGTCTCGAGCCCGATCGTGGTGGCGTCCATGATCTCGTAGGTGGTGCGCTCCTTGAGCACGCCGTCCTGGTGGATGCCGGACTCGTGCGCGAAGGCGTTGCGCCCCACGATCGCCTTGTTGGGCTGTACCGGATAGCCGGTCAGGCGCGAGACCAGGCGCGACGTGCGGGCGATCTCGCGCGTGTTGGCGCCGGTCCACACCCCGAGGCTCGCCGCGCGCGTGTGCATCAGCATCACGATCTCCTCGAGCGACGCGTTGCCGGCGCGCTCGCCGATGCCGTTGACCGCGCACTCGACCTGGCGCGCGCCGGCCGATACGCCCGCGAACGAGTTGGCCACCGCCAGCCCCAGGTCGTTGTGACAGTGCACGGACGTCGTGACCTTGGCCAGATCAGGGACCAGCTCGTACAGCCGCCGCCACATCTCGGCGTACTCGTCGGGCATCGCGTAGCCCACGGTGTCCGGCACGTTGATCGTCGTCGCGCCCTCGTCGAGCGCGATCTGCAGCACCTCGGCGGTGAACTCGAGGTCGGCGCGCGTGGCGTCCATCGGCGAGAACTCGACGTCGTCGCAGTACTGGCGAGCGTGTGCCACCGCCGCGCGCGCCTGGCCCTTCACGTCCTCGCGCGTCGTCTGCAGCTGGTGGGTGATGTGGATGTCGCTGGTCGAGATGAACGTGTGGATGCGCGGCCGCTCGGAGTCCTTGACCGCGTTCCAGGCGGCGTCGATGTCCTGGACGCCCGTACGCGCCAGGCCGCAGATGACCGGGCCGTGGACCTCGCGGGCGATCGCCTGAACGGCGTCGAAATCGCCGGGCGAGGCGATCGGGAAGCCGGCCTCGATGATGTCCACGCCGAGGCGCGCCAGCTGCTGCGCGATCTCCAGCTTCTCCTGCCTGTTGAGCGAGATCCCCGGCGACTGCTCCCCGTCGCGCAGGGTGGTGTCGAAGATCTTTACTCGGTCCTTCTCGCTGCGGTCCACGTCCTGCTCCTGTTCGTCGCTCCTACCTGGTTCTCCTTGGGTTTGCGGCTAGGCGGCCGCCACGCGTTATTCCCCCCGAAGGGGGAGAAGAAGGAGAAGGCGCAGGTCGGCCAGGCACGACATGGAGAGCGAAGCGTACAGGGTTCTCAGTCGGGGCTGCCGTAGCTGACGGTCTCGCAGCCGGTGACGCGATCGTTGTGGCTGAGGTAGGCCCGGTCGCTCCCCGGACCGCAGTCGACGGTGTCGCGGCCCGGGTCGAAGGACCAGACCGTGTCGTCACCTGCGCCGGCCTCGATGGCGTCGCTGCCGTAGCCGCCCGCGATCAGGTCGTTGCCGGAGCCGCCGAAGAGCTCGTCCTCCCCGTGACTCCCCGCGATCTCGTCGCGGCCCGGCCCGCCCTCCGCGCGGTCGTTGCCGCTACCGGCGTAGATGAAGTCGTTGCCGGGACCGCCCTGGATGATCTGGTCGCCGAAGGTGGCGAGGTGCTTGTCGTCGCCGGGACCGCCCACGATCAGAGTGCCGTCGCCGAAGCCGCGCAGGTCGTCGTCGCCGCGGACCGCCGAACACGCTCGCCGCGTAGGCGATGCCCACGTCGTCGCCGCTGCCGAGGATGAGGCTGCCGATGTGGGTGAACCCGCTGTCGGCGCGGTCGCCGGTGCGGGCGACCATCAGCAGCCCCTCCGGCGCCGGCGGCCCGCAGCGCGCGTCGTACTCGTTGACGGTGAAGCAGAACGGACCCGTCTCGATCCCCTTGGAGACGATGCGCACTCCGGTCGGGTGCGGGAGGACACGGATTTCGTCGCGCTTGCCGGGCGTCGCGCGGTAGGTCACGTCCAGCCGCGGGTCGCCGAAGTAGCGGCACTCGTCGCCGGTGTCGCAGAAGACGATCCGCCCGGACACGGTCCCGGCCGCCGCCGTCGATGCCGCGACCAGCGCCAGCGCGCAGGCCAGCAGGAGCGTCCTCACAGCTCGAGCACGACCTTGCCGATGTTGCGGCGCTCGTGCAGGTAGCGGTGCGCCGCCGCGCCGTCCTCGAGCGCGAACGTCTGCGCCACTACGGGGCGGATGTCGCCCTGCTCGAGCCAGCCCGTCAGCGGTTCGACGTACTCGTCGAGCGACTGCTTGGAGTCCCACAGAACGAGCATGTTGAGCCCGATCACCGACTTGGACTGGCTCATCAGCCGCACGACGTTGTGCCTCGGCATCTCGGCGAGCGTCTTCAGCGCGCGCAGCGGGCTGCGGCGCTCGCCGGACTGGATCTCGGAGGCGCCGAAGCAGACCAGCCGCCCGCCCGGGCGCAGCAGCGAGAAGCTCTTGCGGAAGCTGCGCCCGCCGATCGCGTCGAAGGCCAGGTCGAGCGGGTGCTTCTCGCCGGCGATGCGGCGCACCTCCTTGACGACGTCGACCTCGCGGTAGTCGATCGCGTGGTCGACGCCGAACGAGCGAATCGCGTCGTGCTTGCCGCGCGAGGCGGTCCCGTACACCTCGGCGCCGACGAGCTTCGCGATCTGCGTGGCCGCGATGCCCACGCCTCCCGCCGCCGCCTGGATCAGCACCCGCTCGCCGGCGTGCAGCGAGCCGTAGCGGATCAGGCCCGCGTAGGCGGTCGCGTAAGCCACCGGCAGGGACGCACCCTCGGCGAAGCTCCAGCCTTCGGGGAGCGCAACGAGCGAATCGGCGCCGGTGGCGACCAGCTCCGCGTAGCCGCCGAAGCGGCAGCCGCCCATGACGCGGTCGCCCACCGCCAGACCCTCGACACCGGGCCCGAGCGACTCCACCTCGCCGGCGATCTCGTAGCCGACCACGCAGGGGGGCTTGGGAGCCTCGGGATAGAGCCCGACCCGGGCGAGCAGGTCGGCGAAGTTGATGCCGGCGGCGCGAACCCGCACGCGCACCTCGCCGGGGCCGGGCCGCGGATCGGGTCGCTCCTGGACGCGCAGCACGTCGGGCGGCCCGTGCTCGGTGATCACGAGAGCCCGCATGGCGGGATCATCTCAGTACGCCTAGGCGTCTTGCTCGCGCTCGGCCCCCGCCGGCTCCGCCGCGTGGCGGCCCGGCCGCTTGTAGCCGGTCGCCGCCTGCACGCTCGAGGGACGCCACTTCGTTCCGCCACGCAGCGTGGGGACGCCCTCCCGGTTGAGCGTGTCCGCGATCGCCTGAAGCGTCATGCCGCTCGCCCGCATCGTGGCAAGCCGGCGCTGGAGCAGCGGCAGGTCGGCCACGGCCGGCCGTCCCCGTGTCCCGCCCGTCCGTTCGCGGCGCTCCGGTGGCCGCGGCGCCGGAGCGAGCCCGCTCCTGCGCTCGAGCGCACCGATTCGCGTCAGGGCCCGCGCGGCCAGGCGCCCCTCCTCGGTCTCCGTGTCGAGGTCGATGTCGATCACCACCAGGCGCGCGCCGACGTCGTCGAGCCACTCGATCACCGTCCCGAGGTTCGCCGCGGAGGTGCTGAGGCGATCCAGGCCCGCGACCACCAGACAGCTGGCCTCGCCGTTCGCCAGCATCTCGAGGGCGTGGTTCAGGCCGGGACGCTCCAGGTCCGGTCCGGAGTACGAGTGGACGTCGCCGACCAGCTGGTGCAGCACCATCCCGCGTGCCTCGCACGCCGCGCTGATCCGGCGCGCCTGATACCTGCCCTCGGGGCTGACCACGCGCTTGCGCTCCGGGAACGTGGTGTACCCCAGAGCACGCTCGCGACCGGTTTGGGTGACCGCGGTCAAGCGGTCCGAACCGGTATCCCCCGTTTCGGTCACAGGTCTCTCCATTTGCGTGAACCCATTCTCGCGTGCGATCACGGCGCTGTCATCCCCCCGCGCCGCGCCGGGCGACCCGAGAGCGATCTCCGGCGATCCGCGCCGCCCGCGCTCCCGGGAGACCGCGTACCCGATCAGCACGGCGGTGAGCACGAGGAGCGCCGCGCCGCCCAGCAGCAGGGCGGCCACGGGGTCGCCGTCACCGGTGGAGGACGAGCTTCCGCCGGCCTGGCCGGCGGCGGCCGTCACGACCGCGAGCGAGCTCACCAGACCCAGCGCGGGGCCCGCGACCCACCGGCGGAGCCGACGACGGCGCTGCGCGCGTTGCGTACGCATCCCCTCTCTGTTCCGCACGCGGACTGAAATCCCCCCAGCAAACGTTCAAAGGCGTCGCGTATGAACGCCGGTTGCTGCGTACGCGGGGGCTATGGTGATCGTGAATGGCCATCCAGGAGTCCATCCTCGCGGCGGTCGGAGACACGCCCCTGGTGCGGCTCGCGCGACTCGGCAAGGACCTCACGCCGACGCTGGTCGCCAAGCTCGAGGCGCTCAATCCGGGCGGTTCGATCAAGGACCGCGTGGCACTCGCGCTGATCGAGGCCGCCGAGCGCGACGGGCGGCTCAAGCCGGGCGCCACGATCGTCGAGCCGACCAGCGGCAACACCGGCACCGGGCTGGCCATGGCGGCATCGCTCAAGGGTTACCGCGTAATCGCGGTGATGCCGGACAAGATGTCCAAGGAGAAGATCGATCTGCTGCGCGCGTACGGCGCCGAGGTCGTCGTCGCGCCCACCGAGGTCCCACCCGACTCGCCGGAGTCCTACTACCGCGTCGCCGATCGCCTGACCGACGAGATCCCCGGGGCGTTCCAGCCAAACCAGTACCGCAACCCCGCCAATCCGGAGTCTCACTACCTCACGACCGGCCCGGAGCTGTGGCGCCAGTCGGAGGGGCGGATAACCCATCTGGTGGTCGGCGTCGGAACAGGGGGGACGATCACCGGAGTCGGTCGCTACCTGCGCGAGCAGAACCCCGACATCGCGATCATCGGCGCCGATCCGGTCGGCTCGATCTACTCCGGCGGCGAGGACGCGGTCAAGCCCTATCTCGTCGAGGGAGTCGGCGAGGACTTCTGGCCGGACACCTACGACCCGTCGATCGTCGACCGCTACGTCACGATCTCGGACAAGGACTCCTTCCTCTGGACGCGCAGGCTCGCCGAAACCGAGGGCATCCTCGCGGGCGGCTCGGGCGGGCTCGCCGTCTACGCGGCCTACCAGGTCGCCTGCGAGATCGACGACCCGGACGCGATGGTCGCGGTGATCCTGCCCGACGGCGGCCGCTCCTACCTGTCCAAGATCTACAACGACGCCTGGATGCAGCAGTACGGGTTCATCGAGCGCGGCGAGACCCTGACCGTCGGCGACGTGCTGCGCCACAAGCACGCCGAAGGCGAGATCCCGCCGCTGCTGACCGTCGAGACGCACGGCAAGGTGCGCGACGCGGTGGCGCTGCTGCACCAGCACCGGGTCTCGCAGCTGCCGGTGGTGTCGAGCCAGGACCCCCAGACGATCGTCGGGTCGGTCAGCGAGCGCGGCCTGCTGCGGCACGCGATGGACGATGCGGCCCTGCTCGGCGCGGAGATCGTCGACGTTATGGAGCCGCCCTTCCCCGCGGTCACCGCGAGCGACGGCGTCCGCGAGGCGTTCGAGCTGCTCGCCGACAAGCGCGAGGCGCTGCTGGTCAACATGGACGGCCGCGCGGCGGGCATCCTCACCCGCGCGGATCTGCTCGAATCCCTGGCACGGTGACCGAGCGCCGCTTCGCCACCCGCGCGGTTCACGCCGGGCTCGAACCCGATCCCGCCTACGGCTCGGTGATCCCGCCGATCCATCAGACCTCGACCTACGTCCAGCCCGCGCCCGGCGAGTTCGTCGAGGACTACGACTACGCCCGCTCCGCGAACCCCACCCGCGCCGCGCTCGAGCGGGCGCTCGGGGAGCTCGAGGGTGGGCTCGGCTCGTGCTTCGCGAGCGGGATGGCCGCCACGCACGGGCTGCTGACCGCGCACTGCAGCGCGGGCGACCACGTGATCCTGCCGCTCGACCTCTACGGCGGTACCTACCGGCTGGTCGACAAGGTGCTCAAGCGCTTCGGGGTGACCTACGACATGGTCGACCAGACCGACCTCGCCGCGCTCGAGCGCGCCGTGCGCGACGACACCGCCCTGATCTGGGTGGAGACGCCGACCAACCCGCTGCTCAACGTCGTCGACATCGAGGCCGTCGTCGCCCGCTCGGGCCGCGCCCTCGTGGCGGTCGACAACACGTTTGCCACGCCCGCCGTGCAGCGCCCCCTGGAGCTGGGCGCAGACGCGGTGGTGCACTCGGCGACCAAGTACCTGGGCGGCCATTCGGACGTGGTCGGCGGCGCCGTGATCGTGCGCGATCCCGCGCTGCACGAGGGCGTGCGCTTCGTCCAGAACGCGGTCGGGGCAGTGCCCGGCCCACTCGACTGCTTCCTGGTGCACCGTGGCCTGCGCACCCTGCACCTGCGGGTGGCGGCCCACACGGAGAACGGCCGCGCCGTGAGCGAGTTCCTGCGCGGCGTGGACGAGGTCGAGGACGTGCGCTGGCCAGGCTTCGGCGGGATGGTCTCGTTCCGCCACCCGCACGCCACGCGCATCGCCGCGGCCACCGAGCTGTTCGCGCTGGCCGAGTCGCTCGGCGGCGTGGAGTCCCTGATCGAGGTCCCACAGGCGATGACCCACCAGTCCGTCGAGGACTCGGCCGCTGCCGTGCCGGCCGACCTGGTGCGGCTCTCCTGCGGAGTCGAGGCGGCCGAGGACCTCGTAGAGGACCTGCGCCGAGCGCTCGCCTGAACAAGTCTGTCTAGCCGAATATACGGCGCGCTGGCCGTGTGTCTTCAGCCTGTGGTGGGCAGGTCGAATACATGTGCATGTCGGCACAAGTCGTGGGCGCCGAGGCGCCCGACGGCGTACGCCTGGGGCGCTACCTGCCGCTCTCGATCGGGGTGACCGCCGTGGTGACGGCGGTGCCGCTGGTCATCGTCTCGCAGCTCGGGCCCGCCCGCAGCGCGCCGACGGTCGCGTTGCACGTGCTCGCCGCGGTCGCCCTGTCGGTCCTACTCGCCCGCGCGCTCGCCGCGCTCTGGACCCGCCACGAGCAGTCGAGCGACCTCGTCTTCGGAGACCTGCTGCTGTGGGGCTGGGCGCGCCGAGCGGTCGCCGAGCGCCGGCTCAACACCGCGACCCAGGCGATCGAGGCGCCCACGGGCCCCAGCGAGGACCGGGCCGCGCTGCTGGGGCGCATGAGCGCCCTGCTCGAGGCGCGCGACCCCTACACGCACGGCCACAGCCGCCGGGTGGCGCGCCACGCCGAGCGGATCGCGGTCGAGATGGGGCTGTCGCGCGAGCAGGTGGCCAAGATCCGCGCGGCCGCGCTGGTGCACGACATCGGCAAGATCAACGTGCCGCGCCCGATCCTGACAAAGCCCGGCAAGCTCACCGATTCGGAGTTCGCGGTGGTCAAGCGCCACCCCGGTGACGGCGCGGCGATGGTGGTGTCGCTCGGCGACGCCGACCTCACCGCGATCGTCCGCCATCACCACGAGCGCATGGACGGGACCGGTTACCCGGACGGCCTCGCCGGCGACGACATCCCGATCGGGGCCCGCGTGATCGCGGTGGCCGACACCTTCGACGCGATCACCTCGGCGCGCGCGTACCGCAAGCCGCGCACGCACAAGCAGGCGATCGAGATCCTCCAGCGAGAGGCGGGCACCCAGCTCGACGCGGTCGCCGTCGCGGCCTTCGTCAGCTACTACGCCGCGCGCCGGTCGGTTGAGCTCGCCAGCGTGCTGGCAGCGGCGCCGCAGCGCCTGCTGTCCGGCCTCGGCGGGGTCCAGTCGGGCGTCGCCGCGGGCGTCGCGCCGATCGCCCAGACCGCCTGCGGCGTCGGCGGCGTGGCGCTGATCGGCGCCTGCCTCGGCGGCTCCGCGCTGCCGGCGTCCACGACGACCAGCGCCCACCGCGACAGCGCGCACCGGCAGCTGGTCGCGCAGAACAACGGCGCCACCAGCCACTCCGGGCCTTCGGCCGAGCGCCGGCACGGCGCCGGGCGCTCGCACACGCGCGACACGAATCCGACGACACCGCGCGGCTCGATCTCCGAGCCGACTCAGGGGTCGGCACCGCGGTCGTTCGAGACGCCGGAGAACGTCTCCCCCGACGGCGGCCAGCCGAACTCGGGCGGTGGCGGAGGCGGTGGCGGCAGCGGCGGTGGAGGCGGAACCGGCGGCGGCGGCGGCACGCTCCCGACCGTCCCCACGCTCCCGACGACGCCCGAGCTGCCCGCCGTTCCAGCCCTGCCCGACGTGCCGACCGTGCTGGAGCCCGTGACCGACGTTCTCCAGGGGCCGAAGCTCAAGGTGCCGCCGGTCAACCTGCCGCAGGTCAACCTGCCGCAGTCGGCCTGCCCTAGAGGCTGACGGTACGCCCGGCCTCGAAGCCGTCGCCGGACACGATCCGGTCGACGATCTCCTGCGGCACCGGCGAGTCGGCGGTCACCAGCATCACCGCCCCGCCGTGCTCGTCCGAGTCGGGCCGGCGGCCGACCGCGGCCGAGACGATGTTGATGCCCGCCTCGCCCAGCATCGTGCCCACCCGCCCGAGCATTCCCGGGCGGTCCTCGTAGCGGAAGATCGCCAGGTGCTGCTCGAGCTGCACGTTGAAGCGCGAGCCCCACGCCTCGAGCAGGTGCGGATGGTGCTGGCTGCCCAGCGTCGTGCCGACCACCCGCGTGGCGGTGCCGCCGCTCCTGACGGTCACGCGGACGAGGTCGGTGAAGTCGCGCGCGGCCGAGCTGTTGGTCTGGGAGACGGCGATGCCGCGCTCCTCGGCGATCGAGGGCGCGTTGACGTCGTTGACCTCCTCCTCGGTATGTCCCGTAAGCGCTCCCTTGAGCGTCTGCACGGTCAGCAGGCGTGTGTCGCGCTCGGCGATGCGGCCGCGGTACTCCGTTTCGAGCGCGTCGACCGAGGTCCCCTCGGCGAGCGCCACGGCGATGCGCCCGAGGTTGGCGGCCAGCGGCAGGAACGGGCCCAGCGCCTCGAGGTCCTCGGCGGCGATCGCGGGCACGTTGACCGCGCTCGTGACCACGCCGCCGGTCAGCGCCGCGACGACCTGCTCGGCAGCCTGGTAGCCGGCCCGGTCGGTCGCCTCGGTGGTCGACGCGCCCAGGTGCGGGGTCACCACGACGTTGGGGTAGGAGAACAGCGGGTTCTCGGTCACGGGCTCCTCGCGGAACACGTCGAGCGCGGCGCCGGCGACCTTGCCGGAGTCGATCGCCTCGCGCAGGTCGTCCTCCACGAGCAGCTTGCCGCGCGCGACGTTGACGATGCGCACGCCGTCCTTCATCTTCGCGAAGGCCCCGGCGTCGAGCCAGTTCTCCGTCTCCGGCGTGACCGGCAGGTGGATCGTGATGAAGTCCGCCTGCGCGTAGAGCTGGTCCGAGCTGCTCGCGCGCTCCACGCCGAGCTCGCGGAAGCGCTCCTCGGCCACGTAGGCGTCGAAGGCGACCACGCGCATGCCGAACCCGAGCGCGCGCTGGGCGACCAGCTGGCCGATCCGCCCGAACCCGAGCACGCCGAGCGTCTTCTCGTACAGCTCGACCCCGCTGAAGCTGCTGCGGTCCCAGGCGCCACCGGTCAGCGAGCCGTGTGCCTGGGGCACCTTGCGCACCAGCGCGAGCAACATCGCGAGCGTGTGCTCGGCCGCCGTGATCACGTTCGACTGGGGCGCGTTGGCCACCACGACGCCGCGCTTGGTGGCGGCGTCGACGTCGACGTTGTCCACCCCCACCCCGGCACGGCCGACGGCCTTGAGGCGATCGGCCCGCTCGAGCAGCTCGGCGTTCAGCTGAGTGGCCGAGCGGATCAGGATCGCGTCGAACTCGCCGATGCGCCGCTCCAGCTCGCCGTCGTCCCAGTCGGCGCCCAGCTCCACGTCGAAGCCGGCGTCCCGCAGCAGCTGGACGCCGGAGTCGCCGATCTTCTCCTTGACGAGGACCTTCACGTCAAGCCGGCGACGAAATCGGCACGCCCGCCTCGACGAAGACGCGCTGGGCGGCAGCGACGCCCGCGCCCAGCTCGAGCTCGTGGCCCAGCTCGCTGAGCGTCATCTCCAGCCCGGCCACGGTCACCAGGATGTCGAAGGCGCCGAAGTAGCCGCAGTGGGCGACGCGCGCGATCTTGCCCTTCAGGTGCCCCTGCCCGCCCGCGATCGTGATGCCGAAGCGGTCGCGCATCAGCTTCGGGACGGCGGCGCCGTCGATCGCCTCGGGCAGTGTGATCGCGGTGACCACGTTGGCGTTCTCGTCGGCCTCGCCGAGCGTGTCCAGTTCGAGCGCCCGCGCGGCCTCGCGAGTGGCACGGCCGAGCAGGCGATGGCGCTCGTAGACCGCGTCCAGCCCCTCCTGCTCGATCAGCCCGAGCGCCACGTCAAGGGCGCGGATCAGGCCGACCGCCGGCGTGAACGGGCTGTCCGGCGGATCCTTGCGCTGGCCGCTCACGTAGCGCTCCCAGTCAAAGTAGAAGCGCCGGCCGGGCGCCGCCGCGGCGTGGGCGAGGGCGGCCTCGTTCGCGCTGGCGAAGCCGAGGCCGGGCGGCGCCATCAGCGCCTTCTGCGAACCCGACACGACCACGTCCACCCCCCACTCGTCCTGCGGCAGCGGCACGGCGCCGATCCCAGAGACGGCGTCGACGGCGATCAGGGCGCCGTGGCGGTGGGCGACCTCGGTCAGCTCGCGGATGTCGTTGACGACTCCGGTCGAGGTCTCGGACAGGGTGGTGAAGACGACATTGACGCCCTCGTGCTCGCCGAGCTTGCGGTCGAGCTCGGCCGGGTCGACCTTGCGCCCCCAGTCCGTGGCCCAGTGGATCGTGTCGGCGCCGTAGGCGTCGCAGAGCTTGGCCCAGCGCTCGCCGAAGTTGCCGCAGCTGGCCACCAGCGCCGGCTCCCCGTGGCGCGTCAGGTTGGCCACCGCCGACTCCATCGCGCCGGTGCCCGACGCGGCGAACACCTGGACCTCGTTGGCCGTCCCGAACACCATCTTGAGCCGCTCCAGCGCCCGGGCGTACACCTCCACGAAGGCGGGGGCGCGGTGGTAGAGCATCGGCTCGGCCATCACCTGCGACACGGCCGGCGGCAGGGGCGTCGGGCCTGCCGTCATCAGGTATTGCTTGAGATAGGGGTTGGCCATCAGAACTCCTGGTCGATCCAGTCCATCATCGAGCGCAGCTCCTTGCCCTCGCGCTCGATCTGGTGGTCCTTCTGCTCCGCGCGCATGCGCTGGAAGTTCTCCTGCCCAGCCTTGTTCTCGGCGATCCACTCGCGGGCGAAGTCACCCGACTGGATCTCGCCGAGGATCTTCTTCATCGCCTCGCGGGTGGGGTCGCCGATCACGCGCTTGCCGCGCGTGAGGTCTCCGTACTCGGCGGTGTTCGAGATCGAGTAGCGCATTCCGGTGATGCCCTTCTCGTACATGAGGTCCACGATCAGCTTCAGCTCGTGCAGACACTCAAAGTACGCGAGCCGGGGGTCGTAACCGGCCTCGACGAGCGTCTCGTAACCCGCACGCACCAGCTCGGTGACCCCGCCGCAGAGCACGGCCTGCTCGCCGAACAGGTCGGTCTCGGTCTCGTCCTTGAAGCTGGTCTCGATCACGCCGGCGCGGGTGCAGCCGATGCCCTTGCCGTAGGCCAGCACGAGATCGCGGGCCGTGCCGCTGGCGTCGCGGTGCACCGCGATCAACCCGGGCACGCCGTTGCCCTCCACGAACTGGCGGCGCACCAGGTGGCCGGGGCCCTTGGGCGCGACCATCCCCACGTCCACCTCCGGCCCGGGATCGATCTGGTCGTAGTGGATCGAGAACCCGTGCGCGAACATCAGCAGGTTGCCGGGGGCGATCCCGTCGCTGATCTCGGCCTCCCAGACCTCGGCCTGCTTCTCGTCGGGCAGCAGCACCATCACGACGTCGCCGTGGCTGGCGGCGTCGGCGACCGACTCCACCCGCAGCCCGTCGGCACGGGCCTTGTCCGCGGACGCGGAGCCGTCTCGCAGCCCTACAAGCACGTCCACGCCCGAGTCCTTGAGGTTCAGCGCGTGGGCGTGTCCCTGGGAGCCGTAGCCGAGGATGGCCACGGTCTTCCCGTCGAGCAACGTGAGGTCGGCGTCCTTGTCGTAGATCATGGGCGGTGGAAGATACTCACCCGTGCGAGTTGTCGAACAACAGTCTCTGGTGGCTGCGCCGCCCGACGCGGTCTGGGCGCGCGTCTCCACGTTCGAGGGCATCAACGACGAGCTGCGCCCGCTGATGCGGATGACGGCCCCGGCGCGGGTGCGCGCCCTCGATCCCTCGCAGGTCGTCCTCGGCGAGCGCATCTTCCGCTCCTGGGTGCTGCTGTTCGGCGTGATCCCGATCGACTACGACGACCTCACGCTGATCGCGTCTCGAGCCCGGGCGCGGCTTCCACGAGCGCTCCCGGATGCTCTCGATGCGCGTCTGGGAGCACGAGCGGACGCTCGAGCCGGCCGGCGACTCGGCTACCCGCGTGAGCGACCGGCTGTCGTTTGAGCCGCGCCTGCCGGGCTCGGGCCCGCTGCTCGAGCCCTTCATTCGGATGACGTTCCGCCACCGCCACCGGCGGCTACGCCGGCGGTTCGGCTAGCCGGTCGCGCAGGAGCTTGCCGCCGGCGTTGCGCGGCAGGCGGTCGACCGCGTGGATCGCCTTCGGCACCTTGAACGGCTCCAGGCGCTCGCGACACCAGGCCCGCAGCTGGTCCTGCTCGGCCGGCTCGCGCAGCACGACGAAGGCGGTCACGGCCTCGCCCCACTCGGGGTCGGGAAGGCCCGCCACGCCGGCGTCGGCCACGGCCGGATGGCCGAGCAGCACCTGCTCGACCTCGAGCGGGGCCACGTTCTCGCCGCCGGTGACGATCAGCTCCTTGAGCCGGCCCAGCACGTGCAGGCGGCCGTCCTCGTCGAGCCTGCCCAGGTCGCCGGTGTGCAGCCAGCCGTCGCCGGCAACCGAGCCACTGGCCACCATCGGGCCGCGCACCAGGATCTCGCCGTCGGTGGCGATCTCGAGCTCCACGCCGCTCAGGGGGCGGCCCGGGCTGCCGGCCGCGATCTGCGAGCAGGTCTCGGTCATCCCGTAGACGGGCACCACCGGGATGTCCGCCTCCCGCGCCCAGTCGAGCAGCCCGGCCGGCGCCGGGCCGCCGCCGAGTGCGATCGCGCGCACCCCAGGCGTCTCGCGCAGCCCGGCGGTGCGCAGGCGGGCGAGCATCGTCGGCACCAGCGAGGCGAGCGTCACCTCGCCCGCCTCGAGCGTCGCCCTCACGCGGTCGGCGTCGAAGCGCGGGTGCAGCACCACTGCGGTGCGGTTGATGACGCTGCGGATCAGCACGTTCAGACCGCCGACGTGATGCAGCGGCAGCGGGCAGAGCCAGCGATCGTCGGGCTCCACGCCGAGCGCGCCGGCTGAGGCGATCGCGCTGGCGAGGTGGTTGGCGTAGGTCAGCTCGACCGCCTTCGGCGCTCCGGTGGTGCCGGAGGTGCGGATCACGGTGTGGACGGACTCGGGGTCGACGGCGGTACGGAGATCGGCGGCGCCCGGCTCGCCCGCCGCCGGCACGGGCGGGTCGGCGGGCGGTCCGGGCTCGAGTACCGCCCCCAGGCGCGGCAGCGCGTGCACCAGCTCGGCGAATGCGACCCCGGGCGGATGGGTCACGCTCACCCGGTCCCCCTCGCCCACTCCCGCGGCGGCCAGCTCACGCGCGCGGCGGTCGGCGCGCTCGTCCAGCTCGGCGTAGGTCAGCGCCCGCTCGTCGGCCACCAGGGCGACGTGGTCGGGGCGAGCCCGCGCGGCGGCGGTGAGCCAGTCCTCCACGCGCGCAAGCGTACGTATCAGCCGCGAACGATCCGGAACGTCAGCTCCGCCGCGCGCGAGCGGTTGCCGCCCGGATCGGTGGCGACGATCGCGGCCCGGTAGGGACCCGGCCGCAGCGCCCGCGAGCCGACCCGGCCGCTGAAGCGCACGCGCTGGGCGCCCGGCCGCAGGTTCGACTTGACCATGCTGCCCACCTGCAGGTAGCGCGTGCAGCGCGGCCGCTTGCGCAGCGACCGCGTGGCGGCGCGGCAGCGCTTGCCCACACGGCGACCCGCCTCGGACCTGGCAATCGAGATCTTGGCGGTGGCTGCCTCGGAGAGCGTGAACCGGAACGTGGACACCTGACCGACCTTGAAGCGCTTTCGCGACAGCGACAGCTTGGTGACCTTCGGACGGGTGCGGTCGCCGATCGGAGGCGGCGGTGGCGGCGGGTTCGTCTGCGACGGCAGCGAGAAGTCCTGGACGGGCGTCGTGTCGTTGTTGCCGGACGTCGACGCGCGGAAGCCCATCCCGCGCGCGGCGAACACCGCCCAGATGCGGTCGCGATCGCCGAAGCCGCGGTTCAGGTCCGCCTGCAGGATCGCGTTGCGCATGTCGAGGAAGGTGGGGTTCACGGGAGCGAGTCGCAGGCCGTCGGTGACCAGCGCCCGCGCCCGCTCGATGCCGGCGCCCGCCCCGTAGTCGGCGATCAGCCGGGTGCGCAGGTCCCACAGCGTCTCCACCCAGATCTCCCCGTCGGCGTGCACCTCGGGCACGCCCAGCGACCTTGCCGAAGTCGCCGTACGTGTAGCCACCCGAGCCGGCTCCCGGGGTTCCCGGGCAGGCGGCCGGCGACGCGCCGACCGGGCAGTCGAACGGCTGGCTGCGCAGGACGTCGCGCTCGTACTTGCCCGCCCGCAGCTCCCCGGGCGCAGCCGAATCCGGCTCGAAGCCCTGCGCGTTCAGCGCATCCAGGCCGTACCAGTCGGCAAGGCCCTCGTCCATGGCGCCGGGCTGCGCCCCGTTCATCCCCGGGAACCCGGCCCGCATCCGTGACCAGCCGGTTCGTCATGCCGTGGGTGTACTCGTGGTAGACGATGAGCGCGTCGTCGGCCGGGTTGACGTCGTACTCGCTGCCGCCGGTGCAGAAGCTCGACCAGAGGTAGAGCTGCATCACCAGGGGCATTCCCTCCGGCACTGGGATGACGAACGCGTTGTTGGTGTAGCCCTGACCGCTCGGTCCGCCGCTGCAGGCCGGGAAGTCGTCGTCGGGAGGGGCCGCGGTGGCGGCCCCGTCGTCGACCTGGGCGTTCACGCGGTCGCTGCCCTCGAAGTTGTTCGAGCTGGCACCGAAGCCGATGCCGGGCGCGTCACGCAAATGGTCGTGAAAGAGGTTGACGAAGTAGAAGAGCTGCGTGCCGGCCTGGGCGAGATTGTCGCGCCAGCTGAATCCCAGGGCGAAGTTGTTCCAGGAGCATCCGACCGGCGGGCAGTCCTGACCCGGGGAGGTCGCCGGGTGCACTTCCTGGGTGTAGTTCCAGGCCCCGGGCGCCGAGGGCGCTATTTCGTGGCCGGGCGCCGGATCGGGAGCGGGCGGCGGGAAGCCGTCGATGTCGTCCTCAGGGTCGGTGTAGACGTGGGCGTTCTGGCCCATCAGGCTGTCCGACGCGGTCAACCAGGGAGGGTCGAAGACCTTGGCCGTCTGCGTCCCGCCCTGCGGGGCCCCGGGATAGTTGTCGAACGCCAGCGCGGTGGCCTCTCGGACCAGGTTGACCCGGTAGAGCGTGTCGCCGTTGTCGGCGTCCACCACGGCGTCGTAGAAGTGCCGCGCGTCGGCCCGGAGCAGGACCCGCCAGGCGAGGCGATCTCCCATCACCGTCAGGCTGGCCCGCTGGCCGTCCGCGAAGTCGGTGGCGCGCTCGACCCCGCCCCGCCTGGTCGGCTGCCCCGGCACGACCGCGGCCCCGACGGCGCGGCCCGCTGCCAGCAGCGCGTCCAGCGCGGACAGGCGCGGCTCGATCGAGGCGACCCGCGGGTCGGGCTGCGCGCCGGCGCCGACGTTGATCAGCCGCCCGTCCGCGTCCACGTTCGCACGCAGCCCCGGGCCGAAGACCGGGATGCCGCGATAGGACTGCTCCCACTGGAGGTGGACGGCCCCCTTGCCGAAGCGGTAGGCACGGCGCCAGCGTGAGGCCGGCGAGGTCGCCCTCGTCGAGCCTGAACGTGCCGGGATGCCCGCGCACGTAGTCGAGCGCGATCGTCGTCGGGCGGTGCTCGCTGGGCGCCGTGAGGAAGCCGCCGGCACGCGCGTGCAGCGGCTCGCGCACCGGCCGCGCGGCGCTGGCACCGGACGCACCGACGAGAAGCGCGGCGACCGCGCCGAGGATCACGACCCTGCCCACTGACGCCGCAGGGTATCCCGCAGGGCGGGCGCAACTAAGGTTTGTGGACGAAATGACGACCTCCTGGACCGAGCAGCAGGCCCAGCGCCAGATCGAGCCCGCGGCCGACTGGCAGCCGGGCGGCGGCGAGTACGAGGACATCCGCTACGAGGTGGCCGGGGGGATCGCGAAGATCACCATCGACCGGCCCGAGCTGCGCAACGCGTTCCGGCCCGAGACCCTGATCGAGATCTCCGAGGCGCTCGACCGCGCCCGCGAGGACACCGAGGTCGGCGTGATCGTGCTGACGGGCGAGGGCCCGCTGGCGTTCTGCTCGGGCGGCGACCAGCAGGTGCGCGGCGACTCGGGCTACGTCGCGGGTGGAGCGACCGTCGGGCGCTTCCACGTGACCGACCTCCAGGTGCAGATGCGGCGCACACCCAAGCCGATCGTGGCGATGGTCGCGGGCTACGCGATCGGGGGCGGCCACGTCCTGCACGTGGTGTGCGACCTCACGATCGCCGCCGACAACGCGCGCTTCGGCCAGACCGGGCCGCGCGTGGGCAGCTTCGACGGCGGCTTCGGTGCCAGCCTGCTTGCCGCTCAGGTGGGCCAGAAGAAGGCCAAGGAGATCTGGTTCCTGTGCCGCCAGTACGGCGCCGAGGAGGCGCTCGAGATGGGGCTCGTGAACGCCGTCGTCCCGCTCGAGCAGCTCGAGGTCGAGACCGTGCGCTGGTGCGGCGAGATGCTCGAGCTGTCGCCGTTCGCGCTGCGGCTGCTCAAGGCGAGCTTCAACGCGGCCGAGGACGGCCTCGCGGGGATCCAGCAGCTGGCCCACGACGCCAACCTCCTGTTCTACGCGAGCGAGGAGGCTCAGGAGGGCCGGGACGCCTACCGGGAGAAGCGGCGGCCGGACTTCGGGAAGTTCCCGAAGCGGCCGTGAGCGGCGCGGTCGGCCGAGCGGCGGCTCCGCGCGGCACAGTCAGGCTGTGGCTGCTCGCGGCGCGCCCGCGCACCCTGCCCGCCGCGGTGGCGCCCGTGCTGGTCGGCACCTCTCTGGCGGCTACCCAGGACGACTTCAGCGTGCTGCCGTTCGTCGCCGCGCTGGTCGGCAGCGTCTTCATCCAGATCGGCACGAACCTCTCTAACGACTACTCGGACGCTCGCCGCGGAGCCGACACCGAGGAGCGGCTCGGCCCGGTGCGCGTGACGGCCGGCGGGCTGATGCCGCCGAAGCGGGTGCTGGTGGGGACCTACGTGGCGTTCGGGGTCGCGGTCGTGGCGGGCCTCTACCTGGCGTCGGTCGCCGGCTGGGAGCTGCTGGTGGTCGGCGTCGCCTCGATCCTCGCGGGCGTGCTCTACACGGGTGGGCCGCGTCCCTACGGGTACGAGGGCCTCGGCGAGTTGTTCGTGTTCGTGTTCTTCGGGGTGGTGGCGGTGGTCGGGTCCTACTACGTCCAGGCGGAGGAGCTGCGCTGGGAGGCCTACGCGCTGGCCGTGCCGGTCGGCCTGCTCGCGTCCGCGATCCTGGTGGTCAACAACGTGCGCGACATCGACACCGACCGGCGCGCCGGCAAGCGCACCCTGGCGGTCAAGCTCGGCCGCGACCGCGCCCGGCTGCTGTACACGGCGATGGTGATCCTCGCGTTCGCCGCGCCGGCCGCCACCTGGGCCTTCGGGGGGCTGAGCGCCTGGCTGCTGCTCACCCTCGCGGCGCTGCCGCTGGCGCCGCCGCTGATCGAGACCGTGTCGTCGCGCACCGACGGGCCGGCGCTGAACGGGGCTCTGGCTGGCACAGGACGGCTGCTGGCCGTCTTCTCGCTGCTCCTGTCCGCCGGTGTGTTGCTGTCGTGAAGCGCAGCCTGCTGCGGCTGTCGCTCCCGTTCCGCGAGCCGTTCGTGACCGCGGGCGGCGTGGTGAGCGCGCGCGAGCTGGTGGTGCTGCGGCTGGAGGCGAGCGACGGGACGGTCGGCTGGGGTGAGGCGGCGCCGTTCGAGCCCTACGACGGAGTGCCGCTCGACCGCGCGATCGCCGCGCTGAGCGGCGGTGGCGGCCGGCGCCCGCCCCAGGCGCGCGCCGCGGAGGAGATCGCCCGGCTCGACCTCGAGGCGCGCCAGGAGGGGCGCCCGCTGGCCGAGCCCAAGCGCGACGCGCTGCCGGTGAACTTCACGCTGTCGGGCGGGCCGCCGGAGGAGGTGGCCGAGCGCGCCCGCGAGGGGCTGCGCGCCGGCTATGCCTGCTTCAAGGTCAAGGTCGGGCTGCCCGGGGACGTGGAACGGGTGGCGGCTGTGCGCGAGGCCGTCGGTCCGTGGCCCGCGCTGCGGGTGGACGCCAACCGCGCCTGGTCGGTCGACGACGCGGTGGCGCGCATCCGCGAGCTGGAGCAGTTCGACCTCGAGTTCGTGGAGCAGCCGTGCCGCACGCTCGACGAGCTGCGCCAGGTGCGCGGACGCGTGTCCACGCCGATCGCGGCCGACGAGTCGGTCGGCTCCCCGCGCGCGGTGCGGCGGGTCGTGGAGACAGAGGCCTGCGACGTCGTCAACGTGAAGCTGGCGAGCGCCGGCGGCTTCAAGCCCGCGCGCGAGGCGCTGCGGCTGGCCCGGGCGAAGGGGCTCGGCGCCTTCCTGTCGAGCACGCTCGACGGGCCCTGGGGCATCGCCGCCGCGCTTCAGCTGGCAGCGGCGGAGGACCTGCAGCTGGCCTGCGGGCTCGCGACGCTCGAGCTGTTCGACTCGCCGCTGGCGCGAGCGCTGCCGGCGCCGGTCAACGGGACGCTGCGGGTGCCGTTGGGGCCGGGGCTGGGAGTGGACGAGAGCGCCCTGGCCGAGATCGTGGTCGACGAGCTCCCGGCCTAGGGCGCTTCGCCCTCCCGCAGCTCACTCAGTCGCGCAGCTGGCCACGGATCTCGCCGGTCGGGTAGGTCTCGCTGTGGACGTTGGCGTAGGCCACGCCCGCACGGATCGCGCCGACCAACTCGTCGAACTCCATCGGATCGATGCCCTGGTCCACAGGGCCGACCACGTCGGCCGGCCTGATCGTCCCGCTGATCGTCGCCGGCGCGGGTGGGCACGCTTGGGTGCCGGCCGGGCCGTTACCGAGGTTCGAGCACAGGAACACGCTGATCCCGCCGTTCACCGAGCGCTGGCCGATGTGGATGTGCGCCTGCTGCACCGCACCGGTCAGGTCGGCATAGCTCAGCTCGTAACGGATCTCCTGGCTGCTCGTCCGCAGCTTCGCGCGGAACTTGCCGCCGGCGTCTGTGGAGATCGCGGGAACCTCCTGGAAGCCGGTCAGCTTGGTCCGAACCTCCCTCTCTCCGCCCGCCAGGGCGGTCGTGGTCGCCACGGCAGCGATACCCAGCACCGCCACCGCGCCTGCGATGTGAAACCTCTCCCTCCTCATGGCTGGGCATACGCACCCGGCTCAGCCCAGGTTCGAGCGAAAAGCGGCAACCAGCTCGGCGACGTGGGCTGGCTGCTGGAGCTGTGCCGCGTGGCCGGCGTTCTCGACGATGCTCGCGTGGGCGTTCGGGGCGGTGTCGGCGATCTTCTTCGCCGCCGACACGTAGCCCTCGTCGCGCCCGCCCGCGATCGCAAGGAGGGGCAGCTCGAACGTGAGCAGGGCGGACCAGACCGGCTCGAGCACCCCCTGGCCGGCCGTGCGCAGCAGCTGAGCCAGCGAACGCGGGTCCTGCGCCAATCGCCCGGCGCGCTGCTGCTCGATCAGGGCGTCCGACTGATCCGCGAACAGCGGCTGGCGCTCCCACACCGCGACGATGTCCTCGATCGGCGCCGCCTCGATCCAGGAAGCCAGGCGCTCGTCCGCCTCGGCCCGGGCGGCCCGCTCGGCCGCCTCCTCGATGCCGGCGGTGACGCCGACCGTAACGAGGCCCGCGTAGCGCCCAGGGTCGCGCAGCGCGGCTCGCAGCGCGAGCCGGCCGCCGAGGGAGTAGCCGACGAGCAGGGCCTGGGCGCCGGCGGCGGCGATCTCCTCGAGGCGGCCCTCGAAGGAGTGGTCGCGGTGGTCGAGCAGCGTGGTCGGCGGGTCGAGGCGCTCGGCGACCGGCGCCCAGGCGCTGGCGGGCTGCATGAAGCCGGGGATGAACAGGACGGGTACGGCCATTGCCCGGATTGTTTAACAGCAGCCACCAGAGCTGCGCCCCCCAGCCGCTTTCGCCGAGTGCGGTCGTCAAAAGTTGCGGATAGCGCCACGTTGGACGACCACACTCGACCGCGGCGGGTAGCGTCTCGCGCCGTGGAGCCGATCAATCGGACCTATGCGCCGTTGCAGGCGTTTGTAGACGAGCTGGTTCGGTGCGGGTTGCGGCACGCGGTCACCTGTCCGGGCTCGCGCAACGCGCCGCTCGCGCTAACCCTCGCCGGCCGACCCGAGCTCGAGGCGGTCTCGGTGCTCGACGAGCGCTGCGCCGGCTTCTTCGCGCTCGGCATGGCCAAGGCGACCGGCCGGCCCGTGGCCGTCACGTGCACCTCGGGTACCGCGGCCGCCAACCTGCATCCCGCCGTCATCGAGGCCTGGGAGGCGCGCGTCCCGTTGATCGTGCTGACCGCCGACCGCCCGCCCGAGCTCCGCGAGGTCGGCGCCGGCCAGTCGATCGACCAGGTGAAGCTCTACGGCAGCGCGGTGAACTGGTTCGTCGAGGTGGGCACCCACGAGCCGAGCCGCGAGACCGCCATCCATCACCGCGCGCTCGCCTGCCGCGCCTACTGGACCGCCGCCGGCGAGCGGCCGGGCCCGGTGCACCTCAACTTCCCCCTGCGCGAGCCGCTGGCGCCCCAGCCCGAGCCACTCGACGCCGCCGACTGGGCCGGCCGCCCGGACGGCCGGCCCTGGACCGAGCTGCGCCAGCACACCTCCGCCCCCCACGCCGACGACGTGCAGGAGCTGGCGGCGCGCATCGCCGCCGAGCCGCGCGGCGCGATCGTCTGCGGCCCCACCGCCGAGGACGTGGCCGAGCCCGCCGCGCGGCTGGCGGCCGCCTGCGGTTGGCCGCTGCTCGCCGAGCCGACCTCGGGCGTGCGCTGCGGCCCGCACGACCGTTCGCACGTCGTCGCCCACTACGACGTGCTGCTGCGCGTCGAGGGCTTTGCCGCCGCACACCCGCCCGGCCTGCTCCTGCGCGTGGGCGACATGCCCACTTCGAAGCCGCTCCGGACCTGGGCAGCCGAAGCGCCGCAGGTCGTCCTCGACCCCCACGCGGCCTGGCACGAGCCGACCAGGCGCGCGGAGCTGCTGCTGCGAAGCGCCGCCGGCCCCACCCTCGACGCCCTGGCCGCCGCTGTTGAGGTCAGGAGCGCCGTAGCCGACTCGGCGTGGTTGAGCGGGTGGCGCGCAGCGGACGCGGTCGTGCCCGAGGCCCTCGCCGAGGCGCCCGACGCCTTCGAGCCCAAGCTCCTGGCCGCCCTCGAGCCCGAGCTCCCCGACGGCGCGATCGTCTGGCTCAGCTCCTCGATGCCGGTGCGCGACGTGGAGGCCTGCTTCCCCCAGTCGCCCAAACGGCTGCGCTTCCTCGCCAACCGCGGCGCGAACGGCATCGACGGCGTCGTCTCGTCGGCGGCGGGCGCCACGCTGGCCGCCAAGACGCCGGCCTGGCTGCTGACCGGCGAGCTGGCGCTCCTGCATGACGTCGGCGGCCTGCTGGCCGCGCGGCGGGCCGAAGCGGACCTGCAGGTCGTCTGCATCAACAACGGCGGCGGCGCCATCTTCGACTTCCTCCCCGTGGCCGAGCACGCCGACCCGGCGCTCTACGAGGAGCACATCGCCACCCCTTCGCGAGCCGACCTGGCCGCGCTCGCTCCCGAGATCAGGGAGATCCGCACAGACCGCGCCACGAACGTGGAGTGGCACCGCCGGCTGGTCGAGGCGGTCGGGGCCCGGCTCTAGGGCCTCGCCGGCGAGTTGCCCTCGGTGCCCTTGGGCGCGTCCACCACCGGCGCGTGCCCGGGGCGCAGGCGCGGGTATTGCTGGTCCTGGAAGAGCTGCTCCGGCGCGACGAAGCAGGGTGGCTCCGCATCGCCGCCGCTGCCCGACGGGTTGCGCTGCTCGCCGCCGTTCGGGTCGCAGTCGAAGCTCTCGACCACGCCGAGCGGGATGGCGCGCGTGTACGCGTTCGGCGCGATGTAGGCGTTGCCGCGATCCCACGGCGGGCGTGTGCTCCGCTGCTGGAGCGAGCGGCTGTCGATGACCGCCAGCTGCGGCGAGGTAGTGCTCGCCCGCGCCGTTGGCCTGGTAGCCACCCTGGCCGGTCCCGCCGAGCGACGAGGCGCCGAGCGACAGGAACTGGCCGACCTGACCGCGGCTGAAGGACAGGTAGGCGAGGATCGGGTTGAGCTCGCGCAGGAACACGTGGGTGGACTCGAGCAGCGGCTCCGCGCCCTCGAGGAAGCGCTCGGCCGCCGGCACGCCGGTCGCCGAGGCGTCCACGAGCGGGCCGATGTTGCGGAACAGCTTCTCCAGGTCCGGCGACAGGTCGCCGAGGTCGCGCACGCGTCGGCGCCAGGTCGTCGGCCGGCTCGCGCAGGTCGCGCACGAGCGGGTCGGTGTTGCGCGCGAAGTGCTCCAGCCGCGCCGACCGTCGTGCGCGTCTCGCGCAGGAACGTGGGCAGGATCTGGAACGTCTCGGCCAGCGCATCGTCGCGCGACGCGAGCGCCGAGAACGTGGCCTGCCCGTTGGTGATCAGGCCGCGCAGCTGGCCGTCCTCGCGCGAGACCGCATCGAACACGCGGCCGGTGTCGCGCACCACGCGGCGCAGCGCCACCTCCTGCTCGTCCAGCGGGCGCAGCAGGTCGGCGCCGTCCTCGAAGAACGGCGCGGCGTTGCCGAGCGAGTCGTTGAGGTCCGAGGCGAACTGGCCCGTCGACGCGATGCCCGCGTCGTGCAGCCACTCCTGGAAGTACCGGCGCGTGGTCGGGTCGAAGGCGCGGAAGACCTCGTCGAGCTCGACCGTGTCCTGGACGTTCGCTCGCCTCAGCGTCCCGCCGTCGGGCAGGTTCTCGCTGTCCGCCTCCCCCGGCGACAGCTCCACGTAGGTCTCCCCCAGCAGGCTCTTCTGCCGCAGGATCGCCCGCGTGTCGACCTTCACCGGCGCGAAGCGCGAGTCCAGCTCGATCTCGGCCTCGGTGGTGCGGCCGCCCGGGCCCAGCTCGGTCGCCCTGACCTTGCCGACGTTCACGCCGGCCATCCGGACGTCGGCCTCCTTGGCGAGCAGCGTCGCCTCGGGGAAGTTCGCCTTGAAGCGGTAGCCCTCCGGCCGCAGCGGCAGCGTGCCGCCGAACGACACCCACAGGAACAGCAGCAGCGCCGAACACCGACAGGGTGAACAGCAGCATCGCCGCGATCCGTCCGAGTGTCGGCGGGTTCTTGTTCATGGCGCGTTGAAGTTGCAGGAGCCGAACCCGGTGCTCAGCACGTTGTCGATCGGGCTGCCGGGCTGGATCACGGTGCCGGTGCCGCCGATCAGCTGCTCGGCCAGGCTGGGGTTGCGTCTCGACGACGCTGTCGAGGACGCCGCCGATGATCGTCTGCAGGATCGGCGCCGGGACGCCGCAGATCGTGACCCGCCGCCACGGTCCCTGGGCGTCCGCGGTGTTGAACAGCGAGACGCCGTTCTGGGCCGTCCAGGCCAGCCAGTAGAGGAAGCCCTCGTTGCGGGCGCGCTGCTGGGGCACCGACAGGCCGGCGAGGCTCTCGGCACCGCCCGGGTTGTAGGCGCCCATGTTGAAGAAGCGGTTGGTCTCCCCGAGCGCCTTGTCGAGGTCGGGCGTCGCCTTGCTCACGTCGCGTGCCGCCAGCCGCAGGTCGTCGGTGAACGGGCCCGCGGTGCGCACGAACGGGCGGATCTCGTCGCGCAGGACCGGCGTGGTGTCCTCTAGGAACGGCGTGAGCGCCGCGTTGGTGGCGGGCAGCTTGCGGACCGGCTCGCGCAGGGACTCGAGCGTCGTACGCAGCGCGGGAGCGAAGCTGCGCACCTCGGTCAGCGCGCGCTCGGTCGCCTGCAGCGAGCCCGGCAGGCGCGCGACCGAAGTCGAGATGTTCTGGTCCTCGTTCGCGAGCGTGTCGAAGACCGCGTGTGAGGCGCTCACCAGCCGGCGCAGGTCGTCGGGGTGCCGCCCCACCTCCTCCAGCAACACGCCGTAGCGGTGGATCAGTCGCTTGAGCGCCACGCGCCGGCGGGCCGTGGCGCGCGTGACCCGCGCCAGGTCGCGGTGCACCGGTTCGAAGCGGCGGAACACCTCGCGCAGGTCCATGCCGCGGCCGCTCAGCCCCTTGCCCGCGCCCGACACGAGCAGCTTCAGGTAAGGACGGGTGTCGCTGTCGAGCGCCGCGTAGATCTCGTCCGGGTCCACGTCGGGCAGCGTGTTGGCCACCGCGATGCGCCCGCCCTCGTCGAGCACGCGCCCGGTGCCCGGGGACACCTCGAGGAACATGTCCTTGAGGACGGTCTTGGGGCGCAGCAGCGCGGTCGCGTCCTCGCGGATCAGGTTCTTGTACTCGGGCTCCAGCTCAACGTCGACGGCGGCGATGCCGCGCACGACCTTGACGTCGGAGATGCGCCCGACCTCGACCCCCGCCACGCGCACGGTCTGCCCCTGGCCCGGCTCGACCGCCTGGGCGTTCTGCAGCTCGACCGTGATGTGCTTGGGCGACTCCTCGACGAACGGGAAGCGCATGCTCTGGGCGTTGAGGATGTAGATCGCCACGAACGCGGCCAGCACGATCAGGCCGAGCACGGCTCCGACCTCGCGCAGGTGCTTGCGGATCGCCATCTTCATGGCGCCGTCACCGAGGTCAGGTCGGGATTGAGGGCGGAGCCGCCCGGAGCCGCCAGGTTGGGCGGCTGCTGGGTCTCGCAGGGCACGTCCGGGCGGTGCTCGGGCGGCATGTTCGGATTGGCGGGAGCGGCCGGCTCGATGCGGCCGGCGGTGAGGTTCAGCGGGCTGACACCCTGGATGTGGAACACGGGCGTGTTCGCGTCGGTCACGCGGCTCTCGCCGGCCAGGCCGACGAAGCTGCGCATCAGCTGGGCGCGCACCGCCTGGTCCGAGTTGCCGGCCTCGATGCTCGGGATCGGCGACTCCACGAACGGCACCAGCACCGAGCTGGTGCAGGAGGACAGCGCGCGCAGCTGGCGCAGCGCCGGGATCAGCCGCTGGTTGAGCTTCACGAGGTGCGGCACCGCCTGGCGCAGGTCGGCGGCGAGCCCCTTCAGCTCGTCCTCGCCGACCAGCCTGCGCGCCTGGACGATCCAGGGGATCGCCGCGTCCAGCGTGGGAACCGACGAGCGCACGCCCGGCAGCGCCTCGCGCGAGAAGGCGCGCAGCGTCGGCAGCGCGTCGTTCAGCTCGCCCAGCGCCGGGTAGCCCTCGCGCAGCGTGTCGCGCAGCGCCGGCACCGCCGCCTCGAGCGCGGAGTCCTGGCTGGCGATCGCGCCCGCCGTCGTGTTGAGGTCGCTGACGAGGTCCTGGAGGGTCTGCGGGTTCTCGGACAGCGTCCCGAACACGCGCGCCTGGTTGCGCAGCACGCGGTGCAGGTCCTCGGTCGGCTGCTCGCCGAGCAGCGCGTCGTTGGTCAGCGCGCTGAGCCGGTAGGCGGGCGCGAAGGACGGGATCGCGCGGTTGAGCGCCCGCGCGCCGCCGCCGTCGACCGCGGTGGCGTACTCGCGCAGCAGCGTCTGCAGGTCGGTTCGGGTGTCGGAGGTGAGCACCGACAGCACCTCGGGCAGCGTCACCGCGCTGCTGGTCTGGGTGATCGGCACGGTGCCGCCGTCCTCGAGCGCCTTGGCCTGCGACGAGCCCGGCTCGAGGTCGACGAAGAAGTTGCCCTCGAGCAGGATGCGCGGGCGGATCTGCACGCGCGCGTCCTCGTGCACCGGCAGCGCGTCCTCGCTCAGCTCCATCGTGATCCTGGTCGCCGGTTCGCCGCCATCGACCGCCTCGATCTTCGAGACCTTGCCGACCTCCACCCCGGCCACGCGCACCGGCGCGCCGGGCTTGAGGTTCTGGGCGTCGCGAACGACCGCACGCAGCTCGTACGGGTCGGCGAACGGGTTCGACTTGGTGAAGCCGAAGTACGCGGCCACCAGGATCACCACGAGCGTCAGCACGCCTGCCCTGAAGGCGCTCATGGCACGTCCTTCAGGTTGTCGATGCCGAGCTGGCGCGACCTGTAGGTCCCGCCGGCCAGGCCGGGCGTGTTCCCGTCGAGGACCACGTGGCTGCCGCCGCCGATGAAGCCCGCCCGCGGACGAGTCGGGCGGCCAGCGCGGGTCGGTCACCAGCCGGTTGGGGTAGCCGGTCTGCCCGCTCTGGCAGTCGGCGTTGCCCTTCTTGTCGATCGCCGGGCCGCCGTACTGCGTGTGCAGCGCCTGGAGCGCGCCGGACTGCGGGTCCTGGTTGCTGGGCACGTCCACCGGCCGCAGCGACTCGGTCAGGCCCAGCGTGTTCGCCTGGCGTGAGGTCGGCCAGCTTGGCCTTGATGCGCTCCTGCGTGCCGCCCGGAACGGTCTCCGAGAGGTGGGTGCCGAGCGGGTTGAAGAAGTAGACGAGGTAGTTGCAGACCGTCTGGTAGGGCGCGATGTGCTCGATCGCCGGGCGGCTGACCTGGAGCGCGCGCCGCAGGTCGCGCAGCGACAGCAGCGTGTTCGGGTTCTCAGACAGCGTCGCCAGCGCGTCGAGCAGCTGGGCGAGTCGCTCACCCAGCTCGGGCGTGCGGCGGAAGGCCGGGACGCCCGCGCTGAGCGCGTCGTTGATCAGCGGCAGCGAGCGGCGCAGCTCGGCGGCGCCTGGGCCGAGGCGGCGCGACACGTCCGCGAACCGCGCCAGGAACGGGGTCTGCACGCGGAACGACGCGGTCGCGGCCGCCAGCGTTGGCGGCGTCTCCTCGATCGTCTCCTGGAGCGCCCGCGGGTCGCGATTGATCGCCGCGAACGTGTCGGCCAGGTCGCCGAACAGCTGGGCCTGCACCTCCGCCACCGGCGCCACCTGCGCCGCCGCGGCCGCCAGCGCCGGGACGAGGTTGCGCAGCTCGCTCTTCGGGCTCGAGAGGTTGCGCATCACCGGGCCGAGGTGGACCAGGAACGGCCGCAGCTCGCGGATCGTGTCGTTGATCTGGTTGCCGCGGCCGGCGAACGAGTCGCCGAAGCCGATCAGCGCCTTCTGGGCGTCGGAGCGCGTGCGCGGCGCGAACGTCGACAGCACGTCCTCCAGCTCGGGCGCCGTCGGCGACCGCGTTGCGCAGCGGCACCGTGGCCCCGTCTCGAACGTGCGCTCGCGAGTGGCCCGGGATCAGCTCCACGTACTTGAGCCCGAGCGCCGAGCGCGGCCGCACGCCCACGCGCGTGTCGACCGAGAGCGGCTCGATCTCCTTGTCGAGCTTCAGCTCGAGCCGCGCGACCGAGCTGCTCGCGCCCGTTGACGCGTGCGCCGGACGCGGTGATGTCGTCCACCACGCCGACGCGGAAGCCGCCCGCCCGCACCTCGTTGCCGGGCACGAGCTTGGCGCCGTTGGGGATCTCCGCGTTGAGCTTGTAGGTCGGGACGAACGGCAGGCCCTGGTTGGCGCTGTAGGAGATGAAGACCGCGACGATCGCCACCAGCACGGTGACCGCCCCGATCAGGACGGGGCTCGCGGCGAGCTGTCGGCCGGCCTCCCTCATGGCGCGAGCAGGTAGTCGACGAGGCCGGCCGTCGCCGCGTCGTCAGCCGGCGCGGGCGCCTGCGGCGCGAACTTGGCGGAGGCGGGCGTCGTGGCGGCGGCCGCCGCCGAGGCGGTCGGATCGGGGGTGGTCACGCCCGGCTGCGTCGGCCCGAGGAACTGGTTGCAGTTCTTGAGGTCGTCGCCCTCGACCTTGTTGAAGTAGGTGATGCAGCCGGCCGGGTCGATCCCGAGGCGCAGCACGTGGCCGACGTCGTCGAGCGCGTTGGTCCCGAGCGCCTGCCAGTAGAAGTAGTTCCAGATCGCCTCCATGCCCGGTGAAGCCGCCGCCTGCCCGAGATGTGGGTCGGGTCGGGGGCGGGCGGATCGGTGGCGGCGGCGCGCGAGTCGGGCTCGACCGCGCGCTCGCGCTGGTCGATCGTCTGGAGGAACTGGCGCAGCGGCTTGGCCAGGCCGGGGGCGTCGGCGGCCAGACGGCGCAGCTCCTGGATCTCCTGCTGGCTCTCGCGCACGGCGCGCCGTCCGATGACCGAGGCGTCGCCGAGGGACTCGAAGGCCGGCGTGGCCGCCGTCGGCGAACGGCCTGCAGGCGGGTCAGGAACGTGTCGAGGTCGCCCGACGCGGCGCCGAGGTCGCGCAGCACCGGCTGCTGGGCCTGCGCGAGGTCGCCGAGCCGGCCCATGTAGGGCTCCAGCTCGGCCAGGAACGCCGGCAGCTCGCGGAAGCCGGCGGCGAGCTGCTCGCGCCGGCTGGCCGTCGTCTCGGCCGTCTGGCCGGCCTCGCGCACGAAGCGACTCACGTCGCTCTTGCGCGCCTCGAGCGCGCCGACCACGCGGTCGGCGTCCACGATCAGCGACTCGATCGTCTTCGTCTGGCGGCCCAGCACGCGCAGCGTCTCGCTGGTCTCGCGCAGGCCCGGGAGCGGCGCGCCGGATCACGTCGTTGAGGTCGTCCGGCCGCCCGGCCAGGCCGGCGCCCAGCTCGCCCACGATCAGGCGCAGCCGGTCGCGGTACGGGCGACGCAGGATGTTGTTGACCAGGTCGAGCCCGATCGTGGAGCTGGTCTGGTCGACCGGCACGCGGCCGCCGTCCGGCAGCCGGCTCGGCGAGGTGCCCGGCTGGCAGTCGACGAAGTACTCGCCGATGAACGACTGCGGGCGCACCTCGCAGCGCGCGTCCTCGCGCAGGTCCGCCAGCCCCGGCTCGGTGACCTCGGCCTCGACGACGGCGAGCGGCCGCGCCTGGCCCTCGAGGCGCACCTCGCCGGTCTTGCCGGCGCGCACGCCGGCGATCTCGAAGTCGCCGCCCTCGGTCAGGCCGAAGGCGTTGTCGAGCACGATCTCGTAGGTCTTGGCGTCGTCGTCGGCGCCGGCCGCGGCGCCCAGCCCGAGCACCGCCGCGACGCACGCGGCCGCGACGGCGACGATCGCGCCGGCGCGCCTCACGGGCCCACCGACCTCTGGCTCGGGTCGCAGTCGAGCGCGGCCGCCTCGGCGGCGCTGAGCACGTTGCTGCCGTCGGCCGCGGGCTCCTCGTTGGCCCCCGGGCAGCGGCGGAACTGGCCGATCTTCGGGCCCGGGCCCGTAGAGCAGCTCGGAGAGGTTGATCCAGGCCCGCGAGTAGCCGCCAACGCGCGTCGTAGCCGCCGGTCGTCGAGAAGTCGTCGAGCCAGCCCACGAAGTCGGGCGTGTAGGGGCGGCCGAACGCGATCGTCGGCGCCGCGGCGCTCAGCGCCGCCGCGGTCTCGGGGAACGCGCCGCGGCGCTCGGCGCCGTTGACGGTCTGATCGTCGAGCGCGACCCGGCTGAGCGGCGGGAAGCTGTTGATCAGCTCGATCAGGTCGTTGCTGGAGCCGGCGGCGCGGATCGTGCGCGACAGGTCGCGGATCGTCGGCTCGCCGTCGCTCGCGAACATCCGCGCCTGGTCGAGGAACGGCCCGAGCCGGCGCACGGCCGGCTTGGCGGCGTCGACCAGCGGGTCCACGTCGTCGAGCGCGGCGCGCAGGTTCACGAAGGTGGTGTCGGCGCGCCGCAGGAACGGCGGCAGCCGCTCGACCGACTCGGCCAGCGCCGCCTGCTGGCTTCCGAGCGCCCCGAACGTGGCGTTCAGGTTCGAGACGACCCCGGTCAGGTCGTCGCGGCGCTCGGCCAGCGCGTTCACGAGCGTCGCCGAGTCGACCACGAAGCGCTTCAGCAGCGGCTCGTCGCGGGTCAGCTCGCGGAACAGGCGGCTGCCCGTCGAGAGCGCCGGGTTGAGGTAGTGGATGCCCTGGCGCAGCTCGGCGCCGCGGCCGCGCAGCGTGTCCGCCTGGCCCTTGATGAAGCCGCGCAGCGAGCTGCGCGTCTCCTTGTCGAACAGCGAGAAGACCTCGTCCAGCTCGACCGCCGTGGCGGTCTGATCGGACCCGATGTGGCCGCCGTCCTCGATGTCGGCGCCGCTGTCGGGGCCGAGCTGGAGGTCGATGAAGCGGTTGGCGATGCCGGACAGCGAGGTGGGCTTGACGGTCGCCTGGGTGCCGCGCGCGCAGCGGCGCGTAGTCGTCGTCGACCGTGAAGGTGACCTCAGCCGTGCCGCTGCTGCTGACGTCGATGTCCTCGACGGTGCCGACCGTGCTGCCGGCCACGCGCACCTCGCTGCCCTTGACGAGCTGGCCGGCGTTGACGAAGTCGGCGGTGACGCGGTAGCCGCCGTCGCCGGCGAACAGGACGATCGCGACCGACGACGGCGGCGAGCAGGATCAGGCCGGCGACGAGGACGCGGGCGGCGGTCGAAGCGCCGCCCTCCTCGCGCAGCTCGTCCCCTCCCGCGCTCATTGCCGTCCTCTACCCCTCCGTAAGGTCGTCATCACCGGGAGCCCCGGCCGCCGCCTACGACAGCAGCGGCAGCAGCGCCTCGAGCTTTACCTCGCTTTCCGCGAGCTCCTCGGCGGGAATTGAGTCCCGCACGATTCCACAACCCGCATAGAGATGCGCGATCGTTGCCGCGCAGCAGCGCGCAGCGGAGGGCCACGCAGAACTCGCCGTCCTCGCCCAGGTCGGTCCAGCCGACGGCGCCGGCGTACCAGCCGCGGTCGAGCCCTTCGAGCGCCGGGATCAGCGGCAGAGCGGCCTCGCGCGGCTCGCCGCCCACCGCCGGGGTGGGCAGCAGCATGCCCGGCCAGCTCGACCGCCGGCAGCGGATCGGCCAGCTGTGCCCGAATCGGGGTAGCCAGATGTTGGACGTTCTGGACCTTCACCAGCACCGGCTCGTCGGCGGCCGTGACCCAGACGCTGACCGGCTCGAGCGTGCGCTCGATGCGGCGGGCGACGATCGCCTGCTCCTCGCGGTCCTTGACGCTGCGCAGCAGCTGCTCGCCGAGGTGGTCGTCGACGGCGGGATCGGCGCTGCGGCGGGTGGTGCCGGCCAGCGCGACGGTCTGGGCGCGCGCGCCGTCGCGGCGCACGAGCAGCTCGGGGCTGGCGCCGACGAAGGCCAGCTCGGGAGTGCCGACGCACCAGCAGAAGCACGCCGGGAACGCGTCGCGCAGCGCTCCCATGACCGCGCCGGGGTCGTGGGCGGTGCGCGCGTGCGCGCGCACCTCGCGCGCCAGCACGACCTTCTCGAGCTCGCCGGCGCGGATGCGCTCGACGGCGCGCTCGACCGCCTGCTCGTAGTGGGCCGGCGGGGCGGCGCTGGCGACCGTGGTGCGCTGGACCGGATCCGGGTCGATCAGCGGCATCGAGGCGGGCTGCGAGCTGCTCGGCGCGCCGCAGGACCTCGGTCAGGCGGTGCGCTCGGTCCGGATGCACCACGACCGACGACCGTCATGCGCGCCTCGCCGCGGTGGCGCGCCAGCGAGATCTCCGGGAGCACCAGCGACGCCGGCGCGAGCGAGGACCACTCCGGCGTGCCGCCGCCGTTCTCGGCGAAGGCGAAGCCGCCCGACGAACACGGGCCCGGCCGGCGGCGGGCCGCTCGGCGTCCCCGGAGGCGTCGTCCACGAACGCGCGGCGGCTCAGGTCGCGGGCCCGCACCGCGACCTCGCGAAAGCGGCCGGGGCCGCGCGACTCGAGCGCGACGGCGCAGCCGAGGCCGGCGAGCACGAAGCCGTCGCGATCGGGCTGCTCGAAGCAGAAGTAGCGGTCGTCGGGCTGGCGGGCGCGCAGCACGGCGGCCGACAGGTCGAGGTCGGCCGGGAGCGGCACAGTGACCGCCGCGAGCGCCGGGGCCCGGCTCGCCGCGAGCGCGCTCGAGCGCCTGCTCGACCCGCTGCGCGAGCGCTTCGCGCGCCGCCGCGCTCAGCTCGAACGGGCTCTCGGCGCGCGTCGCGGTGAACGACATGCACTAAGGATGACGGTCCGGGCTGCCGGCCGAGTGCGGTGTCGAAAGTTGCGTAGGCCACCGACGACCACACTCGCCGGGCGCCCTTATGCTGAGTTCGGGCTACGTCGCGCCGCGCCCGCGCGCCACCGCGACCTCGCCCGTCCGCACCATCTCGATCAGGCCGAACGGGCGCACCAGCTCCTCGAACGCGGCGATCTTGTCGTCCGTGCCGGTCACCTCGACGGTGACCGAGCGCTTCGAGACGTCCACGGTCTTCCCGCGGAAGATGTCCGCGTACTGCATGACCTGGGCGCGCGTGTCGCCGTCCTGGCACGAGATCTTGAACAGCGCGAGCTCGCGGGCGACCGTCTCGGCCGGCTCGAGGTCGCGGATCTTGATCACGTGGACGAGCTTGTGGAGCTGCTTGGTGACCTGGTCGATCGGGTGCGTGGCGCCGTCGACGGTGAGCGTGAAGCGGGAGATCGACACGTCGTCGGTCGGCCCGACCGCCAGCGAGTCGATGTTGAACCCGCGCCGGGCGAACAGGCCCGCGATGCGGGCCAGGACGCCGGGCTTGTTCTCCGCGAGGATCGACAGCACGTGCTTGCGGCCGGTGCGGCCGCCGCCGCTCACCTCGAGGTCCTCGAGGTGGAGCACTTCCTTGGTTCCGGGCTCGCCCATCGCTCAGCCCACCATGTCCCGCGCGGCCTGCCCGGCGGGGATCATCGGGTAGCAGTTCTCCTCCTTGGTCACGTGCACGTCGACGAGCACGGGGCCGTCCTCCGCGAGCGCGGCCTTGAAGGCGTCCTTCAGCTCCGACTTGTCGGACACGAGCATGCCCTTCGCCCCGAAGGCCTCAGCGAGCTTGACCCAGTCGGGGCTGCCGCCCATCTTCACCGACGAGTAGCGCTTGTCCCAGAACAGCTCCTGCCACTGGCGCACCATGCCGAGGTAGCCGTTGTTCATCAGGAACACCTTCACCGGGATCTGCTCGTCCACGCAGGTGGCGAACTCCTGGACGTTCATGATCAGCGAGCCGTCGCCGGCCAGGCAGACCACGTCCTGGTCCGGGCAGGCCACCTTGGCGCCCATCGCCGACGGCAGGCCGAAGCCCATCGTCCCCAGCCCGCCCGAGTTGATCCACTGGCGCGGGCGGCTGAACCCGTAGTACTGCGCGGCCCACATCTGGTGCTGGCCGACGTCCGACGTGATGATCGCCTGGCCGCCGGTGGCCTCGAACATCGTCTCGACCATGAACTGCGGCTTGATCTCCGAGTCCTCGGAGTCGTCGTAGCGCAGCGGGTACTTCTCCTGCCAGCCGTGCAGGCGCTGCCACCAGCCCTCCAGGCGGGCCGGATCGGCCTCGAGCGCCCGGTACTCCGCGGTCAGGTTCGGCAGGATGCTCTTCGCGTCGCCCACGATCGGAATGTGCGCCGGCACGTTCTTCGAGATCTCCGCCGGGTCGACGTCGATGTGGATGAACTTGGCGCGCGGCGCGAACTCGGACAGCTTGCCGGTCACCCGGTCGTCGAAGCGGGCGCCGATCGCGACGATCAGGTCCGCCTCGTCCATCGCGTAGTTGGCGGTGCGGGTGCCGTGCATACCGGGCATCCCGAGCCACTGCGCGTCGTCGGCCGGGAAGGCGCCGAGCCCCATCAGCGTGCACGTGACCGGCAGGTTGTCGGACAGAACGAGGTCGCGGAACTCCGGGCCCGCGTCGGCGTTGATCACGCCGCCGCCGCCGTAGATCACCGGCCGGCGCGAGTTGGCCATCGCCTTCGCCGCCAGCCGGATCTGCTTGGCGTTGCCCTCCGTCGTCGGCTGGTAGCCCGGCAGGTGCACCTTGCTGACCGGCTCGTACGGGATGTCGGCCCGCGACAGGTCCTGCGGCACGTCGACGAGCACGGGCCCGGGACGCCCGCTCGAGGCGATGTGGAACGCCTCGTGGATCGCCTTCGGGATGTCGCGCGGATCCTGGATCAGGATCGAGTGCTTGACGATCGGCATCGTGATGCCGGAGATGTCGGCCTCCTGGAAGCCGTCGGTGCCGATCAGGTCGGTGCGCACCTGGCCCGTGAGGAACACGGTCGGCACGCTGTCCATCATCGCGTCGGCGATCGGCGTGACCAGGTTGGTGGCGCCGGGGCCGCTCGTGGCCAGCGCCACGCCCACGCGCCCGCTCGCCTTCGCGTAGCCCTCGGCCGCGTGGCCGGCGCCCTGCTCGTGCCGGCACTGCACGTGGCGGATGCCCGCGTCGTAGAGCGCGTCGTAGGTCGGAAGGTTGGCGCCGCCCGGAATCCCGAATACGTGCTCGACGCCCTCAGCCTTGAGGCATTCCATGATGGCGTCGACGGCTCGCATGACGGCTCCTGCTCCTTCCGGGAAACGGGGACGAAGCAGTCTACCTGGCCGGAATTACCTCATCTGGCCATTCAAGATCGCGCCCGCAGCGGGTGCAGACCTGAACGTAGAGCGGCTGCACCTTCCCGCACTCGGGGCAGGTACGCCGCGGCTCGCGGCGCTCGGAGCGGTAGAAGATCGCGGCCAGCGTGCCGAGCAGCGGCAGCACCGCGCCGACCAGGAACCAGATCCAGAACGAGCTGCCCTTGAGCTTGCCGATCACCGCGGCCGACAGGCCGCAGAAGAAGGCGAGCACGACGAACTCCACGCGCGCCTCTCAGCGCAGCACGCCGAGCGCCCAGATGACCGCCACGACGGCGACGATCGCCGACGACGATCCAGAGCACCGCGACGACCGTGCCGATCACGGCTTTGAAGAGCAGGAACCCGGCCAGCGACGAGGACCGCGATGGCGATCACCTTGCGACCGGCGTTCGAAGCGGCTTCACGCATACCCGGAAGTCTAGAGGGCAGTCAGAGCAGTCTCGCGGGGCGCGTGGCGAGGTAGCGGTCGAGCCCCGGCAGCGGCACCGAGCTCATCACCCAGCCGGGCCAGTGCACGCGGAAGCCGAGCCGGCGCAGGCGGTCGAGCAGCCACCAGGAGTCGGTCGTGCAGAACACGCCGACGCTCTCCGGCTCCTGCTGCTTGGCCACGCGATCGAGCGCGGCCAGCACGACCGGCACCAGGTCCTGGGCCGCCTCCCCCACCGCCGGGCCGATCTCGCCGTCCGAGCTGACCCAGCAGAGCGCGCTCGCCTCGCCGCGCGCGGCGTCGATCGTGGCCAGGCAGGTGCGCGTGCGGCCGAAGAACTCGTGCAGCAGCGGCCGCTCGTGGCCGATCGCCGACGGCTCGAGGCGCTTCCACTCGGCGACCGCCCGCTCGGGCGTGAGCGCGTGCACCGTGGGCGGCCCGGCGTCGATCTCCTGCGAGCGGCGCTCGATGTACTCCTCGCTGCGGTGGCGCATGTGCCAGTGGCCGCTGACCGGCATCACGCCGAACTGCGTGTACAGCGTCAGGTCCGCGGGCCGGCCGATCCCGAGCACCACCCGGCCGAGCTCGGGCGTGGGCGACTCGGGCCAGCAGCGCTCCAGCAGCGCCCTCCCCACCCCGAGCCCGGCGTGCGACGGCGCCACCCACAGCTCGGTCAGCTCGTCCATCTCGCCGAAGCGGGCGACGCGCGTGTAGCCGACCAGCTGGTCGTCCTCCTCGCAGATCACGAACGCGCCGTCGGCCTGGGCGACGATGAACTCGAGCAGCCCGCGCTCGCGCTCCCAGCGGGCGTCGAGGTCGTCCTCGGCGCGGCGGTGGTCGGGCGGCAGCAGGCCGCGCTCCTTGCGCGACGCGTCGAGGGCCGCCTCGCCCAGGTCGAACGTGGCGCGCAGGTCGCTGGCGCGCCCCTCGCGGAAGGAGAGGACGCTCACGCGGCCCGCTTCGCGTGGCTCGTCGAGCGCGCGCCGGGTGGCCGAGCTGGCCGAGCTCGGCCGAGGCGCGGCCGAACACCAGGCCCACGGTCCAGTCGACGGCCAGCCGCACCTGGCGGGCGAGGCCCGGCATCATCGCCAGGTGATAGGTGCGGGCGGCGAACCAGGCCGGGAAGCCGCGCAGGCGCAGGCCGAGGATCGTCGCGACCGCCTTGTGCTGGCCCATGTCGACGAACACGCCGAGCGTGCGGTAGCGGAACGGCTTCGGCGACCGGCCCGCGAGCGTCGCGGCGACGTTCTCCGCCACCCGGCGCCCCTGGCGGATGGCGTGCTGGCAGGTGGGCGGGCTGGGCGCGCGCCGGTGCTGGGCCGGATCCGGGACCGCGGCGGCGTCGCCGATCGCCCAGACGTTCGAGCGTGCCCGCCACGCGCATCGTGGGGTCGACCTCGATGCGGCCGCCCGGGCCGAGCGGCAGCCCCAGCTCGGCGACCACGGGCGCGGGCGTGACGCCCGCCGTCCAGCACAGCAGCCGGGTGGGGATGCGCTCGCCGGTGGAGAGCGTGACGGAGTCGGCCTCGGCCGACGCGAGCATCGTGTTGGTGCGGATCTCCATCCCGCGCCCGCGCAGCTCGCGCGTGGCGAACTCGGCGAGGCTGGCCGGGATCTCGGGCATCACGCGCTCGCGTGCCTCTACGAGCACGAAGCGCGTGCCGACCATGCGGCAGCGCGGGTAGCGGTCGATCACGTCCGCGACGTAGTCCTGCAGCTCGGCGATGCCCTCGAGCCCGGCGTAGCCCGCGCCGACGAACACGAAGGTGAGGTACTCGCGCCGCGCCGCGTCGTCGGGCAGCGACTCGGCGATCTCGAGGTTGAGCAGGGCGCGGTTGCGCAGCGCGATGGCGTCGGCGAGCGTCTTGAAGCCGAGGCCGTGCTCGGCGAGGCCGGGCACCGGCAGCACGCGCGAGACCGAGCCGAGCGTGACGATCAGCTGGTCGTAGTGGAGCGTCTCGGCGCGGCCGTCGACGGTGCGCACGTGGATCTCGTCGCGGGCGGGGTCGGCGCCGGTCACGCGGCCGAGCTGGAGGTCGGCCCACTCGAGCTCCTCGCGCAGCGGGACGACCACGTGGCGCGGCTCGAGCGAGCCGGCCGCGGCGCCCGGGAGCAGCGGCGTGTAGAGCAGGAAGTTGACGTCGCTGACGAGCAGGATGCGGGCGCTGTGGCGCGGCAGGCGACGTTCGAGCCGGCGCGCCGCGTACAGGCCGCCGAAGCCCCCGCCGGCGATCACGACGTCGTATCCCACAGCCGCCGAGGCTACCGCGACGCCGCCCGGCGGGCGGCGTCGAGCGCCGGCCGCATCCGTTCGGGCAGGCGGCGGCGAACCCGCCAGGGCGCGCCGGCGAACGCGTGGTTGGCCACGGTGGCGAAGCCCTCCTCGTCCACGCGCAGCGCGAGCAGCAGGTGGGCGATGCGGTCCGACGGGGGCAGGTCGGGCTCGGTCGCGCTCACGCAGAAGCAGTGCACGCGCCGACCCCCGGGCCTGACCAGCAGCGCGCCCGCCTCGCCGACCAGCCAGACGCCGAGCTCGCCGCGCTCGAGCGCCAGGCCGGTGTCGCGCTGGAGCTCGCCGCTCGTGGCCGTCGAGCAGGTCGCCGAGCAGCCCCTGGGCGACGGGCTCGGCGCGCCGGTTGCGCGGTCCCTTCGGCCGCGCCACGCTCGCGCCGCGGGCGGCGTACAGCTCGGGGATGATCCAGGCGTGCGCGGCCGCCACGAGCGCGACCGGCGCGGCGATCGGGGCGAGCCAGATCATCGCGGCCCCGGCGGCGGCGAACGGGACCGTGTAGAGCAGCGTCCAGGCGTGCCAGATGCGCTCCCAGCGGCGCAGCCAGCGCGCGTCGGTGCGCGCCCGCCACGGAACCGAGGCGAGCTCGGGCAGGGCCTGGCCGGCGGTCATCGGGCGGCTAGCCGCCGGCGATCGGCCGGCGCATGATGACCAGGTCGGCCTCGCGCGGCAGCTCGCGCACGTGGCGTCGCCTTGCCCGGTCCGTCGGGCACCGTGCCGATGTAGCCGAGCTCCAGCTGGGAGCGGAACTCGTCGACGGCCTCCGCGAAGGCGAGGTCGTCGGCGGCGGTCCACTCCGCCAGCGTCGTGTGTCCAGTGCCGTCCATCCGGATCAGTCGCGCCATGGATTCGAGCATACGCCTCGGCGGCTCCGGCGAACGGCAGCAATAAGGGCTGACTCGTCGCGGCGTCCGGAGCCTTGGCGCCCGTTTCTTCCGGCCCGCCCGGCGCAGCTAGGCGCCCAGCTGCTCGCGGATCAGGCGCTGCACCTCGCCGCCGTCGGCGCGGCCCTTGGTGTCGCGCATCACGGCGCCCACGAGCGCGCCGATCGCCTGGCCCTTGCCGGCCTTGATCTTCTCTACGGCGTCGGGGTTGTCGGCGATCGCCCGGTCGACGATGCCGCCCAGCTCGTCCCTCGCCGGCCGAGGCCGCCGAGCTCGACGATCGCCTCGTCGATCGCTGCCCTTCTCGAGCAGCCGCCGAGCGCCGCCTCGCGCCGCGCCCGCGGACGCCTGCTTGTCGGCGACCATCGCCGACCAGCCTGGCGAAGTCGGCGGGCTCGAGCCTCGTGTCGGCGGGGTCGCGATCGCCGAGGCGCGCCGATCAGGTCGTTGATCGTCCAGTTGGCGAGCTGGCGCGGATGGGCCGGCGTCGGCCGCAAGCGCCGCCTCGTAGAAGTCGCCCAGCTCGGTGCGGAAGGCCAGCAGCCGCGCCGTCTCGGCCGGGCAGCTCGAGTCCCTCGAGCCGCTCGGCCCGCGCCGCCGGCAGCTCCGGCAGCGCGGCGCGGGCGCGCTCGATCATCGCCTCGGTCGGCGCCATCGGCACGAGGTCGGGCTCGGGGAAGTAGCGATAGTCGTGCGCCTCCTCCTTCGAGCGCAGCGAGGTCAGCGACCCGCGCTCGGGGTCGAAGTGCAGCGTCTCCTGCTCGACCGTCCCGCCCTCGGCGAGGATCCGCTCCTGGCGGGCGATCTCGGCGTCGATGCCGCGCTCGAGGAAGCGGAACGAGTTCATGTTCTTGAGCTCGGTCTTGGTGCCGAGCGTGGCCTCGCCGGCGGGGCGGATCGACACGTTCGCGTCCACCCGCAGCGAGCCCTCCTCCATGTTCACGTCGGACACGCCCATGCGCCGCAGCGTGGCCTGAAGCAGGCGCCCGAACTCGGCCGCGTCGGCCGCCGACGCGCAGGTCGGGCTCGGTGACGATCTCCACCAGCGGCGTGCCGCAGCGGTTGAAGTCGACGACGCTCGACTCGGCGCCGTGGATGCGCCCCGAGCTGCCGGCGTGGACCAGCTTGGCGGCGTCCTCCTCGAGGTGCACGCGGTGGATGCGCACGTCGCCCAGCCGCCCGCCGCTGCACAGCGGGATGTCGTACTGGCTGATCTGGTACGCCTTCGGGCTGTCGGGATAGAAGTAGTTCTTGCGGTGGAAGATCGAGCGCGGGGCGATCTCGCAGTCGAGCGCCAGCCCGATCATCAGCCCGTAGTGCACCGCCTCGGCGTTGGTCACCGGCAGCACGCCCGGGTGGGCGAGGCAGACCGGGCAGGTGCGCGTGTTGGGCTCCTCGCCGAACGACAGCTCGCAGCCGCAGAACATCTTCGTCCGCGTGGCCAGCTGGACGTGGATCTCGATGCCGATGACGGGCTCGTAGCGGTCACGCCACCGGCACCCCCTCGAAGCCGATCGCGCGCTCGAGCGCGTAGGCGGCGTCGAGGATGCGGCTCTCGGAGAACGCCGGCCCGGCGATCTGGAAGCCCACCGGCAGCCCGTCGGAGAGCCCGCACGGGATCGAGACGGCGGGGATGCCCGCCAGCGGCATCGGCACGGTGAAGTAGTCGGACAGGTACATCGCGAGCGGGTCGGCCGTGCGCTCGCCGAGCTCGAAGGCGACCGTGGGCGACGTCGGGCGTGACGACGAAGTCGACCTGCTCGAAGGCGGCGCGCGAAGTCCTCGCGCGATCTTCGTGCGCACCTTCTGCGCGGTGCCGTAGTAGGCCTCGTAGTAGCCGGAGGAGAGCGCGTAGGTGCCGATCATGATGCGGCGCTTGACCTCCTCGCCGAAGCCCTCGGCGCGGGTGTTCTCGTACATGCCGAGCAGGTCGTCGAAGTCCTCGGTGCGGTGCCCGTAGCGGACGCCGTCGTAGCGGGCCAGGTTGGCGCTGGCCTCGGCCGGGGCGATCACGTAGTAGGCGGAGATCCCGCGGCCGGCGCTGGGGCAGGTCGATCTCGTCGACGCTCCCGCCCAGCTCCTCGATCCGGTCGAGCGTGGCTGCGCACGACCGCCGCCACGCCCGGGTCGAGCCCCTCCTCGCCCAGCCCCCACGAGCCGAAGCGCAGGCCGTCGAGCCGCTCGGCGCTGGGCAGCTCGACGCGTCGGGCAGGCCGAGCGACGTGGAGTCGCACGGGTCGCGGCCCTCGAGGATGCGCAGCATCAGCGCGGCGTCGGTCACGTCGCGCGTGAGGGGCGAGCACTGGTCGAGCGACGACGCGAACGCGATCATCCCGTAGCGGCTGACCGCGCCGTAGGTCGGCTTGAGCCCGACGATCCCGCACAGCGAAGCCGGCTGGCGAACCGAGCCGCCGGTGTCGGTGCCGATCGCCCACGGCGCGGTTCCCGCCGCCACCGCGGCGGCGCTGCCGCCGCTGGAGCCGCCGGGGACGCGGGTGCGGTCCCAGGGGTTGCTGCACCGGGCCGAATGCCGAGTTCTCGTTCGACGAGCCCATCGCGAACTCGTCCTGGTTGGTCTTGCCAAGCACCGCGGCGCCGGCCTCCTCGCAGGTTGCGCACGCTGGTGGCCGTGTAGACCGGCAGGTAGCCCTCGAGGATGCGCGAGCCGGCGGAGCTCGGCACGCCCTCGACGCAGAACAGGTCCTTGACAGCCACGGGCGGCAGCGCCCCCGGATCGGCTGGCGTCTCCTCGGCGACCCAGAGGTAGGAGCCCAGGTCGTCGCCGGCGGCCCGCCCGCGCCAGAACTCGAAGACCTCGGCGCCCGAGACCTCGCCGGAGGCGATCAGCTCCGCCTGCTGCGCGGCGGTGAGGCCGAGCAGGTCGCTCACGAGCCGCCGGGGCTGGGCACCCGGAAACCGCCGTCGGCCACGTCCGGCGCACCGGCCAGCGCGCGCTCGCGCGGGCAGGCACGGACGCGGCGCGTCCTCGCGCAGCACGTTGGTCGAGGTCGACCACGTGCGTGGTCGGCTCGACGCCCTCGAGGTCGAGCTCGTCCATCTTCTCGACGTGCTCGAGGATCTTGGACAGCTCGCCCGGCATGCGCTCGAGCTCCTCGTCGGTCAGCCGCAGGCGCGCGAGGCGGGCGACGTGGAGCACCTGGTCGCGGTCGATCATGGGCGCGATTGTAGGAAGCCGGCCCGGCTCCACCACGCGCCGCTCGTGGGTGCCGACCCCGATCGTCCGGTCACCCTCCCGGACCTCGACGGCAAAGCGAAGCTTGCGCTCGTCGATCACCTCGTCCAGCCGGGCGTGCACGGTGCAGCTGCTGCCCTCCCCCGCCGCGGCCACATGCTTGATGCAGACCTCGAACCCGACCGTGGCCTTGCCCTCGGGCAGGTTCTCGAAGGCCAGGATCGAGGCGCAGCGCTCCATCATCGAGATCATCCCGGGGGTCGACAGCACCTTGACGGGGAGCGTCCCGCCCACGTCGGTGAGCAGCCGGCCCTCGACGGTGAACTCGTCGGACCGCTCGATGCCCGCCTCGACGGTCACGGGCCCGGCGCCGGGATCGCGGGGATGTCGGGGCGCGCGGCGCCGGGGCGGATCTCGTCGCGCATCGCGATGAAGGCGCCGAGCCACGATTCCAAGCGCGCCGGCGAGCCCCAGCCAGAGCCCGCCCTGCCGCGCGATCGGCGTCGTCGGGGAGGTCGGCCAGGCGAAACAGCACCAGCAGCACCCCCAGCGCACCGGCGATCGTCACGAGCGCCGACAGTGCGATCGGGACGGCTGGCACGCTCTGGACGGCGGTGACGATCGCGAGCAGCACCCCGCACGCGGCGACGAAGGCGAGCAGGACGTCGATCGCGGCGAGGGACTCCCATCCCGTGAGCCCGGGGCAGTCGGTCACGTCGCGCACGGGGTACCCGGTGATGCAGACCTCCGGCCGGTACCACGGCAGGAACAGCGACACGAGCAGCGCCACGCCGGACGCCGCCGCCACCCATTCGCCGGCGCGCAGCCTTCGCAGATCCATGCGCCGGCAGAGTACCGCCGGCCCTCGGTTCCGGCTCCGCCGCCCCCGGCTTTGAGGGAGTAGCCGGGAGCGGGGGCCGGAAGGGCGGGCCGCCGCGGGGGAAGCCTTGGCCCGCCTGGAGGCTCGGACGGTGTTTGCCGGCGACCCGCTGGGACGCTACGTCCGAGCGCTAGGCAGATTGCCACCGCGAACGCCCCCTTACCAGTGGGGCTTCCCTGTATCCGGGGGGTACGGTTACCCGTACCTCGCTAGGCCTGAAGGCGGGCGGCGCGCAGCGTGTTCACGAGCAGCATCGCCCGCGTCATCGGCCCCACGCCGCCCGGCACCGGGGTGATCGCCCGCGCCCGCTTGCTGGCGGACTCGAAGTCCACGTCGCCCACCAGCCCCTCGTCGGTGCGGTTGGTGCCCACGTCGATCACGACCGCCCCCTCGCGCACCATCTCGCCTGTCACCAGCCGGGGCGAGCCGACCGCCGCGATCAGCACGTCCGCCTCGCGGCAGACCGCGGGCAGGTCGCGCGTGCGTGAGTGGCAGTGCGTGACGGTGGCGTTGGCGGCAAGCAGCAGCTGAGCGAGCGGCTTACCGACCAGGATCGAGCGACCGATCACCACCGCCCGCGCGCCCTCCAGCTCGACGTCCGCCTCGCGCAACAGCTCCATCACGCCGGCCGGGGTGCAGGCCACCATCGCCTCCTCGCGGTTCTGCATCAGCAGACCCGCGTTGGCGTAGGTGAGGCCGTCCACGTCCTTGACCGGGTCGATCAGCGGAATGAACTCGTCCTGGTTCAGGTGGTCTGGGAGCGGCAGCTGGAGCAGGATGCCGTGCACGCGCGGATCGGCGTTGAGCTGCTTCAGCAGGTCCGCCAGCTCGCCCGGCTCGACGTCGCCGGCGACCGCGTGGTGGAACGACTCGATGCCAACCTCGGCGCAGTCCTCGCGCTTCATGCGGACGTAGATCGCCGAGGCCGGATCGTCACCGACCAGCACCGTGGCGAGGCCGGGCTTGATCGACAGTTCGGCGACCTCGCGCGCGACCTCGCTGCTTGATGCGCGCCGCGACCGCTTTCCCGTCGATGATCACGGCGGGGCAGCCTACCTACGAGCGCTTCTTGAGCGGCGCGTAATCCGCCATCAGCTTGCGCTCGGAGCCGTCGCCGGCGAAGCGCACGACCACCAGCCCACCCGGCTCCACCCCCACGACCACGCCCTCGCCGAACTGCGCGTGCATCACGTCGTCGCCGAGGGCGAAGATCGCTCCCGGGCCGGTCGGCTCGGGCGGTGCCGCCGACTGCGCGCCCCAGGTGGAGGCGGCCTCGCGGCCCACCGGCCCCTGGTCCTCGCGATCGGTGAACTCGATCGGGATCTCGTCGATGAAGCGGCTGCGCAGGTTCCAGTCGCGGTTGCCGAACAGCGCTCGCGTGCGCGCGTAGGTCAGGTAGAGCTCGCGCCTCGCGCGCGTAATGCCGACGTAGGCGAGCCGGCGCTCCTCCTCCAGGTCGCCCGCCTCGATCGAGCGCGAATGCGGGAACACGCCGTCCTCCATCCCGATGATGAAGACCGTGTCGAACTCCAGGCCCTTGGCGTTGTGGAGGGTCATCAGCGTGACCAGCCCCAGCTCGTCGCGCAGGTTGTCCTGCTCCGAGAAGAGCGCGATCTGCTGGAGGAACTCCTCCACCGACGGCTCCTCGGCGGTCGCGTCGTACTCGCGCGCCACGCCGACCAGCTCCTCGAGGTTCTCCAGCCGCACCTGCGACTCGACCGTGCGCTCGGCCTGGAGGGCCTCGGTGTAGCCGGTCTCCTCGAGCGTCTCGTGGAGCAGGTCGCCCACCCCCGCCCCACCCTCGACGCGCTCGCGCAGCCGGTCCATGACCGACATGAAGCGGCCGACCGCCTTGACCGCCGCGGTCCCGAGGCCCGGTACCCGCTCGGGCTGGGCCGCCACCTCCCAGACCGGCGAGCCGATCGTGTTCGCGTGCCCGACCAGGCGCGCCTGCGAGGTCTGGCCGATGCCCCGCCGCGGGGAGTTGACGACTCGACCGAAGGCGACCGTGTCGGACGGGTTAACGAGCAGGGTCAGGTAGGCCAGCGCGTCCTTGATCTCGGCCCGTTCGTAGAAGCGCGTGCCGCCGATCACCTGGTAGGCGACGCCGTAGCGCACCAGCGTGTCCTCGAGCACGCGGCTCTGCGCGTTGGCGCGGTAGAAGACGGCGATGTCGTCGCGCGACGCGCCCCCGTCAACCAGCCGCTCGATCTCGGACACCGCGAAGCGCGCCTCGGCGTGCTCGTCCTCCAGCTCGCGCACGTGCACCGGGTCGCCCTCGCCCAGCTCGGACCAGAGCGACTTGTCCTTGCGCGAGCGGTTGTTGGAGATCACCGCGTTCGACGCGTTCAGGATCGTCTGCGTCGAGCGGTAGTTCTGCTCGAGCTTGACCACGGTCGCGTCCGGGAAGTGGTCCTCGAAGTCGAGAATGTTGCGGATGTCGGCCCCGCGGAAGCGGTAGATCGACTGGTCGTCGTCGCCGACGACGGCGATGTTGCGGTGCTCCTCGGTGAGCAGCTGCAGCCAGCGGTACTGAGCGCGGTTGGTGTCCTGGTACTCGTCGACCAGCACGTAGCGGAACGAGCGGCGGTAGCGGTCGCGCACCTCCTCGAACAGCTCGAACAGGTTCACGCAGCGGAACAGCAGGTCGTCGAAGTCCATCGCGTTGGCCGCGTGCAGGCGCGGCTCGTAGAGGTCGTAGACGTCGGCGGCGGTCTGCTCGAAGAAGCTGCTCACCTTGAGGCGGTAGCTCTCCGCGTCGAGCAGCGCGTTCTTCGCGTCCGAGATCTGGCGGCGGAGCCCGCGCGCCGGGAAGCGCTTGGGATCGATGTCGAGCTCCTCGATGCAGTTCTTGACCAGGCGCAGCGAGTCCTGCTCGTCGTAGATCGTGAAGCCGCGCGTGTAGCCGAGCCGCTCGGCGTCGGCGCGCAGCATGCGGGCGCAGGCGGAGTGGAAGGTCATCACCCACATCGCACGGGCGCGCCGGCCGACCAGCGTCTCCACCCGCTCGCGCATCTCCTGGGCGGCCTTGTTGGTGAACGTGATCGCGAGGATCTCGCCCGGCGCGGCCTGCCCCGTACCGACCAGGTGCGCGATCCGGTGGGTGAGCACGCGCGTCTTGCCGGAGCCGGCCCCCGCCAGGATCAGCAGCGGGCCCTCACCGTGCAGGACGGCCTGGCGCTGAGGGTCGTTGAGGCCCTCCAGAAGGGCCTCGGTTGCCACGGGTGCACTCACCCTGGCGAGGATAGGGGCGCCGGCGGAGGCCTACTGGCAGAACACGTTGCGGCACTGCAGCGCGTTGCCGTTGCCGCTGGCCAGGTTGCCGCCGCCGTCGGTCACGCCGGCCACCGCGTCGATGCCGAAGTCGCCGTTTTCGTTGGCGGTGTTGTCGGCGATGGTCGTGCCGGTGCCGCGCACCTCGATGCCGTCGCCCTCGTTGCCGTTGGCCGTGTTGCCGCGCACCACCGTGCCGGCGGTGAACGCGCCGACGAAGAGGCCGTCGCCGTTCTGCGCCCACTCTGCGGGTCTTGCAGGGGGAAGGTGGCGTCGAACAGCCTGTTGTCGATCAGCCTGTTGTTCGCGCCCGGGCACGAGCACGATGTTGCCGGCGTTCCACTCCCGGACGAGGTTGCCGCGGATCACGTTGTCGTTGCCGGCTACCGCGATGCCGACGTTGCCGCAGCACGGGATGCCGCCCGATCGACCTGGTTCCTGACGATGCGGCTCGACCAGGCCGCCCGGACATCGACATGCCGTCGCCGAAGGCGCCGGAGGCATCGCCGTCCGCGACGACCAGCCGGTCGTGTCGGCAGCGACGAAGCCCCTGTTGCGCCCGGCGGCGCCGGAGCGCCGCACCTCGTTGGAGTCGCCGCCGCTGATGTCGATCCCGTCCTGGGGCCCGAACGACTGCACGTCGAGGATGCGGTTGCGGCTGGCATCCTCGAGGTGGATGCCGTCGCCAAAGCTGCCGACGCGCGCCGTTGCGGATGGTCACGTCGTCGAACCCGCCGCTGTTGTCGATCGCGGGCGCGCCGCCGCCGCCGACGAAGATCGATGCCCGCCCAGCGCGTGGCCGCGCAGGTCGATCACGATCCCTGGCGCGCCGATCACGAGCCCGGACTGTCCGCTGCCGACTGGCAGTTGACGTTGTCGGTGAGGCTCACGCTTGCCGTCACGGTCTCGCCGCAGGCGAAGCTCTGTGTCCTGAGCGTGCGGTCGGCACCGCAGCCGGGACCGCCCTGCTGCGAGTCGTCCTGGGCGCACAGCCGGTAGTGGTAGACCGTGGAGCGCTCGCCAGCCCGCCGAACTCGGGGCCCACGGGCGCCGGCGTGTTCTCCTGGGTGAAGACCGTCTGGTGCGCGACCTTCCGACCCGTACTCGGTCGTCGGTCCCGAACTGGACCCAGTACTCGACCTGACCGCCGGCGTTGCTGACAACGGTGCCGGACACAACGGCGCTCTCGGCGGCCACGGTCTCCGGGTCGCCCGTCTGGCCTGTGGCGCAGCCGGCGCAGCCCAGAGCGACGAGGAGCGCTGACATGGCGAGCCGCCTCATTGGCAGAACACGTTCCTGCACTGCAGCGGGTTGCCGTTCCCGCTCGCCGTGTTGCCTCCGCCATCCGTCACGCCGGCCACCGCGTCGATGCCGAAGTCGCCGTTGTCGTCCGCGCGGTTGTTCCGCAGCGTGGTGCCCGTTCCCTGCACGTCGAAGCCGTCGTCGCCGTTGTCGTGGGCGTAGTTGCCCTCGAACAGCGTGTTCGCCGTGAAGGCGCCGAGCCGGAAACCGTCGGGCTCTTGCTCGTCGGTGCCCTGCGAGCCGGAGGCCTCGTTGCCGACGATCGCGTTGTTCGCTCCCGCGGACAGGTAGAAGCCGCCGTTCTCGCAGCCCGCGATCGTGTTGTCGGCCACCCGGTTGCCGCTGCCGAAGACGTACAGGCAGGTCGCGAACTGGCCGCCGTCGCCGACTTCGTTGCGGACGATCCGGTTGCCGTTGCCGACGATCCTCCAGTGGCGACCCGACGAGTCCGCGACGATGAACGCGTCGGAGTTCTCGACGCGCAGCCCGAACACGAACTGCGCACCAGACAGGGCGCTGAACCTGACCAGGTTCCCCTCCCCGCCGGTGAACGAGGCCCCAGACAGGCTTGACAGCGCATCGACGTTGCGGATCGCGTTGAAGCTGCCTCCTTCGACGACGACGGCCTTGGCCCACGATTGCAGCCCGCCGTTTCGGATGGTCACGTCGTCGTGCCCGCGCGCTGTTGTCGATGGCGGTCGGCGTCGTCGACGCGAAGGTCGCAAGCGGTCCGCGCAGGGTGTGCCCGTTGAAGGTTGATGTCAACGCTCGTTGGCGCCCGACCACCAGTCCCGGCGTCGCGAACGACTCGCAGAACACGTCGCCGCTGAGCGCTGAAGTCGCGCGTGATCGTCTCGCCGCACTCGAGGTTGGGTGTCGTGAAGTCGTGCGGTCCGCGCCGCAGCCCGGGCCGCCCTGCTGCGACGAGTCGCTCGGCGCAGAGGCGGTAGTGGTAGGTGGTCGCCGCGCTCGAGGCCGGCGATCTGGTTCGACCGACGGTCCCGCGGCGTGGTTGGCCTGCGTGCCCGACGTCGTGGCGTGGGCGGTCTCCGAGCCGTAGGCGGTCGTCGTGCCGTACTCGAACCAGTACTGCACGTCGCCGCCCGCGTTGCTGACCACGCTGCCGAGGATCGTCGCGCCCTCGTGCGTGACCGAGGTCGGGCTGCACCGTCTGCCCAGTGGCACAGCCCGACCAGAGCAGTACTGCGATTACCCCGAATGCTGCGATCGCCCTCCGGATCGGCCGACACTACTGCTACAGATCGCGCCGGGCAAACGACAAACGCGCCGCTCCGGCGACCAGCGCCAGGTAGGCCACAGTCCACGGCCACAGCAGCGGTCCGGCCTCCTGCGCGCCCCCGAACGGGCCGAGCTGGACGATCAGCGCCGTGTTGCCGCCGACGCCCTCGGTGAGCGAGTTGAGCCCGCCCTGGTAGAGCGCCTCGAACGGCAGCGCCCACGACACGATCTCGGCGACGTTCTGGAGCGTGTCGACGTTCAGGGCGTCTCCGATCTGGCCCAGCAGACCCGCCGCCAGCCCGGCGCCGAACGCCATGAACACCGCGATTCCGTTGGCGTTCGCCGACAGGAAGATCGAGCCGAGCAGCGACAGCGCCGCGATCAGGATCACGCCGGCGACCAGGCCGAGCCCGGGTCCGACGGGGTCCGCCGGCCACCAGCCGCCGGCGACGCCCGTGATCGTCATCGCCGCCGCGTAGACCACGGCGACGTAGACACCGCAGACCCCGGCGGCCGCGGCGAAACGCCCGCCGAGCAGCGCGGTGCGCCCCAGCGGGCGCACCACCAGCGGCTGCAGGAGGCCGCGCTCCGCGTCGCCGCGCACGGCGCCCAGGGTCAGGAAGACCGCCAGCACGCAGCCGAGGAAGAGCGTGGTGAACATCGCCAGCCCGAGCAGCGTCGATCCGGTCAGCACCTGATCGTCGACGTCCAGCACCGCGCCGGCCGCCTCGGCGTCGATCGAGTCGAAGGCGGCCTCGGTGCCGACCGCGTAGAGCGCCAGGAAAGCGGCCGTCAGGATCAGCACGACCACGAACACGCGCCGGCGAGTCGATTCCCGCAGCGCGTAGCCGGCAATGGCGAGGGCGCCGCTCACGAAGCCGCCTCCACCGTCTCCAGGTAGGTCTCCTCGAGCGTCGAGGACCGCACCCGCACCCCGTACACGCGCTCGCCGGCGGCGACCAGACCGGCGACGATCTCCGGTACCTGCTCACGGGTCGCCTCCGGGAAGGCCCGCACGCCCCCGTCGAGATCCACCTCCACCCCACGCGCCCGCGCCAGCTCGGCGGGGCTGCCGCGCGCCACGATCCGCCCATCTACGAGGATCGCAACGCGATCGCAGACTCGCTCGACCTCGCTGAGCAGGTGCGAGTTGAGCAGGACCGCCACGCCGCGGCGCTTGAGCTCGAGCAGCAGGTCGCGGACGATCCGGCGCCCGACCGGGTCGAGCGCGCTGGTGGGCTCGTCGAGCATCAGCAGCCGCGGGGCGCCCACCAGCGCCTGGGCGATGCCGAGCCGCTGCTGCATCCCCTTCGACATCGCGCCCACCTTCGTGGCCGCCGCCTCGGGGAGGCCGACCAGCTCGAGCAGCTCGCGCCGCTCGGCCGGACCGCCGTCCGAGCCGGCGAGGCGCTGGTGCAGCGTCAGCAGCTCGTCGGCGCGCAGCCACTCGGGGAAGCGGAACAGCTCGGCGAGGTAGCCGATCGTGGCACGCGCCGCGGCCGACCCCGCCGGCTCGCCGGTCACCCGGGCGTCGCCCGCCGACGCCCGCACGAGGCCGCAGGCGATCTTCACGAGCGTCGACTTGCCGGCGCCGTTGGGGCCGAGCAGCCCGACCAGCTCGCCGGGCTGGACCTCCAGATCCACCCCCGCGAGCGCGACCGTACCGCCGTAGCGCTTGGACAGCTCGCGGCAGTCGAACGCGGCGGACACGCGGGGCAGTGTAGGAAGGAGGCGTGCAGCTGCTCGACGAGGTGCGCTCCACCTGCCGCTCGATCGCGGAGGCCGCCCGCTACGTGTCGATCGACCTCGAGGCCTGGAGCGAGCCGCCGCCGGTCGACGCCGAGGCGAGCGCGCCGGAGCATCCGGACCACGTGCTCCAGCTCGACGCGATCAACTTCGGCTCGGGCTGGTTCCCGACGCTGCGCAAGCGGCACGCGCTATCGGGCTACCGCACGGTCGCCGCGGCCTTCGGCGAGCACGGCGCCTGGACGAACGGGGAGCTGCGCGGGCTCGACGCCGCCACCGTCGCGGGCGTGCTCGGCCAGGAACCGGGCCATCCGCTGATGCGCCTGTACGCGCAGGCGCTGCGCGACCTGGGCCGGTTCCTGGGCGACCGCACCGCCCGGGACCTGGTCGGCGAGGCGGACGGGTCGGCCGAGCGGCTGGCGGCGCTGCTCGCCCGCGGCATGCGCTTCTTCGACGATCGCGGCTTCTACAAGCGCGCCCAGATCGTGGGCAGCGACCTCGCTCTCGCCGGCGCGGCCGAGTTCCACGACCTCGATCGGCTCACGATCTTCTCGGACAACCTCGTCCCCCACGTGCTGCGCGTGGACGGCGTGCTGCGCTACGACCCCGAGCTGGCCGCCCACATCGACGCCGGCGAGCTGCTGCCGCAGGGCACCGCCGAGCGCGAGATCCGCGCCTGCGCGCTGCACGCGTGCGAACAGCTCGCCGAGCGCACGGGCGTGCCGCCGCGGGTGCTCGACATCCGCCTGTGGAATCAGGGGCAGGCGCCCGAGTACAAGGCGGTGCCGCGGCACCGCACGCGCAGCGTCTACTACTGAGGCGAAGCCGGCGCAGGCGGCCGAGCCGCCTGCTTGGCCCCTACCCGCCGGCCGAGTCCGGGCCGCGCCGGCGCTCCAGGCGCCTGATCTCGGCGCCCTCGGGCTTGCGCCCGGTCTGCTCGGCCACCAGCTCCTCGAGCTCGGTGAGCCGGTTGGCAAGCCCACCGATCGCGTCGGCCACGGGGTCGGGCAGGTGCGCCCAGTCGGCGTCCGGCCCTTCCGGCCGGCGGCCGTCCACCCTCACCGGGTGGCCCGGGTTCCCGACGACGGTGGCGTCGGCGGGCACGTCGTGGATGACCACCGAGTTGGCACCGATCTTCGAGCGCGCGCCCACGACGATCGGGCCGAGCAGCTTCGCCCCCGAGCCGATCATCACCTGGTCGCCAACGGTCGGGTGGCGCTTGCCACGCGCGAAGCCGGTGCCGCCGAGCGTGACGCCCTGGTACATCGTCACGTGGTCACCTACCTCGGCCGTCTCGCCGATCACCACGCCGGCGCCGTGGTCGATGAACAGGCCGCGGCCGATGCGCGCCGCCGGGTGGATCTCGATTCCGGTCACGACCTTGACGAGGTTGGCGAGCATGCCCGGGAGCAGCGGCACGCCGGCCTCGTGCAGCGCGTGCGACACCCGGTGCGCCAGCAGCGCCTGGACGCCGCCGTAGGTGAGCAGGATCTCGAGCCGGCTGACCGTGCGCGCCGCCGGGTCGCGCTGCTGCGCCGCAGTCAGGTCCTCACGTACCTCCTGGGCGACCCGCGCGAATGAGCCCATCCCCATCACGGCGCGAAGAATGGCGTGCTCACGTAGCGCTCGCCCGAGTCGGGGACGATCGCCACGATCCGCTTGCCGCTCATCTCGGGGCGCGAGCCCACCTCGACGGCCGCGTGCAGCGCCGCGCCGCCCGAAATGCCGGCCAGCACGCCCTCACTTGAGGCGCTGTGGCGCGCCGTGTCGATCGCGTCCTCGTCGTCGACGGTCAGGATCTCGTCGACCACGTCTCTGTTGAAGACCTCGGGCACGAAGCCGGCGCCGATGCCCTGGATCTTGTGCGGGCCGGGCAGCCCGCCGGACAGGACCGGCGAGGCCTTCGGCTCGACCGCGACGACGTGCAGGTCGGGGTTGCGCTCCTTGAGGCGCTCTCCACAGCCGGTGATCGTGCCGCCGGTCCCGACGCCGCAGACCAGCACGTCCACGCGGCCATCGGTGTCGCGCCAGATCTCCTCGGCGGTGGTGCGCCGGTGGATCTCGGGGTTGGCGGGGTTGGAGAACTGGTTCGGCACCCAGCAGTCGCCGCGCTCGCGGCAGATGCGGCGTGCCTCCTGTATTGCCTCGTCCATCCCGCCCATGGACTCCACCAGCACCACCTCGGCCCCGTACAGCCGCAGCAGGTTCTCGCGCTCGCGGCTCATTCCCTGGGGCATCGTCAGGACCAGGTCGTAGCCCTTCGCGGCGCAGACGAACGCGAGCGCGATGCCGGTGTTGCCCGACGTGGACTCGACGATCGTGTTGCGGCCGGGCTCGATCCGCCCCTCGGCCTCGGCCACGTCGATCATCGACACTCCGATGCGGTCCTTGACGCTGCCGGCGGGGTTGTAGGCCTCCAGCTTGGCGAGCAGCTCAGCGTCGCACTCGGGCGCCAGCCGCGTGAGCCGGACCATCGGCGTGTTGCCGACGAGGTCGGCCAGGTTCTCCGGTATGGCTCCCGTGACCGGCGGAACGGTCATGGCCCGACTGTAGCCGCCGGGTCGCGGGGGCGGCCGCACTGGTGGCGGCCGCCCCGTTGCTCCCGCTCAGGAAGGTGGCGCGATCGTTACGTGGTACGGGTTGCCCGGCCCGGACAGCAGCGTGCCCAGCGTCGGCCCCAGCAGGCCGCAACCGGTGAGCCGCGGGATCGTGGTGGTCCCGTCGAAGGCGAGCGGGTACACCAGCGGACCGTCGTAGTTCAGGGTCAGCACCAGCGGCTCGGCCGTGCGGCAGGTGGTGGGGACGCTCAGCAGCCCCAGGCGCAGCTGCTTGATCCGCAGCAGCGCGGTGTTCGTCGAGCGGATGTGCACGTTGAAGTTCGAGTCGACGGTCACCGAGCCCTGCACGGGCTGCACCTGCTCGAGCTTGGTGGTGACCTTCGTGGGGACGCCCAGCACCTTCACCGTCGAGGTGAACTCGGGGATGAAGACGTTGCCGATCAGGGTCTGCTGGGTGATGTTGGCCCACCCGTTGAACGTCGAACCGGGCGGCAGCGCGATCGACTGGTTCAGCTTCTTGACGGTGAGCGACCCGCCCACCTTGTAGTTGCTGAACGGCAGGACGACGTCGGCGGCCGACGCGGCCGGCACGGATACGACGGCTGCCGCCAAAAGCGCCACCGCCGTGCCGAGCACGGCTCTCCGAGCGCGGGACATGGGCTCCTCCCTGGGTTGCAGTCGCGGCCGGACGCTACGCCGCCTGAGAACGTCTGTCAACCAGTTGTTCTCAGGCGCCCCGGTTGGGGGTAAGGTATGGCGCGAATGGCAACCCAACCCGGGTCGCTGCGCCAGGTGCGTGAGCGCGAGCTGGTCCTCGCAACGCGCGCACTGTTCGACGAGCGGGGCATGCAACACGCGCCCATCGAGGAGATCGCGAAGGCGGTCGGGATCGCGCGCGGGCTCGTGTACCGGCACTTCTCCTCCAAGGAGGAGCTGTTCGTCCTAACCGTCACCGACTACCTGGATGAGCTCGGCGACCTGCTCGCGGAGGTGAGCGCCGCCGAGCCGGAGCCCCTGGATCGGCTGGGTGCCGCGATGCGCGCGTACACGGGCTTCTGCCGCCGCTACCCGGCCTTCCTCGACTGCGCGCTGTCGCTCATGCGCCGCCCGGCCATGGAGCTGCGTGAGCTGGTCTCGGAGTCCGTGTGGCTGCGCCTCGGCCAGGGCATGAGCCGCTGTGTGAACCACCTGACCGAGACCCTGCGCGAGGGCAACGCCACCGGCGTGTTCGATGTGGGCGACCCCGACTACCTGGCCAACGTGATCTGGACCCAGGTGCTGGGAACGATGCACCTGGCGCGGGCCGGAGTGGGCGTGCGCGAGGCCTCCCCCGGCATGCCCGAGCTCTTCTCGGTCGCGCCCGAGCGGGTGGAGAAGACGTGCATGGACATAGCCCTCGCGCTGGTGCGGCGTTGAGCGCGAACGTCGAGCTCGTGCGCGCTATCTACGAGGCGTGGAACACGGGTGCCTCGAGCGCCCACCTGATCGCGCCCGACCTCGAGTACGTCAACCCGCCGTATGCGGTCGAGGCCGGAACCGTCCAGGACCGCGCGGCGCTTGGCCGGGTGCTCGACGTCTACCCGGACTTCAGCATCGAGCTGGAGCAGGTGATCGACGCCGGCGACGACGTCGTGGTGATCGGGATCGCGCGCGGCACCGGCGCGAGCGGCGTCGAGGTGCAGTGGCGCCAGGGCTACGTCTGGACGGTCCGCGACGGCAAGGCGGTCCGCTTCCAGTGGTTCAACGACCCGGCCGAGGCGCGGGAGGCGGCGGGCGTCTAGGTGGGCCCCGGCGGCGCCTCGTTGACGACGATCTCGCCCGCCTGGAGCGGGAGGGCACCCTCGACTGGCGACGAGCAGTCAGACGGGTCGCGCTGCTCGGCGCCGGGCAGCTCGTTGATGTGACCTGCGACGGTGTCCAGCCCTGAGCCCAGCGCTCCGCCGTCGACGAGCTGGGCGAAGCTCTGAAGGCTGATCTGGTCATCGGTTCTGTGGAAGCCGATGGTCGCGGTGTTGCCGCTCACCTCGAAGCAGGTGACGTCGTAGCTGCCGGCGGGGCCGCCGATGTCGAACTGGAGATGCCCGGCCGTGCCCACGAAATGCTCCGTCACCACACCGGGGCCGGAGACGCCCGACGTACCCGCGACGAGGTCGAAGTCGAGATCCGAGAACCAACGGGTGCGGGTCGGACCCACCTCCCGCTCCGACTCGCCATAGGCCTGGACCGTGTCGCGACCTGTGGTGAAGCGGCGGGTCTGGGCGCAGACGACCTGGCTGTCGTCCTCGGTGCCGCAAAGCCGATACTGGTACTCGGTGCGGTTGGCGAGGCTGCCGATATCGGCGTTGATCGGCCCGGTGCTCATGACGTTCTGGTCCGGCGTCTGCTGCTTGGCAGCGGGGTTGGCCGTCGGCCAGTACTCGAACCAGGCTGTGGTATCGACGCCCTCAGTCAGCGTCGTGATGGTTCCGTTGAGCTGCGCGCCGTCCTCGGTGACGTCGGTCGCGTAGTCGGTCTGGCCACAGCCGGCGAAGACGAGCAGCAAACCGACCCCGACCGCTCCAATCACGCCCCGGCGCATTGCGCGGGACCCTATCTCGCCAGCACGTCGGATGCAGCGGCGTCTAGCTGGTGCTGCCCGGCGCGGTCAGCGTGAGGGGATGGCCCCACCACACCACCCGCTGCTCGTCGTCCTCGTTCGTCATCCTCAGCATCGCCACCGCAACGCCGAAGGCGTCCCCCGCCTCGAGCGGCTTGTCGCCGACCTGTCGCAGAGGGAGCTTCCAGCGGTGCTGGCCGTCGGCGCCATGGAAGAAGTGGACGTGGTCCCCATGCGCCGTCTCGTGATGATCTCCGCCGGTCGTCATCTCGGTGGCGGCCGCGTCGTGCTCTCCGCGCTGGAAGATCCACGCGCAGAGCTCGATCATGTGCTCCTCCGGACCATCGAGGGGGCCCATCGCATCGATGACGGGCTCCCCCTTCTCCACCGGCGCCTGCTTGAGCTCCAACACGTCGTCGAACCTCAACATGGACCGACCTCCAATCCGAGCCGTCGTGGCTCATCGAGAAGTCTGGACGGCGCCCGGCCCGCGTAGTCGAGACTATCCGGATTGGGACCCGCCATGTTCTGCGCGGTACGACGGACGGGTGCGGTCACGCACGCGCGCTGGCAATCGGGACCATGCCGCCAGCAGGACGATGAGGATCAGCGCCACGCCGCTGATCGCCGCTCCTACCCAGAAGCTGGTGCGATCGAGGTAGAAGTCCACAGTCCGCGCAGATCGAGGTACCGGTACGCCCATGGCGGCGTAGTTGGTGGGCTCCACGTCGACGTCGTCGCCGTCCACCTTGGCCTTCCATATCGGCGCGTAGGCGTCCGCCAGCACTAGCCAGCCGCCTCCGCCTGGCCCCAGTGACACCCGCACGTGATCTCCACTGATCTGCTCCACTTGGGTCGACCGCGGCGTCCGTCCAGCGGCGCCGGGTATTCGTGCGTCCTCCGGGACCACCGCCTCGCGGTGTGCGTCGAAGTCGCTGCGCCTCAGTGCTTCGAGGGTCTCGGCCTCAGGGGTGGGCAACACGGAGTCCACTACGAACGCGCGCGGAAGGGCACGGTTGTCGCGGAAAACGGTCGCGTCCGGGCCGCTGTAGAAAACGTCGAATTCGTCAAACGGAGCCGCTGCGCCGGGTACGGCGATGTAGTAGCGGGTGTTGAACTGCCGAAGCGCGGCGAGGTTCTGCCGTGTGGGCGGCTCCGTCGCATGCGCGTACTCGGGGCGAAGCGAGCGGAAGCCCAGCATCTCCGACTGGAAGAACGACCAACGGCGGGACAATGGGAAGTCATAGCCCTCGGCGGTCGACAGGCCGTAGGTGGACAGGACGTTCGGCGGGACAAGAGTGGGATGAGCGGTCGTCGGAATCACCCCCACCCGGCCGCTCGTCCCACGGAGGGCTTGGAGGGCGGCAGGCTCCGCTGGATAGGCGACATCCGGTGGCAGGAAGGCGTTGAAATCGCGCAGACCGTTGAGGCTCAGAAGGACTGCCCCCGTTGCGAGCGCGAATGCGGCCCACTGCGGAAGCCGTCCGACGGCGAACAGGAGCCCTCCACACGCGAGTAAGGCGAGGAATCCCGTCAGGAGCGCATCGCGTCTGACGTCCCCGGGGGCAGCGAGCACCTCCCTGTGCTGGGCGAGGAGATAGCCGAACCCGAACACGAACGTCACCGCCGCAACGAGCACGACCGCCGCGCGGATCGAGACGGGTCGCTTCGAGAGGGCCGAGAACCCCAGCCCCGCACCCAGGGCGCCCACGAGGGCGCTGACAAAGCCGACGCGAGCCCCGAGCGTGGTCGTCGACCACGGCTTCACGTGCTCGAAGACCCAGCTGATCGGGGGCACGCCAAACATCGCCGCGAGGGCGAGCAGGCCCACCGCCCCAAGGGCGAGCGCCCGCGGCTCCAGCCAGGCCTTCGCGGCGGCGACCGACAGAACGAGCGCCGGCAGTCCGAAATAGATGGCGATGTCCTCGTTGAAGTAGCGCACGCCATAGAGGGTCGGCTCGCCGTCGCCGAAGAGCTGGGGCAAGGCGAACGCGAGCCCGCGTGAGACCGGGAGCTCGGTCACGTGGAAGAACCCCGTCTGGGTCACGCTGGCTGCGAGCGCCTCCAAGAAAGGGACGGTGGCAACCGACGAGAGGGCTAGACCGAGTGCGAACCCACCGGCACAGAGCAGGAGCGTGCGCAGACGCCTCTCAGAGAATGCCAGTAGCCCGGCGAGGAACACCGTCGTGGCCGAAAAGCTCAGCAGGGCAGATTCCGGGTGTCCGGCAAGGATGGTCAGCCCCGTGACGAGGGCGAGCCCACTCACGGCCGCGGGGGACTCGTGACGATGCACTCGTGACGTAGCGAGCAGCAACCACGGAAGGAGGACGGCGACGCTGCTGACTGGCCATTGCATCCAGGCGATGACGGGCGCAGAAAGCATGTAGACGGTGCCGGCGAGCAACCCTCCCCGCCGCGTGCAGCCCAACTCCCTCGCGAGCGCATAGCCACCTAGTCCCGCCACCACCAGTTTCAGTAACGCCACAACCCCCCACGCGTAGCCGAGGGGGAGCAGGAACAGCACCCACGTGAACGGGAAGAACAAAGCCGACTGGAAGTTCCCGACGAAGGTGGTTCCTCCATACACGTACGGATTCCACAGCGGCAGCTCCCCGTCCCGGAGCTGCTCCTTCGCGACGCGTGCCCAGGGGTGGAACGTCAGGGCCGCGTCTGGGGCGACCGCCCGCGAAGGAAGGGACTCGGGGAGGGACGCGTAGTACGGGACGTAGGCGAAGTTGGTGTAGGACTGGCCGAGTTGGTCTCCTGTTAGCACAGGGAAGAACCACAAGCACGCCAGCACCACGTACAGCGCGCAGGCGGACGGCCAGTCGTGTCGCCTCCAAATTCCGGCCAGCCGCAACGCAGAAGAACCCAATCTCGCGGCGAATCTACAGCGACCGCCGCGTCCAAGTCGCAGGCTCGTATCGGACGAGGGTCTGGAGTGCTTTGCGCGGTTCTCCTGCGACATCGCCTACTCCGACAGCCCCACGGCTTCGAGGGCTTGCGCCTTCTCGGAATGGTGCGTGGCTCGGACGACCTTGCCGTCGCAGAGCGTCAAGACCTGCCAGAAGCGCGACTCGACGGTCGCGCCGCTGCCCTTGCCCCGGCCCCACTGGTGAATGTCAATGACAACCGAGTCCCCCGCGTCGATCACCTCACGCACCTCGTATCCCCATTCGTCAAATGGGCCGACCCAGCGGCGGAAGAACTCCCTTACGCCCGCCGGCCCTCGGAACTGGGTGGCCCCAAGGTCTGGGATGTCGAGGGCCGCGAATTCCCACGACACGTCGTCGGCGAGGATTCCCCAGAGGGCGCTTGGGTCGTGCTGAGCCTGGTCGAGCACGCGCTCGACCATGTCCACGTTCTCCTGCGACATCGCCCGTCCAGTATCCGCCGGCCGAAGTGTGGGGGGCAACCCGGGACGAGCCGAGCGGACGCAGTGGTCGCAGGAGGGCGCCGCCGATGTGGCTGCCCTTGGCTGGTCAGCGCCTCTCGGTGCTGTGGACCTCGAACACCTGCGGCTCGTCCGACATCTCGATCCCAGCGTCCGCCAAGAGCGGCATCAGACGCTCGCCGAACGCTTGCCACTGCTCACGCGAGTCCCAGATCTCACTGACCATCAGGTTTCCGTCGGTGCCGAAACAGACGTGGTAGTCCATCCCGTCAGGCGGCCATTCAAGCCCGGAAGCCGCCAGCTGCTCGTTGGTGGCGTCGTACTTCTCGGCGGTCAACGACTTGGGCTGGTAGCGGACAACGATGCTCATGCCGGGCTCCTTCGATCTGGAGATAACCAGCCGACCCTACGCCGAAGGGGACCCGGCAGGCAACACCGCCGACCGGCTACTCCGTCAGCCCCACGGCTTCGAGGGCTTCGCGTTCGCTGGTGTAGACGCGCCACCCGATGCACTTGCCACCTCGAAACTGAGTTACCTGCCAGGCCGCGGCGTCGACAGGCGTGTCACTCCCCGCGCCGCGGCCTTGCAGGTGGAGCACCGCGAACGTCACATCTCCGAGATCGCGCAGTTCGCGGATCTCCGCATGGAAGTCGGGGAAGGTTCCGAGCAAGCTCGACCACCAGCGGCGGATTCCGTCGTGTCCGCGATAGCCGCCCTCCATCCCGGCCAAGATCGGGAAGGCCTCCACGTCGTCGTCCAGGATCGCCAGCAGACCGTTGAGGTCGCGGTCCTCGAACGCCTGAAACGCGCGGCGGGTCAGGTCCACGTTCTCCTGCGGACATCGGCTACTCCGACAGCCCCACGGCTTCGAGGGCTTCCTGGCGGGTGGCGTACTCGGCCGCCTCGGCGATCTCCCCGTCACGCACGCGGATGACGATCGCGAAGTACTCGGGTGGCACCGGGATGTCGCCTCGTTTCGACCGGCCGCCATATCGCAAGTAGACGACCACCCGATCCCCGCCCGCGTCGATCAGCTCGAGGGGCTCCGTGGTGAAATCGTCGAAGAGGTCGAACAGCTCTTGCAGATAGGCACGTCCGGCCTTTCGACCCCACCATCGGTGCCGCATCGTCTGCCAGTCGATGTCTGCGGCCCAGTAGTTCGAGAACGCGTCCAGGCCGCGGCTGGACAACGCGTCATAGGCATCTCGGACGACCTCCACGTTCTGCTGCGACATCGCCCGCCCAGTATCTGCCTCGGGCACCCGGCCGGCAACCAAGCCGGCGGCGACGGCGGGCCTAGATGTAGTGCATCGAGGCGGACGTGTCGTCGTCGATGTCGTCGCCCTTTTTTTCGCGCCGACCCACCCGGCGGTCTTCGCCCGCGAGCATCCCGGTCGGGGACCCTTGGCTCGGCTTGACTCCCTCGACTTGCGGGTGTAGGCCACGCATCACATAGGGCACTGGACTCGGCTGAAAGGGGTGCCCGATGAGGAAGGCCTTGCTGGTTGCTGCGCTGGGGGTGATCGTCTCCGGACTCGCCGCTTGTGCGACGGGCTTTTCGGGGCCCGTCTCGGATGTCACGCAGACGGGCGCGACCCTCCACGGCGTGGTGGGCTCCACTAGCGAGCAAGCCACGTATTGGTTCCGGTACGGCGAGACCCCGTCCTACGGCCAGCGGACCCCCGTGCGGGACATCGACTTGACCGATCGACCGGCCCGTCACGTGTCGGAGCCGATAGCAGGGCTCTCCGCGGGGAAGGCGTACCACTACAGCCTCTGCGCCGAGGACAGCGAGAACGAGGGCGCTCCGCTTTGCAGTCCCGACCGGACCTTCCGCACGGGAGGGAGCAGGCCGAGCATCGCCTTCACCTCCAACCGCGACGGCGGCGACCTGGAGGTCTACGCGATGGATACTGACGGCAGCAACCAAACCCGTCTGACGAGCAGCGCAGGGCTCGACGATGAGCCAACCTGGTCGCCCGACGGCAGCAAGATCGCCTTCCGGACACAACGTGACGACGACACCGAGATCTACGTGATGGACGCCGACGCCAGCGACCCGACCAACCTGACCAACAACCTGGCTGAGGACGGCCACCCCGCCTGGTCTCCCAACGGCGACAAGATCGCCTTCACCTCCGGCCGCCACGGCAACCCCGAGATCTATGTGATGGACGCCGACGGCGGCAACCCGACCCGCCTCACCAACAGCCCGGGGTTCGACGATCAGCCAACCTGGTCCCCCGACGGCAGTCGGATCGCCTTCTACGTCCGCTCGCAGCGAGAACATCGAGATCTGGGTGATGGACGCCGACGGCGGCGACCCGACCAACCTCACCAACAACGGGGCCGGCGACTTTGCGCCGGCCTGGTCTCCCGACGGCACCAAGATCGCGTTCACCTCCAGCCGCGACCTGAGCTTTGACGTAATCGTGATGAACGCCGACGGCAGCGCGCCAATCAACGTCACCAACAACCCGGCGGACGACCTGTGGCCGGCCTGGTCGCTTGACGGCAGCAAGATCGTCTTCGAGACGAACCGCGACGGCAACCCTGAGATCTACGCGATGAACGCCGACGGCAGTGACCAGACCAACCTCACCAACAGCGCGGCACGCGAAGGGAAGCCCGCATGGGGGCTTCGGCGCTGAGCCGCTGAGGCTGTCCTCGCCGCGCGCCCCGGCCCCTAGCGGCCAGGGTGTGCGGCGGGGGATACTGGGCGGGCGATGTCGCAGGAGAACGTGGAAGCTGTGCGGCTCTCGATCGCCGCCTATCAGGAAGGCGAGTGGGAACAGGCGACGGCGTACCTCGCACCCGATGTGGTTTGGGAAGTCGGGCAGGAGCTTCCCGCACGCGGCCCGGCCGCTGTCCGCGAGATGTGGATGCGCTGGAATGAGGATTGGGAACGGCTCGACATGATCGGTGAGGAGATCGTCGACGCTGGCGACAAGGTCTTCGTGGCCATGCACTACCTGGGTCGTGGACGCCTGGGCGGGGTCGCGATCGACCAGTGGGTGTTCGAGGTCCATACCTTCCGAGACGGCCAGTGCGTAAGCAAGGTCGACTTCGAGACACGGGCCGAGGCCCTCGAAGCCGTGGGGCTGTCGGAGTAGCTGGGCGGCGCGACCGATCCCCCCGAATGGGGGTGGAACGGCCGCCGGCGTGCGAGCACCGCCGGCGTGGGAGTACCGTCGGCACACGGGAGCACCGTCGATGCCGCCACGGCTCCGTCGTACGGATGCAGCGGGGTCTTGGGATACGACAGGCTCGGCGCATCGCGTCGGGCCTGTCCTCGTTCTCCGGTCATGCCGCGCTCGCCGTACACGACGGAGAGCGCGGTCGATTCCGCTCTGGGCCGCGGAAACTGGCTCTAGGCCGGGACCGCTTCTAGATGTAGTACATCGGCGCGCCGCCTGCCTGCGCCTCGCGCTCGGCCACCTCGGCGATCGTCGTCCCACCGAGTACGCCTCTGACGGCCTCCACCGCGTCCGTCCAGACGGGGCCGTTGGCGGGAGCGTCTGTGCCCAGCTCGCCCTCCAGCAGCTCCACGACCTCGAGCACCGTGATCTCGCTCGGTGGTCGGGCGAAGCTGTAGCCGCCCTTCACCCCGCGCTGCGACTGGAGGATGCCGGCGCGGCGCAGCGTCGCGAACAGTCCCTCGAGGAACTGCACCGGGATCTCGCGCGCCCGGGCGATCTCCCCGATCGGCACCGGGGTGGACTGCCCGCGGCGGGCCAGCTCCGCGAGCGCGCGTACCGCGTAGGGCGACTTGGTGGTGATCACCAGCACCGGGCGTCACTCTACGGTATGCCGATGGAACCGCCGACGCGCCCCGAGCCCGCCGTCGTGAGGTTCCGCCGCCTCCCGATCGAGTCGGCTCAGCCGATCCTGCTGTTCGCGATCGCGCGGCTGGCGATCGCTATCGCATCCCTGTTGGCGCTCGTCGCCCTCGGCTTCCCATATCAGGGCAAGGGCGCGGCGGTGGTAGGCGGGCTCGCGGTGCCCTGGGCGGCTTTGTGTCTCGTCCTTGCCCGCCGCGAGCCCGAGCGGCTCCTGAGTCCGCTCGTCGCGGCCGTCGACCTGCTCGTCCTGCTCGCAATCGAGCTGGTCGTGCCGGAGACCTACGGCGCGGTACGAGCCATCGCCTTGTTCCTGATCGCCGCACACGCCCACTTCCAGGGCGAGCGGCGCGGGGTCATGGTGGCGCTGCTCGGCTCGACCGCCCTGGTCACCGCTTCCTTTCTGCGCGGCGACATCCCGGTTGCCACGGATCTCCAAGCCTTCTACGCGATCGTCTTCGTGCTGTCATCCATCGCGACCGGCCTCGTGGTCGGCACCCTGCGCACCGCCGAGTCGGCCAGCCGCCTGCGGGCGCGCAGCCTGTCGCGGCGCACCATCCAGGCCGAGGCCGAGGTGCGCCGGCGCGTGGCCGAAACGATCCACGACGGCCCCGTGCAGGAGCTGATCGGCCTCGACATGATTCTGACGTCGGCACACAAGGCGGCCGCCGAGGGCCGCGCCGACGACGCCACGCGCCTCCTCGACGAGGCCCGCGAGCTGACCGAGCGCAACATCGCGGTCCTGCGCGACGGCTTGGTGGACCTCGGCCCGTACGCCTTCCAGGAGCTGACGTTCGAGACCGCGATCGAGAACTGCCTGCTGGTCTGGAGGCGCCGCTACGGCATCGAGGTGCTGGCGACGATCGACCGCATCGACCTGCCCGCCGAGACCGCCGGGGTCCTGTTCGGGATCGCCCAGGAGGCGGTCGTCAACGCCGGGCGCCACGCGGGCGCCGACGCGGTGTCGATCTCGCTGCGCACACTCGACTCGGCCATCGAGCTCCGCGTCACCGACAACGGCGACGGCTTCGGCAGCGACGACCCGCTGGGAGCGGCGGAGCCCGGCCACCTGGGACTCGCGATGATGCGCGAGCGCGCCGAGCTGCTCGACGGGACGCTCGACATCGAGACGTCAGAGCGCGGCACGCGAGTGCTCGTGCTGGTCCCGCTGCCGACCCAGTCGCTCTAAGCCGGGGCCGCGGCGCGCTCGCCGGCGTCCGCCGAATCCGCAGCGGACAACCGGGCTCACGCGCACGGGGATCCCATTGAGGTGCGCCATGCCGGCCAACCGCTCGAGATCGGCGGGATCCGAGCTCGACAGCAGGTTCACGTTCACCCCGGGGTTCTCGTTGGCCAGCTGCCACCCGCCGCGATGGCCCCAGCCGTGCGGCAGCGCCACCGTGCCAGGCGTCATCTCGTCGGTCACCCGCACGGGCACCTCCACGGAGCCGGACTTGGACCGCACCACGGCCGGCACACCGTCCTCCAGCCCGTGCGCGGCTGCGTCGTCCGGGTGCACACGCAGCGCCTGCACGCGGCCGCCGCGCATCAGCAGCGGCGCGTTGTGCATCCACGAGTTGTGCGAGCGCAGCTCGCGCAGGCCGATCAGCAGCAGCGGGAAGTCCGGATCGGATCCGTTCGCCGACCGCATCCGCTCGAACTCGCCGGCGATCTCGGGCGGACACAGCCGCACGCGCTTGGGGCGCGTGCGCAGCTTGCGCGGCAGCACGCCCGTCGCGATGTGCTCGCCGAGCACCAGGCCGTGCGGGTGGTCGCGCAGCTTGGCGAGGCTGAGGCCCGAGCGGCGCAGACCGAACAGGTCGCCGCGCGGGCCCGTGCGCAGCAGCAGGTCGACAAGCCGCCGCGGGCTCAGCCGCACCCCCAGGCGCGCCAGACGCCGCAGCGCCGGGACGCTGTAGGGCGCCACCCCGATCCTTCGGGCGATCGAGTCGATGATCTGCCACTCCTCGCGCGCCTCGCCGGCCGGCGGAACCACGGCGTCCGTGATCTGGATGAACGGCTGGGTGAAGAAGCCGAGGAATGCGATCGGCACGTCGTCGCGCTCATAGAGCGTGGTCGCGGGCAGCACGTAGTCGGCGTGCCGGTTGGTCTCGTTGACGTAGAAGTCGAGCGAGACCAGCAGGTCGAGCTGTCCGAACGCCCGCTCCAGCGCGTCGCCGTCGGGAACCGACAGCACCGGGTTGCCGGCCGAGACGAACAGCGCGCGGATCTGCAGCGGGCCCGGCGTCTCGATCTCCCGCGGGAGCAGCGACGCGGGCAGGTTGCCGATCACGTCGGGGAAGCCGCCCACGCGCGAGCGCACCTTCCCGTAGGTGGCGAGGCCGATCCGCTCCCCCACGTCGTCGAGCGCGATCGGCGGGCGGCCGAAGACGGCGCCGCCGGGTCGGTCGAGGTTGCCGGTCACCGCGCACAGGGCGTCGAGCAGGAATGAGACGACCGTGCCGAAGCGGCCCAGGCAAGAGCCGGTGCGGCCGTAGGCCGCGGCGCTCTCGGCCGTCGCGAAGTCGCGTGCGAGCGCGCGTGCCCGTTCTGCGGGCACGCCCGTGCGGGCCGCGGTCGCCTCGGGTGGGTGCTCGCGCGCCACGCGCTCGAGGGCCTCGACACCCTCGGTCTGGCGCGCGAGGAAGTCGCGGTCGGCGAGCCCCTCCTCGAAGATCACGCTGATCAGCGACAGCAGCAGCCACGCGTCCGAGTCAGGACGCACCGGCAGGTGCTCGAAGCGGCGCGCTGTCTCCGTGCGGCGCGGGTCCACGACCACCACCCGGTCGATCTCCCCGAGCTGCTCCGCGATGCGCGGAGCCGACAGGACCGACCCGTGCGAGACGAGCGGGTTGGCGCCGAGCATCAGGAGCAGCTTGGTGCGGCGCAGGTCCGGGATCGGAACCACGAGCGGCGACCCGTACAGCAGCGCACTCGCGGCGAAGCGGTTGTTCACGTCCTGGGAGCCGGCCGAGTAGTAGTGCGGCGAGCCGACCGCGTCGAGGAAGCCCTTGGCCCACAGGGTGTGCGAGTACGAGAAGGCGCCCGGGTTGCCGAAGTACCAGCCGACCGAGCCCGGGCCGCGCTCGTCGATCAGGCGCCCCAGGCGCGCGCCGATGTCGTCGAGAGCGACCTCCCACGAGACCTGCTCGAACTCGCCAGATGCCGTGCGGCGGAGCGGGTGCGTGACGCGATCCGGGTCGTTCTGGACCTCCTGCATCGCGATCCCCTTGGGACAGGCATAGCCCCGCGAGAGTGGGTGATCGGGGTCGGGCCGCAGCTTCGTGATCCGGTCGCCCTCGACCGTGGCGACCATGCCGCAGAGCGGCTCGCAGATCCGACAGAAGGTGACCTTCTCGGTCATCGCGCCCCGCGAAGCCTAATCCACCGGGTGCGCGTAGGAAACGCGCGTAGAAGGGTCGTCCACAGGGCGAACGCGGCGCGCGTTTGGAAAGCAGCAAGACACTTAGGCAGCTGCCTAAGTGTGCGCTACGATGTGGCCCATGCCGACCGCCGACGCAGCAGAGCTCGATCGGGCGTTCCACGCGCTCGCCGACGAGAGCCGCCGCGCGATGGTCGTCCGCCTGTCGCGCGGCGCGGCCTCCGTGAGCGAGCTCGCCGGACCGCTGGACATGTCGCTGCCGTCCGTGATGCAGCACCTCGACGTGCTGCAGCGCAGCGGCGTCGTGCGCTCGGAGAAGGTCGGCCGCGTCCGGACGTGCCGGCTCGAGCCCGGCCCGATGCGCACGCTCGAGCAGTGGATCGCCGAGCACCGCGCGATCTGGGAGAGGCACTTCGACCGCCTCTCCGACGTCCTCGACGACGCCTTCCCCACCGACCAAGGAGACCGCCGATGAGCATCCGCCAGCACGACTTCACGATCGAGCGAAGGTTCCGCCAGACCCCGGCGCAGGCGTTCCGCGCGTTCGCGGACCCGGAACTCAAGCAGCGCTGGTTCGGCGTGCCCGAGGGCTGGACCGACGCCAATTGGGAGCTCGACTTCCGTGTCGGCGGCAGCGAGGTGAGCGTGGGACGCGATCCGCGCGGGGCGCTGCACGAGTTCCGCAGCCGGTACCACGACATCGTCGACGGTGAGCGGATCGTCTTCGCCTACGACCTCCTGCTCGACGGGCGGCTCATCTCCGTGTCGCTGACGACCGTCGAGGTGCGGCCCGACGGCGACGGCTCGCGGCTCGTCTTCACCGAGCACGGCGCGTTCTTCGACGACCTCGAGGATCCGGCGGAGCGCGAGCACGGCACCGGCCTGCTGCTCGACGGGCTCGCCGCCTTCCTCGGTGAGCAGGTCGCCGCGTGATGCCGGACACCACCTGCCACATGTCGATCTCGCTCGACGGTTTCGTCGCCGGGCCGGACCAGAGTCGCGAGCACCCGCTAGGGAAGCGCGGAAGGGAGCTCCACCGCTGGCACCTCGGCGACGAGCGCGCCAACGAGGCTGACGAGACCGCTGTCGGCTGGCTCATGCGCCCGCGCGGCGCCTACGTCATGGGCCGCAACATGTTCGGGCCGATCCGCGGTGAGTGGGAGGAGGACTGGCGCGGCTGGTGGGGGCCCGAGCCGCCGTACCACGCACCGGTGTTCGTGCTCACCCATCACGCCCACGAGCCGATCGAGATGGAGGGCGGGACGACCTTCCACTTCGTCACCGACGGCTTCGACGCCGCCTACGCACAGGCGCGTGAGACGGCCGGCGACGACGGCGTGGACATCGCGGGCGGCGCCTCCACCGTTCGGCAGGCGCTCGTCGCCGGGGTCGTCGACGAGCTCACGCTCGACATCGCCCCGGTCCTGCTCGGGTCCGGCGAGCGGATCTTCGACGGCGTCGGATCTTTGGGGTTGGAGCCCGTCGAGGTGCTGCATTCGCCGCTGGCCACGCACATCCGCTACCGCCGGGCGAGCTGAAGGCCAGCTTCCGATACGTCTACGTGCGGCGCACGGCCGCCCGGCGTTCCGGGCTCACTATGGGAGCGGGATCCACAAGCCTCCTCTCCTCGCGCGGGATACTGGGCGGGCGATGTCGCGGGAGAACGTGGACGTAGTCCGCAGGGCCTGGGAGGCGGCGGCCAACGAGCCCGTGGATTTGTCGGTGGTCGCTGCCCTCTACCACCCTCAGCACGTTCTGGAATCCCAGTGGGGCGGAGTCAACGACAGGGCCTACCGAGGGGCGCAGGGCTATCAGGAGTTTCTGGCCGATCTGCGCGAGACGTGGGCCGACTGGCAGCAGCAGCTCGACGAGGTCATCGACGCCGGTGGCGATTCTGTCGTCGTGGCAGCTCGTCTGGTGGCCAAGGGCAAGCAGAGCGCTACGCCCGTGAACCAGACCTATGGCGTGATCTTCACGCTCGACGGGGGCAAGATCGTCCGCACCCAGGCCTTCCTCACAGTCGAGGAGGCCCTCGCAGCGGTGGGGCTGTCGGGGTAGTCGATGTCGCAGGAGAACGCCGAGACGGTGGAGCGGGCATTCGACGCGTGGAACCGAGGGGACATCGAGGCTTACGTCGCTCACCTGTGCCCCGACGTCGAAGCTGTTCCAGTCGGCGCAGCGTTGGAGGGCAAGGTCTGCAGGGGGCGTGACGAAGTCCGTGCCTGGTGGCAGACGCACTCGGAGGTCTGGGAGACCTTCTTGATCTTCGCCGCGGAGTTCGAGGAGGTCGGCGAAGAGCTCTTGGTATCCGGCCACTGGGACGCGGTTGGACGCAGTGGCGTAGAGATGTCCGCGCCCGCAACCTGGGTGTTCGGCTTTCGCGACCGCAAGATCGCCTACTGGCAGGCATACACCTCGAGAGCTGCCGCCCTCGAAGCCGTAGGGCTGTCGAAGTAGCGCACCCGCCGCGGACATTTGCCGATCGGGTGCCGTGAGGCAGATACTGGGCGGGCGATGTCGCAAATCAGGATGCAGATGCATGCGAACCCGGACGAAGCCCTCGACGCCCTGGGGCTCTCGGAGTAGGCCGCTGGGATGGACAAGCGGCGACTGACGACCACCCTGGCGAAGTACCTCGTCAATCCGCTCGTCCGAGCGCTCTTTCGCTTGGGGGTGCCGGCGCCCGGCACAGCGATCCTCGAGACACGCGGCCGCAAGTCGGGCCAGCCCCGACGCACGCCTGTGACGAACGGCCTCGCCGGCGACACGTTCTGGATCGTCACCGAGCATGGGCGACGCGCCAACTACGTGCGAAACATCGAGGCGAACCCGCGCGTGCGCGTGAGAGTCGGGCGGCGCTGGCGCCCCGGCACAGCCGTCCTGATGCCTGGCGACGATCCGCGGGCACGCCTCAGAGCGATTGCCCACGCCCGGCCGTCGTCCCGGATACACACCGCCACGGTGCGGCTGATGCAGACCGAGCTGCTCACTCTGAGAGTCGACCTCGACCACGACGGCTGAACGGTGCGCCGGTAATCAGCGAGAGAGGACTGATCCATGGGACAACCGGTGGTGCACTTCGAGATCATCGGCAACGATCCGGAGAAGCTTCGTAGCTACTACGGCGACCTGTTCGGGTGGGAGTTCGACACGCCCTCGCCTGTGGCGCAGGAGGTATCCGAGCCGGAGAGCTATGGGTTCCTGGACCTCATGACCTCGGAGGATGGAACAGGCATCCGCGGCGGGGTCGGCGGCGGACTGAGCTACGAAAGCCACGCTCTCTTCTACGTAGGCGTCGCGAATGTCGAGGCTGCGTTGCAGCGAGCCGAGAGCCTCGGAGGCATCCGAGTGATGGGTCCGGCGACATCACCGAACGGCCTTGTCGTCGGTCACTTCACGGACCCCGAAGGCACCCTGATAGGCGTCGCCGGCGTTGCATGAGCACGGCTCTGCGGGCGACGAGCCGCGCCGCGCGACGCGTCGACGACTGAGCCGCACGCGATACTGCTGGGGATGTCGGAGGCGAACGCACAGGTAGCGCGCCGGTCCTTCCACGCCATCTGCAACCGCGACATCGACGGGCTGCTCGAGCTGTACCACCCCGAGATCGAGTTCCTGCCGCTGACGGGCACTCGCGTCGAGAGCGGCGGCTATGTCGGTCACGCGGGCGTGCGCGACTACTTCCAGGAGGCCGACGAGGTGTGGGAGGAGATGCAGCCGCACGCCGACGACATCCGCGCCGTCGGCGACCACGTCGTCATCCTCGGCGGCTGCGCCGTACGCGGCCGGGGTAGCGGCGCTCGCTCCGACAACCCGATGGCGTGGGTGCTGACCATGCGGGAGGGCAAGGTGGTGCGCCACCGCGGCTTCGCCACCCGTGAGGAGGCCCTCGAAGCCGCAGGGCTGAGCGAATAGCCGTGTCGGCCGACAACGTCGAGCTGGTGCGGCGCTTCTACGACGCACTCAACGCCAACGACCTCGCCGGGATGCGGGAGCTCTGCGACAAGATCGAGTACGTCAACCCGGCAACGGCTGCCGAGCCGGGCACCCGGGTCGGGCTCGATTCGTTTCGCGCGGCGTTCGAGGGGCTGCACGCAAGCTTCGAGGACTTCACGTGCGAGATCGACGCGATCACGCCCGTCGCCGACGCGGTCGTCGTGGTGGCGAGGTCGACCGGCACCGGCCGCATGAGCGACATCCCGTTCGAGGAGGTGCACGGCCACCTGCTGACCCTGAGCAACGGGCGAATCGCCAGCTTCAGGTGGTTCCAGAGCGTGGACGAGGCCTATGGCGCCGCCCACGAGCGCGGCTTCCGGGAGGGCATGGAGGCCTACAGCCGCGGCGACTACGACACCGCGCTGGAAGGCTTCCACCCCGACATCGAGTGGCGTGTGGAGCCCGAGTTGGTGGCGGACGCCACCGTCTACCGCGGCCACGAAGGCGTGCGCCGCTTCTGGCAGACCTGGGCCGAGGCGATCGAGGGCATGTCGCTACAGGTCGAGGAGGTCCGCGCGCTCGACAGCGGGCGGGTGCTCGCGGTCACCCGCGCGACCGGAAAGGGCGCTGGCAGCGGGGTGCCGGTCGCGTCGCGCAGCTTCGGGCAGGTGGCCCAATACCGCGACGGCCAGGTGGTGCAGGTGCGCCTGTTCGGCGACGTGAAGCGCGCGCTGGCGGCGGTTGGGGCCGGCTAGCGGCAGCGCCCGCCGCGCATCGCCAGTGAATCGACGGCCACGATCGCCTGCGCCGAGCTGCCGATCTCGACCCGGTAGCAGCCGGGCGCGACCCGCCAGCGGTCGCGGCGGGTGTCCCAGTAGGAGAACGCGCGCGCGTCGAGGCGGAACGTCACGCGCTTGCTCCGGCCCGGCCGCAACGCGACCGACTCGAAGCCCCTGAGCTGCCGGCGCGGCTGGGCGTGGCCCGGCCCGTCCGGCAGCCCGAGGTAGAGCTGCGGCACGGCGATGACGGCGCGCCGGCCGCGGTTGCGCACGGTCAGGTCGACGCGCGCGCCGCTGCCCGCCCGCCGCACGCGCAGGTCCTCGAAGATGTAGCGCCCGTACGAGAGCCCGTGGCCGAACGGGAAGGCCATCCGGAGGCCGCGCTGCTCGAACCAGCGGTAGCCGACCAGCACGCCCTCGCTGTAGTGGACCTTGTTGGCGACCCCGGGATAGCGCCTGCGGCTCCCCGCGGTGGGCAGGTCGCGCGCTCGCACCGGGAAGCTCGCGGGCAGCCGCCCGCCCGGGTCCACGTCGCCGAACAGCACCCGGGCGATCGCCGCGCCGCCGCCGCTGCCGGGGTACCAAGCCTCGACGATGGCCTTGACCTTGTCGCGCCAGGGCGTCAGCACCGGGCCCGCGGTCTCGAGCACGACGATCGTGCGGTCGTTGGCGGCGGCCACGCGTTCGATCAGCTCGTCGCGCTTCAGGCCGGGCGGGGCGCCGCAGTCGAGTGCCAGGCACGGCTTGTCGGTCCCCTCCCCCGCCGAGTCGGCGACCACCACGACAGCGGCGTCCGCCGTGCGCGCCACCTCGGCAGCGCGGGCGGGATCGTCGCCGGGGTCGTAGCGCACCTCCACGCCCGGGCCGGCGCGGGTGGCGATCCCCTGGCGCGGGGTGACCAGCGAGTAGGGCTGCACGTTCGACGAGCCACCGCCGTTCTTGTAGGCGTCGCCGTCGGCGCCGATCACCGCCAGCGACTTCAGCCGCTTCGCATCGAGCGGGAGCGCGTGGCCGACGTTCTGCAGCAACACGATGCCGGCCTCGGCCAGGCGACGCGCCTCTTGGGCGTGCGCGGTGCGGTCGATGCGCGACTCGTCGTCGACGTAGGCCGCGCGGTCGAAGAAGCGGTAGGCGAACAGCGTGCGCAGCAGGTTGCGCGCGGCGCGGTCCACCGCCGCCTGGGTGGTGCGGCGGCCGTCGAGCGCCGCCTGCACCGCCGCCGGCGTGTAGACCTCGCCGCCGTCGAAGTCGACGTACGGGAACGGCTCGAAGTCGAGCCCGGCGCGCAGACCGCTGCCCACGTGCTTGGAGGCCCCGTAGTCCGCCAGCACGAAGCCGCGGAAGCCCCAGCGCTTGCGCAGCACGTCCGTCAGCAGCCACCTGTTCTCGCACGCGTGCGGGCCGTTGAGGCGGTTGTACGAGCACATCACCGAGCCGGCGCGCCCTTCCTTGACCGCCGCCTCGAACTGGGACAGGTAGAGCTCGACGAGCGTGCGCTCGTCGACGCGGGCGTCGACCTTGTAGCGCGAGCCGGCCACCGCCCCGCCGGGGAGCTCTTGGCCCTCCTGGTTGTTGACCGCGAAGTGCTTGACGTTCGCGATCACGCCCTGGGCCTGGGCGCCGCGGATCCACTCCACGCCCATGCGCGCGGTCAGGAACGGGTCCTCGCCGAGGCTCTCGAACGCCCGCCCCCAGAGCGGCGTGCGGAGCAGGTTGATCGTCGGGGCGTAGACCACGTCGTTGCCCTTCAGCTTGGCCTCGTTGCCGACCAGGGCGCCGTCGCGGCGGGCCAGACGCCGGTTGAAGCTGGCGGCCAGCGCCAGCGACGACGGCAGGGCCGTGCTCTGGCCCTGCCTCACCCCCACCGGGCCGTCGGTCAGGTAGAGCGGCGGCAGGTCGAGGCGCGGCACGCCGAGCGCGGCGCCGGTGTGGGTGCCGGCGGCGCCGGTCACGCCCGCGGGGTTGTCGCCGGCGAGCAGGCCGATCCGCTCCGCGGGGGTGAGCGCGTCGAGCAGCAGGTCCGCGCGCTTGGCGGGCGACAGCGAGGTGTCGCACCACGGGTGGTTGCCGCAGCGTCCGGCAGCTTGCGCCGCCGCGCCCGGCCACGCGACCAAGAGCATGGCCGCGACAACGATCCAGCGCCCCCTCACAGGAGCGGGACCCTATCGCGGACTCAGAGCCAGCCGCGCTCGGTGGCGATCAGGACGGCCTGCGCCCTGTCCACCGCTCCGAGCTTCGCGTAAGTGTTGTGCAGGTGCGTGCGCACCGTGCTCGTGGACAGCTCGAGCTCGTGCGCGATCTGCTTGTAGACCTTGCCCTCCGCGAGCCGCTTCAGCACCTCGACCTCGCGCGCCGACAGCGGACACGGATCGACGTTGCGCTTGGCCTGGCCCGAGCCCTGCGGCAGCTCGTACATGACCTCGCGCAGCTGGTCGGTGCTCAGGTCGACGGCGTGCGCCGCCGCGAGCAGCTCCTTGGGGTTGACCGGCTTGCCGTGCCCGTAGTGGGCCAGCATGTCGGCCAGGCGCACCAGGGCGGGCTCGCCCTCGGCGTCGTCGGCGTGGTGGCGCTCGATCGCCATCGCCAGCCGGTTCGGCAGCGCCCAGCGGCGCGCGAGCACTCCGCCGACCAGCGCGTGGTCCACGCCCAGCTCGAGGCGCTCCTTGTGCAGGCGCTCCTCGGGGGTGCGGGCGTTGCCGTGGATCTGCGACGGGTAGCCCGGATAGGCGTGGCTCAGGACCAGCTTGCCGATGTCGTGCAGCAGCGCCGAGCAGAGCAGCTCGTCGCGGTCTTCGTACTCGAGCTCGCGGGCAAGCCGGTCGGCCGCCGCCTGGGTGGCGACGGCGTGCAGCCGGAAGCGCTCGGGCATCAGGTCCCAGCCCGGCGTGCGCTCGAAGAAGTCGAATGTGGCGGCACGCGACGCGAGCGTCTCCACGCCCTCGGGCGAGAGGATCTCGATCGCCTCCGGAATGCTCGCGATCTTGCCCTTCTTGCGCTGGGAGTTGCGGTTCGCGATGCGCAGCACCGTGATCACCAGCGCGACGTCGGACTCGACGGCCGCCACTACCTCGCCGACCGACGTGCGGTCCTCGCGGACCACTCGCAGCACGCGGTCGCGCGACTCAGCGAGCGCCGGGAAGGCCTCCAGTGCGTCGAAAGCGGCGGTCAGGCGACGGCCGTGGCCTTCGCCATGCGGCGAGACCGCCGGCTCGAGGCCGGCGGCAGTGGTGGTGGCGGCAGCTGGCATGTGCGGTCACCTTGGCTATCGGCAATCGCGGACCAACGCTTGAGAGGCGGGAAATCAGCCGCCAGAGGCTTTCTTGAGGGCAGAATCGATGCGAGCCAAGGTCTCCTCCCGTCCCAGTGCGGCCACCGACTCGAAGATGCCCGGCGAGACCGTCGTGCCGGCCACCGCCACGCGCACCGGCTGGAAGACCTCCTTGGCCTTCACGTCGAGGCGATCGACCACGCCCCGCAGCGCCTGCTCGACGGTCTCGACGTCGAACGGCTCGGCCTGCTCCAGCGCCTGCCGCGCCTCGCGCAGGCGCTCCGGAGCGCCGTCGCCCATCACCTTGGCCCAGGCCTGCTCGTCGAAGTCGCGACGCTCGACCAGGAAGCCCGCCAGCGGCCAGAAGTCGGCGAGCGTCTGCATCTTGTCCTGGCTGATCGCCACGGCCTCGATCGGCAGCTCTCGGCCGGTGACCTGCTCCAGGCGCGCCTTCAGCTCCTCGACCGAGAGCTCGCGCAGGTAGCGGCCGTTCATCCAGCGCAGCTTCTGCTCGTCGAACACCGCCGGGTTCTTCGACACGCGCGACAGGTCGAAATGCTCGATCAGCTCCTCGGTGGTGAAGAACGTGGTCGACTCGTCGTAGCCCCAGCCGAGCAGGGCGATGTAGTTGCGCACCGCCTCGGGCAGGTAGCCGGCGGCGCGCAGCTCCTGGACCGACGCGGCGCCGTGGCGCTTGGAGAGCTTCTTGCCGTCGGGGCCGTGCAGCAGCGGCAGGTGCGCGTACGCGGGCGGCTCCTCGCCGAGCGCGCGCAGGATCATCACCTGGCGCGGAGTGTTCGAGATGTGGTCCTCCCCGCGCACGACCTGGGTGATGCCCATGTCGCGGTCGTCGACCGCGACCGCGAGGTTGTAGAGCGCGCTGCCGTCCGAGCGGCGGATCACGAAGTCCTGGATCGCCGAGTTGGGCGTGGCGATGTCGCCGCGGATCCGGTCGTGGATGACCGTCTCGCCCTCGTCCGGCACGCGCAGGCGCACCGCGCCGTCGTCCTCGTAGGCGTGCCCGCCGGAGAGCAGCTGCTCGATCGCCTCGGTGTGCTGCGGCGCCCGCTCGGCCTGCGAGAACGGGCCCTCGTCCCAGTCGAGCTCGAGCCAGCGCAGGGCGTCCAGGATCTGCTCGACGTTCTCGGGCGTGGAGCGCTCGCGGTCGGTGTCCTCGATGCGGAGCACGAAGGTGCCGCCCTGACCGCGGGCGAGGAGCCAGTTGTACAGTGCCGTCCTCGCGCCGCCGATGTGCAGCACGCCGGTAGGTGATGGCGCGAAACGCAGTCTCGTCGACACGATGTCGACTATGTCATCAGAACGCGGGCAGGATGCCCGCGGAGGTACAAACCTTGCGATGCTAATCGGCGCCCACGTCTCTACGGCCGGCGGCCTCGTGGAGGCGCACCGGCGCGGTGTCGAGCGCGGGTGCGACGCGATCCAGGTCTTCAATCAGTCGCCACGCATGTGGAGACCCACCCGCTGGAAGCCCGACGACGTGGCGGAGTTCCTCGAGCTGATGAAGGACGGACCGATCGAGTCGGTCACGATCCACGCCGTCTACCTGATCAACCCGGCCACCAAGGACCGCGACATGCGCCGCAAGTCGGCCGACTCGCTGATCCACGCGCTGCGCATGGGCGACGAGATCCGCGCGGACGGCGTGGTGATCCACCCCGGGTCGACCGTCGGCGAGCCGCACGAGGAGGCGCTGGCGCGCGCCGGGGAGATGTTCGAGCACGCGCTGGCGGAGTCGGACACCTGCCGCCTGCTGCTCGAGAACACCGCCGGGGCGGGCAACACGCTCGGGCGCTCCTTTCGCGAGCTGCGCGACCTGGTCGACCTCGCCGGCGGCCACAAGCGGATCGGCATCTGCCTCGACTCGTGCCACATGCTCGCCAGCGGCTTCGACATCCGCACCGCCGACAAGCTCACCGACGTGCTGGACAGCTGCGGGAAGCTCGTCGGCATGCGCCGGCTGCGCTGCCTGCACATGAACGACTCCCAGGCGCCGCTCGGCTCGAACCGCGACCGGCACGCTCCGCCCGGCGACGGCGAGCTGGGACCGCGCGGCTGCGGCGCGTTCCTGTCCGAGCCGCGCTTCGAGAAGCTGCCGGTCCTGTTCGAGGGGCCCGGGGTAGAGGGCAAGGCGCCGGCGAAGGTCGACATCGACCGCATGCGCGAGCTGCGCGCCAACGGTCTGCGCTCGCGCAAGCGGCGGCGCTAGCGGATCTTCACGCTGGCCCTGAACACCCGCGTGTTCGCCCCGGCGGTGAACTGCTGCGCCGTGTTGCCGCGGCCGAGCGAGACGGCGATCCGCAGCCGGCCGCGCCGGCTCGACCTGAGCTGGCGCGTCTTCCCGCGGATCGTGACCGAGTACGTGTGGCGGGGGGCGTAGACAGCGGGCGTGGTGACTGTCGCGCTGCCGCTGCCGGACAGCGTGAAGCCGCGCCGGTCGGCCTTGGCCAGGCGGCTGAACTCCATCGCCGGGCGCTTGACCTGCACGCGTCCAGCCGTAGACCGAGTAGGTCGGCTCGGCCGCGGTGAACGTCACGCGCGCGGGCGGCTTCGAGCCCCGGTGGAAGCGCTTCATGATCGCCGGCAGCGTCTGCTTGAGCCCGCGATTCCAGTAGGCCCAGAGGTGATGGCCGGGGCCGTAGTTGTCGTAGGTGTGCGGGATGCCAAGGTCGAGCAGCCGCTGGTGGAGGCCTTCGGCCATCAGGAAGACGCCGGTTTCGGTGACGTCGACGTTCGGGCCGCCGCCGAACGGACCGCCGGGCTGGCCGTTGCCCGTCCGCAGCCACAGCGCCAGCCCGCGCAGGTTCTCGGCCAGGTCGTAGGGGTCGTGGGCGCGCCAGCGCACCTCCTGGGTCGCAAAGCGGCCCCCACAGCGAGCCGGGCGGGCCGCCGTCGTTGGCCGACAGCGAATCGATGATCGGCGGGCCGATCCCGGGCGGCGTGGTGGGGTCGACGGCCCCGGACAGGCTCAGCGCCGACGTGAACAGGTCGGGGTGGCGGGTGGCGTAGGTGAACGTGCCGAAGCCGCCCATAGAGAGGCCGGCGATGGCCCGCTCGCGGCGCACGTCGAGCGTCCGGTAGTGGCTGTCCACCCATGGGATCAGCCGCTTGATGTGCCAGTCCTCCCAGCGCGGCAGCCCGCCCGCGCCGTTGTTGAACCAGTTCGTGTAGAAGCCGCCGCGGCCGCCGTCGGGCATCACCACGATCAGCGGCAGGTTCGCCGTCAGCTGCTCGGCCTCGCCCTGGCCCGCGCTCGTCCAGGAGGTCTGGTCGCCGCTCGCGCCGTGGAGCAGGTAGAGCACCGGGTAGTGGCGCTCCCCGCGGGGGTCATAGCCCGCCGGCAGCAGGATGCGCACCTTGGTCGGCGCGGCCAGGGCGGAGGTCTTGAACGTGAGCTCCTGGAGCCGGGGGGACAGCCGCTCGGTGCCGAGCAGCTGCGGGTCCTGGGCGGCGGCCGCGGGCGCGGCCAGCGCGAGCGACGCGGCGAGTGTGAGCAGGCGCAGCTTCATCCGATTCGGCACGATTGTCCCCCGTCCACCGGCAGCAGGGCGCCGGTGATGAACCGGGCCTCGTCGGAGGCGAGGAAGACCGCGGCGTTGGCCACGTCCCAGGCGCTGCCCATGCCGCCCTTGAGCGGCACGGCCTCGTTGCGCGCCTCGGCGTAGCGGTCGCGGTCGATGCCGAACTCGCGCGCCACCGCGTCGACGCCCATCGGCGTGTCGATCAGCCCGGGCATGAGCGTGTTCACGCGGATCCCGACGGCGGCGTAGTTCTGGGCCAGCGACTGCGTGAGCGCGTTGAGAGCCGCCTTCGACATCTTGTACGCCAGCGGCGGGTTGCCGAGGCCCGTGGTCGTGGCGCACACGGCCGCGATCGACGAGACGTGCGTGATCGCCCCTCCCCCCTGCTCGCGCATGGCCGGCACGGCCGCCTTGGCGAGCATGGCCGCGCTGCCGGCGTTCACGCGCATGATGCGCTCCCAGGCCTCCATGTCGAGGTTCTCGGCCCAGCCGTCGCCGGTGCCAGTGCCGACGTTGTGGTGCAGCACGTCGACGCGCCCGTGGCGCTCGAGGCAGGTCGCGACGATGCGCGCGCAGTCGTCCTCGACCGCCACGTCGGCCTCGACGACGCTGGCGCGCTCGCCGATCGTCTCGGCGGTCTCGCGGGCCGAGGCCTCGTCGCGATCGGCCAGCAGCACGGTCGCGCCCTCGCGGGCGAAGGCGATCGCCGTGGCGCGGCCGTTGCCCATGCCCTGACCCTCGCTCTGGCCGGCGCCGGTCACGACCGCGACCTTGCCCTGCAGTCTCACCCGGCCGAGTCGCGCGCCCGGGTGAGCTGCTCGGGATCCAGCGGCGCGTCCGGCTCGAGGCCCGTGCTCGCGATCAGCATCGCGATCGCCGTGTAGTTGCCGATCACCAGCAGCAGCTCGACGACCTGGCGGGTGCCGAGGCGCTCCACGGCCTCGGCGACCTGCTCCTCGGACGCGGCCCCCTCGTTGACGGCCGTGCGGGTGAAACGCAGGACGAGCGACTGGTCGGCGTCGAAGGCCGGGTCGTCGTCGCGGCCGGCCTGGATCGCGTCGATCTGAGCGCCGGTGGCGCCGACCGCGCGAGCGATCGGGTCGTGCTGGACCCACTCGTAGTCCGAGCCGACCTGGCGCGCGACCTGCAGGATGGCCAGCTCACGCAGGAGCGGATCGAGCTCCAGCTGGGTGAGCAGCGCGCCGCCGTAGCCGAGCCAGGGGCCATAGGCGCTCTCGGCGTGAGCGACCATGCGGAACAGCTTCAACGGCGCCGGATCGGAGCCAGGGCTGGGCTCGGCAAGCGGGAGTCGTGGCATGAGGGCAGCCTATTCGGGTAGCCACTGCACATGACCGAGAAGGCGGCTTTCAACGCAGAGGAATGGTCCACGGTGGTCGAGGCGCCGGCGCTGGTCGCCCTGAGGGTGGTCGCCGCGGACCGTGGCGGAACGATTCGGGAGAGCCTGTCGCTGGGACGGGCGTACGCCGAGGCGCGCAGCGACGGCTCGGGGCTGTTCGGCGAGATCGTGTCGTCCGCGCCCCAGGTCGACCCGAGCGAGCTGAAGGATCCGGGCGCGCTGCCGCAGCGAGCCGAGTCCGCGGTGCGCGAGGCGCTCGCACTGCTGGAGCAGAAGGCAACGCCCGAGGAGGTCGAGGCCTACCGGGACTTCCTGCTGAAGGTCGCGGAGACGGTGGCGCGCGCGCACAAGGAGGGCGGTTTCCTCGGCATCGGCGGCAAGGAGATCAGCGAGAGCGAGCAGGCGGCCCTCGACGAGATCACGGCGTTGGTGCGCGGCTAGAGCTCGTCGCGGAGGTCGAACGACTCGTCGAAGTCCTCGATCTCCGGCTTGCGGAAGAAGTCGGGGTTCACGCAGTCGAAGGCCTCGGTGTAGCCGTCGTAGGCGCGCTCCACGGTCGCTCGGCACTGCGGGAGGGGCAGGCCGGTCATCTTGACTCCGCCGAAGCCGTGGCGGGTGCGCTCGGCCTGTTCGAACAGCTCCACGTCGATCTCGCCGCGGAAGACCTTGTTCATGCAGCCCATGAAGCGGCTGCCGGTCTCCTCGTCGTCGTACAGGTAGAGGTACTGGCACCCCGACGCGATGCAGCCGGACGGGTGGACGACGCGGTCGCAGAACGAGCAGCACTGTCTGCACTCATGCAGCTCTGCCGACGTTCTGGCGGGTATGGGCGCCACTCGGAAAGTGTAGTAGCGCGCGGTGGCTCAGGCGACGACACGCGCCGCGCCGTGCAGCGCCGACAGCTCGGACTGGCACGCACTGGAGCCGGACACCTTGAACTCGGGACCCAGCACCAGCTTGCGCGCCCCCACCGCCAGCAGCAGCTCCTGCTCCCCCGGGTGGTGGCCGACGACCTCCTTGAGCTCCTCCAGGAACGTGTCGGGCACGCCCGGTGAGACGTGCAGCGTCAACCGCCGCACGATCGCCTCGGTGACCGCTTCCTCGGTCGCGCGCAGCACCTCTTCCTCGGAGGGGTCGAACGGCTCCACCTCCTGCGCCACCAGCTTGGTCTCCCCCGCCTCCTTGTGGTCCACCCGGCCGCGCACGATCACGATCTTGTCCACGTCGATCTTGTCGGCGTTCGCCGCGTAAGCGGAGTTGAACACGAGCAGCTCGACCTGGCCCTCGAGGTCGTCGAGCGTGGCGAACATCATCGGATCGCCCTTCTTGGTCCGGATCCGCTTGCACTCGGCGATCATGCCGCCGGCCGTGACCCACTCGCCGTCCTTCTTGCCGGCGAGATCGGCCAGCGAGCAGTCGACCTTCGCGCGCAGCGCGTGCCGGACCTCCTTCAAGGGGTGGCTCGACAGGAACAGCCCGAGGGTCTCCTTCTCCCACTCGTTGAGCTGCTTGCGGTCGTCGGGCAGGTCCGGGATCGGCGGGTCGTGGTGGGCGGCCGCGTCGGCGTTGGAGTCGTCGAGGTCGAAGAACGAGCCCTGACCGCTGGCGGCGTCCTGCTGGGCCTGGGCGCCGGACGCCTGGGCCCGCGGCAGCATGTGCATCAGGCCCGTGCGCGAACCGCGCAACGAGTCGAACGCGCCGCACTTGGCCAGCGACTCGCTCGCCTTCTTGTTCACGGACTGGCAGTCGACCCGCCGGCAGAAGTCCCAGATCGAGGTGAACGGGCCGTCCTCCTCGCGGGCGCGGATGATCGCCTCGACGGCCAGGTAGCCGAGCCCCTTGACGGCGTCGAGCCCGAAGCGGATGTTGCCCTCCACGACCTTGAAGTCGTGGCCCGACTGGTTCACGTCCGGCGGCAGCACCTCGATGCCCATGTCCTCGCACTGGGCGACGAAGAACGGCACCTTGTCCTTGGTCGACATCACCGACGAGATCAGCGCCGCCATGTACTCGGCCGGATAGTTGGCCTTGAGCCAGGCGGTGCGGTACGAGATCAGCCCGTAGCAGGCGGCGTGGGAGCGGTTGAACGAGTAGTCGGCGGCGTTCTCGTTGACCCCCCACAGCTCCGCGATCACCGGCTCGGAGGTGCCGCTGGCGCGGGCGCCCTCGAAGAAGCGGTCCTTGAGCGCCGCCATGCGGTCGCGCTGCTTCTTGCCGATCGCCTTGCGCAGGTCGTCGGCCTCGGGGCCGGAGAAGCCGGCGATCGCCTTGGCGATCTGCATCGACTGCTCCTGGTAGAGGATCACCCCGCGCGACGACTCGGTGATCGGCCGCAGCCGCTCGTCCGTGTAGCTGATCGCGTCCGGGTTGCGCTTGTTGCGCGCGTAGGTGTCGATGAAGCGCATCGCGCCCGGCCGGTAGAGCGCGCCGAGCGCCACGATGTCGTTGAACTCGGATGGGCGCACCTTCTTCAGCGCGTCGCGCATGCCGTCGGACTCGAACTGGAACACGCCGATCGACTCGCCGCGGGCCAGCATCTCGTAGGTCTTGGCGTCGTCGAGCGGCAGCGTGGTCATGTCCGGTCGCTCGCCGGTCGACTGCTCGATGATGTCGAGCGCGGCCTCGATCACGTCGAGGTTGCGCAGCCCGAGGAAGTCCATCTTGAGCAGGCCGATCTCCTCGATCGGCTTCATCGGGTACTGCGTGACGGTGCGGTAGGCGCGCTCGCCCTCGGCTGCCGAGGCGCTCTTGTCCTCCGCCAGCTGCAGCGGCACGATGTCGGTCAGCGGCCGGTCGGCGATCACGACGGCGGCGGCGTGGATCGAGGAGTTGCGCACGATCCCCTCGAGCCCGCGCGCGACGTCGATGATCTGCCGCGCCTCCGGCTCGGCGTCGTAGACGCGCCGCAGGTCGGCCTCCTCGGTGAGGTACTCGTCGAACGACTTGGAGCGACCCATGATCGGCTCGGGGATCAGCTTGGCGATGCGGTCGCCGGCGCCGTAGTCGAAGCCGAGCACGCGCGCCGCGTCGCGCGTGGCCGCGCGCGGGTACATGCGGCCGAAGGTGATGATCTGGGCGACCGACTCGCGCCCGTACTTGTCGGCGACGTACTGGATCACCCGGTCGCGGCCCTTGACCGAGAAGTCGATGTCGATGTCCGGCATCGAGATGCGCTCGGCGTTGAGGAAGCGCTCGAACAGCAGCTCGTACTCGATCGGGTCGACGTCGGTGATCTGCAGGCAGTAGGAGACGATCGAGCCCGCCGCCGAGCCGCGCCCCGGCCCGACCGCGATGCCCCTGTCCTTGGCGAACTTGACGAAGTCCCAGACGATCAGGAAGTAGGCCGAGAAGCCCATCTTCTCGATCACGCCGAGCTCCATCTCGAGCCGCTCGACCGCGTCGGCCGGCGGAGGGTCGCCGTAGCGCTGGCGCAGGCCCTCGTGGGCGAGCCGGCGCAGGTAGGCCTCCTCGGGCTCGCCGTCCGGGGTCTCGAAGCGCGGGATCAGCATCTTGCCGAGCTCGATCTCGATGTTGCAGCGCTCGGCGATCTCGACGGTGGTCGCGACCGACTCCGGCCATTCGGCGAACGCCTGCGCCATCTCGCCCGAGTCCTTGAGGAAGAACTCGTTGGTGTCGAAGGTCAGCTTCGGGTCGGCCAGCGTGCTCTTGGTCTGGACGCAGAGCAGCGCCTTGTGGTTGTCGAAGTCATCGCGGCCGAGGTAGTGGACGTCGCCGGTCGCGACCAGCGGCCGCCCAACCTCCTGGGCGATCCTGACGATGCCCTCGTTGGCCTTGTCCTGCTCGGGCACGCCGTTCTTCTGGACCTCGAAGTAGACGTCCTCGGGGCCGAACACCTGCAGCAGCTGGTCGGCGTGGCTGCGCGCCTCGGCGGCGGCGTCGTCGACGAGCCGCCGGCAGAAGCGCGACTGGAGGCAGCCGGTGAGCGCGATGACGCCGTCGGAGTAGCGCTCGAGCAGCGCCAGGTCGACGTTGGCCTTGCCCCGCTTGTAGCCCTCGAGGTAGCCGGCGGAGCTGAGCTTGACGAGGTTGCGAAAGCCCTCGTCGCTGGAGGCCAGCAGCGTGAGGTGGTTGCGCTCGTAGCGGACCTCCTCGGTCTTGCAGTCGTCGACGAAGTAGGCCTCGAGCCCGACGATCGGCTTGATCCCGTGGCGCTTGCAGGCCTGGTAGTGCTCGACCGCGCCGTTCATCACGCCGTGGTCGGTGAGCCCGAGAGCGGGCTGCCCGAAGGCCGCGGCGCGCTCGGCGAGAGCATCGATCCGACAGGCCCCGTCGAGGACGGAGTACTCGGAATGGACGTGGAGATGGGCGAACGACGGGTGCGACACCGGGCGGCCGACTATACGGTCGGGCTCAGACAAACCGGAGGACCGGAAAGCGGGCTACGCCGCAATCTGCGGGGGCGCCGCGGAGCTAGATTGCGGCCATGGGGAGCATTCGTCGCTGCCGGGATGACGAGCGCGCCGGGATCGTCGCAATCGTCAACAGCGCCGCCGAGGCCTACCGCGGTGTGATCCCAGCAGATCGCTGGCACGAGCCGTACATGCCGGCGGACGAGCTCGACGCCGAGATCGAGGCTGGTGTCGCGTTCTGGGGCTACGAGGACGACGGCGCGCTGGTCGGGATCATGGGCATCCAGCCCGTGCGCGACGTCGACCTGATCCGCCACGCCTATGTCGACCCCGGGAGGCAGCGGCACGGGGTCGGCAGCGCGCTTGCTCGAGCATCTGAAGCGCTCGACCACCCGGCGCATACTCGTCGGCACGTGGGCCGCCGCCGACTGGGCGATCGCCTTCTATCGCCGTCACGGCTTCGAGCTCGTCCCAGCCGAGCGCAAGGCCGAGCTGCTCAGGACGTACTGGACGATCCCCGAGCGCCAGATCGAGACGTCGGTGGTGCTCGCAATGCCGCCGCCCGGCGATGCCTAGCGCTCGATCACGCTTGTGGGATCCATTAGTGTCGCTCCGCTCTTTCGTTCCCGGGCCCGGAGGTGTCGAAATGCCAGTTGCCGTGGTGATGGACTTCGAGGGCGCGACCCTCGATCAGTACGACCAGGTGCTCGCGGGTATGGGCCTGACGCCCGGCGGGGCCGGACCGCCCGGCGCGCTCTTCCATTGGATCACCGAGACCGACGGCGGCGTTCGGGTGACCGACGTCTGGGAGACGCGCGAGCAGTTCGATCGCTTCGCCGAGGAGCAGATCGGGCCGCGCAGCGCCGAGGTTGGCATGAGCCCGCCCTCGAACGTCGCCTTCCACGACGTGCACAACCACCTGACGCCCGGCTAGGCCGGCCGCCGCCTCAGCGCGGCTGCGGCACGATCCGGATGTACGGCTTGGGCGACTCCCAGCCGTCGGGGTAGATCTCCCGGGCCGCGTCGTCGGACACCGAGCCGGCGATGATCACGTCCTCGCCCTGCTTCCAGTTGACCGGCGTCGCCACCTTGTGCTTGGCGGTCAGCTGCAGCGAGTCGATCACGCGCAGCACCTCGTCGAAGTTGCGGCCGGTCGTCATCGGGTAGGCCAGGACCAGCTTGATCTTCTTGTCCGGGCCGATCACGACCACGTTGCGCACGGTCTGGTTGTCGGCCGGGGTGCGGTCGAGCGGGTCGCCCTCGATCTCGGCGGGGAGCATCTCGTAGAGCTTCGAAACGGCGAAGTCGGAGTCGGCGATGATGGGGTAGTTGGGCGCAAATCCCTGCGTCTCCTCGATGTCCTTGGCCCACTCGCCGTGGCGATCCATGGGGTCGACCGACAGGCCGATCACCTTGACGTTGCGGCTGTCGAAGTCCGGCTTGATCTTCGCCATGTAGCCGAGCTCGGTCGTGCAGACGGGCGTGAAGTCCTTGGGATGCGAGAAGAGCACGGCCCAGCCGTCGCCGATCCAATCGTGGAAGTGGATCGGACCCTCGGTAGTGTCCGCCTCGAAGTCGGGTGCCTCGTCGCCGATACGCAGCGTCATCTTTGTCTCCTATAAATCTGGACCAGGTTTCTAGGGATTCTATCCGCGGCTCGTGAACGAGCGCTGGGGAGAGGATCCGAAGCTCGTCGCTCTCCTGGGCGAGCAGGGCGCGGCCGGGTTCCGGGCGCTGTTCGACGGCTTCCCGGAGCTGGTCGGTGTGCTCTGGGCGCTGCGGGGGGCGGACGGGCAGATCGAGGATTTCGCGTTCGGCTATGGGAACCGCTCGATGATGCGCAGCTTCCGCATCCCGCCCGAGACGCGCGACCGCTACACGCTGCTCGAGGCACTCCCGCGCATGCGCGGCAGCCGCGCGTTCGACGCGTACGTGCGCACCTGCGACGACGGCGTCCCCTGGGTCAAGGAGGTCACCTACGACACCCCGTTCGGGGACGGCTACATGCTCGGCACGTTCTCCCACCGCACCGCCAAGCTCGGCGACGGGCTGATGGTGTTCCTCACCGACGTCACCGAGCAGCGGCAGATGGAGGCCGACCTGCGCGGCTACGCCGACGTCGTCGCGCACGACCTGCGCGAGCCGGTGTCCAACATGGCGCTGCTGGTCCGCCTGCTCGAGCGCGGCGCCGACGACCCGCCGCGCGCGGATGTGCTGGACATGCTGCGCGACGGCATCGGGCGGACACAGGAGCTGATCGAAGCGGTGCTGGCTTACGCGCGCATGGGCGAGCTGAGCCCCGAGCAGGTCCGGTTGGGCGACCTGATGGCGGAGGTAGCCGACGACCTGCGCTCGAGGCTGGACGACGCCGGCGCGACCCTCGAGGTCGGCGAGCTGCCGGAGGTCCGCTGCGATCCGCGTCAGCTCAGCCGCGTGCTCCAGAACCTGGTCGGCAACGCCGTGAAGTTCCGCGGCGACGCGCCACCGCGTGTCCAGGTGACGGCGGAGCGGCGTGGCGAGGAGTGGGTCGTGACCGTGCGCGACAACGGCGTCGGAGTCGATCCGGATGAGTCGACCAGGATCTTCGGCATGTTCTCGCGCGCCGATTCGGATGCCAACGGGGTCGGCATCGGCCTGGCCGTGTGCCGGCGCGTCGTCGAGGCTCACGGCGGCCGCATCTGGGTCGAGCGCCCCGAAGGCGGCGGCAGCGCGTTCCGGTTCACGCTGCCGGCCTGAGCTGCCCCTCGATCAGGTCGGCGGCGCGCTCGGTCCCGGGCGTGGCCTTCAGGCGCCGCGACAAAGCGCTCAGGCGCTCCCCCGTCGCCTCGTCGGCGAGCAGCCGGCCCACCGCCGCCGGCAGCTCCTCTGGTGCGTGCCCGTAGGTGTCGAGCCGGATGCCGAAGCCTTGCTCCTGCATCCGCTGCGCGTTGTCGTACTGATCCCAGAAGACCGGCAGCAGCACCATCGGCTTGCCGAAGTAGAGCGACTCGGTGACCGTGTTGTTGCCGCCGTGGGTGATCACCGCGTCCATGTGCGGCAGGATCGAGGTCTGCGGCAGGAACTCCGCGCCGGTCATGTTGTCGGCCAGCTCGAGCTCCTCGTGCTGCGGGCCCTTTGAGACGATCACGCGGTAGGGCGAGTCTGCCAGCGAGCCGATCAGGCCGCGCATCAGCTCGACGTCGCCGGAGGCCAGCGAGCCGAGGCTCAGGTAGACGAGCGGGTCGTCGGTGGTCGGCGGCTCCCAGGGCGCGTCGGTGGTGCGGACGCTCGCCTGCAGGTTGTGCCAGGTGCCGTCGAGCGGCGCCGCGCGGGGGTAGTCGACCTCGTCGGGATAGATCCAGAGGTTGAGCCAGTCCGACGTGTGGACGAGCTCCAGCTCCGGCAGCGGCGGTGCGCCGCGCTCGCGGCAGAACTCGTCGAAGTCGGCGTGCAGGTCGGCGTGCACGCGCCGGTACTCGGCCCAGTAGGCGGCCCAGTCGCGGTCGTCGTCGGTCGGGTAGCCGGAGAAGGTGGGCGGCACGGCCGCGTCCTTCAGCTCGGCCGGGTTGCAGGAGACGATCCGCACCCAGGGACGCCCGCAAGCGGGCAGCGCCGGGAAGGACACGACGTTGTCCTCGACGATCACGTCGGGCTGGAGCTCGTCGATGATCTCGACGAGCCGCTCGTCCACGTACTTGGCGCCGTCCACGAGCGCCTGGAAGGTGGGAGCGATGAAGTCCCCGAGCTGCTCGATCGTCGGCTTGCGGAACACCGGCGCGGTCTCGCGGATGAAGTCCTTCCAGAACTGACCGGGATCCTCGTCCTGCTCGGCGGGCGGCGTCAGCCGCATCAGGCGCTCCTCGAAGCCCTTCTCCTCGAGCGCCCCCGCAAACGACTCCTCGACGATGAACACGACCCGATGTCCGCGCCGCCGCAGCACGTCGCCGATGCCGACGCAGTTGTTGGTCGGCCCGTAGGCGCCCTCGGGGAAGAAGACGATCGTGGCTATCGGCTAACTCTCGTCCCCGCCCGTTGTCGCCTTCGCGATCGCCAGCCCGCCGATCAGCACGAGCAGCACGGTTGCCCCGGCGCCCAGCTTGACCCTGTTCTGGGTCAGCTTGCGGCGCAGGATGAGCTTGAGCCCCTCCCAGGTGAGGATGCCGAGCATGGTGTAGCCCCTGGTCTTCATTCCTCCTCCTTATCCCGGTTGCGCACGTTGTACGCCATCCGCGACTGCAATGACCACAGCTCGATGAACCCGGGGCTGGCCTGCTGCGAGAACAGTCCGCCCGACTCCCCGAAGCCGGCCAGCGCCGGGTCGTAGAGCGCGTTCGGCGACCGGCGCGCCACCGGCCGCGCGCTGCCCTTGAACAGCCGCATCGTGATCTCTCCGGTCACCTGCTCGTTCACCGCGTCCATGAAGGCGTTCAGATCGGACAGCAGCGGCTCGTACCAGAGCCCCGCGTATACGAGATAGGCCCAGTGCTCGTCGAGGCGCGGCTTGAACGTGTTCTGGTGGATCGTCCCGACCAGCTTCTCCAGCTCCTTGTGGGCCGGCAGGATGATCGCCGCGGCGGGCACCTCGTAGAGGTCGCGCACCTTCAGCCCGACGATGCGGTCCTCGATGTGGTCCACGATCCCCACGCCATGGCGGGCGCCGATCTCGCCGGCGCGCTCGAGCAGGTCCACGAGCCCCAGCTTCTCGCCGTTCAGCGACACCGGCACGCCGCGCTCGAACCCGACCGTCACGTCCTCGGGCTCGTCGGGCGCGAGCTCGGGCCGGGTGACGAGCTGGAAGACGTCGTCGCGCGGGGGCTCCTCGAGGTCCTCGATCGGACCGCCCTCGGACGAGCGCCCCCAGAGGTTGTCGTCGATCGAGTACGGCGGCGTCTCGGTGCCGCCCTTGACCGCGATGCCGTGCTCGCGCGCGTAGGCGATCTCCTCCTCGCGCCCCATCTGCCAGCCGCGCACCGGGGCGATGATCTTCATCGCCGGGTCGAGCGCGATCACCGTCGACTCGATACGCACCTGGTCGTTGCCCTTGCCGGTGCAGCCGTGGGCGATCGTGTCGCAGCCGGCCTTGCGCGCGTACTCGACAGCGAGCTTCGCGATCAGCGGGCGCCCGAGCGCGGTGAACAGCGGGTAGCCGCCGCCGTAGATGCCGTTGGCCTTGATCGCCGGCAGCACGTAGTCATGGGCGAACTCCTCCCGCGCGTCGACGACGTGGCAGTCGAGCGCGCCCAGGTGCAGGGCCTTGCCGCGGATCACCTCGTAGTCCTCGTCGGGCTGCCCGAGGTTGACGGTCAGGGCCACCACCTCGGCCTCGTACTCGTCCTGGATCCACTTGAGCATCACGCTCGTGTCGAGACCGCCCGAGTAGAGCAGCAGCACCCGGCCGACCTCGCCGGGCTCGGCCTCGTACGAGGCGGTCTTGATCAAGGTGTGGCGCTGATCGTCGGCCATGCGCGGCCGCGGACGCTAGCGCAGCAAGTTCAGGCGACCATGCGCGGCGCCACGTCGTGCCCGCGCGCGGCCCGGACGAGCCCGCGGAACAGCGCGAGGTGGTCGGGCCGGTCCACCAGGCACTCGGCGTGCCACTGCACGCCGAACGTGAAGCGGCGGCCGGGGACCTCGATCGCCTCGATGTGCCCGTCGGGGGCCCGGCCGGCGATCTCGAGTCCCTTGCCGAGTGCGTGCAGGCCCTGGTGGTGGAAGGAGTTGACCTCGACGTAGCGCCTGCCGATCACCTTGGTCAGGCGGCTGCTGCGCGAGAGCGTGACCCGGTGGGTCGGCTGACCGGCGGGCTCGACCTGACGGTGGTTCAGGCCGCCGTCGAGGTCGGGCAGGTGCTGGTGCAGCGAGCCACCGAGCGCGACGTTGAGAACCTGCATCCCGCGGCAGATGCCGAGCACCGGCAGCCTGCGTGTGACGGCGGCGCGCGCCAGCTCGAGCTCGAAGCGGTCGAGCTCCGGCTCGGTGGGGCCCAGCTCCGGATGCGGCAGCGCGCCGTAGGCGGACGGGTGCAGGTCCGGTCCGCCGGAGAGGACGACGGCATCGAGCCGGCCGAGCAGCGAGTCGATCGCGTCCGGCCCGACCGGCGCGAGGATGACGGGTATCCCGCCGGCCTCGCGGACGGCGTCGAGGTAGCGCTCGCCGAGCGCCAGCTCCGTGCGCGGGGGCTCGCCCTGTGAGACCAGCTCACGGTCGCCCGCCGAGCGCACCTCGGAAGTGGATACGCCAACGAGTGGCGGCGGGCTCACCACAGGACCCACGTGTCCTTTCCGCCACCGCGCTGCGAGCTGTTCACGACGAGCGCGCCGCGCTCCAGCGCGACCCTCGTCAGACCACCGGGCGCCACCGCCGCACCGTCCGGCCCGACGAAGACGAACGGGCGCAGATCGACGTGGCGCGGCTCCAGCCGGCCGTCGATGACGGTGGGGTGACTTGACAGCATGATGGTGTCCTGAGCGATGTAATCGTGCGGATCCCTGCGGATAGCGTGCGTTAGATCCCGCAAATCCGCCACTTTTGCATGCGGTCCAACGACCACGCCCTGGCCTCCGTGCCCGGTCCTGGGCTTGATCACGAGCTCGTCGAGGCGGCCCAGAACCTCCTGCAAACAGGCGGAATCGGCGAGATCGTAGGTGTGCACGGAGGACAGCAGCGGCTCCTCGCGCAGGTAGAACCGAATCATTTCGTCCACGTAGGCGTGGACCAATTTGTCGTCGGCCACGCCGGTGCCAAAGCCGTTCACGCACGTGAGCGTGCCGGCGCGCAGCGGCTCGTAGAGGGCGGCGCCGACCTCGGTCAGCCGGCCGTGCTCGTCGCTGAGACGGTCCTCGTCGGTGCGCCGGTAGACAGCGTCGACGGGCCGCCCGTGCGCTCGCAGGCGCCCGCGCACGACGTCGAGGTCGGCGACCGTGACCAGCGGGACGCCGAGTCCCCGCGCGAGGTGCTGGTGCTCGTACCAGGCACTGTTGGTGGGCCCGTCGCTGAGCAGGACCGCCGACTCGCCCGGCAGCCGCGGCAGTGCGCCGTCCAGCTCGCGCGCCGGCAGGTCTGGGAAGGCGGCCGACACGCTGTCCCGCGCGGCCTTCATGAAGGCCAGCCCGGAGGGCGTGCGCAGGTTGTCCTCGAGCACGCGCAACACGCCCGTCTCGTCGCGAACCACGTCCAAGCCGGCCACGCCGATCCGGACCGGCGGCTGAGGCAGCTCGGCCACGCGGGGGTCGTAGTGGTCGCAGGTCTCGATCACCCGACCCGGGACCAGCCCCGCCGCGACGATCCGCTGTTCGCTGTAGACGTCGGTAACGAAGGCCTCGAGCGCCAGCACGCGCTGGAGCAGGCCCGCCTCGAGGGCGCTCCATTCGTCGGCGGTGAACACTCGCGGCACCGGGTCGATGTGGAACGGGCGGTCGCCGCCGAAGGAGACGCCGGTCGCCCGGCTGGCGGCCGAGACCCGTTCGGCCAGCTCGGCGACGCCGAGCGCCTCGATGCGGGCGAGCAGCGCCGCGTCGAGCGCCTCCTCGAACGGCTCGGTCACCACAGGCGGGGCCGCAAGATCGCCCATTTTGCGAGCATCGCGGCCGGCCCGGTCGTCTGCTTTGGACGGCTGGCCAAAGATCGCCCCCCGCTTGTCGACAGCCGGTCGAGCCTAGAGCACGGCTGCGATGCGGCCCACAGCGTCGTCGAGCTCCGCCTCGCTCACGTTCAGCGGCGGCAGCAGCCGCACCGTGTCCGGGCCGGTGGCGTTCAGCACCAGTCGCTGCTCGGCCAGCGCCCGGGCCACCAGGGCAGGTCCATCGGCCGTGCGGAAAGCGAGCATCAGCCCGATCCCGCGCACGTCGAGGCCGAGCTCCTCGAGACCGAGCCGCAGCCGCTCGCCCTTCGCTCGCACGCCCGGACGCGCCTCCTCCAGCGCGTCCAAGACCGCGTTGGCCGCAGCGGCCACGACGGGGCCGCCGGCGAAGGTGGAGCCGTGGTCGCCGGGCTGGAGCACGTCGGAGACGGCCGGGCTCGCGACGCAGGCGCCGATCGGCAGCCCGCCGCCGAGGCCCTTGGCGAGCGTCATCACGTCCGGCCGAATGCCGGCGTGCTCGAAACCCCAGAGCTCCCCGGTGCGTCCGAGTCCGCACTGGATCTCGTCGCAGATCAGCAGCGCCCCGTGCTCGTCGCAGGCGGCGCGCGCCGCCTCGAGCAGCCCGCTCTCGAGCGGGTGGATGCCGCCCTCGCCCTGCACGGCCTCGACGATCACGGCGGCAGTGCGCTCGCTGACCGCGGCCACGAGCGCCTCGGGATCGTCGGGCGGCACGGCTTGAAAGCCGGGGACCAGCGGTGCGAACGGCGCCTGCTTGGCCTCCTGCGGGGTGGCCGACAGCGCGCCGTAGGTGCGCCCGTGGAAGCCGCGCTCGAGCACGACGAAATCCCCCTTCGCCCGGCGCTTGCGGGCGAGCTTGAGCGCGCATTCGATCGCCTCGGCGCCGGAGTTGGTGAAGAACACCTTGCCGCCCAGCGACAGCTCCGACAGTCGTTCGGCCAGTCGCCGCGGCGGCTCGGTGTGGAACAGGTTGCCGACGTGGATCAGGCGCCCGGCCTGATCGCACACCGCCGCCACCACGCTCGGATGGCAGTGGCCGAGCAGCGAAACCGAGATGCCGCAGAGGAAGTCGAGGTACTCGTTGCCGTCGTCGTCCCACAGCCGCGTACCCGCGCCCCGCTCGAACTCGACGGGGTAGCGGGCATAGGTGTCCATCAGGGCCACAGCTTGGTCCCGATCCCCTCGTTCGTGAACAGCTCGAGCAGCAGCGAGTGCGGCTGCCGACCGTCGACGATGTGGGCGTTGCCCACGCCGGACTCCAGCGCGTGCACGCACGCCTCCAGCTTGGGCCGCATGCCGCCGCTGACCTGCGGCAGCCGCTCGCGCACCTCGGCTGCCGTCGCCTCCGAGATGCGGGTGTCGGGGTCGTCGGGGTCGGCGCGCCAGCCCTCGACGTCGGTCAGGAAGATCACCTTGTAGGCACCGAGCGCCGCGGCGACGGCTGCCGCGGCGGCGTCGGCGTTGACGTTGTATGAGTTGCCCTCGCGGTCGGCGCCAACCGACGCCACCACCGGGATGTAGTCCTCGGCGATGTGCAGCAGCACGCCCACGTCCACGGACTCGATCTGGCCGACGAAGCCGATGTCGGTGTCCCCCGCGGCCAGCTGCTTGGCGACCGTGAACAGCAGCCCGTCGTCGCCGCACAGCCCGACCGCCGGCTGACCGTGGCGGTTGATGCGCAGCACGATGTCCTTGTTCTGCTTGCCGACCAGCACCATCTTGGCCACCTCGACGGTGGCCTCGTCGGACACGCGCAGGCCGTCGACGAACTTCACTTCCATGCCGAGCCGCTCCATGTAGCGCGTGATGTCTGGCCCGCCGCCGTGCACGACCACCGGGTTGAGGCCCACGTACTTGAGCAGCACCACGTCGCGGGCGAACTCCTCCGTGAGCTCGGGGTCGGTCATGGCCGCGCCGCCGTACTTGATCACCACGGTCTTGCCGTGGAAGTCGCGGATGTAGGGCAGCGCCTCGAGGAGGGTGGCTACGTCTCTCATGACGTGTATTCCGCGTTGAAGCGGGCGTAGTCGGGGCCGAGGTCCGAGAAGAAGACCTCCGTCTCGCCGCCCTCGCCGGGGATCGTGAGCCGGTACTCGACCTCGTCGCCGCCCACCAGCTGCTCGAGCTCGCGCAGGTCGGCGGCGTTCAGCCCGATCGCGTCGCCGGCGGAGACCAGCTGGCGCCCCTCGATCTCCAGGTCGGCGACGAACGGGTCGTGCGGCGGCCAGGCCGCCCCGGCCGCCTGCAGGATGCGGCCGAAGTTGGGGTCGCCGCCGTGGAGGGCGGTCTTCACGAGCGGCGAGTTGGCGATCGAGCGGGCCACCGGCTCGACGGCTTCGGGCCGGCCTTCGACGACGATCCGGCCCACGCGACGGCAGCCCTCGCCGTCGGCCACGATCTCCAGCGCCAGCTGGCGCATCAGCGCGTCGAGCGCCTCGCCGAGGCGCAGCTCGTCGGCGCTCTCGGGCTCCACGCGCACGCCGGAGGCGCCGTTGGCGAGCGCGAACACCGTGTCGCTGGTCGACAGCTGGCCGTCGACGGAGATGCGGTCGAAGGAGCGCTTGACGCACACGCCGGTGAGCAGGTCGAGCGTGTCCGCGGCCACCTCGGCGTCGGTCTGGACGAAGCAGAACATCGTGGCGAAGCGTGGCTGGATCATCCCGGCGCCCTTGGCCTGGGCGCACATGCGCACGCGCCCGGCGTCCAACTCCACCTCGAGCGCGGCGCGCTTGGGGCCCTTGTCGCTGGTGAGGATCGCCACGGAGAAGTCGGCCGCGTCGTCGCCGAGGGCGTCGCACGCCGCACGCACGCCGCCCAGGACCGTGTCGCGCGGCAGTTCGATCCCGATCACGCCGGTGGACGCCACGCCGACCTGGGCCGGCTCGACACCGAGCTGCTCGGCGGCCGCCGCCTGCATCGCGAGGGCGGTGTCGAGGCCGCGCTGGCCGTCGCCGACGTTCGAGCCGCCCGAGTTGGCGACCACCACGCGCAGCCGGTCGAGATCGGCCTGCCGCGACACGATCACCGGCGCGCCGACCCGGGCGTTCGACGTGAAGCGGGCGGCGGAGACGGTGCCGGGGGCGTCCGAGACCAGCACGCCCACGTCGAGCCCGTCCGGCTTCAGCCCGGCGGCCACGCCGGCGCTGCGGAACCCGGCCGGGAGCGCGTGCGGGTCGAGCTCGGTCACGTGCGCAGGCGCCTCGATCCAGCGCGAGCGGAAGAACGTCGTGGCGCTGCTCACTCGAGGCCCTCCGTCTCCGGCAGGCCCAGCATCAGGTTGAGGTCCTGAACCGCCTGGCCGGCGGCGCCCTTCCAGAGGTTGTCGATCGCGCAGAACGCGAGCACGCGCTCGTTCACGACGGCTACCTGAACGGTCGCCCGGTTCGTGTCGCGCACGTCGCGCGTGCGCGGCGGGTAGTCGAGCACCTCCACGAACGGCTCGTGGCGGTAGGCCTCGACGTACAGCTCGTCCGCCTCCGCCTGCGTGATCGGCTCGGACGGGCGCGCGTAGCAACTCGCCAGGATCCCCTGGTCGATCGGCAGCAGGTGGGCGACGAAGCTGAAGTGCACGCCCGGCAGCTCCTGCTCCAGCTCGGCGGTGTGGCGGTGCCCCTCGACCTTGTAGGCGTTCACGTTGTCGACCACCGACACGAAGTGCGTCTCGTCCGTGGCCTCGCGCCCGGCGCCGGACACGCCGGCCTTGATGTCGACGGCCGCCTCCTCAAGGCGTCCCGCCAGCGGCAGCAGGGCGAGCAGCGCGGCGGTGGAGTTGCAGCCGGGGCCGGCCACCAGGTCGGCGTCCTCGATCTCGGCGCGGTGGACCTCGGGCAGCCCGTAGACCGCCTCCGCGAGCAGCTCGGGAGCCTCGTGCGGCTGGTACCAGTGCTCGTAGGCCGCCTGGTCGAGCCGGAAGTCGGCGGACAGGTCGACCACCTTCAGGCCGCGCTCGCGCAGCGCCTTCACCGCGAGCGCGGCGGCCTTGTGCGGATAGGCGACCAGGGCGGCGTCGGCCCGCTCGGCGATCGCGTCCGGGTCGAACTCCTCCATCGCCAGCGGCACCCGGTAGCGGGCGTAGACCTCGTCGTGGCGGCGGCCCGCGTCGGAGCGGGCCGTGATCGCCGTGAGCTCGAGCGACGGGTGGTGGTGGACGATGTGCGCGCACAGGGCGCCGCCGAACCCGCCCGCGCCCACCACGGCAACGCGGTGCTCAGGCACGCAGCCGCCCCCCAGCTCGCCCAGGGCCGCCTCGATCGCCTGCCGCGGCTCGGCCACCTCGGCGTCGGTGAGCGTGCGGTCCGGGGCCTGGAAGGAGAGGCGCAGGGCCAGCGACTTCTCCCCCTCGCCGACCTGCTCGCCGCGGAACACGTCGAACAGCTCGACCGTCGCAAGCAGCGGCTCACCGGCGGAGCGGACGGTGTCGATCACCGTGGCCGCGCTCACGTCGTCGCCGACCACCAGGGCGATGTCCTGCAGCACCGCCGGGAAGCTGGACACGTCGCGGTACGCCTGCGGGCGCCCCAGCTGCTCCACGGCATCCAGATCGATCTCGAAGCCGGCGGCCGGCCCGGACAGCTCCCACTCGGCCGCGACGAGCGGGTGCAGCTCCCCCACCCAGCCGATGTTGCGCTCGCCCGCCATCACCGCCGCGGAGCGGCCGGGGTGCAGGAACAGCCGCGCCTCGGGCTCTGCCCGCCAGTCCACCTGAGCGACCTCGAGCACCGCTTCGAGCACGGCGCGCGCGCTGAAGAAGTCGGCCGCCCGCGGCTCGCTGCGCCACCCGCCCGGCAGCGCCCGCGTCTGCAGCACGCCGAGGTGGTGGCGCTCGAGCGCCGGCGTGGCGCCGGCGGGCGAGCCCGCCGGGGCGTCGTCGAGCGGGCCCGCCGGCGCGTACACGTGCGCGGATTCGAACAGCGCGAGCGCCGGCCGGCCGTGCGCCGCGTTGTGGCGCGCCGCGTCGAGCAGCCCCGGCAGCAGCAGCGGGCGCATCACGCTCTGCTCCTCGCTGAGCGGGTTCTCCAGCGCCAATACCGGCTCGTCGCCGAGCCGCAGCCGCTCCAGCGCCCGCGGCGAGGTGAACGAGTACGAGATGCACTCGTCGAGGCCGCGGTCGCGCAGCAGGTCCTCCAGCCGCCGGCGCAGCCGCTGGCTCGGGGTCAGGCGCCCGACCGCCGAACGGCGCGCCGGCAGCGTGGTGGGCAGCTTGTCGAGCCCGTAGATGCGCGCGACCTCCTCGATCAGGTCGGCCTCGCGCTGCACGTCGCTGTCGCGCCACGGCGGAACGATCCAGCCGCCGTCCGCGCGCTCGAACCCGAGCCGCTCGAGGATCTCCTCGACGGTGTCCGGCTCGATCTCCGACCCGAGCAGCTTCGAGATCCGCTCGTGGCGCAGGGAGGCGACGCGCCGCTGCGCGGGCCGTGGGTACACGTCCACCGTCCCCGGCACCATGCGCGCCCCGCACAGCTCGACCATCAGGCGCGCCGCCAGCCGCTGGGCCGCGATCGCCTGCTCGGGGTGCAGCTGCTTCTCGAAGCGCGCCGACGCCTCGCTGCGCAGCCCCAGCGCCTTCGAGGTCCGCATGATGTTCGGCCCGACCCAGGTGGCGGCCTCCATCAGCACGCGCGTGGTCGTCTCCGAGACCTCCGAGACCTGACCGCCCATGACCCCGGCGATGCCGCTCGGGCCTTCGGCGTCGCACACGAGCGCCATCTCGGACGTGAAGGCCCGCTCCACGTCGTCGAGCGTGACCATCCGTTCGCCGTCCTCCGCGCGGCGCACCTCGATGCTCCCGCCGCGCACCTTGTCGAGGTCGAACGCGTGCAGCGGCTGCGCCGTGGTGAGCATCACGTAGTTGGTGATGTCGACGACGTTCGAGATCGGCCGCTGGCCGGCCGCCATCAGGCGCTGCTTGAGCCACAGCGGCGATGGCCCGATCTTCACGTCCTCGAACACGCGCGCCGTGAAGCGCAGGCAGATCTCGGGGTCGATCTCGATCGAGATGTGGTCGTCCGCGGAGTCGTCGCCGCGCGGCTCGGCGTCGGCCTCCGTGGGGTCCTCGGCCAAGGCCGCGCCGGTGACGGCGTGCAGGTCGCGCGCCACGCCGTAGACGCCCATCAGGTCGGGCCGGTTGGGCGTGATCTCCAGCTCGAGCACCTCGTCGGCGATCGGCAGGTGCTCCGACAGCGGCTCGCCCACCGGCACGTCGCCGTCGAGCACCATGATCCCGAAGTGGTCCTCCCCGATGCCGACCTCGTCCTCGGCCAGGATCATCCCGCTCGACTTGACCCCGCGCAGCTTCGCCTCGCCCAGCGTCGAGCCGTCCGGCATGACCGCGCCCGGCAGCGCCACCGCCACGGTCTGACCGGCTGCGCACGTTGGGGGCACCGCAGACGATCGTCTGCGGATCGCCGCGGCCAACGTCGACCTGGCAGACGGTGAGCCGGTCGGCGTCGGGGTGCTGCTCGGCCTCGAGCACGCGGCCGGTGACGAAGGCGGACACGTCCCCCACGCCGACCCGGTGCAGCCGCTCCAGCTTGTCGCCCGCCAGCGTTAGCTGGTCGGCCGCCTGCGCGGCGCCCAGCCCCGGGTCGCAATAGGAGCGCAGCCAGGCGAACGGGACCCTCATGCGCCCGCCCCGAACTGGTCCAGCACGCGCAGGTCGTTGTCGAACAACATGCGCAGATCCGGCACCTGGTAGACGAGCATCGCGATCCGCTCGATTCCCATCCCCCACGCGAAGCCCTGCACGCGGTCCTTGTCGTACCCGCTGCCGATCACGTAGTCGAGCACGTTCGGGTCGACCATCCCCGAGCCGAGGATCTCGATCCAGCCCTCGCCCTTGCAGGTGGGACAGCGCTCCGACCCCACGAAGCCGCTGCCGCCGCAGCGGAAGCAGGACACGTCCACCTCCACGCTCGGCTCCGTGAACGGGAAGTAGCCGGGCCGCAGCCGGACCTCGGTGTGCTCGCCGAACATCTGCCGCGCGAAGGCGAGCAGCGTCCCCTGGAGGTCAGCCAGGGTGAGGTCCTCGTCGATCGCCAGGCCCTCGAGCTGGTGGAACATCGGCACGTGCGTGGCGTCGGCGGTGTCGGGGCGGTACACGCGGCCCGGGACCACGATGTAGATCGGCGGCTCTTGGAGCTCCATCGCCCGCACCTGCATGGGCGACGTGTGCGTGCGCAGCAGCACCTGCTCGGCCAGGTAGAAGGTGTCCTGCGGGAGCCTGGCGGGGTGCTCGGGCGGGTGGTTGAGCGCGGTGAAGTTGTAGTACTCGTACTCGATCTCGGGACCCTCGACGACCGAGAAGCCGAGGCCGATGCACACGTCCTCCATGCGGCGCCGGATCTGGGAGACGAGGTGCAGGTGGCCGACCGGCACGGGCGGGTCGCCGGGCAGGGTCACGTCCACGCGGTCCTCGACCAGGCGCCGGTCGAGCTCGGCGGCCTCCAACTCCGCCGTCCTGGTTCCGAGGAGCGCCTCGAGCGCTTCGCGCACCTCGTTGGCTTGCTTGCCGACCGGCCCGCGCTGCTCCGGCGGCAGCTCGCCGATCGACCGCAGCGCCTGGGTCAGCTCCGACTTGCGGCCCAGGTAGCGCACCCGCAGCTCCTCGAGCTCGGCCGCCGATGCGGCGGCATTTATCAAGGCCTCGGCCTCGGTGCGCAGCTGGGCCAGGTCAGCCATGGCCGGCCATCCTATTGGCGGCCTCGTAGAGTGCGATGGCCGCGGTCATCGCGACGTTGAGCGACTCCGGGCCGCCGGGCCGAAGCGGGATCCGCGCGGTCGCGTCGGCCGCCTCGAGCAGCGCCGCCGGCAGCCCGTCTCGCTCCGCGCCGAGGCAGAGCACGACCGGTGCGGAGAGCTCGCCGAGCGGCTCCGCGGCCGCCGCGTCGAGCGCGACGCGCGCGCCCTCGAGCTCCTCGAAGCCCGCCCGTGCCGGCGGCCGCGCGAACAGCGACCCCATCGTGGCCCGCACCGCCTTCGGCGAGAACGGGTCGGCGCAGCCCGGCCCGAGGATCACCGGGCCGTCGGCGAGCCCGTGCGCGGACCGGATGATCGTCCCGACGTTGCCGGGGTCCTCGACGGCGTGAAGCCAGACGCTCAGGTCGCCGCCCGGCGCCGCCCAGCGCTGCTCGTAGACGCCGATCACGCGGCTGCCCGAGCCGAGCGCGCTGACCGCGTCCAGCAGCTCCGGCTCAACGTCCTCGCCGGCGCGCAGCACGAAGCGCGGCTCCCAGCCGGCCCGCTCGGCGGCGGCGACGAGGTCCTCGCCCTCGGCGGCGAACAGGCCCAGCTTCTCGCGCCAGCGCTTGGAGGCGAGCTTGCGGATCGTCTTGAGCTTGTCGTTGTCGGGGGATCGGATCATGGAACGAAAAAGGGCGCCTCGCAGGGCGCCCGGGAGAAGTTCGGTTCCGTGGTCGCGCTAGGCGGCCACGGCCTCCCGGGCCTTCTCGGCAAAACGTCGGAACGTCTCGGGGTCGCGCACGGCGATGTCGGCGAGCACCTTGCGATCGACCTCGATGCCGGCCTCTTTCAGGCCGTGCATGAACTGGCTGTACGACATGCCCTCCTGGCGGGCCGCGGCGTTGATGCGCACGATCCAGAGGCGGCGGAAGTCGCGCTTGCGGTTGCGCCGGTCGCGGTAGGCGTACGAGTCGGCCTTGAGCAGGGCCTCCTTGGCGCGCTTGTAGCTCTTCGAGGCCTGGCCCCGATAGCCCTTGGCGCGCTCGAGCGTCTCGCGGCGCTTCTTGCGCCCGTGTACCGATCGCTTGACCCGGCTCACTTGTGCAGCAGCCTCTCGACCCGCTTCTGGTCGGGCTTGGCGACCTCGACCGGACGGCCCAGGTGGAGCTTGCGCTTGGCGCTCTTCTTGCCGAGGTTGTGGCTCGTGAAGGAGTGCCGCGCGCGCAGCTTGCCGGTCCCCGTCTTGCGGAACCGCTTCTTCGCCCCCGAGTGGGTCTTCATCTTGGGCATGGACGCCTTATTGAAGCAGACGCCTACGAGACAACCGCCGCGGCCTCGGCCGCCGGCTTCTTCTTGTTCGGCGCGAGCAGCATGGTCATGTTGCGGCCGTCCTGCTGGGGGTGCTGCTCGATCGTGCCGAGCTCGGCCACGTCCTCGGCGAGCCGCATCAGCAGCCGCTCGCCGCGCTCCGGGTGGGTCTGCTCGCGGCCGCGGAACATGATCGTGACCTTCACGCGGTCGTCGCCCTTGAGGAAGCGGACCACGTGGTTCTTCTTGGTCTCATAGTCGTTGGTCGCGATCTTCGGCCGCAGCTTGATCTCGCGGACGTTGACCTGCTTCTGGTGGCGGCGCGCGGCCTTGGCCTTCTGCTCCTGCTCGTACTTGTACTTCGAGTAGTCGAGCACGCGGCAGACCGGCGGGCGCGCCTCGGGCGCCACCTCGACGAGGTCGAGATCGCGTTCCTGGGCATACCGAAGCGCCTGCGCCGTGTCGACGACACCGATCTGGTTGCCGTCTTCGCCGACCAGGCGAACCTGGGGTACGCGGATCCGCTCGTTGATCCGTGTTTCGTCGCGCTCCGGGGGGCGCCGATCGAACTTCCGCGGGATCGGCACTAGGTGAGGCTTTGCCCTGCTGTCAAAGCGCGCAGATGTATCGGTACGTCATTCGGTGGAAAGGTTAGCGCCTATCCGCGATCTCGTGGAGGGCGCGCTCGGCGAACTCGTCCAGCGGCTGAACACCGAGGTCGCCCTCCTTGTGGCGCCGCACCGCTACCGAGTCGGCCTCCTGCTCCTTGTCCCCCACCACCAGCATGTAGGGGACCTTCAGCACCTCGGCCTCGCGGATCTTCTTGCCGATCGACTCCGAGCGCTCGTCGATCTCCACGCGCAGCCCGGCCGCGCGCAGCCGCTCGGCGGCGCCGCGCGCGTAGTCGAAGTGGCGGTCCGCGATCGGCAGCACGATCGCCTGCACGGGCGCCAGCCAGAGCGGGAACTCGCCGGCGTAGTGCTCGATCAAGATGCCGATGAAGCGCTCGAAGGAGCCCATCAGCGCGCGGTGGACCATCACCGGTCGGTGCTCGGTGTTGTCGGCTCCGGTGTAGGTGAGCTCGAACTGCTCGGGCATGTAGTAGTCGACCTGCACCGTGCCGAGCTGCCACGAGCGCCCGATGGCATCGGTGATGTGGGCGTCGATCTTGGGTCCGTAGAAGGCGCCGTCGCCCTCGTTGAGGTCGTACTCGAGCCCGTTCTGCTCCAGCGTCCGGCGCAGGGCGGCCTCGGCCTTGTCCCACATCTCCTCGCTGCCCACCCGCTTCTCCGGGCGCGTGGACAGCTCGAGGCGCGGCTCCAGCCCGAACTGCTCGTAGATGTGGAAGCCGAAGTCGAGGCAGCGCATCGCCTCCTCCTCGATCTGGTCCTCGGTGCAGAAGACGTGCCCGTCGTCCTGGGTGATGTGGCGCACGCGCAGCAGCCCGTGCAGGGTCCCGCTCGGCTCGTGGCGGTGGACCAGGCCCTGCTCGGCCAGGCGCAGCGGCAGGTCGCGGTAGGAGCGCAGCTCGTTCTTGTAGATCTGCACGTGCGCGGGGCAGTTCATGGGCTTGAGGCCCATCGGCCTGTCCTCCACGTCCGTGAAGTACATGTGGTCGCGGTACACGTGCCAGTGCCCGGACTGCTTCCAGAGGTCGACGTCGTAGAGGATCGGCGTGCGCACCTCGGTGTAGCCGCGCTCGACGTTGGCGGTGCGCCAGAGCCTGGTCAGCTCGTTCCAGATGTGGGTGCCGTTCGGCAGCCAGAACGGAGAGCCGGGCGACAGGTCGGAGAGCATGAACAACGACAGCTCGCGGCCGAGCTTGCGGTGGTCGCGCGCGCGGGCCTGCTCGAGCCGCTCGATGTGGGCCTCGAGGTCCTCCTTCGACAGGAAGGCGGTGCCGTAGATGCGCGTGAGCATCTGGCGGTCGGCGTCGCCGCGCCAGTAGGCGCCGGCCACGCTGGTCAGCTTGAACGCCTTGATGCGCTTGGTGCCGGGTCCGTGCGGGCCGCGGCAGAGGTCGGTGAAGGGGCCGTTGCGGTAGAGCGAGACGGTCTCGACGCCTTCGTTCTTGCACGAGGTCCTCGATCAGCTCGACCTTGTAGTCCTGCCCCTCGTCCTGGAAGCGGGCGATCGCGTCGGCGACGGGGAGGTCGGTGCGCTCGAAGTGCTCGTCGGCGGCGATGTGCTCGCGCATCTTGGCCTCGATGCGCTCGAGGTCCTCGTCCGAGACCTTCACGCCCTCCGGGAACTCGAAGTCGTAGTAGAAGCCGTCGTCGATCGGCGGGCCGATCGAGATCTTCACGCCCGGATAGAGCTCCATCACGGCCGTGGCGAGCACGTGCGCGGCGTCGTGGCGGATCAGCCAGAGCGCGTCCGGGTCCTTGGCGGTGACGATCTCGACGGGGCCCTCGGCGAGCGGCGCGTCGAGGTCGCGCAGGTCGCCGTTCTGGCGGACGCCGAGCGCGGCGCGGGCCAGGCCCTCGCCGATGGCGCGGGCGGCGTCGGCGCCGGTGGCGCCGTCCGGGAGCTCGAGCGGGGAGCCGTCGGGGAGCGTGACCTTCATGCGCCTTCCACGCTATCGGGCGCGGGAACGGCCCTGGCCTCCGGCAGGGACGCCAGCGCACGGAGCTCGCGCTCGAGTGCCGCGGTGACGAGGAAACGCTCCCTGACGCGCTCGCGACCGGCGCGGCCCATCTCGACGGCGAGGCCGGGATCGCGCACCAGCTCGACCAGGCGCGCGGCGAGCTGCTCGGGGTCGGCCGCGAGGAAGCCGTCGACGTTGTCCCTGATCGTCAAGCGCAGCCCGCCGTCGGCGCGCCCCACCACCGGCGTGCGCTTCCAGAGCGTCTCGCACGGGGCGAGATCGAAGCCCTCTCGCAGCGACAGCTCGAGCGCGGCGCGCGCGAGCCGCTGGAGCGCACCGACCTCGAGGCTGCCGAGGCCCTCGTAGCTGGTCAGCAGGAGCAGGTCGGCCTCGCCGGCCGCGTAGTCCGACACCTCCTTGGCGGCGCGCCAGTCCTCGGCGGCGCCCGGGTCGAGCAGGCCGGCGAGCACGAGCTGGAGCTCGGGCTCCTCGGCCTTGGCGAGGCGGAAGGCCTCGATCGCGGCGTGGGGGTCGTCCCAGCGGTCGAGCTGCACGACCTGCAGGACGAACGGCCGCTCGAGATCAACGCCGAGCGGGCGCACCACGCGGCCCGGGAGGCGCGGCTCGAGGTCCAGGTTGCGCGAGTCGAGCGGGTCGATGCCGGGCGGAGCGGCCTGGAGGCGATCGTCGCGGATCGCCTCGGGGGCGAAGGACTGGTGCGGCACGAGGGTGAGCCGGCAGTGGTCGAGCAGGTTCGTGACGAGGGCGAGCGCCTCGCCCTCGGCGCGCGAGGCGTCGAGGTGGCAGCGCCAGATGACCGGAACGTCGAGGCCGGCGGCGAGTCCGAGCGTGCCGGGGTCGTGGAGGACCACGAGGTCGGCGCTGCCGTTGAGGCTGCGGCCGATGCGCTCGGTCGCGTCGATCCAGGCCTCCCAGTCCTCGGGCGAGATGGCGCTCTCGCCGCCGCGCAGCCCGTGCTCGAGCGCCATGCCGACGCGCCGTAGCTCGGGATCCGCGAACAGCACGCGCCACTCGACGGCCAGTCCGGCGCCGGCGGCGAGCGGCAGCACGCCACCGAGCAGCTCGGGGACCGGCCCTGGGGCCCCGGCGGCGCTGACATGGAGGACGCGAACGCCGCGCAGGGGCGCCGCGGCATCCTGAAGCGCCTCCACGGCCCGACCGCCGGCAAGCGGCGCATAGTCGCCCGGAGCCCGCGGGGCGACGGCCATGGGCTGCAGGTCGGCGGGCACGCGGGGAGCGTACTTCCGGGCGGCGCGTGCGTGGGCCGTGGCGCTCCGCCCGGTCGCGGCGCCCGAGGGGTCCCGGAAGAAGCGTGACGTATAGGGACGTTTCTTCCGGGACCCCCTGAAGCCGCCACCGCGGCCGGTGCCCTCACCGCCCTGGCCGCCGCTGTTTACGCTCGGGCTAAGCGGCCGCCCGACAGTCGTCCCGCGCACCTCACCCAGAGGTTCGCCGCGCAGGACGACCTCGTCGCCGTCCTCCAGGAACGTGCGGGTCGAGCCGTCCGGGAGCTCGATCGGTTCCCGGCCGGCCCAGCTCAGCTCCTGCAGGGACCCGCGCTGGTCGCGCTCGGGCCCGGAGATCGTGCCGCTGCCGAGCAGGTCACCGACTCGCAGCGACGCCCCGTTCGAGGTGAGATGCGCGATCTGCTGGGCGATCGACCAGTACAGGTGCCGCGCGTTGGAGCGCGCGATGACCGTGCCGTTCAGCTCGATCTCGAGCGGGATGTCGTACGCCCACGCCGTCTCGCGCAGGTACGGGAGCGGCTCCGGGTCCGGCGGCTCGATCTCGACGCGAAAGCGCTCCAGCTCCGCCAGTGGGACAACCCAGTGCGAGATCGAGGTCGCGAACGACTTGCCGAGGAACGGCCCGAGCGGCCGGTACTCCCAGCGCTGGATGTCGCGGGCTGACCAGTCGTTCAGGAGCACGACGCCGAAGACATGGTCGAGCGCGCGCTCGACCGGGACCGGCCCGTCGCTCGGAACGCCGATCACGAAGCCGAGCTCGAGCTCGACGTCGAGCGCGCGCGTCGGGCCGAACTCGCCCTCCCCCAGCTGGCCGTTCGGCCGCCGCACCGGCGTGCCGCTCGGCACCACCGTCCCCGCCCGCCCGTGGTAACCGACCGGCATCTGGAGCCAGTTCGGCAGCAGCGGCTCGTCGTCGGGGCGGAACATCAGCCCGACGTTGCGCGCGTGGTGGAGCGACGAGTAGAAGTCGACGTAGTCGGCCACCGTGAACGGCAGGGCCAGCTCCGGGGCGTCGAGCTCGGGACCGTCGAGCGGCGGCGTCCACCCGCCCGGCCCGCGAGCCATCAGCTCGTCGAGCGACCCGGCCACGCCGCTGAGGTCCAGCACGCGCTCGCCGACTCGAGCGCACAGCCCGCCTCCCGCCAGCAGGCCGTAGGCGAGCGCCACGGTCAGTCGTGGACGACCTGGCTGCCCGGGACGATGTCGTCGCTGCCGTCCGGCCAGCGCACCCAGGCCTTGTGCCCGCCGTCGTAGTCCGGGGCCCACAGGACGAGCGTCGCCTCCTGGTCCCACACCTTGCAGGGCTCGGCGCCCTCCTCGTCGAGCCCGCGCCAGAGCCGAACGAACGCGTTGCTCTCCCACTCGTCGCCGATCGTGGTCGGATCCGTGTGGCCGGGGTGCACTCGCGTCTCGTGCGGGAGCTCCATCAGCACGTCCATGATCGAGTGCCGCAGGTCGGCGAAGGACGTCGATCCGGGCGCGCGCACGCCGCCCACCGACCCCTTGAAGAGGGTGTCGCCGGTGAACACGTCGCTCCCGTCGATCACGAAGTTGAGCATCCCGGCGGTGTGGCCGGGCGTGAGCAGCGTCTCCACGCGCAGCCCGCCGAATTCGAGCGTCTCGCCGGGCTCGATCGTCCGGTCCACGCGCTCGAGCTGATCCGCCTCGATCGGGTGGGCGAGCACCTCCACGTCCTGCCAGGCGCCGGCCTCGGCCACGTGGTCGTGGTGGTGGTGCGTGAGCAGCAGCGTGGTGCACCTCGACGCCGAGCCGCTCGGCCGCCGCGAGCAGGGGCGCGCACGGGCCGCCGGCGTCGATCACGATCCCGGTGCCGCCCTCCTCGTCGGCGACGAGGTAGGTGTTCGACAGCCAGGCGTCGTTCATGGAGCGCTCGATGATCACGGCGCGGCGAAGCCTAGTATCCGGCGGCCGTGGACGACCTGCGCGCCCAGTTCCCCGTGTTCGAACGGGTCGAGTACCTCAACGCCGGGACGAACGGCCCGATCCCCGAGCCGGCCTACGACGCGGCGGTCGCTTCGCTGCGGCGCCAGCTCGAGGAGGGCCGCAGCGGAAAGGCCTACTTCGACGAGTGTGTCGAGCGGATCGACCTCCTGCGCGGGCGGATCGCCGCCCTGATCGGCGTGCGACATCGGCGAGCTTGCGCTCACCGGCTCGACGACGGACGGCGTAAACGCTGCGCTTGGCCGCACTGGAGCTGGGGCCGGACGACGAGGTGCTGACCAGCGACGAGGAGCACCCCGGCGTACTCGCGCCGCTCGGAGCCCTGCGCGAGCGCCGCGGAGTGAGCGTGCGCGTGGTGCCGTTCGCCGAGCTTGCGGCGGCGGTCGGCCCGCGAACCCGCGTGGTCGCCTGCTCGCACGTGTCGTGGAAGACGGGAGCCGTGGTCGACGCCTCGGCCCTGGCCGCCACGCCCGCGCTGGTGCTGCTCGACGGCGCGCAGGGGCTGGGCGCCGTGCCCGTCGACGTTACGGCCCTCGGCTGCGACTTCTACGCCGCCTCGGGGCAGAAATGGCTGTGCGGGCCGAACGGCGTCGGCTACCTCTATGTCCGCGCCGAGCTGGCCGGTGCTCTTCTCTCGCCCTGGCCCGGCTACGCCAATCTCGCCGACTCCATGCGGCGCACTCGAGTTCGACCTCCACCCCGACGCTCGCCGCCTGTCGGTGGGGTTCCCGCTCGCGCATCACGTCGACTGGGCCCTAGCCGCGCTGGACGTGCTGCGAGAGGCCGGGGCTCGCGAATGTGCAGCACCGCGCCACCGCCTTGGCCGACGACCTGGCCGGCCGGCTCGGCTCGCGCGTCAAGCCGCGCGGGCGCTCGACGCTCGTGACCTGGGAGGTCGAGGACCCCGAGGCCGAGGTGGCACGGCTGGCCGGCGAGGGCTTCGCGATTCGCCACCTGCCGGGCACGGGAACGGTGCGCGCGTCGGTCGGCGCCTGGTCGAGCGAGGCCGCGCTCGCCAGGCTGGCCGAGCTCACTTCGAGCTGAGCACCACGATCCCGAACACGATCGCCGCCACGACGGTCGCGCAGCCGAGCACGCCGATCACCCCGTACACGGCCGCCTCCGCGGTGCGCCCTCGACGCCCGAGATCCACCGCCCGAGTGGCGCCGAGGATCGCCAGCCCGTACGCGGCCGTCACCCCGATCCCGGCCAGCAGCGCCGACCCAGATCACCGTGAGCAGTCGCGTCCCAGTCGACGGTCGCGATCACGTCACGCCTCGCGCCGACGCGACCGGCGGCCCCCGCTCGGCCCGCCTGGAGAACAGCAGCGCCGACCCGATGACGATCAGCACCGATACCACCACCGGGCCCGCCGCGCCGGTCCCGAACAGGCGCGTGAGGGCGTAGGCGAGCGCGCCCGATCGCGGCGGCGGCCGGCAGCGTGACGATCCACGCCACCACGATGTTGCCCGCCACGCCCCAGCGCACCGCGGACAGCCGCTTGGCGGCGCCCGAGCCGATCACGGCGCCGGAGATCGTGTGCGTCGTGGAGAGCGGGAAGCCGCCGTGGGTGGAGGCCAGGATCACCGCCGCGCCGGCGCCCTGCGCGGCGAAGCCCTGGGCCGAGTCCATCTTGTGGATGCGGCTGCCCATCGTCTTGATGATGCGCCAGCCGCCGGCGTAGGTGCCGAGCGCGATCGCCGCGGCGGCGGTCACCACCACCCAGGTCGGCGGGGTCGGGTCGCTGGCCGGCAGCGAGCCGTAGGCGACCAGCGCCAGCGCGATCACGCCCATCGTCTTCTGCGCGTCGTTGGTGCCGTGGGCCAGCGCCAGCAGGCCGCCCGAGAGGACCTGGCCGCCGCGGAAGCCCGCTGGTCACCGGGCGCGGGCGCAGCCGGCCGACGATCCGGTAGAGCACGAGGATCGACGCCCCGCCGACGACGAACGCGAGCATGGGCGCGATCAGCGCCGGGAGCATCACCTTGCCGATGATGCCGTCCTCGAAGAAGATCGCGTCCGGGCCGTTGGCCACGAGCATCGCGCCCACGATGCCGCCGATCAGCGCGTGCGACGAGCTCGACGGGAGGCCGAAGTACCAGGTGGTCAGGTTCCACGCGATCGCCCCCACCAGGCCGCCGAAAACGACCAGCAGCGTGATGTCGTCGGGGTTGACGACGTCGCTCGCCACCGTGGCCGCGACCTTGAGCGAGATGAACGCCCCGACGAAGTTGAGTACCGCCGCGTAGCCAACCGCCAGGCGCGGCGCCATCGCGCGCGTGGAGATCGAGGTGGCCACGACGTTGGCCGTGTCGTGGAAGCCGTTCGTGAAGTCGAACGCCAGCGCCGTGGCGACGACGATGATCACCGTGAGGAGCTCGCCCGTCACTCAGACCGCACCCGCCACCTACGAGTTCTTGATGACGATGCCCTCGAGGATGTTGGCCACGTGCTCGGTCGCGTCGATCGCCTCCTCGAGGCGCTCGAAGATGTCCTTCCAGCGGATCACGACCATCGGGTCGATGCCGTTGTCGAACAGCGACGCGATCGCCTCGCGCGTGATCCTGTCGCCGTCGTTCTCGAGCCGGTTGATCTCGACCGTGTAATGCGAGATGTCCTTGAACCCGCGCAGCCGCGGCATCGCCTCGGAGATCTGGCGCGCCGCCGCGTGCAGCACGTGCGCCAGCGCCTGCGCCTGCTCCATCGGCGCCTCGATCTTGTACAGCCCGAGGTAGTCGGCGACCTCCTCGGTGTAGTCGACCACGTCGTCGAGGGCAGACGCCAGCGCGTAGATGTCCTCGCGGTCGATCGGGGTGACGAACGTCTGGTTGAGCCGCTGGATGATGTCGTGCGTGATCCGGTCGCCGTCCTGCTCGCAGATCAGGATGTCGCGCGCGAGCTCGCTGCGCTCGGGAAAGTCCCTGAGCATCTCCTCGAGCAGCGCTGCCGCGCGCAGGATGTTGCCGCCTGCCTCCTCGAACAGGTCGAAGAACTCGCGGTCACGGGGGGCAAGGACGCTCGACAGCCGCACCGCGGCGGACGGTAGCACTACGACACGTCGAAGCGTGACTGTTCGATGCGCTTGCGCCGGCAGGTCGCCGATCTTCGCGCGCACCTCGCGTGCCGCGGTCTCCCAGTCGTACTCGACCCGGCGCAGCTCGACCGCCCCGTCGTCGCCCACGAGTCGCGTACGCGGCGCGGCGATCCCCGTCGAGCGGGATGCCGACGCTGCCGGGGTTGACCAGCTCGATCCCGCCCGGGCCACCGCGCATGAACTGGAGGTGGGTGTGCCCGAACACGACGCGCTCCGCCTCCACCCCCATCAGCCGCTCGGCGTCGGAGTCCTGGGGCTCGGGGTAGAAGCTGTCCATGTCGGAGAGCGGCGACGCGTGGCAGTAGAGCGTGCCGCCGTGGGTGATCGAGTCGGGCAGCGCGGCCAGCTCGCGGCAGAGCTCGGGGCCGGCTAGCTCGCGCGAGCGCTCGATCACGTCGTGCATCGCCTCGGGGGCGTCCGGGGCGTCGACGAGCCAGCGATCGACGTTCCCGCGGATCCACTCGGCGTCGAGCGCTTTCAGGCGGTCGGCGGTCTCGCGCGGCCAGGCGCCGAAGCCCACGTGGTCGCCGCCGAGCAGGAACCGATCGGCCGGACATTCGTCGAGGACCGCCTCGAGCGCGGGCAGGTTGCCGTGCACGTCGTAGAGCAGGGCGAGCATGTCGCGGCACGCTAGCGCAGCATGTGCGGATCGGATCGACCCGTCGATCGGGTTTCGGGCGGCCCTGAGCCGGAACGCTTCAAGGAATGGATCAACAGCCCACCACTCCGCCGCGACAGGAAGACCGACGCGAGCCGCTGCCCGTCTGGCGCAACACGCGCCCGCGTGCCAACCCGGAGCCGGATCGCCAGGATCTGGAGCGCAGCCAGGCCCGCCTGGAGGCGGTGCTGGGCCGTTAGAGCGCGGCGCCCTTCGCGCGGTTGCAGTCCGCGCAGAGCAGCTGCAGGTTCTCGACGCTGGAGGCTCCGCCCATCGAGAACGGGATCACGTGGTCGTACTGGAGCTCGAAGTCGCTGTCGCACTCGACGCAGCGGCCGCCGTCGCGGCGCCAGACTGCCAGGCGCACGTCGCGCGGGATCGGCTCGCGCCGCGGGCTGCCGTTGAGCTCCTGTTGCATGGCCGCGTGCGCGCGCTCGAGCTTGCGCTGCTTGCGACGCTCGCGCTCCACGACCAGGGCCATCACGTCGTGCGCGCCGAGGCCGTCGTCCTCCCAGTAGAAGCAGTCGCGGTACCACCACCACTGGCGCCCCTCGGCCTCGATCAGCGCAACCGGCTGCTCGCGCTGCAGCTGCGCCAGCTCGGCGAGCGCCCGCGGCCCGAGCGCCCGGGCGGCGGTGAGCCTGGCGGCCCGGAAGCGGTGGCGCTTCCAGAACCAGGCGCCTTCGGTGACGAAGCCGGCCTTTCGATCGGTGCGGAGCATCAGGGATCGGCAAGCTAGGCGGCCCGGACGACAGCGCGCACGATCTGTTGCGGCACTGCTATGCATGCCGCGTGGCCACCTACGTCGACGAGGCCATCTGGGAGTGGCGCGGCAGGCGTTGGTGTCACCTGACCGCCGACTCCCCCGAGGAGCTGCACGACCTCGCGGCACAGCTGGGGCTGGTGCGCCAATGGTTCCAGTCGAAGCCCGGCCGTCCCTGGAGCGACCACTACGACCTGCCCGAGGAGGTACGCGCCCAAGCGATCGCATGCGGGGCCCAGCCGCTCAGCACGCGGGAGATGGCGCGGCGGCAGGCGAAGCTCCGCGCGACCCACCGCGCGGCATCACTCCGGTAGCGCCGGCCTTCCGTGGGAGTGTCGGAGTAGCCGTTGCGCCGCTGGTGTTTCTGACCCTTCGATCAGAGGTACAGGTGAGTCACTCGGCAAGGAGGGAGCGCACCCAATGTCCACACCGGAACGTCGCGGCGGCATCGGAGGGATCTCGCTCGGCGGGATCCTCGTAATCGTGGGAATCGTCGTGATGCTCGTATGGAGCATTCTGCTCGGCCTGATCATCGTTCTGATCGGTCTGGTCGCCTTTGGAGGCTTCGCAAGGGGCCGCTGGTACTGAGGGCCCGACCTACGAGCTCGCGTTCTGCATGGAAAGCCGCGTTCGCGAGAGACTGCGTGGGCGATGTCGCAGGAGAACGTCGAGATCGTCCGGCGAGTTATCGACGTGATGGACGCCGAGGGCTTTGAGGCCGCGCTTCCGGTTTTTCTTGACGCTGCCCACTCGGACGTGGAATGGCGGGAAGATCCAGCCTGGCCTGGCTCCGCCGCCTACCGAGGTGTCGAGCAGGTCCGCCAGGTGATCTTGGACCGCATGGACACCTTGGACTTCGACCAGCAGACCGAGGAGCTGATTCCCGTGGACGACAAGGTCGTCGCGCTCGTCCGCTGGGTTGGCCGAGGGAAGACGAGCGGTGCGCAAGGCGAAATCTCGATGGCGATGGTCTGGACGGTCCGGGACCAGGCGATCACGAGGCTCGAGTTCTTCCTCGACCGCGCCCAGGCCCTCGAAGCCGTGGGGCTGTCGGAGCAGACCGAGCGCTAGCGGCCTTCTCGGATCTGCAGCCGGTTGCCGTCCGGGTCCAGGAATTGCGCGACGTAGCCCCAGGGGAACTCGAGCACGTCCGTCTCGAACTCCACGCCGCGGGACTTCAGCTCCTCGTATGTCTTCCGGAGATCGTCGGTCTCGATCGTGACCGACGCCGGGATGCCGCCCTGTACCGGCTGGGCCTGCCCGGGTGTCCCGGGCCAGAGGACCAGCATGAAGTCCTGGCCCTTGACGCCCACGGTCAGGAACCGCGGTCCGTCGGGTGTCGGGTTCTCGGCCCGCTTCTCGAGGCCGAGGACGTTCGTGTAGAAGTCGAGCGCCCTGTCCTGGTCGCTGACGAGCACGCTCGAGTAGAAGATCTTCTCCAGCATTGCCGTTCCTCCAGAGTTCGTGGTCATTACCGGTATGACGAACGGCGACGAGCGAATGTGACAGCCGACGGTCTCGCTCAGCGCTCGAGCAGGCGCGCGACGGTAGCCTCGGCGGGGTGTTCGACCACGTCGGCATCGCCGTCTCGGACCTGGCCGCGTCCGAGCGCTTCTACCGCACCGTGCTCTCCGTGCTCGGCGTCGAGCCCAGCCACGCGGACGCCGAGCTCGTCGAGTGGGAGGACTGGGACATCGGGCCGACGGACCGCGAGCACCCCGTGACCCGCGGGCTGCACGTCGGCTTTCGCGCGCCGTCCCGCGAGGCCGTGGACGCCTTCTGGCAGGCCGGGATCGACGCGGGCTACCGCGACGACGGCGCGCCGGGGCGGCGCACCGTCTACGGGCCCGACTACTACGGCGGGTTCCTGCTCGACCCGGACGGCAACAGCGCGGAGGCGGTGCACACGGAACGCGACGACCCGGTGCCCGACGGCTGCATCGACCACCTCTGGATCCGCGTCGCCGACCTCGAGGCGTCCAAGCGCTTCTACGCGACGATCGCGCCGCACGCGGGGATCCGCCTGGGCGACGACGAGCCCGGGCGCGTGCGGTTCGCCGGCGGCGACTTCAGCTTCTCGCTCATCGACGACGAGCGGCCGCTCACGCAGCACGTCCACATCGCCTTCCCGGCGCAGGACGACGCGACCGTGCGCGCGTTCCACGCCGCCGCGCTTGCCGCGGGCTACGAGGACCACGGGGGTCCCGGCGAGCGCGCCGTCTACCACCCGGGCTACTACGGCGCCTTCGTCCTGGACCCCGACGGGCACAACGTCGAGGTCGTCAACCACAACCGCTGAGCCATGGCCGACGACGCGACAGCGCCAGGTACGCGGGGCGGTTGAGCACAGCTACACGGCCACGGTGAGGATCAGGCTGACGCAGGAGCCGCTCTAGACCACCTCTGAGTCGCCGGGCTTGCACACGCCTACCACGCCCCGCCACCAGCTGAAAAGCAGCCAGCGCCTCGGCCGTCGCCGAGGCGCTGGTGCCGGGGTACCACCCGCCTCTGCGCGGGAGGCTTCCCTGGTACCCCGGACGGGCTTGGTAAACGTCGGTCCATCCTGGTTAGTTCACCCCGAGCGGGGTAATCGGTCGGCATCGGTCTTGGCGGCGCACGGAAGCGGCGCCAGAGCGAGGAGACCCGGGACAAGCGCGGGACTTGGCCTCATCTCGGCTTCTATTCAAGGAGGTCCGTGAGATGCCGTACTTCACATGTCCGCGCTGTCGTCTCAGCTACTACAGCGCCGCCAGTTGGGCCTACGCCCCCGAATGCCCAAGCTGCCACGACCGCCTGGACCGCCAAGGTCAGTCAAGTGATCGCGTTGTCTCGATCACCCGCCGCAAGAAGGGGAAGAGCGCGACCCCGGCGCGGCGAGGGACGAACCTAGCTGCCCGGGCGAACTCAGTGGCGAGAGCGGCGTGAGCTTCGTGGCGACGTTCGAGGACGGCCCGAAGAACGGCCCGCAGCGGCGCACGTTCACGGCGGCGAGCGTGCCCAAGCGAATGTGGTTCGCGCCGGAGCGGCGCGTCGTGGACCGCAAGACGGTCACGCACGACGGCTGGATGCTCGTCGGGACCGCGCCGGGACGTGAGCCGGCGGAGCCTTGGCACGGCCAAATCGAATTCGTCCTCGACCCCGAGCGATCGAACATCAACCCCGGACAGGATTGGGGCACCGCCGTCTATGTCCACGTCGAGGCGACGTGATCGCGTCTGAACCGAATGACCGTGAGTTCAGGGCGTGGCCCCCACTCGACATGGCCCCCGGTGCCACCGCACAACCTTTGTGAGCCAAGAGAATCGGCCTCAGCGGCCCCGATCTGATTAGGATCGGCCCGTGGACTCGAGCCCGGCGCGGGGTGGCGACGGCCCGCACGGCGAAGCACTCGCGCAGATCACGACCGAGATCGTCCATCTGTACCGCGAGTACTACGGTCGCGGTCCCACTCGCGCCAAGAGCTACATGCTCGACGAGGGGTTCGTCGTCACCGTTGTCCGCGAATCGATGACGACGGTCGAGCGCACGCTGACAGAGGCTGGACACGGCGGGCAGGTCCGCCTGATGCGCATGACCTTCCAGGCCGCGATGTCGGAGCCGTTCAAGGACGTGGTAGCGCGCGCCTTGAGCAGGCCGGTGGTCGCCTACCACGGCCAACTGTTGGTCGACGCCGACATCGGCTTCGAGATGTTCGTACTCGACTAGTTTGCGCCCCCTCGCCCTGGGAACCCGAGGACCTAGGTCCTCCGGCCATTAGGGCATTCGGTTCGCCCGGCCGGGTACCAAAGGAACGCGGGACACCGGCACGTACCCGAACAGGGGTGGCGCGTGGGCCCGCGTTCCGCCCTTCGCGGCGGCGCCGCTGCCATTTGCCGACGCTGCCCTCCTCGTACGGCCATGGCTAGCTGAGAATCTTGCCGACGCGCTCGGCCTGGTCGCCGACCCGCTCGATGTCCTTGGACATGTTCTTCGAGGTCTGGCCGAGCTGCTGGCTCGCCTTGCCGACGGTCTTGACCATCGACTTCAAGTCGAGGTCGGAGAGGCTCGCCTTGCCGATCGAGCGCGGCAGCGGCACCCCCAGGACCTTCTTGCGTCGCGTGCGGTTCTTGAGCACCAAGCCGCCGGCGACGCCCGCCGCGGCGGCTCCTATGGCAACGGCAGGCCCACCGGCCTTGCCCGCCGCGCTCTTGAGCGTGCCGACCACGCCGTTGGCGTTCTGCCCGGCGCCATTGCGACTTGAGCCTCCACCCCTTGAGCTCGCGTTGCTCCGGCTCTGGGCGCTCCGCTTCGCACCGCTCGCGCCCGCGCTCGCACGCGCCGTTCCATTGCGGGAGCGCGACGCATTACTGCCACTCCGCGCCGATGCCGACGGCTTGGAGCGAGACGACGCCCCCGAGGAGCGGGACGAGCCGCTCCGGGACGCGCCGCCACTCGAGCGAGACGAACCGCTCGCCTTGGTCTTGGCACCTGAGCCGTTCGACGACTTGGTCCCACGCTGCGCGCTGCCTGAAGCCGACTTGCTGCTGGCCATCCCTCATCCCTCTCGATCGAGACATCCTTCTCGGCCCCCCGATACCCATCTGTATACGCAGCAACCCAATCGGCAGGGAGTTGTGGACTGTCTGGTGGATGCGTCCGTCTTTGGGTAGCTGCTCGGTACGTAGACGCGACCGACCACGAAGGAGACCCAATGTCTGAGACGCCAACCCGCGACGCGAAGCTCGTCCAGCTCCTCAACGAGGCATACACGAAGGAGAAGCAACTCGAGACCGCGCTGCAGGCCCACGTCCAGGTGACGACGCGCGACGACTACGCGAAACGGCTCAAGGATCACCTGAAGGAGACCAAGTCCCACGCGACTCAGGTATCCAGGCGCATCAAGCAGCTAGGTGGCAACCCCGAAACGGTCTCGCTGCCAGGACCCGAAGGCCTCAGCAAGGCCGCGGAGAGCGTTTCGGACGTGGTCGGGAAGGCGAAGGCGGCGGCCCAGGGCCCGTTGCACGCCGTACGTGGATCGGGTGAGCAGGACAAGATGCTCCGCAACGCCCGCACCGAGTACCAGGAGGAGGCGCACGAGATCGCGACCTACACGGTCATCGACTCACTTGCCACGGCGGTCGGCGACACGCAGACGGCCAAGCTCGCCCGCGACATCCTGCGCCAAGAGGAGCGGATGCAGCAGTTCCTTGCGGAACTGCTACCCCAACTGTCCGTAGATGTCGCGCACGACGAGATCCCGGTCTCGGAGATCAGCGGACAGGCATCGCACCGGACGGCGGCGGACTCCAAGCGCAAGAGCTCGTCGAGCCGCGGCAAGAGCTCGCCAAGCCGCAGCAAGGCCAAGGCCTGACAATCCCCGCTGCCGTTGGCCCGCCTTCGGCTGACGACCGGCCGCGCCTGGGGTTGCGTCGTGGAAAGTGGGTATGCGGGAGCAGGGCGACGAACACCTGAGGAGAAGGGAGCCAGCATGCCCACGGCGACAAAGTTGGGACAGACGGGCCTGCAGGGGTGGCGGGAGAAGGTGGCGGACGGGATAGCGGAGCCAGTGGCACAACGCGCACCGCTGGACTCGGAGCAGGTGCGCGCCCTGCTAGGGGCTGTCTTCTTCGTGCTCTCGGTGGTGTACGTCGTCAAGACGCTCACCGCGGCAACGCGCGAGGCGCGGCAGGGCTGAGCGCGGCTAGTTTGCCGACGGTCCGCTCCTGTGGCCCTTTCTCATCGATGACTTACGAGCCTGACTTTCGGCCGGTGGATTTCCCGGAGGGTTTCTGACCGCCGCGTGTTGAGGGTTGATCACGTGGAACGTTGCTCGCCGCTCGTCCCGGCTGGCCGAGCAGGCCGCCACGCTGGCGAGTCGTGAGCCCGACGTGGTGGCGCTTCAGGAGGTCACCGATGCGACGCTTCCGCTCTGGAGGGCAGTGCTGGAGCGAATCGGTCTTCCTCACATCCGGGCATCGATGGACAGCGCCGGCTCCCTCCGCGCGCCAGCATCGCGGCGGCGCACCGGCGTGCTGGTCGGATCGAGAGCCGCAGCTTCGGGACCCGTCCGTGACGCTACCCGTTCCGTGGGCCGAGACCGCGCTGGCCGCGGTCGCCGACACCGCCATCGGCCCAGTCGAAATCCACTGCCTCCACGTTCCCAACGCGGCCAACGGCTGGGTTAAGGCGCATACGCTCCAGGCTGTTCGCACCGGGCTTCAGCTCGCGCCGAGCATGAGCCGTGTGGTGTGCGGCGATCTCAACACCCCGCGTCGCGAGCTCGAGAGCGGGGAGGTCGTCTCCTTCGCGAGAGACTCACGCGGGCGACTGCGGCCCGAGCGCGGACCCGAATGGGACGAAGCCGAGCTCGGCGTCGTACCCGGGTTGGGCGACCTCGGCTACCGAGACGCCTATCGGACCCTCCACGGCTACGGATCGCGCGAGCCGAGCTGGACCTGGCAGCGCATCGCGGGGCATGGCAGCGGCTGGCGCCTCGACCACCTCTTCACCTCGGCCGAGCTACGCCCGGTCCGTTGCCTCTACCACCACGCTTGGCGTGACGAGTGCCTAAGTGACCACTCTGCGCTCGAGGCTGACATCGTCCGAGGGGAGTGAGGTGTCAGCGTCGGGTCCCTGGGCCTCGCGGTGACGCTCGGCTGCCTCCGCGTCGATAAACATCTCGGAGGGCGCCGTTGTCCTCTTGTGTCGCGGTCTGGGTGCTCATCCAGAGCACCACACCGGATTGCTACTCGGCTGCGACTACGCATGAACGCGCATAGCCCCGCATCACCCGTGCTGCAGATAGACGCCGAGGCGCGCCAGCCCCCTGCTGAGAGCGCGATACGAGGCGCGGGCGGGGCCGCAACCTGCCTTCTTGACAAAATCTTGATGCGCCGGGCCGCGATCTGGACGCGGTATTGACGGGAGCAGGGCGACACTCGTAGCGTGTCGGCTCCGACGGTTCTACGGGGCTACCCAGACGCTTGGTCAGCTCCGTCTCGATTCTTCCTTCGTGCACGCGTCCGGCTTCGGCGCTGGGCGCTTGACCGCCGTCTCGCCGAGGGTGAGGACCCAGCCGAGAGTCGGGCGCTTGCGCTCCGCGCGGGGCAGCTCGTCTCCGCCGCCTACCGGGACGAACTCGCGGAGCAAGTCGAGGCCATTGTCGATAGCACCGAGAAGCCGCCACGGCCCATTTCGTCAGTCGTTCCGCTGTGCCGCCGTGCGATCCTCCCGACACGCCAGCTCTTGCTCACACTGGCGGCGGAGCTACGGGAACCGGGGATCGTGCGCGCACAGGGCGTCGCGCTCAGCCGCAAGTTGCTGGTCGACGGCGGGTCCCCTCTCTACGGCCCCTCCGAGGAGGGAGCCCTAGAGCAGGCGATCGAGGAGGCTCGCTCTCGCTTCCGGTATCCCGAGACTGCCGAACAGAACCGCCCTCGTTAGCTGCTCGCCCCGCAATCCAATCGAAGGGAGAACGCCATGGCGGACATTGAGCGGGACTACCACAAAGAGTACGAAGGCGCAGGCGAGCGAGACCTGCTCATAGGGTTCTCGGTGGTCGGGTTCATGATCCTCGCGGCGCTGATCACCACGCTGCTGGCATAGGAGGCACGCCGAGAGTTTCTCTAGCCGTATCGCCAGACCACTGCGGTAGGCACGCCCGGCGGTCGAGCTTGCGCGCGCGACCTCGCTTAGACGACCATTGAAGCGCCAACGAGGCCGTGTTGACCATCGGTCAGTAGGCGTAGGCTGACCGCATGCCCGAGCTATTCCCCGGGCGGGGCAATCTGGCGTTTATCTGGCGTCGACCGACGAGTGATGGCCCCGGCCAGTCCCCGCAGATTTCGCTCTGCTGTTGGGCTGGCCGGGCATGGGCCGTACTGGGCTCGAACCAGTGACCTCCGGCTTGTCGAGCCGGCGCTCTCCCAGCTGAGCTAACGGCCCGGGAAGAGACTTCAGGCGGCCAGCGTAGCAGCGGGAAACTCGGTCCCGGAAGCCTGCACCGGCGGCATCTTCCCGTGCGCCCGCATCGTGATCTCGAACGTCTCGCGGCTCGTGTACTTCGGCGACCAGCCGGTCGTCCGCTTCAGCTTCTCGTTCGACAGCAGCCACGAATGGAGCGCGAACTCGATCCCGCCCGGGGGCACCTCGGACTGGCGCAGCCTCCACATCACGCGCGCGAGGCCGCGGTACACGCGCAGCGGCATCTTGCGGATCGGCGCACCGATCAGCTCGGCGCACTCGCGGTTGGTCATCAGGCCGTCGCCGGCCACGTTGAAGGCGCCCGCGTGGCGGCCGAGCAGCAGGCCGGTGATCCCCTCCACCACGTCGTCCTCGTGGACGAACTGGATCTGGCGGTCGATCGTCCCCACGTCGACCGCGAACGGCTGCTTGGTCCACAGCCGCACCAGGTAGTTGTCGACGTTCGGGCCGAACACGATGCACGGCCGCACGATCGTCATCACGCGCTCCGGGTGCGTTGCCGCCCACAGCTGGCAGAGTCGATCCGACTCGGTCTTGTCGCGCGCGTACGTGAAGCCGGCCACCCCGCGCACCGGGTCGTCCTCGGTCAGCGGCACCGGGTTGTCCGCGAAGGCGCCGTAGGCGACCCCCGACGTCGTCACCAGCACCTGCCGCGTGCCGACCTTGTCGGCCGCCTCGAGCACGTTGTGCGTGCCGTTGACGTCGACGTTGTAGGCGAACTCCTCGTCGTGCGAGGGATTCAGGATGAATGCCAGGTGCACGAGCACGTCGGGCCGGACGCGCTCCAGCACGGATCGCACGGCCTGGCGATCTCGCACGTCCAACCGCTCGTACTCCGTGTGCGGCCGGTAGCCCTTGGGCGCGGCGACGTCGCAGATGACGATCTTCTCGGTGTCGTCGCGACGCTCGAGCAGGTCGACCAGCCGCGATCCGATGTACCCGGAGCCTCCGGTGATGACGTAGCGCATGGAGGCATCCTAAGACTCGACGGGTCCCGCCGAAGCGGGACCCGTCAAAGCATCACTCCTCCTCGCCGGCGAACTTCCCTTCGAGGTCCTTCATCACCCCGGGTTCGCGGAGCGTGGACACGTCGCCCAGCTCGCGTCCCTCGGCGATGTCCCGTAGCAATCGTCGCATGATCTTGCCCGAGCGTGTCTTTGGCACGTCGGCGGTCCAGATGATCCGCTTCGGGCGGGCCAGCTTTCCGATCCGCTGCGCCACGTGCTCGCGCAGCTCCTGCTCGAGCGCGTCGTCGCCCTCGTTCTCCTCGCCCTCGAGGATCACGAAGGCCGTGATCGCCTGGCCGGTGTCCTCGTCCTGCTGCCCGATCACCGCCGCCTCGGCCACGCGCGGATGCGACACGATCGCCGACTCCACCTCGGCCGTCGAGAGCCGGTGGCCCGAGACGTTCACCACGTCGTCCACCCGCCCGACGATCCAGAAGTAGCCGTCCTCGTCCTTGCGCGCGGCGTCGCCGACGAAGTAGGTCGTCTCGTCCCACTTCGAGAAGTAGGTCTCCTTGAAGCGATCGTCGTCCTTCAGGAGCGTGCGCAGCATCCCCGGCCAGGGTCGGCGCAGCGCGAGCAGCCCCTGCTCGCCGGCGGGCACCTCTTTGCCCTGCTCGTCGAGCACGGCCGCGTCGATCCCCGGCAGCGGCGTGCCGGCGGAGCCGGGCTTCGAGTACTGGGCTCCCGGCAGCGTGGTGATCATGATGTTGCCGGTCTCGGTCTGCCACCAGGTGTCGACGACCGGGCAGTGCTCGCCGCCGATCAGCTTCCAGTACCAGAGCCACGCCTTCGGGTTGATCGGCTCCCCGACCGTGCCGAGCAGGCGCAGCTTGGACAGGTCCGCCTTCTGCGGGTGGGAGATCCCCCACTTCATGCACGCGCGGATGGCGGTCGGCGCCGTGTAGAAGACGGTCACGCCGTAGCGCTCGCAGAGCTCCCACCAGATGCCCTTGTGCGGATAGTCGGGCGCGCCCTCGTACATCACCGAGGTCATCCCGTTCATCAGCGGGCCGTAGACGATGTAGGAGTGGCCGGTGACCCAGCCGACGTCGGCGGAGCACCAGAACACGTCCTCGTCGGGCTTCAGGTCGAACACGTGCTTGGTCGTCCACGCGACCCCGGTCAGATAGCCGCCGGTGGTGTGCTGGATCCCCTTGGGCTTGGCCGTCGACCCCGACGTGTAGAGCACGTAGAGCGGGTGCTCGGCGTCGAACGGCTCGGCCGGGCAGTCCTCGCTGGCGGCCTCGATCGCCTCGTCGTAGAAGAGGTCGCGCCCCTCCTTCATCGGCACGTCGGCGCCGGTGTTGCGCACCACGACCACCGTCTCGATCGAAGGCACGTCGTCGAGGAAGGCGTCGACCGCGGGCTTGATGTCGGCGGCCTTGCCCTTGCGCCGCGCCTGGTCGACGGTGATCAGCGCCTTGGCCTCGGAGAACTCCATGCGCTCCTTGACGGCGTCGGGCGAGAAGCCGCCGAAGACGACGTTGTGCGGTGCGCCGATGCGCGCGCACGCGAGCATGGCCACGGCCACCTCGGGGATCATCGGCAGGAAGATCCCGACCACGTCCCCGGGCTCGACGCCGCGCTCCTTGAGCACGTTGGCGAGGCGCTTGACGTCGCGCAGCAGCTCGGCGTAGGTGACGTCGCGCTCCTCGCCCTCCTCACCGCGCCAGTGGAAGGCGACCTTGTCGCCGCGGCCGGCGTCGACGTGGCGGTCGAGCGCGTTGTGCGACGCGTTCAGCTTGCCGCCGACGAACCACTTGTAGAAGGGCGCGTCGGACTCGTCCAGGACGCGGTCCCAGGGCTGGCCCCAGTCGAGCGCCTCGGCCTGCTTGGCCCACCACGCCTCGGGGTCGCGGGCGGCGGCCTCGTGCTCGGACTCGTCGCCGATCAGCGCCTTGTCGCGAAAGCCGGCCGGCGGCTCGAACGTGGTCTGGTCGAGCAGCTCGCCGATCTCGCGTTCGACCTGGTCCGCTGAGGGCTTGGTGCTTGCTTCCATAGCTCGCTTTCTACCCGAAGGTCTGGGCCGGGACACGGACGACGTGCTCGAGCCAGCGCCCGAACAGGTCGCGCGCGAGCGGCAGCGTGGCCGCGGCGTGCTCGGTCACCTCGTCGACGAGCCGGTCCAGCGCGCCCGGACCCTTGATCGCCTCGAGGCTGGTGGAGTAGGCCGGCACCTCGCCCCACTCCGCGGCCAGCTCGGGCGACACCTCGAGGTGGAACTGGAGCCCGTAGGCGCGCTCGAACACGAACGCCTGGCTGCGGTAGGCGGGCGAGCTGGCGAGCAGCGTCGCGCCGTCGGGGAGGTCGAACGTGTCGCCGTGCCACTGGAGCGTGGGGAAGCTGGCGGGCGCGTGGCGGAAGACCGGGTCGGCGGCGGCGTCGGGGGTCAGCTCAACCGGCAGGAGGCCCACCTCGGCGGCCGGGCCGGGATAGACGGCAGCGCCGAGGGCGCTCGCGAGCAGCTGCGCGCCGAGGCACACGCCCCAGACCGGGTGACCCGCCCGGGCGGCCGCGGCAATCGCGCGCTTCTCCTCCACCAGCCAGGGGTGCGCGTCCTCCTCGTAGGCGCCCATCGGGCCGCCCATCACGATCATGCCGTCGAACTCGCGCCAGTCGGGCAGGGCCTCGCCCTCGTCCAGCTCGACCCGCACCAGGTCGAGGCCGCGCGCGAGCAGCTCGTCCTCGAACGCCGCCGGCGGCTCACACGCGATGTGCTGGAGCGCGAGCAGCGTCATAGAGCAGACCGTACATCGCGAAGGGGCGCGCCGTCTCAGCGCGCCCCTTCGCTGTTCCCCTACCGTGTTTCGACGAGCTCGCGCTCGTCCGCCTCGGGGGAGCCGCTGCCGCGGCCGGTCAGCGTCAGGCCGGTGCCGGCCTCGGCGCCGAGCCCGGTCTCCGAGCGCACGAGGAGCTCGTCGAAGCTGATCTCCTCCTCGCGCTCGCGCGAGAGCATCGTGCCGAGCCAGCAGCCGATGAACCCGAGCGGGATGCTGATGATCCCCGGGTTGGCGAGGTCGTAGCCCGAGAACAGCCCGCCCTCGGAGTCCGGCCCCGGCCACACCGTCGGGCTGATGATCACGAGCGCGACCGAGCTGATCACGCCGACCAGCACGCCGGTCACCGCCCCGGTGGTGTTGAAGCGCCGCCAGGTCAGCGCCAGCAGCAGCGCCGGGAAGTTGGCGCTGGCCGCAACCGCGAACGCGAGGCCGACCATGAACGACACGTTCAGGCCCTCGCCGCCGAGGATGGCGATGCCAATCGCGACAGCCCCGATGACGACCGCCGCGATCTTCGCGACCCAGACCTCTTCGCTCTCGGAGTCCTGCCCGCGCCGGACGATGTTCGACCACACGTCGTGCGCAACCGCGCCCGAGGCCGAGATCACCAGGCCGGCGACGACCGCCAGGATCGTCGCGAACGCGACGCCCGCGATGATCGCCTGGAAGAACTCGCCGCCGAGGTTGTCCGCCAGCAGCGGCAGCGCGCCGTTGCCGGTGGCTCCCGCGGCCTCCTCGCCACCCTGGCCGAGGATCGCGCGTGCGCCGAAGCCGAGCGCCGTGGTCATCACGTAGAACGCCCCGATCAGCACCATCGCCCACATCACCGACGAGCGCGCCGCCTTGGCGTTCGGCACCGTGAAGAACCGCATCAGGATGTGCGGCAGGCCGGCGGTGCCGAGCACCAGGCCGAGGCCGAGCGACACGGTGTCGAGCGGCGACGACAGGAACAGGCCCGGCTTGAGGTAGGCCTCGCCCTCGGCCGACTCGGAGCGAGCCTCGGTGAACAGATCAATCGGGTTCCAGCTCACCTTGGCGAGCACCCAGATCGTCATGACGACGGCGGCCGTCATCAGCAGGACCGCCTTGATGATCTGCACCCAGCTCGTGGCGAGCATGCCGCCGAGGATGATGTAGGTGACCATGAACGCGCCGGTCAGCAGGACCGCGAGCGAGAAGTCGATCTCGACGAGGCCCTCGATCAGCACGCCCGCCCCGACCATCTGCGCGATCAGGTAGAAGGCAACGACCGTCAGCGTGCCGAGCGCCGCGGCCGCCCGGGCCGGCTCCTGCTTGAGCCGGTACGACAGGACGTCAGCCATCGTGTACTTGCCCGCGTTGCGCATGCGCTCGGCGAGCAGGAACAGCACGGTCAGGAAGGCCACCAGGAAGCCGACGGAGTACAGGAAGCCGTCGAACCCGAACAGATAGATCAGGCCGGCGATGCCGAGGAACGACGCGGCCGACATGTAGTCGCCGGCGATCGCGAAGCCGTTCTGCGGACCCGTGAGCCCGCGGCCCGCCGCCCAGAAGTCGGTGGCGGTGTTGACCCGCTTGGACGCGAACCAGCTGATCACGAGCGTGACCGCCACGATCACGCCGAAGACCGCCAGAGCGGTCCCGTTCACTGCGGCGATCGGGGTCATGACGTACCTCCGTTGTCACGGCGGCGCAGCGCCACCTGTGCGGCGCGCTCGGCGAGCGGGTCGAACTCGCGGTCGGCCTTGCGCAGGTACCAGGCCCCGAGCCCCCACGTCATCACGAACTGAGACAGCGCGAGCACGTAGCCGACGGTCAGCCCGTCGGTCAGGAACTCCCTGCCCATGAAGTCGGGCGCGTAGCCCGCCAGGATCACGAAGCCGAAGTACCAGGCCAGGAAGAACACCGTGGCCGGCACCACGAACGACCTCTTCTTGCGGATCAGCTCCCGAAACTCCGGGGACCGCTCGGCGGCCTCCCAGTCGATCTCGGGGTGCGCCTCGGACGTTGCCATCCCACTCTCCCCCTTCTTAGAAAGGTTCTCGGGGTGCCGATTCCCCCGCCGGATTTCGCCGAAAACGCCCTCTGCGCCGACCGGCTCGCCCCTGCGACGGACGGTGGCTTTGGTGCGATGAACGGGTTTTCCGGCGTGGGCTCCCTCCCGACGGGGTAAGGGCGCGGAGGGGAGCAACTGCGTGGAGATCGCCCTTGGAGTGGTATTCGGAGCCGTGGTCGTCGCCTCGATGTGGGCGGCGTCGCGGTTCATCTCGTCTCCGGGGAGAGTCCTGAGCGAGGAGGGCCAGGCCATGCGGGCCGCGCTGCACGCCGCCACCGCCACGCTGCCGCACCTGCGCCGCGGCCTGACGCAGGCCACGGCATCCAAGGCGGCGCCCCATCTGCGTGCCCTGACGCAATGCACCGCGCTCGCGCTGGCCGACCGCGAGGCGCTGCTCGCCCTCGAGGGGTCGGGCGCCGTGCGAGCGCTCGCCGGCTCGCCGATCGCGGCCCTGTTCGAGGAGGGCCCCGACGACCGCGTGCACGTGGACCCGCGCATGGAGGTCCCGGAGCTGCACCTCGGCGGCGCCGTGGTGGCGCCGCTGATCGTGCGCGGAGAGCGCGTCGGATCGCTGGCCGCGTTCTACGCGCGCGGGTCTCGCATCCGGCCCGAGGACACGCGCGTGGTCGGCGACGCGGCCCAGCTCGTCTCCGCCCAGCTCGAGCTGGCGGCCGTCGAGGAGCAGGAGGAGCGACTCGCGCGCGCGGAGCTGCGCGCGCTGCGCGCGCAGATCTCGCCCCACTTCATCTACAACGCGCTGGCCGCGGTCGCCAGCTACATCCACACGCGACCCGACGAGGCGCGCGAGCTGCTGACCGACTTCGCCGACTTCACCCGCTACGCGTTCCGCCGCGAGCGCCCCTACGTCACGCTCGCCGACGAGCTGCACTACGTGGAGAAGTACCTCAACCTGGAGCGGGCCCGCTTCGGCGAGCGCCTGCGCGTGCGCCTGGCGGTGGCGCCGGAGATCCTGCCGGCCGTCGTGCCCGTCCTGTCGCTGCAGCCGCTCGTGGAGAACGCGGTCCGACACGGCATGGACGAGGCCGGCCCGCACGACCTGCTCATCGAGATCCTCGGCCAGGACCTCGGCGCCGACGCGCTGGTGCGCGTCCGGGACACCGGCCCGGGGATGTCACCGGCCGCCGCCCGCGCGGCGCTCGAGGGCCGCTCGAGCGGAATCGGGTTGGGGAACGTGCACCGGCGCCTCGAGTCGAGCTTCGGACCGGGCTACGGGCTCGCCATCGAGTCGGTCGAGGGCGAGGGCACCGAGGTGCGCCTGACCGTGCCCAAGTCGCACCCCCGCGTGAGGGCGGCGTGACCGAGCAGCCCCTGAACGTGCTCGTCGTCGACGACGAGGCTCCCGCGCTCGCCGATCTCTCCCGGCTGCTGCGCTCCGCGCCCGGCACCGGCGACGTCTGCACGGCGGCGAACGGACCCGAGGCTCTGCGAACGCTCGCCGAGCGCCCGTTCGACGCGGTCTTCCTCGACGTGCGCATGCCCGGCATCGACGGCCTCGAGCTGGCGCGGGTACTGAGGCGTTTCGAGGAGCCGCCCGCGGTCGTGTTCGTCAGCGCGTACGAGACGGGCGCCGTCGACGCGTTCGAGCTGAAGGCGCTGGACTACCTGATGAAGCCGGTCAGCAGCAGGCGGCTGGCGGAAGCGCTCGGCCGCGTGCGTGAAGCGCGGGGGGCGGTATCCACTCGACCCGACGACGTGGTGCCGCTCCCCACCTTGCGCGGGGGCACGCGACTGGTCCCACGCGACTCGATCCTGTTCCTGCAGGCCGACGGCGACTACGTGCGTGTGATCTGCGACGAGGAGCGCTTCCTGATGCGCGGGCGGGTGTCGGAGCTGGCCCGCCGCTGGCGCGAGCACGGCTTCGTCCAGGTGCACCGCGGCTACGTGGCCAACCTGCGCCGTGCCGTGGAGGTGCGGCCGCGCGAGAACGGCACCGCCGTGCTGGCGTTCTCGGACGGTCGCGAGATCCCCGTGGCACGCCGTCATGTCGCCGGGCTGCGGCGGGAGCTCGTGGCGTGAGCGACGAGCCGGGCCCCGCGCGGCCGCGTACGCCGCGCGAGGAGTTGGCCGAGGCGACCCCGCACGGCGACGTCTACCTCGGGCGCCTGATCAGGGCGCAGCTGCGGCTGTCGCTGCTGGCGCTGGGGGCGTTCGGCGGGCTGGTCGGCTCGCTGCCGCTGCTGTTCCTGCTCTGGCCGGCGCTCCAAGACCTCGACCTGCTCGGCGTGCCCGTGCCCGTGCTGGTCCTGGCGGCGCCGCTGTTCCCGCTGATCGTCGTGATCGGCCTGCTCTACCAGCGCCGGGCCGACGCGCTCGACGAGGCCTTCCGCGACGTCGTCACCCACGAATGATCGCCGCGGCAGCGGTGGTGGCGGTCGCCGCCGGGGCGATCGGCCTGGGCGTCTGGGGGGTGCGCCTGGTGCGCACCACGTCCGACCTGTACGTGGCGTCGCGGGCGATCACGCCCTGGTGGAACGCCGCGGCGATCTCGGGCGAGTACCTGTCGGCGGCGAGCTTCCTCGGCATCGCCGGGCTGGGGATGAAGCTCGGAGCGAGCGTGCTGTGGCTGCCACTCGGCTTCGCGGCCGGCTATCTCGCGCTGCTGTTCTTCGTGGCGGCGCCGCTGCGCCGGTTCGGCGCCTACACGATCCCGGACTTCGCCGAAGCTCGGCTGTCCAGCCCGCGCGTGCGGCTCGTCGCCGCCGTGGTGGTGCTCACGATCGGCGGCTTCTACCTCGTTCCGCAGCTCAAGGGCGCCGGGCTCACAATCGGCATCGTGGCCGGCACCCCGTACTGGGTGGGTGTGGTCGCGGTGGCCGCGCTGGTGGCCCTGACCGTGGCGCTCGGCGGGATGCGCGGCGTCACCTACGTGCAGGCCTACCAGTACTGGGTCAAGACGTTCGGGATCGCGCTGCCGGCCTGCATCCTGCTGGTCTACCTGGGCGGGCTGCCCGAGCGCGCGGCGCTGTTCGGCCGCGAGCTGCCGAGCGCACCCGCCGGCGGGCTGGTCGTCAAGCTGGACGACCCGCAGCGGGTGGAGTTCCCGACGGACGCCCGCTACAGGCTCGACGGGCGCCCGATGCGGGCCGCCGCCGGCGACGAGCGCGTCCTGGAGGGGCGGCTGGTGCTGCCGCCCGGGACGGCCGTGCCGGTGGCGGAGGGCACCGACGCCGAGCGCGGCGAGGACTGGGCGCGGCCGATCGAGCGCTCGGGGCCGTCGTCGCCGGTGTTCGTCTACTCGCTGCTGCTGGCCACGTTCCTCGGCACGATGGGGCTGCCGCACATCCTCGTCCGCTTCTACACGAACCCGGACGGTTCGGCGGCGCGGCGGACGACCGTGCGCGTGCTGGGCCTGCTGGGGCTCTTCTACCTGTTCCCCGCGGTCTACGCGGCGCTGGGTCGCGTGCTGACGCCGGAGCTGTACGTCAAGGGCCAGACCGACTCGGTGGTCCTCGAGCTCCCCCAGGCGGCCTGGCCCGGGACGGGCGGCGAGCTGCTCGCTGCGCTGACCGCCGCCGGGGCGTTCGCGGCGTTCACCTCCACCTCGTCAGGGCTGCTGGTGTCGATCGCCGGAACGCTGTCGCACGACATTCGCCGTACCCCCGGCGGGCCCGCCGCCGGTGAGCCGCCGGTGGAGCGGATGAGGCGATTCCGATGGGCGGCCGTGGCGGGGATGATCGTGCCCGCGCTGATAGCGCTCGCCGCACGGGACCAGGACATCAGCGTGCTCGTCGGCTGGGCGTTCGCGCTGGCGGCGAGCACGTTCTGCCCGCTGTTCCTGCTCGGCATCTGGTGGAGGGGCCTGACCGCACGCGGGGCGATCGCCGGCATGGCCGCCGGCGGGCTGATCGCGAGCGGCGGGATCGCCGCCACGCTGGTGGCCGACCCCGCCCCGACGACGCTCAGCGCGCTGCTGGCGCAACCGGCCGTCGCGTCCGTGCCGGTCGCCTTCCTGACGATGATCGGGGTGTCGCTGCGCGACCCCGAGCGCCCGGTGGGGACCGAGGAGACGATGCTGGCGCTGCACGGCCCCGAGGGGCTCGGGCTGGAGGCCCTGCGAACGCGCGCCTAGGGCTGGTTGCCGCGGAACGGGCTCTCGGCCTTGATGGTCACTGCCTGGCTCCACTCCAGCACGTCTTCCCCATCGCCCAGGACCGCGATGGCCTCGCCACGGCGGGCTTGTCGACGTCGAACTCCTTCGAGTCCGGATCCAGGAGCGTGCGGACCTTCCAGCGCGGCTCGGGAACGGTCTCGAAGACCGGGTCCTGGCGGGTGTCCCCGGACGCCATCGCCAGCCCGCCCTGGACGTGCTGGAAGACCCAGACGTGCATCGACGTCGGCGCCTCGCCCGGGACCGGGCCCATCGCACACGGGCCCCGCCTTCAACCCAGCGGCGGCCAGCTCCTGCTCGGTGAAGCGAGAGTGCACTGCCAGGATCGGGTCGAACCTGAGCATCGCCGTTGCGATCCTCTCACATGTCGAGCAAGCCCCACCGCTGCGAGGGCTTCGGAACGCTCCGTGAACTGGTCCATGCGGACGATCTTGCCGTCGCGGAGCGTGTAGACGTCGTAGAAGACGGCGTCGATCTCAACCCCGCTTCCGCCCGCTCCGGAGGCATTGTTCCGCGCCCGCGCCCTCGCAGGCGGACCGTCACGACGACGCTGTCGCCTATGTCCACGAACTCCTCGGGCAGCACCTTGTAGTCGTCCCACTCGGCCTTCCAATGCGCCAGGCTCGCCCGGACGGCATCGTGCCCCTGCGTGCGGGAGCTCCGGAGGCGACGCCGGGCAAACGTCTGCCGCGACCGCAGAAGCGCCTGCGCCGCATTCATGGCGACATCGAGGACAAGAGGCAGCCGACCTTCGACTTCGCCCACCGGACCTTGCCGCAAACTCGCCTGCGGTACGTGCCCTCAGGGCACAGGTACGGCGACGACTACGCGATTCCGGGGGCTGACGAATGAGCCTGGGCCCTGATCCGGCTCTCTGTCCGGCGCGGATTACAGCGACATCTGCTGCAGGTCGGCTACGTGGACAGACCGCGCGGCCAGTTCATCGCCCGCTTGCGCCGGTGCGGGCTGTACGACGACGCGCTGGTGGTGATGACGGCCGAGCATGGCGCGGGCTATCGGGCAGGGCTTTCGCGCAGGGGGATCACCACGGAGATCGCTCGTGACATCGCAGGTGTGCCGCTCCTGATCAAGTATCCGGGCCAGCGGCGGACAGGTGGACGATTCGATGGCGCGGAGGCTCGACAGCGTTCCGACGATGCGACGAGATCGGCGTACGGGTTGCCGGGGCGGATGGGGTGTCGCTGCGGTCGGGAACAGCCACGCGCTGGAACCGTGGAGGTTTCGGTGAGCGGGACCGAGAATTCGGTCAGGATCTCCCTTGACGAGTTCGAGCGCCTGCAGAGCGGCGCACTCCTTCGAATGATCGCGTCGTTTGGCTCGAGCGACGGGGCGCGGGCCTGTCTGCGACGGGCGACGGCGCCCGACTGCTGGGACGAACGGTCGCGCGGACTCCTGTCTCAGGTCAAGGCGCCCGCACGGGTCGAGCTCGCGCGACGCGGAGCTCTTCACGGACGTCCGTCCCGCTGCTCGACTGGTACCGAGCCTCGTGCGAGGGAAGTGGTCGGGTCGATGCGTGCGGGCAGCCCGCTTGCGGTGGCGGTGAGCAGGAGAGTGGCAGCGGTGACCGAGGCGGTCGGCGAGGATCGGGCCGTCCGGCTGCCCGCCATGGTGCCCTCCGAGGCCTTCCGCGCCGTGACAACACGATCGACGTGTTCGACATCGAAGGAACCTGCGCAGGATTTCCAAGTTCTCCGGCTGGACATCGAACGTCCAGCCGCATACCGGCTCGAGGAGCGGGACGGCAGCGTGACGTCGTCGGCGCCGGGTCTGAGGCCCGCGTCGAGCCGGTCGCGGCAACGGCTGCGTCGAGGAGCTGAGGCTGAAGAGCAGGTCTTGCAGGTCGCGGATGGGCCGTGGACCGGAAAGGGAACTTCCCGTGGCGCTGCTGCTCTTCGAGAGATCTCGTCTGATCGCGCAGGCACGCCCAACCGAGGCGCGCGATATCGCCGAATTCGGCATCGACGGTCGCGGAGAGCGGCTTCCGACTGTCACGAGCGCGACCATCAGCTCTACGACATCCGCATCATCGGCATGGCCGCGATCGGGTCGTCGAGCTCGCCAGCTTCCGATAGGGACAGAGGCGCGAGGTTGCCTGCCGGGTCCCCATGGGCGTAGGGTCGGCTTTATCTCCACGAAGAGCCGGCATGAGTGAAGATCATCTCCCACGCCGTCAGCGTCTGGATCTGCGCGCGGGCAAATCACGCATGTAAAACTCTTCCGGCGCATGGCGAAGCCCTCGAAGCCGGGCTTCGGAGTCAGAGGCGCCGACCGGAATCGAACCGGTGTAAACGGCTTTGCAGGCCGCTGCGTAACCACTCCGCCACGGCGCCGGAGGGTCACCTAGCGTAGCCGTGGTCCGGTGGAACAGGTAGGTTCGCACGCGTAGTCGGGTACCCCCTGCCCTGGCCCATGACGGAGGCGAAGACAATTTCGTTCTCGATGCCCGGCGGCACGGGTGCTGCTGCGATCGCCCGTCGCTCGGTCATCTCGATCGAGGTCGGGCTGCCGCTCGGCGTGCGCCACCGAGTGGCGCTGATGCTCAGCGAACTGGTCGCGAACGCGGTCCAGCATGGCGGCGCCGACGACACCGAGGTGGTCGAGGTGCGGGTTGCGTCCACGCCCGCGCGCGTGCGCGTGGAGGTCATGGACCCGGGCTGGCAGGGCGTCGAGCCGCCCCAGCGCATCCAGCACCCGGACGGCGGGTACGGCCTGCTACTGGTCGAGCACCTATCGGACGGCTGCGGTCGCGAGGCCACCGCCACCGGCGGCAGCCTCGCCTGGTTCGAGCTCGACCTCGACGGGCTCCAGGACTCCTAGAACCCCTACCACCACGGGTGCTGGAACTCGAGCACCTGCTGGAACGTCGGCCGGTTGGTCGAGCGCATCGTGTTCGGGATCAGCCCCGGCTGGAACCCCGTGCGGCTGGCCGTCTTCAGCCACGTGGTCGGATCGGGGTTGCCGAACTCCGCCGCCAGCTGGTCGGCGGCCACGTGCAGCGTGATCCAGAGCGAGTCGCGGCACACCTTCAGCGAGCCCTCGCCGCAGTAGCGCAGGTTGAAGCGACCGTCCACGTGGTCCCCGAGCAGGGTGCGCAGGTCCTTGTCGACGTACGACTCGCCGGCCAGACCGCCCAGGCCGCGCACGCTGTTCACGTCGTCGAGCAGGCCGCCGGTCAGCACTCGGCCCAGCACCGCCCTGGCGATCGGCGGTCCAGAGCTGGTCCATGATCGCCGGAGCCGGCCTCGTCGTAGAGCCCGTCGTCGTTGGCGTCGAGCCGCGGCGCGTCGCGGCGCACCCAGTCGTCGAGCAGGTCCACGACCTTCTGGTCGCGCGCGCTCGGCGCCGGCGCCGGTGTGCAGCACCCGGCTGACGACCGGCCAGACCGGCGAGCGCACGTCCTCGGTGGCGGCCCGGTTCATCACGCCGACCACGTCGGTGAGCCTCGGATTGCGCGGGCAACTTGTCGAACAGCTCGACGCGGTGCACCGATCCGAACGCCTCGTCGTCACCGTGCATGAAGCCCGGCGCCGCCTTGTTGTTCCAGTTGAGCAGCAGCCCGCCCGGCCCGCTCACATCGTGCGGGTGCTGCGTTCCTCGACAGGAAGCCCTGCCAGTCGTAGCCGCCGGTGCCGAGTGTCGGCAGGCGGCGGTCGAGCCCCTGGCCCGCTTGGGCAGGTAGCCCGAGCTGAAGTACGCCGTCGCCTTGCGCGACACGTACGCCCAGTTGAAAGTGAAGCCGAACTGGTTGGCCGCGGTCCAGAAGCGGTCGGGCGTCGACGCCTTGCCCTCGGTCAGGTCCTTCAGCGCGGCCAGGTTGAGCGCGTCGCGGCCGAACGTCGAGCGCTTGCGCGCCAGCGCGTACGGCTTGCCGCCGACGGTGGCGGTTCCGATCACCTGGCCGTGCACCGAGATGCGGTAGCGCAGCGGGGTGCCGTTCAGCGTCCCGGCGTTGAAGTCCTCGAACGCCCTGCACTGGCCCTTGTAGAGGTAGTGCGTGGAGGCGCGCGTCGGCGCCGAGCCGTCGGGGTTGCAGAGCCGCTCGGCGAACACGTCGCGCACGTCGTGGTTGGCCGAGGTCAGGCTCCAGGCGTAGTTCTTCGTGCGCCCGATCAGGATGTACATCGCCAGGCCCGGGCACGGCCACTCCCTGCGCCTTGATGCCGGGGCCGTGCAGGTCGATCTGCTGCACGATCTCGGGGTAGTAGTAGCCCAGCTGCGGGCCCATCGTGGCGAGCGAGTTGTGCGTCGCCGATCGCCACGGCGAGACGACCTGGAAGTTCGACGCCTGCCGGCCCGGGGCGCGGCCGCCGAGTCGACGATCACGCCGGGTCGTCGGCCGAGGCCTTGGCCGCCGCCGCGAGCGGCTGGCGCGGGTCGACCGACTCGATCGAGCCCGGGTCGATGATCGACCGAGCCGATCGGCGCGCCGCCGGTGAGCACCGGGTAGTTGAAGAAGTGCTTGATCGTGGTCGGCGCCTCGGGATCCTCGGCGAGCATCAGGTCGTCCCAGGCCTTGTAGCCGCGCACCGCGCCGAGCCCCTGCTTGAGCTTGCCGAGCAGCTCGGAGTTGCTCGCCTCGCCGCCGCCGCCGGCGCCGAAGATCGAGCCGATGAAGGCCGTCACCGCGATCACGTCGTTGACGGTCGCGGGCGCCTGGGTGATGTTGTTGGCCTTCCAGTAGGCGTTGACGCCGTCGGCGTAGGCCTGGGCGTCGGCCAGGATCTGGCGGCCCTTGTTGCCGTAGGTCTTGACGAGCAGGTCCTTCTGCGCGGTCGACGAGCGCCTCGGTCGCCGGGCTCGGCACGAAGCTCTGCGCGCTGGTCACGAGGCCGAACGCGTTGATGCCGGGCACGTCGGCCACGGCCACGCGCGCCGGCCCGCGGCCGAGCTGGATCAGCAGGCCGCGGTCGCGCGCGGTCGTCCAGCCGGCGCCGAAGGCCATGTCCGCGCGCGTCTTGCCGTACACGTGCGGGATGCCGTAGGAGTCGTAGATCAGCCGCAGGCCCGGACGGCCCGTGTTCTCCTCGTGGGTCGCGCCGATCGGGCGCGAAGTTCTCGGGCAGGAAGAGGTTGTTGATGTTGGCGCTCGAGATGTTGCCGCGCAGGGGCGTGAGCGCGTCGTAGAGCGGGAGCTGGTCGAGCGAGTTGGTGGTCGTCGGCACACCGCCGAAGTTGCCCGGCGGAAGGATGTAGCGGGCGGTGTCGGCTGCTTGCGCCGCTGCGGGCAGCGCCAGCACGGCGACGAGGACGACCAGGACGGACTTGACCGAACGACGCACGGGGCGGACTCCTCTCTCTCCGACGCGGCCCCAACCGGCCGCGCCGGAGACTCTTTCATATCTGGCTGCCCGGCCAGCCAAGTTGGCGTGCAGAGCCCGCGCTATCCTCCGCGAGCGCGCGGCTGTAGCTCAGTTGGCTAGAGCGTCTGCTTGCCATGCAGAAGGTCGTGGGTTCGAATCCCATCCTATGTCAAGAGATTGATGGTGTGGTGGTCTGGTTGGGGGCGGGGCCGCGGGTTTGGAGTAGGTGCCAGAGGCGGCGGGCGAGGTTGCGCTTGAGGCAGCGGATGGCTTCTTTGGTGGTCTTGCCTTCGGCGCGTTTGCGTGCGATGTAGTCCTGGGTCTCGGGGTGGCAGCGCAGGCGGGTGACGGCGATGCGGTGGATGGTGGCGTTGATCTGGCGGTTGCCGCCGCGGTCGAGGCGGTGGCGGTTGGTCTTGCCAGAGCTGACGGGGATCGGAGCGACGCCGGCGGCGCGCGCGAGCTTGGCGTCGCTGGCGAACCTGCCCACGCCGGCGATCTCGCCGACGAGCTTGGCGGCGGTCAGCGGCCCGAAGCCGGGCTCGGAAAGCAGTTGCGGCGCGATCTGGGCGACGAGCTGAGCGATCTCGGCCTCGAGCGCCTTGATCGTCTGCGAGAGCTCGCGGATGCGGCGCAGCTCGTCACGGGCGATGCGGACGCGCATCGTCTGCTCAGCGCGTGCGAGCCGCCGCGCGACGCGCGGACCCCAGTTGCCGTAGAACAGCGAGCTGCCCGGCAGCCTGAGTTCGGGCCAGGTGTCGTGCAGATGCCATTGCAGCGTGTTGTTGAGCGCAACGCGCTGACGGACCAGCCGCTCGCGATGGTCCACGAGCAACCGCAGATCGAGTTCGGGGCCCTCCAGCTGCGCCGCCGGCAGAGCATCGAGGCCTTCGCGCAGCGCCGCCCGTGCGACCGCGATCGCGTCGATGCTGTCGGATTTCCCGCGTCCGCGAGCGCGGCGACGCGAGTCGGCCATCAGCTTCGTCGTCACGCGCAGGACCCGCTCGCCGCGTTCGATCAGAAACCGCTCGAAGGAGCCCGACACATGCCGGCAGTCCTCCAACGCCCACACCCGTTCGCGGCCGAGCTCGCGCGCCCAGACAACAAGCGCGGCAAAGCCCTCGGCGCCGACCTGGACCGTCTGCTCGCCCATCAGTTCGCCGGTCGCCGCGGAGACCGCGGCGATCGTGTGCGAGCGCTTGTGGGTGTCCGCACCGAGCACGAGCATTGACCTCGTCCACCTCCACTTCGATTGAGTGGACGCCCGGCGGACACGGCTTGCTGGGGGCGCTGCCACGCTCCTATCAAGTCACGCCGAAACATCCCCGACCGGCGACGAGCGACACAGCGAAAGGTGGTCAGGCCCAAAGGCCGACAGCCTGAAAGAGAGTCAGCTCGCCGCCGGTCGTGAAGCCTTCACCTCGCGTCGGACGTCGCCGACAAGCCAGATCAAAACAGCAAGCCTGCTTGCGAGCGAGTCGCAGGTCGGGCGTCAGACGACTGGAACGGACGAATCCCAGGCGTCAGTGCTCTCCCGCGTCACTGCCACTCCTATGGACGAGCGGCGCGAGGCGCCGCGTCGATGTGGGCCGGGAATCGCTCGGCGAGGGCCCGTTGTAGCGGGAGCGGCCAGGAAGCCGGCTGACGCTCGAAGCCAGGAGGGCTCCGCGAGGACCCACGGCCGCCTCGTCGCTAGTCCGGCGCCGTCCGCATCGCCCATTGTCCGTTCATTGTCTAAACCCGCGGTATCTCCGCACAATTCCTGGAACGCAAGCGTGCGGTCCACGCGGCCGGACACGCCGATTTGCAGGCGTTTCTGCAGCCTGGGTGCCGCAGATCGACTGCTTGCCATGCAGAAGGTCGAGGGTTCGAATCCCTTCAGCCGCTTTCGAGAAGGCCTGCATTTGCAGGTCTTTTTCGTGGCGCAGTCGGTTAGTGCGTCTGCGTCGCCGGACAATCTTCTGACAATGGCTCCCGTCTCAGCCGTGTGACCGCCCTGGGAAGGTGATCATGTGCAGGCATTTTGGTGGCGACTCGAACCGCTGACCTTCTGCAGGCCTGCAGAAGGTCGAGTGTTCCGGCTGCCGCGGCCGTTGGCCGGCTTTCCTGCAAACGGCACGTTGTGCGCACGGACGCCTGCCGGCGCGCTGCCAGCGATCCCGACCCTCGAGGGCGAGTCCGATTTCGTCCCCATACCGTGAGGTCGACCTTGGCCCCCACAGCCACCCCGACGAGCCATGGCTCCCCCGCGCCGCGAACTCTCCGCAGGACACGGCGCGTCAGCTCGGCCGTCGCGCGCCGCCTTCGCCGCGATCGGCAAGCCTTGGAGCGAGTCGCGCAGCGCGGCGCGTGACGTGATACCGAGCTTGGGAAACACCCGGTAGAGGTGACCGCCGACCGTCCGGGGCGACAAGTAGAGGCGTTCAGCGATCTCTTTGTTGGTGAGTCCAGCCGCCGCTAGCCGCGCGATCTGAAGCTCCTGGGGCGTGAGCAGCGGGGCGTCCCGATCCTGGGAGCGTCGCCGCGTGCGGCCGGTTGCACGGAGTTCACGGCGCCCGCGGCTCGCCCACGGCTCGGCACCCAGGCGGTCGAACGTGTCGACGGCCGCCTCGAGCTCCGCACGCGCCCGCCTGGCTTGCCCCGCCCGCCGTAGATGTTCCCCAAAGGCGAGCCGAATTCGAGCCTGCTCGAACGGCCAGCGTTCACCACCGCTGGTCGCAAGCGCACCCTCGAACAGCTCGACGGCGTGATCGGGTGTAGCGATGGCGCCCGAGCCCGCAGCGACGAGCGCCCACCGGGGCGAGATCCGGGCGACGTCGGCGTCGCGGAGGGCTCCGGCGTGCGCGGCCGCCTCCGCCTGCCGATCGGTATGCATGGCGGCCTCTACGAGATCCAGAGCCGACCACAGCGCCTGTGGGTCGTGTGATCCGAGGTCGCCCGGCGGCGTGATCGAGGTGGCGTCGCGGTAGGCATCTTCGAAGTCCGCCCGTCCCAGCGCAGACAGGGCGCGCGCGTGCAGCGCGTAGTGGATCAGGCGTCGGGCTCCCCTGGGCGCGGCCCACTCGGTCATCGCATCCGTGAGGGCACGGCAGCCGTCGTCGTCGCCTCGGCCGGCCGCTAGGAGAGCCTGCAAGTATCGGCTCGGCCACGCAAGCAGCCGGAACCCCTGGGCATCGCACAATTCGACTCCCTCAGCGACGAGCGCCTCGGCCTCACCCCAGCGGCCCGCCCACAATGACTCCCACGCCAGCATGACGGTCGCGCTGATGGCGGACCCCGTCGCGCCCCCGCCCCCTTCGCGAGCCAGCCGCCGCAGCGGCTCCCGGCACCCCGCCAGCCGGTCGACATAGAACGCCGCGACGCCGACTCGCACGGTCCTCGTCGGGTCGGGATCGCCTTGCATCAGGCCGGCAACGGCTGTATCGACCTCGCGCAGCAAGGGCGCGGGGACGCTCAGCGGGTCTGCATACGTGTGGGCGAGCAGCCGCACCACCGTTGGGAGGGCAGCTCCGAGCCCCGCGACGGTCGCGTGGAAGGGATCCCACAGTTCCGCGCGCCCGCCGAAATGGCATACGAGGCTCAGCGTGTAGAGCGCCTCGATCAGCCCTTCGTCGTCGCGCTCGGGACGACTCGCGGCCCCCTCGATCGCTGCGACCAGCAGCTGATGGGCGGTGTCCACCTCCCCATCGCTGTTCAGGAGAAGGAAGGCGCTGGCGATCGCAGCGTGGAGTGACTGGCCCTCTCCCATCTCGGGGTCGGCCTGGCGTGCGTCGGCGAGCAGTCGCGAGGCCGTTCCGAGCTCGCCGCTGACGTCTGCGCCGACGTAGGCTGCATCGGCGAGACGACGACTCGCGTCCGAGCCAAGCGGGCTCAGCTCGGCGGCGCGGATGAGCGCGGCGATCGCACCGGCGGCGTCGCCGCGCCGCAAGCTCCGGTAGGCCGCCTCCTCCACGAGACCGGCGACCTCTTCATCCGGCTCAGTCGCCCCCTCGGCGAGGTGCCACGCGCGTCGCTCAGGGTCGGCGCCGAGCGCATCGGCGAGCCCGCGGTGCGCGCGGCGACGCTCTTCAGCGCTCGCCACCTCGATCACGGTTGCCCGCACAAGCGGATGCCGGAAGACGAGCCGGCGACCGTCGGCGCCGAGCGCGATGAGCCCGGCGCTGACCGCGGCATCGACGAGGGCAAGCGGCCCCTCGCTCGCCGCTTGGAGGATCTTGACGTCGCCGGTTCCCTCGAGCGCTGCCATCAGCAGGATTCGCCGCGTCGCTGGGTCGAGCGCTGCGACGCGGGGGGCGAAGAGGGCGTGCAACCGCCGCGTGAGCGCCATGACCGGGGGCAGCGGCTCGGTGCCCGAGCGCTGCGCAGCGCTGAGAGTGCGCGGAAGCTCGACGAGCGCGAGCGGGTTCCCGCCGGCCTCGCGGACGAGGCGGGCGGTCACCGCGGGGACCAGCCCCGGACCATGCGGACGCAGGAGCTCGCCGGACTCGGCCTCGTCGAGCGGTCGGAGCACGAGCTCCCGCAGGCCGGCACGGTCGAAGAAGCTGTCTTCGTGCGGCCTGGAAGCGACGATCAGCGCCGCCGGGCTCTCCGTCAACCGGCGCGCGACGAAGCCCAGGACGAACGCGCTCGAGCGGTCCAGCCACATGATGTCGTCGACAACGAGCAGTAGCGGCTGCGAAGCAGCCGCCCGCCGCACGAGGGCGACCGTGGCGTCCGCGACCGCCACGCGCTCGACGACCGCGGCGTCGTCGAAGCCGAAGGCAACCGAGAGTGCCTTGCCGCGGCGTGGCCCGAGAGCGCGGGCGGTCTGGCTCAGCGGGAGGACAAGCTGATTGAGACCCGAGAACGCGATGTCCGCCTCGAACTCGACGCCTGAGGCTCGCAGCACACGCGCGCCGGCGTCGCCAGCCTCCTGCGCGGCCGCGTCGAGGAGCACCGACTTACCGATGCCGGGCGCGCCCGTCGCGACCAGCGCACCGCCGCGGCCGGCGCCGGCTTCTGCGACGAATGAGCGGAGGACAGCGAGCTCGCCGTCGCGCCCCACGAGCGGCACCTGAGCGAGCACGGTCACCGCGCGACCTCGGCGCACATGGCCGCCACCGACGAGTCACAAATCGAGTCATCTGACTCTCGCTGCGCCCGCGGAGGCAGCGTACGGTCGCATGCGTCGAACGACCAGAGAAGCATGGGCTCGCTTCCCAGCCTAAGGACGGCCGCGGGGGCTGGCAACCGCTGAAGGGAGATCCAGATGTCTGACACGCAAGGTGCCGCGCAGGGCGACCGTGACGGTGGACGGCGCCTCAACACCTTCTGGATGGTGGTGCTGTGGCTCGTCGTGATCGCCCTGGCCGTCTTCCCCTTCCCTTTGTGGTGGTGACATGAGCACGTTCGAAACCACCTACAACGATCCCGCGGTCGCCGGCGAGGCGGTCGAGCGCGACGCTCGGGAGCTGTTGGGCCAGGTGATGGGTTACGTTGCCGTCACGGTCGGGTTCGCCGCCCTCGGCGCCTACCTCGGCCGCGATTTGGGCGGCGGGACAGGGCTGCTGCTGTTCATCCCCGCGTTCGCAGCCATCTTCGGACTCCACTTCGCCGCCGCCAGGGGCCGCGAGCAACTCGCGATCGGCCTCCTGTTCGGGATGGGCCTGCTGCTCGGGCTCGCGGTCGCCCCGGTGATCGCCGACTACGCTGGCGGCGACCCGTCGGCTCTGTGGCAGGCGGCCGGTGCCACCGCGGCGTTCGTAGCCGCGACCGGCGCGTACGGCTATGCCACGAGGAGAGACCTCAGCTCGTGGGGACGCACGCTGTTCTGGGCGCTGCTCGGCCTGATCGTGTTCGGGCTCGTCGGGATCTTCGTCTCGATCCCCGCCGGCAACGTCATCTACGCCGTCGCGGGACTGGGGATCTTCGGCGCGTTCACGATCTACGACTTCAACCGGCTCCGCCAAGGCGCCGACAGTGCAGTCGTAATCGCGGCCAGCATCTTCCTGAACGTCTTCAACGTCTTCCTGCTGCTGCTCGACCTGTTCGGCAGCCAGCGCGAGTAAGGAGATTCCATGGTTTTCGAGACAGTCACAGTGCGCGACGAAGGGGCCGTCCTGTTCGCGGAGATTGCGGCGCCGCCGATGAACCTCCTGACGCCTGAGCTTGTTCGCGATCTGGTCTCCCTGATCCAGGAAGCCGAGGCCGACGACGCCGTTCAGGTGCTGGTGTTCAAGAGCGCCGACCCGGACTACTTCATCTCCCACGTCGACGTGACGCGGATCAGCGAGTACCGGGCCGAGGCGTCGAAGCTGACAGGCGAGGCATCGCTAGCGCTCCTGTTCCACTACCTGAGCGAGAGCCGCCTGGTCACCATCGCGCAGATCGAGGGTCGCGTACGCGGCGTCGGCAGCGAGTTCGTGCTGGCGACCGACATGCGCTTCGCGGGGCGAGAGTCGGCGATCTTCAGTCAGTTCGAGCCCGCGTTCGGCGTGCTCCCCGGCGGGGGCGCAACCCAACACCTGGTCCGCCTCATGGGCCGCTCGCGAACGCTCGAGGTCATGTTGAGCGCGGAGGACTACGACGCGGAGCTGGCCGAGCGGTACGGCTGGATCAATCGAGCCCTGCCCACCGACGAGCTCGGCGATTTCGTCAGCTCGCTCGCACATCGGATCGCCGCGTTCCCGGCCGCCGGCCGTGACGTTGTCAAGGACCGCGTCAACGCGATCGCGCTCGCGCCGGCCGAGGACTTCCGTCGCGATTCCGACCTCTTCGTCGAGACCGTAAGCCAACCCGAGGCGCAAGGTCTGCTCGGAGCCGCGCTCCGGGGCGGTTTCCAGACCCGGGACGCGGAGATGGATCTGGCCTCGATGCTGGGCGACCTGGCTCGGGACCACGCTGTCAGCAGCTCAACCAACCCGACCTAAAAGGAGATCAACATGAGCACCACACAGCTGGAAGGCACCACCACGGCGACCGAGGCGGCGGGCGTCGCGACCGTACCGATGAGATTCGAGGTCACGACGTTGCCGGTCGCCGACGTCGACCGAGCCAAGGCGTTCTACGAGCGCCTGGGGTGGCGCCTCGACATCGACTTCAAGCCGACCGAGCACACCCGCGGAGTGCAGCTCACCCCACCGGGATCGTCGGCCTCGATCCAGTTCGGACAGGGCCCGACGACGGCGAGGAGGAGGGAGCCGCTGCAGGGCCTGTTGCTGATCGTCGACGACATCGAGGCCGCCCGTGACGAGCTGATCGCCCGCGGCGTCAAGGTCAGCGAGATCTGGCATGACGTGCCCGGCCAGGGCCGCCTGGCGGACATCGACCCGGAGCGCCGCTCGTACCTCAGCCGGGCAGCCTTCGCGGACCCCGACGGCAACACCTGGCAGCTCCAGGAGATCACCGAGCGGCTCCCGGGGAGGGTGTGAGCGATGGAAGTCGCAGATCTCGCGCAGCTCCTGCCCGAAACGGCCCTGCGCCACGGCGAGTTCGAGGCAGTCGCCCCACCGCACGACTGGTGGGACTGGTACGCGGCCTACATGGACGCCCGCCAGACCGGCTCCACCCCGGACGAAGCATCCGCCGCCGCCGGGCGCTACATGGCGGACGTAAAGCACGTCGTCGTTACCGCTCCCCCACCAGACAGGAGTCACTCATGAGCGCACCTATGATCAGTCGTTTCGAGCGCTGGGCCCCGATGGCCGGCATTGTCTTCGTCTTGCTGATGGTGGGCGGCGGCTTCCTCGTCAGCGACGTTCCGAATTCGGATGCGGCCGACCAGGAGATCGCCGGTTACCTTGCCGATGGCGACAATCACACGCGCAACATCATCGGCGCATACCTATGGGTGATCGGAGCCGTCGCGTTTCTCTGCTTCCTGACGCGGCTGCGAGGCGACCTCCGGAGAGCCGAAGGTGGGACGGGCGCGCTGTCGAACTTGGCCTTTGGCGCCGGCGTAGCCTTCGCCGCAGTCTGGATGGTTTCAGCCGCCGCGTACGCGTCGGTGGCCTTTGCCGTCGGGCTGAGCGATGCTCCCGTCAGCGACCCTGACCTGGTGCGAGTGCTGCCGTCGTTGGGGGGGCTGCTGCTGCTGGTCGGGGGTGGCTTCGCCGGATCTCTCCTCCTGGTGGCCGCTTCCGCTGTGATCCTGCGAACGGGTGTACTCCCGGGATGGCTCGCCTGGCTCGGGATCGTGGGCGCGATTGTCCTGCTCTTCGATCTCGCCTACCTGAACATCTTCCCGCTCTGGGTTTGGGTGTTCATCGCTTCCGTCGTAATGCTCAAGCGACGCGAGCAGACGGCGACGACCGCGGCTTCGCCCGGACGCCGAGGCACACCCGCCGAAGCGGTCTGACCATCTCGGGACACATCCGGGACACCGACCGCTCAAATTGGAACCACGAACGGAACCCTACGAAGCCGAAAGCCCGCCTGGCGAGAGGCGGGCTTTCGAGTAGCGGAGGCGGGATTCGAACCCGCGACCTTCGGGTTATGAGCCCGCGCGCAACCGGGTCCCGAGCTCGTTTCTCACTGTCCGTTCCTTGTCTAAACCCCCGGCATTTCGGCGCAATTCTCGGAAGCCCCATCCGAGGTGAGACACCGTGATATCGGCTGATTTGCAGGCATTTCGGGGCGATCTCCGTGGCGGAGCTACTGCTTGCCATGCAGAAGGTCGAGGGTTCGAATCCCTTCAGCCGCTTCGAAAAGGCCTGCATTTGCAGGTCTTTTTCGTTGGACAGTCGCCTTGTACCTCTGCATCCGGTCGGACTGATTCCGGACTCGCGGTCCGCCGATTGTCGGCGGCTTCAAGGAAAACGCCCGGTTTGCAGGCCGATTCTCGTTCGTCCGAACTGAAGTCATTCTGCAGGCCTGCAGAAGGTCGAGTGTTCCGCCTGCTGCGGCCGTTGGCCGGCTGGTCCTCCAATCGGCACGTTCTTGCGTACGGACGCCTACCGGCGCGCTACCAGTGATCTCGATCCTCGGGGGGCGAGTCCGATTTCAGTCCGGATACCGTGAGGTCGACCTTGGCCCGCACAGCGACCCCGGCGAGCCATGGCTCCCACGCCGCGAACTCTCCGCAGACGGCGTCCGAGGCAGCGGCGCGATGCCCGTCACCGGCAGCTTGTGCCGTGGCAACCGCTCGGGGTCTATCGCCGAGGCTGTCGCTTACATCGGAAGCGGGCGTCTGCTCGCAACCGGGCTGAGCTCCTGCTCGTAGTCCACAGCAGGACCCGACCGAGTGTTGGCGAGAGTGCCGAGTTCACGCGAATCCGATGAACGGAGGGCCCCCAGGCGCCGACAAACTGGCGCTTGGTAACGCAGTCAGACGCTAGGAGGCCCGGATGCAGTATGTCGGAATCGATTGGGCATATCGACGCGCTGCGTGGTGCGCGAAGCAGGCCGACGGGACGATCTCCGGCGAGGGTTTCGTGCCGGCCGATGAGGACGGGCTGGCGCGGCTCGTGCTCGAGCTGGGGTCGGAGGTGCGCGCCTGCCTGGAGATGATGAGCGGTGCGGTCTGGGTGCGCGACCGGCTCGCCGAGGCGGGCTGGGAGGTCGAGGTGGCCGACGCGCGCAAGGTCAAGAACGTGGCGCCGCTGGCTTGCAAGACCGACAAGGTCGACGCCCGCGTGCTGGCCGAGCTCTGCCGCCGCGAGCTCGTGCCGGCGCTCTGGATCCCGTCGCTCGAGGAGCGCGCCATGCGCGAGCGGCTGAAGCGGCGGCTGCACCTGGTGCGGCTGCGGACCTCGGCCAAGAACCGGGTCTTCGGCCTGCTGACCCAGTGGGGGCTGAGGATCCCGCTCGAGCGCCTGCGCCAGCCCGATGCGATGGAGCTGCTCGAGAGCCCGCGGCGTGCCCGAGGTCTGGCGGCGCTCGGTGGCCGAGGCGCTCGCGGTGATCGAGCTGCTCGACGAGCGGATCGCGCCGCTCGAGCCGGAGCTCGGGCCGCTGGCGCGCGCCGACCGGCGGGTCCTGCTGCTCTAGACGATCCCCGGCATCGGCCCCGTGCTGGGGCTGACGATCGCCGCCGAGATCGGCGACGTGGCCCGCTTCGCTAGTCCGCGCAAGCTGATCGGCTATCCGGCCTCGCGCCGCGCGTCAAGCAGTCTGGCGAGCGCTCGCGCTCGGGCGAGCTATCGAAGGCTGGCTCGCGCACGCTGCGCTTCGCCGCCGTCGAGGCCGCCCAGGGCGCCTGGCGCGAGACGAACCCCTGGCACCGGCTCTACTCGGACGTCAAGGCGCGCACCGGCAAGGCGAACCCGGCCAAGGCCGCGGTCGCGCGCAAGGTCCTGATCGCCTGCTGGCACGTCCTCAGCCGCCAGGAGCCCTTCAAGCCGAGCCGCCCGCGAGGCACCGATCCTGTCCCGGCAAGCTCCAGCTGCTTTCTGGCCGCCTGACGGCCCGCACGCGAATTGAGAAGCCGGGACAGCTTCCATCCGAGATGGTGCGCCCAGAGCGCCGAAAGAGAAATGAGCGTTCCTCCCCGCTAGCCGAAAGGAGGTCTTGACACCAGACCGCTGTTCAAAGAGAAAGCGGAAGCCCCGGGGCGGGGCTCGCCGCCGATTGCCAGAAGACCGTCGCAGAGTGGGAGTATCCGGCGCATGGGCAACCGACAGGAGGTACGGCCTGATGGCTGATCCCAAGCGCGTCGTCGAAAGGCATGTCGAGGCGTTCAACGCACGGGACACGGACGCCGAGCCGTGGAGCGAGGACGCCGACTTCGTCGCACCGAACGCGTCGATGCACGGCCGCGAGCAGGTTCTGGGCTTCCTCGGTGTGTTCTGGGACGCGTTCCCGGACGGACGTCTTGAGACGTCGCGCCTTCTCGCCGAAGGATCCGTCGTCGCCGCCGAGGGCCGGTTCACCGGCACGCACACGGGTGTCATGCGCACGCGGCGGGCGATGTCTCGGCCACGGGACGGCACGTCCACTTCCGCTGGATGTCGAGTTATGAGGTTCGCGGCGACGAGCTGGCCTCGGAACATCTCTACTTCGATCAGGCCGACCTGCTCGGCCAGCTCGGACTGATGCCGGCGACCTGAGCGCGCTCCTGCCTTGCGCGACGGGCAGTAGCGACGGCGCAAGGCTCGGGGTGGCGCCTTCTGGGCGCGACGCGAACTGGGGCCGCCGAGCGCGCGGAGCGCCGACGGAGAACCTGGTGGCGTCAGATCAAGCATGTTCGGGGTCGGATTAGCCTGAACAGACTCCTAGCCCCCGCGAGGTGTCGCGGGAACTTGGAGTGCGTTCAGCCAGCTGCCCTCGGCGACCTCGAGACGCGCCCGTCAGCCGAACAACGAGAAGGTGCTGGCCGTCCACTTGACGACGCCGCTGTCGCATGCGATCGAGCCGGTCGGGCTGAGCGCCCCGTCCGGTGTCGTGCGGTAGTAGACACGCAGCCTGCCACGGGCCCTCGTGCCCTTGAGCTTGCCCTTGAGGCTCGTGACGAAGAGGACCTCCTCGCTGGTGAAGCGCGTGTCGAAGCCGTCGCTCTTGGCCTTGAACCTGCCGCTGCGGCGGTTGACGCGAGCGGGATCGGAGTCGTTCTGGCTCGCGAGCCCTGCGCTTCCGTCGCTACACGCCACCGGGACGCGGTCGAACGCGAAGTGCCTCGCGGCGCGGCCGGTGGCCTCGAACGAGACGGTGCCGCCGCCGGCGGTCTGCCCGCTGTAGGAGCCCTTGGTCCATTTCGCCTGCGCGACTCCAGCCGGGAGCACCAGGATGCCGACGAGGACTGCGCCAATCAGATACCGCTTCATGAGATCTCCTGTCTCTGGTGGTTGGTAGGTGAGCCCAGACTCACAGCCCCCCGAGGACGCAGGAATGCGGCTACCCGACGTATTGGCAGTGCTACCCGACGAACTGCTCGGTGCTACCCGACAACCGCCAGTACCAAATCGGCCGGAATCTTGATGAAGGAGTTGGCGGCCGGGGCAGCAAGTTGCGCACTTCCCGGGACGACCTCACGGCTAGCTCGCTATCGCAATGCGCGAGACGCGACAGTCCTGGGAGGCTCCAGGGGTCGCTCTCGCACTCATGGGTACGCGACACTCTGGGTGAGTTTCAACACCATCCGCTACCTGCCTGGAGGCGCGACCATGTCGGCATTCACGCCCAACCCGGGTCCCCACGGATCCACCGTCGAGCTACCGGGCCGTGCAGAACCTCATCGCAACCTACGCCGAACTCGTGGACGACGGCGATTTCGCAGGGGTCGGCATCCTGCTCGCGGACGCCACCTTTACGGCCGGCGGCGGGTCGGTGAGCGGCCAAGACGCCATCGAGAAGATGCTCCGGGACACCCTGATCGTCTACGACGACGGCACGCCACGCACCAAGCACGTCACCACCAATGTCGCCATCGAGGTCGACGAAGAGGCGGGCACGGCGGTCTCGCGTTCGTACTTCACCGCGCTGCAAGCGCTGCCCGACCTGGCTCTGCAACCCATCGTTAGCGGTCGGTACCAAGACCGCTTCGAGCGCCGCGACGGGCAGTGGCGCTTCGTGGAGAGGCGCGTCCGAACCGATCTCGTCGGCGACGTGAGCCGCCATCTGCGCCAGGCTGCCCCGACCGGTAGTCCTCGCCGGATACGCACTACTGCTCCCATGGGCAAGGGGCACTCTGCTTGCGAGTGCGCGGCGCTGCTGCACCTCGTCCACAGCAGGCGCCTCGGTCTGATCCCTGGAAAGAGCTCCGCTTCGCGCAAAGCGCAACACGAGGCCGGAGCGCTCTTTCGCATGGAGGGCGGGAGTTCCCGCTAACGCCCGTGAACTGGGTTAGGGCGACTGACGTACGTCATCGAGCGGAAAATGTCAGTCACGCGACGGACGCGACCCCTCATGCCGGCTCCTAGGTTCGACATGTCCGAATCACCACGAGAAAGGAAGACGGACATGAGTGCGATGAGCCACACCCCCACCCATACCAATGCGGTCGTCCTCGAGCGTGCCGCCGAGGAGTTCGCAGCGGCCACCGCGGACCCCCCGTACCTGTTCGACCTCGGGCCGGTCGAGGGCCGCAAGACCGTCGACGAGGTTCAGGGCGGCGACATCGAGAAGCCGGATGTGGAGATCGAGGACACGATCGTTCCCGGCGGCCCGTCCGGTGAGGTTTCGATTCGGATCCTGCGCCCGAAGGGGGCCGCGGGCACGCTGCCGGTAGTTCTCTACGTCCATGGGGCGGGCTGGGTGTTCGGCAACAGCCACACCCACGACAGGCTGATCCGTGAGCTCGCGGACGGCGCTGGCGCCGCGGTGGTGTTCCCGAACTACAGCCTGTCCCCCGAAGCCCGCTACCCGACCGCGATCGAGGAGTCCTACGCGGTGCTCGAGTGGGTCTCGGAGCACGGGAGCGAAAGGGAGCTCGACGGGTCGCGGATCGCAATCTCCGGCGACTCGGTCGGCGGCAACATGAGCGCCGCCCTGACGCTGATGGCCAAGCAGCGCTCGGGGCCGAAGCTGGCCGCGCAGGTCCTCTTCTACCCAGTTACCGACGCGTCTTTCGACACCGACTCCTATCACGAGTTCGCGGAGGGCTACTTCCTGCGCCGCGACGCGATGCAGTGGTTCTGGGACCAGTACACCACCGACGAGGACGAGCGGGCCCAGGTCACCGCCAGCCCACTGCGAGCCACGAGCGACCAGCTCTCAGGACTGCCGCCGGCGCTCGTGATCACCGCCGAGGCCGACGTCCTTCGGGACGAAGGCGAAGCCTACGCACGCAAGCTCCGCGAGGCCGGGGTGGACGTGACGGCCACGCGCTACGAGGGCATCATCCACGACTTCGTGATGCTCAACGCGCTCCACGAGACCAATGCCGCGAAGGCGGCGATGGCGCAGGCGATCGCGTACCTGAAGAACGCGCTCGCCTGAGCGCACGCCCAACCATGCGAGAGCCCCGGCCCGAACGGGGCTCTCGCGGATCCTGGCAATCGCGAACGAAGGAGATCGTCTTGAACACGCCAACTGCCGAGACCTACCTCCCGCCGCTGGGCCACCACCAGCACGACGAGGTCGGCCGCGAGCTCCAGGCCGCGCTCGTCGAGCTCATCGACCTGTCCCTGATCGGCAAGCAGCTTCACTGGAGCGTTTCCGGCCCTGCTGCACCTCGTCCACAGCAGGCGCCTCGGTCTGATCCCTGGAAAGAGCTCCGCTTCGCGCAAAGCGCAACACGAGGCCGGAGCGCTCTTTCGCATGGAGGGCGGGAGTTCCCGCTAACGCCCGAGAACTGGGTTAGGGCGACTGACGTACGTCATCGAGCGGAAAATGTCAGTCACGCGACGGACGCGACCCCTCATGCCGGCTCCTAGGTTCGACATGTCCGAATCACCACGAGAAAGGAAGACGGACATGAGTGAATCAACGAACACGCCGACGGTCGTCCTCGTCCATGGCGGCTTTGCCGACGCGTCGTTCTGGGCGCCGGTCATCGAGGATCTCCAGGCTCACAACGTGCCGGTGCTCGCGCCGCCGAACCCGCTGCGCGGCTTGGCCCAGGACGCCGAGTACGTCGCGAGCTACGTCAACCAGATCGACGGGCCCGTGCTGCTGGTTGGCCATTCCTATGGCGGTGCGGTGATCTCGGTCGCGGGCGCCAGCACTCCAAACGCGGTGGGCCTGGTCTACGTGGCCGCGTTCGCGCTCGACGAGGGCGAGTCGTTCGGCGAGATCTTCGGCCAATTCGGCGAGACGCCGCTGGTGGGCGCGGTTCGCCCGAGCAACTACCCGCTCGACAACGGCGAGACCGCGGTCGAGTTGACCATCGCCCCGGAGCTCTACAAGGAGGCGTTCGCCGGCGATCTGTCGGATGACCTCATCGAGGTCCTCGCGGTCAGCCAGCGCCCGTTCGCCGCGATCTTCGAGGATCGCGCCGAGGCCGCGGCCTGGAAGTCGCTGCCCTCGTGGGCCGTCGTGGCCACCTCCGACAACGCGATTCCGCCCGATGCCGAGCGGCATATGTACCAGCGTGCGGGCGCGCAGACGATCGAGGTCGACGCGTCGCACTCGATCGCGCTCTCGCAGCCGACCGCGGTTGCGGAGTTGATCCGTACCGCCGTCGACGCGACATCCGACGTTCCGAGTGCCGTCTAGTCGAAGCAGCCTCAACGGCTGAACATGTGCCCCGCGCTCCCGTAGAGCGTGGGGCACAGGCATGCAGAAGGCCGCGATCGACTTTCTGGTTGGGACGTGGGACGATCGTGCTTCGATGCTGGCCCCATCGGAAGATCGGGCGCCACTCCTTGGCCGCTCAGCCGAGATCGAGGTCCTGACCGGGCTTCTGGATGACGTAGAACGCACGGGAGCTGCGCTCGTCCTGCGCGGCGATCCGGGCATCGGCAAGTCGCGTCTGCTCGCCGAGGTGATCGCACTCGCTGAACAGCGTGAGATGAACGTGCTCGCAACCAGGGGCGTTCAATCAGAGGCCCGACTCGCCTTCGCAGGCTTGCAGCAGCTACTGCGACCAGTGCGGTCGCAAGCGGCGGGGCTCATCGCGGCGCACCAGGCCGTGCTCGACGCGGCCCTCGGCGTCGGTGATGACCAACCGCCGGAGCATTTTCGTATCGCGCTGGCCGTACTCGACCTGTTATCTGACGCGGCAACCGATCGCCCCTTGCTGCTGATCGCAGAGGACGCCCATTGGCTGGACCAGCCTTCGGTTGACGTCCTCAGCTTCGTCGCGCGAAGGCTTGAATCAGATCCGATCGTTCTGCTGGCCGCGGCTCGCGAGGGCTATCCGACCGTTTTCGGCGCGGGGGAGTTGCCTGAGCTTCGGCTCGAGCCACTCGATCCAGAGTCGGCGACCCGGCTCCTTGGGGAGAGCGGCGATCACCTGTCCGCGGGCGAACGCAGTCGCATCCTCCGCGAGGCTGCAGGTAACCCGCTGGCTCTCGTGGAGTTGCCGTCGATCGCGCACCGGCTCGACGGCGATCAGCCGATCCCGGGCGTGGTTCCGTTGACGGAACGTCTGGAGCGTGCATTCGCGGCCCGCGCAGCCGATCTTCCCGTCGCAACGCAGCTACTGCTGTTGGCCGCGGCTCTCAACGACCGCGAGAGCCTTGGTGAGGTGGTGCAGGCCGGACGTGTGGTCGCCGATCAGCCGGTGGGGGTCGAAGCCCTCCAGGCCGCAGCTGACGTGAGGATCGTGGAGCTCGACGAGCGCACCGTGCGCTTTCGACACCCGCTGATGCGCTCAGCAGTACGCCAAAGCGCCAGCGTGGAGAAGCGACGGCGTGTACACGAGGCGTTCGCGGAGACGCTGAAGGCCGAGCGCGACCGACGAGTCTGGCACCGCGCGGCACTGATCGCCGGAGAGCACGAGGACGTCGCCCTGGAGCTCGAGGAGGCGGGCCGGCGCGCCCGACGCCGCGGCGCGATCGGTGTCGCCGCAACTGCGCTGCGTCGCGCCGCGGAGCTCAGCGATCCCGCGCAACGAGCCGGGCGCCTGGTCGCCGCAGCCGAGGTCGCCTTCGAGCTCGGGCAGCTGCACATCGTCGCCCCGCTGCTTCGCGAGGCTGAACAGCTCGAGCCGGGACCGCTCGACCGGGCGCGCGCCACATGGATCGACGAGATGACCAATCTACGAGCGCCGAGCCCCACATGGGCCGCGGCGTTGATCGCCGCTGCCGAGCAGGCCGGCCAAGCCGGCGATCGCGACCTGCACTTTGCCTTGCTGTGGCTCGTCGCCACGCGTGCCCATTGGGCAGACCCCGGTCCCGCGGCGCGGCGGACCCTAGTGGAGGCGGCAAGTCGCCTCGGCGACGCCGACGACCTGCAGGTGCTGGCCATCCAGGCGTACGCCGATCCGTTCGGCCACGCACCGGCGGTGCTCGCCCACGTCCAGCAGGCCGCCGCAGAGGGCGGTAACGACACGGAGGCCTTGCTGTACCTGGGCAACGCCGCGGTCGCCGTCGGCGCCTTCGACGTCGGCGACACGTTGCTCAGCGCAGGGACTGAAGCGCTGCGCGCAGACGGACGCCTCGGACACCTGGCATACGTGCTCTCCGTGCAAGGAATCGTGACGACGCGACGCGCCCAGTGGGACGTCGCAATCCCGGCCGCAGCAGAGGCAAGTCGCTTGGCGGCCGAGCTCGGCCAGCCGCTCTGGAAGGCGGCAGCGGACACCATCGTCTCGGCGATCGCAGGGATGCGCGGTGACGCGGACGCGGCAGAGCAGGCGTCGGCAGAAGCGGAGCGGATTGCACTGCCGACAGGTGGCAACATGATCGTCGCCTTGGCGCAGTTCGGGAGAGTCTCCGCCGCGCTCGGAGCATCCAGACACGACGACGCCTACGAGGCCGCCGAGCGCCTCTTCGACCCCACCGACCCGGCCCATCATCCTGCGATGGCCTCGTGGATCATCGGAGACCTTGCCGAGGCCGCCCTGCACGCCGGCAGGGTCGAGGAGGCACGAGCGCGCGTGGCACAGGTCGAAGCGGCAGCCGGCGACAACCCGACCTTCTGGATCGCGCTGGGTTTGCGGCACGCCCGCGCCCTCCTCGCCGACGACGACCAAGCCCAGGAGCGCTTCAAGGAGGCGCTCGGCGCCGACCTCGGCCGCTGGCCCTTCCAGCGCGCCCGGCTCCTGCTTGCTCACGGCCAGTGGCTACGCCGCCAGCGTCGGATCACCGAGTCGCGTGCACCGCTGCGCGACGCCCGTGACGCGTTCGACGCGCTTGACTGCGCCGCCTTCAGCCAACAGGCACGCCGCGAGCTGCGCGCATCAGGGGAGTCGAGCCGGCGCCGCGACCCCGCCGCGCGCGACCAACTCACGGCGCAGGAACTCCAGATCGCTCACCTCGCCGCCGAAGGCCTCTCCAACCGCGAGATCGGCCAACAGCTCTACCTCTCCCACCGCACGATCGGCACGCACCTCTACCGGATCTTCCCGAAGCTCGGAATAACCGCGCGCGGCGAACTCGGCCCCGCTCTGTCAGCAGGGGCGCCGCGGCCACGATGACCCGGCGGGCGACCGACGGCGCGCAAACGTAGGGCGCAGGGACGTCCGACAAGCGTTCCGCTTTCAATGCACCTCGACACTCGTGACGCCGAGCGGCGCACACGCGAGCGCGTGCTCCTTTCGCGTGAAAGCGGGGCACTGTGACGGACACCCAGAGTGCTGCAATCCCATGGAAGCGGGTGTCTTGGTACGCGCCGCTCCCGCTGTCTGCAAAGGGACGACACACAGGTGTCTGCCGCTGGTGAATCGGCTCGCTCGTCGCTGTTGCTCCTGTGGACAAGCAGAGGTTGAGCCGCGCCCTCGATCGGCAGCCGGGTTAGTTCGGCGGGGCCTTCTCCTGCTGGAGCAGCAGAAATCGGGCCCCCGGACTGTCGAAGCCGAGGCGGACTCGACAGCGACTGCGCGCCCGCGCTCCCACCAAGCGCTAGGGATCGCTCATTGTCCGTTCCTTGTCTTAACCCCCAGTATCTCCGCACAATTCGCGGAACGCCAGCCCGCGGTCTCGCCTCTCGGAAGTCTTTCGTTTGCAGGCATTTTGCGGGCCCATGACAGACCCATCGACTGCTTGCCATGCAGAAGGTCGAGGGTTCGAATCCCTTCAGCCGCTTCCAAAAGGACTGTATTTGCAGGCCTTTTTTCGTGCGCGGTGGGCTTGTGCGTCTGCGTCGGGTCGGACTGACTCCGGACTCGCCCCGGGCCGATCGTCGGCCGTTCCAAAGAAAAGCCCCTGTTTGCAGGCCGATTCTGGTGCGTCCGAATCGAAGTCCTTCTGCGGGCCTGCAGAAGGTCGGGTGTTCGGCCTGCTGAGGCCGTTACCCCAACTCCCGCTGCAACGGCACGATCCTGCGGACAGCGCCCGCCGGCGGCAATACCAGCGGTCGCGATCCTTGGGGCCAGTCCGGTTTCAGTCCGGAAACCGCGAGGTCAACCTCGACCCGCTCCGCGCCCCCGGCGAGCCATGGCCCCGAAGCCGTGAGCTTTCTCCGCACGACGGCGTCCGAGGCAGCGGCCGCGGTGCCCATCACCGGGGGGGCTTGTGCCGCGGCAGGCACACGGGGTCATCGCCGAAGGTGTCGCTCTCCATCGGCAAGCAGGCGTCTGCGCGCACCCGGGCTGGGCTGCGGGTTGTCGTCCGAGGCAAGCGTGTGCAGGGTCGACCGCAGCGCGCCCGGTATCAGGCGCAAGCAGCCGTCCAGGAGACGCCATCGACCCCCTCGATCCGGCATCGCTACAGGGCTCCTTCCCGCGCTTCCCGCCAGACATCGACGCTTCCGTCGGCCGTGACGTGCCGATTTATCTCCGCCAGCTCGTCCGTCGAAAGCGAGAGGTCGTCCAGAGAGGCGACGTTCTGCTCGAGCCGCTCCACCGAGGAGGCGCCGATGACGAGTGAGGTCACGCGCTCGTCCCGAAGCCCCCAGGCCAACGCAAGCTGGGCGAGGCTCTGGCCGCGCCGAGACGCGATCTCGTTCAGCCCTCGCAGCCTGGAGATCATCTTGTCGTTGAGCCAGGATTGGTCGAATTCGGGGTCCCGCGCGGCGCGGGAGTCCTCGGGCACGCCGTCCAGGTAGCGATCCGTGAGCAGGCCCTGGGCGAGGGCGGTGAAGCCCATCACCCCGATTCCGAGCTCGGCGGCGGCGTCGAGCAGCCCCTCGGTCTCGATCCAGCGGTTCAGCATCGAGTAGGACGGCTGATGGATCAGCAGGGGGGTCCCGAGGTCACGCAGAATCGCCGCCGCCTGCCGCGTTCGCTCAGCGTCGTAGGAGGAGAGGCCGACGTAGAGCGCCTTGCCCTGGCGCACGGCTGTGTCGAGGGCGCCCATCGTCTCCTCCAGCGGCGTCGATCCGTCCAGCCGGTGGGAATAGAAGATGTCGACGTAGTCCAGACCCATCCGCTGCAGCGACTGGTCGAGCGAGGCGAGCACGTACTTGCGCGAGCCACCGCCCTGGCCGTAGGGACCGGGCCACATGTCCCAGCCGGCCTTGGTCGAGATCACCAGCTCGTCGCGGTAGGAGCGGAAGTCCTCTTTCATCAGGCGGCCGAAGTTGATCTCGGCCGAGCCGTAAGGGGGTCCATAGTTGTTGGCCAGGTCGTGGTAGGTGATGCCGAGGTCGAAGGCGCACCGCGCGATCGCGCGCTGGACCTCGAAGGGGCGGTCGTCGCCGAAGTTGTGCCAGTAGCCCAGCGAGAGGACGGGGAGGTCGAGGCCGGAATGGCCCGTCCGCCGGTATTGCATCTTTCCTTCGTAGCGATCGGGAGAAGCCGTGTAGGTCATCGATGCTCCACCTCCGTCTCCTTCGATCCTACGCTCCCCGCGGCACACTCTTTCGGACTGCTTGACCGATCAGGTCGGCCGGGAGATGATGGCGGCACCGAGTGAACAACCATGCTGACAAGCAGAAGGTTCGCGTAGGTTTGCTCGGGGTTGGCCTGATGGGATCGGCTATGGCCCATCGCCTCCTCGATCAGGGCATCGAGGTCGTTGCCTGGGACCGAACCCCGAGCAGGTCACCGCTGTCGAGGGGCCTGGCGCCAAGCGGGCAGATGAACCGGCCGGGGTCGTGCACGGCGCCGACGTCGTGATCACGATGCTGCCCACGGCGCCGATCGTTCTCAACCTCGTCGAGTCGTTGCTCGAGAACTGGCCAGAGGAGACGATCTGGTTGCAGATGAGCAGCGTCGGGGCGAGCGAGGCCGATCAGCTCGTCGAGGTCGCTCGCGCACACGACGTGACGCTTGTCGACGCGCCCGTTTCCGGCAGCACCCACCCGGCGGAGGAGGGTGAACTGACCATTCTCGCCTCCGGGCCTGACTCGGCGCGCGCGCCGGTCGAGCCGGTCTTCGAAGCGCTGGGCTCACGCGTCCTCTGGGTCGGCGAGGCCGGGATGGGCTCGCGACTGAAGATGGCCGCCAACCACTGGATGATCGCCATGACCGCCGCACTCGCAGAGTCGATGCACCTCTGCCAGGCGATGGGGCTGGACCAGCAGCAGTTCGTCGAGCTGCTCGACGGCGGTCCGCTGGGCTCGGCGTATGGCCTTCTGAAACTGGACGAGATGCGTGCCCACGAGTATCCGGTCGGCTTTCCCGTGCGCCTAGCCCTCAAGGACTGGAGCTGGTGCGGGAGGTCGAGCAGAGCTCGAAAGCCCCGATGCCGCTGCTGGACAGGTCTCGAGCGCTTCCTGGCGGCACGAGGACCACGCCGACGAGGACTGGCGGCGGTGTACGAGTTGGGCGGTCCGGCTAGTCCCCAATCGCCTCATCGTCCTCGCACGGACAAGTCGGCCCAACAAGCTGTCGGCGCTCAGAGACTCGACCCTGGTTCCGCCTCCCCGCGTGGCCTGCCTTCTGCAGATGGACCGGATCATGTGGAACGCTCGATTAGGTGAGTGTGGGACCTCACCGAGGAGACCTGAGTGTTGTGTGGCGCCGCAGGAATCGCGCGTCGGCGGCGCAGTCGGCCTCGGAGAGCAGCCCTGGCCACCTGGACTAGAGCAGAGCTGGACAAGGTAATGGTTAGTCATCGATAAACTCGTGACGTCACCGGCGCGCCGGAGGAGCCTGCGCCGCCCCAGCCCGCCGCCGAAGCCCGCGCCGATGATCCAGCGCGGTGCGGGCGATCAACTCATCCATGTTCGCATACATCCGGCGGCCCGCTCCTCCGGTCGAGCGCCCCATATACTGCGCGAAAGCGACGCCGCACTCCTCCCGTCGCCCTCGACCAGGAGCAATAGGTGTCGCTCACCCGAAGAACGCCTCACGCCAGTCGAGACGCCTCCATCTGTCCACCTGCTTGTGGACCACGCTGCTCATGCCTGGCTCCGGGACGAGTGCATCCCAGCGAGTGTCGTTCGCGGCGGGCGCGTTCGCATCCGCCGCTGGACAGTCGAGTGGCTGGCACGCGCCGAGGCCCGCCTCGAAGCGCCCGCCGCTGAGCAGCTCGAGCGTCGCCGCCGCCTTGGCAAACGCCGCCGGCGGACGCAGCGGCAGGTTGCCGACGTCCTGAAAAACGCGGATCGCCTCGGTCTGGCCGAGAATCACGCCCGCCAGCGCCAGCGCGTCGGGGGGGGCAGGTAGGGATGGTCCTGGATGGCGAGCAGGTCGTAGCCCAGCCGGTCGGCCACGCGCGCCGTCTCGAGCACCCCGCCGGGGTCGGCGGCATCCGGAACCAGGAAGTACTCGAACTCGATGTCGTGGCCGTAGTCCGCCATCGCGCTGAGCCCTTCTCGGAAGTCCGCGTGTAGTAGTCGAGCGCCCCTGTTCGCTCGAGGTCGTCGAGGGGGATCGCCTCGACGTCGAGGATCAGCTCGATCTCGTTGCCGACCACCACTCCGCCGCGCGGCATCTCGTCCTGCCAGGAGACGCCGAAGTCATGCCGGTCGATCCTGGCGGTCGCCTCAAAGCCGATTCGACGCATTTCGCCCTTGTTCTCGTCTCCCTCCCACCAGGGGGTCTTCCACTCGCCTATGTAGCCGATATCGAGCGGGACGGTGCGCGTCACGTCGCGGATCGTCAGCTCGACCTCTCCTTTGAAGGCGGTGTCGGCGGTGCGCTCCGTGAAGCGGCCGCTGAAGCCGATCTTCGGGTGGTTCTCGACGTCGAGGAAGTCCGCGCTGCGCAGATGGGCGTCGCGGGTGGGCTCGCCCGTCCAGATGCCCGTTGCGTCGATCTCGCCCTCGAACGTCGCCTCGAGGCAGTGGTCCCAGTCGAGCTCCAGCTGCCCATGCACGTCCTTGAACAGGCCACGCACCCACGTGACCATCATGTGCCGGGCGCGGAACTCGACCGAGGTGTGCCCCGGCTCAAAGAGCCATGTTGCCATTCAGAATCCCACCGACTGGCGGATGAGAACGACATGGACGCGGCCAGGCGTCTCCTGGTGGATCTCGAGGATCTTCCCGACGACGCTGTTCTGCCCGTAGGCGGCATACGCGCGAGCGTCCTCGAGCTTCAGGCTGTGCTGGAAGATCCGCTCGCGTGCCGCTTCCGAGGAGGGCACGAGCTTCTGGGCGCCGACGACGAAGATGACATTCGCCGCGCCCCAGACGTAGGACGCGAGCTGGCTGCCAGAGGCCGACGCGATCACGAGCGCCCCGTCGCGGGTGACCCCGTGGACGCTGCCGAGCGCGTAGTCGGCCTGGCCGGCGATCGCCTTCATCTCCGGCAGCTGCGTCTCGTAGTCGAGCCCGAGCATCCTGTTGCGCGCAGACTCGTACGGCCCGCCGTCGTTGATCGCGTCCGCGATGCCGGTCTCCTCCAGCGTCACCGAGGTGTTGGTCATCACGGAGGAGCCGTCTGGGATGCGGGCGAGGGTCGCTTCGCGCGCGGCGTCGAGGTCATCGACGACGTCGACGCTGAATCCATGCTCTTCGAGCGCGACGACCGTCGCGGCGAGCGTCTCGTCGTCAGGGAGTGTGGTGAAGCGGTTAGGTGCGTTGAGTCGTGGTCATGCACCGAGGGTGAGGCCCGCGGGCCACGCTCGCATCCGCCGGTGGCCAGTCGTCGCGCCTAGACCCGGACCCCTATCCGGTCCAACGCCTCCATCAGCGTGAGCGCGTCGTAGGCGCCGAGGTGCACGACGCCGTCGACGAACAGGGTCGGCGTGCCGCGCACCTCACCCGACGCCAGTCCACTCTCGATGTCACGTCCAATCCGTTGCAGGACCTCGTGGCTGGACCTGTCCTGGCTGAAGCGTGGGACGTCGAGGCCGAGCTCCGAGGCATACCGCCGAAGGTCGTCGTCTTCGAGTGCGTGCTGTCGATGGAAGAGCAGCTCATGCATGTCCCAGAACCGGCCCTGTAGTGCGGCGGCCTCGGCTGCGCCGGCCGCGGCCAGGGCGTGCGGGTGGATCTCGGTGAGCGGGAAGTGCCGGAAGGCGAAGCGGATGCCACCGCTCAGCCGGCGCTCGATCCGCTCGATCTCTCGATACGCCTGCCGCGAATAGGGGCACTCGTAGTCGCCGTACTCGAGGATGAGACGACCGGCCGCCGAGCCGCGGACGTGGTCGACCTCGTCGTCGAGCGGCTCGACGCTCCCCTGAACTCTGTTGTGGACCGTGTCACGCATCATCACGAGAGAGGGTGCCTGGGGCGAACTGTCCGCGTTGCCTCGCCCGGCGGCCCGCGTCTCGGGCGAGTGCTCGTGCACGAGCTGCCGGCTGGCGCTGCCGGTGCCGCCGAGGACGGCGATTCGGGCGACACCCGATTCCTCCCTCTGTGCTCTGTCGGTTCCAGGTCGATGACCGTCTTGCCGTCCGCCGGCCGGCCGTTCGTCCCGCTGAAGACGGCGGGTGCCTGCTCGAGCGTGATGCGAGTGATCGGCGGCGCGACGATGGTCCCGGTCACGAGAGCGTCGGCGACGCGGTCGAGCAGCTCGCTGGAGGGCTCGGACTCGAAGTTGATCGCAGTGACTCCGGCTGCCTCGAGGGCTTGTGGGTTGGCGGCGGAGATGGTCGTGAGCGCGGCGCCGCCGGGGTTGACGAGCGAGGCGAGAGCGGCGAAGGCGTCCGGAGCGCTTGCGACGTCGATCAGTACGTCGATCCCGTCCGGGTGTGCCTGCCGTACCTTGTCGACGAGCGAGCCCGAGGTGTGATCGACGGTCTCGGCGGCGCCGTAGCCGCGCATGCGCTCGGCTGCTTGTTCGCGCACGTTCGCGATCACGTGCGCGCCCGCGTTCACGGCGAACTGCGTGGCGAACGAGCCGACACCGCCGCCGGCGCCGACGATCAGCACCCTCTTGCCGCTGAGCGGACCGAGCGAGTCGACCAGCCCGAGCCCCGTCATGCCTGACGCCGGGAGCGCGGCTGCCACCGTCGGCTCGAGGCCGTCGGGCAGCCGCGAGAGGGGCGCGTCCTCGCTGGCCGCGACGTACTCGGCATAGGTTCCTGTCGAGCCGAGCGGCGGGATCATCAGCAGGCCGAAAACCTCGTCGCCGGGCGAGAACCTGGTCGCTCCCTCGCCGACGCTCTCGATCGTGCCCGCGACGTCGATGCCGAGCACCATCGGGAACTTCCCCGGGATCCGCTCGCGGAAGAGGCCGGCAGCAATGCCGCGTTCGGTCGGGTTCATGCCGGCGGCATGCTCCCTGATCAGCACCTGGCCGGCACCCGGCTTCGGCGTCGGCATCTCAGCGACGACTGGGGACTCTCCGTAGTCGTTGACGATCACTGCGCGCATGGCGCTCCTTTCAAGACGTTTGGGTTGCTGTGGTCGGCCTCGCTGCCGTTGGTGGCTCCTCGGCCTGCCGCTCCTGCTCGCCCTCCAGAGATATGCGCGGGAGCAGCTCGGTCGAGCCAGCCGGGCAGGACCCAGGCGCGGTCGCCGAGCAGCGCCATCACGGCCGGCGCCAAGACCATCCGCACCACGAGCACGTCGATCAGGATCGCGCTCGCGAGCCCCAGCCCGATCGTCTTGACCACGACGTCGGGATCGGTGACGAAGCCGAGGAAGACCGCGGTCATGATCGCGCCGGCGGCGAGGATGATGCGCCCGATGCGCGAGAGGCCGACGACAACCGATTCCTTCGGCGCCAGCCCGCGGCGGTACTCCTCGCGGATCCGGGTCTGGAGGAACACGTTGTAGTCCATCGAGAGGCCGAACAGGATCGCGAACATGAACAGCGGCACGAACGAAACGATCGGCACGTCGCCGTCGACTCCGAGCAGGCTCGCTCCCCAGCCCCATTGGAACACGGCGACCACGACGCCGTAGGCGGCGAGGATCGAGAGCACGTTGAAGGCCGCGCTGACCAGCGGCACCCAGAGCGAGCGGAAGACCGCCATCAGCAGAAGCACGCTCAGGCCGACCACCAGCGCGATGAAGATCGGCAGCCGGGCCGCGATCTTGTCGGCCAGGTCCTCGAAGGTCGCCGTCGCGCCGCCCACGTGGACGGTGACGCCGGAGCCGGCCACGGCCCGGGGAATGACCGTGTCGCGCAATCGCTGAACCAGCTCCGACGTGCGCTCGTCCTGCGGGGAGGTCCTGGGGATGACGGACAGCGTGGCCGCGTCGCCCGCCTCGTTGAGCCGAGGCGGCGCGGCTGCGGCCACGCCCGGGTCGGCGGCGACGGCTCGCTGCACGCGCTCCAGAGCGCCGCTGCCCTGCGCGCCCGAAGGCACGCTGGCGGCGAGCACGAGCGGTCCGTTGAAGCCGGGGCCGAAGCCCTCCGCGAGCCGGTCGTAGGCCTGGCGGGTCGTGGAGCCCGCCCGGTCGTTGCCGTCGTCGGGCTGGCCCAGTCGCAGGCTCGCGAACGGCGTCGCCAGTAGCAGCAGCACGAGCGTGCCCAGCCCCGCGGCGAGCCACGGGCGCGCGACGACCCGGCGACCCCAGCGGGCGAAGGCCTGCGACGGTGCGACGTGCTCCGGCTTGCGCGGGCGCAGGCGCCTGGCGAATGCGCCCATCAGCACCGGCAGCACCGTGACGGCGCCAACCGCGACGGCGGCGACCACGATCGCCGTGCCGACGCCCATGCGCCCGACGAACGGGATGCCGGTGGCGAGCAGGCCCGCGATCGCGACGACGACAATCGCACCGGCAGCGACCACCGACGTCCCTGCCGTCGAGTTGGCCACGCGCGCCGCGCGGGGCACGCTGTCCCCCGCCGCGAGCTGCTCTCGGTAGCGGCCGACGATCAGCAGCGCGTAGTCGATCCCGGCGCCCATGCCGAGCATCAGGCCGAGTGTCGTCGCGATGCTGGGGAAGTCGACGAAGCGGGTGCCGAACGAGAGCAGCATCAGCCCGCCGGCGAGCGCGATGCCCGCGCTCGCGAGCGTGAGCAGCATCGCGGCCGCCGAGCGCAACACGAGCGTGAGCACGATGATCGCCACCGCGAGGCCTATCAGCTCGCCGACCGGCATCTGGGTTTGCTCGGCCTGGTCGACGATCTGGCCGTTGCGGTCGGTCTCGATGCCCGCCCGCTCGGTGATCTCCGAGGCGCTCTCGAGCGCCTCGCCCGGCTCCGTGCCGATGTCCGGCTGCCGGCTGGTCGTACTGCACGGTCGTGAACGCAATGCGCCCGTCGCGCGAGATCTGGCCGTCGCTCTTCAGCGGGTCCGGCGCCGCGGTGACATGAGGCTGGCCGGCGATCGTCCGCGTCGCCTCGGCGATCGCCGCGGGCCGGTCGCCGTCGCGCAGCGTCCCGTCCTCAACCGAGAACACGACGGTCGCGGTGTCGCCCGACTGGGCGGGAAGCGCTCGGAGAGCAGGTCGTAGGCCTCCTGGGAATCGGTGCCCGGCGTATCGAAGTCGTCGCTGAAGCCGGTGCCCAGGGTGGTGAGCCCGGCGATCGCGGCGAGCGCGACGAGGACGAAGACGAGGGAGCGCTTCCAATGACGGGCTGCGGCGTCGGCGAGGTTCCCGAGTAAGAAGGCCATGTGTGGAACTCAGGGTGAGGCCGGCGGGGCGCGCTCGCA
>CAVXUX010000006.1:0-121404 GCA_963765135.1 uncultured Thermoleophilaceae bacterium
GGACGCGACCTGTCGGCTCCAGTCCGCGGCCGCTCCCGGCGGCGCATGTGATCACGTCCGCGGCCATATGCATCGCGATCAAGCGTGATTGGCAAGTGTGCCGCCGCACCAGGATTAGTCGATGCGGTCGCCGGGGCGGACGAGGCCGCTCTGGTAGGCGAGCACGACGAGTTGAGCGCGGTCGCGGACGGCGAGCTTCATCATCGCTCGGTTGATATGTGTCTTGACCGTGAGCGGTGAGAGGAACAGCCGTTCGGCGATTTGGTCGTTCGAGAGCCCGTGTGCGGCGAGTGTCATCATCTCGCGCTCGCGGGTGGTTAGGTCAGCGAGCCTGTCGGCTGGGATCGCCGGACCGGTGCCGGCCGTGGCGAATTCGGCTAGGAGCGCTTGCGTCGCCTTGGGCGAGAGGAGGGCATCTCCGCCGGCAACGGTGCGGATCGCGTCGAGCAGGTCGGCGGGCTCGATGCTCTTGCTGAGGAAGCCGCTGGCGCCGGCTCGGACCGCTTCGATGACGTATGCGTCGATCTCGAAGGTGGTCAGTACCACGACCTTCACGCCCGCGAGGTCGTCGTCGTCGGTGATCGCCTGCGTCGCGGCGATGCCGTCCGTTCCGGGCATGCGGATGTCCATGAGCACGACGTCGGCGCGCGTGGAACGCGCGAGGCGGACGGCGTCGTCGCCGGTGCCGGCCTCGCCCACGACCTCGAGGTCCTCGGCGGAGTCGATCAGCACCTGAAAGCCAGAGCGGATGAGCGCCTGGTCATCGGCGAGCACCACCCGGATGGTCATCGCTGCTCCTCGGCGATCGGGAAGTGGGCGCGGACAGCGAACCGGGTTTGGCCTTCGGGACCGACTTGCAGCGAGCCGCCGGCGGCGAGGATGCGCTCTCGCATGCCTGTCAGCCCGAAGCCACTCGCGTCGCTGGCCGCGCCGGATCGTGGCGTGAGGTCCCCGACCGAGCGCGGGGCGACCGGGTTGATCAGCTCGACGGCCACACCGTCGGCGGCGTGGCTGATCCGCAGCCGCACTTGCCCGTCCCCGTGCTTGTGTGCGTTGGTGAGCGCTTCCTGGACGGTGCGGTAGAGCGCGAGTTGTGTGGTGTCGGCCAGCGGGCGGGCTGCGCCGCTCGTCTCGTACTCGACGGCGAGGCCGGCGTCTCGGTAGGACTCGATCAGTGCGGTGAGCTCGGTCAGCGTCGGAGCGGGCTCGACGGAGTCGTCGCTGGCACCGGCGGAGCGGAGCAGGTTGAGGATGCTCCCCAAGTTGTCGAGCGCGGCTTGCGCCGACGATCGCACGATACGCAGCGCGGCCGCGGCGTCGTCGGGCCGAGCGCGCAGCAGGTGCTCGGCGACCCCGGCTTGCACGTTGACGACCGCCATGCGGTGGGCGACCACGTCGTGGAGCTCGCGAGCAATGTGAAGTCGCTCCTCGGCGACACGCCGGCGCGCTTCCTCTTCACGGCTCTCCTCGGCTCGGCGCGCGCGCTCTTCCGCGGCCACGATCGTCTCGCGCCGCGTCCGCAGCAGGTCGCCGGCGGCGACCGCAAGTGCCGGCCACGCCACTGCAGCGAGCAGCGGGCCGGGCAGCTGGTCCGGGGGGTTCTGGATGACGACGACCACGAGCAGGCCGCCGATACCGGCGAGGCCGGCGTAGACGCCGGTGCGCCGGTCGTGCTCAGCGGCCACGGTGAAGACCAAAAGGACGACCACGGCGATCAGGATGTTCGGGTGGTCCATGACCGCGACCGAAGTGATCGCCGCGCCGATCGCCGCCGCGAGGACGGCGAACGGCGCGTGATGCCGAAGGAGGACGAGCGTCGCGCTCACGACGATGACGGCGACCTCGACGGCGTCGAAGCTCTCGCCGCTGACGCGCGTTCCGACGATCGTCGCCGGCACGCAGAGGACAGCGAGCACGACGTCGAGTGGCTTGGGCCTCGGCCTCATGCGTCCCGACGGCGTAGGGCCACGGCGGCGAGAGTGAGCAATCCGACCACCCAGGCCACGAGGACAGCCAAACCCACCATCGGTGAGAGAAGCGAGTCACGTGACGTGACGCTCATCATCGCTTCGCCGGCGTTGCTCGGCACGATCTTGCTGAGTGTCTCACCGACCGTGCCCGGCACGAGGTCCACCAACAACGGGGCCAGCATCAGCAGTCCCAACAGGAGGCCGATCGCCGTCGCAGTGCTGCGCACGAGGAAGCCGACGGCGATCCCGATCAGCGCAACGCAGGCGCCGTAGAAGCCGACGGACAGCACGGCTCTGAGCACACCGGGGTCGCCGATGGAGTGGCTCGGGAGGTTCCCGCTGTACACCACGCTCCCGGCGAAGAAGGCTGCGAAGGCCCCGAGCGTCATCGCGAGCCCGGTGGCGCCGCCGAACACGATCGCCTTGGCTCGCAGCACGCGAGTCCGGCGCGCGACGGCTCCGAACGTGGTGCGGATGAGCCCACTCGCGTACTCGCTGCCGACGAACAGTGCGGCAAGCACGCCGATGATCAGCTGGCTGAGGCTGGTGCCCCCGAAGGCGAGCGACACCGAGTCCGTCGCGGTCCCGCCCGGACCCATGTCCGTTGGAGCCAGCGCGGAGAACAGCACGCCGAGCAGCATCAAGCCGACCGCGGCCGCAGCGACGCCGACAACGTTGACGCGGACCGACCGCAGCTTGATCCATTCGGCCTTGGTGACCGACCACTGGGTGACGGCGCGACCGAGGCGCTGGCGGATGACCGGCGGGTTGGAGTCGGCGGTATCGCGGAGGTGCAAAGGAGTGATGGCGTGCATGTCAGGCGGCCCGCCTCTCAGGGGTGGACGGGTGCGCGTCGTGCGATTGGTACTGCACCGCGTCCTGCGTGAGTCCCATGAAGATCCCTTCGAGCGATTCCTGTAGCGGTGTGAGCTCGTGCAGTTCGACGCCTCCCTCCAGCAAGCGCCGTCCGATGACGTCGGTCTCGATGCCCGTGACGTAGAAGACGTCGGGGCGGTCGCTGTCGCCCGTCACCTGTACGCCGTTGGCGGCGAGCACCTGTCGCAGCCGAGCACCGTGCGGGGTGCGAACGAGCACCTGCGGCTCCGGCCCCATAGCGGCGAGCTCGGCGGCTGACACGTCGGCGATCAGCCGGCCACGCCCGATGATGATGAAGTGCTCCGCAGTGAGGGCCATCTCGCTCATGAGGTGCGATGAGACGAACACTGTGCGGCCTTCGGCGGCCAGTTCCTTCAGCAGGTTGCGGATCCAGCGGATGCCTTCGGGATCGAGTCCGTTGACGGGCTCGTCGAGCATGACCGTCTCGGGATCGCCGAGCAGTGCAGAGGCGATCCCGAGCCGCTGGCCCATGCCCAGCGAGAAGGCGCCTGCGGCCCGGTCAGCGACCTCATTGAGGCCGACAATGCCTAGCACCTCGTCGACCCGCCGGTCGGGGATTCCGGTGGTGGCGGCGAGCGCCCGGAGATGGTTGCGAGCCGAGCGCTGCGGGTGAATGGCTCTCGCCTCGAGGAGGGCGCCGAGCTCGATAAGCGGAGCGGCATGCTCCGCGAGCTGACGCCCGTTGACGGTGGCACGACCCTGGCTCGGATTGTCGAGTCCGAGGATCATGCGCATGGTGGTCGACTTCCCGGCGCCGTTCGGCCCGAGGAACCCTGTGACGATCCCCGGGCGGACGGTGAAGCTGAGGTCGTCGACCGCGACTGTCTCGCCGTAGCGCTTGGTGAGTGAGGTGACTTCGATCATGCCTCCACGATGAACCCGCAAGCGACCAGGCACATCGTCCCGCCGCAGGCTCGTGGCTACCCCGATCGCAGTAATCGCGAGCGTCGAGAGTCAAGACATCCAGCGATCGCATCGCGGCGGCTCCTATCGAGCGAGAGGAAGTCGAGCACGTGCTTCGCAACGAGTTCGGCGGCGCGGGAGGGCGACGTGTCCATTGTCGCCTCGGCTGACGGTTTGGGAACCGTCAGCCTCCTGGTCCGTCTCCGAGAGGAACCTTCGCTTCGTCCAGAGCAGCCGGAATGGCAGGCCTCGCTCGTCCTCGCGGTCGACGCCGGCGGGCTCGACCGTCTCGCACGCGAGGCGAAGCGCCTGGGATAACGACTTCGGAAGGCACCAGCGCGGCCGACCGTCAGCGCACTCGCGCTGCCAGGCGATTGCGAAACCGAGGCGTCTCGTCCTCCGTCTGTTCGGCGCCGCCTGCCTGCGGTGGTCAACCGGCCCTCGGTGTGGTCTGACCGATGATTTTTGCGCGCCGTGTTGGTCTGTACGCCGAAATGCCGACTCATGGGAGGCTGACGCCATGCGGAAACTGACCTTTGGCATGAATCTGAGCCTGGACGGCTACATCGCCGCGCCCGGCGACGACATCGGCTGGAGCGTGCCGAGCGACGAGCTGTTCCAGTGGTGGTCCGACCGGGTGGGCGCGACGGGCCTGGCGCTGTATGGGCGCAAACTGTGGGAGACGATGAGCTCCCACTGGCCGACCGCTGACCAGCAGCCTGGCGTCACGCCGGCGGAGATCGAGTTCGCCCGCCGTTGGCGGGACATGCCGAAGGTGGTGTTCTCCTCGACGATCAGCACGGTCGACTGGAACACCCGCCTGGTCACCGGCGACGCGGTCGCCGAGATCACCCGGCTCAAGGCCGAGGAAGGCGGTCCCATGGACATCGGCGGCGCTACCCTCGCCGCGGCGGCCATGCGGGCCGGGCTGATCGACGAGTACGTGCTGGCCACCCATCCGGTCTTGGTGGGCAGCGGCACGCCGTTCTTTACGAACCTGGACAACTGGATGAACCTGACCCTGGTGGAGACCCGGACGTTTCCCGACGGCGTGCTCCTGACCAGGTACGAGACCAAGCGCTGAGTGCCCGACCTCGGATCGGCGCGTGTGGGCTCCCGCTCCCCCGCGAGCTCGAGCCCGTCGCTTCGCAATGAGGCAAGTCTCGTTGCCCGCTTGGCGGATGACCCCCCAGCGAAACGCACCGGCCGCTCGGCGCGCGGAAGCCATTGTCCGGCCGTTCGCCCGCGCTGGCTGGCGCGGGCGATGGAGCGGATCGGAGTCCCGTTTCCCGCTCGAGCGATCGGAATAGCCGACGCTGTCTATTTGCTGGCACTTCGTTGTCTCTTTGACAACGACCGAATGGAGCTAGCCGGACTCGAACCGGCGACCTCCTGGGTGCGATCCAGGCGCTCTCCCAACTGAGCTATAGCCCCGTGGCCGGTCCATGGTAGCGGCGCCCCCGAATGGGGGAATGACCCGCAAATGGGCCTGGCGAACTAGTCTGGCGACGAGTGAACTTCCGGGCCAGGCTGCGGCTGTTCTTCGTTCTGTTGGTGATCGTGCCGATGATCGCCCTCGCGGTCGTCCTGTTCACCCTGACCGCCCGTAGCGAGACCGGAAAGGCCGACGCCGGCATCGCCGCCGGCACGCGCACCGCCTTCTCGCTCTACGAGGAGCGCGCGGCCGCGGCCGGCCCCGCCGTCCGCGAGGTCGCCGCCGATCCCCAGCTCACCGCCGCCCTCGCGTCCGGCGCCGGCATTCGGCAGCGGCTGGAGCAGCTCGTCGGCGGTCCGAACGACATCGTCGCGATCGAGCTGCGCTCTTCGCAGCAAGGCCGGCTGCTCGCGCGCGCCGGCTCGCCCACCGGCATGGCGTACAAGGCCGCGCCGCTGGTCGCCGGGAGCCAGATGCGCGGGACCCTGTTCGTCTCGCTCACCGACGCACCCGACTTCGCTGCCCGGGTTCGCCGGCTGACCGGCTACGACATCGGCGTCTTTCGCAACGGCGGGCTGTTCGCCTCGACCTTGAGCGGCCTCGGGCCGCGCAGCCGGCTCGGAGACCGCGGCGAGCCGCACGGCTTCAGCCTGTCGGGCGAGGACTACCGCGGCAGGGTCGAGTCGCTGCGGGATCGGCAGGGCGTGTCGCTCGAGCTGGCGGTCTTCCACAGCACGGCCGAGCTGTCGGACACGATCTCCCGCAACCGGTTGGTGATCGGCCTGCTGCTGCTGGCGTTCCTCGCCTTGGCGATGGCCTCGGCCGGCGTCGTCAGCCGCGCCCTGACCCAGCAGATCGACACCTTCCTGGTCGGGGCCCGCCGCCTGGCCCGCGGCGACTTCAGGCAACCCGTCACGGTCGAGGGCCATGACGAGTTCGCTCAGCTCGGGCGGGAATTCAACAGCATGTCGGCGCAGCTGGCCTCGAAGATCGAGGAGGTCCACCGCCAGCGCGGCGAGCTGACCGAGGCGATCCGGCGCGTCGGCGACGCGCTCGCGATGGGGCTCGACCGCGACGGCGTCGTCGCGCTGGCCGTGCGCACGGCGGTCGATGCGTGCGACGCCGAGGCCGGCCGTGCGCGGCCGGTCGACGACGAGTCGTTCCGCGAGAGCAACATGGGCACCGACGACGAGCAGCTCGAGGAGGCGATGCGGGCCGCGGAGCGCCGCGCCGCGAGCGTGCGGGTGGTCGGCCCGAAGCGCATGCAGGCGAGCGAGGACGGCGAGCCGGCGCGGCCGCCGCGGGTGGCGACTCCCGCCAGCGTCGGCGCGGTGCACGCGCTGGCGGTGCCGATGCTGGCCCTGCCCGGGAGCAGCGAGTTCCTGGGGGTCCTCTCGATCGCGCGGCACAGGCGGCGCTTCTCGCACGAGGAGGAGGAGCTGCTCCAGTACCTGGCCGGCCAGGCCGTGGTGTCGATCGAGAACGCGACCCTGCACAAGAGGGTCGAGCGCCAGGCGGTGACCGACGAGCTGACCGGGCTCGCCAACCTGCGCGCGTTCCACTCGATCCTCGAGAGTGAGATCGAGCGCGCTCGGCGCTTCAACACGCCGCTGGCGCTGGTCATGCTGGACCTCGACAACTTCAAGCTGGTCAACGACGAGTACGGCCACCAGCAGGGCGACGAGGTGCTCGCGCTGGTCGCGGACGTGCTGCGTGACTTCTCGCGCGACATCGACGCACCCGCGCGCTACGGCGGCGAGGAGCTCGCTGTGGTCCTCCCGCAGACCGATGCCGAGGGCGCCGCGCAGCTGGCCGAGCGGATCCGCGAGGCGGTCGACCGGTTGGAGGTGCCGCGCGTCGACGGCGAGGGCACGCTGCGGCTACAGGCCAGCTTCGGCGTGGCGGCGCTGCCGGAGAGCGCGGTCGACCGGGAGGGGCTGATCGCGGCGGCGGACGCGGCGCTGTATCGAGCCAAGCGGGCCGGCAGGAACCGCGTCGAGCGGGCCGAGCCGGTGCGGGCGGCCGGCTGAGCGGTCCGGCGGGCGGGGGTTAGACGTCCTCCGTGCCTAGGTAGGCTTCCGCCCGATGGGCGTTCTCGACGATGCGATTCGGGAGCATCTCGACCTCAAGCGTCGCCACGGGGCGGAGGAGGACGAGCTCCGCCGCCAAGAGGAGGAGGCGCTTGGGCCGGCGCGCCGAGAGGTGGCTCCCGCGGATTCAGAAGACGGCGACCAGGCGCAGGCCGAGGTCGAAGCGGCACAGCCCGAGCTGTCCGAGGCGATCCCCGACGAGGCGGTCCGCTCCGACGTGCACGAGGAGGAGGACGTCGAGCTCCACGTGCACGACGCGGAGCCGGAGGCATACGAGGAGGCGGCCCCGGCCGAACCCGTCGCGCCCGATCCCGCCACCCTCGGCGACACCCCGCAAGCCGGCTTCGCGCGCGTGGAGGAGGAGACCGTCCCCGAGGAGGAGCACCTCCCCGACGACGAGCCCATCGAGGACGACGAGGCTTTCGACGACGACGCGCCGCGCGAAGACGACGAGCTCGACGACGAGGAGCTCGAGGACGACGACGGCAACCCAGACGAGGACGCGGACGTCCTCGAGGACACGCCGGACTTCCTCCAGGAGACGCCGGAGCACGACCGGCTCTGGTTCGAGCAGAAGCCGCCGCGCGACTTCGACTTCGACTGAGCCAGCTTCGAGCAGGGTGGCGCGGCCACCGCGCCGAAGGGAGTCGACGCGGCCGCCGCACCTGAGGAGTTGCGGCGAGGGCCGCCCGCCCCGGCGACCCTCGCGCTTGATGCAACCCAGGCGGCGCCAAGCGCCGCCTTTGACTCGACGGAACCCTCCGTGCCGTCGTTAATCAGCTTGTCGGCCCGCTCTAAAGCGGACCTGAAATCAAACGCCCAGAACTCGACATCTGTCCAGGCCGCTTTGCAAAGGCGTTACATACGTCACCCACACGTCTGTCGAGCGGGCGTAGCCTCGGGCGGGAGTGGAGCTCAACCGGAAGGCGAAGGGAGACCTCGCCGAGCTGAAGGTGGCGACAGACCTTCGGGCGCGCGGTTACAAGGTCGCCTTTCCGTACGGCGAGGATTGGGACTTCGACCTGATCCTGTGCAGGGAGTCCGGAGTCCTGGAGCGCGTGCAGGTGAAGTACGCGCAGTCGAACGGCCGTGTGATCACCGTGCGCACCCGCTCAGCGTCGCTAACCAACGGCAAGGTCAGAGCAACCAAGCTCTACACCGCCGAGACGATCGATTGGATAGCGGCGTGGGAGCCGAGTCTCGATCGCTGCTTCTACGTACCCGCCGCGGAGCTTGGTGGCGGGATGAACATGTTGCACCTTCGCTTGGTCCCGACTTTGAACAAGCAAATGCGTCATGTCCGGCTCGCCGAGGAGTACACGGTACCATCTGAACACCGCTGGCCTACCATTGCGCTGACGGGGCCATAGCTCAGCTGGAAGAGCGTCCGGTTTGCATCCGGGAGGTCGCCGGTTCGATCCCGGCTGGCTCCACTGACGAAGGCCTAGTCGCGCAGCAGCTAGCGCGGCCACCGTCTCCTCGAACCACCGCTCCCACTGCTCCGGCGTCCAGCCGCGCTCGCCCACCAGCAGGTGCCAGACGTCCGGGTGGTTGAGTGTCCAGAGGACGTCGCTCGCCCGCTCGACGTTCAGGCCGCGGCGCAGTGCCTTCCGTTGCTCAGCGCCTCGACGATCCCGCGCTGGTTCGCGTGGAAGTCACTCTGGATGCGCCCCATAGCCCGGGCGGCCGCTTGGCGCCCGCCGTCTGGGGCCCACGCGAGCGCAACCCCTGGCTCGGGACGGTCCTCGACTCGGTCAGCGCCCAGGTCGGCGCGCCCGCGTCCCCGCCTGGCATCCCCGGTCCGTTCGCGCTGGAGAATGCCGCCCAGCTTGGCGCCCTGCTCGTCGGACGCCGGCCTCCGCGACGTGACCGTGAGCGAGGTGCCCGTGCCGTTACGAAGACGCTGGAGCTGTTGCCCGAGGACGCGACGCGGGCGCTCGAAGGCCGCGCCCGCGAGGCGGCCAGGCCCTACGAGACGCCGGACGGCCTGGAGTTCCCCGGCGTGACGCTCGTGCGGCGGCGACCGTGGGCTAGGCTGCGCGCATGGGTCTGGCCCTGGCCCTCGTGCTTGCCATCCTGCTCGTGGCCGCTCCGGCGGAGGCTGCCGCGCCCGCCGCCGAGGGGCGCTTGCTGGTCGGTTTCAAGAAGGGCGTCTCCAGCGACCGCCAGCAGCGGGTGCTCGCCGCCCTCGACGGCCGCATCTCGCAGCGCTTCAAGTCGATCCGCGGCGGCCGCCTGGTCGTCGTACGGCCGCGCTCCGGCCGCGCGACCGGCGCCCTGCTCAAGCGACTCGCGCGCCGGTCCGAGGTCGCCTACGCCGAGCCCGACTTCTTCCAGTTCTCCTCCACGACGCCCGACGATCCGTTCTACGGCCTCCAGTACGCCCTGGTCGACTCCCCCGACGATCACGACATCGACGCTCCGACCGCCTGGGGCACCCGCTCGAGCTGCGCCAAGGTGGCGATCCTCGACACCGGGATCGACACCGACCATCCCGACCTCAAGAGCAACGTCTACAAGAGCGAGGACAAGCCGAACAACGGGAAGGACGACGACAAGAACGGCTACGTCGACGACACCTACGGCTACAACGCGATCAAGGGCAAGGGATCGGGCGAGGACGACAACGGCCACGGCACGCACGTCTCCGGCATCGTCGGCGGGCGCGGCAACAACGACGTGGGCGTGTCGGGCACCTGCTGGTCGACCAAGCTGCTGGCGGTCAAGTTCATGAACGCCAACGGCAAGGGCTCGACCTCGGACGCGATCGCGGGCATCGACTACGCCGTCAAGCAGGGCTTCAAGATCATCAACTGCTCGTTCGGGTCGAGCTCGAAGTCCTCGAGCTTGCACGACGCGGTCGACTACGCCCAGGACCACAACACCCTGCTCGTGGTGGCGGCCGGGAACGACTCCGAGAACATCGACAAGCACCCGCTCTACCCGGCCTCCTACGGCGACTCGAACATCCTGGCCGTGGCCGCGACCACCTCGACGGACACTTTGGCCGAGCTTCTCGAACTTCGGGTCCGAGGCGGTCGACGTCGCTGCTCCCGGCGACAGCATCTACTCGACCTACCTGGGCGGCGGATACCGGATCCTGTCGGGAACCTCGATGGCCGCGCCCTACACCGCCGGAGTGGCCGCGCTGTTGCGCAAGCAGCAGTCCGACGCCACCTACGGCAACCTGCGCTACGCGATCCGCCACAAGGTCGACAAGCCGCCGGCGCTGAACGGCAAGGTCGCCTATGACGGTCGCCTCAACGCCGAGAAGGCGCTGGCGGCGATCGCCTCGATCGTGAACTGATTCAGCCGGCGAAGGCAGCGTCCAGCAGCTTCGGCGCCTGCTTGGACGGATCGGGCGAGTCGAGCAGCACCACGCCGAGCCGGCGATCGCCGCGCCGTACGACCCCGACGAAGCAGCGGCCGGCCTCGTCGGTGTAGCCCGTCTTGAGCCCGATCGTGCCCGCGTAGCCGAGCCGCATCAGCGGGTTGTGGCCGTAGAGGTAGAGCTTGCCGCCCTTGATCGGGAAGCGCATCTGCGCCTGGCGCTTGCGGGCGACGCGGCGGATGCGCGGCTTCGACATCGCCAGCCGCGTCAGCACCGCCAGGTCGCGCGCGCACGAGCGGTTGCCCGGCTCGAGCCCGTGCGACGACGCGAAGCGGGTGCAGGTCAGGCCCCAGTCCCGCGCGCGCCTGTTCATCAGCTCGACGAAGCGCCGCTCGCTGCCCGACACGTGCACCGCCAGCGCGATCGCCGCGTCGTTGCCCGACACGATCAGCAGCCCGTTCAGCAGCGCCTCGGCGCGCACGCGCCGGCCCTTCGGGAGCAGCCCGATGCCCGAGCCGGTGTAGTCGAGCGCCGCCTGCGTGATCCGCACCGGGTCGTTCGGCCGCGTCCGCTCGACCACCAGCAGCGCGGTCATGATCTTGGTCAGGCTGGCGATCGGCACCACGCGCAGCGGGTCGCGCCGCCACAGCACCTCGCCGCTGCCCAGGTCGAACACCAGCCCGGCGCGCGGCGGCTTGCGCAGCAGCACGTGGAACGCGTCCACGCCGGTGAGATCCACGCCCGGCACGTCGGGCCGCGTCGGCCGGTCCGACTCGTGCGGCACCCGCGGCGTGTGCACCGCGATCGGCAGACCGGACGAGCCGCCGCCGCCCGCGTCCGAGACGAGCGCCAGGTAGATCGCGACCCCGACCGCGAGCGGCGCCAGCACCAGCGCGACGGTCGCGACCATCTGGACCGGCCGCCTGCGCCGGGCGGGCGGGCCGAGGGGGCCTCGATGGGGTGCGCGCCGCCTACCCATCGGGCGGGCGCGACCACAGCGCCCCGAGCACTCCGAAGCCGAGCAGGGCAAGCACAAACAGAGTTACGAGCACCCCCAGCACAGAAATCCCGCCCTCGATCGCCGCCGCGATCGTGAGACCGGCAAGCAGGAAGATGATCGCCAGCGTGCCGGCCAGAACCGCGTTCCGAGCCATCAGTACACCGGCAGCCGGTGGGCCCGCTCGTAGTCCTCCTGGACGCGATCCGCGAACAGCCTGATCGCGATCGCCCCGAAGACGAACCCGCCGATGTGGGCGAAGTAGGCGACCCCGCCCGAGCCGCCCGCCGCCTGCGAGCCGAGGTCGTTGGCGCCGAGGAACAGCTGGATGAGGATCCAGAAGCCCAACACGAGCAGGGCGGGCAGCTCGATGATCGTGAAGAAGATCACGATGAAGACGACCGTGATCACGCGCGCGCGTGGATAGAGCACCGCGTAGCCGCCTAAGACGGCCGCGATCGCCCCGCTCGCGCCCACGGTCGGCACGGCGGCGTTGGGGTCGACGAGGACCTGCGCCGCCACCGCGATCACCCCGCCGATCAGATAGAACGCGACGAAGCGAAACTCGCCCATCGAGTCCTCGATGTTGTTCCCGAAGATCCAGAGGAACAGCATGTTGCCCCCGAGGTGCAGCAGGCTGCCGTGCATGAACATCGAGGTGAAGATCGTGACCCACCAGGGGGCCTGGTCGGGGGCCGTGCCGGACACGCCCGGCTGGCCCTCGCACACGAGCTGACCGGCGGCCTCCGCGCACTCCTTGCCCGGGTGGGTGATCTCATACGGGATCGCGCCGTACTCGAGCACGCGCTCGTTGCCGGTGGCGCCGAGGTCCCAGAGGCCGTGCTCGAACAGGAAGTAGACCGCGCAGCAGATCGCGATGATCGCCACGGTGAGCACCGGGAAGCGGCGGGTGGGAATGTCGTCCTTGACCGGGAACACGTCTAGCGCGGCGGAACGTCGAGGAACTCGATCGTCCGCGTGAACGCGAAGCCGGGCGTAGGCCCGCCTTCGATCGCGAACACGCGTCGCCCGAGTGCCGCCCCGCCGAGGCCGTGCCGCGGCGTGCGCATGTCGGGCAGCGAGCTCCAGCGCCGCGTTCGCGGGTCGAACAGCTCGACCTCGGCGATCGTGGTGCCGCCCGGCTCGAGCCGCTCACCGCCGAACACGACGATGCGGCCGTCGCTCAGGCGCGCCGACGCGATCCCTCCGCGCGCCGTGTGCAGCGGCGGCAGGCGTTCCCAGCTGCGCCGGCGCGGGTCATAGCGGGCGGCGGCGCGGAAGTTCCGCGTGTCGCGCCCGGCGAGAACGTAGAAGCGCCCGCCGCTGGCAACGCCCGTGGTGTGGTTGCGCGCCGGTGGCGGAAAGCTCGGCCCGCGGCTCCAGCGTCGCGACTCGAAGTCGTAGACCTCCAGCGACCGCAGCGAGCCCGTCGTCGTTCGCGCCGCCGGCCGCGTAGAGGCGGTGCCCGATCACCGCGACTGCGTGCGCCGCGCGCGCGGTCGGCGACGCCGGGAGCCGGCTCCAGCGATTGCGCGAGGGGTCGTATCGCTGCAGCGCGCCGGTGGGCTCGGTGAGCCCCAGGTTGGCTGCGTATCCGCCGTGCACGTACAGGTCGCCGTCGTATGCGACAGCGGTCGGATGGTTGACCGCGACAGGCATCGAACGGACGGTGCTCCAGCGCCGGCGCCGGATGTCGTAGCGCTCGACCGCCGGCGACGTCCGGGTCGGGCTCGAAGCCGCCGACCACGTAGATGAAGTTCCCGATCCGGGCGGCCGCCACTTCGCTGCGCTCCAGCGGGGCGGACGGCAGCGTGCCCCAGCTCAGCGCGGCGCCGGCCAGCAGCGCCGCGATCATGCCTCGCCGCTGGCGCGCGCGAGCGTTTGCTCGGCGTGGTAGCTCGAGCGAACGAGCGGCCCGGCGGCGACCGACTCGAAGCCGAGCTTGTAGGCCTCGCGCTCGAGCTCGGCGAACTCCTCGGGGTGCCAGTAGCGCACCACCGGGAGGTGGTCGCGCGTGGGGCGCAGGTACTGGCCGACCGTGAGCACCTGCACGTCGTGCTCGCGCAGGACCCCGAACGTCTCGATCAGCTCTTCCTTCGACTCGCCCAGCCCGGTCATCAGCCCGGACTTGGTCACGACCTCGTCGCCGCCCATCTCCTTGGCGTTGCGCAGCACCCGGCAGGAGCGCAAAAAGCGCGACCCGCGCCGCGCCAGCGGGTACAGCCGCGGCACGGTCTCGACGTTGTGGTTGAACACGTCGGGGCGCTCGGCGATCACCCGCGCGAGCGGCATCTCCTCGCCGCGGAAGTCCGGCGTCAGCACCTCGACCTTGCAGCCCGGCGCGAGGCGGCGGATCGAGCGGATCACGCCGACGAACGCGGACGACCCGAGATCGGGCAGGTCGTCGCGGTCGACCGAGGTGATCACCGCGTGGCGCAGCCCCATCTTGCGCACCGACTGCGCCACCCGCAGCGGCTCGAGCGGGTCGTGGTGGGTCGGCTTGCCGGTCTTGACGTTGCAGAAGCCGCAGCGGCGCGTGCAGGTGTCGCCCAGGATCATGAACGTCGCGGTGCCGCGCTCCCAGCAGTCGCCGATGTTCGGGCAGGCCGCCTCCTGGCAGACCGTGTGCAGCCCCTCGCCCTCGATCATCCCGCGCAGCTCGCGGTAGCGCGGGCCGCCCGGCGCCGGACGCTTGAACCACTCCGGCTTGCGGTCGCGGAACGGGCGCACCTCGCCCATCTCCAGCACCCGCGCGCCGCCCGGGTTCGACCGCGAGCGCGTGCTCAAGCCGCGACCGCCTCGTCGCTCGAGCAGCCGCTGGAGGGACACGAGCCGCTGCCGGCGCCCGAACGCCTCGCTGAAGCGATACGCCATTCGCTTGCGGAAGCAGGGCAGCGAGGGCGAGCGGCCGGTCTCTTGGGCGACCGAGGTCACCTGCACGTGGTCGATGCCGCACGGCACGATCCAGTCGAACGGCTCGAGGTCGTTGTCCACGTTCACGGCCAGCCCGTGCATCGAGACGCCCTCGCGCACGCGCACGCCGATCGAGGCGATCTTCGAGTCGCCCACCCAGACGCCGGTGAAAGGCACCGCCCGGGGCTCCGCGACGACGCCCTCGTCGGCCAGCGCGGCGACGATCGCGCTCTCCATCGTGTGGACGAAGTCGGCCACGCGCTCGACGGCCATGATCGGGTAGGCCACCAGCTGGCCGGGGCCGTGGTAAGTCACGCGCCCGCCCCGATCGGAGTCCTCGACGTCGATCCCACGCTCGGCGTACCAGGCCTCGCCCATCGGCAGGTCGCCGGGCTCGGTGCGCTTCCCGCGCGTGTAGACGGGCGGGTGCTCGAGCACGAGCAGCAGGTCCGGCAGCTCCCCCGCGGCGCGGCGTTCGCGCAGGGTTCGCTGGAGCTCGAACGCCTCCGCGTAGGGGAGCGGTCCGAGGTGCGTGACCCAGAGGTCGGGCATGTCCCCAAGGCTACCCTGCGACCGGTGAGCGACCACGAGGAGCGCTTCTGGCCCACCCGGATGCGCTGGCGGCTGCGCGGCGCCTGGATGTGGCCCTCGTTCGTCGCGCTCACGCTCCTCGACGGCTTACTGCTGCACCGCCTGTCGCCGGTGCGCGAGGGCATCGACTTCATTCCCGCCCTCCTGATCGCGACGTTCGGCAACCTCGTCCTGGTCGGCGCGGTCGGCCCGTGGCTCGCGCGCCGGATGTGGAAGCGCCGACCGGCGGCCGAGCCGGGAGCCCCAGCCAAGGCGCAGCTCGAGGTGCTGTCGGATCGAATGGGCACGGCCCTGCTGGTGGCCGGCGTGTTCGGCGTGCTGGCCGCCGGCCTGGCCAACCGGCCCACGATCGTCGTCGAGACCGACCAGCGCGAGCGCGCCGCCAAGCTCCTGGAGGACTACGTGGAGGCCCACGGGGACGCCGAGCTGCGCCGCAACCTCGAGGCCTCGGACACGCGTCGCTACGCGGACGGCTACTACCGCAGCTGCATCCCGCACGACGACCGCGAGCGCTCGACCTGCTTCTTCATCGACGTGAGGAAGAAGAAGTCGCAGTTCGACCGCGACCCCAGCCAGGTGCCCAACCCGCCGCGGCCCTAGGCCCGCAGCGCAAGCTCTAGCTTGCGGGCGCTAGAGGCGGACGAGGCTCCCGTCCGGCCGCACCTCGAGCACCTGGAGCGAATTGCGCCCGCGCCGCAGCGCCGACTCGGGCACGAGCAGCGAGAAGAACTCCATCCTCCGACCGCGCAGGTGGAAGCTGCGCCCGACGGCGCGGATGCGGCCGTTCACGGCCACCGCGAGGTCGCGCATCGCGCCGGTCGGGGTGCCCGGCAGCCGGCCGGTCACGCGGGTGGGCACGATCTTCGCCGCCGGGTCGACGTGTGCCACCAGCCCGGCGTTGGCGATCTCGGCGTGGGCGGCGCCGGCGGCCACCTGCGAAACCGGCCGGCCGATCAGCTCCGAGTGGGGCCCGATCCGGTATGCCGACGCCCACGGGTCGCCGAACAGCAGCTCGCTCTCCACGCCGGTGCCGTACTTGCGCGCGCGCCACAGGCGCAGCTCGTGGCGGCGCCGCTCGAACTCGGCGCGGCTGAACGAGATCACGCGGCTGAAGTCGCGCCGCGACATCGAGACAAGGTCGCGCGCGTGCGCCGCCGCCGAGAAGACCGACCGGCCGTCGTGCTTCCACCAGACCTTCGTGCCGAGCAGCTCGGCCACGGTGGGCGCGACGTCGACGATGCGCACGATGTCGTCGTCCACGCGTCCCTGCTGCTGGCCGGGTGCCTTGACGAAGAACGGCACCGCCGCCACCTGCTCGAAGTTCGTCTCGGTCACCTGCCGGCGCTCCTGGACGCCCACCTCGAACGCGATGCCGTGGTCGGCGACGACCACGAACACCGCGCGGTCGAACACGCCGGTGCGGCGCATGCGGTTCATGATCAGCCCCAGCTGGCGGTCGGTGTAGCCGACCTGGAGCAGGTGGCGCAGGTGGTTGTGGTCGGTGAGCCGCGGGTCGTGGAAGCCCTCGGCCCGGTTGATCCCCTCGATCGGGTCGTTGCCCGACGGCCGACTCTGGTGACCGGAGGGCAGGTAGATCCACGGCTCGTGGGGCACCAGCGCGTGGTGGAAGTAGAACGTCGGCCGGGGCCGGTCGCGGATCGCCCCGATCCACCTGTGCAGGCGCGCCGGGCGCCCGCCGCCGGCCAGGCGCTTGAGCACGCCCGGCCTGCGCGTGCGCGCGCCGGCGCAGATGCGCGGCGGACAGAGTGCCGTGCCGGACTCGACCTTGATCACGTCGTACCCGAGCCGGTCCATCAGGTGGAAGATGCTCGGCTGGTGGCTGCGCACGTCCGGCGCGGTCCCGGACCTCGGCATGCGCGCGTCGAGGATCGCCGGCACCGCCTTGAACGTCGAGTCGTAGATGGTCTGGCCGTTGCGGAACCAGGTCGAGGTGCGCGCCAGCGCCGCGAAGTTCGGGTAGCGGGCCGCGTCGATGCGGCCGTCGGGGCCGATCAGCGTGTCGGCCGGGAACTCGTCGAACACGACGATCACGACCGGCGGACGCCGCTCTTTCGCGCGCTCGCCGGCGCCGGCGCCGTCGTGGCCGATCGCGACCGCGGCCACCGCGGCGCCCACGAGCAAGAGCCCCACCGCTGCCGTGCGCACACGGCGAAGGCTAGAGCCGCAGCAACCTGCCGGCCGCGACCTCGAACAGCTCGATCGAGTTACGGCCTTCGTGCAGCGCGCTCTCGGGCACCATCAGCGCGAAATGCTCGGTCGGGTCGCCGTCGAGGTAGAAGGAGCGCCCGACCGCCTCGATCGTCCCGTTGACGGCCACCGCCAGGTCGCGCGTGGCGCCGCCGCGCCCGCCGGACAGGTCGCCCGCGATCTGGGTCGGCACCACCCCGCTGGCCCGCTGCACGTCCGCGAACAGGCCCGCCTCGCTGAGCGCCGCGCGCACTGCCGCGCGGCCGGCGCTGGGCGCCGGCTGTCCGATCAGGTTCCGGTGGGGGCCGATGCCCGTGTACAGCGACGCCAGGTCGCCGGAGCCGAACTGCCGCAGCCGCCGGCGCACGACGGCGCGCCGGCGCGCCTCCCAGCGGGGACCCGAGATGTGCACGGTCGCCGAGAAGTCGCGCGTGGTCAGCGTCACGCTGTGCCGGCGGCGCGTGATCGGCCCGAAGGCCGAGTGGCCGTCGGTGCGGTAGCCGACCTTCCAGCCCAGCACGTCGGCGATCGTGGGCGTGACGTCGAGCGTGCGGGCATAGGCGTCGCTGATGCGCGCGCGGCGCTGACCGGGGCGCTTGACGAAGAACGGCACCGGGGTCAGCTCCTCCACGTTCGACTGGCTCACGCTGCGCCGCGTCTGCACCCCGACCTGGAAGGCGATGCCGTGGTCGGCGGTCGCCACGATCAGCGTGTCGTCGTAGATCCCCTCGCGCTTGAGCTGGCGCACGAGCCTGCCGAGCAGCCGGTCCGTGAAGCCGAGCTGCAGCAGATAGCGCTGCTCGTTGTGGCGCGTCAGGAACTCGTCGCGGAAGCCGGGCACGGAGTTCATCCCGTGCAGCAGGTCGCCCGGGCCGGGTCGGGTGCGCGCGCCCGAGGGGAGGTACTGGTAAGGGCCGTGCGGCAGCAGCACGTGCTTGACCCAGAGCGTGGGCTTGCCGGCCTTCATCGAGCGCACCCAGCGGTTGAAGCGCTGCGGGCGCCCGCCGAGCAGGTTCGGGATGATCGCCGGCCGGCGCGTGCGCCCGCCGTGGCAGATCGACGGCGGGCAGAGCGCCGTGGCCTCCTCGGAGTCGACGATCCGGTAGCCGTGGCGGGCGAACATGTCGTAGATCGAGTGCGGGTGGTAGCGCCGGTCGGCGGCGGTGCCGGCGTGGGGGCGCACGCCGTCGAGGATCAGCGGCACTGCCTTGGTCGTGGAGTCGTAGACCGAGTAGGCGTTGCGGAACCAGGTCGCGTCCCCGGCCAGCGCGGCGAAGTTCGGGTAGCGCACCGGGTCGATCCGCCGGCTGCGGTCGAGCAGCGAGTCGCCGGGGAACTCGTCCATGACCAGGAGCACCACGTAGGGCTTGGTCGCGGCGGCCGCCCCGCGGTGGGCCCGCGGCTCGTCGGAGGAGCACGACAGGCCAAGCGCCAGGGCGGCCGCGGTGGCGAGCGCTGCGAGAACGACACGCATCACCGGCCGCACTCTAGGCAGAGCACGGACGTTTCACGCCCGCGTAACAAAGCTGCCTGCAAGGCGTAGGATTCGCGCGCCCCACGTTTGCTCCATGGACGGACTCGAAACCCTGATGACGATGGCTCGCACCGATTTCGTCGAACGCTCGCCGCTCACCCGCGACGCGCTCGCGTTCGCCACCCGGTGGCACGAGGGCCAGACGCGCGACGCCGACTCGATCCCGTTCCTCACCCATCCCGTCGAAGTGGCGTGTCTGTTGCACGAGGCCGGCTACTCGGACGAGGTCGTGGCCGCCGGCGTGCTGCACGACGTGCTCGAGGACACCGAGGTCGAGCGGGGCGAACTCGAGGAGCGCTTCGGCTCCGAGGTCGCCGGGCTGGTGGCCGCCGTCTCCGACGATCCGGCGATCGAGGATCACGCCGAGCGCAAGGCCGCGCTGCGCGCCCAGGTGGCGCGGGCCGGCGACGACGCGGTCGCCGTGTTCGCGGCCGACAAGGTCTCGAAGACGCGCGAGCTGCGCGTCCGCACCGGGTACGGGCGCTTCGAGCGCAAGGACGAGGCTCGCATCGAGCACTACCGGGCGAGCCTCGAGATGCTGGACGACCTGATGCCCGGGCACCAGCTCGTCGACCGTCTGCGGGCCGAGCTGGACGCCCTCCACTCCCTGCCCTAGCCGGTTACGCCACGTCCCGGCGTCGGAGCAGGAATGCCGAGACCGCGACCAGGCCGGCGATGAAGGCGACTAGCACCGCCAGCGCCTGGAGGCTGTCCACGAATGGACCGGAATACGAGCCCGGACCGCTCGACTCGATCGAGTCGACGGAGGCGCCGAGAGCGGCGGCGATCGAGTACCCGTTCGCGCGCAGGAAGCCCTGCGTGAGCGGTTCCAGCAGGCTGACGCTGTCGGCGAAGGCGCTGAGCAGTCCCTCGATCACCAGCGCATACAGGATGCCCAGGCCGATTGCGAGCGAAGTGCCGCGGGTCGCCACGCCGAGCAGCACCCCCAGCGCCGCCCACACCGCCAGGATCAGCCAGCCTGCGCCCATCGCACGCATGAGCAGCCAGGCGGACGGCCAGGTCACGGCCGCGTCCTCGATCTGGGCGATCACGTAGCTGGCCACCGCGCCCGCCGCGAAGAGCGCCAGGACGAACGGTACGAGGACGATGCCGAGCGCCGCCAGCTTTGCGGCGAACACCCGCAGCCTGGTGGGCCGCTGGGTGAACAGCGTCTTCAGCGTGCCCCAGCCGTACTCGCTGCCGACCGCGAACACGCCGAGCATCAGCGCGAAGACGCCGCCGAAGAACGGGAACCCGGCGATCAGGGTCCCGGCCAGCGACTCGGGCAGGAACTCGGCGAGGCCGACCGGCGAGTCCTCCGGATCGAGTGCGTACGGGACGACGTACGCGAAGAAGACGCCGAGCAGCGTCCAGATGCCGAGCAGGATCCAGGTGGCAGCGCGCTTGCGCAGGATCAGCAGCTCGGCGGTCACGCTGCGGGTCATGGCCGCTGGTCTCCGTTCGTTGTGAGCTCGAGGAAGACGTCCTCGAGCGAGGCCTTCTGGGGATACAGCGCCGAGACCGCGATGCCGGCCTCCACCAGCGCCCGATTGATCGCGGGCGCCTGCGCGGTGTCGACCGCGACGTCGAGGACGCCGTCGACGCTGGTGACCTCGTCCACGGCCGGAATGGCCCCGACCACCCGCGCCGCCTCCGACAGGGGCTCCGCACGCACGCGCAAGCCGGCTCGGCCGCGCAGCTGCTCGACGGTGCCCTCGGCGACGAGGGATCCGTCGCGGATCACCCCAACCCGATCACAAACCTGCTCGATCTCTCCCATCAGGTGGCTGGAGAGGACGAGCGTGCGCCCGCCCTCGCCGAGCGAGCGCATGAACTCGCGCATCTCGGCCATCCCCGCCGGATCGAGCCCATTGGTCGGCTCGTCGAGGATCAGCAGCTCCGGGTCCTTGAGCAGGGCAGCCGCGACGCCGAGCCGCTGCTTCATCCCGAGCGAGTAGGTCGCGGACCGGTCGTCCGCGCGATCGCTCAACCGGACCTCGGCGAGCACGGCCTCGACGCGATCCTCGCTCACCCCGGCATGGCCGGCGAGCACACGCAGGTTGTCGCGCCCGGAGAGGTACGGATAGAAGGCCGGGGCCTCGACGAGGGCCCCGATGCGCGCCAGCCCCTCAGGCGAGCCGGGAGCGGCTCCGAGGACCGCGGCCTGGCCCGACGTCGGGCGTACGAGGCCGAGCAGCATCCGCAACGTGGTCGTCTTGCCGGCGCCGTTCGGACCGAGGAAGCCGTACACCTCGCCGCGCCGCACGCGCAGCGCGAGGTCATCGACGGCGACGATCGCATCGCCGTAGCGCTTCGTCAGAGCGCGCGTCTCGATGACGAGGTCACTCACTTGGGGCATGCCGACGACGCTACGGGTGGGAGCCCTCCTCGAAAACGCCCGGCGGAGGGAACTTCGCGTCCCCCTCGAGGAGGACTGGCTATCCACCTGTGGGGCGGCCTAGCCGGCCGCCAGCAGCCGCGTCCCGAGCCGCCGGGCGAGCCCCTCGCCGCCCCAGCGCATCACCACGTCGTGGTTGTAGGCGAACACCGGGCGCGCGACCGGCGCGATCGCCCGCATCCAGCGCTTGGACGTCGACACGTGCCACTCGTACAGCACCGCCGTCACGCCGTCGCGCTCGAACAGCAGCCAGCGGCCGCTGCCCGTGAGGTCGCCCGCGGCGTCGCCCTCCATGCAGCAGGGCCGGTCGACCTTGCGGACGGTGAAGTCGAACTCCAGCTCGTACGGGATGCGGCTGCGCCAGGCGATCCGGTAGCGGCTGCCGACTCGATCGGCGTCGCCCCCGTCGAGCTCGCTCACGCGGACGACGCCGCGCCACCACTCCGGCCAGCTGAGCGGGTCCTGGAGGACCTCCCAGGCGTCGTGCCGAGAGGCCTCCAAGAGCCAGCTGGTCAGGAAGCGGTAGTTGGTCAACCCTCGAGGTTGACCATCACGTGCTTGATCTCCTGGTAGTCCTCGATCGCGTACTTGGACAGGTCCTTCCCGTAGCCGGACTGCTTGTACCCGCCGTGCGGCATCTCCGAGGCGATCGGGATGTGGTCGTTGACCCAGACGCATCCGAAGCGCAGCGCGTTGGCCACCCGGTGCGCCCGCGCGATGTCGCGCGTCCACACCGACGACGCGAGCCCGTAGCGCGTGCCGTTGGCCCACTCGATCGCCTTGGCCTCGTCGTCGAACTGCTGCACGGTCAGAACGGGTCCGAAGATCTCGTTCTGGATCATGTGGTCGTCCTGTTGCAGGTTGGCGACGACGGTCGGCTCGAGGAAGAAGCCGGGCAGGTCGGGCTCCTTGCCGCCGGTCACGAGCTCCGCGTGCGAGGGCCTGCCTTCCAGGAAGGCTTCGACCCGCTCGCGCTGGCGCTGCGAGTTGAGCGGCCCGAGCGTGGTCTCCGGGTCGAACGTGTCGCCCATCTTGTAACCCTTGGCCTGCTCGGCCAGGCCGTTGACCACGTCGTCGTAGACCTTCGCGCCCGCCAGCACGCGCGTGGCGGCCGTGCAGTCCTGGCCGGCGTTGTAGAGCCCGGTCGCCGCGATCGTCTCCATCGCCGCTTCCATGTCCACGTCGTCGAACACGATCACCGGCGCCTTGCCGCCCAGCTCGAGGTGGACGCGCTTGAGCGAGTCGGAGGCCGCGCGCGCGATCCACTTGCCGGTCTCGGGCGAGCCGGTCAGCGAGACCATCTCGATGTCGGGGTGCGTGACCAGCGAGGACCCGGCCGGCTGGCCGTGCCCGGTGATCACGTTGAGCACGCCCTTGGGCAGCACCTCGGCCGCCAGCTCGGCGAGCTTCACGGTCGTGATCGGCGTGGTCTCCGCCGGCTTCAGGACGATCGTGCAGCCGGCCGCCAGTGCCGGGCCGATCTTCCAGATGGCCATCATCAGCGGGTAGTTCCACGGGGTGATCTGCCCCACCGGACCCACGGGCTCGCGGCGGATGATCGACGTGTGCCCTGCGATGTACTCGCCCGAGCCCTGTCCCTCGGGCACGCGCGCGGCGCCGCCGAAGAAGCGCAGGTTGTCGCACATGAACGGGATCTCGTCGTCGTGGAACGCGTTGCGCGGCTTGCCGGCGTCGGCGGCCTCGAGGTCCGACAGCTCGTCGGCGTGCTCCTCGATCAGGTCGGCGAGCTTGAACAGCGCGCTGGCGCGCTCGCCAGGCGGCGTGGTCGACCACTCCCCGAACGCCCGCTTGGCGGCGGCGACGGCGCGATCCACGTCCTCCTCGGTCGACAGCGGCATCTGGGCGATCACCTCGCCGTTGGCCGGGTTGACGACGTCCTCGGTTGCTCCATCGGCGGAGTCGACGAACTCGCCGTCGATGAAGTTCTGCAGCTTGCTGGCGGTGGCGGTGGCCATATCTCTCCTAGGCGGTGACGGACAGCACTTCTTCGACGGGCGTGTAGTCCACGCCGACTCCCTCGGCGACGGCGGGGTGGGTGACCTTGCCGGCGGCGACGTTGACGCCGGGCTTGAGGCCGGGCACCTTCTGCAGCGCGCCCACCAGCCCCTCGTCGGCGAGCGCGAGCACGTACGGCAGCGTGGCGTTGGTTAGGGCGAAGGTCGAGGTGACCGGCACGGCGCCGGGCATGTTCGCCACGCAGTAGTGGGTGACCCCGTCGACCTCGTAGACGGGGTCCGAGTGGGTGGTCGGGCGCGAGGTCTCGAAGCAGCCGCCCTGGTCGATCGAGACGTCGACCAGCACGGCGCGCTTCTTCATCAGCCCCAGCTGGTCGCGCTTGATCACGTACGGCGCGCGCGCTCCGTGCACGAGCACCGCTCCGATGACGAGGTCGGCCTGCGGCAGCATCTGCTCGACCGCGAGCGTGGACGAGTAGACCGTCGAGGCCCTGCCGCCGAAGCCGATGTCCAGCTCACGCAGGCGATCGATGTTGCGGTCGTAGACGAACACGTCGGCCTCCATCCCGATCGCGATGAAGGCCGCGTTCTGGCCGACCACTCCGCCGCCGATGATCATCACGGTGGCGGCGGCCACACCGGGCACGCCGCCGAGCAGCACGCCCCGGCCCCCCAGCGGCCGCTCCAGGAAGAACGCGCCGGCCTGGGTGGCGATCTTGCCGGCGACCTCGCTCATCGGCGCCAGCAGCGGCAGCCGCCCGCGCTCGTCGACGACGGTCTCGTAGGCGACGCAGGTCGCGCCGGACTCCGCCAGCCCGCGGGTCAGCTCGGGGTCGGGCGCCAGGTGCAGGTAGGTGAACAGCAGGTGGTCGGGGCGCAGCATCGCCACCTCCTGCGGCTGCGGCTCCTTGACGCCCAGGATCAGCTCGGCCTCCTCGAACACGCTGGCCGCGTCGGGCGCGATGCGCGCTCCCTGGTCCGTGTACTCCGAGTCCGGGATCGTGGACCCCTCGCCGGCGCCCGACTGCACGATCACGTCGTGGCCATGCTCGGTCAGCTCGCGGGCGCCCGCCGGCGTCAGCGACACCCGGTACTCGTCGGTCTTGATCTCCGTCGGAACTCCGACCTTCATGTGGTTCGCATCCTCCCTCTCACGTCACCAGTTCCCTTGCCCGCAGCGCCAGCCAGAACTCGATTCGGTCGCGCGCGTTCGACAGGTCCCTCCCAGTCAGCTGCTCCACCCGCCTGATCCTGTAGCGCAGCGTATGCCTGTGGCAGTAGAGCTCGCGTGCCGCCCGCTCCCACTGGCCGTTCTGCTCGATGAACGCCTCGAGCGAGCGGATCAGCTCGTCGCCGTATTCGCCGGTCGCGTCCTCGAGCGGGCTGAGCACGCTGTCGCAGTAGAGCCGCAGCGCGTCATCGTCCTGCAGCGACAGCAGCAGCTGGAACGCGCCCAGGTCGCGATAGGAGGCGACCGGCGGCGCGCTGCCGTTGGCCAGCGCGGCCGCCTCGAGCGCGCAGCGCGCCTCGTGGAACGAGCGCCGCAGTCCGCCGACGGGCGCGGCCCGGGACGCCGCGGCGCGCAGCTGCCCGTGCTCGGGCGCCAGCGCCTCGCGGGCCCGAGCAGCCAGCCCGACCGGGTCGAGGCTGTCGCGGGCGTCGACGACCGCACAGAGCAGCCGGCCGCGCGGGGCGACCAGCGCGCCGACGCCGGCGTCGGCGAGGAAGCGGTCGAGGTCGGCCTCCGCCTCCCCGGCGCCGTCGGCCTCGTCGGAGAACACCAGCACCGCGGCGTGCGCGCCGACGCCGAACGGCCGCAGGCGCACCGCCAGCTCGGCCTCCGACAGCCGCCCGGTGAGCGCCTCGGCCAGCACGTCTCCGGCCAGCCGCCGCTCGGTGTCGCGCATCGCGCGCTGGCGCATCAGCTCGAGCGCCACCACCGTCACGGCCTGCTGCAGGATCAGGCGCTCGAAGTCGCCCAGGCCGCCGGCGTCGCGGGCGGCCACCAGCCACGCCTGCGGCGCCCCGCGCCCGCGCGTGGAAACGGGCAGCACGAGCGAGCGGCCGGCAAGCTCGGGATGGTCGGGCAGGAACTCGCTCGCCTCCGATCCGCGACCGGCCGCCAGGCTGCGCCGGCGCACCTCCTCGGCCACGTACTCGAGCGCCGCGTCCGGCAGCTCGCGCCGGAACAGCTTCGCGGCGATCGTCTCGCCGCGGCCCGAGAGCACGCTCACCGCGCTGCCGGTCGCCGCGGCCAGGGCCCGCACCACCTCGTCGAGCCCGCGCTCCTCGAGCACGATGCGCTCGAGCCGCTTGTGGATCGCGATGCCGCGCTGGAGCACCTCGTACTGCTCGTTCACCAGTCGCGTGAACGCCTTCTCGGTGATCGCGATGAACGGCAGCTCGTAGGGCACCTCGAACACCGGGAACCCCGCCACGGCCGCCTCCTCGACGATCGCGTCCGGCACCCGCTCGTGGTCGAATCCGGTGGCGAAGCCGAGCCCGGCCAGGTGGCGATCGGACAGCAGCCGCACGAACTCGCGCTGGCGCCGCTCCGAGTCGAGCTGGATGCCGGTCGTCAGCAGCAGCTCGCCGCCCGACAGCCAGGGCGTCGGGTCGGGCAGCTCGGAGATGTGCACCCACCGCACCGGCGCGTCCGCGCCTTCCTCGCCGGCCGCGAGCGCCAGGCCCATCTCGCCGACGAGGCCGCGAACGGTGAGCATCAGTGGTGGACGATCCGCTCCCAGGCCTCGGTGAGGACCGAGCGCAGCACGTTGTCGATCAGCTCGAACTCCTCGGTGTCGGCGATCAGCGGCGGCGACAGCTGGATCACGGGGTCGCCGCGGTCGTCGGCCCGGCAGATCAGGCCGCGCTTGTACAGCTCGGCCGACATGAAGCCGCGCAGCAGCTCCTCCGACTCCTCGTCGCTGAACGTCTCCTTGGTCTCCTTGTCCTTGACCAGCTCGAGCGCCTGGAAGTAGCCCGCGCCGCGCACGTCGCCGACGATCGGGAGGTCCTCCTTGAGCTTGTCGAGCATGCCGCGGAACTCGGGCTCCTTCTCGCGCACGTGCCCGCACAGGTCCTCGCGCTCGAAGATGTCGATGTTCGCCATCGCCACGGCGGCCGACACCGGGTGCCCGCCGAACGTGATGCCGTGCGTGAACATCTTCGTGTCGTGGATGAACGGCTCGGCGACCCGGTCCGACACGATCACCGCGCCCATCGGCGCGTACGCGGACGTGATGCCCTTCGCCGTCGTGATCAGGTCCGGCACCACGCCGAAGCGCTCGACGCCGAACCAGTGGCCGAGGCGGCCCCAGGAGCAGATCACCTCGTCGGCGATCAAGCAGCACGTTGTGGCGGTCGCAGATCTCGCGGACGCGCTGCCAGTAGCCGTCCTGCGGCACGAAGCAGCCGCCCGAGTTCTGGACCGGCTCGAGGATCACGGCCGCGACCGTGTCCGGGTCCTGGAACTCGATCACGTGCTCGATCTGCTCGGCGGCCCAGAGCGGGTCGCGATCCTCGGCCCAGCGGTAGTCGTTCGTGTTGGGCGCGTGGTAGGCGCCCGGTACGAGCGGCTCGAACGGCGTGCGCAGAGGAGTGATCCCCGTGATCGAGAGCGCGCCGAAGGTGGTGCCGTGGTAGGCGGTCTCGCGCGAGATGATCTTGTACTTGCCCGGCGAGCCGGTGAGCTTGTGGTACTGGCGCGACATCTTCCAGGCCGACTCGACTGCCTCCGAGCCGCCGGACGTGAAGAACACGCGGTTGAGGTCGCCGGGGGCGAGCCCCGCGATGCGCGCCGCCAGCTCGACGGCGACCGGATGGGCGTAGCTCCAGTTGGTGTAGAAGCCGAGCTCCTTCGCCTGGCGGGCGGCGGCCTCGCCCAGCTCGGCGCGCCCGTGGCCGGCGTTGACGCAGAACAGCGCCGAGAGGCCGTCCATGTAGCGGTTGCCGTGGTCGTCGTAGACGTACGACCCCTCGCCTCTCACGATCAGCGGGATCTCGTGGCTCTCGTCGTACCCACCCATGCGGGTGAAGTGCATCCAGAGATGCCGGCGGGCCTTCTCCTGCAGCTCGCTGGGCGCCCCGCTCTGCGGATCGTGTACGGCCTGTGGGGTCGTCGCCATTCTCTCTCCTCGCAATCTCGTACGACTAGACGCTCCGGACAACGGTATCGGCGGATCGGCAGGGCGTCTAGGGAGCGGGTGGCGAAACGGTGCCGGTCGCTTTTGTACGTTTTGGACTGTTAGGGATCGGTGTTTTCGGCATTTCGCACCTTGAAGTGACGCCGGATCGGCCATAGCTTGCGCACGCAGATGAGCCTGGAGGGCCAAGGGGGGTCTGCGCCGAGCGTCAGCCTGCGCTCGGTCACCAAGCGCTTCGGCGATTTCACCGCTGTGCGCGGCATGGACCTCGACGTCCCGAGGGGCCAGTTCTTCACGATGCTCGGCCCGTCCGGCTGCGGCAAGACCACGACGCTGCGCATGATCGCCGGCTTCGAGGAGCCCACCGAGGGCGCCGTGCTGCTCGACGGCGACGACGTGACCGGCCAGCCGCCGTTCCGGCGCCCGACCAACACCGTCTTCCAGAGCTACGCCCTGTTCCCGCACCTGAGCGTCGAGCGCAACGTCGCGTTCGGGTTGGAGCGCCAGCGCGTGTCGAAGGACGAGGTGCGCCGGCGCGTGGCGGAGGAGCTCGAGCGGGTCGGCCTCGCCCGAGAGGCAAAGCGCAAGCCGCGCCAGCTGTCCGGCGGGCAGCAGCAGCGGGTGGCCCTCGCGCGCGCGCTCGTGAACAGGCCGGCCGTGCTGCTGCTCGACGAGCCGCTGGGCGCGCTCGACCTCAAGCTGCGCAAGCAGCTCCAGATCGAGCTCAAGCGCATCCAGCGGGACGTGGGCATCACGTTCATCTACGTCACGCACGACCAAGAGGAAGCGCTGACGATGTCGGACTTCATCGCGGTCATGAACCACGGCGTGATCGAGCAGCTGGACGGCCCCGAGGAGATCTACGAGCGCCCGGCCACGACGTTCGTCGCCGGCTTCATCGGCGTGTCGAACCTGATGCCCGGCGAGGTCGTGTCCACGGACACCGGCAGCGTGGAGCTGCGGCTCGACGCCGGCCCAACCGTGCGGGCGGGAGCGTCCGGCGCCACCGTCGGTGAGCGCGCCCACGCGGTGGTGCGTCCCGAGAAGCTTCAGCTGCACCCTTCCAACGGGGCCGGCCCGGACGGCCGGCCCAGCGTCGACGGCCAGGTCGAGAGCTCGCTCTATCTGGGTACCGCGACCCAGGTGATCGTCCGGCTCCCGGACGACACCCGCATGACGGTGCTGGTACCGAACACCGACGAGGAGGCGCGCCGGCGCCTCCCGGGAGCCGGCGACGGAGCCCGGCTGAGCTGGTCGGCCGAGAACATTCACATGGTGAGGGAACCCGGCCGCCGAGGCGGCCTGACGAGGAGGCAGAGTCGTGAGCGACCTGGAGCGGCAGTTCGAACGGATCATCAGGGACGAGATCAGCGCCGGCGGCTCCTCGCGCCGCGGCGCGGCGGGGGCGCTCAGCGTGTCCGCGCTGTCCTACCTGGCGGCCTGCGGGTCGGAGAGCCGGCGGCAGCGGCGACAACAAGCCCGAGTCGAAGGTGATCGCGAAGGGCGAGATCGGCGACTCGACTCTACGTCGCCAACTGGCCGCTCTACATCGACGAGAAGCGCGAGACGCTCAAGACGTTCCAGGACAAGTACGGCACCAAGGTCAAGTACGTCGAGGAGATCAACGACAACGACCGAGTTCTTCGGCAAGGTGCGCCAGCAGTACGACCGCGGCGACTCCGGCGGGCGCGACATCCACGTCGTGACCGACTGGATGGCCGGCAAGATGATCAACCTCGGCTACGTCGAGAAGCTCGATCACGCCGCGCTGCCGAACGTCGACGCGCCAACCTGATCGACCGGCTCAAGTCGCCGCCGTTCGACCCCAAGCGCGACTACTCGGTGCCGTGGCAGTCGGGGTTCGACGGGGATCATCTACCGCAAGGACAAGGTCAAGCGCGAGCCGAAGTCGGTCGACGACCTGTTCGACCCCGCCTACAAGGGCAAGGTCACGATGCTGACCGAGATGCGCGACACGGTCGGCGCTCGTGGCCGCCTGGCATGGGCTTCGATCCCGAGACGGCCACGAAGGACGAGTTCATGCAGGCGATCGACAAGATCGGCGAGGCGCGCGGACTCGGGCCAGATCCGCGGCTTCACGGGCAACGAGTACACGAAGGACATCACCAAGGGCGACTCGTGGGTGATCATCGGCTGGTCCGGTGACGCCGTGCAGCTCGAGGCCGACAACCCGAACATCAAGTTCGTGGCGCCGGAGACCGGCGTGCACCTGTGGACGGACAACATGGAGATCCCGGTCGGCGCGCCGCGAGCCCTTCACCGCCGAGAAGTTCATGGACTTCGTCTACCAGCCCGAGATCCAGGCCGACATCGCGGAGTACGTCAACTACATCTGCCCGGTGAAGGGCGTGAAGGAGATCCTCACGAAGCGCGATCCGGCGCTCGGGCGAGAACCAGCTGATCTTCCCGGACGAGCGAGACGCTCTCGAACGCCGTTCATCTTCCGGCGAGCTGAAGCCGGAAGAGGACACCGAGCTGACCGAGGCCTTCCAGGGCGTGATCGGCGCGTAGGTCGGCTGCGTTGCGCGCGGGCCTGAAGAAAGCCGGGCTGCCGTACCTGCTGCTGCTGCCGGGGCTGGGGTGGCTCGCGCTGTTCTTTGCCCTGCCGCTCGGCTACATGCTGTTCGAGTCGCTCAAGTCGGGCACGCCCGACACGGGCTTCCTGTTCAACTGGGAGTTCTCGAACTACACGGACGCGATCTCGACCAGTTCGACGAGCAGTTCCTCCGCTCGCTCGAGTACGCCGGCGCTGGCCACGCTGATCTGCGTTCATCATCGGCTACCCGCTCGCCTACGTGATCGCGTTCCGCGGCGGGCGCTGGCGCAACGCGCATGCTGCTGGCGGTGATCGTGCCGTTCTTCGTCACGTACCTGATCCGCACGCTGTCGTGGGAGACGATCCTGAGCGACGACGGGTTCGTCGTGAGCACGCTCAAGACGGTCGGCATCCTCGGCGAGGACGGGCGCCTGCTGGACACCACCGCCTCGGTGGTGCTGGGCATCACCTACAACTTCCTGCCGTTCATGATCCTGCCGCTCTACGCGTCGCTGGAGCGGATCGATCCGCGGCTGCTGGAGGCGGGCTACGACCTCTACGGGCGCCGCCGCGACGTGTTCCTGCGCGTGACCTTTCCGCTGTCGATGCCGGGCGTCGTGGCGGGCGGGCTGCTCACGTTCATCCCGGCGGCCGGCGACTTCATCAACGCCGAGCTGCTCGGCACGCCGCAGCAGTGCATGATCGGCAACGTCATCCAGAGCCGCTACCTCGAGGTCGGCGACTACCCGACCGCGGCGGCGCTGTCGTTCATCCTGATGGGGGCGATGCTCCTGCTCGTGGTGATCTGGGCGCGCGTGGCGGGCACCGAGGCGCTGCTCGGCACCGAGGGTGAGGAGCGGAGGGCATGATGGAGGCCACGACCGCCGGACGGGTTACCACCGCTGACGAGGCGCGCGGGCCGCGCGGGCGCCGGCGTGGCGGCAAGCTGCTCGACGCCGGGCTCAACCTCTACGCCGGCCTGGCGCTGCTCTACCTGCTGGTCCCGATCGCGGTCATCCTCGTCTTCTCGTTCAACAAGCCGCAGCGGGCGCTTCAACTTCATCTGGCAGCAGTTCTCCCTCGACGCCTGGAAGGACCCGTTCGGCGTGCCCGGCGATCGGCGACGCGCTGCGCGTCTCGCTCGAGGTCGCGGCCGTCTCGACGCTGATCGCGACCGCGCTCGGCACGCTCACGGCGCTGGCGCTCGTGCGCTACGAGTTCCGCGGCCGCGCGCCGGTCAACTTCTTCATCTTCATCCCGCTGGCCACGCCCGAGGTCGTGCTCGGCGCCGCCCTGCTGTCGATGTTCCTCAACTTCCAGGTGGCCACCGGGTTCACGACGATCGTGATCGCGCACATCATGTTCAACCTGTCGTTCGTGATCGTGACGGTGCGATCGCGGCTGATCGGCTTCGACCGCTCGCTGGAGGAGGCGGCGCAGGACCTCGGCGCCACGCCGTGGCAGACGTTCCGGCTGGTCACGCTGCCGCTGATCATGCCCGGCGTGGTCGTCGGCCGCCCTGCTGGCGTTCGCGCTGTCGATCGACGACTACGTGATCACGAGCTTCAACAACGGCTCCACGATCACGTTCCCGGTGTTCATCTGGGGCGCCGCGCGCGTCGCGATCCCGCCGCAGATCTACGTGATCGCGTCGATGATCTTCCTGTTCACGCTGGCGATGATGCTGCTGACCGTGTGGCAGCAGCGTCGCGCCGAGCGGATGGCCGCCGTGCGGCCCGGACGAGCCGGAGCCATCCGCTACGTGATCACGCGCGGTCGGGCTCGCTGCTCGACCGCGAGCGGGCGCGCTTCGCCGACTCGCATCCGCGCTCGCGTGAGCTGCACGAGCGCGCGCGGAGCTCGCTGCTCGCCGGGGTGCCGATGAGCTGGATGACGATGTGGGCGGGCGCGCATCCCGTCTATCTCGCCGAGGCCGGCGGCGCGAGCGTGGTCGACGTGGACGGCAACGAGTACGCCGACTTCTGCCTCGGCGACACCGGCGCGATGGCCGGTCACCGGCCGGTGCCGCTCGACCCGGCCGGGCTCACGACGATGCTGCCGACCGAGGACGCGGCGTGGGTGGGCGAGGAGCTGGCCCGCCGCTTCGGGTTGCCGCTCTGGCAGTTCTCGCTCACCGCCACCGACGCCAACCGCTGGATGCTGCGCATGTGCCGCCAGGTGACCGGCCGCCCGCGCGTGCTGGTCTTCAACTGGTGCTACCACGGCTCGGTCGACGAGGCGTTCGTGACGCTCGGCGACGACGGCGTGGTGCGCTCGCGCGCGGGCAACGTCGGCCCCGCCGTCGACCCGGCCGAGACGACGCGGGTGGCGGAGTTCAACGACATCGAGTCGGTCGAGGCCGCGCTCGCGCACGGCGACGTGGCGTGCCTGCTGATGGAGCCGGCGCTCACGAACATCGGGATCGTGCTGCCGGAGGAGGGCTTCCTCGAGGCCGTGCGCGAGGCCTGCACGCGCGCCGGCACGCTGCTGATCATCGACGAGACGCACACGCTGAGCGCCGGCCCGGGCGGCTGCACGGCGGCGTGGGGGCTCGAGCCCGACGCGGTCACGCTCGGCAAGTCGATCGGCGGCGGCGTGCCGATCGGCGCCTACGGCGTGACGGCCGAGCTGGCCGAGCGGATCGCGGCCGAGGAGGACGCCGACTACGAGGACACCGGCGGCGTCGGCGGCACGCTGGCCGGCAACGCGCTGTCGCTGGCGGCCGCGCGCGCGACGCTCGGCGAGGTGCTGACCGACGCCGCGTTCGCCCACATGTCCGCGCTGCGCGAGCGCTTCGTCGCGGGCGTGGAGGAGGCGCTCGAGCGCCACTCCGTTCCGTGGAGCGTCGTCAGCCTCGGCGCGCGCGCCGAATACCGCTTCTGCCCGCGGCCGCCCCGTACCGGCGCCGAGTCGGCCGCCGCCGGCGACCGGGACGTCGAGGAGTATCTGCACCTGTACCTGCTCAACCGCGGCGTGCTGATCACGCCGTTCCACAACATGGCGTTGATGTGCCCGGCGACGACCACGGCCCAGGTCGATCGGCACACCGAGGCATTCGACGTGGCCCTAAAGGAGCTGTGCGCATGACCGAACACCACGACCTGCATCCGAGCGAGGGTGCCGAGGTCGGCGACAAGGGACTCAAGAAGGACGCGATCGGCTTCCTCGACGGTCTGGTGATCGGGATCTCGTCGACGGCGCCGGCCTACTCGCTGGCCGCGGTGCTGGCGATCGTGGTCGTCGGCGTGGGCGTGCAGGCGCCGGCGGTGATGCTCGTCTCGTTCATCCCGATGTTCCTGATCGCGTCTTCGTTCTTCTACATGAACCGCGCCGATCCGGACTGCGGCACGACCGTTCTCCTGGATCACGCGCGCGATGGGGCCGGGCCTGGGCTGGGTCGGCGGCTGGGCGGTCGTCACCACGGGCATCCTCGTGATCGGCTCGCTCGCGCAGGTGGCGGCGTTCTACACGTTCGACCTGTTCGGGGCCGACGGCCTGCGCGACTCCACGGCGGCGAACGTGATCTTCACGCTGCTGATCATCGGCGTGATGACCACGATCTGCGTGCTCGGCACCGAGCTGTCGGCGCACATCCAGCGCTTCATGATCTTCGCCCAGGTCGGCGCGCTGCTCCTGTTCGCCGTGGTCGCGCTGGCCAAGGGCGGCGCGCTGACGTTCTCGTTCTCCTGGCTCTCGCCCTTCGCCATCGACAGCACGAACGCACTGATCCTGGGCGTGCTCACCGGGGTGTTCATCTACTGGGGCTGGGAGAGCGCGGTCAACCTGAACGAGGAGACGGAGGACTCGAACTCCGCCCCGGGCCTGGCGGCGAATCGCGTCGACGGTGATCCTGCTCGGCACCTACGTCGTCACGACGATCGCGGTCGTGTCGTACGCCGGCCTCGACCGGGTCGCCGAGTTCGAGGACGACGCCGGGATCTTCGGCGCCCTCGCCACCGACGTGCTCGGGTCGCCGCTGGACAAGCTGGTGGTGCTCGCGATCATCACGTCGGCCCTGTCCTCGACGCAGACGACGATCCTGCCCGCGTCGCGAACGACGCTGTCGATGGCGCGGCAGGGGGCGATGCCGGAGGCCTTCGGGCGCGTGCACCCGCGCTTCTTGACCCCGCACGTCTCGACGATCACGATCGGCGCCGTGGCCGCGGTGTGGTTCGGCGTGCTGTTCCCGCTCTCGGAGAACTTCGTCTACGACTCGCTCACGGCGCTGTCGCTGATGATCGCGTTCTACTACGCGCTGAACGGGTTCTCGTGCGCGATCTACTACCGCCGCGAGCTGACCAAGTCGGTGAAGAACTTCTTCTTCATCGGGGTCGGGCCGGTGGTCGGCGGGTTGATCCTGGGCTTCCTGTTCGTCAAGGCGATCATCGAGTACTCGAAGACGGACGCGAGCTACTCCGGCAGCGCGCTGTTCGGGGTCGCCATACCGGTCGTGCTCGGGCTCGGCCTGCTGCTGCTCGGCGTCGTGCTGATGGTGATCTGGCGGCTCGGGGGGCACCGGCGGTTCTTCGGACGCACGCGCGAGATCGTGGATCCGGATGTGGCGTCGGGGCTCAAAATCGGCGTCGCGGCGGTCCCGGAGGAGGCGGTCTGATGGCGACGATCGTGCTGGGATACGACGCCTCGCCGGGCGCCGAGCGCGCGCTCGACACCGCGCTCGAGATCGCCACCCACTTCGGCGACCGGCTGCTGATCGCGTTCGGAGCCGCCCCGCCCGGGCCGCCGACCGAAGAAGCCGGGGAGCACCGCCACGCGCTCGAGGAGCTGGGCGCGCGCGTGACGGCGGGCGCGCTCGGACGCGCCCGGGACGCCGGCGTGGAGGCCGAGGTGGAGCTGGTGCCGAAGCGGCCGTCGGCGGCGCTCACGGAGCTCGCCGAGCGCGAGGACGCGCGCATGATCGTGGTGGGCACGTACGGCGAGAGCCCGATCAGGGGAGCGATCCTCGGCTCGACGCCGCACAAGCTGCTGCACCTGTCGGATCGGCCGGTGCTGGTGGTGCCCGGCGGATAGCACCGGGGGCTCGCGCCCTCTCGCTAGTCTCGGCGGCCGTGGGCACCTGGGATCAGCTGGCCTCGCTGCCGCTCGAGATCGATCGCTACGACCTCGAGGGGCGCGAGCTCGCGTACAGCGACGAGTTCGTCCGCTACACCACGCTGATCACCCTGCGCGGGGGCGGCGAGGAGGGCGTGGGCGAGGACGTGGTCTACGACGGGCTCGACCACGTGTCGTTCCAGGCGGCCGGCGCGACCCTGCCGCTGACCGGCTCCTGGACGCTCGGGTCCTTCGCCGAGCACCTGTCTGAGCTCGACACGTTCCCGGACCCGCCGGTGCGCGACGTGTCGCGCCGCTACCGCAACTGGGCCTTCGAGTCGGCCGCGCTCGACCTGGCGCTGCGCCAGGCCGGCCGCTCGCTGGCCGAGCAGGTCGGCCGCGAGCTGAGCCCGCTCAACTACGTGGTGTCGATGCGACTCGGCAGCGATCGACGGCGACGAGCCGGAGACCTCCGAGAAGATGCTGAAGGTGCTCGAGCTCTACCCATCCACCCGCTTCAAGCTCGACCCCACCAACACCTGGTCGGACGAGCTGATCGAGGAGCTGGCCGCCTCGGGCGCCGTCGACTCGCTCGACCTCAAGGGCCAGTACAAGGGCACGCCCGTGGACGTGGAGACCGATCCGGTGCTCTACGCGAAGCTGGTCGAGGCGTTCCCAGACGTCTGGCTGGAGGACCCCGACATCACCGAGGAGACGCGACCGATCCTCGAGCCGGTGCGCGACCGGATCACCTGGGACGCGCCGATCCACTCGGTCGACGACGTGCTCGCGCTCGAATGGGAGCCGCGCGTGGTGAACATCAAGCCGTCGCGGGTCGGGTCGCTCGCCGAGCTGGGGCGCGCGTACGACTTCTGCGCCGAGCGCGGCATCGGCGCCTACGGCGGCGGCCAGTCCGAGCTCGGCGTGGGGCGCGACCACATCCAGTACCTCGCGGCGCTGTTCCACCCGGACACGCCGAACGACGTCGCGCCGCGCGGCTTCAACAGCCCGGAGCTGCCGGAGGGGATGCCGGAGAGCCCGATCGAGCTCGAGCCCGCCGCCACCGGTTTCCGCTTCGCGTGATCCAGGCCTATCCGCTCCACCCGGACGGCCAGAGCGCACTCGATCTCGCCCAGCGCGTGGCCGCGTTCCTGGGCGAGGCGCGCCAGTCGCTCGACCTCGCGCTCTACGACGTCCGGCTGCCCGGCGAACCGGGCGACGTGGTCTCGGCCGCGCTGCGCGAGGCGGCCGAGCGCGGCGTGGCTGTGCGGATCGCCTACAACGCCGATCACGACGAGCGCGTCTTCCCGCCGCCGCCGCGCACGAAGCCCGAGCTGATCGAGGCGCTGCCGTTTCCCACCTGTGGGATCCCGGGCATCCCCGACCTGATGCACCACAAGTACGTGGTGCGCGACGGGGAGGCGGTCTGGACCGGCTCCGCCAACTGGACGACCGACTCGTGGACGCTCCAGGAGAACGTGATCGTGGTCCTCGAGTCGCCGGAGGCGGCGGCCGAGTACGCCCGCAACTTCGAGGAGCTGTGGAGTGCTCGCGACGTGACCGGTTCGGGCGACGTCGAGCCGCGCACGCTCGACCTCGGCGGCACACCAGGCGCGCGCCTGGTTCACGCCCGGGCACGGCGAGGAGCTGTCGCACCGGATCGCCCGCGCGATCGGGCGGGCGCGCGAGCGGGTGCGGATCGCCTCGCCGGTGCTGACCGCCGGGCCGGTGATCGGCACGCTCGCGGAGGTCGCCGCCGAGGCGCGCGTGGACGTGCGCGGGGTGGTGGATCGCACGCAGCTCGACCAGGTCTTCTACCAGTGGCGCGACAACGGGCGGTCCGCCTGGAAGATCCCGATCCTGGCGTCGGTGCTCGAGCACGCCGACTTCCGCGGCAAGCGCTCGACGCAGTACACGCCCGAGAGCGTCCACGACTTCATGCACGCGAAGGTGACGGTGGCGGACGACTGGGTGTTCGCCGGCTCCTTCAACCTGTCGCGCTCGGGCGAGCGCAACGCCGAGAACGTGCTCGAGGTGCACGACGCCGAGCTGGCCGACCAGCTGGCCGCCTACATCGACGCGGTCAGGGAACGCTACGAACGGATGTCCGCGCCTGACGGTGCGCTGCGGACATGAGCTGGTCGCGCACCTCGAGCGGATCGTCGGTGAGGTGGAGCAGGTCCAGGTCCTGGGGCGAGACCTTGCCCTCGGCCACGAGCCGCTCGCGGATCCAGTCGACCAGCCCGCCCCAGTAGTCGGCGCCGACCAGCACGACCGGGAAGTGCCGGATCTTGCCGGTCTGGATCAGCGTGAGCGCCTCGAACGTCTCGTCGAGCGTGCCGAAGCCGCCGGGGAAGACGACGAAGCCGCTGGCGTAGCGGACGAACATCACCTTGCGGGTGAAGAAGTAATGGAACTCGAGGCCGATGTCGCAGTAGGGGTTGAGGCCCTGCTCGAACGGCAGCTCGATGTTGAGGCCGATCGAGAGCGCGCCTGCGTCGCGGGCCCCGCGGTTGGCCGCCTCCATCGAGCCCGGGCCGCCGCCGGTGATGATCGCCAGTCCGGCCTCGCCGACGATCCGCGCGGTGTCGCGCGCGAGCGCGTACTCGGGGTCGTGCGGCGAGGTGCGTGCGGAGCCGAAGAACGACGCGGCCGGGCCGACGTGGGCGAGCTTGCTCGAAGCCCAGCTTCAGCTCGCCGCGGATGCGCGCGATGCGGGCGCCGTCGGTGAGCGTGGAGAGGACGCCCTGCTCCTGGGCGGCGATGATCTCCTCGTCGAGCGTGGCGGGCACGCGCGGTCCGCGATCCGGCTGAGCCATAGCCTTCGAGAGTAGTGGCGATTCGCGCTAGAGCGCCAGTGAAAGCGGCTGCTCGAGCAGCTCCTTGACGCGCGCCAGGAAGCGGGCGCCGTCGGCGCCGTAGAGGATGCGGTGGTCGCACACCAGCGAGAGCGACATCTGGTCGCGGGCGACGATGCGGCCGGTGTCGTCCACGGCCGGCTGCTTGGCGAGCTTGCCGACGGTCAGGATCGCCGCCTGCGGCGGGTTGATGATCGCGGTGAACTGCTCGATGCCGAACATGCCGAGGTTCGAGACCGTGAACGTCGCGCCCGACAGCTCCGGCGGGGTGATCGACTTGTCGCGCACCTTCTCCGCCAGCGGCGCGCGCGTCGCGGGCGATCTGGCCGAGCGACTTGCGGTCGCAGTCGAACACGGTGGCCACGATCAGGGCGTCCTGCCCGCCACCGCCACGCCGATGTTGACGCGCTCGTAGAGCTCGAACTTGCCGTCGCGGTAGGCGCCGTTCACGCGCGGGTGCTCGCCCAGCGCCGTGGCGGCGGCCTTCACGACCATGTCGTTGAACGACGGCGCCGGATCGGTGACCTCCTTCAGCTGCTTGCGCAGCTCGACCGCCTTGGTCATGTCGACGGTCAGGGAGATCGAGAAGTCCGGCGCGGTCGCCTTCGACTCGGCCATGCGCCGGCTGACGGTCTGCTGCAGGCGCGTCAGCTCCTGGATCTGGGCCTCGCCCTTGGCGCCGGCCTCGCCGCGCTGCGGCTCGGGCGCGCGCTCCTCGCGCGGCGCCTCGGCCGTCTCGGCGTCGGCCTGCGCGCCGTCGCCGTCACCAGGCGCCGCGGCGCCGCTCTCGGCGGCGGCCTGCACGTCCGCCTTGACGATCCGCCCGCCGGGGCCGGAGCCCTCCAGGCGAGCCAGCTCGACGCCCAGCTCGCGCGCCATGCGCCGCGCGACCGGAGACGCCTTCACGCGACCGCCGTCGCCGTTGCTGGGAGCGCGCTCCTTGGTGGCGGTACCCGCCCCGGCCTGCGTCTCGCCGCCGCCGTCGCCGGCACCCGCGGCGCCACGCGCCTCGCCCTTGGCCTCCGCGCCGACCGGCTCGCGCTCCTCGGCCTCTTCGCCCTCGGCGTCGCCCTCCTCGGCTTCGGCGCCTTCGCCCTCGCCGGCTTCGCCCTTCTCGCCGCCGTCGGCCTCGGCCTTCGCCTCCTCGCCGTCGTCGGCCGCCTTCTCCTTCTTCGCCGACTTCTCGCCCGCCTCGCTCGGATCGCCGATGCGGGCGATCGTCTCGCCGATCGCCAGCGTGTCGCCCTCCTGGGCCACGATCTCGATCAGCGCGCCGTCGGCGTCGGCCTCGTAGGTCATGTTGGCCTTGTCCGTCTCGATCTCCACCAGCGGCTCGCCCCGCTTGACCTCGCCGCCTTCCTCGACCAGCCACTTCAGGACGGTGCCCTCCTCCATCGAGTCGGACAGGCGGGGCATCGTGACGTCAGTGGCCAATTCGGGTCCTTCCTAGAGATCTCTGAACGTTGCTATCGCGGCTTGCACGACGTGCTCCTCGTGCGGGAACGCCGCCTGCTCCAACGGCTTGGAATACGGCATCGGAACGTCGGCTCCTGTCACGCGCTGGACTGGGGCGTCGAGCGAGTCGAAGGCCTGCTCCTGAATCAAGGCTGCCAAGTTCGCGCCCACGCCGCCGTGAGGCCAGCCCTCCTCGACGATCACCGCGCGGTTGGTCTTCTCGACCGACTCGAGGATCGTGTCGAGGTCGAGCGGGCGCAGCGTGCGCGGGTCGATCACCTCGGCGTCGATCTCGTGCTCGTCGGCGAGCTTCTCGGCCGCCTTCTCGGCGGTGAGCGCCATGCGTGAGATCCCGATGATCGTCACATCGTTGCCCTCGCGTCGGATCGCAGCTTCGCCGAAGCGCATCGGGCCGCCGTTTTCGGGCACCTCGCCGCGCTGGCCGTAGAGCGTCTCGTGCTCGATGAAGACGACCGGGTTGTCGTCGCGGATCGCGGCCTTGAGCAGCCCCTTGGCGTCCGCGGGCGTGGAGGGCGCGGCGACCAGCAGGCCGGGCACGTGCAGGTAGAAGGCCTCGAAGCTGTGCGAGTGGGTCGGGCCGAGCTGGTGGCCGGCGCCCTGCGGCATGCGCACCACCATCGGCACCTTCACCTGGCCGCCGAACATGTAGTGGATCGCGGCCGCGTGGTTGACGATCTGGTCCATCGCGAGCAGCGAGAAGTTGATCGTCATCAGCTCGACCACCGGGCGCAGCCCGATCATCGCCGCGCCCACGCCCATGCCGACGATCGTGTTCTCGGAGATCGGCGTGTCGCGCACGCGCTTCTCGCCGAACTCCTCGAGCAGGCCGGCGGTGACCTTGAAGGCGCCCTGGAAGACGCCCACGTCCTCGCCCATCAGGAAGACGCTCTCGTCCTCCTGCATCTCCTCGCGCAGCGCCTGGTTGAGCGCCTCGCGGTAGCGCATCACCGGCATCAGCCGGCGCCTCCGCGCTCCTCGGCGTCGTCGGCGCCGGGCTCGCCCTCGCCGGCCTCGTCCTCCTGCGCGCCCTCGTCCTCGTCGCGCTTGCGGGCTCGCCGCTCGACCCCGGCATAGGCCGCGCCCTGCTCGGCGAGCTGGTGGGGCACGTCGCCGGCCTCGCGCTCGCGCTCGCCGCGGTGCACCTCGGGCGAGCGCTCGTCGATGGTCCACCAGGCGGGCACGTCGCTGTCGAAGACGTAGATGTCGTCGTAGAGCGAGTCGAGGTCGGGGAAGGGGGACTCGTCGGCGAACTTGACCGCCTCGTCGACGGTCTCGATCGCCTGCTCGTCGAACTTCTCGATGTCCTCCTGGGTGAGCACGTCCTCATCAACGAGGCGGTCGGCGAAGGCCTTGATCGGGTCGCGCCGGCGCCACTCCTCGACCTCCTCCTTGGTGCGGTACTCCTCGGGGTCGGCCATCGAGTGTCCGCGGTAGCGGTAGGTGACGGCCTCGACCAGCTGCGGCTTGCGCTCCTCGCGGGCGCAGTGCAGGGCCTCGGTGACGACGCTGTGCACGTCGAGCACGTCCATGCCGTCGCAGCGGGTGCCGGGCACGCCGAAGCCCTCGGACTTGAGCGACAGGTCGGTGACCGCCGAGTGGCGATGCAGCGCCGTGCCCATGCCGAACTGGTTGTTGATGATCACGAACACGACCGGCAGCTTCCAGAGCGCGGCGAGATTCATCGTCTCGCCGAACGTGCCCTGGTTGGTGGCGCCGTCGCCCATCATCGAGAGGATCACGTCCTCGTTGCCGAGGTAGTCGTTGGCGAGGGCCACGCCGGCGGACAGCGGGAGGCTGCCGCCGACGATGCCGTAGCCGCCGAGGAAGCGCTTGTCCCAGTCGAACAGGTGCATCGAGCCGCCGCGACCCTTGGAGCAGCCGGTCTGGCGGCCGAACAGCTCGGCCATGACCGCCTTCGGCTCGGTGCCGCGGGCGAGCGCCTGGCCGTGCTCGCGGTAGGTCGACATCAGGTAGTCGGTGTCGCGCAGGGCCTGGGTACCGCCGACGACGGTGGCCTCCTCGCCGATGCAGAGATGCAGGAAGCCGCCGATCTTGGCCTTCGCGTACATCTCGCCCGCGCGCTCCTCGAAGCGGCGGATCAGCATCATCTTGGCGAGGACGGTGGCGCAGGTCTCCTTGTCGGGGAGGTCGTGCTTGACCTCGCCCATGTGGACGGCGTCGGCTACCTCGGCCGGCGCCGCACCGTCGCCGTTGCCTTCCTTGGCCTTGCTCTTCGCCCTCGTCGCCATTGCGAGGCAGAGTACCCGGTGCTCCTTGCCTGCAAATCGCGAAACCCCCGAGTGGGGGGTGGCGTTCCAGGTCCTGACTAGGTGAGCGCTTTCGCCGCGTCCTCGAGGCGATCGTCGCCCCAGAAGACGTCGTCTGCGATCACGACGCTGGGCACGCCCCGGACGCCGCGGTCATAGGCCTCCTGAGTGGCTTCTCGCAGGCGGTCCTTGGTCGACTGAAGCTCGATGCCCTTGAGCACGGCGTTGGGATGCAGCTCGCAGGCGGCCGCGGCGATCAGGACGTTGTCGACGTCGGAGAGATCCTTGCCGGCGGCGAAGGCCTGCCTGAACGCGGCGAGCGAGAAGGCGACCGTGCGGCCGGTCTGCTGGGCGAAGATGGCGGCGCGCATGGCCTTGAGGGTGTTGTTGGGCCAGCCGTCGGGCCAGCGGACGGGGAGCAGGCCGTACTCGCTGGCCCTCTGTTCTATTTCGCGCATGCCCTCGTCTCGCTTGTCCGTGACGCCCCAAGACTGCCCGCCGGTCTGCTGCCAGATGCCGCCGAGCAGGATCGGCTGCCAGACGGCGACCTCGGGCAGGACGTGATGGATGCGCTCGGCGGCGAGCCAGGAGTAGGGGGAGCCGAGGTCGTAGTAGAAGACGGGTCGGTCGGGCACGGCTCGGAACAGTACGGACCGGACTTCCCCTGCTCAGCGCAACCGCAGCCTCACGCCGATCCGGAGGAGGTTGGGATCCCCGGTGCCGATGCGTGCCTCGTTGAGCCTCCAGAGACGACGAACCTGGAGGGCGACCGCAGCGGACGAGGCGTCGGGGTCGAGGAGCGCTGAAGCGATCGACCAGAGGGACTCACCTGGGAGCACGACGTGGAAGCGTCCGCGTATCCGCCGCGGCGCGGGAGCGACAGCCGCCTTGTCGCTGGCGAGGGCGGCAGTGTCCGTCGACGGCGTGTAGGGCGCGGGCGGATTGGCGGCCCGGAGCTCGCCCCCCGAATGCTTGCTGGCTGTCTTCCTCGTCGCGTGGCGCTTGCGGTGTTCGTGCTGCGGGCGCGACCGTTGCTCCGGCTTCGCGACTGGTGCCTGTCCGGCGGAGTCGGGCTGATCGCCGACGTCGCCGGGTGGGGGAGCTGGAGGGGCGGAGGTTTCCGGTGCGGTTGGTTCGGCGGGCGGGACAGCGTCGACAGGCGAGGCGTCGTCCTCCACGGGCGGGCTGGGATCGCTCAGCGCGAGCCCGCCGTCGGGGTCGGCAACAGGGGCGGCCTCTAGGGGAACGGCATCGCCGGGCTGGCCGTTTGTCGGATCGTCCTCGGGAGTCGTGAGGACGGGGTCAACCTCAAACGGCAAGGTGGTTTCGGCGCCGGACCCCTGGCCAGGCCCCTCGTCGCCCGGCGGGGACGCATCGGGGGCGGGCACCACAACCCCTTCCTGCTGATCGTCCGGCTCAGACGCGACCGAGGTGGTGGTGGCGCCCGCCGAAACCGCGAGCACGCCGGCGGCAAGCAGGACCCGAAGACGACGAGACCAGACCGGCTCGGGCGAGAGGGCGCCAAACAGGCGATCCTGGCGGCAGACCGGGCAGTCGGGATGGAAGCCAAGCCGATCGTGATCCAACTGGTGGACGTTCCGGATTACCATCGCACCCCTCCTGTTGTCATTCGCGGTCGCCATGAGTTCGCGGGCTAGTTGAGCGGGTCGGTGACACAGCGGAAGGCCTTCGCGCCGGCGGCGGTGTTCGAGGTGAGATCAACGCTGCCGCACGGCATCCGTCACGTAGAGCACGTCAAGCGCGCGCCGGAGGCTCGTCGAGGATGGATAGACGTTGCGAGTGAGCTCACCGCCTCGGGCGAGGGTGATGCCGAAGTCGCCAATCGCAGTCATGAGCTCGTCATGGCTTGGGAGACGTCGCCCAGGTGTCTCGCGGCCTGTTCACGAATTCGCAGGTCCCAGCGGCGATGCGTGTAGGCAGCCGGAGCTCGCGAGGTCTTCTCAACGCAGACATCCGAGACGGGCACGGTGTCCGCGGGGCAGCGCAGAAGCAACCGGGCAGCCGTCAAGCCGTTGACGCGCTCGGCGTTCCGAGCGCGCGGCACCGTGCCCAGTCGCGACTCCTTGATCGGCCTGCCGCCAACCGAATTGCGCTGCAGATCCGCGGCCAGTGAGCGAGCTATCCGTGATGTCGCGACCGGTGATGCTGCAGTGCCGCGTAGGACGTCCCGCCCAGAGCGATGAAGACCGCCAAGGTCGCCATCACGTTGGCGTAGCTGAGCTTCCGACGCAGTCGATCGGTCACGTCATCTCCCTTCCTTGGTGAGGTGCTTCGCCCTCCGTGTTCGCGTCTCGCGAGCCTCCGTGCGCGTCGTCGCTTGTCACCGGCAGGGTTCACCCCGCACACGAACGGCGATGGCCCGGGTGTGCCCGGGTTCGAATGGATACCCCGCTTCTGCGGGAAGTCGGGCGCGGAATCGGTAGCGTGAGAACGCCACAGCTCCTTCGGAAGCGGTAGCGGACGCGCCAGGCTCCGCTGGCGTCGGTCCGCACCGTGCGGAACGTCTGCCACCGACCCGACAGCACGACTTGAAGCTCGACGAGTTTCCCGCCCGCGGGTATCGGCAACGAGCGCACACTGCCCAGCGAAGGTCACCGCCCTGACCGTTCACGCACGCGGCGTGGGCGGGCATGGAGTGTCGAGCTTCCAGGCACGAGCAGCGTGACCTCTCGCTGAGACGGCAGGGTGGTGCTCGATCCCTGGTAGACGACTCGCAGGACGGCGGTCGCGTTCGCCCTGCCCACGTAGGCAAAGCGCCCGCGCGGGTCCGTCCGGAGCACCGCCAGCTCGTGCTCAGGGGAAGTGGCTGTTCGCGAGAGCACTTGTACCGTGGGCATCCGCCAGCGGCCTCCCATCGCGGGTCTTCACGACTCCCACGAGCCTGACCTCGTGCCCTAGCGAGATCGTTGCCCGCTGCTCAAGGACGGTCCGCCTACCGTGGCCGTGCGCCCGGTGCTTGCTTCGACGTGCCACTACGCCCGCATGAACCAACGTGGGGCTCCGGAGCGGCAAGGTCACGGTCATCGGACGTCCGTCGAGCCGCTTCTCGGTGCTGTTCTGGTTCGTGGCCCGGTCCCGCGCCGTGGCACGCAGCAGGTACGGACCGGGTGGAAGTGCAGCGTCATCGACGCGTGCGATCAGCCGGTCTGCCCTCCTGGCGGGTCGGGAGCGAGGTCCAGACCCCGGAGCCCTCCGCGCTGAGCTCGATCTGGCCGCTCGCCAGCCCCGACACCTTGTCCGTCACCAGGACGGAAATGAGGGTTGGGTCGGAGGACGAGGGCTCCTCGAATCCCAGATCGGGTGACTCCGGGTCGTAGCGCAGGGTCACCGGAACTGAAGCATTGGCCGGTTCATGGTTTCCCGCCGCGTCCTCACGCCAGACGCGCAGTTGCCCACTCGCCGGGGCTCGGCACCGAGAGATCGTCGAGGTGTGTCGACCTCGCCGACCGGCGATCCGTGATGCAGTCGGCGCCGACCAATCGCGCACAGGCGGTAGTGGCTGGCTGTGATCGGCGCTCGATCACCCTCATCAGGATTGATCCAGGCCGACGTCGAAGTCGTTGCGGTTGCGCCATGCGTCGCCTCCCTCGATCGTGAGCGGGCACGGCGCCCGGCGCAGTGTTGTCGACGCGGACGGTTACCGGGGAGGACTCCGCCAAGGTTCCCGGCTGCGTCCTCTGCCTGCAGCGCCATCGGCCTGAGTTCCCTCGCCAAGCGTGGTTGTGTCGACGGCGAGCGAGCCGGGGCCGTTTGGGCAGGGAACGCGGAGGGCGTAGTTGCACGGCCGTAGACGCGCTCGCCGCGAGAACTCCCGCGAACACGGGCCGCACCGCCCGAACCCCCACGTTGTCCAACGCCCCATAGTTCACCTGCTGCGTTCCGCGAACCCACTCCCCTCGCGTGAACGCGTTGTCCTGCGTGATCGTCACTCCGGGCGGACTTGTGTCCACGACCGTCGCCGCGGCCGTGAAGGTGCGGATGTAGTTGAGGTTGCGGGCGGAGCAGTAGGGCGTCTTGTCTGAGCCCACGCAAAGGACTCGTTGCACGACCTTGGTCGCGCCTCCGATGTCGTAGGTCTCGGGCCTCGGCCATCCGGCGGCTTGGGTCTTGCCCTGGTTGGGGCAACCTCGGTTGGCTCGGACGTTCTTGATCGCAACTGTGGATCCGTCCGGTCGGTCGGCCCACAGCTGGAGCGCGTACCGGCAGTCGTGACGACGAGCCTGGCCGGACCAGGTGAAGCGCGCGAATTGGGTTCCCTCCGGGGCCCTCATCACGAAGTACGAGCGCGAGCCTTGCACGACTCGCCCGGCCCGGACGACGTTGGCCGTCACGAGCCCTCGCATCCCGGGTCCCTCCGGATTGCACGCCCGCCTCCACAACATTCCGCGGTTGGCGAAGTCTTCGAACGCTCTAGTCGAGAACTCGCTGCGATCGGCCTGGCATGCGTTGATCGTGAACTCGTTCGCCTTGGCCGGAGCGGATCCAAGTAGGACGAGTGCGAGCCCTGCGATGCCCGCTATCTGACGAAGACTTCCTGCAATACGAACGATGTGGCTGGTGTCCATGAGCCCTGAAGCCCGGATGGGGTGGAAGCTCGCCCCCCAGGGATCCCATGCGGGCAGCGAGATCCAGCGTATTACGCGGCTGCGCGATTCACCAATACACGGTGGCAGCCCATACAGCTGTGGTTTCTCGCTCGTAGCGAGAAAAATCTCACGCGGCGAGAGGTCACTGGTGCCGGCGGGCGCCCGGCTTCGGCGCCCGGTCCGACCGACGGCCCAATCGCTCCAGCTGAGCCGTGCCGCGTCGGGGTCGGCGACTCGCGCCCACGGCAATGAAGGTTCCGATGGCGATGGCGCCCACGAGGTAGGCCGCCGCGATCTGCCCCGTTGCGAAAGCCACGATCGGAACTGCGCCGCTGAGTGCCATTGCGGCTGGTAGGAGCTTGGCGTCGAAGTGCATGGCGGGAGGATCCTCAGGGCAACGCTAGTGCCGCCACCAGGCCGAGAACGGAAGCGGGTACGAGAGCCAACGTACCGAAGACCCCAGCCCGCATGTCACCGATCACGCATCCCTCATCACGTCCTCGATGTCTTGCCCACGAATGGTCGCGATGGTGGCCACGCAGGATGAGGTCCAGGCCCCAGCCACTGGCGGGGCGCCCACGATTGCGATGTAGTCGCCGAGTCTGCACACCCGTGGGAGAAGGAGCGTGGTTGTCAGGCTCGCCCCGTCTCTAGGTGAGGAACGCGGCTCAGCCGTGGATCAGCCAGCCGTCGGTCGCCCGGGCGGCTTCCATCACCGCTTCGGCGAACGCGGGGTGCGGGTGGATCGTTCGGGCCACCTCGGGGTACCCGCCCTCGAGCTCGTGGGCGTTCACGAGCTCCTGGATCAGGTCGGCCGCCTTCACCGAGCAGATGTGGCCGCCCAGGATCTCGCCGGACACCTTGTCGCCGACGATCTTGACCAGGCCGTTGCGGTCCCCATAGACCGTTGGCGCTCCGACCGCGCCCATCGGCACCTTGCCGACGACCACGTCGTGGCCCGCTTCCTTCGCGGCCTTCTCCGTCAACCCGAACGACGCCACCTGCGGGTAGCAGAACGTCACCGCCGGCACGTACGTGTAGTCGATCTCGTGGACCTCGTGCCCGGCCGCGTCCTCGACCGCGATGATCCCCTCGTCCGACGCCTTGTGGGCCAGCGCGGGCCCGGGGACCATGTCGCCGATCGCCCACACGCCAGGGCGTGACGTGCGCAGCCGGCCGTCCACCTTGATCAGCCCGCGCTCGTCGCGCTCGATTCCCGCTTCGTCCAGCCCCAGGCCCTCCACGTCCGGGGCGCGGCCCGCGGCGATCACGAGGTAGTCGACCTCGGCCTTCTCGCCGTTGAACGACACCTCGACGCCGGAGTCGGAAGCCGAAGCGCCCTCCACCTTCGCCCCGGTCTCGATCCGCACGTTCTGCTTCTTGATCTCCCGCGCGCAGGCCCGCGCGATGTCCTCGTCCTCCAGCGGCAGGATCTGGTCGAGCGCCTCGAGCAGCAGCACGTCGGTGCCGAGCCGCCCCAGCGCGGATGCGATCTCCGTGCCCGATGCGCCGGCGCCGATGATCGCGAGCTTCGAGGGCTGCTCGTTCAGCAGCCACATCCCGGCGGTGTCCAGGATGCGATCGCCGAACTGCAGGTCGAGCAAGGGCTTCGCCACCGACCCGGTCGCAAGGATCACCCGCTCCGTCTCGATCTCGGTCCCGTCGAACTGGCCGCCGATCTTCACGTTGCCGTCGTCGGTGACCGAGCCGAAGCCCTCGATCAAATCGATCTTGTTCTTCTTGAACAGCCCGGCGACGCCGCCGGTCAGCGTCTTGATGACCGCGTCGCGATGCTTGGTCGCGCCCGCGTAGTCCACCGAGGCGCCCTCGACCTTGATCCCGAAGTCGCCCGCGTGCTCGCACCTCCGTGAACACCTCCGCCACGCGCAGGATCGCCTTCGCCGGGATGCACGCCTCGTTCAGACAGCGACCGCCGGTGTTGCCCTTCTCGACAACTGCGGTCTTGAGTCCGAGCTGTGCGGCACGGATCGCGGCGACGTAGCCGCCCGGTCCCGAACCGATCACGATGCAGTCGTACTTGCTCTCGGGCATGCGGGCGAAGACTGTAGCGACAGGTAGTCTCGCCCGCCGAATGGCGACCGACTCACGCAGGCGCGACTGGCGCGACGGCGCGCTCGTGGGCCTCGCCGGCCTGCTGATCCTCCTGATCGCCGACGCGCTCGTCCAAGACGCCCGCACGCCGCGCGGCGACGACCAGATCTACGAGCTGATGGCGAACGACCCGTTCGAGACCCACAGCTTCCCGTTCGCGTACCGCTTCCTCGTGCCGACGATCGTGCACGTCATGCCGTTCAGCAACGAGCTCTCGTTCAGCCTGCTCGCCTGGCTGTCCACGGCGGCCTGCGGCGCGATCGCCTACGTCCTGATGCGCCGCTTCGACGTCAAGCCGTGGCTGGCGGCAAGCCTGGCGCTCTGCCTCGTCATGTGTCCGCCGCTGTTCGTCGTCTCGCTGCGTCAGGGCCACAACGTCGACCCCGAGACCGTGCTCGTCATGCTCGTCGGCGGCCTGGCCATCGCCGACCGCCGGCCGCTCGCGCTCGGCATCACGGTCGCGGTCGGCGCCACGATCCGCGAGTCGTCCCTGTTCCTGATCCCGTTCGCCTACGCCTACTGGGCGGCGCGGCCGATCGACATGCAGGCGCTCAAGCGCACGCTCGCCGCCGGCCTCCCGGGCCTGGCGATCTACGCGGCGGTGAGGACGGGCGTCCCGACCACCCCCAACCGCTACGGCAGCGTCCGCAGCATCGTCGAGGAGGTCTTCGACGACCCGAAGGTCGAGCTGCGCCGCATCTTCAGCTCGTTCGGCCCGCTCTGGTTCGCCGCGCCGTTCGCGCTGCCGACGCTGCGCTACGCGCGCGCCGGCCTGGCGTTGTTCGGCTGCTGCCTGCTCGGCTTCCTGTTCGCGCGCGACTGGGGCCGCGTGATCCTGCTGTCGGCCCCGGTCATGTACGTGGCCGGGGCGCACGTGCTCGACGACCGCCGCCGGCTCGCGATCGCCGCCGTGCTGGCTTTCGTGGCGCTGGACGTGGGCTACGCCGTGTACATGCAGGTGCACGGCGTGGAGTCGAACATCGTCAACGGGCCGCTGCCGAGCTACCCGATCCGCTAGGACGAGCCCGGGCGCTCCGGCATCTGGATCCGGGCCATCGCCTTGACCAGGAACCAGAACAGCGTCCCGGACAGGACGAGGATCAGCGAGACGAGCACGAACGCCCACCAGTTGACGGCCTGGATCAACCCCAGCGCGGAGACGACGATCGTGAGCGCGAGCAGCGTCTGCATCCCGAGCACCGCCCAGTAGCGCGCCTTCCACATCCCGTACGCCACGAGGCCGAGCACCGCGGCGGCGATGAGGCTTCCGGTGACGTTGCTGCCTGGCGACACCGTGTCCTCGCCGGCGTTGTAGCCGAACGCCAGGGCGATCAGGTTGGCGAGGGCGAGCACCGCGGCGGCGATGGCGCCGACCGTCACGGCGGTGGGGCGCTGGCCGGGGCGAAGCGGCTTGAGGGCGGCGCGGGCGGCGTCGTCGCGGGCGCGGGAGCGCGAGTAGCCGCCGGCGGGCTGAGCGGGCCCGGAAGCGGCCGAAGCGCGCGTTGGGGGAGCGCCCGAGGGAGCCGAAGCGGACTGCGACGCAGCGGCCGGGCGCGCCGTTCCCCTCCGCCGCTTGCGGCTCTTGCGATTCCGCGCCACGCCGCGCACCTTAGCCCTGGGGGCGCATCGATCTCTAGGCTCCCGGTTTCCATGCCGCGTATGCAGCGCCCCCTGATCCTGCTCGCGGCGACCGTGGCGCTGCTGCTCGCATGGTCGCCCCCGGCCACGGCCAAGCGCAAGGTGCCGCGCGGCTTCTACGGCGTCATGTGGGACCGCGCCGCCACGGACGCGCCCGAGGCCGAGCAGGAGGCCCAGTGGTCGCTGATGGCGAGCAGCGGCGTGGAGTCGGTCCGCACGGTCTTCAACTGGGCGCGCGCCCAGCCCGAGCCCGGGCGTGACCGACTACTCCTACACGGACCGCGTCGTCGGCCTCGCCGCCAGCCACAACATCCAGCTGGTGCCGGTGGTCCGCACGGCGCCGGCCTGGGCCAAGCGCAACCCGTTCCAACCTGGCTCGCCCCCCAAGAACACGTCCGACTACACGGTCTTCCTGACCGCGCTGATCGGCCGCTACGGCCCCGCCGGCTCGTACTGGACCGAGCACCCCGAGGTGCCCAAGCTGCCGGTGCGCACCTGGCAGATCTGGAACGAGCCCCACCTGAACATCTGGTGGAACACCGACGGCCGCTCCCCGAACGCCTGGGCGCGCGAGTACGCGCGCCTGCTGAAGGCCTCCAAGATCGCCATCGACGCCGCCGACCCCGGCGCCACGGTCGTCCTCGCCGCCCTGGCCGACTACGCGTGGAGCCACCTCGCCCGCCTCAACAAGTTCAAGATCAGCCGCTACTACGACGTGGTCGCGATCAACCTGTTCACCTCGCGCCCGGGCTACGTCATGCGCGGGGTGCGGCTGGTCCGCCGCGTCATGCGCCCGGCGGGGCGCAGCGCAAGCCGGTCTGGCTGACCGAGTCGACCTGGCCCGCCGGCAAGGGCCGCGTCTCGCGCCCGTCGGTCGCCTGGCAGCGCTCCTGGTACACGACCGATCAGGGCATGGCCGATCGGGTCCGCGGCATCTACTCGCTCGCCGCCAAGGTCCGGCGCAAGCTCCGGATCGGGCGGGTGGTCTGGTACACGTGGTCGTCGGCCTACGCGGACAACGACCTGTTCGACTACTCCGGCCTGGTCCGCTTCTCCGGCGGCGAGTACGAGCCGCGCCCGGCGCTGGCCGCCTACGCCGCCAGCGCGCGCCGCTACCAGGGCTGCGCGAAGAGCTCGCTCGGCGTCTGCGACTAGCGGACCCGTACGACCTGCGACATCAGCACCGGGTGGATCGAGCAGTAGAGCCGGTACTCGCCCGGCACCGAGAAGCGCTGCGACTGGGTGCGGTTGCGCACGGTCGCGGTGGCGAAGCCGCGCGGTCCGTGCACGAGCGTCGCGTCGTGGATGCGGTCGTCCCTGAAGCGCCAGCGCCTAGGTGGTGAGAGCGGGGTCGGCCCGGTGCTCCGGCGGCGGCGGGGTGGTGAAGTAGGGCAGCTGCGCGCTGGCCTGCGCCGGCAGCGCGAGCACCACGAGGCCGGCGAGGAGGACTAGGCGGCGCACAGCACCTCATGTAACACCCGGGCCGCCCGTTCGGGGTCCTCCGCATCGCGAATTGCGCGCACGACCACCACCCGGCGCGCGCCCGCGGCGACCACCTCGGCCACGTTGCCCGAGTCGATCCCGCCGATCGCGAACCACGGCACGTCGCCGCCTCGCGAGGCGGCGTAGCGCACGTAGTCGAGCCCGGCCGCGGGGCGGCCGGCCTTGGTCGGGGTCTCCCAGACCGGCCCGACGCTGAGCTGGTCGGCGCCGGAGCGCAGCGCCGCGTCGAACTGCTCGGGCGAGTGCGTCGACAGCCCGATCAGCACGTCCGGGCCGAGCTGCTCGCGCGCCTCGGCGACCGGCGTGTCGTCCTGGCCCAGGTGCACGCCGTCGGCGCCCGCCTCGCGCGCCAGGTCGGGCCGGTCGTTGAGCCAGAACAGCGCGCCGTGCTCGGCGCAGAGCGCCCTGAAGCGAGCGGCCGCGCTCAGGATCTCGTCGTCGCCCGCGTGCTTGTCGCGCAGCTGGACCATGTCCACCCCGCCGCGCAGGGCCGGGCCGAGCACCGGCTCGGCCGCGGCCTCCACGACGAGGTAGAGCCGGGCTCGCCGCAGGCGCTCGCGCGCGGCGACGAGCCCTTCGCTCACAGGACCGCGGGGTTGGGCCGCGCCGCCGGCAGTGCGATCGATCCGCCGGGCCGCTTGACCTTGCCGCGGTTGGCGTTGAACCAGCGCTGCAGCGCACCGAACTGCGGGTACTTCTTGCCGCTCGGCGAGAGCAGCGCCAGGTTGAAGAACGCCGAGCTCGAGTTGGCCGGCGGCGAGACCAGCAGGTACTGCAGCTGGCTCTTCACCCGCGAGTTCTTCAGGGCGATCGTGTACGCCTGCTGGAGGTAGCGCGTGCGCTGCTTCGGCGGCAGCGCCCGGTGACCGTTGGCGAAGTAGCCGTACTCGGTCAGGTAGAGCGGCATGCGCGAGCCGTTGTTGGTGCGCAGCGCGCCGACCTTCCGCAGCTTGTCGAGCGCCTTGGTGAGCCGGCTGAGCGTCCCGATCGTGACGTTGTCCACGCCCGGGTACTGGTAGTCGGGCGCGTGCCGGAAGTCATACGGGTGGTGCGCGTAGCCGTCCGCCTTGAGCGGCGAGCAGCCGCCGACGCGCTTGTACTTGGCGTTGACGCAGGCGACCTTGCGCAGGAACGCGATCGGCGAGGTGGACAGGCCCGGGCGCCCGTAGGGGCTCGTCTCGCCGATCAGCACCTTCGCCCGCCGATCGGCCTTCTTGATGGCCGTGTAGCCGCGCGTATAGAGGCTGCGGTAGAGCCCCGGGCCGTTCGCCAGCGGGCCCAGCCAGGTGCGCCAGTTGGGCTCGTTCCAGATGCTGTAGCGGTCCACCCGGCCGGCGAAGTGCTCGGCCACGACCCCGGCCCACTTGCCGAACTCCGCCGTGTTCGGCTTGTACCAGGCCTGCTTCACCGAGGCCTTCGGGCGCGCCCAGCGCGGCGCCGGGCCGGTGAGCGAGAGGTGGATCCGGATGCCCTTGTCGGCGGCGGAGTCGACCAGCTGGTCGAACGCGTCGAAGCAGATAGGGGATCTGGGCCGGCTTGCGCCGCGCGTTGTAGACCGCGGGCGGCATCGTGTAGGCCCAGAGCAGGTTCACGCGCAGCCGGGTGACGCCGATCTGGCGGGCGAGCCGGAAGCCCTCCTCGCGGTCGACGCGCTTGCCTCCCAGCAGGAAGGTCGCGTCGTCCTGTAGCGCCAGCTCCATCCCGCGCGCGGCACGCGTCTCACCGGGCGAGACCAGGCAGCCGGTCAGCAGCACGGATGCCGCCACCACGGCGGCCAGCAGGACTCGTGTTGGACGTACGGGCACAACAGTCACGTGAACGGATTCTCCTTGGGGGAGTCGATGGAACGGACTAGCGGGCGACCGGCGACTTCACACGCGTGATGCCGTCGAGAGTGACCCTGTACTTTCGCCGCGCGGCGTCATTGACCTTGAAGACACGCTTGAAATATCCGGTCTGGCCGACGTCGGCGGTGCCCAGCGAACGGTAGCTGGCGCCCGGAGCCTTCGACTCGATCTGGGCGGCGCCGCCCGTAAGCGTGCGTCGCCCGCCGAAGATCTCCACGCGGTTGCCGCCCAGCGCGCGCACGAACACGGGCAGGCGGAACGCGTCGTAGACGTACGGCTTGCGCTTGCCGTTGAGGAAGTGCAGGCCGGCCTGCCAGGACGACCAGCGCAGCGGGCCCGAGCCGGGTCGGGGCGGATCGTCGAACAGCGTGTACTGCGAGTAGCTCGCCACCCGCGGGTTGCGGAAGGCGATCCACTCGCTCTCGTCCATGAACGCGGCGGCGCGCTTGACCGGCGCTCCCTGGAGCGGGTCGGGCGGCTTGGTCTGGTAGCCGAACTCGGTGATCCAGATCGGCAGGCGCCTGGGCAGCTTGCCGCGGCGGGCGAGCGCGTCGATGGTCGCGCGCAGGCGCGACAGCTGGCCGATCGCGGCGTCGTCCCGGCCCTCCGCCACGTGCGGGCCGCCGGGCGGCGTGTAGGGGTGGTAGGCGATGCCCGAGGTCGGGAAGCGACCGATCTTGCGGCAGCCGCGCTTCTTGGCGGCCCGGCCGCGGATCTGGTGGTAGTTGCGGTCCAGGCAGGCCATCTCGCGCAGGAACTCGAGCGGGCGCACCTTGTCGGGCGAGGTGCCGCCGCGCGGCATCAGCTCGCCGAGCAGGATCGTGTCGTCGCCGTGCCCGGCGTCGTCGAGGCCGCGATAGCCGGCCAGGTAGAGGCCGCGGTAGATCGACGGCGACAGCGGGGTGCCGTGGCTGCGCTGCGGGCCGAGCCAGGAGTAGAGGTTGGGCTCGTTCCAGATCGACCAGATGTTCACGTTCGCGTAGTGCTGCCCGACGGCCTGGGCGAACAGGCGGAACTCCTTGGCGCTCGGGCGCATCGTGCCGGGGCGCCCCCTGCCGTGGGTTGCCCACTTGGGGGCGTGGCCGCCGATGCTCAGGTACGGCTGCATCCCCTGCGCCAGGATCGCGGCGACCGCGGTGTCGTAGCTGCCCCACGCGTAGCTCGCCGGATTGGCGCCGTCGAACCCGGTCGGCTTGCGCCGCGTGTTGGGGGCGACCTCGTCCCAGTAGAGGTTGATCTTCACGGCGTCGGCGCCGAGGTCGGCGAACTCGGACAGCGTCTCGCTCGGGAGCCGACCGCACGCGGCCGTCGTCTTGCATGACCAGCAGCTGGTCGCTGGACGCATTGGCGGCGGGCGCCGCGACGGCGGCAGCCACGAGCATGGCGATTGTGATCGTCAGTCGTTTCATGGCACAAAGGAGGGGAGCGGCGGGCCGGGTGAAAGCGCGCTCCGGTTCCTGGTCTAAACAGCACACGCTTGGAGAGTTGCGGTGCCGTCGGGCCGGTATGGATAGCAGATACGATTGGTCGAACCCAACGGGAGCTCGGTGAAACCGGGCTGAGAGGGCGGCTGCGGCGCCGCCGACCGTCGAACCTGACCCGGGTAATGCCGGCGAAGGGAAGGAGAGTCAACTGCCGCGGAGCACACGCTACGACGCCGTTGTCATCGGTGCCGGTCTGATCGGCCTCGCCAGCGCCTGGCGCGCTGAGCAACGCGGTCTGTCCGTGCTGGTCGTCGATCGTGCGACGAGCCCGGGCGACGGCGCCTCGCGCGTGGCCGCCGGCATGCTCGCCCCGGTGATGGAGGCCGACTTCGGCGAGGAGCGGCTGGTGCGCGTGAACCTGGCCGCGCGCGAGCGCTGGCCGGCGTTCGCCGCCGAGCTGGAGGAGCGCACCGGCCTGCCGACCGGCTACCGCGACAGCGGCGCGCTGATCGTCGCCACGGACCGCGACGACGCCGAGGCGCTGCGACGCCTGCACGAGTTCCAGCTGTCGCTGGGCCTCGACGTCGAGTGGCTGACGCCAGGCGCGTGCCGCCGCCTCGAGCCGGGACTGTCGCCGCGCATCGCCGGCGGGATCCTCGCGCACGGGGACGGGCAGGCCGACCCGCGCGCGACCGTGCGCGCGCTCGCCGAGGTGGTCGGGGAGATCGAGCTGGGCGTCGAGGTCGAGGCGATCGAGCACGAGCGCGGACGCGTGACCGGCGTGCGGACCTCGGCGGGCGTCGTGGAGAGCGACGCGGTCGTGGTGGCCGCCGGCGCCTGGAGCCCCGCGCTCGCCCCCGACGGCAGCGGGCCGCCGGTGCGGCCCGTCAAGGGCCAGATCCTCGAGCTGCGCGTGCGCGGAGGGATGCCGGAGCCGATCTCGCGCGTCGTGCGCACGCCGCGCTGCTACCTCGTCGCGCGCGGCGACGGGCGCGTGGTGCTCGGGGCCACGATGGAGGAGCAGGGCTTCGACACCGCGGTCACCGCCGACGGCGTCTACCGGCTGCTCGAGGCGGCCTGGGAGGTCGTGCCGGAGGTCGGCGAGCTGGAGCTGGTCGAGGCCGGCGCCGGGCTGCGGCCCGGCACGCCCGACAACGCGGCCGTCGTCGGGCTGGGCGAGCTGGAGGGCCTCGTCTGGGCGACCGGGCATTGGCGCAACGGCGTGCTGCTCACGCCGCTCACGGGCGAGGTCGTGGCCGAGCTGCTGACCGGCGGAGCGCTGCCCGAGGAGCTGGCGCCGCTCGATCCTGCGCGGTTCGCGGAGGTGCGGGCGTGAAGAAGGTGTTCGTCAACGGCGAGTACCGCGAGCTGGACGACGACGCCACCGTCGAGACCGTCGTGCGCGAGCTGGGCGTCGACCGGCGCGGGACGGCTGTGGCCGTGAACGGCGAGGTGATCCCGCGCGGCGCGTGGCACGAGACCGCGCTGCACGACGGTCAGGAGCTGGAGGTCCTGCACGCCGTGCAGGGCGGGTCGCCGGAGGCGTTCGAGATCGCTGGTCGCTCGCTGACGTCGCGGCTGATCCTCGGCACCGGCGGCTTCCGCAGCCTCGAGGTGATGGCGGCCTCCGCCCGCGAGTCGGGCGCCGAGCTGGCGACGGTCGCGATGCGCCGGGTGGACCCAAGCGCGCGCGGGTCGATCCTCGAGGTGCTCGGCGACGCCGGGCTCGAGGTACTGCCCAACACGGCCGGTTGCTACACGGCGCGCGAGGCGGTCACGACAGCGCGGCTGGCGCGCGAGGCGCTCGGAACCGACTGGGTCAAGCTCGAGGTGATCGGCGACGACCGCACGCTGCTCCCGGACCCCGGCGAGCTGCTCGAGGCGGCCGAGACGCTCGTGGGCGACGGGTTCGTGGTGCTCCCCTACACGAGCGACGACCCGATCCTGGCCCGCCGGCTCGAGGACGCCGGCTGCGCCGCGGTGATGCCGCTCGGCTCGCCGATCGGCAGCGGCATGGGCATCAACAACCCCTACAACCTGCGCCTGATCGTCGAGGCCGCCGGCGTGCCCGTGATCCTCGACGCGGGGGTCGGCACCGCGTCCGACGCGGCGCAGGCGATGGAGGCCGGCTGCGACGCGGTGCTGCTCGCCAGCGCGATCTCGCGCGCGGCCGACCCGGTCGCGATGGCGCGCGCCATGCGCAAGGCGATCGAGGCCGGCTACGAGGCGGCCCAGGCCGGCCGCATCCCGCGGCGGCTGTACGCGCAGGCGTCGTCTCCCGAGGAGGGGCTGGCGGAGCTCGAGCACCGGTGAGCACCGAGCTCGAGCGCGGCGCCCTCGACGAGCTCGCCGTCCAGTGGCGCGGCGCCTGGCAGGGCGCGGGGTTCGAGAGCTGCTGCACGCCCGACGTCTCCTACGAGGACCCGGTGGTGATCGACCCGCTGCGGCGCGTCGACGCGCTCGACCGCCACGCCGCTCAGCTGCGCGGGGCGTTCCCCGACCTGAGCGTGGAGGCCACCGCCCCGCCGCTCTCGCGCGGCGAGCACGTATGCGTGCCCTGGCGCGCGCTCGGCACGCACCGCGGCGACATCGGCACCGCGCTGCCGGCGACCGATCGCTTCGTCAGCCTGCACGGGCTGCACTACCTCGAGCTGTCGGACGGGCAGGTGCGCCGCGCGCGCGGCTTCTTCGACCTCTACGACGCGGCGACGCAACTGGGGCTGCTGCCGGCGCGAGGCGGGACGGGAGAGACGCTGCTGCTGATGCTGCGGGGCTTTGGCCTGCGGCGGCGCTAGCCCTTGGTGACCTTGACCGCGCCCTTCATCCCCGGGTGCACGCTGCACACGTAGTCGTAGGTGCCGGGCTTCTTGAAGGTGTGCGAGAAGGTCGAGCCGCCGTCGATGCCGCCCGGGCTGCCCGACTCGAAGTCGTCGGCGGTCACGTCGTGGCCCACCGAGTCGTCGTTGGTCCAGGTGACCTTGCCCCCGGCCTTGATCGTCACGGTGCCGGGGTTGAACTTGATGTCCTTCATCGAGACCTGCGTACCGGGGCCCGTGCCGCCGCTGCCCCGCCGCCGCCACCGTCGTCCTCGGCCGTGGGCGCCGCCGGCTCCTCGGCGGCCGGGGCGTTGCCGCCGCCGTTTCCGCTGTCGCCGTTGTCGTCGTCGCCTCCGCCGCACCCGGCGGCCACGACCGCGAGCGCTACGAGGGCGAGCAGCAGTGCAAGCAGGCGGCTCATTGCGGCGAAGAGTAGAAGAAAAGCAGCTCCAGCAATGCCTTCTGGGCGTGCAGGCGGTTCTCGGCCTGGTCCCAGATCGCCGAGCGCTCGCCGTACAGCACGCCCTCGGTGATCTCCTCGCCGGGATGCGCCGGCAGGCAGTGCAGGGCGATCGCGTCGTCGCGCGCCTTGGCCAGCAGCGCCTCGTCGAGGCGGTAGGGGCCGAGCAGCTCGCGCCGACGCGCGGCGTCGGCCTCGTCGCCCATGCTCACCCACACGTCGGTGTAGATCGCGTGGGCTCCGGCGACGGCCTCGTCGAGCGGGACCGACTCCAGCTCGGGCAGGGAGAACTCCGGCGGCGCCGCGATCGCGAACTCCACGCCGGCCAGCCGGCACGCGATCAGCAGCGAGCGCGCCATGTTGTTGCCGTCGCCGACGTAGGCGAGCTTGAGGCCCTCCAGCCGCCCGAAGCGCTCGCGCAGCGTGAGGATGTCGGCCAGCGCCTGGCACGGGTGGTGGTCGCGGGTGAGCATGTTGATCACCGGGATCTGCGAGTACTCGGCCAGCTCCTCGAGGACGCTGTGCGGCCCGGTCCTGACGGCGATCGCGTGCACCATCCGCGAGAGCACGAGGGCGGTGTCGCGCGGCGACTCGCCCCGCGACAGCTGCAGCTCGCCCTCGCGCAGCACCAGCGGCCGGCCGCCCAGCTCGAACACGCCGGTCTCGAACGAGACACGGGTGCGCGTGGAGGGACGGTCGAACACGAGCGCGACGCTGAGGCCCTCCAGCGCGCGCGAGCGCAGCCGATCCTGCTTGAGCTCGAGCGCGCGCTCGACGAGCCCGTTCAGCTCGTCGGTCGTAAGCTCCTCGCCTGTCAGGAAATGCCGCGCCAATGCGTGTCCTCAGCTGGAATCTCTACCACGGGCGCGACTTCCCTCCCGAGTCCGCCCTCTTCACGCTGCGTTCGCGGCTGCTCGGTCTGACCGAGCGCGGGGAGACCCACGTGCAGGTGAACCGGCCGCTGCTCGACGAGTTCACGACCGTGCTGGACAGGCTCGAATGGGACGTGGCGCTGCTGCAGGAGGCGCCGCCGCGCTGGTTCGCGCCGCTCGCGTCTCGCACCCGTTCGAGCGGAGTGCGCGTGCTGACCTCGCGCAACTGGCTGCCCGCGCTCCAGGGTCGCCTCGCGGACCTCAACCCGGACCTGATCGCCTCCAGCGAGGGAGGCTCGAACCAGATCCTGGTGCGCCACCCGGCACGTGTGCTGGAGCAGCGCCGGCTGACGCTCGCCTTCTGGCCGGAGCGACGGCGGATGCAATGGGCTCGCGTCGACCTGCCCGGCTTCGGGCGCGTGTGCGTAGCGAACCTGCACGCGTCGGCGGGCCGGCCCGAGCGGGCGAGCGCCGAGGTGGTCGCGGCCGGCCAGGCGGCGACGCAGTTCTCGGGCGACGACCCGCTGATCCTCGGCGGCGACTTCAACCTGCGGCCGGCGCTCCAGCCCGAGCCGTTCGCGACGCTGCGCGAGCGCTTCGGGCTGGGCGAGCCGACCGCTCCGCGGGCGATCGACCACCTGCTCGCGCGCGGGCTGCGAGCGGTCGAGCGCCCCCGGCAGCTGGCCCCCGCGGAGCGCGAGGTCGGTGATCCGAGTGGGCTGCACATCCGGCTCTCCGACCACGCTCCCGTCGTCGCCGAGTTCGTGCGATAGTCCGGGCTCCCCGGAGGAGGAGTGCCTCATGGCGCAGAAGCGGAGCGGCAGCGGCTCGAGCAAAGCTAAGACGTCGGCGAGGGCGAAGGCGAAGCCGGCCTCCGCGCCGCGCAAGGCAAGGTCCGCCTCCACCAAGTCCGCCTCCACCAAGTCCGCCTCCACCAAGTCCGCCTCCAGTCGCAGCGGAGCTTCCACGCGCAGCGCCGCCTCGCGCAAGGCCGCCGCCAGCAAGGGCGGCAAGGCCAGCGCTCGCAAGCGGACCGCGCGCAAGACGGCGAGCACCACCGCCAAGACCGCCGCTCGCGGAGCGCGCGGCGCCGGGGTCGAGGCCAAGACGGTCGCCGAGCTGCGCGAGGCCCTGCGCAAGAACCTGATCGGACCGCTCGAGATGGTGCTGATCTCACGCGAGCGCATCGAGGAGGTCCTCGGCGAGGCCGTCGACCAAGGTCGTGTGACCGTGCGCGACGCGCAGCGCATCACCTCGGGGCTCGTCAAGCGCGGGCAGCGCCAGACGAGCGACGTGCTGAAGGACCTCGAGAACCTGCTCGACCGCGGCCGCAGCGGCGTCGAGGATCGGGCCTCGGGCGCACGCGGCCGGGCCGTCCGGCGCGCCTCTCCGGCGCTCGCCCAGGTCGATCGGGTGCGCCGCACCGCCGGCGTGGGGCCGAACTTCCCGATCACCGGCTACGACGACCTGACCGCGAACCAGATCGTGACGCGCCTGGGCACGCTCACGCCGGCCGAGCTGCGCAAGGTGCGCGACCACGAGCGCCGCAACGCGAGCCGCAAGACCGTGCTTGCCTCGATCGAGTCGAAGCTCACGTAACCAGCCGGGGGCTCGCGCCCCTGCCAGCTAGCCTCGACCCGGTGAGCGAAACCGAAACACGCGCCGCCCGCCCGCGGACGGGCGACCAGCTCGAGCTGACGATCGACCGGCTCGCGCACGGCGGCGCCGGCGTCGCCCGCCTGGACGGCTACGTCGTGTTCGTGCGCGGCGCGATACCTGGCGACCGCGTCCGGGCGCGTGTGACCAAGTCGAAGCGGTCGTTCGCCGAGGCCGACTCGGTGGAGCTGCTCGAGCCTTCGCCCGACCGCGTCGAGCCGGTCGCGCCCCACCCGGGCGCCCCCTGGCAGGTGCTGCCCTACGAGCGTCAGCTGACCGAGAAGGAGGACCAGGTCCGCGACGCGCTCCAGCGCATCGGCCGCTTCGAGGCGCCGCCGGTCGAGCAGATCGTGCCCGCGGTCGAGCCGCTGCGCTACCGCAACAAGCTCGAGTACTCGTTCGGCGAGGACGAGCAGGGCCAGCTCGTGCTCGGCTTCCACCACCCGGGTCGTTTCGACCTGATCGACGACGTGACCACCGACATCCTCGCCTCCGAGCGCGTCGACGAGGTCCGCGAGGCGGTCAAGACCTGGTGCCGCGCCGCCGGCCTGCCGGCGTGGGACCGGCGCAACCAGGACGGGCTGCTGCGCAACCTCGTGGTGCGCGAGGGTCGCCGCACGGGGCAGCTGCAGGCGCGGCTCGTGACCAGCACCGGGTCGATCTTCCAGGTCGCCGAGCTGGCGGCCGCCACGCCCGCTGACAGCTTCCTCTGGACGCGCGCGGCCGGTGTGGCCGAGACCACCCGCGACGGCGAGACCGAGGTGGTCAAGGGCAGCGCCTACCTGGAGGAGGAGCTGTCCGGCCTGAAACTGCGCATCTCGCCGGATGCCTTCTTCCAGACCAACACGGAGATGGCCGAGCGGCTCTACGGCTCGGCGATCGACCTGGCCGGGCTGACCGGCCGGGAGCGCGTGCTCGACCTGTTCTGCGGGATCGGCACGATCGCGCTGGCGCTCGCCCTCGACGCCGGCGAGGTGTGGGGCGTGGAGCTCGTGGAGGAGGCGGTGGCCGACGCGATCGAGAACGCCCGCCTCAACGGGGTCGACAACGCGCACTTCTTCGCCGGCGACGTGCGGCTCGCGATGCGTCCGCTGCTGGAGCAGTCGGGCAAGCCCGACGTGGTCGTGGTCGACCCGCCGCGGGCCGGCCTCTCCCAGAAGGTCGTGCGGCGCGTGCTGGAGGCGGAGGCGAAGCGCATCGTCTACGTCTCCTGCAACCCCACGACGCTGGCGCCGAACGCGCGTCAGATGGTCGACGCCGGCTACGAGCTCAAGACGGTCCGGCCGGTCGACATGTTCCCGCAGACGCCGCACATCGAGTGCGTGGCGCTGCTGGAGCGGCCCTAGGGCTCGACGTCCTCCTCGAGCGAGACCTCCTCGTTCGCGTGCACGGTGCACAGGAACGGGCCCTTCGTCTCCAGAGCGGCGCGGATCTCGGCGTCGGTGAGCGTCGCACCGCACTCGGCGCAGCGGCGCTCGATGACGGGGTCGACGCCCTCGTGCTCTTCCAGCTCCATCAGCCCTCGCTCCCGACGACGTGGGTGACCGGCAGGCCCGTGGCGGCCCCCGCTTTGCTCGGCAGGTCGAGGTGCAGCCACTTCGAGATCTTCAGCGGCAGCGTCGACACGATCAGCTCGTCGTACTCGCTGAAGTTGCACTCGTCCGAGATCGCCGCCAGCGGATCGGCGTCGCCGACCTTCGCGCCCGCCACGTCCAGCCCCTCGCCGCGCAGCTCCTCCAGGAACGCCGTGCGGTGCTCCTCGGCCTCCTCGTTGCCGGCGTCGTAGGTGTTGGCCGCCCAGGCCAGACCGTGCGGGGTCGAGGGCACCAGCAGGGTGAACTCGCAGGGCCCGTGAACGGCACGGGCGTGCAGCGCGGCCAGCAGCTCAGGCGACTCCGCGGTCCGGTTGGCGACCACCAAGACTCTCGCCTTGTCGGTCATGTCGGGGAGAGTACCCCGTTAGTAGGGAGGGAAATCCGCGTACCACTCGCCGAGCGCGCGGAACGCCGCCCAGAACTCCCGCTTGGCGACCTCCTCGTCGAGCGAGCGGTCGATGTCGGGCACGTAGAGGGCGTCGCAGGAGGGCGTGAGGCGCTGGATCTCGCCGGTGGTCGGGGCGATCTCGCGGCCGAGCGGCACACCCAGCCCGTTCAGCTCCTCGAGCGCCTCCTCGCCCATCACGACGACGATGCGCGGCTGCACGATCGCCAGCTCCTCGAGCACCCGCGCGCGGCACTCGGGCGCGGACAGGTCGGTATCGCCGACCGGGCACTTGACGAAGACGGTGCCGTAGACCGCGAGCGGATCGATGCCGAGCCGCTTGAAGCTCTTCATCAGCGCGCTGCCGGCGCGGCCGTAGAACGCCACGCCCTCCTCGATCTCCGACGGGACCGGGATGTACTTGAGCAGGAAGATGTCGGCCTGCGGGTGCCCGGAGCCGAGCACCGGCATCAGGTTCCCGCGCGGGCAGTGGTCGCAGCTCTGGATCTCACGCGTGAGCTGGTTCAGCTCACGGATCGCGCGCTCCAGGTACTTCTCCCTGATCTCGTCATCGGTAGCCGGCACCTCGCCCACAGGCTTTGACGGGTCGGCCCGCTGTCCTTTCGCGCGCATCACTTCTTGCCGCGCGTCTGGATGAACTTGAGCGCCTGGACGTAGAGCAGCGACTGGCGCTTGCGGACGATGTCGGCGTCGCGCAGCGACTCGAGGAACTCCTCCGGCCCGTCGAAGTCACGCATCTTGATCTTCACCGAGCCGAGCCCCTGCGCCACGTGCGAGTCGGACCCCGCGCCCGCCACGATCCGGTACTTGGCGGCGAAGCGAGCGGCCTCTTCGTTGAACGCCGTGAACGCCACTCGAGGGTTGAAGACCTCGATCGCGTCGATCTCCTCCACCACGTCGAGCAGGTGCTCGTAGTCCGGGACCGCGTGCATGCGGTCGAACGGGTGCGGCACGTACACGAGCCCGCCCTGGCGGCGGATCTCGGCGATCGTCTCCTGGAGCGTCATGCCGCGCGGGATCTTCTCCTCGATGAAGAGCCCGATCACCTCGCCCTGGTCCGCCGTCTTGACCTCCTCGGCCACGATCACCTTGATCCCGTTGGCCAGCTCGCGGGCCTCGAGCGCGCCCGAGATCTCGTTGTGGTCGGTAACGGCGATGGCGCCCAGGCCGACCTTCGTGGCGGTGTCGAGCAGGGTCGTCACCGGCGTGGCGCAGTCGGGCGAGTGGTCGGTGTGCATGTGCAGGTCGACGTGGATGAAGTCGCGCCGGGCCAGCCGCTGCTGCACGTCGGCCCGGCCGTCGCCGTGCCGGCGCGCCGCGATCTCGTCGAACAGCGCCTCGAACTGCTCGGCCACGCGCGACCACTCGATGTCGGGGTGCGCGGCATCGATGCGCTCCCTGAAGTGGACGACCAGCTGTGGCTCGGCGATCAGCCGCTCGAGCTGAGCGGCCAGCGTGACCGCGTCGCGCGGCTCGAACAGCAGCCCCAGCTCGCCTTCGCGCAGCGCCTCCTCGTACTGCGGCAGGCGGGCGACGACGGGAACGGCCCCGCCGGCCAGCGCGCGCAGCACGAGCTGCGGGGCCGGCGCGGCGCCGGCCGACGCGGCGACCGCGATCGTCGCGCGGGCCAGGTGCTGGGCCTCAGAGCCGTCGGCCGGGCCGGCGAGGCGCACACGCTCGCGCAGCCGGCGCGACAGCGACACCGCGGGCGCCGAGGCAGGGTCGCGCAGCCAGATCGGTGGCGCGCCAGTCGAGGTTGGCCGGCAGCCGCCGCAGCGCGCGCAGGAACAGCCGCATCGCGCCGCGCTCCTCCTCGGCCGAGAAGACGATCTCGGGCGGCCCCTCGTGGGCCCCCGGGCGCTGCAGCAGATCCGCGCCCGGGCAGGATGATGCGGTACTCGCCCGGGAAGTAGCGCTCGATCAGGTCGCGCGTGGCGGCGAAGCTGGCGGTGCGCCCGTCGAGCCGGCCGAACAGCAGCTCGACCACCTTGCGCGCCACCTGCGTCGAGACGAAGCGCTCGGTGGTGGAGTGGAACGTGCCCACGTTGAGCGCGCGCGAGTGGCGCAGCGCCGCCGAGGACGCGCTGGGGGCGAACGGCTCGTGCACGTGGACGAAGTCGAGCTCGGCGTGGTCGAGCAGGTCCTCGAGCGTGCGCGAGACGTCCAGCGGCAGCGACACCGAGCCGCCGCGCCGGAACGGCAGCGACTGCCCGACGGCCAGCACCGACGCGCAGCCCTCCTCGGCGAACAGCGCGTCCGGGTTCGAGCGCACCGCCTGGACGGTCGCCCGGCCCTCGTGGACCAGCTCGCGCGAGTCGGACGGAGCGACCACGACCACGCGGTGACCGCGCCCGCAGAGCTCGTCGGAGAGGCGCTCCACGAAGCGGTTGACCTCGTGGTGCTGCTCCCATGGCCAGGGAGTCACCTGGGCGATCGAGAAGGGCTGGCGCGGCACCGAGCGGCAGCATACGCACGCGGGCTGGGCTAGTTTGGCTCAGTGAACTACTCGGACGCTGGGTACGCCGAGTCGTTGTCGGAGTTCGGTGTTCCGCGGCGTCTGCCGCGGAGCGGCGGATGGCTGCTGGAGCGCCCCGTCCCGGACGGATCGGCGAGCGACCTGGTCGGCCCCTATCCGCTGTTCTCGTGCGCCGAACTGGGGTGGTCTGGCCGCCGACCGCGACGAGCTGGAGGGCGGTGAACACCGCTCAACCCTAGGGACTGATCCGATACCAGTCGACGTACTTTCCGCACGCGCTCGCCAGCGGCACGAGGCTGGCCGCGATCGTCCACGCGCGTGGCTGCCACCGTTCCGAGCCTGACGAACCGAACCAGCTCGATCCGCCTGCGGGCCGGGACCGTCACCGTCACACGCAGCGTCTCGCCGTCTGACACGACCCGGCCGGCGCTGAAGAACGTCGACTCGTCACTCAGGTAGGGCGGCAGCGACGCGTCCAGCGCCCCCGCCTTCAGGCGCAGGGGAACGTCGCTGAAGTAGCGCAGCGAGATGTCCCAGACCCCTCGGCCCAGCCGCAGCTCCTGCGTACGCGAGTCGCCGCTCGCCACCGTGCCACCGCCCACCCACGCGGCACGGCGACCGACCACCGGCGCGGGACGCACGTACGCCACGCCCGGCTTGCGGGCCAGTCGCCGGCCGGCCGCGGTCCGACAATCCAGAACCTTTCCCGGCGCCTCGCCCTCGGCGAGGATCTCGCGCGGCCGCAGCGCGTCCCCGGCGCTCCCAGAGGACGTGCCAGCGCGTGCGCTTGATCGGGCGGAACTCGGCCGGCGGGCGGGAGGCGTAGGCGGTGCGCGGCGCGACGAGGTAGCGCGCGGCGACGGCGAGGAACCAGGGGGGGACCGAGTCCACGTCCGCGGCGGGCGGGTGCGCGTCGCCCGCGATCTTCTTCGGGACCTCGTCGATGCTTGAGCGCGAGCCCGGTGCTGTTGGATTGGAAGCCGAGCAGGCGCGCGCCGCGCAGCTCCCAGGGGGCGAAGTTGTCGTGCCCGAGGTAGATGGTCGGCTGGCCGTCGACAATCGAACGGAACGCAGCGAGGTCGTGGCCGCGCTCCGCGGGGCGCACGTGCGCCCCGCGCAGGGCCAAGGTGCTCGACGCGCTGGCCGCCAGGAGATAGGCACCGAACAGCGGCGATCGCGGCCACTCGCACGCGGTTGTCGGACGAGCACCGACGCGAGCGCCTTGACCGCGACGAGGGTCAGCAACGGTGCGACAACCGCGAGCGCCTTGCCGCTGAAGTACGCGAGCGTGAACGGGCGCACCACCAGGTACACCGTGACCCCCGCCAGGGCCCCCGAGAGCAGCGCCCACTCGCGTCGGCGCCAGCACCACCAGAGGCCGAAGCCACGACCGCGCAGGCCAGCAGCACGCCTGGCTCGAAGCCAAGGCGCGCCCGTGCCGAAGCTATCGCGGAAGTCCGGCCGGTGCCAGACGCCGAGCGCCTCGAGCGGCGACAGCTGTCCGAGAGAAGTTCCCGCCCGGCTCGTTAGAGGTCAGATACCGGCCCGGTCCGGTGTCGAAGAAGTCGCCCGTCACGGCGATCAGCACGAGCGCGACACACCCCGCGACCGCGAGCGCGCCGATGGCCGGGAGCCACCGCCTCAGGTGCTGCCACCTCGCGAGGTCGGGGCGGCGTCCGCCGAGCAGCTCCAGGCCCCCGAGCCACAGCACCGTGGCGGCGGGCCATGCGAGTGCCGTGATGCCGAAGACAGCCACCCCGCCCGCCGTCGTCACGATCAGCGCGAGGCCCACCCGAGCGTCGCGGCGTCCCTCGTGGTGGACATCGCGCAGCGCGACCACGAAGCCGAGCAGGAACAGCGCGAGCAGCGGCTCTTTGAAGGCGCCTTGCGCGAAGTAGGAGACGGAGAGGTACGCGATCCCCGTCAGCGCGGCCGCCGGCAGGCGCAGGTACCACCGGATGCCGCCGAGCGCCCCGAGCGCCGTCACCGCCATCAGGACCGGCGTGGCGAGCAGGATGCCCGTGAAGGCCGCCGAGGGGCCGACGCCGAGCCCGACGTCCAGGACGGCGGCGATCGCGTGCGGGCCGTTGGGGTACCCCGGAGACGTGATGTGCGCGGCCGAGCCGACCGAGGCGAGCGCCTCGGCCTGGCCCATGTGGAAGGCGAGGTCGTTGTTGATCCACGCCCCGAGCTCGCCGATCCGGTCGTTGGCGATGAACGGCAGCGAGCAGACCGCGAGAACGGCGCCGCCGACCGGCAGCCCGGCCGCCAGCGGGACCAGCGCCACCCGGCGCCGTACGAGGACCACGACGGCGGCGATCGTGGCGAGGCCGACGGCGATCGCCGCCGTCGTCCCGTGACCGGGCAGGCGCACGGTCACCAGCGCCAGCAGCATCAGCGCAGCCAGGCCGACGGGCGGCGCGGTCCAGGACCACTCCCTCGGGCGGCAGCAAAGCGCGGCTCCGGCGGCGATCGATGCCGCGCAGACCGCCAGCGCGCTCAGGTAGGCGGTCACGCCTAGGATCGTCCCAGCCGTGGGAAGCGGCTCGCCGGCTCAGGGAGCGGGCGTGCCGTTGGGCGCCGTGCGCGCCTGCGGCTCGCGGGCGAAGCGCTGCGATCGTCCGCCCGGCCGCTCGCCGGCCGGGCTGTGCAGAACGAGGCGCGTGGTCCGCGGGCCGGTCCGGCGAAGGCGGTCGGTGGCGAAGGCCAGCACGCCAAGCGGCGCGGAGCCCAGCGCCGCCGCGTTGTGCACGCCCAGCAGCGCGACGGCCGCGGCCGCGCTGCGCGGTCCCGCGCGCCGGAACATCAGTCCGTAGAAGCGCATGTTGATCGCGAAGTAGGCGGCCGCCAGCGGCGCGGCGAGCCGGCGCCGGCCGAGCACCGTGGCCGCAAGGCTGAGCGTAAAGGCGGCCGCCGCCACGCCGTGGCTGCCGCGCAGGTTCAAGCGCGCCGCCTTCGGGCCGCGATCCAGCATCAAGGCCGTCCACGGCATGCCCCGGTAGAGCAGGTCGGTGAGCAGCATGCTGCGCACGCCCCACCGCTTGAGGTGCGTGCCCTGGATCTCGGGGTCGAGCTTGATCAGGCCGCCGGCGGCGGCCAGCCGCAGGCCCAGCTCGATGTCCTCGACGGACGGCGAGCGAAAGCGCCAGTCGTCGAAGCCGTCGACCTCGACGTAGGAGTCTCGGCGCACCGCTCCGAGGCCGGCCCAGAACGTGGTCGCGACGCCCCCGGAGCCCTGGTGGACGTAGTGGTGAAGCATGTTGCGAAAAGTCGACACGGTCCCGTGCAACGAGGGCAGGTCGTCGTAGGAGCCGAAGATCGCCGCCAGCTCGGGCTCGGCCTCGAACGCCGCGCGGATCCGGGTGAACACGTCGGTGTGCACGAGCACGTCCGAATCCACGAACACGAGGATCGAGCCCTTGGCTCGCGCGGCGCCCGCGTTGCGCGCGGCAGCGGGCCCCATGCCCGGAGGGGAGTCCACCACGATCACCTCGTCGGGCGGGTCGTCCGCGGCGAGGATCGCCTCCACGCACCGGTCCATCGTGGGCGGGCGATCGGTGGCGGGCATGATCACGCTGTAGGTATGCCCGGCGCTCTCAGCGAGCACCGCGCTCTGGCGGCGTGGGCGAGCGTCTCGGCGTCAGCCGAGGCAGAGCGGGCCCCGCCCGCCTTGCGCGGAAAGCGGGCACGGCGCAGTGAAGGTTTCCCCGCCAAACCTGATGTCCACCGTAACCGCCATTTCAGCGCGCGCGCCACCATCTGGGGAGCTCGGCGTCCCCCCAACAGGCGTAGCGGCGCGAGCGCGTGATCGAGCGCGGCGCAGCAGCCGATCGTCCGCCGGCCGCCCGCTGCGCGCCCGACTGATGCCAGAAGGCAGCCCAGACGTAGAGGTGGAACGCGACCAGGAGCCCGGCTCGCATGAGGCCCGGCACGCCGTCGCGCAGGGCCCGGGAGACGACGAAATGCCGGTACAGCTTCTCCGCCGAGCGTGAGCAGCATCCGCCGCGCCGTGAAGACCTCGCCGGCGTCGATCATGGCCTGCGCCTGGGCCGGCGCGTAGCGGCGCACGCGGTCGATCGCCTCCGGGATGTTGCGGTTGCGGTCGTGCACGAGCGTCAGCTCGTCGCGCGGCGGCAGCCGCAGGACGCCGCTCCTCGCTCACCTCCGGCAGGGCATTCGGGAAGGCGGGCCAGCGCACCGCCGCGCGGCGGTACATCCGCAGCTGGGGCTCGTAGCGCTGCAGGGGCGAGGTCGCCGGGTAGCCGAAGTCGAAGTTCATCCGCGGCACGACGACGGCGTCGACGTCGGAGCGCGCCGACGCGCGGCGCAGCTCCGCCGCCAGCCCGGGCGAGACGCGCTCGTCGGGATCGAGGGCGAGGACCCAGTCGCCGGTCGCGGCGTCCGCGACGACGTTGCGAACGGCCTCGACGATCGGCACGGGCGCGTGCGTGACCACCCGCGCGCCCGCCGCGCGCGCCAGGTCGGCCGATCCGTCGTCGCTATCGAGGTCCAGCAGCACGACCTCGTCCGCCCAGCGCACGGACTCGAGGCACGGGCCGAGCTTGTCGGCCTCGTTGCGGCAGACGATGCAGACGGAGATCACCGCGGACCCCTTCCGGACGCCCGTTGCGCAGAGCCATGCACGATCCCGGCGGCGGTCGCCGCCGAGCACGAGCGCCTCCTCGCGCGAGCGCGTCCCAGCGGCGGCGAGCAGGGCGCGCGGCGAGCACCCTCAGCGCGCAGGCCCAGCCAGCCGGGCAGCAGCCGGATCGCATAGAGGTCGCCCTCGCGCAGCCGCAGGCCGCACGCCGCGCCCATGCCGAAGCCGTAGGGCCGGCGCCGCTCCAGCCGCCCGCTCCGGGTGGCCGGCTCGTGGTGCACGATCGCGTCGGGGTCGTAGAGCGCGCGCCCGCCCGCCCTCAGCACGCGGTAGAAGAGGTCGATGTCGAGGGCGCCCTGGCCGGGCGTGCCCGGCCCGAGCCGCTCGTCGCAGCCGCCGACGCGCTCGAACCACTCCTGGCGCAGCGCGAAGTTGTTTCCGCTGCCCACGTGCCACGGCGCCGAGGGCCGGCTGAACTCGCGCCGCTCGGTGCTCGTGCGCGAGGCGACCGCGAACGCCCGCTCGCCGCGCCGCGGGCAGCGCCAGCACGCGACCGCCGAGGAGCGCGAGCTCCGGGTCGGCGGCGAAGGCGTCGCTCGAGCTCCTCGATCCAGCCGGCGTCCGCGACGCAGTCGTCGTCGAGGACCGCGATCAGCGGCATCGTCGCGTGCCGGAAGGCGGCGTTCTGGCCCCCGGCCAGGCCGTCGCTCCCGCCCGACCCACCCAGCGAGCGCCGGCCGCGGCGCGACCACGGACGCCCGGTCTCGGGCCGGAGCTCTGATCCGCGACCACCACCTCCGCCGGCTGCACGCGGTTGGCGCGCAGCGACTCCAGGCAGCGCGCCAGCGCCTGGGGCCGGTCGCGCGTGGCGATCGCGACGCTGATGCGCGCCTGTCGGGTCACGGCGCGCGTCCCCTGCGCGCGGCCAGGACATAGCGCGCCGCGACCACCGACCGCCGCCTCGGCGAGCACCCGCGCCGACGCGTCCGACCGGATCGCCTCGCGCACCTGGGCCCACATCGCGGTGGTGTCGCCGGCGCCGAGCAGCCTGCGGGCGCGCCGCAGGCAGGTGACGGCCGTCTCGCGCAGCGCCCTGCGCGCGATCTCGTCGGCCTGCGGCGGGCGGGAAGTGCTCGCGGTTGATCTCGATCACCCGGCGCAGGTCCCGGACGTTCTCGCCCGTGCGCACCATGCGGCCGGTCAACGGGACAGCGTGTGCACGCGGTAGAGGGCAAGCGGCTGCCGGCTCGTACGCGACCGGGTAGTGCGCGGCGATGCGGACCCACATCTCCCAGTCCTCGGCGAAGCCGCCGCGCAGCGGTCGAAGCCGCCGAGCCGCTCGTACACCTCGCGGCGCACCACCATGCACGGCGTCTGCAGGCGCTGGCCGACGGCGATCTTCTCGAGCCAGTCCGGGATCAGGCCGGCGGAGCGCTGCTCGAGCGCGGCGATGCTGCTCCAGTCGCCCTGCTCGTCGATCGCGATGTAGCGGCAGAACGCCGCGCCGGCCGTGGGCTCGGCCTCCAGCAGCCGGCCCATCGCCGCGTAGAAGCCGTCGCGCACGCAGTCGTCGCCGTGGAGGAGGTGGACCAGCCGCCCGCGCGAGCGCTCCAGGCAGGTGTTGAAGTTCGCCACGTGGCCGACGTTGCGCGGCTGGCGGAAGAAGCTCGACGCGCCCACCGCCGAGCTCTTCGACCACGGCCTCGGGGCCATCCGAGGACGCGTCGTCGACCACTTCGATCTGCATGAGCTCCGGGCCCGGGTCCTGCGCCAGCACGGATGCGAGCGTCTCGCGCAGGTAGGGCGCGCAGTCGTGGGTCGGGATCATCACCGACCAGAGCGGGCGCGCCGAGGCCCCGACCGGCCCTATTCTGGCCCGGATGGCCTCTCCGGACACCGCGCTGCGGCGGTCGATCGACGTCCTGATCTCGCTCACCATCAGCGACCTTAAGGTCAGATACGGCCGAGGGGGGTGGCGGCTGGTCAAGTGGATCGTCGATCCGTTCGCTCTCGTGGGCGTCTATCTGGTGCTGGTCACTCTCGTGCTCGACCGCCCCGGGGAGGCTCCCGGTTTGAGCCTCGCGTGCGCGGTGATCCCATTCCAGCTGTTCACGACGACGATCGTCAACGCGATGAGCGCCGTCGCGGCGCGCCGCTCGATCGTGCTCAACATGGGCTTCAACCGCACCCTGCTCCCGCTGTCCGGGGCGCTTACCGAGACCGTCGCGTTCGGCGCGAGCCTGCTGCTGCTGGCGCTGATGATGGCCGTCTACGGAGTGGCGCCCACGCTGTCCATCTTGTGGCTGCCGGTGGCGATCGCGGCCACCATGCTGCTCGCGATCGGCGTGGCCTACCCGGCTGCGCTGCTGGGCATCTGGATGCCGGAGATCGGCAACTTCGTGATGAGCTTCGTCCGCGTGCTGTTCTTCGTCGCCCCGGGCTTGGTGGCGCTGTCGCAGATCTCGGGCGACGCGCACGACCTGCTGATGATCAACCCGATGACGGGGCTGTTCGAGTCCTACCGCGACGCGCTGCTCTACGGCGACGCGCCCGGTGCCTTCGAGCTGCTCTACCCGGCCACACTCGGCGTGGCGCTGCTGGCGGTCTTCGTCCCGATCTTCCGCTCAGAGCAGCGCCAGTTCGCGAAGATCCTGGAGTTCTGATGTCTGCGGGCTCGATCTCCGCGGAGGGCGTCGGCGTTCGCTTCCTGTTCGATCGCCACGAGCGAGCGGTCACGCCCGCGCTGGCGAGGCTGCGGCGCACGAGCACGCAGACGTGGGGCGTGCACGAGATGGACTTCACGATCGGGCCCGGCGAGGGCGTGGCGCTGATCGGGCCGAGCGGGTCCGGCAAGACGACTCTGCTGCGCCTGATCGCCGGCGTGCTCAGCCCGGACGCGGGGCGCCTCGACGTGCGCGGCCAGGTCGGATCGCTGCTCTCGACCGAGGCCGGGCTGCTGGGGCTGCTCACCGGCAGGGAGAACGCCGCGCTGGTGGGCGTGCTGGCGGGCATGTCGCGCGCTCAGGCGGACGCTGCGCTCGAGGAGATCAAGCGGGCGACGCATCTCGAGGACGCCTTCGAGCGCCCGGTGCTGAGCTACTCGGAGGGGATGAAGGCGCGGCTCGGGTTCGCGGTCGCCGACCACACCGGTCCCGACATCATGGTGCTCGACGAGGTGCACGAGGCGCTCGACCACGAGTTCCGCCAGATCGTCGCCGAGCGCGCTCACGCGTCCCTGCAGGCCGGCGGGATCGTCGTCGCCGCCGGGCACGACCATCCGCTGCTGGCCACCTTCTGCGACCGGGCGCTGTGGCTCGCCGACGGCCGCATCGCCGCCGACGGGCCGTTCGAGGAGATCAGGCGGGCCTACCTGGGCGAGGCGAGCAGCGTCTCGTAGAGGGCGAGGATGCGCCCGGCCACCGCCTGCTCGTCGAAGGCGAGCGCGCGCCGGCGCGCGACCTCGCCCATCCGCGCCCGCCGCTCCCGGTCGCCCGCGAGCTCGGCCAGCGCACGCGCGATGCCGGCACTGTCGCGGCGCGCGATGATGCCGGCCTCGTCCTGCCCGACCAGCTCGCGGATCCCGTTGACCGGCGGGGCGACGACGGGCAGCCCGCACGCCGCCGCCTCGTGGGCCGCGCGGCAGAACGCCTCGTAGACGGTCGGCAGCACGAACAGGTCCGCGCCGCGGTAGGCGCGCTCTACCTCCGACGTGTAGCCGAGGAAGCGAACGCGGTCGCCGACGCCGAGCCGGGCGGCCAGCTCGGCGTGCCGATCGTTGCCGGCGCCGACGACCCAGAACAGGTCCGGCCCCGCGCCCGTTTGGCGAGCGGCCGCAAAGCCTTCGATCGCCAGGTCGAGGCCCTTGAGCGGTCGGTACTGCTGGTCCACGAACAGGGCCACCACGGCGTCCGGGGCCACGCCGTGCTCCTCGCGGAAGCGCCGGCCGTCGTCATCGTCGGGGCAGAAGCGCGTCAGGTCGATGCCGCGCGGCAGCGCCGCCACCCGCACGCCCGGATAGAACCGGCGCAGGTCGGCCGCGCTGCCCTCGGAGATGCCGACCAGCACCCGCACGGCGCGCCGGAACCACCAGCGCTCGAGGCCGAGCGTGAAGCGCTGGCCGAGCCGCCAGCCGACCGCGCTGGAGCTGCCCTTGAGCGGGTTGCCGGCGGTCGCCTCGTCGTAGGCGGCGTGGCAGAAGGTGACCGTGTTCAAATCGGCGCGATTCGGCACGACCGGCATCGGTCCGACGGTGTGGACCAGGTCGGGGTGGAGCCGCGCCACGCGCAGGCCGCCGAGGGCGAAGAACGCGGCCCAGCCGAGCCGGAACGAGCCGAAGCGCGGTCGCGGCATGCGGCGCCAGTCGACCAGCGGCCGCAGGGACTCGTGGAGGTCCATCGACAGGACCGTGAAGTCGAAGCGATCCCGGCCCTGCTCGATCACGCGCTCGAGCTCGCCGCCCAGGCGCCAGCCGACGAACACGACCCGCGGTTTGCGCGGCGTCATCGCGCGCGCTCCGCCAGCAGCTGCTCGTACAGCGCCGTGTAGGCGGCAACGGCGCGCTCCCAGCCGAGGTGCGACTCCACCCATTCGCCTGCCGCCGCGCCGATCCGCCGGCGTCGCTCGGGGTCCTCGAGCAGCTCGGCCAGGGCGGCGCTGAGGTCGGCGTCGCCGTCGGCGACCAGCGCGTGCGTTCCGGGCACGAGCTCGAGCCCGGCGAGCGCACGCGGCGTGGCGACGACCGCCTTGCCTGCCGCGAGCGCCTCGAGCACCTTCACGCGCATCCCCCCGCCGAGCCGCATCGGGGCGGCTACGACGGCGGCGCCGTCGACGTGAGGGCGTACGTCGTCCACACGTCCGGTCACCGTGACGCCGTCGCCCGCCAGCGCCCGAACAGCGGCCGGTGGGGCGTCGCCGACTATCTCGAGCTGGGCTTCGCGCACCCGCGCCCGCACCGAGGGCATGATGTCGCGGGCCAGCCGGATGGCGGCGTCGACGTTGGGCGGGTGTATGAAGCTGCCCAGGAACAGCACGCGCGGCGGCAGTGTGCCGACCGGATCGCTCGGCTGCGCGGGCAGGCTGACGCCGGGCGCGATCCGCTCCACTCGCGCCTCGGGCGCGAGCACGCGGAGGGTGACGCGGTCGTGCTCGGTGAAGGCGACCGTCGCGTCCGCGGCGGCGAGCACGCGCCGCTCGTAGCGGCGCCAGGCGAAGGCGTCGACGCGGCGGCCGAGGCGCCGTAGGCCGCGCTCCCAGGCCGCGAGGTCCGCAGCCGCGGCGGCGCCCGGATCGTGCTCGACGAGCACGGTGGGCTCTGCAAGCCCTGCGAGGTACTGGCCCATCACGCCCAGCTCCGCCTGGACGAGATCCGGTTGCCACTCACGCACCAACTCGCGCAGCCGGCCGGTAAAGGCGGGCACGCGCCAGTCGGTGGCCCAGAGCGGCCGGCCCGCGACCAGGCCGAACGCGCGGCGCAGCGATCGCCGGGTCCACCCCGAGCCGCGCAGCGAGCGGCGTTCGACCTCGACCGCGAGCGCGAGCCGCTCGCGCAGCGCTGCGTCGATGGGCGGCTCCTCGGGCGCGCGCAAGTAGATCGCCGCCACCTCGTGGGCGCCGGCGAGGCTGTCGAGCAGCTGGCCGGTCATGCGGGCCGCCCCGTGGGTGCCGTCGGGGTCGGGCGGGAACGGCAGCAGGAGCAGCAGCCTCACGAGAGGTCTCCCGGCCTGCCCGCCAGCCAGCGCGCGATCTCCAGGAAAGGGCCGTCCTCGCCGGAGCGCCGCTCGTTGCCGGCGTGATGCAGCCAGCAGGCGTGAAAGCAGAGCTCGGCGGCCTCCCGGCTGAGCCCGAGCGAGGTCCGCAGGCGCTCCTGCAGCGGGGCCACCAGATCGGCCCGCTGCCCGCCGGGGACGAAGCAGGCGCGCACCGCCTCGAGCCGGTCGCGATAGCCGTCGCACGCGGCCGCGGCGTCGCCTATTGCGTAGAAGAAATCGGTCAGCGGCAGCCCGGCGGGCTCGGCTTCGGCCCAGTCGAGCACGCCGATCGTGCCCCGCCCGTCCACGAGCACGTTCCACATGGTCAGGTCGTTGTGCCGCGCGACGAGCGGCGGCTCGCCGGCCTCGAGCGCTCGCGAGCGCTCCGCAAGCCAGGACCCATACGCATCGGGGAGCGCCAGCTCAAGGGCCAGTTCGGCCAGCTCGGTGTCGAGCCGGCGGGCCGACGCCGGGATCTCGCGCGTATCGGTGTTCCAGCGGTCGAGCCAGTCGGCGATCGCGCCGGCCAGCTCGGCGAAGCGCCCCGGCGAGCGCATCAGCTCGCGCGCGGCAGGGCTGCCGCTCACCAGGGTCTCAACCAGGACCGGCCGGTCGCCCAGCCGCCCGCCGGCGAGCAGCTGGGGGATGCGCGCGCCGGCCTCGCGCGCGCCGTCGCCTAGCTGCTTGAGCGCGCCCGCCTCTCCCGCGCTGCCCAGCCCGACCTTCGCCACGCCCCATGGCTGCGAGTCCACCGCCTCGAAGCAGCGCATCACGGTCGGTCCCGCCGGACCTCGCCAGCTGGTCGCCACCACGGCGTGCGCTGCCGGCCGCGCACCGCCCGCGAGCCCCGCCACCCAGTCGGCGAGTGGCTTGGCGCCTGCGCGGCGCGCCACGATGCCGACGCTCGGCAGTGCCCGGACGAGCAGCGCCGTCCCGCCCGGCAGTGCCCGCGCGGCTCGCAGGGCGAGGCGCGACCGCGGCCGCGCGCCGATCTGCTCGGTCAGCGCGTGTCGCCACGGCTCGGCCCGCAGCGGCACGAGGTAGCGCGGTGCATAGCCGCCCGGGAGCTGCACGATCGCGTCCCCGAGCTCGAGGCCGGCTGCGCGCAGCCGCCGGCGCGCTTCCCTGCGTGCCCCGCGCGGCACGAGCGCGTAGGCGAACCCGTCCTGGGACAGCCCCTGTGCTGCGGCGCCGGCCGCCTGCTCGAGCCAGCCGCGCTCCCCGACCTGGTCGGCCGAGGGAGCGATCAACGCCAGGTCGACGCCCGCGGTGGCCTCGTGCGCGGCGGGCGGGATCAGCGCCGCCGGGCAGCCGTCGCCGAGTACCAGCACCCGGTCCACCCGTCCCGCGGGATGCAGGAGCTCGAGCGGGGAGATCGCGCTCACTCCGGCAGGCCGAGCAGCTCGCGGGCATTGCCGGAGGCCAACCATCTCGCCACCGGCCGGCGGCGCGGCGACGCCAGCGCACGCGCGCGCACCGCACGCAGCGTCCAGCGGCGGGCGCGCTCGGCCTCGCGGATCCCCTTGTGCTTGGCAATCAGGCGCAGCCACGAGCGCAGCAGCTCGAACTGCATGCGGTCGGACTCGGCACCGGTCGAGCCGCCGCCCACGTGTACGAACCGCGCGGCGGAACAGAGCTCGACTCCCCACCCGGCGTCGCGCAGGCGGGCGCACAGGTCCGCGTCCTCGCCGTACATGAAGAAGCTCTCGTCGAACCCCCCGACCTGCTCGAAGGCGTCGCGGCGCACGAGCAGGGCGGAACCCTGCAGGAACTCGGTCGGGCGAACCCGCTTGCGGTGCACCACGCTCGTGGCGCGCCGCCAAGAGCCGTAGAGGCTCGTCACGGCGCGGGGAAAGGCGACCCACGCGGCCAGCGGAGCGGGGCCGAGCGGCGGCCTGATCGTGGAGCGCTGCGGCTGCCCGGCCGGGTCGAACAGGCAGGGTCCGGCGGCGCCGAGCCCGGGGCGGCCGTCCGCGAACTCGACGAGCCGCTCGATCCCGTCCTCGATCGGCCAGGCATCCGGGTTGAGCAGGAGCACCCAGGGTTCCGAGGTGGCGGCCACGCCGGCATTCGCGGCGGTGCCGAAGCCATCGTTGTTCGAGCGTCGGATCAGGCGCACCGTTTCGCCTGCGAGGTCGTGCTCGCCCTCCGCCGAGCCGTTGTCGACCACGACGACCTCGCCGTGGCCACTACCGACGGCGGCCAGGCAACGGCGAAGGAGCTCGCTCGAGTTGTAGGCGACGATGACGATCGAGATGGAAGCCAAGCGGATTCACGCCCGGCACCGATCGTCTCACGGTCGTGGCGGGCGCGCCACGACCCAGGCCCTTACTTGATGCGCAGCTTCAGCGCCCTAGTTGTCGGTCGCGACTGCCTCGACCTTCGCCTTGGCATCGGCGGGCAGCTTCGGCGCGCCGCCGTACTGCTCGATGAAGTCCTCGGTCATCTGCCGCGCGACCGGGTCCGGATGCTGCTCCGGCGGAGACTTCATCAGGTAGGCGCTCGGGCCGACGATCGGACCGCCGAGGCCGTGGTTGAGCGCGAGCTTGCACGCGCGCACGGCGTCGGTGACGATCCCCGCCGAGTTGGGCGAGTCCCAGACCTCGAGCTTGAGCTCGGCGGTGAGTGGCACGTCGCCGAAGGCCTCGCCCTCGAGCCGGATGTGCGCCCACTTGCGGTCGGTCAGCCACGGCACGTAGTCCGAGGGTCCGACGTGCACGTCGTCGGCGGGCAGGTCGAGGCCCATGACCGAGGTGACGGCCTGGGTCTTCGAGATCTTCTTGGACTCCAGCCGCTCGCGCTCGAGCATGTTGAAGAAGTCCATGTTGCCGCCCACGTTGAGCTGCGAGGTGTGCTTCAGCTGCACGCCACGCTCGTGGAACAGGCGCGCCAGCTGGCGGTGGACGATCGTGGCGCCGACCTGCGACTTGATGTCGTCGCCGATGATCGGCAGCCCGGCCTTCTTGAAGCGGTTGGCCCAGTAGTTCTCCTTGGCGATGAACACCGGGATGCAGTTCACGAAGCCACAGCCGGCCTCGAGGACCTGCTCCACGTACCACTTGGTGGCCTGCTCCGAGCCGACCGGGAGGTAGGACACGACCACGTCGGTGTGGGTGTCCTTGAGGATGCCGACGATGTCGTCGGTCTCGCCCGGGGCCTTGGTGATCCTCTGCTTGAGGTACTTGCCGAGCCCGTCGTGGGTCATGCCGCGGTAGACCGGCACGTCGAGGTGCGGCACGTCGGCGAACTTGATCGTGTTGTTCTGGCCCGCCCAGATCGCCTCGGACAGGTCCTTGCCGACCTTGTCCGCGTCGATGTCGAAAGCGGCCGTGAACTCGATGTCGTTCACGTGGTAGCCGCCGAGGTCGACGTGCATCAGGCCCGGCACGGATTGCGTGGCGTCGGCGTCCTTGTAGAACTCGACGCCCTGCACGAAGGACGAGGCGCAGTTGCCAACGCCGACGATCGCCACGCGGACCTTCTCGGTCTGGTAGCGCGGTCCGCCGTTGGTGGTAGTCGAAGAATCAGTCACAGAAAGCCCTCCAGCTTCATGAAAACGACCTCGCGGGGGAACGAGGCCGGCACTGCGGATAAAGAACCCGCCGAGGTGCTCCGGTTACACCTGGGCGGCCAGCTGGCGCCTCACATGGAAGACCCGCTGGAACGTCGTGAAGATCGTCAGAGCGGCCATGGCGTAGATGGCCGGCTCAAGCAAGTCGAGGCCGGGAATCAGCTCCTCGGCCGCGAACACCAGGCCCACCGAGAGGATGACTACCCGAACGGCTCGGGACGCAATCCCGACCTTGCACTCTACCCCGAGCGCCTCGGCGCGCGCGCGTGTGTAGGAGACCATGTAGGACCCGACCACGGTCAGCACCGTCGCGCCCACGGCCACCTCGTCGCCTTGCTCGGCGAACCACCAGGCGACCGCGGCCAGCACCACTCCCTCCTCGATCCGGTCGAGCGTCGAGTCGAGGAACGCGCCGAACGGCGTGCCCTTGCCCGACATGCGCGAGTAGCGGCCGTCGAACATGTCGCAGAGCGAGCCGAGGATGAAGGCGATGCCGGCGAGCACGAAGTCGTGGTTGAGGATCAGGGCGGCCGCGATCAGGTTGCCGACGAAGCCCGTCAGCGAGATCGCGTTCGGGGTCAGGCGCGACTCGATCAGGCGGTTGCGCGCGACCGCGCGCATCTCCGCGGCGGTGAGCGACCCGGTGCGCCCGTTGCCCCGCGCGCGCCGGGTGCGTTGGTCGAGGCCGTCGCTCACGCCGAGACCTTGGCCGTGCGCCAGGACCAAGCGTCCGGGCGGGCGCGCGCGAAGGCGTAGGAGGCGGCCGACGCCGATGCGGCCGCGACCACCGCGCCGAGCGCGGCGTCCATCCAGAAGTGGTTGGCGGTGGCCATCACGACGAACGTGACGAGCGCCGGGTAGAGCGCCCAGAAGACCTTGAGGACACGATTGCGCACCAGGAAGATCGCGGGCACGGCGATCATCAGCGCGAACGCCACGTGCATGCTCGGGACGGCGGCGAACGGGTTGTAGAGCACGCTGGCGCTGTTCGAGGCGCCCTCGCCGACGAACGCGGCGACCGTGTCGGTGAAGCCCCACTCGGGCAGGAAGCGCGGCGGCGCCGTCGGGTAGACGAGGTAGCCGGCGAGCGCCAGGCCCATCGCGACCAGGAACATGTTGCGCACGTAGTAGAAGGCGTAGTTGCGCGCGATGTAGAGCCAGATCAGGAACGTGGTCGTGACCACGAAGTGCGAGTTCACGTACATCCAGTTGGCCCAGACGAGGATCCACTCCTGGCCGCGCGCCCACGCTTGCAGGCCGGGCTCGAAGAACAGCCCCACCGAGCGCTCGAAGTCGACCAGCGTGCGCGCGTTCTCGAACGCGAGGCCGGCCTGGCCGTCCACGAAGCCGCGCACGATGCGGTACAGGTAGTACGCACCGGCGAAGAGGGCCAGCTGGCGGATGGCGTCGAGCCAGCCGTTTGGGAGCCAGCGGCCGCTCAGCCGCCAGACCCTCGCCAGGTGGCGATACAGCGGGTGAGAGCGGGGCACGGCAGGCAAGCCTAGCGGGCCGGTGGGGCGTCCCGCAGTGGGGTTACCCACACCCGGCGTGAAACTTATCGGCCGCGCCGGGTAGGGTCCCCTAAGTGATTGCGCAGACGCCGCGGGGGGCGAACGACGAAGTGAGGCCGGATCCGGGGGAGGTCCAGCCGGTCGCCCACGAGACCGCGGATCGGATCGCGACCGGCACCATCACCGTCCTTCCGTTCATCGCGCTGGGCATCGTCGGCTGGCAGGTCTGGTCGGACCTGCTGCATTGGAGCGACATCGCGGTCTTCCTGATCATGTACGTGGTCACCGGGTTCGGCGTGACCGTCGGCTTCCACCGCCACCTGACCCATCGCAGCTTCAAGACGCATCGCTGGCTGCGCGGCCTGCTCGCCATTTTCGGCTCGGTCGCGATCGAGGGGCCGGTGATCTCGTGGGTGGCCGACCACCGCAAGCACCACACCTACTCCGACCAGGAGGGCGACCCGCACAGCCCGCACGTCGGGCACGGCGGCGGCTTCCGGGGCGCGCTCAAGGGACTCGCCCACGCGCACGTCGGCTGGCTCTTCATCCACACCCATCGCGGCGCGCGCAACCGCTACGCGCGCGACCTGATCGACGATCCGGTCATCTCGTTCGTCGACCGCACCTTCCTCTACTGGGCGTTGGGCGGGTTCGCGGCCGCGTTCGGGCTCGGCTACGCGATCGGCGGCACCCTCGACGCCGCCCTGACCGGCCTTCTATGGGGAGCGGGCGTGCGGATGCTCGTGGTGCACCACGTCACCTACAGCATCAACTCGCTGTGCCACTTCTTCGGCCGGCAGCGCTTCCCGACCGAGGACGAGTCGCGCAACCTCTTCTGGCTGGCGCTGCCGACGTTCGGCGAGAGCTGGCACAACAACCACCACGCCTTCCCCACCTCGGCGTTCCACGGGATGCGGCGCTGGGAGATCGACCCGTCGGCGATCGTGATCAGGAGCCTGGAGAAGCTGGGCCTGGTCTGGGACGTCGTGCGGATCGACCCGGAGCGCCAGGCAAAGAAGGCCGGGGCTCCGGCCTAGAACGACAACGGCCGGAGGCTATGCCCCCGGCCGTGCGGTGCTGCGAAGGATGTCCGTCTAGATCGTGCGGACGTTGGTGGCCTTCGGCCCCTTGTCGCCCGGCTGAGCCTCGTACTCCACGCGCGCACCCTCGGCGAGTGAGCGGAAGCCCTCGCCGTCGATGTCGGTGTGGTGCACGAACAGGTCCTTACCGGGCTCGTCCGGAGTGACGAAGCCGAAGCCCTTGTCGTCGCTGAACCACTTGACGGTTCCAGTTGCCATGGGTCCTCCCACGTTCACGTGCTGCAAACTCGGAAGGTGCTGTAGGCAACCACTGCGAGCGCTGGCACAACTTTACGGGCGGAACGGTAGCACCGCTTAGTCGTCGCAGCGCTTCCCACGCGAGAAGAGGCGCTCCGGCGAGAAGCGCGTCGACATGCGCACGAAGCCGACCTCGTGCGTGATCACGCGGGTCCAGTCCCCGTCGGGCTCGACGCAGGCGTTGCGCGCGAACCAGTACGGCGTCCAGCGCACCTTCACGATCGCCTCGCCCGGCTTCTTGACGTCGAGCAGCAGCTCGTCCGAGCCGAACTGCTCGAGCACGATGCGCGCGTTGCCCTGAGGGAGCACGATCGGCGCCGGCAGCAGCACCTCGTAGACGCGCCAGTCGTCGGACTTCCAGCGCAGCCGCAGGTAGGGCAGCCCCTTCTCGATCAGGGCGCGCTCCCCGTACGAGCTCTTGTCCGGCTTCGCGCTCGGCAGCGCCACGTAGCGCACGGCGTTGTCGGCCAGCCAGCTGGCGTAGGTCAGCCGGTTGATCTGACCCTTGTAGAAGATCGGGTTGAGCCCCGTGTCGAGCTGGCGCAGCCAGCCGCGTGCGAGCGGCACCTCGGGCGCGATCTCGGCGCCCTCCCAGTGGCTGCGGGTGAACGGGATCTCGATCCGGCGCTGGTCGGGCAGCGTGTAGAGGAACTGCCGCAGCGGCTCGAAGTAGTCGGACTTGGCCGCCGGGTCCTCGAGGTACTTGATCACGTCGCGCACCGCGGGCGACCACATCCAGAACGCGAGCGAGGCGAACCCCGCGACCAGCAGCGGCGCCAGCCAGAGCTTGCGCCAGATCGGCTGGCCCCAGAGCGCGCACAGCATCACGGGGCCGCCGAAGAGCGCGCCGAGGCGCACCGCGTTGCCGCCCATCGGCGTCTCGAGCGGCAGCGCGAGCGTCGCCCCGAGCCCGTACAGGATCACGCCCCAGCGCAGCGCGCGCTGCTCGCGCGGGAGCAGGATCGCGCAGAGGATCGCGAACAGCGGGATCGGCACGTAGGCCGAGGTCGGGAACGGGGCCCAGCCGCCCTCGGGGAACGCCCAGGACAGGAACGCCGGAGGGATGAACGCGGCCGCGGCGATCGCGAGCCCCTCGAGCCGCTTGGAGCGATCGCCGTTGGCGGCGAGGGCGACGGCCACGCCGGCCATCGCGAGAAACAGACCCGCCACCGGGCTGCCCAGCGGCGACAGGACCGCGAACACGATCGCCCACGCGTAGCGCCGCCGCTGCAGCGCGAGCAGGGCCGCGAGCCCGAAGGCGACGCCGATCGCGAACGGCAGGCGGGCGGTGAACAGCAGCGTGGTCGCGCCGATGCCGAACCAGATCGATCCCCAGCGCGCGGCCTGCTCGCCGAACGCGCCACGCGCGAGCGGCGGGAACAGCGCCGCGCAGGCGACAGCCGCGAGCGCGAGCGCGACCGGCGGCGTGAGCAGCCAGGCGAGCGGCGGCGAGATGATCGAGTAGGCCGGGGTGTGGTGGCCGCCGTACCACTGGCCGTTCCAGATCGTGAAGCCCTCCTTGCCGAACAGGTCGGCACGGAACGTGTGGGCGGCCAGGTCGACGGTGCGCGGCTGCCAGATCAGGTAGCCGATCGCGATCACGACCGCGATCGCCACCGGAGCCACGTGCCACCAGTTGACGCGCGCGTACCAGGGACCCTGCGAGGGTCGATCGCGGGCGAAACGTCCGCGACGTTGCGGACCTTCCTGACGGAGAGGGGCGCTCTTAGGCGCCGTGGTGGCGGCGCGGAGCACGGCGAGGGGAAGGCTATCTGACGAAGTCAGCCACGCGATCGATCAGCTCCGGCTGCTCGAGCCACGCGTAGTGGCCGGCGTCCACGAGCTGGAGCCGGGCCTCCCCGCCGAGCGCGTCCGCCAGGCGCTGGCCGAACTCGGCGCCGATGTACGGATCGCGGGTCGGCCACTCGATCAAGGCAGGGCAGCGCAGCTCGCCGAGCCGCTCGCCGGCGCGCGCGAGCACCTCCGGCGGCGAGGCGCGGTAGAGCTTGAGCACGGCGCGCTGGGTGCCGTGGTCGAACTCGTCGTAGGCGCGATCGGCGATCTCGGCCGGCAGCGTCCCGCGGAACGCGCGGCGGGTGGTGAACCCCATCAGCAGCTCGCCGACGAGCGGCGTGCGCCACCCGCGCGCGACCCGGTGCCAGCGGTAGCCGGGCACGAACGGCACGCACGACGTGAGCACCAGCCGCTCGACGCGCTCGGGCAGGCGCTGCGCGAACGCGAGCCCGACCGAGCCCCAGTCGTGCATCACCAGGGTGACCCGGTCGAGGCCGGCCTCGTCGCAGAAGGCCTCGACGAAGCGGTCGTAGCCGGGGATCGAGTAGTCGAAGTCGCCGGGCTTGCCGGATCGGCCGTGGCCCGGCAGGTCGGGGGCGACCCCGCCGGTCCGGGCGAGAAACGGTTCCCACTGCCAGCCGGCGGCCGGAACGCCGTGCAGGTAGAGGATCGGGGCGTCGCCCGCCTGCCGCCAGACGACGTCGACGCCGGCGACCTGGGTATGGCGTTCCGCAATCTCCACCGGCGCCTTCATACCATCCGCCCGCAATGGCCGACCGCCGCAGGCTGCGCAGGATCACCGACCGGCTTGCCAAGGAGTACGGCCGGCCGGCGCTGCGCCCCCACGGGGCGCCCGTCGACGAGCTCGTTCTGACGGTGCTGTCCCAGAACACCAACGACCGCAACCGCGACGTCGCCTACTTCCGCCTGCGCGAGCGCTTCCCCTCCTGGGACGCGGTGGCGCACGCGCCCGTGGAGGAGATCGAGGACGCGATCCGACCCGGCGGGCTGGCGCCGACCAAGTCGGTGCGCATCAAGCAGATCCTCGACGCGATCGGCGACGACGACCTGCTCTGGCTCGCCGACGCGCCGCTCGACGAGGCGCGCGCGTACCTCTGCGCGCTGCCGGGCGTGGGCCGCAAGACGGCCGCCTGCGTGCTGCTGTTCTCGTTCGGGCGCCCGGACGTCCCGGTCGACACGCACGTCTACCGGGTCGGCGGGCGGCTCGGGCTGTGGCCGCAGAAGGCGCCGCTGATCGCCGCGCACGACGAGCTGGCGCGGCTGGTCGGCGACGACGGCGAGTTCGCCTACGAGGCGCACGTGCTGCTGATCCGCCACGGGCGCCGCACCTGCGTGGCGCGGGCGCCGCGCTGCGCGGAGTGCCCGCTGCGGCGGATGTGCCCCGAGGGCCGGCGGCGACTGGCGTGAGTGAGGACTCCCTGCGCGGCTCGCTTCCGCCCGCCGCGCCCGCCCTTCTGCTCGCCGTCCCGTTCCTGATCGGCATCGCCGTGCTCAAGGGCCTGACCGTCGAGATCGACACGTTCCACGGCAGCGACGCCGCCGTCTATCAGCTGCCGACGATCCTCCAGTTCCGCGACGGGCTCGACTTCTCCGACTACCCGTCCGCCCAGACCCCGCTCTTCCACCTCGTGATGGCCGGCTGGGGCAAGCTCGTGGGCTTCGAGCTGTGGAAGCTGCGGCTGCTCAACGTGGCGATCTCCTACGGCGCCGCGTTGGCGCTGCTGCGCCTGCTGCGCCGCACGACCTCGCTCGCCGACGCCCCGGCGTTCGCGCTCTCGCTCGCCTTCGCGCTGTCGCCGTACTTCTTCGGCGCCTCCTTCACGCTGCTGACGGACAACCTCGCGATCCTGTTCGCGCTGCTGGCGCTCGAGCGCGTGCACGCCTACTCGCGCGACGGCTCGATGGCCGCCTTCGCCACCGCCGCCCTGTTCACGAGCGCGGCGGTGCTGACACGCCAGTCCTTCCTGTGGGTCGCGCTGGTCGCCGGCGCGTTCCTGCTGCTGGGCGAGCGGCGCGCGCCGACGCGACTGCTGGCAGGCGCCGCGCTGCTCGGGCTCGCCCTGGTCCCGCTCGCGGCGCTGGCGATCGAGTGGAACGGCCTGGTGCCGCCGAGCGCGGATCCGGCCTCGTGCGGCCTCTGCACCGACAAGCCCGGGGTCGGCCGCGACTCGCTGACGCTGCGCACGGTCGGCTTCACGCTCGGCGTCCTCGGGGTGTACGCCGCGGTCCTGCTCGGGCCGGGCGCCGCACGCAGGCACCGGGCGCCGTGGGCCCTGATCGCCGCCGGCGCGGCGGCGGGCGTGGCAGTGCTGCTGATCTCGCCGCTCGAGTACAAGCCGATCGGCCTCGAGCCGGGCGACGCCGGCTACCTCTGGCAGGTGTCCAAGCACCTGCCCACCGTGCTCGGCTCGTCGCTGCTGTTCTGGGCGGCCGTCCCGGTTGGCGCGGCGGCCGCGGGGCTGCTGGCGCGGCGGGCCGGCTGGACGTCGCTCGCCACGGTCTACCTGGTCTGCTTCCTGGCCGTGGCGCTGCCGGTCGCGCTCGTCTACCAGAAGTACTTCGACCCGTTCGCGCTGCTGGCGGTGGCGCTGCTCGCCCGCCCGCCGGACTTCCGCGTGCCCGCCGACTACGCGGGCGTGGCGCTCGTCTGCGCCGGGTCGGTCGCCTACGCGCTCAGCTTCGCCGGCTGACTAGCCGGGCTGGATGTCGATCGCGTCGATCACGAAGACCAGCGTCTCGTTGGGAGCGATCGTCGGCGGGTAGCCCTCCGAGCCGTAGCCCAGCTCGGGCGGGATCGTCAACAGGCGGCGACCGCCCTTGCGGATCCCGACCAGTCCCTTGTCCCAGCCCTCGATCACCTTGCCGGCGCCGAGCGCGACCGGGAACGGCTGCCCCCTGTCCCATGAGGCGTCGAACTCGTCGCCGGTGGAGAAGGACACCCCCACGTATTGGACGGTCACCGTGTCGCCGGGCTTGGCCGCCGGGCCCTTGCCCTTGACGATGTCCTGCTTCTCCAGCCTGCGCGGCGGCGACCCGCTCGGCTTGGGGATCACCGGCTTCGTGCTCGTGTCCTTGAGCGCCTCGCGCTGAGCCGAGGGGCTCGGCTCCTCGCTGGTCTTGTCCTGCGTCTCCTTGGCGGCGGGCTCGCCGCTGTCGTCGTCGCTGCCGCACGCCACCGGCACGACGAGCAGCAGGAGCAGCAGGCAGGGGAGCAGTCGGCGCATCGGCGGCGGAAGCCTAACCTAAGCGCATCGGCCTGGGCGCTCGCCAGAACATCTGCCATACTCCCGCTTAGATTTCTTTCGACTACAAGGAGTAACGACGGATGGGCAAGACGATCGGCATCGATCTGGGCACGACCAACTCGTGCATGGCCGTCCTCGAGGGCGGCGAGCCCACTGTGATCGAGAACGCCGAGGGCGCGCGCACCACTCCCTCGGTGGTCGCTTTCACGGATGGCGGCGAGCGTCTCGTGGGCGCGCCGGCAAAGCGCCAGGCGGTCACGAACCCCGAGAACACGGTGTTCTCGATCAAGCGCTTCATGGGCCGCAAGGAGGCCGAGGTCAAGGAGGAGGAGAAGATCGTCCCGTTCGAGGTCGTAGCCGGCCAGAACGGTGACGCGCGCGTGAAGGCGGGCGGCAAGGAGTTCGCCCCGCCGGAGATCAGCGCGATGATCCTCCAGAAGCTGAAGGCGGACGCCGAGGCCTACCTGGGCGACAGCGTCGACGCGGCGGTGATCACCGTCCCGGCCTACTTCAACGACGACCAGCGCCAGGCGACCAAGGACGCCGGCAAGGTCGCCGGCCTCGAGGTCCCGCGCATCATCAACGAGCCGACGGCGGCCGCGCTGGCCTACGGGCTCGACAAGGAGGACACCGACCAGACGATCCTGGTGTTCGACCTCGGCGGCGGCACGTTCGACGTGTCCGTGCTCGAGATCGGCGACGGCGTGTTCGAGGTCAAGGCCACCGCCGGTGACAACCACCTCGGCGGCGACAACTTCGACAAGGCGATCGTGGACTGGCTCGTCAGCGAGTTCAAGAAGGCCGAGGGCGTCGACCTGTCGCAGGACAAGATGGCCCTCCAGCGCCTCTACCAGGAGGCCGAGAAGGCCAAGACGGAGCTCAGCTCCGCCCAGGAGACGCAGATCAACCTGCCGTTCATCACGGCGGTCGACTCGGTGCCGAAGCACCTCAACCAGCGCCTCACCCGCTCGAAGCTGAACGAGCTGACGGCGGAGCTGCTCGACCGCGTGGTCGGGCCGACCAAGCAGGCGCTCACCGACGCCGGCGTCGAGGGCGGCCAGGGCATCGACCACGTCGTCCTCGTGGGCGGCATGACCCGCATGCCCGCGGTTCAGGAGAAGGTCAAGGAGCTGACCGGCAAGGACCCGCACCGGGGCGTGAACCCGGACGAGGTCGTCGCCGTCGGCGCCGCGATCCAGGCCGGCGTGCTGGCCGGCGACGTGAAGGACGTGCTGCTGCTCGACGTCACCCCGCTGACCCTCGGCATCGAGACCAAGGGCGGCGTGATGACCAAGCTGATCGAGCGCAACACGACGATCCCCACGCGCAAGTCGGAGATCTTCTCCACGGCCGAGGACAACCAGCCGAGCGTCGAGGTCCACGTGCTCCAGGGCGAGCGCGAGATGGCGGCGTACAACAAGTCGCTCGGCAAGTTCCAGCTGACCGGCATCCCGCCGGCGCCGCGTGGAGTGCCGCAGATCGAGGTCACGTTCGACATCGACGCCAACGGCATCCTCAGCGTCGGCGCGAAGGACCTCGGCACCGGCAAGGAGCAGAAGATCGAGATCAAGGCCGGCTCCGGGCTCGCCGAGGACGAGGTCGAGCGGATGGTCAAGGACGCCGAGGCTCACGCCGAGGACGACCGTCGCCAGCGCGAGCTGGTCGAGGCCCGCAACACGGCCGAGAACGCCGCCTACCAGGCCGAGCGCCAGGTCAAGGACATGGGCGACTCGCTCGACGACTCCGCCAAGGAGGAGATCGAGGCCGCGATCAAGGACGTGCGGGACAACCTCGAGTCCGACGACGTGGCGCTGCTGAACTCGAAGACCGAGGCCCTGCAGACCGCCTTCCACAAGGTGTCCGAGCAGATCTACGCCGCGGCGCAGCAGCAGCAGGCGGCGGCCGGCAACGGCGCGGCCGCCGACGGCGCGGCGACCAACGGCGCCTCCGACGAGGAGGAAGAGGTCGTGGACGCCGAGGTCGTCGAGGGCGACGAGAAGGGCTAGCCCGATGACCGAGCACGAGCACGAGGAGGAGCTCGCCACCTCACGCGACGAGGCTGGCGAGCCCTCCGGCGAAGAGGATCCCGCGAACGAGGAGCGCATCCTCGAGGAGAAGGAAGAGGTCGAGGCCGAGGACCCGCTCGCCCGCGCTCAGCGCGAGCGCGACGAGTACCTAGACCTCGCACGGCGTGCTCAGGCGGACTTCGAGAACTACCGCAAGCGGGCCGCCAAGGAGGCGGCAGCGGCCGGCGAGCGCGCGAAGAGCGGGCTCGTGCGCGAGCTGCTGCCGATCGTCGACAACCTCGAGCGGGCGCTGAAGTCTGCCGACGAGGGCGAGCAGCATCTGGCCGAGGGAGTCAGGCTCGTCCACTCGGAGCTCGTCGCCGTGCTCGAGCGCAACGGCGTGCAGCAGTTCGACCCGGCCGGCGAGCGCTTCGACCCGACCGAACACGAGGCGCTCTCGGTGCGCGACCAGGACGGCGCCGAGTCGGGCCTCGTGCTCGACGTCGTCGAGAAGGGCTATCGCTCCAACGGGACGATTCTGCGCCCGGCGCGGGTGGTGGTGTCTGCCTAGATGCCGGCGGTCAAGGATCCATACAAGACGCTGGGCGTCGCCAAGAACGCGTCCGACGACGAGATCAAGAAGGCCTACCGCAAGCTCGCGCGCGAGAACCATCCCGACCGCAACCCGAACGACGCGGCCGCCGAGGAGCGCTTCAAGGACATCCAGGGCGCCTACGACGTCCTGTCCGACCCGGAGAAGCGCAAGGCCTACGACTCCGGCGGCGGCATCTTCGGCGGGCCCGGCGGCGGGTTCGACCCGGGCGCTTTCCGGACCGGCTTCGGCGGTGTCGGCGACATCCTCTCGGACCTGTTCGGCGGCGGCGGGGCGCGCGGCGGTCCGGCGCGCCCGGAGCGCGGGCGCGACCTCGAGACCGACGTCCACGTCTCCTTCGAACAGGCCATGGAGGGCGCACAGGTGCCGGTCTCGGTTCCGCTCTCGGCGCCCTGCCCGACCTGCCACGGAACCGGGGCCAAGCCCGGCACGTCGCCCACGATCTGCTCGCGCTGCCAGGGACGCGGCGTCGAGGCGGAGTCGCAGGGGCTGTTCTCGATCTCGCAGCCGTGTCGCCAGTGCGGCGGCACCGGCACGGAGATCAAGGACCCGTGCCCGACCTGCCAGGGCACCGGCCGCACGCGCCAGGTCAAGAAGTACCGCGTGAACATCCCCGCCGGCGTGCGCGACGGCAGCCGCGTGCGGCTGTCCGGCAAGGGCGAGGTAGGTCCGCGCGGCGGGCCCCCGGGCGACCTCTACGTGGTCACGCGCGTGGGCGAGTCGCCGATCTTCACGCGCAAGGGCGACAACCTCGAGGTCGACGTGCCGATCACGATCCCCGAGGCGATCCGCGGGGCGACGATCGAGGTGCCCACGCTGACCGGCACCAAGCGCATCCGCGTGCCCCCGGGAACCCAGCACGGCACGGTCCAGCGGCTGCGCGGCGAGGGCCCGCCCAAGCTCGGCGGCCGCGGCCGCGGCGACATGCGCTACCGGCTTCAGATCGACGTGCCCAGCTCGCTGTCGCGGGAGCAGAGCGAGGCGGTCGACGACCTCGCGGCCGTGATGGACGGCAACCCGCGGGAGCGGCTGCTCTCGCAGAGGCGGTGATCCGCGTGGCGAACGACGACAGCGCGCGCGGCGTGTACATGATCTCGGTCGCCGCCGAGCTTGCCGGGATGCACCCGCAGACGCTGCGGATCTACGAGGCGCGCGGGTTGATCACGCCGAGGCGCTCGCCCAAGAACACGCGCCTCTACTCGCGCGACGACGTCGAGCGCCTGCTGCGCATCCAGGCGCTCACGTCGGAGCTGGGCATGAACCTGGCCGGCGTCGAGAAGGTGTTCGAGCTCGAGGAGGAGATGGAGCGCATGCGCCGCCGCATGCGCGCGCTCGAGCGTCAGGCGGCGAAGGTGCAGCAGGAGCTGAGCGCGGAGCTCGAGCGGGTGCGGCGCTCGGTGAAGCGCGAGCTGGTGCTCTACGAGCCGCCCTCGCAGTCGCTGATCGGCCCGGGAGTGCGCGTGCCGATCCGGCGCCCGGCGCGCTAAGCGCTCGGCGCGCTACCCCGAGGCCCTCACCAGCTCCAGAGCGACCTCCGTGTGGCCTTCGGCCGCGCCCGCCTGCACGGCGGCGGCCAGCGGCTTGCCGGCCGCGCTCGAGGCCTGCGCCAGTCGCGTGAGCTCGGCGGCTTCGCGCGCCTGCTCGCGCGCGCCCGAGCGTGTGTAGAGCGCCGGGTCCCACTTGATCGCCAGGTCGCGCACGACGCCGAACGCCGGCCTGCGGGTGGCCGGGTAGGTCGGCTGGGACTCGTCGATGTGGACGATCCCCTCGCTCAGGAACTCCCCCCAGAGGTTGTCGCGCAGCGTCACGAAGATCTGGTCGGCGCCGACTTGCGCGAGGAGCGGGATCGACCGGCGCAGCAGCGCCGCCTGCTCGGCCGCGCCGGTGGCGGCGTCCGTCCCGCGGTAGGCGGGGTCCCACTGGAAGGCCGGGTCGGCCGGGTAGCCGTGCTCGGTCACCCAGATCGGGCCGGCGAAGCCATAGCGCTGCAGCAGCTGCCGCCAATCGGTCAGCCACGAGGCGCAGCTCCGAGAGCTCGTTGCGCAGTCGCAGGCGCAGGTGGACGGCGGCGATGTCGAACTTCCGGGCCGCGTCGGTGCCCGGCGTGGCGAACACGCGCGTGATCCAGTCGTGCTCGCGCGGGCGCTCGACACCCCCGAAGACCACCTTCGCCTCGGGCACGCGCGTCTTGATCGCGTCGTAGGAGGCGCTCAGCATGCGCGCGTAGTCCTCGGCGCTGCCGAGGAACGCCCAGCGCGCGTCGGGCTCGTTGAGGATCTCCCAGTGGTCGATCGACCCGCGCGCGTGAGCGGCGACCTCGCCCGCGAGCTGGCCCCAAGCGGCCGGGTCGCGCGGCGCGCAGATGCTCGCCTTCGCGCCGCGGTCGGGACATCTCGACAGCCAGCTCGGCGTGCCGCGGATGATCGCGAGCAGCTTCACGTCGTGGCGCTTGGCGAGCTCGATCATGCGATCGAGGTGGCGTCCAGTCGGGCTGGTCGGCGGCCGGCGCCGAAGATGCCGTGCAGCTCGACGTCGACGCGCACGTACTCGGCCCCGCTGGCCTCGGCCTCCTCGAACATCCGCTCCTGGAGGCCGCTCCGGGCGTGCAGCAGGTGTAACAGCTGCGCGGCCGAGGAGATCGGGCTGGCGGCCGCCGCGGGGGTCGCCATCGCGACCGCGCAGACGACGGCGACGATCAGGGTGAGCAGGCGCTTGCCCATCACCGGCAGCGTAGGCGCATCTCGACGCCGGGTAGCGGGTATCCATTAGACGTGCTCGAGGGACTGATGCAGCACGACCATCCGCTGACGCTGCAGCTGATCCTCGAGCGCATGCGAACGGTCCACGCGGGCGCCCAGGTCGTCGGGGTGCGCGACGGTGGGCGCACGAAGATCTCCTACGCCGATCTCGTCGATCGCGCCGACCGTCTCTGCCGCGGGCTCGAGCAGCTCGGCGTGCGGCCCGGCGACCGCGTCGCGACGTTCGCGTGGAACACGCCCGAGCACCTCGAGGCCTACCTCGCCGTGCCGTGCATGGGCGCCGTTCTGCACACCGTCAACGTGCGCCTGTTCGCCGACCAGGTCGCCTACGTCGTCAATCACGCGGAGGACGTGGTGGTGCTCGTCGACGACTCGCTCGTGCCGATCCTCGAGCCGCTCGCGCAGCGCTTCGAGACCGTCCGCCACTACGTCGTCATGGGCGAGGGCGACGGCGGCTCGCTGCCCGGGGTGGTCGCCTACGAGGAGCTGCTCGGCTCGCAGGAGCCGGGCTTTCGACTACCCCGCCCTCGACGACCGCCAGGCCGCCGGCCTCTGCTACACGAGCGGCACAACCGGCAACCCCAAGGGCGTGCTCTACTCGCACCGCTCGAACATCCTGCACGCCATGGGCCAGTGCATGGCCGATTCGCTCGGCATGCGCTCCTCCGACCGCGTGATGCCCGTCGTGCCGATGTTCCACGCCAACGCGTGGGGCATGCCGTACGCCAGCGCGATGACCGGCGCCGACCTGGTGATGCCCGGTCCGGACCTGAGCGGGCCGGCTCTGGCCGAGCTGATCGAGTCCGAGCGCGTGACCGTCTCGGGCGCTGTGCCGACGATCTGGATGGACCTCCTGCGCCACGCGGACGAGCATCACCCGGACCTGTCGAGCCTGCGGCTCGTGATCTGCGGCGGCTCGGCCGTTCCCCTGTCGCTGATGCAGGCACTTCGAGGAGCGCCACGGCGTGCGGATCCTGCAGGCCTGGGGGATGACCGAGACCAGCCCGCTCGGCTCGGTCGCGCACCCTCCGAGCGGCGTAGAGGGCGACGCGGAGTGGGAGTACCGCGCGACGGCCGGGCGGCCCGCGGCGCTGGTCGAGGCGCGCCTGGTGCGCGACGGCGACAGCGAGGTGCCCGTGGGACGGCGAAGTCGACCGGGGAGCTGCAGGTGCGCGGGCCCTGGGTGGCGCGCGAGTACTACCGGGACGAGAGCAGCGAGGAGAAGTTCGACGAGGGATGGCTGCGGACCGGGGACATCGCGGCCATCGACGACCGCGGCTACATCCTGCTCAGCGACCGCGCCAAGGACGTGATCAAGTCGGGCGGCGAGTGGATCTCCTCGGTCGAGCTGGAGAACGCGATCATGGCGCACCCGGCGGTGCGCGAGGCGGCCGTCATCGCCCGTCCGGACGAGCGCTGGGGCGAGCGACCGCTCGCGTGCGTGGTGACGGAGGAGGGCGAGCAGCTCACGCTGGCGGAGCTGCACGAGCACCTGTCGCGCGCGTGGCGAAGTGGTGGCTCCCCGACGCGCTCGCGATCGTCGACGAGGTGCCGAAGACGAGCGTCGGCAAGTTCGACAAGAAGGTGCTGCGCCAGGCCCTCGAGGAGGGCCGGCTCGAGATGTCACCCGGGGCTCGAGCCCCCGGGCCCCCGTGGAACGTCGGCCAGTGGGCTAGTGGATCAATGCGGGGCTTGGATCGACATCCCCCTGCAGCTTCCAGTTCTCCCCCTCGAAGCGCTGATCTGCATCGCCTCGATCGGGTAGCCGTCCTCGCTCGCCTGACGTCTTCACCTCGATGCCCGGCAGCAGGATCGGGACCTCCATGTCCATGTTGCGGACCGAGTCCATGAGCGCCTCGCGCGTCGGCTCCTCCATCCCCTTGAGCGCCTCGACCATGGTCGCCGCGGCTCCCAGCCGTAGACGCGCAGTTGGGATCCTCGGGATTCGGCTCGCGGCTCGTACTTGGCGAGCGCGTCCTTGAACTCCATCATCGCCGCGTCGTCGGCCCAGTCCGGGCTCGCCGGGATCCTTGAAGTAGGCCGTCGAGATCGAGCCCCTGGGCCTTGTCCAGTCCGGCCGGCTCCAGCACCAGCAGCTTGGAGGCGCGCCACGTTGTTGATGATGTGCAGCACCTTCCAGCCCAGCTTGTCGGCGGCCACGATCGCCTGGGCCGCCGAACTTGGGCGTGGAGATGTTGAGGAAGGTGTCCGCGTCGCGAGCTCGCCAGCTTCGACATCTGCGAGCTGACGGTGGGATCCGTCACCTCGTAGCTCTCCTCGGCCACGACGCGATGCCCGTGCCCTTGATCGCCTCCTTGAAGCCGTTCAGCAGGTCCTCGCCGAACGCGTCGTTCTGGTAGAGCACCGCCACCTTGGCGTCGGGCTTCTCCTTCTTCGAGGTAGTCCGCGTAGACCTGCGACTCGGTGACGTAGTCGGGCTGCCAGCCGATCGTCCAGGGGTGCGCCTCGATGTCCGCGCCCCAAGCGAGGCGCCCGGTCGCCACGAACACCTGCGGGACCTCCTGCTTGTTGGCGTAGTCCCAGATCGCCGACGTTGTTCGCCGTGCCGAGCGTGTTGAAGAGCGCGAACACCTGCTCCTCCTGGATCAGCCGGCGCGCGTTCTGCACGGCCTTGGCGGGCTCGTAGGCGTCGTCGAGCGTCACGAACTCGATCTTGCGCCCGTCCACGCCCGCCGTTTGCGTTGACGAACTTGAAGTGGGCCTGCGCGCCCTGCTCGATCGAGCGGTACGCCGACGCCGGCCCGCTGAAGGGATAGCTGCCGCCGAGCTTGATCGAGTCGTCGCTGATGCCCGGGTCGCCACCGCCGCCACCTCCGTCGTCGTCGTCGTCGCGCGCCGCAAGCGCGAACGTCAGCGCCGCCATCGCCAGCAGCAACGCCAGCCACACGGTCCTCTCATGCCACTCCTCCTCCTCGATCCGTCATGCCTTGCCCGTCGGCACGCCGTCCGGCGCCTTCAGGGGTCCTCGCGGTCGGTGACCGCCGTGCGGCGGCCCGACCAGCTCGCGCAGGCGGCGCGGCAGCCCCGCCGCGCCCTCCGGCAGCACCCACATGAACGCGATCAGCACGCCGCCGTAGATCACGCCCGGTGAGCGCGTCGTTCACGTCGCTCGCGTAGACCGGGACGAACTCGATGAACAGCGCCCCGAACAGCGCGCCGCTGATGGTCGCCAGCCCACCCACGACGATCGCCGCCAGGAACGCGAACGAGACGCGTCAGCGTGAACGCCTCGGGCGCCACGAACCCGATCGCGAGCACGTAGAGCGCGCCCCCCACGCCCGCGTAGCGCGGCGCTCACGGCGAACACGCGCGTCTTGGTGGCGGCCAGGTCACGCCCAGCGTCGACGCCGGGATCTCGCCGTCGCGCACGGCCTTGACCGCGCGCCCGAGCTGCCCGCGCATCAGGTTCCACGCGGCCAGGAACATCAGCGCCGCGACCGCGAGCGACAGCAGGTAGAGGAACTGGTCGTCCGCCAGACCGAGCCAGCCCGGCGCGGCCGGCTGCTCGACGGTCAGCCCCTGCGTGCCCTCGGTCAGCCGTCGAACCGCTTGATCAGCTGCGGGCGTCGCGATCGCCAGCCCGAGCGTGACCAGCGCGAGGTAGAGCCCGCGCAGGCGCAGCGCCGGCACGCCGAACAGGTAGCCGGCGACGAAGCAGACCGCGCCGGCCGCGGGCAGGGTCGACCAGGTAGGGCACGTCCGCCTTCTCGATCAGGAGCGCGCCGGTGTAGGCGCCGAGCGCGAAGAACGCGCCGTGCCCGAGCGAGATCTGGCCGTTGTAGCCGACCAGCAGGTTGAGGCCGAGCACGGCCACGGCGTAGACCAGCACGAGCGTGAACTGCCCGACGCGGTAGGGGCCGAAGAGGAACGGGATCAGCCACCGCCAGCGAGCGCGAGCGGCGCAGACGAGCGCGATCGCAGCCGCCGGTCGGTCACGCTCTCGCCACCTCACGCGTGCCGAACAGCCCGGAGGGCCGCACCAGCAGGACGACGAAGATGATCCCGAGCGGAACGAGGATCTTCAGGTCGGCGCCGATGAAGTCCACGTAGGTGCCGGCGAGGTTCTCGCTCACGCCGATGATCCAGCCGCCGACCACCGCCCCCATGGCGCTGTCGAAGCCGCCGAGCGCGGCGGCCGCGAACGCGTAGATCAGCACGCTGCCCATCAGGTTCACGTCGAGGAACAGCCGCGGCGCCACCAGCACCCCGGCGAGCGCGCCGAGGGCGGCGGCGAGGCCCCAGCCGAGCATCAGCATGTGTCCGACGCGGACGCCGACGAGCGCGCTGGAGGCGGGATTGAGCGCCGCGGCGCGCATGGCGAGCCCGACCTTGGTGCGCTGGAAGAGCAGGAACAGCAGCCCCACGACGCCGAGCAGCACGGCCACGATGCCGAGCGACTCGACGCTGAGCCGCACGCCGCCGAGCGTGACGGAGTCGTCGGAGAAGAGGCTCGGGAAGCCGCGGTTCCCGAACCCCCAGATCCACCCGGCCAGGCTGTTCAGCAGGATGAACAGCCCGAGCGTGACGATCACGAGCGTGAGCGCCTCGCCGCCCTCGAAGTGCCGGATCAGCACGCGCTCGATGACCATGCCGGCGACGAACGAGAGCCCGAGCGTGGTCAGCACGGCGAGCCCGAGCGGCACGCCGCCCTCGTAGAGCCCCCAGGCCACGAACGTGCTGAACATCGCCATCTCGCCCTGGGCGAAGTTCACGATCGCCGGTCGAGCGGAAGATCAGCACGAGCGCCAGCGCGACCGCCGCGTAGATCGACCCGGTCGCGACCCCGTCCACCACGACCTGGACGAAGCGCTCCATCAGTAGCCCAGGTAGGAGCGACGCACCTCGTCGTCGCCCTTGACGCGGTCGGCCTCGCCCGAGAGCGCGATGCGGCCCGACTCGAGGACGTAGGCGTGGTCGGCGAAGTCGAGCGCGAGGCGCGCGTTCTGCTCGACGAGCAGCACGGTCATGCCCTGCTCGTCGCAGATCTCGCCGAGCACGCCGGAACAGCTCCCTGGTCACGATCGGGGCGAGCCCGAGCGACGGCTCGTCGAGCATCAGGAGCCGCGGGCGCGAGCATCAGCGCGCGGGCCGACGGCGAGCATCTGCTGCTCCCCGCCGCTGAGGCTGCCGGCGGGCTGGCCGACGCGCTCGCGCAGCCGCGGGAACCAGCCGTAGCAGCGCTCGAGGTCCTCGCGCACGCCGGCCGCGTCGCGGCGCACGTAGGCGCCCAGCCTGAGGTTCTCGGTCACCGACAGGGATGGCGAAGGTGCCGCGCCCCTCCGGTACGTGCGCCACGCCGCGCCGCGCGATGTCGGCGGTGGCCTGGCCGCACGCAGGCTGTCGCCGTCGAACTCCGCGCGTGCCGCTGGTGCTGCACCATGCCCGAGAGCGCTCGCAGCACCGTGGTCTTGCCGGCGCCGTTCGGGCCGAGCATCGCGACCTTCTGGCCGCGCTCGACCGAGAAGTCGATGCCCTCGAGCACCCCGACCTGGCCGTAGGCGGCGCGCAGGCCCTCGACCTCGAGCAGGCTCACGCGGGTGCTCCCAGGTAGGCCTCGATCACGCGGTCGTCCTCCTGCACGGTGCGCGGCTCGCCGTCGGCGATCTTGCGCCCAGGTCGAGCACCACGACCTGGTCGCACAGGTCCATGACCATGCCCATGTTGTGCTCCACGAGCAGCACGGTCAGGTCGAGGTCGTCGCGCAGCGCGCGGATCAGGTCGCCGAGCTCGCTCGACCTCGCGCGTGGTTGAGGCCGCTGGCCGGCTCGTCGAGCATCAGCAGACGCGGGCGCTGGCAGCACGGCGCGCGCCAGCTCGACGCGCTTGAGCGTGCCGTAGGGCAGGCCGGCGGCCGGGTGGTCGGCCACCTCGGCGAGCCGCAACCGCTCGAGCACCTCGTCGGCCTCGGCGCGCAGCCGTCGCTCTCGTGCGCGCCGTCCGCGGGGCCGCAGCGACGTCCGCCAGGAAGGTCGGCCGGGTCGCGGCTGTGCGCGCCCAGCATCACGTTCTCGCGCACGCTCATCGACGCGAACAGGCCGAGGTTCTGGAAGGTGCGCGCGATGCCGAGCGCGGCGATCTGGTGCGGCGCGCGCGCGAGCAGGTCCTCGCCGTCGAAGACGATCTGCCCGACTCGGGCTCGTAGAGCCGGCTGATGCAGTTGAACAGCGTCGTCTTGCCCGCGCCGTTGGGCCCGATCAGGCCGCAGATCGAGCCGGTCTCGACCGCCAGCGACGGCTCGTCCAGCGCCGTCACGCCGCCGAAGCGGACGACGAGCTCCTCGATAGCGAGCAGCGCCACTCCTCCTCCTCCTCACCGCCGTCATTGCCCAGGAGCGGGCGTTGCTCTAACTCAGACACCGAAGCTTTCGTGTCTCATGGGTAAGCTGGGCGCGTGAGCACCGCCGTGGGACGTCCGCCGGGGCCCGCAGCCGCCGCCACGCGCGAGCAGGTGCTGGACGTGGCCCGTCGCGAGTTCGGGGAGGGCCGGCGCGTGGACGTGCGCGCGATCGCGGCGGAGCTCGGGCTCGCACGCGCCACCCTGTACCGCTGGTTTGGCTCACGCGATGGACTGCTCGGAGAGATGATCGCGCGTGACGCCGAGCAGTATTTCCGCCGGGTCCGCGCGCGTGTCAAGGGCCGGGGCGGCCGCGCGCTGCTGGAGACGTTCGACCGGATCAACCGCGGGCTGACCCGCTCCTCGGCGCTGCGGCGATTCCTCGAGCAGGAGCGCGAGTCGGCGCTGCGGACGCTCACGTCGAGCGGGGGAATCGTCGAGCCCCGATCGGTCGCGGTCGATCGCGGAGCTGATCGAGGACGAGGTGCGCCGGGGTGCCTACGATCCGCCGGTCGACGTCCCGACGCTGGCGTACGCGATCGTCGGGCTCGCCAACGCCTTCCTCTACAACGACGCCGTGGCGGGGATCCGCGGCGACGTGGACCGCCTGCGCGACGTCGAGGCGGCGCTGCTGGGATGCTCTCAACGATGAGTGGTCGCTCGGCAAATTTTCTATACACTGACTTAGATTTTCTTCTGACTTGCTCCATGCAAGCCGATCGATTCACCGTCAAGTCCCAGGAGGCCCTGGCCGCGGCGCAGCGGCTCGCGGGCGCGCGCCACAACCCGGAGGTCGCTCCGTCGCACCTGCTGCTCGCGCTGCTCGAGCAGGAGGGCGGCATCGTCGTGCCGGTGCTGCGCCGCGCCGGCGCCGATCCGGAGCGCAGCGCCGGCGCCGCGCCAACGAAGCCGCCGACGCGCTCGCCCACGGTCACCGGCGAGGCCAGCGCCACTCCCGCGCTCGGCATCGGCCCTGATCGACCTGCTCAAGCGCGCCGACGACGAGGCGCGCGCCATGGGCGACGAGTACGTCTCGACCGAGCACCTGCTGCTCGCCCTCGCGGCGGATCCGCAGCATCGACGCCGGCGCCTCGCGCGACCAGCTCTTCGAGGCCGTCCAGGAGGTCCGCGGGCCGCACCGCGTCACCGACCAGAACCCCGAGGACAAGTACCAGGCGCTCGAGACCTACGGCCGCGATCTCACCGAGGCCGCCGAGCAGGGCAAGCTCGACCCGGTGATCGGCCGCGACGACGAGGTCCGCCGCGTGATCCAGGTCCTCTCGCGGCGCACCAAGAACAACCCCGTCCTGATCGGCGAGCCGGGCGTCGGCAAGACCGCCATCGTCGAGGGCCTCGCCCAGCGCATCGTCTCCGGGGATATCCCCGACTCGCTGCGCGACCGCCGCGTGATCGCGCTCGACATCGGCGCGCTGATCGCCGGCGCCAAGTACCGCGGCGAGTTCGAGGACCGGCTCAAGGCCGTCCTCAAGGAGGTCGCCGAGGGCGAGGGCCGCATCATCCTGTTCCTCGACGAGCTGCACACGATCGTGGGCGCCGGCGCCGCCGAGGGCGCCGTCGACGCCGCCAACCTGCTCAAGCCGATGCTCGCCCGCGGCGAGCTGCGCGCCGTCGGCGCGACCACGCTCGACGAGTACCGCAAGCACATCGAGAAGGACGCCGCGCTCGAGCGCCGCTTCCAGCCCGTCTACGTCGAGGAGCCGAGCACCGAGGACACGATCGCGATCCTGCGCGGGCTCAAGGAGCGCTACGAGGTCCACCACGGCGTGCGCATCCAGGACTCGGCGATCATCGCCGCGGCCACGCTGTCGCAGCGCTACATCGCCGACCGCTTCCTGCCCGACAAGGCGATCGACCTGATCGACGAGGCCGCGTCGAAGCTGCGCATCGAGATCGACTCGATGCCGACCGAGATCGACGAGGTCGAGCGGCGCATCATGCAGCTCGAGATCGAGCGCCAGGCGCTCGAGAAGGAGAAGGACGAAGCGTCCGTCGCGCGCCGCGAGGCGATCGAGCGCGACCTGGCCGACCTGCGCGAGCAGTCGACCGAGATGAAGGCCCGCTGGCAGCACGAGAAGGACGCGATCGCCCGCGTGCAGCAGCTCAAGGAGCGCCTCGAGCAGGCGCACCGCGACGCCGAGCGCGCCGAGCGCGATGCGGACCTCCAGCGCGCCGCCGAGCTGCGCTACGGCGAGATCCCGGAGCTCGAGCGCGAGCTGGCGGAAGCCGAGGAGCGCACCGACGGCAACGTCGGCTTCCTGAAGGAGGAGGTCGACGCCGAGGACGTGGCCGAGGTCGTCGCCAAGTGGACCGGCATCCCGGTCTCCAAGCTGATGGAGGGCGAGGTCGAGAAGCTGGTCCAGATGGAGGAGCGCCTGCACGAGCGGGTGGTGGGGCAGCGCGAGGCGGTCGAGGCCGTGTCGAACGCGCTGCGGCGCTCGCGCGCCGGCCTGCAGGACCCGAACCGCCCGATCGGCACGTTCCTGTTCATCGGCCCGACCGGCGTCGGCAAGACCGAGCTGGCCAGGGCGCTGGCCGAGTTCATGTTCGACTCCGAGCAGGCGATGATCCGGATCGACATGTCGGAGTACATGGAGAAGCACTCCGTGTCCCGGCTGGTCGGCGCGCCGCCCGGCTACGTCGGCTACGAGGAGGGCGGCCAGCTCACCGAGGCCGTGCGCCGGCGCCCCTACTCGGTGGTGCTGCTCGACGAGATCGAGAAGGCGCACGCCGACGTGTTCAACGTCCTGCTCCAGCTGATGGACGACGGCCGCCTGACCGACGGCCAGGGCCGCACGGTGGACTTCAAGAACACCGTCGTGATCATGACCTCGAACGTCGCGGGCGGGCTCGACGGCGTGCGCGCGACCTTCAAGCCGGAGTTCGTCAACCGCCTCGACGAGATCGTCGAGTTCCACTCGCTCACGCGCGAGGAGATCGGCCAGATCGTCGACCTGCAGGTCGCCAAGCTGATCGAGCGGGTGCGGGAGAAGGGCGTGGAGGTCGAGCTGACCGCTGAGGCCCGGACGCTGATCGGCAACCTCGGCTACGACCCGACATACGGCGCGCGCCCGCTCAAGCGGGTGATCCAGAAGCAGCTGGTCGACAAGCTCGCGCTGAAGCTGCTCGACGGCGAGTTCGCCCCCGGCGACCGCGTGCTGGTGGACGCCGAGGGCGGCGAGCTGACGTTCGCCAAGGCCGGCTCGGTCGCGCCCGCCACAGCGGCGTAGGATGGCGCGCGTGGAAGCGCGCGAGCTCGCCCTCTCCAACGCCCGCGGCCGGATGGCGATCGGCGCCGCCCTGGTGCTCGCGCCGCGCCTGGCCGGGCCGATGTGGATCGGCGACGAGGGCAACCGGCCCGGCGCGAAGATCATGGCCCGCTCCCTGGGAGCGCGCGACGTCGCACTCGGGCTCGGCTTGGCCGTGGCGCTCGACCGCGGCGCGCCGGTGCGCGGGTGGCTCGAGGGCGCCGCGCTCGCGGACGCCGTCGACCTGGTCGGGGTGCTGCTCGCCGGTCACTCGATCCCGCAGAGCAAGCGCCGCGCGGTCGCGCTGATCGCGGGAGGGTCGATGATCGCGTGCGCCGCGCTGGCGCGCGTTGTGGATCAGCCGCCGGTCGCGGGTGTCCAGGCGCCCGAGGCCGCGCTGACCGGGCATCACTAGAGAGCCCTAGTGTCGTAACCCTTACGGGGGACGCGACCTGCTCACATGGGGGTCATGCGCGGTACCCCCGTCCAGGGCCATCCGTTCCGGCCGCGATCGCACGTAGCGTGGCGTAGTGAAGCCGTTTGTCGCGCTCCTCGTCGCATTGCTGCTGGCCCTTCCGGCCAGCGCCGCCGCGCGCGAGCGCGACGTCCCGCAGCCGGGTCCGCTGCCGGCCAGCGGTGCGCTCGCCCAGGCCGGGTTCACGGTGGTGCAGGATGAGGACGGCGCGATGCGGACAGCCCGCGCCGCCGGTCCCACCGCGCGCCGCTACTCGACCCCCGACGGCTACCAGGTGGCCGTGGAGGCTTCGGCCGCGTACCCGGTCGACCCGGCCGCGGACCAGCACCTCGTCGACTTCCTCGCCTCGCGCGTGCACGGCACCGAGCTGGGCGACCTGAGCGTCTACGTCGGCACGCCGTCCGAGATCGTTGGCCTGTGCGGAGGCGATCCGCAGGTCGTGGCCTGCTACGCGATCGACGAGGCGCGCATGTACGTGCCCGGCGAGTCCGTGCGCGGCATCCCGGTCGAGTACCCGCTCACGCACGAGTACGGCCACCACATCGCGCTGTGGCGCTCGAACAGCCCGTGGGACGCGCTCGACTGGGGCGGCAAGTACTGGTCGAGCCAGAAGCGCATCTGCGCCGGCGTGCGCCGCGGCCTGCTCTTCCCCGGCAACCAGGGCAAGCACTATTGGGACGACCCGGGTGAGGGCTTCGCGGACGGGTACGCGCACATGCACTACCCCGCCGAGCCCTGGTACTACAACGACCTGATGCGGCCGGACGCCGGAACGTTCGCGGCGATCCGCAAGGACGTGTTGCACCCCTGGACGGGCCCGCGCTCGCGCACCTTCCGCGGACGGGTCGGCAAGCGCCACCCCAAGCGCACGTTTCACATCCAGGTCAAGCTCGACGGCGACCTCGACGTGAGCCTCGCCTCCCCGCCCGGCACCGTCTACACGGTCCAGGCCCGGATCCCTGACTTCGCCGCCGGGCAGCGGCTGCGCAACGGCGGTGAGTTCGGCGTCGAGTGGTGCCGCCATCGGAAGGTCGACCACGTCGAGCTGACAGTGCGCCGCCGCACGGGCAGCGGCCCGTTCGCGCTGAAGGTCAGCTGGCCGGGCTGAGTCCGGACGCCGTCGCGCTGGCCGCGCCGGCCGCGCCGGCCGTGCGGAAGACGGTGACGACGAACTCGCTCTCGATCTCGCGCTTCGACTTGTAGCGGCGGAAGGTGTCGAACTGCACGCGGTACCTGCCCGGGGCGGTGCCCTTGGAGAACAGCCGCCTGCGCGCCTCGACCTGCTTGCAGCTGCCCCTGATCCGCCCGATGCGCAGGTTGCGAGCCTTGCCGGCGTGGCGTCCCGTGCGCACCACGTGCGCGTAGAGGGTGCTGCCGCCGAAGAAGCCGCGCGCGTTGATCGTGAGCAGCCGGTGGGGCGCGCCGCCCTCTGGGCGCAGGCGTACGTCGGTTGCGGTGACCAGCAGGCTGACCTGCGCGCTGAGCGTTGGGTTGGTCTGGTCGGTGGCCACGTAGGTGAGGCGCTTCTGGCCTGAGACGAGGCCGGGGAGGATCAGCTGGGGGAACAGCTCGCCCGCCGCGCTGGCGACGATCGGGTTGCCGATCGGCGTGCCGTCGCGCGTGAACACGACCTGCCCGTTCTGCGTGAATCCGTCGCCGACCAGATGGACGGTCGACTGCTCGCGGTAGCACGGGGCGACCTCGTCGACGCTCAGGCTGGCCTGCGCGGCCGCGCTCGCGGGAGCCGCGAGCGCGACGGCGGCTACGACAAGGCCGATGACGGTCGAGTTCCTCAGAGGGTCGAGGCTAGCGCGGCGCCGCTCGTCCCGCCATCGGGATACATTCCGGCCTATGCCGACTTACGTGATGCTCAGCACCTTGACCCCGGAGGGTGTCCAGACGATCAAGAGCAACCCGGCGCGGATTCGTGAGGTCAACAAGGAGCTGGAGCAGCTCGGCGTGACCGTCAAGGCGCAGTGGGCCGTGCTGGGCCGCTACGACTTCGTGAACGTGATCGAGGCACCCGACGAGAAGACGGTCGCCCGTGTCTCGATGGAGCTCGGTTCGCGCGGCACCGCCCGCTACGAGACGCTCACGGCCATCCCCGTCGACGACTTCATCTCGGCGCTCTAGACGTGGCCGAGCGGGTGCTCGTGGTGGGAGGGGGCGGGCGCGAGCACGCGCTCGTACGCACGCTGCTGCGCAGTCCCAGATCGCCCGAGGTGATCGCGGCGCCCGGCAACGCGGGGATCGCGGCCGACGGCGTCGAGTGCCTCTCCGACGGCGACCTCGTCGCGCTCGCGCGCGAGCGCGGGGTGGACCTGGTCGTGGTGGGCCCCGAGGCACCGCTCGTGGCCGGGCTGGTCGACGACCTGGCGGACGCGGGCATCGCCGCGTTCGGGCCGTCGAAGGCGGCCGCCCGCATCGAGGGGTCGAAGGCGTACGCCAAGGAGCTGATGAAGAGCTGTGGCGTGCCCACCGCGTCGCACGCCGTCTTTCGCGATCGCGAGGAGGCGGCGGCGCACCTCGCCTGCGCGTCCTACCCGGCCGTCCTCAAGGCCGACGTGCTGGCCGCGGGCAAGGGCGTGATCATCGCCGCCGACGAGCGCGAGGCCCGCGCCGCCCTGGACGTGTTCTTCGGCGAGCGGCGCTTCGGCGAGACCGAGGTGGTGCTGGAGGAGTTCCTCGACGGGGAGGAGGTGTCGCTGCTGGCACTCTGCGACGGCGAGCGCGCCGTGCCGCTGGCGCCGGCGCAGGACTACAAGCGCATCTTCGACGGCGACGAGGGCCCGAACACCGGCGGCATGGGCAGCTACTCGCCGGTGCCCGGCTTCGATCTCGCGCGCGCCCGCGAGATCGCGGCGGTGGCGCACCAGCCGATCGTCGACGCGCTGCGAGCCCAGGGAACGCCCTTCCACGGGGTGCTCTACGCGGGCCTGATGATGACCGCTGCCGGGCCCAAGGTGCTCGAGTACAACGCCCGCTTCGGCGACCCCGAGACGCAGGCGGTGCTGCCGCGCCTGCGCTCCGACCTGCTCGACCTGCTCGAGGCCTCCACGCGCCCCGGCGGGCTGGCCGGCGTGGAGCCGGACTGGTCGCCCGACTGGGCCGTGACCGTCGTGCTCGCGTCGGCCGGGTACCCGGAGTCGTCGTCGAGCGGCGATCGGATCGCGAGGCCTCGACGCCGTCGAGGGCGTGGAGGTGTTCCACGCCGCCACGGCGCGCGACGGCGACGACTTCGTGACCGCCGGCGGGCGGGTGCTCAACGTGACCGCGCTCGGCGCGACGCCGGCGGAGGCCCGCGACCGCGTCTACGCGGCCATCGAGCGGATCGACTTCGAGGGCATGCAGGTGCGCAGCGACATCGCCGCTCGCGCCGTGGCAAGAGATAGGGTCGCGCCGTGAGCGGGACCGAGGAGTTCACGCCGGTCGCTGAGACGGAGGTCGAGCACCAGTTCGACGAGCTGGACGTGGACGACGCTCCGTTGGTCGGCATCGTGATGGGCTCGAAGAGCGACATGCCGGCGATGGAGCGGGCCGGCGACGAGCTCGAGGAGCGCGGCATCCGCTTCGAGATGCGCGTGATGAGCGCGCACCGCGACCCGGAGACCGTCGCCGAATACGCGCGCAACGCGCGCATGCGCGGCCTGAAGGTGATCATCGCCGGGGCCGGGTTGTCGGCCGCGCTGCCGGGGGTGGTCGCGGCTCACACGGACCTGCCCGTGATCGGCGTCCCGCTCACCTCCAAGACCTCGATTGCCGGCGGCCTCGATGCGCTGCTCTCGATTGCCCAGATGCCGCCGGGGGTGCCCGTGGCGACGGTGGGCGTGGACAACGCGAAGAACGCCGCGGTGCTGGCGGCGCGTATCCTCGGGGCGTGATCGACCGCTACACCCGCCCGGAGATGGGCGCGGTCTGGTCGGAGCAGCGCAAGCTCGACGCGTGGCTGCAGGTTGAGCTGGCGGTGGTGGACGTGCTCGCCGAGCAGGGGGTCGTGCCGACCGAGGACGCGGCCCAGGTGCGCGAGCGCGCCACGTTCACCCCGGAGGCCGTGCGCGAGCGAGAGCAGGTGACCGACCACGACGTCGCCGCCTTCGTGGACGTGGTGGCCGAATCGGTCGGCGACGCCGGCCGCTGGGTGCACCACGGGCTCACCTCCTCCGACGTGCTGGACACCGCGCTGGCGCTTCAGCTCTCCCAGGCTGGGCTGATCCTCGCGGGCGGCGCGCGCGAGTACCGGGACGCCCTGATCGCCCGCGCGCGCGAGCACGTTGACACGCTCTGCGTCGGCCGCACCCACGGCATCCAGGCCGAGCCGACCACGTTCGGGGTCAAGCTGGCCGGCTTCGCCTTCGAGGCGCAGCGCAACCTGCGCCGCCTGGAGCGGGCGGTGGAGGGCGTGTCGGTCGGCGCCCTGTCCGGGGCGGTAGGGACCTACTCGGCGAACGGGCCCGAGGTGGAGGCCGCTGTGCTGAAGCGCCTCGGGCTTAGCCGCGAGGACGTCTCGACCCAGGTCGTCCCGCGCGACCGCCACGCCGAGCTGCTCGAGGCAATCGCGCTCGCGGGCGCCGGCCTGGAGCGCTTCGCGACCGAGATCCGCCACCTCCAGCGGACCGAGGTGCGCGAGGCGGAGGAGCCGTTTCGCACCGGCTCGCAGAAGGGCTCCTCGGCGATGCCGCACAAGCGCAACCCGATCATGTGCGAGCGCATCGTCGGCATCGCCCGCCTGCTGCGCGGGTACGCGCTGACCGGCCTCGAGAACGTGGCGCTCTGGCACGAGCGCGACATCTCGCACTCGTCGGCCGAGCGGGTGGCGCTGCCGGACGCGACGATCCTGCTCGACTACGCCCAGCATCTCGCGACGCGGGTGGTCGAGGGCATGGTCGTGCACCCCGACCGAATGCTCGCGAACCTCGAGGCGACCCACGGCGCGCTGTTCTCCCAGCGCGCGCTGCTGGCGCTGGTCGAGGGCGGGCACTCGCGCGACGACGCCTACCGGATCGTCCAGGAGAACGCGCAGCGCGCCTGGGACACCGGTACCCACTTCCGCGAGCTGCTCGGCGCCGCCGCCCCGGACCTCGACCTGGATGCCGTCTTCGACGCCGGCGCGTTCGTGCGCCACGCCGGCGCGATCGTCGGCCGGCTCGACTCGATCCCCTAGTCGTCCAATGACCGTTTGTTGGACATGGTGGAGCGCTCGGTAGGCGCTTACCGTCGCTCCGATGCCAGTCCTGCTCGGATTGCTGGGCGTGCTCGGCTTCAGCTTCACGCTGCCGGTCACGCGTGTGGCCGTCGAGGGGCTCGACCCCGCCTTCGTCGGCCTCGGCCGTGCGGCCGTCGCGGCGTTCCCCGCTGCGGTGCTGCTGGCGATCTGGCGTGAGCGCCTCCCCGACCGCACCACGCTCGCGCGGCTGGCCCTGGTGGCGCTCGGCGTGGTGTTCGGCTTCCCGCTGCTGTCCGCCCTCGCCCTGCGCGAGCTGACCGCGGCCCACAGCGCGGTGATCGTCGGGCTGCTGCCGGCCGCAACCGCCGTGATGGCGGTCGCGCGCGCCGGTGAGCGCCCCTCGGCCGGCTTCTGGGTGGCGAGCGGGGCGGGACTGGCGGCCGTGCTCGGATTCGCGGCGTCGCAGGGCGCCGGGGTGAGCGTGGCCGACCTGCTCGTGCTCGCCGCCGTCGCTCTCGGGGCGATCGGCTACGCCGAGGGCGGCGCGCTCGCGCGCGACATGGGCGGCAACCGGGTGATCTGCTGGGCGCTGGTCCTGTCGCTCCCGCTGACGCTGCCGATCGGCGCGGTCGCCGCCGTGGCGGGGGGCGTCGACGCGCCCGCCGACGCCTGGCTCGGCTTCGCCTACGTGGCGATCGTGAGCCAGTTCCTCGCGTTCTTCGCCTGGTACGCGGCGCTCGCGCGCGGCGGCGTGGCCAAGATCGGCCAGGTCCAACTGGTGCAGCCGCTGCTCACGCTCGCCTGGGCTGCCGCGTTCTTCGGCGAGTCGGTCGGCGCCGGGACCCTGATCGCCTCGCTGGCGGTCGTGGCCAGCGTCGTGGCGACGCAGCGGGCCCGCGTGGGCCAGGTAAGACCCCGCACGTTGCGGAATTCGGCGCCGGGCATCGACTTCTCGCGCTGATAGCCTCGCCAGGGTGAGCGAATCCGCCGCGCTCATCGCGCAAGGGAAGGTCCGCGACATCTACGAAGCGGGCGACGACCGCCTGCTCCTGGTCGCCTCCGACCGCATCTCCACCTACGACGTCGTGCACCCGACGCCGATCCCCGACAAGGGCAAGGTGCTGACCGGGCTGACCGCCTTCTGGCTCGACCGCACGGCCGACATCTGCCCCAACCACCTGATCTCGTACACGGACGTGCCCGAGCAGCACCGCGGCCGGGCGATGCTCGTCGAGAAGCTCGAGATGGTGCCCGTCGAGTGCGTGGTGCGCGGCTACATCACGGGCTCGGGGTGGAAGGACTACCAGGCCTCCGGCGCCGTCTGCGGGATCGAGCTGCCGGGTGGCCTGCGCGAGTCGGAGCAGCTGCCGGACCCGATCTTCACGCCGGCCACCAAGGCCGAGCTGGGCGACCACGACGAGAACGTCGACTTCGACCGCGCCGCCGAGATCGTGGGCGATCGCCCGCTGCTGGAGGAGCTGCGCCGGCTGTCGATCGCGATCTACCGGCTCGGCGCCGAGCACGCGCGCGAGAGCGGGATCATCCTCGCCGACACGAAGTTCGAGTTCGGGCGCCGCTCCGACGGCACGATCGTGCTCGGCGACGAGGTCCTGACCCCCGACTCCTCGCGCTTCTGGCCGGCCGACGGCTACGAGCCGGGCCGCGGGCAGCCCAGCTTCGACAAGCAGTACGTGCGCGACTGGGCCAGCTCGTCCGGTTGGGACAAGACGCCGCCCGCGCCGGAGCTGCCCGACGACGTGGTCCAGCAGACCCGCGCGCTCTACGTGGAGGCGTACGAGCGGATCGTGGGCGAGCCGTTCTCGGGGTGGCTGGAGCGCAGCGCTTGAGAGTGCGGGTGCTGATCCGGCCGAAGGAGGGGATCCTCGACCCGGTCGGCCAGACGGTGGAAGGTGCTCTCCCGGCGCTCGGCTTCGAGGGAGTGCGCAACGTGCACGTGGGCCGGCTGATCGAGCTGGACGTGGAGGACGCCGCGGAGGTGCCGGCGATGTGCGAGCGGCTGCTGGCCAACCCGCTGATCGAGGACTACGAGGTGCAGGAGCTCGTGGCGTGAGGTTCGGGGTCGTCCGCTTCCCCGGCTCCTGCGACGAGGTCGACGCCCTGATCGCCTGCCGCCGCTTCGGCGACGCGGAGCTGCTCTGGCACAAGGATCGCGACCTCGCCGGGGTCGATGCCGTGGTCGTCCCGGGCGGCTTCTCCTACGGGGACTACCTGCGCGCGGGGGCGATCGCCCGTTTCTCGCCGCTGATGGAGTCGGTGATCGAGTTCGCGCGCGAGGGCGGCCCCGTGCTCGGGATCTGCAACGGCTTCCAGGTGCTCTGCGAGGCGGGGCTGCTGCCGGGCGCCCTGCTGACGAATCGCTCGCTGCGCTTCGTCTGCCGCCAGGTCGACATCGTCGTCGAGAACCCCGACACCCCCTTCACGCGCGCGTGCGCGCAGGACCAGGTGCTGTCGGTGCCCGTCAAGCACACCACCGGGCGCTACTACGCGCCGGGGGTTCCCGAGGAGCAGGTCGTGCTGCGCTACGCGCCGGGGCACAACCCCAACGGCGCCCAGGACGACATCGCGGGCGTGTGCAACGCCGCGGGCAACGTGCTCGGGCTGATGCCGCACCCCGAGCACGCGGTGGATCCGCTGACGGGGTCCGCCGACGGCGGCCGGCTGTTCGAGTCGCTCGCCATGGCGCCGGTGGCGTGAGCGGGTCGGCTCTCGCGCCGCATCGGGAGCTGGGCCTCACCGATGCGGAGTACGACGCCATCTGCGATCGCATGGGCCGCGAGCCGAACCCGCTCGAGCTGGCGGTGTTCTCGCTGATGTGGTCCGAGCATTGCGCCTACAAGCACTCGAAGAAGCTGCTGCGCGAGCTGCCCGTCGAGGGTTCTCACCTGCTGATGGGTCCGGGCGAGAACGCGGGGGTCGTGGACGTGGGCGACGGGCTGGCGGTGGCGTTCAAGGTCGAGTCGCACAACCACCCGAGCGCGGTCGAGCCGTTCCAGGGGGCGGCCACCGGGGTCGGCGGCATTCTGCGCGACATCTTCGCGGTGGGCGCCCGCCCGATCGCGGTGCTCGACTCGCTGCGCTTCGGCGAGCTGGATTCGCCGCGGTCGCGCTACCTGTTCGACTGGGCGGTGAAGGGCATCGGCCACTACGGCAACTCGATCGGCGTCCCAACCGTCGGCGGCGAGGTGCTGTTCGAGGCGTCCTACGAGCAGAATTGCCTGGTCAACGCGATGTGCGTGGGGCTGGCGCGGCACGAGCGGCTGATCCGCAGCGCGGCCGCCGGGATCGGCAACGTGGTGGTGCTGCTGGGCGCGCGGACCGGGCGCGACGGGATCGGCGGTGCGTCCGTCCTGGCGAGCGCCGAGCTGTCGGAAGAGGACGCCTCCAAGCGCCCGACCGTCCAGATCGGCGACCCGTTCGAGGAGTCGAAGCTGATCGAGTGCTGCCTGGAGCTGCTGGAGCGCGAGACGCTCGCCTCGCTCCAGGACCTCGGGGCCGCGGGGCTGTCCTCCTCGTCGTCGGAGATGGCGTCCAAGGGCGAGGTCGGGCTCGACCTCGACGTGGCGCGGGTGCCGCTGCGCGAGGCGGACATGGAGCCGTTCGAGATCATGATCTCGGAATCGCAGGAGCGCATGCTGTGCGTGGTCGAGCCGGCGCTGCTCGGCGAGCTGCGCGAGGTGTGCGAGCGCTGGGACGTGCGCGCCACCGAGATCGGGTCGGTCACGGACACCCGCCGGCTGCGCGTGTTCGACGGAGACGAGCTGGTCGGCGACATGCCGGTCGAGGCGCTCGTGGACGACTGCCCGCTGTACGACCTCGAGCCCGCTCCGCCGGGCGAGCCGATCTATCCGGCGCCGCGCGCGCGACTGGCCGCGGACGCCGGCGCCGAGGAGACACTGCTGGCGCTGCTGGCGGCGCCTTCGATCGCATCCAAGCGGTTCGTCTTCGAGCAATACGACCCGATCGTCGGGTCGCGGACCGTGCGACGGCCGCAGGCCGCGGATGCCGCGGTGCTGACTTTGGCCAACGACGGCGGGCGGGGGGCGATTGCGGTGTCGATCGACGGCAACGGCCGCCGTGTCGCCTGCGATCCCTACACCGGCGCCGTCGAGGCGGTCCTCGAGTGCGCCCGCAACCTCGCCTGCGTCGGGGCCGAGCCGCTCGGCCTGACCAACTGCCTGAACTTCGGCAACCCGGAGAAGCCGCACATCGCGTGGCAGCTGACGCGCGCCGTCGAGGGGCTGCGCGACGCCTGCCTGGCGCTCGAAGTGCCGGTGGTGGGAGGCAACGTGTCGCTCTACAACGAGGGCGGCGGGGGCCCGATCTTCCCCACGCCGATCGTGGGCATGGTCGGATCGCTGCCCGACCCGGACGACCTGCCGCGCATCGGGTTCGCGCAGGCCGGGCACGCGGTGGCTCTGGTGGGGCCGTTCTCGCCCGGGCTCGAGGGCTCGGAGCTGGAGAAGCTGCACGGGCGGCTGGCGAGCTCGCTGCCCGACTTCGACCTGGCCGCCCAGGCGGACGCGCTCGCGGCGCTGCGCGAAGCGGTGCGCGCGGGGGGCCTGGCGACCGTGCATGACCTGTCCGAGGGCGGCCTCGCCGTGGCGCTCGCCGAGTGCTGCATCGAAGGTGGGCAGGGGGCTCGCGTGACAGGCGGCGACGAGGTCGAGCTCTTCGGCGAGGGCCCCGGCGGCGTGGTGATCGCCGGCCCGCGCGAGGCTGTCGAGGCCGTCCCGGGCGCGCGCGTGATCGGCGAGGTCGGCGGCGACGCTCTCGAGATCGACGGCGCCCTGGCGATCCCGGTCGCACAGCTGCGCGGGGTCTACGAGGGCGCCATCCCGGCTGCGTTCGCCTGAGCCGTTGGTACCCTCCGGGCGTAGCGGGAGCCCGGCCGCCGACGGCACTCGGGACCCCGCCACCCACCTCATGACTCGAGTGGCACTCGACGACCGCGACGGACCTCGCGACGAGTGCGGCGTCTTCGGCGTCTACGCGCCGGAATCGGACGTCGCCCGACTCGCGTACTTCGCGCTGTACGCGCTCCAGCACCGCGGGCAGGAGTCGGCGGGCATCGCCACGGCCGAGAACGGCCACATCATGACCGTGCGCGACCTCGGCCTCGTCAACCAGGTGTTCGACGAGGAGAAGCTGCGCGCGCTCCAGGGCGCGATGGCGATCGGCCACGTGCGCTACTCGACCACCGGGTCGTCGGCGTGGGAGAACGCCCAGCCGGTCTGGCGCTCCGACAAGCGCCAGGTGGCGCTCGCGCACAACGGCAACCTGATCAACGCGGTCGAGCTGCACGCGCTACTGAGCGAGCAGGGCGTGCAGTTCCGCGGCACGTCCGACTCCGAGATCATCGCCGCGCTGCTCTCGACCCACCCGGCCGAGCGGATCGAGGACGCGCTGGCCGACGTGATGCCGCGGCTCGAGGGAGCGTTCTCCACTGTCGTGATGACCAAGGACAGGGTCGTGGGCTTCCGCGACCCCGCCGGGCTGCGGCCGCTGGCGCTCGGCCAGGTCGGCGACCGCTACTGCCTCGCCTCCGAGAGCTGCGCCTTCGACATCATCGGCGCCGAGCTGCTGCGCGAGGTGCAGCCGGGGGAGATGGTCTCGCTCGGCGAGCGCGGGATCGAGACGCGCCAGCTGGTCGAGTCCGACCGCAAGGCCTTCTGCGTCTTCGAGCACATCTACTTCGCGCGGCCCGACTCGATCCTCGAGGGCAACCGCACCCAGGTGTCCCGGCGCAAGATGGGCGAGATCCTGTTCCGCGAGGCGCCGGTCGAGGCCGACGTGGTGATCGCCGTGCCGGACTCGGGCAATCCGGCCGCCACCGGCTACTCGAAGGCGTCGGGCATCCCGCGCGACGACGGCCTGATCAAGAACCGCTACGTGGCGCGCACGTTCATCCAGCCGGGTCAGGAGCTGCGCAAGCACGGCCTGCGCATGAAGTTCAACCCGCTGCGCGAGGTGGTCGAGGGCAAGCGCCTGGTGGTCGTGGACGACTCGATCGTGCGCGGCAACACGACCCGCCAGATCGTCCAGATGCTGCGCGGCGCCGGCGCGGCCGAGATCCACATGCGCATCTCGGCGCCGCCGATCCGCCACCCCTGCCACTACGGGATCGACATGTCGACGACGCAGGAGATGGTGGCCCACGGGCGCACCGAGGCCGAGATCGCCGAGGAGCTCGACTGCGACTCGCTCGCCTACCTGTCGCTCGGCGGCGTCTACGAGGCGATCCGCTCGACCCGCGAGACCCACTGCGACGCCTGCTTCTCCGGCGACTACCCGCTGGCCCGCACCGACACGGCCAACGGCAAGTTCGCGCTGGAGGAACTGGCCGTCGTGCGCAGCTAGCGGAATAAACGCGCCAGCTTCGACGTTTTCGGGGTATGGCCGATCCCCGCGACGACGACGCACTCGAGGCGGAGCTGGCGCAGCTCGTCGACGGGCAGCTCGAGCCCGAGCGCGCCGCCGCGCTCGAGGCGCGCGCGGACCTCGCGTCGCGGATCGCGCTCGTTCGCGCCGGACGCGACCAGCTGCGCGCCGCGGCGGCCTCCGTGGAGGCGCCGTTCGAGCTGCGGCGCCGGGTCGACGCGCTGCCCGCTCGTGCACGGCGGCGGCGCTGGCGCCCGCTGGCCGCGCTCGCCGGAGCCGGTGCGGCTGCCGCTGTCGCGCTCGTCCTCGTGACTGCCGGTGGCGCGCCGAGCGTAGGGGACGTGCTCGACTCGACCGGCGCCTCGCCGGCCGCCGCGATCTCGCCCGCCGGCGGGCCGCTGCTGCCGGTGGGGGTCGAGGGCGTGCGCTTCCCGAACTACGAGGAGAAGTTCGGCTGGCGGGCGGTCGGAAAGCGCGACGACGAGGTCGACGGTCGCGACGTGACCACGGTCTTTTACGCGCGGGGCGGCGAGCGGGTCAGCTACTCGATCGTCGCGGGCGACGCTCTCGCCGAGCCGGACGGCGAGGACATCGAGTCCGAGGGCACGCGGCTGCGCCGCATCGGCGCGGGCAACGCCGTCACGTGGAGGCGGCTGGGCCACACGTGCGTGATGGACGGCTCATCCGCCGTGAGCGTCGCGGCCGTCGCGGAGCTTGCGGGCTGGAAGGCGAAGGGCGAGGTCGCGTTTTAGGCTAACGCGGCCGAGAATCTCGGCGACCCGCTGCCGGCCGCGTGAGAGGCGGCTCATGATCGTCCCGATCGGCACGCCCAGCGCCTCGGCCGCCTCGCTGTAGGACAGGCCCGCGACGTCGACCGCGGCGAGCGTGTCGCGCCACTCCGCGGGCAGGGCGGCCACCACCTCGAACACCTCGCGGGCGGCCACCCGCTCCAGCGGCGAGGCGCCCGCCACGCGATCCTCCGCCTCCACGTCGAGCGGGACCGTGGGCCGGCGCGCACGCGAACGGACCGTGTCGATCCAGGTGTTGCGCAGCACACCGAGCAGATACGGCAGCGCGTCCTCGGCGCGGGCGATCTCGCGCGGCCGGCGCAGCACCCGCTCGTAGGTCTCCTGAACGAGGTCCTCCGCGTCCTCGCGGGCGCCGGTCAGGGCCCAGGCCGCCCGGAAGAGGCGATCGAGGTGATCGCCGAGGACGGCGGCCTGCAGCTCCGGGGTCACGACCCAAGCGTGACGAAGCTCACGGAATAGGGCCCTCCCGGGTCGCGTTCCCAGGTCGCAAGCATCAATCGACCCAAGGAGTCCAGTCATGAACGCAGCCCTCCGGAATCCCTTCGCACTCGTCGGGGCGGTGGCGGCCGCGGCGGCGCTCGCCCTGCCGGCGACAGCCTCCGCGACGGTGACCGTGAACGCCGCCGGGGATCCGATCACGTTCACCGGCGACGACGCGGCCGACAACCTCGTGCTGACGGTGTCGGGCGGGAAGATCGCCCACAACCTGCCGGCGGCGCAGGGCTTCGCCTCGGCGACCGACCTCGATCCCAACACGCCCGATACCCAGGAGAGGGACGTGGCGGGCGCCAACATCGTGATCCGCGGTGGTGGCGGCGGCGACATCCTCAACGCCGGCGGGCTCGGCAACACCTACAACTCGCTCGACATCCAGGGCGACGCCGGCGACGACACGATCACCGGCGGCGGCAAGGCCGACCCGCTCGCGGGCGGCGAGGGCGACGACCGCGTGGTCGGCAACCCGGGCAACGACACGATGACGGGCGGCAACGGCAACGACGTGCTCGTCTGGAACAACGGCGACGGCTCCGACACGATGGACGGGGACGGCGGCAACGACGAGATCGAGGTGAACGGGTCGGCCAACGCCGGCGACGACTTCCGGATCACACCGGGAGCGAACGGCCGGACGACGTTCGACCGCGTGAACCTGGTTCCGTTCAACCTCAACACGCTCGCCGAGCGCATGACGGTGAGCGGGCTCGGCGGCGATGACGCGATCGCCGGCGCTCCCGGTCTCGCCGGGCGCATCCTGCTGACCCTCAACGGCAACACCGGCCTCGACACGATCACCGGCGGCGACGGCGCCGACCGCGTGAGCGGCGGCGAGGCGGCCGACGTCCTGGACGGCGGCGCGGGCGACGACCGGGTCACCGGCGACCGCGGCGGCGACCAGATGCGCGGCGGCGCGGGCGACGACGTGCTCGAGTGGAACGACGGCGACGGGTCCGACGTGGCCACGGGCGGCGACGGCGCCGACCTGACCCGCGTCAACGGATCGGTCACCCAGGGCGATGCCTTCGAGGTCGCCCCGAACGGCTCCGGCATCCGCTTCCAGCGGACCAACCTGGTGCCGTTCACGATCGACCTCGACACCGAGCGCATCGAGATGAACACGCTCGCCGGCGACGACACGATCGCCGTCAAGCCGGGCCTGGCCGGCCGGCTGGGCGTCCTGGCCGACGGCGGCTCGGGCAATGACCGGGTCGAGGCCCGCAACGGCGCGGCCGACTCGATCCAGGGCGGCAGCGGCACGGACAGCGCCGTGGTCGACCTGGCGGACACGGTCGTCGACGTGGAGAACGTCGACCGCCCGGCCCGCTCGCGTGCCAAGGTCGCGAAGAAGGCCAAGGTCGCGCTGCGCAACGGCCGGATCGTGGCCACCTTCTCGGTGAGCTGCTCGGCCGGCGCCGAGTCGCAGTGCCGCGGCGTGCTGCGAGTGAGCACCGCCAGGGTCGTGAAGATCGGCGGCATCCAGGTGCGGCTCTCCCTGGCCAGCAGCCGGTTCCGGGTCGACCCGGGCGAGACGGACAAGGTCAAGGTGAAGCTGCCCGCCAAGGCCGGATCGCTCGCCAAGCGGGGCAAGCTCGCCCTGCGCGTGGTGGCGGCGTCGAAGGAGAACGGCGCGGTCAAGGAGAGCGCCCGCAACCTGACGCTCCGGATCCCGCGCGGCTAGCGACGTGAGGTCCGTCCGCGCCCCCGGTTCCGCGAGAGCCGGGGGCGCGGCTCGTTCTAGTGCAACGACTATGTAACGGCGCGCCCCGCACCGGCCGCTTGCGCCGCTACTGTGGCCTCCCCGATGGACCTCACCCGCGCCCTCCACGATCTGTTCGGCTTCGGCGAGTTTCGCCGCGGCCAGCGTGAGGCCGCCGAGGCCGCGCTGGCGGGTCGCGACGTGCTGGTCGTGATGCCCACGGGCTCGGGCAAGTCGCTCTGCTACCAGCTGCCCGGGCTGCTGCGCGACGACCTCACCGTGGTCGTCTCGCCGCTGGTGGCGCTCATGCAGGACCAGGTCGAGGCGCTCGCCGCGCGCGGGCTCGGGGACCGGGTCGCGCTCGTCAACGCGCAGCAGGACGGCGCGGCGAACGCCGACGTGCTCGCTCGCGCCGCGTCCGGTGACCTGCGCCTGCTCTACGTCGCGCCCGAGCGCTTCGCCGCCCCCGGGTTCCTCGAGCGCATGCGCCAGGTGCGGGTGGGCCTGTTCGTGGTCGACGAGGCTCACTGCGTGTCGCAGTGGGGTCACGACTTCCGCCCCGACTACTTCCGCCTCGCCGACGCCGCGCGGGCGCTCGGCGCCCAGGCCCTGATCGCCTCTACGGCCACGGCCACGGCGCGTGTGGCGCTCGACGTAGAGCGCCGGCTCGGCCTGCGCGATCCGCTGCGGGTGGCGACCGGCTTCGACCGGCCCAACATCGCGTTCGCCGTCGCCCGGCCCGGCGGGCACGAGAAGCGGCCGCTGATCGCGGAGACGCTGCGGGAGCCCGATGCGCTGCCCGCGATCGTCTACGCGGGCACGCGCGCGGGCGCCGAGGAGCTGGCCGGCGAGCTGAGCACGGCGCTCGGCGAGGAGGCGGTGGCCTACCACGCCGGGCTCGACCGCGGGCGGCGTGCCTCCGTCCAGCGCCGCTTCCTCGCCGACGACGTGCGCGTGATCTGCGCGACCAACGCGTTCGGCATGGGCGTCGACAAGCCCAACGTGCGGACCGTGGTGCACGCCAGCGTCCCGGCGTCGCTGGAGGCCTACTACCAGGAGGCCGGCCGCGCCGGCCGCGACGGTGCTCCCGCCCGGGCGCTGCTGCTCGCCGAGAACCGCGACAAGGCACTGCACGTCCACTTCATCAAGCGCGAGCAGCTCGACGAGGGCCTGCCCGGCTGGCTGGCCGACCGGATCGCCGCGGCGGCGGACGGCGACGGCCGCTACGTGCTCGACGCGTACGAGCTGGTGCGCGGCCTCGGCGGCGACGGGGATCGCCTGCGCTCCCTGCTCGGACACCTCACGCGCGCGGGTGTGATCTCGCCTTCGCCGTCGGCGCCCGATCGCATCGCTGGACGGGTGCTGGGACCGTTCGACCGCCGGGCGGCGGCGCTCTGCCGCTCGTCGATCGAGGAGGGCGTGAAGGCGCGCTGGCGCCAGTACCGGGAGATCTGGGCCTACGTCGAACAGGACAGCTGCCGCCGCGTGGCGATCCTGCGGCACTTCGGCGACAACTCGGCGCCGGCGGGCTCGGCGGGCGCGTGCTGCGACGCGTGCGACCCGGGGCTGGTCCCCGCGCCGCCGCCCCCCGATCCGGTCGCAATCGAGAACCTCGACGACGCGATCATGTCGGTGGCGCGCTCGGCTCAGCCCTCGGTCGGGCGCACGACCTGCGCGGAGATCCTCCACGGCGGCCGCAGCAAGAAGCTGCTGCGCAACTCGTACGACGGGCTGCCCGCCTACGGCACCTCTTCGCACATGCGCCGGGCGGACATCCTGGCTCGGGTGGACGAGCTGATCGGCGCGGGCCGGCTCGAGACCACCGGCGGTCCGTACCCCGTCCTGCGCGTGCCGGCCCACGCGGCCGCCGCCTGAGCGTGGCGTCGTTTCGAGTCGCCGTCCTGATCTCGGGTGCCGGGACCAACCTGCAGGCCCTCCTCGACGAGCTCCACTCGCCGGGCGGACCGATCGAGATCGTGGGGGTCGCCTCGTCGAGGGCCCAGGCGCCCGGCCTGCGCCGCGCCGAGGCTGCCGGCGTCGAGTCCGCGGTGTTCGAGATCTCCGACCACGACGACCGGGCCGAGCGCGACGGCGCGCTCGGGGACTGGCTCGACTCGCTCGGCGCCGAGCTGGTCGTGCTGGCCGGGTTCATGGAGCTGCTCACGCCGGAGTTCATCGGCCGCTTCGCGGGACGAATCGTGAACGTGCACCCCTCGCTGCTGCCGGCGTTCCCGGGCCTGCGGGCGATCAAGCGCGCGGTGGAGGCCGAGGTTGAGGAGACGGGTGTGACCGTGCACTTCGTCGACGAGGGAGTGGACACCGGCCCGATCGTGCTTCAAGAGGCCCTCGACCTTTCGTATCCTGCGCGGATCGCCGAGATCGAGGAGCGAGTGCACGGCGTCGAGCACCGGCTGTTGCCGCGTGCCGTGCGCCTGATCGCGGCGGGGCGAGTGCGCCCCGACCCGGACAACCCTCAGGCGGTGCTGGTCGACGATGACGATTAGATCGCGCAAGGCAGGGGTGAGCGCACCGGGCGACGTACGCATCCGGCGCGCTCTGCTGAGCGTGTCGGACAAGCGCGGGCTGGTCGACTTCGCGCGCGGGCTCGCGGAGCTCGACGTGGAGATCGTGTCCACGGGCGGCACGGCCTCCGAGCTCACCGGCGGGGGCATCGAGACGCGCGCGGTGGAGGACTACACCGGCTTCCCGGAGATGCTCGACGGGCGCGTGAAGACGCTCAACCCGCGCATCTACGCCGGCCTGCTGGCGATCCGCTCGGAGCCCGACCACGTCGACACCCTCAACGACCACGAGATCGAGCCGATCGACCTGGTCTGCGTGAACCTGTATCCGTTCCAGGCCGTGGCGGCGCGGCGCGGGGTCGAGGACGCCGACGTGATCGAGAACATCGACATCGGCGGGCCGACGCTGATCCGGGCCGCCGCCAAGAACCATCCGTTCACGGCGGTGGTGGTCTCGCCCGAGAGCTACGACGCGGTGCTCGAGGAACTGCGCCAGAACGACGGCCGGCTGTCGAGCCGCACGCGCGAGAGCCTCGCGCTCGAGGCCTTCGCGCTGACCGCGCGCTACGACACGGCGATCTCGCGCTGGTTCGCCGAGCGCGAGGAGGACTTCCCGGCCCAGTACACGCGCTCCTACGAGAAGGTGCTCGACCTGCCGTACGGCGAGAACCCCCACCAGCGGGCGGCGTACTACTCCGAGGTCGGCGCTCGCACGCACCTGATGTCGATGGTGTCGAAGTGCACGGCAGAGAGCTGACGTTCAACAACCTGCTCGACCTCGACGCCGGCCGCCGCCTGGTCGACGACTTCGAGCTGCCGGTCGCGGCGATCGTCAAGCACAACAACCCCTGCGGCGTGGCGATCGCGGCGGGGGCGGGAGGCCTTCGACAAGGCGCTGGCCACCGATCCGCAGAGCGCCTACGGCGGGATCTACTGCTTCAACCGCCGCGTCGACCGCGCGCTGGCCGAGAAGCTGCACGCCCAGTTCGCGGAGGTGATCTTCGCGCCCGGATACGACGAGGACGCGCTGGAGGTGCTCGAGCAGAAGCCGAACGTGCGGCTGCTGGAGAGCCAGGAGCGGCGCCGCATCCCCGTGACCGAGCACGACCTCAAGCGCGTGCGTGGCGGCATGCTCGTCCAGGACCGCGACACCGGGCTCGAGGACCGCGAGGAGATGGACGTGGTCACGCGGCGCAAGCCGACCGAGGACGAGTGGGGCGAGCTGCTGTTCGCGATGCGGGTCTGCAAGCACGTGCGGTCGAACGCGATCGTGCTGGCGACGGACCTGGGCACTGCGGGGATCGGCGCCGGGCAGATGAGCCGGATCGACTCGGTCCGGCTCGCCGTGGACAAGTCCGCGGCGTCCGGGGTCGACCTCTCCAAGGCGGTGATGGCCTCCGACGCGTTCTTCCCGTTCGCCGACGGAGCCCAGCTGGCGATCGAGGCCGGCTGCAAGCGATCATTCAGCCGGGCGGCTCGCAGCGCGACGGCGAGGTGATCGATGCCTGCGACGAAGCGGGCGTGGCGATGGTCTTCACGGCCCGCAGGCACTTCCGCCATTAGTTCTTAGACATTTATCGAACTGTCGCTAGACTCGACCGCAGTAGCGAGCGCATGAGGGAGCCCCACCACCCAGCCCGCGCAGAGCTCGAGCTCTCCGCCGTCCTACACGCCTTGAGCGACCCGGCCCGTCTGGAGATCGTGCGGAGGCTCGCCGACGGCGACGAGCCCTCCTGCGGAATGTTCGAGCTTGGCCTCTCGAAGGCCACGCTCTCGCACCACTTCAAGGTCCTGAGAGAGTCCGGAGTGATCCACACACGCCCCGAGGGCCGCAAGCGACTGCTGTCCCTGCGCACGGACGACCTGGAAACGCGCTTCCCCGGACTGCTGGGACGCGGTGCTGGCCGCCAAGCGGCGCCGGGCGAAGTCAGCGGCCTGACGTAGCCGGCTCGGGGATCGGGAAGAGCCGGACGAGGCGCTGTACCGCCGCCTTGTCGCCCTCGAGCGTCA
>CAVXUX010000007.1:0-429425 GCA_963765135.1 uncultured Thermoleophilaceae bacterium
TTAATCAGGGTGAGCGCTTTTCCTTGCTCGTCCCTAAAAATCTCGACGCCCTTGAACTTACCTGCATGGGCGATCACCGGCTCCGAACCGACGAAGAACGGCGTCATCACCACCTGGTCGCCGACCACAAAGTAGTTGATGATGGCGTGGTGCCCGTCGAGCTGCCAGCCCCAAGGCTCCTTCCCTGAAGGCGATCCCATCACGGTCAACCAATAGAGCCACTCACCATACTCTGCGAAGTTGTTGTTGTTCAGTTCGCCCAGGGTATGGTTCAGCCGCATGATGTCGCGCGTCAGTTGCAATCCTTTGGCGCTGAGCGATGCGCGCATCAAGCCGATCGCGGCCTCGCGCTGCGCTTCACTCATCTCCTTGAAGCTGACGCCCTGCGGCAATAAAAGTGCTGGTTCATCCACTTGCGCCACTCCGAATCGTCCACGGAAAACACGGTCTTCGCCCGCAAATCGGCACTCAGAGACGCCAGGAAAGCGTCGGCGGCCTTGCGGACGGGTTCAGTCGAAACTCCTGTCGAACGAATTGGAAACAACCCTGGTACCACGACGCCGCTCGTCGTCATTCCCTTGAACGGCTCCGCCAGACCTTGGGTTCAGCGTCCACCGACATCTTTCGGTAGCGCTCCACGCGTTCACCCGCCGGTAACTGCGAGCGCATCGTCATGTCGCGCCACAGAAATCCGAGAACAATCAACAACCCGGAACTAGGAGGGTACGCGTTTTCATCATGAACTCCGTAGTCTTGTGCAATCGGTGCGAATCTTCTGTTGCGAACTCGGTTCCCCTCGCCCCAGCGCGGGAGAGGGGTTGGGGGTGAGGGGATTCGATTGATGAATCAAGGCCAGCCACAGAAGGACCCCATCGCGCTGATACCAGTTCTTCCAGCGGAAGTTATTTCGAGCTCCCGCCACTCGTTGTGGGCGCCGCCGGAACTTTTTTCACCAGTTCCAGATCGATGACGATCGCCACCTCGTCACTCACGGCAACACCGCCAGTTTCCACAGCCCGGTTCCAGGTCAGGCCGAATTCGCTGCGGTTGATCTTGGTCGCCGCCGAGGCGCCCATCTTGATGTTCCCGCGCTGGTCCTTGATCTGATTGGTCAACCCCTCGACGTCAAGGATCACCGGTTTGGTTACCCCGTGCAGCGTTAGATCGCCAGACACCTTGAATTTGCCCTCTGCCTGCCGGGTTACGGATGTCGACTTGAAGGTAATCGTCGGGAATTTGGCCACTTCGAAGAAGTCGGCGCTCTTGAGGTGATCGTCCCGTCGTTCGTTGCGCGTATCGATCGTGGTTGTGTCGATGACGGCTTCGACAGTCGACTTGCTGATATCCTTCTCATCCATTTGAATCGCACCCGTCACTTTGCGAAACTCACCCCGCACTGTCGCAATCATCAGGTGGCGAACGGAAAAGTGGGCGCCCGAATGTGCTGTGTCAATCTCCCAGGTTGAAACTTGGGCAGCCGCGGGAACCGTGCCAAGCATCATCACAATGGCAATCATGCAGTAGCGAAACATAGGATTCCTCCATTCAGAGTTTTTCCAAGCCAGGGTCAATCCGCGTCAACACACCTGCATGTCAGCATGGTAACTTTACGATACACTCAAGGTTCCAGTTACATACTATCTGGTTTGCCCTCGAGGCCAGTTGCCGACTCGAAACAATTTAGTCTAGAACGACCGCAGGCATTCGTCCACGTGCTAACTGGTTGATCGCGCAGGAGCCCTGCTTTCTCAGCTGTCGGCTGGGACTCGTTGTGAAGAGGAGCAGAGGACCCAGGAAGGATTAGAACTTCGTGCTACTCGTGACGAAGCGCTCGCATGGGGTCAAGGCGGGAGGCACGCCAGGCAGGAATGAAAGCCGCTGTGAGTGACGCAGCGAGAAGTGTTGCGATGCTAAGGACAAAGACAGACCGGTCGAGTGCCTTGATTCCAAAAAGTTGGCTCTCGACATATCGGCCGCAGAGAACACCACCAATGGCGCCTACAGCGATTCCAACAAGAATCACCAAAAGCATCTCGCGCACCACCAGCAGAATTACGTTGCCTGCCTGGGCACCCAGCGCCAGACGGATTCCGATCTCCCGCGTCCGTCTCATGACGACAAAAGCCAGGACGCCGTGGAGTCCAACCACGGCAAGCAAAGTCGCCAGCAGTGCCAGGCCCACCGACAGAAACGAAAGCATGCGTTCATTCGAAATGCGCATATTGAGCTGGTCGTTCAGTGTTCGCATGTCGGAGATAACCAGATTTGGATCCACATGCTGGACCTGCTCCCGGAGGAGCGGCGAGATTTTTCGTGGATCGCCCTGAATTCGCACGTGGACATTAATCGAACTGATGTTACGAGCGCGGGTATCCATGGCGACGAAAATCTGGCGTGGAATGCTTCCCCGCACGTCGTCGTATCGGGTATCGGCGAAGACACCGACAATCTCGAAGTCGGGTGGTCGATTGATTCCCTGTGCCAACATTCGCCCGATTGGATTGGCGCCGCCAAAGTATTCCCGGGCCAACGCTTCGTTTACCAGGCAAACCTTGCGCGACCCTCCCCAGTCTCTCCAGCTTAAATCGCGGCCTGCCTTGATCGGGATGCCCAGTGCTTCGAAGTACCCTGGTGTGATGGCATTGAAGAAACTCCAGGGGTCGTTCCCGTCTTTAGCAACAAAGCCAGGAATGGTGATACTGCTGTCCCAGCGGCCGCCCGTCAGCAGGCGGTTTCTATTCGCGCCGACCGCTTTGACTCCGGGCACCGCAGCCAAGCTCTCCATCAGCAGCCGGAAGACCTGAATCTTCCGCGCTTCGTCGTAAACGGTGGCTGGGCGCAAGCCAAACATGAACACGTTCTCGGTGTTGAATCCGAGGTCGACGTTCTGTAAATTCTGTAGCGTACGCGCGAAGAGACCCGCCCCGAGCAGCAGCAAACACGACAGTCCCACCTGCAAGGCAACGAACGCCTTGCGCAACCGCACATGCTCGTGGCTTCCGCCAATGGCACCCGATCCTTCCTTCAGCGTCGCGCCCGGCGAGACGCGCGAGCCTCGCAACGCCGGTATCAACCCAAAGAGGAGCGCTGTAAGTGCAGTAACTCCGGTTGTGAAGACCAGCACCCGCGTATCGGGCGATGCCGACAGAGACATGTTGGCAGGATCGAACGGCAACAATCTGACGAGGACTCTCGCCAGCCAGAAGCTGAGAAGCAACCCCGCGGCTCCGCCGATCACCGCCAGAGTGAGGCTTTCAACAAAGAGCTGACGAACCAATTGAGCGCGACTGGCTCCCAATGCTCCACGGATGGCGATTTCCTTTTGTCGTGCGGCTGCCCGGGCGAGCAGAAGGTTCGCGACATTCGTACAAGCAATCAACAGCACCACTCCGACCAGCCACTGCAACACGACGAGCGGACGCTCGAATCGGGAGCGTAGAGACGACTGGCCGCCGCTGGCAGGGATGAGTGTGAAGTCTTGCTGCAAGAACCGTTCCCTGGCCTTCGGAAACTCCTGGAAGTAGGTTCCCTTCAGTTCTTCCTCTTGACGCTGGCGGTACAGCACTTTCATGGCAGCTTGTGCCGCCCCAATCGTCACGCCAGGTTTAAGCCGGCCAAACAGGTAGAACCAGGCCAGTCGCTCATCGTCGAGTCCATCCCAAGTCGGTGTGATGGTCGGCTTCATCATGACGGGCACCCACAGGTTCGTTGGAATTCCCACGTCTGTCCCTTCGAATTCCGGGGCGGTCACACCAATGACGGTGAAGGGAGAGCCGTTCAAGCGAATGGTCGAATCCACGATGTCCTGCCTGCCTTCGAAGCGGTTCCTCCAGAAGTTGTACTGCAACACGGCGAGTGGATGCCCGTTGCGCAGCTTGTCGTCCTCCGGCGTGAGCAGTCGGCCCAGATGGGAACGAACGCCAAGAACCTGAAAATAATTTCCGGCGACAAGGGCCACTCTCACCATCTCATTGCGCGTGTCGCCCACAAGGCTGACTTGTTCAATACGCTGCCCGGTCAGGCCCGAAAAGACCGTGTTCTGGTTCTGGAGCGCCAAAAAGAGTGGATAAGAAAACGTATGCCGACCATCGCCGTCGTTTTCACCAAAGCGACCACCCAACAACCGCAGTTGCACGAGCTCACGCGGGTTCGCTACGGGAAGGAGCCGCAACAAAATCTGGTCGACAAGCGTGAAGATTGCCGAATTCGCGCCAATGCCAAGAGCCAGGGACAAGATGGCTGCCAGCGCGAATCCCGGATTTGAGCGGAGCTGCCGCACGCCGTAGGTGAAGTCCTTCCAAATAGCGGCTGCGAAAGTAAGGTGGTTCATGGGGTCGGTTGTTCGTAGCGCAACATCGGCCTTGGAAGGGAAGTTATGAAAAATTCAATGGTAGGGACGCGGAGCGCACCGCGTCCCTACCGGAGGTGGAACCCCCTCTTGATCTCCCCTTGTGCGCTCTGGAAGGGGGAGACTCGCCGACCCTCATTCATCCCGCAGCGCCACCATAGGCTCCACAGCGGCCGCGCGACGGGCAGGCAAGAAGCTTGAAGCCAGAGCTACCATCGAGAGCAATGCCATCGCCGCGATCATCGAAATCGGATCGTGCGGCTTCAAGCCAAACAGCAGCGTGGTCGCAGTTCGCCCTGCCCAGAATGCGAGCACAGCACCAATTCCGAGCCCCACCACCAGCAACAGAATGGCTTCCCGCAGCACCAGCCGGATCACTCGACCACGATCTGCACCCAAGGCGATGCGTACGCCGATCTCTTTTCGGCGCCGCGCCACCATGTACGAGATCACGCCGTAGAGACCGAGGGTCGCGAGCAATCCTGCCAGGAATCCGAAGCCTCCTGACAGCGTCGCCATCAGCCGTTCGCGTAGCAGCGACTCTTCCAATTGTTTCGACATCGGTCGGAACTCAATCCCAATGGTTGAATTGACCTGGGCTACGGCCGCCCTGACGTGGCCCATTACCTCACCCACAGAGCCGGTAATCCGCAAAACAAAGGTTGCTCCCGCTCCCGGATCGTCATTCTGGGCGATGGGGAAAAAGCCGATGGGCAGAAAATCCTCCCGCAGTTGGTAGTATTTGGTGTTCTTCACCAAACCGACAATCTGGAATAGGGGTTCTTGCTTACCCTTCTCGACTTCACGACGAAAGGTGCGGCCCACCGGGTTGGCCCCGTTGAAGAACTTCGCCGCGAACAATTCGTTGACGATCGCCACTTGCGGTGAAGCGAGAGTGTCACCCTCGTTGAATTCGCGGCCGGCAATTACAGGTGTACCCATGGTCTTGAAATAGCCGGGGCCCACGCGGTTGAAATAGGATTCCTTGCCGCTGCCTCCCGCAACCGCGCCGTCCGGTCCGATATTGTTGTTCCAACCGCTGCCACTGATAGGGGTAAAGTTCACCTGGGCCACCGACAAGACACCTAGCTGCGTAGACAACCGATCCTGCAGGTCACGGTAGACCACCGGCAGCTGCTGTTTGGAATAGCCGGGCCGCCGAAGATCGAGACTCACTGCGAGGATGCCTTCGGGCCGGAAGCCCGCGTCGACAGCCAGCAGGTTTCGCAAGCTGCGAACAAACAGCAGCGCGCCCACAAGCAGCACGAGCGACAAGGCTACCTGCGTCGCCACCAGAGCCCGCCGCAAGCTGAAGCGCTCGCGGCCCGCGGTTGTACCGCGTCCTCCGCCGCGAATCACAGCCGCCGGAGCCAGATGTGTGGCCCGCATTGCAGGCACCAGGCCGAAAAGTAGACAGGTAATCACCGCCAAAGCAGCGGTGAAGCCAAGCACCCTGGCGTCCACGCCAAGACCCACAAAGGTTGGGCTATTGGTAGTGCTAAAGAAAGCAATGATGCCACGGCTCAGCACCTGAGCGAGCCCGGCGCCGAGCGCTGCGCCGAGCAACGCTAGGAGCAAACTTTCCGCGAGAAGTTGGCGCACCAATCGCCCGCGCGAAGCCCCCATGGCCAGCCGCACTGCGATTTCACGTTCGCGCACACTGGCCCGCGCCAGCAGCAAGTTGGCAAGATTGGCGCATGCAATCAGAAGCACCAGTCCCGTGGTTGCCATTAACAGCCAAAGCGGCCTTTCGTATTGGCGGCGCAGACCGGAAATTCCGGTGCCTCCTTCCGTTACAGCAAGCTTGTTCGCCAAATATCGCTTGGCCGTGTCGGGAAGATAGGTAGGCGGTAAAGTGGCTTCCATGATTCCGGGGGCAAGGGTCTGAAAATGTGCGTTGGCGCGTTCCACGGTCCAGCCGGGCTTCAGACGCCCCAAGATCGCGAGCCACCACGCGGCTGGCAAGGGTCTTCTGCCCTTCTTGTCCTCCGCGATCAACTGATCAGCGCAGAGCGGAACGGCTACGTCGAAAGCTCTTCCAACCTCCACGCCAAAAAAGGGTGCCGGTGTAACGCCGATCACTGGAAGCGCATACCCGTCGAGATTGAGCGTTCGGCCCAGCACGCCCCGGTCGCCACCAAATTCTCGTTGCCAGAATCCGTAGCTGAGCACTACTGCCGGCTCGCCGCAGGACTGACTATCGTCCTGCGCCGTAAACAATCGGCCCAGCGCGGGTTGCACCCCCAGATGGCGAAAGAACTCTCCACTGACATACAGACCTTCGGCGTAGCGCGCCTCTCCCCCGGCGGCGAGATTGAACCGCGTCGCACTCCAGGCGAGCACACCCGAAAATACCTGTTGTCGGGCCTGAATCTGTTCCCATTGTCCATAGGTGAAGCGGGAATTTCGGGTGGAGAACCAACCGGACCGCTGTGAAGCTGTAGGGAAGTCAATGGCCACCAGTTCCTGTGGATTCTGAACCGGCAGCGTCCGCAGGCGGACGGCGTCAATCAGCTGGAAGATTGCGCTATTGGCCCCAATTCCGAGTGCCAACGACAAAACGGCGACCAAAGTGAAGCCAGGACTCTGCTTCAGCTGCCTGGCCCCATAACGCAAGTCCTGCAGAAACGATTCTATCCAGTTCATCTTCACTCCGGACTCTGCGGTTCAGCATCGTGAACAACAAAAATAACTCGTCGCTTCTTGGGAGAGTCTTTCAGTCGGTTCGGGATACGGGACACCGCAGTCCATGGAACCCTCAGTGGTCCCTCTGAAGGCTGTCCTTCGAGTGTTTTCTCCGAAGAAGAAACCGAGGACGACCAAACCGAAGATTTTTCACGGAACGTAGCGTGGCAACCCGGCATAAACGATTTCCTTGCTGTGAAAGGTTCGTATCTCAATCCCGAGGTCGTCGCTTCACATCGTTCCCCTTGCACGGAAGGGAACTACTGAGGGGTTGAACGAGGTTCCCAAATGTGAATTTGAGCGTGTCCGGGCCGTTCACTTTCAACTCAACACTTCTCTGTGGGTTAGACGGTGCTGACGGGAAAAAGTTAGGAAAAAATCGGGTAGGCGGTGCTGCTGGCTATTTCGGCGGACGGTCGTCCGACCGGGTCGAGACTTACATCAAGGTCATTCCTGCTAGGAGTCCGTAGAAGGTTCTTTGCTCACCCCGGTATCTTCAAGACGTGAAATTCCCTATTAGTCAAATCGGGCGGCACCGCGCCTAGCATTGTGGTGCAGGCTTCTAGCCTGCGGAAAAGATCAGCGATGACGTGCAGAGGCCGGATCGTTTCATGCACGTCATTCCGGCGAAAGAACGTCACCCCGGCGGACAGTAAGCCGGGGCCGGGATCCACGATCATCGATGGATCGTGGACCCCGGCTTTCGCCGGGGTGACGATACCTTTCTTCTGCTAGCGCTTGAGGCTCGAGAGCAAGGATGGTTGCCGGCGCAGAAGGCCAATTTCTTCCAGAGTGAGTGCCCGGTTGAAGAGAGCGAACTCATCCATCAGTCCAATGTAGCTCACCGCGACGTAAATGCCCGCCTTGTCCAAATCCCAGTCCATCGAGATCGGATAGTCTTTCTTGATCTCTCCCATCAGTTTTCCATCGATGTACAAAGCAGCGCTTGCATCATTCTTGCTGGTGTCGAAGTTGCGCCATACAAGAGCGACATGGTGCCAGTCGCCGACCTTGAAACCTGGCTTGTCCACCCAAACCATAGGCGAGAACGCCTCCCGAGATTCCTTGATGGGTGCCCTACCCTCAGGGACAGCCGGGAACGTTCCCATGCGCAGATTACGATTCGGTTTGGCGTCGTTGAAGTCGAACCAAATGCCTCCGTTGCCGGCTCCCTTCTGAGTGATCTGCACAGGGTCGCAGAAGCCGGTCTTAAGCTGAGTATCAGGGTCGTGGTTCACCCACATCGATAGCGCTCCGCTCCAGCCCCCCTTCTTGTAGGCGATGTTTCCTTTTGCCGGAAAAAAGATCCGGCCGTTGTCGGGCAGAACATCAACCGCCTCCAGCGCGCCGCCGAAGATGCCCTTGCCCGGTGCGATGCGGAAGGCCTTCTCGGGAAATCCCTTTTCGAAGACGAACGCACCTTTTTCCGTCTTGTGATTGGAACGAGTGGACAAGGTGAGTTCTCCCCCGCCGAAATCCCCTCTCACTGCCGTGTCGAACGAAGCATAGAAAGTGACGGATTTTAGAAGATCGGCGGCGGCACTGACCGATGGATTTGGCAATGCAGCCATGAGCAGGACTCCAAGTGTGAAGAAAGTGGGGGATTGAATCGTTCTCAACGGTATCAACCTCGTGGCAACTGAACGCTTAATGCTCTGAATTCTCTCACAAGTTACGTGGAGTGCCTCCAAAACTCCTCAAGACTAAAGAGAATGAGGGCTCAGTGAGTAAGATCGCTAGTGTGCAGACATCCTCCAGGCTGATCCCCGGCTCGAATTTTGAGCGCCCCATCGTGTAAAAAGTCCCACGCTTTTTCCCGTCCAAGTCGTTCGTCGAACCGTTAGACACCCTAACCGATTGAACCCCAAAAACCTTTCCAATTGGGGAGCGGAATGGCGCGACAGATGCACTGTATTCTGGTCAATCGAAATTCTGAAGCTTCGTCTGCCCTGCCCTGTGGCTGAGCTTCTATAAATCCAAATGGTGTAAACAGTTGCCGTGTCGGAGAGCAGGAACCACATCGGCGGACCTAGAAGGAATTGTAGTCAAATTTCAAAATTGTCCTCGGCAAAATAGCGGTTCTTTTGCTGACTGTGGAGGAAAAGATCATGTTGAAGCAGTTTTGGAAGATTCTCCGTTGTGTTTCCCTGGCTGTCGGTTTGGCCAGCGCTCTCGTTTGCAATCTGTATGCGTCTGAGTCGACATCTGAGGTCAAGCGTTTCACATTTAATGGAGCGATCCAGGGCAGCGCCAATTCAAATGCGCAGGTCAATCGTTTGGAAACCAGCGTTGGATACAACTTCAGCCGGAAGCTCGGAATTGATTTTGGTTTGCCCTTCTATTTCGTGAATTCAAACCTCTCCACAGATCCGAACCTGAACGGCTTTCGCAGTGGACTGGGTAATGCTTTCGTCACCTTGAGGGCTACACCGACCTTGACGAATTGGAACTATGTCTCTTCGCTCACGGCGACGGCTCCCACCGGAGACAAAGACGAAGGTTTCAGCACCGGAAGGGTAACGGTCGATTGGAACAATCTTATCAGCCGCCCTCTCTCACGCTTCACGCCATTCGCCAACTTGGGGGTTGCGAACACAGTTTCCGACACCGCCTTTTTCTACCGGCCCTTCACCACCCTAGGCATTGTGGGACACTTTGAGGGGGGAACCAGCTATCGTCTGCATCCATCAGTAAGCGTAGGCGCCTCCGCCTACAGCATAGTCCCCTCGGGCGATCAGAAGATCTATAGCCGCGTCACAAAGCGACAGAATACAGCGCCGTCGCAACCGGCCGATGGTACGAGCACAACCGGCCAGGGGAGAGTGCGCGCTTTCGAGACTACTGCAGTTATTGTGGATGATGCAAGCCTGGCTCGCGATCATGGCTTTGCGAGCTGGCTGACGGTCTATCCCACGTCAACGTTTTATTTGCAGACGGGCTATCATCGCAGTGTTCCTTACGCATTGAATACCTTCTTTTTCGGAGTTGGCGTACAACTTGATTCAGTCTATGGGCGCATCATACGTCCGTAGTTTGTCAGGGGGGCATCTCTACATCCTAGGGAGGATGAATCCATGAAGCGATTAACGATGTTGTCGATCACACTAATGGCTTTGGCTTTAATGACGGAGTTGGCAATAGCGCAGCGAGGCGGGGGACGCTCTGGAAGTCCTGCGGGTCCGCCACCGATGTCGGAACGCGGACAGTCGCAAACTCATTCGAGCAAACCGACGAGAGAATCCAGCGCAACAGGCTCGGTCAACGGCCAGCAGCAAACGCAACCGAAGACCGTGAGTACACAGTTGGAAAAGAACACTCATCTGCGACGCAGCTGAAGGGACTGTTTCCGAGAAACCGATTTGCAGCTGGCTTCCAGCGGCTTCAAGAACCTTGGCCAGTTTGTCGCCGCGACGCACGTGTCCAAAAACCTGGGAATCCCGTTTGATCAACTGAAGGCGAGGATGGTGGACAATCCTACGCTGCAGGAGTCTGGAGACTCTCCTGTTTCGTTGGGCAAGGCGATCAAGGAATCCGTCCCGAAGCCGATGCCACCAGCGAAGTGAAAAAAGCAGAGCGGCAGGCCAAAGAAGAAATCAAACAAGCAGAGGCCACACGCAAAAAGCTTGAAGAGTCCGAAAAGTAAGCAACGCAAACGAAACAATCAAACAGTAGTCAACCTGCTGACCTTTTTGGACCTGACCCGCAAGTTGGGACGAGGGTCAGCAGGACTTCCCCTCAAGCAACGCCTCAGAACGTCCTATTCAGCCTCTTCAAGTAGCCCCAAGAGTCGATGATCAGATTGTGCTCCCATCACGGCGCTTTTCGAAATCACGACGATGTGGTCACGAGCGTAAGAACTGGCCCTATCTCAGACTGTCCATGTCATTCGACCATTGAGTGAGACTCTGGAGTGTGGGTTTCACCATATCGTCGAGGATCAACTAGCCATCTGATCATCGCTTGACTACACTACGTCTCCCACAGATTTGCCTCAGCCGTTGATCGTGAGAATCTATTGATTCTGAACATGCAAGCACCCATGCCGAGTGATTTCAAGAAGCTGATGGCCGCTCGTTTTCTGTTTACCTTGGCGGTGCAGATCCAGACGATTGTTCTCGGTTGGCGAATGTATATCCTGACCAAGGATCCCCTGTTTCTGGGGCTCATTGGTTTAGTGGAAGCCATTCCGGCATTGGGGCTGGCGCTGTATGCCGGTTACATCGTGGACCGCAGCCGGCCGATGGTGGTGATTCGCCGGGTTGTCGGAGTCAGTTGGCTGTCTGGAATGATTCTGCTGGTCTCGCAGCTTCCTGCCACGGGCGCCAGCGAACAGCTCCAGATTGTGGCGCTCTTTCTGTCTTCATTTCTGACGGGAGCTGCGCGCGCCTTTTCGCAGCCCGCCATGTTCTCGATTGTTCCACGCATCATCGGCAGAGAGAATTTATCCCGGGGCTCAGCCTGGATGGCCTCCACACACCAGATTGGCAGCATCTCCGGTCCGGCGCTCGGAGGGTTGTTCTTTGGCTGGCTGGGAGTGTCTGTCACGGCCGGGATGGTTTGCACCATTCTCCTGCTGGCGATGGCAGCCTTGTGGTGGATTCAGGCTGCCCCGAATCCCCAGCCGTCTTCCGGCAAAGGTGAAGGGAAGAAGACGCAGCTCCTGTCTGGCCTGCGGTTCGTATTTCGCCATCCCATTCTGTTGCCCGCGCTCAGCCTCGACATGATTTCGGTCTTTTTCGGCGGAGTGACGGCGCTGCTTCCCATCTACGCCGCAGAAATCCTGAGGGTTGGGCCCAAGGGACTCGGAGTATTGCGCGCAGCGCCTGCCATCGGCGCGGCCGTCATGAGTTTGTGCCTTACGCGATGGGATATTCGAGTGCGGGCGGGAACCTGGTTGCTCTCGGCCGTAACGGGGTTTGGTTTGTGTACTCTGGTTTTCGCCATCAGTCGGAACTACCTGCTGTCTCTGGCGCGCTCGCTTTGAGCGGGGCGTTTGACAGCGTCAGCATGGTGGTTCGCATGGCGGCAGTCCAGCTCTCCTCACCCGACTCGATGCGCGGGAGAATCTCGGCCGTCAACTCGATCTTCATTGGCTCCTCGAACGAATTGGGAGAGTTCGAGTCGGGGATGGTGGCTCATCTCTTCGGAGCAGTACCCGCCGCAGTCCTGGGTGCGTTGGTTTGTCTGGCCACGGTCTTTAGCGTGGCGTGGCTTTCGCCAAGATTGAGAAAGCTGAACCTGGAAGAGTTGCGGATCGCTCACGAAGTAGAAGCGCAGGTGTAAGAAACTGTAGCAGAACTCTCCCCTCAGGTGGGGAGGATGTGGGTAGTGCCAGTCGCTGCAACGCCGCTACTGATTTGATTTTTCGGCAACGGTTCGAACCACCCCGCCCCGGCCTGTGGCCGGGGTTTCCCCTCCTTATCCAAGGAGGGGAGCCTTAATCCGATTTCCCCGGCGGAAGGTCTTGAAAGACTGGGGTATCTTAGCGCGTCACCGTTAAGGGTTCGGCCAGCTTGAATGTCATCAAGGTTTCAGAAGGATACTTTAGCTGTTTGCCCTTGGTCGCCAGGACATAACCGCTACTACTGCCTCCACCCGCAATGGCACCAATCGCAGCACCTTTCCCTCCGCCTGCAATTGCGCCGATAGCGGCCCCGATGCCCGTCCCTGCACCAATGATGGCCGCGTCCTTCTTTTTCTCGGCCTTTGCAGTTTCACTGAATGGCTGCGTTTCCAACGGGAGCGGGCTGCCTTTCTTGGGCTGGATTTCGGTCAGTTGAAGTGATATCGACGCAACACCTTTTACCCGTCCCGGTTCCTCTACAGTGAGGACTTTGCCGCTAACGGACGTGTCCTTTGCAAAGAGGGTCACCCCATCCACTGTCAAAGGCTCCGCCAAGCTGGCAAGAAAGGTGTCTCCCGCTTTATTGGTTTCCGTGCTGACGCTGTCGATAAGCCGCACCGAAATCGTGGTCTCCGCAGGGAGAGTGTATTTTGTTGAAACAGGCGTGAGAGGTCTGGATACCTTCGGCTCAGCCACAACGGTCGCAGGCGTGGTGCTCGCCGTCCTTCGTGGTTTGCTGGCTGGCGCTGCTGCCCGGGGGCTGGAAGCAGATTCCTGCCTGGCTTCAGGCGTAGAAGCCGGCTGCGTTTCGGATTTTTGCGCAGTGTCGACTTTCTCCGATTCGCTCGTGACTGGTGGCGTGTTCTGGCATCCAATGCTCATCATCAACAGGCCACAAACTCTGACTGTGTTCAACAACCTTTTCATCGCAAGCTTCCTCCTCGATTTTTTCTGGTATTCCGAAAGCTCTCTTCGCAATAGCTATGCCAAGACTGCCAATACACGGCGGCGCACTACCAAAGTCTGCAACCTGTAGGGCGTGCTGGGTTTTTTGCGACGAGGCTCACAAGAATCCCAACCACGTTCCCCGACAGGTTTTGGACTGCGAGTACAAATTGGGACCAATGATCTGATGCCGATCCATGGCTCGACTGGAAGGCCTTGGGAGGATCGTCGTACCATTTGAAATACGATGCGCTGAGGTGAGGTCTCCATTGATTGAGGGGAATTCAGATTTTCCTTGAGTATCCGCTTTGCTCGATGGTGAAGTTCAACTACCATAAGACCCGCCATCAAGCCTCGGCATCGACGGATGCCGGGCGCGCCTCAGAACTCTCCCGTTACTAAGATCGGATCCGGTGACTTGCGGGCAGACCTGTAGAGTGAGGAACGATAGGTGCGGTGTTTGCCAACAAGCCCTGACTATCTTTGCGTCAGAAGTGCAAAAGGAAGATTGCCCCTGCAAGTGGCACACGTGAAGGCCTTGAGTCCAGTCCCTCAGAGAGGGGTCATGCGCGTCTTCTTGTTGATCCTCTCGATGTGTTCTGCGCCGGCGCTCGCGCAAGACGCTTTCGAGTCTGAGGAATCCGATCCACTCGGACACCGGGCGGCTTCAAACGGCGACGCTCCTTCGCAGGAGACTCCGGCATCGGCTCCGAAATCGCGAGAGGCCCAAATTGGATCTCGACAGGCCGAGAAGGCCAAGCAGAGTCAACCGCGCCAAACAAACAAAGCCGAAAAGTGGATCCGCATGGCCGAAGGGGCCTTGTTCGAGGAGTCCATTGGATTCGCTCCGGCCATGGGCAGTGTCTATCATGGAGGCGGCATGGGCTTTGGAGCGAAGTACAAAAGGTACTACGGAGATAACACCTTTTGGAGCGTCAAAGGGCTGTACACCATCCAGAATTACAAGCTCGTAGAAGCGAAGACGGAATCCAGGGAGCACCTGGGAAAGCGCTTCTCCTTCGGCAGCCGGCTGGGTTGGCGCGATGCCACACAAGTCGGTTACTATGGGCTGGGAACGAACACTCAGCGAGAGGCGCGGGCGAACTTCCGCTTTCAGGAAACGTACCTGGACGGCCACGCGCTTTTTAAACCGGTGCGCTGGATTCCTCTGAAGGGCAGTGTGGCCTACGAGCACTTCAACACCACTCAAGGGCAGGGCAGTTTTCCCTCCATAGAAACGCGCTACACGCCGCAAAGCGCCCCGGGACTGGGTGCCGATCCCACTTATCTCCACAGCCAGCTATCGGCTGGCATTGACTGGCGGCAGTCGGAGGACTACACCCGTAAAGGTGGGTTGTACCAGGCTACCTTTCATGACTACCGAAACAATAACGGTGGCATCTACAGCTTTCAACGGCTCGACGGAGACGTGATTCAGCACATCCCACTCCTGCGGGAGACCTGGGTACTCTCGATGCGTGGCCGCGTGCAGACTACATTGAATGAAAACGATCTGGTCCCTTATTTCCTGCTGCCTGCCCTGGGAAGCGGCAGGACGCTGCGCGCCTTTGACAACGACCGATTCCGCGGTCTCCACAGCCTTTTGATGAGCGTCGAGTTTCGCTGGATACCGAACCCATTTGGTCTGGACATGGCCTTGTTCTATGACGCAGGCAAGGCCACCAACCGGCGTGGGGACCTTAACTTCAAAGGGTTGAAAAGTGACGTGGGCATTGGCGCCCGCTTTCATGGGCCCTTTTCAACGCCCCTGCGGCTGGACCTGGCGGTTGGCAATGAGGGATGGAGGTTGCGCCTTTCCAGTAGCGCAGTCTTCTAGTGGGGGAGTTCCAAGAATCGAAAGGGAAATGACTCAGAATTCCAAACGAACCGAGACTGGTGGCTGGCAGGTGATGCGGAAGCTGCTACCCCTTATGCTCCTGCTGGTTTCTCGCGCGGTGTTGGATGCTGCGGAGCCAAGATTCTACGACGATGATCCCATCGCCGTGGAACCCGAGACGCAGGATGCTTCGCAGGTGAATCCGTGGAAGATCGATCTGATGTACGACCTGATACGGAACCAATTCGCCCGCCCGGGAGAGCCGGTGGGACGTCGCGCGCAAAACATCAACACCATCGACGAAGTGCCGGACTCCAATTGGTTCACCAACCGCATCCTGGCCCGTCCGATCAGCCCTGAGGAAGCAGCTCGCGGCCCAGCAACCGGGAAAGGACCGGCGCCTGGAACGTGGAAGGTGACGCAGACCAAGAAGGAAGGCGATGCTCCCGGTTTTACGATTCGTGATGGCACAGGCGAAACCTGGTTTCTGCAGTTCGATCCAAAAAGTAACCCCGAAGGCGCCACCGCTGCGGCGATGATCGCGAACCGGATTTTCTGGACCCTGGGTTACTTTCAAGCGGAATACTATCTGAGCGAGTTGCGACCGGAGCAATTGAAGATCGACCCGGAAGCCACGTTCACTCCGCCCTCTGGAAAGAAACGGCCCTTGAAGTTGGAAGACCTTCAGCCTGTCCTGAATCGCGCTGCTCGCAAACCCGACGGCAGCTATCGGGTCTTCGCCAGCCGCTAGCTGCCCGGCAAGATTCTGGGCGGGTTCCGTTTCTATGGAACCCGGCCTGACGATCCCAATGATGTAGTTCCCCACGAGCACCGGCGAGAATTGCGAAGCCTGCAGGTCTTTGGCGCCTGGACGAACCTGGTGGACATGAAGGCACTCAATACCATGGACACGCTCATCACAGAGAATGGTCGTGCCCGGGTCCGCCACTACTTGCTGGATGTTGGCTCCACCTTTGGCATGGGCGCCAACGGTCCGCGCGAGTGGATTGAGAGCTATGAGTATCTATTCGAGGGAGACAAACTTCTGAAACGTTTGGTGAGTCTTGGGCTCTACCTTCAGCCGTGGCAAACGGTGCCTTACCAAGAGAACCAGTCAGTGGGTCGTTTCGAGGGTGATCAGTTCGATCCGGACGCTTGGAAGACGCGGATTCCTGCATCTGCGGTTTTGAGAGCTCGCGATGACGACAACTTCTGGGCGGCTCGCCGGGTGATGGCCTTCAGCGACGAGATGATTCGGGCAGTCGTCAAGACGGGTCAGTTCAGCGATCCCGCTGCCGAAAAGCTTCTGGCAGACGTGCTCATCAAACGGCGCGACAGGATTGGACAGTTCTACCTCACATGCATCAATCCGTTGGTAAACTTCTCTTTGGATCACTCAGGCGCGTTGACCTTTGAGAATTCTGCAGTGAAGTCAGGCGTGGCCAAGGCACCCGCTTCTTACACAGCTTCCTGGTCGGTCTTCGACAACGACACCGGTGCGATGCACCCATTGGGGGAAACCAAGGGCTCGGCCGAGTCTGTACCTGCTGTATCAGGCTTGCCGGCAACGCCAGGGACCTTCGTCATCGCCGAAGTTCGAGCCGTCGATCCTCCTCACCCCTCGTGGACCAAACCCGTGCGGACAACGTATCGTCGGATGGAGAATGGTTGGAAATTGGTTGGGTTGGAACGGATGGAGGAAATGGTACCAGAGATGTCCCAAAAGCGATGACAGTGGCTTCTTGAAGCAGCACGCTACTCTTCGCTGCCCACCAAAGACGAAACAGACTTCGGTTCCCCTCGCCCCAACGCGGGAGAGGGGTCCGGGGTGAGGGGGCAAACACAGGATTGGATCTTCGCGCAAGCGTTCCGAGGCATTCTTCCAAACATGGCTTCGGGAGCTGATCCAGCCGAGAGGGCCTTGGGGCGATCCTACCTACTTGTCACCCACGTTTTCTATCTATCCTGGTTGTGAGCGCTTGTAAAAGCTCGCGGTGAAGTCGTGCAGCGAACGCTCGCGGCGCTTCGCCTGCCCGAGGTGTTCCAGGAGGCCTTGTTTGTCGGCGTCACTGCGCTCCTGGCCGAGTTTGAACTTGCCCTCCAGAGACTCGATCTGGCATTTCGAATCCAACGATGCCACCCAGCATTGGAGAAACATAGCTCTCCGGTAGCTTCGAGAAGTCGTAACCTGAAGCCTCCTGGCTCTCGAACTTTTCAATCAGCCTGCCGAGCAGTTTGTGCAGCGCGGTTTTGTCAGTAATCGCCGAAGGCCGACCCGCGGCGTGAACCACCGCAAAGTTCCACGTCGGCACGGCTTCCTTTTTCGAATACCACGTGGGTGAGATGTACCCGTGCGGTCCGCGGAACACGATGACACTCGTCTGGCGCCCATCGAACGCCTGACTCTGCGGATTCTGCCGCGAGACATGTCCGAGGATCTTGCCATAGTTGCCCGCGGCGCGATCCACGAGGACCGGAATGTGCGTGATACGCAGCGTAGGCGCAGACGTAACGAGATCGACAAAGGCATACTCGTCCATGAAATCGTGAAGCAGCTTCAGATCTTCCACCCGGTGGGCCCTGGGAATGTACAATGTGGGATCGATCTTTGCCGGCTCCTGAGCGAGCAGACTCGCGCCACTAGCGGCCACCAAGGAAGCCAGCATCGCGCGACGGTTGATTTTCATGTTCGTGTTCCTTCCATTGAGAGTTGCAACTCTCACGTTGATCCATTCCCACGCGGCTAATGGGCTCTCTCCCAACGTGAGAGCTAAAGGCTTGAGAAGATTCTTCAACGGGTAAGAGAGGTAAGCACACTGTCGCGAGCTTCCGTAGGCGGGCCCGCTTTGCAACCAGCACTGGTCTGGCTTACATGCTTCACTTCTGGTGAGTGATCTTCGGGAGCGGAACGGAATGGGCAGGTTCAAACAATCCAAACGAAAAGACAGCCGTGGCGGAAACAATCGCCACGTACTGCTTGCCGTCGACTTCATAGGTGACGGGCGAAGCCGTCAGTAACTCGCCCATATTAAAGTGCCAAAGGTGCTTGCCGTTCCTGGCGTCGAGCGCCACGAGGTGTCCGTCGTCATCTCCGACAAACAGCACGCCGCCAGCGGTGGACACGGTGCCGGACCACATTCGTCCCTCTCCAGTCATGGGATACTCCCAGGCGCGTTTGGCCGTTTTCGGATCGATGGCGCGCAGGATGACCTGTCCTCCCTCTTCCGTCGCCCCTCCCCCCGAAAAATTCTTCATCGGCTCGCGGCTCTTGCGAAGAGCTACTGAACATGCCGCATTGCTCGAGCGTAATCACGTAGAGCAGGCCCGTGCCCGGATGATAGCTCTGCCCCATCCAGTTAGTCGCGCCTTTCACACTTGGACAGACCCAGTTGCCTTCAGGGGTCGGATCTTTTCCAGGAATCAGAATCGGGCGCCCCTTGGCGTCGATGCCGCTCGCCCAAGTCACGTTGTCGATGAGCTTCGTCGCGCGCAGGAACTCGCCGGTGGTGCGGTCGAGCACATAGAAGAAGCCGTTGCGGTTGGCGTGCAAGAACGACCTTGCGCATCTTGCCGCCAATCTCCGTGTCGATAAGCACCGGCCAGCTCTGAGCGTCCCAGTCGTGCGTGTCGTGCGGCGTGAACTGGAAGTGCCACTTCATCTTGCCGGTGTCCAGATCCAGCGCGACAAGAGAGCACGAATAGAGATTGTCGCCTTTGCGAGCAGACTCCAGTGAAATCAGGCCACGGATTACCGGTCGTCCAGTACAAGGTGTTCAGCTCGGGATCAAAAGTACCCGACAACCAGGCGGCGGCTCCGCCCCATTCAATGAGGTCGCCCCAGGTCTCTGAGCCGGGTTCTCCCTTTGCGGGAACGAAGTAGGTCCGCCACAGCTCTTCGCCAGTCTCAGCCGAAAGTGCAGTCACAAAGCCCCGCACGCCACTGTCGCCGCCTGCGCTGCCCACGAGCACTTTGTCCTTGACCACGAGCGGCGCCGAAGTGGAAGTCGTTCCCTTGTTCTCGTCTGCGAACTTGCGGCTGAAGACCACCACACCCGTCTGCCGATCCAAGGCCGTCAGATAGTTGTCGTTGGTTGTGAAATAGACGCGGTCGCCGTGGATTGCCGCGCCGCGGTTGACGCCCTGTCCCTTGGCCCGTGAATCGAGATACTGCCAGACCAGACGGCCCGAGCGCGCGTCCAAGGCATAGACAGAATTCGCATTCGTCACATACATCACGCCCTTGTAAACAATCGGCGAGCTTCGCAATCCGCGCGCGTTCGGCACGTGATAGACCCACTTCGGCGCCAGCGATTTCGCATTGTCCACCGTGATCTGCTTCAGCGGGCTGTACCGCCAGCCTGGGTAACTGCCTGCGTAGGTGGTCCAATTTTCGCCGGGACCTTTCAGAATATCCTCATAACGCACCTGCCCGGACGCAGGAAGACACAGAAGGCAAGTGAGTAGGAGCACTCGCATCATTTCAGTTTTTCCCCTTGTTGGAAGTGGTTCCGGGCGGGCGCAGGCTCTGGCGCGACAGGTAGGCGAGCAGGTCTTCCAGCTCCTGCTTGGACAACCGTGTGCCGAAATCCCCTGGCATCGGTGACTGCTGGGATAGGGCGAGGGCCTTCACGTCCGCCATTGAAATCAGATGCAAAGTGCCTGTGCGATCCACAACCTGTAGCGAATAGTTGCTGCGATTGCGCGCCAATCCTTGGATGACCTTTCCATTCGCCAGGGTGACCGTCACCGCTTCGTTTCCCAGGAAAGTCAGGTCTTTGGACGGCTGAAGCACGGCCTGCTTGATGACACCCAGAGGGCGGGTGCCACCGATGTTTGTCAGGTCAGGCCCCATGCGCCCGCCTTGCCCGCGAATCGAGTGGCAATTGGAGCAACCCGCTTTGCTGCCCCAGAAAATCTGCCTGCCAGCCTCAGTATTCCCCGACACGTCATTGTCGATGGCCGGGCCACTGATGGCATGAATAAAAGCCACGAGCTTCCACGTTTGGTCGTCATCCAGTTTCGTGGGAGGCATGTCCGCCCCGGGCAGTCCATTGCGGATGGCGTTGAAAATTCCCTCATCGCTCAACGGGTGCCATGAAGCCCGTTCCACAAGGTTGGGCCCACGCCCGCCGCTCCCGTCGGGTCCGTGACAACCGGCACAAGAAGTAGCGTACAACTTGGCGCCTGCCGCGATGGCCTCAGGGTTGCCAATCGCCGCATTCTTGGATTCGCCGAGATATCTGCCATGCTGCAGCAGCATGGCAGCTAGAAGCATCAGGGTTGGAAGAGACATGGCGGCAGTTTAGTATGAAATCGATTCGTGCCCAAGAGGAATAGGGAGAATGACTAATGACGAAGCTCGAATGACGAAAGAATGACTAAATCCGAATGCGATGTCGCGGATTGTGGATATTTGAGGATTGCGGCTGCCGATCACAGTCATTTAGGCCCCCCCGCCGAGGGGCTGGGAGGAGCCTCGCCCTCCCGAGCTCTCTTACGGGCCCCGTGCCTCCCAGTCTCCGTTCATAACGCGCTCCCAGGTCCCACGAGCCTTCGTAGCCTTCAACAGGTCCGGGATATCCGGTCCCAGCAGCCCTTTCCAAGGAACATAGAAGAACGGGATCTCTCGATCATAGGCGAATCGATCGCTATTGTCCTTGCGGAGCTGATAGGAGGTTTCCAGCGACTTCGGCCGGTTCAGAAAATCACGATAGCTCTGAAACCCTTCGTACAAAGCATAGGATTCAAGACGAGAAAAATGAGGTAGCGCCCGCGCAGCAGCAAGGACGGAGTTGGGTCCGCGTGCCAGGAGGGCGATGGGCTTGCCTTCAAAAAGAGAGGCGGTGGCCAAAAGATCCAGCGCCTGGCGCTCAACAAACGAGCTGCCCAGAAGCAAGCTGACTGCTGACAGCCACCCGGTCTGAGTCGTCGCCATCTCTCCAATGCCTCGCGGATCCACGCCGCAGAGTGACCAGCCATCCCTCAGCGCATTGATCACTCGTTCTTCTTTCAACGTCAGCTCCTTGCCCCGATCATCCAGCGCTAAAAGCACTCCTCGACCATTTCCTCGAATGAAAAAAGCAGGAATCTGAAGATCGCCTGCGGCGGGAATGAGCAACCGCTGGATAGGTGCGTCTGCCAAAATGGTGAGATCCGGGCGACGGGCCTTAAGGGCCGGAATGGTGCTGCTGGGCTTGGCCCGACCTGCGATCTTCTGCACCGCAGCCACAATTCCCGGACCGGCAGGTTCGTTGCGGCCTTGCGGAAAGCAGCGCAGCTCAAGGGCATCGAAAGGAAGGACCTGAGTTGACGGTTCGGGGTGCGGTCCTCCTTCACCCTCTCCCTTCAACCATTTCCGGAACCAACCATAAGCTGCCTCGCGCTTCTTCTGCTGATATCCGTGACCGGCGGTAGTGTCTTCAAAGAAGCCTATCTTCTCCGGCGTGCCAGACGCCCGATACAGATCCCTTCCATACTCAAACACGCGCCGCACTCCTGTAATCGGGAAGCTTTGATCCTGAGAGGCTGCAATGATCATCACCGGCTTCGGCGAGGCCATTGCCAGCAATTCATGGTTGTTTGCATAGCGGATCAACCCGGGAACAAAGTGACAGTGTTCAGAAGCGCGATACCAATCGAGCGCTCGGGTGACCTGAATCTGCTCATAGAACTCGCTGGTTCCCACCACTGGAACTGCGACGGCAATGCGGTCGTCCAGCGCCGCAGTAATCCAGGTGTTGTAGCCACCTCCAGAAGCTCCCGTAATGCCGATACGCTTCGGATCGACGTCGGCGCGCGACAACAAGTAACTGAGAGCACACTGCGTCTCGTATTCCGCGATGCCCTGCTGAGAAACTCCAACCAGGAGCGATTCAACCCGGCGGTGGTCGCGCGATGAAACACCGCGCTCACCCTGGCCGAAAGGATCCCAAGTCAGCACTACAAAGCCAAGCCGAGCCATGTTGATGCAGAAAGCCTGAAAGTCGGGATGCGTCTTGCTGTCGGGCCACCAGTGCCCCACGTAAAAGAGGATCGCCGGAGCGGGAATTTTGGGATTTTCTGGAAGATACACATGAGCCGGCACACGAACTCCCGGCAGCGTTTGCCAGATCAGCTTTTCGATGCGGTATCCCGGCTTGGCAAGGGTTCCTACGGTCTCAACCTGCAGGTCCGGAGGCCATGGCAACCGCCGCCAGCCGAGCGAATCCTCCAGCTTGCGCCGGAGCTCGGGCCTTGCCCGGTTAGCTTCATCACGAGTTCCAGCGTGCTTGATAGCATCCAGTGCCGTGCGAGCCTCGCGCTCCAAGCTATCAAGCAGCGCCGCCTCCTGTGGCTTCACATCTGCCGGCCGGAGGGCACGGACGGCGGGTTCATAGTCTTGGGCGACGGCGAATTTCGCAAGTAGACACAGGCACCCGATGGCTTTGAGATGTGTCTTCATTTTAGGCGGCAATTGGAAGGGCCTCCCCATGCTGCATTGTGAAGCGTCGGGCGGCGACCCTGTTGCCTGTCGTTGTGGCGCCTTTGTCCGCCTCAAGTCCCGTTGCACGGTGGGAGCTCGTGCTGGCCGACCGCACCCGGGTCCCCGTCGTGGGTGAGATGACGATCGGGCGCGCGCCCGGCAGCACGCTGCAGCTCGACGATCCGGCCGTCTCGCGCCGGCAGGCGCGCATCTCGAGCGCCGACGGGCTGGTGACGCTCGAGGACGCGGGCTCCACCTACGGCACCTGGGTCGACGGTCACCGCGTCAACGACCGCCGTCCGCTGCGCGACGGCTCCCGCATCCGGGTGGGCAACCAGGAGCTGCTGGTCGAGCGCCGCCGCGACGAGGCCGAGGCGGGGAGGACCGTCGTCGTACAACCGGGGGAGTCGCTGGTGGTCCCGGCTTCCGGCGGCTACCCGAAGGTTCGATCCGGCTACGCGCTCAAGCGCCTGGAGGCCTCCGAGGGCCCGCGGCGGTGGGTTCTGCGGGAGCTGGAGTCGAATCGCTTCCTCCGCATGTCCGATGCCGACGCGGAGCTGTTCCAGTGGCTCGACGGCCGGCGCTCGCTCGCCGAGCTCGTGCGCGAGGCTCAGCAGCGGTTCGGCTCGACCGGCCCGCCGCGGCTCGCGCGGCTGCTGTCGGAGCTCGCGGAGCGAGGCTTGCTGAGCGGCGTCGAGGGTGCCGAGGCGGACCCCTCCCCGGCCGGGCCGCTGCAGCGGCTCGCGGCACCACGCGAGGTGACCTGGACGGGGGCCGGGGAGTTCTTCGAGCGGCTCTACCGGCGGGGCGGCTGGAGGCTGCTGACCCGCCCGGCGCTGGCGGCCATCGCCGTGCTCGTGCTGGCGGGCCTCGTCGCCTTTCCCTACCTCGTGGTCGGTCGCTACGGGACTCCGTTCGTGGTGGCCCACAAGATCGGCATCGGTGGGTTGGTGTTCCTGCTCGGCAGGTTCGGGGTGGTGGCGGTGCACGAGACCGCTCACGGACTCACGCTCGCGTCTTACGGCCGTCGCGTTCGCAAGGCCGGCCTGAAGCTGTTGCTGATCTTCCCGTACGCCTACGTCGACACATCCGAGGCGTGGTTCGAGCCGAGGCGCCGCCGGATCGCGATCAGCGCGGCGGGCCCGGTGTCCGACCTGTCGCTCGGGGCGATCTTCGCGCTCGTTTGCCTGGCACTGCCGGCCGGGGTCGCTGCGCGACATCCTCTTCCAGCTCGCGTTCGCCGCTTACCTCGGGGCGTTCTTCAACCTGAACCCGTTCGTCGACCGCGACGGGTACCAGATCCTCGTCGACGTGCTGCGCGAGCCGGGCCTGCGGCGCCGGGCGCGCGAGCAGTTCCTCCAGCGCCGCGGCGGCGAGCGTGAGGCCTTCGATTCCCCGGCGCTTGCCCGCTACGCGGTCTTCGGGGCTCGCGTGGTCGGGCGTGGCGGCCTGCTTTGCGGTCGGGATGTCGCTGCGCTACGAACCGTCGTTGATGGAGGTCGCACCCGGGCCTGTGGTGTGGGCGGCGTTGGCCGCGCTCGGGCTGGCTTTCTTCCTGCCGGTGCTGGTATTGCTGGGGGGGCCGGCACGTAAGCGGAGACGCGGCAGCGAGGCCTGACGTGAGGGAATCCGAGGCCGACGCCGCCGCGCGACTCCTCGAGCGCCTACTGACCGACCCCGGCTTCCGGGGGTCCTTCCGCCGCGATCCCGTCGCCGCGTCACGCCAGGCCGGGCTCGAGAGCGTTGCGGACGAGATGGCGTTGAGCGGGGGCAAGGCCATGGACACGCTCGACGTCCGGGAGTCCCGCTCGAGCCTCGCCGGCGTCTTGATGGCCGCGGCCTTCGAGGGCGTGGGGGCGTATGACTTCGCCAGGGACCTCGTGCCCCACCTCAGCGATGTCCCGGACTCGGTGGAGAGTGTCCTGTCGCGGGTCAACCTCCCCGCGATCCCGAGCGGCGGGCTCGGCGTGGAGAACGCGGCGGCCGCAGAACCGTCCAGCCCCCCGCTGGAGCCGGCCGCTCCCGCCCAGGTCGCGGGTGAGTTCAAGGCGATCACGCCGGACCAGGTCGTCGAAGCCCGCGCCGCCGCATCCTCGGAGCCGATCGATCCGACGCAGTTCGGCGCGGAGGGCAGCGGCGGAAGCCCCACCGCGGAGACGCTCGCGCTGCTCCAGAACAAGAACGTAACGCTCGATGCGAACGGGATCGCCGATTTCAAGGCCGGGAAGATGGACCCCCGCATCGCCTCGGTGCTCACGGTGATCGCGCGCGATCACCGCATCACCGTCTCGGCCATGATCTCCGATCACGACAGGCTGACGACCGGCGGCTCGGTCTCGAATCACTTCTACGGCCGCGCCGTCGACATCGCGACCGTCGACGGCCAGCCCGTCGGCCCGGGCAACGAGGCCGCCCGGCAGGTGGCGATCGCGCTGGCGAAGCTGGACCCGAGCGTCCGTCCGAGCGAGATCGGCTCGCCCTGGGCGCTCCCCGGCGCCGCCTACTTCACCGACGGCGCGCACCAGAACCACCTCCACATCGCGTTCGACGACCCGATCGCGCCGAGCTGGCAGGCGCCGCAGGACCTCGGCGCGGATCAGGATGCCGCGGCCGTGCCCGACGCTCCGCCAGCTCCGGCGGTGCCCGTTGAGGGCGGCGATGGCGACGACAGCAGCGACGGCGACGAGAGCAGCGACGGCGACAGCAGCGAGCCGGGCGGGCTCGAGGACCCCGGCGGCGACACGGACGCCGAGGCCGACGAAGAGAGCGACGGCGACGGGGGGGACGACGGACGACGACTCCGTCTCGGACGATCCCAGCGACGAGCAGGAGAACGACGAGAACAGCAGCGACAGCGACGACGGCAGCGACAGCGACGACGGCGACGACGGCGACGACGGCGAGCGACAGCGACGACGGCGAGCGACAGCAGCGACAGCGGCGACAGCGCCGGCGACAGCGGCGATTCGGGAGTCGATCTCGGCGACGTCGACGGGAGCTATCCGGGCGACGACGCATCCCAGGCGGAGATCGCCGCCTGGATGGGCGCCGAGGCCCAGCGGCGCGGCATTCCTCCGGAGCTTCCCGTGATGGCCGGCCTCGTCGAGTCAGGGCTGCGGAACGTCAACCACGGGGACGCCGACTCGGTCGGGTTCTTCCAGATGCGCGTCGGCATCTGGAACCAGGGGGACTACGCGGGCTATCCCGACCAGGCCGAGCTGCAGCTCAAATGGTTCTTGGATCAAGCCGTGGCGGTGAAAGCGCAACGCGTCGCCGGTGGCCAGCCGGTCGACGACCCCGGCAGCTACGGCGACTGGATAGCCGACGTGGAGCGCCCCGCGGCGCAGTATCGCGGCCGCTACCAGCTCCGCCTCGAGGAGGCCCGCGGCCTGCTCAAGGCCGGGCGCGGGCAGCGGCCGAGCGGCAGCGGCGACGGTGTCGTCGAGCAGGTCGACGCCGTGGCTGGCGGCGGCAGCTTCTCCGCCGGCCGGCGGGCGCTCGCGGCCGTGGCCGCGGCCAAGACCGAGCTCGGGACGCCCTACCAGTGGGGTGGGTCCTCGCCCGAGACGGGCTTCGACTGCTCCGGCCTTGTGCAGTGGGCCTACGCGAAGGTCGGCATTGCGATCCCGCGCACCTCCGAGCAGCAGATACTCGCCTCGAACGGCCATCCGGTGGACCGGCGGCACCTGATTCCCGGCGACCTGGTGTTCTTCCGCGACTCGACCGGGGACGTCCACCACGTGGGGATCTCGCTCGGCGGAGACAAGTTCATCAACGCCCCCCACACCGGCGACGTGGTCAAGGTCGCCAGCCTCGACGAGCCCTACTACGCGCAACAGTTCGCGGGTGGCCGCCGGTTCGATATGTCCGGTGGCCAGAAGGCCCAGTGGGTCGCCTCCACCGCTGGAGCGGCGCAGGAAGCCGCGCCCGAGATCGACCCAGCCGCGGTGAAGGAGGCCGAGGCGGCGCTCGCGCGCGATGCCGCCGAGGTGCAGCGCCCCGGCTCGCTCCTATTCGAGGCGATCAGGGTGCAGGAGCTGCACAAGGAGGACCTAGGGCTCCGCTGAGTCGTCGCTCGGGTCGTCCGACCTCGAGTCGCCGACGTCGCTCTCGCCCTGAGCTTCACCGCTGGACTTCGGCGTGCTCTTGGCGGAAGGCGCGCTGCCGCTCCGGCGCGGCGGGCGCGGCGGACTTGTAGCCGGCGGCGGCGAGCGCGGCGAGCGCGGCGTTGACCTTGGCGGTCGCGGCCGGAATCGCAGCGCTCGCGGAGCGGTACGCGTCGGCGTCGGACCCGGTCGCCGCCCGCGCGGCTGTCCTGTAGGCGCGCGCGGCGCCCCGGAGCGCCTCGAGGAGCTGGGAGTTGGTGGCCCTGTCGGCCGGGCTCAGGTTGAGCGCGCTGAGCTGCGCCGCGGCGCTGTCGTAGGCGCTCGCCAGCGACTGCGCGGCCGCCGCCTGGCCGGCCAGGGTCGTGGAGCTCTGCAGGTTCTGCTGACCCGACTGGGTTGCCTGCTGCAGGTTCCCGATGGTCCCGTTCAGCGAGCTCGCGTAGGCGTCGCTGGGGCCGACCGGATACGCGGTCCCGCGCCGAAGCCGCAGGGTCCCGGCGATCGCATCGCACTGAGGTCCGAGCCCCGCGGCGCGGGAGGGCGGCGCGGCGCACGCAACCGTGGCCACTCCGCCGGAGGTCGGAACCGTGTAGACGGTCACCTGGCGGGCGGCCCCCACGGGACTCAGCTTGCGGTAGCGCCACGCCTGGAGGTTCTGGGCGGGCAGCCGGACCGCGCTGCGGGCAGGAACCGAGCTCGTCGATCGGCCGATGGAGTCGAGAAACGCGCCCGGGAGCAGCGCGCTGTTGGTCGCGGCGCTGCCGGTCACCATGCCGAACTCCACCACGGGCCCCGCCGCACGACCGCCCGGGGCCGCGGCTGTCGCATGCGTCATCGGCAGGCCGAGGTCCGGCGCCTTTCGGAGCCGCGACCATCCACGCGGCACCTCGAGTGACAGGGCCTGGCTCGAGACCCGGACCGCGGGTGCGGCCACGACGGGGTCGCTCGAGGGATCGGGTTGTGAGCCACGGCTCCCAACGACGGCGGCGAGCGCGAAGATCACCGCGAACAACGCAAGGGCCGGCTTTGCCATCCCCAGCGCCCGTGGCCTCCCGCGCCGCTCGTCTCGCGGCTCGCCGTCACGCTCGAGTCGGCGCGTCGGCGCTTCCTCCGGCATCACCGTGCGGGCGCTGCCGGATCCTCCCGCAGGCGGCGTGTGGCGGCCGTAGACTGGCCCGTCGGAACCCAGTTCGGAGGATCCAAGGTCGGCATCAGCGGCGGCCGTGCCGCCCCCGTCGGAGGCGGCGTGGCCGGACCCGCGGGAGCGTGGGGTGGCCGCCTGGACGGCTCCAGCACGCGCGCCGACCGTCGCCAGCGCGGACCCACCAGGCCGATGACGATCTCCTCGAGCTCGTCCCATGCGTCGTGGGCCGACCGGATGCGCTCGTCGGGGTCCTTGACGAGGAGACGCTCGATCCAGTCGGAGATCGCGGGATCGAGCTCGGGGTTCACCGAGCGCGGCGCGGCGGGATCGGGTCGTTGATCTGGCGCATCAGAACCGCCACCGGCTCCTCGGTGTCGTGGAACGGCACCTGCCCGACGAACATCTCGAACGCCATCACGCCGGCGGAGTAGAGGTCGGTCCACGGCCCGACCTCCTGTCCCATCGCCTGCTCCGGCGCCATGTAGTTGGGGGTGCCGACGGTCATGCCGGTCGCGGTGCGGAAGCTGCCCGCGCTCACCGTGCCCGTGGCCTTCGCGATGCCGAAGTCGGTCAGCTTCACCCGGCCGTCAGAGGTGACCATGACGTTCTCGGGCTTGAGATCGCGGTGCACGACCTGGCGCCCGTGGGCGTGGTCCAGGGCCGACAGCATGCCCTCGAGGACGCCGGCGACCTGGGTGAGCGACAGGTGCCCGATGTGCGGCCGCAGCGACCCGCCGTCGACGTACTCCATCGCGATGTACGGGGTGCCGTCGTCCTCGAAGTAGTCGAGGACCGTGACGATGTTGGGGTGGCTCAGGGAGCCGGCCAGGCGCGACTCCCGCAGGAAGCGCTGGACGAACGACGGGTCGGACTGGCGAAAGGCGCTCAGCTCCTTCAACGCGACGGAGCGGTCGAGGTCGGTCTGGCGCGCGAGGAAGACGGTGGCCATCCCGCCCCGCCCCAGCTCCTCGAGGATCTCGTAGCGCCCCACCGTCCTCGCGACGTTGCGCGTGCGGGCCACGGTCCTAGCGTTGACTCCGGCTGTGTGTTGTGGGCGTAGAAGGTCTCGAGCAGCCCGGGGCCGAGACCGGTCTGGCCCGGGCTGACCCAGGCGCGCAGGTCGACGCCGGCGACGTGCACGAGCGCAAGCACCACGCCGCCGTCGCGAGCATGCCAGCGCCGATCAGGATCGACGGGCGCACGCGCTGGCGGATCAAGGCGCATGGCGGCTACCAGGGTGGCGTCGCGAAGCATCGTCCTAGCCGGCGGGCCGGCCCCGCCCGAGCTGCCGGACCCACGCGCGGGCCCGGAAGTACCAGCGCGCCAGGTAGATCGTGGCCACCATGCCGAGGCCGAAGGCGAGTAGCACGTGCGAGAACGACGTGCCGCTGCCGGCCGCGGAGTGTGCGGGCCGCGAGCCCTCGTCCGCCTCGTTCTCGTCCGGCTCGTTCTCGTCTTCACCAAAGAGGCCTCCGACGATCGGGATGCTCGCGGTGGGGCTGACCGGCGCTGGGGAGGCATGGCCCGGCGCCGGTGCGGCGACCAGTCCGAGGGAGATGAGCGCCAGGCTGACGGCGAGCGTGCGGGCTATTCGCATGGCCTTCTCAGCCTCGCGCGCCCGCGGGGCTTCTCAAGAGTCGTAGCCGCTCATGCGAGTGGCGTACGCGATGCGTGTGCGGCGGAGGCCACGCCCGCCGCTCGCGGACGCGCGCGGCGTAGACGATGGTGTTGTCCACATAGTGGCCAGTCGAGGAGTCGAAGCTGCCGCCGCAGGTGACGAGTCGCAGCGTCGAGATGGGCGTCCTGCCGAAGACCCGGCGCGTCGGGAACGTCGCCTTCGGCCAACGCTCGAGACCCTCGACGCGGAAGCGGACGACGCTGCCATCGGCGCGCCGGACCCGGATCAGGTTGCCGCGGCGCAGCTCGCGCAGCCGGTAGAAGACGGCGGGGCCGCTGGTGGAATCGATGTGGCCGGCGATGACGGCCGGCCCCGCTCGCCGGGCTCGTTCCCCGGCTCGTACCAGCCGGTGTCGCCCCACTTCTCGGGGGTCTGCATCGTTCCATCCGGCTCGAGCCCGAGGGGGATCACGGCAGCCGCGACGCCGATGGCCGGGATGTCGATGTGACGCGGCCTCGCGGCTTCCCGGTCGACAACGTCGACCAGCCGGCGCGGGGCCGGACGAGAGCACGGGGTGGCCGCTCAGCGGCGAGCGCCGTCGCGGGAAGAGCTCGGCCGAGCGGGGGCTCGTCCGGCGTCGGGCCGCTGGGGATCGCGATCGCGATCAGCCGCCAGGGCGGCTGTGTAGCCCGGAACGACGAGCGACGCCGCCGGCCGAAGCCGGCGGCGCCAGATCTCGCTCTTGGGGTTAGAGGGACTCGTCGTCACGACTCCAGGCGAACGGCGCCGCAGCACGAGGCCGCCGGCCGTCAGCACGAGCGCGAGCGCGCCCGAGCCGAGGAGCAGCGCCGAGACGGCACCACCATCGGCGGTGCCTCCGCCGCCGGCCTGAATCCCGCCTTGCGGGCTCGTGCCGGTGTCGTTCCCGGCGCTCACGTTCGCCACCGTCTCGAAGACGGGGCTGGGAGCGCTGTTGCTGCCACCCGAGTTGGTGTCACCCGAGTTCTCTCCGCTGTCGGGCGCCGAGACGGGGCCCTGCTCCACCGGGGCCTGCAGCGGAGCCGGGGTGCAGTCCTCGCCGCTCGCGTGAGCCCCTGCCCGCGAGTCGTCGGCGCAGGGGTCGTCACTCGAGTCGTCGGGCTGAGCCGGGGGGGCCGGCGCGGCCGGGGGAGCCGGTGCCTCGGGCGCTGCGGGTGCGTCCGGTGCCTCGGGCGTGTCCGGGGCGTCCGGGGCCCTCGGGCGCGTCCGGTGCCTCGGGCGTGTCCGGGGCGTCCGGCGTGTCCGGTGCCTCGGGCGTGTCCGGGGCGTCCGGCGTGTCCGGTGCATCTGGGGCGTCAGGCGGGGTCTGCGCCTGCGCAACGCCTCCTCCGACCTGGGAGACGATCGCCGGAGCGATGACGGCAAGCGCCATCACGGCGATTCCCAGGAACAGGATCCGCTTCAACATGCGTCCTCCTTCGTAGTAGAACCTTCCACGCCACTCACGCTCCCAGCCGGATCACCGGTCTCAAGACCGCCGCCTTCTCACGCGATAGCTCCTGGCGTTGCTGTCAGGCGGCGGCGGCGATGGCACGGGGCGGCTCGGGGTCGCCCTCGTGCAGTTGCCGGGCTGCCTCGACGTGCAGCCAGATGCTCGGCGGACCACTCGTACATGGCCATCAGCGGCCCGGTGATGCTCCACCCGAGCGTGGTGAGCGAGTACTCGACCTTGGGCGGCACCTCCGCGTATACGCGGCGCGCGATCAGACCGTCGCGCTCGAGGGCGCGCAGGGTCTGAGTCAGCGTCTTCTTCGAGATCTCGCCGACCTCGTAGAAGACCTCGCTGTAGCGTCGGGTTCCGCTGGCGAGCAGGTAGAGCACGTCCACGCTCCACTTGCCGCCGACCAGGTCGAGCACCATCCTCGTGCCGCGGATCATCTGGAGGTCTGTGACGTCCTCGCGGCTCACAGCGACTCCGCGATGAAGAAGAGGGCCAGCAGCACGAAGCAGAGCGTGGCGAGCTGGAGGCCAAGGGAGAGCGCGCGGTCGGCGCCAGCCCATGCGCGGTCGGCGCCGCGGCCGCGAAGCGGCGGCTCTGCTGCGGCCTGCCGCGGCTCGGCTGCTCGGCGTCGTCCTCGTCCGGCAGGGCGATCCGCGCGGCCGGATTGTGCGCCACGAGATCCCGTTCGCCCGCGTAGTCGTATAGCGCGCGCAGGGATTTCGCGATCGCGCGCAGGCGGCGGCGACCGAGACCGGCGGCGGCGAGCTCGTCCACGAGCGCTTCGAGGTCGCGCCGATGCACCGCGCCCACGTCCATCGCGCCGAGCCGCTCGTCGACATGGCCGCTCAGGCACCAGCGCAGCTCGCGCACCGACTCGTCGCTGAACGCGCGGCCGTAGCGATCCAGTGCGGCGCCACGGTCCGCCGCCTCGAGGAAGTCGACGATGGTCTCGTGGACGCTGACCCCGGCTCGAGCCGCCGCGGCGCGCGGGGCGCGGGCCTGCGCGGTGCTGCTGTGGCGGTCGTCGGCGCCTTGCCAAGCGGTCTTCGGATAGCTGACCATCGGGTAGCGCCCACGGTATGTGGGGACGGCGTCAGATCAAGAGGCGCGGCTTCTCAGCCGATATGTCGATCGCACCGGGCGGTGTGCGGGCACACCCTCAGCACCCGCACCGAGGGCTGGTGCCTGCGCCAGCGCAGCTTGATCAGCAGCGAGGCGGCGTTGTTGTCGTAGTGCAGCTCGTGCAGTCGGCGATCCGCGTTCACGTGGTGCACCAGCACGTAGCGGCCCGCGGCCAGGCCGGTCAGGCGCAGGTACTGGCCTTCCAGCGTGGCCGCGTAGTCGTCCCCGTAGCCGACGGAGATCCCCTCCTGGATGCCCGCGAGCTCCGGGTCGCCGAGCCCGCAGCGGCTCGTGTAGGTCGGCTCGGGGACGGCCGCGCGCAGACGCCGGTTGAGGACCGGGTACCGGTCGCCGAGGCAGAAGCCGGTCTTGCGATCGTCGATCGTCGCCGCCACCGGCTGGCCGACGCGGCGCAGCTGGTAGCGGTCGAAGCCGAGCAGGTGCCAGTGGCGATGGTCGGGCGAGACGACGTAGCGCAGCCGCCCCACGTCCGGCACCACCCCCTGCGGCGCCCCGTCGCGGTCCACCACCTGATCGGCGGTCATGGTCGCCACGTCTGCGACTGGCTCGACGGCCACTGATCACCAGCGGGCCGCGCCCGATGTTGCTCACCGCCGAGCGAAAGCCGAGCCTGTAGACCGGTCGCGCGGGCGGGCCAGTGGCCGTGATCTCGAGTTCGCTCGGGACCTCCTGCACGAGGTCGGGCAGCCGCGCGGCGCCGCTCGGCCGCTCGGCGGTGGCAAGGGTCGCGGCCGACAGCACGATGGCCGCGGCCACCGGCAAGACGCGGATCAGGAGCACGGCGCTCAGCATGCGGCGAGGCTAGCCGGGGGGCTGGCGGAGCCGGGGTGGAGCAACTCCCCCAAGGGCTCTCGGAGGTGCCCGGAGGAGCGACGAGCCGAGCCTTAGCTTGTCGGCAGGGGCGGTCGATCGGCCGCTCAACTCCCTCACCACGGCTTCCTCGAAAGGAGACCATCCATCATGGTCAGTCGCAGAATCACCCTGCCGCTGGCGCTCGTAGCCAGCTTGGCGGTGGCCCTGCCCGCAGGTGCGGCGCAGGCCAAGTCCGCCGACCCGGTTGCGCACAGCGCCGGAGGCGACGCTCCCCCGCTGACACCGTCGGTCGTCGGCGTGCCACTGGCGCGCGCGGACAAGGCGCTCGGCAACGCCGCCGATGCCGTCGAGGCGGGCAACGGAGCCCAGGCGGTCGGTCCGCTGCAGGCGTCTCGCAGGTACATGATCCGCGCCTACAGGGGCGCCAGGTTCCTGATCGCCCAGACTCCGCCCGTTCCCGCCGAGGACGCGAGCGTTGCTGTCAGCGCCCGGAAGTTCCGTCGGCTCGCCCGCCGAGCTGTCCGCGTTTCGCGGGCCAGCGCCGCGTCCAGTCACGGCAGGGCTCGGGCTCAGGCGAGCCAGTTCGCGCCGCCGGTGCTCGCCGACACCCCGACGGCGGTGTTCAGCGTGTTCCAAGGGCAGTACAACGCCGCCACGACGGCCGTTGGCATGCTCCCCGACGTGCAGGGGGCGCTGCTGGCACGCGTGAAGACGACGCTCAACACGGCGATCGTCCTACGCAACCGGCTGGTCAAGACCGTGGCCGCGGCGGAGCCGCCGGCGCCCGCGGAGGACGCCAGTGCGTCTCACCCCAGCGCCACGGCGGCGCAGGAGGAGGGAGATGACCCTGTTCGCCGACGTGATGCCCGGCGTGAGCATCCTGCTGGCCGACGAGATCCAGCAGATGCAGTCCACGCAGCAGGACACCACCGTCCCGGCGGCGTCGATCGCCGTGCTGGCGCCCGCGCTGGCCGCGGACCAGCAGATCGAGGCCCAGGTCAACCTGCTGTGGCCGCCCGTCGTTGACGACTGATTCATCCCGCGCCTTCGGGCGCTGCGCAGTACAGAGCGGCCGGCGCTTGCGCCGGCCGCTCTTCGTTGTGTCAGCGCAACGCGGCTGCCGCGTCGATCAGGCCGTGCCCGTAGCGGACGTCGTAGCCCGCCGAGCCCGCGTCGCGCGCGGTGCGCTCGATGAGCCGCTCGACGGCGTTCGGGCTGGGGTGCCGTCCGAGCCGCCTCGACGCGATCACCAATGCGGCCAGACCCGCCACATGCGGCGCCGCCATCGAGGTTCCGTAGTAGTCCGACGGAAGGCCGAAGACGTTGAAGCCGGCGTCGAAGGTCTGCTGGAAGATCGGCTGGCCGGGCACGCCTGGATGGCAATGGGCCAGATCCCACGGGCTGTCCGCGGGCGGCGCGTCCTCGCCGCCGCCGGGGGCTGCGACGTCGACCTCGGGGCCGGCGTTCGAGTAGTCGGCCGCACAGCCGGACTCGGTGGTGGCGGCCACGGCGATCACGCCCGGCGCCCGCGCCGGATAGGGCAGGCCCAGGGCTGGCCTCGTTGCCCGCGACGGCCGTAACCACCACGCCGCGCCGGTGCGCGTAGCGCAGGGCGGCGAGCAGGTCCGGGACGTCGGAGGCTTGCACGTACGGCGCGAACTCGAGACTCAGGTTGATCACGTCGGCGTGGTGGCGCACCGCGTAGCGGATGCCCCGCGAGATCGTGACGGTGTCACCCCCTCCGTGGACGTCCAGCGTGCGCACCGGCATGATGCGCGCCCGGTACGCGATCCCCGCGACCCCGATGCCGTTGTTGGTCGACTCGCCGATCGTGCCGGCCACGTGGGTGCCGTGTCCGTTGAGGTCGAACGGGTAGCGGTCGTTGTCCACGAAGTCGTATCCACGGGCAAACGTGCGTAAATCCGGGGCCCGCTTGAAGCCCCGATAGGTTCGGTAGGCGATTCCGGTGTCGAGCACCGCCACGACCGCGCCACGCCCGCCGGGCGCGCCGCGGCGGCTCGCAATCGACCAGGCGTCGGGCATGTCGATTCCGAACGGGCCCCAGAAGTTCCACTGCAGCCCGAAGCCCGGATCGTTGGGCCGGAACGCGCTCGCGTGGGCGCGGAGGTTCGCCACCGCGTACTCGACGCGCGGATCTCCGCGCAGCTCCGCGGCGGTGGTGGACACCGAGCCGCCGTCGTCGATCAGGAGCTGCCTCGAGCCGCCGGGGAGGGCGTCCGGTGGCATGCGTCCCGGCACTCGTCTCGATGGCGGTCTGCTCGAGGTCGTTGGTGCCCTCGCGGTAGTGGACGATCAGCTCGCCCGGGACGTACGGGGCAGCCGGAGCCGGCGGTGCCAGGAGCAGCACGGCGGCCAGGGAGACGAGCAGTCCGTAGCGCCCAAGGCGGGTCCGGCGGTGTGTTCTGGTCGACCCCACGGCCCGAGCGAGGCTATGTGGAGAGCCGCCGACGGCCGGGAGACGCCGGGCGCCCAGGGGGCCTGCGGGTGCCCGGCTACGGGACGGGCAAGGAGACGGCCTAACCCTCGACTTCAGGTCTTGGGTCGGAAGCTAACCCTCAGGTGCAGGTACAGCGGCCATGGCGACCCGCCGGCGGTCGCCGCGTGGCGCGGAAAGGGCCTGGATCCGCGGTTTCCGCGCCGGAATGTTTCCGAGCGGAAAGCTGTTTCCGCGATTCCGCGCGGTTTCCGTCGCCACCCGCGAATCCGGAGCAAATCCAGTCGGCAAGCCGGATCCGGGCGTCGCCTCGCGTGACCAGCGTGCGGAACAGCGCGGCGTTCCGCGCGAGACCGCGCCGTTTCCGCGCTTGACCGCGCCCGCGCGGATGTCGTTCCGCGCCACGCCGTCCGCGGCCTGGGGGAGCACGACGCCGGCGCCCGACACATCGGTGTCGGGATGTGGCGCCGAGGCGAGCCCGAGAGCTCACCCGCCGCAGCCCGGCGAGCTCTCGCTCCCGCCGGCCGCGCGGGCAGGATCGGGCACAGGCTCAACCACGCATCGAGCCTTGGCGACAGGCTCGTAGGCGCTGCCCCCGCGCTTCGTATCGCTTGAGAGCGGGAGCCGATTGGTGGACCGCAGGGCCGGCCGTACCGTGGGTCGCAATCTGTGTTTCGCAACGAATGGAGAGCCTCATGATCAAGCGACTGTTCACGATCCTGGCGGTGACGCTGGGTGTGCTCGCGTTGAGCGCGGTCGCGTCGAGCCAGCTCGGCAGCGTTGCCGGGACGGACGTCGCGCGCGCGCAGGTTGCCCCGCCGGCGGAGGACCCCGCCGACGTGGAGGACCCCGCCGACGTCGAGGACCCGCCGACGTCGAGGACCCCGCCGACGTCGAGGATCCGGCGGCGCCCGCCGCTCCGACCTTGCCGGCTGACGACACCGGTCTGGACGACACGCCCCTCGGCGGTCTCGATCAGACCGACCTCGGGACTCCGGTCGACGAGACCGGCACGGGAGCGCCGCCGGCGGATACGCCCACGACGACGCCCCCGACCGGGACGCCCCCGACCGGGACACCCCCGGTCGACACGCCGGCCGCCCCGACCGCGCCGATGGCGGCTCCGCCGGTGTACGTGACGATCAACGTGCCCGCCACGCCCACGGGATCGGACGGCAAGGCCAAGCCGAAGAAGAAGAAGGCGAACAAGCGCAAGTCCCACAAGCGCAAGCGCAAGCACTCCCGCAAGCACCACCGCCACGGGCGGCGCTGAGCGGGGAGGTCGCCGAGCGAGTCGAGTAGATCGGATGCGCGGTCCCGGGCTACGCGGCTCGGGACCGCCTCCGGATCCAGCCCAAGGAGCTCATGCAATGCCCAACTGGTCAAGTCACCTTCCCCGCGTGGGGGCCCTGGTGCTCTCTGCCGCCATCGCGGCCGCCGCGTACGGCGTATACACAGGCCAGCCGAGCTCCTCGGTGAACTCGAGTGGCGAGTCCGTCGCCGACTTCCCGAGCCTCTCGATGAAGCCTGGAGCGGACCTACCGAGCCACGGTGGCGCGAAGCCCGCGCAGGATCAGGCCGATCCGCCAGCCTTCGGGGCACGCAGGCGAGGGCCCCGGCTTCGCGACGCGCGTATCCGCCGCCCAGGTGGGCACTTCCGCGCCCGCCGTCGCCGAGCCCGAGGCTCAGGCGGTCGAGCGGGAGGTCCGTCAACCGGCGACGCCGCGCGCACTGCCACCGAAGCCGAGCCCTGCTCCGGGTGACGACGACGCCCTCGACCGCGAGCTGCAGCGCGTGATCGACCAGGGGTTGCCGGTCGATCCAAAGTCGCCGCCCAGCGAGGACGAGCCGGTTGACGGGACGCCGGTCACCGACGATCCGGTCGATTTGATCGAGCAGCCGGGCGCGCCGGAGCCGGGTGCGCAGCCCGAGCCCGTCGACGAGCCGCAGGCGACACCCGCGGCGCCGGGATCGGAAGCGCCTCCGGCAGCGCCCGTGACGCCCCCGGCGGACCCCGCCAGCCCGGCTGCGCCGGTTGACGACACCGGTATGGACGACACCGCGGCGGGCGGGCTCGACGACACCGACCTCGGCGCGCCGGTCGACGCGACCGACCAGGGCGTCGACGCGACCCCACCGCCCGCGCCGGCGCGGACGCCACGCCACCCGCGCCGTCCGACGCCGGGTGAACGACACCTCACGCCATGCGTAGCTACCGGTCGGTGGTCGCCTTCGTGGCGGTCGCGGGGTTGCTGGCGCTGGCCTGCTCCAGCGATGTCAGCGGTTCGTCCCCCGGCGGGAGGCCCGGTCTCCGGGTGGATCGCTTCGACGCTCAGCGCGCCTGGCGGACGGTCGAGCGCCAGCTCACCTATGGCCAGCGCCCGGCAGGCTCGCCGCAGCTGCGCCGCCTGGCCGGGCGCTGCGCCCGCAGCTGCCCAACGGACGCTTCGAGCGGCTTCCCGGCGAGCCGGGCCTGCGGAACGTGGTCGGCACCCTGCCCGGCCGCCGGCCCGGGGATCGTGGTCGGCGCCCACTACGACACCCTGGTCAAGCCTGCCGGCTTCGTAGGGGCGAACAACGGCGCCGCCGGCAGCGCCGTGGTGATCGAGGCGGCGCGTGCGCTCGGGCGCGTCAGCCGTCCGCCCGGGGCGCGCGAGGTGCGCTTCGTCCTATTCGACGGCGAGGAGCCCGCGGCGGGGCTGCCGGAGGAGAGCACCGACTTCTACCACGCCGGTCTGCGTGGCTCGCGCGCGTATACACGTCAAAACCGGGGCCGGACCGCCGCGATGATCCTGCTCGACTACGTCGGCGGGCGCGGCTTGCGCCTGCCGCGCGAGGGCAGCTCGACGCCGGCGCTGTGGGCCAAGCTGCGCACGGCGGCGCGCACCGTCGGTGCCATCCGCTTCTTCCCCGACGAGACCGGCACCACGATCATGGACGACCACACCCCGTTCCTGCGAGCAGGCGTCCCGGCGGTCGACCTGATCGACTGGAGCTACCCCGGGCATGACCTGTCCGACCAGCTCGACAGGTTGTCCCGAGGCAGCCTCGACGCGGTCGGGGAGACCGTCGTGGAGCTCGTGTCGGCGCTCAGGCAGCCAGCGAGATAGCCGGGCGCGCGGAGGCGACCTGGCTCGGCGTGGTCGCGTGGGCCATCGCCCGGAGGAAGCCGACCGTCCCCAGGTTCTCGGTGTCCGCACGCGTCAGCACGACGGTGTCGAACGCGGGCTCGCGCCGCTCCAGTTCGACGAAGCGCACGCCGGGTGCCACGTGCCGCTCGGCGGCGGACTCCGGGAGCAGCGCCAGCCCGACGCCGCTGGCAACCGCCAGCAGGGCGTGTTCGACGCGCGGCTCGGCAACCTCCACGAACGTCGGGGACAGGCCCGCGTCGCGGCAGATCGAGATGACTGCGTTGTGGAAGGGCGGGTTGACGTCGGCGGGAAGCACGATCAGGCGGTCGGGCGCGAGCCGATCGATCGAGACCGTCGCATTGACGGCCTGGGGGTGGGTGACCGGCAGGGCGGCCACGACGCCCTGGGCTCCGGCGGCGGTGACCCGCAGGCCGCTGGTGGGGGCGGGCAGGCCGACAACCGCGGCATCGAGCCGCTCGGCGCGGACCTCTTCGATCAGGCGCACGGCATTCCCGGTCTCGAGCGCGATCTGGACGCGCGGGGCATTGCCGCCGAGCAGCTGCATGGCGCGGGCCACGGACGCCGGCATCGAGTCGGGCAGGTGCCCGATGCGGAGCCGCGTCGTCGCCCGGTCGCGGGCGTTGCGCGCCGCTGTCATGGCGATCTCGGCCTGGTGCAGCACCCGGCGGGCTTCCTCGAGCAGCGCCGCCCCGGCGTCCGTGATCGAGACGCTCCGATGGGTGCGATCGAACAGCCGCACGCCGAGCTCCTCCTCGAGCTTGCGTATCTGTTCGCTCACGGCCGGCTGGGCCACGTGCAGGCGCTCAGCCGCGCGGCGGAAATGCAATTCCTCGGCGACCGCCACGAAGTACCTCAGATGCCGAAGTTCCATTTCAGAGCAGCTCCTTGGTCACACCACAGGGAGCCAACGATGTTCCCGCGACGGCGCCTCGCTGTCTGCACGGCCAGCGACCATCTTCGGCTACGGCCAGCCGGAGTCTCGGCCTTCCTGCTAGCCAGGAAGGGAGCGTGCGACTAGTCCCGGAGCGGTACCGGGCTACCGAGGCCGGCGGCCACCTGGGCGCCCAGCTGCGTATCCACGTTGCTCCAGTACTCCACGACCCGCTCCTGGATCGGCTCAGAGACGCCGTCGCTCGCGTGGGCGACGATGTTCGCGGCCAGGTGCTCGCGGTCGGTCTCGTCCATCACGTCGCGGTAGAGGGCGCGCGGCTGGACGAAGTCGTCGTCGTCGCGGTGCGGCTCGTACTCGTAGCGGCCCATCTCGCCGGCCTCGACCCACCAGGTCGGCAGCTCCTTGCTTGGGTCGGCCTGCGGCCCGCCGTACGAGTTGGGGGAGTAGGGGGGCCGCGATCCGCTGTGGTGGTAGGTCATCGCTCCGTCCTGGCTATAGGAGTGGACGGGGCACTTCGGCGCGTTGATCGGCAGCTGCTCGTAGTTCGCGCCGATCCGGTGCAGATGGGTGTCGTGGTAGGAGAAGATCCGGCCCATCAGCATCTTGTCGGGGCTGAGCCCGATGCCGGGCACGAGCCGCGCGGGGGCGAAACCGGCCTGGTCGACCTCGGCGAAGTGGTTCTCCGGATTGCGGTCGAGCACCATGCGGCCCACCTCGATCGGCGGGTAATCGGCGTGCGGCCAGACCTTGGTCAGGTCGAAGGGGTTGAAGCGGTAGGAGGCCGCCTCGTCGAACGGCATGATCTGCATCTCCAGGCGCCACTCCGGGGCGTCTCCGGCGGCGATCGCGTCCCAGAGGTCGCGCCGCAGGAAGTCGGGGTCCTCGGAGACCATGGCGTCGGCCTCCGCGAGGGTGAAGTTCTGGATCCCTTGGACGGTCTTGAAGTGGTACTTGACCCAGAACCGCTCGCCGGCTGCGTTCATCCACGAATACGTGTGGCTGCTGTAGCCGTTCATGGTGCGGTAGCTGCGCGGAGTGCCGCGGTCGGACATGAGGATCGCGACCTGGTGGGCGGTCTCGGGCGACAGCGTCCAGAAGTCCCACTGCGCGTCGTTGGACCGGAGCCCGGTGTCCGGCATCCGCTTCTGCGACCGGATGAAGTCCTCGAACTTGATCGCGTCGCGGACGAAGAACGTCGGCGTGTTGTTGCCGACCAGGTCGTAGTTGCCGTCGTCGGTGTAGAACTTGAGCGCGAAGCCGCGCGGGTCGCGCACGGTGTCGGCGCTGCCGAGCTCCCCCGCGACCTGGGAGAACCGCGCGAACATCGGCGTGCGCTTGCCGACCTCGGACAGGAAGCTGGCGTTCGTCCACTGGGTCACGTCCGCGGTGACCTCGAAGAAGCCGTGCGCGCCGCTGCCCTTCGCGTGAACCACCCGCTCGGGGACGCGCTCGCGGTTGAAATGCTGCATCTTCTGGACCAGATGCGCGTCGTGCAGGACGGTCGGACCGTTCGGGCCGACGGTCAGCGAGTGCTCGTCGCTCGGCACGGGCGCGCCGGAGTCGGTGGTGGTCGTGGGCGGCTGTTCTTCGCTCATGTCGATGACGAACGTACGGCGAGCACGGGCCGGTTCCAAGACGCTCTAGGTATCAGGCGGTTGGGAAACGCTCTTGGGGCGGCCTCGCAGCGGCCGTACGTTCGCCTCCATGTCGAGCATGCTTGCCGCGCTGGCCGTCCTTGCCGCGATCGCAGCGGTCCCCGCGCGAGCCAGCGCCGGCGAACCGGTCCTCTACGTGGGGGACAGTCTCGGTGTGGGGACGGTGCAACAGCTCCGCCTGAGCACGGCGCCGGGCGCGCTCGAGGTCGATGCCAAGGTCGGGCGCGGCTCGACGGAGGGGCTCGCGGTGCTCAAGTCGAGGCTGCGTCGCAGACACAAGATCGTGGTCTTCGATCTCGGGACCAACGACCCCAACGCCGAGCTTCTCAGCGCGAACCTCCGTCGGGCTCGGACGCTGACGGGGGAGCGCCTGCTGATCGTGTTCACGCTGAACAAGCCGGGTGCCCGGCCGTTCAACAACGCCATCCGCGCGTTCGCCAGGTCCGCCGACAACGTGTTCCTCGTCGACTGGCGCTCGACCGCAGCTCGCCGGCACCTGCTGGCCGGCGACGGCATCCACGCGCAGCCCCTCGGGCTACCGTCGCCGTGCCGCGCTCGTGAGTGCGCTGATCCGCGGCGTCGGCCAGGCACGCTGGGCCGCGGCACGGACGCGTGAGGGCTAAGCGGCCCGGCGAGCGGCTGCGAGTGCCGGCGAGCGGGGAACTGGTAGACGGTTGCTCCGGCCGGTTCGGGCGCAGCATGCGGCGTGAAGTGAGGCTCGTAGTGGATGCTGTCGACCACCTTCTCGGTGCCACACTCCGGGCACACGAGCAGGAAGGTGAGCTGCTTGCGGTCGTGGTCGTAGCGGCTGGTGCTGTCATGGAGGTGGTCGCAAGCCTCCGCGGGCGTGGCGCGCGGACGCCTTTGGCGGCGCCACTCGTCGATCGTCATCTCCGCGGGGATGGTGCACTCCACGAGCACGACCGACTGCCGTTCAAGCTGCTCGGCGGTGGCGCGGGTGGCGGGCATCGCGTCCTATGCGAGCGCCAACTGGCGCCGGTCGGGTGCGGAGGCGTTGCCGCCGGCCAGCCCGGTCTCGTAGGCGAAGACGACGAGCTGAGCGCGGTCGCGCGCGTGCAGCTTGACCATCGCGCGGCTGACGTGGGTCTTCGCCGTCGCGCGGGTGACCACGAGCTGCTCACCGATCTCCTCGTTGGTCAGCCCGAGTGCCACGAGGGCCACGACCTCGCGCTCGCGAGCGGTCAACTCGTCGAGCAGATCGGAGTCCGGGAGCTGGGGCTCGGGGCGCGCAACGAGCTCGGCGATCAGCCGCCTCGTGAGGGCGGGAGACAGCAGCGCCTCGCCCCGGGCGAGCAGCTCGACGGCGCGGACCAGCTCGGTGGGCTCCGTGTCCTTCAGGAGCAGCCCGCTGGCCCCGACTCGAAGCGCGTCGAAGATGCGCTCGTCGGCTGCCGAGCCGGTCAGCAGCATCACGGCGCCGCCCGACTCGGCGAGCAGCTGGCGTGTGGCCTCGACACAGTCGAGTCCGGGCAGGTTCGCATCCAGCAACACGACGTCGGGGCGAAGGCGGCGTGCGAGGGCGACGGCCTGTTCGCCGTCGGCGGCCTCACCGACGACCGCGATCCGCTCGGTGTCTTCCAGCAGGGCGCGGAAGCCCGCACGGACGAGCGCATGGCCATCGGCGATGACGACCCGAACCGAAGGCGAGATCGCCTTGCGGCCATTCAGGCGGGCGCGCCGCTGGGAGTCGAGAAAGAAGACCTGGGCCTCTGGCTGTTCGCACAGTGCGTTCATCCGATGCCGAGATGATCAAGCCCGGACGCTGCTCTGTCTGCACTGCCAGCGACCATCTTCGGCTCCGGCCAGCCGTAGTCTGGGTATTCCTGCTAGCCGGGAAGGGCGGATAATCCCCAACGATGCGGATCGTGCTGGCCGATGACGACGTCCTGCTGCGCGAGGGGCTGTCGAGCCTGCTCGAACGGTCGGGGTTCGACGTGGTCGGCCAAGCCGGCGACGGCGCCGACCTCCTGCAGCTGGTCCGCGAGCTCGCGCCGGACCTGGCGATCGTCGACATCCGCATGCCGCCGACGAACTCCACGGAGGGACTCGAGGCCGCCCGCGAGATCCGTGAGACGTCACCCGACGTGGGGATCCTGGTCCTGTCGGCGCACGCCGAGGTGGACCATGCGATGGAACTGCTCGCAGGCGGCGAACGGATCGGCTACCTGCTGAAGAGCCGGATCACCGACGTCGACGACCTGATCGAGAACATCGAGAGGATCGCCGCGGGCGGATCCGTCGTCGACCCGGCGCTCGTTCAGGAGCTGGTCGCCGCGCGCCGGACCGACGACCCGCTCGACGTCCTGACGCCGCGCGAGCGCGAGGTGCTCGAGCTGATGGCGGAAGGTCGGTCCAACGCCGGCATCGGCCGGGCCCTGTGGGTGACGGAGGGAACCGTCGAGAAGCACGTCCACAGCATCCTCGCCAAGCTGCAGCTTCCCGAGACCGGCGAGGACCACCGGCGCGTCCTTGCCGTGCTCACGTTCCTGGAGACCCACTGACAATGCAGGTTTCGTGTCGCTTCCAGATTCCTGCTACCTGCAATGCGGAGTGGCCATCGCGCTGCGATGCTCACAGAGAACCATGGCGCTACGTGCCCTGATCGTCGACGACAACGGCCACTTCCTGGCGGCCGCCCGCGACCTGCTCCAACGGGAGGGGGTCGACGTGATCGCGGTCGCGTCCACCGGCGCCGAGGCGGTCCGGCTGGCGGGCGAGCTGGGACCGGACGTCACCTTGGTCGACATCGACCTTGGAGAGGAGAGCGGATTTGACGTGGCGCGCGCACTGGCGGAGGAGGGTCCGGGGAACGGGTCTCCGGTGGTCCTCATCTCGACGCACGCCGAGAGGGACTTCGCCGACCTGATCGCGAGCAGCCCCGCGGTGGGCTTCGTGCCAAGGCGGACCTATCCGCCCGGACGCTGCGCGAGGCGCTCGACCGCTGAGTGAACATGCGTGGTGACCGGCATCGTCGCCGCGATCACCGTTCCGCTGCCGGGTGTGCTGACGATCTCCAGGCTGCCATCGAGCACGGCAAGCCGGTCCTCGAGCCCGAGCAGGCCACTGCCGTCACGCCGGGCGCCGCCCACGCCGTCGTCGCGCACGCGCAGCCACAGCGAGCCGTGAGCGAGCTGTGCCTCCACCTCCGCCCGCTCCGCGCGCGAATGCTTGACGACGTTCGTGAGCGCTTCAGCCACGACGAAGTAGGCGGCCGACTCGACGGCAGCCGGGAGACGATCGACGGCGATGGTGACGTCGACAGGGATAGGCATTCGGGCCGTGAGCGCGTCGACACCCGCTCGCAGGCCGCCTCGGGTGAGGACCGCTGGAAGGATCCCGTGCGCGAGCTCGCGCAGTTCGCTCATGGTGTGCTCCGCGTGAGAGATCGCCTCGCGTACCAGCGAGGCGCCGTCGCCGTTCTCAGAAGCTCTCGCTGGGCGAGCTTCAGGGTGAGCACGGTGTGCACCAGGCGCTGCTGTGCACCGTCGTGGAGGTCGCGGACCACCCGGCGGCGCTCCGCGTCCGCGGCCTCCATCACACGCGCGCGCGAGGCCTGGACTCCGTCGAGCCGGACTCGCTCCGCCTCGCGCCGGCGAGCACGGTCCGCGATCAGGCTCGCGACACACGCCGTGAGAAGCATCACGCCGATCGCTACCAGGTCGCCCGCGTTCTTGACATGGAAGCCGGCCGGGCTGGCATGGACGTAGTAGAGCGCGGCCGCGCTCGCCACCGAGGTGATCAACCCAAGCCGCAGGCCCCAGTTGACGGACACCAGCAGCACGCCGAGCACGTACAGGACTCCGCTGGACACACCCGGATCGAGCTCCCGTAGGGGATACAGGACGAGCGTGACCGCGCACACGACCAGCGCCCCTGCGACCAGGCCGACGCCGGGGTTACTCGAGTGTCGCGAGCGCGCCTCGGACATCGCGGTCAGGTGCGTGCCGGGCGGCGTTCATCGGTTCGCGGCGCGCGGGCCGATCTGCGTCGACAACGCGGCGATGCCGTAGACGACGAGGCCGATGCCGACGATCAAGCTCGGCAGCCAGGTGGGCGCCGCCACGATGCAGGCGACGCCGGCCGCGAGCGTAAGCAGGCCGGTCGCTCGCAGCCACCACCGCAGCGAGCGCACTTCAGTGTTCACCCGACGAGTGCCCCATGCTGGTGCGCGCGGGCGACGGCGAGCTCCGTGACGGACGCCAGCACCAGCGCGTTCCAGCACTCGGCGATCTCCTGGTCGAGGTCCGCCATGTAGGCCTCGCACGAGGTGAGACCCGCCAGTTCCGCCTCGATCAACTCCTCGTGAAGGCGGTCCAGTTGGGCGCGGATATCGGCTGAGTTCATGCGCTCAATGCTCGGTTAGGACAGGACCCTTGTCGTCGGCCGGCAGGCGACTCTTTGGCTACCGCCGGGGGAGTGCACCCAGATCCCGCCTGCGCCCACCGACGTAGTCGTCGGACCGCTGAGGGAGCGAGGGGCGAAGTACGGGTCGTGCGACGAGACGTGGATCGACGAGGCCGGCGCCGCAGACCGGGCAATCCGGGGCAAGGGCGTGCGGGCGGGCGGCGTAGCTCCTCGTACCCAGCCGCTGCACGCCACGTAGGGCATCAGGCCGCGCTGCGGCTGGGGGCCAGGCGCGCGGCGAGCTCAGCGGCCGCCTGCTCCTCGCGATTGAGCGCATCGCGGTACGCGGCGAAGGTCGCCTCCTTGAGGCTGTGGGCTGCCTTCAGCCATGCGTCGAGCGCGAGCTCCGCCTCGACTGCGGCGAACGCCCAGGCATCCCACAGCGCCTCTGGACGAGCGCCCGCCCAGGACAACCGTGCGACGAGTGGCTTACGGGGATTCGGCTGAGCGCTGTTGTCAGGCATATCGAGCTCCTTTCGCTGGTCATGCCCCGGCGGCTCGGGCTTGCCGAGCCGGCACCGATTGGATTCCCGCGAGCTCGACGGCCGATTCGACCGAGCCGAACAGGCCGAGGACCGTCTCGAGTCGCGGCCAGTCGTCGCCCATGCGTCCGCTCCAGTCCGCCGCGACAGGGGCGCGCCCGCGGAAAAACGCGAACGCTCTCAGGGCTCGAATCACGCCGGGTTGCGTCCACTCGTGGGTGCTCGGCGCGGAGGGCGGCACGGCGCTCGGTTCCGGCAGCACCATGAGCGGGCGGCCGCATAGCAGGCAGCTCTCCACGTCTAGGACTGGGCGCTCGCATCGACAGCGGCGAGCGGGCTGGGCTACGTCGTTCATCGCCGACAGCAGACCGCTCCCGAGCGGCCCGATCAACAACAGCTGACGCTGACGTGAGCGCCAGACGCGATCACCCAGGCGCTGAAAGGCACCGCCTATCGACTCGGCGGGGGGACCTCTTGGCCGGCCCCAGGCCCAACCTTAAGTTCGCTGCGTGTCCCATCGGCTCCAGGTCTACGTGGCACTCGTCCTCGCCGCCCTGTCGGCAGCGGTCGCCCTGGCGCATCCGCCGGCGGCGGCCGCGGCGGTGTGCGCCGGGACCCACGCGACCCCCGGCCAGGCGAGCCGCACCGAGCTCGCCCGCGCCGTCGTCTGCGTCAGCAACGTCGAGCGGCGCAGACATGGTCTTCAAGGGCTGAAGGTCAACTCACAGCTGTCGACAGCCGCGCGGCGCCACTCGCTCGACATGGTCCGGCGCCGCTACTTCGCCCACACCGGGCCCTCCGGCGACACCTTCGTGCAACGGATTCGCGCGGCCGGCTACCTGAGCTCCGCGCGCACGTGGCTGGTGGGAGAAAACCTCGGCTGGGGTTGGGGAGACGGCGCCAGTCCGGATGGGATCGTCCAGGCATGGCTACGCAGCCCGGAGCACCGAAAGATCCTCCTGCGGCCCTCCTACCGGGAGGTCGGCGTGGGCGTTGCGATTGGGGGCCCGCATCCAAGGTCAGCTCCGGACGCAACGTTCACCGCCGACTTCGGCATAACCAACTGAAGGAGACCTGACATGGCGAACAACGAGGGCCCGATCCTCATCGCGTACGACGGCTCGGAGCACGCCAAGGCCGCGATCAAGCAGGCCGGCGAGCAGCTCCGCGACGGTCGTCCCGCGATCGTGCTGACCGTGTGGGAGCCGTTCGGCGCCACCGGCTTCGTCGGAGCGCCGATGGTACCCCCGGTGGGGCTGGAGGAGGATCTCGAGCGCGACGCTCGTCGGGTCGCCGAGGAGGGCGCACGGCTGGCGCGTACGGCGGGCTTCGAAGCCGAGCCCGTGGTCGAGCGCGGAGATCCTGTCTGGCAGCGGATCGTGGAGTCGGCGGATGAGCACGGGGCCAGCATCGTGGTGATGGGATCGCATGGGAGGACCGGGATCTCCCGCGTGCTCTTGGGGAGCGTGGCCGGCACCGCCTCCAGCCACACCGCGCGCCCGGTTCTGATCGCGCACGACGGCGCACAGCCAAGCAACGGGAGCAGTAACTGAGACCGCTCGTCGCACTCTGCCTTACGGCGCTCGTGATCGTCGCGCTCGACGCCGGCTGCGACACCGACCCCCACACCGGGACCGCCCAGGACGCTGCCCGCTTCGCGCCGGAGCATGGGCGCCCCTTCCACGAGCCCAAGGTGATCCGCTCACACCGCGGGCGCCTAACGGCGACGTTCAGGGTGGAGGAGGGCCGCTTCGAGGTCGGCGGCGTGCGGGTGCGGGGCAAGTCCTACCAAGGCACGTTCATCGGCCCGACTCTGCGTGTCATGCCCGGGGACACGATCGAGCTCCACGTGGTCAACCGGCTGGGTGAGCCGACCAACCTGCACGAGCACGGCTTCCACGTCTCCCCGGTTGGCATCTCCGACAACGTCTTGCGCACGATGCCGGCCGGCAGCGACAACGCGGTTCGCGTGCACGTCCCGCGTGACATGGCCCCCGGCACCTACTGGTACCACTCGCATCTGGATCCACTCGTCGAGGAGCAGGTCTTCTCGGGTCTGGCCGGGGTCATCGTCGTGGAGGGGCTCACCCAGCGTCTGCCGAGATCTCTGCGGCGGGTACCGGACCGCGTGATTGCGCTGAAGGACCTCCAGGTTCGCGATCGCGCGATCGTCGACAGGAACATCAACTCCGCCGCGCCGACCACGCGCACCGTCAACGGGCTTGTCGACCCGGTGATGAGCGCGCGCACCAATCAGACGCAGCTGCTGCGTTTGGCGAACATCAGTGCGGACATTTGGTACCGGCTGCGCGCGGACGGCGCGCGATTCGTCGTCATCGCCGAGGACGCCAATCCCGTCGGTCGAACGTGGAGGGCGGACGAGCTGCTGTTGCCGCCGGGCAAGCGGTACGACGTGCTCGTCCGCTGGCCGCGCGCGGGGACCTACAGGCTGCGGACACTGCGCTACAGCACCGGGCCGGGAGGCGACACATATCCCGAGCGGCGCCTGGCCACGGTGCGCGTAGCCGGTGTGCCGATCCCCGACGTGCCCTGGCCCCGCTCACTGGGCCAGCTACCCCGCCTTCAGCACGCTCGCGTCCGCCGTGTCCGGCATCTGAAGTTCAGCGAGAACGCCGCGGGCACGAAGTTCTTCATCAACGGACGCCAGTTCGACGCGAGCCGCGTCAACGAGGTCGTGAAGCTCGGCACCACCGAGGAGTGGGTCATTCGCAATGGCTCGCGCGAGCAGCACCCGTTCCACATCCACGTCAACGACTTCCAGGTGATGTCGATCAACGGCAGGCCCCACCGGGCAAGCGGCCTTCAGGACACGGTCCCGCTGCCGGTAGGCGGGGTTGTCCGAATCCGCATGCGCTTCCGCAACTTCCTGGGCGCCTACGTCTACCACTGCCACATCCTCGCTCACGAGGACGCCGGCATGATGGGGGTCCTCGACGTGACGCGTGGCGGCCGCCGGCCGTCTGCGCGGACGCTTCACGCGCTGGCGGACATGCATAGGACGATGGGAATGGCGGCGAGCGGGCAGGATTGACCTGATGGCCACTCGACCGATGCTCGTGCTGTTGACCGTCTCACTGGTCATGGCGTGCGGCTCCGGCGAGGCGCGGGAAAACGCCGGGTCGAGCGCGTCCCGCACGATCGTCACGGGCCTGCAGGTCCCTTGGGGGATCGCGTTCCTGCCCGACGGCGACGCGCTCGTCAGCGAGCGCACAACGGGCCGCATCCTGCGGATCTCGAGCGACGGCGTCGGGCAAACGAGTGGTCATGCGGCTTCCGGGAGTCGACACCGGCGCGGGCGAGGGCGGCCTGCTGGGACTGGCGGTGTCGCCGGGCTACCGGCGCGACAAGCTCGTCTACGCCTACTTCACGAGCGGCAGGGACAACCGCATCGTCCGCTTTCGCCTCGGCGGCACAGCGCATCCGATCCTGACGGGGCTGCGGCGCGGCTTCATCCACAACGGCGGCCGGATCGCGTTCGGCCCCGACGGCAAGCTCTACGCCGGCGTGGGCGAGACCGGCGACACGGAGCTCGCTCAGGACCTTGGCTCGCTGAACGGGAAGATCCTTCGCATGAACCCCAACGGCACCGTGCCCGCCGACAACCCGTTCCCCGGGTCGCTCGTCTGGTCGCTCGGTCATCGCAACGTTCAGGGGCTGGCGTGGGACTCGAGCGGGCGCCTGTGGGCGACCGAGTTCGGCCAGGACACGTTCGACGAGGTGAACGTGATTCGGAGGGGCCACAACTACGGCTGGCCAGAAGTCGAGGGCCGCGACTCGACCGATGGCGGACGCTTCACCAACCCGGTCGCCACCTGGCGTACTCGGAGGCGTCGCCGAGCGGGGCCGCGATCCGGCGCGGGATCCTCTACATCGGCGCCCTGCGGGGAGAAGCCGTGCTGCGCCTGCGGCTCACTGGCACACACGCGCGCAAGCTCCGCTCGTTGATGAAGGACGACTTCGGGCGGATCCGCACCGTCGCCAGGGCGCCCGACGGCTCGCTGTGGATCTCCACGTCGAACAGGGACGGCCGCGGGAACCCCGACCGCGGCGACGATCGGCTTCTGCGCCTGCCCTGAATCAGGGGTTCGAGCGAGAACAGAGCCCTACTCTTGCGGCGGGCCGAGGACGTTCTCGATCTCTTGGTCTGGCGCTGTGGCGACCGGGAGTGTGACGCCGACGCGAGTTCCACTTCCCGGCGAGCTGTCGATCTTGATCGTGCCCCCGAGCGCCTCCACTCGGTCCTGCAACCCGACTAGCCCTGAGGTAGGGTCCGCGCGTCCACCAGGAAGGAGTAGGCGTGACGACTGCGGACTCGGAGCTGAAGGGCCGGCATCGCAAGATGTGGGCCTCGGGCGACTACCCGGGGATGGTCGAGACCTTCTTGCTGCCGCTCGGGCCGCGGCTCGTCGAGGCGTGCCGGATCGGCGCGGGCATGCGCGTTCTCGACGTTGCCGCCGGAACGGGCAACGCCTCGATCCCGGCTGCGCAGGCCGGCGCCGAGGTGACCGCGAGCGACCTTACGCCCGAGCTCTTCGACGCTGGTCGCAATCGGGCGCAGCAGGCCGGCGTCGAGCTCGACTGGGTCGAGGCGGACGCTGAGAACCTGCCCTTCGAGGCCGAGTCCTTCGACGTCGTCATGTCCTCGATCGGCGCGATGTTCGCGCCTATGCATCAGCAGGTGGCCGACGAGCTTGTGCGCGTCTGCCGCCCGGGCGGAACGATCGGGATGCTCAACTGGACTCCCGAGGGGATGATCGGCGCACTGTTTCGAACCATGGGCCCGTTCGCGCCACCCCCGCCTCCGGGCGCGCAGCCGCCGCCGCTATGGGGCAGCGAGGACCACGTCAGAGAGGCGTTCGGCGATCGCGTCGACCTCCACACACTCGAGCGCGACACTCTCGAAGTCACCGCCTTCGCGCAGCCACAGGATTACGGCGAGCACTTCAAGTCGAAGTACGGACCGACGATCGTCGCGCGGGCGAACGCCGAGAAGGACGGCCGCGACGGGGAGTTCGACGCGGCCCTGAGCGCCTTCTGTGACGAGTGGAACCTCGGCACGCCCGAGCAGGCGCGCTTCGAGCAGGAATACCTCGTCGTCGTCGGCACCCGCAGGTAGCGATGAGTTTCGCCGGCGGGCTCGGTCATACGGGGTGACCCCCTGAAGCCGAACGAAGGAGACTCCAGATGGCCGGTTACGTAGATGGATTCGTCATGCCTCTGCCGAAGGCGAACCTCGACAGGTATCGCGAGGTCGCGACAACGGCGGGCGGGCTCTGGATCGAGCACGGGGCACTCGACTACAAGGAGTGCCTGGCAGACGACGTCAAGGTGGGCGAGGTGACCTCGTTTCCCCGCAGCGTCAAGCTCGAGGATGACGAGACGGTGATCTTCGCCTGGATCACCTACGAGTCGCGCCAGCATCGGGACGAGGTCAACGCCAGGGTGATGAGCGACGAGCGGATGAAGGCGCTGATGGATCCGGCAGGGGAGATTGCCGACTACGCGCGGATGATCTACGGCGGGTTCGAGGTCATGGTCGACCTCTGAGTGGTGGTGCTACCCGCACCCTCGACGGGCAGGCGTCCTGTCAAGATTGGCCGGATGCTCGAAGTCTCCGAGCACCACGAGACGCTCGAATAGTCGAGGGCGTGAGCGCCTTGCTTCTCACCGAGGCAGATCGACGCGGCCGGACCGCTCGCGACGGGATCGTGGCACTGGGTCGCCGGCGCGGCGTGCAGTACGCGGGCTCGGTCGCGATGCTCGCCGCCGCCTACTACCTCGCTGGGCGACTTGGCCTCGAGCTCGCGTACCTCGACGGTGCGGTGGCCGCGCTGTGGCCACCGGCGGGACTCGGCGTGGCCGTGCTGTTCCTGTACGGCGTACGCCTGTGGCCGGGCATCGCGGTGGGCGATCTCCTGCTCGCGGACTTCTCCCAGCCGGCCGGCACGATTGCCGGCCAGACGGTCGGCAACACGGTGGCTCTCATCATTGGCGCTCTGGTATTGCGTCGTCTGGCGGGCCCGCGCGTCACTCTCGAGCGCACCTTTGACGTTCTCGCGCTTGCGGTCTGCGCTGTCGTTGCGGCGCTGGTCAGCGCCGCCTTCGGGCCGACGGCGCTGCGGCTCGGCGACGTGGTGGCGGGGGATGAGCTCGGGCGCGTCTTTCGGACGTGGACCTTGAGCGACGCGGCGGGCGTCCTCGTCGTCGCGCCCGTCGTGCTCACCTGGGCCACCGCTGGCCTAAGCGGAATCCGCCGGCGCGACGTGCTGGAGGGCTTGGCCGGCCTGGCCGCTCTTGTCGTGCTGGCTGAGCTGGCACCGCAGCGGGAAGTTCCCTACATAGTTTTTCCGGTCCTGCTCTGGGCTGCCCTGCGCCTGGGCCCTCGCGGCGCCGCCACGGCGATCGTCGTCGTCTGCTCGATCACGGTATGGAACACGGCGCAGGAGGAAGGGCCGTTCGTCCGTGACTCGATCACCGACAGCCTGCTCGCCACCCAGTTCTTCATCGCCACCGCGGCGCTCACTTCGCTCGTGCTCGCTGCCGTGACCGCCGAACGCACCCGGGCAGCTCGGGCCCTGGCGGTCAGCGAGGCGGGACAGCGCGCGCTGGCCGACGAGCATGCCGCGCTGCGCAGGGTCGCGACGCTTGTCGCCGCCGAGCCAGCGCCGAGCCGGGTGTTCCAGCAGGTCACGGAAGAGGTCGGCCGGCTGCTGGGGCTGCCAGGCGCGTGCGTCGTCCAGTACGACGGCACAGACGCGGCGACCGTCGTGGGCGCTTGGAGCCAAACGGACAGGCCGCCCCTACCGGTGGGCTCATCGCTCGAGCTCGATGGCGACACTGTCGTCGCCAAGGTGCTTCGCACCGGCACAGCGCAGCGCCTGGAGAGCTACGACGATGCGGGCGGGAGGCTTGCCGAGAAGCTGCGGGGCGCCGGGTACCACGCGGCGGTGGCTGCGCCCGTCGGCGTCGGCGGCCGGCTATGGGGTGCGCTGGTTGCGGCGAGCCTGTCGGACGAGCCGCTCCCAGAGGGTCTCGAGGCGCGGCTCTGTGACTTCGCGGATCTAGTCGGGCAGGCGCTGGCGAACGCCGACGCCCGCGAGAGGCTCGCGGAATCGCGTGCCGAGCTGGTGGAGGTCAGCGACGCCGAGCGACGACGATTCGAGCGCAACCTGCACGACGGTGCCCAGCAGCGTCTCGTCTCCGTCGCGCTTCAGCTGGGCATGGCGGGGGCCAAGCTCGACGACGATCCGGGCACCGCGCGTGAGGCGCTCTCCGCCGCACAGGACGATCTCGCTCGCGGGCTCGAGGAACTGCGGGAGCTCGGGCGCGGACTGCACCCGGTTCTGCTCACCGAGCGTGGGCTCGGCGCGGCGCTCGATGCACTGCTGACGCGCACGCCCGTCCCAGTCGAGATCGAGGAGCTGCCCGAAGAGCGCTTGCCGGCGCCGGTTGAGGCGGCCGCCTACTACGTGGTCGCCGAGGCGATCACGAACGTCGCGAAATACGCTCAGGCGTCGCATGCGATCGTCGCCATCCGCCGGTCGAACGGTTCCGCCAGGGTGACCGTCCGGGACGATGGGGTCGGCGGTGCCAACCCGGGCGGCGGCTCTGGCCTGCGCGGCCTTGCGGCTCGGGTCGAGGCGCTCAACGGCCGCCTGGACGTCGACAGCCCGCCGCAGGGCGGCACGCGCATCACGGCCGAGATCCCTTCTTCCTAATCGAGTGCGAGCAATGCGCGGCCCACGGACGCGTTCAGCGAGCCGCCTGCACCCTTGGAATACAGCGCGCTGACACCGTCGCCGACGAGCAAGGATGTGATGGCCAAGCCTTGGGCGCGTAGGTATCCGCCGGCCCTGAGCCGGTTGGCGAGCTCCAGCAGCAGCTCACGATTCTCCCGGACCTGGGCGCGCCGTATCACGGGCCGCCCCATGCGGAATGGGTCGTAGGGCGCATCGGCGAGTTCCACTGCTCCCCGCAGAACGCAAGCGAATCGTCCCCGTCTACGAGAGGACGCGAGCTGGCCGGCGCGCAGGCTCAGCTCGTCGCTGGTGATCGGATCTGTGCCGCGCGCGAGCTGCTGGTCGAGCTCGTGCGCCTGACGCCAGGTCGCGAGTCGCAGCCACACCCCGCCGAGGAGCAGCCCTCGTGTCCGCCGTGCCAAGCGGCCGCTCGGAAGCCAGTCACGGCTGAGAGGATCAATCACATTCATGAGGCGAGTCCCGACCCGGGCCAACGGGTTGTCTGCGTGCCCATCATGACCTAACGACGTGCCGCGGTCCAGTCCCAGGTGCGAGCGCGGACTAGGATCGCTCCATGGACCCGCTGGCACGGGAAGCGGTTGACCTCCTCCATGAGACCTACGGGCGCCACGAGGGTCACCGAGCGGTGCACGCGAAGGGGACCGTTTGCAGGGGCGTGTTCACCCCGACACCAGAGGCGTCACGGCTCACACGCGCGGCCCATCATGCAGGGCGAGCCGGTCCGGGTTACCACGCGCTTCTCGAACGGCAACGGCAACCCGTCGACCCCCGACTTCGTCCAAGACGGTCGCGGGATGGCCACCAAGTTCTACCTGCCCGATGGCTCGCGGACGGACATCGTGGCCCTCAACCTGCCGTGCTTCTTCGTGCGGACCCCCGAGGACTTCGTCGAGTTCACTCGCGCTGGAAAGCGGCTGCCGGTGATCAACCAGCCGGGCCCTCGCTTCGCGCTCTATCTCGTCACTCACCGCGAGGCGCTGCCGGCGGTCCGTGCGTTCCTGGCGCTCAAGCCACCGGCGAGCTATGCGCAGCTCCGCTACAACGGGCTCCACGCGTTCCGCTGGGTCGACGCGAGCGGCGAGGCGCGTTACGTCCGCTACAGCTGGCTGCCCGAAGCCGGCGAAGCCACGATCTCCGGCGAGCGAGGCCAAGGCCGCCGGCCCGGACTATCTTCGCCGGGAACTCGTCGAGCGTCTCGCCCGGGAGCCCGTCCGCTTCACCCTGCAGGTTCAGCTCGCTGGCGAGGGGGATCCGATTGCCGACCCCACGGCGAGGTGGCCTGCCGACCGTGAGACCGTCGCCGTGGGCACGCTCGAGCTAACGGACCTCGAGACCGGACGCGACACGGGCGGCGACGTCCTGGTCTTCGATCCCACCCGCGTCACCGACGGAGTCGAGCTCACGGACGACCCGATCCCACGCTTCCGCTCGCAGGCGTACTCGGTGTCGGTCGAGGATCGAGCCGGCGTCGCCCGCCCTGTAGAACTCCAGCCGTGAGCGGCGAGAGCGTCCTTGTCACGGGCGGGTCAGGGTTCATCGGCTCGCATTGCATCCTCGACTTGCTGCGAGCCGGCTATCGCGTGCGCACGACGGTCCGGTCGCCCGAGCGCGAGGCGACCGTGCGCGAGCTGCTCGGCGCCGAGAGTGCCGACGCGCTCTCGTTCGTCACCGCCGACCTGATGGCCGACGCCGGCTGGAAAGACGCCGTCTCCGGCTGCGACTTCGTGCTGCACGTGGCCTCGCCCTTCCCGTTGGGGGCGCCGAAGCACGAGGACGATCTGATCGTGCCGGCTCGCGAGGGGGCGCTCCGAGTGCTCGCGGCCGCGCGTGATGCCCAGGTCAGGCGCGTGGTGATGACCTCGTCGTTCGCAGCCATCGGCTACGGGGTCGCGCCCCGCGACGTGCCATTCACCGAGGAGGACTGGAGCAATCCGGACGGCAACGACATCAGCGCCTACGCGAAGTCGAAGACGCTCGCCGAGCGCGCGGCGTGGGACTTCGTTGCCGGGGAGGGCTCCGGCCTCGAGCTCGCCGTCGTCAACCCGGTCGGCGTCTTCGGGCCGGTGCTCGGCCCGGACTTCTCGACGTCGATCCAGCTCGTGAAGCGGCTGCTCGAGGGCTCGATACCGGGGCTGCCGCGGGTGGCCTACGGCATCGTCGACGTCCGTGATGTCGCGGATCTGCACCGGCGGGCGATGACTGAGCCGGGAGCCGCGGGAGAGCGCTTTCTTGCGGTGGCGGGCGAGTTCATGTCGGTGCCCGAGATTGCCGCCGTGCTGCGCGAGCGAATGGGCGCGGACGCGAAGAAGGTGCCGACACGCGTGTTGCCCGACTGGGTCGTCCGCCTGGTGTCGCGCTTCGACTCCTCGGTGAAGCAGATCGTCCCCGAGCTCGGCAAGGTCAAGCAGGCGAGCAACGAGAAGGCGAAGCGAGTGCTCGCCTGGTCCCCGCGCCCGAACGAGGAGGCGATCGTCGCCAGCGGCGAGAGCCTGATTCGGCTCGGCTGAGACAAGACGGCACCGGATGGAGCTCCCGGTCGTCACCCGAGTCCCAAACGACGGGCCGGTGCCGCCAGGGCGTACCGTCACCGATCGGCTGACGGTTCGGTTTCCGAGGCTGGCTCAAACGTTCTTGGCGATCGGGATTCGGCTCTCGAGTCCGCGCTCGGCCGTGCGACGCGACGGGCTTCGGCGCGTGCTGCGCTCCGGCTGGGCCGCCGCGCCCCGAAAGGACTGGGAGTTGATGTTCGTCCGGTACTCACCGGAGGTGATCTGGGAGATCCCGGAGGAGTTCCAGACGCTCGGCTTCGCCGAGAGCTACCACGGTCACAGGGGCCTGGTCGAGGGGCTCGAGCGGTTCTCGGAGGCATTCGAGTCCTGGGAGATCCGACCTGCGCGTGCGCTGGATTTCGGCGATCGGGTGCTGGCGCTGGGCGACTTTCGCGGGAAGGCCCGGGCGAGCGGCGTCGAGTGGCAGCAGAAGTTCTCCCAGCTGGTCACGCTCGAAAACGGCCTGGTGGTCCGGGACCGCTTCTTCTACTCGTGGGAGCAGGGGCTGCGAGCCGCCGGCCTCGAACCCGGGGACTGGACCCAGGTGTGATGGGCGCCGCGGCGCCCCGCGGCGCCCATCCACCTAGACCCCGAGGAGAGGGACTTCCTGGGGTTGTGTCAGTGCCCGTTCTTCGTCGAGAACGCGTACACCGTTGTCGTGCTGTAGGTCTCGCCGGGACGCAACGTCGTCGACGGGAACTGCGGCTTGTTCGGGGAGTCCGGGAAGTGCTGGGTCTCGAGTGCGAGCCCATCGCCCTGCCGGTACTGCCGACCGCTCGTGCCGTACAGCGTTCCGTCGAGGAAGTTGCCCGAGTAGAACTGGATGCCCGGCTCCTCGGTCAGGATCGAGAGCACCCGTCCGCTTGACGGATCGACCAGCTTCGCGGCCAGGTTGAGACCGTGGCCCTTGGGTGGGTTGAGCACCCAGTTGTGGTCGTATCCGCGCCCGAACACCAGCTGCTCGTCGTTCCCGCGGATCCGCTCGCCGATCGCGTGGAACGAGCGGAAATCGAACGGCGTGCCCGCCACCGGCGGCAGGTCTCCCGTCGGGATCAGCGTCTCGTCGACCGGCGTGTAGCGGTCGGCGTTCAGCTTGAGCAGGTGGTTCTCGATCGTGCCGGAGCCCTCACCGGCGAGGTTCCAGTACGCGTGGTTGGTCAGGTTCACGACCGTCGGCTTGTCGGTCGTGGCCTCGTAGTCCATGCGCAGCCGGTTGCGGTTGTCGAGCGAGTAGACCATTTCCACCGGGAGGGTCCCGGGGAACCCGCCCTCGCCATCCGGGCTGGTGTACGTCAGCCGCACGCCGACCGTCTTGGAGGTCTTGAACGACTCCGCGTCCCAGACCTTCTTGTCGAACCCCTGGAAGCCGCCGTGCAGGGTGTTCGGCCCGTTGTTGGCGTCGAGCGGATAGGTCACTCCGTCGAGCGTGAACTGGGCGCCGCCGATGCGGTTGCCGTAGCGCCCGATGATCGCGCCGAAGTACGGGTTGGATGCGGCGTACGCCTCGCTCGTGTAGCCGTCGATGTCGGCAAAGCCGAGCGTGACGTTTGCCTTGCTCCCGTGGCGGTCCGGCACGGTCAGCTCCTGGATGATCCCGCCGTAGGTGATGATCGAGACCGACATCCCGCGCCCGTTGCGAAGCGTGTAGCGGTCGATCGCCGTACCGCCCATGCTCGGCGGCAGGTTCCCGAAGCTCGACTTGGTGACGCTCAAGCCGCCGTGGTGCTTGCGCTTGGCGGCGGCAGGCCCAGCCAGGGCCGCGATGGCGAGCACCGCGGCGAGAAGGACTACGAGAATTCTCGAAACGCTTGGCATGACTCCTCCTGTCGTTGTGGATACGTGCATCGCCTAAGCCACCGCGAACTCCAGGCCGGCCAGCTCGCTGAACGTGCGCCAGGCTTGCGCTCGCCGGCCTCGGTTGAGGACTTGGTGATGCGGCCCGCCGAGGCGCAGCCAGCTGTCCATGCAGTCACGCACCCCTGAGTCGGGTCGGAACTGGCCGTACGGCATCTCCAGGTGAGGGAGCTCGGCGGTGTCGAGCACCTCGCCTTCGGAAACGAGCAACCGGAAGCGCTCCCCGCCGAGCGCGATCAGCGTCGCGAGCGTCGCCGGACCCGTCTCGTACTGGAACAGGAACGTCGGCGGATCGTCGAGGCCGCCGATGCCCAGCGGGCGCTTGATCAGGCGCACCGGCCGGTCCTCGCGCGCCAGGCGCCAGTTGCCCTCGCCCATGTGGCTCATCAGGATCGAGTCGCTGGGGAAGTCCATCGCGTACATCTCGGTGAACTGGGTCTCCCCGAGCAACGTCGAGGCGGCCGACATGAGCGCGGCGGTCAGGGCGTCGCCCTCGGCGCCGTAGCCGTAGCCCTTGGCCATCAGGCTGGAAGCCGCCGCGAGCGGCAGCCGGGCGAAGCGGCCGTCCTCGGCGATCGTGTCGAAGTGCGCCGAGTAGGCGCCGTAGCCGCCCTCGGTCAACACGCGTTCGAGGCCGAGCTGCATGCGCGCGTGGTCCACGCGCTCGTCGCGGCTCAGACCCGGGTCGACCTCGAACGTCGCGTCCTCGGTGGCGATCAGCGCATCGACGTCGTCCGCCGCCACGGCGGCCGCGGCGCGGTGCAGCGTCCCGGTGGAGAGCGAGTCCACCTGCGGGCCGAGCACCCGCATCAGCGTGTGCTCGTCGAAGCGGATGTCGCCCATGCCGTTCATCGCGCCGCCGAAGACCGCGACCTTCAGCGAGCGCCAGCCCGTGACCGCAGCCGCCGCGCGCGCCCAGCCGCCAATCGCGTCCCGGAACGAGTCGGCGTGCCAGTCGTCGGTCACGACCGAGAACGGCCGCCCGGCCCGGACCATCGCATTGGCGGTGTCCTGCGCGCCGTGGATGCCCTGGTTGTAGGTCAGGTCGCCCATGTCCCACTCGGGCGTCACCGCCGGGACGGGCTGGATGTTGGCGAGGCACACCGGCAGCCGCGTCCCGTCGAGCGCGCGGGCGACGCGCATGGCGGGGCCGTAGGTGAGCATCACCACCAGCAGGCCGTCGACGTCCGCGCTCTCGAGCTCCCGCACCCGCTGCTCGATGCCGTCGCGGTCCTTCACCGGGTCGCCCACGTGCACGTCGGCGACCTCCGCCAGCGCCGCGGCCACCTCCTCGGCGTAGGCGCCCTGGCGCTCGGTGATGCCGGGCAGCATCTCGTCGTACAGAGCCTGCATGACCGGCAGCATCCCGACGCGCGGCTTGGACTCAGCGCTGGCCATAGACGTTCTGGTAGCGGTGGTAGAGGGCATCGATGCTGTCCGGGTCGAGCGACTCGATCGGTCCGAGCGAGCGGGCCGCGTGCACGATCCGGGCCGCTTCCTCGCACATCACCGCGGACTTGACGGCCTCGCGCGGACCGGTGCCCAGCGCGAACACGCCGTGGCCGCGCATCAGGACGGCGCTCGACCGGTGCGACTCGAGCGTCTCGACCACGCCGCGGCCGATCTCCTCGTCGCCGATCAGCGCGAACGGCCCGACCGGGATCTCGCCGCCGAACTCGTCCGCGATCGCCGTCATGACGCATGGGATCGGCTCGCCGCGGATGGCCCACGCCGTCGCGTAGGGGCTGTGCGTGTGGACGATGCCGCCCACGTCCGGTAGGTGGCGGTAGACGTAGCCGTGCGTGGCGGCGTCGCTGGACGGAGCGAGCCCCGCCTCATCGGAGTTGCCGTCGAGGTCGCAGACGACCATCGCGTCGGGCGTCAGCTCGTCGTAGGGGACGCCGCTCGGCTTGATGACCATGAGCTCGTCACCCGGCACGCGCGCCGACAGGTTCCCGCTCGGTCCAGACCACGAGCCCGTTGCGCGGCAGCTCGGCGTGCAGCGCGCAGACCTCCCGCCGGATGGCGTCGAGCTCACCCACGGGCGAGCTCCCGGGGGCGGATGTCGCGCAGGCGGTGCATCACGTCGTCGCCGCCGCGGCCGAAGTGGTCGTGCAGGCGCAGGTAGTGCTCGTAGAGCACGTCGTAGGCGTCGGCCCGTCGCTCGTCCGGCAGGTAGGCGTCGCGCCTGACCTTGCCCATCGGCGGCGGCGGCGGCGCGGATGTCCGGGTGGACGCCCGCGGCGACCGCCGCGTGCATCGCAGACCCGAGCGCCGGGCCCTGCTCGGAGCCGATCAGGTGCAGCGGCATCCGCGTGACGTCGGCGTAGATCTGCATGATCGCCGGGTTCTTGATCAGGCCGCCGGCCGCGAACAGCTCGCGCGCGGGCAGGCCCGCGTCGGCGAGGGCGTCGAGGATCACGCGCGTCCCGAACGCGGTGGCCTCGATCAGCGCGCGGTAGACGTCCTCCGCACGGGTCGCGAGCGTCAGGCCGACGATCAGGCCGCTCAGCTCGTGGTCGACGAGCACGGAGCGGTTGCCGTTGTTCCAGTCGAGTGCGATCAGCCCGTGCGCCCCGACCTCCTGCGCTGCCGCGAGCTCGGAGATGTGGGCATGGACGTCGAGCCCGCGGGCACGCGCCTCCTCGTGGTAGCGGGCCGGCACCGAGTGCTCGACGAACCAGCCGAAGATGTCGCCGACGCCCGACTGCCCGGCCTCGTAGCCGTACAGGCCGGGGACGATCCCGTCGCGCACCACCCCGCACATGCCGGGCACCTCGGCCAGGCTCTCCGCGTTCATGACGTGGCACGTGGACGTGCCCATGATCATGAGCAGCTGGCCGGGATCGATGGCCCGCGCCGCGGGCGCGGTGACGTGCGCGTCGATGTTCCCGACCGCCACCGCGATGCCCTGCGGCAGGCCGGTCCACTCCGCCGCGCGGGCGGTCAGGTCGCCGGCGCGCGCGCCGAGCGACAGGAGCGGCGTCTCCAGCTTCGCCGCGACGAAGTCCACGAAGCGCGGGTCGAGCTCGCGCAGGTAGTCCTCCGACGGGTAGCGGCCGTCCTGGTGGATGGCCTTGTAGCCGGCCGTGCACGTGCTGCGCGTCTCGTGGCCGCACAGCTGCCAGACGATCCAGTCGGCCGCCTCGAGCCAGCGGTCCATGCGCTCGTAGACCTCGGGGTCCTCCTCGAGCACCTGCAGCGCCTTGGCGAACTCCCACTCCGACGAGATGCGCCCGCCGTAGCGGGCCAGCCACGGCTCGCCGCGCTCCTCGGCCACCGCGTTGATGCGGTCGGCCTGGCGCTGGGCGGCGTGGTGCTTCCAGAGCTTGACGTAGGCGTGCGGACGGTCCTCGAACCCCGGCACCTGGCACAGCGGCGTGCCGTCTGAGCGCACCGGCATCGGCGTGCTGGAGGTGAAGTCGGTGCCGATCCCGACGACCTCGTCCGGGGCGACGCCCGCCGCCCGGACCGCCTCCGGCACCGCGGTGCGCAGCGCCTCGACGTAGTCGGCCGGGTCCTGGAGCGCCCACTGCGGGGGCAGCTCGGCGCCGGTCGCGGCGAGCGTGCGGTCCATGACGCCGTGCGCGTACTCGTGGACGGCGGCGGCCAGCTCGGTTCCGTCGTTCGCGTCGACGACGACCGCCCGTGCCGACAGCGTCCCGAAGTCGACGCCGACGACGTAGCCCACTACGCCGCGGTCCCCTGCCCGTTGGCGGCCATCCGGGCGCGCCGGTACTCGCTGACGACGAGCTCGGTCAGCTCCTCGACCGACGTCTCGGCGGTCGACTTGTCGAACGCGATCACGCCGTCCTGGATCAGGTTCACGCGATCGCAGCTCGCCAGCACGTGCACGTAGTTGTGCAGCACCATGATGATCGAGACCTCGCCCGACTGCTTCAGGCGCTCGATCAGGTCGAGGATCCGCGCGCCCTCCTTGACGCCCATCGCCGCCAGCGGCTCGTCGAGCAGCAGGATGTCGGCCTCCGAGTGCACCGTGCGCGCGACCGCGATCGCCTGCCGCTGCCCGCCCGGAGAGGCGCGCGACGGGCTGGTTCAGGTTGCGGATGTTGATGCCGATCTCGTCGAGCGCCGTACGCGTCTCGCGGCGCATCGACCCGGTTCGCCAGGAACGGCAGCGGGCGGTGCACCTGCTCGCGGCGCAGGAACATGTTCTGGAAGACCGACAGCTCGTCGATCAGCGCCAGGTCCTGGTAGACGGTGTCGATGCCGAGCGAGCGGGCGTGGTCGACGCTCTTCGGCTCGTACGGCTCGCCGCGCAGGAACATCTCGCCGGTGTCTGGCTTCTCGAAGCCGCAGATGATCTTCATCAGCGTCGACTTGCCGGCGCCGTTGTCGCCGAGCAGCCCGAGCACCTCGCCCTTGCGCAGGTGCAGGCTGAGGTCGCGCAGCGCGACGACCGGTCCGAAGCTGCTTCGTCAGGTGCTCGACGCGCAGGACGTCGCCGCCCTCAGGCACCCGCCTCACCCCTACGGACGCGGCCGACGTAGGTGTTGGCGGCCATCGCGATGATGATCGCCAGGCCGAGGTAGAAGCTCAGGTAGTCGGCGTTGACGCCCTTGATGATCAGGCCGTCGTTGAGGACGCCCAGGAGCAGCGCGCCGATCAGCGCGCCGACGACGGTGCCCGAGCCGCCGGCGAGCAGCGTGCCGCCGATCACCGCCGCCGCGATGCCGCCGAACAGCACGTCGTTGGCGCCCGACGGGTCGGGCTGGACCGAGGTCGTGCGGACCGCTTCGAGCACCCCGACCAGCCCGGCGCAGACCGCGCACAGGATGAAGTTGCGGATGATCACGAGCCGGACCCTGATGCCGGCCTCGGCTGCGCCGAGGCGGTTGCTGCCGACCGCGACCGTGTAGATCCCCCAGCGCGAGTAGCTCAGCACGAGCTGCAGCACGATCACGATCGCGAGCGCCCAGATCAGCTCCGAGTAGGTGCCGCCGCCGAAGACGTTCGAGAACGTGGAGGCTCGCCGAGCACGTCGGTGCCCGGGCGTCGGCACCGGCTGCGCGTCGGAGATGATCAGCGTGAAGCCCTGCAGCGCGAGCAGCATTCCGAGCGTGGTGACGAACGAGTTGATTCCGACGACCGCCGTGAAGACCCCGTTGACGATGCCGACCAGCGCACACATGACCATCGCCAGCAGCAGCGCCGGCATCAGCGGCAGCCCGGCGGCCGTGTCGAACTCGTAGAAGATGAACGGCGCGAACAGGTAGACCGCGCCGATCGAGAGGTCGATCTCCCCGTTGATCATCAGGAAGACCTCGCCGGCCGCGAGGATCGCGAACGGGCGCGAAGTAGGGCAGGAGCGTCTTGAAGTTCTCCCAGGTCAGGAAGGCGTCCGTGGTCACGGAGAAGTACGCCGCGACCAGCAACGTGATCACGATGACGCTGCCCTCGCGCAGCGTCAGCAGCCGCCTGGCCACGCCGGCCGCGCCCGAGCCGGAGGTCCGCCCGGGCTGTTCGGCGTCGCCCCGCCCGGGCTGGGCCCGGGCGGGTACGTCGCTTGCGGTCTCGGCCGGCACGGCTACGCCTTGGTGACGCCGGCGGACTTCGAGTTGCCCTCGTAGCGGGACTTGGTCGTGACGTAGGGCACGACCGTCTTCTTGTCGAGGAACTTCAGTCCGGTGTTGACGTCGGCGACGCCGGTGAGCGTCTCCGACGCCTTGTACATGAACAGCTCGAGCACCGGCAGGAACCCCTGCAGGTAGGGCTGCTGGTCGATCGTGAAGTCGATCTGACCGTCCGCGAGCAGATTCATCGTCGGCTCGAGCAGGTCGTAGCCGCCGCCCTTCACGCCCTCATCGCGCAGCTTGTACTTCTTGATCACCTGCGCGACGGCCTGGGTGCTGCCGGCGTCGACGGCGAACATGCCCTTCGTCTCCTTGTGGCCGATCCAGTACGCGTCGACCGTGGAGAGCTCCTTCGGCAGCGCCGCGCCCGTCGCGACCGTGTGGTGCGTGATCGGCGCCGCCGGACTTCTTGATCGCGTCGATCGCCCCGTCGATGCGCGGCTGGATGTTCAGCGAGCCGGGCGTGGCGATGAACAGCGCGACGTCGCCCTCGCCGACGAGGTCGACGATCCGCTTGCCCATCTCCTGGCCGGAGACGAACAGGTCCTGGCCGATGTACGAGAGGCGCGCGTTGGGCGCGTCGGCGTTGTAGCCGACGACCGGGATGCCCAGCGTCGAGCGCCTTCTGGACCGGGCCGTTGAACGCCTTCGAGATCGACAAGGCAGACAGCGATGCCGTCCACCTTCGCGCTGATCGCGCTGTTGAACGCGTTGACCATCTCGTTGACGTTGGCGCTCTCCGAGCCCGTCCACTGGTAGCTGCAGTTGAAGAGCTTGCAGGCGTCCTCCGCGCCGTAGCGCGTGGGCACGAAGAACGGGTTCGTCGTCACGTGGTTGACGAACGCGAACTTGCAACTTCTCTGCTCGCCGAACACGCCGCTCGTGTCGGCGCCCTGGGCGCTGTCGTCGTCGTCGTCACCGCCGCAGGCGGCCATCACATAGGCCGCCAGTCCGGCGGCGCTGCCGGTAAGGGCGGTGCGCCGCGTGAACTGGCGCCAGCGCTTGCCGGGCGAGGGCTCCTCGTCTCGCTCCGCCCACTCGAGACGCTCGATCGCGCCGCCCATCACGTCTTGCTCGGACACGGGTCCTGCTCCTCTCCTCTGCGGGCTGTCAAACCGACCTGGAAGCGTGTGAACGCTCACATCGACCGACGAGGGGCGACGTTAACGCTCACATCTGGACGTGTCAAGTGCCTCCTGTTGCTTGTGTAGACTCGCGTGAGCGCTAACAGCAGTGGGCGGCCGGGGGCGCGCATTCCGAGTGGAGAAGAGCGGACCGATCAGCGAGTCAGATTCGCGCCCGGGCGGGCGTACGCGGCAACGCCGCGGGCCCGTCATGGCCGACGTGGCGCGCGCGGCGGGCGTGTCGCATCAGACCGTGTCGCGGGTCATCAACGGCTCCGTCAGCGTGCGCGAAGAGACCCGCGAGCGCGTGCTGCGAGCGATGCGCGAGCTCGACTACCGGCCCAACTCCATCGCCCGCGCGCTCGTCACCGGCCGCTCGCGGACGCTCGGCGTGGTGAGCTTCGACACCACGCTCTACGGGCCGGCCTCGACGCTGTTCGGGATCGAGCGCGCCGCGCACGCCGAGGGCTACTTCATCGAGCATCGTCAGCGTGACCTCGCTGGACCGCGACGTCGGTGCTCGAGGCCGTCGAGCGGCTGCGCGGCCAGGGCGTCGACGGCATCCTGATCATCACGCCGCAGGAGGCGGCGGCGGAGGCCGTGCTCGCACCTGCCGCGCGACATGCCGGTGGTCGCCGTGGAGGCCGGGCCGGACGAGGCGGTGCCGGTGGTGGCCGTCGACCAGGTCGCGGGCGCCGCCGCCGCGACGCGGCACCTGCTCGAGCTCGGTCACCACACGGTGTGGCACGTCGCCGGCCCGTCGGACTGGCTCGAGGCGCAGGCAGCGCATCGAGGGCTGGACGGCCGGCCCTCGAGGAGGCGGGCGCCGACCCGCCGCCGCTGCTCTCCGGCGACTGGAGCGCGCGGTCCGGCTACGAGCTCGGCCGGCGGCTCGCGACCGTCCGCGACGTGACCGCGATCTTCGCCGCCAACGACCAGATGGCGCTCGGCATCCTGCGGGCCCTGCACGAGGCCGGCCGGGACGTGCCGGGCGATGTGAGCATCGTCGGCTTCGACGACATCCCGGAGGCCCAGTTCTTCACGCCGCCGCTGACGACGGTGCGCCAGGACTTCAACGAGGTCGGTCGGCAGAGCCTGATGCTGCTGCTCGACGAGATGGCCGCTTCGGCCCGTTCGTCGGCGCGTGTGGTCGTGCCGGCGCGGCTTGAAGGTCCGCGAGAGCACCGCGCCACCGAGGAGCGACAGCTGACATGAGCGGGCGGGCGCGGCTCGTCTTCGGGACGCTCGACCTCCCGGACACCTCGCTTGCCCCACGGCTCCTCGATCGCTTCGACGCCGGCGGCGGCCGCGCGGTCGACGTGGCAAACGTCTACCGCGACGGGGAGGCGGCGCGGGCGGCGGGCCGGTGGCTGCGCGGCCGTCAGTCGGCGGACGGCGTCGTCGTCTACGCGAAGGGCTGCCATCCGCCGCATTGCAGCCCGGACCTGGTGGGCGCGGAGGTGGACAAGGCGTGCAGCCTGCTGGGCCTGACCGCAGCTCGACGTCTTCCTGCTGCACCGCGACGATCCGCGCTTCCGGTGTCGACGAGTTCGCGGACGCCCTGCTCGAGCAGGTGGACGCGGGGCGCATCGGCGGTTTCGGCGTCTCGAACTGGACGGTGTCGCGCCTGCGCGAGCTGCGCACGTACCTCGACGGGAACGACGCTGGTCACCTGCTGGCGTTCAGCAACCACTTCTCACTCGCGGAGATGGTCAGCGCTCCTTGGGAGGGGTGCCTCGCAGTGAGCAGGGGGGAGCTGGACGAGCTCGCGCGACCTGGGCGTGAAGGTGCTCGCGTGGTCGAGCCTCGCCACCGGGTTCTTCGCGGGACGCGACGACACCGCACTGGGACAGCCCGGCGAACCGCGCGCGGCGCGAGCGGGCGTCCGAGCTCGGCGAGCGCCTGGGCAGCTCCCCGGCCGCGGTCGCGCTCGCCTACGTGCTGCACCAGCCCAGCCACGTGCTGCCGGTCGTGCGCACCGGCTCCGAGGCGCACCTGGACGAGATGCTCGCGGCTGCGGATCTCCGGCTCGGCGACGAGGAGCTGGCGTGGCTGGAGACGGGGCAAGGCTGACCCGTAGGGTGTGGCGGGATAGATCGATGGCGGCCTGGATCTGCGTCACCTGCGGCACACAGTTCGAAGAGTCGGCGAGTGAGCCGGGGGAGTGCCCGATCTGCGTGGACGAGCGGCAGTACGTCCCTGAGGGGGGCCAGCGCTGGACCACCCCGGAGGAGCTGCGCGCCCAGCACCGCAACGATCTGCGCGAGGAGGACGAGCTCGTCGGCATTGGCACCGAGCCGTCGTTTGCGATCGGCCAACGCGCGCTGCTCGTGCCGTTCGGCGAGAGCAACGTGATGTGGGACTGCGTCACCCTCGTGGACGAGGACACCGTTGCCGAGGTCGAACGGCGTGGGGGTCTACACGCCATCGCGATCTCGCACCCCCACTACTACTCCGGCATGGTCGAGTGGGCGCGCGCGTTCGACTGCCCGATCTACCTCTACGCGGAGGACGAGCGCTGGATCATGCGTCCCGACCCCGCGATCGAGCTCTGGACAGGGGCGACGAAGCCGCTCGGCGAGGGACTCACGCTCGTCCACTGCGGCGGGCACTTCGCGGGCGGAGCGGTGATGCACTGGGCCGCTGGGGCAGGCGGCCGCGGGGCGCTGCTGTCCGGGGACATCGTCCAGGTGATCCCCGACCGCACCCACGTCGGCTTCATGTACAGCTACCCGAACCTGATCCCGCTTCCGGAACCGGACGTCGCGGGGATCGCGACGGCGCTCGAGCCGTTCGACTTCGAGGTCATCTACGGCGCCTGGTGGGGGCGGGTCGTGCGAGCGGACGCCAAGGCCGTGGTATCGCGGTCGGCCGAGCGCTACGCCCGGGCCCTGCGCGCCGAGCTCACCGCTTAGACCGTCACCGCCGCACGGCCAGCGTCTAGACTGCGCCCGCCTCTGACTCGTCCGGTGCTTCTTTCCTGCGTGATCGCGGTTGCCGCGTTGGTCTGGCTTTCCGGCGCGCCCGTGGCGTCGGCGATCCCGTGGGACGTCGCGGGCGAGATCCCGCCGTCCCGGACCGGCCCCGCGCACCAGCCCGATCCACTCTGTGGGCAGAGCTACGCGAACGACCCCATGCGAGGCGGGCGCAAGCTCCGCTTCGGGATCGGGCCACGCCTCGCGGGGGAAGGCGGCAGCCAGAACATCACGCCGGTCGTTCCCGAGGACTTTGCCAAGCGCGACAGGGCACTGGCTCGCCTGAAGGGCCGCCGCTACCTCGCGGTCCGGCTCAACCGGCTCTTCATGTCGGACGGCGAGAGGGGTATTCGCGCCTTCAAGAAGCTCGCCGACCGCTTCACTCGGCAGGGCATCGACGTCGAGCTCCAGGTCCGCTACCACCCACGGCCCGAGGACAATGGGGCCATTGCGAAGTGGCTCAGGTTCGTGCGCAAGGTCGTCCGTACGTTCGGACCAAACCGGCGGGTGACCGGCCTTCAGATCACCAACGAGGTCAACCTCGACTTCTCGCCAAACACCTCTGACGGCTATTGGAAGGGCGCCGTGCGCGCGCTCGTGGACGGCGTCATTGCCGCCAAGCGCGAATCGCGGCGCCACGGCTATCGCTGGCAGAAGGTCGGCTTCAACTTCGCGTGGCGCAACGGCGACGCGGTGAAGGACGCCGCCTTCTGGAGCGAGGTCGCCCGGCTCGGCGGCCAGCGGTTGCGACGGGCCACCGACTACGTCGGGATCGACACCTACCCCGGTACGTACACGCCCGGCATCCTCCTGCCGAACTCACCCCCGATCGTGAACCTCGCCGATGCCTTCCTGGAGGGGCTCGCCCAGATGCGGGAGTGCTACATGAGAGGGGCCGGATTCACTCGCTCGACTCCGATTCGCATCGAGGAGACCGGCTACCCCACCGGTCCCGGGCGACCGGACGAGGCTGCGCAGGCGCGGGCGACCGCGGCACTCGTCCGAACCGCCGTCGCCTATCGCGGCACGTACAACATCTCCGACTTCCACTGGTTCGGGTTGCGCGACAACAACTCCAATGGCCCGAACTTCCAGTCGTTCTTCGGACTGCTGCGTGACGACTACTCACCCAAGCCGGCTTTCGAGGTCTACCGCGAGTTGATCCACAAGTACGGCGCGAAGCGCTAGTCAGCCTGCCGGACCGGCTCGCTCGCGGCCGCGATCTCGCCGCGGAGCGCCTTCAGCGCCGCGACGTAGATCTCCGAGAACGTCGGGAAGGGCTGGATCGTGTCGTTCAGCACCCCGAGCGGCACGCGGGCGCGGATCGCCAGCGTGGCCTGCTGCAGCCACTCCCCGGCCTCGGGGCCGAGCGCGTAGGCGCCGGTCAGCCGCTGGCCGTCGCTGAGCAGCGTGAGGAACCCGTTCGACTCCGCGTAGGCGCGCGTGTAGGTGGCCGTCTTGGGCACCTCGGAAACGGCGGCGGTCCGCTGAAGGTGGCATCTGTCGCGCCAACCGCCCCGGCTTGGGGGTCGGTGTAGGTCACGCGCGGCACGGCCTCGTAGTTGGCCTCGCGCGGGTCGCCGAGGAGGTTCGCGGCGACCACGTCGCCCTGGTACTTGCCCGACGTGGGTCAGCGGCCAGATGCCGGCGACGTCGCCGATCGCCCACAGGCGCTCGCCCGCGCGCATGTGCGCGTCGACCGGGACCCCGTGAGGGTCGGCCTCGATGCCGACCGTCTCGAGGCCGATCACCGTCGACCCGTGGGCGCCGGCCGGTGGCGACCAGCAGCCGATCGCCGCGCAGCTCGGGGCCGGCGTCGAACTCGAGCACGTAGTCGTCGCCCTCGCGCCGCGCCGCCGGTCGCGTGCGTGCCGAGGAGCGGAGCTCGATGCCCTCGCGGCGCAGGACCTCGCCGAGGGCCTCGCCGAGCGGCGCCGGCTCGCGGGCGAGCAGATGCTCGGCGCCGTCGACGAGCGCGACCTCGCCGCCGAGGCGGCGCACGGCCTGCGCCATCTCCGTGCCCACCGGACCGCCGCCCAGGATCAGCAGGCGGCGCGGGACGGCCTTCATGCCCGTCACCTCGCGGTTGGTCCAGACGCCCTCGAGCTCGCGCAGGCCCGGGACGGGCGGCACGATCGGATCGGCGCCGTTCGCGAGGACGACGTGCTCGGCGGTATGGGGCACGCCGTCGACCTCGACGACGCCCGGTGCCGGCGAGCCGGCCGCTGCCGCGCAGCAGGTCGATGCCCCGTATCGGCGAGCCAGCGCTCCTGGCCGGCGTCGGAGTAGTCCGACACCATGAAGTCACGCCAGGCGAGCGCGGCCTCGACGTCCACCTCGGCGGTCGCCGCCGCGTCGCGGGCGGCCTGCACCGCCTCGCCGGGACGCAGCAGCGTCTTCGACGGGATGCACGCGAAGTACGAGCACTCGCCCCCGACCAGCTCTCGCTCGACGAGGGCGACGCGCAAGCCGCCCTCGGCGAGTGCCCCGGCGCAGTGCTCGCCGGGCGAGCCGCCGCCGATCACGATCACGTCGTAGTCGCTGCTCATGTGTGGGCTCCTGACGTGGCGCGCCGGGGTCGGGGCGAAGCGCACGAAACATACACGGGGCGGACTGGCCTGCTCGAGGCCAGCGACGGTTGCGCCAACCCATCGCGCCGGATACGGTCGGCCGGTGAGCGTGACTGCCGTCGATCGGCCCCCGGACCCCGCTCCACGGCTGCTCGCGATCGCCGGCTTCGGCGCCGCCGTGGCGGTGGCGCTCGGCGTCTACGGCAACGTGCACGATCCGAGCCAGGAGCTCGTGTTCACGCTCTTCTTCTCGACGACGATCTCGATGAAGGTCTGGCTGGCGACCGTCGCGCTCGTGTTCGCGGTCATTCAGATCACGAGCGCGGCCTGGGTCTACGGCAAGTTCGGCAACGCGCCGCCCTGGGCGGGGACCGCGCACCGCATCTCGGGGCGACTCGCGTTCATCGTGTCGCTGCCGGTCGCCTACCACTGCCTGTGGTCGCTCGGCTTCCAGGACACCGACACGCGCGTCCTGCTGCACTCGCTGCTCGGCTGCTGCTTCTACGGCGCCTTCGCGGCCAAGGTCACGATCGTGAACTCGAAGGGGTTGCCCGGCGTGGCGCTGCCGCTTGCCGGCGGGCTCCTGTTCGCGGTGCTGGTCGGCGTCTGGCTCTCGAGCGCCCTCTGGTTCATCGACAACGGCGGCTGGCCCGCCATCTGAACCGATGCTGCGCGGGATCGACTCAGTCCTCGAGGTGCTCGCCTGGTCCCTGGTGGTGTTCTTCGCGATCATGCTGTTCGTCGGCCCGCAGGTGATCGCGGAGGACAAGCCCGACGCCGAAGACGCGGCCGCGGCGGCCAAGGCCCGCGACGACGGCGGCGGCGCGGCCGGGGGCGGGCAAGCCGACGAGGGCGCGCCGGCCGTCGACGGCAAGGCCGTCTTCGCCGACACCTGCGGCGGCTGCCACACGCTCTCCGCCGCCGGCACGTCGGGCACCACCGGACCCAACCTCGACGACGTCTCGCTCGACGCCGGCGCGATCGAGGGCATCGTGCGCGACGGGCGCGGTGGCATGCCGGCCTTCGGCGATCAGCTCTCCGACGACGAGGTCGCCGCCGTGGCCGAGTTCGTCGCGAGCAACTAGGCGAACGCCGGGCGCGCGGCGCGCAGCCTGAGCGCCACCACTCGCCAGAGCGCCTCGACGACGATCCGCGAGCTCATCTTCGACGTCCCGGCCTGGCGGTCGCGGAAGCGGATCGGCACCTCGTGCACCCGGGCGCCGGCGCGCACCGCGCGGTAGGTCGTCTCGACCTGGAAGCCGAAGCCGGCGGTGTGGAAGCTGCGCGGCGCCAGGTCTTCCAGCAGCTCGCGCCTGAAGCACTTGAAGCCGCCGGTCAGGTCCTTCACCGGCACGCGCAGGACGGTGCGCGCGTACCAGGAGCCACCGCGGCTGAGCAGCCGGCGCGCGAGTCCCCAGTCGGTCACGCCGCCGCCGGCGACGTAGCGCGACCCGATCACCAGGTCGGCGTCCGCCGCGGCCGCGATCAGCGCGGGGATGTGCTGCGGGTCGTGCGAGAAGTCGACGTCCATCTGCATGACCAGCTCGGCACCCTCGGCGAGCGCGCGCTCGAAGCCGGCCGCGTAGGCCCGGCCGAGTCCGTCCTTCTCGGCGCGGTGCAGCACCTCGACCGCGTCGAGCTCGGCGGCGAGGCGGTCGGCGATCTCGCCGGTCCCGTCCGGTGAGGAGTCGTCCACGATCAGCACCCGGTGCTCGCCCGCCGCCGAGGCCAGCCGCGGCAGGACCTTGCGCACGAAGGGCTCGAGGTTCTCGGCCTCGTTGTAGGTCGGGACGACCAGCCAGGTGTTGCGGCGGGCGGCGGCGCGCGCCGGCGCGGCCGGGGCGGGCTCGGCGAACGACCACTTCTTGGCGCCGAGGAAGCTCAGCGGCGTCGCCGCGATCACGGCGGCCGGCTGGGCGGCCATGGGCGAGAGCCCGGCGGTGCCCACGAGCAGCTCGAGGATCGCGGCGGCGACCATGCAGGCCGCGACGCTGACCGCGAAGAAGCGCGCCGCCTGCCTCCCCAGGGCGCGGTCGTCGCTGGCGAAGGTCCAGCGCCGGTTCCAGGCGAAGTTGGTGACTATCGCGACCGCGAAGCCGCAGGCGGCCGCCACGAGGTGCTGGGCGCAGAGAGTGAGCGCGATCGCGAACGCGCAGATGTTGACCGCGTAGCCGGAGGCCCCGACGACGCAGAACCTGAGGAACTGGGCTCGGCTGGCGGGGTTCGGGGCGGTGATCGAGGTCATGGAAAGAGCGTGCCGGGCGCACGCTTGGGCCACAACCGACCCCAGGGCTCGACCTCACCCACCGCAGGTGGCGGGTTTCCCCACCTAGGTGGGGTCTAGAGGTTGTTCAGCGCGTTCAGCGCGGCGAACATGCAGACGAGCAGAACCGCCAGCACCCCCAGGGCGAAGCCCCAGCGCAGGGTGTTGGCGCGCGGTGGCTGGGGCGCGGCGACTTCCGCCGGCGCGTCCGGCGCGGGCGTCTCGAGCGCGACCGGCCTGAACGGCGCGGCGTCGCCGGTGGCGACGCTCATCTCCGCGTCCCTGCGGCGCCGGCCGCCGGCCGCGACGACCGCCGCCTGCCCGAGGTCGCCGGCCGACGGGTAGCGCTCGGCCGCCTGCTTGGCCATCGCCCGGTGCACGACGTCGTCGAACCCGGGCGGGAGGTCGGGGCGCGCCGCGAGCGGCGAGGGGGGCGGCTCGTTGACGTGTGCCAGCATCGCGTTGTCGGGCGATCCCGCGTACGGCTGCTCGCCGGTGAGCGACTCGTAGAGCAGGCAGCCGAGCGCGTAGACGTCGGTGAGCGCGTCGACGCGGTCCTCGAGCAGCTGCTCGGGCGCCACGTATTGCGCGCGCGCGACGATCGACCCCTGGCGCGTGAGCCCTCCGCCCTCCTCCTCGCGCTTGGCTAGGCCGAAGTCGCTCAGGTACACGTGGTCGGCGCGGGCGAGCAGCACGTTGGCGGGCTTGACGTCGCGGTGGACGAGCCCGCGCGAGTGGGCGGCGTCGAGAGCGGCGCCGACCTGGCTGACGATGCGGGCCGCGCGCTGCGGGTCGAGCGGGCCCTCGGCGGCGATCAGCTCGCGCAGGTCGGTGCCCTCCACCAGGCGCATGCTGATGAACAGCATGCCGTCCTCGTCGCCGGCCTCGAGGATCGGGATGACGTTGGGATGGTCGATCGAGGCGGCGACCATCGACTCGCGCCGGAAGCGGTCGCGATAGCGCTGCTCCTCGGTGTGCTCTGGGCGGATCAGCTTGAGGGCGACGTGGCGCTGAAGGGCGAGCTCCTCGGCCTGGTAGACGACGCCCATGTCCCCGTGACCGATGACCTCCTCGATGCGGCAGCCGGCGATGACGGTGCCGGCGGGAAGCGCGTCCGGGGGAGGGGCAGCCGGCTTGCGGGCGGGAACGGCATGAGGGGCGGGGGGCGGGGAAGGCGGCGGAGCGGCAGGACGCGCGGGGGGCGGCGTCGGCGGAGCGGGAGGAGGGGGCGGCGGAGGGCGGAGCGGCTGCGGGCGGCGGCGGAGTGGCGGGGCGCGGGGTCGGCGGCGGGGCGGCGGGCGGAACGGGTGAGGCCGCGGGGGGAGCGGGTGAGGCGGCGGGGGGAGGCGGCGCGGCGGCGGGGGGAGGCGGCGCGGCGGCCGCTTGGCCGCTTGCCGTCAGCTCCAGCGTCGTCTTGCCCACGCGCACCTTGTCGCCGAACGCCAGCGGCTGCCGTTCCCGGATGCGCGTCCCGTTCACGAACGTCCCGTTGGCCGAGCCGAGGTCCTCGATCCCCAACCGGCCGGAGGCGTCGCGAGTCACGACCGCGTGGCGGCGCGAGAGCTCCGGGTCGTCGCCCAGCTGGCCGACTCCGGCCTCGGCGCGCCCGATCACGAAATCGTCGTCCAGGGCGATCACCTCGCCCTCGGCCCTTCCCTCCCTGACGACCAGCTGCTCCGCGGGCTCCGCCGCGAGGCTGGTCGGGGGCGGGGCTCCGAGCTGGGTCGGCGCGGGCACCCGGCCAGACCCGTCCGTCACGGCCAGCAGCGTCTTGCCCAGCCGGACCATGTCGCCGGCGCGCAGCGTCCGCGGGCCGTCGATGCGCTCGTCGTTCACGAACGTCCCGTTGGCGGAGCCGAGGTCCTCGATCGTCAGCTCTCCGCCAACGCCGCGCACCGCACGCGCGTGCCGGCGCGACAGCTCGGGGTCGTCGCCAAGACGCCCGTCGGGTACCTCCGCGGCCCGGCCGATCAGCAGCTCTGGCTCCACGTTCAGGAGCGCGCCGGAGTCCTTGCCCTCGCTCACTCGTAGCTGCTCGCCTGCCATGCCGCCGAACCCTACGCCTCACCGGCGAGAGCCGCCACGCATAGACTCACTCCGATGCCCACTTGCCCCAACTGTGGCGAGGAAACGCCGGAGCAGGCGCGGTTCTGCCCGGTCTGCGGGGTCGCCCAGACCGAGGTCCCGGGCCCCCAGGGACTGCGCAAGGTCGTGACGATCGTCTTCTGCGACCTGTGCGACTCCACCAAGCTCGGGGAGCGCCTCGACCCCGAGACCCTGCGCCAGGTGATCGCTCGCTACTTCGAGGCGATGAGCGAGGCGCTCAACCGCCACCAGGGCGCCATCGAGAAGTTCATCGGCGACGCCGTCATGGCCGTTTTCGGCACTCCCACCGTGCGCGAGGACGACGCGCTGCGTGCCGTCCGCGCCGCCGCCGAGATGCGCAGCACGCTCGCCGAGCTCAACGACGACCTGGAGCAGCGCTGGGGCGTGCGACTGCAGGCGCGCACCGGGGTCAACACAGGCGAAGTGATCACCGGCGATCCTTCCCGCGGCGAGGGCTTCGTCAGCGGCGACGCGGTCAACGTCGCCGCGCGGCTCGAGCAGACCGCTCCGCCTGACGAGATCCTGATCGGCGAGCGCACGCTCGAGCTGGTCCGCGACTCGGTCGTCGTCGAGCCGGTGCCGCCGCTCGAGCTCAAGGGCAAGAGCGAGCCGGTGCCCGCGTTCCGGCTCGTGGAGGTCACGGACGGGTCGGCCGAGCGCGCTCGGCAGCTCGACGCGCCGCTGATCGGCCGCGAACGCGAGCTCGCGCTCATGCGAGAGGCCTTCGACCGCGCGGTCGCGGGGCGTGGCTGCGAGCTGGTCACGCTCGTGGGCCCGGCCGGCATCGGCAAGTCGCGCCTGGCCGAGGACTTCGGGGCATCGCTCGCCGGCGAGGCCAAGGTCGTGACCGGCCGCTGCCTCTCCTACGGCGAGGGCCTCACCTTCTGGCCGCTGCGCGCGATCGTCGAGGGCCTCGTGGGCAGCGCCGACGACGAGAGCTCCGAGCAGGCGCAGGCCAGGATCGCGCGGTTGCTGGAGGAGGACGACGACACGGCGACGATCGTCGAGCGCGTGGCCGGGGCACTGGGCCAGTCGGAGGCCGCCGCCTACCCGGCCGAGACCTTCTGGGCGGTTCGCAAGCTGCTCGAGGCGGCAGCCCGCGAGCAGCCGCTCGTGATCCTGTTCGAGGACATCCACTGGGCCGAGCCGACCTTCCTCGCGCTGATCGAGGACCTGGCCGGCAAGACCGAGGGAGTCCCGATCCTGATCGTCGCCGCCGCCCGGACCGACCTGTTCGACGTCAGGCCGGATTTCGGCGGCGCGGTGGCCGCCGCGACCAAGCTGGAGCTGCACCCGCTCGGCGCCGATGAGAGCCGCACGCTGATCGAGCAGCTGGTCGGCGACGCCGGGGCGGCCGCCGATCTGCCCGACCGCGTCTTCGCGGCCGCCCAGGGCAATCCGCTGTTCGTGGAGGAGCTGGTCCGGATGCTGCTCGAGGAGCGCCACGCGGACGTGCCGCCCACGATCCACGCCCTGCTGGCGGCCCGGCTCGACCGGCTCGAGCCCGCCGAGCGCACCGTGGTCGAGGCCGCCGCGGTCGTCGGCAGGTCGTTCAGCGGCGGCGCCGTACTGGAGCTGGCCGGTGGCGACGATCGCACCGAGCTGGAGCGCCAGCTGAGCGCCCTCGTCGCCAAGCAGCTGATCGAGCCCGACGGCGCGCGCTTCGCCGGGGAGCCAACCTTCAGCTTCAACCACATCCTCCTCCGCGACGTGGCCTACCAGGGGATCCTCAAGGGCCAGCGCTCCGAGCTGCACGCGAGCTTTGCGGCGTGGCTCGAGCGAGTGGCGGGCGAGCGGGCCAACGAGTACGAGGAGATCCTCGGCTACCACCTGGAGCGCGCCCACCGCTACCTGGCCGAGCTCGGGCCGCTGGACGAGCGCGGCCGCGAGCTGGGCACCCGCGCGGCGGCGCGCCTCGGATCGTCCGGCGGGCGGGCGCTGGCGCGCGGCGACATCGGGCCGGCCGTCAACCTGCTCGAGCGCGCGGTGTCGCTGCTCGCCGAGGACGACCCGCTGCGCCGGGACCTGACCGTCAAGCTCGGCATCGCCCTGGCGGAGTCCGGCCAGCTGTCCCGCGCCGACGCTCTGCTCCACGACCGGATCGAGGCCGAGCGGCGCGGCAGCGCCTACGTGGTCTTCCAGGACCCGACCGGGAAGCAGCAGGTCGTGACGCTGGAGGACGACCAGGACAAGGTCTCGATCGGGCGCCGGGTGGAGAACGACGTCGCGCTCGCCTGGGACCAGGAGGTCTCACGCGAGCACGCGCAGCTGCTGCGCGGGCCGGAAGGGTGGACGCTCGTCGACGAGGGCTCGCGCAACGGCTCCTACCTGAACGGCCAGCGCGTGAGCGGACGCCATCCGCTGCGCGACGGCGACGTGCTCCGCTTCGGCGACACGGTCGTGCTGTTCCGCGCGCCCGTGGCGGACAAGCGGCGCAAGGAGGTGTCGCTCGCTCCCGATCAGGTCACCTACATGGGGGTTCGCCCACCGCAGGCACCGGAGCGATAATGCGGGACATGGCAGGCAATCCCGTCGCCGAGCTAAAGGCGCGCACCGAGGCGGAGCGCAGCGGCGTCCCGTTCCTGCTCTACCGCGACGGGGAGGACCGTCAGCGGCTCTTCTCGTTCGAGCGCGACGTGGTGCAGGCCTCGGTCGGGCGCCGCGGGACGGCCGAACTCGTGCTCGACTGGGACGAGCAGGTCTCGCGCCTCCACGCCCAGTTCGAGCGGGTCGAGCAGGACTGGACGGTCGTGGACGACGGCCTCTCGCGCAACGGCACGTTCGTCAACGGCGAGCGCCTGAGCGGGCGGCGCCGGCTGTCCGACGGCGACAGCCTGCGGTTCGGCGCCACCACGATGATCTTCCGCTCGCCGCAGGTGGACGAGCAGGCCGGGACCGCGGTCGCGAGCCAGATCCCCACGGCCGTGGACCTGTCGACGACCCAGCGCCGGGTGCTGGTCGCCCTCTGCCGCCCGTACAAGGACGGCACCGCGTTCGCCAGCCCGGCCACCAACCAGCAGGTGGCCGACGAGCTGTTCCTGTCGGTCGACGCGGTGAAGACCCACCTCAGGGTGCTGTTCGCGAAGTTCGGCATCGAGCAGCTGCCCCAGAACCAGAAGCGCATCCGACTGGTGGAGCGGGCGTTCTACGCCGGCCTCATCACCGAGCGCGACCTCTAGTGCTCCCCCCGGGATCGGTCATCGCGGGATACCAGGTCGAGTCCGTGGTCGGGTCGGGCGGGATCGGGGTGCTCTACCGCGCCCGTCAGCTGCGGCTCAACCGGCCGGTCGCCCTCAAGGTGGTCGAGCCCGAGGTCGCGGCGGACCCGGTCGTGCGCGAGCGCCTGCGCCGCGAGGCGAGGACGGTCGCGGCGCTCGACCACCCGAACGTCGTGCCGCTGTACGAGGCCGGCGAGGAGAACGGGACCGTCTTCATCGCCACGCGCTGGGTCGAGGGCACCGAGCTCGGGACGCTGATCAGCCGCGAGGGCCCGCTCGAGCCGCACCGGGCGGCGCGGGTCGCCGCGCAGGTCGCCTCGGCGCTCGAGGTCGCCCACGAGAAGGGGCTCGTGCACCGCGACATCAAGCCGTCCAACATCATCCTCACCTCCGAGGACCACGCCTACCTGACCGACTTCGGCCTGACCAAGCGAGCGGCGTCGGCGTCGGGCTTCACCGGGGCGGGGCAGATGCTCGGCACGATCGACTACGTCGCTCCGGAGCAGATCGAGGGCGGCGAAGCCGACCCGCGCGGCGACGTCTACGGGCTCGCCTGCGTCCTCTACGAGATGTTGAGCGGGGCGGCGCCGTTCGCGGGCGAGACCGGCGGGATGGCGAAGATGTGGGCCCACCTCAACGCCGAGCCGCCGTCGGTGCGCGAGCAGCGGGTCGACGTGCCCCAGGCGCTGGACGACGCGATCCGCCACGGCCTGGCCAAGCGCCCCGACGGCCGCCCGACGGCCGCCGCGTTCGGGGCCGAGGTGCTGCAGGCGGTGGGCGAGACCCCTTAAGGGCAGGCGTCCAGCAGGTCCGACGTGAGCATGACGCGGCCGAGAGCGACCCAGGCCGACCCGTAGTAGGTGGGCGTCTGCTTGTCGAGCTTCTCGGCGGCGTCGAGCAGCCGCGCGGCGTCACCGGTCTTGCCGGCGGCCTGGGCGGCGCCGGCCGCGGCGACGAGCGCCATCGGGTGCTGCGTGCCACCGGTCGGCTTGCCTGACAGGTCGTGCTCCATCGGGATGTCCGCCGGCTTGCGCCCCTCGAAGGCGGGCCAGGCCTGGGCGGCGATGCGCTGCCCGGCCGGGTCGGGGTCCTCGGCCATCCGCACGAGCGTGCGCGCGGCGTCGAAGCCGTACGTCGGCGTGCCGCCGGGGTTGTCGGGCGTCCCGATCGGCACCGGCTTGCCGCCCTTCACGCCCGCCCAGTCGGGTGGCAGGCTGCCCGGGTTCGGCATCAGGAGCTCGGTGACGGAGCGCCCGGTCGCCGACAGGCTGCCCCACTTGCCTTCCTTCGTCGCCGTGGCGAGCGCGGCGAACGTCGCGGGCGAGAAGTAGCTCGGGTTGAGGATGATCGGGTTGCGCGCCCACGGGCCGCCGACCAGCACGGGCGAGCCCTGGAACGACGCGGTCTCGTTGGCCAGGATCGCGGTGCCCAGCTTCAACGCCTCGTCGCGCAGGTCGTCGCGCTTGAAGCGACAGGACGCCACCAGCAGGGCGCGCGCCGCGTCCACGTCGGCGTCGGAGGCCGGCTCGGGGTCCGCGACCTTGCCGTCCTTCCACAGGAACGAGAGCAGCCCGTCGGGGCGCCGGATGTTGTCCTTGGTCCAGCCCCAGATCGAGTCGAAGCGGTCCTCGTCGCCGACCGCGGCGGCGAGCAGCATGCCGTACGCCTGCCCCTCGCCGACCGTGTCGTCGCCCTGGTCGATGCGCCGCACACGGCCGTCCTCGGCCACGTACGTGTCGAGGAAGCTGTTGGCGGAGGCCTCGACCTTGTCCCCGCCGCCCGACGAGGACGACTTGCCGCCCGAATCGGAGCCCGATTCGGAGTCGTCGCCGCCACCGCAGCCGACCACGAGGAACAGCGCCGCCGCCCCGAGCGCCAGCGCGAGCGATAGCAAGGCGAGCTCTCGCACTGATCGTCTCAGGCCGCGACCTCGGCGAGCTCGGGCGCCCCGGAGTCCGGCACGCGCGGCTTGGCGAGCGCCGGCCAGCACCCGGTCATCAGGATCGAGACGTGCACGGCGGCGAAGCAGACGTTGTTGAGCGTCGCCGCGTCCTGGGCTTTGATCAGGCCGTAGATGCTGACCCCGACCAGTATGCCGACCACCACCAGCGCGGGCATGACCGCGCTCGGCTGGCGGGCCGCGGCGCCCTTCTTCGGCGTGACGACGAACGAGCCCTCCTTGCGCAGGACGGTGTACACCGTCGCCAGGCAGTGGATCCAGAAGTTGGCGGCGGCGAGGGCGAAGGCCGCGAACGTGTACGAGCCGGCGCCGGCGAGCGCGGCCGTTGTGAGCGCTACGGCGAAGTAAGGCGCGAAGTGGAGTAAGAACTCGGGCGCGGTGATACCCGCGATCGGCTGGCCGCCGGTGAGCAGCCGGATCACCGGGAAGCTCATGTAGATCAGCACCGTCCAGCCCGACAGGAAGTACGAGGCGGACAGCACGTACTGCACCTTGAGCTTGAGTGGGAGCCGCGCTCGCAACGCGCGCGGGAGCCCGGACAGGCATCCTCGCGCCCAGCGCTGCTGCTGGGACACGTAGGCGGCCATGTCCTCTGGGCCGAGGCCGCGCGAGAGCACGTCCGGCACGTAGACCGACTTCCAGCCCGCCTCGTGGAGCCAGATCGAGAGCTCGTAGTCCTCGGTGAGCGAGTTGGTCGGGAAGCCGCCGACGCTCTCGAACGCCTCGCGGCGGAACAGCACGTTGGTGCCGCAGCAGAAGACGGCGCCGAGGCCTTCCTTGCCCCTGGCGATCGCGCCGAAGAAGAGGGCCTGCTGGGACCAGGAGGCCGCGGCGACGCGGTTCTGGTCGTGGTTCGCGTAGTACTGCGGCGTCTGGACGAACGCGACCGCGGGGTCCTCCATGTAGCCCAGCGTCGCCTCGAGGAAGCTGGCGTCGGCCACATGGTCGGAGTCGAAGACCGCGATGAACGGCGCGTCCGTGACCGTGAGCGCGTTGTTGATGTTGCCGGCCTTCGCGCCGGTGTGCTCGTCACGGCGGATGTAGCCCACGCCGTAGCGCGCGGCGAGGTCGCGCATCGCGTCGTCGTTGCCGTCGTCGAGCACCCAGACGCGCACCTCGGCGCCGCGCAGGCCGGCGGCGGCGGCCACCGTCAGGTCGACGATGTCCACCGGCTCCTTGTAGACCGGCACGTATACGTCGACCGCCACCCGCTGGCTCGGTGCCTTCGGCTTGCGCACCCGCTCGCTGCCGCACGTCCACCAGAAGCCGAAGGCCTGGATCATGTTGAAGAGCTCCGCCGCGATCAGCAGGCCATAGAGGTACGGGGTGCCGATCCGGTCCGGGTTGAGCAGCCAGCCGAAGTACCAGACCGCCAGCGGCAACCCGAGCAGCGCCATGATGCGGATCCGGGTGCGCACGCTGACGTTGCTCGGCACCGGCTGCCACGTCACGCGCCGCAGGCGCACGTCCCATGGGCGGCTGCTCATCGGAACTCCCAGACCTTCGTCTGCGGCGTCTCGAAGCGCGCGAGCAGCCGGCGCTGGAAGTCGAGCTTGCCGACCACCCTGTTGGTGCGGTCGAAGAACAGGTCGTTGTCCTGGAACGAGGCGAGCACGAAGACGGGTGTGCCCTCCCTGCGCTTGGGGATGCCTTGCCTCAACGGCCGGCTGCGCAGCTCGGGCGCGTAGTACTCCATCACGTAGCGCATGTCGGGGGGCTCGTAGAGCACGAGCGACTTCGGCGTGGCGTCGGCCTGGATCCGCTCGATCGCGCCCTTGAAGTCGTACAGGCGCGGGTTGTCGTCGTTGGTCTGCTGGTCGACCAACCCGAGGAGCAAGGTGAATACGATGATGCCCACCGCCGCCAGGCGCGCCTCCGGTCTTCGGATCCACCCCGTCACGAGCCGGGCGATCAGCAGGAACAGCAGCGGGATCGCGACCAGGAAGTAGCGCACCTCGAACAGCTCCCGGTCGTACAGCGCCACGAACACGAGCAGCACGATCGGGGTGATCGCGGCTACGGCGAGGATGATCGTCTGGCGCGAGCCGCCGCGGCCGAGCAGGAGCAGGGACAGGAGCAGCAGCAGCGGCCAGCCCGCCGCCAGCAGCTCGGTGATGCTGTCCGGGTGGTAGCCCCAGAGGGCCCAGGCCATGTTGGAGACGACCGCGTAGAAGGACAGCGAGTCGTAGGTCCCGCTCGGTGAGCCGAAGGCAGCCTCGGTCGAGTCGAACTGCTTGGTCGCGAAGGTGATCAGCGGGCACCAGCTGGATCGCCAGCACCGCCAGGGAGTAGGCGAAGCCGAGCGCCATCGCCCGGTTCGGCTCTCCGGTGCGCCGCCGGTGGATCAGGATGCCGACCCAGATCGCCTGCTGCACGCCGATCAGCAGCAGCCCGAAGTAGTGCGACCACAGCAGCGCGGCGGTCGCGAGGATGTAGGCCGCCCAGTTGCCCATGCTCGGGTTGCGGATCGCCCGCAGCTGCGTCCACAGCGCGAGCAGCCCGAACAGCTCCACGAACGCGTACATCCGCGCTTCCTGCGAGTACCAGATCAGCAGCGGCGAGGCGGCTCCGAAGGTCGCCGCCACGAGGCCCGTGCGGCGGTCGTAGAGCTCGCGCCCGAGCAGGTAGAGCGCGGGGATCGCGAGCGTGCCGGCGATGATCGAGGGGAGCCGGACCGCCGTCTCGCCGTCGCCGAAGGCCTTCACGGTCAGCCAGAGCACCACGTGGTGGAGCGGCGGGTGCCGGTCCCCGTACTGCAGGTTCTCGAACATGTCGTGGAAGCTCAGGTGCGCCTGGTGGATGCTGATCGCCTCGTCGAGCCAGATGCCACGCGGCACTGCCAGGCGCAGTGCCAGCGCGCCGAGCGTGACTCCGAGGAGGATCCATAGGGCGGTGCTGCGGGTCGTGTCCGGCTCGCCGCGCCGGGGCACCCGGCCTTTCGGGCCGAACAGCTCGGCTTCGCGGGCGCCGCGGAGCCGCCGCCATAGGTTCGCGTCGTGCGGCTTGACCGAGTGCACGCGGCGCGACTCTACCTCGGTTACGCTGGGCGCGTGAACAGGGGCGGGGTCGACTTTCTGGAGGACCTGGGGCGCTTGGCGCTGTTCGTCGACCTGCCCAGGGAAGAGCTCGAGACGATCGCGGCCAGCGCCGAGGAGGTCTCGTTCGACGAGGGCGAGTGGATCATCCGCCAGGGCGATCCCCAGTCAGCCATGTATGTGATCGTCGAGGGCGAGGTGGCGGTCGTGATCGACGACGAGGATCGCCGCGTGCTCTCGAAGGGGAGCTTCTTCGGCGAGGTCGCGGTCCTGCTCGAGGAGCCCGCGACGGCCTCGATCATCACGCGCACGCCGCTCAGCTGCCTGGTGATCCAGGGGGCGGCGATCCAGGATTTCCTCGTCTCCCACCCGCTGGTCACCTTCCGCATCCTCAAGGCCGAGGCGCGCAGGCTCAAGACCGCATCCGAGTGGCGCACGTGACGCGAGAACGCGCTTGGCGGCGCGGCGCTGTCGGGCTACCTCCCGATCGCCGAGCACGGGATCATCGGCGACCTGCACACGGCCGCGCTGGTCGGGACCGACGGCACGATCGACTGGTACTGCTGCCCGCACTTCGACTCGCCCAGCGTCTTCGGCGCGATCCTCGACCGCAAGCGCGGCGGCTTCTACCGGATCGCCCCGGCCGGGGACGGCTGGACGCCGAAGCAGCTCTACTTCCCCGACACGAACGTCCTGATCACGCGCTTCCTGACCCGCGAAGGCGTGGGCGAGGTGCAGGACTTCATGCCGATCCACGAGGCGCCCGGCAGCGTCTTCCGCCATCGGCTGATCCGGCGCGTGCTCGGCGTGCGCGGCGAGCTGACGTTCCGCGTCGAGGTCGAGCCGCGCTTCAACTACGGGCGCGACCCCCACTCGATCGTGTTCCACGAGAACGGGGTCGTGTTCCGGTCCGAGGGGATGTCGCTGGCGCTCGAGACGTCGGCGCCGCTGACGCACCGGGATACCGGGGTCTCCTGCGAGATCACGTTGGCCGCGGGGGAGAGCGTGACGTTCGTGCTGGAGCGCGTGCCCGAGGACTACGTGCCGCGGCCGTACTCCGAGGCCGAGACGCGCGACGCCTTCGACCGCACGATCGAGTACTGGCGCAGCTGGCTCGCCAAGTCGCGCTACCAGGGCCGCTGGCGCGAGGTCGTGCACCGCTCGGCGCTGACGCTGAAGCTGCTCACCTACAAGCCGACCGGCGGCATCGTCGCCGCGCCCACGACCAGCCTGCCGGAGCACCTCGGCGGCGGCCGCAACTGGGACTACCGCTACACCTGGATCCGCGACGCCTCGTTCTCGCTGTACGCGCTGCTGCGCCTCGGCTTCACCGACGAAGCCGCCGCGTTCATGGAATGGCTGCGCGCACGTTTCAGCGAGTCCCCGCCGGGCGCGGTCGGCCCGCTCCAGCTGATGTACGGGATCGACGGCCGCTCGGAGCTGAAAGAGGAGGTGCTCGACCACCTCGAGGGCTACCGCGGCTCCTCTCCCGTGCGGATCGGCAACGGCGCGGCGAAGCAGCTGCAGCTCGACATCTACGGCGAGATGATCGACTCCGTCTACTTCTACAGCCGCCACGGCTCCCCGATCGACCACGACGCGTGGGTCGACCTCAGCCGCGTGATCGAGTGGCTGTGCGAGAACTGGGATCAGGCCGACGAGGGCATCTGGGAGGAGCGCGGCGGGCGCAAGCACTACACCTACTCGCGGCTGATGTCCTGGGTCGGACTGGATCGCGCCGTGCGGATGGCGCTCGACCGCGGGCTGCCCGCCGACCTGTCCAAGTGGCAGTCCTCGCGCGACCAGATCTACCACCAGATCATGGCCAAGGGCTGGCACCCCGAGCGCAAGGCGTTCGTCCAGCACTACGACACCGAGTTCCTGGACGCCGCCGTGCTGCTGATGCCGCTCGTGAACTTCGTCGCACCCACCGACAAGCGCTGGCTGTCGACGCTCGACGCCATGGGCGAGGAGCTGGTCAGCGACAGCCTCGTCTATCGCTACAACGTCGAGGCCTCGCCAGACGGGCTCGAGGGCGAGGAGGGCACCTTCTCGATCTGCACGTTCTGGTACGTGGAGGCGCTGGCTCGGGCCGGGCGCGTCGAGGAGGCGCGACTCGCGTTCGAGAAGATGCTCACCTACGCGAACCACCTCGGCCTGTACTCGGAGGAGATCGGCCTGACCGGCGAGGCGCTCGGCAACTTCCCGCAGGCGTTCACGCACCTGGCGCTGATCAGCGCCGCGTTCTACCTGGATCGGGAGCTCGGCTAGCCGCAAGCAGCCGGCTCGGCCGGCTGCGCGCGGATCGGCGTCAACTGCCCGGGTCGATCCGGGTGACGTCGTTGCTGCGGTTGTTGGAGACCCACAGGTCGCCGGCGCCGACGGCGAGCCCCACCGGCGTGTCCCCGACCTTGATCGGGTCCCCGACCACCTCGGCCCGCTCGGGGTCGATGCGCACCACGTCGCCGCTGGTCTCGTTGACGACCCAGAGGTAGCCGCCGGCGGCCACCATCTCCTTGGACTTCTGCCCCACCTGGATGCGGTCGCGCACCTCGCCGGTCTCGAGGTCGAGCCGCATGACCAGGCCGTTCGGCTCGGCGCTCGAGACCCAGGCGAAGCCGAAGGCCTCGGTGACCGCGCGGATGTTCTTGCCGACACCCTCGATCGTGTCGACGATCGCGCCGGTTGAGGCGTCGAGGCGGGTGACCGAGCTGCTGAAGCTGTTGGTCACCCAGACGAACCGCTTGCCGGCGTAGATCCCGATCGGCTTCCTCCCGACGGAGACCGGGGGCACGACCTCGCCGGAGCTGAGGTCGATGCGGCTGACGCTGTCGCCGTCGCCGTTGGCGACCCAGAGGAACCGGTCGCCGAGCGAGAGGCCCTCGGGGCCGGCCCCGACGCTGAACTCCTTCTGGTCGCCGTCCTCCCAGCGGGTGACGTTGCCGTCGTTGGTGTTGGCGACCCAGACGACCCCGTTCCTCGCCTCGACCTCGTCGGGGTTGGCGCCGACCTGGATGCGCTCGCCGATCTGCTCGTTGGTCTTGGTGCTGAGCCGGGTGAGCGTGCCGCCGCGAGAGTTGGAGACCCAGACGGTGGTGCCGTCGACGGCGATGCCGTCTGGGCCGTCCCCGGCGGGGATGCTCTTCTCGAGGACCTTGGGAGCGGTGGGCTCGTCGGCGGCGTCCGCTGGCCGGTCGCTGAAGGAGCCGCCGCCGTCGCCGCCGCCGTCGCCGGAGAAGACACCGGAAACCGCAAGACCCGCGGCGACGACGCCGATGCCGAGAAGGGCGACAAAGACGATCGGAAGCGTGCGGGAGGGTCGGGAAGCGGTTGGCCGCGGCGCGGCGGGCGGTGGAGCGGCGGGGGGTTGGGCGGCGGCCGGCGGGGACCGGCGGCGGGCGGCGGCGGCAGCGGCGGCGGGTGGCGGCGGGGTCGCCGCGGTCTCGCCGGGCGGCGGCGTGGCCGCGGTCTCGCCGGGCGGCGGGGTTGCCGCCGTCGGGCCCGGAGCTGGGGTCGCCGCGGTCAGGTCGGGTGGGGGGCTGGCCGCTGGGGACAGCTCCGTTGGGGGTGCCGCCAGGCCGGTTGCCAGGCTGCGCTCGGGCTGCGATGGGTCCTTGCCGGTCAGGGCGGCCCGCGCCGCTCGGCCCAGGTCGCCCGCCGAGAGGTAGCGCTCGTCGGCGTCCTTTGCCAGCGCTCGGGCGATCACCGCGTCGAGGGCGGTCGGCGTCCCTGGGACGGCCTCCGCGGCGCTCGGCGGCTCGTCGTGCAGCTGCGCGTACATCTTCGCCACCTCGGTGTCCCGGTCGTACGGGGTCCGGCCCGTCAGCGCGTGGAAGAGCAGGCAGCCCAGCGCGTACACGTCGGTCCGCGCGTCGGAGCGCTCGCCCTTGATCTGCTCCGGCGGCATGTAGTCCGGCGTGCCCACGAACGCACCGGTCCGCGTCAGCGCCGTGCCCGACCCGGCCCGCTTGGTCAACCCGAAGTCGGTCAGGTACACGTGCTCCTGTCCGTGCGCCGTGGTCAGCATCACGTTCGCCGGCTTGACGTCGCGGTGCACCAACCCGCCGCTGTGGGCGGCGTCGAGCGCCGCCGCGACCTGCTCGACGATCCCGATCGCGCGTTCCGGCTCGACCCTGCCCTCGGTCACGATCACCGACCGCAAATCGGTCCCCTCGACCCAGCGCATCGCGATGAACAGCTGGCCCTCCGCGTCGCCCGCCTCGTAGACCGGGATCACGTTCGGGTGCTCGATCGACGCGGTCAGGCGCGACTCGCGCTCGAAGCGCGTACGGAAGTCCGGCTCGGTGGCCAGCTCCGGCATGATCAGCTTGAGCGCGACCTGCCGGTTGAGGCCCATCTGGGTCGCGCGGTACACGCGGCCCATCCCGCCCTCTCCGGCGAGGCCCTCGATCCGGTAGCCGGCCAAGACCGAGCCAATCGAGATCTCGGCCACGGACCTGAATATAGGCGCTAGCCGCTGGCCCCGAGGGCGTCCTGCACGATGCCCTCCGCCTCGCCGAGGATGCGCTCGAGGTGGTCCGTGCCCAGGAAGCTCTCGGCGTAGGTCTTGTAGACGTCCTCGGTCCCGGATGGGCGCGCCGCGAACCAGCCGTTCTCGGCGATCACCTTCACCCCGCCGATCGGCGCGCCGTTGCCGGGCGCCGCGGTCAGCACGTCGAGGATCGGCTCGCCGGCGAGCTGCCCGGCGCCCACCTGCTCGGCCGACAGCTTCGCGAGCGCCGCCTTGTCGCGCGGCGTGGCCGCCACGTCCACGCGCCGGTAGACCGGCTCGCCGAAGCGCTCCGCCAGCCCGCGGTAGACCTCGCCGGGATCGGCGCCCCCGACCGCCGTCATCTCGGCGGCCAGCAGACACAGGATCAGCCCGTCCTTGTCGGTGGACCATGCCGACCCGTCGCGGCGCAGGAAGGAGGCTCCGGCGCTCTCCTCGCCGCCGAAGCCGAGCGTCCCGTCGAGCAGGCCGTCGACGAACCACTTGAAGCCGACCGGCACCTCCACCAGCGGGCGGCCCAGATCGGCAACCACCCGGTCGATGATGCTGCTGCTCACCAGCGTCTTGCCGACCCCGACTCCGTCCGTCCAGTCCCGGTTGCCCCCGAACAGATAGGCGATGCAGGCCGCCAGGTGGTGGTTGGGGTTGAGCAGCCCCGCCCCCGGCGTGACGATCCCGTGGCGGTCGGCGTCGGGGTCGTTGCCGAACGCGACATCGAAGCGATCCTTCATCTCGGTCAGGCGCGCCATCGCGTACGGCGACGAGCAGTCCATGCGGATCTTGCCGTCCCAGTCGACCGGCACGAAGGAGAAGGTCGGATCGAGCTTCTCGTTGACGATCGTGAGGTCGAGGTCGTGGCGCTCGGCCACCGCCGCCCAGTACGCGATGCTGGCGCCGCCGAGCGGATCGACGCCGAGCCGCAGGCCGCTCGCGCGGATCGCGTCGATATCGACAACCGCGGGCAGGTCGTCGACGTAGGCGGAGACGTAGTCGTGACGGTGGACGGTGGGGCCGTCGGCCGCCGCGCGCTTCACGCCGTCGAGGCCCGCGTCGAGCAGCTCGTTCGCCTCGCGCTCGATCCACGACGTGACGTCGGTGCCCGCCGGCCCGCCGTGGGGCGGGTTGTACTTGAAGCCGCCGTCCTCTGGCGGGTTGTGCGAGGGCGTGACGACGATCCCGTCGGCGGTCCCGGATCCGCCGCCGCGGTTGTGGGTCAGGATCGCGTGCGAGATCGCCGGGGTGGGGGTGAAGCCGCCGTCGGCGTCGATCATCACTTCCACCTCGTTGGCGCTGAGCACCTCCAGGATCGAGCCGAAGGCCGGCTCGGACAGGCGGTGGGTGTCGCGCCCCAGGAACAGCGGGCCGTCGATCCCCTCGGAGCGGCGGTAGCGGCATACGGCCTCGCTGATCGCCAGCACATGGGCCTCGTTGAACGTGCGCGCCGACGCGCTGCCGCGATGCCCTGAGGTGCCGAACGCGACCCGCTGCTCCGGGACCGACGGGTCGGGCGAATCGTCGTAGTACGCGCCGACGAGTCGATCGAGGTCGATCGGGGTCGCCCCCACGGATCCGGTCAGCTCGTCGTTCGCAGGTGGCAGATCAGGCTGTTCGTCCCGGGCGGCAGGTCCATCGACGCGGTGTAGAACCGTCCGCCGCCGGGCGCCTGGGCGCTCTGTTGCGCCTTCGTGCCCGCGAGCAGCTCGCCGCACAGCGCCGGCGCGGTTGCCTCGCCCGACAGCGCGGGGTTGAGGTCACTCCCGCCGAGCGTGTCGTCGTAGCTCCCGTTGCCGTTGTAGTCGATGCCGTGGATGACGATGACGGCGAGGTTCTTCTTGACGAAGCGGACGGTCCGCGGCCGCAGCTTGATCGTGCGCTTGTAGGTGATGTTCCCGGTGCTGGGGAAGCGCGCGAACTCGAGGATGCTGGCCACGCCGATGTCGCCCCGGGTGGTAAGGGCGACCCGCGGGTGCCCGTAGAAGCCGGCGCCGTCGAGCGTGCTGATCGACAGGTGGCCGTTGTGCTCCCTGGCGGCTCCGACCGTCGGGCAGGCGCCCTTCTCGCCGGCGTGGATGTGCATCGCGTGGGGCTGGCCGTCGAGCAACCCGTTCGTCTTGAGCGACACGGTCGCGACGTTGCCCTTGAGCTCCAGCGACGCGTCGCCGAGACCGTCGACCTTGTTGGTCGGGACCGGGCTGAGGGTGGCCGGAACCTGCTCGCCCGCGGTCTCGGTCTGCTTGTCGTCGTCCGAGCCGCCGGCGACCAGGACCACCGCCGCCGCCACGCCGCCCACGAGCAGCGCCAGCGCGGCCACCATCGGCCACCGGCGCTTGGGGCGCTGCGGGGGCCGGGGCGGGCCGCCGGTGGGGCCGCTGAGGCCGCCGCCCCCGCCTGCCCCGGGCGGAGGAGCGCTCGGCGGCTGGGGTGACGGTGGGGCGGGTGCCTGCGGGGCCTGCGCCTGCGGGGCCTGCGGCGGCGGCGGGACCGTCATGGCCGCCTGGTCCGCGACCGGCTCGGCCGAGACGCCGGTGGGCTCCGCGATGAAGACCTCGTGCTGTGCCGCCACGCTCGCGGCTTCGGACGGGGTTGCCGCGCGCGTGACCTGGAGCGCGTCCGGCAGCGGCCCGGAGCTCATCACGCCGCTCGCGCGATCGACCGCGGCGGCCAGCTCCGACGCCCGCGAGTAGCGCGCGTTCGGGTCCTTGGCGGTCGCTCGCGCAACCACCTCGTCGAAGGCCTGGGCGTCAGGGCGCTTGAGGCTGGGCGCCGGCGGCGGGTCGGTTACGTGCGCCCACAGCTTGGCCATGTCGTTGTCCTTCGGGAAGGCAACGCTGCCGGTGAGCATCTCGTAGAGCACGCAGCCGAGCGAGTAGACGTCGGCCCGCCCGTCGACCGGCCCGGCTTGGATCTGCTCGGGCGCGACGTAGTCCGGGGTCCCGACCCAGGCGCCGGTGCGGGTCAGGCTGCCGGCCGACCCGAGCCGCTTGGTGAGCCCGAAGTCGGTCAGGTAGACGTGCTCGTGCTCGCCCTCGCCGCTGATCAGGATGTTGGCCGGCTTGACGTCGCGGTGCACGAGCCCGCGGTCGTGAGCGGCGTCGAGTGCGCCGGCGACAGAGGTGATCACACGCCGGATCTGATCCATGCCGAGCTGGCCGCGATCGACGACCTGGCGCAGGTTCGTGCCCGGCACGAAGCGCATCGCGAGGTAGAGCACGCCGTGGTACTCCCCGCCGCGGTGGATCGGGACGATGTTGGGGTGCTCCAGCGAGGCCGCCAGCCGGGCCTCGGCCTTGAAGCGGGTGACCGCGTCCGGGTTCTGGGTGTGCTCGGGCGCGATGATCTTCAGCGCCACGGTGCGGTCCAGCTCCGTGTCGGCGGCCTTGTAGACCACGCCCATGCCGCCGCGATCGAGCATGCCCTCGATGCGGTAGCCGGCAAACTCGGAGCCCGGCTCGAGTCTGGTCAGGCGGTCGACGGATTCATCCACGCGGGGTCACCACCTAATCCATGCTATGTGCGGCGGGGCGGGCGATACAAGGCTTACGTGACCAAGCTCACGGCTGAGCCCTCGGCCGGGAAGCGCTTGACTGCGCCCGGCGGGACCCCGATCACGCGCTTGAACGCACGCGCGAAGGCAGCCTCGGAGCGGTAGCCGAGCCGGCTCGCGAGCTCGCCGACCGTGGCGCCGTCGTCGCGCAGCGAGCTGACGGCGACCTGCATGCGCCACCGGGTGACGTACTGCATCGCCGGCTCGTCGACCAGTTCGGTGAAGCGCGCCGCGAAGGCCGAGCGCGACATCGCCAGCTCGTCGGCGAGCGACGCGACGGTCCAGTTGCGCGCGGGGTCGCGGTGGATCAGGGCGATGGCGCGGCCGATCTGCTCGTCCTGGAGGGCGCCGAGCCAGCCGGTCTGGGCGGCCGGGTCGGTCTCGAGCCAGGAACGGATCGCCTGGATCACGAGGATGTCGCCGAGGCGGGTGATCACCGCTTCGCTCCCGGGCTTCAGCTCGTGGGCCTCGACCGCCATCAGGCGCAGCGTGCTCTGCATCCAGTCGAGCTGCGGGGTGCTGGCCGCCTCGAGGTGCATGATCGGCGGGAGGATCTCGACGAGATTGCGGGCGGCCGGGTGGTCGAAGCGCACGGCGCCGCAGACCAGGGTCGTGGGCGCTCCACCGCCGCCGTGGCGCAGGATCTCGTAGCGCTCGCTGATCTCCTCACGCTCGAGCTCGAGCACGCCGGGGGCCGGGACGCCCGGCTCACTGCGCAGCACGTGACCCTCGCCGTGGGGGACGAGCCCGAGGTCTCCGGGCTGGAGCAGCCTGCCCTCGTCGTCGCCGGCCTCGAGCCAGACCCGGCCCGTGGTGACCACGTGGAACCAGATGTAGCCAGGCATGGGCATCATCGTCATGCCCCACGGCGCGGTCAGCTCGGAGCGGCAGTAGAAGGCGCCGTTCATCCGCAGGAAGTGCAGCGCCTCGGCGAGCGGATCCGACGGCGCCCAGGGGTCGAGTGTGGCCATGCCCGCAGTATGACCGCTGTGAGCTGTGCGTCCAGCCGTGCTGGACGGATGGGCATGAACTACGGCCCGACGGTCATAGACACCCCAGCATCGGACCCGAAGACTGGATGCATGACCAATGAACCGATTCTCGTACTGGGTGCAACTGGAAAGACGGGCCGGCGAGTCGTGGAGCGGCTGAACGCCCGCGGCGTCGAGGTGCGCCTCGGGTCGCGCTCCGAGCAGCCGCCGTTCGACTGGGAAGACACGTCCACCTGGGCGCCCGCGCTCGAGGGCGTGTCGGCGGTCTACGTGTCCTACTTCCCCGACCTTGCCGTGCCCGGCGCCCCCGAGGCCGTGGGCGCGCTGGCCGAGCAGGCGCAGCGCAGCGGAGTCAAGCGCGTGGTGTTGCTCTCCGGCCGCGGCGAGGAGGAGGCGCAGCGGTCCGAGCAGGTCGTCGCGGCGGCAGGCATCGACTGGACCGTCGTGCGCTGCTCGTGGTTCAACCAGAACTTCAGCGAGGGGTACATGCTCGACCCGATCCTGGGCGGCGAGCTCGCGCTGCCCGCGGGCGACGTGCCGGAGCCGTTCGTCGACGCCGAGGACATCGCCGACGTCGCGGTGGCCGCGCTCACCGAGGACGGGCACACCGGAGAGGTCTACGAGCTGACCGGGCCGCGGCTGCTGACGTTTGCCGAGGCCGTGGCGGAGATCGGCCGGGCGACCGGCCGCGAGCTGCGCTACGTCCAGGTCTCGATGGACGAGTACGCGGCAGCGGCCGCCGAGCAGGACATCCCCGACGACGTCGCCTGGCTGATCCGCTACCTGTTCAGCGAGGTACTCGACGGGCGCAACGCCAACCTGGCCGACGGGGTCCAGCGGGCGCTGGGGCGCGAGCCACGCGACTTCGCCGACTTCGCGCGCGAGGCGGCCGCGAGCGGGGTCTTCGACGCCTAGCGGCTCAGCCGGCGAACGGGTGCGCGCGCACGCCGCGGACGCCCGGCTCGAGCACGAAGATGGCGCCGCCGAGGTCGCCGTCGACGTGCCGATCGAGCTTGGCGCTCGTCACGTAGAGCTGATCGAGGCCGGCCCCGCCGAAGGCGGGCCGCGTGGGGCGGGCGGCGGGCAGCTCGAGCGTCTCCGTGAGCTCGCCCGCCGGCGAGAACCGGCGCACCGCCGACCCGTCCCAGAACGCCACCCAGATGCCGCCCTCCGCGTCCATCGCGAGCCCGTCCGGGAGGCCCCACGAGGGGTCGGTGTCGACCAGGCGTCGCCGGCCCGAGAGCGCGCCCGAGTCCGCGTCGAAGTCGTGCGCGTCGACCCCACCGGCCGGGCTGTCGATGTGGTACATGACGTCTCCGGACGGGCTCCAGCCGAGCCCGTTCGAGATCGTCAAGCCGTCGAGCAGCGCGTGGACGGAGAGGTCCTCGTCGAGGCGGTAGAGCGTCCCGGCGCCGGGCGTGTCGTCAGTCGCCATCGTGCCGGCGAAGCACCGTCCGCGCGCATCGCAGGCGGCGTCGTTCATGCGGTTGGCAGGCTTGTCGGCCTCGACCGCCACGAGCGTCTCGACCGCGCCCGTGTCCAAGTCGAGCGTCGCGAACCCGTCGCGCACCGCCAGCAGCAGGTCGTGCTCGCCGCGCAGCAGCGCGGCGCTGACCGGCTGACCGACCTCGATCGACTTCGTGGAGCCATCGCCGGGGTCGGCCACGAGCACGCGGCCGGCGGGAATGTCCACGGCGACCAGCCGGTCGTGGCGCCAGTCCCACAGCGCGCCCTCGCCGAGCTCGGCGCCGATGTCGAACGCGACCGTCACGTGTGCGGGCTTGATATCAGTTGACCCGACCGATGAGATCTGACCAAGTTCGCCCATGAGGCTCGGGACGGCGCTCGTCGCCGGCCGCGCCGTCCCAGTCCTGCAGCGCCGCGGCGCCCTGCTTCCGTTGGCCGGCGGCTCGCTGCTCGAGCTGATCGCGGCAGATGCGACCCCCGAGCTGGCGCCGGATGCCGAGCCACTGGTGGGCGTCCGCCTGGCGGCGCCGCTGCGGCCGCCCAAGATCGTCGCGATCGGTCTCAACTACCTCGACCACGTGCGCGAGTCCGGAATGGACGCTGCACCCGAGCGTCCGCTCGTGTTCACCAAGTTCCCCACCAGCGTGATCGGCGACGGCGATCGCATCGAGTTCGACCGCTCGCTGACCGAGCGCGTCGACTGGGAGGTCGAGCTGGCGGTGGTCGTCGGCCGGCGGATGCGCAACGTTCCGATCGAGGACGCGCTCGCGCACGTGTTCGGCTACACGGTCGCCAACGACGTCTCCGCGCGCGATCTCCAGTTCGGTGACGGGCAGTGGGTGCGCGGCAAGAGCCTCGACACGTTCTGCCCGATCGGGCCGGTGATCGTGACCGCGGACGAGCTGCCCGACCCGCAGGCGCTGGGCCTGCGCACGCGCGTGAACGGCGAGACCGTCCAGGACTCGAACACCGCGGAGATGGTGTTCGGGGTGGCCGAGCTGCTGTCGTTCTGCTCGCGGAGCTTCACGCTCGAGCCCGGCGACGTGGTCCTCACCGGAACGCCCTGGGGCTGCGGCGAGTTCATGGACCCGCAGCGCTCGCTAGGCCACGGGGACGTCGTGGAGGTCGAGGTGGACGGCATCGGCGTGCTGCGCAACGAGGTCGTCGTGCACCGAGCGGACTAGCCGCAGATCGGACAGCCGGCCACCGGCTCGACCGGAAGGCGGCGCAGCTCGAGCGTCCTGATGTCGATCACCACCGACGCCTGGAGGGTGGCCGGCTGGGCCAGGCCGGTGATGTGGTGGATCACGTCGCTGCTGAGGATCCCGCCGATCAGCGAGCACGCCGGCGCGAACGTCGCGGAGAGCGTGTCCGCCTGCTGGCGCCAGGCGGCCAGCTCGTCGAACAGCGGGTCGCGCTCGCGCGCCTCGGCCTCGAGGCAGCCCAGGCAGCCGCGCTGCCCTGGCACGAACGTCGGGCCCACGCGGATCAGCGGCGGGAACTGGCTGGCGCCGATGTGCGGCACGCCGGCTTCGGCGCAGCAGGCGTTGATCCATCGGCTGAGCCGGTAGGGCGGCCAGTCGGCGGCCTCGACGACGAAGTCCGCGCCCTCCACGACCGCCGCCACCTCGTCTGGGTCCTCGAGGCGGCGGTCGATCGCCTCGAAGCGAACCGACGAGTTGAAGTCCGCGATCGTGCGCGCCGTGGCGAACGCCTTCGGCTCGCCCAGGTCCTGCTCGCGGTAGAGCGTCTGGCGGTTCAGGTTGCTGAGCTCGACCACGTCGCCGTCCACGCCGACCAGCTCGCCCACGCCCGCGGCGGCGAGCGCCCACAGCGCCCACGCGCCCAGCCCGCCGAGGCCGATCACGACCACGCGCGCCCGGCGCAGCCTCGCTTGGCAGGCGGCCCTGGACTGGCCGCCGCTGACCAGCTCGCCGAAGTACTCGAGCTGGCGGTCGTAGCGCTGCTGCTCGGCGGGGCTGAGCCAGTCGCCGTCGGTTGCCGCGTCTTCGATCAACCCGAGCTCGTCGAGCTGCGCGAGGGTGCCGGACACCTCCTCGGCGGTGAGCCCCGGATGCAGGCCGACGAGGTCGTCCACGCCGCGGGTGCCGTCGAGTCCCTCGAGCAGGGCGCGCTGGTGGGGTTGCAGGTCCGGCAGCGCGAGGTCCTCGCCGAACCCCGGCAGCAGGAGGTAGAGCGTGCCGTCGGACGCCGGGAAGCACTCGACCGACTGCCGCAGCCGCGGTCTCCCCCCACGGGGACCAGGCTTCCGTGGGGGGAGAGGGATCGCGGCTAGGAGCCCTTCACGAACTCCACGGCTGACGTCACCGGGCGCTTGACCTTGACGATCTGCAGCACTTGCTCTCACCTCCTTTCACCTCTTCGGTGTGCCGGCGGTCGGCGTGCGACCACCACCGTCTTCACGTGCAGCTGCTCGTCCGGCGGCCGCTCGGGCGACCCGTCGGCGGCGCTGCCGTACAGCTCGAGCGGCTCCAGGCCCGCGTCTCGCAGGGCGCGGACGAGCTCGCCCGCGCCGTGATGGCGCTGCACGTGGCGGCTCTCCGCCAAGAGCGTGTCGCCTCGCCAGGCCTGCAGCGTCGTGGCGAACAGCCCGCCCGTCTCCACAGGGCGCGGCTCGCCGACCGACGCGTAGGTCTCTTCGCCGTCGCCCCAGCCGAGGCCCTCGCAGAAGACCGTGCGATAGGTGGCCAGCGTGTTGACGTCGAACACGAGCAGCCCGCCCGGGCGCAGGTTCGCGCGCATGCCGGCAAGACCGGCGCGCAGCTCGCCCGGATCGAGCAGGTAGTTGACGGCGTCGTCGAGGCAGGTGACCAGGTCGGCGTCCGCGCAGAGCACCGGGAGGCGGCGCATGTCGGCCACGCGCACCCGCACCCGGTGACCGCGGGCGCGCCGGCGCGCCCGCGCGGCCATCGTGGGGGAGAGGTCGCATGCCGTCACCTCCCAGCCACGACGCACGAGCGGCATGAAGCTCTTCCCGGTACCGCATGCCACGTCCAAGGCGCGGGTTCCCCCGAGGCCGTGGCTGCGCGCCAGACCGAGCAGCAGGGCCAGCCACCGCTCGTGGTCGTGGTGGGCGGTCAAGCCGTCGTAGACCGGGGCCAGCGCGTCGTAGGCGGCTCGTGTGTCCGACGTCATTGAAACGTCCATCGCTGAGTAAGACCCTCGCGTGGTCGAGTCCGTTTCAACGATTGAGGGAGAATCGAATGCAGAATCCCCGTACACTGGATGGGGACCATGGATGGGACTCGTGGGATTGGACCGCGCTCAGCACGAGCTGCCTGCGCGAGACACGGCGCGTACTCAACTCGGAACAGGATGCCGAGGAGGCGGCGCAGGACGCGCTGCTGCGCGCCTGGCGTGGCCGTGCCCGTCAGCGGGAGGCCGGGGCCGAGATCTGGTGGGTCCGGCAGATCGCTCGCAACGAGGCGCTGCGCCAGCTGGCGCGGCGCGCGCGCACGAAAGATCTGTATACAGAGGCGCCTGACGAGCTCCTGGACGGTGTACCGGCCGGTCAGGATGTCTCGCAGCTTGCGGAAATCATCGACCTTCGGGAGGCCATTGCCGAGCTGGCGCCTAGAGATGCGCTTTTGCTCAAGCTACGTTATGAGCAGGACCTCACGCAGCCACGCTTGGCTCGCCTGGCGGGATTGCCCGAGGGAACTGTGAAGATTCGGCTCCATCGGATACGTGGCCGCCTACGTGAAAGGTTGACTGGAGAGAATGACTAAGACGAAGACTGGTGTCGACCAGCGCCTCGTGCGGGCGATCGGGCACCCGCTCAGGTTGCGGCTGCTGACGATCTTCAACGAGCGCGTGGCCAGTCCCAGCGACCTGGCCGCCGAGCTCGGTGAGCCGATCGGGAACGTCAGCTACCACACCAGGATCCTGGCTCGCCTGGGCTGCGTCGAGCTGGTCAGGACGAAGCAGGTCCGCGGCGCCGTCGAGCACTACTACCGGGCCGTCGTCCGGCCGGTGTTCAGCGACGACGACTGGGCGGAGCTGCCGCTGTCCATACGCAAGTCGCTGGCGGGCGCCGTGCTTACGGAAATCGCCGACGACATGGGCGCCTCGGCGACCGAGGGCGGCTTCGATCGCGACGAGGTCCACCTCAGCCGCACGACGTTGACCCTCGACTCCCAGGGCTGGCAGGAGCTCAACGAGCTGCTGCAGGAGCTCGGCGACCAGGCGCTCGAGATCCAGGTCCAGAGCGCGGCGCGGCTTCACTCCGACGGCGCGCAGGAATCCGAGGCGGCGGTGCTGGCTCTGATGCTGTTCGAGCCGCCGACGGGCCAGGGCAAGTCCGACGACCGCAAGTCCAAGCGGCAGGGGTCCAAGAAGAAGAAGTAGGGCTCGCGTTAGTGTCTCCACCGTGAGCGCGAGATCGCGATCGGTGGCCGTGGTCGGCGGCGGCTTTGGCGGCGTCGGCGCCGCCGCGATGCTCAAGCGCGCGGGCTACGAGGACGTGACCGTCTTCGAGCGCGGGGAGCGCGTGGGCGGGGTCTGGCACCACAACACGTATCCGGGCGCCGCCTGCGACATCCCGTCGCACCTGTACGAGTTCTCGTTCGCGCCGAACCCGCGCTGGTCGCGGCGCTACGCCCCCCAGGCGGAGATCCAGGCGTACCTGGAGGAGATCGCGAGCCGGTACGGCGTCCGGGATCGCATCCGGACGAGCACCGAGGTGCTGAGCGCGCGCTGGGACGAGTCCCGCGACACGTGGGTGCTGGAGACCACGCGCCGGCACCCACGAGGCGAACGTGCTGCTGACCGCGTGCGGCCAGCTGTCGGTGCCGACGGTCCCGCCGATCCCCGGACTCGACAGCTTCGCGGGACCGGCGTTCCACACCGCGCGGTGGCGGCACGACGTGGACCTCACCGGCAAGCGCGTGGCGGTGATCGGGACCGGCTGCAGCGCGATCCAGGTCGTGCCGGCCATCCAGCCGATCGTCGACCAGGTCGACGTCTACCAGCGCTCCCCCGGGTGGACGTTCCCGAAGATGGACTTCCCCTACAGCGAACGCTCGAAGCGCCTGTTCGAGCGGTTCCCGATCCTGCAGCGCCTCGACCGCGCGGCGATCTTCTACTTCCAGGAGCTCGCCGCCGCGGGGATGACCAAGCACCGCTGGCTGCTGCCGGCGTTCCGCGCGATCTCGGGCCGGCGTATCAAGGCGGCGATCTCGGATCCGGAGCTGCGCCGCAAGGTCACCCCGACCGACGAGATCGGCTGCAAGCGGATCATGCTCACCGATGAGTGGTATCCGACGCTCACCAAGCCCAACGTCGAGCTGATCGCCGATCGGATCGCCGAGGTCACGCCGGGCGGGATCCGCACGCAGGGCGGCGAGGAGCGCCCGGCCGACGTGGTGGTGCTGGCCACGGGCTTCGCCACCCACGGCTTCGTGGCGCCGATGGAGATCGAGGGCGCCGGCGGGCGTCGGCTGAGCGAGGCCTGGGCCGAGGTGCCGCGCGCCTACCTGGGGCTGAGCGTGCCCGACTTCCCCAACATGTTCCTGCTCTACGGGCCGAACACCAACGGCGGCAGCGGCTCGGTGGTCAACACGATCGAGTCGGGCGTGAACCACGTGATCGCCGCCCTGCGTGAGCTCGACAGTGCCGAGGCGCGCCGGATCGAGGTGAGCCGCGCGGCGGCCGAGCGGTTCGACCGCGAGCTGCGCGCGGCCTTGGCCGGGACGGTCTGGCACTCCGGCTGCACCAACTGGTACGTCGACGAGAACGGTCACGACCCCAACCAGTGGCCGTGGCTGTGGACCACCTACCGGCGCCGCACCGAGCGGCTCGAGCCGGACACGTACGAGCTGGTCGCCTGAAGCAGCTCGGCCTGATCGTCCACCCGACGCGTCCGCTGGAGGCGGTCCTGGATGCGATCGCGGGCTGGGCGTCGGACCACGGCGTGGAGGTGGGCCAGGTGCGTATCGACGGGCAGACGCGCGTGGTGGCGGACGCCGTCGAGCCCGCGGACTGCGATCTGCTGGTGGCGGTCGGCGGCGACGGGACGACGCTCGCCGCCCTGCACGAGGGCGCGGCCGGCTCGCGACCCGTGCTCGGAATCGCGTGCGGAAGTGTCGGCGCCCTGACGTCGGTGGCTGCCGACGAGGCTCCCTCCGCGCTCGACGCGGTGGCCGAGGGCCGCTGGGCGTCGCTCGAGCTCCCCGGCCTCGACGTCGCCTGGCCCGGCGGACCCGCCGCGGTCGCGATCAACGACTTCACGGTGATCCGTGCCGGCTCGGGGCAGGTCCAGGTGTCGGTGAGCGTCGACGACGTGCTGTACGCCGCGCTCGCCGGCGACGGGCTCGTGGTGGCCACGCCGCTCGGGTCGAGCGCGTACACGATGGCCGCCGGGGGACCGGTCCTGGCGCCCGGCGCCGAAGGCATCGCGATCACGCCGCTGGCGCCGCACGGGGGATGCGCCCCTCCACTCGTGGCCGGGAGCGCAAGTCGCCTGGCGCTCGCGGTCGAGCCCGGCTACGGCGGCGTTCGCTACGAGCTGGACGGCCGGCCCGTCGAGACGGATATCCACGAGCTCGAGATCGGGATGAGCGCGAACTACGCCACGCTCGTCCGGCTGGCGCACGAGGAGCCCCGGCTAACGGGGTTGCGCAGCCGAGGCCTGGTGCTGGACAGCCCGCGCGTGCTCGTCCGCCAGGCCCGCCTGCACGACATCAAGCTGCCGGGCGTTCCGCCTTCTCCTTGAGCCGTGCGCGCCCGCGGGCGGTGCGCACCGCCCGTGAGAGCGTGTCGACGTCGTACGCGCCCTGGTGGCGCCGGCCGTTGATGAAGAAGCTGGGCGTGCCCGCCACGCCGCTCGCGTCGGCGGTCGCCACGTCGTCGGCGATCCGGTCGGTGTGCTCGTGGCCGTGGAGGTCGTCCACGAAGCGGTCGATGTCGAGGCCGAGCTCCTCCGCGTAGCGCTTCAGGTCGCGTCCGGTGAGCTCGTCCTGGGTTGCGAGCAGCTTGTCGTGCATGCCCCAGAACTGCCCCTGGGCGCCAGCCGCCTCGGCCGCCTCGGCGGCCAGCTGGGCGTGTGTATGGACGTCGTTCAGCGGCAGGTGGCGCCAGACGTAGCGCAGCTCGTCCCCGAACTCGTCGAGCAGCTCGCGGATCACGACCTCGGCCTGCCCGCAGTAGGGGCACTCGTAGTCGCCGTACTCGACCAGCGTCACCGGCGCGCTGTCCGGGCCGCGGACGTGGTCGCGCTGGGGATCGACGTCGTCCGAGAGGTCGAGCAGGTCCTCGGCCGTCCCGAGCAGCTGGCGGGCGCGCATTTCGGTCGGGATCCGCCGGACGGCGCGGAACACCAGCCAGCTCAGCAGCGTCGAGGCGATCGCGGCGGCGAGCACGCCGACCTTCGCCTCCTCGAGCTGCTGGCCCTCGAAGGCGATGCTTGCGATCAGCAGCGAGACCGTGAACCCGATGCCCCCGGCGGCGGCGCCGCCCAGCAGCACCGGAAAGCTCACGGCGGGCCGCAGGCCCGTGACCCACGGGCGCGACGTGAGCCAGACCGCCGTGACGATCCCGACCGGCTTGCCGATCACGTACCCGAACAGGATCCCGAGCGTGATCGGGGAGGTGACCGCGTCCGAGATCAGCCCGCCGTCCACGTGGATGCCCGCGTTCGCCAGCGCGAACAGGGGCACGATCACGAAGCTGGTCCAGGGGTGCAGCCGGTACTGAAGGCGCTCGTTGGACGAGATCGCCGACGTGACGCCGAGCTGGGCTGAGCGGGCCAGCTCGGCGGTGGGCTGCTCGCGGAACGAGCGGGTCAGCTCCGTGGCGCGCTCGAGGTTCGTGCGCTCAGGCGGAAAGGCGCTCATCGCGAGGCCGACAGCGAGCCCCGCGATCAGCGGCTCGACGCCCGATTCGAACAGGGCCACCCACATCGCCACCGCCGCGAGCGTCGCGAGCGGTGGACGCCACGCGACAGGCACGTAGCGCAGCCCGGCAAGCGCGCCGAACAGCCCGACCGCCACGGCCAGCGGGACGAGGTCCACGTCGGACGAGTAGACGGTCGCGATGACCAGCAGCGCCAGCAGGTCGTCGAAGACCACGACCGACAGCACTCGCACGCGCAGGCGAGTCGCACCGGGCGCCACCAGCGCGAGCACGCCGAGCGCGAACGCGGTGTCGGTCGACATCGCCGCACCCCAGCCGTGCGCGCCGGAGCCACCCGCGTTGAATGCCAGGTAGATCAGCACCGGCAGCGCCATTCCGCCCAGCGCGGCCGTCAGAGGCAGCGCCAGCCGGCGGCGCTCCCGCAGCGACCCGACGTCGAACTCGCGCCTCGCCTCGAGCCCCACGACCAGGAAGAACAGGGTCATCAGGCCCTCGTTGACCCAGCGCTCGAGGCTCATCGAGATGCCCTCGCTCCCGATCTCGATCGAGAGCTTCGTTTGCCAGAACGAGTCGTAGGAGTCGGACCACGGCGAGTTCGCCCACAGCAGCGCGGCGATGGTCGCAGCGAGCAGCGCCGCGGCGCCCGCGGACTCCGTGTTGAGGTAGTCCCGTACCGGCGCGGCGAGGTTGCGCGCCCACGCCGAGCGCTCGGTGAACACGGCTAGCTCCGCGGCAGCGTGGCCAGCGCGTCCTCGCGGGCCTCCTGCGCGCGCCGGCGGGCATCGCGGGCGCGGGCGAGGTCGGCGTCGTCGCGGCCGGCGAGGTTGATCTCGACCAGCGAGACCGCCGCGGCGGTCGCGGCCTCGGCGATCAGGACCCCGGCCAGGGCGTCGCCGCGCACGGCGGGGTTGCTGGCGATCGTCACCCGTGCGCCCAGCTCGGCCGCCTCCGCCGCGGCCTCGGCGATCGCGAGCGGGGCACGGCTGGCCTCGGTCAGCGCCGCCTCGAGGCGCTGCGCGCGCTCCGGATGATCCGCGGGCAGCCGGCGCGCGTCGAGCACCGGGACGTAGGAGGACAGGTCGCGATCGGCCAGCGCGAGCGCCTCCGCGCGCAGCTCGCGCGCGCGCGCGGGAAGGTCCTCGGTCAGCGCCGGGTCCGGGTTCTCGCGCGCGAGCTCGAGACCGGCGGCCATCTCGAGCAGCGACGCCCCGAGCGCCGCCGCCAGCGCCGCAGAGGAGCCGCCGCCGGGCGCCGGATCGGAAGCTGCCACGACGTCCAGCAGCGCCACCAGAGGACGGTCCGCGAGGCCGGTCATGCCGCGATGGTAGAACTTGGACCGTGCTCGCGACTGCGGCCGATCCGCTCTCCGACGACGCGGTCGAGTCCTTCCACCGCGACGGCTTCCTGATCTTCGAGGAAGGCTTCATCTCCGACGCGACCGTCGAGGTGCTGCGCGAGCGCTTCGACCGCCTCTTCGCCGGCGAGTACGCCACCGGCATCCAGCCCGACGAGGTCAACTGGAAGGCCGGGCGCGACAGCGAGGACCTGACCAGGCAGATCTGCAACGGCTGGCGCGCCGACGACCTGATCGCGGCCCAGGTGCTGAGCGAGCGCACCGGCAGGATCGCCGCGCAGCTGATGGGCTACGGCGGCGCGCGCATGCTGCAGGACAACTGCCTCTGGAAGCCGCCCGGGGCGCGCTCGCTCGGGATGCACCAGGACGGCTCGTTCGCCGACTACCTCGTACCGCCCGAGATGATCACCTGCTGGGTCGCCCTCGACGACACGCGCGCCGAGGGCGGCACGATCGAGTACGCGCGCGGGTCGCACAAGTGGCCGAGGGTCCCTCCGGACCGCGGCAGCTTCCACGCGCCCGACGACTGGCTGGCCCCGGTCGCCGCGGCGGCCCCGGACGGCGTCGAGCCCGAGCTGGTGCCCGTGGTGGTCAAGGCGGGTGGCTGCTCCTTCCACCACTCGCTCACGTTCCACGGCTCCGGTCCGAACGAGGCGACCCGCCACCGCCGCGCGCTCGTGTCCCACCTGATCCCCGTCCAGACGCGCTTCCACCCGACCCACGTGGACCAGATCTACTCGCGCTACCGCCGCCGCGGAGACCTCTCGCTGGACGAGTCGTTCTTCCCCGTGGTGTGGGACGAGACGGGCGGCCGCAGCCCCTGGTTGGTGCAGCTTCCCTCCACCGGTTGATTCGCGTTCCGCGAAGTCGTATGGTCGCCGCATGGTCCGGGTCCACTTCCTCGATGTGGGCACAGCCGAATACGGGGACGCCGTCCTTTGTGAACTGAGCGGCAAACGCGTCCTGATCGACGGGGCGCATCCCGGCGATGAAAACGGCAGCGACGGCCACCCCTCGATTCCGGCGCAGTTGACTTCGCTGCTCCACGTCGCCGAGCCGGTCCGGATCGATCTGCTCGTGGTCACCCATGCGCACCGCGACCACATCGGCTGCCTGCCAAGCCTGGTCCAGGACGGCGTGATCGAAGTCGGCTGGGCGTTGGTGGCGGATCCCGAGTTTGGCTGGGGCAGGCACGAGGATGGCCACGACGCCGCGGCCGCCGATCCGCGCGTGGCAAAGCTCGTCGCGGGTCTTCGCGAGGAGGTGCTGTCGGATCGGACGAGCGACGAAACCGTCGAGCATTTCCTGGCGGATGGCGTGACGCTCGAGGACCGCTACATCAAGATGCTGGAGCGGCTCGCGGACGACGGCACGCATGTCGTTCGCTACGGGCGCGATCCGCATGGGGAGCTGCTCCAGGAGTTCGCCGGCATCGGGTTGGAGATCCTCGGCCCGACCGACGAGCAGCTGCGGATCTGCGCCGACGAGATCGCTCGCCGCACCAGCGACGCCGTCGGACACATCAGCGACAGGCTCCAGCTCGACGCGGCCAAGCCGGACGCCGAGCTCTACCACGACCTGATCCACGGCGAGGTGGACAGCCTCGACGCCGGCGACCGCCCCGGGCCGCCGATCAACCTGCAGAGCATCGTGACCTCGTTCAGGCTCGGCGCCGTGAAGCTGCTCTTCGCCGGCGACATGCAGTTCGCCGACTCGCAGGTGAACTCGGCGGAGCTGGAGGCGGAGCTGAAAGCGCTGCGCGCGCGGATCAAGGGCGAGGCGCCCTTCAGCATCGTGAAGCTGTCACATCACGGCAGCGACAACGCGTTCGACAAGGACGTCCTGAGCGAGCTGGGCGACAGCAAGCTGTTCGGCATCTGTGCGGGCGAGCACAGCTCCTCTCATCCGAACGCGGACGTGCTGGAACTGCTCGAGGAGCACAAGGACCGGCTCGAGTGGTGGCGCACCGACCACAACGGCCTGGTCTCGATGACGTTCAACGGCAAGCCGAAGGTGAAGCCGGCGATGGGCGAGCGCAACGACCCGGAGCCGAACACGGAGGACGTCGCGGTGACGCCCGCGGCCCCAACCGTCCTCGAGGTGGGGGGCGCGGGCTCGGAGTCGGTGGAGGTCACGATCAGGGTGACCGTCGACGTTCAGCCGAAGGCCGGCCGGCCGGCCGGCGCGGCGAGCAGTTCGGATCGACCGGCCGAGCTTCGGATCGGCAGCGGCCGCGACCTGCCGCCGCTGCTGTTCGTGACCAATCGAGATGCGCTCGTGTCCAACGTGGGACCGGAGGCGACCGAGACGGTGCTGGCGGCGATCCGCGCCGTCGGCAATGCCGTTCTCTACGACCAGCTGCCGCGTGACGCCGCGACCTCCGGCGCCTTCGCCATCGAGCAGCTCACGCAGTTCCCCGAAGCGGAGGGGGTTGTGCTCGTCGGCGGTCCCAGCGTGGTGCCGCCGCAGCGCAGGGACTGCCTGCAGCCGGACCTGCGCGCGCAGCTGCGCGGCGCCAAGGACCCGGATGACTTCATCGTCTGGAGCGATGCTCCGTATGGGCGTCACAGCAGACGCCGGACCGCCGACCTGCCCGTCAGCCGCGTCCCCGACGGGAACTCCGGGGATCTCCTGATCGCCGCCCTCCGCGCGGGCGACCACGGCGGTGGCCCCGAACGCAACGGGGTCCGCAACATCATGCGCCCGTTCGCCGAGGAGATCTACGACGCCCTCCCCGGCAATCTGCCGCTGCACGTCTCCAAGCAGACGACCTTCAAGACGCTCCCGGTGCTGGACGGCGAGCACCTCTATCTGATGCTGCACGGCAGCGACGTGGACTCAACCCGCTTCTGGGGTGAGGACACCCTGGACAACGCGGAGGCGCTCAACCTCAAGAACGTCACCCGACCGGCGGCGCGCGTGGTCTTCACCGGCTGCTGTTGGGGAGCGCTGACGGCCGACCAACCGGCGCTTCGGGCCTTGCCCGGCGAGGTGCCCGCGGCCAAGTCAGCCGGCAGCTCGCTCGCCTTGGCGTTCCTCGAGCGCGGCTCGACCGCCTTCATCGGGTGCACGGGCGCGCACTACTCGCCGACGGAGCGGCCGTACGGCTATTTCGGCGGGCCGATGCACGCGGCGTTCTGGCAGCACCTGCGCGACATGGCTCCCGCCGAGGCGCTCTTCGAGGCCAAGGTCGACTACCTGAGGGACTTCCCCCACGGCCGCCGGACGCCGTTCCAGCTGGCGGTCGAGTACAAGATCCTGAACCAGTACACCTGCCTGGGACTGGGCTGGTGAGAGGTCTACGCTGTATGTGCCCATGCCACCGCTGAACGACGACCAGCTCGCGCAGATCATCGAGAACCAGATGCCCGGCTACACGGTCGTGAGCCGAGGCGCGGAGACGGCGCCCACCGCCCCGCCCGAGGCCGACCAGGTCGCCGCGGACATCGGCGAGCTGCGGCAGCGGTACCTGGACGAGTCGCCCGCCGACGCCGCCGCGCAGGAGCCGGAGCTCGATTCCGACGCGGAGGCCGACGAGGAGATCGTCACCGTCGCCCCCGTGGGCGCTGCCGATGCACTCAACCCCGGCGTGCGCAAGCAGGTGATCGTGTCCGCCACCGAAGGGCGGATCATCGGCAGCCAGGGCTAGCTAGCTGCCCTGCCCGAGCCGCTCGTAGCGCCCGCCGTGGAACAGCAGCGGCGTGCCCGAGCCCGTGCGGGCGTACTCGACGCGCCCCAGGAACAGCGAGTGGTCGCCGCCCCAGTAGGAGCGCTCGACGCGCGCCACGAAGTGCGCCAGCGCGCCGTCCACCAGCGGCGTTTCGCGGACCAGGTCGAAGCGGGGGGCCGGACAGTCGTCGCAGGGCCGGCCGGCGAAGCGGTCGGAGAGCTTGGCCTGGCTCTCGCACAGCACGCTGACCCCGTAGTGGCTGCCCTCGTGCAGCATCCCGCACATCTTCGTGCCCCGGTCGACGGAGATCAGCACCAGCGGCGGCTCGAGCGACACCGACATGAACGCGTTCGCCGTCATGCCGTGCACCTGCTCGCCCTTCAGGGTGGTGATCACCGTGACCCCGGTGGCGAACATCCCGAGCGTCTTGCGCAGCGCGAGCGCGGGATCGTCTCCGCCGACGTCCGGCTGCTCTGCCTCGGCGAACTCGTCGAACGGGCTGGCGCCGATCCCGTCAGGCCCGGTCCAGCTGAGCGGGAACTGGAACTCGGGAGCGGGAGCGTCGCTCACGAACGCGGGCGCGTCTTGTCGGGGTCGTAGAACGGGAAGCGCACGACCCGTGCGGGGATGCGCTTCTGGAGGCCGTCGAGCTTGCCCACCTCGACGGCGGTGCCGAGCTCCGAGTACTGGATCGCCATGCGGCACAGCGCGACGTTCTTGCGCAGCGTGGGGCTGCGAGTTCCGCTGGTGACGACGCCAATGCGGCGGCGGCCGTCCCAGACCTCGTCGCCGTGGCCGGCCGTCTCGTTGCCGTCGAGCTCGAGTCCCACGAGGGTGCGCTGCGGATGCGCCGACCGTTCCAGGAGGGCCTCCTTGCCGACGAAGTCGTCCTCGGAGTCGAGCTTCACCGCGAAGCCGATGCCCGCCTCGAACGGGTCGACCTGGTCGTCGAACTCGTAGCCGGCGAAGATCAGGCCGGCCTCGATTCGGATCATGTCGAGCGCCTCGAGCCCGAGCGGCTTGAGCCCGCGCGGCGCGCCGGCCTCCCAGATCGCGTCCCAGACCGCCTGCCCGTCGTCGGGGTGGCAGAAGACCTCGTAGCCCAGCTCGCCGGTGTAGCCGGTGCGTGACACGACGATCGGCACGCCGTCGTAGTCGCCGATGCGCCCGACCAGGAAGCGGAACCACTTGAGCTCGTCGACCGACGGCTGGGTCGGCGGCGTCCAGACGAACTGCTTCATGATCTCGCGGCTCTCGGGGCCCTGGACGGCGAGGTTGTGGAGCTCGTCGGTGGACGGCTTGACCCACACCTTCAGGCCGAGCCGCTCGGCCAGCTCGCGCAGCCAGATGCCGTCGTACTCGTCGCCGCCGACGAAGCGGAAGTTGTCCTGGCCGAGGCGGAAGACGGTGGCGTCGTCGATCATCCCGCCGGTCTCGTTGCAGACCGCGGTGTAGACGACCTGGCCGACCGCCAGCCGGCGGATGTCGCGGGTGACGGCGTGCTGCACGAGCGCCTCCGCGTCCGGGCCCAGCACCTCCCACTTGCGCAGCGGCGACAGGTCCATCACGGCGGCCTTCTCACGGCAGGCCCAGTACTCGGCGATCCCGCCCTCGTTGTTGAAGCAGTGGGGCAGCCAGTAGCCGCGGTACTCCACGAAGCTCTCGGTCAGCTCGCTCGTCCGCGGATGGAAGGCGGTCTCCTTGGTCAGCACTGGCTCTGCCTCCGGGGTCACGCGGTGGGCGATCGCCGTCGAGAAGCGGTTCTCGGGCGAGTAGACGCGAACGTGGATGTCGGTGATCTCCCAGCCGTTCGCCGGGTCGACGTCGTCCGGACAGGCCGACGACGCGCAGACGAGGTCGTTCATGGCGCGCAGCAGCACGTAGTCGCCCGGGCGCGACCAGGGCTCGTCCATGAACATCACGTGGTCGCGGTCGAACCCCGTGTTGTAGAAGAAGTTGAGCGCCTCCCAGCCGTTGCGCTCGGCGATCCCGTAGGGCGTCACCTGCCCGTTGAAGTTCTCCGTGCACGAGATGTGGCCGGGGTAGCCGAGGTCCTCGTAGTACTTCGGCGTGCAGGCGAGGGCGAACATGTCGTGCCGCCCGACGGTGTCGCGCACGACCTGCACGAGCGGGTCCATGTCCACGTCGAAGTACTTGCTGTAGATCCCCGGCGAGGGCACCGCCGCGCCCATCAGCGTGCGGGTGGTGACGCCGTCGAGGCCGCGCTCGCGGCCGTTCTGGAGCTTGTGCGCGTGGAAGGCGAGGAAGTCAGAGCACTGCTTGCCCTTGACGTCGATGATCTGGATGAACTCGCCCTCGCGCACCTCGTACGACAGCGCGGAGGCCTTGTCGACGCGGAAGTCCAGGCGCGGCTCGGCCAGCGGCGGCGGCAGCTCGAGCTCGATCTCGGGCCTGGGGTTGGCCCGTTTGATCTCGACGATCAGCGCCGACGCCGGCGGATCGCCGTCGACGACGCGGCCGCCGGGGGCGGTTACGACGAGCCGGACGTCGCGCCCCACGTCGAACGACTGCGACTCGCCCGGCCTCGACTCGGGGCCGAACAGGCGAATCGGCGACTTGCCCTCGCCCAGCGCGCCGGGATCGTCGACGGTCAGCTCGGCGGGCTGGCCCCCGTCGGGGTCGATGACCGTCACGCGGTCGTCGCCGCGCAGCTCCACCGCGGTGCTCGAGCCCGGCCGCACCCACCAGGACTCGAAGCCCCGGTCTACCGGCTTCAGCCCTGAGACGAGCGTGGCTCACGTCTTCGCCGCCGGCTCCTTCGCCTCGTCCTTCTCGGCCTGTTCCTGCAGCTCCTTGGCGAGCTCGCGCTTGCCCGCCGAGTCGAGCTTCTTGACCTCGTTCTCGACCACACGGCGGTTGTAGGTCTGGTTCCAGTAGTCGAGCGCGTCGAAGCCGAGCAGCACGGCCTTGCCGACGAACTGGCGCAGCACCTCGTTGGTCGGGCCCATGACCCAGCCGGCCTTGGCGTCGCGCACGTAGCGCTCCAGCTCCATGTCGCGCTTGTAGCCCGACCCGCCGCAGGCGTGCAGCATCTTGTCGACGTGGTGGGCGGTGTTCTTGGCGGCCTCGAACTTGATCTGCCAGGCCCAGTGCAGGTAGTCGGCCCGCGCGGTCTCGCCGACCTCGAGGATGCGCCGGTTGTCGTCGGTCACCCGGTCCATCGCCTGGGCGACCGACATCACGAAGACGCGGCAGGCGTTGGTGTCCATGACCGCCTCGCCGACGTAGTCCTGGATCGTCGGGTAGTCGGCCACGCGCATGCCCACGTCCACGTGGCGCTTGCGGGTCGTGTGGCGCTTGGCGATGTCGATCGCGCCCATCGTGATGCCGTTCCAGACCGACGACGAGCCGATCAGGAACCACGGGTCGACGGCCTCGTCGTTGGAGGCCGCGCCGTCGCCGATCGGTCCTACGATCTGCTCGCTGGGGATCTCGACGTCCTCGACCTGGATCGGGCCGGACTGGTTGCCGCGCAACCCGAGCGCGTCCCACAGCGAGGGCTGGGCCTTGACGTGGTCGCCGTCGATGACGAACACCGAGAGGTCGTCGTAGCCCTTGAAGTCCGGGCTCGTGGTCTGCACGACGTAGAAATCGGCGAACCCGCCCGACGTCGTCCAGGACGCCTTCTTGTTGACCTTGTAGCCGCCGTTGGAGCGCTCGGCCTTCGAGGAGAACGGGTACCAGAAGTGCGAGCCGGTCTCGGGGTCCGAGTACGACAGCGTGCCGATCTTGCAGTCGCCCAGGGGGCGGACGTACTTGTCGACCAGCTCCGGCGTGGGCCGCAGCATGATCGTGGCGACCGCGGCCATGTGCATGACGTAACACATGGCGGTCGAGGCGCAGCCGTAGCGGGCGAGCGTCTCGCAGACCATCGTGAAGGCCACGTGGTTCTCGCCGAGGCCGCCGTACTCCTCAGGGACGGTCAGCGCGAGGAACCCGTTCTCCGCGAGGATCTCGAAGTTGCGGCGCGGATAGAGCAGCTCGTCGTCCGAGCGCTTCGCGTTGGCGCGCATCTCCTGCTCGCAGAGCTCGATCAGCTTCGCTCGCAGCTCCTGCTGGCGCTCGGTCAGAAACCAATCCGGGTCCCATTCGTAACCGAGGCCCCAGAAGGGCTCGCCAGCCCACGTCTTGTCCGCCATTCGTCCCTCCCAGGGGTCGAGCAGTCTCGTACAAGTTTGTACAGAGACTTGTATCGCGCTGGGCCGCGCGTGTCTACCGAAGGGTAGCCCGCGAGCGATTGACGATGTCCGAGCAGCGTGGTAGAAGTCGATTTGCACCACCCTGTACCAATTGGTACGAGGGGCGCCCGACGAGGGAAGGGGAGGCTGGATATGGCCCACGCCGAGGTTGAGGAGAGACAGCTCCTCAAGGCGATGACCTGGTGGGACGGCTTCGTCGTCGCGCTCGCCAACCCGGGGTTCCTCATCGCCGCGCTCGGGCGCCTCGATCGGCGTGCTCGGGCACCACCGGCGCCTTCGTGCTGTGGACGATCTCCGTGCTCCTCGGGGCGCTGCAGAACAACGTCTACGCCGAGATGGCCACGATGTTCCCGCACAAGGCCGGCGGCATCTCCCTGTACGCGCACGAGGCCTGGCGCAAGTACCTGTCGCTGATCGGGCCGGTCGCGACGTTCGGCTACTGGTTCGCATGGTCGAGCGTGCTGGCGATCAACGGCTACGTCATCGGCACGCTGGTCCAGGCGGAGTGGTTCTCGGACACCACCTTCACGCAGGACGTGGGCAACTTCCAGTGGAACCTGCCCGTCTACATCGGCATCGGCTGCATCCTGGCGGTCTGGATCTTCAACATCTACGGCGTGCGGCCGGCCGTCTGGCTGAGCTACGTCACCGGCGGCGCGTTGATCCTGCCCGCAGCGGCGCTCATGTTCCTGCCCTACCTCACGGGCGACTGGTCCAGCGACAACATGACCTGGGAGATCGGCGCCGGCGGTGGCCTCGGCCTGGCCATGACCTGGCTCTACTTCATGGGCTGGTCGGCCTACGGGTTCGAGACCGTGGCCGCGTTCGCCCCCGAGTACCACAATCCCGAGTTCGACACTCCCAGGGCGCTGCGCGCCTCGGCCGCCTTCTCGGTCGTGGTGTACGCGTTGCTGCCGCTGGGCGTGGGCGGAACGCTCGGCACGGCGGCGATCGCCGAGGACGCGACGGCGATCGCCTTCTACAAGGACGCCTTCGACGTGCTCGTCGGGAACGCCTTGGGCCAGGTGCTGATCGTCTGCCTGATCGCAGGGCTGTTGCTGTCGATGAACACGGCCACCATGGACGGCTCGCGGGCGCTTTACGGGATCGCGCAGGACGGCATGACGACCAAATGGCTCGGCCGGCTGAACCGCTACAGCGTGCCCGGGATCGCCATGACGATGGACGTGGTCCTGAACTTGCTGCTGATCTCGTACTTCGGTTACCCGCTCGACATCCTGGCGGCCGGGAACCTGGGCTACATGCTGGCCCACGTGTTCGCGCTCACCGGCTTCCTGCTGCTGCGCAAGGACCGTCCCAACTGGCCGCGGCCGATCAGGCTTGCGGCGGTCTGGGCACCGATCGCGGCCCTGCTCGCGGCGATCAACCTGGCCTTCATCGTGTGGGGTGGGTTCATCTACGCCGACGAGTACGGCTACGGCTGGGACAAGACCCGCATCGGGCTGATCGTGCTGGCGGTCGGCCTGCTGCTCTACGTCTACCGCAAGGTCGTCGAGGATCGCACCGCGGTCCACCTGCGCGAGGAGACCCCGACGATGCCTCCGGAGGAGAAGCCCGCGGCGTCACCGGCGCCGGCCGTTTAGCGGTAGCGAGTCATTCGGGGCGGAGCTCCCAGCGCGGGAGCTCCGCTATCGCCCGTCGGTAGCGCCGTCGGTGGAACGGTCGCACGAAGTAGAACCAGAGCATCAGCGACATCGGCAGCAGGATGAACACCGAAAAGATGTTGCCGGTCAGCGTGAAGAACGCAGCGAGCGCGAGCACGACCAGCCCGTAGACCACCGGCAGAACCCGGAACCGCAGCTGAGTCCTGCGGATCGTCTCGTACTGCTCGGCGGGGATCTGCCTGGTGTCCCAGCGGCGCCCGCAGCTCTCGCAGACCCAGTCCTCGCCGTAGCGCAGGTCGCGCTTCTCGCCGCACTCGCAGGTGACCGCGATCGGCGGTCCTCGGAGCACCGCGCCCGGGTCTTCGTGACCCAACCGCTCACGTGGCGGGCGCTTGCGCCGGCGCCAGGGTGGAACGAGCGGCATGCGCTGATCCTACCCCCGGAGCGCTAGCCGTCCGGGGCGACCCAGACGAGGCAGTCCGCCTCGGCGCGCACGCGGCGGGCGGTGGCGCGAAAGCGCCAGCGGTTCGTGCGTTTCAGGTCGGGACCGAACACCAGCAAGCCCGCGTCGCGCTCATGGAGGACCTGGAGCAGTGCGATGACCGGCCGCCTGCTGGTGACGCGCAGCAGCTCGGTCTTGATGCCCAGCTGGGCGGCGCGCGCGGCTGTGGCGCGCACGGCGTCGAGATCCTCCTCGTGCGGGAGCGTGGTCGCCTCCGCACCGAGCAGGGCGATCGTCGTCGGGTAGTTGCGCAGCTTCAGGAGGTTCACCAGGATCAGCGGCGCACCAGCCTCGAGCGCGCTGTCGATCGCCATGCGCTCCGCGCTGGGGTCCGGCCTGACCGACAGCGTGGCGAGCACCACCGGCCGCACGCGAGTGGGCGGCGTCTCGGCCCCAACCGCGGGCGGCGCCTCACGCGTCAGATCCACGAGGCGAGTCTAGAGTCCGGGCGCGCTCCGCCTATCCTTCGACCATCGTGTCGAGCAACTCCGAGCTCCTGCTTGCCGGCTACGACGCTTGGAACCGCGACGACCTGGAGGGCTGGGTGGAGCTGCTCCACCCGGAGGTCCGGATCGAGACCTCCGGCCTGTTCCCCGACCTGGCGAGCGAGTACCGCGGGCACGAGGGCGCGAGGAAGTTCTGGCGCCAGATGTACGAGCCGTGGGAGACGTTCCACATCGACGTCGAGCATGTCGAGGACGAAGGCGACTGCGCGCTGGCGTCGATCCGGTTCGGCGGGCGCGGCGCGGACAGCGGGGTCGACGTGGACATGCGGTTCGGCATGCTCATGAGGGTGCGCGACGGCCTGGCCGTCGAGCTCGTCAACCGGCGTACGTTCGACCAGGCGCGCAAGGCGCTGCGGAACGGCCCGACTAGTCGTCCAGCACGGTCAAGTCCAGCTCCTTGAGCCGCTCCGGGTCGGCCAGCCCGTCGATCGCGACGATCCTGCCGTCTCTGACCGTGAAGGCCAACACCGAGAACGGGCGGCCGCGCGGCGCCACGACGACGCCCGCGGCGCCGTTGACGAGCGCGGGGCGCACGAAGGGGGAGAGGCGCGCGAACGTCATCGCTCGCCGGCCGACGGCCTCCGCGCCGTGGACCACGTGCGTCGCGCCCGGGCGCGCGGCGCCGCCGTCGGAGCGCAGCACCACGTCCGGGTGGAGCACCGCGACGAGCGCGTCGAAGTCGCCCTCGCGGGCCGCGGCGAAGAACGCGTCGACGACCTCGCGCTGGCGGGTGATGTCGGGGTCGGGGGCCGGCGCCTCGCCCTGGACGCGCCGGCGCGCTCGGCTCGCCAGCTGTCGCGCCGCCGCCGGCGAGCGCCCCACCATCGGGCCGATCTCGTCGAAGGGCACGGCGAACATGTCGTGCAGCACGAACGCCAGCCGTTCGGCGGGGCTCAGCGTCTCGAGCACGACCAGCAGCGCCAGGCCGACCGAGTCGGCCAGCAGCGCCTCCTGCTCGGGGTCGAGCCCGTCCTCGCGGCTCACGATCGGCTCCGGCACGTGGACCTCGAGCGGGTCCTCGCGGCGCGTCCTGCGTGAGCGCAGCATGTTGAGGCACACCCGCCCCACGACCGTGGTGAGCCAGCCGCCCAGGTTCTCGATCTCGCGCGAATCGGATCGGCTCAGCCGCAGCCAGGCTTCCTGCACGGCGTCGTCGGCCTCGCTGACCGAGCCGAGCATCCGGTAGGCGACTGCCCGCAGGTGGGTGCGGTGCTCCTCGAAGCGCTCCGCCAGCCATTCGTGCTCGTCCACTGTCACATCCCTTCGTCGTGAGGTGTCAAAGGAATGACCGATCAGACGCGACCGATGTGACAGGAGGAACCAACGATGACGAAGATTGCCGTAACCGGAGCAACGGGCCGCCTCGGGCGCCCCCTGGTCGAGATCCTCGAGGGCCAGGGCCACGAGGTCGTCCCGATCGCCCGCTCGAAGGGCGTGGACGTGATCACCGGCGAGGGTCTCGCCGAGGCGCTCGACGGGGTGTACTCAATCGTCGACGCGGCGACCGGGCCTTCGCCCGACGAGCAGGAGGCGACGGAGTTCTTCACCACGTCCGCGCGCAACCTCCAGGAGGCGGGCGCGGCTGGCCGGCGTCAAGCGGACGGTGCTCGTGTCGATCATCGGCATCGACAAGTTCACCACCGGCTACAACGTCGCCAAGCTCGCCCAGGAGCAGGCCTGCGCTGGCCGGGCCGATCCCGACGCGCATCGTGCGGGCGGCGCAGTTCCACGAGTTCGTGGAGCAGCTGCTCGACTGGGGCCGGCAGGGGGACGTGGCCTACGTGCCGACGATGAACACGCAGGTGGTCGCCGCCCGCTCGGTCGCCGAGGTGCTCGCCGAGCTGGCCACGCTGCCCGACTCGGCACCCGCGACCGGGCCCGACGATCGAGGTCGCCGGCCCGCGCGCGGAGCGCCTGGTCGAGCTGGCTCGGATGTTGGTGGCGCACCGCGGCGAGTCGCTGCGCGTCGAGGAGACCACCGAGTTCTTCTCCGAGAGCGAGCTCTACGACTCAGATGCGCCGCTGCCCGGTCCGGACGCGAAGCTGGCCGGCCCGACGTTCGAGGAGTGGCTGAAGGGCTAGCGCCTACCCGAGCCCGCCCGGCAATCCCGGTACCCGGCGCTCGGCGCCGGTGCGGGGATCGTCGGCGGGCGAGGGGCGGGGGCTGGCATCGATCGTGGGTGTGAGCGGCACGCGGCGCAGCTCCGGCGGCAGCTCGACACTCGCCACCTCCCAGTCGCCGCCGGCCGTTTCGCGCGCGACGTAGTGGCGCTCGGGGTGCTCGCCTTGCAGCTGGCGGGCGCGCTCCTCGGCTTCCTGGCGCGTCATGGGGCGAGCGTAACATCGGGCGCGCTCGACCATGGCCACGCTCACCTCAAAGCAGCGCGCGCAGCTCCCGGACAGCGCGTTCGCGTACATCGACTCGAGCGGGAAGCGGCGGCTGCCGATCAACGACGCGTCGCACGTCCGCAACGCGCTGTCGCGCTTCAGCCAGGTGGCGTTCGAGGACGACGCCGCGCGCGATCGGGCGCGCCTGCGGCTGCTGAACGCCGCGAAGAAGTTCGGGATCATGCCGATCGGGTTCATCAGCGCGCAGCTGGAGCCGCAGCGCAAGCTGCCGAAGGGCCAGGTGACGTTCCTGCTCGCGGACATCGAGGGCTCGACCGACCTGCTGCAGCGCCTCGGAGATGACTACGCGTCGCTGCTCGCGGACGTCCGCCGCCTGGTGCGCGCACCGGTGCGGGCGGCGAAGGGGCACGTGGTCTCCGCGCGCGGGGACGACGTGTTCGCGGTGTTCGAGCAGGCCCCGGCGGCGCTCGACGCCGCGCTTGGGATCCAGCGCGCGATGCAGGCGCACACGTGGCCAGGGGCGCTGGAGTGCCGGCTGCGAATCGGCCTGCACCGCGGCCGGCCAGAGCTGACCGAGACCGGCTACGTGGGCATCTCGGTGCATGCGGCGGCGCGCATCTGCTTCTCGGCGCACGGCGGGCAGGTCGTGCTGTCGGCCGCGGCGCGGTCGGCCATCGGCGACGAGGCAGACGTCAAGCGGCTGGGGGCATGGCGCTTTCGCGGCCTGCCAGAGCCGATCGAGATCTTCCAGGCGATCGCCCCGGACCTCCCGGGCGAATTCCCGCCACTGCGATCCGCACAGCGAGCGCGATGACTGAGGGCGTGATCGCCATCGACGACCCGAGCGCCGCCCACGTGAACGCGCTGGTCGAGCGCCACCTCGAGTTCGCCCGCTCGACGACGCCACCGGCGCACGTGTTCGCGCTGGACCTGGACGGCCTGCAGGACCCCGCGGTGACGTTCTTCACCTATCGCGTGAACGGCGACGTCATCGGAATGGCGGCGCTGAAGCACCTCGACGACGAGCACGCCGAGCTCAAGTCGATGCACACCGCCGCGGAGGCGCGCGGCCGGGGCGTCGGCCGCGCGCTGGTCGATCACATCGTGGCCGTCGCCCGCGAGCGCGGCTATCGCCGGATCAGCCTGGAGACCGGCTCCGGCCCCGCCTTCCAGGCGGCCCGCAGCCTCTATGCGAGCGCGAGCTTCACTCCTTGCGATGCGTTCGGCGACTACCGGCCGACGCCCCTGAGCGCCTACATGACGCTCGCGCTCTAGCGCAGCGCCGGCGCCACGTCCTCGCCGAGCCGTCGGATGAAGCCGATCGGGTCGTCCTCGGGGACGGGCACGATCAGCGTCTCGAAGCCGAGCTCTGCGGCGCGGCTCAGCTGGCCGGCCCATGTGTCCGGCTGACCTTCGAGTGCGGTCGTGTTCGTGACGCGCTTGATCTCGCTGGGATCGCGCCCGGCTCGCTTGGCGGCCTCGTCGATGCGCGCCTGCATCGCTTCGATCTCGTCCGCGTCCAACCGCCCGAGGCTCGGCAGCCACCCGTCGGCGAGTCGCCCGGTCACCCGCAGCATGCGCGGTCCGTAGGCGCCGATCCACAGGCCGATCGGATGAGCGGGTTGCGGACCTGGCTTCGCGCCGGCCACGCGATAGTGCTCGCCCTCCACGGTCACCGAAGGCTCGCCCGACCAGAACGCCCGCAGGATCGCGATCGCCTCCTCGAGCGCGTCGACGGACTGCTTCGGCGTCCGGCGCGGGCCGCCGAACGCCTCGACCGCGTCCCAGAACGCCCCGGCCCCGATCCCGAGCTCGACTCGCCCGTCGCTCAGCAGGTCGAGCGAGGCAGCCGACTTTGCGACCACCGACGGCAGCCGCAGCGGCAGGTTGAGGACGTCGGGCACGAGGCGAATTCGCTCGGTCTTCGCGGCGAGGTAGGCCAGCAGCGTCCAGGTGTCGAGGAAGCGGCGCTGGTAGGGGTGGTCCTGGACCGCGACGTAGTCGAGTCCGGCCTCGTCCGCGGCGATCGCCTGGGCGAGCGTCGCCTGGTGGTCCTCGGCGCCGGGCACGAGGAAGATGCCGATCTCGGGCACTGCCGCGGAGCCTAGTCCGAGCGGTCGATCACCTCGGCCGCCGCGTGGGCGTAGGCGTCGATGTCGAGCTCCTCGCCGTAGACGCCGATCTGCACCAGCAACCCCTGCATGAGCGAGATCGGGAGCCTGCTGAACTGCGCGGGGTCGACAGCCGGATCCAGCTCGCCGCGCTCCTGGGCGGCCTGGGCGAGCGTCTCGAAGGTTCCGCGGAGCGTGTCGAGCCCGGTGCGGACGGCGGCGTTCAGCTGCGGGTTGCGCTGTTGCTCGCCGACGAGGTGGGGAAATATGCGGGCGCGCTCGACGACGGTGCCGAGCTCGAAGTCCTTGTAGCGGTCGATGATCTCGGCGAGCGCCTCGCCCGGCCGCCGCAGCCGGCCCTCGGGCAGCGGCTCGTTGACCCACGCGGCCGCTTCGCCGACGAAGCTCATCGTCTCCGCGATGATCGCCAACATCAGCTCGTCCTTGCCCTTGAAGTAGCTGTAGACCGCGCCCGGGCTGAGGTCGGACTCGCGGAAGATGTCCTGCATCGTCGCGCGGTGAAAGCCCTCGCGCGCGAAGCAGCGCAGCGACGCGGACAGGATCTGGCGTCGGCGCGCCTCGACGTGCGCCTCGGTGACCTTCGGCATACGACCTCGATTCTAGCCTTGACAGAGAACGGACGTTACAGTATAACGAACGAGCATTCGTTTTCTATTCGAGCCAGGAAGGATCCCAATGTCGCCGACGACCGTCCATCAGAACCGCTGGAAGATCCTCGCGGTCATGTCGCTGTCGCTCGTGATCATCGGGCTCGACAACACCGTGATGAACGTCGCCCTGCCGAACATCCAGGAGGAGCTCGGCGTCTCGGCTTCGACGCTGCAGTGGATCGTCGACGGCTACATGCTCGCCTTCGCCGGGCTGCTGCTCGCGGCCGGCAACCTCGGCGATCGCCACGGCCGCAAGCGAGCGCTCCAGTCCGGACTGGTCCTCTTCGGGCTCGCGAGCGTGGCCGGGGCGTTTGCCGCAACCGGCGGTCAGCTGATCGCCGCTCGATCGGCGATGGGAGTCGGCGGGGCGCTCATCATGCCCGCGACGCTGTCGATCATCATGGACGTCTTCCCGCAGGAGGAGCGCGGCAAGGCCATGAGCGTCTGGGCCGCGATGGCGGCTGTCGGAATCGGTCTCGGCCCGCTGATCGGCGGCGCGCTGATCGAGATCACGTCGTGGCCGGCCGTGTTCTGGATCAACGTCCCGGTGGTGCTGGTCGCGCTCGTGCTCGGCCTGCGGCTGGTGCCCGAGAGCCGCGACCCCAGCCCGGGCGCCCTCGACATGCCCGGCGTGCTGCTGTCGGTCGCCGGTCTCCTCGTGTTCGTGTGGGCGGTCATCGAGGCGCCGGAGCGGGGCTGGACCAGCGGGCTGGTGGTGGGCGCATTCGCCACGGCGATCGTGCTCGCGGTGCTGTTCGTGCGCCGGCAGCGGAGCACGCCCGATCCGCTGCTCGACCTGGCGCTGTTCAAGCGGCCCGCGTTCTCGCTCGGATCGCTGGCCGTCTCCGCGACCTTCTTCGCGCTGTTCGGAATGATCTTCCTGATGACCCAGTACCTGCAGCTCGCACAGGGCAGGTCGGCGATCGAGACGGGTCTGATCATGCTGCCGCTCGCCTTCGGTCTGGTCATCGGGTCGGGCCTCAGCCACAAGGTCAACCTGAAGCTGGGGACGCCCCGGCAGCTGTTCGGAGCGATGGTCCTGGTGGCGCTCGTGATCGGCAGCGTGGCGCTGTGGCAGCCCGACACGCCCGTGTGGGTGATCGCGCTGTTCTTCTTCGTGCTGCCGCTGGGGATGGGCAACGTGATGGCGCCCGGCACGGAGGCGGTCATGAGCGCGGTGCCCGCGGCGAAGGCCGGCGTGGGCTCGGCGATGAACGACGTGAACCGCCAGGTGGCCGGAGCTCTCGGCGTGGCCGTGATCGGCTCGGTGTCGAGCTCGGCCTACTCGTCCAACGTGGAGTCCGCGACAACGGCGCTGCCGCCCTCGGCGGCGGACGCGGCGACGGACTCGATCGGCGGAGCCGTCGGAGTGGCGGCCCAGCTGCCCGCCGGAGCGGGCGACGCGCTCACCCTCGCGGCCAGCGGCGCCTTCACGGATGCCCTCGGGGTGGCGCTGCTGATCGGGTCGGGCGTGCTGCTGGTGGCCGCCGTGTTCGTCAAGCGCTACCTGCCGGACGCGCGCAGGTCAGCGGAGAAGCCGGTCACGCGCGCGGTCGAGGCGGCGGGTACGGCGTCCTAGCCGGCCAGCGCGCGCTCGAGGTTGTCGAACGCGCCGTTCCAGCCGCCCTCGTGGGAGCGCACGGACTGCTCGTCCCATAGGCCGCTGTGGGTGAAGCGGACCGTGGTCAGGCCGTCGTGCTCCTCGAAGTCGAGCTCGATCAGCTGACGCTTGTCGTCGCCGTCCCAGATCCAGGTGAACGCCAGCCGGTTCGGCGGCTCGATCTCGGTGTAGCGGCCACCGCCGCCGTACTCGACGTCGTCGTGAGGGTTGCGCATCACCACCCGCACCGACGCCGCCCACGCGCAGGTCGACCTCGGCCTCGGTGGTCTCCCAGTCGTGCTCGGCGTGCCACCAGCGCCGGATCACGTCCTCGGTGGTCCAGGCGTCGAAGACCGCCTGGGCGGGCGCCTGGAAGGTGCGCTCGATGCGCAGGGTGGTGTTGTCGTTCACGCGGACTTGTCGTACGCGTCGTGGTAGTTCCACCACTGGTACGGCGGGGTCTGTGGGTGGCCCTCCGGCGAATCCTCCCATTCCTCCTGGCGCCCGAGCGCGGTGATGTCTAGGTAGCTCCATGTGCTCCCCATCGCCTCGTCGCCGCGCGCGTCGATGAAGTAGGTGCGGAAGATCCGGTCGCCGTCGCGGAGGAAGGCGTTGGTGCCGTGCCACTCGTCCACGCCGAAGTCCTTGTCGAAGTCGTCGGTGATCGTGTACCAGGGGATGAGCTCCCATCCCATGCGCTCCTTCAAGCCCTGGATCTCGGCTTGGGGGGCGCGCGACGCGTAGACGAGCGTCGTGTCGCGCGCGTTCAGGTGGGCGGGGTGGGCGACCTGGTCGGCGCCGAAGGAGCAGCCGACGCAGGCCCGCTCGGGGTAGGGGCCACCCGTGGTCACGTCTGGCGCGTAGAAGAAGCGGTAGACGATCAGCTGGCGGCGCCCTTCGAACAGGTCGAGCAGGCTGGCCGGGCCGTCGGGGCCCTCGAAGCGGTAGTCCTTCTCCACCGCCATCCGCGGCATCCGGCGGCGCTCGGCGGCGAGCGCGTCGCGGGCGCGGGTCAGCTCCTTCTCCTTGACGAGCAGCTCGTTGCGGGCGGCCTCCCACTCTTCGGGCGACACTGTCGGTGGGGTGTTCATCGCGACCCTTCCTCCTTCAGGTACTCGTCGACTACGTCGAACAGGCGCCCCCAGAGGGCGCGCTGGCGATCCATCCAGTCGGCCGCATCGCCGAGCACGCTGGGCTCGAGCGAGAGCAGGTGCGTGCGGCCCTCGACCACGCGCGTCAGGACGCCGGTCTCCTCGAGCACCTTCAGGTGCTTGGAGATCGCGGGCTTCGAGACGCCGAAGCCGCCGGTGGCGTCGCCGACCGTGGCGGGACCGGCGGCCAGGCGCTCCACGATCCCGCGTCGGATCGGGTGCGACAACGCCCTGAACGGATCGTTAACCATCCGGTGAACCGTAGCAGGCGGGCCGTAGACTGCGCCGCGTGCCCACGCATCGCGAGAGCATCGAGCGGCTCGGCGGCCGCCACGAGCACCGCCGCGAGAGCTCGTGGCACCTGGCGACCGGGACGCTCGCCTGCCCAGGCTGCGACGCCCCGGTCCTGCCCAGCCCCGGTGGCATGTCTCCGGCCGACCCGATCTCGTGCGGCTTCTGCCGGGAGGCGGGGGTTGTGAGCGACTTCCTGTCGCTGGCGGAGCCGACTCGCCCGGCACACGTGGTCGTGCGCGTGCGCGGGTTCGCGCTGCGCTAGCGGTTCAGCCGCGCACTTGTAGGGGGATACTCCGAAGCACCTTGCGTGCGGAGACGAGTTGGCCGCCAGGCCCCCGGGTCCACCTCGGGCAGGCGGCGATCGTCGTCGCGCTGGTGGGGGTTGCCGGGCTCGGCTGGCTGCTCACGGGCGAGCGGATGGCCGGTATGGACGAGGGTCCCGGGACCGATCTTGGCTCGCTCGGCTTCTACGTCTCCATCTGGGTCGCGATGATGGCGGCGATGATGCTCCCGTCGGCCGCGCCGATGGTCCTGGTGCACTCGGCGGTCCAGCGGCGCAGGCGCGAGCTCGGTCGTCATGCCAACCGAGGCGTGTCCGCAGCTTTCGTCGGCGGTTATCTGCTCGTCTGGACGGCGTTCGGCGTCGTGGCGTACGCGGTGTTCGAGCTGCTCCGCTCGCTCGACGTCGATGCCCTCTCGTGGGACCGCGCCGGCCGCTACGTGGCGGCCGGAGTGATCGCGATCGCTGCGATCTACCAGCTGACGCCTCTCAAGGACGTCTGCCTCGCGAAGTGCCGCAGCCCGCTTGCGTTCGTGGTCGGCTCTTGGCGGTCCGGGCGGATCGGCGCGGCGCGCATGGGCATTGAGCACGGCGCCTGGTGCGTCGGCTGCTGTTGGGCGCTGATGGCGACGCTGTTCGCGCTCGGCCTGATGAGCATCACGTGGACCGTCGTGATCGCCGCCGTGGTTGCCCTGGAGAAGTTGTTGCCGTGGAGCGGCGCCAACCGCGTCGTGGCGCTGCTGCTGCTCGTTGTCGCGCTCGGGGTCGCGTTCGCCCCGGACCACGTGCCCGGGCTCACGATCCCGGGCGACGCCGGGATGGGTGGCTGAGCTAGGGGTTGTCCGACGTGTACTCGAAGGTCGACTCGTAGCCGCAGCTGCCGCTCAGCTCGAACTCGAGCGGACCGTCGTCGACGCTGATCAGGTCGGCGATCACTTCCCTGCCCGTCCGGTCATGTCCCGGGATCACGCAGGTCACGGTCTCCTGGTCGCCGACCGCCTCACGCACGCGCACGGTGACCTGGCTTCCGGCGCGAAACCAGCCCCGACCGGGGGTGTGGTCGACCTCGATCGCCACATAGCGGACGCCTAGCAGGGTGCTCGGCTTCCACACCCAGGGGAACTGCAGCTCCGGCGTGCCGCCGAGGCGCCCCACGAAGATCCCCTCGAGCGCCTCGCGTTGACGCGCGTCGGCGCGTTCGTCGACGTAGAGCGCGAAGCTCCACGGCGAGCCGGGCTCGTCGTCGTCGTAACGATTCGCGAGCACGGCACGCAGCCCGGTCAGGTCGAGCCCACCGGCCTCGCCCTCCTCGATCTGCCAGGACAGCGAGCCCAGGCATACACCGTAGGTCGAGCGCCCACCCTTCCGCCCCCCGATCCGGCGGCAGGGACAGATCGCCTCGCAGTTGCACGCCTCCAGGTAGGTGCCCGAGATCCGCCACGGCAGGTAAGAGTGGAGGTCGGAGGACATCGTTCAGGGCGACTGCCCGACCTCCCGCAGCGCCTGCTCGGGCTCGCGGAACGGCTGGTTGCGCAGCAGCTTCCCGTCCTTGAGGGTCCAGACGTGAGCCGCGAAGACCGCGATGGGCAAGCCGCTCTCCCTGCCGCGCGCGTGCATGGTCATCTCGATCACGATGCGGCCGTCCGGCACGCCGGCCGTTCGGTGCACCTCGACCGTCCACTCGTCCCACGCAGAATGGACGTCTTCGAAGTATTGCCGGATGCCGGCGTGCCCCAGATACGCCTTCCCGTCGACGGCGAGCACGGAGAGGAACTCGACCTCGGGGTGGCAGACCTCGAGCGCGGCGTCGAGGTCGCCGCGGGTGATCGAATCCGCGAAGCCCCGCACCGGCTTGTCGCTGGGCGTTTCCATCACCCGGCTAGGGCGCGGACCTCCACTGAGCCCGCCACTCGGGCGCTTCCCACCCCTCGGCGACGTAGATCGACTCACGCGCGATCTTGTCTCCGCGGAACTCGAGGATGCTGACCCCGAAGCTCCAGGGCCCGTCGTCGTAGCTGATCGAAACCTCCGCGACCCAGAGATCGCCTCCGCCTCTGATCTCTCGGAAGTCGAACTTCGTGGAGGCCGGGTAGTTGCTTCTCCACTCGCGCAGGTTCTCGACTCCCTCGAAGCGCTCCCCGGACTGCGGGAACTCGAGCACGGCGTCGTCGTGGTACATCGCGTGACTGAGCTCGGGATCGCCGCTGGTGAAGTGCTGCTCGAGCAGGGCCCTGACCGTCGCCGCATCCATGCCGCACAGATTGCCAGGGCGCGATCATGCGCGCATGACGCTCGAGTGCATCAACCCCGAGGGCCTGCCCGCTCCCTCGACCTACACCCACGTGGTCGTCGCGACCGGAAGCCGCTTGGTATTCGTCGCCGGCCAGGAACCCGAGGACGAACACGGCAACCTCGTCGGTGTCGGCGATCTGGCGGTTCAGGCTCGGCAGGTGTTCCTCAACGTCGGCCGCGCTCTCGATGCCGCCGGTGCTCGGCCCGACGACGTCACCAAGATCACGATCTTCGTCGTCGGCTACCGGCGTGAGCAATTGTCGGCGATCGAGCAGGGCCGGGTGGCGCTGTTCGGCGATCACAAGCCGGCCGACACAATCGTGGGAGTCGAGGCGCTGGCCAGACCCGAATACCTGATCGAGGTCGAAGCGACCGCGGTGATCGACTCCGACGGCGGACGTTGACATGGAGCGCGCTCTTGCCACACCGGCTGTCGCCGCCGACGCGGCGGGGGTGACCGAGGTCGTCTTGGCGCTCGAGGCGTCGCTGTACGGCCAGTCCGAGTTCTCGCAAGCCGATCTGGAGAACGAGTGGTCGGACCTCGACCTCGAGCGAGACGCGCGCGTGGTGCGCGACGGTGACCGCATCGTCGGCTACGGGGTGGTGCGCGAGCGAGGTGAGCTCTGGCGCGTGGAGGGGTACGTCCACCCCGACGCGCTCGGGCGCGGCATCGGGACGCTGATCGCGACGGGGCTCGAAGAGGAAGCGGCCGACGGCGGCGCGCGCAGGGTCCAGAACGCCGTCCTCGAGACCGATGCCGCCGCCGGCGGGCTGCTCGAGTCGCTCGGCTACCGCGCCGTGCGCGTGTTCCGGGAGCTGCGCGTCGAGCTCGAGGCAGAGCCGCCCGCACCCGACTGGCCGGACGGGCTGCGCGTCGTGCCGTTCGACCCGGAGCGTGACGCGCGCGAGTTCCACGGCGCGCATCAGGAGGCGTTCGCGGATGTGTGGGAGTTCACGCCGCGCGACTTCGAGTCGTGGTCGCAGGGCTACCTCGGGAGCGAGCGCTTCGACCCGACGCTCTGGTGCGTCGTGCGCGCCGGAGACGAGATCGCCGCGGGGACGATCTGCGCGGGCGACATGTACGGCGGCGGCTGGGTCGACGTGCTCTTCACGCGTCGCCCGTGGCGCCAGCAGGGGGTGGGGGCGGCGCTCCTCGCCGACTCGTTCCGGCGCTTCTGGGAGCGCGGCGAGCGCAGCGTCGGGCTCAGCGTCGACGCGGCGAGCGACACCGGCGCGTTCCGCCTCTACGAGCGCGCCGGGATGGGGCCCGTGCTCGGCTGGGCGGTGTACGAGAAGGAGCTCGGCGCTGCCACGTGAGCGGCACGTCGAGGACCGCGCGACCAGCGGCCTCGGACAGGACGGTCAACTGCGGGCCAGGGCGGCTGCTTCCTCTAAGTCGGTAGCTGACGGAGCTACTCCCGCAGCCCGGCGACTTCGATGGCTTCCGCATGAGTCAGAAAGTCGCGGATGCGAACGATCTTCCCCGCTCGAAGGTCAAAGACTTCCCCGACTTCCTGGCTGAACTCGATGCCGGTCGCTCGGGCGGTCAAGTGGATGTGACCGAGGGCGAGGACCGACTCGCCGAGGTCGCGGAACTCGTGGGGCCGATTGGTGAGGCGTTCCCACGCCTCACCGCGGTCCTGCCTCCAAATCCTTTGCGCGCCCTCATGACCTCGGTAGGTGGTTGTCTTTCCCTCAAGGCCCGGCTGAATCGCGGGTTGCCACTCGACATCGGCATCGAGCTCGGCCAAGAAGGCGTCCAGATCATCGGCATTCCACGCCTCGACGGCGCGCTGGACGGTCTCCACGTTTTCTTGCGACATCGCCCGCCCAGTATCACGCGGGCTAGCGTAGATGAGTGCTTCCATGACAGGCGCGGCCCACGACACCAGGAGACCACGATATGACGCTTCAGCGGATGGACAACGTTCTCATCGTTGTCGACGACCTCGAGGCTGCCAAAGCGTTCTTCGCCGAACTCGGGATGGAGCTGGAGGGCGAGACGCAGGTCGAGGGGCCTTCGGTGGACAGCACCGTCGGGCTCAACGACGTCCGTGCCGACATCACCATGATGCGGACCCCGGACGGCCACGGCCGGGTTGAACTGACGAAGTTCCACACGCCGCCGGCGGTCAGAGCCGAGCCGGAAAGCGCGCCGGCGAACACGCTGGGCATACGCCGCATCATGTTCGCTGTCGACGACATCGACGACGTCGTTGCTCGCCTGCGCAGCCACGGTGCCGAACTCGTCGGCGAGATCGCGCAGTACGAGGACAGCTACCGGCTCTGCTTCCTGCGTGGCCCTGAGGGCATCATCATCGGACTGGCCGAGCAGCTCAGCTGAAACCTCCATGGGTGCGGGCGGGGCGGCCCCCGGACGGCACTGGGCGCTCGGGGTGCGATGAGTTCGGCTCGCGATCCGGGTCAGAAGTGATGGATCGGTTCGAGAAAGGAGATCGAGAGTGGGCAAGCTGCTCTGGCACACGATGATGAGCCTCGACGGCTTCATCGCGGGCCCGAACGACGACATGAGTTGGGCCTTCGGGATGGACGCCGGATCGGGTGAGACCGTCGACAAGGTCGTCTCCTCGACCGGGGCCCTCCTGGTCGGCCGGCGAACGCAGGACGTGGAGGATCGCCTGCAACCGGGGTTCTACGGCGGCGCCTTCCATGGACCGTTCTTCGTGTTGCGCCACGATCCGCCGGCCCGCCCGCCAGTCGTCAAGGGCGTTACCGGGCGTTTCGTGGACGTCGGCATCGAGGAGGCCGTGACCATCGCGAAGGAGGCTGCCGATGGCGGCGACGTTGTCGTCCTCGGCGCGAATATCGCCCGCCAATGTCTGGAGGAGGGACTCCTGGACGAGATCATCGTCCACGTCGCCCCGGTCCTGATCGGGGACGGAGTCCGCTTATTCGAGCGCGCTGGCGGAGAACCGGTCAAGCTCGAACCGATCTCGTCAGCCGACGAAGGCGCGATGACCGTGCTCCGCTACTCGACCGGACGCGCGTCATCGTCCTGATCGCGGTGAGCGCGGACCTGGCGGGGCGGCCTCCTTTCGCGGCGGAGCCACATTCTGCTGCGGTCGCCGCCGGGCCGTGTGTGGGTCGACTGCCGAGGCCGCGGTCGGCAAGGCGCTGGCCAATCTCATGAGCGCGCGCTGCCATCCACCTTCCGGCAGATGACGAGGGCCTCGATGTAGTCCCAGCGGTAGCGGTCGGGGGTGTCCGCAACGCGCTGCTCGAGCTCTCTGAGGAAGTCGGCGAGGAGACCGGGGGCGCGGTCCTCGCCCTCGCGCGCGAATGCGCGTAGGAAGAGCGGCGTGCCCCACGCGGTCACGCTCCGCACATAGGCCCGCGCGAAGACGGCGGGATCGTCGTGCCAGTAGGGATTGTCGAGACGGAAGAGCTCGGCGCTCTCGAGCTCGAGGCCGGCGACGTGACCGCCGCTCGCCTCGAAGGGGCGTCGGATCTCGTCGAGTGTCCGCATCCAAACCGGAACGACGACCGCGGCGACGGTGGCGGCGCCGATGCGCCCGGCGCGGCGCCAGTCGGCGAGCACCCGGTTCATGTCGCTGATGATCTCCACGTAGAGCCCCGTCCTTTCCGGGCACGGAGCGGGGGAGGCCGGGAGCGCGGCGATGAACCGGCCGCCTGGCACGAGCTCGATGGCGCGCATCTCGAGCAGCCGCTCCCACTGCCGCGCCGCGGCGACGCGCCAGGCTCGCCGCTCGGCTTCGTCTGTGTGGTCGGGGTACCCCGGAAAGACAGATCCGGTCGAGGCCAGGCCGCCCGCGTCGGCGACCCAGTGCATCGCCGTTCCCGTGACCGCGACATGAACGCTGCCCGCCGGCAGGCAGGGCGCCTGCTGGAGGGGAATGCCCGCGAGGCTAATCACCGTGGCGGGGGGCGGGTCGTGCTCGATCGCGCGGCGGCAGGCCTCGCTATGGGCCTCCGGCGAGGCGTAGTGGGCCCCGGTGCCGACATCTGAGACCGCCCGGCCGGCTTCGCCCGGCGCAGGGATGACGACCACCTCGTGTCGGTCCGCCCGATCACCGAAGGCGTGCCGTAGGTGGTCGGCAGCGACGCTCCATGCGTTGGTGGGGAGATCGACAAGCGCGTAGATCAGCGGCTTGCCGGCGCGCTCGTCGGCGAGAGCGCGGATGAGGCCATGGGAGTTGACCCCGTCGGCGGCGCCGAGATCGACCACGCGCAGCAGAGGCTCCTCCGAAAACCGCCGCGCGGTGGCCAACACGGCCGGGTGGGTCGCCTCGAACGCTGCGCGCTGCGAGAGCGCGTGCCGAGCATAGTCGTCCGCCATGCTCGAGAACTCGGGACGATCTGAGGGCGTGGCGACTCCTTTCGGAAGCAGCGCCCGGTCTCCGCGCTGCGACGCCGATCGTCCCACAGGGTCGGCTCCGCTCCAAGCGCCAGCACCGACGGCCCCGGCCAGCCACGCTTGGGGCCCTAACCTAGCCGCCGCTCACGTCCACGGATAGGGCCCCTTCGACGCCTGCAGCAGCTCCCCGCGCTCGAAGCGCGATGCCCTGAATGGCTCCAGACGGGCGTCCGGCTTGCCGCTCGCGATCTCCGACGCGGCCAGGTGGCCGATGGCGAGCGTCTTGAACCCGTGGCCGCTGTCCACGATCGCGTAGACGCCGCTCCGCCACCCAGTCGCAGATCGGGTAGTTGTCGGCTGTGTGGGACACGATCCCGCCCGCCGGGGTGCTGCGCCAGTTGCCGGCTTGGCCGCGGAAGCGCCGCATCGCCGCCGCCAGCCCTGACGTGAAGAACTCCTCGAACTCCGGCTCGGCCGCGTGCGTCGGGTTGTCCGGCCCGTACGGGTCCAGCTCCGGCTCCTCCAGCAACACCGGCAGCCCGCCGCCGGTGATGCCGGTGCCGGTTCGGCCCATCCGGAAGTAGATCCCCCACGGCCCGTCCACCAGCACACGGCCGTCGTGGTCCGAGCAGAGCGGTCCTGCCTGGTCCAGGTGCACCACGGGCGCCTCGGCGCCGGCGCGGCCGGACAGCCCCGCGCCGGCGAGCGTGAACTCGCCCTCCTGCGCCTTCCAGTAGCGCAGATCCAGGTCCAGGAGTCGCGCCGCCCATGGGCCCGTCGCCAGCACCAGCGTGTCGAACGGAAGCGGGCCGTCGGAGGTCAAAGCCCGGCCGTCCTCGAACCCGACCACCTCCACGCCCTCGCGAATCTCCACACCCGCCTCGCGCGCGCGAGAAGCCAAGTGGCGCACCGTCTGCATCGCGTCCGCCCACCCGCCGCGCCGTTCGTGCAGCAGCGCCTCGACAGGCGCCTCCCAGTCCGGCCAGCTCCAGGTCAGGTATTCGCGGCAGGCGTCGGCGCCCACCACCAGCTCCGATTCGTAGCCCACCCGCGCGTGCTGCGCGGCGATCGCCCTCAGGTCCTCGACCTGGCCAGCGGGCACCGCCGCCAGGTAGCCCACCTGCCGGAACCCGTACGCCTCCGGGTCCTCCTCGAACATCTCGACCGACAGTCGCACGATCTCCGTGATCGCCTCGGCGCGGTAGTAGTTGCGCACGATCCCGCCGGCGATCCCGGAGGCGCCGCCGCCGAGGCGGCCCTTGTCGACCACGACGACGTCCGCGCCCGCGGAGGCGAGCCCCCAGGCGACCGAGAGTCCGTTTACTCCGCCGCCGACTACTAGGACCACGGATACGGGCTGTTCGACACCGGGTGCAGATCCCCGGTCGCGAAGCGCTCGTACCTGAACGGGTGCAGCAGCGCGGAGTGCTCGCCGCCGAGCACGCGCGCGACCTCGCGCCCCACGGCGATCATCTTGTAGCCGTGGTTGGAGTCGGCGACCACGAACACGTTCGGGCGCATGTAGTCGAACACCGGGAAGTTGTCGGCGGTGAACGCGCCCACGCCGCCCGAGCGCACCTGGCGGTACAGCGGCCGCGAACCCTCGAAGCGCTCCATGCAATGCGACAGCGCCGCGCACCACAGGTCGGGGAAGCCGGCCTCGACGCTGCCGGTGGGGTAGGGGTCGATCTGGAACTCGTGGCCCTGCGGCAGCGGGGCGGCGCCGCCCTGGACGCTCGCCTTGTCCTGCTTGAAGTAGACGCCCCACTGGTCCTCGGTGACGAGCGCTCCGTCGTCGGCGTGCAGCGGCGCGTGGCTGTCCACGTGCAGAACCGGCGGCACGCTGCCGTTGGCCGTCACGAACACGCGCGGGTCGACCTCGATCTCGCCCTCCTGCAGGTACCAGAACGTCCACATCTCCTGCTCGACCCCGGCGACCTCGAGGCGCCGCGGCAACCCCAGCAGCTCCCACAGGTGCGGCGTCCAGGGTCCGGCGGCCACCACCACCTGCTCGGCCGCGATCGCGCCGCCCGACGTCTCCACGATCTTCACGGCGCCCGGAGGAGTCGAGCTCGAAGCCCGTCACCTCCACGCCCTCCTCGATCGAGGCGCCGGCCGCCACGGCCTTCGACGCCAGCCCCAGCATCGAGTCGCGGTTGAAGGCAAACCCGCCCTGGTGCTCGTGCAGGCACACGCTCAAGCCGGGCGCGCGCCAGTCGGGGAATAGCGTGCGCATGTGGTCGGCCACGTCGGCCTCGCCGGTGATCAGCTCCGAGTCGTAGCCGATCCGCTGCTGGCGCTCGAACACCGAAGCCAGGTCGGACTCCTGCGCGCCATCCCCGAGCGCGATGTAGCCCGATCCGTAGTAGCTGAACGTCTCCGGGTCCGACTCCCAGATCTCGACGCACGCCGCCATCAGCTCGGACATCGCCGGCTGGAAGTAGTTGTTGCGCACCACGCCGCACGCGATCCCGGACGCCCCGGCGGCCACGCCCGTCTTGTCGACCACCAGCACCTGCTCACCCTGCTCGGCGAGGTGCCAGGCCGTGGACAGCCCGTGCACGCCGGCCCCGATCACGAGGTGCCTGACCGAGCGCATCAGTGCAGCGGGGCTTCCCAGCCTTCGAGGACGGGCGCATGCCAGTCCTCGCCAACCGTGCGCGAGCCCTCGACCCACGGACCCAGCTCGGGCTGGAGGAACTTCGCGTGCTTCTCCTTCAGGCGGATTCCATAGGAGTTGCCGGCCTGGAGATGGGCGATCAGCACCTTGCGGGCGATCTCGTTCTCGCGCCCCGCGGGGATGTCGAAGTAGATCTTCAGGAACGAGTTCGAGTAGCGGTCGAAGACGGCGGGCGTGCCCTCCTCGATGAGCAGCTCGATGTCCTCGAGCCAGTTGATGTCCTTCCCCGGCGTGGCGGCGTCGAGGTCGATGTCCTCCACCAGCGAGATGTCCTCCTGGTAGGGGAAGCGCTCGCCGGAGAGGAACTCGGCGTCGAGCGACTGGATCTTCTGGGGCTCCGCCTGGCGCGAGGGCGCGGGCTCGGCCCGCGCCGGAGCGTTGTCGTTCATCATCGCTCCACCCGTTCCGCCGCCGGCAGCGCGTCGATCGGGTTCTCGAGGTAGCGGTCGAGCATCGTCTTGATCTCCTCGAGCGCGTTCGACTCGCTCACGCCGGGGATGTAGTCGGTGCCCGCCAGCGGCACGCGCGCCATCGCCGCGGCCTCCGTGGTCAGCGCGGCGAGGTCCTCGGGCTCGAGCGAGTGCACGTCGGTCTTCCCGCACGCGCGCGCGAGCATCTGGACCTCGAGCGTGAGCGTGTGCAGGAAGTTGTAGACGCGGTTGGCCGCCTCCTCGACGTGCAGCCGCTTGCGCAGTTCGGGATCTTGAGTGGTGATCCCAACGGGACAGCGGCCCGTGTGGCAGTGGTAGCACTGGCCGGCCGGGACGCCGATCGTGCCCTCGTAGTCGGTGACGCCCGGGATCTCCTTGTTGCAGTTGAGCGCCATCAGCGCCGAGTGGCCGATCGCGATCGCGTCCGCGCCGAGCGCGATGCACTTGGCCACGTCGCCGCCGTTGCGGATCCCGCCCGCCACGACCAGATCGATCTCGTCGGCCAGCCCAACGTCCTCCAACGCGCGCCGCGCCTCGGGGATCGCCGCCATCAGCGGGATGCCGGTCTCCTCGGCCGCGGTGTGCGGGCCGGCGCCGGTGCCGCCCTCGGCTCCGTCCAGGTAGATGATGTCCGGCCCGCACTTGGCCGCCATGCGCACGTCGTCGTACACGCGCGCGGCGCCCAGCTTGAGCTGGATCGGGATCTCGTAGTTGGTCGCCTCGCGCGTCTCCTGCACCTTCAGCGAGAGGTCGTCGGGGCCGAGCCAGTCGGGGTGGCGCGCCGGCGAGCGCTGGTCGATCCCCGCCGGCAGGGAGCGCATCTCGGCGACCTGCTCGGTCACCTTCTGGCCCATCAGGTGGCCGCCGAGGCCGACCTTGCAGCCCTGGCCGATGAAGAACTCGACCGCGTCGGCGAGCATCAGGTGGTGCGGGTTGAACCCGTACCGGCTCTGGATGATCTGGTAGTACCACTTGGTCGACAGATCGCGCTCGGGCGGGATCATCCCGCCCTCTCCCGAGCAGGTGGCGGTGCCGGCCATCGAGGCGCCCTTGGCGAGCGCCATCTTGGCCTCGATCGAGAGCGCGCCGAAGCTCATGCCGGTGATGTAGATCGGGATGTCGAGCTCGATCGGCTTCTTGGCGAAGCGCGAGCCGAGCACGGTTTTCGTGACGCACTTCTCGCGATAGCCCTCGATCACGAAGCGCGTGAGCGTGCCCGGCAGGAAGATCAGCTCGTCCCAGTGCGGGATCTTCTTGAACATCGAGAACCCGCGCATGCGGTAGCGGCCGAGCTCGGCCTTCATGTGGATGTCGTCGATGACCTCCGGCGTGAAGATCTTGCTGCGGCCGAGGATCGTGCGCTGAGAGGGTGCGTTCTCGTCGGCCATCACAGCACCAGCTTTCTCTCGCTCGGCTCGAGGCTGTCGTAGTTGTAGAGCTTCTTGCCGCACACGAACTTCGTGAGCGGCGGCGGGGTGCCGAGCCCGTAGATCGAGAACTTGCGCTCGATCAGCTCGGTGTCGGCGTCGGTCCACTCGCCCTCGACGCAGTCGATCCCGAGCGCGGCGACCTTGCCGCCCACGTAGATCGTGCCGTCGTACATCGAGTCGCCCAGGCCGGGGCCCACGTCGCCGCAGATGATCTGGCGCCCGCGCTGCATCATGAAGCCGGTCATCGAGCCGGCGTCGCCGAGCACGACGATCGTGCCGCCCTTCTGGTCGATGCCCGTGCGCGCGCCGACCTGTCCCTTCACGACCAGGTCGCCGCCGCGCAGCGCGGCGCCCGCCAGCGAGCCGGCGTTCGACTCGATCACGACCACGCCGGACATCATGTTCTCGGCGACCGACCAGCCCACGCGCCCGTTGATCTGGAACTCGGCGCCGTCGCCCAGGCCGCAGCCGAAGTAGCCGAGGCTGCCCTCGAAGGTGACCTTGCAGCGCGTCAGGATGCCCACGCCGAGCGAGTGCCGCGCGCTCGGGTTGAGGATCGTGACCTCCTTGACGCCCTGCTCGTAGAGCAGCCAGCGCAGCTCGGCGTTGATCTTGCGCGTGGACAGGTCGCGTGCCTCCAGCACGGCGCGCTCGCCGTCGATCTCGGAGACCTTTGGGATCGTGCCGTCGAGCTCGACGAGCCCGCGCGCGTCGTAGGTGGTCGTCACGTCGTCCAAACCATCACCGCGCCCTCGTACGGGTCGTAGGTCTCGATCTCGCGGTCGACCACCTTGCGGATCGCGATCTCCTCTGACGCGAGCGCCACGATGTCATCGGATTCGTAGAGCACGAGCGGCTTGGCGCCCAGCTCGTCCTTGGCCACGCCGAGGGCGTCCTCGGTCACGCACAGGTAGGTGAACACGCCGTCGAGCTCGCCGAGGCTGCGCCGCATCGAATCCTCCAGCGAGTCGCCCTGCGCCATCCGCTCGGCGAGGTAGACGGCGATGATCTCCGAGTCGCACTCGCTCTGGAAGCGGTGCCCGGCGCGCTCGAGGCGGCGGCGCCACTGGTGGTAGTTGGTCAGCTGGCCGTTGTGCACGACCGCCACGTCGGGGAACGGGTAGGCCCAGTAGGGGTGGGCGTTGGCGATGTCGACGTCGGACTCGGTCGCCATGCGCGCGTGACCGATCGCGTGCGTGCCGAGGAAGCCGTCGAGCTTGTAGTCCGCCGCCACCGTGTTGGCGTCTCCGAGGTCCTTGATGATCTCGAGCGAGCGGCCGAGCGAGAGCACCTCGGTGTCGCGCACGTCCTCGACGTAGTCGGCCAGGTCCTTGAGGTCGCCGTCGAAGCCGAAGGACACCGTCATCGCGTGCTGGGAGGTGGTCGCGTCGATCGAGCTGATCGTGGCGCCCGACGCCTTCATGCGGCCCTCGATGTCGGCGCGCTGGCGGTTCAGCCGCTCGGCGAGGTCGAAGTCGTGATGCCCGTTCTCCTCGGACAGCTTCACGTGCATCACGTAGCCCTCGGACTCGGGCCGGTAGAGCGCGTAGCCGGTCGAGTCGGGCCCGCGGTGCTTCATGGCCTGCAGCATCGAGGTCATGTCGCGGCCGACCTGATGCTCGCCGCCGCCCTCGCGGTAGATGATCCCGGCGATGCCGCACATGGTTAGGGGAGCACCTCCAGGTACTGGTCGCGCTCCCAGTCCGTGACGGCCGCCAGGTAGCTCTCCCACTCGTCGCGCTTGTAGTGATGGAAGACCTTCCAGAGCCGGCCCGGCATCGTGCCGTCGCGCAGCACCTCGTCCTTCTCCAGCGCGATCAGCGCGTCGCCGAGGCTGTCGGGCACGCGCTCCAGCGCGGCCGCGCCGTTGCCGGCCTGCAGCAGGTCGTAGGTGTTGGCGTCCTGGGGCGGGCCCGGGTCGCTCTTCTTGCGGATCCCGTCGAGCCCCGCCACCAGCAGCGCGGCGACGCTCAGGTAGGGGTTGCAGGACGAGTCGACGCCGCGATACTCGAAGCGCCCGCCGGTCGCCACGCGCACGGTGCAGGTGCGGTTCTGCCAGCCCCAGTTCTTGTAGACCGGCGCCCAGAAGCCGAAGTCCCACATGCGGCAGTAGGAGTTGACCGTCGGGTTGCCGACGCACATCAGCGCGCCGAAGTGGTCGAGCATGCCGCCCAGGAAGTGGCGGGCGACCTCGGACAGCTCGGCCGGGCCGTCCGGGTCGTGGAAGACGTTCGTTGCCGTTCTCGTCCATCAGCGTGAAGTGATGGTGGTGGCCGTTGGCCGACACGCCGGTGAACGGCTTCGGCATGAACGTCGGCAGCAGGCCGTGCTTGCGGCCGACCGCCGCGCAGATCTGCCGGTAGGTGGTGATGTTGTCGGCGGTCTTGACCGGGCGGTCGAAGCGGAAGTTCAGCTCGAGCTGGCCGGGCGCGTCCTCGTGGTCGCCGTAGCTCATGTCGAGCCCCAGCGCCTGCCCGTACTCGACCACGTCGAGCAGCACCGGACGGAGCTCCTCGAACTGGTGGATGTGGTAGCAGTACGGCTTGGTCACGCCCTCCGGCTCCGAGCCGTCCTCGCCCCGCTTGAGCCACATCATCTCGGGCTCGATGCCGATCAGGAAGCTGTAGCCCAGCTCCTCCTCGAACTCGGCCACCACGCGCTTGAGGTTCTGGCGCGGGTCGGCGTCGAGCAGCTCGCCGGTCTCGGTGTCGTAGCAATCGCAGAACACGCGCGCCACGCGCGGGTCCCAGGGGAGCACGGCGAACGTGCTCAGGTCGGCTATCGCCGCCAGCTCGGACTCCTCGGGGCCGAAGCCGATGTAGTTGCCGGCGCGGTCGGTGAACAGGTTGGCGGTCGCGCCGTAGACGAGCTGGTAGCCCTTCTCGGCGACCTGCGGGAAGAAGTCCGCCACCACGCCCTTGCCCATCACACGGCCGGTGATCGAGACCTGCTGGAAGAAGACGTACTTGATGCCCTCGGACTCGATCAGGCGGGTAATCGCCTCGATCTGCTCGCGCCTGCCGGGCTGGTTGCGGGCCTCCTCGAGGGTCGCAGGCGGCGCCTGAGTACGCGGCGTGTCCAGCACGGTGGTGACGTCGCCGCCGAAGCTGGCCACGGTTCCCTCGTAGGGGTTCGTCATACCCTTCCCTCCGGGTCTCGGTTCAGGACGCGAATATACCGTCTTTGGTCAAATTGGTTCAAGGCCTGGCGGAGCGGCCGATGGCCGGCACGGGCGGCACGTCCTCGAGCCAGCGCACCACGTGCAGGTCAAGGCTGCGCGGCAGGAAGGTGTCGGTGGAATGCTCGACCGGCGCGCCCTCCGCGGTGCAGGTCACGTGCTCGATCTCGAGCGCGCCGATCGTCTCCGTCACCCCGAGCGCGATCCCGACCGGATCGTCGGGCTTGAGCACGCGCGCGACGATGTGCGAGCGGTTGTAGGCGACCGGGACGCCCTGCTTGAGCAGCACGTCGAGCACCATCTGGCCGCGCTCCAGCGCCTGGCGCAGCTTGCCGGGCGGAGGCAGCTCGATGTCCGGGTGGACCACGTCGCACATGCGCGCCCCGGGCTGGCCGTCCATCAGCAGCACGCGCGTGATCGTGGTGGCGGGGGTCTCGGGGTCGAGCTCGTAGAGCTGGCCCAGGTCGGGGCCGAGGGGCAGCTCCTCGATCTCCAGCTCGCCGATCTCCAGGCGCACGCCGCGGCGGCGCGCCAGCTCGCTGTAGGAGACGAGCTTCTCGAGGCCCTCGTCGAGCGCCCACGACGCCGCCTGCCCGACGTAGGTGCCGCTGCCCTGGCGGCGCACGATCTCGCCGCTCTTCTCGAGCCGGCCGAGCGCGGTGCGCAGCGTGCCGCGCGAGATCCCCAGCCGCGCCGACAGCTCCTGCTCGGGCGGCAGCCGCTCGCCGACGCGGTGCCTGCCGGTGGCGAGCCAGCGCCGCAGCGCCTCCTCGGCCACGTCGACCAGCGAGGCCTTGCCGCCTCCTAGTGATTGATGTCTATGGACGCGCGCCATTTATTGCTTGGAAACGTGGATCGGCCCATGCCAGGCTGCGGCCATGGCCAAACCTATCGCCGCTCTCGCACCTCCCGCGCGGCTGCTCTGCGGCCCGGGGCCCACGAACGTCGAGCCCGCGGCGCTCGCCGCGATGGGCAAGCCGATGCTGGGCCACCTCGATCCGGCCTTCCACGCGATCCTGGACGAGGTCGTGGCGATGCTGGCGGAGGTCTACCGCGCCCACGACGGGATGGTGCTGCCGCTGCAGAGCACCGGGACGTCCGGCATGGAGACCGGGATCGTCAACCTGGTCGAGCCGGGCGACACGGTGGTCGTGGGCGTGTCCGGCTACTTCGGCGCGCGCATCGCCGAGATCGCCCGGCGCCACGGCGCGAACGTGGTCGAGGTGGCCGAGGAGTGGGGGAGGCACGTGCCCAACGAGCGGCTCGTCGACGCGCTCGACGCGCAACCCGGGCGCGCGGCTGGTGGCTGTCGTTCACGGCGAGACCTCCACCGGCGTCGAGCATCCGCTGGCGGAGCTGGGCGAGGCGGTGCGCGGGACCGGCGCGCTGCTGATGGCCGACTGCGTGACCACGCTCGGCGGCGTGCGCATCGACTTCGACGCCTGGGGCGTGGACTACGCCTACTCGTGCACCCAGAAGTGCCTCGGCGCGCCGCCCGGCATGTCGCCGCTCGCCCTCTCGCCGCGCGCGCTCGACCGGATCGAGACGCGCACGACGGCCCGGTGCCGTTCTCGCTCGACCTGCGGCTGCTGCGCGCCTACTTCGTGGACCGGCCGGCCACCTACCACCACACCGCTCCGATCCTCCACGTGTACGCGCTGCACGAGGTGCTGCGCAAGACGCTGGAGGAGGGCGTGGAGCAGCGCTGGCGGCGCCACGAGCAGGCCGGCCGCCGCTTCGCCGCGCGCGCCGAGGAGGCCGGCCTGGAGGTGCTCGCCGAGGACGGAGCACCGGCTCGCGCCGCTCACCGCGGTGCGAGTGCCCGAGGGCATCGACGGCAAGGACGTGCAGCGCCAGCTGCTCGCCGAGCGCGGGCTCGAGGTCGGTGGCGGGCTGGGGGCGGCCACGCCGCCGATCTGGCGCGTCGGCCTGATGGGTCCGAACGCGAGCGAGGCAACGGCCGACCGCGTGCTGGCCGCGCTCACGGGAGTCCTCGAGAGCGAGCGCGTCCCGGTCGCCGGCTAGCGCTGCACCTTGACATCGACGACCTTCCCGGTGTTGGCGTCGACGCGCACCACCGCGAGCTCCCTGAACTCCTGCGTGTTCGAGCGGCGCGCCCTTCCTGGGGATCGACAGCGACACGATCCAGGTGGGCCTCGAGTTCGAGCCCCTGGCGCAGCAGCCGAATCTGTGTGCGCGTCGGGTCGAAGTCGATCTGACGCTTCGCGGTTGCGATCGCCTGTCCTTCGTGACCCGGACCTGGTCCTTCTGGCAGGTCTGCGCGACGACGAACGCGAGCCAGCAGCACCGCGCCGACGAACCGGCGCTGACCCATGGCCGCCGTCCTACACGGGCCTGTCGCGTGTCAGCCGCGGGCGGGACGGCGTCAGACGGTGGGACGGAACTCGTTCCCGATGTTCGTGAACAGGACGATCACGAGCACCACGATCGCACAGATGATCGAGATCGCAAGCATCGGCCATCTCGAAGCCTTGCGAGTGGGTCTGCAGCGGCGGGAACTCGATCTGGCGTTGCTCATTCCGATCTGCTCCTAGTCGTCATGCCCGGCTGGGGTGGCGGCTCGTCGGTCGGCGCCGGCCGGCAGCGCGCCGGTTGCGGCGAACGTCGAGCAGCCGCCGGTTCTCGTACACGATCCAGCGCCACGAACACGATCACCATGACCACGATCCCGATCCAGGTCAGCGCCATGTACGCGGTCGTCGCGCCGGCGCCCTCGTCGCCGTAGGTCGAGCCGGGGCCGAACGTCATGAACCCGGCGCAGTCCTGGTAGTTGTTGTTGAGGATGAAGTCGGCGATGTCGTCGCCGTCGTAGCCCTCCTTGTGGACGACGCAGTCGGGCGCGCTGTTGATGATCGCTGGCATCTCGCCTCCTTACCTCCCACCCGTTCCCGCGGTCGTCCGCCGTTGCGAGTCAGCTCGAGCGCTCCTCCAGGATCAGCGGATCGGCATCGACGAGCGTCCCGTCCGGCTCGACCAGCGCGGCCGGCCCGACCGGCCACCTCCGGCAGGTAGATGTCGGGCACGTACTCGACCGTGTCGAGCCCGGCGATCTCGACCTCCGGCGGGACGCGCAGCAGGTTCAGCTTCTTGAGGACCCAGGACGCGACCCAGCCGCGTCAGGAAGCCGAGCGGCAGGAACGTCGCGATGCCGAGCAGCTGGCCCCAGATGCTCGAGTCGACGTTGTTGACGCCGGTCGGGTAGCCGGCGGCGAAGACGCCGACCCAGATGACGCCGAGGAAGCCGGACACGCCGTGCACGGCGACCGCGCCGACCACGTCGTCCACGCGCACCTTCGTCTCGATCCAGTTGCCCGCGTAGACGGCGAGCGCCGCCGTGGCCATCGCGAGCAGGTAGGCGAGCGTCGGCGCGTAGACGTCCGCGCCCGCGGACACGCCGATCACGCCGGCGAGGCCGCCGGACACGGTCCAGAACGGGTCGCCCCTGCTGGCGAAGTAGCCGCCGGTGAAGCCGCCCGCGAAGCCGAAGGTGATCACCATCGTGATCGAGCCGAGCGTGGTCGGGCTCAGGTAGATCGTCGCCCAGCCCGGGAACGCGGTGGACGCGATCACCAGGCAGGCGCCGTAGAAGGCGTAGAACCCGGTGAAGATCAGCATCAGCCCCAGCAGGGTGATGTGGAGGTTGTTGGGGCGGAACGTGCGCGCCAGCCCCTCCTTCGTGTACTTCCCTATTCGCGGTCCGAGGTTGAACAGGACCCCGAGCGTGAACGCGCCCGACGACGCCGTGCACGACCGCCGACGCGATCGAGTCATGGAACCCGAAGCGCAGCGTCATCCAGCCGCCGGCGCTCCAGCCCCAGGCGGCGTCGAGGATCCAGACGACCGAGCCGAGCAGCGCCGCGAGCACGAGGTAGGCGGACAGCCGCACGCGCTCCAGCAGCGCCCCGGACATGATCGACGCGGTGGTCCACGAGAACAGCAGGAACGCCAGGAAGAAGATCAGGTTGATGTTGTTGGTCAGGTTCGGCCCGAACGCGTCGCTCCAGGGGATGCCGCCCGCGCAGGCCGCCGACGGTGAAGTCGGAGGAGTTCGGGCCGATCGGCAGGCCCGGCTGGTTGCAGTTGTAGATCCACCAGCCGAAGTAGTAGAAGGTCGGCGTGACGGCGGCGATCGTGAGGATGTTCTTCATCGCCGTCGCCATCACGTTCTTGCGCCGCGCGACGCCGGCCTCGTACGTCATGAAGCCGGCGTGGATCAGCCACATCAGGACGACGGTCCAGAAGTAGAACTGCTCCCCGAGGATCGCGCTGTCGAGCGTCTGCGCCTCGGCGCTGGCCGCGTCCTTCAGGTCCGTGACCTGCGCAAGAAATACGTCGATCACGATCCCCTCCACGCTCGCCGGCGCTGCACGAGCGCGACGCTATCCCCGTTGTGCAGATTGGTGCAATGGGATTTCGCACATCTCTTGCTCGCGTCGAGTGGTAGATATGCACATAGGGTGGTCCAGCGGGCCAGCGACTACGATCAACCCACGGAAAGGAGGGCTCGCGTGACGGTTTCCCCGGTCACCGAGGGCGGCGACGCCCTAGCACGCGTGCGGCGCGAGAACGAGACGCTGTACGCGGTCATCAAGACGGTCTCGTCGTCGCTGGCCCTCGACCGCGTGCTCGGCGGCATCGTCGAGATCGCCACCGACGCGACCGGCTGCCACGCCTGCTTCATCTACTTCGTCGAGGGCGACCGGCTGGTGCTGCGCGCCGCCTCGCCGCGCTACTCGGAGCTGGTCGGCAAGCTCGAGCTGGGGCCTCGACGAAGGCCTGACCGGCTGGGTGGCGCGCACGAAGACGCCCGAGTTCATCCGCGAGCGCGCGCTCGAGGACCCGCGCATGAAGTTCGTGCCCGAGCTCGACGAGGACCGCTTCCAGTCGATGGTCGCCGTGCCGATCCTCGCCCGCGACGGCGACGTGATCGGCGTGGTCGTGCTGCACACCGAGGCGCCGCGCGAGTTCGACGAGCGACGTCGTCAACTTCCTCGTCCACACGGCCTCGCTGGTGGCCGGCGCGATCGAGAACGCGCAGCTCTACGAGGAGGCGAGCCGGCGGGTCGACGCGCTCACCACGCTCACCCAGCTGAGCCAGTCGCTCGCGGCGGTCACCCTGCGCGAGGACCTCTACGACGCCGTCACGCGCGGCGCGCGCCAGCTGCTGGGCGCCGACGCCTGCCAGATCTGGCGCCTCGACGCCGACGCCGACGAGCTGATGCTGGCCGGCGCCGACCCGCCCGACGACTCGGCGGCCCGGCCCGGGCCGCGCCGCGCTGCTGCTCGACCTGATGCGCCGCGAGCGCCGCAACGCCGGCGTCGTGGCGCCGGACGACGACGGGCTGCTGCTCGCGCCGCTGGTGGCCGGCGACGAGCAGCTCGGGATCCTCAGCTGCGTCGTGCGCGGTCGCGCGTTCGGCGCCGACGACGCCGAGCTGCTGCGGGCCGTGGCCAACCAGACCGCGGTCGGGCTCAAGAAGGCCGAGCTGATCGAGCGGCTGACCGCCGAGAACATCGTCAACCACATGTTCGACGCGCTCGCCGCCGGCGCGGTGCAGACCGCCGAGTCGAAGGCCGCCGACGCCCGCTGCGACCTCAACCGTCCGCACGTGTTCATCCACGCCGAGCGCGCCCCGGCGCGCCCCGACGGGCTGCCCTGGCCGGAGCTGGCCGCGCGCGTGCAGGCCCGGCTGCAGCGGCTCTATCCGCGCGCCTTCTTCGACGCGCGCCACGACGCGCTGCGCGGGCTCGCGCCGCTGCCGACCGACGAGCCGAGCGCCGCCGAGGCGCTCTGGCGGGCCTGCGACGAGCTCGCGCGCGAGGAGGGGCTGGAGCTGGGGCTCAGCGACGTCGACCGCGGCGCCGCGAGCGCGCGGCGGCGCATGCGCGAGGCGGCCGACGCGGCCAGCATCGGCCGCTCGCTGGCGGCCGACGGCGGGGCGGTCTCCTACGAGCAGCTCGGGGCCTACCGCTACCTCGTCCACCTCGAGCTCGACGAGACGCCCCACGACCGCTACGGGCAGGCGGTCGAGGAGCTGATCGACTACGACCGGCGCCGCAACGCCCAGCTGGTCGAGACGCTCGAGCGCTTCCTCGGCGCGCGCTGCAGCGTGGCCGAGAGCGCGCGCACGCTCTACATCCACCCCAACACGGTGCGCCAGCGCCTCGAGCGGATCGAGCGGATCACCGGGCTCGACCTGCGCAACGAGGACTTGCTTTCGCTCGAGCTGGCGCTCAAGGTGGCGCGGCTGCACCGCGTGCGCGGGGACTAGGCGGCGTTGCCCTGCCGCGGCGGTGGAGCGCCAGCCAGGCCCTGAAGATGCCGTAGCCGAACACGTGGCCGAGGAAGACGAACAGCACCCAGAACGCCTTCCAGAGGAACTCGAGGTCGTCCTCGTGCCAGAGCTCGAGCGCCGTCAGGTAGACGAGGATGAGCAGCGCAACCGCGAGGATCGGCGGCACCTGCTCGGTGAACACGAACACGACCATCGGCGCGGGCACCCTAGCCCATGACGATCCGCGCGAAGCTCTACGCGGCGATCGTCCTGACCATCCTCGGGCCGCTCGCCACGACCGCCGTGGCGCTTCACGGGATGGGCCAGATGGGCGACCGCTTCGACGAGGTGCAGGAGCGCGCCCGGCACGAGTCGATCGCGCTCGAGCTGAAGTTCGGCGTCACCGACGTGAACGGCTGGCAGACGGCCTACGGCTACGACAACGGGCGCTCGCGGCCGGTGTTCGAGCGCTCGGTGGCGACGCTTCCGGCGCGACCTGCGCGCCGGCGGCCGCGACGCTCACCGACCGGCGCGAGCGCGAGCTGCTGCGCCGAGCTGACGCGCGAGTTCGCCGAGTTCATGCGCGCTCGACCGCGATCGCCTACCGCGGCGCTGCGCGCGGGCGACGAGCAGCGGGTCGAGCGACATCTTCCTCGGCCCGGAGATCGCGCGCTTCAGCGCGATGGCGGAGACCGCCGACCAGCTCGCCACCTACGAGCGGCAACGCGCGGCGGCGACCGAGCGCGCCTTCGACGACGCCCGCGACGACGCCCGCAAGCGCCTGATCACCGTGGCGCTCGGCGCCGGCATCGTGATCGTGCTGCTGCTGGTCACGGCGAGCGACGTCGCGCGCATGGCGCTCGAGGGCGAGCGCCACACGCGCGCCCGCTCGGATGACTGACGACCTCTTCCTCACGCTGAGCCTGCTGCTCAGCGCGGCGCTGGTCGCCCGCTTGGTGGCGAGCCTGCTGCCGGTGCCCGAGATCCTGGTGCTGGTGGCGGTCGGGGCGCTGCTCGGGGGCTCGGCGCTCGACGTCGTCGACGTGCCGCTCGACTCGCTCGGGGCGCAGCTGCTGTTCACGCTCGGCGTGTCGCTGATCCTGTTCTACGGCGGGCTGAACCTGTCGCTGCCGGTGCTGCGCCGGGTGTGGATCAGCATGGGGCTGCTGGTGGTGCCCGGGCGTGGTGCTCACGGCCGCGGTGGTGGCGGTCACGGCGCACGCGGTGTTCGACCTCGACTGGACCGCCTCGCTGCTGATGGGCGCGGTGCTGGCGCCGACCGACCCGGCCATCCTGATCCCGCTGTTCATCCGCTCGCGGCTGCGGCCGAAGGTCGCGCAGACGGTCGTGGCCGAGTCGGCATTCAACGACCCGACCGGCGCCGCGCTCGCGCTGGCGCTGGCCGGCGTGCTGCTGAGCGGCGACGGCTCGCTGGCGCACCCGGTCGAGGACTTCCTGGTCGACCTGGCGATCAGCACGGTGATCGGGATCGTCGCCGGGCATCGGGCTGGCCGCCGCGATCTCGAGCCACCGCTCCGGGGTCTGGCGCGAGTCGTCGGCGCTGGCGGTGCTGACGGTCGTGACGATCAGCTTCTTCTCGCTCGACTCGGCCGGCGGCAGCGGCTACCTGGGCGCGTTCCTGGCGGGGCTGATCGTGGGCAACATGGAGCACCTCGGCCTGGCGATGCACACGCCGCCACGAGCAGGAGATGCGGCTGTTCGCGTTCAACCTGGCCGACCTCGTGACGCTGCTCGTGTTCGTCGTGCTGGGGGCGAACATCCCGTTCGGGGCGCTGGGCGACAACCTGCTGCCGTCGCTGGCGGTGCTGGCGACGCTGCTGCTGGTGGCGCGGCCGCTGACGGTGCTCGCGTGCGCGGTGCCCGACCGGGCGGCGGGCTGGACGCGCCAGGAGCTGCTGTTCCTGTGCTGGACGCGCGAGACGGGAGTGGTGCCGGCAGCGCTGGTGGGGGTGCTGGCGGGCCTGGGGGTGCCCGACGGCGAGCTCTACGCGAGCGTGGTGGCGCTGGCGATCATCGGAACGCTGCTGCTGCAGGCGCTACCGGCGCCGTGGCTGGCCGGGCGGCTGGGGCTGCTGGAGCCGCGGACGGTTGAGGTGCCAACGGCGGAGCCGGGGCGCGAGGCCGCCTGAACTGCAGCAACCAGGATGGGTCTGGGCTGCGCGCTCTCGACAAGTGCCTCACCCCGCGCGTAGGCTGTCGAGTTTCTCCGCATACCGGACTCGTCGACCCCGGTGGAGCGGGGTGGGACGAGTGCTCGAACGCGGACCGTCAGCCCCCGGAGCGCCGCGGAGCGGATCGATCCCTGGTTGCCGCAGTTAGCGGCTCAGAACAGCTGCAGGTACCGGTCGACCTCCCACTGCGTCACCTGGTCGTGCCACTCCGAGAACTCGCGCTGTTTCACGCGCACGAAGTAGTCGACGTAGTCCTCGCGGTGGGTCGTGCCGAGCGCTGCCCTCATCACGTCGTCGGCGGCCAGCTCGCGGGTGGCGTCCAGCAGGGTCGCCGGCAGCAGCTCCACGCCGAGGTCGGTGCGCTCGGCCTCGGTCAGCTCGTGCAGGTTCAGCTTGGTCGTCGGGTCGCCCGGGTCGAGGCCCTTCTCGATTCCGTCGAGCCCTGCCGCCAGCGTCACCGCGGCCGCCAGGTACGGGTTGCAGGAGCCGTCGATGGTCCGGTCCTCCACGCGGCCCGGGCCCGGCACGCGCAGCATCTGCGTGCGGTTGTTGTAGCCATAGCTCACATACACCGGCGCCCAGCTCGCCCCGCTGCGCGAGCCCACCACCAGCCGCTTGTACGACGTGACGGTCGGCGCCGTCACGGCGATGTACGCCTTCGCGTGCGCCTTCAGCCCGGCGATGAACTGGTAGCCCGTGTCTGTCAGCCCCATCCCGCGCGGGTCGTTCGCCGGGTCGGCCTCGAAAGCGTTCTCCCCGTCGCGCCAGAGGCTCATGTGGAAGTGGCAGCCGTTGCCGGTCAGGTGCGAGAACGGCTTGGGCATGAACGTCGCGATCATCCCGCGCTCCTGCGCCAGCGACTCGACCATGTAGCGGAAGAAGATCGCCCGGTCGCAGGTGGTGAGCGCGTCCGCGAACTCGAAGTTCTGCTCGAACTGGCCGTTGGCGTCCTCGTGGTCGGTCGCGTAGTTGCCCCAGCCCAGGTCGGTGATGTTGCGCGCGATCATCGAGACGAAGTCGAGGTTGCGGGTCAGCCCGCGCATGTCGTAACAGGGCTGGTCGAGCGTGTCGAGCGGGTCGGCCAGCTCGATCGACCCGTCGTCGCGCTTGCGCACCAGGAAGTACTCGAGCTCGGCGCCGACGAAGAACTCGAAGCCCATCGAGCGGGCTCGCTCGAGCTGCCGGCGCAGGATCGTGCGCGGGCAGTACGGCCACTCCTCGCCCTCCACGTGCACGTCGCACGCCAGGCGCGCCACGCCCGCCTTCCACGGCAGCGGCGTGAAGGAGCGGACGTCCGGCATCGCCGCCAGGTCGGGTTCGTGCGGCCCCTGCCCGATCTCGCCGGCGGCGAAGCCCGCGAAGCCGGCGCCGTCCTCCATCAGGCCGTCGAGATGGGTGGCCGGCACGAGCTTGGCGTTGGGCTTGCCGTGCATGTCCACGAACTGCGCGAACAGGAACTCGATCTCGTTCTTGTCGATGTACTTGCGGACGTCGTCGAGCGACTCGGGTGCGGTGAAGTGCTGATCGGTCATCTGGGGCCGCAAACTACCCGCTGGCGCGAACGCGAGCCATGTGGGCGATGCACATCCTTGAGCGCTCAGGAGTGTGGGCCGCAGACATGGGCCTGGGGCGACCTCCTACCTACACTCGAACGTCCGACCATGTGTGGAATCGCTGGACTGTTCTCCAAATCGCTCGACGTGAGCGGCGGCCTCGGGGGCCATCTGGGCGCGATGCTGCTGCAGCTGAGCGACCGCGGCCCCGACAGCGCCGGCGTGGCCGTCTACCGCCAGCCCGCGCCCACGGGATCCTCGAAGGTGTCGCTGTTCTCTCCCGACCCCGAGCAGGACTGGGAGTCCGTGCGCGACGAGCTGGCCGAGACCTTCGGCGCCGGCGAGCCGGAGCGGCGTGCCAGCCACGCGGTGATCGTGGTCGAGACCGACGCCGACGTGGCGCAGGCGTGGCTGCGCGAGCACCACCCCGAGCTGCGGGTGATGAGCGCCGGCCAGACGATCGAGATCTACAAGGAGGCGGGCTCGCCGCGCGACTTCATCGAGGCGTTCGCGCTGGGCGAGATGCAGGGCAGCCACGCGCTCGGCCACACGCGCATGGCGACCGAGAGCGCGGTCACCACCGAGCACTCGCACCCGTTCTCGACCGGGCTCGACCTGTGCCTCGTCCACAACGGCTCGCTCTCGAACCACAACGACCTGCGGCGCTGGCTGCGCAGGGAGGGCATCCAGTTCGAGACCGACAACGACTCCGAGGTCGCGGCCGGCTATCTCACCCACCGCCTGCGCGAGGGCGCCACGCTGGAGCAGGCGCTCGAGGGGTGCCTCGAGGACCTCGACGGCTTCTACACGTTCGCGGTCGGCACCGCCGAGGGCTTTGCGGTGCTGCGCGACCCGATCGCCTGCAAGCCGGCTGTGATGGCCGAGACCGACGACTGGGTGGCGATGGCCTCCGAGTACCGCGCGATCGCGGTGCTGCCGGGCGCTGCGGGCGCCACGATGTGGGAGCCCGAGCCGGGGCGCGTGTACAGCTGGGAACGGGCGCCGGTCTGAAGGAGATCGATCTGGCAGTGACCCCGCTGCGCGAGCTGAACGCCGCGCTGCACGGGCCTGAGCCGGACCCGCAGTGGCGCGTGCTCAACCCGCGCGGCGCCCACGCGCTCGCCGCCGGCATCGACGCGCCGATCGAGGTCGCCATCGACGGGCACGCGGGCTACTACTGCGCCGGCATGAACAAGCTGGCGACCGTGCGCGTGCACGGCAACGCCGGCGTGGGCCTGGCGGAGAACATCATGTCCGGCCGGGTCGTGGTGGACGGCAGCGCCAGCCAGTCCGCGGGGGCGACCGGACACGGCGGGCTGGTCGTGATCCGCGGCGACGCCTCGGCCCGCGCGGGGATCTCCATGAAGGGCGTGGACATCGTCGTGCAGGGATCGGTCGGGCACATGAGCGCGTTCATGGCCCAGAAGGGGCGGCTCGTGGTCTGCGGCGACGCCGGCGACGCGCTCGGCGACTCGATCTACGAGGCGCGCCTGTACGTGCGCGGCGCGGTCGCGGGGCTGGGCGCCGACTGCGTCGAGAAGGAGATGCGCGAGGAGCACGCCGCCGAGCTCGCCGCGCTGCTCGCCGAGGCGGAGGTCGACGCCGCGCCCAGCCGACTTCCGCCGCTACGGCTCGGCGCGCAAGCTCTACAACTTCCACGTCGACAACGCGGGGGCTTACTGATGCGCGAGTCCGCGCTCTTCGACCGCAACACGATCGCCGAGATCCAGCGCGCCGCGCGGGAGGGGATCTACGACATCCGCGGCTTCGGCGCCAAGCGCCCGGTGCCGCACTTCGACGACCTGCTGTTCCTCGGCGCGAGCATGTCGCGCTACCCGCTCGAGGGCTACCGCGAGCGCTGCGACACGGACGTGACGGTGGGCGCGCGCCACGCCGCCCAGCCGCTCCACCTCGACATCCCGATCACGATCGCCGGCATGAGCTTCGGCGCGCTGTCCGCGCCGGCCAAGGAGGCGCTCGGGCGCGGCGCCACCGAGGTCGGCACGAGCACCACCACCGGCGACGGCGGCATGACGCCCGAGGAGCGCGAGCACTCGCGCACGCTCGTCTACCAGCTGCTGCCGTCGCGCTACGGGATGAACCCGGACGACCTGCGCAAGGCGGACGCGATCGAGATCGTGGTCGGCCAGGGCGCGAAGCCCGGCGGCGGCGGCATGCTGCTCGGCCAGAAGATCTCGGATCGCGTGGCCGAGATGCGCGACCTGCCGAAGGGGATCGACCAGCGCAGCGCCTGCCGCCATCCCGACTGGACCGGGCCGGACGACCTCGAGATCAAGATCCACGAGCTGCGCGAGATCACCGACTGGCAGAAGCCGATCTTCATCAAGGTCGGCGCCACGCGCCCCTACTTCGACACCGCGCTGGCCGTGAAGGCCGGCGCCGATGCCGTGGTGCTCGACGGCATGCAGGGCGGCACGGCGGCGACCCAGGAAGTGTTCATCGAGCACGTCGGCATCCCCACGCTGGCCGCGATCCGGCCGGCGGTCGACGCCCTCCAGGATCTCGAGGTCCACCGCGAGGTTCAGCTGATCGTGTCCGGCGGGATCCGGTCGGGCGCCGACGTGGCGAAGGCGCTGGCGCTCGGGGCCGACGCGGTCTCGATCGGGGTGGCGGCGCTGATCGCGCTCGGGGACAACGCCCCCGAGCTGGACGCCGACTACGCCGAGATCGGCTCGGCCGCCGGGTTCTACGACGACTGGCACGAGGGCCGCGACCCCGCTGGGATCTCCACGCAGGACGACGAGCTCGCGGCGCGCTTCGACCCCGAGCTGGGCGGCCGCCGGCTGGCCAACTACCTGCGCACGATGGTGCTCGAGGCGCAAACGCTGGCACGCGCCTGCGGCAAGTCGCACCTGCACAACCTCGAGCCCGAGGACCTGGTGGCGCTCACGCTGGAGGCGAGCGCGATGGCCCGTGTGCCGCTGGCCGGGACGAGCTGGGTGCCGGGCGCGTAGTTGCCCGGTTGGACAAATTTGTTTACGATCAGCGAGTAGCCGAAACCGTACCGTGTCCTACGTCCTGACCTGTCCCAACTGCGGCCCGCGCGAGGTCACCGACTTCAGCTTCGGGGGTGAGGTGAACCCGCGGCCGCGCACCGCGCCCTCGCCGCGCGAGCTGGGCGCCTACAACTACTTCCGCGACAACGTCGCCGGGGTCCAGCGCGAGTGGTGGTTCCACCGCTCCGGCTGCGGCGAGTGGTTCCTCGCCGAGCGCGACACGCGCACCAACCAGGTGCTGCTGACGGAGCTGCCGTCGTGAGCCGCCTTCCCGAGAGCGACGGTCAGCGCATCGACCGCGAGCGCGAGCTGGGGTTCACGTTCGACGGCAAGCCCGTCGCCGGCCTCGAGGGCGACACGATCGGCTCGGCCCTGTTCGCGGCCGGCCGCCGCACGTTCTCGCGCAGCTTCAAGTACCACCGCCCGCGCGGGCTGATGTGCTGTGCCGGCCAGTGCCCCAACTGCCTCGTGCAGGTGGACGGGGCGCCGGGCGTGCGCGCCTGCACCGAGCCGCTGCGCGAGGGGATGAAGGTCGAGCACATGAACGCGTCGCCCTCGCTCGAGTTCGACGTGATGCGCGCGACCGACAAGTTCGGCGGCCCCTTCACGCCGCCCGGCTTCTATTACAAGACGTTCATCCGGCCGCGGCGCTTCTGGCCGCTCTACGAGAAGGTCCTGCGGCACGCCGCCGGCCTCGGCCGGATCGCCAAGAGCCAGCCTGAGCGCGAGTGGCAAACCGAGTACCGGCGCCGCCACGCCGACGTGCTGGTCGTCGGCGGCGGCGCGGCAGGGTTGCACGCGGCGATCGCCGCGGCCGAGCAGGGCGCCGACGTGGTGCTCTGCGACGAGGGCCCCGAGCCAGGCGGCCGGCTGCTCGCCGAGGGCGCCCACGAGCGCGCCCGCGAGCTCACCGAGAAGGCTCGGGCGGCCGGGGTGGAGGTGCTCACGAGCGCCCCGGCGCTGGGCGCGTTCGACGGGCTCGTGCCGGTGTGGCAGGGCGACACGCTCCACCAGATCCGCGCCGGCCGCGTGGTGTACGCCACCGGCGCGGTCGAGCAGCCGCTGCTGTTCCCCGGCAACGACCTGCCCGGCGTGATGCTGTCCGGCGGCGCCCTGCGGCTGGCGACCCTGTACGGCGTAAAGCCGGGCGAGCGCGCGGTCGTGGCGGCCGTGTGCGACCGCGGTCTCGAGGCCGCGGCCGCGCTTCATGACGCCGGCGTCGAGCTGGTCGCCGTCGCCGACCTGCGCAACAACGGCGGCACGCCCGGCCTGAACGCCCTGATGCGGCGCGGGATGCGCCCGCTGCGCGGGATGACCGTGCTCGAGGCGCGCGGCCGCGACCACGTTCAGGGGGTCGTGCTCGGCAAGCCGGGCGCCGGCGACGGCGAGGGCGAGCACGCCTTCGGCTGCGACCTGCTCGTGGTGTCCGGCGGCAGCGCGCCGGCCACCTCGCTGCTCACGCAGGCGGGCGGGCGCACCGGCTACGACCGCCAGTTCGGCCAGTTCGTGCTCGAGGAGCTGCCCGACGAGGTCTACGCCGCCGGCGAGGTCGCCGGCGCCGGCCACCTCCCGGACGCCGAGCACTCGGGCGCCACCGCCGGGGCCGCGGCGGCGCGGGCGCTCGGGTTCGGCGGCGAGGCCGCCGACGGCGACGGCCACGGCCACGACCGGAAGATCGGCCAGCCGCCCGAGGTGGCGGTGCCGCCCGCGGTCACGAGCCGCCGCCAGGGCAAGTGCTTCGCCTGCCTGTGCGAGGACGTCACCGCCAAGGACATCCACCTTTCCGTCGAGGAGGGCTACGACTCGATCGAGCTGTCGAAGCGCTACACGACAACGACGATGGGCCCGTGTCAGGGCCGTATGTGCCAGCTGCCGGCCGTGCGGCTGATGGCCGAGGAGACCGGGCAGAGCCTCGAGCAGATCGGCACCACGACCGCGCGGCCGCCCTGGCACGCGGTGCCGATGGGCGCGCTCGCCGGGCGGCCGTTCGAGCCGGCCAAGCGGTCCGCCATCCACGGCCGCCACCGCGAGCTCGGCGCCAACGTGCTGTGGGCGGGCGACTGGCGGCGCGCGTACGACTACGGCGACCCGCAGGCGGAAGCGCTGGCCGTGCACGAGACCGCCGGGCTGATCGACGTGTCGACGCTCGGCAAGCTGATCGTGCGCGGCCCCGACGCCGGCGACTTCCTCGATCGGCTCTACCCGAACCGGTTCTCGAACCTGAAGCCGGAGCGGATCCGCTACGGCGTGATCGCGAGCGACGCGGGGCGGATCATGGACGACGGCACGATCTGCCGGCTCGACGACGACACGTTCTACGTGACCACCACGTCGAGCGGCGCCGGCGCCGTCTACGAGTGGTTCTCGTGGTGGCTGGCGGACTGGCAGCTCGACGTGCGGCTCACCGATGTCACGCAGGCGCTGTCAGCGGTCAACCTCGCCGGCCCGCGCGCGCGGGAGATCATGGGCAAGCTGACCGAGCTCGACTGCTCCGCCGAGGCGTTCACCTATCTCGACGGCAAGCGGGCGGACGTGGCGGGTGTGCCCTGCCTGATCCTGCGGATCGGCTTCGTCGGCGAGGTGGGCTACGAGATCCACTGCCCGTCGGCGCACGGCCAGCACCTCTGGGACGCCCTCATGGAGGCGGGCGCCGAGTACGGGATGAAGCCGTTCGGCCTAGAGCCCCAGCGGCTGCTGCGCCTGCAGAAGATGCACATCCTGATCGGACAGGACACGGACTCGGAGTCCACGCCGTTCGGCGCCGCGATGCCCTGGATCGTCAAGCTCGACAAGGACCAGGACTTCATCGGCAAGTGGGCGCTGGAGCGCGCGGCCGGGGAGGACCTCGAGACCGCGCTGGTCGGCATCAAGCTGACCAATGGCCACGTGCCGACCGAGGGAGCGGTGGTGCTCCCGGACGGCGACGGCCCGGTCGGTCAGGTCACGAGCGCGCGCTACTCGCCGCAGCTCGGCGGGGTGATCGGGATGGCCTGGGTGCCGGCCGCGCTCGCCAAGGACGGCTCGAGCGTGACGATCTCGGACGCGGGCAAGCGCTACCAGGCGGAGGTCGTGACGGCGCCGTTCTACGACCCCGAGGGCGAGGTGCTGCGGTCGTGAGCCTCGACTTCCTCTCGCCCGCGCCGAGCGCGATCGCCCGCTCGCCGATGGAGCGCGAGGCGCTCGCCGCGGGCGCCACGCTCGAGCAGCGCGACGGCTGGAACGTGGCTGTCACCTTCGACGGCGAGGAGAGCCATCGCTCGACGGTCGCCTTCGCCGACCGCTCGCAGCTGGGCAAGCTCGAGCTGCTCGGCGAGCACGGCCTGGAGCTCGGAGTGGCCACCCGCCGTGATGACGCCTGGTGGTGTCCCACCTCGCGCGAGCGCGCGCTGATCCTGTGCGAGCCGGACCGGACCGCCGAGCTTCGAGAGCGCCTGGGCGACGACGTGGTCGACCTGACCTCGGCCATGGGCGCGCTGACGATCGCGGGACCGCTGGCGCCCGAGGTGTTCGCCCGCTTCACCGCGATCGACCTGCGCCCGCGGGCGACGCCGGTGCACGGCTTCCGCCCTGGCTCGGTGGCGCGTACGCCGGGCGCGATCCTGCGCGAGGCGGAGGACCGCTGGCTGATGCTGTTCGGCGCGGCGCTCGGCAGCTACGTCTGGACCGTGGTGGCGGATGCCGCCGCGAGCCTCGGCGGCGGCCCGGTGGGCGCCGATGCGCTGGTCGTGGAGGAGGTGGCCTCGCGTGCTTGACATCTTCCGCCGCCGGCGCATGTGGCGCCCGCGCTCCGAGCTCAAGGACTCATACGACGTCGTGATCGTCGGCGGCGGCTCGCACGGCCTTGCCAGCGCGTACTACCTCGCGCGCGACCACGGGATCACCAACGTGGCCGTGCTGGAGAAGAGCTACATCGGCTCGGGCGCCGCGGGCCGCAACACGACGATCCTGCGGTCGAACTACAAGACGGTCGAGGGCGCGCGCTTCTACGACGCGTCGCTGAAGCTGTACGAGGGGCTCGGCGCGCAGCTCAACTTCAACCTGCTGTTCTCGCAGAACGGCCACCTCACGCTGGCGCACTCCGACCGCGCGATGTTCGTGATGGCCAACCGCGCCGAGGTCAACCGCATCAACGGGATCGACTCGCGCCTGATCTATCCCGACGAGATCAAGAAGCTCGCGCCGGCGATGCAGGTCGACAACCCGGACGCCGTATATCCGATCCAGGGAGCGCTCTACCACCCGCCCGGCGGCGTGATCCGCCACGACGCGGTGGTGTGGGGGCTGGCGCGCGGCGCCGACCGCGGCGGCGCGGAGATCCATCCGTACACCGAGGTCACCGGCATCGATCGCTCCAACGGGAAGGTCACCGGGGTGCAGACCAACCGCGGTCCGATCAAGGCGGGGACGGTGCTCAACTGCACGGCCGGTTGGAGCTCGCTGATCTCGGGAATGGCGGGCGTGAAGCTGCCGATCACCACACACATCCTGCAGGCCTGCGTGACCGAGCCGCTGAAACCGTTCCTCGACGTGGTGATCGTCTCGTCGCAGATGCACGTGTACATCTCGCAGACCGATCGCGGCGAGGTGCTGATGGGCGCCGAGATCGAGCCCTGGACGACTTACCGCATGCAGGGCACGCTCAACTTCCTGCAGGAGGTCACCCGCCACACGCTGGAGCTGTTCCCGCAGCTCGAGCGCGCGCGGCTGCTGCGCAGCTGGGCGGGGCTCTGCGACCTCAGCCCGGACTACAGCCCGATCCTCGGCAAGACCGAGGTGGACGGCTTCCACGTCAGCGCCGGCTGGGGCACCTACGGATTCAAGGCGGCGCCGATCGTCGGCAAGACGCTGGCCGAGCTGGTCGCGACCGACCGCACACCCGACCTGATCGCCCCGTTCGCGCTGGAGCGCTTCTACGAGGACAAGCTCGTATCGGAGCTCGCGGCCGCCGCCGTGAGCCACTAAGGAGGAGAGAGATGAAGAGCAGCTTGGAGATCGCGCAGGAGGCGGAGCTCAGGCCGATCGAGGCGATCGCCGAGGACGCCGGGCTGCTGCCGGAGGAGTTCGACCCGTACGGGCGCTACAAGGCGAAGCTGTCGCTGGGCGTGCTCGACCGCCTCAAGGACGCGCCCGACGGAAAGCTGGTCTGCGTGGCCGGCGTGACGCCGACCAAGGCGGGGGAGGGCAAGACCACCACCGCCGTGTCGCTCACGCAGGGCCTCGGGCACATCGGCAAGGACCCGCTGCTGTGCCTGCGCGAGCCGTCGCTCGGGCCGGTGTTCGGCATCAAGGGCGGCGCCGCCGGCGGCGGCATGGCCCAGGTCGTGCCGATGGAGGACCTCAACCTCCACTTCACCGGCGACATCCACGCGATCGGGGCGGCCAACAACCTGCTGGCCGCCCTGCTGGACGCCTCGATCCTGCACGGCAACCCGCACAAGATCGACGCGCTGCGGGTCGGCTGGAAGCGCGCGCTCGACATGAACGACCGGGCGCTGCGCGCGATCACGCTCGGCCAGGGCGGGCGGGCCAACGGCTATCCGCGCGAGTCCGGCTTCGACATCACGGCGGCTTCCGAGGTGATGGCGATCCTGGCGGTCTCGCGCGACCTGCACGATCTGCGCAAGCGGCTCGGCGCGATCACGGTCGCCCACTCCTACGACGGCGGCAAGCCGGTCACGGCCGAGGACCTCGGCGCCGCCGGCGCCATGACCGTGCTGCTCAAGGACGCGCTCAAGCCCAACCTGATCCAGACGCTCGAGGGCCAGCCCTGCCTGATGCACGCCGGCCCGTTCGCGAACATCGCGCACGGGAACTCTTCACTTGTGGCCGACCTGATCGGACTCAAGCTCGGGGACTACGTGATCACGGAGTCGGGCTTCGGCTCGGACATGGGCATGGAGAAGTTCTTCGACATCGTCTGTCGCGGCGGCGGCCTGCGTCCCAACGCGGTCGTGCTGGTGGCGACCGTGCGCGCCCTGAAGCACCACGGCGGCATCGAGGACGACCCGCGCGTGGAGCACGTGCGCGGGCTGGCCGCGATCGCCACCGGCGCGGCCAACCTGCACCGCCACCTCGGCATCGTGCGCAGCTTCGGGCTGCCCTGCGTGGTGGCCGTCAACCGGCGGCCGGGCGACACCGACGAGGAGGTCGAGCTGGTGCGCTCGCTCGCGCTCGAGGGCGGGGCGCTCGCGGCCGAGGTCAACGACGCCTTCACCCGCGGCGGCGAGGGCGCCGCCGAGCTGGCCCAGGCGGTGGCCGACGCGTGCGAGGAGCCGTCCGAGTTCAAGCTCGCCTACGAGGACGACGACCCGATCCAGGTGAAGATCGAGAAGGTCGCCAAGCAGGTCTACGGAGCGTCGGACGTCGTCTTCTACCTTGACGCGGAGCGCAAGATCCGGCAGTACACGGAGGACGGACTGGACAAGCTGCCGATCTGCATGGCCAAGACGCACCTCTCCCTGTCGGCCGACCCGGCGCTGCGCAACGCACCCGAGGACTTCACGCTGCCGGTACGCGACATGCGCGCCTACACGGGCGCGGGCTGGCTCGTGCCGCTGTGCGGAGACATCCAGCAGATGCCCGGCCTGGGCAAGGCGCCGGCGGCGCTCAACGTCGACATCGACGGCGAGGGGAGGACCGTCGGGCTCTTCTGATGTCGCGCAACCTGACCGACATCCTGCGCGCGCACGAGAGCGAGTCGCGCCCGACCGCGCTCGACGTACTCAAGGAGGCGATGGACGAGCGCGGCGAGGTCAGCGACGACGATCGCCGCCGCGCCGCCGCCCTGTCAGGCCTGCCGGAGGCGACCGTCTACGGCGTCTCCACGTTCTACGACGACCTGGTCCAGCCGCGCGGGCAGCGGCACGTGATCGGTGTGCACCGGCACGGCCTGCTGGGCGTCCGACTTCGGGGCCCACGTGGCGGCGGTCGAGCGAGGGCCTCGGGCTGGGGCGCGGCGAGCGCGCCGAGGACGGGTCGGTCTCGCTCGGCGAGACCGTGTGCCTGGGCTTCTGCCACACGGCGGCCTCGGTGCGCGAGGGGGACGTCGTGGACGCCGGGCCGGACGTGGTGGGCCGCGTGCTGGCCGGCGGCGTGCGGCAGGCCGAGGAGCCCGAGAGCGTGAGCGTGCTGGACGAGCCGGTGCTGCTGCGGCGGGGCTCGTTCGAGGGGCTGCGCAAGCGCGCTCGGCTCGCTGTCGCCGGAGGAGCTGCTCGCCGAGGTCAAGGAGGCCAACGTCCGCGGCCGCGGCGGCGCCGGCTTCCCGGCCGGCACCAAGTGGGAGTTCGCGGCGCGCGCCGCCGACCCGGACAAGGTGATCGTCGTCAACGGCGACGAGGGTGACCCGGGCTCGTACATCGACAAGCTGCTGATGGAGCGCAATCCGGAGCTGCTGCTCGAGGGTATGGCGCTGGCCGGCCTACGCCGTCGGGCGCTAGCCACGGGCTGCGTGCTGGTGCGCTCGGAGTACCCGCACTCGACGCCGATCCTGCGCGAGGCGGTCGAGCGCTGCGCGCGGAGAGCTGGGCGACTTCGACATCGAGGTCGTGGAGGGCGCCGGCTCGTACGTGGTCGGCGAGGAGACCGCGCTGCTGGCTTCGCTGCAGGGCTTCCGCGGCACGGTCTCGGCGCGGCCGCCGTTCCCCGCCGAGCGCGGCTACCACGGCAAGCCGACCGTCGTCCACAACGTCGAGACGCTCTGCAACATCCCCTTCATCGCGGCCCACGGGGCGGAGGCGTACAAGGCGCTCAGCCCGGGGGCGACGCCGGGCACCAAGCTCGTCTGCCTCAACGACCGCTTCGTGCGGCCCGGGATGTACGAGGTGCGCTTCGGCACGCCGGTCTCGGAGATCTGCGACGAGCTCGGCGGCGGCCTCGTGGACGGGCGCTCGATCAAGGCGGTGCAGATCGGCGGCCCGCTGGGCGGCATCCTGCCGGCCTCCAAGCTGGACACGCCCTTCGACTTCGACGAGCTGGCCGCCGAGGGCTGCATGGTCGGCCACGGCGGCATCCTCGCGTTCGACGACCGCACCGACGCGCGCGCGCTGGCGCGCCACCTGCTCGCGTTCGGCGCGCACGAGAGCTGCGGCAAGTGCTTCCCGTGCCGGATCGGGCTGCAGCGCGCGTTCGAGATGGTCGACCGGCCGGGCGACCTGGACCGCGAGCGCCTCGAGGCGCTGCTCGAGACGCTCGAGCTGGGCTCGCTGTGCGCGCACGGCGGCGGGATGCCGGCTCCGATCCGCTCGCTGATCGCGCACTTCCCGGAGGAGCTGGGTGTGGCGCGCGGCCCCGAGCCAACCGACGACCCGTACATGCGCCGGCCGGAGGAGCGCCGCGAGGACGACCCGGGGGACGCGGGCATGAAGGTCGAGATCGACGGCCAGGCGGTCGAGGTCGAGCCCGGGACGACGATCCTGGAGGCCGCGCAGGCCGCGGGCCGCTACGTGCCGACGCTCTGCTTCGACGACCGCATGGCGCCTTTCGGCGCGTGCCGCGTGTGCATGGTCGGCGCCGAGGGCGCGGCCGGGCCGCTGGCGGCCTGCACCACGCCCTGCCGCGACGACATGCGCGTGCGACACCACCGACGCGACCTCGCGGCGGATCGCCGCCGCCACCGTGGAGCTGGTGCTGTCCGAGCTGCCCGAGCCGCCCGCCGAGCACACCGAGCTGGCCGTCGTGGCGCGCCACTTCGGGATCGGCGAGCCGCGCTGGCAGGGCGAGCGCCGCCGGCCCGCTCACGACCGGCGCCACCCCTACCTGGCGCTGCAGCACGAGCTGTGCATCTCGTGCGGGCGCTGCGTGCGCGCCTGCGACGAGATCCAGGGCGCGTTCGCGCTCACGGCCACCGGGCCGCGGCGTTCCACTCCGGCATCACGGCAGGGCTCGACAGCGGCTTCGTCGACTCGACCTGCGTGTCCTGCGGCGCCTGCGCCGACACCTGCCCGACCGACGCGATCACCGAGCACACGCTGCTCGATATGGCTGCGGCGTACACTGGAGACGGAGGTACTGCGTGACTTCTCGCTTCGACGCGACGACGACCACGACCTGCGGCTACTGCGGCGTGGGCTGCCGGCTCGAGGCCCACCGCGCCGACGGGCGCATCGCCTCGATCAGCCCGGCGATGGACGGCCCGGCCAACAAGGGCCACACCTGCGTCAAGGGGCGCTTCGCCCATCAGTTCGCGCGCTCGCGCGACCGGCTGACCGCGCCGCTCGTCCGCGAGAGCGGCGACTTCCGGCTGGCGTCCTGGGACGAGGCGATCGCGCGCATCGTCGACGCCTTCGGGCGCATCAAGTCCGAGCACGGGCCGGACGCGATCGCCGGGCTCGCCTCCTCGCGCGCGACCAACGAGGACTGCTACGTGATGCAGCGGCTGATGCGCGCGGCGATCGGCACGCACAACATCGACAACTGCTCGCGCGTGTGCCATTCGCCGACGTCCTTCGCGCTGCGCAAGTCGTTCGGGATGTCCGGCGCCACCGGCTCGTTCGACGACATCGAGGCGGCGCGAGGTGGCGCTCCTGATCGGCGTCAACCCGACCCAGGGCCACCCGGTCGTGGGCGCCCGCATCAAGCAGGCGGCGATCAAGGGCCTGAAGCTGGTCACCGCCGACCCGCGCCGCATCGAGCTCGCCGACTACGGCCAGATCCACCTCGGCATGCGGCCGGGCACCAACGCCGCGCTGCTGAACGGGCTGGCGCACGTGGTCATCCGCGACGGGCTGGTCGACGAGCGCTTCGTCGCCGAGCGCACCGAGGGCTACGAGGCCGTGGCCGAGCTGGTCGAGGCCTACACGCCCGAGGCCGTCGAGGAGATCACGAGCGTGCCGGCGGCGGACCTGGTCGCGGCCGCGCACATGTACGCGGAGGCCGAGCGCGCCTGCATCCTCTGGGGCCTCGGCGTGACCGAGCACCTCTACGGCTCGGAGTGCGTGCGCATGATCTGCAACCTGGCGCTGCTGACCGGCAACGTCGGCAGGCCGGGCGCGGCGCTGCTGCCGCTGCGCGGCCAGAACAACGTGCAGGGGTCCTCCGACCACGGCGCGCTGCCGGACACGTTCACCGACTACCGCCACGTGTCCGACGAGGCGGTCGCCTCGGCGTTCGAGGAGCGCTGGGGCGTGAAGATGAAGCGCGAGCCCGGGATGAAGATCCCGGAGATGTTCGACGCCGCGGTCGACGGCAGCCTGAAGGCGATGTACATCTTCGGCGAGGACGTCGCGCAGACCGACCCGAACACCGACGCACGTGGTGCACGCGCTCGAGTCGCTCGACTTCCTGGTCTGCCAGGACATCTTCGAGAACGAGACGACCAAGTACGCGGACGTGATCCTGCCGGCGTCGTCGTTCCTCGAGAAGACCGGCACGTTCACCAACGCCGAGCGCCGCGTCCAGCTGGTCGAGGCGGCCAACGACCCGCCCGGCTCCGCCAAGACGGACTTCGAGATCCTGACGACGGTGTCGCGCGCGCTCGGGCACGAGATGGGCTACGAGACGCCCAGCCGACGTGATGGACGAGATCGCGGAGCTGACGCCGCGCTACGCCGGCATCAGCCACGAGCGGCTGGGCCGCCGCGGCCTGCAGTGGCCGGTCGCGCCGGACGGCACCGACACGCCGATCCTGTACGAGGACGAGTTCTCCCTGCCGGGCGGCCGCGCGTCGTTCGCGCCACTGCCCTACAAGCCGCCGGGCGACGCGGCCGACGACGAGTTCCCGCTGATCCTGGTGACCGGGCGGCGGCTGGAGCACTACAACGCCGGCACGATGACGCGCCGCACGGGCAACCTGGAGCTGATGAGCAGCGACTGGCTGGAGGTGCACCCCGACGACGCCGCCGCGCTCGGGCTTGGTGGAGGGGGAGACGGTGACGCTGCGCAGCCGGCGCGGGCAGGTGCGGCTGCCGGTCCAGATCACGTCGCGGATCGAGCCGGGGCACGTGTTCACGGCGTTCCACTTCCCCGAGGTGCGCACCAACCTGCTGATCGGCCCCTCCGCTGACGTGAACACCTCGTGCCCCGAGTACAAGGTGGTGGCCGTGGCGATCGAGCCCGCCGGCGACCGCATGCCGCAGCCCCTGGCAGCCGCGCGCGCTTAGTGCTCAAGCAAGTCTCGGTCGACGGCCGTACCGACGAGGTGGCCGTCGAATTGCCGCTGGAGATCCGGCTGAACGGGGCGCCGGTGGCGGTGACGATGCGCACGCCCGGGCACGACTTCGAGCTGGCGGCCGGCTTCCTCTACGGAGAGGGGATCGTCTCGGCCGCGCCCGACATGCGGCTGCCGGAGGACCTGGCCGCGAACATCGTCGATGCCGTCGCGCCCGACGCGGTCGCGCCGGCGACGCGGCGCTTCTACACGACCTCGTCGTGTGGGATCTGCGGCAAGGGGGCGCTCGAGGAGGTGGAGGCGATCGCCCCGATCGTCACGGGCGGTCCGACGATCCCGCGCGCACTGCTCGCCGAGCTGCCGGACCGGCTCAGCCAGCCGACCTTCGAGCGCACCGGCGGCCTGCACGCAACCGGCCTCTTCTCCGCGGACGGCGAGCTGCTCGACGTGCGCGAGGACGTCGGGCGCCACAACGCGATGGACAAGGTGATCGGAGCGGCGCTGCTGGCCGGCTCGCTGCCGCTGGGCGAGCGGGTGCTGTGCGTGAGCGGGCGGCTCGCGTTCGAGCTGGTGCAGAAGACGGCCCGAGCCGGAGCGCCGATTCTGGTCGGGGTGGGCGCGCCAACGTCCCTGGCCGTGGAGCTCGCGGAGGACCGCGGGATCACGCTGGCCGGGTTCGCCCGCGGCGGGCGGGTGAACGTGTACACGCACGCGGAGCGCGTTATCTAGGCGCTCTGCAAGAGGGTCCCGGAAGATGCGTCCCGTATAGCGACGTTTCTTCCGAGACCCCCGGCGACCCTCCCCGGCCGGGCCGCCATTCATAGCTGTAGTTATATGCTTTCCGGCCTTCCATGGCCGTTACTCATACTCAGCTCACGGCCTTTCTCGCTGTCGTGCGGCATGGCTCGGTGACCGCGGCGGCGCAGGAGCTCTACGTCACGCAGCCGTCCGTGTCCGCCGCGGTGGCGGCATTGGAGCGCGAGCTCGGCGTCGAGCTCACCGAGCGCGCCGGGCGCAATGTCCGGCCCACCGCCGCGGGTAGGGAGTACGCGCGCTACGCCAGCCACGTGGTCGGCCTGCTCAAGGAGGGCTCCGAGGTCGCTGGGCGCGTGGCGGCGGGGGCCGAACAGCGCTTGCGGCTGGCGGCCGTCCTCACCGCCGGCGAGCACCTCATGCCGGCGCTGATCCAGAACTTCCGCGAGCACCGGCCCGAGCTGCACCTGAGCCTCAGCGTCGCGAACCGCCAGGAGGTCTTTCGCTCGCTCGCCGCCCACGAGGTCGACCTCGTGGTCAGCGGCCGTGCTCCTGACGAGGCGGACTTCCAGGCGGTTGCCTTCGCCGACAACGAATTCGCCCTCGTCACCGCCCCCGGCGACCCGCTGGCGAAGCGGGCGCATGTCCCGGTCGAGGAGCTGGCCGACCGGCCCTGGCTCGTCCGCGAGCGCGGCTCAGGCACGCGCCGCCTTTGCGAGGACTACCTGACCGCCCAGCAGCTCCAGCCCTCGCTGCTCACGCTCGGCTCCAACGGCGCGATCAAGAACGCCGCCCGCATCGGGCTGGGCGTGGCGCTCCAGTCGCGCGTGGCGGTCCAGCTCGAGCTCGAGCTCGGCCTGCTCGAGTCCATCAACCCGCGCGGCGGGCTGCCGCAGCGCTCCTGGTTCGTCGTGTGGTCCGGCGCCGGCCCGACCAGCGAGCCGGTCGAGGCGTTCACCGCCTACGCGCAGTCAGACGCGGCGCGGCGCGCGCTCGCCGGCGGCTAGTCCGACGTCAGGCATGCAGCGCGGAGTCGGACCCGCTGGCGCCCGCCACGTGCAGGGAGTGCGGGTCGATCCCGGCGCCGATCGCCGCTCGCGTGGAGACCAGGTGATAGAGCAGCAGCGCCTGCACCAGCGCCAGCGACTCCGAGTGGCGCAGCTCCGTGCCGACCATGAACTCGCCCAGCCGCTGCACGCGCAGATGGCTCGCGTACTGCATCCGCTGCCAGACGGCCTCCTCGAGCTCCGCCGCCAGCTCCGGGTGCGTGCGCCCGGGAATGCGCAGCACCGACTCGTGCTCGCGGCGCACGAGCGTGGGTCCGCGACCCTCGGGGCCGATCAGCGGCGACAGGTCGGGGTGGCGCAGCGTGTCGCGCAGGATCACCTCGGCGTCGAGGTGCTCGGGGCGGTCGCCCGTCCCCGGGCGGAAGGCGACCACGATGTCCGCATGCGCTCGCTGGGGCCGCAGGTAGGCGGCCGCGTCGCGCTCGCGCAGGTCCATCTCCTCCAGCACCTCGTGGGTCGTGTAGCCGCGCCGCGTGCAGTCGCGCGTGAGCTTCCAGGCGCGCCGCATCCGCTCGGGCGGCGCCAGGAAGACGCGGATGTCATGGGCGTTGCGCAGCGGCTCGGTGTGGAAGTTGAGCAGCCCCTCGACGAGCACGAACGGACCGGGTCGCACGTGCTTGGGCGCCTCGAGCGTGCCGGTGCGGTGGTTGTAGACCGGCTTCAGGATCGGCTCCCAGCGCCTCAGGTGCCCGAGGTGCTGCCCCATGATGTCGAGGTGGTTGGCCTGGGGCTGGAGCGGCGTGATGCCGAGCTCGGCCCGCTGCGCGCGCTGGTAGCGGTGGTAGTCGTCGCCGCTCACGTACGAGACGCTGCGCTCGCCGAGCACGCGGGCGAGCCCACGCGTGAGCGTGGTCTTTCCTGCGCCGGAGTCGCCTACGACGCCGAGGACGATCGGGCGGGCCACGCCTCCGAGGATCCCACAGCGCGCTCCTCGATGAGGGCGATTTTCTGCAGGAGGTGCTCGGCCATACGCAGCGAGGCGGCGTCGATCAGCCGCCCGTCCAGCGAAACCGCGCCCTTGCCGTCGCGCGCGGCGTCCTTCATCGCTTCCACGATCCGGCGCGTGCGCGTGATCAGGCGCTCGTCGGGCGAGAAGACATCGTGGGCCAGCTCGACCTGGTTGGGGTGGATCGCCCACTTGCCCTCGAAGCCGAGTACGGCGGCCCGCCGCGCCGCGGCCAGGTAGCCCTCCGGGTCGTTGAAGTCGCCGAACGGTCCGTCCACCGGGCGCAGGCCGTTCGCGCGGCAGGCGACGGCGATGCGGGCCAGCGCGTAGTGCCACTGGTCGCCCCAGTGCAGGTCGCGCGCCCCGTCCCCGGCGGGGTCGGTCAGCATCGCGTAGCCGGCGTCCGAGCCGCCGATCGAGGTCGTGTGGCTCTGCATCGACGCGGCGTAGTCGGCCACGCCGAAGATCAGCGCCTCCATGCGGTCCGGGCAGGCGGCGGCGATCTCCTCGACGTTGAGCATCCCCTTGGCGGTCTCGATCAAGGCGGAGATGCCGATCCGGCGCCCGAGCCCGACGGCGTCCTCGATCTGGGTCAGCAGCGTGGCGACCAGGTGGATGTCGCCTGCGCAGCTCGCCTTGGGCACCAACACGGTGTCGAGCCAGGCGCCGCTCTGCTCGACCACGTCGACGATGTCGCGGTAGCAGTAGTGCGTGTCGAGGCCGTTGATGCGCAGGGACACCGAGCAGCCGCTCCAGTCGAGCTCGCGCAGGGCGGTGATGACGTTCTCGCGCGCCTGCGGCTTGTCGTCCGGCGCGACGGCGTCCTCGAGGTCGAGCATGACCACGTCCGCCCCCAGCCCCGGTGCCTTCTCCATCATGCGGACGTTCGCGCCCGGCACGCAGAGCTCGCTCCGATGCAGTCTCACCGACGTCACGCGATCCAGTGAAGTCGAGCTCCGCCACACCGGCAAGGCGGAGTCGATGAATTTCAAAACGGCAGCAGGGATTTTCGATGCTTGCGCTGGTGGCGCCGGCGCAGCAGCTCGCCGGCGAACAGCGTCAGGCCGATCGTGACCACCAGCTCGGCGGCCCGGCGGCCGCGGAAGGACGACTCGCCGTGCTCGCGCTGGCGCATGTGCACCGGCACCTCGAGCAACCGCAGCTTGGCGTCCGTGATCCGCACGAGCGCCTCCACCTCGGGCGCCTCGCAGACGTAGGGGTCGGCCAGCAGCTCGAGTGCCTTGTGGTTGACGGCGTACAGGCCGCTGGTGCCGTCCGAGATGGTCTGCCCCAGGCGCAGCCGCATCAGCAGTCGCAGCAGCGAGGTGCCGAAGACGCGCTCGGGCGTGGGCTGGTACTCCCCGGACTCGGGCAGGAAGCGCGAGCCGACCGCCACGTCGCATTCGCCCGCGCGCACCAGCACGAGCATCCGCGCGAGCTCCGCGGCGGGGTGCTGGCCGTCGGCATCGAGCCGGCCGCAGAAGTCGTAGCCGCCGTCGGCGGCGCGCCGGTAGCCCTCGGCGATCCCCTGGCGAAGCCCGCGGTTCTCGGGGAAGCTCACGACCAGCGCACCGCCCTCCTTGGCGACCGCCGCCGTGGCGTCGGTGGACCCGTCGTCGATCACGAGCACGTCTACGTCCGGCAGCTCGCGATCGGCATCGGCCAGTACCTCGGGGAGCGAGCTCTCCTCGTTCCAGGCGGGGATGAAGACGAGCGTGTCGGCCACGCGGGGATTATCGCGGCGGGCTAGGCGGTGCGCACCTGCGCGCGCCGGCGTCGCAGCCAGCGGCGCCGCGGACGCTTGGGCTCGAGCGGCTCCTCGTGGACGACGAGCACCGGCGTATCGCTGTGCCGGTTGAGCCGTTCGCCGACCCGCTCGAGCAGTGGGCGGTGGTTGCGATGCGACTGGCCCACGACGACCAGGTCCCAGCACCCGGTGCCGGCCTCGCGCAGGAGGGCCCGCCCCGGCGACCCGCGGCTGACCATCTTCGTGACCGGGATCTCCTCCGGTACCAGCTTGGCCGCTTCCTCGACGTTGCGCTGCGCCCAATCGATCAGCTGTTGGTCGAGCTGAGCCCGGCTGATCGGGAGCATCGTCGGTCCGGCGCAGGGGACGGGGGGTGGGCCGGGGGCGCTACTGAGCAATCCGAGCCGGCCGTGACCCGCTTCCACCAGCTCCACCGCTCGCGCCAGGGCTGCCTTGGCGGCCGGACTGTCGTCGATCCCAACGAGGATGCGGTGGAACATGGCTGGCTCCGTTCTTTAGCGCGCTAACCAGTCTACCACAGTCATTAGCGCGCTAACCTTTTGTGTAGTGGCGATCACCGAGACACAGCACCCTCAGACCTATGAGCTGTTCGGCGACTCGCTCGAGGAGCTCATCCGCGCCGTCTTGAAGGCCAGCGGCCGCGGCGTGCCCGGCGGCGAGACCGAGCTGACATTGTCTCAGTACTTCGTGATGGATGCCATGGCCGACGAGGCGCTCACGGTGAGCGAGGTCGCACGCGCCGCGCGGGTTGCGGTGCCGACGGCCACCCGGGCGCTAAGGGCGCTCGAGACGCGCGGGTTCGTCGACCGCGAGCGCAACGAGGAAGAGGACCGGCGGCTTGTGACCGTGGCGCTGACACGGAGCGGTCGCGCGGTGCTCGACGAGAAGCGCACCTGGGTCAAGGCGCGCCAGCGGGAGATCTTCGACGGGCTCAGCGACGCCGAGCAGGGCACCGTGATCGGCGCCCTGAGCGCGATCGCGCACAACATCGAAGAGCTCTAGCTCTCTCCCCGCAGCAGCGCTCCCATGTCGGCCACCTCGCCGAGGTGCCCGAGCTTGTCCGGGTTCACGATCGAGCGGATGCCCTGGATCTGGCCGTCCGCGATGTCGAGCGCCATCACGGCGAACAAGAGCCCCTGGCGGTCGAGCAGCATGGCTCCCGGCTGGCCGTTGACGTCCAGCCGCCGTACCTGCCACCCGCCCAGCCGCGAGCCCGTCCGCGCCCAGTTGCGCAGCGTGCGCGCGACCCGCGACCGTCCGAACAGGGCGCGCGCCAGCGCCGGCACCTTGCCGCCGCCGTCGCCGTGCAGCTCCACGTCCTCGGCCAGCAGCGCCTCCAGCGCCGGCAGGTCGCCCTCTTGGGTCGCCGCGAAGAAACGGTCCGCGAGCTGCTCGCGCTGCTCGCGCGAGGCGTCGAAGCGGACCCGCCGCTCCTCGACGTGACGGCGCGCCCGCACGGCCAGCTGACGCACGTTGGGCTCGGACTTGCCGACGATCTCGGCGATCCGCTCGTACGGGTAGTCGAACACCTCGCGCAGCAGGAACACCGCCCGCTGCTCGGGCGAGAGGCTCTCGAGCAGCGACGAGGAAGGCGAGCGACAGCGTGTCGGCCACCTCGGCCTGGCGGGCCGGGTCGGCCTCGGGGTCGGCGAGCAGCGGCTCGGGAAGCCACTCGCCGACGTAGGTCTCGCGCCTCGCGCGGGCCGAGCGCAGCTGGTCGATCGCCAGTCGCGTGACCACCGTCGACAGGTACGCCCGCGGCGACTCGATCGGCTTGCCCTCCTGCTCGGCGTGGTGGAGGCGGAGGTAGGCCTCCTGCACCACGTCCTCCGCCTCGCTCACGCTGCCGAGCATCCGGTAGGCGATCGCGAACGCCCGCGGTCGCAGCTCCTCGAAGGCCTCCGCACTCACCCGAGGCCCTCGACGAAGCCCTGGCGCCAGCTCGGGTAGCGCAGCTTCCAGCCGAGCTCGCGCTTCGCCTTGGCGTTCGACGCGCCGCGCACCTCCGTCATCATGACAACCGCCGCCTCGCCGGCCAGCATCCGGCCGAGCCAGCGCGGCACGCGCATCGGCTTGCGGGCGCCGAGCAGCTCCGCGGCCGCGGGCAGGAACTCCTTCACGGGTGCCGGCTCGTCGTCGACGATGTTGTAGACGCCGCGGTTACCGTGCTCGATCGCCTCAACCGTGGCCGTCGCGGCATCCTCGATGTGGATGAGCGACCAGACGCCCTCGCCGTTGCCGACGATCGGCAGCTTGCGCTTGCGGATCATCACGAGCTGCTCTCCGTCGGGGAGGCCGAGCGACGTGCCGGGCCCGTAGAACCCGCCATAGCGCAGCGCGATGCCCTCTGTCCAGGTTGCGCCGGTAACGGCCTCCTCGAGGTAGAGGATCGCCTCGAGCGTGCTCCGCACGGCATCCGGCGGCGTGGTGTCGAGCGGGGCGTCCTCGCTCTTGACCCGGTCGCCGGTGCGGGCGAACGGCCAGCCGGCGTAGCTCTGGGCGACGAACCGCTTGACGCCGACCGCACGGCCGGCGGCGAGCAGGTGGTCGGTTCCCTCGGTGCGGAGCCGGTTGGTCAGCGCGAACGTCTTCTCGAAGTCGCGCAGGTCGATGGCGCCGGCCAGCGCGGTCAGCTCATGGACGATCACCTCGGGCTCGGCCTCCGCGATGGCCCGCGCGACGGCGTCCGGGTCGAGCGCGTCGGCAACGACCGGCCGCGCGCCGAGGGCGCGGACGACGTCCACCTTCTCGTGCTTGCTCGTCATGCCGACGACCTCGTGGCCGCGCGCGACGAGCTGGGGCACCAGCGGCTGGCCGACCGCCCCGGTTGCTCCTGCGACGAACACCTTCATGACATCTCCTTTCGTCTCCTTAGAAGGGAGACGAGATGCCTACGAGGCGTGTGACAGCTGCTCTCGCATCTCCGCGATCGAGTCGTCGGTGCAGGTGCGGAAGAAGCCGCCCACGACCTCGCGTACCTCGTCCAGCGACTCTGCGCGGTACAGCACCGGCTGGTAGTGCGTGATGTCGTAGTCGGCCGTGCCCATCTCGATCAGGTCGAGCGGGCGGTGCTGCATGTCGCGGAACTCGTCGATCTCGCCGTAGGACGACAGGATTCCCGCCCCGTACGCCTTCAGCTCGCCGTGTTCGACGACGACGCCGAACTCGACGCTGAACCAGAACACGCGTGACAGGAAGCGCAGGTTCTCCTCGTCGGTCAGGCGGTTGGTCGCCTCGCCGGTGAGCCGGTGCAGCTCCGAGAACGTCGGCGTCGCCAGCAGGTGTCCGTGGCCGACGACCTCGTGAATGATGTCCGGCTCGGGCGTGTAGAGCGGGCTGGCCGGGTGGCGCACGTACTGGGTCGAGTGGAACAGCCGGTGCGCCAGCGACCCGTAGAACTCACGCAGGGGCACCAGCCCGGCGGCCGGGGCGTAGTGGAAGCCGGTCAGCGGCCGCAGCCGCTCGCTCACGAGGTCGAGGCTGGGCACGCCGTCGGTGGGCAGGTCGAGCGCCGCCTTCGCCTCGAGGAACTCCTCGATCGCCAGGCTGTCGTGCTTGGGCGCCAGCTCGCGCGCGACCGTGCGCCAGACCTCCTGCTCGGCGTCGTTGTAACGGACCGGGGGCGCCGGGTCACCGGGCTTCCACGCGAGCGCCAGGGCGGCGATCTCGTTACGTCGGGCCTGGTAGTGCGGGTCACCGGCGCCGGGGTGGTCGTCTGCGAGGTGGACGGTCACCTTCCCGTCCTTGCCCGCGCTGACGGGCGAGTAGAGCTGTCCCTCCTCGAACATAAGGACAGTGCAGCACCAGAGGCCGTTCGATGCAACTGTGCACATGTCAGGCGGTCAATTTGACCACTTCTGTCCTCGAGCTAGGCTAGATTGTGTTCATATTGACCAGTCCGATCGACGAGCTCGACGCCCGGCTGATCGCCGAGCTGCGCGACAACCCAAGGCTCGGCCTGCTCGAGATCTCGCGTCGCCTCGGCGTGGCGCGCGGCACCGTCCAGGCGCGGCTCGCGAAGCTCGAGGCGCGCGGGGTGGTGACCGGCTTCGGCCCTGAGATCGACCCCGCCGAGCTGGGCCACCGGATCCAGGCGTTCGTGATGCTCGCGCTCACCCAGGGCCGCCTGGCCGAGGCCGTCGAGGCGCTCGAGGCGACCCCCGAGGTGCTCGAGGTCGACGCGGTCAGCGGCCCCGAGGACTTGATCTGCCGCGTCGCGGCCCGCGATCCCGAGCACCTGCAGGAGATCGTCAACCGGCTGCTCGCAACCGACGCGATCCGCCACTCGACGAGCTACATCGTGCTGAGCCGCCCGATCCGCCCGCGCGTGCAGCCCCTCGTGGACTCCGTGGGCGGCGGCGCGTAGCGCGCGTGGCGGTTCATCGGCGCCAACTCAGGTCGCTCTCAGGCAGCTCCAAGGCTTCGGTTCCAGACTGGATGCGGGAGCCGGTCGGCAGGGATGCCGGCCGGCTCCTCAGCGCCGGCCCCAGGGAGCTCCCAGGCTGCTCCCAGCCGAGCCCTAGGCGTGTCGCGGATGCTGCCCGGCGACCTCGATGAAGGAGACCACCATGTACCAACCAACCCGCCGTCGGCTGCTCCGCGATCTGACCGGCGCCAGCGTCGGCGTTGCGGGCGCCGGCCTGATCGGACGCGAGCTGCTGGACGGCGACGCTCCCGCCGAGGCGGCCACGCCCTCCTGCACGCTCTCGCGCGAGGTGACCGAGGGGCCCTTCTACCTGGACCTGGACAAGATCCGCCGCGACGTGACCGAGGACAAGCCCGGCCTGCGTCTCGACCTGCGCATCAAGGTCGTCAACGCCAGCACCTGCAAGGTGCTCGAGGACGTGGCCGTGGAGATCTGGCACGCCGATGCCGGCGGCACCTACTCGGGCTTCAGCCAGGAGGGGACCGCCGGCAAGACCTACCTGCGCGGTGTTCAGCTCACGAACGAGAACGGGGTGGCGCAATTCCGCACCATCTACCCGGGCTGGTACGCGGGCCGCGCGATCCACATCCACATGAAGGCGCACGTCGGCGGGCGGGCGGCCGGGCGCACCTACCGGGGCGGGGAGACCGCCCACACGGGGCAGCTCTTCTTCAACGACTCGGTCAGCGACCGGGTCGTGCGCCTGTCCCCCTACAACGGGCGCAGCGGCACGCGGCTGCGCAACCGTGAGGACGACATCTACCACCAGGCTGGGATCCGGGGCGCTCCTGCGCCTGCGCCGGCGCAAGGCGAGCACGATCCGCAAGGGCCTGATCGGGACCATCACGGTCGGGATCGACCCCGCCTAGGGCGAAGGAGCCGGCCGACCCCGACGTCGGCCGGCTCCTTGGTCCCTAGGACGCGACCGAGTCGCCCGGCAGGGCCGGACCCGAGCTCTCGCCCGAGTTGCCCTGGCTCTGGCCGCTGCCCTCGCCCTTCGGGCAGTTGCCGTCGGGCGCGCGCTCACCGCTGGGCGGCTGGCGCTGGCCGTAGGCGCCGGGCGGCGGGCCGTAGCCCTGCTGCTGCGCCTGCGGCGCGGCGCCGTTGTTGGTGCTGTCGTCGGCGCCGAACGCGCCGCTGACCGGGATCGCGATCGCCAGGCAGGCGAGGCCCGCGGCGGCGATGATCGCGGTTGTGCGTCGCCGGCTTCCGGCCGGCTGCGATGGGTCCATCGGATGCTCCTTGCGTCGGGGAATGGACTCCCGGCGACCGTAGGCAGCGGCGCTGTGAGATCGGTGAGAGCTTCCTGGGAGCCCGCCCAGGGTGCTCCCAGCTTTCTCCCAGGTTCGAGGGGGAGAATGGGCGCCAGCCATGTCGGTAGAGACCTCGCCACCCCGCGTTCTCGTCGTGGACGACGAGCCCAACATCGTGGACGTGATCACGATGGCGTTGCGCTACCAGGGCTTCGAGGCGGCGTCCGCGGCCACCGGCCAGGAGGCGCTCGCCGCGATCGAGAGCTTCCGCCCACAGGTGATGATCCTCGACGTGATGCTGCCCGACATGGAGGGGTTCGAGGTGGCCGAGCGGCTCGGCGCCGAGCGCGGGCAGGTGCCGATCATCTTCCTCACCGCGCGTGACGCGACCGAGGACAAGCTGCGCGGCCTCACCACCGGCGGCGACGACTACATGACCAAGCCGTTCAGCCTCGAGGAGCTGGTGGCCCGCATCCGCGTGATCCTGCGCCGCACCGGCGGAGCAGCGAACGAGAGCCGGCTCAGCTTCGAGGACGTCGAGCTCGACGAGGACACGCGCGAGGTCACGCGCGCGGGCGAGTACATCGAGCTGACCGCGACCGAGTACCGGCTGCTCCACTACCTGATGCTGAACCCGCGCCGGGTGCTCACGCGCGCGCAGATCCTCGACCACGTCTGGAGCTACGACTTCGGCGGCGACGCCCGCGTGCTCGAGACCTACATCAGCTACCTGCGCAAGAAGCTCGACCAGCACGGGCCGCCGCTGATCCAGACCGTGCGCGGGGTCGGATACGCGCTGCGCGCGCCCAGGCGCTGAGCGTGTCGCTGCGGGCGCGGCTTGTCGCGACGCTGCTGGCGCTGTCGGCGGCGGCGCTGCTCGTGCTGGGGGTCATCACCTACGCGTCGCAGCGCTCGTTCGAGGAGCAGCGCATCGACGACCAGGCGCGCGCCGCCCAGCCCGCCGTCGAGCACGCGATGGCGGACCAGTTCTTCGGAGAGCCGAACGAGCCGCGCGGGGGGCCCGGGCCTCCGGGGCCGCAGGCGAACCTCCCGCCGGGCACGTACGGCCAGCTGCGCGGACCCAACGGCAACGTGCTCGACCAAGTGGCGCTGACCTACGGCGAGGACGCCCTGTCCCCGCCCGACCTCCCCGCCCAGCTGACTCCGGGCCAGGAGATCACGGTCGACTCGAAGGACGGAAGCCTGAGCTACCGCGTCCGGGCCGCGCCCGCTCGCGGCGGCGCGGGATTGACGATCGTCGCGATCCCGCTCAACGGAGTGGAGGACCGGCTCGAACGGCTGCTGGTGGTGGAGGGCCTGGTGATCGCCGGCGTGCTGCTCCTGCTGGCGGTCGCGTCGTGGCTGCTGGTGCGCGTCGAGCTGCGACCGCTCGAGCGCATCGGCGAGACCGCCGACGCGATCGCCGCGGGTGACCTCTCCCGGCGCGTGGACGTGACCACGCCGAAGACCGAGGTCGGGCGGCTCGGCCTGGCGTTCAACGCGATGCTCGAGCGCCTCGAGGAGGCGTTCCGGGCGCGCGAGGCGAGCGAGGGGCGGCTGCGGCGCTTCCTGGCCGACGTCTCGCACGAGCTGCGCACGCCGCTGGCGTCGATCCGCGGGTACTCGGAGCTGTTCCGGATCGGCGCGGCGCGCGAGCCGGAGGACGCGGACCGGGCGATGACGCGGATCGAGGAGGAGGCGGCGCGCATGGGGGTGCTGGTGGAGGACCTGCTGACGCTGGCCCGGCTCGACGAGGTGCGCGACCGGCCCACGGAGGCTGTCGACGTGGCCCAGCTGGCGGAGGACGCGGCGGCCGATGCCCGCGCGGTCGACCCGGCGCGAGCGATCGAGGTAGACACGAACGGCGAGGCGATCGTCCTCGGCGACGCCAACCAGCTGCGCCAGGTGCTGGCCAACCTGCTGAGCAACGCGCTGGTGCACACGCCGACCGGGACGCCGATCGAGATCGGCGTGCGGCCCAACGGCCACGAGGTGGAGCTCGAGGTGCGCGACCGCGGACCCGGGCTGCCAACCGAGCGGCCCGAGGAGCTGTTCGAACGCTTCTGGCGGGAGCGGGCGGAGCGGGAGCGGGCGGAGCCGGCGGCGCGTGGCCGCGGCGGCGCCGGTCTCGGCCTGGCGATCGTCGCCGGCATCGTGGCCGCGCACCACGGCCGCGTGCGCGCGGGCAACGCGCCGGGCGGAGGCGCGTCGTTCGTGGTCAGCCTGCCGCTCGCCGGCGCGCCGGAGGATGGCGCGCCGGCGGCGACAGGCTGAGCGACTCAACCGGCCAGCGCGCGCAGCTCGGCGGCGTGGCCCTGGAGGTCGTAGAGGCCGTCGATCGAGGTCGACGTGCCCACCTCCGTGGCGGCTGCCATCACCTCGGTCGAGCCGATGCGGCCGTCCTGGGGCATCCCGCCTGAGCTGCCGTCCGTGAGGATCCAGCGGATGCGGCCGTCCTGCACCGCGTCCGCCAGCCACTCGATGCTGACCTGGCTCTCGCGGCCGGAGAAGCCGCCGATGGCGGCGACGTCCGAGCCGGAGCGGATCAGCTGGCTGGCCGCACCCGACTGGCTCGAGACGGCAAGCGTGCCGCCGCCGTTCTGCTCGACGTAGGCGAGCGCCGCGTTCAACGACTGCGTGTTGCCGCCGAACATGCCGCCGCCACCGGGCGCGCCGCCGAAGCCGCCTTGCGCTTGGCCGCCGAAGCCGCCCCCCGGCAGGGCGCCGGTGGGTGGCGCCATCCCGGCGCCGGGCCCACCGGTCTGCCCGCCGTTGGTCCCGCCGGGTGCGGCCATGCCGGGCGGCCCCCCACCCGGCCCGCCGCCGCCCGCAAACCCGCGGCCGCCCGGTCCGCCGAAGCCCGTGCTCGCGGGTCCGCCGGCCGGGAACGTGCCGCTGGTCGCGTGACCCAACGTCTGGAAAGCCCACGCCCCGGGGGCGAGCAGCAGCACCGCCACTCCCGCCACCAGTGCCGCCGTCCGCACTCGCGCCACCAGGCCCGGCCCAAGCGCCAGCATCACGGCGGCCATGCCGCCGATCACGATCAGCAGCGCCGGCACCCATTCGAGCTGCCCCGGGTTCTCGCCCAGCACGATCAGCTCGGTGACGATGCCCGCGCCGATCGCGAGCGGACCGACGATCCGCGCCGGCAGCCCGCCGCGCACCACCACGCCGATCCCCGCGCCCACCAGAGCCGCGGTGAACGGCGCGAGCTGGGACACGTAGTACGGATGGAAGATCCCGGACGCCTGGCTGAACGCCACCGCGGTCGTGAGGAACACTCCGCCGACGGCCACGATCCAGCCGGTGCGCGGGTCGTCGCGGCGCAGCCGGGTCAACGCCACCACCCCGATCCCGGCGACCAGCGCGAAGCCGAGCAGCCACCCGCCCTGCCCGCCCAGGCTCTCGTTGAGCAGCCGCAGGACACCGGTGTCGCCGCCGAAGGCGCCACCGCCACCGCCGCCCCCGGGCCCGCCGCCGCCGGGCGCTCCCTGCTGCCCGGTCAGCCGGCCGAGTCCGTTGTATCCGAAGATCAACGACCAGATGCTGTTGTCGCTCGTGCCGGAGATCCAGGGCCGGTTCGAGGCCGGCGTCAACCAGACCATCACCGGCCAGGCCAGCGCCACGACGGCCATCGCCGCGCCGCCCAGGCCGAGCTGGCGCAGCGCCGCCACCCGACCGCGCGGAGCCACCCACAGCCACGCCGCCGCGATCGCCGGCACCACCATCAGCGCCGCGCCCATCTTCGCCTCGAAGCCGAGGCCGACACACACGCCCGACAGCACCAGCCAGCGCGTGCGCCCGTCCTCGAGCGCCCGCACCAGGCACCACACCGCCGCGGTCACGCACAGCACGAGCAGCGCGTCGGGGTTGTTGTGCCGCGAGATCGCGACCGCGACCGGCGTCAGGGTCAGCGCGAGCCCGGCGCCGAAGCCGGCCGCGCGGCCGAAGTGGCGTCGGGTCATGTCGTAGACGAGCGCGACGCTCGCCACGCCCATCAGCGCCTGCGGCACCAGCATGCTCCACGAGCCGTAGCCAAAGACACGCGCCGACAGCGCCTGGATCCAGAGCGCCAGCGGCGGCTTGTCGACGGTCATGACTCCACCGGTGTCGAACGAGCCGAACAGGAACGCGTGCCAGCTCTGGGTCATCGACCGGACCGCCGCGCTGTAGTACTCGTTCGCGAAGCCGTTCTGCCCGAGCGACCACAGGTAGAGCACCGCCGCCAGCGCGAGCAGCGCGGCCAGCTCGGGTGGCGGCCAGGCGAGCGCGCGCACGCGTGGACGACGAGCGATGCGCGGCAGGGAGATCGAGGACGTGGTCATGCGGTTCCTTTCGCTTGGAGGAGGACAGGTCGCGGTGCGAACACCCAGCTGCGCAGGGCCATGTAGCGCGTGACCGTGGCGCAGATCCCGGCAGCCACCAGGACCGCCAGCTCCAGCGCCCGGCCCGATCCCGGATCGAGGCCGTGCAGGACTGCCAGCGCCCCGCTCGTGAGGCCGAGCGTGAGCACGTAGACGAACGCACCCATCGCGTGCTGGCGCAGCAGGTCGCGGCGGCCCGAGATGCCGAACGTGAGCCGCCGGTTCGCGTGCGTGTTGGCCACCGCCGTGACGGCCAGGGCGAGCGCGTTCGCGCCCTCCGGCCCGAGCGGCGATCGCAGCAGCAGGTAGAGCAGGGCGTAGGCGATCGTGGAGACCACGCCGACAGCCATGAAGCGGATCAACCGCGCCTCGGTGAGCAACCGGGCGATGCCGCGCAGGTCGTCTACCGCCGTGCGGACGATGTCCACGCGCGAGTCGGGGTCGTCGACCCAGTCGACCGGGACCTCGTGGATCCGCATCCCCTCGCGCTGGGCGACCACGAGCAGCTCGGTGTCGAAGAACCAGCCGTCGTCGCGTACCGCCGGCAGCAGCCGCTGGACGGCGTCGCGGCGGACGGCCTTGAAGCCACACTGCGCGTCCGAGAACTGGGCGTCCAGCACGGTGTGCAGCAGCCGGTTGTAGCCGCGCGAGATGAACTCGCGCTTACGGCCGCGCACGACCCGCGACCCGGAGGCGAGCCGCGTGCCGATCGCCACGTCGCTGTGGCCGGAGAGCAGCGGCGCGAGCAGCGGCGGCAACGCGCGCAGGTCGGTCGACAGGTCGGCGTCCATGTAGCAGACGACGTCGGCCTCGCTGCGCTCCCAGGCCGCGCGCAGCGCGCGGCCCCGGCCCTTCTCAGTCAGCGCCAGCAGCTCGACGCCGGGGAGGTCCTCCGCCAGCGCCATCGCGATCCGCAACGTCTCGTCGGTGCTGGCGTTGTCGGCGATCACGATGCGCCAGCGCAGCGGCAGCGCGTCGGCGAGGTAGTCGTGGAGACGGCGGATCGAGGCCGTGAGCACGCCCTGCTCGTTGTGGACGGGCACGACCACGTCGACCGACGGCGAGCTGGCCGGCCCCGAGCTCGCGGCGGCGTCGGGCAGTCGGGTGACGGAATTCATGCGGCCACGATCCGGTCCAGCCGCAAGAGGAGCCTGTGGTGACGCTGAGAGTTGACTGAGTCCGCTGGCGCCGTCGCCACAATGCCGGGGGATGCGGGTGCTGATCGTGGACGACGACCGTTCGCTGCGCGAGGCGCTGCGGCGGGCCCTGGTGCTCGGCGGCTACGACACCGTGTTGGCGGCGAGCGGGCAGGAGGCGCTCGCGCAGGTCGCCGACTCCAGTCCGGACGCGGTCGTGCTCGACATCGGGCTGCCCGACCTGGACGGGCTGGAGGTATGCCGGCGCCTGCGCGGGGAGGGCAACCGCATCCCCGTCCTGATGCTGACCGCGCGCGACGCGATCGAGGACCGCATTGATGGCCTGGACGCCGGTGCCGATGACTATCTCGTGAAGCCGTTCGACGTAGGGGAGCTCAAGGCGCGGCTGCGCGCGCTGCTGCGCCGCAGCGGCGGGGAGGAGGCGCCCGCCGCGCTCTCGTTCGACGAGCTGCGCCTCGACCCGGTGCGCCACGGCGTGATCGTCGGGGAGGAGTTCGTCGAGCTGACCCGCACCGAGTACCAGCTGCTCGAGCTGCTGATGCGCAACCCGCGCCGCGTGCTGCCGCACAACCTGATCTACGAGCGCGTGTGGGGCTACGACTTCGGCCCCGCGTCGAACGCCCTGCGCGTCTACGTCGGCTACCTGCGCCGCAAGCTCCAGGACGCCGGCGCGCGCCCGCTGCTGCACACGGTGCGCGGCGTGGGCTACGTCCTGCGCGAGCCATGACCCTGCGCATGCGCATCGCCGCCGCGGCCGGCCTGGCCGTCGCGCTCGCCGTGATCGCGGTGTCGATCGCGGTGTACCTGGGCGTGCGCGGCGAGCTGCGCGACGAGGTCGACGTCTCGCTGCACGACCGGGCGGACGCCGTCGCCCGCTTCGCCGATCGGGGCGACCGGCGGCTGCCGAACGTGCCGCCGGAGCCGTTCGGCGGACCCGAGGGCTACGTGCATCTCGTGCAGCCCGACGGCCGCATCCTGCGCCGGCCCGGCGCCGGCGAAGCGCTGCCGGTCGACGGACGGGCGCGCGGGATCGCCCGCAGCGGGTCCGGCGAGCAGCTGGTCGACACGACCGTCGACGGCCTCCACCTGCGCGTCCTGACCAAGGGCGTGGGCGACGCGGGCGCGATCCAGGTCGCGCGCCCGCTCGACGAGGTCGACCGCCAGCTGGACCGCATCCTGCTGGTGCTGCTGTTCGTGGGCGCGGTGGGCGTGGCGCTCGGCGCCGGGCTTGGGGCTCTGGTGGCGCGTACGGCGCTGGCGCCGATCGCGAGCTTCACGCGGCGCACCGAGCAGCTGGCCGCCGACCCCGATCCATTCGAGCGCATGGAGGTCACCGGCCGCGACGAGCTGAGCCGGCTGGCGCGCAGCTTCAACTCCACGCTGGACTCGCTCGAGCGCTCCGTCGAGGCGCAGCGGCACCTGGTGGCCGACGCCAGCCACGAGCTGCGCACGCCGATCGCCAGCCTGCGGGCGAACATCCAGACATTGCAGGAGGCCGACCGCCTGCCCGAGTCCGAGCTCGAGTCGCTGCGGGCAGACATCCTCGAGGAGCTGGACGAGCTGACCGCCCTGGTAGCCGACATCGTCGAGCTCGCGCGCGGCACGAAGCCCGACGAGCTGGCCGACGACGTCCGCCTCGACCGGATCGTCGAGGAGGTGGCCGACCGGGCGCGGGTGCGCGCGGGGGATCGGGTCGCCTTACACGTCATCGCCGAGCCGACCGTGGTGCGCGGCGAGCCGCAGCGGATCCAGCGGGCGGTGGCGAACCTGGTCGACAACGCGGTCAAGTGGAGCCCAGGAGGCGGCGTCGTGCAGCTCGAGCTGAAGGACGGCGAGCTGAGCGTGCGGGACCACGGACCCGGCTTCGCCGAGGCCGACATCCCGCACGTGTTCGAGCGCTTCTTCCGCGCCGAGGGCGCACGCGGCCTGCCGGGCTCGGGGCTGGGCCTGGCGATCGTGCGCCAGGCGGCCGAAGCGCACGGCGGGTTCGCGGCCGCCGGCAACGCTCCTGGTGGAGGGGCGCTGGTGCGCGTCTCGTTCGGCACGCGGGTGGAGACGCCGGCCGCACCGGCGCTCCAATAACGCGCCTCAGGGCGGTCTCAGCCGGCGGGCCTACGGTGCCCTCCGACGGTCAAGAACGACCCAAGGAGGCAGGACATGAAGGACAAGTTGAAGGGCGTAGTCCTCGCCGTGGCGGCCATCGCGGCGCTCGCCGTTGGCGGCTCCGCAATCGCAGGCGCGGCCGGCGGCGGAGGCGACGACAACGGCGGCGACAAGGCGATCACCGGGCAGGCGCTCGATCAGGCCAGCGCCGCGGCGCTCAAGGCCACCGGCGGCGGCAAGGTCACCCAGACCGAGGTGGGCGACGAGGAGAGCTACTACGAGGTCGAGGTGACCCGCGCCGACGGCAGTCAGGTCGATGTGCAGCTCGACCGTGGCTTCCAGCTGGTCGGGCAGAAGGCCGACCACGAGGACGCTGGCGGCGGCGGAGCCGACCACGACGGCGGGGCGGACGAGTAATGACTCGCCGGCTTGCGATCGCGGCCGCCTGCGGCCTGGTCATCGGACCGGTCGCGGGCGGCTCGCCGGCGCTCGCTGCGCCGAAGTTCACCGCGCGCATCGACAACCCCTACCTGCCGATGGCGCCGGGCAGCCGCTGGGTCTATCGCGAGACGTCCGCCGGCGGAAGCAGCCAGCGCGTGGTCGTGCGGGTGACGCGCCGGACCAAGCTGATCGCCAACGGCGTCACGGCTCGCGTGGTGCGCGATACCGCCACCGCGAACGGCCAGGTCGTCGAGGACACCTTCGACTGGTACGCGCAGGACGCGCGCGGCAACGTGTGGTACCTCGGCGAGGACACCAAGGAGTACGAGAACGGCAAGGTCGTGTCGACCCACGGCTCGTGGGAAGCCGGGGTGAACGGCGCCCGCGGCGGCCTGGTGATGCCGGCCCACCCGCGCCCGGGGCTGCAGTACCGCCAGGAGTACCTGGCCGGGGAGGCCGAGGACTCGGCTCGCGTGTTGAGCGTCGACGACCAGGCCGAGGTCAAGGTCGGGCACTTCAAGCACGTCGTGCTGACCAAGGAGTGGAACCCACTCGAGCCGAAGGTGCTCGAGTACAAGCTCTACGCGCGCGGCGTCGGGCCGGTCCTGGCCCTGACCGTTTCGGGCGGCAGCGACCGCGAGGAGCTGGTCAGCTTCCACCAGGGGTAGGCTGCCGGGTGCGATGCCCTGCCTGGTCGTCCTGCTGGCCCTGATCTCGCCGCGCTTGGCGCTGTTCGCGATGTGGCTGTTCAGCGACATCCTCGGCGACGCCTACGACAGCTGGATCGTCCCGCTGCTCGGTTTCTTCGTGCTGCCCTGGACGACGCTCGCCTACGCGGGCATGTGGTCGTCTGGCACCAACGTGGTCCACGGGTTCGAGTGGTTCATCGTCGGGTTCGCCTTCGTGGTCGACATCGGCTCCTACGCCGGCGGCCGTTCGAGCCGCGCCGAGCGCGCCTGAGCCCGCAGCGCCAGCTCGAGCTCGAGCCGCGCATCGGGATCGTCGAGCTGCTCGCCCAGCAGCTCGCGTAGACGCGCGAGCCGGTAGCGGACGGTCTGCGGGTGGAGGTCGAGTGCGCGCGCCATGGCGGCCGCGTTGCCGCCCTCGCGGACGTAGGCGAGCGCCGTCTCTGCCATGCGCCCGCGCGCCTTGGGGGTGAGCTCGTCGAAGGCGGCGAGGCGGCGGGCGGCGAGGCGGTCGACGAAGGCCCGCCCCTCGAAGAGCAGCAGGTCGATGAGGACGTCGTCAGCACGAAGCGGGGCCTCGGAGATCACGCCCGCTTCGGCCCCCCTGAGCGCGGCTCGCGCCAGCGCCCAAGATCCGGCGAGCTCGGCCGGGGCGACCGCCGGCCCCAGCGCTGCCGTCCGTCCGGCCAGCGCGCCGCCGACCTCGGACGCCCGCCCCGGTCCTTCGGGGTCGGGCACGATCGCGCAGCCCTCGCCGTCGAGTGCGGCCACCAGCGTGTCGGCCGGCAGCCGGCGCGCGATTCGCTCCAGCTGCTCCTCGGCGCACGCGATCGCGGCCGCTGCGCGCGGGATGCGCCAGCCGACCGTCGCCGCGGCCGCCCTCAGGTCGGCGTCGTCCGTGGGTGGGTCGCGCAGCAGCAGCACCACCAGCTCGCGCTGGCGCCGGCGGCGCTCGCCCTCGAGGTGGCTGCGCGCCTCGGCGTAGCCCTCCACCGAGTCGGCCGACAGCTCCTCGATGAACGCGAAGATCGATTCGGCCAGCAGGCTCAGCACCTCGGGGTCGGCGCCCGATCGCTGCGCCGCGTCGGCCACCCGCCGCCACGCCACCCGAGCGCCGACGCGGTAGGCGGACTGCAGCGAATCGAGCGTTCGGCCCTGGCGCAGCTCGCCCCGCCCCAGCGCCACGTAGACCTCCCGGCCCGGTCCGCGCGCCCCCGACGGGCTGCGGATCAGCTCCACGAACTGGCGCAGCGCCTCGGTCACCCCGGTTCGCACCCCGCGCCCGAACGAGCCCTCCAGCGGCCGCGCGTACTCGGGTACCTCGCGCGCGATCGTGGCCAGGATCTCGTCGGTGATCGCGTCCAGCTCGGGCTCGATCACATCGGCCACGCTGGCCGGCAGTGACCGCCAAGGCTCGTTCTTTGTCACTGAAGTGAGCAATTTACATCTCGGATTGGTGGTCTGCTCCCTACTTACGTGAGCTGGATGATGACAGGCTTCAGGTCATGAGCACCCTGGAGAAGCGCGTGAACCTGCTCGCCGTCGCGATCCCGTTCGTCGCGACGATCGCCGCCATCGTCCTGCTCTGGAACAGCGTCGTGAGCGCGACCGACCTGGCGATCCTGGCGGTGATGTACGTCCTGACCGGCCTCGGCGTGACGGTCGGCTTCCACCGCATGCTGACCCACCGCTCCTTCCAGGCGCCCAAGCCGGTCGAGTACGCCTTCGCCGTGCTCGGCTCGATGGCCGTGCAGGGTCCGGTGATGGCCTGGGTCGCCGACCACCGCAAGCACCATGCGCACGCCGACCACGAGGGCGATCCGCACAGCCCTCACGTCGGCCACGGCGACGGCGCAACTGGCGTGCTGCGCGGCCTCTGGCACGCGCACGTGGGCTGGCTCTGGTCCGAGCAGGGTCAGGCGAGCGCGCGCAAGTACGCGCCCGACGTCTACGAGGACCGCGGCATGCGCATCATCAACCGCCGCTTCCCGCTGCTCGTGCTGCTCAGCCTCGCGCTGCCGGCGCTCGCCGGCTGGGCCCTGACGGGCACGCTGGCCGGCGCCGCCACCGGCCTGCTCTGGGGCGGCCTGGTCCGCATCTTCTTCGTGCACCACATCACGTGGAGCGTCAACTCGGTCTGCCACTTCCTGGGCACGCGCCGTTTCGAGACCGACGACCACTCGACCAACGTCGCCTGGCTGTCGCTGCTCTCGTTCGGCGAGTCCTGGCACCACAACCACCACGCCTTCCCGCGCTCCGCCGCACATGGGCTGAGGCGCTGGGAGCAGGCGCTCGACCCCTCGGCGCTCGTGATCAAGAGCCTCGAAAAGCTCGGCCTCGCACGCAACGTGGTGCGCATCGCGCCCGAGCGCCAGCAGCAGCGCCAGACGGCGGCAGCGCCGCTGCGCGCGGCCCCCCGCGACGCCTAGCGCTTCGGCTTGCGCTCGCGCGGCGGGTTCGCCTTGCGCTCCGCCGGCGTCATCTTGCGGATCGTGAGCTCGCCCTTGTCGACCTGGTCCTGGATGTCCGCCAGCTTCTCCTGGCGTTTCTCCTCGGAGCGCTCCTTCGGCGTCTTCATGGCCTGAACCGTATTTCCCAGGGCAGACGGGGGCACCTGCTAGCGTCAATGACGCGGGTGGCGTCGTTGCCCGCGAGGTTCTCGTCTCCTGAGCGACGGTGGCCTCTGAGCTGCCGTTCAGCTAGGAGCAAGATGTCTCAGCAGTCCTTCGCCGATCTCGGCGTATCAGATGCGGTCGTGCGCGCCCTTGCGGCGCGCGACGTGACCGTTCCCTTCGATGTCCAGCGATCGGTCGTTCCCGACGTGCTCGCCGGACACGACGTGCTCGTGCAGTCGCCGACCGGGTCGGGCAAGACCCTGGCGTTCGGCGTCCCACTAGTGGATCTCGTCCAGGCCGAGGACGCGAGGGCGGCCGCCCTCGTGCTCGTGCCGACACGTGAGCTCGCGAGCCAGGTCACCGCAGACCTGAGGGAGATCGCCGAAGCACGGGCGCTCTCGCTGGCAGCCGTCTACGGCGGCGCCGGCCTCGAGCGCCAGGCAAAACTTGCCCGAAGGGCGCACATCTTGGTGGCCACACCCGGCCGCCTGGAGGACCTCGTGCAGCGCGGCGCCATCCGACTCGATTCCATCCGAGTGCTCGTCCTCGACGAGGCGGACCGGATGCTCGACATGGGCTTCCGCCCGGCCGTCGACCGCATCGTCGCGCTCACCCCGCGCGACCGCCAGACACTCTTCTTCTCGGCGACCCTCGAGGGCGCGACCGGACAGGTCGCCGCCGCCTTCACCCGCAACCCGCGCCGCCACTCACAGCAGGCCAGCGAGCGCGCGAAGGGCCGCGTGGAGCACCGCTTCGTCGCCGTCGCCCACGAGTCGAAGCTCGAGTCGCTGGTCAACGAGCTGGCCACCGGCGAGCGCGGGCGCACGCTCGTGTTCGTGCGCACCAAGCGCGGAGCCGACCGGCTCGTCAAGCGCCTCTCACGTCACGGCGTGCACGCGCTGGCGATCCACGGCAACCGCTCGCAGTCCCAGCGCGAGAAGGCGCTCGGCCGCTTCCACTCGGGCAGCATCGACACGCTGGTCGCCACCGACGTGGCCGCCCGCGGCATCGACGTGGACGACGTCACGCACGTGATCAACTTCGACGCACCCGAGGACCGCGACACCTACGTGCACCGCGTCGGCCGCACCGGCCGGGCGGGGCGCCACGGCATCGGCATCACGCTGGTGACCGGTGAGCAGAGCAAGGTCGTAGGCAAGATCGCCTCCGACCTGCGCCTGCACGCCCAGTTCGCGCAGAGCGGCATGAGCGAGGCCGGAGGGCGCACCCACAGCCGCCCGAGCGGTCCGAAGCCCCAGCACCGCAATCAGCGCCAGCACCGCCAGCGCCAGCGCTCGCGCAGCTCGCGCTAGTCGCGCACGTCGAGCACGACCTTGCCGGTCGCGCCGCGGCCGTCGATCAGCTCGAGGGCGTCCGCCACCCCGTCGAACGGGAAGCGGGCGCCCACGATCGGCCGCACGAAGCCCGCGTCGACGAGGTCGTTGAGGGCCGCGCCGATCTCCTCGTTGATGTTCGGCTTGCCCATCACGAAGGCGCCCCATCCGGCGCCGACCACCTCGGTGTTGTTCAGCAGCAGCCGGTTGACCTTCACCTCGGGGATCGACCCGGCGGTGAAGCCGACCACAACCACCCGGCCGCCCTCGCGCAGCGATCGCAGGCTGTCCGTGAAGCGGTCGCCGCCGACGGGGTCGATCACGACGTCCACGCCGCCGCCTGACAGCTGCTTGGCCTCGTCCTTCCAGGCACCGTCGGAGCGGACCACCTCGTCCGCGCCCGCCTCGCGCGCCACCCGCTCCTTGTCGTCGCTCGACACCACCGCGATCGTCCGCGCGCCGAGTCCCTTGGCCACCTGGAGCGCCGCAGTGCCGACCCCGCCCGCGGCGCCGTGCACGAGCACGGTCTCACCCTCCGCCAGGCGGCCCCGCAGCTTCAGCGCGAAGTAGGCCGTGTGGTAGTTCATGACCAGGGCGGCGCCCTGGGCGAAGTCGAGCTGGTCCGACAGCTGGAAGGTCAGGAACGCCGGCGCCACGGCCACCTCGGCGAACCCGCCGGTCATGCAGCCGGCCGCCACGCGATCGCCCTCCGACAGCCCCGACCCGTCCGGCGCGCTGCGCACGACGCCGGCGATGTCGCTGCCCGGGACGAAGGGCAGGTCGGGCTTGTACTGGTACTCGCCGCGCGTCTGCAGCACCTCAGGGAACGCGACTCCCGCGGCGTGCACGTCGATCAGCACGCCGGCGCCGGGCGTGAGCGGGTGCTCGGCCTTGGGCTCGGGCAGGTCCGCGATCGACAGTGCCGACCGCGGACCGCTCAGTTCTGTGATCTGAAGTGCCCTCATCGGGTTTGGCAACCTACCCGATCGACAGCACGGCCTCCTTCGGGTCGATGACCCCGAGGTCCTCGACGACCTTGAAGGCGCCGTTGCTTGCCTGGGCGATGTACATGTTCATCCGAACGTGATGCTGGCCGGGCACCATCTCGGCCGGCCCACCGGGTCCCTCGGCGATCTTCGCGTGGTCCAGCGCCGCGATCACGTCGGCTTGCTCCAGCGAGCCTGCCTCGTTCACGGCTGCCTCCCAGAGCTTCAGACCTCGGTACATCCCTGAGCACGCACTGCCGGCGGTGAACTGGGCGCTGCCGGGAAACAGCTCGTCGTACCGGGCGAGCAGCTGCTTGCTGAACGGATCGGCCACTTCCTGGTACCAGTCGAGGCAGCCGTACAACCCCTCCACGTGCTCGGCGGGCACGAGGTTGAGGAAGTTCTCGTCGAAGTACGTGCAGACGATCTGCCCGCCGCGCTTCGTGAACCCGGAGTCGTACAGCTGCTGCAAGGAACGGCGTCAGGCCCGGAGGCACGATCGTGTTGAAGACCACCTCCGCGCCGCTGGCGGCGATCCTGTCGATCGTCTCGGCGTAGTCCTCGTGGTCGAGGGGGAAGTACTCCTCCCCGACGATCTCGCCGCCGTTGGCCGTGGCCACCTCGCGGACCTTCTGGTTCAGCACCTGCGGCCAGATGTAGTCGGCGGATGGGAAGAAGAACTTCTTCGCCCCCGTCTCCCGCATCAGCCAGGGGATGAGCGGCTCGACCTGCTGCGCCGGCACCGGGCCGGTGCAGAAGATGAGCGGGTCGGACTCCTGCCCCTCGTACTGCTCCGGGTAGATGTAGAGGGTCTTCCCTTCGACCACGGCGGGGCCCTTGATGGCCTGCCGCGTCGAGCTGTAGATGCCGCCGAACAACACGTCGACTTGGTCCTGCTGGACGAGCTTGGTCGCCTTGGCCTCCGCCTCGCCGTCGTCGGTCGCGCTGTCCTCGAGGCGCAGGTCCAGCTCGCGCCCCAGCAGGCCGCCGTTGGAGTTGACGTCATCGACCACGAGCTTCGCGATGTTTGCGTTGGCGACGCCCATGAACGAGAGCGGTCCCGTCTGATCGGTGATCACCCCGACCTTGATGGCTTCCATGTCAGTGCTCCGATCTAGGCGCTGTAGTTGCCGCCGGGCTCTGCCGACTGGGGCGGCCCCTTGTGCCCCGCCTCTTTCATGATCGGCGGGACCTCGGGGTCGGAGACGAAGCTCTGCCAGCCGTCCTCGTCCCAGTCGAAGAGCACCCAGACGCGGTCGTCCTGGTTGGGATCGCGAAAGACCTGCGCGCCCTTCGACCCATGCTCCCGGCGCTTGTCGGCACCCTTGGTCGAAAAGATGTTCAGGAACCGGTCGAAGTCCTCGACCGTCGTCGTTGCCAGGATCATCTTGCTCCCCCTTCAGTCGGTTGGAGGGCGAGTATCTGCCCGGCCGGTCCGGGCCGCATCGGGCGAACGCCCTATGCGGTGTGAACGAGGTCGTGCTCGAAGGCCCAGACCGTTGCCGCGGCCCGGCTGCGGACTCCGGCCTTCTTATAGACGTGCTGGATGTGGTGGCCGACGGTCTTGACCGAGATGCCGAGATCGTCTGCGATCGCTTGGTTGGAGGCGCCGCGCACGAGCACGAGCAGGACCTCGAGCTCGCGGTGGGTCAGGGCGGCGGGGAGCTCACGAGGCTGCTCGTTCACGCGGTGGCCGCCGGCGTTCAAGACGGCGCCGACGGCCTCCGGCTCGAGCCGTCCCTCCTTGGCCTCGAGCAGCAGAGCCGCTTCCGCTTCGGCGGCGTCCAGAGGCGCCCTGTGGGGGCGCGGCTCGCGCATGGCGGCGTAGCAGTCGGCCGCCGCGAGGACGCGGGCGGCCTGATCGAGCGCGGCCCCGCGTGAGCCGCGGTGGTAGCCGGAGCCGTCGAGGCGTTCGTGGTGCGAGCCGGCCAGCATCCCTATCGGCGCCAGCGCCGGCGACTGCGCGAACGCGCGCTCGGTGAAGTGCGGGTGCAGACGTACGCGCTCCCACTCGCCGAAACCGAGCGGCCCCGGCTTCTCCCAGATCGCATTCGACACGCCGACCCGGCCGAGGTCGTGCGCGAGCGCGGCGCGGCGCACCATCGTGACGGACTCGGCCGGGAGGTTCATGCGCCACGCGGCCGCCTCGGCGAGGTCGGCCACACCCGTCGAGTGCTCGCGCAGCCACGGGGACTTGAGGCCCGTGATCGCGGCGAAGGCGCCAAAGGCGGCGTCGACCTGCTCGCCCGCGACCCACCTCGGTGGAGCCGGCTCGCTCTCCAGCGCCTGGTCCCACATCCGGGTGTCGTCCAGGTCGGCAAGCAGTTCGTCGAAGTTTCGCGTGGCCAGGTCGGCGAGCCGAGGCTCGTATGCAGCGCCGGCTCGGCGCTCGATGACGCCGCGCGCCTCGTCCGCGCCGGCGGCGGAGAGGAACAGGGACAGGTCTCTCGCCACGTGCAGGAGACGCATCGGCAGCGGGATCGCGTCGCCGGCCACGTCCGGGAACCCTCGCCCGTCCCAGCGCGCGAAGACGTACTCGAGCGCCGCCTGGATCTCCCCGCCGAGGCCGAGCCACCCGGCGAACCGCTGCGCGACTTCGCACATCATCGCGAACGAGTCCCGGGCCCTCGGGCCCGCGTTGGCGATCGCGTCCTCGACTAGCTTGGCGCGCACCTCGGGGCTGCGGCCGACGCCGACGTAGGCCCTGTAGAACGCGAGCACCTCCGCGGGGTTGACGGGGTCGACCAGGTAGAAGGCGGCCCTGTGGTCGATGTCGTCGCCGAACAGCTGCGTCGCCTCGTGCCCGTTCGACGTGCACCCGGAGGCGTGCAGGAGCGCGACGTAGTACGTGTCCGCGAGCTCCTGGGGGGTTGCCCCGGCCAGCTCGCCCAGGCGGACCGCGAGGACGGCGCAGCGCATCGCGTGCTCGAGCGGCTGGCCGGTGCCGAGGTCCGTCGCGAGCGAGAGCGCCCCGACCACCTCGGCCGTACGGATCGGCCGCTCAGCTACGGAATCCCCCGCCGCCACGGCGAGACACTAACCGCAGGTCTATTTGATGAACAGGATCTCCGAGTACTTCGGCAGCGGCCAGAGGTCGTCCGCGACGATCTTCTCCAGCGCGTCGCCGACCTCGCGCACTCGTGCCAGCGCGGCGAGCTGGCTGTCGCGGGCGTACTCCGCCAGCTCCAGCCCCTCGACCCCATCCGGGTACGAGTTCGCCTCCTCCAGCTCGCCGATCGCCTCGACGAAGGACGCCGCCAGCGAGCGCGCCTCGGCGGCCAGCTCGTCCATCCCGGCCGCCTCGACCAGCGCCACGTGGCGCAGCGCCGCCGGCAGCAGCATCGTCTTCGCGATGTTCGCCGCGGTCTCGGCCTCGATGTTCGCCGTGATGATGTACTGCTCGAGCCAGACCTCGTAGCGCGACTCGAGCTCGCGGTGCGACAGCACCTCGTACTTCTCGAACGCCGCCACGGTGGGCTCGCTCAGCACCTCCGGCAGCGCGTCGGGCGTGGTGCGCAGGTTCTTGAGCCCGCGCGACTCCGCCTCGGCGTGCCACTCGTCGGTGTAGTTGTCGCCGGCGAAGATCACCCGCTGGTGGTCGCCGTACGCCTCCTTGACGACCGCGGTGAGCGCCTCGTCGAGGTCGGTGCCTCCCTTGACCTGGGCCTCGAGCTTGTCGGCCAGGTCGTCGATCGCCTCGGCCACGATCGTGTTCAGCACGGTGTTCGGGAACGCGAGCGACATGCTCGACCCGAGCGCGCGGAACTCGAACTTGTTGCCCGTGAACGCGAACGGCGACGTGCGGTTGCGGTCGCCCCCGTGCATCGGCAGCGGCGGCAGCACCGGCGTGCCCAGCCCGAGCACCGCGGCCGGCGTGTGCGGGTCGCCCTCCCCCGACACGATCGCCCCGAACACCTTCTCCAGCTCGGCGCCGAGGAAGATCGAGATGATCGCCGGGGGCGCCTCGTTGGCGCCGAGGCGGTGGTCCTGGCCGATGTTCGCCACCGACGCCCTGCAGTAGGCCCTGGTGCTTGTCGACGGCCTGGATCACCGCGGCGCAGAAGAACAGGAAGTTGAGGTTGTCGGCGGGGGTGTCGCCCGGCTCGAGCAGGTTGTGGCCGGTGTCGGTCCCCATCGACCAGTTGTTGTGCTTGCCCGAGCCGTTCACGCCCGCGAACGGCTTCTCGTGCAGCAGGCAGACGAGGCCGTACTTGCGGGCCACGCGCTGCATCACCTGCATCGTCAGCTGCTGGTGATCGGAGCCGACGTTCGAGTTCTCGAAGATCGGCGCGATCTCGTACTGGGCCGGCGCCACCTCGTTGTGACGCGTCTTGACCGGCACGCCCAGCTTGGCCAGCTCGAGCTCGGAGTCCATCATGAACGCGAGCACGCGCTCGGGGATCGACCCGAAGTAGTGGTCGTCCAGCTCGTGGCCCTTGGCCGGCTTGGCGCCGAACAGCGTGCGCCCGGTGCTGATCAGATCGGGGCGCTCGAAGTAGTACTGCTCGTCGATCAGGAAGTACTCCTGCTCCGGCCCGACCGTGGTGAACACGCGCGAGGACTGCTCGTCGCCGAGCAGGTGCAGGGCGCGGATCGCGGAGCGCGAGAGCGCGTCCATCGAGCGCAGCAGCGGGATCTTGGCGTCGAGCGCCTCGCCCGTCCACGACGCGAACGCGGTCGGGATGCAGAGCAGCGCGCCGTTCGGGTTCTCGAGGATGAACGCCGGGCTGGTGGGATCCCAGGCGGTGTAGCCGCGCGCCTCGAACGTGGCGCGCACGCCGCCCGTCGGGAACGACGAGGCGTCCGGCTCGCCCTGGATCAGCTCCTTGCCCGAGAAGTCGGCGAGCGCGACGCCGTCACCGGCGGGGCCGAAGAACGAGTCGTGCTTCTCGGCGGTCAGGCCGGTCAGCGGCTGGAAGACGTGCGTGTAGTGGGTGGCGCCCTTCTCGAGCGCCCACTCCTTCATGCCGAGGGCGACCGCGTCGGCGAGCGACGGGTCGAGCGCCGCGCCCTGCTCCAGCACGAGCTGGAGCCGCTTGAAGGTCTCCTTGGGCAGGCGATGCCGCTGAACGGCCACGGAGAAGACGTTCTCCCCGTGCGGATAGCTGGACGGAACGGTCAGGTCGACGGCTCCGAGCGCCCCTCCGTTGGGGCTCCAGCGCGCGGCGGTTACGTTGGTCTGACGGACTCTGGGCATAGGTAGTTCTCTCTCCGGAAGGTGGGCCACCCTGAAGCTATCGGGATCGGGGGTGTAAACGCCTTGTACGCGTGGATAAAGATCGCAACGTGCAGTTCGCCCAGAGGTCGAGGATCGGCTGCTCTAGGGTCGAGGACCGATGCCGGCGATCGAGCTCAAGGGTGTGGTCAAGCGCTTCGGCAAGATCACCGCGGTCGACGGGCTCGACCTCGATGTCCCGCGCGGGATCTGCCTCGGCCTGCTGGGCCCCAACGGGGCCGGCAAGTCGACGACCATGCGCCTGCTCACGGGCCAGGCGATCGCCGACGAGGGCTCCCTGCGTGTGCTCGGCCACGAGCTACCCGGCGAGGCCAAGGAGGCGCGCGCCGAGATGGGCGTGGTGCCGCAGCTGGACAACCTGGACGTGGACGTGTCGGTCCAGGACAACCTGGCCGTGTTCGCCCGGCTCTACCGGGTCAAGGACGTGCGCGCGGCCGTGGACAAGGGGCTGGAGCTGGCGCGCCTCACCGATCGGCGCACCGACTCCGTGGAGCAGCTGTCGGGCGGGATGAGGCGCCGGCTGCTGCTCGCGCGTGGCCTCATGCACGAGCCCGATCTGATGCTGCTGGACGAGCCCACCGTCGGGCTCGACCCTCAGATCCGCACCCAGCTCTGGTCGCTGGTCGACCTGCTGCGCTCCCAGGGGGTCACGATCCTGATGTCGACCCACTACATCGAGGAGGCCCAGCGGCTTGCCGACGAGGTGGCCGTGATGACGCACGGCAAGATCATCGCCCGCGGGAAGCCCGGCGAGCTGATCGCCAAGCACGCCGGCCGCGAGACCGCCGAGGTCTACGCGCCGCCTGAGCGTCTGGCCGAGGTGCGCGCGACGGCCGAGGCGCACGGCCTGACCGTGCGTCCGGCGGGCCCGGCGATCGCGATCGTCGGGTCGGAGCGTGCCACCGACGGCGCGATCCCGCCCGAGGCCATCGTCCGCGCCGCCTCGCTCGAGGACGTGTTCGTGCTGCTGACCGGCGAGGAGGCCGAATGAGACGCCTGGAGCCGGCCGCCATCACCGGCGTGATGAGCCGCGAGGTGGCGAACTTCCGCAGCTACTGGAAGTCCACGACGTTCTCCAGCGTGCTCGAGCCGGTCATCTACCTGCTCGCGTTCGGGCTCGGCCTCGGCTCGACCATCGTCGACAAGGTCGATGGGCTCGACTACGTGGAGTTCGTCGGCACCGGCATGGTGGCCACGGCGGTGATCTTCTCGAGCGCCCTGCCGGCCATGTTCGGAGCGTTCGTGAAGGAGCGCTTCCAGCGCACCTACGACGCGATCCTGGCCGCGCCGGTCGACGTGGAGGAGCTGGTGACGGCAGAGATGCTCTGGATCGGCATCCGCTCCGGGTTCTACGGCTGCTTCCCGCTGATCGTGTCGATGCTGTTCGGGCTCGACCCCGCGCCGGGAATGCTGCTGGTGCCGCTGTTCGCGTTCATCACTGCGCTGGGGTTCGCGGCGTTTGGGATCGCGACCGCGGCCAGCGTGGCCAAGATCGACCAGTTCAGCTACGTGACCACGCTGGTGATCACGCCGCTGTTCCTGGTGGCGGGCACGTTCTTCCCGATCGACCAGCTGCCCGAGGGATTGCAGGTGCTGGCCCAGCTCAACCCGCTGCACCAGCTGGTCGTGCTGGTGCGCCACGCGTGCTTCGGATTCGAGGCGACCGACCTGCTGCGCCTGGCCGGACTGATGGTGTTCGCGGTGGTGCTGTGGCGGGAGGCCGTGCGGCGGATGTCGAAGCGGCTGATCGACTAGCGCGGCTTTCTCCGCGCGCCGCGCGGCGCCACCGGCGTGAACACCGGCAATAAGGGCAGCACAATCCGCCACGCCTCTCGGTCGGCACGGGGTGGGGCCGGTTGCGCAGCCATGTCTCCGGCAAGCCGCCACACACCGCGTGCCGCCTGGCGGGTGGGACGGCTTTGCGCCGTCATGCGTGGCGGGTTGTCCAGGCGATGCTGCCTTGGTTGCTGTTGTCTAGTGCGCGCTGTCCTCGGCGCCTGGACGCCCGGCCGATGGACGACCGGTCGAGCCGGCGGCAGCGAATTTCCGACCGCCGGTCGGATGACTTGGCCCTCCCGCTGCGCCAACCTGCGTGGCGGATGTTCCTCTCTCCTGACACCGGCGCCCGCACCCGCGGCGACGTCCTGATCACCGGCGCAACCGGCTTCCTGGGAATGGAGCTGATGGCTCGGCTGCTCGAGGGCGGCGACCGTCGGGTGTGGGCGCTGGTGCGTGCTCCGAGTCAGAAGGCCGCGACCGAGCGGCTGCGCGCCACGCTGACCTCGCTGATGGGGGACGCCGAGCCGTACGCCGATCGCGTCGAGGCCGTCGCCGGCGATCTGCTGTCGCCCGGGCTCGGCGTGAGCCCGAGGCGCCGCGACGAGCTCGCCGAGCAGGTGGATGAGGTCATCCACGCCGCCGCGTCCGTTTCGTTCTCGCTTCCGCTCGCGGAGGCGCGCGAGATCAACGTGGCGGGCACGCAGCGGGTGCTCGAGCTGGCCAGCTGGATCCAGCGCCGGGGCGGCCTGCACCGCTTCGCTCACGTGTCGACCGCCTACGTGGCCGGCACCCACCACGGGCTGTTCGGCGAGGACGACCTCGAGCGCGGCCAGGGCTTCAACAACACCTACGAGCGCTCCAAGTGGGAGGCGGAGGTGGTCGTCCGGGCGCACCGCTCGCGCCTGCCCGTCCAGGTGTTCCGGCCGAGCATCGTGGTCGGCGACGAGCGCAGCGGGTGGACGCCCTCGTTCAACGTGATCTACACACCGCTGCGCGCCTACGCCAGCGGGACGCTGCCCGTGGTGCCAGCGCGCCGCTCGGCCCCCGTCGACGTCGTTCCGGTCAGCTACGTCGCCCGCGCCATCCTCGCGCTCGCGGACGCGGGCGCCGGCAAGACCTTCAACCTCGCCGCGGGACCCGCCGCCGGCACGGTCGGCGAGCTGATCGACCGGGCCGCCGCTCATCTGGAGCAACCGCCCGCACGGGTGCTTCCCCCGCCGCTCTACAAGAGCGTCGTGCACCCGCTGCTGCTGCGCCGTGCGAACCCGGCGCAGCGCCGCTGGCTTGAGCGGGGCGAGGTTTTCTTCCCCTACTTCGCGTCGAGGCTGCGCTTTGACGTGAGCGCCGCTCGCGCCGGCCTGGAGCCGATCGACATCCGCGTCCCGCGCGTCGACGCCTACCTCGATCGGTTGCTCGAGTTCGCCGTTCGTGCGAACTGGGGCCGTCGCCCGGTTGGGCGCGCCGAGGCCGGTGCGGGCGTGCGGGCCGTAGTAGCTTCCGCGGCCTGAGCGCCAAGTGGACCGCCGAGCAGATCCCCGACCAAGGCGGGCGCACCGCCGTGGTCACGGGGGCGAACAGCGGGCTCGGCTTGGCCACGGCCCGCGAGCTCGCGGGCGCGGGCGCCCGCGTGGTGATGGCGTGCCGCAACCTCGAGAAGGGCGAGGCCGCCAAGCGTGACATCGAGGCTGCCACGCCCGGCGCGGCCTTGGAGCTCGAGCAGCTCGACCTGTCCAGCCTCGACTCCGTGCGCGCGTTCGCGGAGCGCTTCAGCGGCGGCCTCGACCTGCTGATCAACAACGCGGGCGTGATGGCGCCGCCGCGCGGCCGGACCGCCGACGGCTTCGAGCTGCAGTTCGGCACGAACCATCTCGGCCATTTCGCGCTCACCGGCCTGCTGATCGGGGCGATGGAGGGGAGGGAGGACGCGCGCGTGGTGACTCTGTCGAGCACCGCGCACAAGACCGGGCGGATCGCGTTCGACAACCTCGGCGGCGAGCGCCACTACTTCCGCTGGCGCGCCTACGGCCAGTCCAAGCTCGCCAACCTGCTGTTCGCGCTGGAGCTCGAGCGCCGGCTGCGGGCGGCGGGATCGAACGTCAAGAGCATGGCCGCCCACCCCGGCTACGCCGCCACGAACCTGCAGTTCGCCGCGCCGCCGCTGGTGGACCAACTCGTGATGAGGGTGGGCAACGCCGTGATCGCGCAGAGCGAGGAGATGGGCGCTCTGCCGACCCTGTACGCCGCGACCGCGCCCGGCGTGGCCGGCGGGACCTACGTCGGGCCCGACGGGCTGCTCGAGCAGCGCGGCCACCCCAAGCCGGTGTCGCCGAACCGGGCGGCGCGCGACGAGGACGTGGCGCGGCGCCTGTGGGAGGTGTCCGAGGAGATGACCGGCGTGCGCTTCGAGCTGGGCGCGGGCGCGAAGCGTTAGCGTCCGCGCATGCTCAAGCTCCTCGTCGCCCTGCTCGTCGCCCTCGTCCTGCCCTCGGCAGCCACCGCCGCCACGCCCATCCCCCAGAACCAGGCCGACCTGAGCGGGCTGACCCTCTTCAGCGGCAAGCAGGCCAAGCCGCACCCCGTCACAGCGCCGCGCGTGCCCCGCCATCCGTTCATGGCCGCCAACGGCCGCAACGCGGTTCACAACGACGCCTACCAGACGGACACCTACCGCAACCTGGGGCCGCTCGGCGGCGCCGGCCTGCGCCTCTTCTCGCAGTCGATCGACGGCGCCGGTGGGCTCGGCTCCTGCGGCATCACGATCGCCTACGACAAGCGCGGCCGGCTGATCACCACCTGCATCTCGGCCACCACGGTCGAGCTGCGACTGATGGATCCCGAGCTGAACACGGTTGCCAGCCACCTGCTCCCGCCGCGGATCATCCCGCCGGGCGTGAACCCGCTCCAGAGCCCCGGCGGCGCCTACTTCTACGTCGACAACAAGGACCGCGCCGTGGTCTCGATCGGTCGCCAGATCTTCGTGGTCGCGATCGAGGGCGACAGCCTGCGCCGCGTCAGGACCTACGACCTCAGCGCGGTGATCCCGAGCGACGACCAGCTCAACTCGGCGCTGCCCGACTGGAGCGGCCGGCTCTGGTTCGTCAGCCGCCGGCACGGCATCGTCGGCGCGCTCGACCCGGCCAGCGGCAAGGTGCTCGGCACCAAGCGCACGAACGAGGCGATCGGCAACTCGTTCGCGATGGACGAGACGGGCGGGGTGTTCATCGTCACCGACGCCGCCCAGTACCGCTTCGACGCCGGCCGCGGCGGCAAGCCCAAGGTCAGCTGGCGCGTGCGCTACGACAACGTCCACAAGCTCAAGCCGGGGCAGTTCGACGCCGGCTCGGGCACCACGCCGACGCTGATGGGCAAGCGGTACCTGTCGATCGCCGACAACGCCGCTCGCATGCAGGTCGTGGTGCTGCGGCGCGCGAAGCGCCTGAAGCCCGGGCAGCGCCGGCTCGTGTGCGAGCAGCCGGTCTTCCGCAGGGGCGCCGGGGCGACCGAGAACTCGATCATCGCCACCGGCACCTCGATGATCGTCGAGAACAACTACGGCTACGCGCCGCCGCCCGACGCGACCGCGAACGGCAACACCACCGAGCCGGGCGTCGCGCGCGTGGACATCAAGCGCGGCGCCAAGGGCTGCCGCACCGTCTGGAACAGCTCTGAGATCTCGCCCAGCACGGTGCCCAAGCTCTCGCTCGCCAGCGGCCTGATCTACCTCTACACCAAGCCGAAGGGCACACCCGACGCCTGGTACCTGACCGCGGTCGACTTCCGCACGGGCAAGACCGTGTGGCGCCGCCTGATCGGCACCGGGCTGCTGTTCAACGTCCACTACGCCGGCCTCAGCATCAGCCCCAAGGGAGTGCTCTACTCGGGCGTGCTGGGCGGGACGATCGCGGTGACCGACGGCTGATGCCCGAGCACCCGCTCGTGTTCGTCGGGATCGTCGCGCTGCTGACGATCACGCCCGGGGCCGACATGGCGATGGTCGCGCGCAGCGTGTTCACGGGCGGGCGCCGCGACGCCTTCGCCACCACGCTCGGGATCTCGGCCGGCTGCTTTGCCTGGGCCTGCGCGTCGGCGCTCGGCGTGGCGGCGGTGCTGGCCGCCTCGCAGACCGCCTACGACGCCCTGCGTCTGGTCGGCGCCGTCTACCTGATCTGGCTGGGCGCCCAGACGCTGCTGGCCGCGCGCAGGGGAGTGCCGCCGGTGGAGGACGGTGCGCGCGCGAGGGGCAACCCGTTCCGCCAGGGCCTGCTCACCAACCTGTTCAACCCCAAGATCGCGGTCTTCTACTCGACCTTCCTGCCCCAGTTCATCGCCCCCGGAGACTCGGCCCTGCTCGTGTCGATGGTGCTCGCCTGCGTGCACATCGCGTTCGGCATCGCCTGGCTGTCGCTCTACGCGTGGCTGCTCGCGCGCGCGGTCGAGGCGTTCAAGGGCTCGCGCCTGCGCCGCGCGCTCGACGCGCTCACCGGCACCGTCCTGGTCGCGCTCGGCCTGCGGCTCGCTGCCGAGCGCCGCTAGCTGCAGGGCACGTAGGGGAGCGCGAACAGCGAGAAGTCGCGCGCCTTCTTGATCGAGTTGAAGCCGAGCCGCTCGGTTGTCGCGCAGAACGCGCTCGGGCTGTTCAGGTACTCGACCTGGAAGACGGGCTTGCCGGCACGCACGAACGGACGCAGCCGCTTGCACTCGTCGTAGGTCACGCACTCCTCGTTGATCGCGAACTCGAAGGCCCCGACCAGGTCGGGGATCTGGCCGAGGTCGTTCTTGAGTCCTACCGCCAGCCCGTGGCGATGCGCGATCTTCGCCAAGGCACGGTTGTAGAGCAGCTGGTCGCGATACGACACGCGCCAGCCGGTCACCTTCCGGCCGCTCGCCCAGGCCTCGACCACGTCGAACTCCACGGCGTCGAAGCCGGCGCGCGCGCACTTGACCACGCGCTCCTCCATCAGGCGCAGGAGGAAGGCTCGCTGCTTGGCGCCGCCGACGTTCGCCCAGCGCTCGTCGGGGAAGCGCGCGCTGAACGGCTTCCCGAGCAGCGAGTGCCCGTGGCGGCGGTGCCAGCGCACGAAGCGCGGCCAGTCCGGCCGGTAGTTCTCGATCCCGCCGGCGTCCAGGTAGCAGATCGCGTAGCCGCCGCGGGCGTGCAGCGGGGCGACGGCGTAGTCGCTGTAGAGGTCGAAGTCGATCACCTGCGGCCGCACGCACGGGCCGCCGGCGGCCGGGGCGGCGCATATGTCCGCGTCGACCCGGCCCTCGAGCTGGTACTGCCAGCGCGCATCCGGCGGGGGCGCGATCCCCGCGAGCACCGCCAGCAGCGCGGCTAGTCCCGCCAGCGGCCCAGGCGCTCGGTCGCCTGCGCGACGGTCTCGGCCAGCGCCTTGCGCGCATTGGCCATCACGGTGCGGTTGTAGCGCGGGGTCGGCATCGACACCGACATCGCGGCCACGGTCTTGCCCTGCGCGTCCAGCAGCGGCATCGCCACGCAGCGCAGCCCGATCGCGAACTCCTCGTTGTCGAGGCTGTAGCCCTGGCGGCGCACGCGCTCGAGCTCGTCGAGCAGCGTCGGCACGTCGCCGATCGTGTTGGCCGTGAGCCGGGTGAGCACGGCCCCGTCGAGACGACGGCGGGCCTCGCCGGGGTCGAGGCTCGCCAGCAGCGCTTTGCCGATCGCGCTCGTGTGCGCGGGCAGGCGCACACCGGCCCGCGAGGTCAGCTTCATGGGGTGGGGGGACTGCGACTGCTCCAGGTAGACCGCCTCGATCCCGTCGAGGATCGCCAGCTGCACGGTCTCGCCGGTGCGCCCCACCAGGCCGTCCATGAGCGGCTTCATCACCGTGCGCAGATCCTCGATTCCGTGATGCGCGTTGGCCAGCTCCCAGATGCGCGTGCCGAGCCGGTAGGCCTTCTCGCCGTTGTCGAAGGCGAGGTAGCCGCGGGCCTGCATCGTGCCCAGCAGCGCGTGCGCCGAGGACTTCGGCAGCTCGAGCCGGGCGGCGATCTCGCCGAAGCTGAGCGACCCGGCGTCGGCCACCAGGTCGAGCACCGCCATCACCCGGTCGGCCGACTTGACGCCGCCCGAGTTGGCCGCCGCGACCGTCACGTGTCGACCCGCATCGCGCCGACGATGTCGAGGTTGGCCTTGAACGCCATGTAGCCGCTGTCGATCGGCAGCACAGCGCCGGTCATCGCCGCGGACTCGTCGGACGCCAGGTAGACGACCAGCGGCGCGACCTGCTCGGGGGTGGGGACGGGGAGGAGGTGCAGCGCTTCGACCGCGGCGCGCGACTCTTCGTTGTCGAGCCAGACCTTTTGCGGCTCGCTGCTGACGAAGCTGGGGCAGATCGCGTTCACGCGCACGCCGTCACGCGCCACGCCGGCCGCGAACGAGCGGGTGACCGCCACGACGCCGCCCTTCGCCGCGGTGTAGGCGTCGAGTCCCGCGCACCCGATCAAGGCGTCGGTCGTGGCCGTGAGCACGATCGAGCCGCCGCCCTGGGCGATCATCTGGCGGCCGGCGTGCTTGACGCAGTGATAGGTGCCCGTGAGGACGAGGTCGAGCATCCGGTGCCAGACCTCGTCGTCCATCTCCGTGAGCCGGCCGTCGCGGTTGTTGACGAAGGCCACGTCCACGGCGGTGTGGAAGAGCACGTCGAGCGACCCATGGCGCTCCACCGTGTGCGCGACGAGCGCCTCGACCGCTTGCGCGTCGGTCACGTCGACCGCCTGCGCGTCGGCGCCGATCGGTTCGGCGACGCCTTCGGCCCGTTCGAGGTCGATGTCGGCCACCACGACCTTGGCGCCCTCGGCCGCCATCGCGACGGCGCCGGCCCGGCCGATGCCCGATCCGCCGCCCGTGACCACGGCGACCTTGCCCTCAAGCCTGCCCGGCATGGGCTCTTCCTCTCGCTCGTGTTCAACAGCCGCTCGGCGTTCCCCGACAGGATCGCCCGCAGCGCCGGCTCGGGCAGTCCGAGGCCCTCGAGGAAGCGACGCCAGGCCTCGTAGCCCTCCGCGGTCAGCGGCAACTCGTCGGTCCCGAACAGCACGCGGTCGGGATGATCCTCGATCAGCCGGCGCGTGTTCTGCGTCTGGGCCGCCAGCTCCGGCAGGCGCGCCGCCGTGTCCACGAACAGGTTGGGGTGCTCGGCGAGCGCGCGCCCGACCCAGTCGAGGTCCTCGACGTTGCCGGCCAGGTGCGCGCCGATGAAGGTCGTGCCGGGATGCTCGGCCACCAGCGCCTCGAACGACTCCATCAACCGCGCGTGGCTGGGGAACCTTCCGCCCGCGTAGGACCACTCGGGGTGCTCGAGCAGCATCTCGTAGCGCTCGTTGGCGGGCTCGACCGGATCCCAGAACGCCACCGGGTCGGCGGTGTGGATCAGCACCGGCAGGCCGAGCTCGCCGGCCGTCGCGAACACGAGCGCCGCGCGCGGGTCGTCCGGCAGCAGCAGCTGGCCGGCGGCGTCCCTGTAGCCGCAGGCCGAGCGTCTTCCAGACCTTGAGCCCGCGCGCGCCGGCGGCGGCCGAGCGCCGCAGGCTGGCCGCGAGCAGATCGCCGAAGCCGTCGTCCTCCGCCGCGAGCCGCCAGTCGAGCTGGCAGAACGTGAGGAAGCGGCTGGGGTGGGCGCGGTCGTAGCGGTCGAGGTTGGCCTCGAGCTCGGCGTCCCAGCGGCCGTCGAGGTTGACGCACGCCGCCACGCCCTGGGCGTCCATCAGCTCGAGCAGCTCGCTCACGTCCGGGTGCATCCACGAGTCGTAGAGGGTCCCGGCGAGGTCGGAGGCGACCCAGTCGCCGGTCGGCGCGAGCCAGCGGCCGAGGTGGGTGTGCGCATCGACGGTGGCGGGTTGCATGAGCTCGACCGAGAAGTTACCCTGGTTCGCAAGTAAGGACAAGTGTTCATATACATGAACTCTGCCTCGCCCAAGATCACATTTATCGGAGCCGGCAGCGCGACCTTCACGCGCATGTTGATCGGCGACATCCTCAGCTATCCGGAGCTGCGCGGGGCCACGCTGTCGCTCCACGACATCGACGAGGAGCGCCTCGAGACAGCCGAGGGGGTCGCCCGCGTGACCGCTCAGGAGGCGGGCGCCACGCCGGCGATCGAGGCCCACCTAGACCGACGCCGCGCGCTCGACGGCGCCGACTACGCGATCAACGCGGTCCAGGTCGGCGGGCACGCCGCCACCGTCATCGACCACGAGATCCCGGCCCGCTACGGCCTGCGCCAGACGATCGGCGACACGCTCGGCATCGGCGGCATCTTCCGTGCGCTGCGGACGATCCCGGTGATGCAGGGGATCGCCGCGGACATGGCCGCGGTGGCCCCGGACGCGTGGCTGCTCAACTACACGAACCCCATGGCGATGCTGTGCTGGGCGACCTACCGCGGCACGCCGCAGAAGCAGGATCGTCGGGCTGTGCCACTCCGTGCAGAACACGACCCACCAGCTCGCCGAGCTGATCGGCGTGCCGTTCGACGAGGTCACGTTACCGGCGCCGGCATCAACCACCAGGCGTTCATCCTGCGCTTCGAGCGCGACGGGGAGGACCTCTACCCGCGCCTCGACGCGGCGATCGAGCGCGACCCCGAGCTGGCGCGCCGCGTGCGCGTGCAGATGTACCTGAAGCTCGGCTACTTCCCGACCGAGTCCAGCGAGCACTCGGCCGAGTACCTGCCCTGGTTCATGCGCCACGACGACCAGGTGGAGCGCATGCGCATCCGCGAGAGCGACTACGTGCGCATCAGCGAGGAGAACCTCGAGGAGTACGCGCGGGTGCGCGACGCCGTGGCGGCGGGCGAGCCGCTGCCGATCGAGCCGAGCCTCGAGTACGCGCCGCAGATCATCCACTCGATCGAGACCGGGCAGCCGCGGGTGATCTACGGGAACGTCGAGAACAGCGGGCTGATCGAGAACCTGCCGCGCGGCGCGTGCGTAGAGGTGCCGTGCATGGTGGACGCCAGCGGCGTGCGGCCGACCCACGTAGGCGCGCTGCCCGCGCAGCTGGCGGCGCTCAACCGGACGTTCGTCAACGTGGCCGACCTGACCGTGCGCGCGGCGCTGGAGGGCCGGCCCGAGCACGTTCTGCACGCAGCGATGATGGACCCGAACACCGCGGCGACGCTGACGCTGGACGAGATCGAGCGGCTGGTCGCGGACCTCACCGAGGCGCATGGCGATGCTCTGCCCGCTGGGCTGCGCGCGCCGAGCCGAGCGAAGGCGGGCGGCGCGTGAGCGGCACCACCGTCATCGTCGGCGGCGCTCAGGGCATCGGCGCCGAGCTCGCCCGCCGGCTGGCCCGCGAGCCCTGGACCGAGCGCTTGGTTGTGGCCGACCTGCTGCTGGACGGCTGCGAAGAGCTCGCCGGCGAGCTGGACGGGGACGGGTGCGAGGTCACTGCCCAACGCGTCGACGTGACCGACGGCGAGCAGGTCGCCGAGCTGGTCGCCGCCACCCCCGACGCCGAGCGAGTGGCGATCGCCGCCGGCATCTTCGCCCCGGCCGCCGCGCTCGACGTCGAACGCGAGCAGTTCGCCCGCATCCTCGAGGTCAACCTGGCCGGGGTCTTCTTCGTCGCGCAGGCCTACGCGCGCTCGATGGCCGAGCGCGGCTCCGGCGCGATCGTGGGCGTGGCCTCGATCGCCGCCCGGATGCCGCGCATGCGCCAGGTCGCCTACTGCGCCTCCAAGGCGGGAATGCGCCACGCGCTGCGCGTGCTCGGGATGGAGGTCGCGCCCAGCGGGGTGCGCGTGAACACGGTGTCGCCGGGTGCGACGGACACGCCGATGATGCGCACGCTCGCGGGCGACCATCCGTCGGTCGACGACCTCGCCATCGGCAGCCTCGAGGCGATGCGGCCGCGGATCCCGCACGGCCGTGTGGCGCGCACGGCCGACGTGGCCAACGTCGTCAGCTTCCTGCTCGCGCCCGACAGCGCCCACATCCACCTTCAGGACGTGGTCGTGGACGGCGGCGAGCTGCTCGGGATGGCTTGAGAAAAGGAGGAAGGGTGAAGCGGATCGCAACATTCCTGGCTCTGGTGGCGGTGTCCATCGGGCTGGTCGCCTGCTCGGACGACAAGGACGAGTCGGGCTCCGGGGGCACGGTCGAGATCAAGTTCTGGCACGGCCAGACGCAGGGGCCAGCGAAGCTCCTGCAGGACATGGTCGACGAGTTCAACCGCACCCACCCCAACATCAAGGTCTCGAAGGACTTCGGTGGAGTGAACTCGGACCGCATGCTGCAGAAGGTCACCGCCGGCCTGCAAGCCGGCAGCTATCCCGACGTCGCCTACATCTACGGGTCGGACCTGGCCAACCTCGCCAAGAGCGACAAGCTGGTCGACCTGACCGACAAGAAGGCCGACATCGACTGGGACAAGTTCTTCCCGGCCGCTCAGGAGGCCGCGACCGTCGACGGCCGCGTCCGCGCGTTCCCCGCGCTGATCGACAACCTGGCCGTCGTCTACAACAAGAAGATCTTCGACGATGCCGGCGAGCCCTACCCGAAGGACGACTGGACCTGGGACGACTTCCGCGCGGCCGCCGCCAAGCTGAATGATTCAGACAAGGGCATCGCCGGCTTCGCGTGGCCCGGTACCGGCGACGAGGACACAACCTGGCGCTACTGGCCGCTGCTGTGGCAGCAGGGCGGCGACATCCTGGCCGAGGATGGCGAGAGCGTGGGCTTCGACACCCCCGAGGGCGAGGCGGCACTCCAGCAGATCGCCGACATGGCCGGGGATGGCACGATCTACATCGACAACACGGCCGGCAGCGAGCGCATGCAGCAGCTGTTCACGAGCGGCAAGATGGCGATGCAGATCGCTGGGCCGTGGGCGCTCCCGGAGTACGTCGACGGCAAGATCGACTACGGCGTGGCGCCGCTGCCGTCGTTCGGCGGCGAGCACACCACGATCGCGGGCCCCGACACCTGGGCGATCTTCGACAACGGCGAGGCGAAGTCCGAGGCGGCGATCGAGTTCGTCTCGTGGCTGACTGCGCCCAAGCAGCAGATTCGCTGGCTGTCCGAGGCCGGCAGCCTGCCGACGCGCACGGACATGGCTGACCTGCCGAGCTACCCCGACTACGAGAAGAGCCTGCCCGAGCTCGACAAGTTCGTCGACAACCTCGAGTTGGCACGGATCCGCCCGACGGTGGCCGAGTATCCGCAGATCTCGCAGGCGATCGGCAAGGCGATCGCCTCGATTCTGCAGGGTAAGTCGAGCCCCGCGGACGCGCTATCGGAGGCGGCCGACGCCGCCAACTCGGAGCTGAGCGTCCCCGGCGGCTAGCCGATGGAGGCCGCTCCGCCCGCAGCACCGCCACGGAGGACGATCTACCAGCGCCTGCTCGGGGACCACCCGAGCGCCTGGGGGTTCGTCCTCCCGGCGGTGGTGATCATCGTCGGCCTGGCCATCGTCCCGATCGGCTGGTCGCTGTTGCTCTCGTTCCGCGCGGCCGACCTGATCGGCCCGTCGAAGTGGGTCGGCCTGTCCAACTACGACGCCCTGCTGCGAGGACGACGCGTTCCGGTCCGCGCTCGGGCACACGGTGGTCTACACGGCGCTGTTCGTGCCGCTGTCGATCGTGTTCGGGCTGCTGATCGCGATGGCGCTCAACCGCCGCATCCGCTTCATCGGCATCTACCGAACGCTGATCCTGGCGCCGTTCATCGCGTCCGTCGCCGCGCAGGGCGTGCTGTTCTCGTTCATCTTCGACGAGCGCTTCGGCGTCGCGAACTCGCTGCTCGACGAGGCGGGCCTGCCGCGCCAGGGCTTCCTCGGCGACCCCGACCAGGCGCTCTTCGTGCTGGTCGCGATCGGCCTCTGGGGCGGGATCGGCTTCCCGGTCGTGATCTACCTGGCGGCGCTGCAGGACGTGCCGCGCGAGCTGGTCGACGCCGCGTCGGTTGACGGCGCCCGCCGCTGGGGGATCCTGCGTCACGTGATCCTGCCCCAGGTGCTGCCGGTCACGATCTTCCTGGGGGTCTGGCAGACGCTGCTACTCGCTGCAGCTGTTCGACCTGGTCTACGCGACCACGCGCGGCGGCCCGCTCGACGCGACGGTCGTGGTCGTCTACTACGTCTACAACCAGGCGTTCGAGCTGTTCCACGCCGGCTACGCCGCCGCGGTGGCCTACGTGGTGGCGGTGTTCCTGATGCTGATGGTCGGGGCGCAGCTGATCTACAGTCGGCTCAGGGTGCGGCGCGTATGACGGCCCGACGGCTCCCGTTCTCGCCCTGGCACCTCGTGCTCGCGCCGACCGCGATCGTGTTCGCGCTGCCGCTGGCGTGGATGCTGCTGAGCTCGTTCATGTCGAACGCGCAGATCAACCAGTTCCCGCCGACGATCATCCCGGACTCGCTGCACGTGGTCGGCTGGGACCACGTGCTCGACGCAGGCGAGCTTCCCGCGCTGGTTCGCCAACTCGACGATCGTCGCCGGCGTGTGCGTGGTCTCCAACCTGGTCTTCTGCTCGCTAGCCGGCTACGCGTTCGCGCGCCTGCGCTTCCGCGGCTCGACGACGCTGTTCCTGCTGATCCTCGCCACGCTCGTGATCCCGTTCCAGCTGACGATGATCCCCACGTTCATAGTGATGGAGAAGCTCAACCTGACCGACACGCTGGGCGCGCTGATCGTGCCCGGGCTGGCCACGCCTCTGGGCGTGTTCCTGATGCGCCAGTTCTTCATGAACCTGCCGCGCGAGGTCGAGGAGGCGGCGCGCATCGACGGCTGCTCGCGGCTCGGGGTGCTGCTGCACGTGGCGCTGCCGCTGGCGCGCCCGGCGCTCGCGACGCTCGCCGCGCTCACGTTCCTGCTGATGTGGAACGACCTGCTCTGGCCGCTGATCGCGATCAACTCCGACGACAACTTCACGCTGCCCCTGGGTCTGACCACGTTCCAGGGGCAGCACACCACCGACTGGGCCGCCGTGATGGCGGGCAACGTCGTGACGGTCACGCCGGTGCTGGTCGCGTTCCTGCTCGCCCAGCGGACGTTCATCCAATCGCTCACCTCGAGCGCCGTGAAGGGATAAGCCGATGAAGCAAGCCGTAACGGGGTCATCGCTCCCCGCCCCCGCCGGGGCCTACTCGCCGGGCATCGTCGCCGAGGGGCGGCTGGTGTTCGTGTCAGGCCAGGGGCCGCTGCGCGACGGCCAGACCGTGCACGGCACGATCGAGGAGGAGACCGAGATCGTGCTCGACAACCTGCGGACGATCGTCGAGGCCGCCGGCGCGACGCTCGCCGACGTGGTGCGCGTGGGCGTCTTCCTCGCCGACCTCGGCGACTTCGCCGCGATGAACGCCGTCTACGAGCGCGTCTTCCCGGCGCCGCTGCCGGCGCGCACGACGGTCGGCGCCCAGCTGCCCGGCATCAAGGTCGAGATCGACTGCGTCGCCGTCCTCCCGGAGGCCGCCGGCTGATGCCAGGAGTCGCGCTCGAGCGGATCACGAAGGTCTACGACGGCGAGGTGAAGGCCGTCGACGACGTGTCGCTGTCGATCTCCGAGGGCGAGTTCATGGTGCTGGTCGGCCCGTCGGGCTGCGGCAAGTCAACGCTGCTGCGCATCGTGGCCGGGCTCGAGCGGGTGACGCACGGCCGCGTGCTGATCCACGACGAGGACGTGACCGCGCTCGAGCCGCCCGACCGCGACGTGGCGATGGTGTTCCAGAGCTACGCGCTCTACCCGCACAAGAGCGTGCGCGAGAACCTCGCGTTCGGCCTGCGCCGCCGGCGCGTGGCAAGCGACGAGATCCGCCGGCGGGTGGACGCGATGGCGAGCGATGCTCGGGCTCGAGGACCTGCTCGACCGGCGCCCGGCCGCGCTGTCCGGCGGGCAGCGCCAGCGCGTGGCGATGGGGCGGGCGCTGGTGCGCGAGCCGCGTGCGTTCCTGATGGACGAGCCGCTCTCGAACCTCGACGCCAAGCTGCGCACGAGCATGCGCGGCGAGCTGGCGCGCCTGCACGAGCACCTGCCGACGACGACGATCTACGTCACCCACGACCAGGTCGAGGCGATGACGCTCGGCCAGCGCGTGGCGGTCATGCGCGACGGCGTGGTCCAGCAGTGCGACATCCCCCAGCGCCTGTTCGAGCAGCCGGCCAACCTGTTCGTCGGCGCGTTCATCGGCTCGCCCGCGATGAACCTGGTCGAGGCGCGGGTGGAGGGCGCCGAGGTGCGCTTCGGCTCGAGCGCGCTGCGGCTGCCCGGCGTGGAGCGGCTCGGCCAGCGCGCCGTCGCGCTCGGCATCCGGCCCGACGAGCTTCGCGCTCGCGGGCGACGCGGACCCGGCCTGGCCGCGCCTCGCGGCGCAGGTCGACGTTGTCGAGCAGCTCGGCGCCGAGAGCAACCTGCTGTTCACGGTCGACGCGCCGCCGGTCGCGACCGAGGCCGTCAAGGCCGCGATCGGCGGGGAGAGCGGCGCCGACGAGGGCCGCCTGCTGGTGGAGGACCGGCGCGCGCGCTTCACCGCGCGCATCTTCGAGCGCGTGCGCCTCGCCGGCGGGGATCGGGTGGAGCTGGCGATCGACCCCACGCAGCTGCACCTGTTCGACCTCGACAGCGGCGAGGCCCTCGCGGGCGAGCGCCCGCTCGTCGAAACGCCGTGACCGCCGTCGCCGAGCTCGAAACGCCCGCGCTGGTGGTCGACCTCGACCGACTGGGGCGCAACCTCGGGCGCGCGGCGGCCTACGCGGACGAGCACGGCCTGGCGCTGCACCCGCACGTCAAGACGCACAAGACGCTGGAGATCGCGCGGATGCAGCTCGACGCGCGGCGCGCGCGGGCTGACGGTCGCGAAGCCGACCGAGGCGCAGGTGTTCGCCACGGCCGGGCTGGGCCCGCTGCTGCTGCACTATCCGAGCGCGGGTCGCGGCAAGGCGGAGCGGATCGCCGAGCTGGCGGCGGCGGTGCCGCTGACGATCGCGCTCGATTCGCTGGCCGTCGCCGAGCCGCTCGCGGCGGTGGAGGCCGAGGTGCTGATCGAGCTGGACGTCGGGCTGCGCCGCACCGGAGTGGCGCCGGCCGAGGCCGCCGAGCTGGCGGGGGCGGTCGAGGGGCTCGGCGGTGGGCTGCAGGTGGCCGGGCTGTCCTGCTACCCGGCGCACGGGGAGCTCGCCGAGGTGGATGCCCTGCTCGCGCAGGCGCAGGAGCTGTTCGCCGCCGCCGGCCTGCGCTGCGAGCGCATCTCGGGCGGGTCGACGGCCACGCTGTTCGAGTCGCACCGCACACGCATGACCGAGCTGCGGCCGGGCAACTACGCGCTGCTCGACCGCTCCGAGGCGCGCGGCGCGTACGAGCTCGACGACTGCGCGCTGCGAGTCCAGGCGACCGTGGTCTCGACAAGCGTGCCGGGCCGCGTGATCCTGGACGCCGGGTCGAAGACGCTCAGCGAGGCCGCCGCGCCGCCCGGGGCCAGCGGCTTCGGCGCCGTCGTGGGCCACCCCGAGATCGTGATCGAGGCGCTCAACGAGGAGCACGCGATCGGCACTGCCGGCCCCGAGAGCGAGCTGGCGGTCGGGGATCGGGTCGAGCTGATCCCCAATCACGTCTGCACCTGCGTGAACCTCCACGACGTGCTCTACGCGGCGCGCGGGGGAGAGGTGGAGGCCGAATTCGCCGTGGCCGCGCGCGGAAGTGTGCGCTGAAGGGCGCCCGGGTCACAACCTGCGTGCGTGTCTGCTCCGGCAGTACCGCGGCGCTTGACGAGTTCCTCGCCGAGCACGCGGCTGTGCTGCTTGCGGAGGGTGGGGGCTAGTGCCAAAGCGGGGGTTCGGTTGCCCGTACGGTGCAATCGGGCCGACTCGCCTATCGTCCGCGCCGTGCCCGATTTAGCGATCGAAACCAGTGGCCTCTGCAAGTCGTACGGCGACGTGCAGGCGCTGCGCAGCGTCGACCTCCAGGTGCCGGCCGGCACGGTGCTCGGCCTGCTCGGCCCCAACGGGGCCGGAAAGACCACCGCCGTCCGCATCCTGACCACGCTGCTGCCGCCCGACGGCGGCAGCGCGCGCGTGGTCGGCCACGACGTCGTGCGCGACGCCGCGGCGCTGCGCGCCGAGATCGGCCTGGCCGGTCAGTACGCCGCCGTCGACGAGAACCTGACCGGCCGCGAGAACCTCGTGATGGTCGGCCGGCTCTACCACCTGGGCCGCAAGCAGTCGCGCGAGCGCGCCGACGAGCTGCTCGAGCGGTTCGAGCTCACGGATGCCGCCACGCGGCCGGCGCGCACCTACTCGGGGGGCATGCGGCGGCGGCTCGACCTGGCCGCGGCGCTGGTGGCGCGCCCGCCGGTGCTCTTCCTCGACGAGCCCACCACCGGCCTCGACCCGCGCAGCCGCATGGCGCTGTGGGAGACGATCGAGGCTCGCGTCGCGGGCGGGACGACCGTCCTGCTGACCACCCAGTACCTCGACGAGGCGGACCGCCTCGCCGACTCGATCGCGGTGATCGACCACGGCGAGGTGATCGCCGAGGGCACCTCGGACGAGCTCAAGAGCCGGGTCGGCGGCGAGAAGCTCGAGGTGACCCTCGAGGATCCCGATCAACGCCGGGTGGCGATCGACACGCTCATCCCGATCTCCGGCGACGAGCCCCCGACCTGTGACGGGCCAATCGTCCGCATGCCGATGACGTCGCGAGCGCGGCGGCATCGCCGAGGCGGTGCGCCGGCTCGACGGCGCCGGGATCGGCATCGCCGACATCGCCGTTCGCCGCCCGACGCTCGACGACGTGTTCATGGTCCTCACCGGGCACGCCGCGGAGCCCGAGAACGGCGACGCGGAAGAGCAAGACCAGGCCACCGAGCCGGAGGAGGCGGCCGCATGAGCGCGCTCGCGATGACGGTCTCGGACACGCTGGTGCTGGCGCAGCGCAACCTGATGCGGATCCCGCGCCAGCCCGACCTGCTGGTCGCCTACACGATCCAGCCGGTCATGTTCGTGCTGCTGTTCGTCTACGTGTTCGGCGGCGCGATCCAGACGCCGGGCTTCGACTACGTCGACTTCCTGATGCCGGGGATCATCGCCCAGTCGATTGCCTTCGGCGGGTTCACGACGGCCCTCGGGCTGTCGGACGACGTCCGCAAGGGGCTGATCGACCGCTTCCGGTCGCTGCCGATGTCCCGCGCGGCCGTCCTCCTGGGCCGGACCTTCTCGGACATCGGTCTCAACTGCGTGTCCCTGGTCGTCCTCTTCAGCGTCGGCTTCATCGCCGGGTTCAACTTCATCGACGCGACCGCGGGCGAGATCGCGCTTGGCATCGTGCTGCTGCTGCTGCTCGGCTACGCGTTCTCGTGGGTCTTCGCGCTCGTCGGGCTCTACTCGTCCTCACCCGAGACGGCGAACGCGATCGGCTTCACGGCCCTGTTCCCGCTCACCTTCGCGTCCTCGATGTTCGTCCCGGTCGCCTCGATGCCCGACGGCCTGCGTCAGTTCGCCGAGGCCAACCCGTTCACCACCTGGACCGACGCCCTGCGCTCGCTCTGGCTGGACACGCCCCCGCACAGCGACGTCTGGATGTCGTTCGTCTGGTGCTTCGTGCTGATCGCGGTTTTCGCGCCGCTGTCCGTTGCCCGCTACCGCCGCGTGGTCGCGCGCTGAGCGGCCGCGGCCGGCGGTGCTTGAGCCGCTCGGCGAGGAAGTAGCTGCCGATCACGAACACGCCGCCGCCGAGCTGGGCGAGCAGCGTCTCGACGGTCGGGAAGATGCCCAGCCAGATCCCGGTCCAGTAGGGCGGGTCGATGTCGATCGGGGTGATCGGGACCCAGCCGACGCCCTGCATGATGCGGACGGTCTTGCCCATCATGATCATCAGCACGACGGTCAGCAGCACGCCGGTGACGATCAGCATCTTCTTGTAGGGCAGCTTGCGCTCGAGCACGAACGTGGCCACCGCGACCGCCAGCACCGCCGCGCCGCCGAGCGCCACGCCCTCGAGCACCACGGCCAGGCCGGAGTTGAGCTCCAGCGCCTGGAGGAACAGCACGGTCTCGAAGCCCTCGCGGTAGACGGTCGAGAAGCCGAGCAGCACGAAGCCGATCACCTGCGCGGAGATCAGCCCGCCGGCGGTGACACCGAGCAGGCGCCGGCGGCGCTTGTTGAACCGCTTGATGTGGTCGGTCCAATAGACCTTGTGGAAGAACCAGTTCAGGACCAGCAGCAGCACCGCGATCGCGATCAGCCCCACCACCGCCTCGAGCTTCTCGCCGTAGCGGGCCAGCTCGGTCAGCACGGTGCGCGCGAGGATGAACGTGATGACGCTCGCCACCAGCGCCAGCGCGGCGCCGATCAGCATGGGCCGGCGCTGTGCCCGGGCGGCGCCGGTGAGGCTGGCCATCACCGCGGCCAGGATCAGCACGGCCTCGAGCCCCTCGCGGAACACGATCACCGCCGCGTTGGTCACCGCCGTCGCCGCCGTGGCGCCCTCGCCGAGCGAGCCGGCGCCGTCCTGTAGCGCCTCGTCGAGCGCGAGCCGCGTCTCGTGCACGTCGCGGCGCGGCCGCTTGTCGGCGATCAGCTTGGCCAGGCCCTCGTGGCCGTCGGCGCCGAACCAGATCAGGCCCTCGACCCTGCCGACCACGTCGGGGGCGATCGAGCGCAGGCTCAGCTCGGGGCCGAACTCGAAGAACGCGTAGGCCTCGAGGCGCGACTGCTCGGCCGCCGCGTACTGGCCGGCCCCGGCCGCGGCCTCCATGCGGTCGAGCGAGATCGCGATCAGGTCGAAGTCGGACTGGGCGTCGTCCTGCTTCCACTCGTCCGGGAGCAGGTTCTCGATCGTGTCGCTCGCCCGCTGCTGGGTCGACTCCATCGTGTCCTGGGAGGCGACGGTCTTGCCGTCCTGGGCGTCCTTGACGTAGCCCTTGAGGCGGTCGAGCGCGTGCGCCACCGCGGCGGTGGCGCGCGGGTCGCGCTGCGACAGCTCCTCCTCGAGGTCGGAGAACGCCGAGATCGCCGCCTCGGTGAAGGCCATCGACTCCTGCAGCTCGAACGGGATCGTGACCTTGCCGTCCTCGGTGCCGTGGTCGTAGTCGACCGGGATCAGCTCGACGAAGCGGGTCAGCTGTCCGGCGCGGCGCGCCTGCTCCTCGGCGGTGAACGGGGCGGCGGTGAAGCCGTCCAGGGCCTGCGCCACCCGCTTGCGGGCCGCCGCGAAGCCGTCGGCGTCACCCTGCCGCGCCGTGCGCTCGAGCGCGCGGAAGGCGGCGTCCGCCTCGGCGCGGGCAGCGGCGCCGCGCGTCTTCTCGTACTCGGGCGCGAGGATCTGCCACAGCCCCGCCGCCTGCGCGGCGGTCTGCGCCCAGCGCGCGCGGAACCCGCGCTCGGCGGCGTCGGTCGCGTCGGCGAGCTGATCGGTGAGGCCGGCCTGATAGGCGTCGAGCAGGTCCTTCTTCACGCCGAGCAGGGCGCGGCGCGGCCCGGTGCGTCCGCGCGCCAGGTCGCGCACGGCCAGCGTGGCGTCCACCCCCGGCCGGGTGAAGCGGGTGGCCTTGCGGAACTCGCGCAGCAGCAGCCAGGTGGCCGCGCCCGACGCGTCGTTGGCCCGCAGCGCCGCCAGCGTGACCGCATAGCTGCCGCGGAACAGGGCCGCCCGCAGCCGGCCCCTGGCCGCCGCGAGGCCTGTCTCGTCGCGGGCGCGCGCCGCGCGGGTCGCGGCGGCGAGCGCGGCCCGGGTCGCGCGGTCGGCGGCGGGCGCGTCGCGCTTCAGGCGAGCGGCGAGCTGGCCGCGCAGCTGCGCCCGCGCGCGCTGCACGAGCCGGACGGCCGAGCTCGGCTCGTCGAGCAGCAGGGCGCTCTGCGCGTCGAACGCGAGGTCCTGCATGCGCTGCGCCGCCTGCCAGGGCGGCGCGGCGGGGGCGGCGGCTGGCGGGTGCCGCCAGGGCCCCGAGGGCCAGCAGGGTCGCGGCGAGGGCTCGCACCCCCGCTCAGCCCTCCTGGATCTCGATGTTGAGCTTGGCCGCCGCCTGGGTGATCTGCCCGGCGATCGCCTCCGCCCGCTCCTGGGCCTGCGAGCCGAGCGTGTCGGCCTCCTCGGCCGTGTACTTGCGCCCGCCGGCCTCCTTGTCGCGCAGCTGGGCGGCGAACCCATGCAGCTTGGTCAGGCTCTGCTTCGTCTGCGCGGCCTGCTGGGTGTCCGCCTTGGCCACCAGCGGCTCGACGTTGTCGTACACCAGCACGAGGCCGCCAAGGATGTCAGCGATGTCCTGCAGGCGCGAAGCCACCACGAAGGCCTTCTCGGTCGCCTTGTCGCCCGCGATGAAGCGCGAGTTCTTCCAGGCCTCGAAGTACTCGGACATCGTGGGGGTCATGACGACGAGCGCGGTCAGCGCGTCGGCCGGCGTGGGCTCCCAGTCGCGCGCCGCCCCGTCGAGCTCCTTCGCGTACTTCTCGAACCCGCGCGCGGCGGCGACGTAGAAGTCGGCGTCCGGCACCGCCTCGCCGAACTCGACCTTGCCGTCGCCGTCCAGGTCGGGCTCCACGCCCTTGGCGCGGAACTTGGGCTCGGTCCCGAAGATCGACGTCTCGATCAGGTAGTTGAAGTTGCCGGGCTGCTTGAACTCGCGCCCGGCGGGCGTCTCGAGGTCGAACGGGACCGCGTTCTCCGGGTCGGAGGCGTCGCTGCCGGCGTCGATGATCACGTCGTAGTCCGCCAGGCTCGGCACGCCGGCCACCACGCCCTCCATCTGCTCGTAGGCGGGGTTCGCCTTCGCGAAGCCGTCCTGGGCCTGCTCGATCAGGCCCTGCACCTCGGCGCGGTGCTCCTCGAGCAGGGCGGCGTAGTCGAAGTCGGTCGACTTGGCGAGCTTGTAGTAGTCCTCCGCGTTCTGCCGGACGGCGCCGCTGTCGGTCACGAGCTGCTCGGTGTGCTCGAGCAGGTAGTCCTTGATCGCCGCGAGGTCCGTGCCCTGCGCCGCGGGCGGGTCTGGCTCGCTCTTGGAATCGTCGTTGCCGCACGCGGCGAGGCCGATCGCCAGGGCGCAAGCGGTGGCGGCGAGGGCGGGGCGAGTCATCGGGATGGGACCTCCGTGGCAAATGTCATTAGGCCGACCTAAGTTAGGGCGGCCTAAAAGCTACAACAGAGGCTCAGGCGGCGCGAGGTGGATGCGGGTGGTACGGCGCACCGCGCAGCGCCAGCAGCGCCCCATGGGCGTAGATCAACGCCAGCACCCGCAGCGTCTGCGCCGGGTAGCGCAGCCGCAGGCGGCGCAGGTCGCTCGCCGGGCGCCGCTCGAGCGAGAGGGTTGCGTCGAAGACGCGCTGTCCGTCGCGCGTGTTCTCGATGTGCACGGTGAGGTGCTTGCCGGGCACGTTCGCGTGGATCGAGTAGTCGTGGTCCATGCCGAGGAACGGCGACACGTGCATCGCCTTGCCAGTGGTGCCGGACAGGCCGTCGAAGCTGTACACGCGGCGCTCGCCCCACGGCGTGTTGGTGACCTCCGCCGCGAGCGACCCGTCGGTCCGGTAGCGGAAGCGCACCGGGTTGAATCCGACCCCCAGCGAGCGCGGCATCTCGAGGACCCCGTCGTCGCCGAGCGTCATGTAGAGCCGGTAGCGAAACGAGCGCGGTACGTCGCCGAAGCGGCGGTGGCGCACCCAGCCCTCGTACAGCTCCGTCACAGGCGCTCCCCGAACCGCTCGCACACGCGCCGCGCGCTCTGCACGCCGTCCTCGTGGAAGCCGTAGCCCCAGTACGCGCCGCAGTAGCTGGTGCGGCGCACGCCGCTGACCTCGTCCCAGCGCCGCTGCGCGGTCAGCGCGCGGTGGCTGAACACTGGGTGGGAGAACTCGCGCACGCTCAGGACGCGCTCGGGGTCGATCGCCTCGGTCCGGTTGAGCGTCACGCAGAACTGGCGGTCGGCGGTCGAGCGACTGCAGTCGGTTCATGTGGTAGGTCACCGTGGTCCGCTCCACGGGCTCGTCGCTCAGGTGGAAGTTCCAGCTCGCCCAGGCGCGCCGGCGGCGCGGCAGCAGCGAGGCGTCGGTGTGCAGCACGACCTCGTTGGGCTGGTAGGGGATCGCGCCCAGGATCTGGTGCTCCGCCGCGCTCGCGTCGCCCAGCATCCGCAGCGCCTGGTCGGAGTGCACCGCCAGGATCACCTCGTCGAAGGACTCGGTGCCGCCGCCGACCGGCGTCACCTCGACGCGGTCGTCGAAGCGCTCGACGCGCGCGACCGGGGTGGACAGCCGCAGGCGGTCGCGCATCGGATCGCAGAGTCGCTCGACGTAGCGCGAGGAGCCGCCCGCCACGGCGCGCCACCGGGGCCGGTCGCGGAACCCGAACTGACCGTGGTTGTCGAAGAACTCGGCGAGCACGCTGGCGGGGAAGTGGCGCAGGTCGCGCGGGTCGGCCGACCAGACCGCGGACGCCTGCGGCACGATCAGCCGCTCGACGAACTCGCGCGAGTAGCCGCCCTCGTCGAGGAAGTCCAGCAGCGTCGGCCCCGATCCGTTGAGGCCGATCAGCGCCGGCGCCTCGCGGTTGAAGCGCAGCAGGTCGCGCACCATGCGGTGGAACGACGGGCGCACGAGGCTGGAGCGGCGGGCGAAGAGCCCGTTGATCGACCCGCCGTTGTACTCGAACTCGCCGCGGCCGTCGCTGACCGAGAAGCCCATGTCGGAGGCCTGCGACTCGACCCCGAGCCGCTCCAGGAGCCGCTCGAAGCCGGGGTAGTTGCGGTCGTTGAAGACGATGAACCCGGTGTCGACCCGGTGCGCGGCCGTGTCGGTCTCGACATCGACGGTGCGGGTGTGGCCGCCCGGGCGGTCGTCGGCCTCGAACACGGTGATCTCGTGCCGCGGGTGGAGCAGGTGGGCACAGGTGAGGCCGGCGATGCCGGCGCCGACGATGGCGATCCTTGTCATCGGACGCTTATACGAGCGACCCCACGAAGCGGATGACTGGCGGTATCGTGCCGCCATCGACCTGCACGACGGAGAGCAGATCATCTTCGAGGGGCATCCCTCCTGGCGAGCCACGCTGGCGTTCTACGTCCAGGGGGTGCTCGCGGTGCTGGTCGTCGGCGTGATCGCGCTCCTGGTCAGCTCGACCGGCGTCGGCGCCGGCGTCATCGCGGCCGGGATCGCGCTGGTGGTGCTGATCGGGTTCATCAAGCGAGTCGCGACCGTCTACACGATCACCAACCAGCGGCTGCGCATCAAGCGCGGCATCCTCTCCAAGCGCATCCAGCAGACGCGCATCGACCGCGTCCAGAACGTGAACACCGAGCAGGGCGTGCTTGAGCGCCTGCTGCGCGTGGGCACGGTCGACTTCGACACCGCCGGCACGGACGACTCGGACTTCACGTTCGCGGGCGTCAGCAGCCCGAGCCGGGTGGTCGAGGCGGTGGACCGGGCCCAGCACGCGGCCCGGGAGGCCGCGGCCGCCGACCCGCAGCTCTAGGCGCGCCGCCGCGCGGCACCCAGGTTGGTCACGATCAGCGACACGACCGTGACCAGGTAGATCTGGCCGATCAGCATCTCCGAGACGGCGAACGCGCGCGCGATGCCCCCGGCCGGCGTCAGGTCGCCATACCCGACCGTGGTGAGCGTGACGAAGCTGAAGTAGAGCTGGTCCTCGCGGTCGCTGTTGTGCAGCTGGGCGAACAGGGCGTCGGGGTCGACGGCGCCGATCACGCCGTAGATGAACGAGAAGAACATTCCCGCGAGCAGGTAGATCGACAGGACGCCAGCGAGCGTGGCGACCGTGACCTGATGCTCCTCGCGCAGGTCGTGGAGCAGGCTGCGCACGATCGCCAGCGGGGCGAACGCCACCAGCAGGCCGTTGACGATCGCCGCGGGGGCCGGGGGGATGTCGCCGCGGATCACCCACGTGATCAGCGAGGCCACGACGGCCGCGACCGCCAGCAGCGCGGCGATGCGGGTGCCGCGCCGGTGCACGCTGGAGGCCCGCACCGCGGCCACGAGGGTCGCGGCCTGCAGCACGATCGTCGCGAAGCGGCTCGCCGTCGGTGGTCGGCAGGCTCATCTGCAGGGCGACCGAGGCGATCACCAGGAGCAGCACCACGCCGTAGGCCTGGGTTGCCTTCGCGCGCATCCGAACCGCGTTCGCCGGTGCCGGCGAGCGATCCTGCAAGAACTCGCCCAGATCGCACGACTTGGGTAGGTCATTCGTCCAGACCCCCTTGGCGGCCTAACGCGCGTCGCACACCCGCGTCGAGCCCCATGCGGGTAGCACCGCCCCGCTATGCCTGCTCACAGCCCTTCAGCTGTCGGATTCAAGCCACCTGCCGATTGGCGGCGTCGCAACGTGCGACGACTGCGCACGGCGGGCGGCCCACGTGCGCCCGAGCGGGTCCGCGCCTGGCTTCAGGCGACGATCGGGTGGCTGCCTCAGGAGCTCGAGGCCAACCTGGTGCTGCTCACCTGCGAGCTGGTCAACAACAGCGTGCTGCACGGCGAGGCCACGGAAGAGGACGTGATCGAGGTCGAGCTGCGCACGACGCAGACCGGCCTGCGCGCCCAGGTCACCGATCCCGGCACGGGCTTCGCACCGGCCGGCCGCCGGCGCGAGCTCGACGAGCCCGGCGGCTGGGGACTGGTCCTGGTGGAGCGGCTGGCGGCGAGCTGGGGCGTGGAGCGCGACGAGCGAACGCGCGTCTGGTTCGAGCTGGCCGCGGCGTAGCCGCCGGGGCGCAGCGCGAAGCCAATCTTCGCGGGGGTCCGGGGGCGCGAGCCCCCGGGTGGCATCAAACCGCGACGGGGAGCCGCTTGCCGAAGCGCACGCGCGTGCGGTCCGGCTCGGGGAGCAGCTCGAAGTGGTCCGCCAGCGCGGCGATGATCGGAATGCCGCGCCCGCCGAGGTCGTCCTCGGCCGCCGGCCTCAGCTGGGCGTCGAAGCTGCCGCAGTCGCACACCTCGATCGAGATCGAGGCGTCGTCGATCTCGACGATCAGCAGCACGCCGTGGTTCGGGTCGCCGCAGGCCGATCCGTGCAGGACAGCGTTGGCCACCGCCTCGCTCGTGGCGAGCATGAGATCCCAGGTGGTCTCCCCGTCGAGCCCGTGCTCGGCGGCTGCGTCACGCACGATCGCGCGAGCGAGCGGCGCGCTCTCGGGCGCCGCGGGTAGCCATGACTCCCGCTTCATGACCCGGACTCTATGCCCGGGATCCACGGCTCTGACACATAGGCAATGTGTCCACCCATCAGGGTTGCGTCGACGGTCAGGTGGGGTAGCTCGTCCTCCGGGCAGGTGACGGGATCCCGGTCCAGCACGACCAGGTCGGCCAGCTTGCCGGGCGCGAGCGTCCCGCGCCGGTGCTCGTCGTGCGCGAGCCAGGCCGGCTCCACGCACGTCGCTCTTAACGCAGTCTCAACGGTCAGCGCCTGCTCGGGGCGCCAGGCGGGCCGCTCGTCGAGCGTGCGCAGCACCGCGGCCGCGATCCCCTTGAGCGGGTCGAGCTCCTCGACCGGTGCGTCCGACCCGTTGGCCAGCCGCGCCCCGGCGTCGTGGAGGGACCGGTAGGCGTAGGCGCCCGGGTGTCCCTCCCAGACGCGGTCGGCGAGGTCGCGGTCGGAGGGCGCGTGGGTGAACTGGACCGACGCGGCCACCCCGATCGCCGCGAAGCGCGGCAGCTCGGCGGCGTCGAGCAGCTGGGCGTGCTCGATCCGCTGGCGCAGCCCGAGCGGCCGCCAGTCGTCCGCCGTGGCCTCGAACGCGTCCAGCGCGGCGCGGTTGGCGGCGTCCCCGATCGCGTGCACGCCGACCGGCCAGCCGGCCGCGGCGGCCTCGCGCACGATCTCGGCCAGCCGCGCCGACGAGGTCAGCTCCACCCCCGACCCGTCCAGCAGCCGGGCCGTGGCCGAGCCGAGCGTCCCGTCCATGAACACCTTGAGGTAGCCCGCGCGCAGCAGGTCGTCGCCGAATCCGGACCGCAGGCCCAGCTCGCGCAGGTGGGGGAGGCGCTCGGCCGGGATCGACTGCCAGACCCGCATGGTCAGCTCGCCCGACTCGCGCAGCCGCTGGAACAGCTCGAGCGAGCCGAGCCAGCCGTCCTTGTCGTGGATCGCGGTCACCCCGCGCGACGCGGCGATGCGCAACCCGGCTCGGCAGGCGTCGAGCATCTCGTCCATCGTCGGGGCGGCGTGGCGGTCGCGGAAGCGCCAGGCCGCGTTCTCGCGCAGGATCCCGGTCGGCTCGCCGGCCGCGTCGCGCTCGACCACGCCTCCGGGCGCGTCGAGGTCGCCGCCGGCGTGCGCGAGCGCGGCCGAGTTGAGCCAGAGCGAGTGGTAGTCCTTGGAGGTCAGGATCACCGGCGTGTCGGGTGCGATCGCGTCGAGCGCCGCCCGCGTCGGCGGCTCGGTCCAGTCGGCGTCGCGCCAGCCGATCCCGCGCAGCCAGCCCTTGGCCGGCAGCCCGTCCGCAACCCGCCCGACCGCCTCGGCGAGCGAGTGCACGCCCTCGAGCCGCACCTGGCCCTGCGCGAGCGACCAGGTGGGGAAGTGGACGTGGGCGTCGTTGAGCCCGGGCAGCACGCAGCGGCCCTCGAGGTCCATGCGGCGCGACCCGGGGGCCGGCTCCGTGACGATCCGGCCGCCGGCGATCGCCAGCCGGTCGACCGTCGGGGCCGCCGGATCGAGGGTGCGGATCGTGCCGCCTTCCAGGAGGATGGGTTCCATCGGGCGTTATTCGATCACCAAGCGGCGCAAGGACGTAGAGCGGGAGGTCGCCTCCAAGCTCGGCGTGCGCCTCGGCGGCGGCGCCGAGCACTACGAGCGCTTCAACGTCGCGCCCACCCAGGAGGTCCCGGCGGTGGTCCAGGACCGCGGCGGACGGCGATCCGCGTTGCTGCGCTGGGGCCTCGTCCCGAGGTGGGCCCGCGAGCTCAACACGGGGCTCTCGATGATCAACGCCCGCGTGGAGACGCTCGCCACCAGCCGCGCGTTTGGCGGCCTCGTCGAGCGCCCGTCCCACCGCTGCCTGGTCCTGGCCGACGGCTTCTACGAGTGGATCGCGTCGGAGGACCCCAAGCAGCCGCGGCTGCCGCTGCGCTTCTCGCTGGCCGGGGGCGGGAGCTTCTGCTTCGCGGGCCTGTGGACCACGTGGAGGGACTCGGTGAGCAGCTGCGCCGTGGTGACGGTCCCCGCGAACGAGCTGGTCGCCCCGGTGCACGACCGCATGCCGGCGGTGCTCGCCGAGCCCGAGGCGTGGGAGGCATGGCTCGATCCCGCGCTCGACGCCGCCGGGGTGGCGCCGCTGATGTCGCCCTTGCCGGCCGGCGCGCTCGAGGTGGCGCCCGCGAACCCGGTGCTCAACCACCCCGACCACGAAGGGCCGGACTGCCTCGTGGTCGCCTAGGAGCGAGCGGCCACGCGCGGGTTCTCGAGCGGCCGCACCGTCGCCTCGATCTCGGCCCGCCGGCTCTCGAGGAACGGCGGGATCGAGAGCTTCTCGCCGAGGTGCTCGAGCGGCTCGTCCACGCCGAAGCCGGGCGAGCGGGTCGCGATCTCGAACAGCACGCCGCTCGGCTCGCGGAAGTAGATCGAGCGGAAGTAGTGGCGGTCGATCACCGGGGTGGGGCGGCCGCCGCCCTCCTGCACGCGCTCGCGCCACGCCTCGTGGTCCTCGTCGTCGGAGGTCCAGGCCACGTGGTGGACCGTGCCGGCCCCGGGCACCCCGTGCCCGGCCGGCGGCTCGTCGTAGAAGTAGAGCGAGCCGCGCTGATCGCCGCGAGCCTCCCAGCGCCCGTCGCCGGTCGTGAAGCCGAGCGTCTCGAGCAGGTGGCGGCTGGACTCGGGCTGCGACGCGTACGCGCGCACGGCGTGGAAGCCCTGCAGCGCGTGCTCGGCCGGCACCTCGGGGTGCTCGGCGATCAGCGGGGCGTCGCTCACGTCCGCGACCAGCAGCTCGTGGTCGAGCCCCTCGGGATCGGCGAACAAGAGGTTGTCGCCGTTGCGCTCGGTCTCGATGCCGGCGTCGGCCAGGCGCTGTGCCCAGAAGTCGATCGCCGCCGGCGCTCCGACCCGCCAGACGACGCGGTGGATCATGCCGTCGCCCGCACGCCCCGGAGCGGCGCCCGGGTACTCGAAGAACGTCAGGTCGAGGCCGGGGTGGGCGTCCTCGTCGCCGTAGAAGAGGTGGTAGACGGTCGGGTCGTCCTGGTTGACCGACTTCTTGACGAGCCGGAGGCCCATGACCCCGACGTAGAAGTCGACGTTGCGCTGCGCGTCGGCGGTGATTGCGGTGATGTGGTGTATGCCGTCGAGCTTCATGATTGTGTGTGCAACTATAGCCGCCGATGACCGCGCGCGAGCACACGGTCGAGGGCCCCGGCGGCCGCACCCTGCGGGTGCTCGAGGACGGCGACCCGGGCGGGGTCCCGCTGATCGCTCACCACGGCACGCCCGGCTCGCGCCTGCTCTACCGGCGCTGGGTCGACGACGCATCTGAGCGCGGCATCCGCCTGATCGCCTACGACCGCCCCGGCTACGGCGGCTCGGATCGCGACGAGGGCCGCTCGGTCGGGGACGTCGCCGCCGACGTGGCGGCGATCGCGGACGCGCTCGGCCTCGATCGCATCCTCACCCAGGGCCGGTCCGGCGGCGGTCCGCACGCGCTCGCCTGCGCCGCGCTGCTCGGCGATCGGGTGGCCGCCGCCGCGACGCTGGCCTCGGTCGCGCCCCACGACGCCGACGGCCTCGACTTCCTCGCCGGGATGGGCGAGGACAACGTCGAGGAGCTGGGCGCGGCGGTCGAGGGCGCGGACGCGCTGACGCCCTGGCTCGAGGCGGTCGCGCCGCGGCTGCTCGAGGCCGACCCCGACGAGCTGGCCGAGGGGTTGAAGTCGCTGCTGAGCCCGCCCGACGTGGCGACGATCAACGGCGGGCTCGCGGCGGAGCTGATCGCGGTGACGGGCGAGGGCATCCGGGCCACGCGCGACGGCTGGCTCGACGACGACCTCGCCTTCGTCAAGCCATGGGGCTTCGACGTCGGCGCGATCTCGGTGCCGGTCCAGCTCTGGCAGGGGCGGCAGGACCTGATGGTGCCGGCGGCCCACGGGGAGTGGCTGGCCGAGCACGTCCCCGGCGTGGACGTGCGCTTCTCCGACGACGACGGGCACCTCAGCCTCGAGCACGTCCGCATCGGCGACGTGCACGCCTGGCTGCTCGAGCGCTTCTAGGAGCGCGACTTGACGCGCAGCACCGCGCGCATGCCCTTGGCCTCATGGCCCTCGAGCGAGCAGAACACGCGGTAGCGGCCGGGCTTGCGCAGGCGCAATGTGAGCGTTCCGGAGCGCCCCGGCTTGAGCTCCGGAAGCAGGCCGAGCACGCGGCCATCCGCCGTGCGCACGGCGAGGTCGTGCCCGTCCTCGCCGAAGTTGCGCACGTTGAACTTGACTCGACCCGTGGGCACCTTGCTCCTGTACAGCGCGATGCGCCACTCGCGCTCGCCGACGCCGACGGGAGTGGGCGGCAGGTCGGCCAGCATCACTTCACCAGCGCGACGCGCCCAAACGCGCCGGCGCGCGGGATCACGCCGCTGGCCTCGGTGCCGAGGTGCTGCTCCAGCAGGCTGGAGTAGACGCGCCGGAAGTCGATCGTCACCTGCAGGTTGTCGTCGCGGTCGAGCCGGTTGAGGTCGGGGTACTCGCTGAGCACGCCGCCGACCGCGCGGTCGCCCTGGACCCACGCGAGCCCGCCGGCGCCGTGGTCGGTGCCGCTGTCGTTCTCCTCGGGCCGGCGGCCGAACTCGGACCACACGAACGTCAGCACGCGGTTCGAGAGGCCGCGCGCCTCCAGGTCGGCCTGGAACGCCGCCAGGCACTCGCTCACCTCGCCGAGCAGGTCGGTCAGCTCGGACTGGTTGTCGTGGGTGTCGAAGTCGGCGCCCGCCTCGATGCTCGCCACGCGGATGCCGAGCGGCTTCGAGATCATCGCCGCGAGGTAGCGCAGGCGCTCGCCGAAGTCGCTCTCCTCGGGGTAGGCGATCGTCGAGGCCAGCGGGTCGTTGCCGTCGCGCTCGGCGTACGGCGTCAGGCGGTCAGCCACCAGCTTGGCCAGCCGGGCCGCTTCGCGCGAGGCGCTCAGCGCGTGGCCGCCGCCGTTGACCTTGCCGAGCCGGGTGTAGGCGGCCATTGCCTCGTCGTAGGCGTCGCCCCAGACGCCGCGGATCCAGAAGCCCGCGTCGCCGGGCGAGGCCACCGCGGCGACCGGGGCGCGGCCCGAGCGCATCACCGGCGACAGGCCGTAGCCCATCGAGATCCCCTGGAGCGGGTTGTCGTGGCCGCCGGCGCGGTCGAGCCAGCGGCCCAGCCAGCCCGGCGCCGAGCGGTCGGTGATCAGGCCGGTCTCCCAGAAGTGGCGCGAGTGGAAGTGGGACAGGTCCGGGTTGGAGTAGTCGATGCCCGGCAGGAAGCCGACCTTGCCGCGCTCGTAGAGCCCCTTGACGCCGCCGTTGATGCCGCGGCCCATCGAGGGGTTGATGCCGAGCCCCGTGGTGCCCAGCGGCACGCCCTGGACCTTGAGGTTGGGGCGCAGGTCGGCGTAGCGCCCGTACGCGTGCAGGGGCACGAGCGTGTCGAGCAGGTCCACGCCGCCGGGCAGGAACACCGACACCAGCACCGGGGCGTTGGGGGCGGTGGCGGCGTCGGCCGCGGCGGCCTCGAGCACGCGCTGGATCGGCATCGCCTTCGCGAGGTAGAGCGACAGCCCGCCGCCGACGCCGAGGCCGACCACCTGCCGGCGCGTCAGCGGGCGCAGCTCGTTGGTGCGGTGGAAGTCGTCGCAGGCGCGGTGGGCGTTCATCAGTGCACCTGGGCGTCGGGTCCGGAGATCAGCAGGTGGCGCAGCACGCGCTGGCACATGTCGCCGCGCTCGTCGAAGTCCTCGTCGGCCAGCACGCGGCGCGCGATGCGCGTCAGCTCACGGTCGGTCGCGGCCGAGGTCCAGGGGTCGCCGACGGCGCGGCGGGCGCGCGCCACGGCCTGCTTGGGGGACAGCTTGTTCGGCGTGGAGCCGTCCTCCACACCCACGCGCGGCGTGTCGATCATGTAGTTCGCGAAGTCGAAGCGCACGCGCATCGCGTTCGACGACAGCCAGCTCGTGCCCCAGTCCCAGCCGGCGACCGAGGGCGGCCGGAACGGGTACTGCCCCATCGAGTCGAGCAGCCAGGTCCAGGCGTCGCGCTCGATGCCCTGGCCGGCGCTGCGCAGCGACCCGGCCACGAACACCACCGGTGACTTGACCATGGTGGGCGCGTCCAGGTTCCGGTACAGCGCCGGGTGGGCGAGGATCGCTCCGACCACCGGCCGGATGCGCAGGCCCGAGCCGCGGTAGACGCGCACCAGGTGGGCGCGGGCCGCACGCGGCACGGAGGTGCCGACGAAGTACTCCCACAGCTTGCCGACCATGAACGGGGCGTGGCCGGGATGGCGCACGCACAGGTCGAGCACGTCCTTCCAGTCGAAGCGGCCGACCTTGCCGAGTACGCGCTTTGCGCCGGCGTCGTGCCACTCGCGGTCGTAGGAGATCTTCACGTTGCCGTCGTCGTGCCAATCCGCCTTGAAGCCGGTGAGCGCGCGCGCCGCCTGGCGGATGTCGCGCTCGCTGTAGCCGTGCCCGAGCGTGAACAGCTCCATCAGCTCGCGCGCGTAGTTCTCGTTCGGGGCCTCCTTGTCGGAGTTCGCGAGCGAGAGGAACAGCAGCATCGCCGGGTCGCGCGTGACGGCCTCGAGCAGGTCCGGGAAGCGGCCCAGCGCGTGGCGCCGCAGCGTCTTGTTCTGGGCGAGCATCAACGGCGTGTCCTGCTCGGTGGTGGCGAAGTGGTCGTGCCAGAAGAGCGTCAGCTTCTCCTCCAGCGGGTGCCGCGAGCGGATCATGCGGTCGAGCCACCAGAGCACGTCGTGGCCCCACTCGTTCTCGGGGTCGAGGTGGTGCCCGTCGATCCGGGCCCCCTTGATGCGCGGAGCGGGGGAGGGGCCGCCGTTCAGCAGCCAGTGGATCGTGGCGCCCTTGCCGCGCCGCGCCCAGTGGCGCGCCTCGCGCGGGGTCGCGCCGAAGCCCGCCCGCCAGAACACCCGCCGGACGTGCGCTTCGGTCCAGCCTCGGTGGGCCCTTCCGGCGTGGCACCGGCCGATGATTCCAGGCGTTTTCGGCATGGCTCGATACTGCACGGGTTCAGGGCCGAAGCCCGCGCGCTCTGGGTGCATTTCCTACTTCTTGGTGAATGATCTCGTGCGCGCGCTCGGCCCAGTCGCACAAGATCGGGCGCGTGTCGCGCGGGTCGATGATCTCCTCGACCGAGAAACGCTCGGCCGTCCGGAAGGGCGAGGTGACCGCCTCGAGCCGCGCCGCGATCTCGGCACGCAGGGCCTCGGGATCGTCGGCCGCCTCGAGCTCGCGGCGGTAGGCGGCCTCGAGGCCGCCCGCCATCGGCAGCGAGCCCCAGTTGCCGGACGGCCAGGCGTAGCGCAGGTTCAGCCGCGAGCCATCGCCGTGGCCCGCGCCGGCCACGCCGTAGACCTTGCGCACGAGGATCGAGACCCAGGGCACGCTGGCCTGCACGACCGCGAAGAGGCCGCGGGCGCCGCGGCGGATCGTGCCCGCGCGCTCGGCGTCGCTGCCGATCACGAAGCCGGGCACGTCGACGAAGTTGGCGACCGGCAGCCCGAACTGGTCGCACATGTCGACGAAGCGTGCGGTCTTCTCGGCGGCGTCGGCGGTGACGCCCCCGCCGTAGTGCTCGGGATCCGAGGCGAGCACGCCGACCGGTCGCCCGCCGAGCCGGGCGAGGCAGGTGATCGTGGGGCGACCGAAGGCGGCGCCGAGCTCGAACACCGAGCCGGCGTCCAGGACCGCCTCGAGCACCCGGCGCATCTTGTAGGGCTGGCGCGGGTCCCGCGGGACGATCGAGAGCAGCTCCTGCTCGCGCCGGTCGGCTGGGTCGGTCGCGTCGATCGCCGGCGGCGCCTCCCAGACGTTGGCTGGCATGTAGGAGAGGAAGCGCTTGAGCTGGGCGAGCGCGTCGTCCTCGTCGGCGGCCACGTTGTCGACGGCGCCGGCGCGTGCCTGGAGGCGGGCGCCGCCGAGCTGCTCCTTGTCCGGCGTCTCGCCCATGCCGGCCATCGCCACGACCGGCGGCCCCGCGACGAACAGCTGGGCGGTGCCGCGCACGATCACCGAGAAGTGCGAGCACACCACGCGGGCCGCGCCGAGGCCGGCGACGGGGCCGAGCGCGCCGGCCACCACCGGCACGCGCGACAGGTTCGCCACCACGAGGTCGAAGCCCGGCAGCGGCGGCACGTACGAGAAGCCCATCTGCTCGAGCGACTTCACCGACCCGCCGCCGCCCGTGCCGTCGACGAGCCGGACGAGCGGGATGCGCAGGTCGTGCGCGAGCCGCTCCGCGTAGACCGCCTTCTCCCAGATTGCGGCGTCGGCCGCGCCGCCGCGGACCGTGAAGTCGTCGCCCTGCACCGCCGCTCGCCGCCCGTCGATGCGTCCCTGGCCCACGATCGTGTTGGTGGGCAGGAAGTCCGTCAGCTCGCCGCTCTCGTCGTAGGTGGCGCGCCCGGCCAGCGCGCCGGTTTCGTGGAACGTGCCGGCGTCGAACAGCCGCTCGATGCGCTCGCGCACGGTCAGGCGCCCGGACGCGTGCTGGCGCTCGACGCGCTCCTCGCCGCCCATCTGCCGCGCGAGCTGCTCGCGGCGCCGGAGCTCCTCGAGCTCTGGCTCCCAGCTCACGGGGAGGGCGCCTGCGCCGCGAGGGCCTCGCGCGCCGCACGCTGGCGCAGCTGCCAGACCTCCTTGCGCTGGCGATCCGCCCGGTCGGCCAGGCGGCTCAGCTCCTCGGGGTCGAGCCGCGCGTCCTCGGCGGCCACCTCGCGCAGCGCCTCCCAGAGCGACAGCTTGCCGCTGATCCCAAGGGCGAGCGACTCCAGCTCCACGAGCCGGCTCAGCGGCGAGTAGCTGAGCAGCCGCCCGTTCGGCTTGAGGCGGCCGAACTTCTCGGCGACCCACGCGCCGCCGACCTTCACCCGATCGTGCCCGATCTCGAGCGACTCCATCAGCCCCTTGAGCGTCTCGCGGTCCTCCTCGATCTCGCGCGCGATCCGCTCGAGCACCTCGCCGTACTCGTTGCCCTTGTTCGAGCCGCGGGCGCGCCGCGACAGCTCGAGGCCGATCGTGGAGCCGGCCAGGTGGTCGTTCAGGTAGATGCCGAGCAGCTTGCGATTCAGCATGGGCGGACCGTACCTACGCAACCGCCTCCGCGCGGCCGGCACGCAGGCGCAGGCCCACGATCGGCAGGATCGCCGTCGACAGGATGCCGGCCCCGACGAGCGCGGCGGCCGTGGCCGAGCGCATGTGTCCCTCCTCGACGGCGATCGTGGTGATCGCGACCACGAGTGGCAGCTCGGTTGCCGAGAAGACGGCGAGGGCGGTCCGATCGCGCAGGTCCAGGACGCCTCTGTAGAGGAGCAGCGCGGGCGCTCCGCGCACGACCAGGAACAGGGCGAGGAAGAGCGGCAGCTCGAGCAGGCGGAGCGGGGTGTCGGTAAGGGCGGCCAGGTCGAACTCGATGCCGCTGACGACGAAGAAGAATGGGATGAAGAAGCCGTAGCCGACCGCGGTGAGCTTCGACTCGAACACCTGGACCTCGCGTCCCTTGAGCGCGATACGGGCAATCACCCCGGCGACGAAGCCGCCGAGCAGCAGGTCCAGGCCGAGCGAGGACGCCAGCGCGCCGAGTGCGAAGACGGTGACCACCGCGATCCTGATTGCCAGCTGGCCACTGGTCTCGAGCGTTCGCTCGAACAGCTCCCAGCCGCGGCCAACTCCGCGGACGGCGATCACAGCCGAGCCCACGGCGACGACGACGAAGACCAGCAGGATCACCGCGTTCTGGGCGGCGCCCTTGGTGGAGAAGACGAGGGTGACCAGCAGGATCGGGCCGAACTCGCCCATCGCTCCGGCCGCGAGCAGGTAAGTACCGAAGCGCGTCCGCAGCTCGCCCGAGTCGCTCAGGATCGGGATCAGGGTGCCGATCGCGGTGGTCGCCATCGCGGACCCGGTGAACAGCAGGGACAGCACGAGGCCGGACAGCTCGAGCATCCCGCCCAACCCGTAGGCGAGTACGAGCGAGAGCACCCATCCGAGCGCGGCGAGCCGGAGCGGGCTGCCGCGGATGCGTTCGAAGTCGATCTCGTAGCCCGCGAAGAAGAACAGCATGCCGAGGCCGAGGTTCGAGAAGAAGGCGAGGAACTCGTCGGACTCGGCGAGCCCGAGCAGCTCTGGGCCGACGAGGATCCCGAAGACGATCTCGAGGACGACAACCGGCAACGTCAGGCGAGGCGATACGAGCCCCGACACGAAGGCGGCGAGCGCGGCAACTACTACGACCGTGAGAAAGGACTCGCTGTCGACCTCGATCATGGCGGCGAACGGACTCTATGGCTCCGTCGGGGGCAGGGGGGAGGATTTGGCGGTTGAGTCCGTCGAGGTCCACACGGATGTTCAGGGCCCGCCTCTGGTTGGCGTCCGCCATGTGGCTGCCGGTGCTCGCGGCCAACCTGGTCGCGGTGGCGCTGGGGATCGGCCTGCCCCTGCTCGACAGGGCGATCGGGGACCGCCCTGCCCTGCCGATTCCGCTGTCGGTCGTAGAGCAGATCATGGGCGCGCTCGCCGCCGGGATGATCACCTTCACCGGGATCGTCTTCTCAGCGGTGTTCGTGGCCGCGCAGATCCAGACTTCGTCCTACTCGCCGCGCCTCGCCGCTCGGCTGCGCCGCGACCGCGTGATCATCGCCGGGCTCGCCCTGCCTACGGCGACCGCCAGCTATTCGCTGTTCGCGCTGGCCACGATCGGGCGCGAGGCGGACCGGCTTGAAGAGGACGTGGCGCCCGCCCTGACGGTGGGCGTCGCGCTGCTGCTCGCGCTGATCACGATCGGCACATTCGTCGCGCTCGTCCAGCGCGCGTTCGACAGCACGCAGATCGGCGGCATCCTGCGCGGCCTGATGGGCCGTGCCCACCACGTGATCGAGGACGTGCATCCCGAGCACGAGCGTGGCCTGGCGAGCGAGTCCCACAGCGGGAGAGCCAGCCGTCGACGTGCACTACGAGGGACCCCCGGCCGTGCTCGCCTCCGTCGACCGGGGAGCGCTGCTGCGCCTCGCTCGCCAGACCGGCGCCTTCGTCGAGGTCGTGCCGGTGATCGGCCAGTACGTGGCGGCCGGAGCGGTCACGCTCAGGCTGCTCGGTGTCGAGCGCGAGCCGCCAGGAGCCGCTGCGCGGAGAGTGCTCGTGCTCGCCCGCCAGCGCACCATGGATCAGGACCCGGCGTTTGCGATGCGCATGTTCGTGGACATCGCGATCCGCGGTCTGTCTCCCGCCGTGAACGATCCGACCACGGCCGTGCAGGTGCTCGACCGGATCGAGACGCTGCTGGTCGAGCTGCACGGGCGGCTGCCCAGCGGTGGCCTCGTGCTCGACGCTGACGGCACGGCGCGGGGCAGCGTTCCGGTGCCGACCTGGGGGGAGTACTTCGATCTCGCGCTGATCGAGATCCGCCACTACGGGGCCGGCTCGGCGCAGGTGGTGCGCCGCCTGCGGGCGCTCTACGCGCATCTGCTCGAGGTCGTGCACGAGCCGGAGCGCGCGCGGATCGAGCTCGAGCGGCGGCTGCTCGACGAGCAGCTCGCGGCGAGGTTCCCGGACCGCGAGGAGCGCGAGATACTGAGCCATCCGGACCGGCTCGGGCTGGGCGGCGCGGCGTGACATGCTGCGCTGCGTGGAGCGGACGGGCGAGCTGACGCGGGCGCTCGCCGACGCCGGGGGCGCCGAAGCGCCGCCGGAGCTGTCGGCCCGCCTGCGTGACCTGCTGCGCGCCGAGCTCGAGCGGGGCGCGGTCGAGCTCGAGGCGACCCGGACGGGACGCGAGCGGCCGATCGCCCTCGGAGTGGCCGCGGCCGACGGGGCGGTGGTCGCCGTCCTGCCCCTGCCGCCCGCGCTGCGCGCGGACGCGGATGCGGTGGGCGAGCGCGGGGCGTTGTTGGCGGCCGCCGCCGTGGAGCGGCTCGTGGAGTCGGCCGAACCCAGCGCTCCGGGCGGGCCGGCCGACCTCGCTCTGATGCTGGGGGAGCACGACGGCTTCCTGGCGCTGTCCTACCCGGCGGCCGACCCGCGCTGGTCGTCCGATTACGCGCGCGAGGCGCTCGACGACGCGGCCGGCGCGATCGACCGTCTCCGGGCTGCCGCGTACCTGCTCCCCGCGCATGTGCTCGACGTCCAGGACCTGCGCCCGCCGATCGGCGCGACGCACCCGCTGCGGGTGGCGGAGGCGGTGACGCGCCTGGGTGGGTCGCCGCTCGACGAGGACTCGCTCGAGGCGCTCGAGCCCGAGCTGCTGCGCGTCCTCGAGCCGTCCGGGGGTGTCGCCCGAGCGCACGACGACCCCGACCCGCGCCGGCGCGTGATGCGACGGATCCTGCAGCGGCTCGACGGCATGGGGAAATGGGGCGGCTACCACACGGCATTCGACCACCTCGCGCGCGGCTTCGGGGGCAACGAGCGCGCGCTCGCGTACGAGGTCGGAGAGCAGCTGCTCGCCGCCGGCCTGCTCGAGCAGAAGCCGAGCGTCGGGCAGCGCCACGTCTACCTGAACCCACGTCGCGCCGGCGAGATCAGGCGGCTGATCGACGACGGCGTGCTGCCGCCGGGCCTCTAGTCGCGCGTGAGCCGCAGCCCGCCGTTCGCCGCGGCGCTCAGCGCCAGCCGGCCGGCCACCAGGTCGCGCAGGTCCTCGCCGACCAGCTCGCGGCGCCAGCCGTGGGCAGCGCGCACGCGGTCGCTGTCCTCTCCGCGCCGCAGCGCCGAGACCATCGTGCTCAGCTCGGCCTGGGTCGCGATCAGCTCCACCGCCACGCCCTCCTCCATCGAGCGGTGGCGCACGAGCGCCTGGGCCAGCGACACCAGCGGCGCGTCGGCCGGCTCGCGCGGGCCCGGCTCGGGCGGCGCCGGCGGCGCCGGTCGCTCGCGGCCACGCTCGATCGCGGACAGCACCCCGTCGCCGCGCTTGTGCAGCGTCTGGGCCGGCAGGCCGCGGATCTGCTCGAGACCGGCGCGGTCCGAGGGAGCGCGCCGCGCCAGCTCGATCAGCGCGTGGTCGGGGAGCACGTATCCGGGCGGTCGGTCCATCGAGCGGGCGGTCTGCTCGCGCCACTCGACCAGCTCCAGGGCCACACCGCGCGCCGCGTCGCCGAGCCGGCTGAGGCGGGGCAGCCGCTCGAACACGCGGATCGGGTCGCGCTCGTCGGTCGAGTCCTCCAGCGCCCGGCACTCCTCGCGCGCCCAGTCGAGTCGGCCGCGCTCCTCGAGGCGACGTTCGATTTCGTCGCCGAGGGCGAGCAGAAGCCGCGCGTCGTCGGCGGCGTACTCGAGCTGCTGTGCGGTCAGCGGCCGGCGATCCCACTTGGTGAACCCCTCGGAGCCCTTCAGCCGCACGCCGAGCGCCTTGCGCACGAGCGACTCGTAGCCCTCCTGGTTGCCGAAGCCGATGAACCCGGCGGCCAGCTGGGTGTCGAACACGCACGTGACTTCGGTCTCCCAGACCCGCCGCAGGATCGCGATGTCCTGGCGGCCGGCGTGGACGACGACCTCGACATCCGGGTCGGCGAGCACGCGCGCGAGCGGCCCGGGGTCCGGCGGGTCCTCGCCCAGCGGGTCGAGCACCTCCGTGCGCACGCCGTCGGGCGCGTCCGGGTCGGGCACCGCCACCTGAGCCAGGCACAGCAGCGCCTGGTAGCGCCGCTCGGACACGAACTCGGTGTCGATCGCCACCCGTCCGTGGGCGGCGGCCCTCTCGGCAAGCGCTGCGGTCAAGGGCGCCACCATACTCAGGGACGTGTCGTTCCTCGCCACAGCGCTGGTGCTGGCCAGCACGGTCATCGGGCAGTCGGTCGAGGGCCGCCCGATCCGCGCCGAGCGCATCGGCCCGGCCGACGCGCGCGTGAACCTCATGGTCGTGGGCTCGATCCACGGCAACGAGCCGGCCGGCAAGGCGGTCGTCGCGCGCCTGCGCCGCGCGCACCCGCCGCGTGGCACGGCGCTCTGGCTGATCGAGGACGCCAACCCCGACGGCGCGGCCGCCAACACCCGCCAGAACGCGCACGGGGTGGACCTGAACCGCAACTTCCCCTACCGCTGGCAGCCCCAGGACGGCGTCTACGAGTCCGGCCCGGGGCCGGCATCCGAGCCGGAGACACAGGCGATCCAGCGCTTCGTCGAAGCGCATCCACCCGCGCGTGACGCTCTGGTACCACCAGGCGATGAACCTGGTCGTCGCCAGCGCGGGCGACGCCTCGCTTCAGCGTCTCTACTCGCGTCTCAGCGGCCTGGCGCGCAAGCGACTGACCGGCGACTACCACGGCACGGTCAGCTCGTGGCAGAACTCCACCTTCCCGGGCGACACCGCGTTCGTGGTCGAGCTGCCCGCCGGGCCGCTGCCCGCCGCCGGCGTGCGCCGCCACGCGAACGCCGTGCTGGCGCTGGCGCGCGCGGTGGCCCCGCCGCGGGTCACGAGCAAGCCGATCCCCTACGGCGCCGACCGCAAGGCCGACATGCGCGACTACGCGCGTCGCCACTACGGCATCGACGACTACCGCCTGCGTCGGCCGCGTGTGATCGTCGAGCACTACACGGTCACCGACACGTTCCAGCCGGTCTACGACACCTTCGCCCCCAACGTCCCCGACCAGGAGCTGGGCGAGCTGCCCGGGATCTGCAGTCATTTCGTGGTCGACCGCGACGGCACGATCTACGCGCTCGTGCCGACGTCGATCATGTGCCGGCACACGGTCGGGCTCAACTACACGGCGATCGGGATCGAGCACGTCGGGCGAAGCGACGCCCAGGTGCTCGGCAACCCGCGCCAGATGGCGGCTTCGCTGCGGCTCACGCGGATGCTGCAGGGCCGCCACGGGATCCGCACCCGCAACGTGATTGGCCACAACGAGAGCCTCTCGAGCCCGTTTCACCGGGAGCGCGTGGAGCGCCTGCGCACGCAGACGCACGCGGACTTCCCGAAAGCGGCGATGGACGTCTACCGGCGGCGGCTCGAGCGGCTGCCCGCGCCGAAGAGCCTGCGCTAGCCGTGCGCCGCTTCATCGACAGCCACCTCGCGTCGGACCAAGTTGCGCGGGTCGTCTACGGCGCGATCGTCGGCCTGGCGCTGGTCGTCGCCCTCGAGGCGCATCCCCCGACGCCGGGAGCGATGGTCGCGACGCTGCTCGGGACCGGGCTCGCCGTCGGGCTCGCCGAGGTCTATAGCGAGACGCTGGGCGCGGAGGTCCGCACTCGGAGGCGGATGGACCGCGCGCATCGGCGCGCGCTCTATGCGGACACGCTGGCCGTCGCCTTCGGAATCGGCTTCCCGGCTGTCTTCTTCGTCCTCGCGGCGGCTGGCGCCGTGGAGGTCGACACGGCCTTCGATCTGGCGAAGTGGTCGGGCCTTGGGCTGATCGCGCTCTACGGGTTCCTGGCGGCCCGGCTGTCCGGCGCCTCGCTGACGGCCGCGCTGGTGAAGAGCGGCGCGGTGGCGTCGATCGGGGCGTTCCTGATTGTGCTCAAGTCGCTCGTGCACTGAGGCTCACCCCAGGCGGGTGACGTGGGATCACCCGGCTGGGCGGGACGCTGGGCATAGCGTGACGCCCGCTGCCTATGAGATTCGGATCAAGGGCCGGCTGAGCGACTCCCTGTCCGGCGCGTTCGAGGACTTCACCGTGGCCATGCGGCCCGCGGAGACGATCATGCGCGGGGAGCTACGCGATCAGTCGGAGCTGCACGGCGTGCTCGACCAGATCCAGTTGCTGGGCCTCGAGCTGGTCGAGGTCAGACAGATCGACCAGGACAACCAGAGCTAGGCGCCGTACGCGCGCCGGCACGAGCATCGACCTGGGTTGACCTGCTCGGAGCGGGCGCGATACTTGGCGACATGGCCCCCGGCGCGCCGGTACTTGGCGGAGCAGGATGCCGCCTGACGGGTTGAACGTGCCGGTCTGGAGCCCGGAGCGCCCGCGCCTGCATCCCGTGCGCCTCGCGATCGCGTGGCTCGGGTCGGCGCTCGCGCTGTTGCTGGCCGCCGGCCTGGCACCGGGCGCCGAGCTGAAGGGCTTCGGCGGGGCCGTGGCCGTGGCCGCGATCGTCGGCGTCCTCAACGCCGTGCTGCCTCCGCTGGTAGCCGCGCTGAGGCTGCCGTTCACGGTCGCGATCGGCTTTCTGCTGGCCCTCGCCCTCGACGCGGCGATCCTCATGCTCGCCGCCGAGCTCGTGCCGCACCTGCTGCGCGTCGACGGTCTCGCGGACGCTCTGCTGGTGGCGCTGATCGCGTCCGCGATCAGCACTCCGATTGGGGTGGTCGCCGGCATCGACGACGACGACGCGTACACGCTCCAGGTCGCACGCCGGATCGGACGGCGAACCGATCGGCCGGAGGTGAGCGACGTCCCGGGGTTCCTGTTCATGGAGATCGATGGGCTGGCGCTGTCGGTGCTGCGCCGCGCGATCCGCGACGGCAACACGCCCAACATGGCGCGCTGGCTGGCCGACGGGACCCACGAGCTGCGCGAGTGGGAGACCGACCTGTCCTCGCAGACCGGCGCGAGCCAGGCCGGGATCCTGCTGGGCGACAACGACAACATCCCGGCGTTTCGCTGGGTCGACAAGCAATCGGGCCGGGTGGTGAGCTGCTCGAACCCCGGCGACTGCGCGGCGATCGAGCGCTCGCACGCGAGCGGCGTGGGGCTGCTCACCGATGGCGGGACGAGCCGCGGCAACCTGCTGTCGGGCGAGGCGGCGGCTTCGATCCTGACCGCCAGCCGGGTCGCCGACGAGAAGCGCGCAAACCCGGGCTATCGCGCCTTCCTCGCCAATGGGTCGAACGTGACCAGGACGCTGGTGCTGGTGCTCTGGGAGATCCTGCTGGAGCTCACCGCGGCAGCCCGCCAGCGCCGGCGCGACGTGCGGCCGCGGGGACACCGCGGGGGCTACTACCCGCTGCTGCGCGCGGGGATGTGCGTCTGGGTCCGCGACTTGGTGATCTTCTCGGTGCTGCAGGACATGTTCCGCGGCGTGCCCGCGGTGTACGCGACCTTCGCCAGCTACGACGAGGTGGCGCACCACTCCGGGCTCGAGCGCGCGGACACGCTCGAGGCTCTGCGCAAGCTGGACCAACGCCTAGGGATGATCGAGCGCGCGCGCCGCTACGCGCCCCGGCCGTACGAGCTGGTGGTGCTATCCGACCACGGGCAGACTCAGGGGGCGACGTTCCGGCAGCGCAACGGCTACTCGCTGGCCGACCTGGTGGAGCGATCCCTCTCGGACCGCACCGTGCACGCGCTCGACGCGGGCGACGAGAACGCCACTGGCGTCGAGCGCGCGGTGGACGAGGCAACCGGCCGCGGCGACAAGCCCGCCAATCTCGAGCGCGCCGAAGCTCCGGCGCAGGAGGCGATCGTGCTGGGGTCGGGCAACCTCGGCCTGATCTACCTGATGGAGCGGCCCCACCGGCTCACGCTCGAGGAGATCCAGGAACTGCACCCCGACCTGATTCCGGCGCTGAGCTCGCACCCGCACATCGGGTTCGTGCTCGTGCGCAGCGCCGCCGAGGGGCCGGTCGCGATTGGGGCCGCAGGGACGCGCCGGCTCGCCGACGGCACGGTCACCGGCGAGGACCCGCTGCGGGGCTTCTCGCCGAACGCCGAGCGCCACCTGCGCCGGACGGACGGCTTTGAGCACGTCCCGGACGTCGTCGTCAACAGCTTCTACGACCCAGTGACCGAGGAGGGCTGCGCGTTCGAGGAGCTGATCTCGTTCCACGGCGGTCTCGGCGGCTCGCAGACGCGTCCCTTCCTCCTGCATCCCGTGCGGCTTCCGGTCCCGCCCGACCCGCTGGTCGGGGCCGAGGCCATCCACGGGCTGTTGCGCGGCTGGCGCGCGGCGGGCGAGTCGCTACGGCCTGCCGAGCCGGCGCCGACGACCGTCCCGGCGAAGTGACGGCCCGCGGCGCCTGACCGCCAGACTCAACCCGGCGTCCGGGGGCTGAAAGGGCGCTCGTTCAGGCGTCCGCCGCGTTGGACGGTCACGGCGGTCCGCTGTGTTAGGCGCCTGTGGCCGCGGGTGCTGGTTGCTCGAGCACGTTGTAGATGGCCCAGCCGACGGCGACCATCGGGACGGCGAGAAACGCTCCGACGATGCCGAGGAGCTGGCTGCCGACGATGACTGCGGTGAGCGTGACGATCGGGTGCAAGCTGACGGTCTTCTGGTAGACGAGCGGGGTCACGAACATGCTGTCGAGCTGCTGGGCGATGAGGATCACCGCTGCCATCGCCACCGCGGCACCCGTCCCGACGGAGGCGAGCGTGATGAGGACGATCACCGCGCCCGACACCCAGGCGCCGAGGATGGGGATGAAGAGCGTCACGAAGGTCAGCAGGGCGAGCGTGCCCACGTGGGGGGTGCCGATCACGAGCATGCCCAGCGCGATCACCGTGCTGTCGATCAGCGCGACGAGCGCGATGCCGCGGATGTAGCCGGTCGCGGCGTTCCATGCCGCGCGGCCCGCGACGGTCACGCGGTCGCGACGGCCGGGGCTGAAGCGGTTCTCGATCCAGCCCCAGATCGAGTCGCCCGAGCTGAGGATGTAGAGCAGGAAGACGAACATCAGCAGCGCGCCGCTGACCAGCTGGGCTGCGAGCGCGAGCCCGCCGAGCGCACCGCCCAGGATTCCGCCGGCGGCGGCCTTCGCGGCGGGCAGGATGCTCTTGAGGAAGTCGCGGATCGCGTCTTCGTGCTGCTGGACCCAGTCGTTGTTGTCCCGCAGCCAGGCGACGACCTGGTCGGCGCCCTCGCTGATGTCCTGTCCGACGCCGCCGAGGTTGCCGAACAGCGCGTCGGAGAACAGCCAGGCCAGCCCTGCCGTGATCGCCACCACGCCGATCAGGCTCCCCGCGATCGCGAGTCCGCGCGGAACCCCTCGGCTCGTCGCCCAGCCGATCAACGGCAGCAGCTGGGTGCTGACGAGGGCCGCAACGATGAGTGGCACGGTCGCGCCACGCGCGTACCAGATGGCGCCGCCGACGAGAAAGACGCCCGCGGTGATCAGCAGGGCCTTGGCGCTCCAGCGAGCCATCGCGCTGCCGGCCGCAGCACGCGCCGGCGCCTCAGCGGACATGTGCGGGGCTTCGACGCGTCGAGGGGCCCTCCTCCACCCGGGCGCGGCGCGGAGTTGCCCGCCGCTTGGCAGACCGTGCTCGCCTGTATCAGTCGCCCGGCAGCCGCTGGTGGACGCTCGGCGAGCTGTCCCGTCGCGCGGCGGCAGCCGCCTGGGCACGCACGATCTCCTCCTCCGTCGGCTTGCGCAGGAGGAAGTAGACGAGCGTGCCGACCACCGGCAGCAGGACGACCAGGAGGATCCATCCCGCAGTCTGTGCGGGCGAGAGGTGCCGCCGCAGGATGTCGACGATTCCGAGGGCCCAGACGATCGCGAGCGGAATGAGGATGAAGACCCAGACCGCCGTGGATGCGGCGATGACGGTCAAGCTGTATCCAACCTACCGGAGTTGGGACTTTGCTGTCACCCACGGCGGGGACGCCGTCCATGGGTGTATACATGCGCTGGATTCGCTGAACGGGCATCAACCGAACTTGGAGGTACGGGGATGCGAGGCACAGGCCGAGTCGTCTTCGCAGCGACGCTGCTGTTGATTGCGGGCACGCTCAACATCATCTACGGCATCGGCGCTCTCGATGACGCGAGCGTCTTCGTCAACGACAAGAGGTACATCTTCACCAACCTCAACACCCTGGGGTGGGTCCTGATCATCCTCGGTGTGATTCAGCTCAGCGGAGGCTTCTCGCTGATGGCCGGCAACACCTACGGACGGGTACTTGGGATCATCGGCGGCAGCCTCGGCGCGATCGGGGCACTCCTGTCGGTCGGCGGCTCCTACCCGTGGTGGTCGCTCGGGATCTTCTTCCTGTGCGTGTACGTCGTCCACGGCATCCTCGTGTTCGGCGACGACGAGACGGCAGCGCGAACCTGAGCGCGGCCGGCGGGGGCCTACGCCCAGCCGGCCACGTCAGCCCCACCTTCGTGGCTGATGCGCGAGCCGAAGCGCACCAGCGCGGGGTGCGAGGCGATCTTGCCTGCGGCTAGGGCCTCGCCCTGGCCGAAGGCCGTGGCCCGATCGACCAGTCCCGGTGGCGCGAAGGAAAACACGCCAGCCACGTAGGCGAGATCGGCCACCGAGTTCATCCGCATCAGGACCAGGTTGTCGCACTGCGAGAGCACGTTCTCGTGGATCTTCTGCGGTCGCTGGGTGACCACGATCAGGTAGAGCCCGAACTTGCGACCTTCGCCCGCGATACGGATGGCGTCCTCAGTGGCCAGAGCGGTAAGCGGATCGGCCGGTTCCGCGGGGCAGACGTTCTGCGCCTCGTCGATGACGATGGCCACCGGCTCGCGTCGCGCTCGCTCGCGCCACAACCGCTCCAGAACGGCCCCCGCCGTGAGAGTCTGCTCGTCGCGGGTGCCAAGCGAGCCGAGGTCCACCACCAGGCACCGCGGGCCAGCTGGGTTCACGAGCTCGTCCAGCAGCGACTCACCCTCCGGTCCCGGCCAGATGCCGAAGCGGTCGATCCCGAGGTTCCGCGCACGCAGCTTTAGGTCCTCGGCGGGCGACTTGGCGAGGTCCTCGAGACTGCGGATCGACTCGTCCTCGAGCAGAGCCAGGAGCTCTCCGTACTCCGCGCGGTCAGCGAGCGGGTCGAGGCGCAGCAGGGCGGCCTGGTGAACGGGGCTGAGGTCGCGGAAGCGGACCCTTATCGCGTCGGGACCGCTGGGGCCACTTCGGACCTGCACCGATGCCGCGGCGTCGCGGTAGCGCTCGTCGTCCACGCGCGGCTCGCCGAGGCGCACGTAGTCCGAGTTCGGATCGAGCACGACGACCCGCAGGTTGGTCTCCATCAACAGGCGCTCGAGCAGCACGCCGAGGGAATAGGTCTTGCCCGAGCCCGACTGGCCACAAAGGAAGGTGTGGCGGCCGAAGCCGCCGGCATCGAGCCGGAACGGCACGCCGGGGGCGAGCGCGAGTTCCCCCACGTCGAGCTGGGCGCGGTCGGGCCGCGTCTTCTCGAGCCAGGCGCCCACCTCGTCCGGGGTGGCGGGCCGCACCAAGGCGTCGTGGAAGGGGCGCTCGTCGCCGTGGAGAACGACGCCGTCCCCGCCGCCAGCGCGGATGCGGACCTGCCCGAGTCCCGGCGCGGTGGTGTCCTGCTGGCGGAGCTCGAGCGACAGCAGCTGACCCAGCCGGGTCGACCCGTCCCCCTCGATCGCCACGTAGCCGCCCGGCTCGAGCTCCAGCCCGTGCAGCGATACCTGGAAGTTGAAGCGCCGGCCGTCCACGGATGTCGCCAGCGGCAGCAGCGCCGCCTCGAGCGCTTCGCGCGTCCCGCGATACTCCTCGAGCGAAGCCTGCACGTCGGTCACGTCGCGATCCTACGCGCAACCTCGCCCGCCTAGGCGACCGCGGTTGCCTCCGTGGGACCGACGTCGGTTTCCGCCAGCGCCTTTGTCGGCAGTCGCCGCGTGAGCCAGAGCGACAGCAGCGCGGCGAGCGCGACCGCGCCGAGTGACAGCCGCAGCGCGTCCAGCTGCGCGTCGCTGTAGTCGTCAGCGACGGCGCGGGCCTGGTCGGGGGTGAGCCCACCCTTCACGGCAGCGTCCTCGACCGCCGCGACGGGCACGATGTCGATCCCCTGTTCGGCGTTCGCGACGATCGTCTCGCGCGCGGCCGGCGGGACGTCGGGGTTGTCGGTGATGCGATCGCTGAAGCCTGTCGCGAGCGACCCGAGCAAGACCGCGCCGACGATCGCGGTGCCGAGCGAGGATCCAAGGTTCTGGGCGGTGCCCTGGAGCCCGCCCGCCTCGCTGGTCTGCGTGGGCGCGACGGAGGACATGATCACGTTCCCCAGCTGCGACGCGAGCAGTCCGCGCACCCGCTCCGATCAGAGCGAGCGCCACCTTGAACCCGGGGTCGTTCAGCTCCACCTCGAGCGTCCCGAGCATCACGAGCGCGCCGATGCTGACGGCGACCAGCCCGATCTGCGCGACGACGCGCGGCGAGCGCCGCGCCGCGATCCGCGGCCCCAGCAGCGCGAACACGAGCATCGCCGCCGACAGCGGCAGCAGCCGCTTGCCGGTCTCGAACGCGTCGAGCCCCACCACGACCTGGAGGTACACGGGGATGACGAAGAACGTGCCCATCAGGACGAACTGCTGCCCGACCAGCGTCGACAGCCCCGCCCGCAGCTGCGAGATCCTCAGCAGCGCCGTGTCGAGCAGCTCGTCGAGGCCCAGACGCGCGCGACGCTGCTCCCACGCGACGAACGCCCAGAGCAGCGCGAGACCGCCGAGCACCATGAACGGCACCACCGAAAAGCCCAGCGGCGTGATCTCCGTGCCGTTGATCGTCAGCGGCGTGCGCGACTGGACGAAGCCCCACACGCTGCTGCGCAGGATCGCGATCACGATCAGGCCGAGGCCGGCCGAGGACAGCAAGACCCCGACGATGTCGAGCTGCGGACGGCGCGCGGCTCTGGGCGCCTGCGCGATCTGTCCCCTCAGGAACAGGATCGCGATCACGACCACGGTCTCAGCCGCGAACACGTAGCGCCACGTGAACTCCGTGGTCACCCAGCCGCCGATCAGAGGGCCGGCGGCGATCGCGACCGCGGCGATCCCTCCGAGCAGCGCATACGCCAGCGCGCGATCTTTTCCCTCATAGGTGGCGGCGGTAAGCGCCGCGATCGCCGGCACCACGAGGACTGCACCGAACCCCTCGATCCCAGACCAGCCGACCAGCAGGACGCCCAGGTTCGGGCTCAGCGCCGTCGTGAGCGAGCCGACGCCATAGATCGCCAGCCCGATCGCGAACGCCCGGTTACGGCCAAGGATGTCCCCGAGCTTCGCGCCCAGCAGCATGAACGCCGCCATCACGAGCGTGTAGAGCGTGATCGCCGTCTGCACACCCTGGATCGTCGTGTCGAGGTCTTCGACGATCTGCGAGATCGCCACGTTCATCACGCTCGAGTCGAGCACCATGACGAACTGCGCCGAGGCAAGAATGATCATGGGCAGCCACTTGCGCACGAGGAAGCAACCCTACCTCCGCTGAGGCACCCGGCCGGTCGCCTTCACCGGTCCCGCGTCACCCGCTTGGGGTGATGCCGCAACACCCGCTGATGCGGTGAACTCCCGGCATGAGAGCGGCGTGGAGCGTCCTGGCGGTCGTGCCGCTCCACCGCTGCGCGCGCCATCTCCGAGTCGCTGGCGGCCGATGACTGAGGATCACTCGCCGGCCGGCTCGGCGGCCGCTCGACGCAGATTCCTGGCTCCGCTCGCTCTCGCCCAGTTCATCTGCAGCTTCGCGGGCTCGAACATGAACGTGATGATCAACGACATCAGCGAGGACCTGGACACGACCGTCACGGGTGTTCAGACCGCGATCACGCTGTTCTTGCTGATCATGGCGATCCTCATGATCCCCGCCAGCAAGTTGAGCGACCGCTGGGGACGCAAGCGCTGCTTCACCGCCGGCCTCCTGCTCTACGGACTCGGCGCTCTGGTGAGCGCGCTCTCTCCGGGACTCGGCGTGTTGATCCTCGGCAACTCCGTCCTCGAGGGGATCGGCACGGCGCTGTTGATCCCTCCCGTCTACATCCTCACGACGCTGGCGTTCACCGACCTCACCTCACGCGCCAAGGCCTTCGGGATCATCAGCGGCTTGGGGGGACTCGGCGCCGCGGCAGGACCGCTGATCGGCGGTCTCATCACGACGGGAATCAGTTGGCGGGCGGCGTTCGTGTTCCAGGCCGCGGTCGTCGCCATCATCATCTTCCTCAGCCGCCGCATGGAAGACCCCGTACCGGCGGACCCGACACGTCCCTTCGACACCGTCGGAGCGATTCTGTCGGCCGTCGGCATGTTCTTCGTGGTGTTCGGGATCCTGCAGGCCGACAACGACCCCGTCCTCATGGCGGTCTTTCTGGCGGTCGGAGCCGGCTTCCTGCTCTGGTTCTTCCTCCACATCCGCGCTCGCGAGCGAGCGGGGAGGGAACCCCTGCTGTCCACGGGGCTGTTCAGGAACCGCCTGTCCAATCTCGGCCTTGTCACACAGAACATCCAGTGGCTGATTCTCATGGGGACGTCATTCGTCGTCGCCGTCTTCCTGCAGACCGTGCGCGGCTACAACGCCATCGAGACGGGCGTCATCTTCACTTCGGCGACGGTGGGGATCCTCGTGGCCTCCTTGGCCGCGGAGCGGTTCGCCAAGAGGCGCAGCCAGAAGATGTTGATAGCGGCAGGTTTCGTCGTCACCCTGGCCGGAATCGGAGTCCTGCTCGGCTTGGTGGGGGCCTCGTCGCGCGTCGTCGCCTTCGCGCCGGGGCTTCTGCTGATCGGCCTGGGGGTGGGAGTGATGCTGACCCCCTCGGTCAATCTCGTGCAGTCCGCGTTTTCCGAAGAGCTCCAGGGTGAGATATCGGGCTTGTCGCGCAGCGTGTCCAACCTCGGCTCGTCCTTCGGCACGGCGATCGCCGGCACGATCCTGGTGTCCGACCTCGGGTCGGGCAACGACTCCTACGTGGTGGCGATGATCGTCCTCGCCGCGCTCGCCCTCGTCGGCCTCGCCGCCGCCATCTTTCTTCCCGCCAACCCCGAGCAGCCGGGCGATGCCGCTACCCAGCATGGATAGCCGGCGCGCCTACAGGGCGAGCGACCCGCCCGGCGAGAGCACCCGCACCTCCACCTCGGGGGCGAGCTCGCGGGCATAGGCGGCAAACCGCTCCGGCGGCTCGGTGAACCACCGCCCGCGCGCCTGGGTGATCGGGTGGAAGCTCCCCCAGTGGATCGGCACGGCCACGCGCGGCCGGATCAAGGCCGCCGCTTGGGCGGCGCGGTGGGCGTCGAGATGCCCCGGACCGAGCTTGGGGCTGTAGCCCGCGACCGGCAGCAGGGCCACGTCGACCGGCCCCAGTCCGGCCATCTCGTCGAAGAGGTCCGTGTCGCCCGCGAAGTAGATCGAGCGCTCGCGTCGCTCAGGACGAATCCGAGTGGCTGCACCACCGGGCCGCCTGGGCGACGGTTGCCGCGGTGCTCGGCCGGCGGTCGCCGTCACCCGCACGCCACCGAGCGCGACTGACTCACCGGGCACCAGCTCGATCGGATCCGGGAAGCCGGCCCGGGCGAGCAACGCGCCGGAGCCCGTGGGGCAGACGAGCCGGGGCCGCGGCTCGAGCATCCTCAGCGAGGGCAGATCGAGGTGGTCAAAATGGAGGTGCGAGAGGAGGACCGCGTCGATCGACTCCGGCGGATTTGGCGCCTGCCCGTGACGGCGCAGGTGGAAGACACGGCTGCGCAGCGCGGGGTCGGTCAGCAACCGCTCGCCGCCGAGCTCCACCAGCACGGTCGAGTGGCCGAGCCAGGTGAGCCGGCGTTTCACGTCGTCGCTGTCGTGGGCACGGGCGGCGTGCCCAGCGCGTTCACCATCAGCCACGCCGCGGCGGAAGCGAGCACGGCGGCCGGTACCGCGTCCACGGCGCCGGTCCCAACGAGCAGCGCGGCGACCACCAGCGACGAGATCAGCAGCCGGGTCGCCGCCGCCATCCCGGCAGCCGTCCCCACCGCGACCGCGAGCGTCGGGGAGGTGTCGAGTGCCACGACCGCGATCGAGGCTAGGGCGACCCCGATGAAGATCGCCGGGAAGACGGGGCCGCCGCGGAAGCCGCAGCCGAGGCAGATCCCGTAGGCGGCCGCCTTGGCGAGCAGGATGACCACGACCACCCCCGCGGAGCTCTCCGCCACGATTGTGGGTACCCCCGCCTGGCCGGAGAACAGAACGTCCTGCGAGTCGCCGCCGAGCACCTCGGCCAGCTCGGCGAGGCACCCCACGGCGAGCCCGCCCGCCAGCAGCAGCACCGCCATCCCAATGCCGCGCTCCCGCAGCGCCGCGATCGCGCCGGCACCACGATGAAGGAGCACGATGATCAGGCCCGCGGCGATCCCCACGGCCAGGGCAACCAGCAGATCCTCCAAGCTCGTGCCGTCGTAGGTCGGCAGCCCCGGGACCTTGAGCGTCGTTGCCTCCAGCCCGCCCCAGTTGCCCAGGCCGATGAAGATCAGGTAGCCGCAGGCTGCCGCGACCAGCCCCGGAAGCAGCACCGGGATCAGCGCGGCGCCCAGCCCGATGCCCGCCTCCATCAACAGCACGCCGGCCGGCAGCGGGCCGCCGAACAGGGCCGAGATCGCCGAGAACGAACCGGCCGTCGCCAGCACGCGGCTCTCGCGCGGTCCCACGTGCACGAAATGGGTGACGGCCATCCCCACCACTGAGCCCAGGGCGATCAGCGGTGCCTCCGGGCCGAGCACCGCGCCGAACGAGAGCGTCGCGAGCGCCGCCAGCGCCACGCCGGGGCCCCACGAGACCGGTGTGGGCTCCACGCTGACCCCGCCCAGCGGGTCGTGGCCGCCGTCGCCGGGCAGCACCCGTCGGGCAAAGACCACCAGGGCCGCCCCGACCACCGGCAGCACGATCACCAGGAACCAGGGCGGGCTCGAGTAGCCGAGGGCGTCGGGCAGGTCGTCCCAGAGCACGTTCTCGAGCTGGTGGACCACCACGAGGAATCCGGCCGCCACCAGGGCCGCCGGCACCCCGATCACCGCGCCGATCAGAATCAGGCGCAGGTAGGCCGCGCCTGCCAGCGGCTCGGGCTCTGCCGTGCTATGCGGCGGCGCCGCGACGGTCCAGCGCCTCCTGCAGCGCCGCCTCCTGCTCGTTCGACAGCGAGCTCTGGATCACGTGGCCGCCGAACTTCGCGAGCTCGGGCACGACCTTGTCCGCGGTGGCCTCGCGAACCAGCACGAAGACGGCCGCGCCGCCCTCGGGGAGCTTGTCGCCCAGCTCCTTCATGAAGTTGTCGTCGACGCCGTGGTCGCTCAGCGCGCCCGCGGCCGCGCCGCTCGCGGCCCCGATCGCCATCCCGAACAGCGGCATGAAGAAGATCAGCCCGATCAGGCCGCCCCAGAGCGCGCCGCTGGCGGCGCCGAACCCGGCCATCGAGGGCTGGTGCAGCTTGATCTTCCCGTTGCTGCGGTGCTCGACTATGACGACGTCCTCGAGCTCGATCGAGTGCTCCTTCATCAGGTGCCCGAGCGTGTCGGTCACCTGCTGAGCCTGGGCGACGTCGTCATATGCGATTGCAACGAGGTTTGACATGGGTCGATTGTTCGAGCGGCGTGGGTGAGTCGCAATCACCCCAAGAGGGTGATGCGGGCTCGCCCACCGTCCGAGACGATCCGCCGATGCGACGGCGTCGCCTCCCCCGAGCGCCAACAGTTTGCCCGCCGATCCTCCACTAGTGCCCGACCAGTCCGACACCTCCCCGCCTGAGCGCGCCCCGGGGGCCCCCGAGCGGAAGCGGCGTCGCCGCGTGCTGGTGTGGTCGATGATCGTGGTCGCGTCGGTGCTGCTGGTCATCTCGATCACCGCGAACTGGGTTCAGCGCGCGGTGCTGGACACGGACGAGGTGGCGAACACCAGCGACGAGATTCTGAGCGACCAGGATGTTCAGGGGGCGCTCAGCATCTATCTGGTCGATCAGCTGTACGCCAACGTCGATGTCCAGGGCGAGATCGAGGAGAAGCTGCCGGACAACGCCAAGGCACTGTCCGCTCCCGTGGCGGCGGCAACCAGGCAGCTCGCTCTGAACGTCTCGGAGAGGGCGCTCGCCTCGCCTCGGGTCCAGGACCTGGTCGTCCACTCCATCCGCGAGTCGCACGGACAGTTCGTCCGCTTGATCGAGGACGAAGGCGACTTCGTCTCTACCACGGGCGGCGCCGTGACGCTCCAGTACGGGGACGTCATAGCCGACCTGGCCACCCGCCTGGGGGTAGACCCCGCGACGATCTCCGAGATTCGGAGCGTCGTGCAGGACCTCTCGAAGGACCTGAAGCAGCGCTTGACCACGGCCCAGACCCGGATCAAGTCGGTGCGCGCAGGCCTCTCCGAGGTGAAGGCGGGCACGCTGAGCCCGGAGCTGGAACAGGATCTCCAGACGCTCAACACGAACGCAGCCGAGCTGCAGGCGAAGATCGCGAGCCTCGACACGAAGCTCGAGGGCGTTCAGGAGAAGGCCCCGGCCCAGCTCCAGGAGCGTCTGGCCAACCTCGACGCGCGGCTATCCGACCTCGACGGTCGGCTGACAGCCGTCGCCGATCGCACCACCACCGTGCTCAAGGATCCCGCACAGGCGAACGTCGACGACCTCGACGCGGCACTCGCCTCGGCCCAGGCTCGGGTCACCGCGGCGCTCGACCGCCAGGCCCTCCAGAACCCCGGCCAGCTCGTCGTGCTGCAGTCCGGTCAACTCGACGGAGTTCAGACCCTCGTGGGGGCGCTCCGCAACCTCGGCTTCGTGCTGCCACTGCTGGTGCTCCTGCTGTACATGGCCGCCATCTACCTGGCACAGGGGTGGCGCCGCCAAGCGCTGATCGCGGCCGGAGGCGGGATCCTTGTGGCGACGCTGCTCGTCCTGCTGACGCGGCGCCTGCTCGGCGGCGCGGTCGTCGACTCGGTCGCGGGCTCCGAGACGGTCAAGCCGGCCATCCAATCCGTCTACGACATCGTTTCCGGAACGCTGCGCGAACGAGCGATCTTCGCCCTCATCATCGGGTTGGCGTTCGTCGGCGCGGGCCTGCTGGCAGGGCCCGCCCGCTGGGCAGTCGCCGCGCGCCGCGCCCTCGCACCGCACCTGCGCGACCAGCCGGTTGCGGTCTACTCGGTCGTCGCCGTGCTGTTCCTACTCTGGCTGACCGTCATGCCCGGGATCAACAATCTCGGCCAGGTCCTGGTGATCGTGCTGCTCGCAGTGCTGGCCGTGGTCGGCATCGAACTGCTGCGCCGCCAGACGGTGCACGAATTTCCCCCGCGCCCGAATGGTTCCTGACCCCGCTCAAGCGAAGCTGCCCTCGAGGCAACTGCTTGTATTCGGGTTCGAAGCGAACGCCACCGAGACCGGAGGTACCCCGCAGTGACCGAGATCGGCCCCGTCCAGCTCGTCAGCCTCGGCTTCGAGCCGGGGAGCAACTTCGAAGGCCGTATCGCCGACGAGCTGGCCAAGCTCGAGAGCGACCGCACGATCCGCATCCTCGACCTCCTGTTCGTCGCGCGCGACACCGACTCGGACGAGCTCGTCGTGCTGGAGCACCAGGAGGAGAGCATGGGCGCGATCGTCGGGGCCCTGCTCGGGGTGCGGCTCGAGGGCGCGGAGGAGCAGGAGCACTCGTTCGGGTTCACGCAGGGCGAGATCGAGGAGATGGCCGCCGGACTCGAGCCAGGCGGAGCCGCCGGGCTGCTGCTCGTCGAGCACGTATGGGCGCGCGACCTCAAGCGGGCAGTCCGCGACGCCGGCGGCCGGATGCTCGGCGAGAGCTTCCTGACGCCGGAGACCGTGGCGTCGGTGGAGCCGGAGCTGGCGGCGATGTCCGCCGCGATCGAGGAAAGGGAGCGCGAGAGCGCTTCGACCTGAGAGAGGAGCGAGTCGTGTCGACTGAACCCCCGTATTCGTCGCCCACCGATCCCGACGAGGTGTCCGGGTGGGCCGTCGGCGGCACCGTCTTTGCCGCGACCGTGCTGATGCTGATCGGCGTGTTCCAGGCGATCGCCGGGCTGGTCGCGATCTTCGACGACGACTTCTACGTCGTCACCCGCAACTACACGTTCGATCTCGACGTCAGCGCGTGGGGCTGGGTCCACCTGATCATCGGGATCCTGCTGGTGATCGTGGCCTACGGGCTGTTCGCGCGCAGCACCTGGGCGGGCGTCACGGCGATCGTGCTCGCGTCGCTGAGCGCGGTGGCCAACTTCTTCTTCATCCCCTACTACCCGTTCTGGGCGATCCTCGTGATCGCGCTGGACATCTGGGTGATCTGGTCGCTGACGCGGCCCGGCGTGATCAGAACCTGAGACTCAGCTGATCCCGGACATCCCTGCGGCGACCGCGAAGCCCAGGGTGGTGATCAACCCGGTCGTGCGTCCCGCCTGCCGGGTCGCCTCGGGGATCATCGAGTCGACCAGCATCACGACCAGGGCGCCGGCCGCGAAGCCGTTGATTCCGCCTTTGAGGGTGTCCGACGCGTTGTCGGCGATCGCGAAGCCGATGCCCGACGCGAGCGTGCAGATCACCGCGACGCCGACCCACAGGACGACCACGTCGCGACGGGAGCGGCCGGCGCCGTGCATGGCCGTCGCCGAGCCGATCGCCTCGGGCAGGTTCGAGACGAAGATCGCTCCGAGCAGCCCGGCGCTGACGCCGTCGCCGAGCGCGATGCCGAGGCCCAGCGCGAGCTGCTCGGGGATGCCGTCCAGGAAGGCCCCCAGAGCCAGCCCGGCCCCGGCGTCGGAGCCGCCCGAGCGCCGCTCGATCTCGGTGTCGCAGACGTAGTAGGTGAGTGCTCCCGCCGCGAGCCCGATCCCGACGGCGCCGCCGCCGCCGATCCGCACGCCCTCCTGAGCGAGCTCGAAGGAAACCGCGCTGATCAGTGCGCCCGCGCCGAACCCGAGCACCCAGCCGGTCGCGCGCGGCGGCCATGGGCGGACGAGTCCGATAAACGCACCGATCAGCAGCGAGGACGCGGCAACGGCGCCCCATCCGAGCGCCTCAAGCATGGGCGCAACCTACAGGCGGGCGACGGCAGTGCCTCACCCACGGCGGGTGAATGCGCGTCACCCGCATGTGCGCGAAGATCGTGTCGTGAGGTGGACGGATGCGATGCGTCCTGTCACGGGCGCAGTGTCGCTCGGGCTGCGCGCGGAGCGAGGAGCGCGACGAGAGCTGGGCAGGCGCGCCGAGGACGCGGCGCTGGCGACGCTTGACGCCCTGCTCGCCTCGCGAGTCGGCGCCGAGGCGGTGGACCGGGTCCTCGCCAGCGACCTGACGGCGCGGGCGGTCGGCAAGGCCCTGGAGGGGCCGCTCGTCGAGGCGGTCGCCAGGGACGTGGTCCGGTACGCGGTGCTCGAGCGGCTCGCCGACGGCGTGTTCGACGACCCCGAGCTCGAGCGCGTGCTCGTGGCCGCGCTCGACAGCCCGGTCGCTGAGCGGCTGCTCGCGGCCGCGCTCGACAGCCCCGCCACCGAGCGGCTCCTTGTGCGGGTGCTCGAGAGCAAGCTGCTCGACGAGGCGGTCCACCGCCTGCTCGAGGGCGAGGAGCTGTGGCTCGTCGTGAACGAGATCGCGCAGAGCCCCGCGGTGACCGAGGCGATCACGAGGCAGAGCATCGGCTTCGCCGACCAGGTCGCGGGTGGCGTGCGCGGCGGGACGCGCAGCGCGGACGCCTGGCTGGAGCGCGCCGCGAGGCGTGCGCTCAGGCGTCCTCCGGCGGGTCCGCCGCCGGAGGCTCCGTGAACACGACACCGCGTCCTGCGGCGCCCGTGTACGAGGGGCTCGTGACCCGCGCGATCGCGTTCGCGGTGGACGCGGCCATCATCAACCTGATCGCCCTCGTGGTCGGGTGTGGCAGTGGGTCTGGCGCTGTCGATCCTGTCGATCTCCGACGACCTGCGAGACGGTCTTGCTCGCCTGCGGCGCCGCGGCCTTCGTGGTCTGGACGGTCGCCTACTTCGCCGTCTTCTGGTCGACGACCGGCCAGACGCCGGGCAACCGGCTCATGCACATCCGCGTCTGCGACGCGGACGACGGGACGGTGCTGAGCCCGCGCCGGTCGCTGCTGCGCTTCGGCGCGTTGCTGCTCGCTGCGCTGCCGCTGTTCGCGGGCTTCCTCCCCGTGCTCGTGGACGACCGGCGCCGCGGCCTGCACGACATGCTCGCCGGCACGGTCGTGGTCGGCGTTCCTAGCGAGTGGTTCCTAGCCGAGTGCCTTCGCCTTGATCGCGTCGAACTCGGCCTGGGTGATGGCGCCGCTGTCGAGCAGCTGCTTGGCCTTGTCGATCTCGGCGGCCGGCCCGCCCGAGCCCGCCGTCGACTTGACGTAGTCATCGAACTCTGCGCGAGCGGCCTGCGAGCGGTCCATGTCGCGCTTGGCCATCTCGTTGCCGTTGGCGATCAGATAGATGAGCACGCCCAGGAAGGGCACCACCACCACGAATACGAGCCAGGCCGCCTTGCCCCAACCCGAGATGTCGTGCCTGCGGAAGATGTCCCCGAGGATCCTGAACAGGATCATCAGCCAGGCCACCCAGACGAAGAAAATAACGATCGTCCAGAACACGTCGAAGAACGGATAGTCGGATGCAAAGAACATGGGTTCGGCCTCTTCCGGTTGCGGGATCAAAGCGAGTCTCGGTGCGCGGCGGGTGAGCTGAGATCACCCCCGGCGGGTGACGCCGCGTCACTCGCCTGCGCGTCAAGGTCGCGCTAAGCGAAAGGGGGAGATTCATGGACAAGACGCATTCCGGTTGGGTGACCTTCGCCGGCGTGATGCTCTTCATCGTCGGCGTCCTGAACGTGATCTACGGGATCGCCGCGATCGGCGACTCGAGTTTCTTCGTCCAGGACCAGAAGTACATCCTCAGCAACCTCAACACCTGGGGCTGGGTGACGCTGATCCTCGGCGCGTTTCAGCTCTTCGCAGCGTTCTCGCTGTGGTCGGGCGGGCTCTATGGCCGAGTGTTCGCGATCGCCGCGGCGAGCCTGAGCGCACTCGCCGCGCTGCTGTCGATCCCGGCGTATCCGTTCTGGTCGCTGGCGATCTTCGCCATCGACATCATCATCATCCACCAGGTCGCGGTGTACGGCGGCCGTGAGGCCGACACGCCGCGTCGAGAGAGGGCCGCCTGAGGTTCAGCCCGCGAGGATGCGTGCCTTCTCGGCCGCGAACTCCTGCTCGGTCAGGACCCCCTGCTCCTTCAGGGCGGCCAGATCCTTCAGCTGCTGCACGCGATCCTCACCGCCGGCAGCGGGAGCCGGCGCCGGCGGAGGCGCGTATTGCTCTTGCGGGTAGGCGGCGGCATCCTGCTCGGCCCAGCGATTGGCCTGGCGCCGGCTGACGCGGTTGGAGACGGACGTAGCGGTTCCCGCTATCACCGCGGTGCGTGCCATCCCGCGAAGCAATCCTGGCATGGGTCAGTCCTTTCAGTCAGGCTGCCGCGTCGGCGGCGTCGAGTGCGGCGACCACTTCGTGGGCCGGGATCCGCTGGAAATCGAGCAGGACCCCGCCGTTGCGGCGCACGGCAGCTGCGAAGGGACCCGCCCAGCGGTTCTCGTAGACGATCAAGACCGCCGCGGTTCCCGGCTCGATCGCCTCGGCCGCGGTCGCGACGTCGTCCTCGCCAAGCAGGCCCGTGCTGGCCCCTTCGAAGACCTTGAAGTCCCCGGCGCTCTTGTCGTCGAGATCCGAGGCCTCGAAGCCGGAGTACGTGCCGTCCTCGTTCTGCATGACGAACATGACGTCGAGCACGCGGATGATCCCGCGCTCGACGAGGTCCACCATGAGCGGAATGGCGTCGCCGGTCATCGGTGCGTCGGCCGGATAGCCGATCACGACGATGTCGATCGGCCCAAGTTCCTCGTGAGCTTCCATGCGGCGAGTCCAACACGCCGCTGGGTGAGCGGGCATCACCCGTTTGGGATGAAATCGCGCGCGATGCAGCGGAAGCCGATGTGCTGGGTGGACGTGTCCACCCCTTCGGCCTGGCGCGCCGCCGGCCGGTAGCGCAGGCAGTAGTTCGGCGCGCACAGGTGCGAGCCGCCTTTGATCACGCGGCGCGCGATCGGGTCGCCGGGCTGGCGTGGCGCGCAGCAGGCCTTCGTGGACTCGTCCGCTCCGAAGAAGTCGGCCGTCCACTCCCAGACGTTGCCCGTCACGTCGAGCAGCCCGTATCCGTTGGGCGGGAAGGCGCCGACCGGGGAGGTTCCCTCGTACCCGTCGGCGAGCAGGTTCTGCCACGGGAACTCGCCCTGCCAGGTGTTGGCCATCGGCCGGCCGCCTGGGGAGTGCTGGTCACCCCATGCGAAGTCCGCGTCCTCGAGCCCGCCGCGGGCAGCGAACTCCCACTCCGCCTCCGTGGGCAGCGCCTTGCCCGCCCAGGCGGCGAAGGTCTCGGCGTCCTCGAACGCCACGTGGGTGACCGGGTGGTCGTCGGGCCCATCGCGCCAGGTGACGCCCGGCTCGTAGTCCCACCACTGGAGCACGTCACGGAGGTCGACCGGCCCATCGGTCTTGCGGAACACGAGCGATCCCGGGACGAGCTGCGCCGGATCCGCGCCCGGGAAGTCGGCGGGGTCGAGCGGACGCTCGGCGACCGTCACGTAACCGGTCTCGTCGACGAAGCGCCGGAACTCCGAGACCGTTACCGGCCCGCGATCGACCCAGAAACCCTCCACCGCTACTTCCCGGACCGGCCGCTCCTCCGGGTAGAAGCGCTCCGACCCCATCCGAAAGGTCCCGCCGGGAATCGAGACCATGTCCAACGGCTATTGCCTCGCCATCGCTACGCGCAGACGCTCCTCAGCGCTGATCAGATGGTCGAGATCCTCGGCGGCCTCGTCGACGTCGATTTGGACCCAGCGGACGCGGCCGGTGAACGCGTTGTCGGACCCGTGGTCGTCGCTAACGGGCGTGGCGCTGTCGCGACCCAGGTCCAGCGTCTCGTCCGCGGAGAAAAGCATCGGCACCGTGTGCTCGACGCGGCCCTCGCCGACTTTCTCGCCGTCGACGTAGAGCGTGACGTCGGCGCCCTTGGCCAATCCGCCCCCGTCATAGGCGAACTCCATGCGGATCTGGTGCTCGCCAGCGGGGACGGGCTGCTCTCCGTAGATCTTGAAGCGCTGGAGGCCGAAGAAGTTGTAGCAATACGCCGGACGGCCCTCGTGGAGGTAAAGGCTCCAGCCGGCGTAGGCGCCGCCTTGGGCGACGACCACGCCCTCGGCGCCCCCCTCGGGCACCTCCAACTGCGCGGTGATCGCGTGCGACCGGTTCTTCAGGACGAGCACGGAGTTCTCCGACAGCCGGCCCATGCCCTCGTAGAGGAGCTGCGACTTTCCGCGGATCAGCTGCGGCCGGCCCGCGAGCTCGGGGTTAAAGCGCTCGAAGCGGCGGTCGTCCAGCGGGAGCACGTTGTAGCGCGCGCCCTCGATCAGGAACAGCCGCTGGAGCTCGCGCAGCTTGTCGGGCTGGTCGGCGGACAGGTCGTGCGCCTGCGTCCAGTCGTCGGGTGCGTACAGCTCCCAGACATCGTCGTCGTAGGCGGGCATCTCGGTCGGCTTCCACGGGATGCTGTGGCGAGTGACCGCGGTCCAACCCTTGTGGTAGATGCCGCGGTTGACGAACATCTCGAAGTACTGGGTCTCGCGGTGCTCGGGTGCGGCCGGGTCGTCGAAGGTCGGGATCATGCTTCTTCCGTGCAGCGGCATCTGCTGCACGCCGTGGACGAACGTCGGCGCGGGCAGGCCGGCTGCGTCGAGGACCGTCGCCGCCACGTCGATCACGTGGCTGAACTGCGCACGCACCTCGCCGCGAGCGGTGAAGCCGTTTGGCCAGTGGAGGATCGTGCCGTTGCGCGTGCCGCCCCAGTGCGAGGCCACCTGCTTGGTCCACTGGTAGGGCGTGTCCATCGCGTGCGCCCAGCCGACCGCATAGTGGTTGTTGGCGGCGATCGTGCCGAACTGGTCGATTCGCGACGCCATGAACTCGGTCGTCTCGATCTCCCCCGCCCCGTTGAGCGGGATTGTCTCGTTGAACGTGCCCTGCGGGGTGCCCTCCGCCGACGCGCCGTTGTCGCCGACGATGTAGTAGACGAGCGTGTCGTCGAGGATCTCGAGGTCGGCAAGTGTGTCGAGCAGGCGGCCGACGTGGTGGTCGGTGTGCTCCAGGAAGCCCGCGTAGACCTCCATCTGGCGCGCGAGCACCGGCTTCAGATCGTCGGGCATGTCCTCCCAGGCCGGGATCTCTTCGGGCCGGTCTGTGAGCTCGGCCTCGGGCGGGATCACGCCGAGCTCCTTCTGGCGGCTGAACGTCTCCTCCCGGAGCGCGTCCCAACCCGCGTCGAAGCGGCCCTTGTACTTGTCCGACCACTCCAGCGGTACGTGATGCGGCGCGTGAGTCGCGCCCGGCGCGAAGTAGGCAAAGAACGGCTTGTCCGGCATCAGCGCCTTCTGCTGGCGGACCCAGTCGATCGCACGGTCGGTCATGTCCTCCGTGAGGTGGTAGCCCTCCTCGGGGGTGCGGTCCGGCTCGATCGGGACCGTCCCGTCGTACAGCGCTGGCGCGTACTGGTTGGTCTCGCCGCCGATGAAGCCGTAGAAGTGCTCGAACCCGCCGCCGCCGCTGGGCCAGGCGTCGAACGGCCCCAGCGGGCTCGTCTCCCACACCGGCACCTCGTGGCACTTGCCGAATTGCGCGGTCGAGTAGCCGTTCAGCTTGAGCGTCTCCGCAAGGGGAGCCGCAGAGTTCGGGCGGATCGAGGTGTACCCGGGAGCGGAGGTCGCGATCTCGGTGATGCCGCCCATCCCGACGGAGTGGTGGTTGCGGCCCGTCAGCAGTGCCTGGCGCGTCGGCGAGCACAGCGCCGTCGTGTGGAAGCGGTTGTACTTCAGACCGTTCGCGGCGAGTCGCTCGGCAGTCGGCGTCGAGCACGGGCCGCCGAACGCGCTCGAGGCGCCGAATCCAATGTCGTCGAGCAGGACGATCAGCACGTTCGGCGCACCGGCTGGCGGCCGCAGCGGCTCGATCGGCGGGAAAGACGTGTCCGGATCCTTCGCGTCGTAGGTGATCAGGCCCTCGTACGCACGGTCTGGGATCGGCAGGACATCGCGCTTCATCGGATTCCTTCCGGTTGGTCAGTCGTGCAGTGCGGCGAAGTACTCCAGCGCCACCCGCGTCTTCGTTGCCTGCTCGCCCGACAGGCTGATGCCCAGGTCCCCCAGGAAGTCGCGCGACTGCGTCGTGGTCTCGAGCCAATCGCCCGGCGCGCACTTCGTTGACAGCTCAGCGATCCGCGAGCCGTCGGGATAGAGCCACAGCTCGACCGCAAGCTTGCGGTCCAGGGCGCCGGGGAGGAGCTTCAGCTTGAGGGCGATCACCGGCCCGAGGACCGACAGATCGTCGAGCCCGACCCCCTCCGGCGCGTGATCGGCGAAGAACGCCCGCTGTGACTTCGAGAAGAGCTTCCGCAGCGGCTGCCCTCCCGACACCGTCTCCATGACGGCGCCGGCCTTGGCCTGTCCCTTGAACGACGCGGAGCACACGTACTTCCCAGGCATCGCGTCGACCTCGACCACGAAGTCCTTGCGAGCACGCAACTCCAAAGGAAGGTCCGTGGGAACCACCGGCCGAAGCTTGATCACGGTGTCATCCGGAGCGCCCTGGGTCCGCCGCGCTCGCACCACGACGCCGGCAGCGTCCAGGGCGAGGTCGGGGGTGTCGAAGAAATACACCTGCCGGATCCGCGCGTTCAGCGGGTCCACGCCCAGGGCCGCGGCCGCGGACCGCCTGTCCTCGTCCGGCACCGTGAGCTTCAGCTCGACGCTGTCGGCGTCCCCAACCAGCTTCAGCATCTCCTCGAGTTCGGGCGAGATCAGCCGGGCGGTGGGCATGCAGGAATCGTCCCGCGCGGGCGCGTGGGCGCGCATCACCCCTGCAGGGTGATTCTCAGCGGGGTACGATCCCGGGTGGCGCTCGCGAAAGGACTCGCCAACGACTGGAGCCGGGCCCGAGATGCAGTTCCCAGCTACGAAGCTCGTGGCGCCGGCGCTCCCGCCGGCGATGGTGCGTCGATCTCGCTTGCGCGACTTGCTCGATCGCTCCGCGTTGCGGCCGCTCACGCTCATCAGCGCCCCCGCGGGCTGGGGGAAGACGTGGCTGCTCAGCGACTGGATCGAATCCGGTACGCCCCATGGCCGGGTCGCGTGGGTGGGATTGGAGGCGGCCGATCGCGAGCGACAGCGGTTCTGGGCAGCTGTCGCCGCAGCGCTTCGCCTCGCCCGGCCGGATCTCGCGGGGCTGCCTCGCCCCAACCGGACCGGGCTCGACGCCTTCGTCACCGCGCTGATCAACGAGCTCGACGAGCGTCCCGATCCGGTGGTGCTCGCACTCGACGACCTCCACGACGCGGCTTCGCCCGAGCTCGTCGCCGATCTCGAGCTGCTGGCGGAGCATGCGCCGGCGTCGCTGCGCGTGGTCGTGTCGACCCGCGTCGACCCCCCGTTGCGACTGGAGCGACTACGGCTGGCGGGCCGGCTAGGGGAGGTGCGGGCCGCGGACCTCGCGCTCACGACGGACGAGGCGCGATCGCTGTGCGAGGAAGCAGGCGTCAAACTGAACGACGGCGTGCTCGAGCGGCTGCTGGAGCGCACCGGCGGATGGCCGACTGGGGTGAGGCTTGCCGCGCTGGCGCTCGAGGGCGGGCAGGATCCGGCCGCCTTCGTGGCGGGCTTCGCCGGTGACGACCGCAGCGTGAGCGACTACCTGGTCAGCGAGGTGCTCTCACGCCAGCCACAGGAGACGCTCGACTTCCTGCTGCGCACCTGCCAGGTCGACCGGGTCAGCGGGGAGCTGGCCGACGAGCTGACGGGCGGGAGCGCTGGCCGCGCGACGCTGGGGGAACTCGCGGCTCGAGACGGTCTCGTCACCGCGCTGGACACGCGGGGCGACTGGTACAGCTACCCGCCGCTGCTGCGTGAGGTCCTCCGCCTCGAGTCCCGTCGCCGGATGCCCGAGGCGCTGCCACAGCTCAACCGGCGGGCGGCCCGCTGGTTCGCAGAACGCGGACGAGCCAATCGAAGCCATTCGCCACGCCGTCGCGGGCGAGGCCTGGGACCTCGTGGCCGACCTGGTGGGGCAGCACTGGCTGCCGCTCGTCGCGCGCGGGAAGGGATCCTCTCTGCGCGACTACGTCGAACGCATTCCACGGCAGGTTGTCGGCGCGGACGCCGAGCTTGCCCTGGCGGCGGCGGGGTTGCACTTCGAGGCTGGTGACGAGCGCCTTGCCGACGACCTGATGGCGAGCGCTTACGAACTGGCCTCCTCGCTGCCGACGGCAAGGCGCCTGCGCTTCGCCGCCACCGCGACCGCGACGTCGCTCTATCGCGCCAGGTTGCGGGGCGACGTGGACGAGGCGTTGAAGGCAGCGCGGGTGACGCTCGAGGAGCCCTGGGCGGAGGTCGTGGGGCCCGAGGTCCGTGCCTTGACGCTCACCAGCCTGGGCATCGCCGAATTCGTCGCCGACGACGTGGAAGCGGCCGGGGAGCACCTGCGGCAGGGAGCCGGTCTGGCCGGCCAGACGCGGCAACGAGTACGTGCTGCTGGTCGCTGAAGCCTGCGGCGCCAACGTGGCGCTGCGCGAAGGCCGCGTGGAGAGCGCGGAGAGCCGGGCCACCATGGCAGTCGAGCTCGCCGAGCGCCGCGGCTGGACGGCGACCACCGCAGCGGGCCAGGCCTATCTGACGCTTGCCTCCATTCGGATCTGGACCGGCGATATGACGCAGGCCGAGAGGCTTGTGGATCTGGCGAGCAGCGCCGCGGCCGGATCCCCGGACCGCCTGCTGCAGGCGTGGATCGCGATGATGAGGGGCAGGCTGCTGATGCTCGCCGGCCGGCCCCTGGACGCGCTGGACGCGCTGGGAACAATCGGCTCGCTGTTCGACGATCCGCCCGTCCACGTCGCCGTCCCCACCCTTCTGTGGGAGGCCGACGCGTGGCTGGCGCTGGGCGAGCCGGAGCGCAGCCGAGCCGCGCTCGACGTCCCGGCCGCCGACGGCGTGCCAGACGCAGCGCTGGCCCGCGCGCGCCTGGAGCTCGCCGAGGGCGCCCCCGACGCCGCCCTTCGCGAGCTTGACGCCTTCCGACGCGCCGACGGGTCGCCGTTCATGCCGTTCGCCGCCTGCCAGGCGCTCGCCATCGAGGCGCTCGCCAGGGACGCACAGAGGGACGAGGCCGCGGCCCTGGTTGCCCTGGAGCGCTGCCTTGACGTCGCCGAGTCGCGCGGCCAGGGTGGCGTGCTGCTCAGCTACGGCGCCTCGGTGCGGTCGCTGCTGCGCCGCGCGATCGCGCGAGGCACCTCGCACCGCGCGCTCGCGGAGGAGCTGCTCGCGACGCTCGACCGGGAGTCCAGCTCGGAGGGCGGGGAGGTCCGGCCTTTGCTCGAGCCGCTCAGCGAGCGGGAGCTCACCGTCCTGCGCTTCCTGCCGACGATGCTCTCGAACGCGGAGATCGCCTCGGAGATGTTCGTCTCTCCGAACACCGTGAAGACGCACCTCAAGCACGTGTACCGCAAGCTCGACGTGGCGGACCGCAGGCAAGCGGTGCGTCGTGGCCGGGAGCTCCACCTGCTGAGCCCAGGCTTGCGCCCGAGTTGAAGCTGCCGCGGCCCGACGAGGCGGTCGCCCAGTTCGGTCTTGCGTGCCTGCACCGCTTCATCGCGATCGAGGGCACCCTTCAGGCGACCGTGCTCGGCGCGCAGACGTTCACCTCGCTGATCCCCTTCACGGTGGTGGCGTCGGCGGTCGCCCCGGGCGATTCGGATTTGGCCGACACGATCGTGGAGCGCTTCGGGCTGGAGGGCAGCTCCGCCAGGAGCGTCCACCAGCTGTTCGCCAGCGCCGGGGAGACGCAGAGCGCGGTGACCTGGATCAGCATCGTCATCCTGGTGCTGTCGGCGCTGTCGTTCACGCGCGCTTTGCAGCGGCTGTTCCAGCGCGCCTACGGGCGGCCGTCCGCGGGGATGAAGCAGGACACGCGCCGCGGGCTGGTCTGGGTGGTCGTCTTTGCGGCGTGGTTGACCATCACGTCGCCGTTGCGTGACTGGCTCGAAGGCGTGGGCGGGGTGGTGTTCGCGGTGACCCTGGCAACGGTCACCGGCTTCGTCGTCTGGCTCGGGACGCCGCTGCTCCTGCTCGGTGAGCGCGACTGGCGGCGGCTCGCGCCGGGGGCGGCCGTCTCGGGGCTGCTGGGCGCGCTGCTCGGCGTGGCCGCGGCAATCTACGTGCCGATCGCGATGGACTGGTCCGCCGACAAGTACGGCCTGATCGGGATCGCCTTCGCCCTGCAATCGTTCCTGCTGGTGGCCGCGTTCGTGGTGGTAATAGGGGCGGTTGTCGGCGCGACCGTCGTCGAGCGGATCGGCGCGCTTAGCCTCAAGGGCCTGCGTGAGCATGTCCGCTGACGACGACGTCACCCGCCGTACGCGCCTGGCCGCGGAGCGCACCTGGCTGGCGTGGTGGCGTTCGGGCATCGCCGCGGCCACGGCGGCGGTCGGAGTCGGCGGCGTGGTGCCCATCGCTGGTCGACGGGGAGCGCACCCCATACGTGGTGCTGGGAGCCGCGTATGCGGTGCTGGCGGCGGTCATCTTCGTCGCGGCGGCCCTGCGCCAGCGGCAGGTCGAACGCGCGCTCGCCGACGGACGCTACGAGGACGTGGGCCACTGGGGGGTGCTGGCCCTCACGCTGATGGCTACGGCGCTCGCGCTCGGCACGCTGGTAATCATCGTCGTGCAGCCCTGAGCCGGCTCCAGCCGTAGCGCGCGAACAGCACCGCCAGGTCCGCGAGCACGCTCCACAGGTGGCCCAGCGGACCGGTCACGATCCAGGCGGCGGCGCGGTCGCGGGCTCTCATGAATCCGCAAGGTATCGTCAGCGACCGTATGGCGACCGCCCTCAAGACGAAGACCACCGAGCTCGGCGACTCGCGCGTGCGCCTCGAGGTCGAGGTGCCCAGCGAGGCGCTCGAGAGCGAGGTCAAGAACGCCGCGGCCGAGCTGGGCCGCGAGATGCGCGTGCCCGGCTTTCGCAGCGGCAAGGTGCCGCCCGAGGTGGTGCTCCAGCAGGTCGGCCGCGAGGCCGTGATGGACGAGGCGGTCCGGCGCGGGCTGCCGAGCTGGTACGAGCAGGCGGTGGCCGACGCCGGCATCGCCGCGGTCGGCGACCCCAAGCTGGACCTGTCCGACCTGCCCGAGCGCGGCCTGCCGCTGTCGTTCACGATCGAGGTGGGCGTGGTCCCGCCGGCCAAGCTGGGCGACTACAAGGGCCTCGAGGTCGGCCGCCGCGACGCGAGCGTCAGCTCCGACGAGGTGCAGACCGAGCTGGAGCGCCTGCGCGAGTCGCTGGCGTCGCTCGAGACCGTCGACCGCGCCGCCGGCCAGGGCGACTTCGCCGTGATCGACTTCGCCGGCTCCGTGGACGGCGAGCCGTTCGAGGGCGGCGAGGCGCGCGGCCACCTGGTCGAGCTTGGGTCGGGCCGGCTGATCCCCGGGTTCGAGGAGCAGCTCGAGGGGATCGCCGCCGGCGACGAGCGCGAGGTCAAGGTCAAGTTCCCGGACGACTACCCCGCCGAGCACCTCGCCGGCAAGGACGCCTCCTTCGCGGTCGAGGTCAAGGAGGTCAAGGAGAAGCGGCTGCCGGAGCTGGACGACGACTTCGCCGTCGAGGCCGGCGGCTACGACACTCTCGACGAGCTGCGCGCCGAGCTCGAGCAGCGCATCGGCGAGGCCCAGGAGCGCGAGATCGAGGGCGAGTTCCGCGAGGCAGCGGTGGACGCCGCGGTCGCGGCTGCCGAGGTCGAGGTGCCCCACGAGCTGGTGCACGCCAAGGCCCACGAGATGTGGCACCGCACGTCACGCCGCCTGGCCCAGCAGGGGATCGACCCGCGCCAGTACCTGCAGATGGTCGGCAAGGAGGAAGAGGAGCACGTCACCGAGTCGGAGCCCGACGCCGAGCAGGCGCTCAAGCGCGAGGCGGTGCTCAACGCGATCGTCGCGGCCGAGGGCATCGAGGTCAGCGACGAGGAGATCTCCGAGGCGCTGCGCGAGGCGGCCGGGCCGGACGCCAGCGACAAGCAGCTCAAGCGCGCGATGAAGCGCGCGCGGGCGCAGGGCGCCGACGAGGCTCTGCGCGAGGACATCGCCATGCGCAAGGCCGTGGACCTGCTGGTGGAGAGCGCCAAGCCGATCCCGGTCGAGCAGGCGGCCGCGCGCGAGAAGCTCTGGACGCCCGACAAGGAGAAGGAGGAGGGCGCCGCGCAGATCTGGACGCCCGACTCTCCTCGCTAGACTGGCGCGCCCTATGAGTCCACTCGTTCCGATGGTCGTCGAGCAGACCTCCCGTGGGGAGCGCGCCTTCGACATCTACTCGCGCCTGCTCAACGAGCGAATCGTCTTCCTCGGCACCCCCGTCACGGACGAGATCGCCAACCTGATCGTCGCGCAGCTCCTCCACCTCGAGTCGGAGGACCCCGACAAGGACATCTCCCTCTACGTCAACTCGCCGGGCGGATCCGTGTACGCCGGCCTCGCGATCTACGACACGATGCAGTTCATCAAGCCCGACGTGCAGACGATCTGCGTCGGGATCGCGATGTCGATGGGCGCGCTGCTGCTGTCCGGCGGCGCCGAGGGCAAGCGCATGGCGCTGCCCAACGCCAAGATCCTGATCCACCAGGTCAGCTCCGCGTTCCAGGGCCAGGCCACGGACATCGAGATCCACGCCAAGGAGATCATCGACGTGCGCCGCCGGCTCGACGAGATCCTCGCCAAGCACACCGGCCAGGATCTCGAGAAGGTCGCGCGCGATACCGAGCGCGACTATTTCATGAGCGCGGATGAGGCTCAGGCGTACCACCTGATCGACCGCGTGATCTCCAAGCACTAGCCGGGTTTCCTAGCCCCAGGGAAGGGACCCGGTCCTCGGGGGCGTATTTCTGCGGTACCCTCGTCCGACCGGGGAGATCTGACCAGCGTGGCCCGACCGACAGACTCCAACGAGCAACTCCTGTGCAGCTTCTGCGGCAAGTCGCAGCGCCAGGTCAAGAAGCTGATCGCCGGGCCGGGCGTCTACATCTGCGACGAGTGCATCGATCTCTGCAACGAGATCATCGACGAGGAGCTGACGGGCGCTCCCACGTTCGACCTCGAGAACCTGCCCAAGCCGATGGAGATCTACTCCGTCCTGCAGGAGTACGTGGTCGGCCAGGAGCCCGCCAAGCGCACGCTCTCGGTCGCCGTCTACAACCACTACAAGCGCGTGCAGATGATGCAGTCGGAGGGCGAGAACGACCTCGAGCTGCAGAAGTCCAACATCCTCCTGCTCGGCCCGACCGGCTGCGGCAAGACGCTGCTGGCGCAGACGCTCGCCAAGATCCTCAACGTGCCGTTCGCGATCGCGGACGCCACGGCCCTGACCGAGGCCGGCTACGTCGGTGAGGACGTCGAGAACATCCTGCTGAAGCTGATCCAGGCCGCCGACTTCGACGTCAAGAAGGCCGAGACCGGGATCATCTACATCGACGAGGTCGACAAGATCGCGCGCAAGGCGGACAACCCGTCGATCACGCGCGACGTGTCGGGCGAGGGCGTCCAGCAGGCGCTCCTGAAGATCCTCGAGGGCACGGTGGCGTCGGTGCCCCCGCAGGGCGGGCGCAAGCACCCGCACCAGGAGTTCCTCACGATCGACACCACGAACATCCTGTTCATCTGCGGCGGCGCGTTCGCGGACCTCGACCGGGTGGTCGAGCGCAGGGTCGGTCACAAGGGCGTCGGGTTCGGCGCGTCGGTGTCGTCCAAGCACAACAAGGACACCGGCGAGCTGTTCGAGCAGGTGCTGCCCGAGGACCTGGTCGAGTACGGGCTGATCCCGGAGTTCATCGGACGGCTGCCGGTCGCGTCGGTGATCCACCAGCTCACCCGCGACGACCTCGTCACGATCTTGACCGAGCCGCGCAACGCGCTCGTCAAGCAGTTCCAGCGCTTCTTCCAGTTCGACGGCATCGAGCTCGTCTTCGCCGACGACTCGCTGCAGGCGATCGCCGACCGCGCGCTCGACCGGGAGACCGGCGCGCGCGGCCTGCGCTCGATCCTCGAGGAGACGCTGCTCGACGTGCAGTTCGAGCTGCCCTCGCGCCGCGACGTCAAGAAGTGCGTGGTCACCAAGGAGACGATCGAGAAGGGCCTCAAGCCCACCCTGGTGACCGAGGCGGCGCCCGAGGAGGACACGGGCTCGCAGGCCGCCGAGTCGGCGTAGACGATGGCCCTGGAGGTCACCGCCTCGGCGATCGCTGCGGCTCCGCCGGAGGACGTTTTCGCGCTCCTGTCCGACACGGCCAGGTACTCCGAATGGGTGACAGGCACCGATGCGGTAACGCGCACCGATGGACCGGCCCGCGAGGGCTCGACCTACGACGAGGTCAACCCCGTTCTGGGGCCCTGGAAGGCGAAGACGCACTGGCGCGTCGTGGAGCACGAGGCGCCGCGCCGGTCGCGCCACGAGACCGGTGACATCCCGCTGTCGTCGCACTTCCAGGTCGTCATGGAGGTGGCACCCGAGGGGGACGCCAGCCGGGTGACGTTAACGCTGCGCGGCGAGCCCGCGCTGGGGCCGGTCGGGGCGGTTTTCGCGCGGCTGATGCAGGGTCAGGTCGAGCGCGACAACCGGCGCTCCGTGGAAGCCTTCGCGGAGCTCGCCACGCGCGAGCTGCGCGCGCAGGCTCGCGCCTAGCGGGCGGTGCGGCTCAGGGTCCTCGAGCGGGTCGGGAGCGCGCTCGGGTTCTCGCCCGAGGGACGCGCGGTGAGGGTCTGGGTGCGGGGCATGCCGGGGGGCGACGAGACCGAGGTCGTGCCGGGCACGATCACGGAGTTGCGCGACGACGGGGCGGTGCTGTACCTGCGTTCGGAGGACCAGTCGGAGCGGTGGTTGCTGGCGGTGCCGCACGAGCCGGGGTGGGGGTTCCACGCGCTCTGGTTCAGCTTCATCGCGGTGGACGTGTTCGAGCTCGAGGGGCGCAAGCGGCTCGGACGCTGGTTCATCCGGCTGGGGGTGCCGTCGTAGGGTTGTCCCCGCTGCGGGTACGCATCGCTCCGTATGGGGTCAGGAGCGATTCGCACGCTTCGACCCTCAACCGTGACTGGAGAGTTGGTCGTGGCCGGGCGCTCGGGGGCCGATTGGGGTAGGGAAAAGCTCGCAAATTGCGGGAAAATGCTGTGCTTCCAGTTCGGTTGTTGGCGTATTTCTGGGTACCGGCACAGGTTCCGGGCAACTTCGGGTACGGAGAGTGCGCACAGTGGGGCAGACAGGGGCAAGTTGCAGCTGAGTGGGAGACGACCGATCGGCGTGACGCACGCCGTGCGGTGCGCGCTCCTCGGCGTGCTCTTCCTGCTGCTGACCTTCTCCGCCGACGCGTTCGCCCAACTCCCGACGAGCCTCCCGGACACGTCATCGGTCGTGCCGGAGGCGCCTTCGCTGTTGCCCGCCCCGCAGAGCACGACCGTCGCCCCGGCGCCCGCACCCGCCGCTCCGGCGCCGACGCGCACCGCTCCCACGGCGCCCACAGCGCTCCCCGACGAGCCGCCCACCGCCCCCGCAGCACCCGCCCCCGCCCCCGAGCCGACCGCTCCCGACGCGGCGGCTCCCGCCCCCGACGACGCGGCGCCCGCCGTGCCCGAGCCGACCGCTCCGGACACCGCCGCTCCCGCCCCAGACGACGCCGGCACCGACGCGCCCGCCACCGCCGCGCCCGCTCCCGACACCCCGCCCGCTGCCCGCGAGCTGGCGGCCTCCGAGGGCGCGACCTCGGACCTGCAGGCCGCGCTGCCGGTCGACATCGACTCACCGCGCTCCGCCGACCACCCCCGACCCGCCGGCCAACACGAGCCCGGCACCCGCACCCGCCCCGCCCGCCGCTCCGCTCGAGACCGTCACCGAGACGGTCAACGAGGTCGTCAACGCACCGACCTCCGGCGGGTCCGACGGCGGCACGTCTGAGCGCCATCACGACCGACACGACCAACTCGCTGAGCGGCGGATCGCTCGGCACCGACGTACCCGATTTGGGGACACGCCAAATCGACGCCCCGACGAGCCCCACGACCGACGTTCCGACGCAGATCGTCGACTCCCTGACACCGCCGGCCGCGACCGACGACAACGACCTGCTGGCGCCGGTGACGGACCTGCTGACGCCGCCGGCCGCGGACGACGGCAACGACCTGCTGACCCCGGTGACCGACCTCGTGAACCCGCCGGCGGCGAGCACCGACGACGAGCTGCTGGCGCCGGTGACCGACCTGCTGACGCCGCCGGCCACGGACGACGGCAACGGCCTGCTGGCGCCGGTGACCGAGCTGCTGACCCCGCCGGCCGACGAGCACGCGACGACGACGGCCTGCTCGGCGCCGGTGACGGATCTGCTGGCGCCGCCGTCGATGGTGACGGACGGTCTGCTGGCGCCGGTGACGGATCTGCTGGCGCCGCCGTCGGTGGTGACCCGGACGGTCTGCTGGCGCCGGTGACGGATCTGCTGGCGCCGCCCGCAGGTGGCGACGGCGGCGGTCTGCTGGCGCCGGTCACCGATCTCCTGGCGCCGCCCGCGGATGGCGACGGCGGCGGTCTGCTGGCGCCGGTCACCGATCTCCTGGCGCCGCCCGCGGGTGGCGACGGCGGCGGTCTGCTGGCGCCGGTCACCGATCTGCTCGCGCCGCCCGTCGGATGGCGACGGCGGCGGTCTGCTGGCGCCGGTCACCGATCTGCTCGCGCCGCCGTCGGGTGGCGGCGGTCTGCTCGCGCCGGTCACCGATCTGCTGGCGCCGCCCTCGGCCGGTGAGAGCGTCCTCTCGCTCGTCTCGCCCTCGGCCCCGAACGTCACTCCGCCGACCTCGCCCGCGCTTCCGGCCGCGCCTCTCGACCAGATCGCCGACGCGCCCGCTCTCCCGCAGCCTCCCGCCGCTCCCTCCTTCCCGCTCTCCGCGCTCGCCCCGGACGCCGCCCTGCTCGACCTCCAGGTCGCCCAGGCTCGCCGCCGGCCCGTCGCTCCCGAGCGGCCCCTGGGCTCCGCTTGCCGCCGTCGCGCAGGCCGCCCTCACCTCCGCCGCCCTCGCGCGCGCGCCCCAGGCCGCTCCGCCCGGCCGACGGCGGCGGCCCGCTCCCGCAGGTGCCCGATCCCTCGCCGGCCGGCGGCTCCGCGACCGGCGGCGTCGGCTCCGGTGTCGGGTTCGGCTTCTTCCTGGCTTTGCTCTTCTCGATCGCAGCGTTCGCGCTGCGGCACTACAGCCGCCTGCGCCTCCCGCCGGCGCAGTGGCGGCAGTTCACGTTCGTCGCAGTCATCGAACGGCCTGGCTAGTCCCTCCGAGGACCTGACCAGGACTTCCGGGCGCTTGGACGCGCCCGGTGCACACCGCTCGATGAGGAGACAACGATGCGAAGGACATATGGCGTGCCCTTCAGCAGGGCCGGACTGGCGGGCCTCATGGCCGCTCTCGTCCTGCTCTGCCTGCCGGGCACCAGCATCGCGGGTGGCGCGTCCGACACGTCCTCGGCCCCAGACGCCGCGTCGGGCCTGCTCCAGTACGGAGCCGGCTACGGCAAGGCCGACGGAGCGAAGCAGGTGCGCGTGGTTCAGCGCACGCTGCGGAGGCTGGGCTGGCAGCCCGGCCCGGTGGACGGGTTGTACGGGCCGCGGACAGAGGCCGCGAGTCACCCGCTTCCAAGCAGCCGCGAAGGTCGCGCCCGACGGGATCGTCGGTCCGCGCACGCGGCAGGCGCTGACGCGCGCAACGAAGGAGCCGCTCCGGCGGGGAGCCGGCTTCGCACAGCCCGACGGGTCGCCGCGGGTGCGTGCGCTCCAGGTCAGGTTGCAACGGCAGGGCCTTCGGCCCGGCCCGGTGGACGGCCTCTTCGGGCCGCGGACCAAGGCGGCGGTCGAACGCCTCCAGCGGTCGCGCGGGATTCCCGTGAGCGGTGTGGCCACCGCGAAGACGCGGAGGCTGATCGCCGCCGCGCCTGAGCAGCAGCCGCAGGAGCGTGCGTCCAACGAGGCGCCCGCCGAGCCCAACGCCGAGACGCCGGCCACCGACGGCGGCGCTCCGGCGACGACTCCGGCTCAACCCGCGTCGGTACAGCGGAGCGAGTCGGACGACGTGACCGTGCCGGTCGTCGTCCTGATCGGTCTGGCAGCGCTGCTGCTCGGCCTGCTCGGAGGCGCAGTGCTGGGACGGCGCAACAGGGTGGTCAGCGGGACCGCGGTGCCGCTGGCGCCCGGGGTAGTGGCCGAGGGGACCTCGAACACGAATGCGGTGGGCCGCTTCCGCGGCACCGTGCACGCGCTCGTGCTCGGGCGACGCGGATTGCGTCGTGTCCCGGAGGCTCGCTACCTGGTGAGCGATCCGGGGATCAAAGACCCGTTCTGGGTCTCCCAGGACGAGGTGTCGAACATCGTCCCGCCGGGGCGAAGTCAGCGTTTCAACCGGACGGACGACCGAGTGCTCGCGCTCGGCTACGTGAGCCTCCCCGCGAACGAGGGGATGCAGAACGCGGAGTTCGACGCGCAGCTCGAGGCCATCGACACCTACTGCGACCAGCGTGGCTGGGAGCTGGTGGAGGTGGTGCGCGACGTCGACACCGGGGGGCGGGACCCCGAGCGGCAGGGGCTGCTCTATGCGCTCGACAAGATCGGGCGCGGCGAGGCGTCCTGCATCATCGTCTCCGAGCTCGGGCGGCTGAGCGGCTCGGCGGCGGACCTGGGTGGCGTCCTCGACCGGCTGGAGCGCAGCGACGGCCGGCTGGTGGCGCTGGACCTGGGGCTCGACACCGCCTCGCCGGAGGGCCGCGTGGCGGCCAAGGCGCTGGCGTCGGTCAGCTCCTGGGAGCACGAGCGTACGCGCAAGGGCCTGGCCGCAGCCGCGGCGGGATCGGCGGCGACGGTCGAGCCGCAGGTGGTGCACGACGTGCCGGCGTTGAAGGAGCGCATCGCCACGATGCGCACGGCCGGGATGACGCTGCAGGCGATCGCCGACGTGCTCAACAGCGAGGGCGTCGCCACCCTGCGCGGCGGGGTCAAGTGGCGCCCGTCGAGCGTGCAGTCGGCGGCCGGCTACCGGCGTCCCCCGAAGCGGCAGGACGAGTGAGGTGAGCGCCAGCACATAGGATCCGTTCCATGAAGCAACTCGCCCCCGGGGTCTGGCAGCTGCGTGGGCTGCCCCCGAACGCCATCAACGTCTACCTGGTCGAGGACGTGCTGATCGACGCCGCCACCAGGCGCGCGCCGCGGCGCATCCTCAAGCAGATCGAGGGGCACACGGTCACCGCGCACGCGCTGACCCACGCGCACCCCGACCACCAGGGCGCCTCGGCCGCCATCTGCGAGCGGCTGGGGATCCCGTACTGGGTCGGGGCCACGGACGTACCGCTGGCGGAGGACCTCGACAAGATGCGCGAGACCCAGGCACCGCACCCGCTCAACCGGCTGATCATGAAGTACTGGTGCGGCCCCGCCCGCCACGTCGATCGCCACCTGCGCGAGGGCGACGAGGTGGCCGGCTTCAAGGTGCTCGACGTGCCCGGCCACTCGCCCGGGCACATCGCGTACTGGCGCGAGTCGGATCGAGTGCTGATCCTCGGCGACGTGCTGAACAACATGGACGTGGTCACCGGCGTGCCGGGGCTGAAGGACCCCAAGCCGTTCTTCACGAACGACCCGGCGCTCAACCGGCGCTCGGCGAAGCGGCTCGCGGCGCTCGAGCCCAAGCTCGTCCTGTTCGGCCACGGAGCGCCGCTGCGCGACACGCGCAAGTTCGTGGACTTCGTCGAAGCGCTTCCCGACTAGGCAGACCGCGCGCAGCCGGCCGAGCCGGCTGCTTGCGCACAACGGCTGGCAGACTTGGCGGGGATGCCCGCCGACCGCCACAAGACGCTCGAGGAGCGCACGCGCTACGAGCCCGCCGACGTGGAGTCGCGCGTGTTCGCGCGCTGGCAGGACGCGCGCATCTTCCATCCGGACCCGGAGGGGTCGGCGGAGGAGAACTACTCGATCGCCGTCCCGCCCCCGAACGTGACCGGCTCGCTGCACATGGGCCACGCGCTCAACGGGTCGATCCAGGACGTGCTCATCCGGCTCGCCCGCATGCGCGGCAAGCGGGCCAGGTGGATCTACGGCACCGACCACGCCGGCATCGCCGTCCAGCGCCAGGTCGAGAAGGCGCTCGAGGCCGAGGGCACCACCAGGGAGGAGCTGGGCCGGGAGGCCTTCATCGAGCGCGTCTGGGAGTGGCGTCGCGAGCACGGCTCCACGATCACGGAGCAGTTCAAACGCCTCGGCGCGTCGCTCGACTACGAGGACGAGCGCTTCACGATGGACGACGACTACCAGCGCGCGGTCGCGCTCGTGTTCGTGCACCTGTACGAGAAGGGGCTCGTCTACCGCGACAACTACCTGGTCAACTGGGACCCCGGTCTGGGGACCGCGATCTCGGACCTCGAGGTCGAGCAGCGCACGGTCGAGGACACGCTCTACTCGATCGACTACCCGCTCGAGTCCGGCTCCGGCTCGATCACGGTCGCGACGGTGCGTCCCGAGACGATGCTGGCCGACACGGCCATCGCGGTGAACCCCGACGATGAGCGCTACTCGCGCCTGATCGGAGAGACGGCGATCCTCCCGCTGGTGGGCCGCCAGCTGCCGGTGATCGCCGACGAGCACGTGGACCCCGAGTTCGGCACCGGCGCGCTCAAGATCACGCCCGGGCACGACCCGGCCGACTTCGAGATCGGTCGCAAGCACGGGCTCGATGAGGTCAGCGTGATCGGCGAGGACGGGCGCATGACCGACGCCGCGCCGGAGCGCTTCCGCGGCATGGAGACCGACGAGGCCCGGGCCGCGGTGGTGAACGAACTGCGCACAGAGGGGCTGATCTCCGCAACCGAGGCCTACGTCCACGACGTGCCCCACTCGCACCGCTCGGGCCGCCGCATCGAGCCGCTGATCTCGCTCCAGTGGTTCTGCGACATGAACAAGCTGGCGCGGCCGGCGATCGAGGTCGTGGGCGACGGCCGGCTTCGCTTCCACCCCGACACCAAGGCCAAGGACTACCTCGACTGGCTCGAGCGGATCCGGCCCTGGGTCCTCTCGCGCCAGCTCTGGTGGGGCCACCAGCTGCCGGTCTGGTACCGCGGCGAGGAGACCTACGTGGGCGTCGACCCACCCGCCGGCGAGGGCTGGGAGCGCGACCCCGACGTGCTCGACACCTGGTTCTCGTCCGGGCTGTGGCCGTTCGCCACGCTCGGCTGGCCGGAGCAGACCGCGCAGCTCAAGGCGTTCTACCCGACCGACGTCAACTCCACGGCGCGCGACATCATCTTCCTCTGGGTCGCGCGGATGGTGATGTTCGGGATCGAGCTGACCGGCGAGGTCCCGTTCGCCGACGTGAACATCCACTCGGTGATCCAGGCGCCCGACGGCCGGCGCATGTCGAAGTCGCTCGGGACCGGCATGGATCCGCTCGAGCTGATCGAGGTGCACGGGGCGGACGCGCTGCGCTTCGGGCTGCTGGCGATGTCGTCGGCGCAGGACGTCAAGTTCAACGAGGAGCGCGTCAAGCAGGGGCGCGACCTCGCCAACAAGCTCTGGAACGCGTCGCGGCTGATCCTGCTGCGGGTGTCCGAGGTCGAGCCCGACCCGCGCGCGGCGACCGCCGTGGAGGACCGCTGGATCGTCTCGCGGCTCGAACGCCTCACCGGACGGGTGACGGAGCAGTTCGACGACTTCCGCTTCTCCCACGCCGCTCTCGATCTCTACGGCGCGTTCTGGTCCGAGCTCTGCGACTGGTACCTGGAGCTCGCCAAGCCGCGCCTCTACGAGGAGGACAACGAGGCGGTCTCGGGCGTGCTGCTCTGGGTCCTCGAGCGCACGCTGCGGCTGCTCCACCCGGTGATGCCGTTCGTGACCGAGGAGATCTGGTCGCTGATGCCGGGCGAGCGGGGGCTGCTCGCCACGGCCGACTGGCCGGAGGTGGAGGGGTCGCTGATCGACGAGCAAGCCGAGGAGGAGATCGGGCGCCTGATCGAGGCCGTCACCTCGGTGCGGCGCTACCGCGAGGAGGTCGCCGCCAAGCCGTCGGCCGTGCTGCGCGGGCGCCTCGCGGCAGACGGCTACGACGGCCTGCGCGACCACCTCGCGCGGCTGGCTCGCTTCGAGTTCGTGGGCGAGGACCACGGCAACGGGGACGTGCTGGCCACCGTGCCGGTGCCCGGCGGCGGCGTGCAGGTCCTGCCCTCGGACGCCGTCGACCCGGCCGAAGCCGAGCGCCGCCGCGCCGCTCGCCGCGACCAGCTGGCCGCGGAGATCGAGCGCGCCGAGCGCAAGCTCGCCAACGAGCAGTTCGTCGAGCGCGCGCCCGCGGAGGTGGTCGCCGAGGAGCGCCGCAAGCTCGAGGAGTACCGCGAGGCGCTGCGCCGCCTGGAGACCGAGTGACCTTCCGCGAGGCCGAGGAGTACCTGCTCTCGCTCGAGCTGTTCGGCATGCGCTTCGGGCTGGACCGGATGCACCGCCTGATGACCGTGCTCGGGTTGCCCCAGCGGCGCTTCGCCTCGATCCACGTGGTCGGCACCAACGGCAAGTCGTCGACGGTCCGCTTCTGCGCCGCGATCCTCGAGCGCCATGGGCTGCGCACCGGCAGCTACACCTCGCCGCACCTCAGCTCGTTCCGCGAGCGCATCGAGGTGGGGGAGGAGCCGGTGCCCGAGTCGGACTTCGCGGCCGCCGTCGAGCGCGCGGCCCAGGCCGCCGAGCTCGTCAACCGCACGGAGGAGCCGGACGACCGCGTGACGCAGTTCGAGGCGCTCACCGCCGCCGCCTACCACGAGCTGGCGCGGCGCGGGGTGGAGGTGGCCGTGATCGAGGCCGGCCTGGGCGGGCGCTTCGACGCAACCAACGTGATCCCGTCCAAGGTGCAGGCACTCACCTCGGTCGGGCTCGAGCACACCCGCTGGCTCGGCCCGACGCTGCCCGACATCGCCGAGGAGAAGCTGGCGGTGGTGCGCGACCACGGGACGCTCGTGGTCGGCCCGCTCGACCCGGCCTCGACGGCGGTCGCCGAGCGCGTGGCGGCGGAGCGCCACGCGACGCTGGTGCGCGCGCCGGCCCAGGCGGGTGTGCCGCTGCGCGCCCCGGGTGGGTTCCAGCGCCAGAACTTCGCGCTCGCGCTGGCGGCGGCCGAGGCCTTCCTCGGCCCCGGCGAGCTGAGCGCCGAGACGGTCGCCGCGGCCGCCGCCCAGACGACGATCCCGGGCCGCGTGGAGGTGGTGGACGAGCGCCCGCTGACCGTCTACGACGGAGCGCACAACCCGGCCGGGGCGCGCGCGCTGGCGGAGTCGCTCGACGACGTCTTCGGCGAGCGGCGGCCGCGCGTGGCGGTGATCGGGGTGCTCGAGGACAAGGACGCCGCCGGCATGCTCGGCGAGCTGCTGCCGCGCGTGGACCACGCGATCTACACGCGCTCGGCCAACCCGCGCTCGCTGTCGCCCGGGACGCTCGGGTCGCTGGCGGAGAAGCTCGGCGGGCCGCCCTCCGAGGCGGTCGCCGACCCGCGCGCCGCGGTGGCCCGCGCGCGCGAGCTGGCCGGCCCGGACGGTGCCGTGCTCGCCACCGGCTCGATCTACCTGATCGCGGACCTGGTCAGGGCGGATCCGGACAGGCGTGCTTCGATGCTCTAGCGGGTAGGTACCCGCGCATGAGGGTTCGGGGAGTGCTCGTCGCGCTGACGCTCGCGCTCGTCTGCGCCGCCCCGGCCTCGGCCCAGCTGCCCTCTCCGGGCATCAGCCCGCCCGGCGCCAACGACTGGAGCTGCCACCCCAGCTCGGCGCACCCGTCCCCGGTCGTCCTCGTGCACGGCACGTTCGGCGACATGACGGTCTCGTGGAACCTGATCTCGCCGCGCCTCAAGCAAGCCGGCTACTGCGTCTTCGCGCTCGACTACGGCGACCGCGGCACCGGTCCGATCGAGGGGTCGGCCGCGCAGCTGCGCGACTTCGTCGACCGGGTGCTGGCCGCCACCGGCGCCCGCAAGGTCTCGCTGGTGGGCCACTCGCAGGGCGGCATGATGCCGCGCTACTACGTCAAGTTCCTCGGCGGCGCCGGCAAGGTCGACGACCTGATCGGGCTGGCGCCCTCCAACCACGGGACGAGCAACCCCGGCGCGCTGGTGCTCGACGGCGTCGGCGTCTGCTACTCCTGCGGCCAGCAGGCCACCGGCTCGGCGTTCCTGACCAACCTCAACGCCGGGGACGAGACGCCCGGCAACATCTCCTACACCGTGGTGGAGACCCGCTACGACGAGGTGGTCATCCCCTACACGTCTGCCTTCCTCTCGGGGGCGACGAACGTGCTGCTCCAGACGCGCTGCCCGCTCGACGTGGCGGAGCACCTGTCGATCATCTACGACGCGGTCGCGCTGCGCTGGATCCAGAACGCGCTCGGTCGCCCCGGGCCGGCCGACCCCGGCTTCCGTCCCAGCTGCCTGCCGCTCTAGCCTGTCCGGGCAATGGACGGTGACGGTCCTCGCTTCGGCGCGATGATCGCCCTGGTGGCGATCGTCGTGGCCACCGTGATCCTGGTCTTCTTCGGGATCGGCTACGCCCTGGGCCGGCTTTTCCTGTAGGGGCTCAAGCTACACTCGCCCCTCCTATGGGCGCCCTCGCCGTCTTCGGCATCGAGAACGACGGGCTCAACACGGCCGCCAGCCTGCTGCTGCTGTTTCTAGTGGTGATCTGGCTGGCGCTGATCTACTGGACCTTCGCCGACGCGCGCCGCCGGATCGACGATCCACTGCTGGTGGGCTGCGCGACCGTCGCGTCCGTGTTCCCGTTCGCGGGCACGATCGTCTACCTGATCGTGCGCCCGCCCGAGTACCTCGAGGACGTCCGCGAGCGCGAGCTCGAGATCGCGGCCGCCGAGGCGCGTCTGGCGACGCTCGAGCACGTGCACTGCCAGTACTGCGGCTTCGAGGTCGAGAAGGACTTCCTGCGCTGTCCGAGTTGCCTGCGGCGCCTGCGCGAGCCCTGCACGGTCTGCGCCCGCCCGCTCGACCCGCGCTGGAAGATCTGCCCCTACTGCGAGGCCGAGGTCGGTCAGGCGGCGCCGGAGCAGCGCCCGCGACGGACACGCCGCACCGCCGCCGCGGCAGCCGGCCAGCGCCAGAGCGCGCAGCGACCCGCGCGGGCGGCGCGTCAGAAGGATCAGGGGACGGCGGAGCGGCAGGTGGCCGCCGAGCCGCAGGTCGCGGCCGAGCGGCCGCGCACGGCGCGCGCCTCACGTGAGCGTCCGCCGTCGGCTGGCTAGGCTCCCCGCGCACCTCAACCCGATAGGAGATCGATGGACCGGACCCTGATCCTGGTGAAGCCGGACGCGTTCGAGCGGCGGCTCACCGGGGAGATCCTCGCCCGCTTCGAGCGCAAGGGCCTCACGATCGTCGCGATGAAGCACATGACCGTGGAGCGCGAGCTCGCCGAGCGCCACTACGCCGAGCACGCCGAGAAGCCGTTCTTCGGCGACCTGGTGGACTTCATCACCGGCGGGCCCCTGGTGGCACTGGTGCTGGAGGGCTACGAAGCGGTCGCGGCCGCGCGCCAGGTGATCGGCGCGACCAACCCGATCGAGGCCGCGCCCGGCTCGATCCGCGGGGAGTTCGGCCTCGAGGTCCAGACCAACCTGGTCCACGGCTCGGACTCGGCCGAGTCCGCCGCGCGCGAGATCGGGCTGTTCTTCCCCGAGCTTTGATTCTCGCTTCGGGTTCTCCGCAAAGGAAGGCCATCCTCGAGCAGCTGGGGGTGAAGTTCCGGGTGGAGGTGCCCGAGCTGGAGGAGGTCGTCGACGGCGACCCGCACGAGGTCGTGCGCGAGAACGCACTGCTCAAGGCGCGCGCGGTGCGGCGGGCACACGGTCCTGGGCGCGGATACGGCCGTGGTGCTGGACGGCCAGACCTTCGGCAAGCCCGCCGACGAGCACGCCGCCGAGCACTTCCTGGGCGGGTTGTCGGGGAGGACGCACGAGGTGATGACCGGGATCGCGGTGGTCGACCACGCCGACGAGCGCAGCGACGTCGCGGTCACCCGCGTTCGCTTCCGCGAGCTCGACCGCGCGACGCTCGACTGGTACCTCGACACCGGCGAGTGGCGCGACCGCGCGGGCGGCGTACGCGATCCAGGGCCAGGGTGCCGCCCTGGTCGAGTCGATCGAGGGGGACTACTTCAACGTGGTCGGCCTCCCGGTGCCCGCTCTGCTGCGGCTCATGCCTGACCTATTGCGTGGCTAGACGGGGCGATTTGGCCCGCTAGACTGCCTTTCGAGCCCCGGGGCTCCCGCGTGCTGCCGCCCCGGCGCTTATCCTCACTTCTCAACGCGCGAATGGGCTTTTTCTCCTACCTCACCGGCATGGGCGGCCGCGACATGGCCGTGGACCTGGGGACCGCCAACACGCTCGTCTACGTCCGCGGGCGCGGCATCGTTCTGTCGGAGCCCTCCGTGGTCGCGATCGACTCGCGCACCGGAGAGGTGCACGCGGTCGGGATCGAGGCCAAGCGCATGCTCGGCCGCACCCCGGGCACGATCCAGGCCATCCGCCCGCTCAAGGACGGCGTGATCGCCGACTTCGACGTGACCGAGCAGATGCTCCGTCACTTCATCCAGAAGGTGCACCAGAACCGCTGGGCCCACCCGCGCGTGGTGGTCTGCGTGCCGAGCGGCGTGACCGGGGTGGAGAAGCGCGCGGTGGAGGAGGCCTGCCTGAGCGCCGGCGCGCGCCAGGCCTACCTGATCGAGGAGCCGATGGCGGCCGCGATCGGGGCCGGGCTGCCGGTGGGCGAGCCGACCGGCAACATGGTCGTGGACATCGGCGGCGGCACGAGCGAGGTGGCGGTGATCTCGCTCGGCGGGATCGTCGTGTCGCAGTCGATCCGCATCGGCGGCGACGAGCTCGACGAGGCGATCATCAACTACGTCAAGCGCGAGTACAAGCTCATGATCGGCCAGCAGACCTCCGAGGAGGTCAAGCTCGAGATCGGTTCGGCCTTCCCGCTCGGCGAGGAGGTCCAGGCCGAGATCCGCGGTCGCGACCTCGTCTCGGGGCTGCCCAAGACGATCGTGCTGACCAGCGAAGAGGTCCGCATGGCGCTCGAGGAGCCGCTCCAGGCGATCATCGACGCCGTCAAGGAGACGCTCGACCGCACTCCGCCCGAGCTGGCCTCGGACATCATGGATCGCGGCATCATGCTCGCCGGCGGCGGGGCGCTCCTGCAGGGCCTCGACGAGCGCCTGCGCGACGAGACGCAGATGCCGGCGCACCTTGCCGAGTCGCCGCTCACCTGCGTCGCGGTCGGATCGGGCCGCAGCCTCGAGGAGTTCGAGGCCATCCACCGCGCAAACAAGAATTCCCGAACGAGCCGGCGGCGGTAGAGGGCCGCTGGGCCTGGCCGAGGCCTCGCGATGTACGACAGGAAGGTGGTCCGCAGGCGGCGGGCGGCGCTCGCCGTCTTCGTCGTCCTGTCGATCGCGATATTGACCGCCTACTTCGGCGAGTCGGGCGGCGGCTTCTTCCACACGCTCCAGCGCGGGGCGCAGGAGGCGGTCGCCCCGATCGAGACCGGCGCCAGCCGCGCGCTCAAGCCCGTGCGCGACTTCTTCGGCTGGGCCGGCGACACGATCGACGCCAAGGACCAGAACGCCGACCTCAAGAAGGAGGTCCAGCGGTTGCGGGGCGATCTCGCCGAGGCGGAGACCGAGCGGCGCGACGCCGGCCAGCTCGAGGCGCTGGCCAGCCTGCACGAGGAGAACTACTTCCCGCAGTCCACCGCGCCGGTGAACGCACGCGTGATCGCCAAGTCGGCCACCATCTGGTACTCGACGGTCAAGATCGACAAGGGCTCCGACGACGGCGTGCGCGAGAACCAGCCGGTGATCGCCGCGGGCGGTCTGATCGGCAAGGTCACCACGGTGACCGGCGGCACCGCTGAGGTGCGCCTGATCACCGACGGCCAGAGCGGCGTGTCGGCTCAGGTCTTCCCGGAGGGCGTGACCGGCGTGGTCCGGCCCGAGGTCGGCAACCCCGAGGACCTGCTGCTGGAGTACGTCGAGAGCGGGCGGCGGGTGACCGAGAACACGCTGGTGGTCACGTCGGGGTTCACGTCCTCGAAGACCGAGTCGCTGTTCCCGCGCGGCATCCCGATCGGCCGGGTGACCAAGGTCGACCTCGACGAGCTCGAGACCTACCAGCGGGTGCACGTCAAGCCGTTCGCGGACCTGCGCCGCATCGACGTGGTCCAGGTGCTGACGCGCCGGGGCGTCGCCCAGCAGGCGGCCTCGGTCGGGGACGGCGGCGGATGATCCTGTCGCCCGGGGCATTCCTGCGAGTGGGCCTGCTGCTCCTGGTGGCGGTCGTGCTCGAGCTGTCCGCGCTGAGCCAGCTGACCGTGTTCGGCGGTCACGCCGACCTGGTGGTACTGGTCGTGGCGGCGGTCGCCTACTACGGCGGCAGCGTGACCGGCTGCGCGACCGGCTTCTCGGCCGGACTGCTGCTCGACCTGCTCACCGGCACCACGATGGGAGCGTCGTCGCTGGTGCTCACCGCCGTGGGCTACGGGGTCGGCCGCTTCCGCGAGGTGCGCGACCCCAGCCACGGGCTGCTGCCGGTGGCGGTTGGCACCGTCGCCACCGCCTGCTGGGTGGTGGCGTTCGCCGCGGTGGCGCTGATGCTCGACATCGGCGCGCGCGTCAGCCCGCTGGTGCTGCGCGACATGATCGTGACCGTGCTGCTCAACGCCCTGCTGGCGCTGCCGGTGTTCACCGGCTGCCGCAAGCTGCTGCGCCCGTCGCTGGCCGTGGACCCGATGGAGGTGCGCCGCCGGCGCCGCCCGCCGCGCGAAGCCGGCCCGCTCGGCCTCCGGGGGCTCGAGATCTGATGTACCTCGACAACGACCGCCGTCCCACGCTCACGCCGCAGCTGGCGGTGCGCGTGGCGATCCTCGGCGGGATCGCCCTGGCGGCGTTCGGGATCATCTTCTTCCGGCTCTGGTTCCTGCAGGTGCTGTCCGCCGAGGACTACGTCAAGGCGGCCCAGAACAACCAGCAACGCGAGATCAGGGTGCAGGCGCCGCGGGGCGACATCGTCGACCGCGAGGGGCGCGTGCTGGTGGAGAACCGCGTCGGCCTGGCGGTCGAGGTCACGCCAGACAAGCTGTCCGCCGACCGCAGCGAGCGCCGGGCGCTCTACCGCCGCCTCGGCCGGCTGCTGAACATGCGACCGCGGGCGATCGCGCGCCGGGTCAACCAGCAGTTCAGGGAGCAGCCCTACTCCAAGGCGACCGTCAAGCAGGACGTCCCGCGCAACGTGCTGATGTACATCGCCGAGCGCGAGGAGAGCTTCCGCGGCGTCGAGGTGGACCCCGTCTTCCTGCGCGAGTACCCGCACGGGGAGCTGGGCGCGCACCTGTTCGGCTACGTCGGGGAGGTCAGCGCGGAGGAGCTCAAGGAGCCCGGCTTCTCGGACGTCGTGATGGGCGACCGGGTCGGCAAGGCCGGGCTGGAGGCGGAGTACGACCAGTTCCTGCGCGGCCGCAGCGGCAAGACCAAGGTGCAGGTCGACGCCCTCGGCAACCTCAAGTCCAGCCTCGGTCAGGAGCGGGCGCGGCGGGGTCGCCAGCTGCGCCTCTCGCTCGACCTGGACGTGCAGGAGGCGGGCCAGGAGGCGCTCGAGGGGGGCACCGGCAAGGGCGCCTTCGCCGTCATGGACATCCACAACGGCCAGGTGTTGGGCCTCGGCTCGGAGCCCTCCTACGACCCGAACCTGTTCGCCAAGGTCGTCAGCTCGCGCGACTACAAGCGCCTGACCGCCGACGAGACGGGCTCGCCGCTGACCGACCGCGCCGTCGCCGCGGGCTACCCGACGGGCTCGACGTTCAAGCTGATCACCGCCACGGCGGCGCTCGAGTCCGGGCTGATCACGCCCGACACGCCGCTCAACGACCCGGGCGAGCTGACCGTCGGAGACCAGGTCTTCAAGAACGCGGGCGAGGTGGCGCACGGGGTGCTCTCATTGCGCCAGGCGCTGACCGTCTCGAGCGACGTGTTCTTCTACCAGCTCGGCCGCGACATGAACGAGAAGGGCATGCCGCTCCAGCACTGGGCGCGCAAGCTGGGGCTCGGCCGCCGCACGGGCGTCGACCTGCCCGAGGAGGGGCCCGGCTTCATCCCGGGGCCGAAGTGGCGCGACGCCCAGTACGCGAAGTTCCAGCGCTGCGTCGACCGCACCAATCCGACGCCGGAGGAGATCTCGCTCGGCAAGTGCGGCTGGCAGGACCGGCCCTGGTCGGTGGGCGACAACGTCAACCTCTCGGTCGGGCAGGGAGACCTCGCCGCCAACCCGCTCCAGATGGCCGTCGCCTACGCCGCGATTGCCAACGGCGGCCGCGTGCTGCGCCCGCGTCTGGGCCAGCGGATCGAGAACTCCGCCGGGCAGGCCGAGCAGGACCTCGAGGCGCCGGCCGCCCGCAAGCTGGGCATCGCCGAGGAGTACCGGTCGGCGATCCTCGACGGCCTGCGCGGCGCCGCCAGCGCGCCCGGCGGCACCTCCACGCCGGTGTTCGCGACCTTCCCGGTGGACATCGCCGGCAAGACCGGCACGGCTGAGAAGGGCGCCGGCCGCGCCGACCAGTCCTGGTACGTCGCGCTGGCGCCGTGGCCCGACCCCAAGTACGTGGTGGCCGTGACCGACGAGGCCGGCGGCTTCGGCGCCGACACGGCCGCGCCGATGGCGCGCCGCATCATGGCCGAGCTCTTCAACGTGGACGAGCAGCAGCTGGTCGAGGGCGGAGGCCCGTCCGACTGATGTCGACGACCGCCGTCCAGGACTTCCGCGACACCGGGCCGCGCCTGCTGCGGCTCGACCCGCTGCTGCTGCTCGCCACGCTGGGTCTCGTCGCGGCGAGCGTCTACACCGTGCGCCGCGCGACGCTCGGCGACATCGCCGGTGACCCGAACTACTACATGGACCGTCAGCTGATCTACATCGGCGTCGGGCTAGTGCTGATGCTGGCGCTGTCGCGCTTCGACTACTCGCGCCTGCGCGAATGGAAGCTCGGGGTCTACGGCGCGATGATCGCCGGGATCCTGCTCGTCTACGCGCTCGGCTTCTCCGCGCGCGGGTCGCGCCGGGCGATCGAGGTCGGGTTCTTCAACTTCCAGGCCTCGGAGCTCGGCAAGCTGCTGCTCGTCGTGGCGCTGGCCGGTTTCACGGTCGACCGCGCGCGGCGGCTCGGCGAGCGCGAGACGACCAGCCGGATCGTCCTGCTCGCGCTGATCCCGGCGATGCTGGTGGTCGCGCAGCCGGATCTCGGCTCGGGGCTCGTCTATCTGGCGATCGTGCTCGCCGTGCTGTTCGTGGCGGGCACCAAGTGGACGCACTTCGCGGCGCTGGCCGGGCTCGGGACGGTCGCGATCGTGGTGGTGGCGCTGGCCGCGCCGACGGTCGGCGTGGACGTAATCAAGCCGTACCAGGTAGATCGTCTGACCGCATTCCTCAACCCCTCGACCGATCCGGCCGATGAGGGGTATCAGATCAATCAGTCGCTGACCGCGATAGGCTCAGGGGGGAAGACTGGTCGTGGAGACGAATCCACCCAGACGAAGTTGAACTTCCTACCCGAGCACCACACGGACTTCATATTTTCGGTTGTTGGAGAGGAATTCGGGTTCGTGGGAGCGGCGCTCGTGCTGTCCCTGTTTGCGCTCCTAATCTGGAGAGCGTTGAGAATCCTGACGATGTCAAAGAACTTCTACGGCGCACTTGTCGCCGGCGGCATCACCGCGATGCTGATGTTCCAGGTCTTCGTCAACGTGGGCATGACCATCGGGATCATGCCCATCACCGGCATCCCGCTGCCGCTGATGTCCTATGGCGGCTCCTCGGTGCTTACGACATTGATGGCCATCGGCCTATTGCAGTCGATTTACGCGCAAGCGCGCGAGACGGCTGTGGCCAAGGGCCTCTAACTCTTATGGAAGGTTTTTGTTTTGAAGAAGCAGTTGCTCGTCACGGTGGACCGTGGCGAAACCAGAGTCGCGATCCTCGAGTCGGAGGGATCACCCTCCGGCACTAGCCGGGGACGCGGACAGCAGAAGAGCGACGACTGGCGCGTCGCGGAGCTCTACATAGAGCGCCGCGGCTCACGCTCGATCGTCGGAAACATCTACAAGGGCAAGGTCGACAACGTCCTGCCCGGCCTCGAGGCGGCGTTCGTGGACATCGGCCTCGAGAAGAACGGCTTCCTGCACGCCGACGACGTGGTCTTCCCCGGCGTCGAGGTGGCTCGCCGCGGACGCGGCGGCCGCACCAAGGGGAAGCGCATCACCGAGCTGCTCAAGCCCGGCCAGGAGATCCTCGTGCAGGCGATCAAGGATCCGCTGAAGACGAAGGGCCCGCGCCTGTCGATGCAGCTCTCGATCGCGGGGCGCTACCTCGTGTACGTGCCGCAGGGCGAGGGCGTCGGCGTATCGCGCCGGCTCGACGACAAGGAGCGCGACCGCCTGCGCCGCGCGGCCGGCAAGGCCGACCTCGGCGACGGCGGCGTGATCGTGCGCACCGCCGCCCAGGGCGCGACGAAGGAGGACTTCGAGCGCGAGATCAAGTACCTGCACAAGCTGCACGACGTGCTCCAGCAGCGCTCGAAGGAGACGACCGCGCCGGAGATGGTCTTCCAAGAGGCCGACCTGTCGGTGCGCGTGGCGCGCGACATCTTCTCGGGCGAGTTCGAGAAGGCGATCGTGGACGACCGCAAGCAGCACCACCGGCTCGAGTCGTTCTTCAACCGCACCGCGCCGGAGCTGCTCGAGCGGCTCGAGTTCTACGAGGACGAGGAGCCACTGTTCGAGCGCTACAACGTCGAGGAGGCGCTCCAGTCGGTGCTGCGGCGCCGGGTCGACCTGCCCAGCGGCGGCTACCTGATGATCGACTACGCCGAGGCGATGACGGTGATCGACGTCAACTCGGGCTCGTTCACCGGCCGCGGCAAGGGCGCGAAGCTCGAGGACACGATCACGCGCACGAACCTCGAGTCGGCCGAGGAGGTCGTGCGCCAGCTGCGGCTGCGCGACATCGGCGGGATCATCGTCATCGACTTCATCGACATGTCGCGGGCGCGCAACCGCGACGCGGTGCTGAAGACGCTGCGCAAGGCGCTCGACGAGGACCGCACCAAGACCTACGTGGTCGAGATCTCGCCGCTCGGGCTGGTCGAGATGACCCGCCAGAACGTCACCGACGGCGTGCGCGAGATCATGACCAAGCCGTGCCCGACCTGCGAGGGCGAGGGCGTGGTGCTGTCGGAGGAGACCGTGTCGATCGAGGTCGACCGCTGGCTGCGCGAGGTCGCGGCCGAGCGGCCGGCGCCGGCGTTCCTGATCCGGGTGCACCCCAAGGTGTCGGCCATCCTGGTCGGCGGCCAGGGCGTGCCCGGGCCGATCGTGGAGATCGAGCAGGAGACCGGGCGCCACTTCCACTTCGAGGGGACCGAGGCGCTGCCGATCGACCACTTCGAGGTGGTCCTCGAGGGCAGCCGCGAGGAGGTCGAGGAGCGCGCGCTGCCGTTCCGCGAGGGCGAGGAGGTGCTCGTCCTGATCGAGGAGCCGCACATGTACAACGACGACGACGCGGTCGCGAAGCTGGACGGCTACGTGATCTCGGTCGTCAACGCGGCCACGCTGGTCGGCGAGCGGACGCTGGTGCGGATCGAGAAGGTGGGACGCTCGGCCGCGCAGGCGTCGCTGGTCAACCCGCCCGAGGGGGCCGGCTCGCAGGACGGCGACTCGGACTCCGCCTCGGGCGACGGCCGGCGCCGGCGGCGCGGACGCCGCGGCGGCCGCGGACGCAGGCGGCCGGCGGCGGAGTCGCCCTCGACCTGATGCCCGAGCTGATCGACGCCCCGGTGCGTGTCGAGGCCGCCGGCGAGCCGCCGAAGCTGATCGACGAGTTCGCCGGGCGCGCCTCCGGCGGGGAGGAGCGCGTGAGCATCGCCCGCATGCGCTCGCCCGCCGGATGGAGCGAGCCGGGGCAGCGCCCGGAGTTCGACGAGTACACGGTGGTGCTCGCCGGCGCCCTGCGCGTGGAGAGCGAGGACGGGAGCCTCGACGTGGCCGCCGGCCAGGGTGTGCTCGTACGCGCTGGCGAGTGGGTGCGCTACTCGACGCCGGAGGGCGCCGAGTACATCGCGGTGTGCCTGCCGGCCTTCTCGCCGGAGACGGTTCACCGCGACGACGACTGACCTAAAGGTCGCGGCGGGGAGGCCGATGCCGGACCTGTGCGCCTCGTTCTGCTGGTCCGAATCGGTTTTCTCTTGTTGAGCGCGGTTCTCCTGGTCGCGGCCCTGCAGGTGCGGCGCGACGCCGACGCGGAGAGCGCCGGTCCCCAGATCGAGCGGCTGACCGGGATGACCGGCCAGCGCCAGGCGATTGCCTTCAGTGTGGACGAGCGCGGGCGGCCGCGGTTCCCCACCACGCGGATCTGGGCGAAGTGCCCGGGCAACCAGGAGTACCCCACCGACTGGGCACCGACGGACGGCGCGGTCCAGTTTCGCCGGCAGGGCGAACGGCTCTTCGTGCGAGAGGATGGGACGTTCGCCGACGCGAACGGTTGGAGCAACTTCGGCGCCAGCATGACTGCGCACGTGCGACAGGCGCGGGTCGAAGGGTTCGTGCGCGCGGTCTGGCGCTTCGAGCGCGACGGACACGCGTACACGGCTTGCGACTCCGGCTACGTGCCGTTCGCAACTGGGGAAGGGGCCGCGTCGCGGCTCGCTCCGTGTAGCTCGCGCCCGCGACCCGGTGACGCTCTATCCGACCGCCCCGCAAGCCCGCCGCCCGCGCTCCTTCCGGCAAGTGTGGTTCGTGCTCGGGGTCGACCAGACCTGCAGGCGCACCGACCGGGAGCTGCGCGAGAGGATCCGCCGGGCGAGGCGCCGCGTGCGCGCCGACTGGGGAGCGCAGCCGGCCTACGTGCGCGGGCACGCCGCCCAGCTCGCCGCCCTGCACGCGCTCGGACGGCCACCGGAGGCTGAGGCGATCTACGACCGCTGGCTCGGGAACTTCGATCGGCGCGTCAAACTCGAGCGGCGTCAGCTGGATCTGATCCGCCGCGGCGACCTTGCCGCGGCGGCCTCACTGGCCGCGCGGATTTCCACGCTCAAGGCCCAGGGCGACGCCGCCGGGATCGCGTTCGGCCTGCGCGCGTGCGTCTCAAACGGACCTGCCGGCGCGCCGAACAGCTAGGCCGCTTCGGCGATCGCGCGGGTCAGCTCGGCCAGATCTGAGGGGCTCGCGTGCCAGGACGATTCGATCGTCCGGGCGAGCGCGTCGGGCGTTGGCGAGCGCATCACTGTGTCGGCGGGGAGGTCGAGGCCGAACAGCGCGTTGATCATGTCGGTGAGCTCGGCCGCCTGGTCCTCGGACCCGCCCAGCGCGAGGAAGCTCAGGTGCGCTCGCGGGAAGGCCTTGCCGCAGGCCGCGCTCATCAGCTCCGCGACGAGCTCGCACAGCGAAGCATGAACGGAGTCCACGGTGGCCATGGTCCGGTTGTCGTCTCGGGGGCGCGTCGGGATGAGCGCCGCGCCCTGAATCTGGCCCCGTGTCGGTAACGTCGCTGCGCGTGAGCCGTTCCGCCGTCTGGGGTCTGTACGCGCTCCTCGTCGTCATCTGGTCGAGCACCTGGGTCTCGATCAAGATCGGCCTCGAGGACAGCCCGGCGCTGCTGGGCGCCGGAATCCGGTTCGCCCTGGCAGGGGTGGTGCTGCTCGTGTTCAGCGCGGCGAGGCGGCGTCCGCTGCGCACCGACGTGCTACTCGCCGCGGTGTTGGGCGCCTTCCCGTTCGCGCTCACCTACGGGCTCGTCTACTGGGGCGAGCAGTACATCCCATCGGGCCTCGCGGCCGTGCTGTTCGGCGTGCTGCCGCTCTACGTCGCGCTGCTCGGCGCCGTGGTGCTGCCCGACCAGCCGCTGCGCTCCCCCGTGATCGCTGGGGTGCTGATCGCGATCGCGGGGCTGGCGCTGGCCTTTGCCGAAAGCTTGGACCTGGGCGACGAGGAGCTGGCGCTGGCCGGCGCGGCGGCGCTGGCGGTCGCGCCGGTGGGCGCCGCGATCGGGAACCTCTCGATCAAGCTGCGCGCCGAGGAGCTCGACGCCGTCGTCCTCAACGGCTGGGCGATGCTCGGCGGCGGCGTCCTGCTGCTGGTCGCTTCGGCGCTGGGCGAGCGCTGGAGCGAGTTCGCCTGGACCGGCGAGTCGATCGGCTCGATCGTCTACCTCGCACTCGTCGGGTCGGCGGTGCCGTTCGTCGGGCTCACGATCCTGCTGCGCCACATCACCGCCCAGGCGATGTCGTTCCTCGCGATGCTGCTGCCGTTCGGCGCGCTGGTCTTCGGCGCCGTGCTCTACGACGAGGCGATCACGGCGCGGGCGCTCGGCGGCGCGGCCCTGGTGGCCGCCGGGCTGCTGGTGGCCCAGGCGCCGCGCCGCGAGCTCGCCGCGCGCTAGTCGGCCTCGGCCAGGATCCGGTAGAGCGACTTGCGGGCGTCGGTGAGGACCTTCTTGGCCTCGGCGATCTGCTTGTCGTCGCCCGACTGGACCACCTGCAGGGTGGCCATGCCGACCTGGCCGATCAGCGAGCGCAGCTCGGCGAACTCGGTCGGCACGCCGTCGCCGGCCTCGTCCCAGGGGCTGCCGAGGGCCTCGCGGTTGTCCGCGACATAGGTCCGGCCCTCGTCGGTGAGCTCGAAGGAGCGCCGCCCGGCGCTCTCGTCCGACTGGATCAGCGCCTCGTCCTCGAGCTGGGCCAGGGCGGGGTAGACCGAGCCCGGGCTGGGGCGCCAGGCGCCGCCGCTGCGGCTCTCGATCTCCTCCATCAGCCCGTAGCCGTTGCGCGGCTCCTCCTCGAGCAGCAAGAGGATCGCGGCGCGCACGTCGCCGCGGCGGGCGCGGCCGCGCCGGCCGCCGGGGCCGAAGGCCATGCCGCGCCAGGGGCCGTGCCAGAAGGCGCGTGGGTCGAGGTGTGGTCCGTGCCGGTGGTGGCCGTGCCGGCCCATGTGATGGAAGCCGGGGCGGCCCATGAGATGTGCCGTAAGTGTGTGCATGTGACTGTCAACGATATATCGGAATAGCTCGCCGGTCAAGGCATGTGCGGCGGGCGGGCCTAGCCGCCGACCCGCTACACTCGCCAGCGGCGCCGCCGGCAGTCTGTGGCGCCGTTCTCTTGCCATGAGCTACGCGATCGTCAGAGTGGGCGGTAAGCAGTACCGCGTCGAGAAGGGCGACTCGATCGTCGTCGATCGCATGTCCGCGAACGAGGGCGACAAGGTCGACCTCGAGCCGCTGCTCTACGCCGACGGCGACAAGTCGGTGCTCGAGCCGGGTGAGCTCGGCAAGGTCAAGGTGCAAGCGACCGTCACCGGTCACGAGCGCGGCAAGAAGATCCACGGCCTCAAGTTCAAGCCCAAGCGCGGCTACAAGCGCCGCTACGGGCACCGCCAGGATCTGACGCGCATCGAGATCGCCGACATCAAGGTCGGCGCGCGCCGGGCGGCGAAGAAGGAGGAAGACGCGGATGGCTCATAAGAAGGGTCTTGGCTCCAGCCGCAACGGCCGCGACTCGAACGCCAAGCGCCTCGGCGTGAAGGTGTTCGCCGGCCAGTCGGTGAGCGGCGGCGAGATCATCGTGCGCCAGCGCGGCACCCGCTTCAAGCCGGGCGAGGGCGTCGGCATCGGCCGCGACGACACGATCTTCGCGACGCGCCCCGGCGTAGTGCAGTTCGGCTCCGGCCGGCGCGGGCGCGTGATCTCGGTCGATCCGCTCTCGGAGGAGTAGCCGACGACCTACTCGATCGTCGCCCGCGACGACCGCACCGGCGAGCTCGGCGTCGCCGTGCAGTCGCATTACTTCTCGGTCGGGTCGATCGTGAGCTGGGCCGAGCCGGGCGTGGGGGCGGTGGCGACGCAGTCGATCGTCGAGCCCGCCTACGGGCCGCGCGGCCTCGGGCAGCTGCGCCGCGGGGCGTCGGCGCCGGATGCGCTGCGGCGCCTGCTGGGCGACGACGAGCAGGCGGAGGTGCGGCAGGTGGCGATCGTCGACAACCACGGGCGCGTGGCGGTCCACACCGGCGCCCGCTGCATCCGCGAGGCCGGCCATCGCCTCGCCGACGGAGTCTCGGCTCAGGCGAACATGATGGAGCGGCCGACGGTTCCCGGGGCGATGCTCGAGGCGTTCGGCGCCAGCGATGACGATCTCGCCGGCCGGCTGCTCGCGGCGCTGGAGGCCGCCGAGCGCGAGGGCGGAGACATTCGCGGGCGCCAGTCCGCCGCGGTCGTGGTCGTGGCGCCACGCGCGAGCGGGCAGCCGATGCAGGACCGGCCGGTGGACCTGCGCGTGGACGATCACCCCGAGCCGGTGGCGGAGCTGCGCCGGCTGGTGGGCCTGAACGCGAGCTACGCGCGGGTCGAGGTCGGCGACGAGCTGGCCGCGGCGGGCGACCTCGAGGGTGCGCTGGCCGAGTACGCGGCGGCGCACGCCGAGCAGCCTGGCAACGCCGAGCTGGCCTTCTGGCACGGCGTGACGCTGGCGGCGAACGGCCGCGAGGCCGAGGCGCGCGAGCTGCTCGAGCGGGCCTACGCGGAGGGCGAGGGCTGGCGCGAGCTGCTGCGGCGGCTACCGGAGGCGGGGCTGTTCCCCGACGACGACGAGCTGCTGCTTCGCCTGACTGCGCCGCGCATCGACGAGGCCTAGCTGTGTTCCATGATCGGGCGAAGATCTACGTCCGCGGCGGCGCCGGCGGCAACGGGGTGGTCTCCTTCAGGCGGGAGGCGCACGTGCCCAAGGGCGGCCCCGATGGCGGCGATGGCGGGCGCGGTGGGGACGTGGCGATCGTCGTCGACCCGTCGCTGCGCGACCTGTCGTCGTTCCGGCGCGGCTCGCACTTCAAGTCGCCGCGCGGCGGGCACGGCCAGGGAGCCAACAAGCACGGCGCCACGCCGGCCCGCCTGGAGGTGCGGGTGCCGCCGGGCACCGTCGTGCTCGACCCCGAGCGGGGCGACCGCTGGGACCTGACCGCGGCCGGGCAGAACGCCGTCGTCGCGCGCGGCGGCAGCGGCGGCCGCGGCAACCGGCACTTCGCCACGGCCACCCGCCAGACGCCGCGCTTCGCCGAGAAGGGCCTGCCGGGGGAGGAGCGCTGGCTGACGCTCGAGCTGAAGCTGCTCGCGGACGCCGGCCTGGTGGGGCTGCCCAACGCCGGCAAGTCCTCGCTGCTCGCGCGCCTCACGCGCGCTCGCCCGAAGGTGGCCGACTACCCGTTCACCACCTTGGAGCCGGTGCTCGGGACGCTCGAACGCGACGACCGCCAGCTGGTGCTCGCCGACATCCCCGGCCTGATCGAGGGCGCCAGCGCCGGCGCGGGGCTCGGGCACGAGTTCCTCGCGCACGTGGAGCGCTGCCGCGTGCTGGTGCACGTGCTCGACCTGGCGCCGCTGGACGGGTCGGACCCGCTCGCCAACCACGCGACGGTCGAGGCCGAGCTGCGCGAGCACGGTCACGGGCTGGCCGACCTGCCGCGCATCCTCTGCCTCTCGAAGGCGGACCTGGTCCCGCCGGACGACGTCGAGTCGGCGCGACTCGAGTGGGGGGAGCGGACCGGCCTGCCGGTGCTGGCCACCTCGGCCGCGACTGGGGCGGGCGTCCCCGAGCTGCGCGACGCGATCTTCGAGCGCGTGCCGGAGGAGCTCGCCGAGCCGGCGGCGGGCGAGCTGCCGGCGACCCACCGCGTCTACCGCCCCGGCGCCGGCGACTCGTTCAGCGTCGAGCGGACCGGTCCGGGCGTGTTCCGGGTGGAGGGCGGGCGCATCGACCGCCTGATCGCACGCCACGACATCGAGAACGCCGAGGCGCTGCGCTACGTCGAGGAGCGCCTGCGCGCGCTGGGCGTGATCCGGGCGCTGGAGGCCGCGGGGTTCACCCCGGGCGACGACGTGGAGATCGCGGGGGTCGTCTTTGAGCTCGATCCCGGCTGATATCAATCCGGCGGTGGCCCGGACAGCGCTCGTGCTCGCGCTCGCCGTCGCGCTGAGCGCGTGCGGCGGCGGCGACGACTCCAAGGACGCCCAGCGGGCGGTCCGCGACTTCGTGCAGGCCACCAACGACCGCGACGGGGACCGCCTCTGCGGCGACCTGCTCTCCCAGGAGTACATGGAGAAGGCGACCGGAGCGAGCGGCGACCAGGCCGAGGACGCCTGCAAGGACCAGCTCAACCTGATCAAGGGTCTGAAGCTGCGCCTGATCGCGATCGGCGCGACGAAGGTCGACGGCGACAAGGCGACCGTGCGCGCCACGATCGCCACCGGCGGTCAGCGCGCCAACCGCAGGTTCGAGCTCGCCAAGGAGGACGGCGACTGGAAGCTGGTCGGGGGCTCCTGATGGCGACCGTGGTCGTGAAGCTCGGCTCGAGCATCGTCGCCGACGACGCCGGCGAGGTGCGCACCGAGGTCCTGTCGTCGGTCTGCGACGAGGTCGCCGCCCGGCACGAGGCCGGCGACGAGCTCGTGATCGTCACCTCCGGCGCGATCGCGCGCGGGATGCGCCTGATGAACCTGCCGGTGCGTCCCAGCTCGATGGAGGAGCTCCAGGCGGCCTCGGCGGTCGGTCAGGGCAAGCTCTACCGCAACTACGACGAGCTGCTGCAGGCCCGCTCGGTCAAGTCCGCGCAGGTGCTGCTGACGTTCTTCGACATGTCCGCGCGCACCCACTACCTGAACGCCCGGCACACGCTGCGGAAGCTGCTCGACTGGCGCGTCGTGCCGGTGATCAACGAGAACGACACCACGACCACCGACGAGATCTCGTTCGGCGACAACGACTTCCTCGCCGCCCAGGTGGCGATCCTGATCGGCGCCGATCGGCTGGTGCTGCTGACCGACATCGGCGGGCTCTACTCGGCCGACCCGCGCCGCGACCCCGCCGCGCGGCTGGTCGAGGAGGTGCGCGAGATCGACACTCTGCACGACCTCGAGATCGGGGTGTCGACCTCGCCGCTCGGCTCGGGCGGGATGCGCTCGAAGGTGGTCGCCGCCGAGATGGCAACCGCGGCGGGCATCCCGGTGACGATCGCCAACGGCGTCGAGCGCGAAGCGGTCGCCCGGGCGCTTGCGGGTGAGCCGACCGGCACCCGCTTCGTGCCCCAGCCCGGGCGCGTTTCGAGCTTCAAGCTGTGGCTGCGCTACGCCAAGCCGTCGCGCGGGCGCGTGACCGTCGACGACGGCGCCGAGCGGGCGCTGCGCGAGCGCGGCACGAGCCTGCTGCCGGTGGGGGTCGTGGAGGTGGAGGGCGACTTCGAGGCCGGCGACGCGGTCGAGGTGCGCTGCGGGGGCCGGGCGGTGGGGAAGGGGATCGTCGGCTACTCCGCGAGCGAGCTGCGCCGGATCAAGGGGATGAAGACCGAAGAGGTGCGGAAGCTGCTGCCGCGGGCCACCGAGGAAGCCGTTCACCGCGACTACTTCGTGCTCGATTGACGCTGCGCTCCCCGTACGACCGCGAGATCTTCGGTTTGGCGCTGCCGGCGCTGGGCGCGCTGGCGGCCGAGCCGCTCTACCTGCTCGCGGACACCGCGATGGTCGGGCATCTCGGCACCGAGCAGCTGGCCGCGCTGGCGATCGCCGCGACCCTGCTCACCGGCGCGTTCACGCTGTTCAACTTCCTCACGTACGGCACGACCGCGCAGGTCGCGCGGCTGTCGGGGGCCGCCGCGCACGAGGAGGCCGGCCGCCTGGCGGCGCAGGCGCTCTGGCTGGCGTCCGCGATCGGCGTGGTGCTCACCGCCACGCTCGCGGCCCTGGCGCAGCCGCTGGTCGACCTGATGGGCGCCGACGGGCACACGGCGGAGCTTGCGGTGCTGTACCTGCGCATCGGCTCGCTCGGGCTGCCGTTCGCGCTGATCGCGCTCGCGGGACAGGGGTTCCTGCGCGGGGTGTCAGACCTGCGCACGCCGCTCGTGATCGTCGTGGTCGCGAACGTCGCCAACGTGCTGCTCAACCTGCTGTTCATCTACGGCTTCGATTGGGGGCTGGCGGGCTCCGCGTGGGCCACCGTGGTCGCCCAGCTGGGGATGGGAGTGGCGTTCGTCGCCGCGCTGCTGCGGGCGCCGGCGAGCTCGCGACGGCCTTCGCTCGCCCGGATGCGGCCGCTGGCGCGCATCGGCTCGGAGATCTTCGTGCGCACCACGGCGCTGTACGCCTCGTTCCTGGTGGCGGGCGCGGTGCTCGCGCGGGTAGGCAACGACTCGCTGGCGGCGCACCAGGTCGCGTTCCAGCTGTTCGTGTTCCTCGCGCTGGTGCTCGACGCGGTCGCTATCGCCGGCCAGGTGATCGTCGGCCGGTCGCTGGGCGCGGGCGACGCCGAGGAGGCCTACCGCGCGGCCAAGCGCATGATCGAGCTGTCGATCGCGGCTGGGGCCGTCTTCGCGGTGGTGATGCTCGCGCTCACGGAGGTGCTCCCGCGCGCGTTCACCTCGGACGCGGACGTGATCGACGAGCTGCACAAGATCTGGCCGCTGTTCGCGCTGATGCAGCCGGCCAACGGCGCGGTGTTCGCGCTCGACGGCATCCTGATCGGGGCCGGCGACACGCGCTTCCTGATGTGGGGGATGCTCGCCTCGTCCCTGCTGGTGTTCGTGCCGGTCGCGCTCGCGTCGTTGGCGCTCGACTTCGGGATAGTCGGCGTCTGGTGCGGATTGCTGGGGCTGATCGCGGCGCGGCTGGTGACGTGCGGCTGGCGCTTCAGAGGACGGCGGTGGGCCATTGTCGGCGCGATCCGGGGCCCGGCATAGCCTCGGCGCTGCGCGCGTCCACGTCGGCACCGCAGCGCTCGCACCGGAAGCGCTCGTCCACCTCGCCGCCGCAGTCGCGGTGCAGGATCAGGGTCGGCTGCCCGTCTTCGGCCGGGAAGTAGCGGTCGCCCCACTTCATCAGCGAGATCAGCACCGGCCACAGGTCCACGCCCTTCTCGGTGAGGCGGTACTCGAAGCGCTCGGGGCGCTCCTGATAGGCGCGCTTCTCGAGAATGCCCTCGTCGACAAGGCGCCCGAGGCGATCGGTGAGGACGTTGCGCGCCACGCCGAGCCCGCGCTGGAAGTCGTCGAAGCGACGCACCCCGAGGAACGCGTCGCGAATGAGCAGCATCGTCCAGCGGTCACCGATCCGCTCGAGCGTGCGAGCGACGGAGCAGACCTGATCGTCGTAGGTGCGCGGGAGCATGCTGGGTACCAGCGTAGCGTGAAGCAACTAGGGGTGCGGGGGCAGGTAGCGGTGCTGAGGGACGCCGGCGCCCTAGCGGCGGCCAGCGGAGGCCCGCAGCTCGCGCAGCTCGTCGAGCTCGTGCTCCGTCACCGGCGGCGTCTGCTCCACCGAGGCGGCCATCCGCAGCTCCCACCCGGTCGCCTCCTGGACCTGGTCCGCCTCCACGCCCGGGTGCACCGCAACCAGCTCGAGCTCGCCGTCGTCGCCCGGTCGCAGCACGCCCAGGTCGGTGATCACCACCGTGTGGCCGCGCTTGTGCGCCAGCGAGGTGACGAAGTCGAGCTGCTCCACGAAGGTCCGCGGCGAGTGGCGCACGATCACGATCACCGACTTCGCGCAGGCCGCGATCTCGGGCGCGCCGCCGGCGCCCGGGAGGCGGACCTTGGGCTGCTCGTAGGAGCCGATCGCGGTGGTGTTGAGGTTGGCGTGCGAGTCGATCTGGGCGGCCCCGAGGAAGCCGACGTCGATGCGCCCGCCGCCGATCCAGAAGTTGAACATCTCGACCACCGAGACCAGCTCGAGCGCGGTCGCGGCGAGGTCGTCGTCGCCGATCGAGAGCGGCAGCCGCACCGGCTGCGCGCCGATCGCGCCCGACTCGTAGACGAGCACGCACCCTGGTGCCTGCAGGCGGCGGGCGAGGTTGGCCGCCGCGTTGGGCGGGCCGACGCCGACGAGGCAGACCTGGCCGTCGCGCAGCTCGCGGGCGGCGTTGATCGTCATCAGCTCCTCGGGCGAGACCTCTACGGCCGCGTCGGTGGCGCTCACGCCGGCACCTCCTGCTCGAGCACGTGCTCGCGCATCCACTCGCCGAAGCGGTCGCGGTCGCGCGAGATCTCGTCCCACGCCGAGTAGAAGTCGTTGTCGCGCACCGAGTAGCCGGCCGCGTAGGAGGGGTGGGCGCCGCCGGGGACGTGGCAGACGGCGGCGATCGTCCAGGCCGGGAGGATCACGGAGTGGGGCGGGGGCTCGAGCTCGTCGACGATCTCCTCCACGGTCGCGATCGCCGCACCGGCGGCCAGCACGGCCTCCTTCTGCACGCCGGCGAGGCCCCAGAGCAGCACGTTGCCGTGGCGGTCGGCCTGCTGGGCGTGGATCACGCTCACGTCCGGGCGTACCGCCTGGACGGCGCTCAGCTGCTCGCCGGTGAACGGGCAAGCGACGGAGGCGACCTGGTCGTTGTGCTCGACCAGGTCGGTCCCGGCGTAGCCGCGCAGCACCCCGAAGGGCAGGTTCGCGGCGCCGGCCGCGTAGGCGTTCGCGAGCCCGGCGTGCGAGTGCTCGACGATCTCGAGCGGCGCCGGCCAACCGTTCTCGACCGCGTCGCGGAAGCGGTGCAGCGAACCCACCCCGGGGTTGCCGCCGTAGGAGAAGATCAGCTTGCGCGCGCAGCCCATGCCGATCAGCTGGTCGTAGATCAGGTCCGGCGTCATGCGCACGAGCGTCAGCTCGCGCCGGCCCTGGCGGATCAGCTCGTGCCCGGCGGCGAACGGGATCAGGTGAGTGAACCCCTCCAGCGCGACGGTCATGCCGTCCCGCACGTGCTCGGCGATCGCCTCGCGCAGCTCCACGGCGGAAAGCATGCCAGCAGGGCGGCCCGCTGGCACCCCATGGTAGGGTGAGTTGCGTCAAGCAACTTAGGGAGCGCCGCAGATGGAACGCCGCTGGAAGGTCCTCGCCGTCACCGCCGTCGCGGTCTTCATGGGCTTCCTCGACGTGACGATCGTGAACGTTGCGTTCCCTGACATCGAACGCGACTTCCCGGAGGCCTCGCGCGCCGACCTCTCCTGGGTGCTGAACGCGTACAACATCGTCTTCGCGGCGCTGCTCGTGCCGGCCGGGCGGCTCGCGGACCTCGTCGGCCGGCGGCGCATGTTCCTGATCGGGGTCGCGGCGTTCGTCACGGCGTCGGTGCTGTGCGGGCTGGCTCCCTCGCCCGAGGTCTTGGTGGGGGCGCGGGTCCTGCAGGCGGCGGCCGGGGCGATCCTCGTGCCCACCTCGCTCGCGCTGCTGCTGCCCGAGTTCCCGCCCGAGCGCCGCGCAACGGCGGTGGCGATCTGGAGCGCGACCGGCGCGGTGGCCGCCGCGCTCGGGCCCTCGCTCGGCGGGGTGCTCGTCGACGGGCTGGGCTGGCGCTGGGTGTTCTTCGCCAACGTGCCGATCGGCCTGGCCGCTCTGGTGCCCGCCCGGCGGGTGCTGCGCGAGGTGCGCGACCCGGGCGGCGTCCTGCCCGACGCGCTCGGCAGCGCGCTGCTCGTGGCCGGGGTGGGAGCGCTGGCGCTCGGCATCGTCAAGGGCTCCGACTGGGGCTGGGACAGCCCGCGCGTGGTCGGCGCCCTCGCCGCCGCGGCCGTGCTGCTGCCGGCGGTGCTGCTGCGCTCCGCGCGGCACCGCGCGCCCGTGATCGAGCTGAGCCTGTTCCGGGCGCGCTCGTTCGCGGTGGCCAACGCCGGCATGTTCGCCTTCTCGACCGCGTTCTACGCGCTGCTGTTGTGCAACGTGCTGTTCCTGACCCAGGTGTGGGGCTACTCGATCCTGACCGCCGGCTTTGCCGTGACGCCCGGCCCGCTGACGGCCGCGTTCACCGCGCCGATCGCCGGGCGCCTGTCGGATCGCTTCGGCCAGCGCGTGGTCGCCCTCCCGGGCGCGCTGTTCTTCGCGGCCGGGTGCGCGCTGTTCGCGACCCGCATCGGGACGGCGCCCGCCTACGCGAGCGAGTACCTGATCCCGACGATGCTCACCGGCGCCGGCGTCGGGTTCTCGTTCGCCTCCTGGGGCAGCGCGGCGGTCGCCCAGCTGCCGCCGGCGCGGTTCGCCACCGGCAGTGCGGTGCTCGCCTGCGTCCGCCAGATCGGAGCGGTGCTGGGCATCGCCGCGCTGGTGGCGATGCTCGACGCCGCCGAGGACCCGATGGCGGGGTTCGTCGACGCCTGGACGATGATGGCCGTGACCGGCGGCGTGGTCGCGGCGCTCGCGCTCGCGCTGGGCCGCGTGCGGGCGGCGGCGCCCGCGGTGGCGTGAACGGGCTCGAGCTGCCGCAGGCGATCGCCGCCGGGAAGACACCTGGGTTAGGCCCGGTACCCTTGCCCCGATGGCCACCACCGCCCAGTCGGTCGCCGAGGTGTGCGCCGGCGCGCGCCGTGCGTCGCGCGCGCTCGCACAGCTCGACACCACGACCAAGAACGCCGCTCTGGCCGCGATGGCGGACGACCTCGAGCGGCGCGCGCCCGAGATCTTGGAGGCCAACGCTCGCGACATGGAGGCGGGCGAGCAGGCCGAGCTGCACTCGGGCCTGCTGGACCGCCTCCAGCTGACCGAGGAGCGGCTCGCCGGGATCGCCTCGGACGTGCGGGCGATCGCCGCCCTGCCCGACCCGGTCGGGCAGACGATCGAGGGCTTCCGGCTGGCCAACGGGCTCGACGTGCGCCGTGTGCGCGTCCCGCTCGGGGTGGTGGCGGTGGTCTACGAGGCGCGCCCCAACGTGACCGTCGACTGCTCGGCGCTCTGCCTCAAGTCGGGCAACGCGATCGTGCTGCGCGGGTCGTCCACGGCGGCCCACTCCAACACCGTGCTCGCCCAGGTGGCGTCCGAGGCGGCGGCCGGGGCCGGCGTGCCCGAGGGCGCGATCTCGATCGTCACCGGCGGCGACCGCGACGAGCTGCGCGAGCTCGCCACCCAGGACGGCGTGGTCGACCTGATCATCCCGCGCGGCGGAGAGGGGCTGAAGAACGCGCTCAAGGAGCACGCGACCGTGCCGGTCATGTACGCGGCGGCGGGCAACTGCCACGTGTACGTCGACGCGAGCGCCGACCTCGACGACGCGCTGGCGATCGCGATCAACGCCAAGGTGCAGCGGCCGTCGGTGTGCAACGCCGCCGAGACGCTGCTGGTGCACGCCGACGCCGCCGCCGAGTTCCTGCCGCGCGCGCTGCGCGAGCTGCGCGAGCGCGGGGTCGAGCTGCGGGTGGACGGCCGCACGCGCGCGCTGGCCGGCGACCTGGCCGACTCGCTCGCCGACGCCACCGAGGAGGACTGGGCGACCGAGTACCACGCGCTGATCCTGGCGGTGAAGACCGTCGACTCCGCCGAGGAGGCGATCGAGCACGTCAATCGCTACGGCTCGGGGCACTCGGAGGCGATCGTGACGGGGTCGACCGAGTCGGCGCGGGCGTTCACGGCCGGCGTCGACGCGGCGTGCGTGTACGTCAACGCCTCCACGCGCTTCACCGACGGCGCCGTGTTCGGGATGGGCGCCGAGATCGGCAACTCCACCCAGAAGCTGCACGCGCGCGGGCCGATCGGGCTGCGCGAGCTGACCACCTACAAGTTCGTCGCCGAAGGTTCCGGGCAGGTCCGCGAGTAACCCTCTTGCGCGTCGGAATCCTCGGAGGAGCCTTCAACCCGCCGCACATCGGTCACTTGGTGTGCGCGCAGGAGTCGCTGGTGCAGCTCAAGCTGGACAAGGTCGTGTTCATCCCGGTTGGGGAGGCGCCGCACCGCGACCTCGAGAGCGACCCCGGGGCCGAGGAGCGGCTCGAGATGGTGGAGCTGGCGATCGCGGACGACGAGCGCTTCGAGACCTCGCGCGTGGAGATCGACCGCGAGGGGCCGTCGTACACGGCCGACACGCTGCGCGCCCTGCGCGAGGCGTCGCCGAAGGACGAACTGTTCCTGATCCTCGGCGGCGACCAGGCGGCGGCGCTGGCCAGTTGGCACGAGCCCGAGCAGGTGCTGGAGCTGGCGACGGTGGCGGTGGTCGAGCGGCTGAGCTGGTCGCGGCAGGCGATCGGGATCAAGATCGGGCAGCTGGCCGGGATGCGGGCGGTCCGCTATCTGGAGATGCCGATCATGCAGATCTCGTCGAGCGCGATCCGGCGCCGGGCAGGGGCGGGGCAGCCGATCCGCTATCTGGTGCCCGACAAGGTGGCCGCGTACATCGAGGACCACGGGTTCTACGGCGCGTCCGCGTCGGTCTCGGAGAAGGCGCCGGCGTGAGCGCGACGCTCGACTCGACCGCGCTGGCCGAGCGGATCGCCGAGATCGCGGCCGACCGCAAGGCGATCGACATCCGCGTGGTCGACCTGCGCGGGATCGTGTCGTACACCGACTACTTCGTGATCTGCACGGGCAACACGGAGCGCCAGACGAAGGCGATCCACGACGCGATCCACGAGGAGCTCAAGCACGCCGACGACCGCCTGCTGCCACGCCGCAGCGAAGGCGCCAGGGAATCGCGGTGGATCCTGCTCGACTACCTCGACGTCGTAGCGCACATCTTCACGCCCGAGGCGCGCGAGTACTACCGCCTCGAGCAGCTCTGGGGCGAAGCGCCGGCGCGCTCGGTGGGCTGAGCTACCTCTAGAATGGCCCCGCCTGGGGCTGTAGCTCAGCTGGAAGAGCGACGCGCTGGCAGCGCGTAGGTCAGGGGTTCGAGTCCCCTCAGCTCCACTGGAAGAGCCCCGCCGAAGCGGGGCTCTGCCTTTCCTGCGGGTCCCCCCTCACCAGCCGTCTATGAAACGGGCACGGTCACCTGATCGGAAACGGCCCCATCCTCGCTGAGCGTGATCGTCGCCGTGGTGAAGGTCACGTCGGTGATCACGGGCGTCCATTGGTCGTTTGGACACGTCGGCGTGGCGGGCAGCGGCCCGGGCGCGACCGTCGTCACGGTGTACCTGTACTGGCCGTTCCTCGGTGTCGGGAGCGGGCCAGAAGATCCGGAGGTCGTCACGCTCGTGTCCTGACCGGGCGCGCGATTGCCACCCGGGTTGATACACACGACGGACGCCGTGCCTTGGGCCGTAACCGTGATCTCGAAGGTCGTGCCTCCGAGGCCGGCCACCTTGCCACTGCACTGAACCTGCGTCCCGATGTCAGTGCAGGTCTGCGTCTGAACGAAGTGTCCGCTCTGGGCGGATGCAACGCCCGGGAACGCGAGCGCCGCCACTGTCAGTACGCCAAACAGCAGGTACCGCTTCATGCGGTCTCCTTTCCTACTCTGCAGCCCGGCTCGTTCACCGTCTGTCCGGGCGGGTGGCACTTGGCCCCACCGTCGTTCGGTCCCTTGCTGCTGTTGCCGGGCCCGAAGTCCGGATCGGCGAAGGCCGGTGCCGCGGAGATGGATAGGGCGGCCACCGCGAGAATCGAAGCGAGCGCCTTGCGACGCATGCGAATACCTCCTTTGGAGGGTTTGCACAGGCTCAGGCATCGAGACCGTGCGTTCGGTTGCCCACTCAAGGCCACCGATCGCGCGGCCCGCAAGGCGTAGGCGCCGGAAATCCGCAAAATGCGGGCTTTTACGCAGTTGGAAGATGCGTTGAGACGCTGTTGAAGGTCTGGCTCCTCAGCCGGCGGGCGTCCATGGGCGAGGGCGCTTGTATCCGAGCGTGGCCTGAACGCTCGACGGCCGCCACCTCGCACCGCCGCGAAGGGTGGGCACGCCCTCCTCGTTGAGCCGGTCGGCGATTGCTTGGAGAGTCATGCCGGCCTTCCGCATCCGAACGATGCGACGCCTGAGCTTCAACGGGATCGTTTGGGCACCCCCCGCCTTCGAGCGAGCCGCCGCGGTCATCTCTGCGCGGCGGACCCGCTCCCAGTCGCTGACGGTCCTGAGCATGCGCCCGACCGCGCCACCGATCGGCGTGCCGGTGTCGAAGGGCGGCTCCAGCGATACGAAGCGCGCATCCGCACCCTCGAGCAGCTCCAAGATGCCGCCCAGGTCTGCAATCGATGGGCACAGCTGCCTGAGCTCCGCGACAACGAGACACGAAGCCTCGCCGCTGCGCAGTCGCTCGATCGCATTGCTCAGCGCGGGTTGGGCAGGCCCCCTTCCATGCCCCGCGTCGACGTCGCGCAGCACGGTGAGCAGATCCCATCCCTTGCGGCTGCAGTAGTCGCCAATTGCGTCCGCTTGACCTTGCGCCTCTGGCTCGGTGATCCGTGCGGGAGCTCGTACGCTCTGATAGCCGAGCGCAAGTACCTTCGTGCCGGGCGCCGCCCCGGATGCGGTTCCTCTGGTGGTGTCGGGTCCGCGCGCGAGAAGCGCGGGTTCGTTGGCATGCATCGCGGTTCCTCCTGACGGATGTCTCGCCCGACGCATTTCGCGCGCGGGCGCCGGAGCTGAACCGCTCGCGCTAGCCGGGCCGCTCGCGCAGGGCGAGGAACACGGTCGTCCGCCACCGCTCTGACACGAGGAGCATCCTGAACCAACGCGGAAGGAAGATCAGAAGCAGCGCGGCGATGATCCCGAGCGGGCCCGCGCCGCTCGAGCCGACGAGCCTGACGAGCCTGCCGAGCCTGCCGACAGTCCGCTGGCTGCCATGTTTGCGCGCTTCTCGCGCAGCGGCAGGCCCACGTCATTCGGCGGGCGTGCCGGCCCGCGCAAGCGCGTCGCGTCGACCGCCACGTGGGTTCCCACTTCGGTGCGGATGGGGGTGGACTCGACAGCCCTCGCCGCCCTGCCCGCGTGCCCGGCGAGGCTCGAACCGCGAGCCTGCGTCTCGCCGTCCACCGGCAGAGTGGGAGCAACGGATGTGGAGGGCGCCACCGGGGGTGGGGAGACGACACTCGTCGAGGGCGCGGGAGGCGAATCTCTATTGGCCGCCGGAGCGGCCGACAGTGTCTGGCCGGACCTGTCTGAAGAGCTTGCGCGCCGCGCCCGTTGACATCGACTCCTCGGGCATCGACTCCTCGGGCGGCGCGGGGGGAGTCGGGTCACGACGGGCCGGCGCACCCGGAGTCTGTGAAACGGGGGGCGGAGGAGCGTCCGACGGTGCGCCGTGGGCGTCGTGGTCGGCCGGGACTGCCGGGCTGCCGGGGCCACATCTGGGTGGCCGTTCGGGGCGGGCACGGCTTGGCTGGGAGCCGGGCGGTGGGCGGCCGGGGGGTTGGTTGGGTCACGACGGGCCGGCGCACCCGGAGTCTGTGAAACGGGGGGCGAAGGCGCGTCCGACGGTGCGCCGTGGGCGCCGCGGTCGGCCGGGGCTCCCGGGGCTGCCGGGGCCACATCTGGGTGGCTGTTCGGGGCGGGCACGGCTTGGCCGGGGGCCGGGGGGTGGGCGGCCGGTGGGGGATTGGCGGCCGGGGGATCGGCAGGCCTCGCTGAGCCGCCCTGCGGCTGTTCACCCGGCGGCGTGCCAGGGCTAGGTGAGTCCCCTGGCGCCTGGCGCTCACTCGGGTGATCTCCGGGAGGCGGGCGAGGGGAGGGAACCGCGTCATCGGCTCTGGGCTGTGCCGGATTGGCGGAGGGCGGCGGGGCCGCCTCGGGCCGAGCGACGGCCGGCCCTCCGTGGGCCGGTGACACCGCCGGACTGGTGCCGCCTGCGGCCGGGGTGGCGCCCGCCATACGGATGAGTAGGGCAATCAGTACGAGCAAGCCGACCGCAACCGCGTCCGCCGAACGCGGCCGTCCTCCCTCGGGCGGCTCTTTGAGGCTCAGGCGCCCACTCCGGCGGGCGTCATTCCAGACGGCGAAGCGTGGCATGTGACCACAGGCGGAACGCCAACTCCCCGTGTCTTCTGGCTTACGTCGCCGTGCGGCGATCGTCACCCCAATACCTTCCCAAATTGCGGCTCTCTGGAACCGGCGCAGCCGCTGACGGCCGGACGGATGTTCATTCAAGGACGGTTCGACGCGACGCCGATCTGGAGCTAATGGGTCGCCTCAGTAGAGCCGTAGGCGTTCTGATCGGGGTAGTGCTGCTTGCCCTGGCGGGCACCGCGGGGGCGGATGGGGGCAGCGGCAGCCGTCCCGACGTGGCGGCACCTCGGTCTCCGACATCACGGCCTCCGGTGCGGTGCTGAAGGCCACGGTTCATCCCCAGGGACAGCCGACGGACTACTTCTTCGAGTACGGGATCACCACGGCCTACGGCTCCCAGACCGCGCAGGCGTCGGCCGGCAGCTGGGACTCGGCCAAGCCGGTGACCGCTGCGGTCACCGGCCTCCAGGCCTCCACCACCTACCACTTCCGCGTGGTGGCCACGAACCAGGGTGGCACCACCCGAGGCCCGGATCGCTCCTTCACGACCCTCGCCGCCCCGCCCGGCGACCCGGGCACGCCCGATCCACGGAACTCCATCGCCCGGCGGGCGCCACCCCCGAGCTCGGCTCGACTGTCCTCGTCGCCCCAGCCACCGGCGATCTGCTCGTGCGCCGCCCGGGAGCTCGGCGTTCGTCCCGCTCGAGCTCGGCTCCGAGCTCCCGATGGGAACCGAGGTCGACGCGAGGGCCGGCACGATCGCCCTCACCGCCGCGCTCCCGTGCGGCGCCACGCAGACCGGCCAGTTCGGCGGCGGGCGCTTCAAGCTTGCGCCAGGACAAGCGCGGCTATGTCGACCTCTACCTGCGCGGGCGCTACTGCTCGGCCGCACAGGGCTCCACGATCTCCACCGCGGCCACGGGCTCGCGCCCCGGCCGCCGCCTCTGGGGCCGCGACCACGGCGGACGCTTCCGCACCCACGGCGCGCAACAGCCACGCCACCGTGCGCGGCACGCGCTGGCTCGTCGACCGACAGCTGCGAGGGCACGCTGACGCGCGTGACGAACGGCTCCGTCGTCGTGCGCGACACGGTGCGCGACAAGCGCGTCGTCCTCGACGCCGGCGAGCGCTACCTCGCCCGTCCGCGCCGCTAGCGGAGCGTCCCATGCGCGGCCCGTCCCTGTTCTGCGCGCTCCAGCTCTCGGCCACGCGCTCGGCCGCTCGCGTGCGTGGCGCTGATCGCGTTCGCCGTCGGGCGCACCGTGCAGGCGACGGGCGCGCTCGACGGGCTCGAGCGGGCGACGCTCGAAGACCCGCTTCGACCTGCGTGGCGCGCGAGCGTCCCGACGACGTCGTCGTGGTGGCCATCGACGCCAAGAGCTTCGACGTGCTGCGCGAGCAGTGGCCGTTCCCGCGCTCACTCCACGGCGCGCGCGATCCGCCGCCTCCACGCCGCCGGGCGCGCGCGAGATCGTCTACGACGTCCAGTTCACAGAGCCGACCGAGCCGCGCGAGGATCTCGCGCTCTATCGTGCGATCGAGGACGCCGGCGGCGCGGTACTCGCCACCAGCGAGAGCGATGCCCGCGGTCGCACCAACGTGCTCGGGGGCGACGCCAACCTCCGCCGCGCGAACGCTCGCGCCGCGGCGTCGGACCTCACAACGACGCCGCCGGGGCTGGTGACCCGCGTGCCGCGCAGCGTCGAGCGGGCTCGAGCACGATGGCCGTGGTCGGTCGCGGCGCGTCGCGCGGGCGTCCCGACCGCTGCCCGCCGAGCGCGTTCGCCGACGGCGGCGCCTGGATCGACTACCGCGGTCCGCCCGGCACCATCCGCACGGTCTCGTTCTCCGACGTCGTGCGCGGCCGCTTCGACGCCCGGCACGTTCCGCGGACCGGATCGCGGTCGTGGGAGCCTCGGCGCCGACGCCTGCGCGACGTGCATGCGACGCCCGTCGGGCGGCGGCGAGCCGATGGCCGGGCGCCGAGGTCCAGGCGAACGCGATCTGGACAGCCTCCACGGCGTTCCCGCTCCGCAGCGCCCCGCCGGTGGTCGCGTTCCTGCTGCTGATCGCGCTGATGGCGCTGGTCGCGCCGCTTGCTCGGCCTGCGCTTCGCCGCGCCCTGCCGGCGGGCTCGCGGTGTCCGCGTGGCCGGGTTGTTCCTGGTCGCCGCGCAGCTCGCTTTCGACGCCGGCCGGGTCGATCGTTCCCGTCGTCCCGGCGCTCGGCGCGCTCGATCGTCGGCAGGCGTCGGCACGATCGCCTGGAGCCAGCTCGCCGAGAGTCGCGCGCGCCGCGCGGTGACGCGTGACAACGTGGTGCTCGAGCGGCGCGTCCGCGAGCGCACGGCCGAGCTGTGGCAGACCCAAATCGAGGTCCTACAGCGCCTCGGGGTGGCGGTCGAGTGGCGCGACGCCGAGACGGGGCTGCACATCGAGCGCATCGGCCACTTCTGCGAGCGACTCGCGCTCGAGGTCGGTATGCCGCCGGCGGAAGCCGAGCTGCTCCGCCACGCGAGTGCGCTGCACGACGTCGGCAAGGTCGGCATCCCCGACGAGATCCTCACCAAGCCCGGCCCGCTCGACGCCGACGAGTGGACCACGATGAAGACCCACACCTCGATTGGCGGCGACATCCTGTCCGGCTCCAGCTCCGCCGCTCGTGCAGCTCTCGCAGACGATCGCGCTCACGCACCACGAGCACTGGGACGGCGGCGGGTACCCGCTCGGGCTGCGCGGCGAGCAGATCCCGCTGCCCGGTCGCATCTGCGCCGTCTGCGACGTGTTCGACGCGCTCCTCTCCGTCCGCCCCTACAAGGAGGCGTGGCCGTTCGAGCGCGCGATTGCCGAGATCGATCAGATGGCCGGCGCGCAGCTCGACCCGGCCCTCGTGCGGGCCTTCCTGCCGATCGCCCGCGAGCTCCACGATGACTGGTTCCCTCCCGAGGACGGTGCTCCGCGGGAGCGCCGGGCGGCCCGGGCCCTCAGCGCCTCCTAGGCGCTTCTCACGGCGATCCCGCGCAGCACGTGCGCCACGCGGTCGCAGGCGTCGATGCCCTCCTCGACCCGCTCGAAGATGTCCTTCCAGCGGATCACGACCATCGGGTCGACGCCGCCCTCGAACAGGGCGGTCAGGCCTTCGCGCAGCAGGCGGTCGCCCTCGTTCTCGAGCCGCTTGATCTCGACCAGGTGGGGGGTCGCCTCGCGCAGGTCGCCCAGCGTTCCGAGCGCGGCCGCCACCTCGCGGCCGCAGGCGGCGAGCGTGTCGGTCAGCGCGATCGCCTGGTCCATCGGGGCGTCGACGCGGTACAGCCCGAGGAAGTCCGAGGCCTCCTCGGCGTAATCGACGATGTCGTCCAGACCCGAGGCGAGCGCCAGCACGTCGCTGCGCTCGAAGGGCACGGTTGGCCGAGAGTGCAGATGGTGGTAGATGTCGTGGGTGACCGCGTCGTTCTCGTGCTCGAGGTCGACCAGCTCGACGCGCTTCTCGCGCCCGTCGGGCCAGGTCCGCATCAGCTGGCTCAGCAGCGCCGCCGCGAGCTCGACATTGCGCCCGGCCTGCACCAGCAGGCCGTTGAGCTCCGCGTAGTCCGGTGCCCGACCCACTAGCTTGGCGAGCGAGCCTGCCATGTGGCCACGGTAGTCAGCAAATCCCCTGCTCTCGTGACGAATTGGTGAAGCTCACATGCTGTCCTCGCCGTACCGGATCCGGTGCCGGGCCTCGCGGAAGTGGATGGCCTCGTAGGCGATCACGGTCGACGTCAGCGCTGCCGCCAGCGCGAGCGCGACCAGGGCGTCGACCTCGACCGCGACCGCGATCAGCGCGAGCGAGACGATCAACGCGGTCAGGCGCACCCGGTTGATCGTGCCGAGGTTGCGCAGGCGGAAGCCGACATGCCCGCCGTAGTAGAGCGCGATCCCACCGAACAGGGCCACGGCGGGCACCGTATCGAGCGGCTCGTCGACGTGCGCGATCGTCTTCTTCACGCCCAGCGCGACCAGCACGATCCCCGCGATCATCGGCAGGTGCAGGTAGCTGTACGAGTCGCGCGCGATGCGCACGCGCAGCTCCGCGGGCATGCGCCGGAAGCGCCGCTCGGAGACCACCGCGACGACGTCGAAGTACGCCCACCACAGCGCGCACGCCACGATCAGCCCGAGGATGGCGGCCACGAGCACGCCGGCGTCGAGCTCGCCCGTGACGCCGGCTCCGATCGCGACGATCGACTCGCCGAGCGCGATGATCACGATCAGCGAGAAGCGCTCGGCGAAGTGGCCGGGCGAGACGCGGAAGCCGCGGACGCCGAACACGTACGGCCCGGCGAGGTCGATGCTCAGCGCGACGATCCAGAGCGCGGCCCGCAGCGTGCCGTCGTCCACCAGCCCGGCGGCGATCAGCAGCGCGGGCGCCGGCAGCGCGGTGCGCGACAGGCGCACGATCGCCTGGCCGGTGTCCACGTCGTCGTTCGCCTCAGCCCAGATGAAGATGTGCAGCCAGCGCGCGGCGGCGTAGGCGAGGCCGAACAGCAGGGCGTCTTCTCCGAACGCGTGCGGCACGGCGAGTGCCGCGAGCAGGAACGCTCCCATCGAGGCGAACATGAGCAGGCGTTCGACGCCCTCGTCGGCCGCGATGTAGTTGGTCAGCCAGGCGTAGGCGCCCCACGCCCACCAGAGCGCGACCATGACGAGCATCCCCTGGCCGAGTCCCTCCCAGGTGGGGTGCTCCGACATCAGCTCCGTCACCTGGGTCAGTGCGAACACGAAGACGAGGTCGAAGAACAGCTCGAGCGGCGCGACCCGCTTCTCGCTGTCGTCCAGCTGACCCTCCCGAACGGGCGTGCTCTCGGCGACGCTCATCTCGGCGCCTAACTTAAGCAGCCGGTCTAGGGAAGGCAGAGCCAGCGCAGCGCGCCGTTCAGCACGTCGGCGCGCTCCCACTGGAGGAAGTGCCCGGCGCCTTGCACGACGAACGTGCCGGCGCGGTTCGGGAACGCCGCCTCCATGCGCTGCGGGAAGTCGGGCATGATCACGTGGTCCTCGGGGCCGTACAGGATCAGCGTGGGTGTGGGGTTGGTCTCGAGCAGGCGCGGCGGCTCGGGCGCCTGACGCGGCCCGCCCGCGTACTCGTAGTTCGCGATCGACGCGCGAAACCGGTCCGCGTCGGCGAACGGCTCGGTCATGCGGTCCACGTCCTCGCGCGCGAACGACCCGGGGGCGGCCCAGAAGCGCGAGCCGTAGAAGCTCGCGATGTAGCGGCGCCGCTTGTCCGGCGTGTCGAGCTCGGCGGCGAGGCCGTCGGCGTCCTTCGACTGGCGGATGAAGTAGTCCGCGGCCATGCGCGTCGAGCGCGGCACCGGCGGCGGCCCGCCCTCGAGCAGTGGCGGGATCGTGTTGAACAGGCAGAGCCGCTCGACCAGCCCGTCGAAGCGCAGCGACAGGTCCTGCGCGACCACGCCGCCGAGGTCGCCGGCGCAGACCACGATCCGCTCGTGCCCGAGTCCGCGGGCCAGCTCGGCCACGTCGGACGAGTGGGCCGCGACGTCGTAGCGGTCGTCCGGCGCGAGCGGCGAGTCGCCGAACCCGCGCAGGTCGGGGGCGATCACCTCGAAGCCGGCGGCGGCGAGCGGCTCGACGTTGCGCTCCCAGATCCGGCGCGTCTCGGGCCACCCGTGGAGCAGCAGCAGTGGCTTGCCGCCCTGCCCGGCGTGGTCGTACGCGAGCCCGCTCGAAGGCACTTGCGCAACTTACAGCTGGACGCTGGGTTAGCGTCGGCGAATGCGCGTCCTGGCCCTCACCGTTTCGCTTCTCCTCGCGACGCTCGCGCTTCCCGCCTCCGCCCCGGCAGCCGTCTCGGCCGGAGGCACCGGGTGGGTGTGGGCCAATCCGCTGCCCCAGGGCGGTGACCTCGACGCGATCGCCTTTTCCGGCGCACGCGGCATCGCCGCCGGCGCCGATGGCCTGATCCTGCGCACCGAGGACGCCGGCGCCAACTGGTCGGCGGTCGCCTCCGGGACCGAGGCGGACCTCACCGAGGTTGCGATTCCCGACTCCAACACCGTCTACGTCGGCGGCGGCTGCGTGCTGCGGCGCAGCACCGACGGCGGAGCGACGTTCACGCGCGTGCGGTTCGCGGTGCGCGAGACGAAGTGCTCCAGCAAGCTCGCCCAGCTGGCGTTCCCGACCCCGTCGCTGGGCTACCTGATCCTCACCGACGGGAAGGTGCTGCGCACCACCAACGGCGGGCGCAGCTTCGCCCGGCGCGCGACGCTGAACATCGGCAGCTCGGTGCCCCAGGGCGGCGCGGCCGATGCCGTCTTCACGAGCGAGACGACCGGGCTGATCAGCACCGGCCTCAACACCCCCACGTTCCTGCGCACCGAGGACGGCGGCCAGACGTGGACGCCGATCACGCCGGTCGACGGCACCGGCGCACCGAGCCTTGCGAGGGTGCGCGGCGTGAAGTTCGTGACGCCGCTGCTCGGCTACGCCGTGAGCAACGCCGGCGGGCCAACCCCGATGGCCAAGACCGAGGACGGCGGGCTGACCTGGACGTCGCTTCCGTTGACCGGCGCCACCGGCGTCCCGCGCGCCATCGACTGCGCTGACGCCAACACCTGCGTGATCCTCGCTGGCCAGCTCCCCGACGGCCCCGGGGACCGGGTGATCTGGACCTCCGACGGCGGCGCGACCGGCACGACGATCACGCCCACGGCCAGCCTCGCGGCGCTCGCGTTCAGCTCGGCGACCCGCGTCGTCGGGGTCGGCGACGGCGGCGCGACGCTCGCCAGCGACGACGCCGGCCATACGTTCGCGCGGGTCGGCGGCGTGCTGCCCGGCGAGTTCACCGGCCTGCGCCGGGCCGGCGCCAACACCGTCTTCGCGTTCGCCACCGACGGCATCCTGGCGCGCAGCACCGACCGCGGGCTCAGCTGGACGGCGATCGGCACGGCTCCGGTGGGCGGGCTCGTCGACCTGTCGTTCGTGAGCGACACGGTCGGCTACATCCTGGCGTCGGGCGGCGCGCTCGAGCGGACCGACGACAGCGGCGCGAGCTGGAGCGTCGTGGGCGCGCAGCCGACCGGGGCGCGCGGCCTGTTCGCCACCGGCGTCGACACGCTGCTGGTGGCCGGCGCTGGCGGCGTGATGCGCTCCGTCGACGGCGGCGCCACGTTCGCGGCGGCCGCGGGTGCGAGCCGGCCCGTGCGGGCGTTCGACCGCGCCGGGAAGGCGCTGGTCGCCTACGGCGCCCGGAACCTGTTCGTGTCGACCGACGGCGGGGCTCGCTGGCGCGCTCTCCGACGCCCGGGGGGCGACCTGATGGTCTCGGCCGACTTCGTCAGCGCGAAGGTCGGCTTCGTGGTCCGCGACGACGGCGAGGCGCTGTCCACGACCAATGGCGGCCGCTCGTGGAGGCTGGTGGCGGGCGCCGGACGCGACGACCTGACGCAGGTCTCGTTCGGCGACCGGCGCCACGGCTACCTGCTGCTCGGCTCGGAGTCCGACTCTGGGCGGCGTGCTTCGCACCTCCGACGGGGGCCGTAGCTGGCGCCCGCAGGTGATCGGCAAGCGGTCGCTGGCGGAGGTGGTCGCGCTCGGTACGAGCGGCGGCGTGACTCTGAGCGACGGGCTGGGGCAGCTGTTCGCCACCGGCACCGGCGGCGACGCCGGCGCGCGCTCGAAGCTGACGCTGCGGGTGCTGTCCAAGCGCCGCAAGGCGGGCCGGGCGATCGTCACCGTGGGCGGGCGGCTCAAGCCCGCGCCCGCCGGCGCCGGCGTCTCGGTGACCGCGCGCATCGGCGGCAGCTGGGTTCGCAAGTTCGCCGCGGTGAGCGCCAACGGACGGTTCCGCACGACCTGGAAGCTGCGCCGCGGGACGGTCTTCGTCGCCCAGTGGCGCGGGTCGGCCGGCGTGCAGGCGGACGGCACGGTGCCGCTCGCGGTCGGGCTCAGAGGTCACCGCCACCGGTAACCTCAGCGTCCGCATGGCGGACCGCTACGACCCCAAGACGATCGAGGCCAAGTGGCAGCGCTTCTGGGCCGACGAGCGCACCTGGGAGGTGACGAACGAGCCCGACGAGCGCCCCAAGGCGTACGTGCTCGAGATGCTCCCGTACCCCTCCGGCGAGCCCCACATCGGGCACCTGAAGAACTACGCGCTCGGTGACGCGATCGCCCATTTCTGGCGGCGCGGCGGGCACCGCGTGCTGCACCCGATGGGCTACGACGCGTTCGGGCTCCCAGCCGAGAACCACGCGATCAACACGGGGCAGCACCCGCGCGCATCGACCGAGGCGTCGATCGCAGAGTTCCAGCGTCAGCTGCGCAGCTGGGGCGTCTCGATCGACTGGACGCGCGAGTTCGGCACCCACGAGCCGCGCGTCTACCGCTGGACCCAGTGGATCTTCCTGCGCCTGCTCGAGCGCGGGCTGGCCTACCGCAAGGAGGCCGCGGTCAAGTGGTGTCCCAACGACGCCACCGTGCTGGCCAACGAGCAGGTGATCGACGGGCGCTGCGAGCGCTGCGGCCACCTCGTCGAGGTCAGACAGCTGGAGCAGTGGTTCTTCCGCATCACCGACTACGCCGATCGCCTGCTCGACGACATGCAGACGATCGAGTGGCCGCGGCACGTGGTCACGATGCAGGAGAACTGGATCGGCCGCTCCGAGGGCGCCGAGGTGACCTTCCGGTGCGAGGAGCTCGGCATCGACTATCCCGTCTTCACGACGCGGCCGGACACGCTGTTCGGCGCGACCTTCTTCGTGATGGCTCCGGAGCACCCCGACGTGTTCCGGCTGAACGACTCGCCCGAGGTGCACGACTACGTCAACCGCGCGCTCAACGAGTCGGTCGAGGAGCGCGGCTCCGAGCACAAGGAGAAGACGGGGGTGGCGCTGGGCCAGACCGTTACGAACCCGGTCACCGGCGAGCAGATCCCGATGTACGTGGCCGACTACGTGCTGCTCGAGTACGGCACCGGCGCGATCATGGCCGTGCCCGCCCATGACGAGCGCGACTTCGCCTTCGCCGAGAAGTACGGCCTCGAGATCCGGCGGGTTGTCGACTGCGGCGACCTGCCCTGCGCCGGCGAGGGAGCGCTGGTCGACTCGGGCGACTTCACCGGCATGCCCGCGTCCGAGGGCAAGGCGGCGATCATCGACTGGCTCGAGCGCGAGGGCATCGGCCGCCGCTCGATCAACTACCGGCTGCGCGACTGGCTGCTGTCGCGCCAGCGCTACTGGGGGTGCCCGATCCCGGTCGTCTACTGCGACGACCACGGCATCGTGGCGGTCCCCGACGACCAGCTGCCGGTCGAGCTGCCCGACGTTCAGGACTACGCGCCGAAGGGCAAGTCCCCGCTCGCGGCCGCCGAGGACTGGGTCAACACGACCTGCCCGACCTGCGGCAAGCCGGCCCGACGCGAGACCGACACGATGGACACGTTCGTCGACTCGTCCTGGTACTTCCTGCGCTACTGCGACCCGGACAACGACGACGCGCCGTTCGACCGCGATGTCGTGGACTACTGGATGCCGGTGGACCAGTACATCGGCGGCGTGGAGCACGCGATCCTGCACCTGATGTACGCGCGCTTCTTCGTCAAGGCGCTGGCGGACATGGGGTACCTGGGCGTCCAGGAGCCGTTCGCACGGCTCTTCACCCAGGGGATGATCCTGCGCGACGGCGACAAGATGTCCAAGTCGAAGGGCAACGTCGTCTCGCCACAGTCGGTGATCGACCAGTACGGCGCGGACACGGCGCGCTGCTACATCCTCTTCCTCGGCCCACCCGGCCAGGACGCGGACTGGTCCGAGAAGGGCGTGGGCGGCGTGCAGCGCTTCCTCTCGCGGCTCTGGACCGCGGCCGCGCAGGCGCCGGCCGGGGACGCCGAGCCCGACGCGACCGCGCCGACCGACCTGCTGCGCAAGTCGCACTGGGCGATCGACAAGGTCACGCGCGACATGCAGGGTCGCTTCGCGTTCAACACGGCGATCGCGGCGGTGATGGAGCTCGTCAACGAGATCTATCGCGCGGGCAATTCGGCGCCCGCGTCACACGTGCGCTTCGCGATTGCCACGGCCGGGTCCCTGATCTTCCCCTTCGCCCCGCACCTCGGCTCCGAGGTCTACGAGCAGATGACCGGCGAGCGAGTCTGGGAGCAGCCCTGGCCGCAGGCCGATCCCGCTTTGCTGACCACCGAGGAGATCCAGCTGGTCGTGCAGCTCAACGGCAAGCTCGTCGATCGGGTGCCCGCGCCGGCCGAGGCCTCGCAGGAGCAGCTGGAGGAGATCGCGCGCGGCTCGGGCAAGCTCGCGTCGCGCCTCAACGGCAAGGAGGTCGTCAAGACCGTGGTGATCCCAGGCAAGCTGGTCAACTTCGTGGCGCGATGAACGCCCAACCCCCACCGCGGCGGCCGCTCTCGCTCGGTCCGTTGGTCGCGTCGGTCGGCGCCGTGCTCTTGATCGTCAGCCTGTTCCTCGACTGGTACGACCAGATCACCGGCTTCACGGTGTTCGAGTTCCTCGACCTGCTGCTGGTGCTGCTCGCGCTCGCGACGATCGCTTCGCTGGCCGACAGCGTGGGCGTGTCGGTGGGGCCGAAGCCCACGCCCGGGGTCTCGCTGGCGGTCGCCATCTTCACCGTGTTCGTTGTCGCCTCGCAGGTGATCAACGACCCGCCCGCCGTGGCCGGGGGTGGGCCCGACCGGGACCTCGGCATCTGGCTCGCGCTGGGAGGATCGGTGCTGATGGTGATCGGAGCCGTGCTCGCCTACGCCCGCATTTCGCTCGCGGTGGACAAGCGCTGATCCAGGTGGCGGTCATCGGCCCTGGCGACGAGCCGACCGTCGCCGCGGCCGAGGTCGGCCGGCTGCTCGCCGAACAAGGCGTCACGCTGGTCTGCGGGGGCCGGGGCGGCGCCATGGAGGCGGCCTGTCGCGGCGCTAAGGAGGCCGACGGACTGACCGTCGGGATCCTGCCCGGCTCCGATCGGTCCGACGCGAACCCGTTCGTCGACATCGTGCTGCCCACCGGGCTCGGCGAGGCCCGCAACGCCCTCGTCGTGGGGGCGGCGGACGTCGTGATCGCGATCGGAGGCGGCTACGGCACGCTCTCCGAGATCGCGCTGGCACTGAAGGCGGGCAAGCGCGTGATCGGGCTCGGGACGTGGGAGATCGAGGGCGTGGTCGCGGCCGAGGACCCCGAAGCGGCCGTGGCGGCGGCGCTGTCCTAGACTCGCCGCGCATCGCCTCCCAGTCAGACACCCCCTATCTGGACGCGCTGCGCGACTTCGCCGAGCGCGATCCGGTGCGGCTCCACGTGCCAGGCCACAAGGGCGGCGCGGGCGCCGACGCGCGCCTCGTCGACGCGATCGGCGAGCGGGCGCTCGCGCTCGACATCCCGGCGCTGATGTGGGGCATCGACGTCGGAGTGGAGCCGACGCCGTTCGAGCAGTCGCAGCGGCTGGCCGCCGAGGCGTGGGGGGCGCGGCGCACCTGGTTCCTCGTCAACGGCGCCTCGCAGGGCAACCACGTGGCTCTGCTCACGCTCGCCCACGGCGGCGACAGCATCGTGCTCCAGCGCAACGCGCACTCGAGCACCGTCGATGCGCTGGTGCTGTCCGGGCTGCGCCCGACGTTCGCGGCGCCCGAGCTCGATCCCGACCTGCACATCGCCCACGGCCTGCGCCCGGAGACGCTCGACCGCGCGCTGGCGGAGACGCCGGGCGCCGCGGGCGCGGCGATCGTGTCGCCGACCTACTTCGGCGCCGTGGCGGACGTGGCGGCGCTGGCGGAGGTCGCCCACGGGCACGGGGTGCCGCTGATCGTGGACGAGTCGTGGGGAGCGCACCTGGCCTTCAGCGACGAGCTCCCCGAGCACGCCCTGGGGCTCGGGGCCGACCTGGTCATCTCGAGCATCCACAAGATCGTCGGCAGCCTCACGCAGTCGGCGATGGTGCACCTCGGGCAGGGCGACCTGATCGACGAGGAGGTGGTCGATCGGTGCGTGACACTGGTCGAGTCGACCAGCCCCAACGCCCTGCTCGGCGCCTCGCTCGACAGCGCCCGGCGCTCGGCGGTGATCGACGGGCAGTCGCTGCTCGAGCGGTCCCTGCGCGGGCTCGCGCTCACCCGCGAGGCGGTCCGCGAGGTGCCCGGCCTGGACGTGCTCGACGAGCGGCTGGTGGGCGCCGCCGGCGTGTTCGCTTACGACCCGCTGCGGCTCACGGTGGACGTGCGCGGCACGCGCACGAGCGGCTACGAGCTGGCCCGCCTGCTGCGCGAGCAGGACGTGCACGTGGAGCTGGCCGGCGAGAACGTGATGGTGGCGGTGTTCGGCATGGGGGAGGACACGGCGGCCACGGGCGAGCGGCTGGTCGCGGCGCTGCACCGCGCGGTCGAGGAGCTGAGCGCGCACGAGCGCGATCCCGAGCCCGAGGTGTTCGCGCCGCCGCCGCCGTGGGGTGAGCTGGCGATGTCGCCGCGCGAGGCGTTCCTCTCGCCCCAGAAGGTGGTCCCGGTCAGCGACGCCGTCGGGAGGGTGGCCGCCGAGTCGCTCGCCGCCTACCCGCCCGGCATCCCCAACGTGCTCCCCGGCGAGCGCCTCACCGCCGAGACGCTCGACTACATCCAGCAGACGATCGACCACGGCGGCTCGCTGCGGGGCGCGAGCGACCGCTCGCTGCACACGCTGCGGGTGGTCGCCGAGGACTAGCCCGCGACCCGCTCGCGCCGGATCGCCTGCATCAGGCAGTGCGCGCCGCCGCCGCCGAGCGTGAACGCGGAGAGCTCGGGGTCGTAGACGGTCAGGCCGAGCGCGCGCAGGCGCTCGTTGAGGTCCTTGGACTCGGCGGTCGAGAGGATGCGGTCGCCGCCCAGGCAGACGCCGTTGACGCCGAGCTTGAGGGCCGCGGCGAGGGTGACCGGGACGATCTCGACGTTCTTCGACTCGAGCCAGCTCACGAAGCCGTTGGAGGCCTGCTCGACGCAGACCGCGGCGAGCTTCTCGCCGAGCATGCAGGCGAGCACGTCGATGTGGAGGAAGTGGGGCGGGATGCGCTCTACGCGGACCTCCCAGCCCTGCTCCTCGAGCCAGCCGGCCACCTGGCGCGCGGCCTGCTCCTGGGTGCGCTCCTCGCCGGTGCCGATCGCGGCGACGCCGGGCTCGACGATCATGAAGTCGCCGCCCTCGAGCGAGCCGGCGGTGACCATGTTGGCGATCGGGATGTCGTGCTCCTGGTAGAAGCGGATCACGGCCGCGTATTCGCCGCGACGCCAGTACTGGGCGCACTGGGTGACGATCGGGCCGTCGGGGACGTTGATGCTCGAGTCGCGCGCGAAGACCTGGTAGGGGAGGTGCGGGTCGGGCTCGAGGAGGTGGACGTTCACGCCGGCCTCCTCGTAGACGGAGACCATCTCCTTGTGCTGGGCGAGCGCCTCCTCCCGGCTGAACACGAGATCCGACGCCAGCGTGGCCCGCGAGATCGCACTGGTCGGCAGCCAGCGGTAGTGGTCCGGGGGACAGAGCAGGACGTCGAGCAGGCGGCCATACTCGGAGTCGACGCCCCAGGCGGTTTCGGCGGACATGAGGCGGCATCGTATTGAGTGAGGTCGTACGCAAACGCGTGGTGGTGAGCGGCTACGTCCAGGGCGTGTTCTTCCGCGACAGCACGCGCCGCGAGGCAGCGCGCCGGGGCGTGGCCGGATGGGTCTGCAACCGGCGCGACGGGGCGGTGGAGGCGGTCTTCGAGGGCCCGCCGGCCGAGGTGGAGGCGATGGTGGCGTTCTGCTCGTCGGGCCCGCGGGGGGCGGACGTGGATCGGGTAACGACGAGCACCGAGGAGCCGGAGGGGCTGGCGGGATTCGAGGTGCGGTAGCCGGCGGCCGCCGCGCGCCCCGCCGCGTTCTTCCTTCGCCCCACACGAGTCTGACGTTGAGCACCTATTTGGTGCCTAACGTCAGATTGGTCGCGGCCCCCGCGGTCGCGTCGCTCTCTCGTCGCTGTCTTGTTACGTGGGTCACCCACACGTCCGCCGCTGCTTCCTAGCCTCGCGCCGTGCTCTCGAGCGATGGGTCCCGCGGAACGCTGGTGGTCTGGGTCGTAGCCGCGCTGTTGGGCGGACTCGCGCTGATGCGCGTCGCCGGTTGCGGCGACGAGGCCGGCCGGGGCAGCGCGGTGCGGGTCGCACGGATGCCCGAGCAGGGCGCCGGTCCGAGATCCGGCGCCGAGCGAGGCGGCGCCGGGATCTACGTGCACGTGGCGGGCGCCGTGCGCCGGCCAGGGCTGCTGCGGCTGGCCGAAGGCGCGCGGGTGGCCCTGGCCGTCGACCGGGCCGGGGGGCCGCTGCGCCAAGCCGACCTCGCGGGAGTGAACCTGGCGGCGAAGCTGGAGGACGGCCAGCAGGTGATCGTGCCCCGGCGCGGCGCGACGCCGGGCGCGGCGGGGGCGCCAGCCGCGGCACCGGGTGCGGCGCCACCCGGCTCCGCGGGCGCGCCCAAGCTGAGCCTGGGAGCGGTCACCGTGGAACAGCTGGACGAGCTCGACGGCATCGGCCCGACGCTCGCGCAACGGATCGTGGAGTACCGGACCGAACACGGCGGGTTCCGATCGCTGGGAGAGCTGCGCGAAGTCGAGGGGATCGGCGAGAAGCGCTTCGCGAGCCTGCGCGAGGCCCTGCAGCCGTGAGTGGTGAGTTGGCTCGCCCACCTCCCGCGGCGGCCCTTCCACCTCGGGCTGGCCGCCTTCGGCGGAGGACTCGCGCTGGCCGAATGCCCTGCCGGCTTGGTGCTCCTCGTTGCCGCCCTTGGTACCGGCTTACTGGGCGCCCTGCGCGCCCCTCGGCTCGCCGCGGCCGTGGCCGCGCTCGTGCTGGCCGGCGCCGCCGCCGGAGACCTCCGTCTGGCCGCGATCGACCGCGCCGCCAAGCGCATCCGCGACGGCGAGCAGGTCACCTTGCAGGCACATCTGCTCGGCCTTCCGCGCCCCGGTGCCTTCGGCTCGTCCGCCGAGGTCGAGGTCCATAGGGGGCGGCTGCGCGGCGCCCATCTGCTCGTGCGGGCGGCTCGTTGGTCGCCGTTTCCGCGCTCGCTGGCCATCGGCGACGAGCTCGCGCTGAGCGGCCGCCTCCGCAAGCTGCGCCCGGGAACCGCGCCCGGGTCCGGCGGCTCGCGCGACCCGCCGTTCGACTACGACGCATACCTGCGCCGACGCGGCGTGGCTGCCGAGCTGCTGCTCGACCACGCCCGCGCCACCGGCGGCAGGCGAGGTGGCCTTGCCGGCGTGCTCGACCGCATGCGCGAGCGCGCCCAGCGGGCCGTGGTCGCCGGCATGTCCGCCGACCAGGCGGCCCTGCTGCGCGGCATGGTGCTCGGCGAGGACGAGCGCATCGACGCGTCGACCCGCGACGACTGGCGCGACTCCGGCCTCGCGCACCTGCTCGCGGTGAGCGGCCAGAACGTGATGCTGCTGGCCGCGCTGGCGCTGCCGCTCCTGATGGCGGCGCGCGCCGGGTTGCGGACGCGGCTGATCGTGCTGACGGTGCTGATCGCCCTGTACGTCCCGCTTGCCGGAGCAGGTCCGTCGCTCCAGCGGGCCGGGGCGATGGGACTGGCGGGCATCGCCGCGATGGCGGCGTCGCGCCCCGCCTCGCGCTCGTACGCGCTGATCCTCGCCGCGACGGCCACGCTGCTCTGGAACCCGCGCGTCTGGGGCGACCCGGGCTGGCAGCTCTCGTTCGCGGCGGTCGCCGGCATCCTCACGATCGGCGTGCCGCTGCAGCGGGTGCTGCGGCGCGCAGTGCGCGAGTTGAGCCCGGAGCGGACGGCGGCCGCGGGGGATCGGGCGCCCGCCGCGGTCGAGAGCCCGCTCGCTCGTCTCCGCCTCCCGCTTCTCAACGCGGTCGCCGACGGCCTTGCCATCACCGTCGCCGCCACGCTCGCCACCGCGCCCCTGCTCGCCCATCACTTCGGCTACGTCCCGCTTGCCGGCCTCCCGGCCAACCTGCTTGCCCTTCCCGCCGTCGCGCCGGCCATGTGGCTCGGCATGCTCAAGATGGCTCTCGCTCAGGTCCCGGTCGGCGACTTCACGTCCGATACCGCCACCGGCCTGGGCGCGGTCGCGTCCCTGCCGGTCGGCTATCTCGCCGCGCTCGCCGAACGCTTCGCCGACATGCCCGGCGGGCGCGTCGAGGCTCCGCTGGCCTCGTCCGCGGCCGTGCTCGGCGCCTATGCGCTGCTCGCCCTCTTTGCCCTCGCGGTCCACAGCGCCGCCCGGCTCGACGACCGCCTGCCGCTCTGGGCCTCCGCCTGGCGCGCCCTGCCGCGCGCGCGTCGCCGCGCCGTCATCGCCGCTGCCGCCGCGGCCGCCATCCTCGCCACGGCCTCGGTGCTCGCCGGTCGCGCCCCGCCGGATCGCCTCACCGTCCGCTTCCTCGACGTCGGCCAGGGCGACGCGGTCCTCATCCAGCACCCCGACGGCACCGCCGTCCTGTTCGACGGCGGCCCTCCCGAAAGCGGCGTGGTCCGGCTGCTGCGCAGAGCCGGGGTGGATCGGCTTGCCCTTGTCGTGGCCACCCACGCCTCCCGCGATCACCACGGCGGCCTCCCGGCGGTGCTGCGCCGCTTCCAGGTAGAGACCTTGCTCGACGGCGGCGACGACACCCCGGACCCGTCCTTCCGCGCGCTCGAGGCGCTGGCCGACGCGCGCGGCATCCAGCGCATCCCAGCCAGAGCCCCGCTGACCCTCACGCTCGCCGGCGGCGATCTGCGCATCGAGGTCCTGTCTCCGCCGCCCCGGCCGTCCGGTCCCGCGCCCGAGGATCCGAACCCGCGTGCGGTGGTGGCGATCGTCAGCTCGAGGGGCTTCGACCTGCTGCTCTCGGCCGACGCCGAGAGCGAAGCGCTGCTGCCGCTCGACCTCCCCGACGTCGACGCCATGAAGGTGCCCCACCACGGCAGCTCCGACCCGGGGCTGCCGGAGCTCCTCGAGCGCGTCCGACCCGAGCTCGCCGGGATCGAGGTCGGCCTGCGCAACACCTACGGCCATCCCGCGCCCGCCACCCTGGCGGCGCTGCACCGGGCCGAGGTTCCCACCTACCGCACCGACCGGGACGGCACGGTCACGGTCACCGTCGACGGACCGAGCATGGGCATCGAGACCGAGCGATGAGCGCCTCCGCCGCCGCGCCTAGACTGCGAGGCCGTGGCCGACCTGAAGCCCGCCTACCTGATCTGCGGCGACGACGACGCCAAGATCGACGCCTGGCGCGCCCGGGTGCGCCGCCGCGCCGAGGACGAGCGCGGGCCGGGCGGACTCGAGGCCTTCGACGCGCGCGCCAGCGAGCCGGCCGAGATCGTCGCCGCGCTCTCGGCCCTGACCTTCGATCCCGGTACCCGCTACGTGCTCGTGGACGAGGTCGGTGCCTGGAAGGCCCCGCAGCTCGAGCCGCTCGTCTCGATCCTCGCTGAGATGCCGCCCGAGACGGTGCTGGTGGCGATCGCGCGCGGCAAGGCGCTCAAGCAGCTCTGCAAGGCGGTTGAAGGCGCCGGCGGCGAGGTGCGCGAGTACCCGGCCCCGAAGCCGTGGGAGCTGCCCAAGTGGCTGGTCGAGCGCGGGCGCGAGCTTGGCGTTCAGCTCGACTCCGAAGCGGCCAAGGAGCTCGTGACACTGGTGGGGACGAGCCAGCAGCGCCTGTCGCGCGAGCTCGAGAAGCTCGGCCTCGCGGTCCACCCACGCACGAACGTCGTGACCGCGGACGTCGACTCGCTCGCGGCCCGCGACGCCGCTCCCCAGGCCTACGACCTCGCCGACGCGCTCGTCGCCGGCGACCTCAAGGCGACGCTGGCGCTGGCCGAGCAGCTCGAGTCGCACGGCGAGCGGCCGGGGCGCCTCGTGTATCCGGTCGTCCGCCGCCTGCGCGAGGTGCACCGGGCGGCGGCGCTGCTCGACCAGGGCGTGCCGGAGTCGAAGGTGGGCGAGGCGCTCAAAGCGCCGCCGTGGCTCGTCAAGAAGACCGTGGCGCGTGCGAAGAAGGCCGACCGCGCGGCGCTCGAGCGCGCGATCTGCATCTTCGCCGACCTCGAGATCGACATGCGCGGTGGCGGCGAGCTCCAGCTCGACGAGGACACCGCCTTCTCGCTCGCCCTCGCCCGCGCCGCGGCGTGATCCGCCCGGCGGGCGAGCGCGACACCGAGGCGATCGCCGACATCTACAACGAGGGCATCGCCACCCGTTTGGCGACCTTCGAGACCGAGCCGCGCACGGCCGCGGACGTCGAATCCTGGGTGGCGGCGGGCGAACGGCTGCCGACCCTGGTCTCCGAGGAGGACCACGCGGTGCTCGGCTGGGCGCGCATCCTCGCCTACAGCGACCGCCCGGTCTACGCCGGAGTGGGGGAGGTGTCCGTCTACGTCGCCGAGCACGCGCGCGGACGGGGTCTCGGTCGCGCGCTGCTCGAGGAGCTCCAGGAAAGCGCCCGGCAGCTCGGCTACTGGAAGCTGGTCGGCAAGCTGTTCACGGCGAACGCGGCAAGCGCGGGGATGGTCCGTAGCTGCGGCTGGCGGGAGGTGGGCATGCACCACAAGCACTCCCGCCTGGACGGGGAGTGGCGCGACGTGCTGCTCGTCGAGCGAGTGCTGTAAGCGTCATCCGCGCGCAGCCGGCCGAGCCGGCTGCTTGCGGCTAGCCGCCGTACGGATACCACCACTCCTTGGGCGCGATCTTGGTCTCGATGTGCACGTGCTTGGTCTCCTGGAAGGCCTCGAGCCCCTCCTGGCCGAGCTCCCGCCCGAAGCCCGACTGCTTGAAGCCGCCGAACGGGCCGGCGTCGTTGTCGGTGAGCGGGTCGTTGATCCAGACCGTCCCGGCGCGGATCTCGCGCAGGCAGCGCACGGCTGTCTCGAGGTCGCGGGTGTAGACGTTCGCGCCCAGCCCGAACGGGGTGGAGTTGGCCAGCTCGATCGCCTCGTCGAGCGACCCGACGGGCACGATCGGCGCCACCGGGCCGAACGTCTCCTCGCGGAGCAGGTCGGTCGAGGCCGGCGCGCCGGTGATCACGGCGGGCGCGTAGAAGTGGCCGCGCTCGTGGCCCGCGCGGTCGCCGCCCACGACCAGTTCCGCTCCGGCCGCCACCGCCGCCTCGACCTGGGCCTCCACCTTGGCCCGCTGCGGCGCCGACACCATCGGCCCGACGTCCGTCTCGCCGTCCAGCGGATCGCCCACCCGCAGCGAGCGCGCATGCTCCACGAACGCCGAGACGAAGTCGTCGTACACCTCGCGCTGCACGTAGAAGCGCTCGGCCGACGTGCACACCTGCCCGGCGTTGAGGTACGCCGCCCAGGCGCCGCCGCGCGCGGCCACCTCGATGTCGGCGGCGACGTCGGCGCAGACGATGAACGGGTCCTTGCCGCCCATCTCCAGGTTCATGCGCGCCACCCGCTCGGCGCACGCGGCCGCCACCTTCTTGCCGGTCGCCACCGACCCGGTGAACGCCACGCCGTCGATGCGCGGGTCCTCGACCAGGGCGGCGCCCACGTCGCCGGCGCCGGCGACGATGTTCACCACGCCCGCGGGGAGGTCGGCGAAGCACTCGGCCAGCATCAGGGTCGACACCGGGGTGAGCTCGGACGGCTTGGCGACCACCGTGTTGCCCGCGGCCAGCGCCGGCGCCAGCTTCCAGGAGAGCAGCAGCAGCGGGTAGTTCCAGGGCACGATCGCGCCCCACACGCCGGTCGGCTCCTTGACGACCAGGGCGAGCTGGGTCGCCTCGATCGAGGGGATCACGCGGCCGGCGAAGTTGCGCCCCATCTCCGCGTAGTAGTCGAACGCCGCGGCCGTCCAGCCGACCTCGTCCGAGTTCTCGATCAGCGGCTTGCCGCCCTCGAGCGTGAGCGCGCGGGCGAGGTCGTCGGTCAGGGCCCGCATGCGCGCGGCCACCTCGTGCAGCAGCTCGGCCCGCTCGACGGCGGGCGTCGCCGCCCACCCGCGCGCGGCCTCGCGCGCGGCCGCGATCGCGGCGTCCAGCTGCTCCGGCGACGCCGCGCCGACCTCCGCCGCGGTCTCCTCGGTGGTCGGGTTCTCGACCTCGATCGCCGTCCCCTCGCCCGCGACCTGCTCGCCGCGGATCAGCAGTCTCGTCTCCATGACGGCGGACCCTAGATGGTCCGCCGCAGTCGCTACTTGGGCGCCGCCTGGATGCCCTTCTTGATCGAGTCCGGCATCGTGAAGATGTCGTCGGTCTTGCCCTCGTAGACCGGCAGCTTGTAGCGCTCGGCCACGTGCTCGATGTCGGCCAGGTCGCTCGCGTGAGCCTGCTGGCTGTCGAGCACGTCGCCGCCTCCCAGCGCGCACGGCTGGGTGACGATCGTCGGCGGGTCGGGCAGCGCGGGTTCCTCGAAGTCAGGCCGATGCCACTCGAAGCTGCGCCCGATGTTGTTGGCGTACTTCATGCGCGTGTTGAGGTCGCCGAGCCCGAACCGGTACGAGATGAACTTGAGGATCGACTCGTGTCCGTAGAGGCCGTGGTCGACGTTGAACTGGTTGTGGCCCCAGCCGTTGCGGTCGCGCTCCCACGACCAGCGCTTCTTGGCGCGGCGGGCGAACGGCGAGACCGCGACCGCGGGGACGCGGAAGCCCATCTGGGCGAAGTCGTTGTTGGGATCGGTGCTGGCGCGATCGTCGGGCACGCGCGGCGGGCGCACGTGGTCGAAGAAGCCGCCCCATTCGTCGTAGATCACGAACAGCGCGCCGCGCTTGTAGCCCTTGGTCGCGGTGAACGCGCGCACCACGTCGGACATGAACGCCTGGCCGAGGCGCACGTCGCCGAGCGGGTGCTCGTCGGCCGACAGCCCGTCGCCGCCGCCGCCGTCGCGGAAGGGCGGGTCGACGATCGCGATGTTCGGCAGCGTGCCCGACGAAGCAATCCTCGTAGTAGCGCGAGATCGGGTTGATCCAAGCGCCCGAGCGCGGCGCCGAACAGCGCGGCGAAGGGGAGGTCGGAGGCGTAGTAGCGCGCGGTCAGGCCCTTGCTGATCGCGCGGTCGAAGATCGTCTCCCAGTTGTTGCCGCCCGGGGCGACCGTGTTGCTCTTGAGCCCGCCCGACTGGGCCGACCACTTGTAGAAGCGGTTCGGCCAGGTGGAGGCGAGGATCGAGCAGAAGTAGCGGTCGTAGATCGTGTAGTTGCGCGCCGCCTCGTGGATGAAGCCGAGGTCGCCCTGGTTGAAGTAGGTGAGCGCGAACTCGTCGTTGCCCGAGCCGGGCGCCAGGAACCCGCCGTTCAGCTGAGCGCGCCCGGACTCCCAGCCGTGGCCGGGGTCGGGGTGACCGCAGCCCTTGTACTGGGTGCCGCCGGTGCCGAGCGTCGAGAAATGGCGCGTCGGCACCTGCTGGCCGAGCTCGTTCGGGGTAGCTCTGCTGCTGCTTGCCGTCCGCCTGGCGCAGCCACCCGAAGTAGTGGTCGAACGACCGGTTCTCCATCATCAGGATGACGACGTGGTCGATCGGGATGTTGCGCGGCGACGGGCAGCGGGTTGCCGAACCCGTGCGCCTGAGCCTGCTCGGCGAGGATCGCGGAGGCCGGTAGCGCTGCCGTGCCGGCGAGCCCGGCCGCCAGGGCCGTGCGCTCCAGGAACTCCCGCCGCGAGAGGTCGCTCTCCATCGCGGTCGCGAGCCTATAACGCCCGGCAACCCGCGTGTGGCGGAACCGTTAAGAAAGGCGCGAACGGATGCGCGCGGCGCGCGCCTTCTTGCGGGCGCCGTTGTTGCGGTGCAGGGCGCCGGACTTCACGGCCCTGTCGATCCGCGAGACCAGGCTGCGGTACTCCTCGTCGGCGGTCGATCCGTCGCCCGAGCCGACCGCGTTCTCGAGGCGCCGGAACCACGTCTTGACCTGCGACGTGCGGCGGCGGTTCTCGAGGCGCTCGCGCTCCGCCCGGTCGATCCGCTTTTCTTGTGAGGGAATGTTGGCCATCTCGAAGCGACGACGAGTCTAGCGGGTGGCGACCGACGCCCCGGGCCGGCCCGGGCACGCCCGCCACCTCGCGCGCAACACCGCCTTCTTCTCGTTCGCGACCGGTCTGTCGCGGCTGCTGGGGCTCGCCCGCGAGGTGGTGGCGGCGAAGTACTTCGGCGTGACCGCCGCGATGTCGGCGTTCACGATCGCCTTCCAGGTGCCCAACCTGGTGCGAGCGCTGTTCGCCGACTCGGCGCTGCAGGGCGCGTTCGTGCCGGTCTTCACCGAGCTGCTCGAGAAGGGCGAGCGCAAGGAGGCGTTCCGGGTCGCCTCGAGCCTGTTCTTCCTGATCTGCCTGGTGCTGGGTCTGGTGACCGCGCTGTTCGTGCTGTTCGCCGACCCGATCATGAGCTTCTTCGCGCCCGGCTTCGACGACCAGGCGCACCTGCACGACCTGACGATCGCGCTGTCGCGGCTGATGTTCCCGATCGTGATGCTGCTGGCCCTGTCGGGGCTGGTGGTCGGGATGCTCAACTCGTTCGAGCACTTCGCGGTGCCCGCGCTGGCGCCGGTCGCCTGGAACCTCGTGATCATCGCGGCGCTGGTGGGCCTCGTCCCGGTGATGCCGGACGGCGACGAGATCTACGCCTACGCGATCGGCATCCTGGCCGGGACGGTGGTGCAGTTCCTGCTGCCGCTGCCGTGGCTGCGGGGCCGTGGGGGGCACCTGACCTTCCGGCTCGACTGGCGCGACAAGCACGTCCGGCGGGTGCTGCAGCTGATGCTGCCGGTCACGCTCGCGCTCGGGCTGATCAACCTCAGCCTGCTGATCAACTCGCTGTTCGGCACGCTCGTCTCCGACCAGGCGCCGGCCGCGATCGACAAGGCCTTCCGCATCTACCAGCTGCCGCAGGGGCTGTTCTCGATCTCGATCGCGACGATCCTGTTCCCGACGCTGTCGCGCTTCGCCGCGCGCGGGGCGCGCGACGACCTGCGCCGCACGATGGGCAACGGGCTGCGCCAGATCTGCCTGCTGCTGATCCCGAGCGCGATCGCGATGGCGGTGCTGGCCGAGCCGATCGTGCGGCTGGTCTACCAGCGCGGCGCCTTCGGCCCGCAAGCCACCGACCTGACCTCCACGGCGTTGGTGTGGTGGTCGATCTCCCTGCCGTTCCAGGGCGTGAGCCTGCTGTTCTCGCGCACGTTCTTCAGCCTGCAGCGCCCGTGGGCCACCACGGCGCTGGCCGGCCTCAACCTGCTGGTCAACGCCGGGCTCGCGGCGGCGCTGTACGGCCCGTTCGAGATCGCGGGGATCGTGATCGGCACGGTGGTCGGGACGGTCACCATGTGCGTGGCGCAGGGGTGGCTGCTGCGCCGCGACCTGGGCGGGATCGAGGGGGCTCGGACGCTCGCGGCGGCGCTGCGGATGCTGGCGGCGGCGGCGCTGCTCGGGCGCCGTGTCGTACGGGGTCTGGTACGGGCTGGACTCGGCGCTGGGCCGGTCGCTCGTGGCGCAGGCCGTGGCCGTGCTGACGGCGCTGAGCGCCGGCGTGGTCGTCTACGCGGGCGCGGTGTGGGCGATGAAGGTGCCGGAGGCGCTGCAGATCAAGCGGCTGCTGATGAGTCGCGGGCGCTCCGAGGGGTAAGGGTGGTCCCATGCCCGAGGAGAAGATGGATGTCGAGGAGCAGATCGAGTGCCTCAACCGAGCGCTGCGGCTGCAGCACCGCTCGGTGCTGCAGTACTCGCTGGTCGCCGGCAGCGTGATCGGCCTGGAGTACCAGGCCCATGCCGACAAGATGCGCGAGCACTCGCTGTCCGAGCTCGAGGACGCCACGCGGCTGGTCGAGAAGATCGCCGCCCTCGGCGGGGAGCCGAGCACCGACGTGGCGCCGATCAGCTTCTCCGCCGACCCGGGCGAAGCCCTCGAGCGCCTGATCTCAGACGAGGGCGAGACCCTCGAGGCGCTCCAGGCCGCGATCGAGCCAACGGGGCGCGAGGCGGCCTCGGAAGCCGTCGAGCACCGCCTGGAGCACATGATCATGCGCAAGCAGGAGCAGGTGGACTACCTGCTGCGGGCGCAGCGGCGACCCTGATCGCACGCAGCTCCGCGGCCAAGCGGGTGTCGTCGTCGAGGTCTCGCCAGGTCACCCTCACCACGCGAATCGACAGTGCGGCCAGCCGGCGATCGCGAGCGCGGTCCGCGTGGAAGGCCCGGCGGGTGTGGTGGGTCGCGGCGCCGTCGATCTCCACGGCGATGCTTGCGTCCTCCCAGTAGGCGTCTACCTCGTGGCCGGCGATGTTGACGTTGAACTGCGGCTGGGGAAGGGAGTGGCTCTCGCACAGCCGCTTGAATCTCCGCTCCGCCTCGCTGCGGAGGAAGCGCGGCTCGGGTTGGTAGGCGGCCAGGACCCGGCGGAGCTTGTGCCGACCCTTCCGCCCCGGCAGCCGGCGAACCACCGCATCGACGGCTCCCAGGTCGAAAACCCGCTGGACCTCGGCTTCGTGCACCGCCTTGGCAAGCCGCTCCTCGCTCACGACATCGGCCAGATCCACGAGCGTGCGAGCGATGCTGGTGACCGGGATGCCGCGGACGCTGGAGCGGTCATCCGGGTGGATGAGCCGGGAGCGGTGGAGGACGATGCCCGGCTTGGGCTTCCTTCCGTGGGGCACCGTGACCTCGAACTGCGGCGAAGAGGGCAGCAATCCCTGGGCTGCGCCGGCCGCGCGGTGGCTCAGCAGAGCGCCGGGCCCACACGCCAGAACGGCCGCGATGCGCCTCGCGTCCGGCGTCAGGGCATCGTGGCCGACGGCGTAGACGCCCGGGTAGAGCGGCAGCAGGCGCTTGCTCTCCACCCGCCGCCGCACCGCATCCCGCGTGAACCCCAGGGCGGTCAGCTGTGCCCTCGACACCACCCCGTGCTGTCGTCCTGCAAGCTCGGCAAGCGCCTCGTCGGAGGAGTGATTGCTGCGATTTGCGTCATATGCGCGACGTTCGACGACCACACTCGGATCCTGGCGCCGCTTGGCGCACTTGGGTGCTGTCGTTCGTTACAAGCTGCGCACGCGCCGGGAAGGACTCAAGCGCCGCGGCCCTCGAACGCCGCCATGGCGTCGGCCGCCGAGGGGTACACGCGGGCGTAGACGACCAGCCCGCCGACCACGCGCCAGATCCAGCCGGTCGAGCCGGCCACGATGCGGGCCGGGGACCGGGCGCTCACGCGGCCGGTGACCAGGATCGTGTCGCCCGACTGGCGGAACTCGCCCGGGACGATGCGCAGGTCGTCCCAGATCTCCGCGACGTCGCGGAAGTACTGCCGCAGGCCGTCGTGGCCGCGGTAGGCGCTGGTGCGCCCGGCGTGGTCGCCGGTGACCGCCCTGAACTCGACGTCCGGGTGCGCGTAGGCAAGCACGCCTTCCACGTCGCGCTCGGAGAAGGCCTCGAACATCGCCTTCACAACATCCATGTCAGTGCCTGCCACGAGTCCGTCGTCAGTGTCGCAGGGATCGCCATACTCGAAGGCCGCATGGCAGCCCCGGCGGCCAACATCCGCAACTTCTCGATCATCGCCCACATCGACCATGGGAAGTCGACGCTGGCCGATCGCATCCTCGAGATCACCGGGGCGGTCGATCCGCGCGATCACCGACCGCAGCTGCTCGACTCCATGGACCTCGAGCGCGAGCGCGGCATCACGATCAAGGCCCAGGCCGTGCGCGTGGAGTACACCGCCAAGGACGGCAAGCTCTACCGCCTCCACCTGATCGACACCCCCGGCCACGTCGACTTCACCTACGAGGTCTCACGCTCGCTCGCGGCGTGCGACGGCGCATTGCTGCTGGTGGACGCGAGCCAGGGCGTGGAGGCGCAGACCGTCGCCAACACCTACCTGGCGGTCGACGCCGGCCTGGAGCTGATCCCGGCCCTCAACAAGATCGACCTGCCCGGCGCCGAGCCGGAGCGCGTGGCCGGCGAGATCCACGAGCTGCTCGGGGAGGACGACGTCCTGCGGGTCTCGGCGAAGTCGGGCGACGGTGTCACCGACCTGCTCGAGGCGATCGTCGAGCGCATCCCGCCGCCGCAGGGCGATCCGGACGCAGCCCGCCCGCGCGCTGATCTTCGACTCCGAGTTCGACCCCTACCGCGGCGTCGTCGCCTACCTGCGCGTGGTGGACGGCGCCCTGCACAAGGGCGACCGGCTGTTCGCCATGCAGACCGGCACCGAGGCCGACGCCGACGAGATCGGGTTCTTCGGCCCGGACATGACCCCGGTCGACACCCTCCACGCCGGCGAGGTCGGCTACCTGATCACCGGCATCAAGGAGGTCTCGCTGCTGCGCGTGGGCGACACCCTGACCGCGAAGGCGCGCCCCGCCGCGGAGCCGCTGCCCGGCTACCGCGAGGTCAAGCCGATGGTCTTCTGCGGCCTGTTCCCGGTCGACACCGACCAGTTCCCCGACCTGCGCGACGCGCTCGAGAAGCTGTCGCTCAACGACGCCGCCCTGTCGTGGGAGCCCGAGACCAGCCACGCGCTCGGCTTCGGCTTTCGCTGCGGCTTCCTCGGCCTGCTCCACCTGGACATCGTGCGCGAGCGGCTCGAGCGCGAGTACGACCTCGAGCTGCTCGCCACCACGCCCACGGTCGAGTACGAGGTGTCGCTCACCGACGGCACCGAGCGGCTCGTCCACTCGCCGAGCGAGATGCCCGACCGCTCCACGATCGAGGCGATCCGCGAGCCCTACATCCGGGCCACGATTCTCACGCCCAAGGAGCACGTCGGCGCGGTGATGGAGCTCTGCCAGGAGCGCCGCGGCACCCACGTCGACATGACCTTCCTCTCGCGCGAGCGCGTGCAGCTGCACTACGACCTGCCGCTGGCCGAGATCGTGCTCGACTTCTTCGACCAGCTCAAGTCGCGCACCAAGGGCTACGCCTCGCTCGACTACGAGCTGCTCGGGATGCGCGAGTCCGACCTGGTCAAGCTCGACATCATGCTCGCCGGCGACAAGGTCGACGCGCTGTCGATGGTCGTGCACCGCGACAAGGCCTACGGCGCCGGCCGGGCGCTCACGGAGCGGCTGCGCAAGCAGATCCCGCGCCAGCAGTTCGAGGTCGCCATCCAGGCGGCGATCGGCTCGAAGATCATCGCCCGCGAGTCGGTCAAGCCGATGCGCAAGGACGTGATCGCCAAGTGCTACGGCGGCGACATCACCCGCAAGCGCAAGCTGCTCGAGAAGCAGAAGGAGGGCAAGAAGCGGATGAAGCAGGTGGGCAGGGTCGAGGTGCCGCAGGAGGCGTTCCTGGCGGTGCTGGAGCTGTCCGACACGTGATCGTCCTCGTCCACGCGGGCGTGTGCGACGCGCGCATGTGGGACGGCTTCGACGTGCCCGGGGCGACCCGCCACGAGCTGCGCGGGTCGGGGAGCACGCCGCTGCCTGCGGCCGGGGAGTACTCGGATGTCGACGACCTCGTCCAGGCACTGCCGGGCCCGGCCGCGCTGGTCGGCGCCTCCTTCGGCGGATGGGTCTGCCTGCAGGTCGCGGCCGCGCGGCCGGAGCTGGTGTCCGAGCTGGTCCTCCTCGATGCCCCGCTGCCCGACCACCAGTGGTCGCAGGAGATGGTCGACTTCAACCGCGAGGAGGAGAGCCTGCTCGAGCAGGGCGACCTGCGCGGCGCGGCGATCCTCAACGCCGACTTCTGGCTGGAGGACCCGGGCCCGCGCGAGCGCGTGATCGAGATGCAGGAGCGATCGTTCGAGCTCCAGCTCGAGTCCGAGGCCGAGTGCGTCGACCCCGAGCAGATCGACCTGACAGCGATCACCGCCCGCACGCTGGTCGCGGTCGGCGAGCTCGACAAGCCCGACTTCCACGCGATCGCGAAGCGGCTCGCGCAGCGAGATCGAGGGGGCGCAGAGCGCGACGATCGCGGGCGCCGGCCACCTCCCGTCGCTGGAGCGGCCGCAGGAGACAGGGCTGCTCGTGCGCGAGTTCCTGCAGCGTTAGTGGCAATTGCCACCGCTCTGCAGGATTTAGGTCGGCTTTAAGGCATGGTCGTAGCTTGGCGGCCGTGACAACGGAAACCCTGACTCCTCAACCCGCGCCGGACCCGACAGTCGACTCGCTCCAGCAGTTCCTCGACGGCATCGCGGCGACCCCGCTGCTGACCCGCGAGGAGGAGGTCGAGCTGTCCAAGCGCATCGAGCGCGGCGACCTCGCCGCCAAGGACCACATGATGCGCGCGAACCTGCGCCTCGTGGTCTCGATCGCCAAGCGCTACCGCAACCAGGGACTGCCGTTCCTCGACCTGATCCAGGAGGGGACGATCGGCCTGGTGCGCGCGGTGGAGAAGTTCGACTGGCGCAAGGGGTGGAAGTTCTCGACCTACGCGACCTGGTGGATCCGCCAGGCGATCTCGCGCGCGATCGCGGACAAGGGCCGGACGATCCGGATCCCGATCCACATCGACAACGTGCTCAAGAAGCTCGACGGCGCGCAGCGCAAGCTCGAGGCCCAGGGCGACCGCGATCCGACGATCGAGGAGATCGCCGAGCTCGCCGGGGTCGACCCGGTCGAGGCCGACGTGATCATGCGCGCCGCCCAGCAGCTCGTCTCGCTCGACAAGCCGGTCGGCGACGACGGCGACGCGGCCCAGTTCGGCGACCTGATCCCGGACGAGTCCACGCCCAGCCCGTACGAGGCGGCCGCCGAGTCGCTCATGCGCCAGCGCCTGGGCGAGGTGCTCGAGCACCTCTCCTACCGCGACCGGCGCATCGTGGAGCTGCGCTACGGAATCGGCGGGGAGCAGCCGCAGACGCTCGACCAGGTGGCCAAGCTGTTCGGCCTCACGCGCGAGCGCACCCGCCAGATCGAGGACGCCGCGCTGCGCAAGCTCTCCACGCTCGCCGAGGCGCAGGGCCTGCGCGACGTCGCCTAACGCAAGCGCCGGCTCGCGGGTGCGCCGGTGCACGCTTCTGTGACGCATCTCACAGTTCCGTAGGTCCCCGCTGTAGGGGACAATTGGCTCGATCGTCATGGCCGAGCGAGCCGAACAGGTCGGCCCGGCTGGAGTCGAGCTGTGGCGCCGGACCGTTCGCAGGCTGACGTGGGCCGCGGTCGGCGGCGAACGGCCTCGGCGCGCTCGTGATGTTCCTGCTGCTCGGCTTCCTCGTCCCGTTCGCGCCCGACGGCGCCGACCGGCGACCTGGTGCTGAACGGCATCGTCGGCCGCGATCTATCTCCCGGCGGCCCTCGTCGCTCGGCACCGCGATCGCCAGGCGGCGCGGCGCGGCGGTCGAGCGCTGGATCGAGGCGGGACGGCCGCCGACGCCCGCGCGAGCGCGGGCTCGTGCTCGGCGAGCCGATGCAGACGCGTCTACATCTCGGGCTTCTTCTGGGTGCTCGCCGCGGTCCTGTTCACCGCGATCAACCTGCCGAGCTCGGGTTGGTCGGCGCTGATCGTGGGCGGCGACGATGCTGCTGGCCGGCGAGACCACGCTGCGCGGTCGCGCTACCTGCTGTCGGAGCGGCATCGTGCGGCCGATCACCGTGCTCGCGCTTGCCGGCTGGGCGCCGCCGGAGCGCTGCGGCCCCGGCGTCGCCGGGCGGCTGGCGATGGCGTGGTCGCTCGGCACCGGCATCCCGCTGCTCGGCATCCTCGTGCATCGCCACGGCCGGCCTCGTCGATCCCAACGAGGACCCGGCGCCTGCTGGCCGCGGCGGTCGCCTTCCTCGCGGGCGTCGGGTTCCTGGTCGGCTCGTTCGCGATCGCGGTCGCGTCGCGCTCGGTCGCCGAGCCGATCGCGGCCGTGCGCCGGGCGATGGCGCGCGTCGAGGAGGGCGACCTACGACGCCCGCGTGCCCGTGGACGACGGCAGCGAGGTCGGCCTGCTGGAGGCCGGCTTCAACTCGATGGCGGCGGGCCTGCGCGGAGCGCGAGCGGCTGCGCGACCTGTTCGGCCGCCACGTCGGCCGCGAGGTCGCGGAAGCCGCGCTCGCGCGCGACGGCGAGGTCGAGCTGGGCGGCGAGCTGCGCGAGGTGGCGGTCGTGTTCGTCGACGTGATCGACTCGACCGGCCTGGCCATGCGCCGCCGGCCGCACGAGGTGGTCGACCTGCTGAACACGTTCTTCTCGATCGTCGTCGAGGACGATCGAGGAGCACTGCGGGTGGGTCAACAAGTTCGAGGGCGACGCCGCCCTGTGCGTGTTCGGCGCGCCCAGCGCGCGCCCCGACGCCGCCGGCGACGCGCTGCGGGCGGCCCGCGCGCTCAACGAGCGCCTGGCGGGGACGCTCGACGGCGTGGCGGCCGGCATCGGCGTCTCGGCCGGCCCGGCGGTGGCCGGCAACATCGGCGCCCAGGAGCGCTTCGAGTACACGGTCATCGGCGACCCGGTCAACGAGGCGGCCCGGCTGTGCGAGCTCGCCAAGCAGCGTCCCGAGCGCCTGCTCGCCTCCCACGCGGTGCTGCGGCGCGCCGACTGTCGACGAGGCCGCCAACTGGGAGGTGCGCGACTCGATCGTCCTGCGCGGCCGCGACGAGCCGACCCAGGTGGCGGTACCGCGCCCGCGGTTGACCGCCGTGTCGTAGGCTGCCGCGCCGATGCCAGTCAACGACGCAGCCAAGGGGAAGACCTACCCGCCCGTCGAGTACGAGGTGGGCAAGGAGAAGATCAAGGAGTACGCCTGGGCCGTGGGCGAGGACAACCCGGTCTACTTCGACCGCGAGCAGGCCAAGGCGGCCGGCTTTCGCGACGTCGTGGCGCCGCCGATGTTCGCCGTCGTCTACTCGTGGGAGGCGCTGGGGGCCGCGGCCCTCGACCCGGAGGTCGGGATGAACTTCGCGATGCTGGTCCACGGCGGCCAGGAGTTCGTCTGGGGCGAGCCGGTCTGCTCCGGCGACACGATCTCCACCGAGATCAGCGTCAAGGACATCTACGAGCGCGGCGGGATGGGCTTCTACGTCTTCGAGTCGGTCTCGCGCAACCAGGACGGCCAGGAGGTCGTGCGCGGGACCTGGACGAACATCGTGAGGGGGGTCTGACAATGGACGTCGAGCTCAAGGTGACGCCCGACAAGTACCTGCCGTACCGCTACGCGGGCGCGTCGGGCGACTTCAACCCGATCCACCTCGACCCGGAGTTCGCCAAGCAGGTCGGCCTGCCGTCGAACATCCTGCACGGCCTCTACTCGATGGCGCAGGTGGCGCGCGCCTGCACCCAGGCCGCCGGCGGCGACCCGCGCTCGCTGCGCCGCCTGTCCGTTCAGTTCCGCGGAATGGGCCTGCCCGAGCAGGAGATCGTCGTCACGGGAGCGCGAGACACGAGCAGGGCGTCGTGGCGCTCGAGGCCGCCCAGGGCGACAACAAGATCATCAAGAACGCGGAAGCCGAGCTGGCGACCGCCTAAATTAGACGGCGTGGAGATCACCTCCCGCCAGCGCTTCATCCTGCGCAGACTCGTTCAGGCGCACGTCGAGCTGGACCAGCCGGTCGGCTCCAAGTGGATCGCCGAGCAGGACGACGTGCCCTGGGGCCCGTCGACCGTGCGCGCCGAGCTGGCGCGTCTCGAGGAGGTCGGCCTGCTCGAGCACCCGCACACCTCCGCCGGGTCGCGTGCCGACCGACCGCGGCTACCGCCTCTACGTCGACGAGCTGCTCGCCGAAGGGCATCTGCCCGTGCCGCGGCGCAAGGTCGAGCTGTCCACGATGCGCCGCGAGGTCGACGAGGCGATGCGCGCCACCACCGAGCAGCTGTCGCAGGTGACGAACCTGCTCGCGCTGGTCACGGCGCCGCCGATCGAGACGGCCACGATCCACCGCATCGAGGTGCTCCTGCTCCAGCCGCAGGTCGCGATGGTCGTCGTGATCACCTCCACCGGCGGGGTCACCAAGCGGGTGATCTCCTACGAGGAGCCGGTGGACAGCGGGCTGGTGGCCTGGGCGGCCAGCTACCTCAACGAGGCGCTCGGGAACATGGACGTGGGCTCGCGCATGATGCTGGCCCGCCTCGACGACGCCACGCTGTCGCTGTCCGAGCGCGACTTCCTCGCCACGCTGGCGCCGGCCTTCACCGAGCTCGAGCAGATCGCCGAGAACAACCTCTTCATGGAGGGCGCGGCGCGCCTGCTGTCCGAGCACCGCTTCCAGGAGCTGTCCCAGATCGCCGGGCTGATGGAGGTGCTCGAGCACCGGCGCGCGCTGCTGGGCGTGCTGCGCGCCTCGCTCACCGAGCCGAGCGTCTACCTGCGCATCGGCGAGGAGAACCCGACGCCCGCGCTCCAGTCGCGTGTCGATCGTGGCCGCGAACTACGGCCTGGCCCGGCGCAACCTGGGCGCCGTGTCGGTGATCGGCCCGGTGCGCATGGACTACCCCGGCGCGATCGGCGCCGTTCGCGAGGCGGCGCGTGAGCTGTCGCGCTTCGTCGCCGAGGTGTACGACGAGTGAGGCGCGACCCCTACGAGGTGCTGGGCGTCTCCCGCGACGCCGGCGAGGCCGACGTGAAGAAGGCGTTCCGCCGGCTCGCGCGCGAGCTGCACCCGGACGTGAACACGCCACGACCCCGAGGCCGAGGAGAAGTTCAAGGAGGCCGCCGAGGCGTACGAGATCCTCGTCCGACGCCGAGCGGCGCGCGACCTACGACCGCTACGGGTTCGACGGGCTCGACTCGCGCGGCTTCGCCTCCGCCGCGCACGGCTTCGGCTCGTTCGCCGACATCTTCGACGCGTTCTTCGGCGGCGATCCGTTCGGCGCGTTCGGCGGCCGCGGCGCGACCGGCCGCGTGCAGGGCGGCGACGTGGGGGTGGAGGTGCAGATCTCGCTCGAGCAGGCGGCGCGCGGCGCCGACCGTCCAGGTCGCCTACGACCTGGTCGACGCCTGCGAGCGCTGCGGCGGCAGCCGCGCCGAGCCGGGCTCGGATCGTGCACGTCTGCGCGCAACTGCCAGGGCGCCGGCCGGGTGCGGGCGGTCAGCCGGACCGCGTTCGGCCAGCTCGTGCGCGAGCAGGTCTGCGAGGCCTGCGGCGGCGAGGGCCGGGTGCCCTCGAAGCCCTGCACGGCGTGCTCGGGCCGGGGCCGCAAGGCGGTGCGCAAGACGCTCGACGTGGACGTGCCCGGCCGGCATCGCCGACGAGCAGCGCATCCGCCTGAGCGGGCGCGGCCACGCCGGCGAGCGCGGCGGGCCGCCGGGCGACCTCTACGTGCTCGTCCGCGTCGAGCCGAGGACGAGCGCTTCGTGCGCGACGGCAGCGACCTGGTGACGCGTGGTCGACGTTGCCGGCGCCCGCCGCGGCGCTCGGGCACGACCGTGAGCGTGCCGACGCTCGACGGCGAGGAGCAGCATCGACGTGCCGGCCGGCACCCAGCCGGGCACCGTGGTGACGCTGCGCGGCAAGCGGGATGCCCGCGATCGGCCGGCGCGGCCGGGGCGACCAGCAGGTGGTGCTGAACGTGGTGGTGCCGCGCAACCTGAGCGACGCGCCAGCGCGAGCTGCTCACCGAGCTGCACGACTCCCTCGGCGAGGACAACCTGCGCGAGCCGGCCGACGAGTCGATCGTCGGCAAGCTGCGCCGCGCGTTCCGCTGATCCGGCTCGCGTTCCGGGCGCCGGCCGAGGCCGCCGAGCAGGTGCTCGCCGCGCTGCTCGAGCTCGCCCCGAGCGGGGTCGAGCAGGTCGACGGCGAGGGCTTCGTCGAGTACGCGCTCTACGGGGCGCCGGGCGAGCTGCCGGCGTTCCCGGAGGGCGAGGCCGAGGTCGGCGGCGTGCTGGTGAGCGTGCGCGGCGAGCCGGTGGCGGACGACTGGGCCGAGCGCTGGAAGCAGTTCCACGAGCCGGTGCTGGTGGGCGAGCGGCATCTGGGTCCGCCCGCCCTGGGCGGCTCAGCGGCGAGGGCGCGCTCGACCTCGTCATCGACCCCGGCCAGGCCTTCGGCACGGGCGCGCACCCGACCACGAAGCTGTCGCTCGAGCTGATGCTGGAGCTCGAGCCGAGCGGCTCGTTCGCGGACCTCGGCTGCGGCTCGGGCGTGCTGGCGATCGCGGCGGCGATGCTCGGCTTCGGGCCGGTCACCGCGGTCGACAACGAGCTCGCGGCGCTCGAGGCCACGCGCGCCAACGCGGCTGCCAACGGGGTCGCGCTCGACACGCGTGGAGCGCGTCAACCTGCGCGAGCAAGCCGCCGCCGCCGGCGCCGCACCGTGGCCGCCAACCTGATGCGCCCGCTCCTGCTCCAGCTCGCCGGGCGGCATCGAGGCCGAGGCCTTGATCCTCTCCGGGCTGCTGGACGGGGAGGCCGACGAGGTGGCGGCGGCATTCGGCCGCGGCGGGAGGAGCGCAGGCTCGCCGAGGGCGGTTGGGCTGCGCTGTTGCTCTTGTAGTGTCGCTCCATGCGGTTCGTCGACCTCACCGCGCCGATCAGCCAGAGCCCGCCGGAGATGCCCGAGCCGCTCCGCACCGACATCGTCTTCTCCGATCACGCCGAGGGCGCCGCTCAGATCGAGGCGCTGCTCGGGGTGCCGGCGCGCCTGCTGCGCGACGGCGAGGGCTGGGCGACCGAGACGTTCACCCACTTCGGCACCCACAGCTCGACCCACGTGGACGCGCCCTGGCACTACAACTCGACGATCGAGGGCGAGCCGGGCGAGACGATCGACCGGCTGCCGCTCGAGTGGTTCTTCTCCGACGGCGTCGTGCTCGACATGACCGCCAAGGCCGACGGCGAGGAGATCGACGTGGCCGACGTGGAGGGCGAGCTGGAGCGGATCGGGCACGAGCTGGCCGAGCTGGACATCGTGCTGGTGCGGACCGGGCGCGACGAGCACTACGGCGAGCCGGGCTACATGGCGCTCGGCCCCGGCGTGACGCTTGCGGCCACGCGCTGGCTGTTCGAGCGCGGCGTGCGGGTGATGGGGATCGACGCCTGGGGCTGGGACAGCGCCTCTGTACATGCAGGCCCAGGAGGCGCTCGAGCGCGACGAGCCGGGCGTGTTCTGGGCGGCGCACCAGGCCGACCTGCCCTACTCCCAGATCGAGCGTCTGGTGAACCTCGGTCAGTTGCCGGCGACCGGCTTCAAGGTCGCCTGCTTCCCGCTGCGGATCGTCGGGCGGCAGCGCCGCCCCGGCCCGCGTGGTGGCGATCCTCGAGGACTAGCCGGCCACCCCGGCCAGCGGCCAGAGGTCGTTCCATACGTAATCGGCCTGCTCTGGCCCGGGGGCCGGCTCCTGCTTGCGGTTCACCCAGGCCGTCCGCAGCCCGAGCTGCTGCGCCGGCCCGATGTCGTACTTGAACCCGAACGCCACGTGCAGGATCTGGTCGCGCGGGACGTCGATCTCGCGCAGCGCGTGGTCGAACGGCACCGTCGACGGCTTGTAGGCGCGGGCAGTCCTCGGCCACCGTCACCCCCTCGAACTCGACCTCGAGGTGGTGCAGCGAGTGGTCGATGATCGCCCGGTCGGTGTTGGAGATGATCCACAGCTTGAGACCGGCGTCGCGCGCGGCCCGCAGCGCCGGCACGGTGTCCGGGAACGGCTGCCAGCACTCCATCGAGCGCGCCAGCGCCTGGCCGTCGCGCTCGTTGTAGCGGTAGCCGCGCTCGCCGGCCCACGCGGCGAGGCTGTCGGCGAGGATCTCGCGGTAGGAGCGCCAGTCCTCCTGGATGCGCTCGAACTGGAGCGCCTCCCAGCGCTCGCGCAGCTCGCGCGCGGGCGGTGGATCGTGCTCGTGTGCGCCGGGCCAGCTCGTAGAGGAAGGAGCCGACGCCGCCCTCCCAGTCGATCAGCGTGCCGTAGCAGTCGAACGTGGCAACCCTGAATTCGCTCATGTCGGGAGTCCTACACTAGTGCCGAGATGTCGCTCCTCGAGCAGATCCAGGCAGGACGTCAAGGACGCCATGAAGGCCGGCGAGAAACAGCGCGTGCACGCGCTGCGACTGGTCGTGAACGAGCTCCAGAAGGCCGCCAAGGAGAACGGCGGCGACGAGCTGGAGGTGCTCCAGCGCGAGCGCAAGCGCCGCTTCGAGGCCGCCGAGGCCTACCGCGACGGCGGCCGCACCGACCTGCGCCGAGGCGGAGGAGCAGCGAGGCCGAGCTGATCGGCGGCTACATGCCCGAGCAGCTCTCCGACGAGCGAGCTGAACGCGATCGTCGGCGATGCGGTCGCCGAGTCGGGGGCGACCTCGCCGAAGGAGATGGGCAAGGTGATGGCGCTCGTGATGCCGCAGGTCAAGGGCCGCGCGGACGGCAAGCGCGTCAGTGACGCCGTCAAGGAGCTCCTGGTCCCGTAGTGCGCACGCAGCTCGAGCTTCCCAACGAGGTGGCCGCTGAGCTGGCCGGGCCTGGGGACCTGGTCATGAAGACGCTCGAGGACCACCTCGACTGCGAGGTCTACCTGCGCGGCAACGTGCTGACGCTGGACGGCGCCGAGAACGCCGTGGGCATGGGGCGGACCGTGATCCGCGAGCTGACCGACCTGGTCCGCGCGGGTCACGAGATCGCGCCCGGCACGATCGAGGCGATCGCCGGCGCGCTCGACCGCCACGAGAGCCCCAGCCGCATCCTCGAGGACGTCGTGTGGCGCCACCGCGGACTGAAGGTCACGCCGAAGACCGTCAACCAGAAACGCTACGTCGACGCGATCCGCAGCCAGACGATCACCGTCGGCATCGGCCCGGCCGGCACCGGCAAGTCGTTCCTGGCGGTCGCGATGGCGGTGGCCGCCCTCGCGCGGCGGGAGGTCAACCGGATCGTGCTCACGCGCCCGGCCGTCGAGGCCGGCGAGCGGCTCGGCTTCCTGCCCGGCGACATCGCCGCCAAGGTCGACCCCTACCTGCGCCCGCTGTTCGACGCGCTCTACGACATGCTCGAGCCCGAGCGAGTCAACCAGCACCTGGACCGCGGCGTGATCGAGGTGGCGCCGCTGGCATTCATGCGCGGCCGGACCCTGAATGACAGCTTCATCATCCTCGACGAGGCCCAGAACACGAGCCCCGAGCAGATCAAGATGTTCCTGACGCGGCTCGGGTTCAACTCGAAGATGGTCGTCACCGGCGACGTGACCCAGATCGACCTGCCGCGCGAGCAGCAGTCGGGGCTGCTCGTGATCGGGGACATCCTCAAGGACGTGGAGGGCATCGAGTTCGTGCGCTTCGGCGGCGAGGACGTCGTGAGGCACAAGCTCGTGCAGCGGATCGTGGCGGCGTACAACGAGTACGCGGAGCAGCAGGCGCCCCCGCTGCACGCCCCGCGGCGCCAGCAGGCGACCTGATCGACGTCGAGGCCCCCGAGCAGCTTCGCCGACCGGCGCTCGCGGCGCTCGCCGCCGCGAGCGTCCAGGACGGCCACCTCGCGATCGAGCTGGTCGACGCCGAGCGCATCCGCGAGCTCAACCGCGAGCATCGGGGTCGCGACGAGCCCACCGACGTGCTCTCCTTCCCGGTTGACGAGGCGGCGCCAACGGCTGGGCCGCGAGAGCTTGGTGACGTGATCATCTGCCCCGAGCACACAGAGGACCTGGTCGAGGCCGTGGTGCACGGGGTGCTGCACCTGTGTGGCTACGACCACGAGACCGACGCGGGCGAGATGCTGGCGCTCCAGGCGCGCGTGCTGGAGGGGCTGTGACCCGGTCCGGCTTCGTGGCTCTCGCGGGTCGCCCCAACGCCGGCAAGTCGACGCTCGTCAACCGGATCGTCGGCGGCAAGGTTGCGATCGTGTCCGACAAGCCGCAGACCACCCGCCGCGAGATCCGCGGGATCGCGACCGGGCCCGACTGGCAGCTGGTGCTGGTCGACCTGCCGGGCGTGCAGCGGCCCCGCGACCCGCTCACCGAGCGCATGCAGCGCCGCGTGGAGAGCGTGCTGGCCGACTCCGACGCGGTCCTGTTCGTCCTCAACGGCGAGCAGCAGATCGGCGCCGGAGACCGCTTCATCGCGGCCGCCATCGAGAACGTCGGCGTGCCCGCGGTGACGGCGCTCAACAAGGTCGACCGGCTCAACCGGCCGCGCACCGTCACGGCCCTCGAGACGGCCGCGGCGCTCGGCGTCAACCGGCGAGATCTTCCCGATCAGCGCCCGCAGCGGCGCGGGGTGGACCCGCTCGTGGAGCAGCTCGTGACGCTGCTGCCGGAGGGCCCGTTCCTCTACCCGCCCGAGGAGCAGAGCGACCAGGACGAGCAGGTGCGCATCGCCGAGCTGGTGCGCGAGCAGGTGCTGCTGCGCACCCGCGAGGAGCTGCCCCACGCGGTCGAGGTCGAGGTCGACGAGCTCGAGGAGCGCGAGGACGGCCTGCTCGTCGTGCACGCCCGCATGTGGGCGGAGACCGAATCGCAGAAGGGGATCCTCGTCGGAGCCGGCGGGCGCATGGTGAAGGCGGTCGGCACCGCCGCGAGGGGGGAGATCGAGGAGCTGCTGGGCCGCCGCGTCCACCTCGACCTGCGCGTGCGCGTGCGCAAGGGCTGGCGCCGCGACGAGGCGCTGCTCGACCGGCTCGGCATCGAATGAGCCTCGACCGCATCGTCGCCTACCTGCGCCGCACCGAGGAGGCGATCGTCGACGAGGTGCGCCAGCTGCCCCACGTCACCGCCCTGCTTACGCCCAGCCTGCCGCTGGTCTGGCAGCTCAACGCCGTCCGCGTGGAGGACCCGGCCGCCGGCGGTCGGGAGCTGATCGCCGCCGCCGACGAGGCGCTCGGGCATGCCTCGCACCGCAAGCTCGTGGTGCACGACGAGCAGCTCGGCCTGCGGCTCACGCCGACCCTGTCGCGCGACGGCTGGAACGTCTACCGCCTGCTGGTGATGGTGCGCGACCGCGAACCGGAGCGCACGGCTGCCGAAGGGGCGGCGGGCGAGATCGATCGCGCCAGCGGGGCTCGGGCCCTGGCCGCGTTCCGGCGCGAGCAGCCGTTCGGCTGGCAGGAGGAGGCCGTGCAGCAGCTGACGGCCATGGACGAGCGCTACGGGCGCGCCCTCCGCGCCCGCGACTTCGCCGCGCCGCCCGAGGATCCGGCGGCGTCCTGCCGGCTCTACACGGCCGATGGCCTGGCCCAGGTGGACGAGGTCGGCACCGTCGAGCGCCGCCGCAACCGCGGCCACGCGAGCGCCGCGGTGCTGGCCGCCGCCGAGACGGCCGCCGCCGAGGGCTGCGACCCGATCTTCCTGCTCACCGACGCCGCGGACTGGCCGCAGCACTTCTACCGCCGGCTCGGCTTCAGCGCGATCGGGCAGCTCTACGAGTTCCTCAAGCTGCCACTCGGCAGCGGCAGGCCATAATCGAAGGCCGCATGGATCTTCGGCCCTGCATAGTCCAGGACGCCCGCACCGGCGAGGTGCTCACGCTCGCCTACATGAACGAGGAGGCGGAGCGGCGCACGCGCGAGACCGGCGAGGTCTGGTTCTGGTCGCGCTCGCGCCAGGAGCTGTGGCACAAGGGGGAGACCTCCGGCAACACGATGCGGGTGCGCGCGCTGCGCTACGACTGCGACGAGGACACGCTGCTGGCACTGGTCGAGCCGGCCGGGCCGGCCTGCCACACGGGCGAGCGCACCTGCTTCTACCGCGGCGAGATGGAGCCCCAGGACGCCGAGGCGCTGGCGACGCTCGAGCGCACGGTCGCGGAGCGGCGCTCGGCAGACCCCGAGGGCAGCTACACCGCGGCGCTGCTGGCCGACCCCGCCCAGGTCGGCGCCAAGGTCACCGAGGAGGCGGAGGAGGTCGTCCGGGCGGCGGCGGACGAGTCCGACGAGCGGGTGGCAGAGGAGGCGGCCGACGTGCTCTACCACCTCACCGTGCTGCTCGCCGCCCGCGGGCTGAGCCTGGCCGACGCCTTCGGGGTGCTCAATGAACGTCGTCGTTGACCTGGAGCTCACGCCCGGCCTCGACGAGGTCCGCGAGCTCGCGCGCACCCACAACCTGGTGCCGCTGCGACACACGTTCATCGCCGACTGCGAGACGCCGGTGTCGGCCTACCTCAAGCTGCGCGGAGGCGGGCCGTCCTTCCTGCTGGAGTCGGCCGAGCAGGGCCAGCGCGTGGGGCGCTGGTCGTTCCTCGGGTTCCGCCCGCGCGCGACGATCCGCATGTCGCTGGGCGAACACCCCGACCCGTACTCGGCGGTGGCCGAGGAGCTCGGCCGCTACCGGATCGCCCCGCTCGAGGGGTTGCCGCCGTTCGCAGGCGGCGCCGTCGGGCTGTTCGGGTACGACCTCGTGCGCAGCGCCGAGCCGAGCGTCGGGGAGCCCAACCCCGACGAGACCGGCATCCCCGACCTCGCGCTGATGGTCACCGACGTGCTGGTCGCGTTCGACCACCTGCGCCACGAGGTCACGGTCCTGGCGAACGTGCTGGCCGGAGACGACCTGGAGCGCGCTTACGGCGAGGCCGCCAGCGCGATCGCCGAGGTCAAGGAGCGCCTCGCCGGACCGGTGCCCCAGTTCGGTCGCGGCAAGGTCGAGCCGCCCGAGTTCGTCTCGAACATCGGCTCGGAGGGCTTCGCCGACGCCGTCGAGCGGGCCAAGGAGTACATCCGCGCCGGCGACGCCTACCAGGTGGTGCCGAGCCAGCGCTGGACGGCCGACTGCCCGGTCGACGCCTTCTCGATCTACCGCGGCCTGCGCGCGATCAACCCGAGCCCGTACATGTACTTCCTCGACTTCGAGGACTTCGAGGTGGCCGGGGCGTCGCCGGAGTCGCTCGTGAAGGTCAACGGCCGGCACGTGGAGCTGAAGCCGATCGCCGGCACCCGGCCGCGCACCGGCTCCGACCGCGAGCTGTCAGACGAGCTGCTCGCCGACGAGAAGGAGCGGGCCGAGCACGTGATGCTCGTCGACCTGGGCCGCAACGACCTCGGGCGCGTGTGCGAGTACGGCAGCGTGAAGGTCGACGAGCTGATGGCCGTGGAGGTCTACTCGCACGTGATCCACATCGTCTCGTCCGTGTCCGGCACGATGCGCGAAGAGGTGACGCCGATGGACGCGATGCGCGCGGCGCTGCCGGCGGGGACGCTCTCGGGCGCGCCCAAGATCCGCGCGATGCAGATCATCGACGAGCTCGAGCCGGTCAAGCGCGGCCCGTACGGCGGCGCCGTCGGCTACCTCTCCTACACCGGCGACCTCGACACCTGCATCAACATCCGCTCCACGTTCGTGCGCGACGGAGCGGCGTACCTCCAGGCCGGCTGCGGGATCGTCGCCGACTCGGACGCCGGCGACGAGACGCGCGAGTCGGAGGCGAAGGCGGGCGCGGTGATGGAGGCGATTCGGCTCGCCTGCGCCCAGGCCGACTGGGCATGAACGTCCTCGTCGTCGACAACTACGACTCGTTCACCTACAACCTCGTCCAGTACCTGGGCGAGCTCGGCGCCGAGGTCGAAGTGCTGCGCAACGACGTCGACGAGCTGCTCGAGCGCGAACCGGATCGCGTGATCGTCTCGCCTGGGCCGTGCACTCCCGACGAGGCCGGGCTGTCGATGCGAGCGGTGCGCCGCTTCGGCGAGGGCGGGACGCCGGTGCTCGGCGTCTGCCTCGGCCACCAGTCGCTCGCGCAGGAGTTCGGCGGGCGTGTGGTGCGCGGCGAGCCCGTGCACGGCAAGACCGCCGAGATGGAGCACGACGGCAGGACGATCTACGCGGGACTCGAATCCCCGCTCGTGGTCGGTCGGTACCACTCGCTGGTCGTGGAGGACCTGCCGGACGTCCTCCAGGTGAGCGCCCGGGCGGGCGACGTGGTCATGGGCGTGCGCCACGCCGAGCTGCCGGTCGAGGGCGTGCAGTTCCACCCCGAGTCCGTGCTGACCCCGCACGGCAAGCAGATGCTGCGGAACTTCCTCGCGTGAGCAATCCCGTGCTCACGGACGCGATCGACCGGGTGGCCGGCGGTCAGGACCTGGACTCCGAGCACGCCGCGCGTGTCCTGCGCGAGGTCATGGAGGGCAACGCCTCCGAGGCCGAGACGGCGGCGTTCCTGATCGGCCTGCGCACCAAGGGCGAGACCGTCCAGGAGATCGCCGGGCTGGCGGCCACGATGCGCGAGCTGGCCCTGCCGGTACGCGCCCGCGGCGACCTCGTCGACACGGCCGGCACCGGCGGCGGCCGTCCGACGTTCAACGTCTCGACCACCGCGGCGTTCATCGCGGCGGGAGCGGGCTGCCGGGTCGCGAAGCACGGCAACCGCTCGGCCACGAGCCAGTGCGGCTCGGCCGACGTGCTCGAGGCGCTCGGGGCGCGCATCGACCTGGAGCCGGACGAGGTGGCCGCGTGCATCGAGGAGATCGGCTTCGGCTTCATGTTCGCCCCCAAGCACCATTCCGCCATGAGGCATGTGGTGCCCGTGCGCAAGGCGCTCGGCGTGCGCACGATCTTCAACTTCCTCGGTCCGCTGACCAATCCAGCCGGGGCCAAGCGCCAGGTGATCGGCGTCTCCGACCCGGCCCGGATCGAGACGCTCGCGCTGGCGCTGGCGGAGCTCGGCACGGAATCGGCCCTGGTAGTGTCGAGCGCGGATGGCCTCGACGAGCTCTCGGTCTCCGGGACGACCCGTGTGGTCGAGCTGAAGGACGGTCGTTTGGAGGTCTACGACGTTTCTCCCGAACAGGTGGGGCTCGAGCTGGCGGGCGACGGCGCCGTCGCCGCGGGCACGCCGGACCAGAACGCGCGCGTGCTGCGCGACGTGCTCGGCGGACAGCCCGGCACGGAGCGGTCGCTGGCGGTCTTCAACGCCGGCGCCGCCATCTACGTCGGCGGGCTGGCGGACTCGCTCGCGGCCGGGGTCGACAAGGCACAAGAGGCGATCGACTCGGGCGCGGCCGCCGGGGTGCTCGACGCCTACGTGGAGCGGGCCCAGTGAGCCTCAGGCTGGACGAGCTGGTCGGAGCGACGCGCGAGGCGGTGCACCGCCGCAAGCGCGAACGCCCCCTGGCCGAGCTCGAGCGCGAGGCCGGCTCGCAGCCCGAAGGCCGTCCGTTCGCCGAGGCGCTCGCGCGGCCCGGCACCTCGCTGATCGCCGAGCACAAGCGGCGCTCGCCGTCGGCCGGCACGATTCGCGAGGGCCTCAGCTGCGCCGACGTGGTCAGCGCCTACGAGCGTGGCGGCGCCGCCGCGCTGTCGGTGCTCACCGAGGAGGCCCACTTCGGCGGCTCGCTGGCCGACCTGCGCGAGGCGCGCGCCGCCTCCGAGCTGCCGGTGCTGCGCAAGGACTTCACGATCGACCCCTACCAGCTCTACGAGGCCAAGGCCGCCGGCGCCGACGCGGTGCTGCTGGTGGTCGGGGCGATGACCCAGGACGAGCTTGCCGCCCTCTATCGCGAGGCGCACGCGCTCGACCTCGACGCGATCGTCGAGATCCACGACGAGGAAGAGCTGGACGCGGCGCTCGAGGTCGACGCCGACGTCCTCGGCATCAACAACCGCGACCTCGAGGACTTCAGCGTCGACATCCAGCGCACGTTCGACCTGCTCCACGACGTGCCGGCGGGCAAGGTCGTGGTCTCCGAGTCGGGCATCCACACCCGCGAGCAGATCGACGAGCTGGAGCAGGTCGGCGTGGACGCGGTGCTGATCGGCGAGGCGCTGATGCGGGCGCCGGACCCCGAGGAAGCCGTGCGCCAGCTGACCCGGCCCGAAGACTCGACGCAGGCCTGAATCGAACCGCCGGGGCCGGGTACGACGTACCTCTAGCATGGTGGTGCATGTCGACCGTCCCTGAGCTCGACCCGGCGAAGGTGGCCGAGCTGGGTGTCCGTCTGCGCGACAACATCGCCCGCGCAGTCAAGGCGCCCGATCGCGTGCTGCGCGACGTACTGGTTGCGCTGATGGCCGAGGGCCACGTGCTGATCGAGGACTACCCCGGCGTCGGCAAGACCGCCCTGGCGCGCGCGCTCGCGCGCTCGATCGAGGCCGAGTACGCGCGCGTGCAGTGCACCGCCGACCTGCTGCCGGCCGACGTGGTCGGCACCAACGTCTACAACCAGCGCGAGAACCGCTTCGAGTTCAGGCCGGGGCCGGTGTTCGCGAACGTGGTGCTCGTCGACGAGGTCAACCGCGCCTCGCCGAAGACCCAGTCCGGGCTGCTCGAGTGCATGCAGGAAGGCCACGTGACGGTCGACAAGCACACTCACGAGCTCGCGCGCCCGTTCCTCGTCGTGGCGACCCAGAACCCGGTCGAGTACGAGGGCACCTATCCGCTGCCGGAGGCGCAGCTCGATCGCTTCATGGTGCGCGTGTCGCTCGGCTACCCGAGCGCGCAGGCGGAGAGCGACATGCTGCTCGACCACGCCGAGCGCGACCGGGTGCTCGACCTCGAGCCCGTGACCGACGTGGCCGAGGTGCTCGCCGCGCAGGGCGCCGCCGCTGCCGTGCACGGCAGCGAGGCGCTGCGCCGCTACGTGGTCGCCATCCTCGACGCCACGCGCGCCGATCCGCGCGTGGACCTGGGCGCCTCGCCGCGCGCCGGGCTGATGCTCTTCCGCGCCGCCAAGGCGATGGCGGCCCTCGACGGGCGCGACCACGCGCTGCCCGACGACGTTCAGGCACTCGCCGACTCGGTGCTGGCGCACCGGCTGCTGCTCGGGCCCGGCTCCGGCGGCGACGAGCGAGCCGCCGTCGTGCGCGACGCGCTGGAGCGGGTCCCGGCGCTCTGAGGCGATGCGGCCTTTCGCCGTCGCCCTGTTCGGCCTGGCTCTGTGCCTGACGGGCGCCATGTTCGACACCGCCTCGCTGTACGTGCCGGGGGTCGCGCTGATCGCGATCGCCGGCGCCGCGGCCGCGTGGGTGACGCTGGCGGCCAGCGGGGCGTCGATCGAGCGCCGCGTCGGCCCGCACACGGTCACCGAGGAGGAGCCCTACCCGCTGCGCATCGAGGTCAACGCCGGCGCCGTGCCGCCACCCGGCGGCGAGCTGATCGAGCCGCTGCTGGGCTGGCCGGTGCCGATCGCGGGGCGCTGGTCGCGGCGCGTGCGGATCAACGTGCGCTTCCAGCGCCGCGGGCGCCGGGTGCTGGAGCCCGGGCGGCTCGTGATCCGCGACCCGCTGCGCCTGGTCAGCCGTGAGCTGATCGGGTCGAGCGACCGACGAGGTGCTGGTGCTGCCGCGCGTGGAGCCCGTCACCGCTCCCGGCGGGGGCGGCGCCGGGGCCGGGCAGCACGGCGGACACGGGATCGACCCGGGCGTGATGGGCCGGCGGCTCGACGCGTCGATGGCCGAGCTCGAGATCGACGGCCTGCGCCCCTACCGCGAGGGCACCTCCGCTTCGCGCATCCACTGGCCGACGGTGGCGCGGCGCGGCGAGATGCTCGAGCGGCGCCTGGTCGCCGAGCTCGACTCGGCGCCGCTGATCGTGCTGGATCCGTCCGGCGAGGACGAGGAGGGGCTCGACAAGGCGGTACGCGCGGCGGCGCTCGCTGTGCGTGCACCTCGGCCACGCCGGCGGCTGCGCGATCCTGCTGCCGGGCGAGCGGCGGCCGGTCGAGATCGGCCACGACCTCGCCGGGTGGGCGACCGTGCACGCGCGGCTCGCGCTCGTCGAGAGCGGCCCGCCGCCCTCAGCCGCGGTACTGGGCCCGCGCGGCGGCGCCGTCATCTGGGTTACCGCGGCCGCCGGCGTCGGCGCTCCGCGCGCGCTGGAGCGCATGCCGGCCGGCGCGCGCATCGTCGTCTCGCCGACTCCGCTGGCGCGTGGCCGGGCGCTGTTCGAAGTCGCCGGCTGCACCGGCAGCCTGGTCGAACGCGCGCGGCGCGGGGTGGCCGCGTGAGCGGCAGCGCGGCCACTGCCGTGGCGGGCGTGCGAGCCGGCGCAGCTGCCCGCCGCGGTGCGCGTGGCGGTGGTGCGGCTGACCGTGTTCGCCGCGCTGGGGCTGTTCGCGGCGGCGCACTGGGTGACGCTGGTGTCGTCGCCGCCGGTCGGGCGCACCGTCCTGGTCGTGCTGGTGGCCACCGGCACGGCGGCGCTGATGCTGGCGACCTCCCGGCTGCGGCCCAGCCTGGCCGCCCCGGCTGCCGTGCTCGTGGGCGTGGCCGGCCTGGCCCTCGGCCTCGGGGCGATGGGCCTCGAGCTGCGTCTGCTCTTCCCGGGCAATTGGGACGAGCTGTTCGACGGCCTCGATCGAGGGCTGGCGGGCGTGCAGTCCGCCGAGTGGCCCTACGACGGCGTGGACAGCTGGGTGCGGCTCACGACGCTGATGGGCGCGCCGCTGGCGCTCGGGCTGGCCGCGCTGCTCGCCTTCTTCCCGGCCCGCCGCGCCGAGCCCGTGCTGAGCGGACTGGGGCTGGTGGCGCTGCTGGTCCTCTACGGCGCCGCCGTCACCGAGCACGATCCGGGCGCGCCGCTGCTGCGCGGCCTCGCGCTGCTGGTGCTCGTGGGCGCCTGGCTGTGGCTGCCGCGCCTCGGTCCGCGCGAGGCGCTGGCCGGGGCCGCGCTGGTGCTGTCGCTGGGCGCCCTGTCGCTGCCGGTCGCCGCCGCGCTCGACAGCGAGCGGCCCTGGTGGAACTACGGCGCCTGGACGTTCCTGGAGAACCAGCGGTCGATCACGTTCGACTGGACGCATACCTACGGCCCGCTCGACTGGCCGCGCGAAGGGACGACGCTGCTGAACGTGGAGTCCGATCGCCGGCTCTACTGGAAGGCGGAGTCGCTCGACACCTTCGACGGCCTGCGCTGGGTGCGCGGCCAGTCGAGCACGGCGACCCAGCGCCTCCAGGGCGTGCCCGACCCGTCCTCGCAGGACAGGAGCTGGGACTACTTCGAGTGGAACGGCAGGTGGGACGAGGAGATCCGCTTCACGGTGCGCTCGCTCTCGACCGACCTGCTCGTGGCGGCCGGGACGCCGTACATCATCTCCGGGGCGGGGCTGGTCACGACGGCCAGCGACGGCACCACCCGGATCGTCGACCAGCGCCTCGAGGACGGCGACAGCTACACCGTCAAGACCTACGCACCCAATCCCACGCCCGCGCAGATGCGCGGCGCCCCGGGCGACCTCTCGAACGCGCTGATGCAGTACACGGCGATCTCACTGCCGGGCGCGCCGGCAAGGGACGTGTTCGTCCCGCTGTGGGGCGACGCCACCTTCGGCGACCCGCGGGCGCCGGCGGCCGCGCTGGAGGCCTCGGTCTACGCGGACATGTACGGGATCGCCTCGCGGATCACGGCGGGCGCCCCGACGATGTACGACGCGGTCCAGCGGGTCGAGCGCTATCTCAACCGCAACTTCACCTACAGCGAGAAGCCGCGCGCGGCCCAGTACCCGCTCAACGCGTTCCTGTTCCGCGACAAGTTCGGCTACTGCCAGCAGTTCTCGGGCGCGATGGCCCTGATGCTGCGCATGGCCGGCATCCCCACCCGCGTGGCCGCCGGCTTCGCGCCCGGCTCGCTCAACCGGGATAGCGGCGAGTACCGCGTGCGCGACCTGGACGCGCACTCCTGGGTCGAGGTCTACTTCAACGGGATCGGGTGGGTCACGTTCGACCCGACGCCCGCGGCCGCGCCGGCGGAGGCCCAGGCGGCCGACATCAACCCGACCAGCTCCACCGGAGGCGCGATCAACGAGTCGCGGTCCGGCCTGGCCGCGCCGGACCCGAAGGCCGGGGCCGGCGGCTCCGCGGCCGACGGATCCGGCGGCGGCGTCTCCGGATGGCTGCTGGTCCCGCTCCTGCTGCCTGGTGGCCGCCGGCGCGTTCGCGTGGCGGCTGGTGCGCCGGGCGCGGCGGATGGGGGCCGCGGAGCTGGCCGAGGCGCAGCTGGCCGAGCTGCGCAGGGCGCTGCGCCTGGCTCGATTGGGACGTGCCGGCCAACACCACGCTGCTCACGCTCGAGGGACGGCTCGGGCGCGCCGCCGGCCCTGCCGCCGCCCGCTACGCGGCGGCGCTGAGGGCGTACCGCTACGACCCGGGCTCGCCGGCCGCGCCGAACCTGCGCGAGCGCCGTGCGCTGCGCCGCGACCTGACCGCCCGCACCGGCCTGCGCGGCCGGCTGGTCGGGCTGGCCGCGATTCCGCCGGGCGGCCCGCGCCCGGCCTGAGGCCGGATTTATGCGGCTCTAAGGAACTGCGCCTACAACAGGGCGTATGAACACCACGAAGCAGCGTCTCGGAGCCTCCAACCTGATCGCCGGTGTGCTCGGCGGTCTGGTGGTGCTCGTGATCGGCGCGATCCTGATCGAGACGGACGTGATCGACACCGGCGACTCCACCACGCGCGTGGTGCGGCAGGCGCCGATCTCCCAGGCGGCGACCGACCCCGCGGCCGCCCAGTCGGGCAAGACCGTCCAGGACATCTACCGCGAGGAGGGTCGCGGCGTGGTGTTCATCCAGTCCGAGGGCGTCAGCGGCGGTGAGAGCCCGCTCGGCCAGGAGCAGCAGGGCACGGCCACCGGGTCTGGCTTCGTGGTCGACAAGGACGGCACGATCATCACCAACGCCCACGTCGTCGACGGCGCCTCGAAGGTGACCGTCAGCTTCGAGGAGGGCGGCGAAGCGATCGACGCCGACGTGAAGGGCGTCGACGACGACGCCGACATCGCGGTCCTCAAGATCAACCCCGAGGGACGCGACCTCACCGTGCTGCCGCTCGGCGAGTCCTCGAAGCTCAACGTGGGCGACCCGGTCGTGGCGATCGGCAACCCGTTCGGCCTTCAGCGCACCGTGACGACGGGCATCGTGTCCGCGCTCCAGCGCCAGGTCGACGCCCCCAGCGGCTTCCCGATCAGCAACGTGATCCAGACCGACGCCTCGATCAACCCCGGCAACTCCGGCGGTCCGCTGCTCAACGCCCAGGGCGAGGTGATCGGCATCAACAGCCAGATCGCCACCGGCGGCGGTCAGGGCTCGGTCGGGATCGGGTTCGCGGTTCCGATCGACCAGGCCAAGCGGGAGCTGCCGAAGCTGCGCGCCGGCCAGGAGATCAAGCGCGCGTACCTCGGCGTCGTGATGGCGGACGTGACCGACCAGATCGCCAAGCAGCTCGACCTCCCGGTCAAGGAGGGCGCGCTCGTCCAGACCGTCACCAACGGCAGCCCCGCGGACAAGGCGGGCCTGCACGCGGGCTCCTCCTCGGGGCGCGGCGCCGACGTGATCGTCTCGATCGACGGCAAGTCCGTCACGAGCGCCGACGACGTCGTGCAGGCGGTGAGCGAGAAGGAGCCGGGTGACTCGGTCGAGATCGAGTACTACCGCGGCAACGACAAGCGCACCGTGACGGTGAAGCTGGGCGAGCGCCCGGAGCAGGTCGCTTCGACGGGCTCGCCGCAGTCGCCGGACGACAACGGCGGACTGCCGTTCAACCTGCCGTAGTGCGTTTCAAGCAGGGCCTGCGAGCATTGCGGGGGTGACCCGCGTGAAGATCTGTGGGGTGAGCGACCCGGCGGACGCCCGCCGGGTCGCCGACCTGGGCGCGTGGGCGCTCGGGATGATCTTCTGGCCCCAGAGCCCGCGCGCCTGTGCGGTCGACACGGCCGAGGTGATCGGCGCTGAGCTGCAGCGCCGGCTCGAGCTGGTCGGGGTGTTCGTCAACGCCTCGCTGGACGAGGTGGCCGAGAAGGTCGATCGCTGCAACCTGACGGTGGTCCAGCTCCACGGCGACGAGGGGCCGGCCTACTGCCGCGAGGTCGCCCGCCGGACCGGGGCCAAGGTGATGAAGGCGGTGCGCGTGCGCGACGCCGCCCAGCTGCACGACCTCCAGCGCTTCTACACCGACTTCCACCTGCTCGACGCCTACTCGCCGCGCACGCCCGGAGGCACGGGGGAGACGTTCGACTGGGAGCTCGCCCGGCGCCACCCGCGCACGCCGCCGGTGGTGCTCTCGGGAGGGCTCGACCCGGACAACGTGGGCCTGGCGGTCGAGACCGCGCGGCCGTTCGCGGTCGACGTGGCGAGCGGGACCGAGGCGTCGCCGGGGCGCAAGGACCCGGCCAAGCTGACGGCGTTCGTGCGGGCGGTCGAGGAGGCCGACGCGCGGCTGGGGGCGCTGGCGTGAGCTCGCTGGTCGAGCGCCGCTTCGGGCCCTACGGCGGTCGCTACGTGCCCGAGACCCTGATCCCGGCGCTGGACCAGCTCGAGGCCGAATGGCTCGCCGCCCGCGCGGACCCGGCCTATACCGACACGCTCCAACGCCTCCTGCGCGACTACGTCGGCCGGCCGACCCCGCTCTACCACGCGGCTCGCCTGTCCGAGGTGACCGGCACCGAGGTGTGGCTCAAGCGCGAGGACCTCACGCACACCGGCTCCCACAAGATCAACAACGCGATCGGGCAGGCGCTGCTCGCCCAGCGGATGGGCAAGCGGCGCGTGATCGCGGAGACCGGCGCGGGGCAGCACGGCGTGGCGGCGGCGACCGCGTGCGCTCTGCTGGATCTCGACTGCATCGTCTACATGGGCACCGAGGACATGCGCCGCCAGCGCCCCAACGTGGAGCGGATGCGGCTGCTCGGGGCCGAGGTGGTGGGCGTGGAGGCGGGGGCACGGACGCTCAAGGAGGCGGTGTCGGCGGCGATCCGCGACTGGGTCGGCAACGTGGAGACGACCCACTACGTGATCGGGTCGTGCGTGGGGCCGGCGCCGTACCCGGCGATCGTCCGCGACCTGCAGCGCACGATCGGCGACGAGGCGCGCGCGCAGGTGCTCGAGGCGGCCGGGCGGCTGCCCGACCGCGTGATCGCGTGCGTCGGGGGCGGCTCGAACGCGATCGGGACGTTCGCGGGGTTCGTGGACGACGCCGCGGTCGCGCTCGTGGGCGTGGAGGCGGCCGGCGAGGGACTCGAGACGCGGCGCCACTCGGCGCCGCTGACGACCGGGGCACGCGGGGTCCTGCACGGGGCGATGTCGGCGGTGCTGCAGGACGAGGAAGGACAGATCCTGGAGGCGCACTCGATCTCGGCCGGGCTGGACTATCCGGGCGTGGGGCCGGAGCACGCCTGGTTGCGCGACTCCGGACGCGTGTCGTACGTGGCCGTGCCGGATGCCGACGCGCTGGCGGCGTTCAGACGGGTGGCGGAGCTGGAAGGCATCCTGCCGGCGCTGGAGCCGGCGCACGCGGTGGCGTGGCTGCTGGCGAACCCGGGCCCGGCCGGCTCGCTTGATCTGGTGACTCTGTCGGGCCGTGGCGACAAGGATCTCGCCGAAGTGCTGGCGCTGGGCTCACAGGCCTCATGAGCGTGGCCACGCGGGGCATCGATCGCATCGCGGCGGCCTTCGCGTCGCATGGCAAGCGGGCCGCTCTGATGCCTTACCTGATGGGCGGCTACCCGTCCGCCGACGTCTCCGCCGAGGCTGGACTCGCTGCCGCGGCCGCCGGGCGCGGACCTGATCGAGCTGGGCATCCCATTCTCCGATCCGCTCGCCGACGGGCCCGTGATCCACGCGGCTGCCACCGACGCGCTCGCGGCCGGAGCGACCCCGCACGGCGTGCTGCGCGTCTGCGAGCGCGTGGCGGCCGAGGTGCCGGTGGTGCTGATGGTGTACGTGAACGTGGTCCTGACCGCTGGGCCCGAGGCGTTCGCGCTGCGCGCGGCGTCGGCCGGGGCGGCGGGGCTGATCGTGCCCGACCTGCCGCACGACGAGGCAGGCGAGGTGCGCGCGGCGTGCGACGCGGAGGGCCTGGCGCTGGTGCCGCTGGTGGCGCCGACGACGACGCCCGAACGGGTGGTCGAGATCGGGGCGGACGCGCGCGGGTTCGTCTACACGGTGTCGCTGACGGGGATCACGGGTGAGCGCGACGCGCTGCCGCCCGGGCTGTCGGAGACGGTGGAGCAGGTGCGCGGAGCCACCGAGGTCCCCGTGGCGGTCGGCTTCGGGATCTCGACCGGCGAGCAGGCCCGGGCAGTGGGCGAGCTGGCCGACGGGGTGATCGTGGGCAGCCGGATCGTGAGAGCGGCCGGCGAGGGCGGGGCGGCGGCGGTGGGCTCGGTCGTCGGGGAGTTGGCGGAGGCGCTGCGGTTATGAGCGGGAAAAAAGTGACCTCCTGACCCGCTGGTAGGGTGCGCGCACCATGGCGGAGACCAGGACGATCAGCGCGCGCAAGGGATCGGAGGCGGACGCCGGCTCCAAGCCCCAGCGAACGCGCATCACCAAGCGCAAAGCCCTAGAGAACCACGCCCGCAGCTACTTCGACGCCGTCAACCGGCGCGACGTCGACGGCATGCTGGAGCACTGGACCGAGGACGGGGTCGTCGACCTCGTGCCGATCGGCATCCTGCGCGGGCAGGACGAGATCGCGGCATTCTTCAGGGAGATGTTCGCCGCCTTCCCGGATGCCGAGACGACCGTCGCGCGGGTCGCGGCCGGCCAGAACGAGGTCGCCGTGGAATGGCGGATGACGGCCACGTTCACCGGCGCGCCGTTCCAGGGCATCGAGCCGACCGGCCGCCCGGTCGAGCTGCGCGGCGTCGACATGATCGAGATCGCCGACGGCAAGAACGTCACCAACACCGCCTACTACGACGGCATGGCCTTCGCCCGCGGCGCCGGCCTGCTGCCGCCGCAGGACTCGGGGGCCGAGCGCGCGATGCGGAGCGCGGTCAACGCGGCCACGCGCCTGCGCCGCGCGGTGTCCGACGGCCGCGACGCTCTCGTCGAGCGCCGCGACGCCCTCTCCCAGCGCAGGACCGCCGCTTGATCGTCTACGTGACCCTGGTCGTCGGGCTGGTCTGGTGGATCGCCGCCTGGGCGTTCGGGATCAAGGCGTTCGACGCGTTCCTGCTCACCGCCGCGATGGTGGTCAGCGCGGCCGCCTACGTGATGGTGAAGCCCTTCCTCGATCGGGTCCTGGGCCGCACGGCCCCGACGATCGAGGAAGAGGGCGCCCACTTCTGAGCGCCGCGCCGGCGAGCCCGGCGCGGCCGAGAGCTCGACTAGCCGAAGAACGCCTCGGCCGCGGCGTACTCGTCGTCCGGCACGGTGCGCAGTTCTGCCACGGCGTCGCCGAGCGGGACCAGCTCGATCTTCGACCCCTTGAGCGCCGGCATCATGCCGAAGCGCTGCTCGTGCGCGGCGTCGATCGCCGCCAGCCCGAGCCGCGTAGCGAGCACCCGGTCGAAGGCGGTTGGCGTGCCGCCGCGCTGGATGTGGCCGAGCACGGTCGCGCGCGCCTCGAAGCCGGTGCGCTGCTCGATCTCGCGCTCCAGCTGCTGGCCGATCCCGCCGAGGCGCTCGTGGCCGAACTCGTCCTTCGAGCCGGAGACGATCTCGAGCGTGCCCTCCGCCGGGGTGGCGCCCTCGGCGACGACCACGATCGAGAAGTAGCGCCCGCGCGAGTGGCGGCGCCGGATCAGGCGCACGACCTCGTCGATGTCGAACGGGCGCTCGGGGATCAGGATCACGTCGGCGCCGCCGGCGAGCCCTGAGTGGAGCGCGATCCAGCCCGCGTGGCGCCCCATCACCTCGACGATCATCACGCGGTTGTGGCTCTCGGCCGTGGTGTGCAGCCGGTCGATCGCGTCGGTGGCGATCTGCACGGCGGTGTCGAAGCCGAACGTCATGTCGGTGCCGCCGAGGTCGTTGTCGATCGTCTTCGGCACGCCCAGCACCGGCAGCCCGTGCTCGGAGTACAGGCGGGCGGCCGCGCCGAGCGTGTCCTCGCCGCCGATCGCGATCAGCCCGTCGAGGTTGAGCGTGCGCATGTTCTCGGCGATCGCCGAGGGGCCGTCGTCGCGGCCGAACGGGTTGGTTCGCGACGACCTCAGGATCGTCCCGCCGCGCGGCAGGATGCCGCGCGTGGACTCGATCGTCAGCTCCTCGTAGGCGTTCTCGAGCGGCCCGCGCCAGCCGTCGCGGTAGCCGACGATCGCGTGCCCGTAGCCGTCGATGCCCTTGCGCACCACGGCACGGATGACGGCGTTCAACCCCGGGCAATCGCCGCCACCGGTGAGCACCCCGATCCGCACCGGCGGCACGATAGCCGCCCGGGGGCGCGAGCCCCCGGATGGCATCGTTCAGAATCGAGAGGCGTGCCCCCGCGTCTCACCCTGCTTGCCCTGCTCGCCTGCGCCGCCCTCCTGGGCGGCTGCCTCGGCGACGACGGCGAGCCGGCCGAGGACCAGCCGATCCGCGGGCACGTGCTCAACCTGTACGCGAGCCGGCCCACCGAAGGCCCGTCCGCTGCTACCGGCAGGGCGGTCGCGGCCGGTCAGCGCCAGGCGCTCGCCGACGCGGGCGCCCGGGCCGGGCGCTATCGCATCCGTCTGATCTCCATGACCGCGTCCAAGCCCGGCTCCGGCAACTGGGATCCCGGTCAGGTCGCCGAGAACGCGGACCGCGCCGCGCGCGACCCGCGCGCGATCGCCTACCTGGGCGAGCTCAACCTGGGCGCATCGGCGATCTCGGTGCCGGTGACCAACAAGGCCGGCCTGCTGCAGGTCTCGCCGGCGGACGGGCTGGCCAGCCTGACGGAGACCCCGCCGCGGTCGGCGGCGGGCCCGGAGCGCTACTACCCCTCCGGGCAGCGGTCCTTCCTGCGGCTGGTGCCCGACGATCTCGACGAGGCGCGGCTGATCGTGGATCGCATGGAGGCGCTCGGGGTGGAGCGCCCGGCCCTGATCGTCGGCACCGGGGTCTACGCGCGCGAGCTCGCCACCGAGCTGGTCGCCGAGGCCCGCGACGCGGGCATCGCGCCGGTCGACACCAAGGATTTGCGCGACGACCCCGACACGGTGCTCGACGCCGCCGGCGAGCTGGCCGAGGCGCCGCCCGACGCCCAGCCGGACGCGGTCGTGCTGGCGCTCGCTCGCGACCGCTACACCGCTCAGCTGCTCGCCGGTCTGACGCGCGCCCTGCCGCAGGCGAGCCTGTTGACCGGCGACGGCGTGCTGGTCGGCCAGCCGCTGGTGGCCGCGGCCGGATCGGAGCCGGCGCGGCTCGAGGCGATCGCGCCCCAGCCGCCCCGCGGCGCCGCCGCCGCGCCGGGGCTGCGTGTCCTCAACCGGATCGCGCGCGACCAGGGCGCCGGGCTGGCCAGCCCGGCGGCGCTGTGGGGCTACGAGTCGGTGCGGGTCGTGCTCGACGCGATCCGCGCCGCGCAGCGCGACTCGGGCCCCGCCGACCGCGCGGAGATCATCCGCGCAGGCCTGCGCCCGCGCGTGCGGCACTCGCCCGATCGGGACCTACCGCGTGCGTCGCAGCGGCGCCGTCGAGGGCCTGCCGATGGCTCTCTACCGCCTGCGCGGCGATCGCTTCGAGTACGTGCGCTCCCTGCTGTGAAGGCAGATTTTCTCCGCGTTAAGCCGTGTTGCGATCTTGCCCGGCGGACCGGCGCGTGCGTAGGATCCGGACAGTTCGGAGCCACAATCTCCTAGGAGGGAAATTGTCACGAGTACGTTGGCTCGCACTGCTCAGCTGCCTGATGGGCCTCTTTGCATTCACCGTTGCCGCCTGCGGCAGCGATGACGACGAGGGCGATGCAGGCCGGCGGCGGCGAGGGGATCTCGGGTAGCACCCTGACGATCTACTCCAGCCTCCCACTTCAGGGAACTTCGAAGGGGCAGTCCGAGGCCGTTATCTCCGGTGAGAAGCTTGCTCTCAAGAACGCCGGAAACAAGGTCGGCAAGTACACCATCAAGTACGTCTCGCTGGACGACTCGACAGCACAGAACCCCGGCACGGCGGACGAGGCGCAGACCGCGTCGAACGCCCGCAAGGCCGTGCAGGACGAGTCGACGATCTTCTACCTCGGGGAGTTCAACTCCGGAGGCACGAAGGTCTCGCTGCCGATCCTCAACAAGGCCGGCATTCCGCAGATCTCGCCGTCGAACACCTACGTGGGTCTGACGACGGACAAGCCGGGATCCGAGCCGGGCGAGCCGGACAAGTACTACCCGGCCCAGAGCCGCACCTACGCGCGCGTCGTGCCGGCTGACGACATCCAGGGCGCCGCGCTGGTCACGACGATGAAGGAGGACGGCTGCAAGTCGCTCCACATCTTCAACGACAAGACCACGTACGGCGCAGGCCTGGGTCGCAACATCGAGCTGTCCGCCGAGGCACAGGGCCTCAAGGTGGAGGGCAACGACGGCACCGACCGCAACGCCCCGAACTACCGGTCGCTCGCGGCGAAGGTCAACGCCGACTGCTTCGTCGGCTCGGGCGTGACGGGCGAGAACTACGTCCAGGTGTTCAAGGACGTGGCAGCCGCCAACCCGACGGTCAAGCTGTACGGACCGGACGGCGTGGCCGAGGAGGCGTTCACCAACCCGGCCAAGGGCGGTATCCCGGCCGACGTGGGTGCCCGCACCAAGATCACGGTGGCGACGCTTGGGCTCGAGGAGTTCAAGAAGCGCAACAACGCCGAGGCCGAGAAGTTCTTCACGGACTACGAGAAGGCAGTACGGCGTCGCGCAGCCGGACCCGTACGCCATCTACGGCTACGAGACGATGGCGCTGGCCCTGGCCACGCTCGAGGCCGTTGGCGACAAGGCCAACGACCGCGAGGCCGTGCGGGCTCAGCTGCTGGAGAACACCAAGGACCGCGAGTCGGCCCTCGGCGTCTACAGCATCGACGAGAACGGTGACACGACGCTCACCGACTACGGGCTGTACACCATCAAGGACGGCCTGCCGACCTTCCAGAAGGTCATCAAGGCTCAGGCAGGCTAGGCGCTAGAGCCGAGCCGAGCTGCAAGATAAGGGGCGGGTCGCAAGACCCGCCCCTTATCGGTATAGGATCGCGACCGAGGGAGCTTGGAAGCCGCATCTGTCACAGGCGCGCCGTCTAGGCGGCGCTCGGAGGCCGTCAGGGAATTCATCTCTCAGTACGGCCTGATCGCGATCCTGCTCGTGCTGCCCGTGGTCTACGGGATCCAGGACCTCTCCGACGACGGCAACCTCAACCGGCTCGGCAACAACCTCGTCGAAGGGCTCTCGAACGGCGCGATCCTGGCGCTGATCGCGCTCGGCTACACGCTGGTCTACGGGATCATCGAGCTGATCAACTTCGCCCACGGCGAGGTATTCATGCTCGGCTCGCTCACGGCCGCGGCCCTGTACGCCCCGTTCGGGCTCACGCCTCAGACCGGCACCGGTGGGCTGATCCTCGGCCTCGGCGCGATCCTGATCATCGCGATGCTCGCCAGCGCGTCGCTCAACGTGATGATCGAGCGGGTGGCCTACCGGCCGCTGCGGATCGGCGCCCAAGCTGGCGCCGCTGATCACGGCCGTCGGGATGTCGTTCGTGCTGCAGAACGTCGGCATCCTCTGGATCGGCGCCTCGCAGGTGGCCATCCCGGACCTGCTCGGCTCGCAGAAGCACCTGTTCGACATCTGGGGCGTGACGGTCACGCGCGGCCACGTGCTGGCGATCGCCGTGACGATCCCGCTGGTGATCCTGCTGACCAGCTTCGTCGCCCGCAGCCGCCTGGGCAAGGCGATGCGCGCGACCGCGCAGGACCCCGAGGCCGCCCGGCTGATGGGCATCAACGTCGACACGACGATCTCGCTGACCTTCCTGCTCGGCGGCTTGATGGCCGGCGCCGCCGGCCTGATCAGCGCGCTCTACCAGACCTCGATTTGGTACTTCCAGGGCTTCTCGGCCGGGCTCTACGCGTTCACCGCCGCCGTGATGGGCGGCATCGGCAACATCCGCGGGGCCGTGCTGGGCGGCTTCATCATCGGGATCATCCAGGGCATCTCCGACAACCGGATCGGCAACGACTGGACGCCGGCGATCGTCTTCGTCTACCTCGTGATCATCATGGTCTTCCGCCCGCAGGGGCTGATCGGCGAGGAGACCAGGGAGGCCGGATGAGCAGGGTCGCTCAATGGCGTCATCACCGCGCGCACCCCGCTCGTGATCGGGGTGCTGGGGGCGATCGCCGTGGCCCTGTTCCCGCTGTTCAGGCCCCCGCTCGACGGCCTCACCAACGACGCGATCCTGGCGCTCGCCTTCGTCGTGATGGCGCTCGGGCTGAACCTCGTGGTCGGGTTCGCCGGCCTGCTCGACCTCGGCTACGTCGCCTTCTACGCCTTCGGCCTGATGGTCACGGGCTGGTGGGCCTCCGACTTCTACTCGTCGGTCAACGACGAGAAGGGCATCCACGTCGGCACGAGCGACTTCGTGTCGAACCTGCCCGGCATCCACCTCAACTTCCTGCTGCTGATCATCGGCGCGATCGTGATCTGCGCGATCGCCGGAATCGTGATCGGATTGCCGACGCTGCGCCTGCGCGGCGACTACATCGCGATCGTGACGCTGGCCTTCGGCGAGATCATCGGCCGCGTCTTCGCCAACGGCGACGAGATCACGATCTTCGGGGACAACAAGCTCTCCAACGGCCGCCAGTCGATCTCGCCGATCGACCAGATCAACCTGCCGTTCTTCGGCGAGTACGACTCCGCCTTGAACCTGCGCCCGTACTACTGGACCGTGTTCGCGCTCGTCCTGGTGGTGCTGTTCGTGAACTTCCGCCTGCGCGACTCCCGGCTCGGGCGCGCCTGGATCGCGCTGCGCGAGGACGAGGTGGCCGCCGCCAGCATGGGCGTGCCGCTCGTGAAGACCAAGCTGCTCTCCTACGCCGCCGGTGGCGCCTTCGGCGGCATCTCGGGCGCCTTTCTCGGGCCTTTCTACACCAGCATCAACGCGAACCAGTTCCAGTTCGGCTTCTCCATCTTCGTCCTCGCGATGGTCATCCTCGGGGGGCTGGGCAGCATCTGGGGGGTGGTGCTCGGCGCTGTCGCGCTCAGCTTCGTCAACTACTGGCTGATCCCCGACGTGCTCGACGGCGAGTTCGTGCGCGACAAGCTCGACTCGCTCGGGCTCGACTTCTCGTTCACCGAGGTCACCTTCGGCGTGTTCGGCTTCCTGCTCGTCCTGATGATGGTGCTGCGGCCCGAGGGCCTGCTGCCCGAGCGCAGACGCAAGCTCGAGCTGACGACCCCGGGCGAGGGCGGGCTCGAGGAGCCGGGGGAGATCCTCGAGGTGCGGCGGACATGAGCACCGGCAACGGCTCCGCCGATGCGCTGCTGGCGACCGAGCACGTGACCAAGGCGTTCGGCGGCCTGGTGGCCGTCGAGGACGTCTCGTTTTACGTCAAGCCGCGCTCGATCGTCTCGATCATCGGCCCCAACGGCGCGGGCAAGACGACCTTCTTCAACATGCTGACCGGGCTCTACAAGCCCACGCTCGGCCGCATCGTGTTCGGCGGCACCGACGTGACCGGGACGCGGCCGGACATCATCACGTCGCTCGGGGTCGCGCGCACGTTCCAGAACATCCGCCTGTTCAGCGCGATGACGGCGACCGAGAACGTGATGGTCGGCCAGCACGCGCGCATGAAGGCGGGGCTGTTCGGCTCGATCCTGCGCCCGCCGTCGGTGCGCCGCGAGGAGGTCGAGGTGCGCGACAAGGCGCGCGAGATGCTCGCCTACGTCGGGCTCGCCGAGAGCCACTTCGGCCAGATGGCGAGCAACCTCTCCTACGGCGACCAGCGCCGCGTCGAGATCGCCCGGGCGCTGGCCTCGGACCCCGCGCTGCTGCTGCTCGACGAGCCAACCGCCGGCATGAACCCGCAACGAGTCGGCCCGGCTGACCGAGTTCATGGAGCAGCTGCGCGAGGAGCGCGCTCTGACGATCCTCTTGATCGAGCACGACATGAAGGTCGTGATGGGGGTATCGGAGCGGATCACGGTGCTCGACCACGGCACCAAGATCGCCGAGGGCCAGCCCGAGGAGATCCGCGCCAACGATCGGGTGATCGAGGCCTATCTCGGCAAGCGCGAGGGGGGCCAGGGCTGATGGCCCTGCTCGAGCTCCACGACATCCACACCTACTACGGCAACATCGAGGCGCTCAAGGGCATCTCGCTGGAGGTCGACGACGGCGAGGTGGTCACCCTGATCGGCTCGAACGGGGCGGGCAAGTCGACCACGCTGCGCTCGATCTCCGGTCTCAACCCGCCGCGCGAGGGCTCGATCCAGTTCGAGGGCAAGGAGATCGGCGAGACGCCCGCCCAGGACATCGTCCGGCTCGGCATCTCGCAGTCGCCCGAGGGCCGCCACTGCTTCGCGCGCATGACCGTGCGCGAGAACCTCGACCTGGGCGCCTACCTGCGCCGCGACAGCAACGTCGAGTCGGACCTCGAGCGCGTCTACGAGCTGTTCCCGCGCCTGAAGGAGCGCGAGCGTCAGAAGGCGGGAACGATGTCGGGCGGCGAGCAGCAGATGCTCGCCATCGGCCGCGCGCTGATGGCCAACCCGAAGTTGCTGCTGCTCGACGAGCCGTCGATGGGGATCGCGCCCGTGCTCGTGGAGCGCATCTACGAGACGATCGTCGAGATCAACCGCCAGGGGACGACGATCCTGCTCGTGGAGCAGAACGCGAACTACGCGCTCGAGGTCTCCAAGCGCGCCTACGTGCTCGAGACCGGTGCGGTGGCGCTTGCGGACAACTCGGACAAGCTGCGCGACAACCCCGACGTCCAGAAGGCGTACCTCGGCGCATGACCCTGCTCGCGGCAATGGGAGCGAAGGCGCTGTACCTGCTCTACGTCTGGCTCGCCTCGGCGATCGTGGCGTCGTACCTGTCCGAGCGCAAGGGCTACGGCAGCAAGCTCGGCCTGGCCTTCGGGCTGCTTCTCAGCGCGATCGGCGCCGTGATCTGGCTGATCGTCCCGGCCCGCGCCGACTCGCGCTGGAAGCTCCAGGGAGCGTTCGGCAGCGGCGGCAAGACGGTGGCGGAGGCGCGTGCCGAGCGCGAGGGCGGAGGGGAGGGCTGAGGTGGACGCTGGGCCCTCTACTTCCCGCTGATCCTCGCGGCGGCCGTCTTCGCGATCATCTCGGCGTCCGCCGGGGTGATGGCCGGGCGCGGCAACGAGGCCCGCGCCGAGCGCCTGCGCGACGCCGGCTTCGTGCTCCTGGTGGCGGCCGGGGCGTGGGTGGTCGTGCTGCTGCTGCTCGCTCTGATCGAGCAACCCGACGACATCGGCGATCTGCTGCTGATTACCCTTGTGATCGTGGCGTTCTTCGTGCTCCTCCTGCTGGCGCTGTTCGGCCTGTCGCTGTTGGTGGGGCGGCTCGGCCGCGGTGCTTCACGCCGCAGGCGAGTCACCACCGACGAGCTCTAGTGGCGCCGCCGGCGCAGCCGGCCGACCGTTACGAGCCGCTCCCGGGGCTGCTCGGGCTGCCCGGGTTCCTGCTGCGCAAGCTGTCGCCGCCGGCCCGCAAGGTCGTGCTCGCGGTCCTCGCGCTGCTGGCGGCTGCGGGCGTCGTCGCGGTGATCGTGTTCGGCCCGCGCATCGCCGAGTCGAACCGCGAGCGGGCCGCGGAGCAGCGGCGCGCCGAGCGCAAGGCGCAGGCGGCCGAGCTGGCGCGCCTGCGGGCCGAGCAACGTCCGCGCACGGGCACGATCGCGGCCGGCGGAGCGATCCCCGGCGTCGAGGCGGCGATCACCCGCGACGCGCGGGCGCGGGTGGCCAGCGGCGAGCTGCCGACGCCGGCACTGCGCACCGACTGCCGTCCGGCCGGCCACGACGCCGCCGAGCGCGTGCTGCTGAGCTGCACCGCGGTCACGAGCGACGTGCCGGCGACCGAGACCACCCGGGGTGTGATGATCGGCTACCCGTACCGCGCGGCGGTGGCCCCGGCCAGCGGCCGCTACGGGCTCTGCAAGATCAGCGGGCGCCCGGGGGAGGGGTCGCTCACGCGGCGCGTGGAGATCCCGTTGCCGAAGGCCTGCGGGGGTTAGCGCCCGGTCGCGTCGCGCAGGGCGTCCTCGAGGTCCGGGCGCCGGAACACGTAGCCCAGCTCGGTCAACCGTGCGGGGATCGCCCGCTGGCCGGTGGTGACGATCATGGCCATCTCGCCATAGAGCGTCCTCACGGCCAGGCCCGGCACCGGCGCGAACGCCGGCCGGTTCAGGACCCGACCGAGCGCGCGCGAGAACTCCCTGTTGGTGACCGGCTCGGGAGCGGTCACGTTCAGCGGCCCGCTCGCGGCCTCGTTGTCGATGGCGAACAGCTGCGCGCCGACGATGTCGTCCAGGTGCACCCAGGGGAAGTACTGGCTCCCGCCGGCGACCGGGCCCCCGAGGCCGAGCTTGAAGAAGGGCAGCATCTTGCCGAGCGCGCCGCCCTCCGACAGCACCGGGCCGGTGCGGGTCAGGGCCACGCGCAGGCCGAGCTCGGCGGCGGCGCTCGCCTCGGCCTCCCAGTCGACCACCATCCGTGCGACGAAGTCGTCGCCCGGCGGGGCGCTCTCGTCGAGCGGCTCGTCTCCGCGTACCCCGTAGAAGCCGGCGCCCGACTGCGAGACGAGCACGCGCGGGCGCTCCGGCTCGGGCAGCGCGCGCAGGCCGGCCACGAGGTTGCGGGTGGTCAGCACGCGCGACTCGCGGATCTCGCGCCTGGCCTCGTCGCTCCAGCGCTGCGCGATCGTCTCGCCGATCAGGTGGACGACCGCGTCGTGCCCGCTCAGCGCCGCGGCGGGGGGCGGCTCCTGCTTGGGCTCGGCCCACTCCTCGGCCGGCACGCCAAGGCTGGCCGCGGCACGCTCGGCGTCGCGCGACAGGGCCGTGACCTCGTCGCCGCGCTCGCGCAGCTCGCTCACCAGCGCGCTCCCGATCGTCCCGGTGGCTCCGGTGACCGCGACTCGCACTAGCTGACGGCGGCGCGGTCCACGGTGGGCTGCTCCTCGAGCGCCTCGGCCGAGCGCTCAGCTACATCCCGCACCGCGTTGGCAACCTCGCGCGCCACGTCTCGGTTGAACACGCTGGGGATGATGTAGTCCTCGTCAAGCTCGTCGTCGAGCACCGTGCTCGCGATCCCGCGCGCCGCCGCCAGCTTCATCTCCTCGGTGATGGCGGTGGCGCGGGCGTCGAGCGCCCCGCGGAAGACGCCGGGGAAGGCGAGCACGTTGTTGATCTGGTTGGGGTAGTCCGAGCGGCCGGTGGCCATCACGCGCACGTGTGGCGCTGCCTCCTCGGGCTTCACCTCTGGGTTCGGGTTGGCCATCGCGAACACGAACGGGTCGGCGTTCATCTTCTCCAGGTCGGACGCGGTGATGATGCCGGGACCGGACAGTCCGACGAACAGGTCCATGCCCTCGATCACCTCGCGCGGGATGCCGTCGCGCATGTCGGTGTTCGTGTTCTCCGCCAGCCAGCTCTTGGGCGCGTTCATCGACCCCGCCTCGTAGTCGTCGCGGCCGGTGTGGATCGCGCCGAAGCGGTCGCAGGCGACGATCGACGTGACCCCCGCGTCCATCAGGATCTTCGCCACGGCCACTCCGGCCGCGCCGGCGCCGACCATCAGCACCTGGAGGTCCTCCATACGGCGGTCGGTCAGCCGGCAAGCGTTGATCAGCGCCGCAAGCGTGACGATCGCGGTGCCGTGCTGGTCGTCGTGGAAGACCGGGATGTCGAGCGCCTCCTGCAGCCGCTGCTCGATCTCGAAGCAGCGCGGCGAGGAGATGTCCTCCAGGTTGATGCCGCCGAACGTGGGGGAGATCCGCATCACGGTCTCCACGATCTCGTCGGTGTCCTTCGTGTTCAGGCAGATCGGGAAGGCGTCGACGTCGGCGAACTCCTTGAACAGCATCGCCTTGCCCTCCATCACCGGCATGGCGGCCTCCGGCCCGATGTCGCCCAGGCCGAGCACCGCGGTGCCGTCGGACACGACCGCCACGGTGTTCGCCTTGATCGTGTACTTGAACGCCTTCTGGCGGTTCTCGGCGATCGCGGTGCACACGCGCGCGACCCCGGGCGTATAGGCCATCGAGAGGTCGTCGCGCGACTTGAGCGGCATGTTCAGGCCGGTGTGGATCTTGCCGCGCCGGTGCACCTCGAAGGTGCGGTCGGTGATCTCCACCACGCGGGCCGGCCGCACCGACTGAACCGCCGTGATCACCTCGCCGCGATGCTCGACGCTCGAGCACTCGACCGTGATCTCGCGCAGCGTGTGGTCGCCGCCGGCCTCGACGGTGTCGACGGCCACGATCGCACCGCCCGCGCGCGTGATCGCGGCCGTCACGCGCCCGAGCACGCCGCCCGGCCTCTGGGGCAGCTCGACGCGCAGCGTGAGCGAGAACTGTGCGGACGGCGTGGCCATGGGTGAGCGATGATACGGCCGCCCGTCCTCGGGTAAGGCGGTCCCATGACCGCTCGCCGCCTCGTCCCCGTCCTGCTCGCCGCCCTCCTGCTCGCCTCGCCCGCCGCCGCCGCGGCCCGAGGGGGCGCGCCGACTCCAGGGGCGGACGGCATCGGCGACCGGCTCTTCCCGCAGCTCGGCAACGGCGGCTATGACGCCAAGCACTACGACCTCGCCCTCACCTACCCGTCGAGCGCACCCGAGCAGGACGTCTCCGGGAAGGTGACGATGGTGGCGCGCTCGACGCAGGCGCTCTCGAGCTTCGATCTCGACTTCTCCGGCGACTCGGTCGCCTCCGTGCGGGTGAACGGGCGCGGCGCCGGCTTCGAGCGCCTCGGGCAGGAGCTCGTGATCACGCCGCATCGGCCGATCAAGCGCGGCGCCAGGTTCATCGTGTCGGTGAGCTTCGTCTCCGGGCCGTTCACGCCGGCGCCCGACAACGACCTGCCGTTCGGCTGGTTCACGACCGTCGACGGCTCCGTGACCGCCGGCCAGCCGGACCAGTCGCGCACGATCTATCCGGTCAACGACCACCCGGCCGACAAGGCGAGCTACACGATCCGCTTCGACGTCCCGGAGGGCGTAGCTGCGGTCGCCAACGGCGAGCTGCGCTGGACGTCCACGCGCGGCGGACGGACGCGCTCGGCTTACGAGATGAGGGAACCGATGGCGTCCGAGCTGATCCAGCTGGCGGTGGGCCGGCTCGACGTGATCCAGCGCGGGTTCGTGGACGGCGTCCGGGTGCGCGACGTCGCCCCGAGCGCGCTCGCTCCCCAGCTCGAGGGCGCGCTCTCGCGCACGCCCGACCACCTGCGGTGGATGACCGACCAGGTCGGCCGCTACCCGTTCGACAGCTACGGGGTGCTCGCCGCCGACCAGAACTTCGGCTACGCCCTCGAGACCCAGACGCTCTCGCTGCACCCCGCGTTCTTCCTCGCGCCGGAGGTGCCTCTGTCGGCCAACGAGCCGATCATGGTGCACGAGCTGGCGCACCAGTGGTTCGGCGACAGCGTCGCGCCCGAGCAGTGGAGCGACGTGTGGCTCAACGAGGGTCACGCGACCTGGTACGAGTGGCTCTACGGGGACGAGTTCTTCGTCGACGTCGAGCCCGGCTACGACTTCGTGCCGCGCATCCAGGAGGCGTACTCGCACGGCGACCAATGGCGCAAGCAGTACGGGCCGGTCGCTGTGCCGTCGTCGAACGACCTGTTCGACCTGTTCAGCCCCAACGTCTACGACGGCGGCGCCGTGGTCCTCTACGCGCTGCGCCAGGTGATCGGCGAGCGTGCCTTCGTGGAGTTGGAGCGCCGCTGGGCGAAGCAGAACGCCGGGTCGTCGGTCGGGACGGACGACTTCATCGCGCTCGCGTCGCGCGTGGCCGGGCGCGACCTCGGCCCGTTCCTGCGCGACTGGGTGTACGGAACGGAGACGCCGCCGATGCCTGGCCACCCGGATTGGGCCGTGCTCCCGGCGGACACGCCGCTGTCGGCCGCGAAGGCGGCCGGGGCCGCCCGCACGTTCGAGCGCATGTTGCGGAAGCACTGACCGATCCGCGGGCCGAAGCGGGGGGTCGCGTCGATACGGTTAGGCCGTGGCCGATGAGACTCCCCGTGAGCTGTTCCTGATCGACGGGAACAGCCTCGTCTACCGCGCGTTCTTCGCCCTACCGGAGTCGATCGCGACCTCCAAGGGCCAGCCCACGAACGCGATCTTCGGGTTCGCGTCGATGCTGGTGAAGATCATCTCGGAGTACGGCGTCAAGCCGACGCTGGTGGTGTGGGACGCGGGCACGTCCGGGCGCGACGAGGTCTACGACGAGTACAAGGCGGGGCGGCGCGAGCGGCCCGACCTGCTCTCCGAGCAGTGGCCCTACATGCACCCGCTGGTCGAGAGCTTCGGCTACGAGAACGTGAAGGTCCAGGGCTACGAGGCCGACGACGTGATCGCCACGCTCGCCGGCCAGGCGCGCCGCGAGGGCATCGACGTGATGGTGGTGACGGGTGACCGCGACCTGTTCCAGCTGATCGAGCCGGGCGTGCGCATCATGGCCACCGGGCGCGGCATCACGGACACGAAGATCTACGACCGCGAGGCGGTGGTCGACCGCTACGGCATCCCGCCCGAGCTGATCCCGGACTTCGTCGGGCTCAAGGGCGACACGTCGGACAACATCCCCGGGGTCCCGGGGATCGGCGACAAGACCGCGTCGCAGCTGATCCAGGAGTGGGGCGACCTCGATGGCGTCCTCTCCAACATCGAGTCGATCTCCGGCGCCAAGCGCAAGGAGAACCTCACCGAGCACGCGGAGAACGCGCGCATCTCGAAGCAGCTCGCCACCGCCGTGCGCGACGTGGACGTGGACGTGGACTTCGCCAACGTGATCGCCCGCGAGCCGGACCGCTCGCGCCTGCGCGAGACGTTCCGCGAGTTCGAGCTGCGCGCGCCGCTGGAGCGCCTGGAGGAGGCACTCGGCGAGGGCGACGACGCGGCGCCGGCGGAGCGCGTGGACGAGGTCATCGAGGTCCGGGCGCGCGAGGTGCCGCTGGCCGAGATCGGCGCGCTGGACGGCGAGCTGGTCGCGATCGCGGCGCTGCGACCGGGGGAGGACCCGGACGAGGCGGTCGTGCCCCCGCCAACCGATCCCGACGAGGAGCTGGAGCTGGAGGAGGACGCCGCGCTCGAGGCCGTGGAGGAAGAGATCCCCGCCGTCGCCGACACCCTGGGCCAGGGCTCGTTCGACTTCGACGCCGGCCCGCGCGGGCCGCTCACGGTCGCCGCCTGGGCGGGCGACGAGGTGCTCGTGGCCGAGGCCGAGACGCTCGCCGCCTTCGCGATGGCGCGCGGCGAGCACCCGGTCGTGGCCCACGACTGGAAGACGATCGCGATGGCCGACGACGCCTGCGCGGCGCCGCCGCTCGCGCACGACACGCTGGTCGCGGCCTACCTGATCGATCCGGCCCGGCGCGGCTACCCGCTCGACGAGCTGGCCACCGAGCTCGGCCTCGGCGCTCGCATTGACGGGGCAGACGGCGTCGCCCAGCGGGCCGTGCTCACGCGCCTGTTGGCCGAGCGCCAGCGTGACCGGCTCGAGGAGGACGGCCTGACCAGCCTCTTCCACGAGATCGAGCTGCCGCTGGTCGACGTGCTGGTGGAGATGGAGCGCGCCGGCATCAAGCTCGACGTCGAGCGCCTGCGCGAGATCAGCTCCCGCTTCAACGAGCGCGCGATCGAGCTGGAGCGGCGCGTGTGGGAGCTGGCGGGGGAGGAGTTCACGATCGGGTCGCCGCAGCAACTCGCGCCGATCCTGTTCGAGAAGCTCGGCCTGTCGCGCAAGCGCCGCGGCAAGACCGGGTTCTCCACCGACGCCCGCGTGCTGCAGGCGATCCGCCACGAGCACGAGATCGTGCCCGCGATCGAGGAGTGGCGCGAGGTGACCAAGCTGAAGTCGACCTACCTCGACGCGTTCCCCGAGCTGATCGGCGCCGACGGCCGGCTGCACACGACCTTCAACCAGACGGCGGCCACGACCGGGCGCCTGTCGAGCACCAACCCGAACCTCCAGAACATCCCGATCCGCACCGAGCAGGGCCGCGAGATCCGCGCCTGCTTCGTGGCGGAGCCGGGCACGCGCCTGATCTCGGCCGACTACTCGCAGGTCGAGCTGCGCCTGCTGGCCCACATCGCGGACGAGCCGGTGCTGAAGGACATCTTCCGGCGCGGGGAGGACGTGCACACCGCGACCGCCGAGGCGATCCTCGGCGGCAAGACCGATCCGGGCACACGCTCCAAGGCGAAGATGGTCAACTACGGGATCGTCTACGGGCTGTCGGCGTTCGGCCTGGCGGACCGCCTGCAGATCGAGAAGGAGGAGGCGCAGCAGTTCATCGACGCCTACCTCGAGCGCTTCCCGAAGGTGAAGGAGTTCATCGACGCCACGATCGCGCAGGCCACCACCGAGGGCTACGTGGCCACGCTGTTCGGGCGCATCAGGCGCGTCCCCGAGCTGCGCTCGCGCCAGTTCCAGACGCGCAGTCTGGGCGAGCGGCTCGCGGTCAACATGGTCATCCAGGGGACCGCCGCCGACATCATCAAGGTGGCGATGGTGCGGGCCCGCGACGAGCTGCGCGGCGCCGATCTCGGCACGCGGCTCGTGCTCCAGATCCACGACGAGCTGCTCTTCGAGGGTCCCGAGGACGAGGTCGAGGCGGCCTCGGAGATCGTGCGCGGCGAGATGGCCGACGCGTTCGAGATGGACCCGCCGCTCGAGGTCGACGTGGGCGTTGGCGAGAACTGGCTCGGCCGCGAAGTAATGGACGGCAAGGCGATCGCGGTGCTGGCGACGGCCGCCGCCGGCGGCCTCGTCGCGATGCAGGCGCCGATCAACTCCGGGCTCGGCAAGACGATCGGCAGCCTCCCGGCCGCCTCGTTCTCGTTCGCGATCGGGCTCGTGGCCCTGGTCGGGATCACGTTCGTCTCGGGCGAGGGCTTCGGCCGGCTCGGCGAGGTCGGCGGCCTGTCCTGGTACTACCTGATCGGCGGGCTGCTGGGCGCGGTGTACGTGACGACCGTGCTGATCTCGGTGCGCACGCTGGGGGCGGGCGGCGTCACGGCGGCCACGATCGCCGGGCAGCTGACGCTGTCCGTGGTGCTCGACCAGCTGGGCGTGCTCGGGCTGGCGCAGCGCGAGATCACGCCGGCGCGGGTGGTCGGCGTGGCGCTGCTCGCGGTCGGGGTCGTGCTCGTCGTCCGGAACTGATTTTCGTCACCTGATTTCCTCCGCCGGGCGAGCTATCTTGTGCCGATGCGCACGATTCTGGACCGGCCCCAGCAGCCGCTGCACGTCCTCTGGGCCGCCTGCGGCGCGGTCGTGCGTCGCCTACGTGTTCCTGGCCGCGCTGGGCGCCTTCGAGCCCGACGAGGTGATCGAGCTGACGATCGCCGTCGTGGCGCTGGCCGCGCTGCTGCTCACGCACGAGTGGCGCGAGCAGTTCCGCGACGAGACGCTAGGCAGCCACGCGCGCCGGTGCCCGCCGGGGAAGGGCCGGCGGCGGACCGGCGCTGACGAACTCCGGCGGCGCGATCGCGAGGTAGTGCCCGAACGACCAGTCGAGGAAGCGGCGCGACTGCATCGCGCTCAGTCCGCGCGCGAGCAGCCGCGGCGGCACGCGAGGCACCAGCTGCTGGGCGCGCAGCATCGCGCATGAACTTCCACTCGTGCGAGGCGGAGAAGTCGCCGTAGCGGGCGAGCGCCTCCGCGACGGTGCGGTTGCCCTCGACCACGGCGCGCAGCTCGCGCCCGCACGCGATGCCGAAGTAGAGGGCGGTGCGGATGCCCTCGGCGGTCAGCGGCAGGCAGTGGCCGGCCGAGTCGCCGACGAAGAACATGCCGTCCTCGGCGGCGGAGCGCAGCCGGTGCGGGATCCAGTTGCCCTGGTAGCGAACCGGGTCGCGCTCGAGGTCCTCGGCCAGCAGCACGGTGGTGTCCTTGACGTGGAAGCGCGGGTCGAAGGAGCCGACGCCGATGCGCAGCTCCTCGCCGGCCGGGAAGCTCCACCCGTAGCCGGCGGGCACGTAGCGGCGGTCGATCCAGATCTCCATCTCCTCGCCGGCGCCCCAGGGGTGCACCTCGAGGCCGCGCGACAGCGGCGCGTCGGGCGGCTGGTAGCCGCTGCCGAGCACCCGCCGCCAGCCGAGCGCGTCGACCACGACGGCGGCGGTCAGGTCGCCGCGGTCGGTGTGCACCGTGTTGCCGGTGCGCCCGCTGACCTTGGCGGTTTCGAAGCCCGCGTCGGACTGGGCCGCGAGCAGCGAGCAGAGCTCGGGATAGTCGAAGGTGGAGAACGTCCAGGGCAGCCTCAGGCGGGCGGTGCCGTGCGGTGTGTGCACCACCAGCCGGTCGAACCTCTGCCGGTGGGAGCCCATCAGGTCCATCGCGCGCAGCCACTCGGTCGGGATGCCGCAGGCGGACGTCTGGCGCTCCCCGATCTCGTAGCGGTCGAGCATCAGCACCCGCGCGCCGGTGCCGCTCAACTCGCGTGCCACGGCCAGCCCGGCGAAGCTCGCGCCGCAGATCAGGACGTCCACGTCGCCCGACAGGGGCGTGCGGTCGGCACCACGCTTCGTGCGGCGGGTCGGCATGCGGGCAATGTAGCTACCCTTGTCGCCGCAGTGCCAGAGACAGAGACGCTTACGCAACCCAACATCGTCGAGGGCTCCGGCGGTCTCCTGATGGAGGTCGACGGCCAGATCGTCCCCAACTACGACGCGACCATCGTCCCCTTCGAGGAAGGCGACGTCGTTTCGGGGAAGGTCGTTCAGATCGATCAGGACGAGGTCCTGGTCGACATCGGCTACAAGAGCGAGGGGGTCATCCCGCTCGGCGAGCTGTCGATCCGCAAGTCGGTCGACCCGCACGACGAGGTCGATCTGGGCGAGGAGGTCGACGCGCTGGTCCTCACCAAGGAGGACCAGGACGGCCGCCTGCTGCTGTCCAAGAAGCGCGCGCGCTTCGAGAAGGCCTGGCGCAAGATCGAGGCCGCCGCGGAGTCCGGCGAGCCGGTCGAGGGCACGGTCATCGAGGTCGTCAAGGGCGGCCTGATCATCGACCTCGGGGTGCGCGGCTTCCTGCCCGCCTCGCTGGTCGACATCCGCCGCGTCCAGAACCTCGACGAGTTCCTCGGCACCAAGATCGAGTGCAAGGTGATCGAGCTGAACCGCTCGCGCAACAACGTGGTGCTGTCGCGCCGCGCGGTGCTCGAGGAGGAGCGCAAGGAGGTGCGCCAGCAGATCCTGGACCGCCTCCAGCCGGGCATGATCGTCGAGGGCGCGATCTCCAACATCGTCGACTTCGGCGCCTTCGTCGACCTGGACGGGATCGACGGCCTGATCCACATCTCCGAGCTGTCCTGGTCGCACGTGAACCACCCGTCGGAGATCCTCGCGATCGGCGACGTGGTGCCGGTCAAGGTGCTCGACATCGACCGCGACCGCCAGCGCATCTCGCTCGGGCTCAAGCAGACGCAGGAGGACCCGTGGCAGCGGGTCATCGACACCTACCGCGTCGGCGACGAGCTGGAGGGCAAGGTCACCAAGGTGGTCACCTTCGGCGCGTTCGTCGAGATCATGGAGGGCGTCGAGGGGCTCGTGCACATCAGCGAGCTGGCGCACCACCACGTCGAGAACCCGCGCGAGATCCTCGAGCCGGGCCAGGACGTGCGCGTGAAGATCCTCGAGATCGACTCCGAGCGCCGCCGCCTGTCGCTGAGCGTCAAGCGGGTGGCCGAGCAGCTGGAGCACATCAAGACGGCCGCTGCCGCCGGCGCTGCCGCCGCGGGCGTCAGCGAGGAGCTCGGCGACGTGCCGGACCTCGGCCTGTCGGAGGACGTGTTCGCCGGCCCGCAGGTGAGCGGCGTCGACGACCTGCGCGCGGCCGTGGCGGACTTCGTGCCGCCCGAGGAGGCCGAGGAGGCGCCGCCGCTGCCGGAGGCACCCGAGCCCGAGGCGGCGGCCGAGCCCGAGGCGGCCGCGCCGGAGCCCGCCGAGCCGGAGCCCGCCGAGCCGGAGCCCGCTGAGCCGGAGCCCGCCGAGGCCGAAGAGGCTTCGCCGGCCGAAGACGAGCCTGAGGAGTAGCGCATGGCCCCGTTCGTGGGGCTGACCGGCGGTCTCGGTGCCGGCAAGTCGGAGGCGTTGAGGCTGCTGGGCGAGCTGGGGGCGGCCACGCTCTCGACCGATGCCGTCGTACACGAGCTGCTCTCCACTGCCGACGTCCAGCGACTCCCTCGCGCACCGCTTCGGGGCCGACGTCGCATCCGATCGCGCCAAGATCGCGGAGCGGGTCTTCGGCGACGAGGACGCACGCGCCTGGCTCGAGGGCCTCTCTGGCCGCTGGTCGGCGAACGCGTTGGCGCCTGGCGAGCGTCTGTCGCCGGCGGACCAGATCGCCGTCGTCGAGGTCCCGCTTCTGTTCGAATCCGGCATGGAAGCCGTCTTCGACGCCACGATCGCCGTGATCGCCGACGAGTCGACTGCGCGAGGAGCGGGCCGCGGCGAGCGGACCACGCGGCGGTCGCCGAGCGGTGCCGGCCGTCAGCTGTCGCAGCAGGAAAAGGCGGACAAAGCGGATTTCACGGTGCGCAACGATGGCTCACTGGAGGAGTTGAAGCAGACGCTGTCCCGCGTAATTGCCAAACTCGAACCGACGTGAGCTCTCACGCTGCCCGCTTCGCCCGCCGCCGGCCGCGAGCGCGCGTCAGGCGGCGACGCCTGATCGCTCGTGGCCACCGCTGCCCTGCTCGGCGCAGTGGTCGCCGGGGTAGTGACCGGCGCCGGTCCGCTCGAGGACGCGGTGCGGGAGATCACGCTGCCGCTGCACCACGAGGACGTCATCCGCCAGCAGGCGTCCGACAAGGACATCGACCCCGCGCTGATCGCGGCCGTGATCTACGAGGAGTCGCGCTTCCGCGACCAGACCTCCCACGCCGGCGCCCGCGGGTTGATGCAGATCACGCCGGCCACCGCCGACTTCATCGCGCGGCGCTCGGGCGGCGTGCTGTTCGAGCAGGCGGACCTCGCCACGCCGCAGATCAACATCGCCTACGGCGCCTGGTACCTGCGCTTCCTGATCGACCACTACGAGGGCAACGAGACCCTCGCGGTCGCCGCATACAACGCGGGCCTGACCAACGTGGACCGGTGGGTCGAGCGGGCCGGCGGGCCGTCCGAGTTCGACAGCGCTCGCCACATCCCCTTCCCGGAGACGCGCGCGTACGTCGAGAACGTGATGGAGCGGCGCGGCCAGTACCGCGAGCACTACGGCGGCGAGCTCGGGCTCTAGTCCATCCGGTTCCTGCTGGCGCGGGCGGAAAATCGGATATAGGCTGGCCCGGCCTTGCCCGAGGGACTCGCACACTCTCGCCGCGGCTTCCTAGCCGGCGCTGGCGGCCTCACCGCCGCGGCGCTGTTGACCGGTCCGGAGGCGCTCGCCGCGAAGCCGCGCAAACGGCCCAGCCTGCGCGGCGGCAGCTTCGCGGAGGGAGTGCTCTCCGGCGATCCCACGCCCGACGGCGCGACCGTGTGGACGCGGCTCAGCGACGTCGAGGGCCACGGAACGGTCGAGCTCGAGGTGGCGCGCGACCGCGGCTTCAACAAGGTCGTGGCGCGCGGGCTGATCCGGACCTCGCCGGCGCTCAGCTACTCGGTCAAGTCGCGGGTCGTCAACCTGAGCCCGCACCAGGAGTACTACTACCGCTTCACCACGCGCGGCTCGGAGAGCCCGATCGGCCGCTTCCGGACGGCGCTGCCGCCGGACTCGCGGGAGCCGGTCCGCTTCGCGTTCTGGTCCTGCCAGGACTACACGTTCGGGCACTTCAACGCCCACCGGCTGCTGGCCGAGGAGGACGTGGACTTCGTCGTCAACCTGGGCGACTACATCTACGCCGAGGCCTTCTACGCGGCCAACGACGGGCGCGGCGGCGTGCGCACGGACCCGATCGGCTTCTCTGAGACGCTCGAGCAGTACCGCGCCAAGTACGCGCTCTACCGCACCGATCCGGCGCTGCGCAAGATGCACTCGCTGTTCCCGATGGTCTCGATCTGGGACGACCACGAGGTCGAGGACAACTACGCCGGCGGCGCCGGCCCGACCGGCGGCCTCGCGCCCGAGCTGCGCTACTCGCGGGCGCGCCAGGCGGCGGCGTACCGCGCCTTCTTCGACAGCATGCCCACCTACGGCGCCAAGGGCCCGGGCAACAACCGCATCTACCGCGGGATGCGCTTCGGCAAGACCGTCGACCTCGTGCTGCTCGACCAGCGCCAGTACCGCGCCGACCAGCCCTGCGGGGACCCCCAGGTCGGCCCCGCCTGCGACGACCTGAACGCGCCGCGCACCTTCCTAGGCCGGCGCCAGATGAACTTCGTGAAGAAGCGGCTGTCCAGCTCGCCGGCGGCCTGGAAGGTGATGGCCAACCAGGTGATGGTGATGCCGACGATCTACCCCGGCGGCGACTACATCGGCTTCGACTCGTGGCAGGGCTACCCGCGCGAGCGGCACGAGCTGCTGCAGCACCTGCGCCGCAAGAAGATCGAGGACGTGGTGTTCGTGACCGGCGACATCCACACCTTCGTGGCGGGCGACGTGCGAGTCGACAAAGACGACAAGAAGCCGGTCGCGACCGAGTTCGTGGGCGGCTCGATCTCGTCGCCGGGGCTGGGGGAGGGCGGCGGCGGCATCCTGCCGGGAGCGGACCCGAACAACCCGAACACGCCCGAGGCGATCATCGACCTGCTCAGGTCGACCAACCCGTGGGCCGTCGACGCCGAGTTCGACCATCACGGCTACGGGCTGGTCGAGGCGACGCAGAAGCACTTCAGCTGCAAGCTGCGGCGCGTGAACACGATCAAGACGGCATCGCACCAAGCGTTGCCGGACAAGCGTTTCTCGTACCGCATCTCGCGCGGGGAACCGTCCCTGCTGGACTGAGGCGCCAACCGTCCCCGGCCGGGGCTGCCCCGCCCCGGCCGCGGCGCCCCTCTTCCTCCACTGCTCCGCTCGGCCCGGCTCGCCTAGCGCGTGCTCTCGTCCCAGGCGGCGTACGCGGCTTCCACGGCCCGCTTCGCGTCCGCGTGGCGCTTCGTCGCTCGCTCGCGCCGGGTCGGGCTGCTCCACATCGCCGGGTCGGCCAGCTCGTCCTCGACCGCGGCCAGCGAGGCCTCGGCCCGCTCGACCTCGCGCTCCAGCTCGGCCACGCGGCGGACGGCGTTCTTGGAGGGACCGCTGCGCGTCGCGCGGCCGTTGCCGGCGGGCTTCGCCTTCGCCGGGCGCTTCGGCGCCGCCTCCGCCTCCCGGCGCTCCTCGCGCACCCGCGCGTACTCCGCCCAGCCGCCCTGGTAGCTGTGCAGGCGGCCGTTCTCGAAGGCCACGGTTCTGGTGCCGACCGCATCGAGCAGCGCACGATCGTGTGAAACGAGCAATAGCGCGCCCTGAAACGCTTGCAGCGCGTCTTCCAGCGCTTCCCTGGCATCCAAATCGAGGTGGTTGGTGGGCTCGTCGAGGATCAGGACGTTCGACTCGGATGCCACCACCACTGCCAGCGACAGCCGGCGCCGCTCGCCACCAGACAGGCCCTCGAGCGGCTTCTCGGCCTCCTCGCCCGAGAACAGGAACTGGCCGAGCAGCGCCCGCGCCTTGCCCGGGGTCAGGCCGGTGGCCCGCTGGGCGGCCTCCAGCGCGGTGCCCCTGGACCCGAGCTCCTGCGTGTGCTGGGAGAGGTAGCCGAGCTTCACGTTGTGGCCGGTCTTGAGGCGGCCGCCGTCGAGCGGGCGACGCTCGGCGAGCGCCTCGATCAGAGTCGTCTTGCCGACGCCGTTCGGGCCGACGAGCGACACGTGCTCCCCGCGCTCGAGCCAGAGCTCGCCGTCCTCGAGCAGGGTGCGGCCGGGCACCTCGAGACGGCCGTCGTCCAGCTCGAGCACCACGCGGCCCGTGCGCTCGGCCGCGCCGAAGCTGAAGTCGAGCGAGCGCGCGTCGCGCGGGTCGCGCTCGATGCGCTCGATCTTGTCGAGCGCCTTGACGCGCGACTGGGCCTGGCGTGCCTTGGTCGCCTTGTACCGGAAGCGCTCGACGAAGCGCTCCATGCGGGCGATCTCTCGCTGCTGCTTCTCGATCGCCTTGCCGAGCGCGATCTCGCGTGCGGCCAGCTCGCGGCGCCAGGCGTGCCAGGGGCCCGGAAAGAAGCGCGCGCGACCCGCCTCCAGCTCGAGCACGGAGGTGCCGACGGCCTCCAGGAACCAGCGGTCGTGCGCCACCAGGATCACGGCGGCATCGAGGCTGGTCAGGTAGCCCTCGAGCCATTCGAGCGAGGTGATGTCGAGGTGGTTGGTGGGCTCGTCGAGCAGGAGCAGGTCGGGGTCGCCCGCCAGCGCCCGGGCGAGCGAGGCACGCGTGAGCTCGCCGCCGCTGAAGGTGCGCAGCTCGCGGTCGAGCTGCTCGTCCGCGAAGCCGAGGCCGTGCAGCGGCGCGATCGCCCGGGCACGCCAGTCCCAGCCGCCGGCGTGCTCGAGGCGGCTCTGCGCGCGCGCGTAACGCTCCAGCAACGGGCTGTCCTCCGGCCGCTCCGCCATCTCGGCCTCGAGGTCCCGCAGGCGTTGCTCGAGAGCGACCAGGTCAGAGCAGCCGGCAAGAACGTAGTCTCGGAGGGTCAGGCCCTTCTCCCGGGGCGGTCGCTGGTCATGGAGCGCGACCCGGGCGCCCTTCTCGAACACCAGCTCGCCACCGTCGACGGAGCTCTGCCCGGCGAGCATCCGCAGCAGCGTGGTCTTGCCGGCGCCGTTGCGACCCGCGAGCGTCATGCGATCGCCCCGCTCGAGCTTGAAGGACACACCCCCGAACAGGGGCGCCCCCGCCACGTCCTTCGCCAACGCCGATGCAATCACAACCGCCACGCACCCAATCGTCACACACGTAACCCACGAGTCACACCGCCGCCGGGACCCTCCCCGTGTGGGCACTACTTCCCGGACATATCCCGGAAACCAGGGCCCACACTCGTGGGATGAGGCGATTGGCGAGCTGGCCGGCCGGCAGCATGGCGTGGTCTCGCTGCAGCAGTTGCGCGAGCTGGGGCTCAGCCGCCATCGGATCGAGGCCCGGGTTGAGGCGAAGCGCCTGTACCGCCTCCACCGCGGCGTCTACGCGGTCGGACACGAGGCCCTCACGCCGAAATCCCACTTCATCGCCGCCGTGTACGCCTGCGGTCCAGGCTCACTGCTGAGTCACCGCGCGGCTGGGGCCCTGCAGGGCCTGCTCGATGCGACCGCGGTGATCGAGGTGACCGCTCCGCGCGGCTGCAAGCCGAAGCCGGGCATCGTCATTCACCGCTCGCGGCACGTGCACCCCGACGACCGCGCTCAGATCGACGGCATTCCGACCACCAGCGTCGCTCGCACCCTCGTGGACCTCGCCGATGTCCTCAACGAACGGCAGCTGACCAGGGCGGTGCGCCAGGCGGAGCTGCTGAAGGTCTTCGATCTGCGCGCGATCGAGGCAACAATCGAGCGGCTACCGGGCCGCAAGGGCAGGCACCGGCTCAAACGGGTCCTGGTCGCCTACCAACCCGAGCCCCACCTCCTGCGCAGCAAGGCGGAGCAGAGGATCAAGCAGCTCTGCGAGCGCCACCACCTTCCCCAGCCGCAGTTCAACGCTGACGTCAATGGGTACGAGGTGGACGCCTACTGGCCGCAAGCCAAGCTCGCGCTCGAATTCGACGGCGCCGAGACCCACCAGACGCGCTTCGCGTTCCACGAGGACCGCCGCCGCGATCGGGCGCTCGCCGCGGAGGGGGTGCAGACAGTGCGGGTCACCTGGCTCGACCTCGATGCGCGGTTGATGGAGCAGGTACGGAAGATCCTCTCCCGGCGCTAATCTCGAACCCCGTGCCCGACTTCAAGGTCAACCCCGCCTATACCCCCGTCGCCGATCAGAAGCTGGCCCTCGACAAGCTGGCCGCCGGCGTCGACTCGGGCGACCGCTTTCAGACGCTGCTCGGCGTCACCGGCGCCGGCAAGACCGCCACGATGGCCTTCACGATCGAGCAGGTCCAGCGCCCCGCGCTCGTGATCGCCCACAACAAGACGCTCGCCGCCCAGCTCTGCAACGAGTTCCGCGAGTTCTTCCCCGACAACGCGGTCGAGTACTTCGTCTCGTACTACGACTACTACCAGCCCGAGGCCTACGTCCCGAGCTCCGATCTCTACATCGAGAAGGACTCCTCGATCAACCAGGAGATCGAGCGTCTGCGTCACGCCGCCACGGCGAGCCTGTTCGCCCGGCGCGACACGATCGTCGTTGCCAGCGTCTCCTGCATCTTCGGCCTCGGCTCGCCCGAGAAGTACGACCGCCTGATGCTGATGCTCAAGCGCGGCGACATGTACGACCGCGACGCCATCCTGCGCAAGCTGGTCGACATCCAGTACTCCCGCAACGACGCCACGCTCGGCCCGCGGCAGCTTCCGCGTCCGCGGCGAGACGCTCGAGGTCTTCCCCGCCTACGCCGAGACCGCCTACCGCGCTGTCTTCTTCGGCGACGAGATCGAGACCGTCCACGAGTTCGACCCGCTCACCGGCGAGCTGCTGAAGGAGCTCCGCTACGCCGCGGTCTGGCCGGCCACGCACTACGCCACCGACACCAAGACGATCGAGCGCGCCGTGGTGGAGATCCGCGACGAGCTCGAGCAGCGCACGAAGGAGCTGGAGGAGCAGGGCAAGCTGCTCGAGTCGCACCGCCTGCGCCAGCGCACCCAGTTCGACATGGAGATGCTGCGCGAGCTGGGCTTCTGCAACGGGATCGAGAACTACTCGCGCATCCTCGACGGTCGCGCTCCCGGCGAGCGCCCCTACTGCCTGATCGACTTCTTCCCGGAGGACTTCGTCTGCTTCATCGACGAGTCGCACCAGACCGTGCCCCAGATCGGCGGCATGTACGAGGGCGACCGCTCGCGCAAGCAGACGCTCGTCGAGTACGGCTTCCGCCTGCCGAGCGCGCTCGACAACCGGCCCCAGACCTTCGACGAGTTCCTGCGCGCACTCCTCAGATCGTCTTCGTCTCCGCCACGCCGAGCGATTTCGAGCGCAACCACTCGAGCCAGATCGTCGAGCAGATCGTGCGGCCGACCGGCGTGGTCGACCCCGAGGTCGACGTCCGCGAGACCAAGAACCAGATCGACGACCTGATGGAGGAGATCCGCAAGCGCGTGGAGGTCGAGGAGCGCACGCTGGTCACCACGCTCACCAAGAAGATGGCCGAGGACCTGACCGACTACCTGCTCGAGTACGGCTTCAAGGTCCGCTACCTGCACTCCGAGGTCGACACGCTGGAGCGGATCCAGATCATCCGCGAGCTGCGCCTGGGCGAGTTCGACATCCTCGTCGGCGTCAACCTGCTGCGCGAGGGGCTCGACCTGCCCGAGGTGTCGCTGGTCGCGATCCTGGACGCGGACAAGGAGGGCTTCCTGCGCGGCGAGACCTCGCTGATCCAGACGATCGGCCGCGCCGCCCGCAACATCCGCGGCAAGGTGATCATGTACGCCGACAAGGAGACCGCCGCGATGCGCAACGCGATCAAGGAGACCGATCGCCGGCGTGCCATCCAGGTCGCCTACAACGAGGAGCACGGGATCACGGCCACGACGATCCAGAAGGGCATCTCCGACATCAGCGACTTCCTGATGCAGGAGTCGAAGGTGCCGACCGGCCGCGGACGGCGCCGGCGCGAGACCGAGGGCATGACCGCGGAGGAGCTGCGCCGCACGATCGTCGAGCTGGAGGAGGAGATGCTGGCGGCCGCCGACGACCTGCGCTTCGAGTACGCGGCCAAGCTGCGCGACGAGATCAAGTCGCTGCGGCGCGAGCTCGAGGAGGCCGAGGCAAGCGCCTGAGGCGGCTAGACTGCGCTTCGCAGTTTCACCGACTCGCCGCCCGCTTGTCCAATACCGCCCTCCGCATCGCGCTCGTAACGAGCCTCGCGCTGCTCGCCCCAGCGACCGCGAGCGCCGCGCCGACCGCCGATTTCACGATGGGGTGGACCCAGCCGCCCCAGATTCCAAGTGTGGGGCAGCAGGTCACGTTCACCGGGACCGTGAGCAACTGGGACACGGCCGCGGGCACGGTGACCTGGGACTTCGGCGACGGGGCCACCGCCGCCGGGCTCACCGCGACGCACGCCTTCGCCAGCCCGGGCCTCAAGTTCGTCACGATGACCGCGACCAACGCCGACGTTCCCGCCGAGTCCACGCCGGTGATCAAGTTCCTGACCGTGAACGCGCCCCCGGTCGCGGGATTCGGGTGGGCGCCGCTCATCGGCACGACCGGACAGGACGTGCGCTTCGCGTCCGAGTCCGATGACCCCGACGGCGCGATCACCCAGTACGCCTGGGACTTCGGCGACGGCGTCACTGACCAGCGGCGCAACCCGGTGCACCCCTTCTCCAGCGCCGGCACGAAGTCCGTCAAGCTGACCGTCACCGACATGTGGGGCGCCACCAGCACGGCGACGCGCCAGGTCGTGGTCCAGGATCCGCCGCCGCTGCCGACGCCGCCCAACAACCCGCCGCTCGCCAATTTCGCCTTCGGCCCGCGCAGCCCCCAGGTGGGCGACTCGGTCGAGTTCGTGTCGAGCGCCATCGACCCCGAGGACGCGCTGCGCTCGCAGACCTGGGACCTCGACGGCGACGGTCAGTTCGACGACGCGCGCGGTGATGAGGTGCTCTACACGTTCACGTCGGCCGGGCCGAAGACCGTGCGCCTGCGCGTGGAGGACGAGGCCGGCAACGCGGACGTGCACGAGCGCACGGTGAGCGTAAGACCCGCGCCGGTGGCTAAGGCGGGTGCCCTGTCCCCGGCGCCGGTGATCCGCCTCACTACGGAGATCCTGTCGAACGGGGCTCGGATCAGGGTGCTGAGCGTGCGCGCGCCGAAGGCCACGCTCGTGACGGTCAAGTGCCGCGGCAAGGGGTGCCCGGTCCCGCAGCGGCGCAAGCGCGTGAAGCAGGGCTCGGTGCGCTTCAAGACCTTCGAGCGCTTCCTCCGGGCCGGCGTGAAGATTGAGATCTCGAGCCGCAAGCCGAACACGATCGGCGCCTTCACGCGCTACACGATCCGCGGCGGCAAATTCCCCGCACGTACCGATCGCTGCCTGCGGCCCGGCAAGGAACGCCCGGTTCGTTGCGGCTGATCTGGTAGACCTCCCAGGTAGACATAACCCTTCTGGACTCCCGCCCCCTTGTCTAATACCTCTCGTTGCTGCACTCTCGTGCTCGCCGCGGCGCTGATCGCGTTCGCCGCGCCGTCGGCGCTCGCCGCGCCGACGCCGTCCTTCACGGTCGCGCCGGCGAGCCCGCAGTCGGGCATCGCGGCGACGTTCACGTCGACCTCGACCGCGCCGATCGGGTTCGCCATCACGAACATCGAATGGGACTTCGACGGCAACGGCACGTTCGAGGCCACTGGGAGCCCCGCATCGCACGCCTTCCCGACCGCCGGCAGCTACACGGTCAACATGCGCGCGACGAGCAACGAGCTGCTCGACAACCAGGCGACCGCGACGGCGACAGTGGTGGTCACCACCCGCGTGCCCACCGCGGACTTCAGCTTCAACCCGACTTCGCCCTCGATCAACGACCCGGTCCTGTTCGCCTCGAACTCGACCGACCCCGACGGTGAGGCGCTGGGGCACATCTGGAACTTCGGCGACGGCACCGCCCAGAGCACCCAGCGCAACCCGACCCACGCATACGCGACCCCGGGGCAGAAGACGGTGCGCCTGACCGTGAACGACGGTCACGGGGGAGTGGACGACCTGACCAAGACGATCACCGTCAGGGACCCGTCGGCGGCCAACGCCTCTTTCACGTTCACGCCGCAGTCCCCGATCGCGGACCAGCTCGTGACGTTCACGTCCACGTCCACGCCGAGCGCAGGTCAGTCGATCACGTCGCAGAACTGGGACCTCGATTCCGACGGCCAGTTCGACGACGGGTCGGCCAAGACGGTCACGCGCAGGTTCGACAGCGCCGGCGTCTACCGGGTCGCCGTGCGGGTCGTCCAGGCGAACGGCAACCCCGCGGTCGCTGAGGGCACGGTGCGCGTCGGGGCGATCGTGGCATCGCCCCCGACGACCTCGCCGACTTCCCCCACATCGCCGACGTCGCCCGGCAAGACGACCAAGGGCCGGCCGAGCCTGCTCACGCCGTTCCCGGTCGTGCGGCTCGTCGGCGCGGCTTACGCGACCCGCACGATCGTGTCCCTCCTCAGCGTCCAGGCGCCGCGCGGCGCCCTGGTGCGCGTGCGTTGCAAGGGCACCGGCTGCCCGAAGGTCGTCCGGCGCAAGAAGGCGAAGGGCAAGGGCGTCCGGTTCAAGACCTTCGAGCGCGGGATCCGCGCCGGCGCCAAGCTGGAGATCTTCGTGGTCGCCAAGAAGCGCATCGGCAAGTACACGAGCTTCAAGATGCAGCGCGCCAAGCCGCCGCGGCGCACAGACCTCTGCCTGGTTCCGGGCAGGCGCAAGCCGGTTTCGTGCCCGAAGTGAGCCGGCCTGACGGTTCCAATTTGCACCTGTCGCGCAAATAGGTAACCTCCGGCCCGTGGTGTCGCGTGTCCGGAGGGGGGCGCTCGGCGTGTTCGCGTCGAGCCTGGTGCTGTTGGTGCTCGCCGTGCCGAACGCGATGGCGGTCCCGCACGGCTCGCTCGTCAGCATCGCCAAGGGCGACAACGGCGCGCAGCGGCTGACCTACAGGGTCGGCCCCTTCAACATCGTCCCGGGCCAGAACGACATCGGTTACAACGGGATGGACCAGAAGCCGAAGGTCGACGGCTGGATCACCCGCATGCGCCCGGATCTGGTCTACACGAACGGCACCGTGCCGCGCGTGGACGTCCTCCATCTCCACCACGGCGTCTGGCTCAACCTGAGCGACCAGGACGCAACCTCGCCGAACCTGCCGGAGCGCTTCTTCGCCGCCGGCGAGGAGAAGACGGTCTCCACGATGCCGAAGGGCTACGGCTACGAGTACGAGGCCACCGACAACTGGCTGCTCAACCACATGATCCACAACCTGACGCCGGTGCCGGCGCGGGTGTACATGATCCTGGAGATCGACTTCATCCCGAAGAGCTCACCGGCGGCAAAGGGCATCAAGCCGGTTCGCCCGATTTGGATGGACGTACGCAACGGCCAGATCTACCCGGTCTTCAACGTGGAGAAGGGCAGCGGCGAGAAGGGCAAGTACACCTACCCGAACGACGAGCCCGCCGCCTACCGCGGCGAGAACAAGCGCAACGAGTGGGTGTCCGATCGCGACGGCGTGCTGGTCGCGACCGCGGGCCACCTGCATCCGGGCGGCTACCACACCGATCTGTGGGTGCGGCGGCAGGGCGCCAAGGTCGCGAAGCCCGCCTGTGCCAGCAAGAGCTCTTCCAGCGCGCGCAAGGCGTGCAAGTCCAGGGCCCCGCGTGGCTACGGCAGCAACGCCCACCTGTTCCGGTCGGACGCCAAGTACTTCGAGCCCGCCGGCGCCGTGTCCTGGGACGTGGCAATGACCGGCACGCCGGCCGACTGGAGGGTGAAGATCAACAAGGGCGACACGCTCTGGACCAGCGCCACGTACGGCACCAAGCGCGGCGCCTGGTGGGAGTCGATGGGGATCATGGTCGCCTACATGGCCGACAGCGGCTCGGGCAAGAACCCCTTCAAGCAGCGCGTGGACCACCCCGGCAAGCCCACCCACGGCCACCTGCGCGAGAACCGCAACCACGGCGGCGGGAAGTCCAACCTGCCCGATCCGCGCAAGCTGCCCGACGGGCCGACGGTGGACGGCGGCTCGATCGACATCCTGGACTTCAAGTACGCCGTCGGGGACTTCAGCCTCGTCGGCGCGGCCAAGAACCCGCCGGTGATCACGCAGGGCCAGTCGGTGACGTTCCGCAACCTCGAGGCCGGCAAGGCGCTGTACCACTCGATCACGTCGTGCAAGGCGCCGTGTACCGGCAAGACCGGGATCGCCTACCCGCTGGCCGATTCGAAGGTCCAGTTCGACTCGAACACGCTCGGGACGCGGATCCCCGCGGCGGGCTCGACCGAGTGGAAGACCCCGTCCAGCCTGAGGCCGGGCACCTACACGTACTTCTGCCGGATCCACCCGTTCATGCGGGGCGCGTTCCGGGTCAAGTAGCAGCCACTAGCCTTCGCCACGTGGCGGAGCGGTCGGCGGCAGAGCAGGTGAAGGCGCTCGTGGAAGCGGCGGAGCGCGAGGCGCGCGAGTCCCGCGAGGCCGTGCAGCGCGTGGCGGCGCGGGCGGACGAGCTCAGCGGACGCGTAGACGAGCTGGCCGCCGGCGTGGCCGAAGCGGTGGCCGCCCTGAAGCAGGAGATCGAGGCGCTGCGCGCGGCGGGCGAGGCGGCGCCGGCGGCCGAGGAGGAGACGCCGGCTGAGGAGGAGGCGCCCGCTCCGGAGGCGCCCGCTCCGGAGCCGCCCGCTTCGGAGCCTTCGGCCGTCCCCGAGGGCGCGCGCCTGCTCGCCCTCAAGATGGCTCTCGACGGCCGTCCTCGGGACGAGACCGCCGCCTACCTGGGCGAGAACTTCGAGCTCGCCGACCCCGAGGCGCTGCTCGACGAGGTCTACGCTCGCGCGGAAGCCCGCAAGTAGCGGTCTCGAACACGTGTTCGGGCCGACGGCGGCTCTACACTCGTTATTCCTTGATCCAGAGTGGCGAAATCGTCGTCTCGGGCGCGCGGGAGCACAACCTCAAGGATCTCCACCTGAGGCTGCCGCGCAACGCGCTCGTGGTCATCACCGGGCTGTCCGGCTCGGGCAAGTCGAGCCTTGCCTTCGACACGATCTACGCCGAGGGCCAGCGCCGCTACGTCGAGTCGCTGTCCGCCTACGCCCGCCAGTTCCTGGGCCAGATGGACAAGCCCGACGTCGACTCGATCGAGGGCCTCTCGCCGGCGATCTCGATCGACCAGAAGACCACCAGCCGCAACCCGCGCTCGACGGTCGGCACGGTCACCGAGATCTACGACTACCTGCGCCTGCTGTGGGCCCGGGTCGGCCATCCGCACTGTCATAACTGTGGGCGGCCGATCGAGGCGCAATCGGCTGAGCAGATCATCGATCAAGTCATGGCGCTGCCCGAGGGCACGAAGTTCATGGTGCTGGCGCCGGTCGTGCGCGGCCGCAAGGGCGAGTACGGAAAGCTGTTCGAGACGCTGCGCGAAGATGGGTTCACGCGCGTAAAGGTCGACGGCGAGCTGCGCCGCCTCGAGGAGGAGATCGTCCTCGACAAGAAGTACAAGCACGACATCGCGGTCGTGATCGACCGGCTCGTGATGCGCCCCGACCTGCGCAAGCGGCTGGCGGACTCGATCGAGACCGCGGTGGCGCGGGCCGAGGGGCTGGTCGACGTCGAGCACGTCGACAGCGGCGAGGTGACCACCTACAGCGACCGCTTCATGTGCCTGCACTGCGGCACCTCGATGCCCGAGCTCGAGCCGCGCATGTTCTCCTTCAACTCGCCCCACGGGGCCTGCCCGCGCTGCACCGGGCTCGGCTCGCAGATGGAGATCGACCCCGAGCTGATCGTCCCCGACCCGTCGCTCACGCTCAACGACGGCGCGATCCTGCCCTGGTCCACCAGCGCCTCGAACTACTACGAGCAGATGACGACGGCGATCGCCGACAAGTGGGAGGTGGACATGGACACCCCCTGGGAGGACCTCCCGGAGGACGTCCGCCACTGCTTCCTGTACGGCACCAACGGCGAGAAGATCTACGTCTCGTACCGCAACCGGTACGGCCGCCGGCGCTCCTACATGACCACCTTCGAGGGGATCGTGCGCAACCTCGAGCGCCGCTATCGCGAGACCGACTCGGACTGGTCGCGCGAGAAGATCGAGGAGTACATGAATCTGCGGCCCTGCCCCGAGTGCCATGGGGCGCGGCTGCGGCCCGAGTCGCTCGCGGTCAAGGTGGGCGGCCTCGGCGTGCACGAGTTCACGCGGATGTCGGCGCAGCGCGCGATCGCCTGGGTGGAGCAACTCGAGCTGTCCGACACCGAGCGCCAGATCGCCCGGCTGATCCTGCGCGAGATCGACGAGCGGCTGCGCTTCCTCGACAACGTCGGCGTGGGCTACCTGTCGCTCGAGCGCGCGGCCGCCACGCTGTCCGGCGGCGAGGCCCAGCGCATCAGGCTGGCGACCCAGATCGGCTCGTCGCTGGTCGGGGTGCTCTACATCCTCGACGAGCCCTCGATCGGCTTGCACCAGCGCGACAACGAGCGCCTGATCTCCACCTTGGAGCGGCTGCGCGACCTCGGCAACACCGTGATCGTGGTCGAGCACGACGAGGGCACGATGCGGGCGGCCGACCACCTGATCGACCTCGGCCCGGGCGCCGGCGAGCACGGCGGCGAGCTGGTCGCCGAGGGCACGCCCGAGCGGGTGATGCGGACCAAGGGCTCGCTGACCGGCGAGTTCCTGTCCGGCACGCGCGAGATCCCCACGCCGAAGAAGCGCCGCAAGCCGGACGGCTACATCCAGATCGAGGGGGCGTCGCAGCACAACCTGCGCGACATCGACGTGAAGGTGCCGCTGGGCGTGTTCTGTGCGGTCACGGGCGTGTCGGGCTCGGGCAAGTCCACGCTCGTCAACGAGGTGCTGTTCAAGGCGGTGGCCAACCGGCTGCACCGGGCCAAGCAGCGCCCTGGCGCGCACCGGCGCATCAGCGGCCTCGACGAGGTCGACAAGATCATCAACATCGACCAGTCGCCGATCGGGCGCACGCCGCGCTCGAACCCGGCCACCTACATCGGCCTGTTCGACCACATCCGCGACCTCTACTCGCGCACCCAGGAGGCGCGGGCGCGCGGATACAAGCCCGGCCGCTTCTCGTTCAACGTGAAGGGCGGGCGCTGCGAGGTCTGCCGCGGCGACGGCCAGATCAAGATCGAGATGCACTTCCTGCCGGACGTGTACGTCCCCTGCGAGCAGTGCCACGGCAAGCGCTACAACCGCGAGACGCTCGAGGTGCGCTTCAAGGGCAAGACGATCGCCGACGTGCTGGACATGACGGTCGAGGAGGCGGTCGGCTTCTTCGAGCACATCCCCAAGATCAAGCGCCGACTGCAGGCGCTGCACGACGTCGGGCTCGACTACATCCGGCTCGGCCAGGCCGCCACGACGCTGTCGGGCGGCGAGGCGCAGCGGGTGAAGCTGGCGTCGGAGCTGAGCAAGGTGGCCACCGGCAAGACGCTCTACATCCTCGACGAGCCCACCACCGGCCTGCACTTCGCCGACGTCCAGCGCCTGCTGGAGATGCTCGACCGGCTGGTGGAGCAGGGCAACACCGTGGTCGTGATCGAGCACAACCTCGACGTGATCAAGTGGGCCGACCGGATCATCGACCTGGGCCCCGAGGGCGGCGAGGAAGGCGGCCAGCTGGTCGCGCAGGGAACGCCCGAGCAGGTGGCGGGCGCCACCGGATCGCACACAGGCCGATTCCTGGCGACGATCGTGGAGCCGCCGAAGAAGCGGCAGCGGACGCGCGCGAAGGTCCCGGCGGCGGCCTAGCCAGCCGCCGGCCGACGGTCCGCGGGGGGCCGGGGGCGCGAGCCCCCGGATGGCATCAGGCCGAGCCGCCGCTCTCGCGAGCCCGGCGCAGCTTGCGCACCGTCTGGATGACCTCCATCCGGCGGCGGGCCCGGACGGCGACCTCCATCAGCGTGGGCGCCTCGGCCGTGTCGGCGATCCCGATCGAGCAGGTAAGCGGCGACGCCGGCATGTTGCGCCCGCAGGCGTCGAGCATGTCCTCGAAGCGCTCTTCCCACGCGGTGGCGCGCTCGGCGTCGGTCGCGTGCAGGAGCACGGAGAACTCGTCAGGGCCGGTGCGCGCGATCTCGTCGACCCCGCGGATCGTCTGGCTGAGCACCTCGACGCAGGTGCGCAGCAGCTGCGTGCCGATGGCCGCGCCGTGGACCTTGTTCACGGTCCCCAGGCCGTCCAGGTCGAGCACCGCGATCGCCAGCGACTCGCTCGTGCGCCCGCGGCGCATCTCCTCGCGCGCAAGCAGCTCGGCGAACTCCTCGGCTCCCGGCAGGTCGGAGAGCGGGTCCATAGATACCTTCATCGGCTGTTTTGCTCAAAGCCTGAGATCCTGTCGCGCGTGGGAAACGCCTGGCTGTGGTGGCAGAAATGGCGCTGGTACGAGCGCAACGCGCTGCCCTGGAACCGCGCCCGCATCCACCGGCGAGTTCGCCGCTCGGCGGGCATTCGCGCGCTGGCCGGTGCACGGGAACGTGCTCGAGGCGTTCGCGGAGGGGCGCCTGGAGGTCGGCGAGCACACGCTGCTCGAGCCGCACGTGTGGCTCACGGCGCCGCAGGACGCGCGCATCCGGATCGGGTCCGGCACGTTCCTGAACATCGGCGTGATGGTCGCTTCGGTCGAGCTGGTCGAGATCGGCGACCACTGCATGTTCGCCAACGGCTGCTTCATCACCGACGGCGCTCACCGCTTCGACGACCCCGACGCGCCGGTGCCGTGGCAGGGCTTCACGAGCAAGGGACCCACGCGGATCGAGGACAACGTCTGGTGCGGCGCCAACGTCGTCGTCACCAGCGGCGTGACGATCGGGGAGCGCTGCGTGATCGGCGCGAACAGCGTCGTCACGCGGGACATCCCCGCCTTCTCGGTGGCGGCGGGGATCCCCGCGCGGGTGTTGCGGCCGATCGACTACCCGGATCGGGTCAGCACATGACCAGCAGGTGGAACGGCCGGTCGAGCTCGGTGCCGTTGGTGCCGTTCTCCGTGCGCACGGCCACGCCGTTGACGTTCGAGGCGAGCGAGCTGACGCTGATCTGGCCGTTCTGAGGCGGCGCGGACGCGCTCTCGTCGCCGACGGTGGCGTAGTAGGCGCAGTTGCGCACGTCGCCGTTGAAGATCACCTGGTAGCGGCCTTCGGAGGTGCGGGCGGCCGAGCTGACGTCGCGGCCGCGGACCGCCTGGCCGCCGGCGTTGACGACCGCGAAACGCGTGGCACCGCCGGCCAGGAACGCGGACGGCACGGGCCCGAGGGTGGCCTCGTCGATCGCGCCGCCGCCGACGCTGTCCTTGCGCATGTCGTTTCCGGTCAGCGAGCGGTTGTGCACGTCCTTGTTGGTGATCGACCCGTTCTTGATGCTCTTGCCGGTGATGACGAGCGCGTAGGCGCCGCCGCTCAGCGACATCACGAGCGCGGTCACGGCGACGACCATGGCGGGGGAGGGCAGGAAACGACGCATGGGAACTCTCCTTGAGGCAGGGGTGGGGCTGATCGCCCTAACCCGCGGAATATCGGGAGGGTTCGGTGCCAGGGGCCGAGCCCCTGCAACATTTGTCCAAGCGGAACCCCGCGCACCCGGCCGAGCCGGGCGCTTGGCGCTAAAGGGTGAAACCGCCCGTGAAGGGCTCTCCGGTGCTCTCGTGCATCAGCTCGTGGAGACGGTCGATCTCGTCCGGGGCCATCGTGTAGCCGTGCTCCGGCTCGGGGTAGCGGCGCGTCCGCACGTCCTCGGCGAACGCCTTCACGCCCTTGATCATCTCGTCGCGGACGTTCGCGTAGCGCTTCACGAAGCGCGCGGCGTGCCCGTCGTAGATGCCGAGCAGGTCGTGGAAGACCAGCACCTGGCCGTCGGTCGCCGCGCCCGCGCCGATCCCGATCACCGGGATCTGCACGCGCGGCATCAACAGCTCGGTGAGCGCCGCGGGGATCGCCTCGAACACGATCGCGAAACAGCCGGCGTCCTGGAGCCCGAGCGCGTCGTGCATGACCTGCATCGCGCGCTCCGCGGTGCGGCCCTGGGAGCGGTAGCCGCCGAGCGCCGTGGCGGTCTGGGGCGTGAGTCCCACGTGGCCCATCACCGGGATGCCGGCGCCGATGATCGCGCGGGCGCGCTCGACGGAGGTGCCGCCGCGCTCGAGCTTGACGGCGTCGCAGCCCGCCTCCTTGATGAAGCGCTGGGCGTTGGCGATCGCCTGCTCGTTGGACACCTCGTAGGAGCCGAACGGCATGTCGCCTACCAGCAGCGGGGTGGACAGGCCGCGCCGTGCCGCGGAGGCGAGCATGAGCAGCTCGTCCAGCGTCACCGGCACGGTCGAGGGGTAGCCGAGCACGGTCATCGCGCCGGAGTCGCCGACCAGCACCACGTCGACGCCCGCCTCCTCGGCGACCTGGGCGCTCGGGAAGTCGTAGGCGGTGACCATCGCGATCGGCTCTCCGAGCGCCTTCTTCTCGGCGAGCTTCATCAGGGTGACCGCGGGGCGCTGCGTGGGACGGGTGCTCATGACGTGCCTCCGAGGATGGTGTTGTCGATCAGCCGTGCGCGACCCACCTGGGCGGCGACGGCGAGCAGGGTTGAGCCGTTGACCCGCTCGGCGGGCGAGAGGTCGGCGGCGGAGCGAAGCTCGAGGTACTCGGGGTCGATGCCGTGCTCGTCCAGCTGGGCGCGGGCGGCGGCCAGCACGGCGGCGGCGTCGAGATGGCCGGCGGCGACCTCCGCCTCAGCCGCGCGCAGGGCGCGGCTCAGGCCGAGGGCGCGCTCGCGCTCGGCGGGGGAGAGGTACGCGTTGCGGGAGGAGAGGGCCAGGCCGTCCGCGTCGCGCACGGTGGGACAGACCTCGATCCGCACGGGGATGTCGAGGTCGCTCACCAGCCGGCGGATGACGAGCGCCTGCTGGGCGTCCTTCTGGCCGAAGTAGGCGACGTCGGGGGCGGCCATGTTGAGCAGCTTGGTCACCACGGTGGTGACGCCGGCGAAGTGGTCGGGGCCGCGCCGCTCGGGGGCGCCGTCGAGCACGCCGGTGAGCCCGGCGACGGTCACGGTCGTGGCGAAGCCGGGCGGGTAGACCTCCTCGGCGGCCGGCGCGAACAGCAGGTCGACCCCCTCGGCCTCGGCCAGCGTGGCGTCGCGCCGCTCGTCGCGCGGGTAGGCGGCCAGGTCCTCGTTCGGCCCGAACTGGGTCGGGTTGACGAACAGGGACATCACTACGACGTCGCACGCCTCGCGGGCGCGCCGCAGCAGGGCGAGGTGGCCCTCGTGGAGCGAGCCCATGGTCGGAACGAGGCCGATGCTGCGCCCGGCGCGCCGCTCGGGGGCGAGCGCCTCGCGCAGCTCGGCGACCGTTCGGACGGTTCGCATGGCGCCAAGCGCCCGGCTCGGCCGGGTGCGCGGCGTTTCGCTTGCCCGGGCTCCGCTGAGCGCGCGTGTGTGGTGCACGAGCTGGTCGAACAGGTCGAGCAGCTCCGGCGCTGCCTCCGCGACCGCCCGCCGCTGGGCCGCGACGGTCGCCTCGTCGCCGCGCGCAACCGGGCCGGTCAGCGCGCGCTCGGGGCCGAGCTCGCCCACGTTCTCGATCGTGCGCCGCAACAGGGGCAGCAGCAGCTGGCGCGCCTCCTCCGGCTCGAGGCCGGCGCCGGCGGCGATCCGCTCGGCCGCCGCCTGGAGGGTGACGAGGAAGTTGGAGGCGACCGAGGCGGCCGCGTGGTAGGCGGCGCGGCCCTCGTCGTCGATCTCGAACGGCGTCATGCCGAGCGCACGCGCGAGATCGGCGGCGAAGGCGAGCGCCTCGGCCGTCGTCCCGGCGATCGCACAGCCCGCGCCGGTGAACGCGGCAAGACCAGGGGTTCCTCCGCTGAACGTCTGCAGCGGATGCAGGCCGAAGGCGGCGCCTCCGGCGACCTCCAGCGCGCTCAGCGGCGTGGCGCCGCTCGTGTGGCCGACCAGCGGGGCGGCTCCGACGACCGCCGCGGCCGCGGCCTCGATCTCGCCGTCGGGTACGCAGAGCACGATCGCGTCACAGCCCGCGGGGATCTCGCCGCGCCCGGCCGGGCCGTCGACGGCGACGCCGGCTTCGCGCAATGCGGTAGCGAGCGCGGTGCCGAGCCGGCCGGATCCGACGACCCCCACGCGCAGGTCGTTGAGGCTGTTGATTGTCGAGTGCATCTTGTGCCGGTCCACTCCGCTCCGGGTAGCGGCCGACACCCATGAGGATACCGTCGCCCCGGCGTTCTAGGCTTAGTTTCGTGCAGGCACGCAGCGCAGAGGAGCGTCGCGCGGCACTAGTCGACCTCTACCGGGAGGCATCGGGCTGTACACGCTGCCCGCTGCACCAGGGCCGCACGAAGGTCGTGTTCGGGGCGGGCAACGCCGACGCCGACCTGATGTTCGTCGGCGAGGCGCCCGGCCAGCAGGAGGATCTCCAGGGCCTGCCCTTCGTCGGCCGTGCCGGAAAGCTGCTCGACCAGCTCCTCAGCGAGGTCGGGCTGGAGCGGGCCGACGTGTTCATCACCAACGTGCTCAAGAGCCGTCCGCCCGGCAACCGCGACCCCGAGCTCGCGGAGATCGACGCCTGCAAGCCCTATCTGCACTCGCAGGTGGAGCTGATCGAGCCGCGCGTGATCTGCACGCTGGGCAACTTCGCGACCAAGCTGCTGACCCGCTCCCAGCGCGGCATCACGGGCGTCCACGGCCGCCCGCAGGTGCACGAGCTGGGCGGGCGGGCGGTGCGCGTGTTCCCGATCTACCACCCGGCGGCTGCGCTGCGCAGCACGAAGACGCTCGAGGAGCTGCGCGAGGACTTCGCGCGCCTGCCCGACCTGCTCCAGGAGCCGCCGCCGGTCCCGATCGGAGCGGTGGCGCCGGTGGCGGTGGCGGCGGCTGAGCCGGCGCCCGAGCCGCCGCAGACAAACCTGTTCGACTGACTCGCGAGTCCTCATCCCCGCAGGAGACGGAGGCCGCGGGCGCGGAGCTCGCCGGGCGGCTCGGGCCAGGCGACGTGGTGCTGGTCAGCGGCGAGCTCGGCAGCGGCAAGACCACCTTCGTGCGGGGCGCGTGCCGCGCGCTCGGGGTCGAGGGCCCCGTGACGAGCCCGACGTTCACGGTCGGGCACGTGCTGGGCGGCTCGCCGGAGGTCGCCCATCTCGACCTCTACCGGCTCGGGTCGCTCGCCGGCGAGGACCCGGCGCTGCTGGACGACTACCTGACGCCGGAGCGGGTCGCGTTCGTCGAATGGCCGGCCGTGGCCGAGCCAAGCCTGGAGCGGGTCGCGGCGCGGGTCCTGCTGGAGCACCTGGGCGGCGACCGCCGGCGGATCACGATCGCGTGAGCCTCCTGGGCATCGACACGTCGACCTCGGCCAGCGCGGCCTGCGTGCTGCGCGACGACGGCGCCAGCTTCGAGGTGGAGCCGTCGCCGGCCCGATTGGCCGCCGGGCCGGCCCACGCGCGGGAGCTGATGCCGGCGGTTGCGGAGGTCATGGAGCGCGCCGAGCTCGGCTTCGGCGACCTCGAGGCGATCGCGGTGGGGGTGGGGCCGGGCACGTTCACGGGGCTGCGCATCGGGATCGCGACCGCGCGGGCGCTGGCGGGCGCGAGCGGGCTGCCGCTGCGGCCGGTCTCGTCGCTGGCGGCGCTGGCCGAGGGCATCGACGCTGAGCTGCGCCTGCCGCTGATCGACGCCCGCCGCGGCGAGCTGTTCGGCGCGCTGCACGACGCCGCCGGCGAGGTGGTCTGGCCACCGTTCGTCGCCGCCCCGGAGCTGGTCGCCGAGCGCGTCGGGGAGGCGGGGCTCGGCGTGCGGGCGGCCGGGGACGGGTCGATACGATTTCGGAGGGTGCTCGAGGCGGCCGGGATAGGCGTGGATGCCGACGAATCGCGCTCCCACGTGGTGCGGGCCCTGCACGTCTGCCGGCTGGCGCTGGCGGTGCCGGGCGAGCCGCCCGAAGCCGTCCTCCCCGAGTATCTGAGAACCCCTGACGCACAGCTGCCGTGAGCACCGACCTCCAGATCCGCCGCCTGACCTATGCCGACCTGCCGCAGGTGATCGCCATCGAGCGGCGCGCGTTTCCCACGCCCTGGTCGCTGGCGATGTTCGTGCTCGAGCTGTCGAAGCCGTCCGGGATCTGCCTGGCCGCGACGATCGAGGGGCGGATCGTCGGCTACGTCGTCTGCTCGCGCTACGACACGGTCTGGCACGTGATGAACGTCGCCGTCGACGACCGGCTGCTGCGCCAGGGCATCGCCAGCACGCTGATGGAGCGCCTGTTCGAGCTGGCCGACCGGCCCAACGAGCAGTACACACTGGAGGTGCGGACCTCGAACGACCCGGCGATCCGGCTGTACGAGACCTTCGGCTTCCGCGCCGCGGGGCGCCGCCGCGCGTACTACCACGACAACCGCGAGGACGCCCTGATCATGTGGCGGACGGTGCCCGAGCGCCAGACGGCGTGATCCTCGGGATCGAGACCAGCTGCGACGACACCTGCGCCGCGTTGGTCACGGGCGGCGGCGAGATCCGCTCCAACGTGATCGCCTCGCAGGGCCTGCTGCACGCGCGCTACGGCGGGGTGGTGCCGGAGATCGCGTCGCGGCGGCATCTGGAGCTGGTGGACGCGGTGGTCGCCGACGCGCTCGAGCGCGCGGGGGCGCGGCTCGACGACGTCGAGACGGTCGCGGTCACCCAGGGCCCGGGGCTGATCGGGGCGCTGCTGGTGGGGCTGTCGTCGGCGAAGGCGCTGGCCGCCACGCGGCGGCTGCCGCTGGTGGCGGTCGACCACCTGCACGGCCACGTCACCGCCAGCACGCTCGGGGCGGACGCGATCGAGTCGCCCTACCTGTGCCTGGTGGCGAGCGGCGGGCACACGTTCCTCGCGCGCGTGGAGGAGCCGTCGTCGTACACGGTGCTCGGCCAGACGCTCGACGACGCGGCCGGCGAGGCGTTCGACAAGGGCGCCCGGCTGCTCGGGCTGGGCTACCCGGGCGGGCCTGAGCTCGATCGACTCGCGCGGGAGGGCGACCCGGAGGCGTTCTCGTTCCCGCGCAGCGCTCCCGGCGAGCTCGACTTCAGCTTCTCCGGGCTGAAGACCGCGCTGCTCTACCGCCTGCGCGACGAACCCGACGCGAACCGCGCCGACCTGGCCGCGTCCTACCAGCGCGCGATCGTGGAGGCGCTCGTGGCGCGGACTCGGACCGCGCTCGAGCGCGAGGGGCTCGAGCGCCTGGCGATCGGCGGCGGGGTGGCGGCGAACTCCGAGCTACGGGCGGCCGTCGAGCAGCTCGGGGTTGCCGTCTGGGTGCCCCCAACCGAGCTGTGCACCGACAACGCCGCGATGATCGCGGGAGCGGCCCGCTTCCTGGAGCCGCTCCCGTACCCCGAGTACCTGCCGCTGGACGCCGTCGCGCGCATGGCCTGAACGTCATACACGCGTCCGGCCCACCGGGCGGGACTCAACACCGCTCCGCGCCGGTCGAATGGGACTTATGCGCGATAGGCGATGGATCGCATGCTTCGGAGTGGCGATCACCGCGATGGCCGCCCTGGCGACGCCGGCGTACGCGGAACGGGGACTGACGGTGCTGACCGGCAACCGGATCGCCGTGTTCGACGTGGCCAACCCGACGGCGATCGTCACCCGCCCGATCACGGGCCTTGGAGCCAGCGAGACTGTTCGGGGCGCCGACCTACGGGTGTCGAACGGCGTGGTCTACGCGACCACGGCTGTAACCGGGTCCGCGGCGAACTCGCTCCTACGGACCTACACGATCGACCCGGACACCGGCGCCGCGACGTTCCTGGGCGCGACGGCAGCCGCCTTGGCCGGCGCGGCGGACGTCCCAACCGGATTGGACATCAACCCGAGGGCCAGCGACCGAATCCGTTACGTCAACACCAACGACGAGAACGCCCGCCTCAACCAGGACAGCGGCGCGCTCGCCGGGAACGACACCGACCTCACCCCCGCGATCACGACCACGCTCATCGGCGCTGCGTACGACGTGAACCTGGACGGCGCGGGCTCGACGCTGTACGTCATCGACCGCAACAACAGCGCTCTCGCTCTGCTCGGAGGAGTCGCGGCCACCCCCTCGGCCAATCTCGGAGCGGTCACCGACCTCAGTCCGCTCGGCTTCACCCTCGACCAGACGAGCGACGGCGGGTTCGACATCGCGCCGGACGGAGCCTTCTACGCCGCCCTCACCAACGACTCCGACGATCTCACCCGGCTGTATCGCTTCAACGGGGCGGCGCTGCCCGTTCCGGTCGGCACGATCGGAGACGGCACCCAGCAAGCGCTCTCCCTGACCATCCTGCCGGACCTGACTTCGCCTCCGCCGCCCCCGGTGCCGCCGGCGGCGGACACGACGCGGCCGGCGGTTCTGGTCGCACTCGCCAAGACGACCCTGCGCCTGGGTGCCCTCAAGCGCGGCCTCGCCTACGAGTTCAGCTGCAACGAGGCCTGCACGGCCAGCGCGACGCTCTCGATGCGGGGTCGCGCCTCGGCCAAGCTCGCGCGCGGCACGGCGACGCTCGCCGCTGCCGGCAAGGGACGCATCCGCATCAAGACGACGACGAAGGCGGGGCGGCGGCTGGTCGCGGGCCTGCGTCGCGCCAAGCGACGGCGCACGAAGGTGACGCTGGCGACGGTCGTCACCGACGCCGCCGGCAATCGCACCACCGTCCGCAGGACGCTCGTCCTGCTGCGCTGATCAGCTCAGGCGCGATTCCTCGAGATCGAGGTCGCGCTCCACCCGGCGCCGCACCTCGTCCGAGATCTCGCCCCGGTTGCGCAGCCCGATCAGCTCCTCGCGCTGGGCGTCGAACAGCTCGTACATGAGCCGGATGTAGGCGCTGCTGCGCTCCTCGTAGTCCTCGCCGTCGCCGTCGCCGATCGCCGTGAAGCGCCGCCGGCGGTAGTCGTACAGGCCGCGGACCCGTTCGAGCGTGTCGTCGCGCACCCAGTCGGCCCCGCTCAGCTCCTCCACGCGCGCGACCGCCGCCTCGGCGAGCCTCACGCGGGCGGCGACCTCCTCGCGATCCTCGGCGCCGTCGTCCTCCACGCCCAGCCAGCGGATCAGCGGCCCCAGCGTCAGCCCTTGGCCGACCAGCGTCGCGAACAGCACCGCGAAGGTCAGGAAGATGATCAGGTTGCGCTCGGGGAAGGGCGCGCCGGCGTCGGTGGTCAGCGGCAGCGCCAGGGCCGCCGCGATCGACACCGCTCCGCGCATGCCGGCCCAGCCGCCGATGAGGCGCATCCGCCAGCCGGCCCGACGCGCGCGCTGGACCTCGCGGCGGTCGATCGCGCGGATCAGGTAGACGACGGTGAACTGCCAGATCAGCCGCACGCCGATCACCACCGCGCTGATCAGCAGCCCCCAGCCGATCAGCTCGCCGGTCGTGTGCCCCTCGATGTCGTCGATCACCGACGGCAGCTGCAGCCCCACCAGCAGGAACAGCAGCGCGTTCAAGAGGAAGGTCAGCACCTCCCAGATCGCCGTGCCCTGCATCCGCGTGACCGGCGTGGTCAGCTCGGGCGTGTGCCAGCCCATGTAGACGCCGACGGTCACGGCCGCGATCACGCCCGAGACGCCGATCTCCTCGGCCGGCAGGTAGGCGGCGTAGCCGGACAGCAGCGAGATCGTGAACTCGGTCGGCGGGTCGTCCACGCGGCGGCGGACCTCGCGGATCACAAGCCCGGCGATCAGCCCGACCAGCAGGCCGCCGAGCCCGCTCCACACGAACTTCAGGCCCGCCTCCCACAGCGAGAAACTGCCGCTCACCACCGCCGCGACCGCGACGCGGTAGAGGATCAGCGCCGTCCAGTCGTTGGTCAGGTTCTCGCCCTCGATCACCGTCAGCATCCGGTGCGGCGCCCCGATCCGGCGCAGGATCTCGGCGGGCGCGACGGCGTCGGTCGGAGAGACGATCGCGCCCAGCACGAACGACTCCCCCCAGCCCAGGCCGATCGCCTCGTGCGCCACCACCGCGACGGCGACCATCGTCACGGCGACCACCCCGATCGAGAGCAGCGCGATCGGGCGCGCGTTGCGGCGCAGGTCGCGCAGCGAGGTGAAGAAGGCGGCGCCGTAGAGCAGCGGCGGCAGGAAGATCAGCAGCACGACGTCCGGGTCGAGCGTGAGCTCGGGGACACCCGGGACGAAGCCGATGCCCGCGCCGCCGAGCACCAGGATGATCGGATACGGCACGTTTACCGCGCCCGCGAGCACGGCCAGCGCGGCAGCGCCGACCAGCAGCCCGAACACGACCAGCTCCAGGTGCTCCACGGCCCCTAGAGTGCCATCTGTGACGACGCTGACTCTCTACGGCAAGCCGGGCTGTCACCTGTGCGACGACGCGCGCGCCGCCGTCGAGCGCGTCACGGCCCGCCGCGACGTCCCGCTGGAGCAGGTCGACATCTCACGCGACCCGGTCCTCTACAAGCGCTACGGCGAGCGCATTCCGGTCCTCGAAATGGACGGCGAAACGGTGTTCGAGTTCTTCGTCGACGAGGTCGTCCTCGAACGGCGGCTCGATAGAGTGGACGCGTGAGCTTTCGGGAGCCCGTCACGGGCGGGACCGGGGTGCAGGACGGTGGGGGAGAGCGGCTGTCCTTGGGCGTCGCGGCCCGCCTGTCGCGCTATCTCCAGGTTCTGACCCAGGCGAAGAAAATGGGGCGCGAGACGATCTCGTCGCAGGAGCTGGCGGACTACACGCACGTCAACTCGACGCAGATCAGGCGCGACCTGTCCGGCTTCGGCAAGTTCGGCAAGCGCGGCGTGGGCTACAACGTCGACTCGCTCGTCTCGCAGATCCGCAAGATCCTGCGCACCACCGGCAAGCACAACATCGCGCTGTTCGGGGCGGGCAACCTGGGACAGGCGATCGCCGGTTCGGACATCTTCGCCGACCACGGCTTCCGCGTCGTCGCGCTCTTCGACAAGGACCCGTCCAAGGTCGGCCAGGCGGTCAACGAGAACCTGACGGTTCGCCCCTACGACGACCTCGAGAAGGTGATCCGCGAGGAGGACGTCGTCGTCGGCGTGCTGGCCGTGCCCACCGCCGCCGCGCAGGAGGTCGCCGACGACCTCGTGGAAGCCGGCGTGAAGATCATCTTCAACTACTCCGAGGCCCTGCTCCAGGTGCCGCCCGAGGTGACCGTGCACACCTCGAGTCCCGCAGTCGACCTGCTCTACGCGCTCTACTTCTACCTCACCTGATGCTCGACATGGCCCGTGTCCATGAGGCGTTCGAGGCCTCAACGGACTTCACGGTCGGAATCGAGGAGGAGTTCGCGATCCTCGATCCGCACACGCTCTCGCTGGACCACCGCTTCGAGGAGCTGAAGGACGCGGCCCAGGCCGATCCGGTCCTGGCGGAGTCGGTCGCCGGCGAGCTGATCAAGTCCGAGATCGAGATCCGATCGGGCCGCGGGGAGACCTTCACCGACGCGATCGAGCGCCAGCGCGAAGCGCGCGTGCGCCTGTTCCGACTGGCCGCCGAGCGCGGCGCGATGCTGGCGGCCACCGGCACCCATCCGTGGAGCACCTGGCAGGAGCAGCAGATCATCGACACCGAGCACTACCGGCGCGTGGCCGAGGGGCTCCAGTACGTCGCTTGGCGCAACAACACGTTCTCGCTGCACGTGCACGTGGGCGTGCGCGGGGCCGAGCGCGCGGTCAGGGTGTGCGACCGCCTGCGCCCGGTGCTGCCCGAGCTGCTGGCGCTGTCGGCCAACTCGCCCTTCCTCGACGGCCGCTCCTCCGGGCTGCACTCCGTGCGCTCGCAGATCTTCACCAAGAGCTTCCCGCGCTGCGGGATCCCCGATGCGTTCGGCGGCTGGGCCGGGTATGCGGACTACGTGGACTTCCTGATCGCCAGCAACTCGATCGTCGAGCAGACCCAGATCTGGTGGAGCGTGCGGCCGCACCACTCGTTTGGGACCGTGGAGCTGCGGATCTGCGACGCGCAGACGAGCGCCGCCGACTCGACCGCGCTCGAGGCGTTGATCACCGCCTGCATCGCCCAGGCGGCCCTCGACGAGGACGAGGGCGTGCCCCACGACGACCCACCGGTGCGCTTCATCGAGGAGAACTTCTGGCGCGCGATCCGGTACGGGCTCGACGGCAAGCTGATCGACCTGCCCAGCCGCGAGGAGTTCCCGGCCGCGGCCGTCGCCGAGCGGCTGCTCGCCTGGACCGCGCCGGCGCGCTCGCTGCTCGGCATCGAGCCGGCGCTGCCGGAGGAGAACGGCGCCCAGCGCCAGCGCCGCGCGCTCGCGCAGGGGGCGTCGATGGAGGACGTCTACGCGGCCGAGGTCGCGGAGACGCAGAGGACCTACGCAGCCGAGGAGGTGAGCGCGTGAGCGAGCCCGAACGTCAGTTGCCCGACGTGGCCGACGTGCTGGTGAGCACCACGGCGTCGCTGGTCAACCTGGCGGGCATCCGACTGACCGACCAAGAGCACCGCGACCCGGCCAAGGCCAAGGAGGCGATCGAGGCGGCGCGGGCGCTGCTGCCGCTCTGCCCCGAGGAGGTCGTCGGTCCGATCAAGGATGCACTCTCCCAGGTGCAGATGCTGTACGTGAAGGAGACCCAGGGCACCCCCGCTCCCGAGGACGACGCCGCCCAGCGCGCCGAGGCCCGCTCCAAGATCTGGACGCCGCCGGGAACGTGATCGGGGTCTTCGGAGGGACGGGCTTCTACCGCTTCCTCGACGACGTCGAGGAGGTGCCGGTCGCCACTCCCTACGGGCCCCCGTCGGCGCCGGTGCGCATCGGTCGCATCGAGGGCGCCGACGTCGCGTTCATGCCCCGGCACGGCGACGAGCACACCCTCCCGCCGCACCGGATCAACTACCGCGCGAACGTCTGGGCGATGCAGGAGGTGGGGGCCAAGCGGATCGTCGGCCCGGCCGCCTGCGGCTCGCTCAAGCCGGAGCTGGCCCCGGGCACCTTCGTGATCTGCGATCAGTTCGTCGACCGCACCCAGGCCCGCGAGAGCACGTTCTACGACGGCCCGCAGACCACCCACGTATCCGCCGCCGATCCGTTCTGCCCCGACTTGGGCGAGCTCCTCGCCGCGAGCGCCGAGGAGCTCGACATCCCGGTGGTCAGGGGCGGCACCGTGGTCGTGATCCAGGGCCCGCGGTTCTCGACGCGCGCGGAGTCGCGCTGGTTCTCCGAGAGCGGCTTCGACGTGGTCAACATGACCCAGTACCCGGAGTGCTGGCTGGCCCGCGAGCTGGAGCTCTGCTACGCGGGGATCGCCCTTGTCACGGACTACGACGTCGGGCTCGAGGGAACCCCTCCGGTGACCACCGAAGTGGCGCTCGCGGCGTTCGAGGAGAACCTGCACCGGCTGCGCGACCTGCTGTTCCGTGCGATACCCAGAATTGGCCCTCAACCAGAGGATGCGTGCGCCACCGCGCTACGTAGCGCGATCGTCCGATAAACTGCGGCCGCTCTTTTCCGGGCGGTGTCGGAGACTTCCCCAGATCCCCGTCTCCAGCGCTCCGCGCATGACCGCTCGCTGACTCAACTCGGAGGACATACCCCTTGGAATTCCTGACTGACTGGGGCGTGATCATCGCGCTCGTCTGCGCCGGCGCCGCCGTTCTCTACGGCGTGCTGACCTCGCGCTGGCTCCTGTCGCTCTCGCCCGGCAACGAGCAGATGCAGGCCATCTCGCTCGCCGTCCAGCAGGGCGCAAGCGCTTATCTGCGACGCCAGTACACGATCATCGCCGGAGTCGCCGTCGTGCTCGCGATCGTCCTCGGCGTGGCTCTGGAGGCCCAGGACCGCGAGGGCGTCCTCACCGCGCTCGGCTTCCTGATCGGAGGCACGTTCTCCGGCGCGGCGGGCTTCATCGGCATGAACGTGTCGGTGCGCGCGAACGCCCGCGTGGCCGAATCGGCGCGCTCCGGCGTGTCGCGGGCGCTCGAGGTCGCGTTCAAGGGCGGTGCGGTGACCGGTCTGCTGGTCGCCGGCCTGGCCCTGCTCGGCGTGGCGGGCTACTACGGCATCCTGATCCTCGCCGACACCGACGAGCGCGACGCGATCGACGCCCTCGTGGGCCTCGGCTTCGGCGGCTCGCTGATCTCCGTGTTCGCCCGGCTCGGCGGCGGCATCTTCACGAAGGCCGCCGACGTCGGCGCCGACCTGGTCGGCAAGATCGAGGCCGGCATCCCGGAAGACGACCCGCGCAACCCCGCCGTGATCGCGGACAACGTGGGCGACAACGTCGGCGACTGCGCCGGCATGGCCGCCGACCTGTTCGAGACCTACGCGGTGACCGCGGTTGCCGTGATGCTGCTCGGCGTGCTGATCTTCGGGGAGGTCGGCACGGTGGCGGTCTACCCGCTGGTCATCGGCGGCGCGTCGCTGCTCGCGTCGATCATCGGCACGTTCGCCGTCCGCAGCGCGGCCGGCAACGTGGAGCGTGCGCTCTACCAGGGCCTGATCGTGTCCGGCGGCCTGGCCGCGCTGGCCTTCCTGCCGATCACGCTCGGGATGATGGACGACCTCACCTTCAAGGACGGCGTGTCCGACCTGCTGCGCGGCGGGGCCAGTGCGGCGCCGAGCGGGATCGAGCTGTACTGCTGCACGCTGGTCGGCATCGCCGTCACGGCGGGCCTGTTCGTGATCACCGACTACTACACGTCGACCCGCTTCCGGCCGGTGCGCACGACGGCGCGCGCGTCGCAGACGGGGCACGCCACGAACATCATCCAGGGCCTCGCCCAGGGCTTCCAGTCCACGGCCGCGCCGGCGATCCTGCTGGCGCTCGGCATCCTCGTCGCCAACGAGCTGGCCGGCATCTACGGCATCGGCGTGGCGGTGATGGCCCAGCTGTCGCTCACCGGGCTGATCGTGGCGCTCGACGCGTTCGGGCCGATCACCGACAACGCCGGCGGCATCGCCGAGATGGCGGACCTGCCCGAAGAGGTGCGCGCCGTGACCGACCCGCTCGACGCGGTCGGCAACACGACCAAGGCGGTCACGAAGGGGTACGCGATCGGCTCCGCCGTGCTGGCGGCGCTGGTGCTGTTCGCCGCCTTCGTCGAGGAGCTGCGCGAGGAGTCCGCCGCGGCGGGCACCAAGGTGACCTCGTTCGAGATCTCCCAGCCGGAGGTGCTGATCGGCCTGCTGATCGGCGGCATGATGGTCTACCTGTTCGCGGCGCTGGCGATCGAGGCGGTCGGCCGCGCCGGCGGCGGCGTGGTCGAGGAGGTGCGCCGGCAGTTCAAGGAGAAGCCGGGCATCATGGACTACACCGAGAAGCCCGACTACGCGAAGGCGGTGGACATCGTCACGGCCTCGGCGCAGCGGGAGATGATCGTGCCCGCGCTGATCCCGATCGTCATCCCGGTCGTGGTCGGCCTGCTCTCGACGCAGGCGCTCGGCGGGCTGCTGATCGGCGTGATCGTGGTGGGCTTCTTCGCCGCGGTCTCGATGACGGCCGGCGGCGGTGCGTGGGACAACGCCAAGAAGCTGATCGAGGACGGCGAGTACGGCGGCAAGGGCTCCGAGGCGCACGCCGCCTCGGTCACGGGCGACACCGTGGGAGACCCCTACAAGGACACCGCCGGGCCCGGCGATCAACCCGATGATCAAGGTCGCGAACATCGTCGCGCTCCTGCTCATCCCGTTCCTCGTTTAGACCCCTCGGAGAGCCGCCGGCGGGAGTAGTCTCGCCGGCGGCATGGCTGAGTACCGCCCTAAGAATCAGGGGCTGGAGCGCGTCCTCGGCACGGGCGCGCTGTTCTCGACCGCCTACGGCAACGTCGGCTCGTCGATCTACTACGCGCTCGGCCTGGTGGCGATCTTCGCCGCTCGGCATGACGCCGGTGGTCTTCCTGATCGCGGGGCTGATCTTCGCGGCCACGGCGGCCACCTACACCGAGGCGACCACGATGTACCCCGAGGCCGGCGGCTCCTCCTCGTTCGCCCGGCGCGCCTTCAACGAGTTCTGGTCCTTCTTCGCCGCGTGGGGCCAGATGCTCAACTACATCATCACGATCGCCATCTCGGCGTTCTTCGTGCCGCACTACCTGGGCGTGTTCTGGGAGCCGCTCGGGCGAGTCGCCGGCCGACATCGTCGGCGGCATCGTCGTCGTGGTCCTGCTGGCGGCGCTGAACGTCGTCGGCGTCAAGGAGTCGGCCGGCGCTGAACATCGTCTTCGCCGCTCGCCGACTTCCTGACCCAGGTCGCGCTCGTGGTCGATCGGCTGGTGCTCGTCGTTCTCGACCCGACACGCTGGTCGAACAACGTCGACTTCGGGACCACGCCGACGCTGTCGCGACTTCCTGATCGCGATCCCGGTCGGCGATGGTCGCCTACACCGGCATCGAGACGATCTCGAACATGGCCGAGGAGGCGCGCGACTACGGCAAGACGATCCCGCGCGCGATGGGCGGCGTGGTGGTCGGCGCGTGGTCGCGATCTACGCGTTCCTGCCGGCGATCGCGCTGTCGGCGATGCCGGTCGTGAACGGCGCAGACCGCAGCTGGCGCTGCCGAAGGAGGAGGGCGGCTACGCCGACGACCCGGTGCTCGGCGTGGTCGAGAACATGGACCTCGGCGCGCTGCAGGGCGCCGCCGAGATCTACGTCGGCATCCTCGCGGCCACGATCCTGTTCATCGCGACCAACGCCGGGCTGATCGGCGTCTCGCGGCTGACCTACTCGATGGGCCAGCACCGCCAGCTGCCCGAGCTGCTGCGGGTGCTGCACCCCAAGTTCCGCACGCCCTACGTGGCGATCATCGTGTTCGGCGCGGTCGCCTGCGTGACGATCCTGCCCGGGCCAGGCCGACTTCCTCGGGACGATCTACGCGTTCGGCGCGATGCTCTCGTTCACGATCGCGCACCTCGTCGGTGATCGCGCTGCGCGATCAAGCAGCCCGGACGTCGGAGCGACCGTGGCGCGGCCCCGGCACGCTGCGCGTCCGCGGCATGGAGCTGCCGCTGTTCGCGGTCTTCGGCGGGCTCGGCACCGGCGATCGCGCTTCGTCGTCGTGACGGTGCTCGACCTGCGCGACGCTCGTCGCGGGCACGCTCTGGCTGGCGATCGGGATCGCGATCTACGTCGCTCTACCGGCGGCGCCAGGGCCTCTCGCTGACGGAGACGCACAAGATCGTCACGCCCAAGCCGGTGGTCGAGCACGAGGTCGAGTACGAGTCGGTGCTGGTCGCGTTCGAGGACGGCAACTTCTCGCCCGAGGCGGTGGCGACGGCGGTGCGGCTGGCCGCCACGCCGGCGGCGCGGCATCCACGTGCTCGTGACGATCACGGTGCCGCCGAACTCGCCGATCGACGCGCCGCTGCCCGAGGAGGAGGCGCGCGCGGCGTCGCTGATCGACTCGGCGCGCGTGCGCGGCGGCAGGCGCGTGACCGGCCACTGGGAGAAGGTGCGCCCGGGCGGCGCGGGCCGCCGGATCGTGGAGGAGGCGCGCGAGATCCGAGCCCGCGCGCTGGTGATGGCGCTGCCGCCCCGCCGGGCCGGAGCGTCGCTGTTCGGCAAGACGCTCGAGACCGTGCTCGAGCGAGCGCCCCTGCCGGGTGATCATCGAGTCGTCGCGCGGGGTGAACGGCAGCCGCGACGGCGGCGCCTGAAGCCGCGCGAGCCCAGCCGCCCCGTCGGCTGCCATTATTCGCCCGTGCAACGCGCCTATCTCGCGTCCACGCGCCTGCTTAGCGCCGCACTGCTGCTCGTCGGCGTGGCGATGGTGGCGTCGACGATCGCGCGCGGCGGCGGGGCGCTCGCCGTGGGAGTGCTGCTCGGCACGATGCTGGCGTTGATCGGCGCGGCGCGCCTCTGGCTGGCGCGCGGCGGCGAGCAGTGAGCGCGAGGACCGCGCCGGGCGGCGCGCGCGCAGGCGGCGCCGAGGGCGCTCGCGCCCGGGCCGCCGCCGAGCGGGCGCGCTCGCAGCTGCGGCGCGGCTCGGAGCGCGCCGGGCGCGCCGGCGCCCGCTTCTCACGCGGCCTCGGCGAGCCGGCCCTGTTCGCGATCCTGCTCAGCTCGGTCGTCTCCGGCCTCTTCATGGTGCTCGGCGTCGTGGCCGGCGACGCGCTCGGGCTCACGCCGGCTCGCGTTCCTCGCGTCCGGCCTGTTCTTCGTGTTCACGATCGCGACCTACGTCGAGGGCAGCTCGCTGCACCCCGAGCGCGGCGGCGCCTCGACGTTCGCGCGCTACGCCTTCGACGAGCTGTGGAGCTTCATCGCCGGCTGGGCGATCCTGCTCGACTACCTGATCGTGATGGCGATCGGCGCCGTCGCGATCTCCGACTACCTCGCGGTGTTCTGGACCGAGCTCGACGAGGGCGTGGTCGAGATCGTGATCGCCGGCCTGGCGCTCGTCTACGTCGCCGCTCAGAACGTGCGCGGGCTCGGGGCCGACCGGCTCGGCATGGTGCTGCGCCTGTCGCTGCTCGGGATCCTGCTGCTGCTCGGCGGTGTCGGCGATCGCGCTCGCGCAGAACTGGGATCCCGGGTTCGATCACCGACTCGCGTCGACCTCGGCGCCTCGCCGGAATGGGATCAGCTGCTGTTCGCGACCGTGGTGGCGGGCGTCGCGCTGGTCGGGGTCGAGGCCGCGTCGGGGCTGGCCGGCGAGGTGCGCGTGGGGCGCAGGGGGCTGCGCCGCGTGGTCGGGCTGACCGCGGTGACCGCGCTGATCCTGTTCGTGTGCGTGTCGACCGCGGCGCTGATGACGCTGCCGGTCGTCGACGGCGAGACGCCGCTCGGCGGGCGCTACGTCGAGGCGCCGGTGCTCGGCGTGGTCTCCGCAGTTCCACCCCGACTGGCTCAACGACGCGGCACGCGCCGCCGTCGGGGCGCTCGGCGCCGCGCTGCTGCTCGTGGCGATGAACGGCCAGATGCTCGGCATCGCCCGGCTGTCCTACTCGCTGGCCACCAACCGCCAGATCCCGAGCGCCGCCGGCCGCCTGCACGAGCGGCGCGGGACGCCCTACATCGCGATCACGATCGCCGCCGTGATCGCGTTCGCGCTGGCGATCCCGCACGACCTCGACTTCCTCGCCGGCATCTTCGCGTTCGGCGCGATGGTCACGTTCGCGATCGCCCACGTGTCGGTGATCGTGCTGCGCTACCGCGAGAGCGGCCGGCCGAGCGCCTTCCGCGTGCCGGTCTCGCTGAAGGTCGGGCGCGGCGCGATCCCGGTGCCGGCCGTGCTGGGCGCGCTCTTCTCGATCCTCGCCTGGGTCAGCGTCGTCGTGCTGCACGAGGGCGCGCGCGTGGTCGGCGGCGCCTGGATGGCGATCGGCATCGCGATGTACGTGATCTACCGGCGCGCCCAGGGCAAGCCGCTGACCAAGCGCTTCACGATCCCGCCCGAGGCGCTCCAGGAGGCGCGCGCCGGTCGAGTACGGCAGCATCCTCGTGCCGGTGTTCGGCGAGGCGCTCGACGACGAGATCATCGGGACCGCCGGGCGGCTGGCCTCCGAGCACCCCGACGAGGCCGAGGGCGGCGCCGTTGTCGAGGCGCTGTACGTGTTCGAGATCCCGATGTCGCTGCCGATCGACGCGCGCGTGCCGGACGAGCGCGTGAAGAAGGCCAAGCAGGTGCTCGCGCGCGCCAAGGAGGTCGGCGAGGAGTACGAGGGCGTGGAGGTGGCGACCGCGATGGTGCGCGGCCGCACCGTCGGCCAGGCGATCGTCGCCGAGGCGCGCCGGCGCGGCGTCGAGGCGATCGTGCTCGCCGCCGAGGAGCCAACCGGCGTGCGCGGCGGCGCCATTCTCGGGGGCCGCGGGCGCTCGCGCGACCGCTTCGTGGGGGAGACGACCCGCTACGTGATCGAGAAGGCGCCCTGCAAGGTGATTCTCACGGCGCCGCCTGCGGGCGAGGAAGGCACCCGCGAGGGCGTTCTCCCCTAGAGTGGGAGCGGAATGTTCGTACTGATAGTTGGATGCGGGCGCGTGGGCTCCGCGATCGCGAACTCGATGCTGGCCGAAGGACACCAGGTCTCCGTTCTGGACGAGGACGCCGAGGCGATCGCGCTGCTCGAACGCGGCCAGAATGAGGGCTGGGAGGAGCGCGGCGGCCGCTTCACCGAGGGCACCGCCCTCGAGATCGAGGCGCTGCTGGCAGCGGGCATCGACCAGGCGGACGCCTTCGTCGCCTCCACCGATGGGGACAACACCAACCTCGTGATCGCCCAGATCGCCAAGCGCCGCTTCGACGTCGATCGCGTGGTGGTGCGCGTGCTCGACCCGGCCCGCGCCCGCTGGTACGCCGAACAGGGCCTGCAGACCGTCTGCCCGACCCAGACCGCCATCGAGCTGCTCGAGGCGGCCGTGCGCGGCCAGATCCGCTTCGAAGGGGTGTCCGGGCTAAGCCATGTACGTCGTGATCGTGGGGGCCGGCAAGGTTGGCTGGAACCTGGCCCGTGAGCTGATCGCCAAGCGGCACGAGATCACCGTGATCGAGTCCGATCCGGTGCGCTTCAGCGTGGTCGAGCAGGAGCTCGAGCACAGCGCCCAGTACGGCGACGGCTCCGAGCTGTGGGTGCTCGAGCGCGCCGGCATCGAGCGGGCCGACCTGGTCGTGGCCGTGACCGGCGACGACGAGGACAACATCCTGATCTCGCAGGTCGCGCGCGAGAAGTACGGCGTCACCCGCGTGGTGGCCCGCTGCAACAACCCGCGCAACCTGCAGCACTTCGAGCTGCTCGGCGTGAAGCCGGCGATCTCGGCGACCGACCTGATCCTGCGCCTGATCGAGCACGAGGTGCCCCAGTACGGCCTGGTGCACCTGCTCGACCTGCCCGAGGAGCGGCTGGAGATCATCGAGCTGGAGGTGGCGCCCGGCTGCGAGGCGGCAGGGCGCAAGGTCAAGGAGCTCGGCCTGCCCGACGGCTCGCTCGTGATCTCGATCCTGCGCGACGGCGGCGGCTTCGTGCCCAACGGCGACTCGGTGGTGCAGGCCGGCGACGAGGTCCTGCTCGTGCTCGACGCCGAGCTGGAGACGAGCGTGACCGAGCGCTTCTCGGACCGCTCCAGCGCACCCGCGGCCTAGGGTGGCTCGCCGCCAGGTCGACCACCTGCTGGTCGGCGGCGGACTCGCCGCCGCCAACTGCGCCCGCTGGCTGCGCGAGGAGGGCGGCGAGGGATCGGTGCTGCTGGTCGGCCGCGAGTTCGACCCGCCCTACAACCGGCCGCCGCTGTCGAAGGGCTACCTGCAGGGCAAGGAGTCGCGCGAGGACGTCCTGTTCCGCCCCGACGAGTGGTGGGTCGAGCAGGACATCGAGCTGATGACCAGGACGAGCGTGATGAAGCTCGACACAGCCGAGCGGGTGGCGACGCTGTCGACCAAGGACGAGGTGGAGTTCGGGACCGCGCTGATCGCGACCGGCGCAAACGTGCGCCGCGTGCGGGTCGACGGCTGCGACCTCGAGGGCATCCACTACCTGCGCGCGTTCGGCAACTCGGACGCGATCCGCGCCGACGCCGAGGCCGCCGAGCGCGCCGTGCTGATCGGCGGCAGCTACATCGGCTGCGAGGTGGCTGCCTCGCTGACCGCGGCGCACGGCGTGAAGTGCTCGATCGTGATGCAGGAGGAGGTCACGCTGCAGAACCAGTTCGGGCGCGAGGTCGGGCGCTTCTTCCAGGACACGCTCGAGCAGCACGGGGTGGAGGTGCACGGCGGCGACGAGCTGGAGCGCTTCGAGGGCGCCGACGGCCGCGTGGGCAAGGTCGTGACCAAGAACGGGCTCGAGCTCGACTGCGACATGGTCGTGGTCGGAGTCGGGGTGATGCCGGACGTGACGCTGGCCCGCTCCGGTGGGCTCGAGCTGGGCGAGACCGGGGGAGTGAAGTGCAGCGCCGGTCTCGAGACCTCGGTGCCCGGCATCTACGCCGCGGGCGACATCTGCGAGTACGAGAGCACGATCCACAACGCCCGCCTGCGCCTGGAGCACTGGGACGTGGCCTTCAACCACGGCAAGACGGCGGCGCTCAACATGCTCGGCCGCGGGGTCGAGCACGACGTGCTGCCCTACTTCTTCTCCGACCTGGCCGACTGGGCGTCGTTCGAGTACGTCGGCCCGGGCTCCGGCGACCTGGTGGTGCGCGGCTCGCTCGAGCAGGGCGAGTTCAGCGCGTTCTTCGTGCACGAGGAGCACGGGCACGTGGTCGTCCGCCCTGACCGTCGGCCGCTCCGACGACCTGGAGCACGCGCGCCGCTTCATCACGGATCGAGCGAAGCCGGACCCGGGGGCCCTCGCCGACGAGGGCACCGACCTAGCCGAGCTCTAGCGGGCTACTGGGGAGCAGGGACTCGAACCCCGATAACCAGCTCCAGAGGCTGGCGTCTTGCCATTAGACGACTCCCCAATCGGGGCCCAAGCATAGAGCCCGCATCCCTAGCCGCGGCGGACCCGCAGGCGCAGGGTGGTCACCTTGCCGCGCTTGTCCGTCATCGCGATCGGCACGACGACGGTGCGCGCCAGCTTCTTGCCCTTCACGCGCTTCAGGCCCTTCCAGACGATCTTGACGCGCCGGGCGCCTCCGCTCAGCTTCGGGCTGATCGCCCGGCGGGCGCGGGCGGCCTTCGACTTCTTCCCGTCGATCAGCAGGCGGGCGCGGAGCCGGCCCCGCTTGAGCCCCTTCGGCAGCCCCACGCGGACGCTGGTCAGGTCCGGGCCGCGCCGCGCCGCCGTCAGCACAGCCGCGAGCGTGAAGCTGCGCTTGCGCTTCTTCACGGAGACCGCGGCGATCGGATCGCAGCCGGGTGTCGCCAGCTCCTGCTTGAACTCCGACACCTTGCCCGAGTGCGCGGTCAGCTTGACCGAGATGCGCGTGTCGGTGCTGGCCGCGCAGAGGTCCTTGGACAGCTCGAGCGGCCCGCTTGCCCCGCCGTCGAAGCGCAGCGTGAAGCTGCGCAGCGGCAGGTCCGGGTTGCCGTCGAACGTGTTGCGCAGCCCGCTCGGGGTGGCGGCGATCAGGCCGTCCACCCGCAGGTCGACCGGCGGCGGCAGCTTGACGATCAGCCCTGGCAGCGAGGCGTCGCTGTTGAAGGCGAGGTACACGGGGCCCTCGACGGGCGTGGCCTGGAGCGGCGAGTCGATGATCGCCGTGCCCACGCGCGAGCTGTCGGGGCACGTGTTGGCGTCCGCCTCGGCCCGCTGGCAGGCGCGCGGGAGGACCTTCAGGTTCGGCCCCACTGACGGCGGCAGCGTCACCTCGGCGGTCTTGAGCGCCGCCTCCTCGGGGTCGAACTTGAGCATCGTGGTCAGCGGCGGGAGGCTCCCCTTGCGCGTGGTGCTGGGCGAGCCGAGCGCGCCCTCGGCGGTCGGCGAGAAGCCGAGCGAGTTGCAGCCGGTGGGCGTGAACACCGACGTCTTCTCCGAGAAGGTCGGGCATCTGGTACGAGTTCACCCGCCCAACCGAGGTCAGCGGCCCGCAGGAGGTCGGCATGCGCATGAAGCTGCCCTTGCTCGCCTTGCCGAGGAAGGTCAGCCGCACGCTCGTGATCTGGACGTTGAGCCCGGACTGCTCGCGGGGCTGGTCGGCGAACAGGGACTCGAGCCCGATGCCGTCGGCGCCCGGACGCAGGTAGACGGGCGACTCGAGGTAGACCGCGGGCAACCCGGGCAGCGGCGCGGGGAGCACCCGCGGCTCCAGCTTCAGGCCGAGCCGCGCGGGCTCGACGCCGGTCGGCTTCAGGTTGTACACGGTGCCGTCGATCACCTGGTCCGGCAGCGAGACCAGCGGCGGCACCAGGTGGATCGTGGCGGTCACCTGCACGGTCCCGACCTTCGCGGCTGCCGGACAGCCGGCGTCGGAGCGCAGGGTGGCGCTGGTGCACACGGCCGCGTTCTGCGGGTTGCCGAGCAGCCCCGGCGCCAGCCGCACGAACGTGTCCCTGATGTCGTCGTCGGCGGACGACAGCGTCACGTGCTGGAAGATCGTCACGTCCGGGTGCGAGCCGGCCTGCGTGCTCGCGGGCGTGACGGTGAACTGGTCGAGAGTGGCGGCCCCCAGCGCCGAAGCGGGCGCGAGCAGGCACAGCAGGGCGCGGTCGGCGAGCGCGCTAGCTCACGCCACCGATTGGCTCGCCCAGTCCCGGTACAGGCGCGCGTAGGCTCCCCCCGCCTCGAGCAGCTCCTCATGCGTGCCCTGCTCGACAATTCGCGCTCGATCCAGCACAACTATCCGTCCAGCTCCACGAATGGTCGATAGGCGGTGGGCGATCACCAGCGCTGTGCGGCCCGCCAGCAGGCGGCGCAGCCCGCGCTCGATCTGGGCCTCCGTGCGCACGTCCACGTTCGACGTGGCCTCGTCGAGGATCAGGATGCGCGGATCGGCCGCCGCCGCACGGGCGAAGGCCACGAGCTGGCGCTGTCCGGCGGACAGCTGCCCGCCGCGCTCGCCGACCTCGGAGTCGTAGCCGTCGGGCAGCCGCTCGATGAACTCGTGCGCCCCGACCGCGGCCGCGGCCGCGCGCACGTCCTCGTCGGTCGCGTCCGGGCGCCCGAAGGCGATGTTGTCCCAGATCGTCCCGGAGAACAGGAAGCCCTCCTGCGGCACGATGCCCAGCTGCGAGCGCAGCGAGGCCTCGGTCACGTCGCGCAGGTCGTGACCGTCGACCAGCACGCGCCCGTGGTCGGGGTCGTAGAAGCGCGCCACCAGCTTCGCCAGCGTGGACTTGCCGGCGCCGGTGGCACCGACCATCGCGACCGTCTGCCCGGGCGGCACGCGCAGGTCGACCTCGCACAGCGCCGGCGTCTCGCCGTCGTAGGAGAAGCTGACGTCGTCGAACTCGATCTCACCGCGCAGGCGGGGCAGCTCGAGCGCGTCGGGCTTGTCGCCCAGGTCGGGCTTCTCGTCGAGCAGCTCGAAGATCTTGTCGAGCGCCGCCATGCCGGCCTGGTAGGTCGTGTAGAGCTGGGACAGGGACTGGATCGGGTCGAAGAAGCTCTGCAGGTAGAAGACGAACGAGACGAGCACGCCGATCGTCACGGCGCTGTCGCCGTCGAGCACCTGGTTGCCGCCGTAGATCAAGATCGCCGCTGTCGCCACGGCCGAGAGCAGCTCGACCGAGGGGAAGTAGGCGGCGTTGAGGTAGACCGTCCGCATGTTCACCTTGCGGTGCTCGTCGTTGAGCTCCGCGAAACGGGTGCGGTGGCGGTGCTCCTGTCCGAAGGCGCGCACCACGCGCACGCCCGACAGCGTCTCCTGGAGGTAGGCGGTGACCGCGGCGATCTTCTCGCGCGTGAGGCGGTAGGCGCCGCTCGAGGCGAGCCGGAAGAGGATGCTGCCGGCGAACAGGACCGGGAAGGTGAGGAACGTGACCAGGGCGAGCCCGGGGTCGAGCAGGATCAGGATCACGGCCGTGCCGATCAGCGTGAGGCTGGAGGAGAACAGCGTCTGGATGCCCTCGGTCACGAGCTGGTCGAGCGCCTGCACGTCGTTGGTGATGCGCGAGATCAGCACGCCGGTCTTGTTGCGCGAGTAGAACCCGATCGAGAGGCGCTGGAGGTGCCGGAACAGCTGGATGCGCAGGTCCTGCAGGGCGCGCTGGCCGACCCAGTTGATCAGGTAGGTCTGGAGGTAGGTGGCCGCCCAGTTGACCACCGCCGCGCCGATGAACGCGAGCAGGATCACGGTCAGGACGCTCGTGTCCTTGCCGTGGATGCCCTCGTCGATCGCGCGCCCCGCGAGGTAGGGCGGCACGAGCGCGGCGCCGGTGGCCAGCACCAGGGCGACCAGCATCACGATCACCCGGCCGCGGTAGGGCCGCAGCAGGCTCGCGAGGTGGCTCAGCCGGCGGCTCTTCATAGCCCCGCCACCTCGCGCTCCGGGTCCTCGCGCGTGAGGAACACCTGGTCCGGTAGTCCCTTCTCGGCGATCTCGCGGTAGAGCGGCGACTCCTCGAGCAGCTCCCGGTGGGTGCCGCGCGCTGCCACCCGGCCGTCCTCGAGCACCACGACCTCGTCGGCCAGCGCGATCGTCGACAGCCGGTGGGCGATCACGAACGTCGTGCGGCCCTCCATCACCTCGGTGAGCGCCGACTTGATCAGGCTCTCGGTGGTCGCGTCCACGCTCGAGGTCGCGTCGTCGAGGATCAGGATGCGCGGCTCCGCGAGCAGGGCGCGGGCGATCGCCACGCGCTGGCGCTGCCCGCCGGACAGCGTCAGGCCGCGCTCGCCGACGAGCGTGTCGAGGCCGTCGGGCAGGTCGTCGAGCAGGCCCTCGAGCCCGGCCCGCACGGCTGCCGCCACGACCTCGTCGTCGCTTGCCTCCGGGCGGGCGTAGGCGATGTTGTCGCGCAGCGAGGCCGAGAACAGGAAGGCGTCGTCGGAGACCACCGCGACCTCGCGTCGCAGCGACGCCGGGTCCACGCTGCGCACGTCGGCGCCGTCGACCAGGACCGCGCCCTCGTCCACGTCGTAGAGCCGCGGGATCAGCATCACCAGCGAGGTCTTGCCCGAGCCGGTCGGGCCCACGATCGCGATGGTCTGCCCGGGCTCCACCTCGAGGTCGATCCCGCGCAGCACGGGCTCGTGGCCGTCGTAGGCGAACGTCACGTCGCGCAGCTCCACGCGCCCGCCTCCCGCCGGCAGCGGCGGGGCGTCCGGCAGCGCCGTCAAGCGGGGCGCCCGGTCGAGCAGCTGGAAGACGCGCTCGCCGCTCGCGACCGCGCGCTGGGCCATCCCGAGCGCCATGCCGAGCATGCGCATCGGGCCGGTCAGCAGCAGCACGTAGCCGTAGAACGCGACGAAGTCGCCCTCGGACAGCTGCCCGTCGATCACCTGCTTGCCTCCCACGAACAGCAGCGCCGCCAGGCCGAGCTGGGGCAGGAAGCCGATGAACGGCGAGTAGAAGGCGCGCAGCTTCGTGGACACCATCGATTGGTCGAAGACGCGCCTGGTGGCGCGCTCGAAGCGGCGCAGCTGGCGGTCCTCCTGGGCGAACGCCTTGACCACCCGGACGCCGCCGATGTTCTCCTCGGCCTCCGCGGTCAGCTCGGCGATGCGCTGCTGGACCTCCTGGCTGGCGGGGCGGTTGAGGCGTCCGTAGCGGAACGAGATCCAGATCACGAACGGCATCGGCGCGAGCGAGACCAGCGCCAGCCACGGGTCAAGCACGATCATCACGGTGGCGGCGATGACGATCGTGAGCGCCGCCTGGAGGATGAAGATCAGGCCGTAGCCGAGGAAGAAGCGCACCGCCTGCAGGTCGACGGTCGCCCGCGACATCAGCTGGCCGGTCTGCTCGGTGTCGAAGAAGCTCAGCTCCAGCGAGTGCAGGTGCTGGTACATGCGGTTGCGCAGGTCGTACTCGACGCCGAGCGAGACCTGGCCGGCGACGATCCGGCGCGAGACGCTGAACGCCAGCCGCAGCACGCCGGCCGCGACCACGGCGAGCGCGAGCGGGGTGAGGTCCGCGCCGTCGCCGCGGATCTCGTCGACCGTCTGGCCGACGAGGAAGGGGATCAGCACGCCGGTGCCCATCGCCACGGCCGCAAGCGCGAAGGAGATCAGCACCGCGCGCCGGTATGGGCGCAGGAAGCCGAGCAGTCTCCAGAACGTGTGCACGCCGGCTTACTTTACTTTGTGAAGCACGAGCCGACCTCGGGCTTTGGGCCTAGGACCAGCGTCAGCCGAGGCGCGTCATCTTGACGCTCACGTCGTGCTCCGCCCTGCTCGCCGCGCCCTTGTAGACGCCTCTGATCGGCGCCACGTCGCCGTAGAAGCGGCCGTGGCCGATCTTGACGTGCTCCTCGCCGGCCAGCCGCCGGTTGGTCGGGTCGGCGCCCACCCAGCCATGGCTGGGCAGCAACGCCTCTAGCCAGGCGTGGGTGTCCACCTCGACCGAATCCTCGCCGCCGTCGTCTGGAGCGGCGAACAGGTAGCCGGACACGTACCGGGCCGCGATTCCGTGGTTGCGCAGCAGGATCAGCGCCAGATGGACGAAGTCCTGGCAGACGCCCGCTCCCCCCTCGAGCAGGTCGTCGACCGTCGAGCCGACGAACGTGGCTCCGGGCCGGTACTCGAAGCGCTCGGGAATGACCTCGCACACACGCTGCAAGGTCTCTCGCGGATCGGCCGCCAGGATCGCGTTGCTCAGCTCGTCGAGGACCCCGTTCTGGGGCTCGTCGTCGGTGTGCAGCAGGAACTCGCCGCCGGCGTCCGTGTAGGCGCGCTCGCGGATCGCCTCCCAGCTGCTCGCGTCCGGCTGGGTCGGCGCCTCGGTGGTCACCTCGGCCTCCGCGGTGATGGCCAGCCGCTCGTGCTCGCCGGGGACGTTGAACTCGATCGCCTCGGTCCCGAAGTAGTCGGTGTAGCCGCGCGTGCGCGCGTTCGGCTCGACCGCCAGCCGGAAGCCGCGCACGCGCTGGAGCGGCGTGGCGGCCGGCTTGACGCGCAGCACGTTGTGCTGGTCGAAGACCGGCGCGTCGTAGCGGTACTCGGCGTGGTAGCGGAGGGCGAATCTCATCCTGTGACTGTCTGGGCGACGACCGTGCTGGGCTCGAAGTAGCGGTTGTGGATCTCCTCGTCGAGGCGCTCCAGCTCCTGCTGGATCGGGCGCAGCCAGGGCGCCACCGCCTCCGGGGGAGACGAACCCCGTGCCCGGAAGTCCAGGTCGGCAAGCATCCGCCGCACGCGCAGGACGGGCGCGGAGTCGCGCGGGTCCGGGTCGACCCGCTCCAGCGAGGTGTCGAGCGACTGCACCGAGGCCGCCACCGAGTCCGGGAACTCGCGCTCGTAGAGCATGAAGCGCGCCACCGGGCCGGCGTTCGGGGGCGCGGCGGCGGCCCGCATGAAGGCCTGGAACCCGCCGACCGCGCGCAGCAGCGCGAGTGCGTTGCCGTCGCGCCGCGGCACCTCGGGGCCCTCCCCGTCCGGCGCCGGCACCGGCGGCAGCGCCACGCGCAGCATGCGCAGCACCATGTCGGCCGCCTCGATGCGGCCGCCCGCGATCAGGAACGCGCGCGCCTCGTCCTTCTGCATGGTGCGCCCGGTCAGGCCCCAGAACAGGGCGCTGCGCTCCTTGACGAGCGTGTAGATCGAGTAGGGGCCGGTCTGCAGGCCGGCCCCGAGGTCGAGCCGGCGCAGCTGTAGCTCGAACGTGTTGATCGACTCCCAAATCTCGGCCGGGATCGTGTCGCGCAGCGTGCGCGCTCCCTCGCGTGCGGCGTGCACGCAGGAGACGATCGAGACGGGGTTGTCGGCGTCGATCGTGAGCAGGCGCACCACGTCGTCGCGCGCGGCCGGGGCGGCGCTGGCGCGGCCGCCCATGATCGCCAGCAGCGCGTCCCACGACAGCGTCACGGAGGTCGGGTCGTCGGCGCGGCCCTGCAGGTCGGCGTGGAAGAGGCCGTCGAGCATGCGCGCGGTGTGCTCGGCGCGCACGAGGTGGCGGCCGAGCCAGTACACGTCGTGGGCGATCCGGGCGAGCATCAGCGGCCCGCCTGCTGCTGTTGCTGCTCCTGTCCGCGCCAGCCCACCTGGCGCATGCCCGGGAGCGGGGGAGGGGCGAGCGAGTCGGCCTGGCTGTCGGGCCCGCGACCGTCGCTCTCGGCCAGCACCCAGGTGTCCTTCGATCCGCCGCCCTGGGAGCTGTTGACGATCATCGAGCCCTCGCGCAGCGCCACGCGGGTGAGGCCGCCCGGGACGATCTTGATCTCGTCGCCGTAGACCGCGAACGGCCGCAGGTCCACGTGGCGCGGCGCCAGCGAGCCGTCGGGCAGCACGGTCGGCACGGTCGACAGCGCGACCGTCTGCTGGGCGATCCAGCGCTCGGGCGCCTGCTCGATCAGCCGGCGCTCGACCTCGAGCTGCTCCTCGCTGGCGTGCGGGCCGATGAACACGCCCTTGCCGCCGGACTCGCCGGTCGGTTTCACCACCAGCTCGTGCAGGCGCTCGAGCGCGTAGGCACGCTGCTCGGGGTCGGCCAGCAGCCAGGTCGGCAGGTTGTCGAGGATCGGCTCCTCGCCGAGGTAGAAGCGGATCATCTCCGGGACGTAGTGGTAGATCGCCTTGTCGTCGGCCACGCCGGTGCCGACCGCGTTGGCGATCGCGACGTTGCCGGCGCGGTACGCGCCCATCAGGCCGGGCACGCCGAGCAGCGAGTCGGCCCTGAACTCGAGCGGGTCCATGAAGTCGTCGTCGATGCGGCGGTAGATCGAGTCCACGCGCGCGAGCCCGCGGGTGGTGCGCATGTAACAGAGCGCGTCGCGCACCACGAGGTCCGACGCCTCCACCAGCTCCACGCCCATCTGGCGCGCCAGGAACGCGTGCTCGAAGTAGGCGCTGTTGGCGGGTCCCGGCGTCCAGACGACCACGACCGGGTCCTCGCCGCCGCTGGGCGCCGCGGCCCGCAGCGCGTCGAGCAGCAGCGCCGGGTACTGGCTCACGGGGCGCACGTCGTAGCCCGCGAACAGCTCGGGCAGCAGCCGGCTCATCGCGATCCGGTTCTCGAGCACGTACGAGATCCCAGACGGCGTGCGCACGTTGTCCTCCAGGACCTTCCAGCGCCCGTCGGCGTCGCGCACGAGGTCGCAGCCGGACACGTGGCACCAGACCCCGCCCGGCGGCCGGATCCGGTGGGCGGCGCGGGCGAACGCGGAGCGCGTCACCACGAGTTGCCACGGGACGATCCCCTCCTGGACGATCTCGCGGTCGTGGTAGACGTCCTCGACGAACAGGTTGAGCGCGCGCACGCGCTGGGCCAGGCCGCGCTTGATCACCCGCCACTCGTCCCCGCCGAGGATGCGCGGCACCAGGTCGAGCGGGAACGGACGGTCGCGGGTCGGGCCCCTCCGGGCCCGCGGCGTCGAACGTGATGCCCTGCTGGACGAAGATCGCGTCGCGGCGCGCGCCGGCGGCTTGGAGCCGCTCGCGCCCGAGCTGCCCGAGGGCGGCGGCGAGCGGGCCGGCCGGCGGGCGCGGCCGATCCGGCGCGTCGAACAGCTCGTCGAAGAAGCCCTGTGCCGGCGTGTACGGAGGCGTGCTCAGGGATCGAAGTTGTACAGACCCGTTGCACGGGCAGGAGCCAGGCGGGTGAAGCAGAAGCTCAGCGGCGATGGCCCCCCTGGCGACACCGGCGAGCTCCCTGACTCAGGGGGAGCAGCGCGCGCTCGCCTCGTTCATCGCCGGCCGCCTGCCCGCCGGTCAGCTGCACGGCGAGCTCTGCCGCGCGCGCGAGCAGGCGCTGGCCAACGCAGCGGCACATCAGAGCGTCGTGCAGCCCGACGAGCGGCCCGCGGCGCCGCCCGTGCCCGCGTTCACACGCGGCCTAGGGCGACCAGCTGCACCCGCGTGCCGTAGTACGGCTCGCCCTCGGCGACGAACTTGGCCGTGGACGGATGCAGCCGGTAGCGCCGGCCGGCGACCACGATCACGCGGCCGTCCTCGAGCACGGCCTCGATCACGCCGGGCTCGGAGGACGCGAAGTGCTGGATCCGCACCGGCATGCCCACCACGGGCATTGGACGCGACGGCCTCATCGCCGCGCAGCCTAGGGTGTAGCGCGTGGAAGCCGCGGGGCACGCTCACCACGATCACCAGATGCCGACCTCGGGCGGCGCGCTCACCGCGGTCGCGATCTCGGCGACGCTGCACTGCCTGACCGGCTGCGCCATCGGCGAGGTCGCCGGCATGGCGATCGGCACGGCGCTCGGCTTCTCCGACTGGGGCACCGTGGCGCTGGCCGTCGCGCTCGCCTTCGTGTTCGGCTACACGCTCACGAGCCTGCCGCTGCTGCGCGCCGGGCTCGCGCTGGCGACGGTCGTCCCGATCGCGCTGGCCTCCGACACCGCGTCGATCGCCGTGATGGAGATCGTGGACAACGCGATCGTGGTCGTCATCCCGGGAGCCCTGGAAGCCGAGCTGGGCGACCTCCTGTTCTGGGGCTCGCTGGCCTTCAGCCTGTTCATCGCCGGCATCGTGGCCGCTGCCGCTCAACCGCTGGCTGATCGCCCGCGGCAAGGGCCACGCGGTCGTGCACGAGACCGGCATCCACGGCGGCCCCTCGCCGCGGCTGGTGGGCGCGATCGCCGCGGCCGCCGGGCTGTTCGGCAGCGCCGTCCTGCTGGGCGAGCTGCTCTCCTAGCCCACGCGGGCAGGCGGCGGGAGGACGGTGATCGTCAGGCGCGCCGGCTCGGCGCCGCCGAGCCGCACGGTCTGCTCGTTGGTGCGCGTCTCCGACGGCCAGCCAGCGGTTCTCGCCGGTCCCGGGGTTCGGGACGAACTCCGGGAAGTCGCTGCCGAACAGATGCAGGCGCAGCGCGTGGCCAGGCCGCAGCAGGTAGCCGGTGTGGCAGAGCGAGATGCGCACGAGCGTGTCCTCGTTGCCCGGCTCGACCACGACCTGGCCCCGCGCGACGTACCGGGCCGCGCCGTCGGGGGCCACGTCCAGCAACCGCGCGAACACGTCCATCACCGGGCCGGTGGAGCGCACCACGGCCGTCAGCTCGATCGGGCCGGCCAGCTCGAGCAGCTCGTCGACCGGCGGCGCGCTGAACGCCACCACGTCGTCGCGCTCCTCGTAGCCGCGCTCGTCGGGGTACCGCTGGAGGAAGGCGAACGGGTTGTCGACCTTGGACGGCACCAGGTCGTCGGGATCGTGCGTCCAGCTCGCCTCGCTCGCGTCCGGCGGGTCCTCGGCCAGCGTGCCGGGGCCGAGGTAGAGCGTGCGCTGACCGCGCCCGGCGGCGGCCAGCTCTCGGCGCTCTTCCAGTCCCCGTTGACCGGGCGCCAGCGCACCTTCGGGCAGCGAGTCGAGCGGGCGGCTCTCGCGCAGGAAGACGTCGAAGAACTCGAGCGCGGGAGTCACGTAGCGCGGCAGCAGCGCGTCGAGCGCCGCCGGGTTGACGTCGTGGTCCGTGGCCTCGGTGATCGGCGTGTCGGCGTGGTGGTAGATCTCGTGGTCGACCGCGTCGATGTGCAGGTACTCGACGCGCGACCAGTCGGGGCGCCGCGCCAGCCGCTCGTGGTCGTGCCACTGCCAGGGCGCGATGTTGTCGAACCAGCCCATCGTCTGGAGCGTCGGCACCGGGCGCGCGTCGAATGGGTGGCCGGTCGGGAAGCGGCGCAGCGGGACGGGGTGGGGGTAGGACAGGTCGAACCCGTGCGAGCGCCCGCCGAGCGCCTCCCAGATCGGCTCGAACACGTCGAGCAGCGGCCGCGGAGTCCAGTCGATCTCGAAGTCGTACGCGTCGCGGCCGACCCAGTGCTCGGCCAGGTAGGAGGCCATCAGCATCAGCGGGACCTCGTCCGAGCCCGGTCGCGGCAGGTCCACCACGTCGGCCCCGGTGCAGCGCGGGCAGATCGCGCGCAGCGCCGGGTGCCCGCTCGCCACGCAGGCCCACTGCGTGTAGCCGTAGTAGGAGTCCCCGAACATCCCCACCCGCCCGTTGGACCAGGGCTGGCCGACGATCCACTCGAGCGTGTCGTAGCCGTCCAGCACCTCGTTGACGAACGGGATGTCGTCGCCCTCGGAGCGGAACTTGCCGCGCACGTCCTGGACGACGAACGCGTAGCGCTGCGCGCGTGAACAGCGGTGCCAGGCGCGGCATGAAGCAGTAGTCGCCGCACTTGTCGTAGGGCAGCCGCACCAGCACCGCCTCGGTCGCGCCGTCGAGCCCGTCGGGCAGGTACACGTCGGTCGCCAGCCGCGCCCCGTCGCGCATCCGCACCATGTGCTCGGTGGCCAGCGGGCTCACCGGCGCGGCGGTCACATGCTCGAACTCGAGCGCCATTCAGCCGTCGCTCAGGACCGCGCGGGCCGCGCCCCGCCCGGTGCGCACCGCACCCTCCATGTAGCCGCAGACCCACTGATCCGAGCCGCAGACGTAGAAGGGCGGGTCGTGCGTGCCGTGCAGCGGCCCCACGGCCATCACGTCGCCCGGCCGCCAGCTGGTGATGTAGCCCTCGGTCCAGGGGTCCACGCCCCAGCGGCGGAAGAAGACCGCCTGCGGAGTGGCGGCGCGCTCGCCCATCGCCTCGACCATCTCGGCCAGCATGTCCTGCTGGATCAGCGCCGGCGAGGTGGCGAGGAAGGCGCCGAGCCGCTCGGGTGGGACGAGCGCGGAGAGGATGCCCTCCCGCTGCGGCCAGGTGCCTCCCATCATGCCCTTCTCGAAGTACATCGTGCCGTTCTGGCCCTGCTCCTCCCACCACGAGCTCTCGTAGGCGAACACCACCTTGGCGGCGAGCGCATGGCGCTGGCGGTCGAGCGAGGCGAGCCGCTCGGGTGAGACCCCGTCGATCGCGATCCGCCGCAGCGGGCCCACCGGGATCGCGCAGACGACGGCCGAGCACTCGAACAGCTCGCCGGTGGAGGTCGTGACCCGGCGAGCCCTGCGCGTGACACCCGGACGCTGGTCACCGGCGTGGCGTAGCGCACGCGGTGGCCGAGCTCGTCGGCCATGCGGAGCGCCACTGTGGCCGATCCCTCCGCCACCCGCATGCACTCCCAGACCTCGTAGTCGTAGAAGCCCTTGGCGCCAGCCGCGGCCTCCTTGCGCAGGTCCGACAGCAGCGAGGTGCGCTCCACCGACTCGGCCGACAGGGCGAGCATCGACACCTCGCGTGCCCTCACCGCGTTCGGCGTGGCGCCCGACCTCGCGCAGCCACTGCCCGACCGACAGGCGGTCGAGCCGGTCGGCGTCCGGGTGCGACCACGGGTCGTCCGGGTCGACCGTGGCCGCCAGCCGGCCGAACGCCTCGCCGGCGGCGTCGTAGCTCGCCCGGTCGGCTTCGCTCATCCACGGGAAGTGATCGCCGATCGTGCGCGAATCGGTCATCACGCAGGTGTCCTCGCCCGGGAGCTGCGGGAACGACGGGACGAGCGTCAGCCCGAGCTCCTCGACCAGCCCGAAGTAGGCCTCGTGGAAGGGACCCACGACCTCGCCGCCGAGCTGCACCAGGCGGCCATCGGCCAGCTCCGTCTGCTCGACGCGGCCGCCGGGGCGGTTGCGCGCCTCGAGCACCACCACGTCGACGCCGCCGCGCGGCGAGGTCGCGTGCGGCCGACAGCCCCGCCAGCCCGCCTCCCATGACGACGACGTCGGCCTTGCTCATAGCCGCGCGAGCCTACACTGCGCCCCGATGTCGCAGGAGAACGTGGAGCGCTGCCAGGCGGCCTACGACGCCTTCAACCGGCGTGACTTCGAGCGCTTGCTCGAGCTTCACTGCGAGGACGTCGAGGTGACGCCGCTGGCGGCCGCCGTCAGCAGCTCGTACCGCGGCAGCGACGGCCTGCGCCGCTACTGGCGCGACCTGCTGAGTCATTTCCCCGACTTCACGACCGACGCGGTGGAGGTGCGCGACCTGGACTCGCTCACGCTCTCGGCGGTTCGCTTCCGCGGGAGCGGCGCCGGCAGCGAAGCCCCCTTCGAGCAGCTCGTCTGGCAACTCGCGGAGTGGCGGGACGGAAGAATCGTCTGGTGGCGCAGCTACCGGACGGAGGGTGAGGCGATCGATGCCGCAGGTTGAGACCGTGCGCGGGCCCGTGGAGCTGGACGACCTCGGGCGCACGCTGATGCACGAGCACATCGTCCTGCTCGACCCGGAGGCGCTTCAGAACTACGGCACGCTCTGGGGCGAGCCGTACTGGGACGAGGAGGAGCGGGTCGCCGACGCGATCGCCAAGCTCGGCGCCGTCAGCGACGCCGGCATCCGCACGATCGTCGACCCGACCGCGCTCGGCCTGGGCCGCTACATCCCGCGCATCCAGCGCATCAACGAGGCCGTCGACCTGAACATCCTGGTCGCCACCGGCGTCTACGCCTTCCTCCAGCTGCCCAACTTCCTGGGCTACCGCAGCGCGGAGGCGATCGCCGAGATCTTCGTCCGCGAGCTGCGCGAGGGGATCAACGACACCGGGGTCAAAGCGGCGTTCCTCAAGTGCGCGGTCGAGGAGCACGGGCTGGTCGGCGACGTGCCGCGGATCCTGGCTGCCATCGCGGCCGCGAACATCGAGACCGGCGCGCCGGTGATGGTCCACACGAACGCGGCGCACCGGACGGGCCTGCCGGCGCTGCAGACCCTCACGGCGGCGGGAGTCGATCCATCCCGGATCGTGATCGCGCACATGGGCGACAGCAACGATCTGGACTACCTGCGGGCGATCGCGGACGCGGGCGCCTGGCTCGGCTGCGACCGCTTCGGCATCGACCACTTCAACCCGCTGGCCGACCGCATCCGCACGCTGGTCGCGCTGATCGGCGAGGGTTACACCGAGCGCATCCACCTGTCCCACGACGCCGCCTGCTTCTTCGACTTCATGGAGGGCGACCCGTTCTTCGCGGACGAGACGGCCGATTACCTGCTGATCTCGAACACGGTGCTGCCCGCGCTGCGGGAAGCGGGGGTTACCGACGAGCAGATCGATCAGATGATGATCGAGAACCCGCGGCGCTTCTTCGGCGCGGTGGCGTAGCCACCAGGGTGCCGGCTGGCGCGGCTGCTCAAGTGACCCGGTAGTCCACGAACGTCGCCAACGGCGACTGGCGCACCCCGATGTGCTCCAGCTCGACCGACTTCGAGAACCCCTCGAACAGGTGCTTCCCGCCGCCGAGGATCACGGGGGCGACGATGATCGTCAGCTCGTCAACGAGCCCGGCTTCGAGTGCCTGGCGGATCGTGTCTGCGCCGCCCATGACGTTGACGTCCTTGTCGCCCGCCGCCTCTCGGGCGCGCTCGACCGCCGCCTCCACGCCGTCCACGAACACGAACTCCTCGCCCGGGGGCTGCTCCTCGGGCCGGTGGGTGACGATGAACAGCGGGAACTCCGACGGGTTCTTGTCGCCCCAGTGCCGAGCTGCCTCGTAGGTCCAGCGGCCGGCGACGGTCGCCCCGATCCTCGAGATCGCGTCCGTCAGCCAGGCGGCGTCCTCGCCGGTCGCCTCTCCGCGCGGCTCCTCCGCATAGCTCCAGGGCCCACCGAAGACCCAGTAGTGAAGGCGCTCACCGCCCTCTCCGAGCCCCTTCTCGGGGCCATCGTCCGGCCCCGCGATGTATCCGTCGACCGATGTCGTGATTGCGGCGACGACCTTGGTCATGAGCATTCACCTCTGAGCGATAGACGCCATTTCCCGTTGAGACCGCCGGGCTGGCCGGAACTCATCGCACATGAGCGGCAGCGATAGGAGTAGTGTGGGAGACCTGCTGGCCCTGCGGCCAGAGCGCTCGGCCCAAGCCCGACTGCCACCGACGGCGCTACGCGCCACAAGGCGAGAGGCCCGGGCCCACTGAGTTTTGACTGCGGGGCCGGTGCCTTTCCCAGGACGGAGTATGCTTGGTGCCCGCCTTCGCCCTGAACCCTGGCGGGCGGGTTTTCCCGGCTCCGACACTCGGCCGGATGTATGCGTCGACTACGGCCGTTGACGCTTTAACACCCTCCTGTCAGGAGGTGGTCGCATGGCCACTGCACCGCCCAAGCGCGAGGATTCGCACCGTCGGCCCACAACGTCGCGGCCCGTATGGCGCGCTGGAGCAGCAAGCACCGCAAGAAGGCCTTCTGGGGGTGGCTCGTCGTTCGTCGATCCTGGCCTTCGCGATCGGCAAGGCGATGGGGTCGAACCTCATCTCCGACGTCGACAATTTCAACGGGGAGTCGCACGATGCAGAGGTCGCTCTCGATCGACGCCGGGCTTCGTCCTCAGTCCGAGGTCGTGTTCATCCAGAGCGACCGGTCACCATCAAGGATCCGGAGTTCAGAGCCGCGGTCCAGGACGTGGCATCGCATCTCCGAAGGTCGCTTACGTCCAGGACGTGAAGTCGCCGCTCGACGGTGACAGCGCGGTGTCGGAGAACGGCCACGCCGCCCTCGTGGACTTCAACGTCGCGGGCGACTCGATCGAGGCTCAGGATCGGATCGATCCCGTGCTCGCCGATGTGGCGGCCGCCCAGAAGCGCCATCCCGACCTTGCCGTCGAGCAGATCGGCGACGCCAGCGCCAACAAGGCGATCAACGAGACGATCGGCGACGACCTCGCGAGCGCGGGGATGCTGTCGATCCCGGTCACGCTGATCCTCCTCGATGATCATCTTCGGTTCGCTCGTGGCCGCATCGGTGCCGCTGTGGATCGGGCTCAGCGCCGTCATCGCGGCGCTTGGGCTGGTCGAACATGCCAGCCAGATCGTGCCCGATCGACAGCAACCTGGCCGCGGTGATCCTGCTGATCGGACTGGCAGTGGGAGTGGACTACTCGCTCTTCTATCTAAGCGAGAGCGTGAGGAGCGCGCGGCCGGGCGGAGCGAGACAGCCGCGCTCGAGGCCTCCGCCGCTACATCGGGCCGCGCCGTGCTGATCTCCGGCGCGACGGTGATCGTGGCGATGGCCGGCATGTTCATCAGCGCCGACAAGACCTTCATCTCGTTCGCCATGGGCACCATCATCGTCGTCGCGGTTGCGGTGTTCGCCTCGCTCACCGTCCTGCCCGCGATGCTGAGCTGGCTCGGGGACCGAGTGGAGAAGGGGCGGGTCCCGTTGCTCGGCCGCGGGCGGCGCGGCGCGGGCGAGTCGCGCTTCTGGTCCGGGTCTGACGGGCGCCGTCATGCGGCGCCCGGGCTCTCGCTTGTGGTGACCGGCGCGCTGCTGGTCGCACTCGCCGCTGCCGGCGCTCGGGATGAAGAGCGTCACGAGCGCCATCGACGAGCTTCCGCAGGATCTGCCCGTGATCGTGACCTACAACAAGGTGAAGGAGGTCTTCCCGCAGGAGGGCATGACGGCGACCGTCGTGATGGAGGTGGACGACGTGAAGGCCGGCGGGCCGACTGCCGGCATCGCCGCGCTCGTCAACGCAGTGGACAGGAACCCGAAGCAGTTCAAGCCGGGCACGGAGCTGATCGAGAGCAAGGACGGCACGGTCGCGCAGATCAACATTCCGACGATCGGGAGCGGCAACGACCAGGCATCGTTCGACGCGCTCAACAAGCTGCGCGACGACATCGTGCCGGCCACCGTCGGGGCGGTCGACGGGGCGACGCGTCAACGTCACCGGCGACGCAGCGGCGCTCGAGCCGACTTCAGCAGCAACCTCGACAGCGGCTGCCGCTGATCTTCGCGTTCGTGTTCGGGCTCGCGTTCCTGCTGATGCTGGTCACGTTCCGTTCGATCGTGATCCCGATCAAGGCGATCCTGCTGAACCTGCTGTCAGTCGGGGCCGCCTACGGCGTGCTCGTGATCGTGTTCCAGAACGGCAACGGCGAGAGCCTGCTCGGCTTCACCTCGAACGGCGGCGTCACGAACTGGCTGCCGCTCTTCCTGTTCGTGGTCCTGTTCGGGCTCTCAATGGACTACCACGTGTTCATCCTGTCCCGCGTCAGGGAGCTCTACGACAGGGGCATGAGCACAGACGAGGCGGTGCAGCAAGGGCATCGCGACGACAGCGGGAACCGTGACGAGCGCGGCGGCCGTGATGGTCGGCGTCTTCCTCGTCTTCGTGACGCTCAGCTTCCTGGACTTCAAGGAGCTCGGTCTCGGCCTCGCCGTCGCGGTCCTGATCGACGCGACGATCATCCGCGGCGTGATGCTCCCGGCGGCGATGAAGCTGCTCGGCGACTGGAACTGGTACCTGCCGAGCTGGCTCGAGTGGCTGCCGCGCATCGGCGGCGAGGGCGACGCCCCGGCGCCGCCCAGGGAGCCTCCCGCGCCGGAGATCACGAAGGAGCCGGAGCCCGCGCCGGTCTAGAGCGGGGATGAGCGTGCGTGCCGCCATCGCGATCGGCGCCGTGGCCGGGCTGGGGCTCCGGGATCCTGGTGGCCTGACGACGGACGTCCCCGCCGGCCGAGTTGGGTCTGCTGCTCGGTGGTGCGGCGGGCTGGCTCTCCCGCCGGGCCGGCTAAGCGCGGTAGTCGAGCACCTGCTCCGGGGGCGGAGCGCTCTCGGCGAGGTCGATGCCGTGGACGTCACGGATGTGCTCGCGGAACCACTTGTCGAACGGTTCGTCCGACGTTGCCATTGCTCCCATCGCCGCCTCGATGTCGGTGCTTCGAGTACGACGACCGCGACGTCGCCGTCGGGCGTGCTCTGGATCCAGACAGTCTCTCGCGTGATGCCGGCGCGCTCGCGCGAAGCCTTGTGCTCGGCCTGCCGGTCGCCGTGCGCACAGGAGGCGAGGGCTTCACGGTCGGCCTCGGTCTTACCGGGCAGCAGCGGAGCGGCGAAGGCGATGGTCGGCATAGCGGTTCCCCTGTAATCGTTGCTAGGTCGGGCGGGGAGACCCTATGCCCAGTGGTCGCGCTTGCAATAGCTCCGGATGGATTCGAACCATCGACCTCACGATTATGAGTTGAGGTCAGAGGTTGCGGCTGTTTGCGGCTGCAAGGCGTAGAGCGGCGTTCGCGCCCGGAGCTGCCCCTGAGTTTGCGGCCGTTTCCGGGTATTCGCTTGCCCAAGCCTTGCCCCTGTACGCTCGGCGCGTGAGCACCGCGCAGGCGACCACCGCCGTCCACGGCTCGGCTGAGTACCTCCGCCTGGCCCGCCAGGCGAGGCTGCTGTCGTGGGCGAGCCTCGGCTACATGGCTCGTCGAGGGCATCGTCTGGGGGTGGCGGCCGGAATCGCTCGCCGGCTCGATCGCGCTGATCGGGCTTCGGGCTCGACCCGGCGATCGAGGGCTTCGCGAGCGTCGTGATCGTCTGGCGGTTCACAGGTTGGCGCACCGTCTCCTCACCACGCCGAGGAGCGGGCGCAGAAGCTCGTGGCCATCCAGTTCTTCCTGCTCGCCCCCTACGTCGCGTGTCGAGTCGGTGCGCACGCTCGTCGATGGCGAGCCACCCCGAGGAGGAGCGCGGTCGGCATCGCGCTCGCGGCGTCGAGCCCGTGGGTCATGCCGTGGCTCGGCCGCGGACCAAGCAGCCGCATCGGCTTCGCTGCGTGGCCTCTCTCGGCGACCGCCATGGGGAGGGCAAGTAAGAAATGCTCTGCGCCTACCTGGCCGCCGCGCTCCTCGTTGGCCTGCTCGGCAACGCGGTCTTCGGCGCTGTGGTGGCTCGACCCGGTCGTCGGTGCTTCTCTATCGCCGTCGTCGCGGTCCAAGAGGGCCGCGAGTCGTGGCGCGGCGAAGGCGTGCTGCCACTAGCCGTCGGCGACACCGGATCGCCCGGTCAACCGGCGGGTTTGGTGCAATGGCTCCATGGCGCAGGACTTCGCAAGCCAGTACCGGGAGCAGCTTGGATTCCTTAGGCGAGCGGCGGGCGCGTACGACGGCGGCGACGAGGCCGAGGCCAAGCTGCTCGGGCTCCACGTGCGGATCATGGTCCACGACAAGGGGCAGTCGGTCTCGCTGCTGAGCCACCTCGGCATCAAGGACCGGCTGCCGTACGTCGATACCACGTTGCCGGACTTCCCGCCGGGCGTGATCCCGGTCGACTTCGGCTTGGTCAGGGTGACCATGGGCACCGAGGTCCGCTACGCGCCCCGCCTCGACGGGGACATCGACGGGGACCGGCAGCCGCTGACGTCCTTCACGGAGTGGTGGACGCGCCCGGTCCTCACCGACACGGCGGGCAACACCTTCAGCAGGAGCGACTTCGTGCTTGGAGTGGCGAACAAGGACGGCGGCGCGCACGTCGACGCCACCCTCGACGCCGCCTACGAGGCCCTATCCCGCGCCAACTCGATGGGGTTTGGCCAGACGGTCGGCGACGAGCCGGGCACCGTGGGGCTCAGCTTCAGCTTCGAGGGTCCGCGCCGCGTCGGAGACCCAGATGCGACGCCCCTGGCGAACGACCCGGTGCTCGCTTCCGTCCGGCAGATCGCGCACGAGCTCATCGCCTCGCTGGATGCGTCCGTGGCCGACGACGGCGACACGATCACCCTGCGCGAGGAGATCTGCCCGATCCCCCTGGACTCAGGCGCCGCACGAGGTCGGGAGGAACGACCCGTGCCCCTGCGGCAGCGGACGAAAGTTCAAGCGCTTCGGGTGGCGCGAGCCGCGCCGACAGATGGCCCTGCCGTCAGGCTGACGACGGCCTGGTCGAGGAAGTCGACGTCGCCCTCGTCCATCAGGTGGACGTACGTCCTGAGGGTGAAGCCGGGGTCGGCGTGGCCGAGCCACGCGCCACCGAGCCACGTCCCGGCCGGCCTCGAACAGCAGCGACGCGCAGGTGTGCCGGAACGAATGGAAGGCCACCCACTACTTCGGCTTGAGCGGGTCCGGCCAGGCGTCCGCTGGGGCCAGCAGGCACCAGCACTCCCGGCGCCGGGTTCAGCAGTTGGGCGCACGCTGCCATCGTTCAGCCGAGCGCCCTCGGCGAGGCAACACAGGCTCGTCGGCTCGGGCCGGTCGGCGCCGCGCTGCCTAAAAAGCCGCCCGGCCATCCCGGGCGACAGCGGCATCGTCGCGGCGTCGAGCCGTCGGACTTCAGCTCGACCGACCTCGCCGCGGCAGTCCTGCTGGCGCAGCCAGCAGACGGCGCCCGTGGGCGCCGTCCTCGCCGAACACGGCATGTGCGGCCACTCAGCCCCGCCGCCTCCGAGAACACGCAGCCCCGCGTGCGCGAGCAACTCGAATAACAGCCGCCAGCGGCGGGCACTCGCCAGAACCGGGCCAGCTCGGCGCGCGTCAGGGCGCGCCGTCCCGCCCTTCCGGCGCCCGGTCGCGGCGGCCCACCGACCTGCGCGCACGTCCCGGGCCGGGTTCGAACGGACGCGCCGTCCTCGACCGCCGTCGCAAACATCGCCTTCACCGGTGCCAGAACCGCGCGCACGACGCCGGGGCCGCCGGCCGCCTCGAGGTGGCTCGATGAACGCGCGCACGTCGGGCGGCTCGACCTCGGCCAGCCGGAAGCGCCGAAAGAGGGGGACCGCCCAGCGCTCCACGTCTCGCCGATAAGTCGCCGCGTGCGCTCGCCGAGGCCGCGGGCGCGCGACCCCGGTAGCTGTCGAGCCAGCCCTGGTGTAGTCCGCGAATCGGCTCCCGGCTCACCGGGCGGCGCTCGCCCACGGCACGCATGCCCTTCGCCTCGCGCTGGCCTCCGCCAGCGACGGAGAAACGGCTTGCGCTGCTTTCCGCGGTAGCGCCAGACCATCACGTACCTGCCGCCCCGCTTGTAGATGCCGGGAGTCCTGGTCCGGGTCATGCGCGGACCGGTCGGGCTAGGCTGCTCTCGCATCACGACCTCGTTTCGTGGTGCCATGGGCGGGCCGTTCACGCGGTGCCGCCCCGCTCTGGTCCGAGTGATCGCACTCTACGCCTGCTCGCGGGTGATTTGAAGTTGCGCTCACTGGCCTCGGCCGTCGATCCATTGCTCGAGGACGCGCAGTTCCCGGTCGAGTCCGTGTTGCTCGCACAACGCGGCCAGAGCGTGGGCGGCGCTTGTAGCAACTGAACTGAACGAAGCAGGGAGAAAA
>CAVXUX010000008.1:0-384768 GCA_963765135.1 uncultured Thermoleophilaceae bacterium
CCCCCCCTCCGAGGACGGGCTCCTCGACCGGCGGCGTTCCACCCAAGCTCGACTGGTCGCCGTTGCTGGCCTCGGCGTTCGTCAGCGGCCCGCTCGACCCACCGGCCAGCAGCACGACGGCGATCGTGAAGAACACGGCCACCGCCGTGGTTGCGCGAGCCGCGAAGACCCGCGCCTGATGACGCAGGATGTGGGAGGGGGCCACGCTAGTTATTTCGGCTGATCACGCGTCCGTGATTAGGCAGGTCGGGGCGGGTCGGACGATTGTCCAACCTCTCGATCACTCTGCCTCACCTCCGGCTTCCGTGCCACCGGTGAAAGTTATTCCTCTTCTGGACGCTCCTCGCCGGGCCAGGTGCCCGGTGGCGCTCGCGAAAGCGCGGCGGCTGTAGTGATCCGATGCCTCCTTGGCCGCCCGGAAGATCGCTCCCTGAACGGCGGCGGCCAGCAGCAGCTTTCGCCAGTCGATCTCGCGGTGCTTGGAGTCGGGCGGCTCTTCGGCGTCGAAGAGAGCCCAGATCTGATCGAAGATCTTCTTCGACACGAAGCCCGCCGAGCAGGCCTCCGCCTACGCTGACAGGGATGAACAGGAGCTTGGCCATTGCGGTTGTATACCCGATGCCCGGGTAGGCGAACTGGCACAGCCGGCGCCCTTAAAAGGCGCTGCCCTTCGGGGCATTGTGGGTTCGAGTCCCACCCCGGGCACTCCGTTGTTCCGCTGGCGACGGGCGGTTGCCGACTTGCGAGTGCTGCGCCCTCTGCGCTCAACGCCTACTGCGTTATCCTCCCCGCACAATGCCGCCCCTGCGGAGGCATGAGCATGAGATCGAAGTCCCGGCAAGGCTTGTCAGCTGAGACGGCCGGCCGCCCTGCTGGCACCCTTCTGGCGGTCAGTGTCGGCATGCCGAAGGACGTAAGGTGGCAAGGGAGGACTGTCTTCACCGGCGTCTTCAAGGACGCTGTCACCGGCCCTTGCAGCGTGCGCAAGCTCAACGTCGACGGCGATGGGCAAGGCGACCTTGCTGGGCATGGTGGCGAGCAGCGCGCTGTCTTCGTTTAACGGACCGACTCCTATCGCTACTGGGAGCGTGAGCTCGGACGAGACGACTTCGTTTACGGACAGTTCGGGGAGCAATCCACCGTCGAGCGACTGGGCGACGAGGAGGTCGTAGTCGGCAGTCGCTATCGGATCGGCACCGCCGTAATCGAGCCAGACAACCTCGTGTGACCTGCTACCGCGTCGGGATCCGGATGAACGACCCGCGCATTCCTGCCCTGCTCGTGTCACACCGGCGCCCCGGTCTTCGACTTCCGCGGGCGCCGAGGAGGGCGAGGTGCAAGCGGAGGATGAGATCGTCAAGGTCGCGTCCGGGCCGGAGCAGATGACGGTAGCCGAGGTCAGCGCGCTCCTGGATCTCCCCGGTCATCCGCGACAGCAGCTGCTTCGCGCACTCCGAATTCCCGCTCTCAGCGCCGGCTGGCAAGCGTCGTTCCAGGGGGTCGCCCCACGGAGAACCGAGCAGCGGGAATGCCGGCCTGATCGCGGCCAGCCCCCCCCCGGCCTGGCCCGGCTTCCGCCAAATGACCGTCACCGCGATCGAGCCAGAATGCGACTCCGTAATCTCCATCCGGCTCGAGGATCCCGACGGCACACCGGTGCCTCCACCCGGCCCCGGCCAATACCTCACGCTCCGGATCCAGCCGGACAACAGTCAGAATCGGTGCTCCGCAACTATTCCCTCTCGGGACCGCCCGATACCGGCTACTACCGGATCACCGTAAGCGGGAGCACAACGGCGTCGCCAGCGGCTATCTGCACACCCGGCTGTCGGTCGGCGACCAGCTCGACATCGCAGCGCCGCGTGGCACCTTCATACTCGACCGCACGCATACGCCCGTGCTCCTGATCAGCGTCGGGATCGGAGCCACGCCAGTTCTCGCCATGCTTCAGGCCCTGGCGGCGCAGCATTCCGATCGCGAAATCTGGTGGCTGTACGGCGCACGCAGCGGCCGCGAGCACTCGTTCGCCGCCGAGGACCGGACTCTCTTCGCGTCGCTCCCGAACGTCCGCACCTTCGTGTCCTACAGCCGTCCCGGTCCGAACGACGTCGAAGGGCGGGACTTCGAGCTCGCGGGCCGTCTCGCCCGGTCGCGGCTCGCCGAACTCGAGCCACCGCGCGACGCTGAGGCATACCTCTGCGGGCCAACACCTTTCATGGCGGAACCCAGCGCCGGTCTGGCGGCGTGGGGATCGACGCCTCACGCATCCACACTGAACCGTCGGGCCCGCGCCGGGTCTGACGCCCGGCATCGCAGCCACACCTGCGCGGACGCCCCACCCACCCGCTGGCCAACCCGGAAACGGCCCAACGATCGAGTTCGCCCGCAGCGCCTCGCCATCCCGTGAGCAGCGACTACACCAGCCGGCTCGAAATCGCCGAAGCATGCGACGTACCCGTCCGTTGGTCATGCCGCACCGGCGTCTGCCACAACTGCGAGACCACCCTCATCGCCGGCAAGCTCGAGTACAGCCCCGACCCGGTCGAACCCCCCGCCGACGGAAACGCCCATCTGCTGTTCACGGCCACGCGACGACGTAGTGCTCGATCTGTGACTGGCGGCCCTCTTCGGCGATGGTCGAGCCGCCGGAGGCACGGCCGGGGGCCGCTCGACCGACCCTCGGTGTACCGCGACGTCACGCGTCTGGTGGCGTTCAGCGATGCCGTGACGATGAGAGCTTGCCGGCATGGCCTGGTCGAGCTCTGGCCGTCCTATCTCGCCTACGCCGTCACGTTCCTGTTCATCGGGCAGGTGTGGGCCAACCACCACATCAACGCCGTCTCACAGCCCGTGCCGTCGGCACAGGCTGCTCAGCGAAGCCCTTGACCCTGCGGGTGCGACATAGCTGATCGGCAGGCGCTTCTACAGCTTGCAGCGGGTCGGGCTTGTTGGCTGGCGCCCTGCTTGGCGCCGCGCTACCCGTCCTGGGCGTGGTCGCGATCGCCGCGTTCAACGCCTTCTACTGGTCCCCGATCCGAGGCGAGACCCCCCACCTGTTCCTTCGTCCTCAACTTTGCCCTTGCTACGGTGTCCCAGGGGCGGGTACCCAACCTTGGAAGCTTCGGCTCTTAACACACGGCGCGGCTCCCCGCGCTCGCCGGGCGGTCGCCCCTGCTCCGGCTCCAGAGCGACGAGCGGCTCGTCGCGCTCATCCGCGCGGCCATCACGGCGCGTTCGAGGCGCTCGTCCAGCGCTACCAGCCGCGGCTGCTCGCCTTCTGCCGTCACATGCTCGGCTCGACCGAGGACGCCGAGGACGTGCTGCAGGAGGTCTTCGCCGCCGCCTTCAACGCGATCTGCGCCGACGACCGGCCGATCAACGCGCGCCCGTGGCTGTACCGGATCGCGCGCAACCGCTGCCTCAACCACCTGCGCCGCCCGCAGGCCGCCGGGTCAGGACTCGATGGACGTCTTCGAGCGCGACGGCGGCGTCACCACCGCGGACACCGTCCACCGGCGCGAGGAGTTCCGCCAGATCGTCGCCGACGTGAGGAGCTGCCGGAGACCCAGCGCACCGCGCTGCTCCTGCGCGAGATCGACGCGCTCTCGTACGACCAGATCGCCGAGGCGATGGACACGACGGTGCCGAGCGTCAAGTCGCTGCTCGTGCGCGCGCGCGTGTCTCTGGCCGAGGCCGCCGAGGCGCGCCTGCTCACCTGCGAGGAGGTCCGGCTCGAGCTCGGCCAGGTGGCCGAGGGCATCGCCCGCACCACGGCCCCGGTCCGCCGCCACCTGAAGACCTGCGAGCGCTGCCGCACGTTCCGCATCGAGCTGCGCAAGACCAAGAAGGCGCTGGCCGCGGTCTACCCGATCGGCCCGCTGATGCTGCTGAAGAAGCTGTGGATCGCGAAGCTCGGCTTCGGGCGGCGCGAGCGCCGGGCCGGCGCTGCCGCCAGCTCCGGCGGCGGGGCCGCCGCGGGCGGCGGCGTGGCGGCGCCGCCGCGGCCGCCGCCGGCGGAATCACGGCCGGCGGCATCACCGCCGGTGGGGCCGTCTCGGCCGGCCTCTCGACGTCGCCTCGAAGGCCGCCGCCGGGATGGCGGCCGCGTGATCGTCACCGCCGGCGCGGTCGAGGTGAAGAACGTGGCCAGCCCAAGCCGGCGCCGGCCGCCCAGGTCGGCGCTGGCCGCCCCGGCGCCGGTCGCTCCGCGACCCGCCCGCCGCCCCGCAGCCAAAGCAGCCGACCCCGCCAAGGTCGCCGAAGGCCGTGGTCACGCCGAGCCCGCCGCGGCGGCGCCGGTCGAGCCGCCGGCCGAGGCCGCGCCGGCGCCGCGCCCGCCGCCGAGCCGGGCCGCGCCCGAGCCCGTCCAGGAGGACGGCTCACCGTGGTGCTGCCGCCGCGCGAGGCCGAGGAGCCGGCCGTCACGCCACCGGCCGGAGCGAGCCGACCGATCCGACGCCCGCCGCCCGAGACGCCACCGCCGACGCCGGCCGACCCGCCGCCGGCGCCGCCGGCGGGCGAGCCGGGCTCCGGCCGGACCCCGGTGCCCCCGCCGCCCCGCTGCCCTAGCGGCCCCGCTGCGGCGGTAGGCTGCCCGCCCGCGGTCCACTTCGATGAGTTCCTCGAGATCGACATGCGCGTCGGGCGCGTCGTGCGCGTCGAGGACTTCCCCGAGGCGCGCAAGCCCGCCTGGAAGCTCACGCTCGACTTCGGGCCCGAGCTCGGCTGAGCGCAATCCTCCGCCCAGGTCACGAACTACACACGCGAGGAGCTGGAGGGCAGCCTCGTGGTCGCGGTCGTGAACTTCCCGCCGCGCCAGATCGGCCCGTTAGGTCCGAGGTGCTGGTGCTCGGCGCCCCGGACGAGGAGGGCCGCGTGATCCTCCTGCACCCCGACCACGAGGTGCCGCTCGGCGGCCGGATCTTCTAGGCGGCGCTAGGCGACCGGCGTGAGGCCGATCACCTTCAGCCGGCGCTCGAGCGCCTTCATCGCGAAGGCGCGCGTCTCCTCCATGCGTCGCGCCGAAGAGCTCGGTCTCGCCCTCCTCGTACCATGGGCGGCAGCACGCCGTCGGCGACGGGGCCACCTCCATCAGCGTGCGCTTGATCGCCTCGCGGTACTTGCGCGTCCTCCTGGGCCATGTCGCGCAGGAAGCGGGCGCCGAAGGCGACGTGCCGGTGCTCGTCGCGCGCGATCTTGTTGAAGCCCTCGACGAAGCCCGGCAGCGTGCCGACCTCCTCGTTGTACTCGAGGATGAAGTGCTGGCCGGTGAGGGCGAGCATGCCCTCGATGACCATGTGGTAGAGCGTGACGGCCTCGACCAGCGCCTCGAGGTCCTCGGGCTGGCGGGCGAGGTGGTCGACGCGGCCCTTGAGCATCTCGTCGAAGAGCACGTCGAACTTGGGGTTCAGGTGCTCGCTCGTCTCCGCCAGGCGATCCTGGAGGTTGTCCGCCTCGAGCACGCCCACCTCGTCGTAGAAGCGGTTGAAGAAGCGCACGTGGCGCGCCTCGTCGGCGATCTGGGTGCAGAGGAAGATCCGCATCTCCTCGGTGGGCGCGGCGCGCATCATCGGGCCGAGCTCCTCGGCCACCTTCTGCTCGCCGATGAAGAACGAGCGAAGCCCGTACATGCGCTGGAAGCGCTCCTCCTCCGGGATGCGCTCGTGCCAGTCGATGCGGTCCTGGGTGAAGTCGATGTCCTGCGTGGCCCACTGCTGGCGCTCCCACAGGTTGTAGAGCTGGCGTAGCTGAGCAGGTGCACCTCGCCGCGGTCGGCCGACTCGAGCAAGGCCCGGGTCGCTGGTGGCCTGGAAGTCCTCTCGCTCGGTGCGCTGCATCGGCGCGTTTCGCTCATGACGCGCAGCGTACCGGACGCCTGGCTGGCCAGCCAGTCAAGGGCCCGGGCTCGGCGGTGGCCTCGATCGCGGACCTTGCCCGCCGGGCCGGTCCCGACCAGCTTCGCCCCGGGCCGCAGGCCGTCGAAGCTGGTCGAGCGCGAGCTCGACCTCGCCGCCGGCCGCGATCTTCTTGCCGCCGAAGGTCGAGCGCGTAGGCGCCGCCGTCGGCGGAGCGCAGCTCCACGCGGATCGAGATGAACGCCGGCACCCGCACGACGCGCGGCGTGATCGCGCCATTCCTGCCGGTGAACAGCGCGAGCGTCTCGGCCGGCTCCTCGTCCCCGGCTCCGCCCTGCCCGCTCTCCCCCGTGCCCGTCCCGTCGCCGTCGTTGGGCAGCGTCTCGGTCTCGGATCGGGGGCGGTGGCCTCGGTCTCGGTCGTGGCCGTGGTCGTCCTCGGAGACGGTCGCGCTCCTGCGTCGCGGGCGGCGTCGGCTCGTCGTCGCCCCCGCAGCCGCCGCAGGACGAGCAGCGCCAGCGCGACCAACGACGAATTTGCGCAACGGGCGAATCGACACAATCATGGAGATGCATGACCGGGAGGCCATGGACACACGGTAATCGCGTGATCGGCGTGGACCCCACACGGCGGCGGCTGTGGATCTGCGGGCAGCGCGTGCACCACGGCCCCACCGGCATCTTCCTCGCGGCCCTCGGCGCCGCCCTGGTCGCGCACGACTGGAAGGACCGCCCGGTCTGGTTCCAGCGCGGCGCGCAGGCAGCCAGCCCTAGAGCGAGAAGGTCTCCCCCGGCTGCCAGGACCTCGACCTTCGACGAGGCCTGTCCGCACTCCACATCCGCCTTGAACGCCTGGGCATCGGTCTCGATCGGCGGGAACGTGTCGTAGTGGCACGGGATCACCGTGCGTCGCGCCCACGAGCTCGGCCGCCATCGACGGCGTCGTGGCGGTCCATCGTGTAGTGGCCGCCGATGCACATCAGCGCCACGTCGACCGGGTCGCGCTCGCCCACCAGGCGCAGGTCGGAGAACAGCGCGGTGTCGCCCAGGTGGTAGACGACCTTGCCGCCCAGGCTGATCGACGATGCCGGCGGGCGTGTGACGGTGCCGTTCGGCGTGGTCGAGGTGTGCCAGGCCGGCACCAGCCGCACCCAGCCGCCGTCGAACTCGACCGTGCCGCCCATGTTCGGGTCGGACACGTTCTCCACGCCCGCGTCGCCCAGCTCGTCCGCGAGCTCGACGATGGCCACCACCTGCGCGCCCGTGCGCTTGGCGATGTCAACGATGTCGCCGTAGTGGTCCGCGTGGCCGTGCGTCAGGAAGATGTGCGTCGGGATCGAGCTCGCGACGCCTCGACGGCGGCCTTGGGGTTCCCGGTCAGGAACGGGTCGATCAGGACGCGCGTGTCGCCCTCGGTGAGCTCGAAGCAGGCATGGCCCAGGAAGCGGATGTCCACGTTTCAGTCTCCTTCGGGGTTCGTCTTGCACGTCGAGTTCCCGGGCGAGCTCCCAGCCAACCGCCACCCCGACCAGCATTCCCATCCGGGTCTCCTCGGCGAGCAGCGTCTCGATCCGCTCCGCCCGCACGGCTTCGTCGGGCTCGGCGAGCGCGGAGCGCACCTGCGCGCGATGGGCGTCGCCGAACCAGCCACCCTCCTCGAGCGCGTGGTGAGCACCCGCTGCAGCTGCGGGGCGAGCACGGCCATGCCGCGCTCCGCGCCGGCAAAGCGCTCCGGGTCGGACAGCGCCCGCAGGGCCGCCTCCACCTGCTCGTCGGTGAACACGTCGGATACGGCGCTCTTGCGCGTGAACAGCGGCAGCGCCATGCCGAGCAGCGCGCCGGTCACCGCGCCGCCGACCGCGGCGCCGATGTTGGCCGCCTCCTCGGCGAGCGAGAGCAGCACCAGCATGATCGCGATCACGTAGACCCCGAGCAGGTCGTTGTCGCGGTCTTCCGCCGCGGCGCGCCGCGAGGCGGTCGTCGACGAGCCACGCGCAGAGCAGGCCGAGCGCGGCGCCGTTGGCGCCGAAGACGGGGAAGACCTCGTCTCGGTGAACAGCGGCGGCGTCTCGATCAGCGCCGCGAGGGCCATGCCGGCCGCGCCCGACAGCACGAACACGGCGATCACCGGCAGCGGGCCGAAGCGGCGCTCGAGCAGGGTCCCGAAGATGCCCACCGCGACCAGTGCCACGAACGCGTAGCCGACCTGGTCGGCGAACAGGAACGGCGACGCGAAGAAGCGCCACGGCTCCTCGACGACCGGCACATAGAGGTAGCCGAGGTCGACGGTGCTGTTCGCTCGACCGCCCGGAACAGCAGCATCGAGGCCACGCCGGCCAGGATCAGCGCGAACGTGGCGTAGGGACGCCTGTCGGGCGCGATCCCAGCGATCTCCTCGGCCCGCAGGCGCGGGAGCGTGGGCCGGCGCCGGCGGCGTTTCTTGGGCTGGGGCTCGCCGCCCGAGCGATCGAGCTTGGGGGCCCGCTTGCGCACGCGCTGCCCGCAGTAAGGGCACTCCGTGACGTACGGGCTTACCTCTGACCCGCAGTTGCGGCAGACGACAAACAGGTCGGGCTGTGACACGTAGCTCTCAGAGTACCCGGCCGGATGGGTCAGTCGCCGAGGGTCTCGGCGGCCTCGGGCACGCTGGCCTCGACGATCTCGCGCACCACTTCCTGAAGATCGTGGTTGGCCTCGTAGACGAGCGCCTGCCGGGCCGCGCCCGTGCCGTTGTCGAGGATGTCCTCGAGGCAGTCGAAGTCGTCGGCGGAGCCGAGCTCCTCGGCGTGCGGGCGCAGCCGGTCCATCAGCCGCCGGACCAGCTCCGTGCGCGGCCACCCGATCGGTCGCCGGCAGGTCGACCAGCTCGCCCTCGAGCCCGTGGCGGGCCGCCAGCCACTTGTTCTCGTCGAGCATCTCGTACGGGTAGCGCGACAGCGACTTGCCCGCGTCGTAGTGCTCGGCCAGCTCCTTGACCATCGCCTGGATCAGCGCGGCGATCGCGAGCGTGTGCTCCACGCGCGTCTGGGAGTCCATGACCCGGATCTCGACGGTGCCGAAGTTCGGGTGCGGGCGCACGTCGTACCAGAGGTAGGTGTAGTCGGGCACGACCTTGCTGGTCTCCATGAAGTCGATCCGCCGGCTCCAGTCCTCGAAGTCCTCGTAGCGCGGCGGGATCCCAACCCGCGGGAACGCCCGGAAGATCGGCGTCCGGGTGGACTGGAGGCCGGTCTGCTGGCCGCGCCAGAACGGCGAGTTCACCGACAGCGCCAGCAGGATCGGGATGTGCACCCGCATGCCGTTGGTCACGTGGATCGCCTTGTCGGGGTCGTCGAGGCCGACGTGCACGTGGATCCCGAAGATGATCTCCTGGCGCGCAACGAACTGGAGGCCGGCGATCAGCTCCCGGTAGCGCGGGCGCGACACGATCCGCTGGTCCTCCCAGAGCGCGAAGGGATGGGTGCCCGCGGAGCCGATCGCCAGCCCGCGCTGATCCGCCACCTGCTGGACGCGCCGGCGCAGGGCGCGCAGCTGGTCGCCGGCCTCGCGCGTGCTGCGGCAGGGCTCTGTCGCGATCTCGCAGACCGACTCCATCAGCTCGGGCTTTACCTCGCCGTCCTTCTCCACGCTGTCCAGGACCTCGAGCAGACCCTCGATCGAACTGGCCAGGTCGAGCGTGTCCCGATCGACGATCATGAGCTCCTCTTCGATCCCGATCGTGAACGGCGGGCCCGTGAAACGGTGCTCCACGCGGCCATCGTATCCGGATGAGTTGCGTCCAAACGAGGTATAAGAGGGGTGCCTAATCACTCAGGAGGACCCATGACTCTCGGCTACGACGGCAAGCTCTACATCCTCGCGTTCGATCACCGCGGGTCGTTTCAGAAGAAGATGTTCGGGATCGAAGGGGATCCGAGCGCGGAGCAGACCGAGACGATCTCGGACGCCAAGCACCTGATCTTCGAGGGCATGGTGAAGGCCGTCGAGGCGGGCGTCGACCCCGGCGCGACCGGCGTGCTCGTGGACGAGCAGTTCGGGGCGCCCAAGAACATCCCGGGCGACGCGAAGCAGCGCGGCCTGCTGCTCGCCATGCCGGTGGAGAAGTCCGGCCAGAACGAGTTCGACTTCCAGTACGGCGACGACTTCGGCGCCCACATCGAGCAGTTCGACCCCGACTTCTCCAAGGTGCTCGTCCGCTACAACCCGGACGGCGACGCCGAGATGAACCAGCGCCAGACCGAGCGCCTCAAGCGGCTCGCCGACTGGCTGCACGAGCACGACCGCAAGTTCCTCTTCGAGCTGCTCGTGCCAGCCGAGGACCACCAGCTGGAGCAGGTCGGCGGCGACTCCGATCGCTACGACGCGGAGCTGCGCCCCGAGCTGATGCGGCGCACGATCGTCGCGTTCCAGGACGCGGGCGTCGAGGCGGACATCTGGAAGATCGAGGGCATCGACACCCAGGAGGACTGCGACCTGATCGCCCAGACCGCCCGCCAGGGCGGTCGAGACGGCGTCGTCTGCGTCGTGCTGGGGCGCGGCGCCAACGACGAGAAGGTCGACCACTGGCTGCGCCAGGGCGCGCCGGTGGAGGGCTACGCGGGCTTCGCCATCGGCCGCACGATCTGGTGGGACGCGCTCAAGGGCTTCCTGGACGGGAACATCGAGCGCGAGGACGCGGCCCAGCAGATCGCCGACAACTACCTGCGCTTCGTCCAGGTCTACGACGAGGCGGCGAAGCAGGCGGCCGCGGCATGACGATGCAGCCCGGCGCGACCTTCCGGCGCCCTCCGAAGCGCGACGGTGGCGTTGGTAGCCTTCCCGGCGCCATGCGCATGCGGCAATCCATAGCCGCAGTTCGAGGAGGCCTTCCGCGAGGAGGCCGCCGAGTCGGTCGTGCGCCGCGAGCGCCTGCGCACGCACGCCGCGCAGCGATCGCGCGTGCGCCGCGTCGAGCGCCGGCGCCAGCAGGGCAAGTTCCGCTTCACGCTGCTCGCGCTGACGATCGTGGTCACCGCCGTGGTGGTCACGATCGTGATGTTCGAGACGTTGGCGATGCTGGCCGGTTAGCGGCCGCGTCAGGCCTTCAGCCGGTCGAGTTCGCCGTCGATCTCGCCCCTCGTCGGAGTCGCCCGTTCCGTCGCGACTCGCCTGAATCTCGAGGTAGACCTCCTTGCGGAAGACCGGAACGCTGCGCGGTGCGTCAATCCCGATACGCACCTTCTCACCCATGATCGCGAGCACCGAGACCTCGATGTCGTCGCCGATCATGATGCTCTGATTTCCCTTGCGCGTTAGGACAAGCATGTCCCGCGCCTCCCCTGCTCGGACTGCGCTAGTGATAGCACTTAACCAGTCGAGGAGGACGCGTGCAACGGGGATCGGTAGTCTCCTGCGCCGTTTGGCACGGAGATCGCTAAAGCCCCAGCTCAACCAGATCCGCACCTGGGTCCGCCAAGGTCGGACCGACGCGTGGATCGCCCACCAGCTCGAGGTGTCCGTCGGCGACATCCGCAGCTTCAAGCGCGAGCACGAGCTCGTACCCGGCGAGGGTCCCGGCGAGAGCGAAGACAGCGGCGCGTGCCGGCTCGGAGGAGCTCGACCTGCGCGCCGAGGACGACGCGCTCGTGGCGGCGGCGCTCGAGGCCGAGCAGGAGGCCGACGAGGAGGCGCCCGATGAGGAGGCGCCGGACGAGGAGGCGCCCGGCGAGGCGCGACGACGAGGACGACGACGACGACGACGAGAAGCCCAAGCGCCGCCGGCGCGGGCGTCGCGGCGGGCGCGGGCGCAGCCGGCGCAAGCAGCAGGCGCTCGAGGGCACGTTCGACCACGGCGACGAGGGCTACGGGCTCTGGCTCGACCCAGCGATCCAGGACGACCCCGTCTACGCCGAGCACTGGGCCGGCCACCGCCCCGTGACGGTCACGGTGGAAGCGGAGCGCATCGTCATCAGCCGGGCCGGCGAGGAGTCGGACGGCGACGATGACGACGAGTAGGGCCTAGACAGCGCCGCTACATTCGTAGGCCTGGCCATGGCCTACGCCCTGGAGAACGCTCTCTATCAGTGGCGCGACGGCGATCAGCGTCTCGCCGGACGCGCCGAGCCCGCGCGGACCGACCTCGATCGAGCCGCCGACGTCGTGATCGAGCACCTGCGCAAGCGCCTCGGATCGACCTTCCTGGTGGAAGAGCTGGCCGACCTCTACCACCAGGGCACGGACTGGGCCACCGACCTGGCCGGGCACCACGCCGCCGGGACCGACGCGGCCGCCGTCGTAGACGCGGCCTTCGCCCGCTATGCCCGCGAGGCCTCCAACTTCGCCGGCGGCCGGCCCCGCGAGAGCCACGCCCGTCCCTAGGGACTTAGCGGGGCAGGTCCTCGATCACGTAGGCGCGCTCGCCCTGGCGCACCATGCCCATGCGGCGCGCCTCGCGCTCCAGCGCGCCGGGATCCTTCAGCGCGTGCACGCGCGCCTTCAGCTGCTCGTTGTCCTTGGTGAGCTCCTGGAGCTGCCTGCGCTGCTCTCCTGCCGTGCTCGACTGCTGCAGCCAGTGCTTGGCAGGCGAGATGTACAGCAGCAGGATCACGAGCAGCGTCCCCAGCAGCGCCACCCGCCCGAGACGATCCCAGCGGATGCTCGTGCGGCGCGCGGGCATGGTGCGGGCGGCGGCGGACATTCCACGCACCTTCGCGGGCCGCGCCGCCTCTCCTCCTAGGTGCGAAAGGCGCTGCGGCCCGGGTACTCCGCGTCCGCCCCCAGCTGCTCCTCGATGCGCAGCAGCTGGTTGTACTTCGCCACCCGATCCGACCGCGACGGCGCGCCGGTCTTGATCTGGCCGCAGCCGGTCGCCACCGCCAGGTCGGCGATCGTGGTGTCCTCGGTCTCGCCGGAACGGTGCGACATCACCGCGGTGTAGCCGGCCTCCTGAGCCGTGCGCACCGCGTCGAGCGTCTCGGTCAGCGTCCCGATCTGGTTGACCTTGACCAGGATCGAGTTGGCCACGCCGCTCTCGATGCCGCGCCGCAGGCGCTCGGTGTTGGTCACGAACAGGTCGTCGCCCACGAGCTGCACGCGCTCGCCGATCGCGTCGGTCAGCGGCCTTCCAGCCGTCCCAGTCCTCCTCGTCCATGCCGTCCTCGATCGAGAGCACCGGATAGCGCGACGAGATGTCGGCCCAGTAGGCGGCCATCTCCTCCGCCGAGAGCGCCCGCCCCTCGTGCTCGAGCACGTAGGAGCCGTCGTCGTAGATCTCGCTGGTCGCGGGGTCGAGCGCGATCGCCACGTCGTCGCCGGGCCGGTAACCGGCCGCCTCGATCCCCTCGATCAGCACCTGGAGCGCCGCCTCGTTGGAGGCCAGGTCGGGCGCGAAGCCGCCCTCGTCGCCGACCGCGGTTGCCAGCCCGGCGTCGTGCAGCGTCCGCTTGAGCGCGTGGAACACCTCCGCGCCGGTGCGCAGGCCCTCGCCGAAGCTGGCCGCGCCGACCGGCACGATCATGAACTCCTGGAAGTCCACCTTGTTGTCGGCGTGCGCGCCGCCGTTGAGCACGTTCATCATCGGCACCGGCAGGACTCGCGCGCCCTCGCCGCCCAGGTAGCGCCAGAGCGGCAGCGCGGCCTCGGCGGCGGCGGCCTTCGCCGTGGCCAGCGACACCCCGAGAATCGCGTTGGCGCCCAGGCGGCCCTTGTTGGGCGTGCCGTCCAGCTCGACCATCGCCCGGTCCACCCCGGCCTGGTCCGCGGCGTCCAGCCCGCGCACCGCGTCGGCGAGCTCGCCGTTCGCGTTGGCGATCGCCTGGGACACGCCCTTCCCGCTCCAAGCGTCCCCGCCGTCGCGCAGCTCGACCGCCTCGAACTCCCCGGTCGAGGCGCCGGAGGGCACCGCGGCGCGCCCGGCCGCGCCCGACTTCAGCACCACGTCGACCTCGACGGTCGGGTTGCCGCGGCTGTCGACGATCTGCCGCGCGTGCACCTTCTCGATCTCGCTCAAGCTCCGTCCACCTCGTTCTTGAATCGGTCCGCCGCCCGGCGGAGGGCCAGCTCGGGGTCGACACCCGCGTCGACCGCCGCCCGCACCGCGGCCAGCAGCCGCTCGCCGGGGTCCTCGGAGTCGGAATCCAACACAAAGCCGGCGTTCTCTGCTCGCTTGAGCACCTTCTTCGCGTACAGCGTCGACGGCAGGTTCTCGGGGATGTCCCCGAAGATCGCTCCGCCGCGCTCGTCGTCGCGCTTGATCTGGTCCCAGTTGCGGCGCACCTCGTCCGCCGTGTCGGCGTCGACGCGATCCGAACACGTGCGGGTGGCGGCGGATCAGCTTCTCGCGCACGTGGTCGGCCACCCCGGCCAGGTCGCCCTGGCCGCGCTCCTCGAGCAGCAGCGCCAGGAAGTAGACCTGGAAGAGGACGTCGCCGAGCTCGTCGAGGAGCTTGGCGTCGTCGCCCGAGTGGGCCGCGTCGGCCAGCTCGTAGGCCTCCTCGACCGTGTGCGGGACAATCGAGCGCTCGTCCTGGTCGCGGTCCCACGGACAGTCGCGGCGCAGCCGGCGCGTGATCTCGTCAAGCCGCGTCAGCGCGGCCGCGAGATCCCTGTCCGCGCCCACTACTTCTCGGGCGTGGGAGTCTGCGGCTCCGGCTGCGGCTGCTGCGGCTGCTGGCTGCTGGGCTGCTGCGGCTGCTGCGGCTGGTTCGACTGGCTCGCGCCGCTGTCGGCGTCCTTGGGAGCGTTCTTGCACTCGGCGACCCGGTAGTCGTCGGAGCAGTTCGTCTCGTCCTTGTACTCCTCGCGGAAGTCCTTGATGAACGCGTCCAGCGTCTTCTGCTGGCGCTGTGAGCGCAGCAGGTTCTTGATCGTGTCGCGCGACTGGTCGAGCGACTGCTGCGAGGCGGGCGTGATCTTCACCACCTGGAACACGTACCAGCCGAACTGGGTCTTGACCGGCCCCTCGACCTCACCCTTGCTGGCGGCGAAGACGGCGTCCTCGAGCGCCTTGTCCTGCTGACCCTTCGCGACCGCCGCGAGCTTGCCGCCCTGAGCCTTCGAGGTCTCGTCGATCGAGTACTGCTTGACGACCTGCTTCCAGGGCTGCCGCCGACTCGAGCGCCTGCTTGGCCTGCCTCGGCCTTCGCCTCGGTCTTGGTGAGCACGATCAGCAGGTCGCGGCGCTCCGGCTGGGCGAAGCGCTTCTGGTTCTTCTCGTAGTACTCCTCGACATCCGCGTCGGAGACCTTCTTGGCGTCCTCGGTCACGTCCTGGGTGAGCTTGTCTGGAGCTCGTTGAGCTTGACGCGGAAGAGGATGTCCGCCTCGGTCATGCCGGAGGTCTTGAGGAAGTCTTGTAGGCCTTCTCGGTGGGGAAGGCCTGCTTCTTCTGATCCTCGAGCGACTTCTGCAGCTGGCGGGCTTGACCTCGACGTTGCGCTTCTCGGCCTCCTGGGTCACCCACTCGGCCTGGATCAGGAACTGCATGACCTGCGACTTGATCGTCTCGTACTCGGTCTTGCACTGCTTCTTCAGCGCGGCGTCGGTCTGCTTGGCCTGACCCGACGGGGCCGGCGGCCTTCTTCTTGGCCGCCACGCACTTCTCGAACTCGGGCGCGTCGCAACACGGTCGCCTGGCCGCCCTGCGCCTGACCCTTGGTGGCGATCCCGAGCCACTTGTCGAACTGCTCCTGCGTGATCTCGGTCGTCGCCCACCTTGGCAACGGCCCCCGGGGGGACGTCGTTGCCGCAGGCCACGAACGCGACAGCCGCCCCCGTCAGGGCGAGCGGCAGGCAGGAATTTGAGGGTGATCCGTGCCAAAGCGGTGGCGAAGGGTAGCGAACGCTAATTCGGCTCGGTCGCCGTCTCGAGGATCGCCTCCGCAGCGGTCACGACGGCGCGGAAACGCTCGGCCGGCTCCTCGGGCAGCCGGACGCGCACCGTGCTGCGACCCGAGTCGAAGACCGCCTCCGGAACGCGCTGGCGCAGGGCCTTCGCGCCACGCGAGTCGAGGTCGATCGGGGTGACCGACATGCGGCCGCCCTTGAAGTCCACCGAGCGCGCCCCGGCGCGGCCGAGCTTGATGCGCGCGTCCTGGAGGCGGATCAGGTTGTCGAGCGCGTCCGGCACCGGCCCGAAGCGATCCTCCAGCTCCTCGCGCAGCATGATCAGCTGAGCGACCTCGCGCGCGCCGGCCACGCGCCGGTGGATCTCGATCTTGGCCGCCTCGTAGGGGACGTAGTCGCCGGGCACGTAGGCGTCCACCGGCAGGTCCATCCGCACCGGCTCGACCGCCTCGTCGGCGGCCTCGCCCGCCAGCAGCCGCACCGCCTCGTCGAGCATCCCCACGTACAGCTCGAACCCGACCGCCGCTACGTGACCGGACTGCTCCTCGCCGAGCAGGTTGCCGGCCCCGCGGATCTCCAGGTCGCGCATGGCGATCTTGAAGCCGGAGCCGAGCTCGGTGTAGTCGGACAGGGTCGCCAGGCGCTTGCTCGCCTCCTCGCTCAGCGCCGCGTGGCTGGGGTAGAGCAGGTAGGCGTAGGCGCGCTCGCGCGAGCGCCCGACCCGCCCGCGGATCTGGTAGAGCTGGGCCAGCCCGAACAGGTCGGCTCGCTCGACGATCAGCGTGTTCGCGGTTGGGATGTCGAGGCCCGACTCGACGATCGAGGTGCAGACCAGCACGTCCGCGTCGCCGCGCAGGAACTCGAGCATGTGGTCCTCGAGCTGGCCCTCGGCCATCTGGCCGTGCGCGACCGACACGCGCGCCTCGGGCACCATCGCCCGGATCCGCTCGGCGGTCTCGTCGATCGTGTCGACCCGGTTGTGCAGGAAGAACACCTGGCCCTCCCGGGCCAGCTCACGCTTGATCGCGGAGGTCACCAGCTCCTCGTCGTACTCGCCGACGTAGGTCTTGACCGGGCGGCGGCCTTCGGGCGGCGTCTCGATCACCGAGATGTCGCGCAGACCGGCTAGCGACATCTGCAGCGTGCGCGGAATCGGCGTCGCGGACAGCGAGAGCACGTCGACCCTCAGCTTGAGCTGGCGCAGCAGCTCCTTCTGCTTGACGCCGAAGCGCTGCTCCTCGTCCACGATCAGCAGGCCGAGGTCCTTCGGGCGCACGTCGCGCGACAGCAGGCGATGGGTGCCGATCAGCATGTCGACCTCGCCGCGCTCGAACGCCGCGGCGGCCTCGCGCGCCTCCTTCGGCGAGCGGAAGCGCGAGACCACGTCGATCTTGAAGGGGTAGTCGCGCAGGCGCTCGCTGAAGGTGCCGAAGTGCTGCTGGGCGAGCACGGTCGTGGGCACCAGGAACATCACCTGCTTGCCGTCCTCGGCCGCCTTGAACGCGGCCCGCAGGGCGACCTCGGTCTTGCCGTAGCCGACGTCCCCGCAGATCAGCCGGTCCATCGGGCGCGCCTCCTCCATGTCGGCGCGCACCGCCTCGATCGCCTCCAGCTGGTCGGGGGTCTCGCGGTAGGCGAACGCGCCCTCGAACTCCATCTGCCACTCGGAGTCGTGCGGGAAGGGGTGGCCGGCGCGCCGCTTGCGCTCGGCGTAGAGGGTGATCAGCTCGCCGGCGAGCGCCTCGGCGGCGCGCCGGGCGCGCAGCTTCTGCTGCTCCCACTGCTTGCCGCCGAGCTTGGACAGCTGCGGGTCGCCCGCGTCGGCGCCGACGTAGCGGCTGATCTTGTGCAGCTGGTCGCTCGGCACGAACACGCGGTCGCCGTCGCGGAACTCGAGCTCGAGGTAGTCGCGCGTGATGCCGCCGACGGTCTTGGTCTCGAAGCCGGTGAAGCGCGCGACGCCGTGGTCCTCGTGGACGACGGGCGCCCCCGCGCGCAGATCCGTGAACGAGGCGAGCGCGCCGGTGCGCGGGCCCTCCGGCTGGGTGCCGCGGCGGCGGCGCAGCAGCCTGTGCTCGGGCACCACGGCCAGCTTCAGCTGAGGGGCGAGGAAGCCCTCGCGCAGGCCGGCGTGGGCGAACAGCACCACCGGCTCGGTGGGCGCCGGCTTGCCGTCGAGGAAGGCCGCCTGCACGCGCGCCAGGTTCAGCTGGGCGCGCTCGGCCTCGCCGCGGCGCGACCAGGTGACGATCGTGCGGTAGCCGGAGCGCACCAGCTTCTCCAGCTCCGGCTCGGCCTCGCGCAGCGAGCGCGCGGCGGTGTCGGCGCTCTGGGCGCGGAACTCGTGCGGCTGGTCGCCGGAGATGCTCGACAGGCGCAGCGCCGCACGCCGGTCGAGGGTCTCCGCGAGGCGATCGGGGTGCACGTAGAGGTGATGCGCGTCCTGGTCATGGAAGCTGGCCGTGACGTCCTCCCAGAGGTCCTTCAGAGCAGGCGCCAGCTCCTCCTCGGCGGCGACGGTCACGATCGCGTCGTCGGGCACGAGGTCGAGCAGCTCGAGGAAGCGGTCCACCGGCAGCACGTCGGCGATGTCGGGGCGCTCCTCGGCCTCGGTGCTGGCGGCGATCTCGGCGAGCTCGCGGTGCTCGGGGCCGAGCTCGGCCGCCGGGGCGATCTCCACGCGCTCCGCCTCCTCGAGCGAGCGCTGGGTGAAGGTCGAGAACCAGGTCAGGCGCTCGACCTCGACGTCGAACAGCTCGCAGCGCACCGCGCGCTCCTCGGTGGCCGGGTAGACGTCGAGGATGTCGCCGCGGACGGCGAACTGGCCGCGCTCCTCGACCTGGTCGACGCGCTCGTACCCGCAGGCCACCAGCTCGGCGGACACCTCGTCGAGGTCGAGCAGGCCGCCCTTCTCGATCGCGAAGCCGTGCGGGCGCAAAGCGGGGTCGGGCACCTTCTCGGCCAGCGCCGCGGCCGCGGCCACGAGCACGGCGGGCTGATCTCCATCCACGAGCGCGTCGAGCGCGGCGATGCGCAGGCCGACCAGGTGCGGGCGGCGGCGCCAGGTGGGACTCGTAGCGCATCCCGCGGGCCGGGTAGAAGCGCACCGGGCGCGGGGCGAGGAAGGTCTTCAGGTCGGCCGCGAGGTCGCGTGCGGCGCGGTCGTCGCCGGCCACGACCAGGGCGGGCCGGTCGGGCTCGGCATCGAGCAGTGAGGCGAGCAGGTAGGGCCGCAGGCTGGCCGACACGAACGCCCGCTGCGGCTCGCTGCGCGCGGCATCGGCGAGCGCGATGACCTTGGGGTCCTCGTGGGCGTATTTCAGCAGCGGTCTGAGCATGCGCAGCGGCCGCCCGGGGCGCCGCGCGGCCTATTCGCTGAGGTTACCCACCAGCGCGTCCAACTCGTCCGCGGCGCGCTCCACCAGCTCGCGCACCTCGTCCTCCGGCTCGCTGAAGCGGCCCAGCACGTGCGCCGAGACGATCTCGGGGTCGGTCGTGTCCGGGCGCCCTACGCCCACTCTCACCCTGCCGGAAATCCGCGCTGCCCAGACCCTGCTTCGAGGGACTTGAGGCCGTTGTGCCCGGCGAGGCCGCCGCCGAGGCGAACTTCGATGCGGCCAAAGGGCAGGTCGATCTCATCGTGCACCGCCACGACGTGGTCCAGGTCCACGCCCAGCGTGCCCCGCGCAGGGCTGGCGGAGCTTCCCGACTCGTTCATGTAGGTCTGCGGCAGCAGCACGGCCACGCGGGGCCCCCCGACGCCGGCGCGGCCCTCCGTGTAGAGCGCGTTGTACTTCCGCTTCGCCTTGGGCAGGCCCCAGCGCTCGGCGGCCAGCGCGGCCACCTCGAAGCCGACGTTGTGGCGGGTGCGGGCGTAGCGGTCGCCGGGGTTGCCCAGCCCGACGATCAACCAGTCGGCCTTGCTTCCGCCGCGGCGGAAGAGGCTCAGGACTCCTCGCCTTCGGCTTCCTCTGCCGGGGCTTCCTCGGTGCCTTCCTCGCCCTCCTCGGCGGGGGCCTCGATCGGCTCGCCGTCCTCGCCGACCAGCTCGGTCTCTTCCTCGATCTCCTCGGGCTCCTCGACCTCGGTCGGGACGACGACCGTCGCGATGATCGTCTCCTCGAGATCGTCGAGGAACTCGACGCCCTCGGGCGCGGTGAGCTCGGAGAGGTGCATGGTCGCGGCGATCTCCATGCCGCTCACGTCCACGTTGATGGCCTCGGGGATCGCGGTCGGCAGCGCCTCGATGTTGAGCTGGTGGCTCACCTGCTCGAGCACGCCGCCCTCCTTGACTCCGGGCGCCTCCTCGATGCCCTCGAGGTGCACGCCGACCTGCGTCTGGATCTTCTCGTCGAGGCGGACCTCGAGCAGGTCGATGTGGATCAGCTCGTCGCGCACCGGGTCGAGCTGGCGGTCCTTGACGATCACGGGGAGCGTCTTGCCGTCGACCTTGAGGTCGATCAGCGCCGAGCCGTCGACGAGCACGTGGCGAAGGACGCGGGCGTCCACCTTGAACGAGACGGCGTCCTCCTGGCCGGTGCCGCCGTAGACGACGCCCGGCACCACGCCCTCCCGGCGCAGGCGGCGCGTAGCGCGCGTACCGCGCTCGGGACGCGCCTCGACTTCGAGTGTGGGTCGGTCGGCCATGCGGCCCGCCAGTGTAGCTGCCGTCCTATCCTCGAAGCGTGCCCGACGACAGCTCCATCCCGAAGGGACGGATTCGCCGGACGGCTCAGGTCGGCTCGGTGGTGGGCACCCAGGGCGCCCGCTACGCCGGCACGCGGGCGGCCAACCTGGCGAGGTCTCCTGAGGAGGCCGCGGACGCGCTGGAACGCCGGCATCTGGAGGCGGCCGAGCGGATGGTGGCCACGCTGGGCCGCATGAAGGGGGCGGCCATGAAGATCGGTCAGCTCGCCTCCTTCATCGACACCGAGTTCCTCCCGCCCGAGTACCGCGACCTCTACCAGGAGCACCTGGCGCAGCTGCGCACGCAGGCGCCGACGATGCCGTGGAGCCAGGTCCGCAAGGTGCTCGACGAGGAGTGGGAGGAGCCCTGCGAGGAGCTGTTCGAGCAGATCGAGCACGACGCCGCCGCGGCCGCCTCGATCGGACAGGTGCACAGAGCCGTCCTCCCGGACGGCCGCCAGGTGGCGGTCAAGATCCAGTACCCCGGCGTGGCGGAGGCGATCGCCGCCGACATGCAGAACGCCGGCCTGATCCTGCGGATGGCGAAGGCGCTGGCGCCGGGGCTCGACGCCAAGGCGGCCGCGGCCGAGCTCAAGGAGCGGGTCATGGAGGAGCTGGACTACGAGCTCGAGGCGCAGAACCAGCGCTCGTTCGCGCGCGGCTACCGCGGGCACCCGTTCATCCACGTGCCCGATGTGGTCACGCGGCTGTCGACCCAGCGCGTGCTCGTGAGCGAGTGGGTCGACGGAGCAGGATTCGAGGAGGTCGAGCAGCTGCCCCAGGAGGAGCGCGACCGCTTCGGCGAGATCGTCTACCGCTTCTGCTTCGGCTCGATCTTCCACCTCCAGCACTTCAACGCGGACGCGCACCCCGGCAACTACCTGCTGATGCCGGACGGCCGTGTCGCGTTCCTCGACTTCGGCATGACAAAGCACCTCGACAAGGACCAGATCGAGCTCGAGATCACCGCGCTCGACGCGATCTTCGACGGCGACCCCGAGCGGCTGCGCGTGGCGCTGCACGACCTCGGCTTCCTCAACAACCCGCAGAAGGTCGACGCGGAGCAGCTGATGGAGCACGTCAAGACCGTCGGCGGGTGGTACATGGAGGACCGCGACGTGACGGTCGACTCACGCCGGGTGATGGACGCGATCGCAGCCGTGTCCGACCCGCGCTCCGAGTTCTACCGGCTCATGCGCCGCGAGAACCTGCCCGCGAACGAGCTGATGGGACGGCGCATGGAGTCGGGCGTGCTGGCGGTGCTCGGGCAGCTCGAGGCGACCCGCAACTGGTACCGGATCGGTCGCGAGTGGTGGTTCGCGGACCCGCCCGCCACGCCGCTGGGCGAGCAGGAGTGGGCCTACTTCGAATCGCGCGGCGAGAAGCGCGTGCGCAAGTTCGCGCGCGCGCGCTACTTAGCCCGCCGGCTCACCTGCGTCGTCAGGCTCACCTGCGTGCCCGGCGTGGAGATCTTGGTCGCCCGCACGCTGAACACCAGCTTGCCCGGGACCAGGCCGCTGACGCGCACCGTGGTGAACGTCGAGCCGCGGCGCCGGCTGACCTTGAGCTTGCGCACCTTCGCCGAGCGAGCGACCACCTTGCCGCGCCGGATCACGCGGAACTTGCCGATCGTGAAGGCGTCGGCGGTGTTCGCCCAGGTCAGCGCGAACTGGGCGGTGTTGATCCGGCTGGGGATCTTCACCGTGTGCGACTCCGCCTGGCCCGCCTTCGTGAACCCGTCGCTGAAGCGCTTGGGCGGCGTCTGGCAGGCGATCGCGCTGTTGAGGTCGAACATGGCGGCCTGGAGCGCGCTGGCGTCGTCGGCGCGCCGGTAGAGCCCGCCGGTGTCGGTTGCGATCTGGTTGAGCAGCGTGTCGAACGGGCTGCCGGACCCGCCGGTGCCGAGGCCGATCACGTAGGTCGGGGGACCGCCCTGATGCCCGTTGGTGTACGGGTCGAACGCGGTGTGCGCGCCGTCGGTGAGGAAGATCCGGCCGGTCGCGTTGGCGTTGTGCGCGGCGGCCGCGGCGAATGCCTTGTTGTAGTCGGTCCCGCCGCCGTCCTCGATCAGCGCGGGGCCCATGGCGGCCTTGAAGGCGGCCGCGTTCTGCCCGATCAGGCCGGGGCCGAACAGCGGGGCCGCGTCGGTGCCGAACTCGACGGCACCGAGCGTGCGCTTCTCGTTGCCCTGAGTGTCGATCAGCAACTCCATCGCGCGGATGCGCAGATCGGTGGGGTCGCTGAAGCTCATCGACCCGGAGTCGTCGATGATCGCCTCCAGGTTGGTCTTGGGCGTGCAGGCGGCGTTGGCGGCCGGAGCTCCAAGCGCGGCAGAAAGGGCGGCGACGGCGGCCACAGTCCATGTCTTCCTCATGGGTCGACTCGTCGGCGACCCCTTTCGGCCGGGCAAGCGCGGCCCGGCCAACTCAACGGATGTACGGCTACTTGGTCCCGTCGCGCCCGCGCCGCGACGTGAGCCCGTCGAGCACCACCTCGATCGGCGAGCGCCGGCGCTCCGTGGCGAGCTGCTGCCGCGCCTGGCGCACCTCGACGGCAAGTTCGGCCATCTGGCGTCCGGTCTTCATCAGCTGCTTCGTGCCGGAGCCACGGCCGCCGACCCTCACCAGCGGGCGCGACGTTCCGGGGATGGGCACGCCGAGCAGCTTGCGCCTGCCGCCGCGCGCGAGTGCCACCCCGCCGACGAGGCCGGCGAGGGCCGCCCCGCCTGCAACGGCCGGGACCTTCGCCGCGTTGGCGGCGCTACCGACAGCGCGACCGGCGTCACTGGCGGCGCTGCCGACCGCGCGACCGGCGCTCTGGGCGCCGTCGGCCACGCTGTCGCGCGCTGAGGCGACCGGCCCGCCGTTGGCGCGGCCGCGAGAGCTGCTCCTGCTGCGGGAGCTGCTGGCGCGGCGCGACTTCGGCGCGGAGCCGTTGCCGCTCGAACGCTTGGTCGCGGTCGGGGTGCGCTTGGCCGCTGGGGCGGACCTCGCCGCGGCTCGGGGCTTGGCGCCTCCGCCGGAGCGCTTGCCCGACGACCTCGATGACTTCTGGGTGTTCTGGGTCTTGTTCTGGGTCTTGTTCTGGGTCTTGTTCTGGGCCATCCTGGCCTCCCTCTCGATTGGTATCGCCGGCTAGGAGAGCGTCTTGCCCGCCTTCTCGGCGTCGTCGCCGAGACGCTGCATCTCCTTGCCGAGCTCCTTGCTCGTCTTGCCAAGGCTCTTGGTCGTCTCGCCGATGCGCTTGGCCAGCCCGCGGGCGTCGAACCCGCTCGACTTGCGGCTGCGAACGACAAGCGCGACGCCGCCCACCACGCTGGCGGCGGCACCGGCCGCGATCCCGGGTCCCTTTGCGGAGCGAACCGCCTGGACGAGCTTGTCCGTCGCCGACGGCTGCTTGGCGCGGCTGCGCCGGCGCGGCTTGCTGGAGGCGGTCTTGCCGCCGGTCCCGCGCTTGCTGGCGGTCGTCGTCTTGCGATTGCGCGTCTTGGCGCTCGCACTGCTCTTCCGCCTGCGCGGGCCGCTCGGTTTCGCGGACCGCGCCTTCGTGCTTGCCATATCTCCCCCTCCTAGTGGGCTCGTACTTGCGTACCCACTGTGGAAACGCGTAACCCGATTGGGGGCGTACGCAGGCAGAACTGCAGGAATGGCGCGTGGCGTTCCTGGTTGGGCTGGCCGCGCTCGGGTACGCGACTGGGGTGACTTCCTCCGAACCCGGCCGGACGGCCCGCGCGGCAAAGCATCGCGATCGTCCCCAGGGCATGGTTCCGGGCCGCCAGCGACGCCGCACCAAGGTGGAACGCGGCATGATGCGCCTGATCGCGACCGGGGGGATCGTCGCCATCGCCGTTCTCCTCGGTGCTGTGCTGGTCAGCCAGGACGTGGCAGGCTGGATCGTCGGCCTTGTGGTCGGACTCACGTCGGTGATCCTGGCGGCCCTGCTCTGGTCGTCGCGCCAGCTCTGACCCGCCCACGTTCGGGCGCTGCACAGGCTTGGAGCTCTCGCGTTAGTACGGGAGCGGCAGGTACGCGGGGCGGTTGAGCACACCTACTCTGGCAAGCCGCCATCGCGTGCCAGTCCGCTTGCAGAGCGATGGTCGCTAGAACAGCTGGTTCTCGCCGGCGAAGATCTCGGAGACCGAGTCGTCGGTGAAGATGCGCCGGATCGAGTCCTCGAGGACGTCCGCGCAGGTGAGCTGGGTGATCAGGTCGGGCACGCCCTCGTTCAGCGGGATCGTGTCGGTCACGACGATGCCGGACAGCGGGCCCTCCGCCAGGATCGCGAAGGCGTCGCCCGAGAACAGGCCGTGCGTGGCGACCGCGAAGACCTCGGTGGCGCCCTCGTCCAGCACGGTCTGCGCGGCTGCGTTGAGCGTGCCGCCCGTGGCGATGATGTCGTCGACGATCACCGCCGTCTTGCCCTTGACGTCGCCGATCACGTAGCCGATCTCGGCGACCTGCTGGGCGGGCCGCTCCTTCTCCATCAGCGCGTAGGGAGCGCCGACCTTCTGCGCGAACTTGCGCACCAGCTTCACGCGCCCGGCGTCGGGGGCGATGATCACCAGGTCGCGGTCGGCGAGGCGGTCCTGCACGAACTGGGTGAGGATCGGCATCGCGGTCATGTGGTCGACCGGCTTGGAGAAGAATCCCTGCAGCTGGCCGGCGTGGAGGTCCATGGCCACGAGCCGGTCGATGCCGGCGGTCTCGAGCACCTCGGCCACCAGCCGGGCGGAGATCGGCTCGCGCGGGGCGGACTTCTTGTCCTGGCGCGAGTAGCCGTACCAGGGAGTGACGGCGACGATCCGATGAGCCGACGCGTGCTTGGCCGCGTGGATCATCAGCAGCAGCTCCCAGAGCGCGTCGTTGACCGTGAGACCCTCGCGCTGGGAGCCGCAGATGGACTGCACGACGAACAGGTCGGCGCCGCGGATCGACTCCTCGTAGCGGCAGTAGACCTCGCCGTCGGCGAACGTCTTCAGGCCGGCGTCGGTCAGCTCGACCCCGAGCCGGTCGGCGATCCTGCCGCCCAGCTCACGGCTCGCCCGCCCCGCCGTGACCATCAATCGCTTCTCGTAGCCCGCCGTGATGCTGGTCGCCGGCGCCACCGCTGCCTCCGTCTCGAGAGCCGTGCTCACTGCGAGTCCTCCTCAACGCGGTCCGAGTAACCCTCGATGTTCCTCTGCTTCGCTCGTGCGACCCCGAGGGCGCCTTCCGGAACGTCGTCGGTGATCGTCGAGCCGGCACCAGTGTACGCCCGATCGCCGACGTCCACCGGTGCCACCAGCGAGGTGTGAATGCCGGTCTTCACGCTCTTTCCGAGCTTGGTGCGGTGCTTCTTGCGGCCGTCGTAGTTGGCGGTGATCGTGCTGGCGCCGATATTGCTGCCCTCGCCCACGTCGGCGTCGCCGATGTAGGACAGGTGGGGCACCTTGGCGCCCTCGCCGACGTCGGAGTTCTTGACCTCGACGAACGTGCCGACCTTGGCCTTGTGACGGACCACGGTCCCGGGGCGCAGGTACGCGAAGGGGCCGATCGTCGCGCCGTCCTGGACCTCGACCTCGACCAGGAAGGAGTGGACGACGCTCGCTTGGTCGCCGACGCGGGAGTCGCGCGCGGTGGTGTGCGGGCCGATCGTGCAGCCCGCGCCGATGCTGGTCTCGCCGAGCAGGCTCACGCCGGGGCCGATGACGGTTTCGACGCCGATGCTCACGGCCGCTTCCACGCGAGTGGTGCCCGGGTGGAGGAAGGTCACCCCGGCGCGGGCGTGGTCCTCGAGGATGCTGCGCTGCGCGAGCTCCTCGGCCTCCATCAGGCCGGCGCGGTCGTTGACGCCATGGGAGATGTCGAGGTCGTCGGTCTTGCAGGTGACGATCTTGGCGCCGTCTGCCTTCAGCACCGGGAAGGCGCCGGTGAGGAAGCGCTCGCCGTTCTGGTTGGCCACGCGCTCGAGGCCGTCGAACAGCGCCGGGGCCTCGAAGACGTAGGTGCCGAGGTTGATCTCGCGGATGGCCAGCTCCTCCGGCGTGACCTGCCCGGCGTCCTTGGTCTCGACGATGCGCTCGAATTCGCCGTTGCCGTCGCGGACGATGCGGCCGTAGCCGGCGGGGTCCTGGAGGTCGGTGGTCAGCAGGGTGGCGCCGGCTTTGGCCTCGCGGTGCTGGCTGAGCAGGTCGGCGATCTGCTCGGGGGTGACGAGCGGATGGTCGCCCGACAGCACGACGAACGGGCCGGGCTCCACGGCCTCGCGAGCGGCGAGCACCGCCGCGCCGGTACCCTCGCCCTCGTGCTGCTCGGCGACCTCGACGCCGTCCGGCAGCCCTTCCTTGACGCCGTCGCCGGGCCGCACCACGCAGACGACCCGGGTGGCACCGGCCTCAGTGGCGGCGTCGATGACCCACTCGACCATGGGCTTGCCGCAGATCCGATGCAGAACCTTGGGGAGGTCCGACCGCATCCGAGTGCCCTGGCCGGCGGCCATGATGAGGACCGTGAAAGGGTCGGTCATGGGAGGTCGAGAGTACATCGGAGTGGGCGATTCCTCATCGCGGGCTCGTGCAATCCGTCAGCGAGGCCGCCAACCTATGCTCTGCGCACCAGCGCCCCTTGGGGGGTCGTCCAATTAGCAGGATTCCGGGTTTTGGTCCCGGCGATGCGGGTGCAAGTCCCGCCCCCCCAGCTCCACACACGTTCGATCGTGGGGTTCAAATCTCCCCCCAGCTCGCCACGAGTCTGACGTTAACCGCGTAATAGGCGGCAAAAGTCAGACTCGTGGATCAGGGCCACGTATGGTTGGCGGGCGGTGCCGCAGTACGAGTTCAGCCTCGGTCCGTCGCAATACAAGCGGCGGGCTGGTCCCGAGGGCGGCTAGTCCCATGGCCAGCTGGCATGAGATCGAAGCCGAGGCGCCTGAGCTCGCTGCGCGGGCGAGGGAGCTCTTCGATGCCAACAAGCACAAGACGCTCGCCACCCTTCGCCGGGATGGCTCGCCGCGGATCAGCGGCATCGAGATCACCTTCGACGACGGGGAGCTCTGCTTCGGCAGCATGTGGCGCGCCGTCAAGGCGCTCGATCTTCAGCGCGATCCGCGCTTCGCCATCCACAGCGCCTCCGACGGTGCCGACTTCAAGGCGGACGCGAAGGTGGCCGGGCGAGCCGAGGAGGTCAGCTCGGACGGGAACTCGCATCTGTTTCGCGCCGATGTCACCGAGCTCGTCGTGATCAGCCTTGGCGGCGATCCGCCCGACCATCTCGTCATCGAGTCCTGGCACGCCGGACGCGGCGTGACCACGCGCCGGCGCTAGCGGTCCTTGCGCTCCCGGGGCACTCGCCCGGCCTCCGCGCCCTGCTCGTGAGCCGGGCCTCCCGGGGGCACGATGCCGAGCACGCGCATCGCCTTCAGCCCCAGCGACAGTCGCTCGCGGCCGTCGGTGGATCCCACGTCCAGCGACGTCAGCTCCTTCACGCGCTCCAACCGGTAGCGGATCGTGTGGCGGTGCGTGAACAGGCGCTCGGCCGTACCGGCCACGTTGCCGTCCGCGTCCAGGAACGTCTCGAGCGTTCGCACCAGCTCGGTCTCGTACTGCTCGTCGTACGCCACCAGCGGCGCGACGGTCTCGTCGAAGAACCCCTCCAGCTCGGTCGGGTCCTCGCTCATCGCCGGCAGCAGCAGCCGGTAGGCGCCGGTCTCCTCGAACGACAGCTCTGCCAGCCCGCGCGCCTCGGCGACGTTCGCCGCCAGCAGCGCCTCGGCGCCGGCGCGGTGGAGGTCGGCCGGGTCGGTCGCGTGGCGGCTGCGCGCCACCGTGACCGTGAAGCCCGGCAGCCCCGCCTCGAGCTCGCGCACGACGGCGGCCGCCGTGCGCTTGGCCGCCGCGACGTCGGCGGCCGGCGTGAGGATCACCAGCTCGCGCTCGACCCGCGCGTGCGCATCCTCGTTGGGCCCCTGTCCGTGGCGGGACCACCCGACCTGGGCCAGCGCCGCCAGCGACGAGCGCTCGATGCCGCGCGCGCCGCGCTCGGCGACGGTCAGCACGCGCGCGCGCCAGTCGCCCTCCTCGGGTCCCTGCGGGCGCGCACGCACGACGATCACGCTCGCGCCGGATTCCACCTCGCAGCCCAGCTCGCTCGCCCGCGCCACGATGTTCTCCCGGTCGGTCAGGCGCCGTCCGAGCAGGTCACCGAAGAAGTCGCCCACCGCCGCCTCGGTCGCCCGCTCGGGCGCCTTGGCCCGGTCGACCTCCAGGCCGATCAGGTTCGCCACGAGGCGCAGCAGCGCCGCGGGCGGCGGCTCGCCGCGCCGCCGGTAGCGCAGCTGGCCCACGGGCAGCTCGGCCACGCGCAGCTCGACGGTCTCGGCCCCGCTCTCCCCGGCCATCACCGCGCGCTCGTCCTCGGTCGACTCGCACGCCACCGCCAGCACGCTGCTGGCAGCGTCCAGCACGATCACGCTCGCGTCGAGGGCGCGACCCGCCGCCCGAGCGACCTCGGGCAGGCCGGCACCCGACTCGACGGCCTCGGAGACCTCGTCGAGCGACTCCAGGAAGGAGCGAGACTCGGCCGGCGCCGAGCGGGGTTGGCGTGCGGGCGTGGCCATTACGCGTACTGGTCGTACGACCAGACGACGGCCAGCCCGATCCCGGCGCCGATCCCGAGCATCGTTCCGAGTATGAACAGGGTCAGGACGCCGGCCGTGACCTTCTCCCAGACGCGCCCGTAGCAGCGCCACGCCGGGGCGGCGATCAGGAACAGCCAACATGTCACCACTACGCCGGCAGCCAGCGCGATGGCGATCTCGGTCGAGGAGAGGTCGATGTTCATCGCTCCGCGCGCGTGGCGGTTTCCTGCGCGCTTCCTCGACCATTGTGGCGCATGTGGTCGACGACCATCGCGACGACCGCCAGCAGCCCGAAGATCCCCACCCCCAGGCCCCAGCCGCCCGCCACGTCCGACCACAGGTGCGCGCGCAGGTAGATCCGCGACAGCCCGATCGCAGCCGCGAGCACCACTGCCCCGGTCACCAGCGCCGCGCTCGCCAGCCGCAGCCGCCGGGTGAACATCAGCGCGGCCGCGACCCACGCGATCGAGTAGGCCGCGTGCGCGCTCGGAAACGAGGAGCCGGACGTATCGACCAGGGGGGCCTCGGGGCGCGGCCGGTCGATGCCGGCCTTGGTGATCTGCACGCTCACGTAGATGAGGGCGAAGCCCCCTGCCAGGACGGCCACCTCCGCCAGCCGCCCGCGGGCGGCGAGCACGATGCCGGTCACCACGACGACCGCCGCTGTGGCCGGCAACGTCCCGAAGTCGGTGACGATCTTCGCGACGTCCGTCAGCATCTTCGAGCGCAGGTCGTCGCTCAGGTCGAGCAGCTCCTGGTCGAGCGGCGTCAGTCCGGGGTCGCTCGACAGCACCATCACGTAGAGGAAGAACACGTAGAGGCCGACCCCGCCGATCGCGAGCGTCGTGGTCAGCTCCAGGCCGAGCCCGCCCGGCGTGATCCGGTTCCAGAGGAAACGCGCCTCGGGAGCGATGATCCGCACCAGCGGCAGCACGACGCGCCGGTAGACCGGCCGGCCGATCGCGAACAGCGGCCGCACCAGCGGGTGACGCTCGTGGGCGAGCAGCCAGGCGTGGATGTCCCGGCGACGCCGGTAGGCGACCACGATGCCGACGATCACCCCGACGGTCAGCCCGAAGCCGAAGATGGCCTGGCCGGCGTAGTGGGCGACCCTGTCGAACGAGCGCCAGAAGATGTAGCCGAGCACGCAGAAGACCGTCGCCCACAGTCCCGTGCCGACCACGCTGTACGGGAGGAAGCGCCGGTACGTGAGCCCCGACGCGCCCGCGATGAACGGCGCCAGCGCCCGCACCAGGCCGATGAAGCGCCCGATCAGGATCGTCTTGCCGCCGTGGCGGTCGAAGTAGCCCTCCACCTGTTCGAGCCGCTCGTGGCTGATCTTCACCCTGGGTCCGTGGCGCTCGAGGAAGCCGCGACCGAGCCGCTTCCCGATGTAGAAGCTGGTGGTGTCGCCCAGGACGGCGCAGACCCAGACCAACCCGATCAGCGGGATCAGGTCGATCTCGCCCTGGCCGGCGATCACTCCGCCGGCGATCACCACGGTCTCCCCGGGCGCCACCAGTCCCACGAACGCGCCGGTCTCGAGGAACGCCATCACGCCGACGAGCGCGTACGTCCAGGCGCCCAGTGTCTCCGCGATGTCCCCGATCACCTCCTTCGGGTCGGGGAGCTCGGACAGGACGCCGCTGGCGTAGATGCCAAGGACGAGCACGGCGGCAACCGCCAGCAGCTTGCGCTCGCCGCTCAGCGAGCGGCGCTTCCACACCGCCGCGGCGGCGATCAGCACGGCGAGAACGGTGGCGGCGATCTGACCGGCGGACACGCGACGACTCTAGGGAAGCTCCGCTCGCCTCAGCAGCGGCGCAGGCTCGTGACGAGTGCGCCCTCGAACCTCGCGGCCGCGGCCTCGGCAGCCGCGCGGCTCTCGAACAGCGCGAAGCAGGTCGGGCCCGAGCCGGTGACGAGCGCGCCGAGCGCCCCCGCGCCGCGCAGAGACCCCAGCACCGAGCCCAGCTCCGGGCGCAGCGCGAGCGCAGCCGGCTGGAGGTCGTTGCCCAGGACCGGCAGCAGTGTCATCTCGCGCGTGAGCGAGCGCAGCGCGGCGAGGTCGACCTCGCGCCGGCCGCCCCCGATGCGGTCGAACTCGGCGTACACGTCGGCGGTCGACAGGCCCGGGTTCTGGGGCACGAGCAGTGCCCCGAACTCGGGCAGCTCGACCGGCTCGACGACCTCGCCTACGCCGCTCACAAGCGCGTGGCGCGGGTCGACCTGGCTGGGCACGTCCGAGCCCAGCTCGGCACCCAGCTCGCGCAGGGCGGCGACGTCGAGCGGGTCGCCGGCGATCCGGTTGGCGGCCCGCAGCACGGCCGCGGCGTCGGCGCTGCCGCCGCCCAGCCCAGCCGCAACGGGGATGCGCTTGTCGATGCGCACGCGCAGTGGCGGCAACTCGGGCACGCGCCTGCGAAAGGTGGCCACGGCGGCCGCGGCGAGGTTCGGCCCGTCGATGCCGGCGCAGTCGACGCCGTCGACCTCGGCCGCCTCAACGCGCACGCCGTCGTGCAGGTCGATCGACGCGAACACCGATCCGAGCGGGTGCAGGCCGTCCACGCGCGGGCGCCCGACGTGCAGGATCAGGTTGAGCTTCGCGAACGCCCGCTCCTCCACCGCTGGGCTCATCGCGGTCGCAGCCGCGCCAGGCGGTCGCGGCCGATCGCGTCGGCAAGGCGCGGCCAGTCGTCGGCGGGGATGCGCTCGGCCCGGGCGTCGGCGGGGTGGCCGGTGGCGACCAGCGCATCGCGGGTCGCGTCGCGCAGGCCCTCCGGGGCGCCTGGATCGAGCGCGAGCGAGCCGGCCAGCGCCTTGCGCCGGTGCGCGAACGCGGCGTGCACGAGCGCGGTGAGCTCGGGCGGCGGCGCGGGCGCGCGGCGACGCATCAGTACGAGCGCCGACTCGACGTTCGGCTCCGGGTGGAAGACGGTGCGCGGGATGCGCCGGAGGACGCGCACCTCACAGGCCAGCTGGGCGAGCACCGAGGTGGCCCCAAATGCCTTGGACCCGGGAGCCGCAGCGAGGCGCTCACCCACCTCGCGCTGGACCATGGCGACCCAGAGCCGCGCGCCGGGCAGCTCGGCGATCGACTTGAGCAGCACGGTCGCCGCAACTCCGTAGGGGAGGTTCGCGACCACCTTGCCGGGCGGCGGCTCGAGCGCCGCGAGGTCGAGAGCGACCGCGTCGGCCAGGTGCAGCGTCGTGTTGTCGAACGGCTCGAGCGCCTCGGCCAGCGGCGGCTCGAGCGAGCGGTCGACCTCGACCACGTGCAGGTGGGCGACCCGAGGCGCCAGGTACTCGCTCAGCACCCCGAGGCCGCCGCCCACCTCGAGCACGACGTCCGCGCGATCGAGCTCCGCGGCCCGGTCGATCACGCCGAGGATGTTGTCGTCGATCAGGAAGTTCTGGCCGAGCTCGCGGTTGGGCCGGATCCCGTATGCGCGCAGGCGCCGCAGGCTGGCCTGGCGCGGCTCGTCGGTCACCATCCGAAGACGCGGGCGGCGTTCTGCTCGACGGTGCGGTCGAGCTCGGCGTAGGAGACGCCGCGCAGCTCGGCCAGCCACTGCCCGGTGTGCACCACGTTGCTCGGCTCGTTCGGCTTCCCCCTCACCGGCTGCGGCGCGAGCCAGGGCGCGTCGGTCTCCGTGAGGAGCAGCTCGGCCGGGACCTCGGCGGCCGCGCGCTGCAGGTCGGTTGCCTTCGGGTAGGTCACGTTCCCCGCGAAGGAGCAGAGGTAGCCGCGCTCGACGCACTCGTCGAGGCGGTCCGGGGCGGAGAAGCAGTGCAGGATCACCGCCGGCAGCCGGCCGGCGTGCTCGCGCAGGATGGCGAAGGTGTCGTCCTCGGCGGCGCGAGTGTGGATCGCGACCGGCAGCTCCAGCCGCCCGGCGAGCTCCAGCTGCGCCTCGAACGCGCGGCGCTGGTCTTCCCGCGGCGCGTGATCGCGGTAGTAGTCGAGGCCGGTCTCGCCAATCGCTCGCACGTTCGGATCGCTCGCCGCCTGCTCGATCTCCTCGAGGTCGGCGCTCGCGAAGCCGGTGGTCTCGTGGGGGTGCCGACCCACGATCGCGAACACCTCGTCATGGGCCTGCGCCGCCTCGAGCGCACGCTCGATCGAGCCGCTGTCGATGGCGACCGTGGCGAGCCGGCTCAGTCCGGCTGCCCGGGCGCGCTCGATCAGCTCAGCGTCCGGTGGATCGCAGCGGTCCAGGTGGCAGTGCGTGTCGACCACGGTGGCCCGTCAGGCCGCCGAGCGCTCCGGCGGCTCCACCCGGGGGAAGAGCTGACCGAGCTCGGCGATCGACCCGCCACCGCCGTCCGCGCCCAGGCGCGCCCCGTCGAGCGAGAGGTCCTCGCGGCCCAGGGCGGCAAGCAGCCGCTCGGCCGAGGCGGGCATGAACGGATGCAGCAGCACCGAGACGACGCGCAGGCCCTCGGCCAGCGTGTAGAGCACCTGGTCGAGCTGGGCGGCGTTGCCGTCGTCCTTCGACAGCTGCCACGGCTGCTCGTCCTGGACGTAGCGGTTGAGCCGCTTGATGCGCTGCCAGACCTCGTCCAAGGCGGCGGTCAGCTCGATCGCGTCGAGGCGCTCGCAGACCGCGTCCTTGAGCCCCTCGAACTCCTCGACCAGCGCCGGGGCCGGCTCGGACTCGGGCACGACCCCGTCGCGGTAGCGACTGATCATCGCCAGCGTGCGGCTCGCGAGGTTGCCGTACTCGTTGGCGAGCTCGGTGTTGTAGCGGTTCTCGAAGCCCTCGGGCGAGACCTCGCCGTCGGAGCCGAAGCTGACCTCGCGCAGCACGTAGAAGCGCAGCGCGTCGGCGCCGTACATCTCGGCGACCTGGGACGGCTCGATCACGTTCCCGAGCGACTTCGACATCTTGTGCTCGCCCAGCAGGAGGTAGCCGTGGATCCCCACCCGGCGCGGCACCTCGATGTCGGCCGCCATCAGCATCGCCGGCCAGATGACCGCGTGGAACTTGAGGATGTCCTTGCCGATCAGGTGGACGTCGGCGGGCCAGAAGCGCTCGGTCAGGTCCTCGCCCTCGCGCGCGTAGGAGAGGGCGGTGTAGTAGTTCAGGAGCGCGTCGATCCAGACGTAGACCACCTGCGACTCGTCCCACGGGACCGGCACGCCCCACTTGAGGCGGGCCCGGCTGAGCGAGACGTCGCGCAGCCCGCTCTTGATGAACGACAGCGCCTCGTTGTAGCGGTTGCGCGGGGTGACGAACTCGGGGCGCTCGGCGTAGAGGCGCTCGAGCGGCTCCTGGAAGGCGGACAGCCGGAAGAACCAGTTGTCCTCCTTCTCGATCTCGAGCACGATCTTGTGGATCGGGCAGCGATTGCCGTCCTCGAGGTCGGAGTCGGTCTTGAAGTCGGCGCAGCGCGGGCAGTACCAGCCCTCGTAGGTGCCGGCGTAGACGTGCCCGTTGTCGTGGATGCGCTGGACGACCTCGCCGACCTTGGCCATGTGCTCGGGGTCGGTCGTGCGGATGAAGAAGTCGTTCGTCACGTTGACCGTGGCCGCGAGCTCCTTGAAGCGAACCGCGTTGCGGTCGCCCAGTTCCCTCGGCGTGATGCCGAGCTCCTCGGCCGCCTGCGTCACCGGCTCGCCGTGCTCGTCGGTGCCCGTCAGGAAGAAGACGTCCTCGCCCCGCTGCCGCATGTGCCGGGCCAGGACGTCCGCGGCGATCGTCGTGTAGGCGTGCCCGAGATGCGGCTCGCCGTTGACGTAGTAGATCGGGGTCGTGACGTAATACGACATCAATGGCGATGCTACTCAGGGGCGCGTGGTCGACCTCGGCCCGCCGCGGGCGCGCGGAGGCGTGTGGCAACCTGCCGCTGTGGCGATCCGACCCGCCGGCGGCGACGACGTGGAGAGCATCAGCGCGCTGGTCGAACGCGCCTACAGCCGCTGGGTGCCGTTGATCGGCCTGCGGCCGGCGCCGATGGACGCGGACTACGCGGCGCTGGTCGACGAGGGCGACGTGTTCGTGCTCGCGGAGCCGGAGGTGGTCGGTGTCCTGGTCCTGCGTCCCACGGACGCGGGTGCGCTGATGGTCGAGAACGTGGCGGTCGAGCCGGACCGCCAGGGTGCCGGGTTGGGGCCGAGGCTGCTGGAGTTCGCCGAGCGGCAGGCGGCGGAGCGCGAGGTCCGGGAGCTGCGCCTCTACACGCACGAGCGCATGACCGAGAACATCGAGCTGTACGAGCGGCTCGGTTGGACGGAGTACGACCGGCTGGTCGAGCACGGGTTCGCGCGGGTGTTCATGCGCAAGCAGGTCACCGCCCTCCCAGCCGAGGGCTGACGAATGCGGTGAGCCGCTGACGGCCGTTGCGCGTGACGCCGCGGCCTTGCTCGGAGAGGCCGATCAGCGCGGCCGCCGCGAGCAGGCCGAGGCAGGCGAGCGCCCAGCCGGCGTCGGGCCCGCCCTGGGGAAGAGCGCGGGGCGAGGGGCGCCCCCCGGGAGCGGGGACGGGGCGCGAAGCGGGCCCGTGAGAGCGGCGACGGGGAGCGCCGCGGAGCTGGGGCGTGCCGTGGGGCGGGCGCATGCCGCGGCTCGCGGCGCCCGGCCGGTGCCTGGCGGGAACCCGGTGCGGGGCGTGGTGCGGGCGCATGGCGCGGAGCGGGAGCGGGTCGCGGCACGTGGCGTGGGGCCGGCGCATGCCGCGGCGCGGGGCGTGGGACGGGAGCGTGTCGTGGCGCCGGAGCGTGCCGTGGCGCCGGGCCGTGCCGCGGTGCCGCTCGCGGCACCGCGGCGCCTTCCGGCGGCGGCGGCACGGGCACGGGTGTGGGGCTCGTGCCCGGTGCCGGTCGGGGTCGGTCGGGTGGCGCGGGTGTTGGCGGCAGGAACGCGAGCGGGTCGTGGTAGGCGTGTTCGCTGCCGGCGTCGCGGACTCCGAAGTGCAGGTGCGGACGCTCGGCGGACCGCACGCCGGTGGTGCCCACCGCCCCGACCGTCTCGCCGGCCGCGATCCGCTGTCCCTTTCGGACGGCGGTGGCGGACAGGTGGAGGTACGAGGTGTCGAAGAGGCCGTCGACGGTGCGGATGCTCACGGTCAGCCCGGAGGAGCCGGCCGTGCCCGCGAAGCGGACCTCACCGCCGGCGGCGGCGACAACGGCCGTGCCCGGCTCCGCGGCGATGTCGATGCCCCGGTGCTGGCCCGCGGCGTACGGGTCGTCGCCGTTTCGGTAGGGCGTGATCACCTCCCCGCGGACCGGCCAGACCCAATCGGCGCGTGCGGGGATGGCCGGAAGCAGGACGGCGAGGAGCGTGATGGGGATGAGAGCGCGGCAAGTCATGCGCGCGAACGTAGGCGCGAATGGCGGGAGCGCGGACGCGAGGGTGGAGAGTTGTTGCGAAACGTTGCGGAGACGTAACGGAAGGCGGGCGTGCCGCCGCGCTCAGTCCTTCGCCGTCAGCGCCCGATACAGCGCGTTCGCGCTGCCGCCGGTCAGCTCGGCGACCACGCCCGCGGCCTTGCGGGGGTGTGCGCCCGCTTCCACCAGTCGCCGCAGCGCCTCCAGCCCGGCCGGTGCGGCGTCGGCATCCCCGGTCTTCGCGGTCGCCGGGCCCAGCACCAGCACCACCTCGCCCCGCGGCGGCGCGTCCGCGTACCGCTCCGCCAGCTCGGCGGCGGTCCCCCGCACCACCTCCTCGTGCGCCTTCGTCAGCTCGCGGCACACCGCGACCTCGCGAGCGCCGTCCACCGACGCCAGCAGCGCCAGCGTTGCCGGCACGCGTCGCGGCGACTCGAACGCGACCACCGTGCCGGACGAAGCCGCAAACAGGCGCGCGAGCTCGCCCTTCTTGCGCGGCAGGAACCCCGCGAACACCCAGGACGCCGCCGGGAGCCCCGACGCCACCAGCGCCGTGATCGCCGCCGACGGCCCCGGCAGCACCTCCACCGGCAGCCCCGCCGCCACGCACGCGTGCACCAGCACGTAGCCCGGGTCGGAGACCAGCGGCATCCCCGCGTCGGATACCAGCGCGACGACCGCCCCGGAGCGCATCCGCCCCACCAGCTCCGCGGAGCGCGCCTGCTCGTTGTGCTCGTGGTACGACACGAGCTGCCCCGAGACCCCGTAGCGGTCCAGCAGCACACGCGTGCGCCGGGTGTCCTCGCAGGCAACCACGTCCGCCTCGCGCAGCGCCGACAGCACGCGCAACGTCACGTCCTCCAGGTTCCCGATCGGCGTCGGGCACACGACCAGCCGTCCGCTCACAGCGAATCCAGCGCCAGCAGCGCCGCCCCGAGCATCCCCGACTCGTCGCCGAACTCGGCCGGGACGATCGACACCATCTCGCGCGCCGGCGGCAGCGCCCGCTCGGCCACCACCTCGCGCGCCGGGCCCAGCAGCAGCTCGCCGGCCGCCAGGGCCCCACCGCCGATCACGATCAGCTCCGGGTTGAAGACGTTGACCACGCCCACCAGCCCGTAGCCGAGCCGGCGCCCGATCTGCGTGAGCACCGATTTCGCCGCCTCGTCGCCCGCGTGCGCCAGCTCGGTCACGATGCCCCCGGTGATCTCCTGATCGGCGGCCACCCGCCGCCCGAGCGCGGAATCGGGCGCGGCCGCCGCCGCGGCCCGGCCCTCCCGCCCGATCGTGGAGCCAGACGCCATCACCTCGAGGCACCCCCGCCCCGGACACGACCCCTGGCAGTCGGGCCCGTGCAGGTCGACCACCATGTGCCCGATCTCGGCTCCCAGGCCACGCGAGCCGCGGTAGATCCGCCCGTCGAGCAGCAGCCCGCTGCCTATCCCGGTCCCAAGCGCCACCAGCACCGCGTGCGAAACCCCCCGCGCCGCCCCGAACCGCGCCTCGGCGAGCAGCGCCACGTTGGCGTCGTTGTCCACCACCACCGGCAGCCCGAGCCGCTCGCTCATGACGTCGCGGAACTGCACGTCGGCCAGCGGCAGGTGCGTCGACCAGCGCGAGACGCCGGTCTCCCACTCGACCAGCGCGGGAATTCCGAACCCGACCGCCACCACGTCGGGCGCCGCCGCCCGCACCTCCTCGACCGACTCGACGAAGATGTCGAGCGTCTCCGCGCGATCCCCTCCGCGCCAGATGCGATGCACCCGGTGGTGGACCACAAGTCCCTCGTCCACGACCCCGCCGAGGAGCTTCGTTCCCCCGGCATCGATCCCGATTACTCGCCGAGGCGGCATGGCCGGACGATATACAGAGGTCTGTGACCGACCAGAACCCGGGGCCTCCGGAGTACAAGGTCTACCGCGCCCGCAAGCGCCCGCTCTCCCGCGGGGGCGACCTGGACGCCTTGAAACGCCGGCTCAGCCGAGTGACCGGGCGAGAGCCCGACAAGCTCGACCGCGAGCGCAAGCCGATCACCCCCGGGCGCGTGCTCAAGTGGCTCGCCCTCGCGGTCGTCGGCTGGCTGCTGCTCTCGCTGGTCCTCTTCCTGGTCAGCGCCCAGATCCAGGACGGCGTCTCCGACGACGCCCAGCGCGCCCTCTCGAAGGGCGGCAGCATGCTCGGCGGCACCAACATCCTCGTGCTCGGCTCCGACGCGCGCACCGGCGACTCGATCGACGAGAGCTCCAGCGGCCCGTCGCGCGCCGACACGATCATGGTCGTCCACTCCGAGCTCGGCGCCGTGCGCAAGCTCTCGATCCCGCGCGACACCGAAGCCGAGATCCCCGGCCACGGCAGCCGCAAGATCAACGCCGCCTACGCCCTCGGCGGCCCCGCGCTGACGATCGAGACCGTCGAGGGGTTCCTCGGCAACGGGCTCGAGATCAACCACCTGGTCGAGGTCGACTTCGAGGACTTCCCCGCCTTCATCGACGCCCTCGGTGGCATCACCGTCAACAACAAGACGCGCATCTGCTCGCCGCCGTTCGACAACTTCTGGAAGGGCCTGCACTTCCGCAAGGGCGAGATCGACCTGAACGGCACCCGGGCGCTCGGCTACGCACGCGTGAGAAAGAACCCGTGCGCGCCCGGCGAGGACGACCGCGACCGGGCCGCGCGCCAGCAGGAGGTGATGCGGGCGATCGGCGCCCAGGCCAAGTCACCCAGCACGTTCTTCCGGCTCCCCTGGGTCAGCTGGCAGGCGCCCAAGGCGCTCAAGACCGACATGAGGGGCCCGAGCTTGATGGGCCTGTTCGCCGACATCGCCACCGGCAACTCGGACGAGACCGACGTGCTCGACGGCACCTGCTGCGACCTCGAAGGCGACATCCAGGTCTCGCCCGGCACGCGCGCCGAGGCCGTCGACAAGCTCCTGAACGGCGGCTAGTCCGAGGAGGACGACGAGCTGCTGGAGGACTTCGTCTCGGACTTCTTCGAGTCCGAGGAGTCCGAGGACTTCGACTCCGACGGCTTCGAGTCCGTGGCGGGAGGCTTCTTCTTGCCGTAGTCGGTGTTGTAGAAGCCGGAGCCCTTGAAGTGCACCGCCACCGGGTGGAAGACCCGCTGGACCGGCGCGCCGCAGACCGTGCATTCGGTCAGCGGGTCGTCGACCATGCGCTGCGTCACCTCGAAGGTGTGCCCCTTTTCGCAGCGATACTCGTAAATCGGCATGGCACTCCCAGTATATGAGTGCCAATCGGCGCTCAGCCGGGGTGCGGCGGCTGCGGGCGCTCCAGGTCGTCCAGGAGCGACACGCGCATCGCGTGCCACACGATCCAGGCGGCGATGTGGCCGATCGGTCGGAAGGCTGTGGCCATGCCAGGCCACGCTACCCCAGGTCGCCGACGCGAAAAGCCGTTTGCGTCACACAGCCCCGGAATTCGCGTGTTTTTTTTGAGGATGAGTACCCTCCACCGCCGTGACCGAGGCCGTCGCCACCATGGACAAGATCGTCGCGCTCTGCAAGCGCCGCGGCCTGATCTTCCCGGCCTCGGAGATCTACGGCGGCATCGCCAACACCTACGACTACGGCCACTACGGCGTCCTGCTGAAGAACAACGTGGTCAACGCCTGGTGGAAGGCGATGATCCAGGAGCGCGACGACATCGTGGCGCTCGACTCGGCGATCATCCAGCACCCGCGCACCTGGGAGGCGTCGGGGCACCTGGCCGGCTTCAGCGACCCGCTCGTCCAGTGCCTCGGCAAGTGCAAGCGGCGCTTCCGCGAGGACCACCTGCGCGAGGAGGCCGAGGCGCGCGGCGAGGATCCGGACAAGCTGGTCTGCCCGGAATGCGGGGGCGAGCTCACCGAGCCCCGGCCTTTCAACCTCATGTTCGAGACGACGATCGGCCCGGTGAAGGAGGAGGGCTCCACCGTCTACCTGCGCCCCGAGACGGCCCAGGGCATCTTCCTCGACTTCAAGACCACGCTCCAGTTCGCGCGCAAGAAGCCGCCCTTCGGCATCGCCCAGATCGGCAAGTCCTTCCGCAACGAGATCACGCCCGGCAACTTCATCTTCCGCACGCTCGAGTTCGAGCAGATGGAGATGGAGTTCTTCGTGCCGCCGGCCGAGGCCGAGAAGTGGCACCAGCACTGGATGGAGCAGCGGATGGAGTGGTACGTCTCGCTCGGCGTGGATCCCGACAAGCTGCGCCTGCGCCCGCACGGCCCCGACGAGCTGTCGCACTACAGCTCCGCCACGAGCGACATCGAGTACCTCTACCCGATCGGCTGGTCCGAGCTGGAGGGGATCGCCAACCGCGGCGACTTCGACCTAAAGCAGCACGCCGAGTTCTCGGGGCAGAAGCTCGAGTACGTCGACACCGCCACCGGCGATCGCTACGTCCCCCACGTGATCGAGCCGGCCGCGGGGCTGGGCCGGACCGTGCTGACGCTTGCTCTGCGACGCCTACGACGAGGACGAGATCGGCAGCGAGTCGCGCACCGTGCTGCGGCTGCAGCCGCGGATGGCCCCGATCAAGGCCGCGGTGCTGCCGCTGGTGAACAAGGACGGCCAGCCGGAGAAGGCGCGCGCCATCTACGAGGAGCTGCGCTCGCGCATGAGCGCCGAGTTCGACGCCGGCGGCTCGATCGGCAAGCGCTACCGCCGCCAGGACGAGATCGGCACGCCCTGGGGGATCACCGTCGACCACCAGACGATGGAGGACGACACGGTCACCCTGCGCGACCGCGACACGCTCGAGCAGGTGCGCCTGCCGGTGGCGGAGCTCGCCGACGAGCTCAGCGGCCGCTTGGGTTAGGCGAGCCGCTCCAGCTCTTCCCAGATCTTCGGCTCGGCCTCGGCCAGGCGCTCGTCGGTCCAGCGCCAGCGCGCGCCGTCGACCATCTCGGTGCGACCGTCCGCCAGGTGGTCCTGAACGCGCTCGACCCGCAGGTCGACGGCCACGACGGTGTCGGCAACCTCGAGCTGCTCGGCCACCACCGCAACCGTGCCGTAGGCGCTGAAGGCAAGGCCCTCGCCCATCACGAGCAGCGCGGCGCGGCCGTCCTCGCGCAGGCGGCGCAGCATCTCGCGCTCGCGGCCCAGCGCGAACCGGATCGTGTCGTCCGCCACTCGCACCGCCGTCGAGATCGGAATGGCGTGCGGGCCGGCCGCGCACAGCACGGCCGGCGTCCCGCGCTCCCACTCCGGCAGGCCCTCCACGGCGCTCCGCTACTGATCCGCGCCGAGCAAGCGGCGTGCGATCCGCACGCCCAGCTCGAACGCCTGCTCTCGGTCCCACTCGGGATCGGAGAGCACCTGGATGCCGAAGCCGTCGCCCAGGCAGAAGAGCATCGAGGCGACGGAGTCGGGGTCCGCGTCCAGGCGGACGACCCCCTCGCGCTCCTTGGTGCGCAGCGAGTCGGCCAGGTCGGCGCGCCAGCGCCGGTACAGCTCGGCCAGCTCGGCGCGGATGTCCTCCGAGTGGCGCGATGCCGACAGCAGCTCGTAGATGACGGCCGGGACTGCCCGGCTCGCCCTCGATGAACTCCTCGAGCCCGAGCACGAGCGCGGCGATGATCTCGTCGGCGGTTGTGGCCTTCGCGATGCGCTCCCCCATGCTGGCGATGCGCACCTCGCAGTCGTGGCGCACCACCTCCACGAGCAGCTGCTCCTTCGAGCCGAAGTAGTAGTGCAGCAGGCCGCGCGACACGCCGGCCTCGCGAGCCACCACGTCGAAGGTCGAGCCGGCGGCCCCGCGCGTGCCGACGCTCGTCCGCATGGCCTCGATGATGCGCTGCGCCTTGTCCCCGTCGAGCCGCTTGGGTGTGGCGACCGTGGCTGCCATGGCTCGCGATCTTAGTTGGCTGGCCAGCTAGAGGGGGCAGACCCTCGAAGCACGCGAAGGCTACAACGAAAAAGGGCGCCCAACCGGGCGCCCTCTCTCAGAAGCGATTCGCTTGCGCGATCAGCTGGCGCCGACCGGCTCGCTTTCGCTGGTCGTCGAGCTGGAGTTCGACTGCGGCGTGGTGCTCGCCGTGTACTCGAACTCCTCCTCGGCGCCGAACAGCGTGTCGAGCACCTTCTTGCGCAGGCCCTCGCTCAGAGCGAGGGCGAGCCCCGCGCCGACCAGTCCGACGAAGAGCAGACGACCCTTGCGCCGCTTCTTCTTCTTCTGCCCGCGCAGCGAATCGGCCGCTTCCTTGAGGGAAGTGGCCGCGTCCTTCAGCTCGCGCTGCACCTTCTTGTCATCCAGGGCCTTGGCAGGCCCCTTGCCGTTGACCCGCCCGTACGCCTTCTTCGCTGACACGAAGGCGCTGCGCAGGTTCTCGCGGAGCTCCTGGTCCTCGACCAAGCGCTGGACATACTCGTTCGAGCGGACCGCCTTGCCGGCGGCGTACGCTCCGGCACCGGCCTTTGCGGCCTTTTTCTTCGCTGCCATTGCTCTCCTCGGATCCGCTTGCTGGCGAACACTGTACCCGGCCAACCCGGGTTTAGCGGGAATTTCCCCGTCGGCGCTTCTCCAGCGCCGCAGCCAGCACCTCGTCCTCCGAATCCACCAGCACGAACTTCATGCGCTTGCGCAGGTGCTCGGGGATGTCGTCGATGTCGGCCTCGTTGCGGCGCGGGATGATCAGGCGGTTGATCCCAACCCGCTGAGCGGCCAGCGCCTTCTCCTTCAGCCCACCGATCGGCAGCACCTGGCCGGTGAGCGTGATCTCGCCGGTCATCGCCGTGTCCGCCCGCACCGCCCGACCGGTCGCGGCGGAGGCCAGCGCGGTCGCCATCGTGATGCCGGCGCTCGGCCCGTCCTTGGGGATCGCCCCGGCCGGCACGTGGATGTGCACGTCGTGCTCGCGGAAGAAGTTCTCCGGCACGTCACCGTCGATCGACCGCACGTACGAGAGCGCGGCCGCTGCCGATTCCTTCATCACGTCGCCCAGCTGCCCGGTGATCTGGAGCTTGCCGTCGCCCGGGTAGGCGGTGGCCTCGACGAACAGCACGTCGCCGCCGACCGGCGTCCACGCCAGACCCGTCGCCACCCCCGGCTCGTTCACGCGGGTCTTGACGTCGAGCTGGAAGCGGCGCTTGCCGAGCAGGTCGCGGACCGTCTGGCGGCGGATCGTCCGCTTCGACTTGCGCGTGCCCTCGGCGAACTCGCGCGCGACCTTGCGACTGACCGACCCGATCTCGCGCTCGAGCCCGCGCACCCCGGCCTCGCGCGTGTAGCCGTCGATCAGCTCGTCGAGGGCGTCGTCGGCGAACTCGATCTTCGAGCGCCCCACCCCGTTGCGCTCCATCTGCCGCGGCACCAGGTAGCGCTTGGCGATCTCGCGCTTCTCCTCGTGCGTGTAGCCCGACAGCTCGATGATCTCCATGCGATCGCGCAGGGCGGGCGGCACGGTGTCGAGCTGGTTGGCCGTGCAGATGAAGAACACCCGCGACAGGTCGAACGGCAGGTCGAGGTAGTGGTCGCGGAAGGTCGAGTTCTGCTCGGGGTCGAGCACCTCGAGCATCGCGCTCGCCGGGTCGCCGCGGTAGTCCGCGCCCATCTTGTCGATCTCGTCGATCATCAGGACCGGGTTGTTCGCGCCGGCGTCGCGCAGCGCCCGGACGATCGTGCCGGGCAGCGCGCCGATGTAGGTGCGCCGGTGCCCGCGGATCTCGGACTCGTCGCGCACACCGCCGACCGAGATGCGCTCGAACTTGCGGCCCATCGCGGCGGCCACCGAGCGGCCCAGGGATGTCTTGCCCACACCCGGCGGCCCGACGAAGCACAGGATCGACGAGCGCGCGTCGGGCTTGAGCTTGCGGACGGCGAGGAACTCCAGGATGCGGTCCTTGACGCTCTCGATGTCGTAGTGGTCGTCGTCGAGCACCCGGCGCGCGTGCTTGAGGTCGAGGCTGTCCTCGGTCGAGGTCGACCAGGGCAGGTCGGCGAGCCACTCCAGGTAGGTGCGGATCACCCCGTGCTCGGCGGCCTGCGGCGGCAGCCGCTCGAAGCGCTGCAGCTCGCGCTCGGCCTGCTTCCAGGCGTAGTCGGGCAGGCCGGCGGCCTCGACGCGCTCGCGCAGTTCGGTCGCCTCGGCCTGCGTCTCGTCGACCTCGCCGAGCTCCTCCTGGATCGCCTTGAGCTGCTGGCGCAGGAAGTACTCGCGCTGGCCCTTGTCCATCTCGGACTGGACCTGGGACTGGATCTTGGTCCCGATCTCCACCAGCTCGAGCTCGCGGGCGAGCAGCTCGGACAGCATGCCGCAGCCGCCGGCTGACGTCGCGCTCCTCCAGGAGCGCCTGCTTCTCCTCGGTCTTGAGGCGCAGCGCCCCGGCGATCGCGTGCGACAGCTCAGCCGGGTCGTCGAGGTTGGCCACCGCCATCTGCAGCTCCGCCGGCAGGTAGGGGGCCTCCTCGATGATGCGCGAGAAGGTCGTCTGCACGTTGCGGTGGAGCGCCTCCAGCTCCGGGGAGGTCACGACCGCGTCGGGCGCCTCGGTGATGCGCGCGACCAGATAGGGCTCGGTCTCCACGTACTCGCCGATCTCCACCCGCTGCGCCGCGTGGACGAGGATGCGCAGCGTGCCGTCGGGCACCTTGAGCATGCGCGCCACCACGCCGGCGACGCCGACGTCGTAGAGCTCGTCGGGGCCCGGCTCCTCGCCGGCGCCCTCGCGCGCCGCGACCATCACGAGCATCCGGTCGCCCGTGAGCACCTGGTTGACCAGCTCGATCGAGCGCGCCTGCTCGACCGCCAGCGGCATCAGCGTCTCCGGGAAAGCGACCGCGTCGCGCAGCGGCATCACCGGGAGCGCCTCGGGGAGGCTCATTCGATGCGCACGCGGCGGACGCCCTCGTCCGGTTGCGCCAGCGGGATCTCCACCTCGAGCATGCCGTCCTCGTAGGAGGCGCGAGCCTCGTCGGCCACCACCTCCACGCCCAGCTCGACCAGCCGCCGGAACGGCCCGTGCTCGATCTCGATCTGCTGGTAGATGCGCCCCGCCGCCTGGGCGGGGCGGCGCTCGCCGGCGATCAGCAGCTGACGACCGCGGATCTCCAGCGCCACGTCGGAGATCTCGATCCCGGCCAGGTCGGCCTTGACGACCGCGCGCGGCGGGTCGTCGACGTAGAACACGTCGACCGAGGGCGAGAAGCCGCGCCCGCGCAGGCCGGTCTGGCGCTCGAAGACGTCGCCGAACAGCTCGTCGATCTCGCGCCGCATGCGCTCGAAGTTGGCGAACAGGTCTCGGGACGAGGACACGGCGATCGAGAATACCTCCGCGGGTTCACCAGCTGGTGACGCCCTTCTCGCGGACTCGGGAAGGCTGTGGCCATGCGCTCGATTCGGCTCGCCCTCCTCCTGCTCCTGCTGCTCCCCTCGGCCGCCGCGGCTCGGGACGTCGACGTCCAGCTGCTGGGCCTCAACGACTTCCACGGTCACCTCGAATCGACCACCCCGGGGACGATCGCGCCCGATCCGGCATCGCCGCGCGTGCCCGCCGGCGGCGCCGAGTACCTGGCGACTCACGTGCGCACCAAGGCGGCCGAGAACCGCAACACGTTGGTCGTATCGGCCGGCGACCTGATCGGCGCCTCGCCGCTGCTGTCGGCGCTCTTCCACGACGAGCCGACGATCGAGGCGATGAACCGGATCGGGCTCGACCTCAACTCGGTCGGCAACCACGAGTTCGACGAGGGCGCGGCCGAGCTGCTGCGCATGCAGCGCGGCGGCTGCCACCCGGTCGACGGCTGCCTCGACGGCACCGGCTTCGGCGGCGCGAGCTTCCGCTTCCTGGCCGCGAACGTCGTGCGGGCGGACAGCGGCAAGACGCTGTTCCCGCCATACGCGATCCGCAAGTTCGACGGCATCAAGATCGGCTTCATCGGGATGACGCTCGAGGGCACGCCCGACATCGTCTCGCCCTCCGGCGTGGCCGGGCTCGACTTCCTCGACGAGGCCGAGACCGCGAACCGCTACGCCCGCGAGCTGCGCCGCAAGCACGGCGTGCGCGCGATCGTCGTGCTCCTGCACGAGGGCGGCGTGCAGTCCGCCACCGGCGGGATCAACACGTGCGACGGGATCTCGGGTCCGATCGTGGACATCGTCAACCACACGACCAAGGCGGTCGACCTGTTCGTCACCGGTCACACGCACGCCGCGTACAACTGCGTGATCGACGGTCGTCCGGTGACCAGCGCCAGCTCCTTCGGCAGGCTGCTGACCGACATCGACCTGAAGCTCGACCGCCACTCCAAGGACGTGGTCGAGGTCGCGGCCAACAACGTGATCGTCACCCAGAACGTGTTCAAGGCCGACGACATCACCCAGCTGATCGACCGCTACACCGTGATCGCCGCGCCGCTGCGCGACCGCGTGATCGGCCGCGTGTCCGCCGACATCACCCGCACCCCCGACGACTCGGGCGAGAACGCGGCGGGCAACCTGATCGCCGACGCCCAGCTCGCGGCAACGTCCGGGGCCGGCACCGGGGCCGCCGTGGCGGCGTTCATGAACCCGGGCGGCGTGCGCTCCGACATCGCCGCTGGTGACGTCACGTTCGGCGAGGCGTTCACGGTGCAGCCGTTCGGCAACTCGCTCGTGACCCTGACGCTCACGGGCGCGCAGCTGCTCGAGGCGCTCAAGCAGCAGTGGTGCTCCCAGGACGCGGCGCGCGTCCTGCTGCCGTCGGCGGGGGTGCACTACACCTACTCGGCGAGCGCGGCCGCCGCCCTGGTGGGACAGCCGTGCGCCGGCGCGGCCAACCCGATCACCGGCCTGACGATCGGCGGAGCGCGGTCGACCCCGCGGCGAGCTATCGCGTCACGGTGAACTCGTTCCTGGCCGACGGCGGCGACAAGTTCACGGTGCTGCGCGACGGCACCGATCGGCTCGGGGGATCCGTCGACACCGACGCGCTCGAGGCCTACCTGGCGCCGTCGCTCACGGGCACCCCGATCGCGCCGCCGGCGCTTGACCGGATCGACGTGGCGCCCTAGGAGAGCTTCGCCGCCAGCGCCCGCGCGTTCATGTGGGCGAGCGACTCGATCGTCACCATCGGGTTCACGCCCGAGGCGGTCGGGAACGCCGACCCGTCGAGCACATACAGGCCGGGCGTGTCCCAGACCTGGCCGCTCGGGTCGCACACCGAGTCGGCCGCCGTGCGGCCCATGCGGGCGCTGCCCATGATGTGGAAGGAGACCATCTGCGCCTGGCCGGCGCCCCAGCCGCAGGCGTCGGCGTCGCGCATGAAGCCGTCCAGGTCGCCCCTCGTGCCCGGCTCGTAGGCGACCCACTTCGAGTGCGACGAGTAGACCCGGCGCGCGCCCATCGCCTCGATCACCGAGGCCGCCCCGCGCACGCCCCGGCGCATGTGCTCGACGTCGGCGGGAGTGAGCTTGTAGCGCACGATCGGCTCGCCGTCGCGCCCCGTGCGCACCTCGCCCACGCCGTGGTCGCGCAGCAGCACGCCGAGCCCGCCGGTGTACGGCAGTGCCTGCATCAGCTCGGCGTGCTGGCGGCCGCCGCGCCAGGGCGAGAACGAGAGCAGGATGCTCGGCGGGATCGCCACGTGCTCGTACTTCACGCCGTAGCCGTCGCCGTCCATGTCGGCGTCCTGGTCGGAGTAGGTCGAGGCCAGCATGCCCTCCCAGGGCCGCACCGGCTCGTCGAACTGCCCCCACATCACCAGCACCGGGTGCAGGCGCAGGTGCTTGCCTAGCGCCTTCGACCTGACGCCCGAGCGCGTCAGCAGGGCCGGCGTGTGCAGCGCGCCGCAAGCGCTGACGACCGCGCGGGCCCGCACGGTCACCGCGTGCCCGGCGGCGGTGCGCGCCTGCACGCCGGCGGCCGTGCCGCCCTCGATCAGCACGCGCTCGGCGCGCGTCTCGACCAGCACGCGCGTGCCCGCGTCGTGGGCGTCCTGGACCCAGGTCTTGAGCGTGGACTGCTTGGCGCCGAGCTGGCAGCCGTAGTGGCAGAGGCGGCAGACCTCCTCGGTGCAGCCGCGCACGTTGCGCTGCATCACGTCCCAGTCCCAGCCGAGCTTGTCGAGGCCCTCGCGGATCGTCTCGTCGCGGCGACTCGGGACGCTGTGCTCGGCGTTGACGCCGATGCGCTCCCAGACGGCGTCGACGCTGCGGTCGAATTCCTCCGACGCCACCGCCTCCAGCCCGTGCTCCTCGGCCCACTCGCGCCGGACGCCGTCGGGGGTGCGGAACGAGTACGTGTAGTTCACGAGCGTGGTGCCCCCCAGCGCCTGGGCGGCGAGCAGGCCGACGCTGCCGTCGGCGCTCGCCATCCCGCCGCCGTTGAGGTAGAGACGGTCGAGGCCGGACAGCTCGGCGCCGTCGAAGTCCGCCTCGCTGAAGTAGCGGCCGGCCTCCACGATCACGACGTCGAGCCCGGCCTGCGCCAACACGGCGGCGGCGGTGCCGCCACCGGCGCCGGAGCCGACCACCACGACGTCGCAGTCGAGCGTGACGTCACCCGTCACCTCGAGCGGCTCGATCGTGCGCGGCGGCGGATCCTGGGGCGGGCCGAGCGGACCGGGGTAGCCGATCGCGTCCCAGGCCGGGTTGCGAGCGCCGTTGTCCCCGCCCGAGCCGTAGTAGGCGAGCAGCGCGCCCTTGCGCAGCGCCTGGAAGGCGGCACGCCGTTGGACGACGCGGCTGTCGGCCCAGGACAGCAGCACCTGCTCGCGCCGGTCCTGCGAGAGCGAGGTGAAGCGGCGCACGCCGCCGCCGGCGATCGCGCACAGCAGGCGCGTGTCCCAGAGGCCGAGCAGCTGGGACACCTGCTTGCGCTCGGCGGCACGCGGGTTGCGTGCCACGAGCCCCAGCAGCGCCTCGGGAACGCCCTGCTCGGTGGCCGACGGCAAGCCGTCGCCGCCGGGTACGAAGGTGTCGCAGATCGCGTCGAGCGCGGCGCGGGCCTTGGCGGACAGCGCGTTGGCGCTCATACCTCGAAGGTCGCGCCCTCGCTGGCCACCTCGACCGGTCCGCCGAATGCCTGCTCGGCCTCCTGGCGCGCCCAGTCGGCGTCGAGCTCGTCGGAGATGTGCACCAGCACGAGGCGCTTGGCCCCGGCCGCGCGGGCATGCTCGCCCGCCTCGGCGGGCGTCAGATGGCCGCGCTCGCCCGTGCGCTCCGGGCGGGGCAGCGTCGCCTCGACCAGGATCAGGTCGGCCCCGGTGGCGAAGCGGGTGAGCGCCTCGGTGGGACGTGAGTCGGCGCCGTAGACGATCTCGCCCGACCCGTTCTCCGAGCTGACGCGCATCGCGAACGTCTCGGTGTAGTGCGGCACCTCCTGGAAGGTGACCCGCACCGGGCCGATCGAGAGCTCGCTGGACTCGTCGTACTCGGTCAGGTCGAACGCGTTCTCGATCAGGTCGTTGTTGCCCCAGCAGCCGACCACCTTGCGGAACGTCTCCCGCGCCCCGGGCGGGCCGTGCAGCTCAGGGCGCGCCGGGTTGTCGGTGCCCGGCCAGCGGTCGACCGGCACGGGCTGCTGGCGTGGCGCGTACGTGAGCGCGTACGAGAACGGGACGAGGTCGAGGAAGTGGTCGGCGTGCAGGTGCGAGATCACCACCGCGTCGACGTCGACGTAGTCGATCCGCTCGCGCAGCTTGCCGAACACGCCGTTGCCGCAGTCGAGCAGCACGGCCGTCCCGTGCTCTTCGAGCAGATACCCCGAACACGCGCCTCCGGCGTCCTGCCAGGAGGGCGACTTGCCCAGGACCGTCAGTCGCATGTTGCGACTCTAACCGGGTCAGGCGTTCGGCTGAGGAAATGCGTAGGCCGCGGTGGTGCGCTCGGCGCGGAAGACGAAAGCCAGCTGGCGCTCGGGCGCCAGGCCGCGCTCGGCCGGGCGGAAGGTCGTGCACGGCTTGTCGAGGTTGAGCGCGCAGAGCATGTTCTGCTGGAAGTAGCAGTCGACGCAGCGGGCGGGCTTCGTCTTCGGCACGTGGGCCATCCAACACGAGCGGGGCCGCCGGTACCAGACCCGAACCCGCAAAGCGGAGGTTTTTCCGGATCCCGCAATTTCCAGGGTCGATGTCCGTGTCCCCGGTAAGAGCGGCTTTTCGACAGGATGCAGAACGGCATGGAGCTCGTCACCGGAGCCACCGGTTACGTCGGAACCCGATTGCTGCGCCGGCTGGCCGGCGAGGGCCGACCCGTGCGCGCGCTCGCTCGCCGCCCCGAGCGCGTGGAGGCGCTCGACGGCGTGGAGGCCGTGCCGGGGGACCTGGTCAGCGGCGCGGGCCTCGCCCGCGCCCTCGCTGGGTGCACGACCGCGTACTACCTCGTGCACTCGATGGAGGCCGCCGCCGGCAACGGCGAGCCCTTCGCGGATCGCGACCGGACGGCGGCCGAGCGGTTCGCGGTCGCGGCGGCCGAGGCCGGCGTGCAGCGGATCGTCTACCTGGGCGGGATCGAACCGCCCGCCGCGGTGTCGGCGCATCTCGGCTCGCGCCTCGAGGTGGAGCGCATCCTGCTCGCGGCCGTGCCGGGCTCCACGGCGCTGCGCGCCTCGATCGTGATCGGCGCCGGCTCGTCCTCGTTCCGCATCCTCGTGCGCCTCGTCGAGCGCCTGCGTGTGCTGCCGCTGCCCGCCTGGCGCGGCAACCGCACCCAGCCGGTCGCCGAGCGCGACGTGATCGAATACCTCGCGCGCACGCCGGCGGTGCCGGACGCGGCGGGCCGATCGTTGGACATCGCGGGCCCGGACGTGCTCAGCTACGCGGACATGCTCGAGCGGATCGCCGACGCGATGGGGGTCGGGCGCCTGCCGATCGGTTTCGGCACGACGCTCACCCCGCCGGCCGCGGCCGTGGTGGCGGCGGTCACCGGGCAGCCGCTCGAGCTGGTGCGCCCGCTGATGGAGAGCCTCGAGTCCGACCTGCTGCCGCGTGACCCGGGCGAGGCGCCGCGCGTGTACGACATCCGCCCGCTGCCCTTCGAGCGCGCCGTCGAGCGCGCGCTGCGCGAGTGGGAGTCCCTCGAGCCGCTGGGAGCCAGATGAGGGTCGAGCGCACCACCCACATCGCAGCACCGCCACAGGCGGTCTACGACATCGTGATGGACCCCGGCCGCCTCAAGGATTGGGTGACGGTCCACCACCACCTGGAGAGCTCACCAAAGGCGCCGCTCGAGAAGGGCTCGCAGCTCACGCAGATCCTCAGGCTCACCGGCAAGAAGTTCAAGGTGCGGTGGCGGGTGGTGGAGAACGAGCCGTGCGAGCACGTGGTCTGGGAGGGCCGCGGACCGGTCGCGTCGCACGCCCGCGTGGAGTACCGGTTCGATGCAAACGACGGCGGGACCGATTTTTCCTATGTCAACGAGTACGACTTGCCGGGTGGGCCGCTCGGCCGAGTGGCGGGACATGCGGTCTCTCGCGTTACCCAAAAGGAACTTGACGGCTCCTTGCAACGGCTAAAACAGTTAGTAGAGTGAACGGTTAATGGCCGACTTCCTAGAAGAGAAGCGCAAGGAAATAGACGCACGTTTGCGGGAATTGCGCCCACTGGTAGATGAATTCAATCAACTCGAGAAGGCAGCCTCCGCTCTCGCCGGCGTCGGCGGCAGCGCGAAGCCGCGGGCGCGGCGCGCCAGCGCCGGTCCCCGTCGCAAGCGCGGGCGGCCGCGGGGCAGCGGTAACCGCGCCAAGCAGGCACTCGAGCTGGTGCGGGCACGGCCGGGCATCACGATCACCGAGCTGGCCGACGCCATGGGCATCAAGGCGAACTACCTCTATCGCGTCATGCCGACCCTCCAAAAAGAGGGCCAGGTGAAGAAGCGCGACAAGGGGTGGCACCCCGCCTAGACCAGCAGGCACACCTCACCGTCGGCGTGACGAGCTACCTCGTGGCCACCGGCGGTGACGGACCTCCGCTGTTGCTGCTGCACGGGTTTCCTGAGACCCACGTCTGCTGGCAGCAGATCGCGCCGGCGCTGGCCGTCTCTCACAGCATCGTCGCGCCTGACCTGAAGGGGTACGGAGCGTCGGAGGCGCCCACCGGCGGGCCGAAGGGCGAGGGGTACTCGAAGCGCGAGATGGCGGGCGAGCTCGTCGAGCTGATGGGCGCCCTCGGCCACGAGCGGTTCGCGGTCGTGGGTCACGACCGCGGCGCCCGGGTCGCCTACCGGCTTGCTCTCGACCATCCCGAGCGGGTGACTCGGGTGGCGCTCCTCAACGTCGTGCCAACCGTCGATCAGTTCGAACGGATGGGCGCCGGCCCGTCGCTGGGCTACTGGCCCTGGTTCCTGCTCGCGCAGCCGGCGCCGTTTCCGGAGGAGGTGTTCGGCGCCGCGCCCGCGGCCCTGCTCGACCACGTCTTCGCCACGTGGCCGAGCGACCCCGAGGCGATTGCGCCGGAGAGCCGCGCCGCCTACCTCGAGGCCCTGACGCCCTCGACGATCGCCTCGATGTGCGCCGACTACCGGGCGAGCTTCTACCTGGATCGCGAGCACGAGAGCGCCGACCGTGCCGCCGGCCGGCGCATCGCCGCGCCGGCCCTGGTCGTGACAGGCGAGGACGAGACCCAGCTCGCCGACGCTCCGGCCGTCTGGCGCGCGTGGGCCGACGACCTCACGGCCAGCCGGGTGCCGGGCGGCCACTTCATCCCGGAGGAGGCGCCGGAGCAGCTCGGCGACATCCTCGCGGCCTTCCTCTCCGCCTAGATCAGCCCGAGCTCCCGCACCGCGTCGCGCTCTTCGGTGAGCTCCGCCACGGTGGCGTCGATCTTGGCCTGCGCGAAGTCGCCGACCTCGAGGCCCTCCTCGACCGCGTAGGACCCGCCCGTCACGCGCACCGGGAAGCTCGAGACGACTCCCTCCTCCACGCCGTAGGCGCCGGACGAGTAGATCGCCATCGAGCGCAGGCCATCCGCGCCGAGCACCCAGTCGCGTACGTGATCGATCGCGGCGTTGGCGGCGCTGGCCGCCGACGACGCGCCGCGCGCATCGATGATCTCGGCGCCGCGCTTGCCCACGCGCGGGATGTACTCGTTCTCGTACCAGTCCATGTCGACCTGGTCGACGGCGCGCTCGCCGTTGACCTTGGCGTTGAACAGGTCCGGGAACATCGTCGGCGAGTGGTTGCCCCAGACGACGAGGTCCTCCACGTCCTCGACCCCCACCCCCAGCTTGTCCGCGAGCTGCGCGACCGCGCGATTCTCGTCGAGCCGGGTCATCGCGGTGAAGCGCTCGGCGGGGATGTCCGGCGCGTTGCTGAGCGCGATCAGCGCATTCGTGTTGGCGGGGTTGCCGACCACGAGCACGCGCACGTCATCGGCGGCGCCGGCGTTGAGCGCCTCGCCCTGCGGCTTGAAGATCTGCCCGTTGGCCTCGAGCAGGTCGGCGCGCTCCATCCCCTTCGTGCGCGGCCGCGCGCCCACGAGCAGCGCGACGTTCACGCCGTCGAAGGCCTTCACCGGGTCGTCGAAGATCTCGGTCGAGGCGAGCAGCGGGAAGGCGCAGTCCTGCAGCTCGAGCGCGGTTCCCTCCGCGGCCTTGACGGCGTCGGGGATCTCGAGCAGGCGCAGGTCGATCTTCTCGTCCGGGCCCAGCAGCTGGCCGCTGGCTACTCGGAACAGCAGCGCGTAGCCGATCTGGCCGGCCGCGCCGGTTACGGTGACGGTGGTGGACATCAGGCGTTCATCTCCTCGATAACAGCGTCGGCGAATTCGCTCGTACCCACGGCGGAGGGATCGTCACGCGTGGGCTTGAGGTCGTAGGTGACCTTGTCGCCCTTGCGGATGGTCTCGGCGATGCCGTGCTCCATGCGATCCGCCGCCTCGGTCTCGGCGAGGTGGCGCAGCAGCAGCACGCCGGACAGCAGCAGGGCCGTCGGGTTGACCCGGTTCTGGCCCTTGTACTTGGGCGCCGAGCCGTGCGTGGCTTCGAAGATCGCCCCGGTCGACCCGATGTTGGCGCCCGGCGCGAGCCCGAGCCCGCCGATCATCCCGGCGGCCAGGTCGGAGACGATGTCTCCGTAGAGGTTCGGCAGCACGATCACGTCGTACTCCTCGGGCCGCGACACGAGCTGGTTGCAGAGGTTGTCGATGATGCGGTCCTCGAACTCGATCTCGGGGTGGCGCTCCGCCACCTCGCGCGCGACCTCGAGGAACAGGCCGTCGGAGAACTTCATGATGTTCGCCTTGTGGGCCGCGGTCACCTTGGACCGCCCGTTCGCCTTGGCGTAGGCGAAGGCCGACTCGACGATCCGCTCCGACCCGAAGACCGAGATCGGCTTGATCGAGATGCCCGACTCGTCGCGGGTCGGCGAGTCCAGCTCGTCGGCGAGGAAGGTGCGCAGCTTCTCCACCTCCGCCGAGCCCTTCTCGAACTCGATGCCCGCGTAGAGATCCTCGGTGTTCTCCCTGACGATCACGATGTCGGTCTCGGGGAAGCGCGTGCGCACGCCCTCGTACGCCTTACAGGGGCGGATGCAGCTGTAGAGGTCGAACTCCTTGCGCAGCGCCACGTTGATCGAGCGATGGCCGGAGCCGACCGGCGTGGTCGTGGGTCCCTTGATCGCGAGGCCCCGCTCGCGGATCGAGTCGAGCGTGCGGTCGGGCAGCGGGTTGCCCTCCTGCTCGTAGACGTCGATGCCCGCGTCCTGGAAGTCCCACTCGAACTCGACGCCGGTGGCCTCGAGTACTCGCCGGGTCGCCTCCGCGAGCTCCGGCCCAGTGCCGTCGCCCGGGATGAAGGTGACTCGATGTGTCATTGGGTCCTTTCTCTATCTCCGTGAGGCGGGGATTGTTCCAAGGCTCGCGTCGTGTAACCTTTTGGTTTCACAACGTCGAAGACCAGGAGGCGCGCAATGCAGGTTCCAGACCAGATCGAGCGAGAGGTCGTAATCGATGCCCCGATCGAGCGCGTCTGGGCGCTGATCACCGAAGCGGAGCACGTGGGCACGTGGTTCAGCGAGGCCGGGGCCGAGATCGATCTGCGCCCCGGCGGGGCCATGAGACTGACCTGGGAGGAGCACGGAAGCGTGGAGGCGCGCATCGAGCGAGTCGAGCCCGACCGGCTGTTCGCATTCCGGTGGCCGCTGTTCGGCGAGACGCTCGCGGAGGGCAACTCGACCCTGGTCGAGTTCAGCCTGGCCCCCGAGGGCGACGCCACCCTTGTGAAGGTCGTGGAGAGTGGCTTCGCCGAGCTCGCCGTCTCCGAGGACAAGCAGCTTCGCCACGCCGAGGAAAACACCGAGGGCTGGAAGGGCGAGCTCGGCCACCTCGCGGAGCACGCCGCACGCGTGAGGGCCTGAGTGACCGCCACCGCCGAGCACGTCGACCTGTTCGCCGCGCTCGGCGACCCCACGCGCCGCCAGGTGTTGAGCGTCCTGGCGGCGCGTGGTGAGGCGTCCGCCACCACGATCGCGGGCGAGCTCCCGGTCAGCCGGCCGGCCGTGGTCAAGCACCTCGGCGTGCTCGACCGGGCCGGGCTGCTGGAGGAGCGCCGGCAGGGCCGGGAGGTGCTCTTCTCGGTGCGTCCCGAGCCGCTCGAATCGGCCTCGCGTTGGCTCGCCGTGGTCGCCTCGGAGTGGGATCGCCGGCTGGTGGCGCTCAAGCGGCTGGCCGAGAACGCCTAGGCGGCGACCATCTGGTTCGCCACGAGGTCGCGCGAGCGCACCAGCGCGAAGGCCAGCGCGCCGCCCACGAAGGCGACCACTGCCGCCACGATCAGGATCTCGTTCAGACCGTCGATGAAGGCGCGCTGGGCGGCCGCCGTGTGCACCTGCCCCGATACGACCGCTTCGCCGAGGTTGGAGTTGCCGACGTTGTCGGTCACGCGCGCCTGGAAGAGCGCACCCAGCCCGGCGATGCCGGTGGCGATGCCGACCTGCCGGAACGTGCTGTTGATGCCCGAGGCGGCGCCGCTGCGGCGTGGCTCGACCACGCCGATGGCGGCCGTCGCGAGCGGCGGGTTGACGCACCCGATGCCGATCCCGGCGACGATGAAGCCCGGCAGCAGCGTGGTCCAGTCGTCCTCGGGCTCGATCCCGCCCATCAGCAGCAGGCCGATGCCGACCAGCCCCAGCCCCGCGCCCAGGAATGCGCGAATCGGCAGGCGCTCGGCCAGCTTGCCCGCCACCGGCGCGACGACGAACGACAGCACCGAGATCGGCAGGAAGCGCACCCCCGCCTCGAGCGGCGAGTACCCGAGGATGCTCTGCACGTAGATCACGATGTAGAGGAACATCGCGAACATCGACGCGTGCAGCGCGAACGCCGTGATCTGCGCGCCGGTGAAAGCCGGGATGCGGAACAGGTGCAGGTCGAGCATCGGCCGTTCGGAGCGCAGCTCGACCGCCGCGAACGCCGCCATCAGCAGGACGCTCGCCGCCAGCAGACCCACGATCAGGGCACTCTCCCAGCCCTCGTCGTTGCCCCGGATCAGCGCCAGCACGAGGCAGAACAGCGCGCCGCTGAAGGTCACCAGGCCGGCCCAGTCGATGCGGGCGCTCGTGTCGCGCTCGCCCTCGGGCACCTGCGTGAGCGTCATCGCCAGGGTCGCCAGGCCGACCGGCACGTTGACGAAGAAGATCCACTCCCACCCGAGGTGCTCGGTGATCACGCCGCCCACCACCGGGCCGACGGCGACCGCGAACCCGGTCGTGGCGCCCCACAGGCCGATCGCCGTACCGCGCTCGTTGGGCGCGAACTCCTGGGCGATCAGGGCCAGCGAGGTGGCGAACATCATGGCCCCGCCCAGGCCCTGCACCGCGCGCGAGATGTTGAGGATCGTCGGCGAGTCGGCCAGCCCGCAGACGAACGACGAGACGACGAAGACGACGATGCCGGTCGCGAAGACGAGGCGCCGCCCGAGCAGGTCGGCGAGCGAGCCCGACGCCAGCAGCAGCGTGGCCAGGCCGAGCGCGTAGGCATCGACCACCCACTGCATGTCGGTGAAGCTCCCGCCCAGCTCGTGCCGGATGTCGGGGAGCGCGACGTTGACCACCGTCACGTCCAGCAGCAGCATGAAGGTCGCCAGGCAAGCGGCCAGGAGAGTCCACCACTTACGAGCCATAAGCCCAAGGTTTCCGAATTGGGCCCGGCCTACGCCTACCATCCCTCTCGATGTTGGGAGGGAACTCCATCCAGCTGGGCCGTGTCTTCGGAATCCGGATCGGCGTGGACATCAGCTGGTTCTTCGTCCTGTTCCTGATCATCTGGTCGCTGTCGGGCTACTACCAGGACCTCTTCCCGAACGACGACACGAAGGCGTTCACCCTGGCCGTCGTGTCCGCGCTGGTGTTCTTCCTCTCGATCCTGCTGCACGAGCTGGGCCACGCGGTCGTCGCGCTCCGCAACGGCATCCCCATCTTGGGGATCGACCTGTGGATGTTCGGCGGCGTGGCCAAGCTGGGGCGCGACACGGACTCGCCCGGCGTGGAGTTCCGGGTCGCGGTGGCCGGGCCGCTGGTGACGCTCCTGATCGCGGCGCTCTGCTTCGGCGCCGGCACGCTGCTGTCGAGCTCGGAGACCGTGCTCGACAGCAGCCGCTTCGAGACCACCGACCTGAGCGGCACCGTCGCCGTGCTCGGCTACCTCACGGCCGTGAACGTGCTCGTGCTGATCTTCAACCTGATTCCCGGCTTCCCGCTCGACGGCGGCCGGATCGCCCGCGCGATCGCCTGGAAGCTGACCGGCGACCGCAACCGCGCCACCCGCTTCGCCGCCCGGCTCGGTCGCCTGGCCGGCTGGGGCATGGTCGCGTTCGGCGGCCTGATCCTCGCCGGAGTCATCGCCTGGGACGCGTTCAGCGGCATCTGGCTGATCTTCATCGGGTTCTTCCTCGCCTCGGCCGCCCGCTCGGCCGAGGCGGAAGCGGAGTTCTCCGACCGGATCGACCACCTGCGCGTGTCCGACGTGATGGACGCCGAGCCCGTCGCGATCCCCGAGCGGCTGCCCCTGGATCGGGCCGAGGGCGAGTTCTTCCTGCGCTACGGCTGGCCCTGGTTCCCGGTCGTAGACGAGACCGGGCACCTCGTCGGGGTGGTGTCTCGCGAGGCCGTCAGCAGCGTGCCCGAGGCGGCCCGCGGCGGGCGGCCGATCGCCTCCGTGATGGCCCGCGACGACGGCGGGGGCGGGCTGCGCGCCGGCCTGGAGGACCCGCTCGAGGCCCTGCTGGCGCACGAGAGCCTGGGCCGCCTCGGCGCGGTGATGGCCGTGGACGGGGACGGCGTGCTGCGCGGGATCGTGACCGTGGACGCGGTCCGGCGGGCACTGCGCGGTGCCCTGCCCGCGTGAATAGAATCGCCACGCGCCTCATGCCGAAGCACGACGTACTCGTAATCGGAGCCGGCCTCGCCGGCCAGCGCGCCGCTCTCGCCGCGGCGGAGCACGGGGCGTCGGTCGGGATCATCTCCAAGGTCCACCCGGTCCGCTCGCACTCGAACGCCGCCCAGGGCGGCATCAACGCGGCCCTGCGCGCGGAGGACTCCTGGGAGTCGCATGCCTTCGACACGATCAAGGGCTCCGACTACCTGGGCGACCAGGACGCCATCGAGATCATGTGCCAGGAGGCGCCCGGCGAGCTGCTCGACCTGGAGCACCTGGGCGTCACCTTCCACCGCGACGAGCAGGGCAGGCTCGGCACACGCGCCTTCGGCGGGGCCTCTGCCGCCCGCACCTACTACGTGGCGGACATCACCGGCCAGGCGATCCTGCACGTGCTCTACGAGCAGCTGATGAAGTTCGACGAGGTGCACCGCTACGAGGAGTGGTTCACCACCGCGCTCGTGCAGGACGAGGACGGTCGCATCGCCGGCGCGATCACGCGCAACATCCGCGACGGCGCGATCGAGCTGTTCTCGGCCAAGGCCGTGATCCTCGCCACCGGCGGCAACGGCCAGCTCTACGACCCGACCACGAATGCCCTGATCTGCACCGGGGACGGGATCGCCATGGCCTACCGCATCGGCGCGCCGCTGATGGACATGGAGATGATCCAGTACCACCCGACCACGCTGGCCGGGCTGGGGCTGCTGATCACCGAGGGCGCGCGCGGCGAGGGCGCCCACCTCTACAACGCCCAGGGCGAGCGCTTCATGGAGAAGTACGCCCCCAACAAGATGGAGCTGGCCTCGCGCGACGTGGTCTCGCGCGCCGAGCAGACCGAGATCAACGAGGGACGCGGCTTCCCGGACGGGACGGTGGCGCTCGACATCACGGTCGTGCCGCGCAAGCGCATCCACGAGGCGCTGCGCGAGATCGTCAACGTGGGCCGCGACTTCGCCGGGGTGGACATCACGCGCGAGCCGATCCACATCAAGCCCGGCAACCATTACACGATGGGCGGCATCCGAACCGACGTCGACGGCCAGACCTCCATTGCGGGCCTCTACGCGGCCGGCGAGTGCGCCTGCGTGTCCGTCCACGGCGGCAACCGCCTCGGCGCCAACTCGCTGCTCGACACGCTCGTCTTCGGCCGCCGCTCGGGCAAGCACGCGGCCGAGGCCGTGCACGGGCTGCCGCTGCGCGACCCCGAGTACGCGCAGCTCAAGGACGAGGAGGCGCGCATCGCGGCGATCGTCAACCGCGACGGCGGCGGCCGGCGCGTCAGCGAGATCAAGGCCGACCTGGGCGCGACGATGGACAAGTACGTGGCCGTCTTCCGCGACGAGGCAGGGCTGCACACCGCGCTCGAGGCGGTGCGGCGGCTCAAGGACGAGGCCACCGACGTCGCGATCGACGACAAGGGCAGCGTCTTCAACCAGGACGTGCTCGGCGCGCTCGAGCTGCAGTTCATGCTCGACAACGCCGAGGCGATCGTGATCTCCGCGATCGAGCGAAAGGAGAGCCGCGGCGCGCAGTACCGCACGGACTTCCCCGAGCGCAACGACGACGACTGGCTCAAGCACATCAACGTCTCGGCGAACGGAAGCGAGCCCGAGATCTCCTACTCGGACGTCACCATGACCCAGTGGGAGCCCCAGGAGAGGACGTATTGACCGAGTTCGCGCTCAAGATCCGCCGCTTCGACCCCGAGTCGGGCCAGCCCGCCTACTGGGCCGACTACGACGTCGACCTGCCGCCCGAGCGCTCGGTGCTCGACGGCATCCTCCAGGTGAAGGACCGCGAGGACGCCTCGATCGCCATCCGCTGCTCCTGCCGCGCCGCCATCTGCGGCTCGTGCGGCGTGAAGATCAACGGGCAGTCGGCGCTGGCCTGCAACACCCGCATCGGCGAGGCCGCCGAGCGCGCCCGCGACGGCGCGATCACGGTCGAGCCGATGGGCAACATGCCGGTGCTCAAGGACCTGGTCACCGACATGGAGGCCGTGCACTGGAAGAAGATCCGGCGCGTGGTCCCGTGGCTGCTGCCCGCCGAGGAGCCGCCCGAGGGCGAGGAGTACATCGTCCCGCCCGAGTCGATGCTGGACGTGACGCAGTCGATGGCCTGTATCCAGTGCGGCGCCTGCGTGTCGGCCTGCCTCTCGCTCGAGGTCGACCCCGAGTTCATCGGGCCGGCCGCGCTGGCGAAGGCCTACCGCTTCGTCGGTGACCCGCGCGACGGCGAGACGGAGTCGCGCCTGAAGGACCTGGCCGAGGACCCGCACGGCATCTACGACTGCACCCACTGCTTCGCCTGCGTCGAGGTCTGCCCCAAGGACGTGGCGCCGATGAACCAGATCATGCGGCTGCGCCGGCGTGCGACCAACGACTTCGGGATCAAGGACTCCAACAACGGCTACGGCCACGAGAAGGCGTTCACGAACATCATCGAGAAGTGGGGCACGCTGTTCGAGGCGCAGCTGCTGCCGCGCTCGTTCGGGGACGGCTCGCTGCTCAAGGGCCAGCTGCGGCCGTCGGGTGCCAAGCAGCTGACCGAGAGCCTGCCGACGGTGATCGCCGGCCTGCGGTCGGGCAAGGTCAGCCCGAAGAAGGCGCTGGTGCACCCGAAGCTGCCGGACCAGAAGCAGGTGCGCCGGATCATCCACGAGATCGAGTCGAAGGACGAGCGCCTCGAGCTGAACCTCTACATAGTCGGCGAGATGGCTGACTCTGAGACGTGATGTCGAAGCTCGAAATCAGAGCGCGGGGCTGGAAGCCCCGCGGAGGTAACTAATGAAACTGGCTTACTGGCCCGGGTGTGTGTCCCGCGGCTTCACCCCGGAGCTGCACGGATCGGTCGCGAAGGTCGCGCCGCTGCTGGACCTCGAGCTGGTCGAGCTGGACCGCGCCAACTGCTGCGGCGCCGGCGTGATCGCCGAGCACAACCAGGAGCTCGTCGACACCCTCAACGCGCGCACGTTCGCCCTCGCCCAGGGCGTGCAGGGCGCGGCCGGCATGATGAACATCTGCTCCACCTGCCAGGGCGCGCAGTCGGAGTGCCAGGAGCGCCTGGACGCGTCGTCCTCCTACCGCGACGAGGTCAACTCGCACCTCAAGCCGGACGGGCTCTCCTACCAGGCCGGCGACAGCTGGTGGAACAAGAACTTCCTCTGGATCCTGGTCGAGGAGATCGGGCTGGACAACCTGCGCTCGCGCGTGCAGCGACCGCTCTCTGGCCTGCGCATCGCGCCCTTCTACGGCTGCTACATCGTGCGCCCGACCAAGCGGCTCGGCTACGACACCTACCCCGAGCGCGACCAGTATCTGAACCAGGTGATCGAGGCGCTCGGCGCCGAGCCGGTCGAGTACGCCGGCGCGCGCAAGTGCTGCGGGTTCCCGGTGATCACGATGAACCGCACCACCTCGCTGCGCCAGGCGGGCCGCCACGTGGCGGACGCGATCGACGCGGGCGCCGACTGCCTGGTCACGCCCTGCCCGCTCTGCCACCTCAACCTGGACCTGCAGCAGCCGGCCGCGGCCGCCTTCGTAGAGCGCGACCTCGACCTGCCGGTGCTGCACCTGCCGCAGATGGTCGGCCTGGCCCTCGGGCTCGAGCCCAAGGAGCTCGGCATGGGCAAGCACGTGGTCTCGACGGGCGACGTGCAGCGCAAGATCGCGCAGCTCGCCGCGGCCTAGCGCCGGGTGTAGGCTCGCGCCCGTGATGGGGCGTGGGCTCCTGACCGGATTGGCGTGCATGGTGTGCGGTGGTTGCTACGCCTCGACCGAGCCGGCGACCGACGTGGGCCAGAGCAGCGCGAGGCTGCACGCGCAGGGCACCGCCAACAACGGCGAGGCGCAGAGCGCCTTCGAGCTCTGGCCGACTGGGTCGCCGACCCGCCCGGTCTCGACCGGGCAGGGATTCCGCTGGCCAGCCGGCGCGAGCGGTCCCTTCTCCGCGAAGGTCGAAGGCCTGTATCCGAGCACGAACTACTCGTTCCGGATCTGCGGGCGTGACCTCGAGGGCGGTCCGTTCATCTGCGCCCAGACGCGCACGTTCACGACCAAGGCCGCCACGCAGGACGAGCTCTGGGGCGGCTTCTTCGGCAGCCCGTCGTTCAACGGCTACGCCCGGGCCAAGTCCGGTCCGAACGGGGAGAACGCGAGCGGCCACCTGTCTGCCTCGGACTTCAACGGCTTCGTCACCTGCCTGCGGGTGACCGGGAACCGTGCGGCCGTGGGTGGCGTCGGGAGCAACAGCGCGATGCTCATGACGGTGGTCGACAACGGCCCGACCGGCACCGATACCGTCCAGCGCAGCGTCGCCCCCGTCGCGATCGCTCCCAACTGCGCCGCGGCCTCGTTTGCCAACCAGGTTCCGGTGGCCACCGACAGCGAGGGCTTCATCGTCATCGACGCCCCCTGAAAACGAGAAGCCGACCACTTGGTCGGCTCTCGCATAGGACGTACCCCAATCCGCCCCGGTAAGTCTGTTTTGCCTGCAATGCACAGGGTTCCGGGCCGGGCGCGATAAGTCGCCACCCCGCAGGAGTGATCTTGGGGGGAGGCCAGCGGGGGAGCTCGGGGTACCCCAGGGGTGAGGCAATTCTCACCCCTGTCCCCCGAATCGAGCATATATTCGATTCATGCCCACCGTTCTCGGCGCCAAGTTCGAGGATCTAGTGGCGATCGGCCTGCGGGCGCTGATCTCCGAGGATCCGAACCTCGAGCTGCTCGCTGACGCCGTGCCGATGGACGCCGTGGAGCCCGCGATCGAGCGCTACCGGCCCGACGTGGTGCTGCTCAACTACGGCACGCTCGGCAGCCCGGGGCGCGTGCTCCAGCTGCACCGGTCGTACCCCGAGACGCGCATCGTTGTGCTCGCCAACAAGCCCACCGCCGCGGAGTGCAACCAGATGCTCTCGTTCGGCGCCACCGCCTGCCTGTCGAAGGAGACCGAGGCGCGCGACATCGTCAACGCCATCCACCTCGCGTCACGCGGCATGCACCTGCTGCCGCGCTCGGCGGCCACCGGCGGGCTGCTGGGCTCGGGGATCCAGGGCGCCGAGCTGCTGACGCCGCGCGAGGCACAGGTGCTGGAGCTGCTCCAGGACGGCGCCCCCAACGCCGAGATCGCGTACGAGCTGTCGATCGGCATCGAGACGGTGCGCACCCACGCGCGCCACATCTACCGCAAGCTCGGCATCGGCTCGCGCCGGGAGCTGGCGCGGCTGGCGCGCCAGGACCCGATCGTGGTCGACGACGAGCGCCGGCCGCTGACCACCTAGGCGCGCGCCGCGCCGAGCAGGCCGCGCACGTGCAGCAGCTCGGCGAGCTGCACCGCGTTGGTGGCCGCACCCTTGCGCAGGTTGTTGCCCACGATCCAGAGGTTCAGGCAGCGCTCGTGCGAGGGGTCGCGGCGGATGCGGCCGACGAGCACGTCGTCGCGGCCGGCGGCGTCCAGGGCGGTCGGGTAGAGGCCGTTGGCGGGGTCGTCGATCACGGTCACACCGGGCGCGCCGCTCAGCAGCTGGCGGCATTCGTCGGGCGAGAGCGGGTCGCGCGTCTGCACGTTGGCCGACACGGAGTGACCGGTGAACACCGGCACGCGGGCGCAGGTGGCCGACACGCCGATGTCGTCGCGGCCGAGGATCTTGCTCGTCTCGCGCATGCACTTGCGCTCCTCGGTCGTGTAGTCGTCGCCGTCCTTGAAGGTCTCGACCTGGGGCAGCACGTTGAAGGCGATCTGGTGCGGGTAGACCGTCGGCGCCGGCAGCTCCTGCGCCTCGATCACGGCCTCGGCCTGCTGATGGAGCTCCTCGACGGCGCGCTGGCCGGTTCCCGACACCGCCTGGTAGCTCGACATCACCACGCGCTCGATGCCGGCCGCCCGCAGGATCGGGCCGAGCGCCATGACCATCTGCATCGTCGTGCAGTTCGGGTTGGCGACGATGCCGCGGTGGGCGTCGAGCGCGTCGGGGTTGACCTCCGAGACGACCAGCGGCACGTCGTCGTGCATGCGCCACTGCGACGAGTTGTCGACCACGACCGCCCCGGCGTCGGCGAACTTGGGCGCCCACTCGGCGCTGATCGTCGAGCCGGCGGAGAACAGCGCCAGGTCGAAGCCGGCGATGGCCTCGTCGGAGAGGGCCACCACAGTCAGGTCCTGGTCGCCGTAGTCGATCGTCCGCCCGGCCGAGCGCTCCGATGCGAACGGCACGACCTCGTCGGCCGGGAAGGAGCGCTCGCGCATGACGCCGAGGATCGTGGAGCCCACGGCTCCGGTGGCGCCGACGACCGCGACTCTCACGAGCTGACCTTGGGCCGGTGGTCGCCGGCGACGTCCTCGGGCAGGACGGCGTCGGCGCCGAGCTCGAAGGCGGCGTGCAGCTCGCGCACCGCGGTCTCCACGTGCTCCTCGCGCACCACGCACGAGATCTTGATCGGGGAGGTGGAGATCATCTCGATGTTCACGCCCGCGTTGGCGATCGCCTCGAAGGTCTTGTGCGCGACGCCGGGGTGACTCTTCATTCCCGCTCCGACCACGGACACCTTGCCCATGTGCTCGTCGGTCTGGATCGCGGCGAAGCCCAGCTCGTCCTTGAGCGGCTCGAGCGCCTCGCGCGCGCTGACCAGGTCGTCGCGCGGGACCGTGAACGACATGTCCGCGAGGTGCCCCTCGCTGGCCGGCTCGTTCTGGATGATCATGTCGACGTTCACGTTCGCGCCGGCCAGCGCGCCGAGGACGGCGGCGGCGATGCCGGGCTGGTCGGGCAGGCCGAGCAACGTGATGCGCGCCTCCGAGGTGGAGTGCGTGACGGCGGTCACCAGTGGTCGTTCCATCGTCATTTCCTCGTCCTGGATCACGGTACCGGTTCCCTCCTCGAAGCTGGATCGGCAGTGGATCGTGACCCCGTGGTTGCGCGCGTACTCGACGCTGCGCAGCTGGAGCACGCCGGCCCCGGATGCCGCCATCTCGAGCATCTCCTCGAACGTCAGCACGGGCAGCTTGCGCGCCTCCGGGACGATCCGCGGGTCGGCGCTGAAGACGCCCGCGACGTCGGTGAAGATCTCGCACACCTCGGCGCCGAGCGCGGCGGCGAGGGCGACGGCGGTGGTGTCGGAGCCCCCGCGTCCGAGCGTGGTCACGTCGAGCGAGCCCTGCGACACGCCCTGGAAGCCGGCGACGAGGACGACCTTGCCGCCGTCGAGCGCCTGGCGGATGCGGTCGGCCTTGACCTCGATGATCTTGGCCTTGGTGTGACCGCTGTCGGTGACGATGCCGGCCTGCGACCCGGTCAGGGAGATCGCCTCGAAGCCGAGGTCGTTGATGACCATGGCGGCGAGCGCGCAGGTCACGCGCTCGCCGGTGGAAAGCAGCATGTCCATCTCGCGTGGATGCGGTCGGTTGGAGACCTCATGGGCGAGGGCCACGAGCTCGTCGGTGTGCTTGCCCCGAGCGGAGAGCACGGCGACCACGTGGTTGCCCTCCTTGGCGCGCTCCACGATGCGCTGGGCGGCGCGGGTGATGCGCTCGGCGTCGGCGACCGAGGTGCCACCGAACTTCATGACGACCGTCTCCGGCATGACGCCGAAGACTAGAGCGCTTCGACCTCGACTCGGTTGTCGTTGAACGTCGGCGCGTGCCCCAGCTCGGTCAGCGTCTGGGAGGTCGTCGCCTGGCCGCTGCGGCCGTCGGCGTAGTCCGAGTTCCACCACCCCATCGGCGCCACCAGCACGCCCGGGCGCGCGTCGTCGGACACCCGCGCCGCGCACGAGAACGACCCACGATCGTTGAACACCCTCACCGGGCCGCCGTCGTTCACGCCCCGGGCGGCGGCGTCCGACGGGTGCAGAACGACCTCTGGCGAGGGCTGCGCCGAGTGCTGGCGCCGCTGGTTCGCGAACGTCGAGTTCAGGAACAGGTGCGTCTTCGGCGTGATCATCGCCAGCGGGAAGCGCTCCGCAAGCGCGGAGTCGGCCACCTCGGCGGGCGGCAGGTAGTCGCCGTGCAGCGTCACCTTGCCGGTCTCGGTCCCGAAGCCGCCGGCCGCGTGCGGGGTCGGCCCCTGCCCGAGGTCGATCTTGCGCCAGCCGCGTGTCCGCAGGTCCCCCTCGTCGAAGTCCGCCAGCAGGGCGTCGACCAGCTCCTCGTCGCTGTCGCCAAAGCATGGATCGTCCAGGCCGAGCCGGGCGGCGAGCAGCCGGAACGTCTCCGTGTTCGGCTTGGCATCCCCCTGCGGCTCGATCGCCGGCTCGTTCCAGGTCAGGTAGTGGTGGCCCCACGAGAACAGCACGTCGCGGTGCTCGAGCTGCGTGGTCGCCGGAAGCACCACGTCGGCATGCTGGGCCGTATCCGTCATGAACTGCTCCAGCACCACGACGAACAGGTCGTCGCGGCGCAGCCCCTCGAGCACGCGCTCCTGGTCGGGCGCGATCGCGGCCGGGTTCGAGTTCCAGCACACGAACGCCTTGATCGGGGGATCGAGCGTCGCGTCGGTGAGCGCCTGGCCGAGCTGCGACATGTTGATCGTGCGCACCGGCCCCGGCCGCAGGTCCTCGCGCTTGAGCGCGTAGTCGCTCACCGCCGCGGCCGTGGCGAGCGGAATGTAGGAGCACCCGCCGCCGCGGTCGCGCCAGGCCCCGGTCAGGGCCGGCAGCGAAGCGATCGTCGAGTAGGCGGTCGGCGCGCCGAGATGGCGCTGCGCCCCCACGCCGAGCCGCAGCAGCGCGGGCCGGGTCGAGGCGAACTCGCGCCCGATGCGTGCGATGTCGTCGGCCGGCACGCCGCACGTCGCCGCGCACTCCTCGACCGAGGTGCGCTCCAGCGAGTCGAGCAGCTCCTCGTAGCCGTCCGCGTGCGCCCGGCACCACTCGTCGTCGTGGAGCCCGGCGTCCACGATCGCCCGCATCATCCCGATCGCCAGCGCAGCGTCGGTGCCGGGCAGCGGACTCAGGTGCTCGTCGGCCACCCGCGCGGTGCGGCTGCGGAACGGATCGACCACCACCAACCGTGCGCCATTCGACCGCGCGTCCAGCAGCTTGCGCCACAGATGAGGCGCCGTGGACAACGGGTTCCAGCCCCACACGATCACGTAGCGGGCGTGCGGCCACTCCTCCGGGTCGACCTCGGGCGACAGCCCGTGGGTCATCAGCGTGCCCGTGTAGCCCGCGGTGGCGCAGATCGTCCGCTCCAGGTTCGTGGCCCCCAGCGCGTTCATCACGCGCGCGCTCATCACGTCGCCCTGGATCAGCCCCTGGGTGCCCATGTACGAGTAGGGCAGGATCGACTCGCCGCCGAACTCGTCGCGCGCGCGGGTCAGCCCGGCGGCGACGCGGTCGAGCGCCTCGTCCCACGACGCCCGCCGCAGCTCGCCGCCGTCCCGCACCAGCGGGTGCAGGACGCGCTCGTCGGAGTAGACGCGGTCGAGGTAGTTCGAGACCTTGCCGCACAGGAAGCCGACCGTGATCGGGTGATCGGGGTCGCCGGCGACCTTGACCGCCCGCCCGTCCTCGACGGTCACGTGCATCGCGCAGGTATCGGGGCAATCGTGCGGGCATGCGCCGCGCACGAGGCGAGCGGCCATTCCCGCAGGCTACAGCGCCTGGCGCCCGCGCAGCGCGCGTCCGAGCGTGATCTCGTCGGCGTATTCGAGGTCCGAGCCGACGGGCAAGCCGCTGGCGAGCCGGGTCACGGCGAGGTCGGGCATGCGCTCACGCAGGGCGTCGGCCAGGTAGAGCGCCGTCGCCTCGCCGGTCGTGGTCGCGTTGGTGGCGATCACGACTTCGCTCACGCCGGCCCCGTTCGAGACCCGGCCGAGCAGCTCGCCGATGTGCAGGTGCTCGGGGTCGACACCGTCGATCGGCGACAGCGCTCCGCCGAGCACGTGGTAGCGCCCGTGGAACTCGCCCGAGCGCTCGATCGGGATCACGTCGCTGGGCTGCTCGACCACGCAGATCGTGTTGGCCTCGCGGCGGTCGTCCTGGCAGATGCGGCAGGTGGCCTCGGTGGCGAGGTTGAAGCAGATCTCGCAGTGGCCGACGGTCTCCTTGACCTCGCGGATCGAGTCGGCCAGCGCCAGCGCCTCCTCGTCGGAGACGCTGAGGATGTGGAATGCGAGTCGCTGGGCCGTACGCTGCCCGATGCCGGGCAGGCGCGCGAGCTCGGTGATCAGGCGGTTGACCGGCGCTGCGAACATTTTGGGATTCCTTGCGCAGCCGGCCGAGCCGGCTGCTTCAGGCCCCGTAACACTAGAACCCGGGTAGGCCGAGTCCGCCGAGCCCGCCCGGGCCGGCCAGGCCGCCCGCGGCGGCGTTCAGCTTGTTGGCGGCCAGCTCCTGCGCGGCGCGCACTCCCTCGTTGACGGCGGCGAGCACCATGTCCTGGAGCAGCTCGACGTCGTCGGGGTCGACCGCTTCAGGGTCGATCCGCACCTCGCGCACCTCCAGGTCCCCGCTGACCTTCACGGTCACCATGCCGCCACCCGAGCTGGCCTCCACGACCTCGTTCTTCAGCTCCTCCTGAGCCTTGGCCATGTCGGCCTGCATCTTCTGGACCTGCTTCAGCATCGCGTTCATGTTGGGCTGGCCCATGGGCTAGCTCCCCTCTTCGTCGAAGACTTCCTCGGCGGCGAACTCGGCCCGCAGCCGCTCGATCAGCTCCTCCTCGCCGAGCAGCTCGGGCCCCGCGGGCAGGGCGTCCTCGCGCAGCTCGTAGGCGACCGCCAGCGTGTGCCCGGTGAGCCCGCGCACGGCGCGCTGGACCAGCTCGCGGTTGGCCTCGGCCTTCTTCTTGACGAAGGCGGCGTCGGGCGGGAAGGCGACCGTCAGGCGGTCGGCCTCGATCGTCACCGGGCGACCGGCGCCGAGCGCCGCCCCAAGCATGCCGTTCTCCTCGGTCACCGCTTGCGCCACCGCGGGCCAGATCGCCTGCAGCTGCTCGAGCTCGACGGCGCCGACGGGCATCGGATCGGCCTCCGCCTGCGGGTCGGTCGCGACCGCGGCAACCGTCCCGCCCGCCGCCGAGCGCGCCGGGGCGGCAGGCGGAGTGGCGGGAGCGGAGGGAGCGGCAGGCGCCGCGGCGGCCTGCTCGGGCGCCGGGCTGCCGCCCAGCCGCGCCTCGAGCTGCTCGATCCGGAACATCAGCGCCTGCAGCGACAGGTCCGCCTGCGGCTGGGTCGCCTTGAGCAGCGCCATCTCGAGCTGGATGCGCGGCTCCGAGCCGTCCTTGACGGCCGCGATCGCCGCGGCCAGGAAGTCGATCGCGCGCAGGATCTCGCCCTGGGAGAAGCGCTCGGCCTGCGTCGCCAGGCGGTCCGTGTGCTCGGCCGTGACCGAGAACGAATCCGGCACCTCGCCCAGCGTCTGCACCACGAACAGGTGGCGCAGGTGAGCCGAGAGGTCGCGCATGAACTGGGTGAAGTCGCGCCCCGAGTCGGACAGGCGCTGGACCGCCAGCAGCGCCGCGCGCGGGTCGCGGTCGGCGAGCGAGTCGGTGGCGTCCAGGACCAGCTCGGCGTCGGCCACGCCGAGGATGTCGCGCACGTCGTCGAGCTCGACCTTGGCGCCGCCATAGGTGACGAGCTGCTCGAGCGTCCCGAGCGCGTCGCGGAAGCTGCCGGTGGCCGACCGCGCCAGCATCCCGACCGCGGGGTCGGGCAGCTCGATCTGCTCCTCGGCGGCCACACGCCGCAGCACACCGGCGATCTGCTCCAGCGAGGGCCGCTGGAAGTCGAAGCGGTGGCAGCGGTCCACGATCGTCGCGGGCACCTTGTGTGCCTCGGTGGTGGCGAGCACGAAGACGACGTGCGAGGGCGGCTCCTCGAGCGTCTTCAGGAACGCGTTCCAGGCCGAGGGCGACAGCATGTGAGCCTCGTCGAGGATGTAGATCCGGTGCCCGCCCTGCATCGGCGCGAGCGCAACGTTCTCGCGCAGCTCGCGGATGTCGTCGACCGAGTTGTTCGAAGCGGCGTCCATCTCGACCACGTCGAGCGAGGTGCCGGCCAGGATCGCCTTGGCGCCTGGATCCTCCGGGTCGAAGTCCGCCTGCGGCCCGCCGCTGGCATTCAGAGCGCAGGCGAGCAGCTTGGCCATGGAGGTCTTGCCGGTGCCGCGCGAGCCGACGAACAGGTAGGCGTGGTGCACCTTGTCCAGCTCGATCGCGTTGCGAAGCGTGCGGACGATGTGCTCCTGACCGACCACCTCGTCGAAGGTCTTGGGGCGGTGGCGGCGGTAGAGGGAGAGCATCGGGCCCCATGCTAGCCGCACGGGGGGCGGGCGATTTCTCGGGTGTCGCACAGCCGAATTCAGGAACATAGGTCCCCGTGCTGATCGCCGGCCCGAACCTGACGATCGACCGCACGCTCGCCATCGAGGAGCTCCGCCCCGGCGAGGTGCTCCGCTTCCACGGCGTCGCCATCACTCCCGGCGGCAAGGGGGTCAACGTGGCTCGGGTGGCACAGGCGCTGCGGGCGCCCGCCGTCCTGGTCGGCTTCACGCCCGGCCGCACGGGCGCCGCCGCGGCCGAGTTGATCGCCGACGAGGGGCTCGAGCTGAGCGCGGTCCCGGTCGGCGGCGAGCTGCGCTCGACGGCGGTGGTGCTGGAGCGCAGCGGGAGGGTCACGGTGATGAACGAGCCGGGCCCGCCGCTCGCCGCCGAGGACTGGGAGCGCTACGAGGCAGCGGTCGCCGACGCGCTCCACGACCACGGCGTGCTCGTGTGCAGCGGCAGCGTGCCGCCGGGGGCCCCGCCTGACGCCTACGGCCGGCTCGTCGCGCTGGCCGCCCGCTCTGGGGCCGCGGCCATCGTGGACGCGTGCGGCGCGCTGCTCGCCGGAGCGCTCGAGCGGTCGCCGGACGTCGTCGCGCCGAACCTCCCCGAGGCCGAGGGGCTCCTGCCTGGGCGCCCCGACGAGACGGTCGAAGCCGGCGATCCGGCCGAGGTGCGTGCGCGGGCGGCCGCCGCCGCAGCCGCGCTCGTGCGGCGCGGGGCACGCGCCGCCGTGGTCACGGCCGGCGAGGCGGGTGCGGCGATGGCCGCCGGGGAGACCGTCAGCTGGCACGCGGCGCCGGCCGTGAGCGTGCGCAACCCGATCGGCGCGGGCGACGCGCTGGTCGGGGGCCTGGCCGCGCGCGCTCGAGCGGGGCGAGCCGCTCGAGGATGCGGTGCGCCGCGGGCATGGCGACCGCCGCGGCAAGCGTCGAGACAGCCAAGGCGGGCGCGATCGATCCGGCGCGCGCGGCTGAGCTTGCCGCGGCCGCCGCGTGGCCCGTTGAGCCGGCGTGAGTCCAGAGACCAATAGGGCGCCGCGAGCCGTCTTGACAACGTTGTCAGCGCGGAGTAGGCGTCAGCCAGCGTGGCGAGGCCGACCATGCGAGACGTCGCGAGCGCAGCGGACGTGAGCATCAAGACGGTCTCGCGGGTCGTGAACGGGGAGCCGGGGGTCAGCGCCGTCACCGCCGCGCGCGTCGGCGCCGCCATCGCGCACCTCGGGTTCGCCCGGAACGACGTCGCGCGCAGCCTTCGTAGCGGCCGCGCCGGGGCGCTCGGCCTGATCATCGAGGACGTGGCCAACCCGTTCTACTCAGCGATCGCGCGGGCGGTCGAGGACGTGGCGAGCGAGCGCGGCCACATCCTCATCACGGGCTCCTGCGAGGAGGATCCGACACGCGAGCGACGGCTCGCGCTGCGTCTGCTGCGCCGGCTGGTCGACGCGCTGCTCATCGTCCCGGCCGGCTCGGATCACCGCTACCTGCTGCCCGAGCTGAGCATCGGCACGCCGATCGTGTTCCTCGACCGTCCGTCGCGGGGCGTGGATGCGGACACCGTGCTGCTGGACAACCTGGGCGGCGCGCGGGCGGGCGTCGAGCACCTGCTCGAGGCAGGGGCACGAGCGGATCGCGTTCATAGGCGACTCGTCGGACCTCTACACGGCCGGCGAGCGCCTCGCCGGGTACCGCGCCGCGCTCGCCGATGCGGGGCGGGAAGCTCGCGCGACGAGCTGATCCGGGCCGGCTCGCACGACGCCGCGCACGCCGCGCACTCAACGCAGGCGCTGCTCGCCCTCCCGACCGGGCGCCGCCCGACCGCGATGCTCTGCGCGAACAACCGCAACACGATCGGCGCGTTGCGCGCGCTGCGCGATGCGCCGGCTCCAGTCGCGCTCGTGGGCTTCGACGACTTCGAGCTGGCCGACATGCTCGCCACTCCGGTCACCGTCGTGCGGCACTCGCCGGAGGACATGGGCCGCATAGCCGCCGAGCTGGCCTACAGGCGCCTCGCGGGCGATGCGGGAAGGCCCGTGCACCGCACGATCCCCTGCGAGCTCGTGATCCGCGGCTCCGGGGAGGTGGGTCCGTGAGGCCGGTCGTCCTGCCACCCAACGCCGTGCCGCGCTTCTACCGGGGCGGCCCCGCGATCGCGGCGTTGCGCGGGACGAGCGAGCCCGTCGGCGACCACGTTCCCGAGGAGTGGGTCGGGTCGATGACGACGGTGTTCGGCGAGAAGGAGCTCGGCCTCAGCCGCCTGCCGGACGGCCGCCTGCTGCGCGACGCCGCGGCCGCGGACCCGGTCGCGTTCTTCGGGCCCGAGCACGCCGCCCGTCATGGCGCCGACCCCGGCATGCTCGTCAAGCTGCTCGACGCCGGCGAACGCCTGCCTGTGCACGTGCACCCGGACGAGCCAGGCTGCGCGGGAGCTGCTCGGCTCTCCGTACGGCAAGACCGAGGCCTGGATCGTCCTCGCCACAGCGGGGCCCGACGCCAGCGTGAGCGTCGGCTTCCGTGAGGACGTGAGCGCGGAGACGCTCGCGGGCTGGGTGCGCGAGCAGGACCGGCCGGCGATGCTCGACGCGCTCAACTCGTTCACCGTCCGCGCCGGCGATGCGATCTTCGTTCCGGCCGGCGTGCCACACGTGATCGGCGAGGGCGTGCTTGTCGTCGAGGTGCAGGAGCCCTCGGATCTGTCCATGCTGCTCGAGTGGCGGGGCTTCGGCACAGAGGATGCCGACGAGGCGACCCTGGGCCTGGGCTGGGAGGCCGTGCTGAGCTGCGTGGAGCTCGCAGGTCGGGACCCCCGCAGCTGGGTGGGGCGCGCGGCAACGGCGACGGGACTGTGATCTCGCTCCTGCCGGCAACGGCCGACCGCTATTTCCGCGCCGAGCGGATCGAGCCGTCCCCCGCCGCAACCCTGGAGCGCGGCTTCGCGATCCTCGTGGTCGCCGAAGGCAGCGGCGGCCTGCACTGCGGCGATGGCGACTCGATCCAGCTACGCCGCGGCGACGCAGTGCTCGTGCCCTGGGTCGCCGGCGAGTGCCAGCTGGAAGGCGAGCTGGTGGCGATCGCCTGCCGCCCGCCGGCGCCGGACGAGCGAGGGGCTGCATGAGCGACCTGCTGCTCGGCATCGACGTGGGCACCTCCGTCGTGCAAGGCCGCGGTCATCGACGCGACCGGCGCCGAGCGTGCCCACGGCCAGCAGCCCACGCCCTGGCAGCGCCTCCCTCACGGCGCGGAGATCGCCCCCGACGCCCTGTTCGAGGCGGCTCTGGCCGCCGCGCGCGCCGCACTCGCCGACGCGCCCGAGGGCCGGGTCCGTGGCATCGGTGTGACGAGCATGGCCGAGGCGGGCGTGCTGCTCGACGCCCGCGGCAGGCCACTCGCGCCGGTGATCGCCTGGCACGACGCCCGCGGCGAAGAGGAGGCCCGCCGGTTCGCGAGCGACCTCGGCGAACAACGATTCGTCGAGCACACCGGGCTGCCCGCCAGCCCGCTGTGCTCGCTCGCCAAGCTCGGCTGGCTGGTGGAGCACCGCCCGGCCACGCGCGCCGGGGTGCGCTGGCTGAACGTGGCCGAGTGGGTCGTGCGCCGACTCGGCGGACGCGACGTGGCCGAGCTGTCCCTGGCCTCGCGGACCGGGCTGCTCGACCTGCCGACTCGAACCCCGTTCGGAGAGGCGCTGGCATGGGCCGGCCTGCCCGACGACCTGCTTGGCGAGCTGGTGCTCGCCGGCACGCCCGCCGGGACTGTCGACGAAGCGGTGCTGCCCGACGCCGCGGGAGCGGCCCTCACAGTGGCCGGCCACGACCACCTCGTGCGCCGGCGTGGGCGTCGGGGTTGTCCAGCCCGGCGACGTGCTCGACTCCTGCGGGACCGCCGAGGCGCTCGTGCGCGTCGTCGCCCCGCCGCTCGACGGCGAGCAGGTGCGTCGCAGCGTCGCGGGCGGGGTCACCGTCGGCTGGCACGTGGCCGAGGACCGGCAGGCGCTGCTCGGGAGCCTCTGGTCGGGCCTCGCGCTGCGCGAGGTGCTCGACGCGCTCGGCGTCGGCGAGCAGCGGCCGGAGCGAGCTCGACGCGGGAGCGCTGGCCACGGCAGCCGGCGACGCCGCCGAGCTCGACCTCGAGCTTCACTCCCTCGATCGTCGGCCTCTGCACCTGCCCGCCGGCCTGCCACCCGAGCGGATCTGGCGCGGCGCGATCGACGCGGTCGCCGCGGAGGTCAAGCCGTGCTGGCCCACATCGAGACGGTCGCCGGACCCCGGCGCAGGGTCGTGGTCACCGGCGGCTGGGCGCGCGACGAAGCCGTGCTGGCCTCCAAGGAACGCCTGGGCGCGGTCGAGACGCCTCCGGTTGTGGAAGCCGGTGCTCGCGGCGCGGCGCTACTCGGCGGCGTGGCCGCCGGCCTGTTCGAGAGCGTCGACTCGCTGCCCCCGATCCCGATCCCGGCCGCGGCCGGAAGGAGCTGAGAGCCATCCCTGAGCCGATACTGGAGGCCCGCGGCATCGTCAAGAACTTCGGTCGCGTGCGCGCGCTCCGGGGCGCCAACTTCACGGTCTTCCCGGCTGAGGTTGTCGCCCTGGTCGGCGACAACGGGGCCGGCAAGAGCACGCTGGTCAAGACGCTGGCCGGCGTCCAGCGGCCGGACGAGGGGGAGATCCGCTTCGAGGGAAGCCGGTGGAGATCGGCTCTCCGCTCGAGGCGCGGGCGCTCGGGATCGAGACCGTCTACCAGGACCTCGCGCTGGCCGCGGACCTCGACCCTGCGGCCAACCTCTTCATGGGCCGGGAGGTGCTGCGCGGCGGCCTGCTGGGCAAGCTCGGCTTCCTGGACAACGCGGAGATGCACCGCCGCGCCGGGGAGGCGTTCGAAGACTCTGGGCATCGGCCTGCAGGACTCCACGGCACCGGTGGCCACGATGTCCGGGGGCCAGCGCCAGGGCGTCGCCGTCAGCCGCGCGGTCACGTGGGCGAGCAAGGTGGTCTTCATGGACGAGCCCACCGCGGCGCTGGGCGTGGTCCAGACGCGCCATGTGCTCGACCTCATCAGGAGCGTCCGCGAGCCAGGGCCTGTCGGTGGTGCTCATCAGCCACAACATGCCGGAGGTCTTCGAGGTGGCCGACCGCATCGAGGTGCTGCGGCTGGGCGAGCGGGTCGCGCAGCTCAAGCGCCAGGACGTGACGATGGAGGACGTGGTCGGCGCGATGACCGGGGCGATCACCCAGGAGGACGCGGCATGAGCGCCCCGACCAAGCCGGAGGAGGTACTGCCCGACGAGGAGGTCCAGAACCACTCGCCTTGGTGGCAGCGCTTCGTCACCGGCTCGAGCACGTGGATCGGCCTCATCCTCGTCGGCCTGATCCTCGTCTTCTCGACGCTCGAGTACGAGAGCTTCGTGTCGTCGTCCAATGCGCGCAACATCGCCACCGACGCCGCGGTGCTGCTCGTGCTGGCGGTGGGCATGACGTTCGTGATCGTCACCGCGGGGATCGACCTGTCGGTCGGCGCCGTGCTCGTGTTCAGCGGTGTCATCTCAGCCAGGCTGATGAACGAGGTCGGCGGCAACGACTGGGGCACGCTGCTGGTCGGCCTCGCCGGGGCGCTGGGTGCGGGCCTGGCCTGGGGCATCGCTCAATGGCTTTCTCATCGCCAAGGCGAAGATCCCGGCGCTGATCGTCACGCTCGGCACCCTCGGCATGGCGCTCGGCGGCGCGCTGCTGATCACCGGGGGAGTGGATGAGCGGGAGGTGCCGTTCAAGCTCATCGACACGATCGGGATCGGCCGCGTGTTCGACCAGATCCCGTACCTCGTGATCATCGCCTTCACGGTGGCGATCGTGTTCGGAGTGGTTCTGGCCGCGACGCGCTTCGGCCGCAACACGTACGCGATCGGCTCCAACGAAGAGGCCGCGCGCCGCGCCGGCATCAACGTGGACCGCCACCTGATCAAGGTGTACGCGCTGGCCGGGACTGCTCTCGGGTCTGGCGGGGTTCATGAACCTGGCCCGCTTCGCGACCACCACGATCGGCGGTCACAACACGGACAACCTTCAGGCCATCGCCGCCGTGGTCATCGGAGGCACGAGCCTGTTCGGCGGCATCGGCACCGTGCTCGGGATCCGTGTTCGGCGTGTTCATCCCCGCAGTTCTCCAGAACGGGTTCGTAATCGTCGGCGTGCAGCCGTTCTGGCAGCAGGTTGCCGTCGGCGCCGTGCTGATCGGCGCCGTCTACCTCGACCAGTTGCGGCGCCGGTCGCAGCACCAACGTTGAACCAAGGCAAGCCCACAACAGAGGAGGAGGGTCCTTTCATGCGATCCACATCACGACGCGGTCGCTGGCGCGTCCTGCTGGCGGTGAGCCTGACGCTTGTGCTCGCCGTGGTCGTCGCCGCCTGCGGCGACGATGACGATGACGGGGGCGGAGGACGGAGGTGGCGGCGGCGGTAAGCAAGTCCATGACGCTGATCGCCGGCGTCAAGGGCGACGAGTTCTACATCACGATGAACTGCGGCGCCCAGGAGGAGGCGAAGAAGCTCGGCGTGAGCCTGGACTTCCAAGGCCCCAACGAGTTCGACGCCGCGCAGCAGACGCCGATCGTGAACGCGGTCGCGGCGAAGAAGCCCGACGCGATCCTGGTCGCGCCGACCGACACCAAGGCGATGTACGCCCCGATCAAGCAGGCCGCGGACGGCGGGTCGAAGGTCGTGCTGGTGGACACCACGCTCGAGAACGCCGACCTCGCGGTCTCCCAGATCGCCTCGGACAACGAGGGCGGCGGACGCGTCAGGCCGCGGAGACGCTGTCCAAGCTCATCGGGGGCGAGGGCAAGGTGTTCGTCGTCAACGTCAAGCCCGGGATCTCGACCACCGACGCGCGCGCCAAGGGATTCGAGGCGGGCGCCAAGGAGGCCGGCCTCGACTACATCGGCCAGGAGTACAGCCAGGACGACCCGGCCAAGGCGGCCTCGATCGTCAAGTCGATCCTCGCCAAGAACCCCGACCTCAAGGGCATCTTCGCCACCAACCTGTTCTCGGCGGAGGGGGCCGCGAGCGGGCTGCGGGAGGCGGGCAAGCTCGGCGAGGTGAAGATCGTGGGCTTCGACGCCGGGCCGAAGCAGGTCGAGGACCTGAAGGAGGGCCTCGTCCAGGCGCTGATCGCCCAGAGGCCGGCCCAGATCGGGTCGCTCGGCGTCCAGCAGGCCGTCGCCGCCCTCGACGACAAGCCGACCAAGGAGAAGATCGGGACGGGATTCGTCTCGATCACGAAGGACAACCTCGACCAGAACCAGGACGCGCTCTACAAGGCGAACTGCTAGCTACGGCGGCATCTGTCCGGCGAGGCCATCGAGCGGCCTCGCCGGGCGCCGCTGCTAGCCCGACAGGTCGAGCGCCGCCCCGACGATCGTCTCGGCGTCGATCTCGTGGTGCTCGTAGACCTCGGCCAGGTCGCCCGACTGGCCGAAGCGGGTCACCCCGAGCGGCGTCAGCGGGGTGGCGTTGACCCCGGCCAGGAAGGCGAGCGCGTGCGGATCGCCGTCGAGCACGGTGACGATCGGAGCGGCGCGCGACGGCGGAAAGAGCTGATCCAGGATCGCGGGGGACCCTTGGCCGAAGCCGGCACGGGCGCGCAGGGCGCGGAAGAGAAGGTCGGCGCTGGTGACGCAGATGACATCGACGTCTTCGCCGAGTGTGTCGGCGGCATCGAGCACGTCTGGCAGGACGGCGCCCATACCGACCAGCGTGACAACTGGAGGTCGAGGAGATTGGCGGAGGGAGTAGCCCCCGGCCAAGACGAGCTCGCGCGGCGGAGCCCCGGCGAGCGCCTGGTCAATCGGGCGCGTGGATAGGCGGAAGTAGGCGCTCTCCCCGTCGGCGCGCCCCAGCCGCCCGAGCGCGTGCAGCAGCGTCCACTCGAGGTCGCGGCCAAACGCCGGCTCCCAGGCGGTGCAGCCGGGCTGCCCGATCCCGATCGAGGGCGTGACGATCGACTGGTGCGCCCCGCCCTCGGGGGCGAGCGAAACCCCGCTCGGCGTGCCCACCAGGATCGACTGGCCGCCCGCGTACATGCCGAACGACCAGGGCTCGAGCGCGCGCCCGACGAACGGGTCGTAGATCGTCCCGATCGGCAACAGCGGCTGGCCGTAGCGGCTCCAGGTCGCGCCCAGCTCGCCCAGCAGCCCCACCAGGTTGGTCTCCGCGATGCCCAGCTCGAAGTGGCGGCCGGCGGTCGACTCGTGCCAGTGCACGAGCGTCTGCGAATCGTCGGCGAACCAATCGCGGCGGTCGCCCACCGACCAGATGCCCACCTTGTTGAGCCACCCGCCCAGGTTGGTCGAGCTGGCCACGTCCGGGCTGACCGTGACCACCCGCTCGGCCACCTCGGGCGCCTCGCGCACGAGGTCGGCGAAGAAGCGGCCGAACGCCTGCTGGGTCGACTCCTGGCCCCTGTGCGCGCGGCCCAGCTGCGCCGGGACCGGCGGCGGCGCCACCGGCTCGGGCTCGTCGCGCGCGAGCGCGGCAGCGGCGGCGGCGCACAGCTCGCCCTCGGGGCTTCCCGGATCGAAGGCGGCCCAGGGCTCGTCGGCGTCGGCGCCGAGCGCCTCCGCCAGCTCCAGCATCTGCTCGCGCGTGAGCAGCGCCGAGTGGTTCTCCGGGTGCCCCTCGATCGGCAGGCCCCAGCCCTTGATCGTGTAGGCGAAGATCACGGTCGGCCGGTCGTGGTCGATCGCCCGGTAGGCCTCGATCAGCTTGGCAGAGTCGTGACCGCCCAGGTCGCGCAGCGCCGCGCGCAGCTCGCCGTCCTCCAGCTCGGCCACCAGCTTCGCGAGCTTGCGGCCGCGCCCCGGCAGCCGCTTGCGCAGCTCCTCCGGCTCGGACCGCAGCAGCCGCTGATACTCCTCGTTGGGCATCCCGTCGATGCGCTTGCGCAGCTCCGGCCCGCCCGGGCGCTCGAACAGCTCGTCCAGGCGGCTCCCGTACTTGACCGTGATCGTCTGCCAGCCGGCCGCCTCGAACATGTGCGCCCAGCGGTCGAAGGCGATGTCGGGCACGACGCGGTCGAGCGACTGGCGGTTGAGGTCGACCACCCACAAGACCTCGCCGAGCTTCGCCACGCTCGGATCGGCGATCGCCTCCCACACCGCCCCCTCGTCCAGCTCGGCGTCCCCGACCAGGGCGATCTGCCGGCCCATCGGCGGCGCCTCGAAGCGGTGCGTGTCCAGGTAGCGGCGCGCGAATGCGCCCCAGATCGGAGCGGTCGCCCCGATGCCAACCGAGCCCGTCGAGTAGTCGACCGGGTCGGGATCCTTGGTGCGGCTGGGATAGCTCTGCAGTCCGCCGAACGCGCGCAGCGTCTCGAGCGCGGGCCGGTCGAGCCGGCCGAGCAGGTAGTTGATCGCGTGCAGCACCGGCGACGCGTGTGGCTTGACCGACACGCGGTCCTCGGCGCGCAGCTCGGAGAACCAGAGCGCGGTCATCAGGCTGACCATCGACGCGCTCGACGCCTGGTGGCCGCCGACCTTCACGCCAGAGCGGTTCTCGCGCACGCGGTTGGCGTGGTGGACGATCGCCGTGGCGAGCCAGAGCACTCGCCGCTCTACCGCCCGCAGGGTGGCGAGATCAGTCGCCGCGGGCGGCGGCGACGGCTGTATCGCGGTCGGCGAACCACTCAAGGGCAGCGATCTTCCCATCCCTGAACGTGAACACGATGAAGATCTCCATCGAGCCGTCGATCCCGCTGGCTGCGCCGCGCATCCGCCATGCGCCGGTGGCGACCAGCTTGTCGCCGAACTCCTCGATCGTGTCGATCTCGACCTGCAGCCTGTCCCACATCGACGCCCACTCGGCGCTGGTCTCGCGGATCGCCTCGCGACCGCGGTAGGTGGCCTGCTCCGGCCAGTGCGGGCCGGTGCGGATCTCGGCGTCCTCGGTGTAGAGCTCCGAGACGCTGTCCACGTCGCCGGAGTTCCACTTCCCGGTCAACTCGTGGATGACGTCGGCGTGGCTGGCCATGTGAAAAAAATGGACCGTGCACCCGGCCTCGAAGCTGGTTCTCGGGCGTGCCCGCCGATCTTCGGCTCCGGCCAGGCTGGTCCGCGGCGCACGAGCGGTATCGCTTAAGGCTGCTTCCTCCCGGATCTGACCTGGTTCGCGAGCGCTCGCCACGCGGGACCCGGCCATCGACGCCTCTGTCCGGCGTACTGGCCCCGAGAGCCGAAGCCCCTCGTTCGGGAATTCAGCCCCGCTAGAGCGGATTGCGGGTGACAGGGCACCGCTACCTCCCCGCCTAGCACGGTCCGCGGTGCAGTCTAGAGCCTGCGGCTGATCAGCATGGTCCTTCCGTCGGCTCCGGGTGCGGTGCCGAAGCCGGCGGCGCGGTAGACCTCGATCGCTCTCGTGTTGTCCTCGGCCACGTCGAGCTGGATGCGCTTGCATCCGCGCCCCCTGGCCCGCTCGAACGCGGCCTCGATCAGGGCTCGGCCCACGCCCGTGCCGCGCGCCTCGTCCGTGACGTAGAGGTCTTCCAACCAGCAGTCCTCGGTCGCCGTCCAGACCGAGAGCCGATAGCGGAGCTGGCACACGCCCGTGGCGGCCAGCAGGAACTCCGTGTCGGGGTCCCGGAGGAGCGCCTCGACGGTCGCGCGGATCTCCTCGTCGGTCGGCCGGTCGCGCTCGATGTGATTGCGGAAGGCGATCATCAGCGCGGCGACTTGCTCGGCGTCGGAGGGCTCTGCGACGCGCACCTCAGGCATTCGCGGCATGCAGGTCCCAGCTGTCCGGGACCCCCTTCAGCTCGTGGACGCCGCGCTCGGCGAACTCGATGCCCGAGCCGGCGACGAGGTCCTTCACGGTCCTCGAGACGAGCACCTCGCTCGGCTCGGCCAGCGCGCTCACGCGCGCGGCGATGTGGACGGCGATGCCGCCGAGGTCGTCGCCCATCACCTCGCACTCGCCGGTGTGCATTCCCGCCCGCACGCGGATGCCGAGCTCGCTCGGAGGAGTCGACGATGGCCTGGGCGCAGCGGATCCCGCGGGCCGGCCCGTCGAAGCTGACCACGAACCCGTCCCCGAGCGTCTTGACCTCGCGGCCGCCGAAGCGCCCCACCGCGTCGCGGACGCCGCGCCGGTGGCTCTCCAGCACCTCGCGCCAGCGCTGGTCGCCAAGCCGGGCCGCGGTGTCCGTGGAGTCGACGATGTCGGTGAACAGCACCGTCGCGAGGATGCGATCGGGCTCGGGCGCGTAGTGCGTGCCGGTGAGGAACTCCTGCACCTCCTCGATCACGTCGTCCGCTCCCTCGCCCCACGGCAGGTGGTCCCCGCCGGGCAGCTCGACCAGCTTCGCGTCGGCGAGGTGTTCGGCGAGCCAGCGGCCGTGACGCACGTTCACGAGCCGGTCGAAGCGGCGGTGCAGCACGAGCGTGGGCACCTGGACGGTCGGCACCACCTCGCGGACGTCGATCTCGATGAACATCTGGGCCAGCGCGGCGAGCATCCCCGGGCTGGCGCTCGCGCGCTCCATGCGGCCCGCGAACGCTCGAGCGTCCGGGTTGTCGGCTTGGCTCGGCGCGGACACCTCGATCACCGCACCTTGCCCCCAGTAGGGGAGAATCAGGTCGAAGCCCGACTCGAGCAGCGCCTCGACGGGCGTGGCGAACGGGTAGTCGTCGTCCTGCGTGGAGCGGGCCATCCCGCCGTAGCAGACGAGCGCCTGCACTCGCTCCGGGTAGGTGGCGGCGAACAGGATGCTCATCGGGACGCCCTCGGAGATCCCCATCAGCACCGCTCGCTCCGAGCCGGCGGCGTCCATGACGGCGCGCACGTCGTCCATGCGCTCCTCGAGCGTCGGCGCGTCGGGCACCGGGTCCGACAGCCCGGAGCCGCGGCGGTCGAAGTGAATCACGCGTGCGAAGGACCCCAGCGCCTCGAGGAATCGCGCCGACGGCTCGGACTCCCAGATCAGCTCGACGTGGGTCACGAACCCAGGGACCAGCACCAGGTCGAGATCGCCCTCCCCGAACACCTGGTAGGCGATGTGCACGTCGCCGCTGCGGGCGTATTTGGTCTCCGGGAGGGTCAGCGAAGACAGTGTAAGTTCCCGACGATGCCCGACCGCCAATCCGTCTCCACCGACTCCGCACCGGCAGCCATCGGCCCCTACAGCCAGGCGGTCCGAACCGGGGACCTGCTCTTCTGCTCGGGCCAGATCCCGCTCGAGCCGACCACCGGCGAGCTCGTCAAGGTCGACATCGAGGGGCAGGCGCGGCGCTGCCTGGAGAACCTGGCCGCCGTGGCGGAGGCCGGCGGGGGATCGCTGGCGAACGCGGTGCGCTGCACGGTCTACCTGACCGACATGAACGACTTCGCGCGCGTGAACGAGGTCTACGCCGAGTTCTTCGGCGGCGACGACCCGCCCGCGCGCGTGGCGGTCGGGGTCGCCTCGCTGCCCAAGGGCGCGGACGTGGAGATCGACGCGATCGTCGCGCTCTAGCGGGTCAGCTTCCGCGAGCTCGCGCAGCTGGAAGGCGCGGAAGATGTCGTTGACGCCGTGGAACAGCGCCCAGATCCCGGCGAACACGAGCAGCACGTACGCCTTGTCGATGAAGAACTGGCCGCCGGTCCAGAACGCCAGCACGATCATCGCCACGCCGGAGATCAGGAGGAACCACCAGAGCGGGTTGTAGTCGCGCTCTCCAAATGCCTCGATGATCCAGAACGTGCCGACGATCAGGAACAGGAAGCCGAGGATGTCCGCGATCGCCGCGAACGTGTTCTCAGGACTGATGAACGCGATCACGCCGGCGATCAGCAGCAGCACGCCGAAGAACCAGAGAACCCAGCTGCAGCCAGCCGCTCGTGAACGTCCCGAGCATCAGCTGCTGAAGGCCGGACAGGAAGAACATGATCCCGATCAGCACGCCGACCGTGGTGACCGAGGCCTGATCGAACTGCAGGATCACCAGCGCGACCACGACCCAGAAGAAGCCGAACACCAGCCAGAGCCACCACAGCTTGCTGAGCGCGATCCCGGCCTCCTCGAGCGTCGGGGCCGGGGGCTCGGGGGACGAAGCTTCCATGCGACCTCCTAAGTAGCGATTGCGGCGAAGGATCGTACGTCAGGCCGCGGCTCGATCGTGCGCTGACAGCTGGCCTGCAAGCGCGGCGGCGACCACGAGCAGCCCGCACACGCATGCCAGCGCTCCGCCCAGGCCGAACAGCTCGGCGAGCAATCCGATCGCCGGCGGCCCGGTGAGGAAGCCGGCGTAGCCGACGCTCGACACTGCGGCGACCGCCGGCCCTGAGATGGCCGGGTCGTAGCCGGCGGCGCGCAGGGCGAGGGGGAACACGGACGCGAGCCCGAGACCCATCACGGCGAAGCCCGCGATCGCACCGGCGGCGCTGCCGAGCAGCAGCGCCATCCCGAGGCCGGCGGCCGCGACCAGCGCGCCGGCCCCGCCGAGCTTCGGCGGAGCCGAGGCGCTCGGCCGCGCCGTCGGCCGTCAGCCGCCCGAAGCCCATCGCGAGGTTGAACGCGGCCAGGCCGGCCGAGGCCAGCCCGATGGCGGCGCCGGTCTCGCGCCTGATGAAGATGCCGCTCCAGTCGAACACGGCGCCCTCCGCGAGCAGCGCGCAGAACGCGATCGCTCCGAGCGCGGCGAGCCGCCGCGACGGCCGGGCGAAGCGCGGTCCCTCGGGGCGCGGCTCGGCCTCGGCGGGCGGCAATCCCCTGGAGGCAAGGGTCGCCGCGACGACGCCGAGCCCGACGACGATGGCGATGTGGGGCAGCGGGTCGAGCCCCGCCGCGGCCGCGAGGCCGCCGATCACCGCCCCGCCCAGCGCGCCGAACGAGAACCACGCGTGCAGCGAGTTGAAGATGCGCTTGCCGGAGAGGCGCTCCACCGCGAGCCCCTCGACGTTCATGGACACGTCGAGCACGCCGTTGGCCGCACCGGCCGTGAACGTTCCGAGCGCCAGCGTCGGGGCGTCGACCGCCAGGGCCGGGGCCACCGCCGCGGCCAGCAGCAGCGGCGATGCCGCCACTAGGCGACGCGCCCCGACCGTCGCCGCCAGGGCGCCCGTCAGCGGCTGTGCGGCCAGCAGCCCGACCGGCGCGCCGATCAGCGCGAGGCCGAGCGTGCCCGGCCCGAGGTCGAGCTTCTCCTGGATGCTCGGCAGGCGCGAGTACCAGGACGCGAAGACGATCCCGTTGAGGAAGAAGACCGTGGTGACCGCGACCCTGGCCCGGCTGGCGTGTGCCACACGCCTATGTACTACATGCCACGGCGCTGGGGCCTGGCACGAAAGACCGCGATGTCGTCGTTGCGGACGCTGCCGCTCATGAGGGCCGGGTGGGCGTACAGCCCGAAGTGCAGCTGGTCGAGCGTGTCGTCGCCGCCCCGAACGCGGGCCGCCGACATCAACACGCCGTCCTGCCACACCGCCACGGCGCCGTGCCGAGGGTCGAGGTCGAGCCAGGTCGTGACGCGCACCCAGCGCCCGCGCGGAAACCGCTTCGTGGTCCGTTGGAACGCGCGCTCCCCGAGACCCTGGTCGGGCACGTGGAAGAGGTGCAGCCATCCCTCCCACCCGACGTTCACGGTCACCACGCGCGCCCAGCGGTCCGAGGGATCGGGCGTGAACGTCGCCAGGCTCAGCCACTCGCCCCGGTCGAGCGCGAAGCCGTCCACGCGCGCCCAGAACTGGATCACGCACGGCGTGGTACACGCACCCGCCGCGCGCTTCTGGAGCTGGATCGTCGGGTAGCCGCGGTGATTCGGGCCGTCCACGGGCTCGGTGCCGCCGGCGCCGGTGAGCCAGGCGAAGTGGGCCCGCTCGCCCGTGTGGGCGTTTCCACGCTGGACCTCGTGCCGGGTCAGCGGGCTTTGGGGCGTGGCATAGAAGCCAGCCAGGTCGGCATCTCGCTCGAAGCCGGTCCTGAAGACCGGCCTGAGCCTCACGGCGCCGAGCCGTGGGATGCCGAGGGTTCTCAGCACGCGCCGGCGTTGAAGCGGCGCTACCTCCGCACGCGGCGGCTGCGCGACCGGGCCACCGAAGGCGGCCGCCATCGCGAGCGCGGCGAGCGAGACCATTGGCGCACGCTACCGCTTCAGCTGAGCGAGGAAGTAGTCGGTCTCACCCGCGCTCGTGAGCGTGAACGGACCGAAGTGCGCGGTCCCGCCAAAGCGGCCGAGGACGTTGACGGCGCCGGGGCCGAGCGACAGCTCACCGAGCGTTGCGAAGCCGCTGTCGGTCGACTGGACCACCCACAGCACCTGACCGGTCGGCGAGACCTTGGCCACGAAGGCGCCCCGCGCGCCGGTGGTCGTCAGCGTGTGGTTCCCGACGCGCGCCGTTCCCGAGAAAGTGGCGGTCAGGTAGCTGTTGCCGTCGGGGTCGGTCTCCACCTCGGGGCCGGTCTCGGCCCCGGCGCCGCCCATGGAGATGGCCCACAGGACGCGCCCGGCGCTGGTGGCCTTCGCCAGGAACATGTCGCTCCCGCCCGCGCTGGTGAGCGTCGTCGATCCGAGTTGGAGCGTGCCCTGGAACTCGCCGCCGAAGTAGATGCGGCCCTTTGAGTCGGAGTCGATGCCGCGGCCGATCTCCCGGTCGCCGTCGCCGAAGCGCTTGGCCCAGCGCACGCGGCCGAGCCGGTCGAGCTTGGCGATGAACACGTCGGGCGGCGCGCCGGCGCTGTCGAGGCGCACCGAGCCGAACTGCGACGTGCCCTGGAACTCGCCCGTGACGAGCGCCTTGCCGTCGTAGTCGCCGCTGATGCCGTGGCTCTGCTGCTCACCGGTGCCGCCGAGCGAGCGCGCCCAGACGAGCGTCCCGTCGGGGCGGTAGCGGGCGGCCCAGGCGTCGCGCCCGCCGGTGGGCGGGAGCGTCAGCGACGGCGTGAACGTCACCGGTCCGTTGGCGTCGCCGATCACGTAGATGTTGCGGTGCGGGCCGATCGCCACCTCGTCGCCGCCGTCCGAGCCGGTGCCGCCGATCTGGCGGATCCACTTGGTGCGCCCGCCGCGGCCGAGCTTGAGCAGGAACGCGTCGCCGTAACGCGGGAGGTTCGCGCCGCGGCTGACGAGCACGGGCCCGCCGAAGTTGACGGTGTTGTTGAAGCTGCCGGTGATCGCGGCATCGCCGCGCCGGTCGACGTCGTTGTCGAAGGCCTGGTCGGCGCCGGGGCCGCCGTAGTGGCGGGTCCAGAGGAGCCGCCCGCGCTTGCCGTAGGCAGTGGCGAAGACGTCCGCGTTGGCGCCCTCGAAGCCGCCCGAGATGACGATGCGACCGTTCGCGTCGGTGCCAACCCCATCGGCATCGTCGATGCCGGGGCCGCCACCGGAGACGGCCCAATTCACCGCGGCCGTGCCCGCGGCGTCGGCGCCGACGGCGGCGAGCAGGGCGGAGAACAGGACAGCGGACGCGAGCCAGGGCAACCGCATTGACCAGAGCAACACGGCTGCGGTCCGAAAGGTGCGCTGCGCTACCGCCAGGCAGCTCAGTCCGAGCGGTGGGACACGACGTTGACGACCGTGCCGCTCGGCTCGCGGAGCATGAAGCGCCGGACTCCCCACTCCTCGTCGCGGATCGGGTAGACGATCTCGAAGCCCTGCTCCACGGCCTTGGCGTGCACGGCATCGACATCCGCCACCCCTACCGAGATGCCCGGGGCGGCCATGTCGTCGTTGCCGATGATGGTCACCTGGACAGAGGGGTTGGTAGGTGACGCGACGGTCACGACCCAACCCAGGTCCATGGCCACCTCGAGGCCGAGCAGGTCCACGAAGAAGTCGCGCGTCTCGGTCGGCCGATCGGACTTTATGTTGGGCACTGCCCTGCTGATGGTCACGCCCGGGTTCTATCGCACAACCGACCGGGGGTCAGTCGAGCGGTGGTCCTACGAGCTCGATCCCGTGCTCCCGGGCGGCCGTCGCGAGGGCGTCGGCCTGCTCGGGCGTGGGCGGCCCTTGGGGCGTGGGCAGCTCGGGCCGCTCGGCCGGGCGGCTGAGCGCGTGCACGAAGCGTTCGAAGTCGCCGCGCGTCGTGATCACGAGCCAGCGCGCTCCCTCGCGCGACTCGACGCGGTAGGTGTGCGGCACGCCCTTGGGGGCGAGCAGCGTTTCGCCGGCACCGATCGTCACGTCAGCGTCGCCGGCGCGCATGCGGAGCTGGCCTTCGAGCACGTGAAAGATCTCGTCCTCGGTCTGGTGGACGTGGAGCGGGGGCGAGTCTCCGTGCGAAGCGAGCGTCTCCATCACCGAGATTCCATCCTCGCCTTCGTCGTGGCGGACGCGAACGGTGTGGAGGGTGTTCAGGAACCACAGCTGCTCGGTGGATGTCCCTGCGAGCGGCATGACGATCATCTCCTCAGCTAAACTCGGGTTCGGAGTTTAAATCTCCGTTTCGGAGCTTTGTCAAACCCGTCGCTGACACCCTTCTCGTACGTCGTCCTGACGCTCGTCGGCCAGGGCGGCGCGGGCCCGCACGATCTCGTCCGGATGGCGCGGGCGGGTCGGATCTACTGGGAGGCCGCGGACAGCCAGTGGTACGCCGAGCCGAAACGCCTCGAGGCGCTCGGCCACCTGAGCTCGCGCAAGGAGCCGGGCCGCACGCGTCCGCGCACCCACTACATGCTCACCGACAAGGGCCGCGATGCGCTCGCCGACTGGATGCGAGAGCCGGCCCGCTTCCCGCGCATCCAGCACGAGGCGATCACCCGGCTGCTCGCGGCCGACCTCGTCGGCGAGCAGGCGGTGCTCGACAGCCTCCGGGCACTGCGCGAGGAGATCGCCGACATCTCCGCCCGACTCGACGCCGCCGAGGCGATCGCCACGACGATCCCCAGCCGCGAGCGCTACCTGCTGCTCAACCACCGCCTGGCGCGCCGCATCGTCGAGGCCCACACCGACTGGCTCGACGAGGTCGAGCGGGAGCTGGGGTGACGAGCATCTCGGCGGGCAACGGCTGCTCAGCGAGCCCTTGTGGCGCGTTCGAGCACCCGGGCGGCGAACGGCATGCTCGGGGTGCGCCATACGTGTCGCTGCTCGAAAGGCCAGGCGTAGATCGGGTTGCCGTCGCGCACCAGCTCGAGCAGGCGTGGTTCGCCGAGCTCCTCCGCTGACCACTCGTACAGGCGTTGCAGCCGCGGCACGATCACGGCGTAGTCGAGCATCCGGCCGAGACGCTGCTCCTCGGCGATATAGCGCTCCACGTCGAGCGCGAGCGGATAGCGGTTTGGCAGCACGCGCCGGAGTGAGAGGAAGACCCCGGCCATGCCGAGTCGGGGGTCGCCGAGCACGCGGCCGAGCGGAGCGAACCGTCCGAGCGCCAGGCGCGGCATCGCGGCGAGTGCGTGCGCATACAGCACGCGCACCAACGCGACGTTCATGAAGAAACGCTCCGGTGCGCCCTCCGCTTCGGCGAGGTTCCGGTGCTCCAGGTATCCGGCCACGATGCTCGCGTTGTGCGCTCGGTACCAGTTGTGCCCCGTCGGGGTCGCGCCGAACTCCAGCCAGAGCCGCACGGCCTGCGATGACGGCTCGCCGGCCACTCCACCGAGGAGCGCGATGGTTTCGCATCCATCCCGCAGCAGTCGCTCGTTGACCGCCCGCCACCACACGCTGCCGGGCGGCGACGCGTCGAGCGGATTGAGCACACCGCGGCGCGCCTGCCAGCGCATGAACGACAACGCCGCCCGGCGGAACGGCAGGTGTCGCGGTGCGCGGCCGGTCGGCCCGTGGAACACCCGCGCCATCAGTGCAAGACGAGCCGCCGGATCGTCGCGCACAGCCGCCACCTGCGCCCGGGCCAAGGCGAGCGCGGCTGTGTGGTCACTCATCGCGAGGAGTGATAGCGATTCGCTCGAGAGAGCGCGACCTCCACGCGCGATGACCCCTCGGGCGACACGCGGAGTGAGGGCGGGGCTCGCTTACACTCTCCCCCTCTCCCGGGCGCGTAGCTCAGTGGGAGAGCGCTCGCCTCACACTCCTCGGCGCGTCCTCTCCGACCTCGGCCCGTTCTCCGCTCTACGCCTGGGCTGGCGGGCCCTCCGGACCGCCTTCCGCGGGGAGCCCGATGGGGCGGATCGGGGCGTTCGGGGCGCGTTCGCGAGTTATCGGGCAGTCACTGCCCACTTCTGCCCGGCGGCGCCTCCCGTGCCTGGCGGCCCCTTTTGACGGCCGCGCCCGATCCCGTCGAATGATGGCCCCGACTTCGCTGTTACCCGAGGGCCTGAGGGACGCTCGACATAGGGTGGACCACTTCGCGTGGGCATAGGGGGACGCCCGACCTCGGCGCTTAGCGACTGCGCGACGTCTGGGGGGTGTTCTCCGTGCGCGAAAACCGGACCAGCCGTAACGCGGCTACTGCGTGATGTCGGCAGCGCCCTACGCCCCGTCGCCATAGCGCGCCGTAGCCCCTGCTAACGACAGAGGTCATACCAACGCCTGAGGATGGCGCGAGGGCCCGCGGTCGAAGCGGATCGATCCCACATCGGTGTAGAGCCCGCGAAGCCTCGACGAAGCTCTCGCACTTGAGAGCTTCCGGGGGGATTCCGCGCTTGAGGCAGTGCATTATGGGTTGCTATCGAGCCACCCATCTCGTTACGGGTTGACATTGATGGGTTAGATCCACGAGGGTCGCTCAAGTGCCCAGACGGGACGGACCCCGCCCTGGGGCGTATCGACCGGAGGGAGGTCCTCAGTGACAGGCTCGCCCGCCGACGCGGGGTGTTCTGCTTCGTGAGCAGGGTGGAGGCCTATCCGCAGCGGCTCGGGGGTTTTGCGGCTCGCGAGCGCCCAGCGTTTGGGATCCGGCCGACCGTGCGGTTGGCCGTCGCGGGGACGTTGACGCTGGCGTGGGTGGGCTTCACGGTCTGGGTCTCGCAGCCGTGGCGCTCCGACCTAGAAGCGGCGATCGGCCCGATAGCGGCATGGGCGGTTCCGGTGATGATCGCGTATGTCCCAGCGCTGGTGATCGGCTTCCTCTGCTTCACGCTGCTCCTCACGCGCTACCGGCTGCCGTCGCTCGAAGCGCCTGAGGGCTCGTGGCCGAATGGCGGGTGGCCGCCGGTTACCGTGATCGTGGCGGCCTACGACGAGGAGGACGCGATCGAGGCGACGCTTGAGCGTATCGCGGCGTCCACGTATTCGGGCCCGTTCGCGGTCGTGCTGGCCGACAACAACTCGACTGACCGGACCGCCGAGCTCGGCGAGGCGGCCGCGTCGCGGCTGGGACTCGACTATCGGCGAAGCTTCGAGCCTGTGGCCGGCAAGCATCGGGCGCTCAACACGGCGCTTGTCGAGGTGACGACGCCGATCGTGGTGACCGTCGACGCCGACACGCGGCTGCACCGCGAAGCGCTCACCTACCTGGTCGCTCGCGTGACCAGCCGGCCCCAGGATCAGCATGTGTGCGCGTGCGCGGGGGCGCTGATCGCCGAGAACGCCAACCACAACTTCCTCACGCGAATGCAGGGGTGGGACTACCGGCTTGGGATCAACGGCGTCAAGCGGACACAAGCCGCCTACAACAGCGCCCTCGTCGCGCAGGGCGCGTTCTCGGCCTACTGGACCGACGACATCCGCGCCGTCGGCGGCTGGCCGGATGCGATCGGGGAGGACATCGTGCTGACCTGGACGCTCATGGACTCGCGCGGCCTCGTCCAGTACGAGCCCGTCTCGCTCGCCGAGACGGTCGTTCCCGAGCGCCTCGATCACTTCATGCGCCAGCGGTCCCGCTGGGCGCGGGGCATGATCGAGGGTATCCGCATCAACCCGCCGCAGCGCCAGCCGCGCGTCCTCGCCAAGGTGGCCGCCGGGATCGACTACCTCGTGCCGCTGCTCGACATCGGCTACGTGTTCTTCTGGGTTCCCGGCGTGATCCTGTTCATCGCCGGATACCCGCTGCTGTTCTCGTGGTGGTCGATGCTCGTGATCCCAATCACCGCTATTCGTCTACGGGCTGCTACGTCGGTGGCAGGACCGCAACGTGTTCCGGCTCCTGCACGTGCGTCCGGAGACCGACCGACGCGGCTTCTTCGGCTACCTCTTCGGCTACCAGGCCCTGACCTCGGCGGCGTCGCTGCGCGGCTACGCACAACAGATCGCGGGAGCCGCGCGGCGCTGGAGGTAGACGGACGTCCGAGCCGCGGACGCGGAGCGTCCCATTCCGGCCGCGGCGGTCCGATGCCGATGAGATGGCCTCAGCCATGCGGGCAGTCCTCCTCGGTTCAGCGCTCGCGCTCGTCGCCCTCTTCCTCGTGAAGGGCGTCGCACACACCGCCTCGTCGAACGTGGCAACAACGACTCGCGGGCAAGCGCTCTTCGGCATGAACGCGCCGTCACTGGCCGCGCTCGACGAGGCGGAGTCCGCGATCGGCGCCCGCGCCGCGATCGTCGGTACGTTCGCCGACTGGGCGCACGCGCCCGACTTCCCGCGCGAACTAGCCGACGCGATCAACGAGCGCGGCGCCGTCCCGCTCATCTCCTGGGAGCCCTGGGACTCGTGGCGCGGCGGCGCCGACCAACCCGAGTACGCGCTCGCCCGGATCGCCGGCGGCGGCCACGACGGGCTGATCGACCGCTGGGCTGCCCAAGTGGCGGAGTACCGGCGACCGGTGATGCTGCGCCTTGCCCCGGAAATGAACGGCGACTGGCTGCCATGGTCCAGCGGTGTCAACGGGAACCGGCCAGGCGAATACGCCACCGCCTGGCGGCACGTACGCATGAGGTTCCGGCGGGCCGGCGCCGACAACGCGGTCTGGGTCTGGAACCCGATTGCGCCCTACGCCGGGTCGACGCCGCTGCCGGAACTCTTCCCAGGCTCTGGCCAGGTCGACTGGATGGCGGTCGACGGCTACAACTGGGGCACGACCCGCAGCTGGGGCTGGCAGACCTACACCGACATCTTCGCCCCCACCATCCGCGAGCTCGGCGACCTCGCGCCCAGTCGCCCCCTGATGATCGCCGAGACCGGCAGCGCGCCGGATCGGCGCAAGGCCCGCTGGGTGACCGACACACTCCGCAACGCCCACGCCGACGGCGTCGACGCGGTCGTCTGGTTCGAGTTCGCCAAGGAGACTGACTGGCGACTGTCCGAGAGCCGCGCAACCGCCAATGCCGTCCGCGCCCTACTCACCGCTCCCGACTGGCGACAGGGCGGCGACCTCGCCGTCATCGAACGAGCCGTCAGCGGAACTCGCTAGCCGAGACGACCAGAGTCAGCGGGAAGCTCCTCGGCAGGCCGCAACCCCAGTCCCCGTCTAGACTCACCCCCTCTCCCGGGCGCGTAGCTCAGTGGGAGAGCGCTCGCCTCACACGCGAGAGGTCGCTGGTTCGAAACCAGCCGCGCCCATTTCCTGAAGCCCGCTCCCAGGTGCCACGAGTTCCACCGTCCGTGATGGTCACGGCATGTGCGCCTCGGCCACCAACTGACGGGCCTCGTCGTACGTCATGGCCTGGTATTCCAGCACCAGCGCCTCGGTCACGTTGTCGTCGTCGTAGCCGAGGTTGACCAGCATGCAGGCAGTCTGCGCGGCGGTCACCGAACCATCCTCGCCGCGTTGAGCGCCGCGGTGGCGCGGCGCAGGTCGAGCCGCTCGCGGGCGGTGAACCCCGAGTCGGCGACCAGTGCGTGCGTCGCCTTAACGAGCACCGCGGCCTCCTCGTCGGTGAGGATCGCCGTCCAGCGCCGGCCGCTCACAGCGATAACAGGCGCCTGACGGCGTCCAATGCTGATGGTCATTCGTTAGTCCTTTATCGGGTTGGTGAGGACCCCTCAAACCGACAAAGTCGAACGCCACAAGGCGATTCCGGCGATTGCCATCAAGCACGGCGGAGGAGGAGTAATCCATTAGGCACCCAGAACCCCCAGAGCGGGGACACCCCGCCGACATTGCACGAGCTTTCCTGCCGTTTCGGCCGCGCCCATCGTCGGGCTGAAGCCGGTCTAGGCCGGCGATCCTGTGGTAGCCGGCGCCGGGGCCTGCGTCTCTTCCTCAAGCGGCAGCTCCCAGTGCTTCCACTGGTCGTCGCCGAGGCTCCAGATCCTCATCGCCAGCGGGTACAGGGCGGCACCAAGCACCAAGAACGAGAGCGCGCTGACGACCGCGCTCTCGCCGAAGAACCCGACCACGATCGCCACGATCAGGAGCACCGGCGACCAGAGCGGCACTATCCGCCGCCGGAACAGCGCAACCGCCAGCAGGATCGAACCGAGCACGATGCCGACGCCGAAGAAGGACACCCAGTAGATCCCTAGCGCGGCGCTCTCCTCGACGTCTTCGTAGATCGCAACGGCGGCATCGCGGTTGTCGGCCTCGGCAAGGACCACGTCGAACCCGTTGAAGGCCAGCAACGGCGTCAGGCCGATCAGTCCAAAAGTCAGGAGGCCGGCCGCGACTTGCCCGAGCGTCACCCCCTGGCGACGCATGAGGCGCATTACGCCGAGCATGCCGACGATGAAGATCAGCGTGCCGATCGTGGCGATGAGGCCGGCGGCGATGTACGCGCCCTTGTTGTCGGCCACCTCCGTGAGGTAGGCCGCCGCGGTGTCTTCCCACGCCGGGTCGAGGATGCTGGATACGGCGAGCAGCAGCGGCCCCGCCAGCAAGCCGACGGCCGCGAGGGTGCGGCCGAAGTTCGCCGAGTCGCCCAGTCTGAGCATGTGACAACCCTAATTGGTGCAGGACCCTTCAGCAAGGGTACCCACGTGCCGGCTCGCTACGGCACGACGAACAGCTCCAGCGTTCGCGGGCCGTGTACGCCCTCGACCCGCTCCAGCTCGATGTCCGACGTGGCCGACGGGCCGGACACGAACGTCAGCGGCCGGCCTTCCCGCGCGGCGGGCTCCAGGCGTTCGATCGCGTCCGGCAGCGAGGTCACCACGTCACCCTCGCGCACCACGCACAGGTGGATGTCGGGCACGAGCGTGAGCGCCCGGCGCCCGCACGTTCCAGTCCCGTCGAGCACGATCGTCCCCGTCTCGGCGATCGCGAGCGCGCAGCCGGTCAGCGCCGCGCCGATTTCGTCCAGCGTCCGCGCGGCCTGGGGCGGATCGTCTGGCACCAGCTCCACGCCGGCCACCCCCCAGGTCGCCTCTGCCGGCACCGCGAGGCGCTCGACCCCGAGTGCGCCGCAGCGCTCGGCTATGGCCGCCTCCAGGTCGGCCCCGGGCAGGCGCCGCAGGGCGGCGCCGTAGTCGCGCACGCGCTCGCAGAAGCGCTCGACCGCATCCCCGCCGTCGGACACCCCGACGCCGCGATAGTCGCGCGGCACCGCCGCCGGCGGCGCGACCTCCCCCAGCGCTTCGCGCACGCGCGCGAGCACCTCAGTCCTCGCGTCGCTCACGCCACCACTCGCGGAAGGTCTGGGCCGGCGGCTCGGGCAGCTCGCGCGAGCGCGCCCAGGGCGCGGCCGCCGCGTTGGCCAACGGCCCGCGGCCCAGGCGCCGCAGCCGCTGGGCCATCTCGTAGCGCCGCCGGGTCGCGAACGCCCAGGCGACCAGCTTCATCCCGGTGCGCTCGGCGCGGCGCCCGCCGCGTACCTCGCGCGTGACCCGCCCGCGCAGGTGCACGAGCAGCTTCGGGATGTCGATCTTCACCGGGCACACCTCGAGGCAGGCACCGCACAGCGACGACGCCCACGGCAGCGTCGGAGCGGCGTCGAGCCCGTGCAGCTGCGGCGTCAGGATCGCTCCGATCGGCCCCGGATAGACCGAGTCGTAGGCGTGGCCGCCCACGCGCGAGTACACCGGGCAGACGTTGAGACAGGCCGAGCAGCGGATGCAGTGCAGCGCCTCGCGCCCGACCTCGTCGGCCAGCACGTTGGTGCGGCCGTTGTCGAGCAGCACGAGGTGGAACTCCTGGGGGCCGTCGCCCGCCCGGACGCCGCTCCACAGCGACGTGTAGGGGTTCATCCGCTCGCCGGTCGATGAGCGCGGCAGCAGCTGCAGGAAGACCTCGAGGTCGCGCCAGGACGGCAGCACCTTCTCGATGCCCATCACGGTCACGAGCACCTGGGGCAGCGTTGTGCACATGCGCCCGTTGCCCTCCGACTCCACGACCATCGTCGTGCCGGTCTCGGCGATCGCGAAGTTGGCGCCGCTGACGGCGAACGGCACGCGCAGGAACAGCTCGCGCAGGTGCGCGCGGGCCGTGGCGGTGAGCGCTGAGGGATCGTCGTCGAGGCGTTGCCCGCTGGCGATCGTGCGCTCGAACAGCGCGCGGATCTCGTCCCGGTTGCGGTGAATCGCCGGGACGAGGATGTGGGAGGACCAGTCGCCCGCGAGCTGGTTGACGAGCTCGGCGAGGTCGGTCTCGTGAGCCGTGATCCCGCGCTTCGCCAGGGCGTCGTTGAGCTCGATCTCGTCGGTCGTGATCGACTTGACCTTGATCAGCTCCTCCGCGCCGTGGCGCACGGCGATCGCCGCGACGGTCGCGTTCGCCTCGGCCGCGTCGCGCGCCCAGTGCACCGTGCCCCCGCGCGCGGTCACGGCCGCTTCGAGGCGCTCGAGCTGCTCCGGCAGGGTCGCCAGCGCGCCTGCCTTGATCGCGGCCCCGGCGTCGCGCAGCTCGTCCCAGTCGGGCAGCTCGGCCACCGCCCGGGCGCGCTTCGCGCGGATCGTCGTGGTCGCCTTGTGCAGGTTGCGCCGCAGCTGCTCGTCGTCGAGCGCGATGGCCGCGTTGCTCGGGAAGCTCATGCGCGCGCCGCCAGGATCTCCGCCACGTGCAGGGTGCGCATGCCCGACCGCTGGCGTCGCAGGCCGCCGGAGATCTGCATCAGGCAGGAGCTGTCGACCGCGGCGCAGACCTCGGCGCCGGTGGCCTCGATGTCGCGCAGCTTGTCCTCGAGCATCGCGGTCGAGACGTCGGCGTTCTTGACCGCGAACGTCCCGCCGAAGCCGCAGCAGTCCTCGCTCGGGATCTCGAGTAGCTCCAGCCCGCGCACGGCGCCGAGCAGCCGCCGCGGGCGGTCGCCGAGCCGCAGCCCCCGCTGCGAGTGGCAGGTGGGGTGATACGCGACGCGGTGCGGGAACGTCGCGCCCACGTCCTCCACGCCCAGCTCGTCGCAGAGGAACTCGGTCAGCTCGAAGGTGCGCGCGGCGAGCTGATCGAGCTGCTCCGCCAGCTCCGCGTCGCCGGCCTCGCGCGCGAGCGCCGGGGCCAGCTCGCGCAGCCAGCCGACGCACGACGCCGACGGGCACACGATCGCCTGCTCGTCGCGGAAGACCCAGAGCAGGCGCGCCCCCAGCGCGAGCGCCTCGTCGCGGAACCCGCTGTTGCCGTGCATCTGCCCGCAGCAGGTCTGCTCGACCGGGAACGAGACGCGGCAGCCGAGTCGCTCGAGCAGCTCGACCGTGTTCCGCCCGACCTGGGGGAACAGCGTGTCGTTGAAGCAGGCCAGAAGCAGTGCGACGGGCACGTTCGCCCAGAAGCTACTCGTCCAGCTGCTGACGCACCTCTGTCGAGTAGGCACCCTTGCCGGCCAGGTTGTCCTGGAGCACGCCGAAGTTCTGCTCGCGCTCGGTCGTGGTGCCCTGCGGACGCAGGTCGTGCGCCGCGTAGATCATGAAGTCGCGCAGCCGCGAGCCGATCCTCGGATGCGCCCGCATCTCGGCGATCGTGGCGTCGAGCGCCGCGGCGGCCTGGGCGTAGGTGAGGTTCGTCGGCCAGCCGTAGTTGTCGGACAGCGGCGCCCCATTGGCCGAGCTGATGCCGTACTCGGTGACGTCGATCGGGATCGAGGCCGGCGCCCCGTGCGCCGCCGTCGACCAGATCAGCCGGTCGAGCTTCGGCTCCCAGCGCGAGCGCGGGCCGTACGGGTGGACGGTCCAACCGTCGACCATCTGACCGAGGTTGGGCACGGCGCGGAACATGTGGTCGACCCAGGTCGTCGATCCGGAGCCGCCGTCGTCCGCCTGCGCGAGCAGCCCGACGTCGCGGCCGGTCTTCGCGATCGCGAAGCGCGCTTGCGCAAAGCTCCTGGCGTACTGCTCGGCGCGGCTCGCGTAGGACGCGTCCGACCAGCTGTCCCCGTACTGGTAGCCGTACGACGTCTCGTTGCCGAACTCGATCTGCTGCACCGCCAGGTGGCCGTCGGCACGGCCGGCCCAGAAGTGGCCGCCCGGACCGAACTCGGCGGCCCAGCGGGCGAGGTTCTCGGCCTCCGCCAAGGTGGGGATGCGGCCCGCGAAGCCCGCGAGCAGCAGCGGGCGCGCGCCGTGGTCGGCGATCGCGGCGATGCTGGCGCGCATCGACTCCACGGAGGCGCCGACGGCGAACTCCACACGCACGAGATCGGCGCCGAGCGCTCCGGCCGCCAGCGCGGAGCGGCCGTGGTCGGCCGAGGCGACCAGCCCGGGGCTGAACCGGTCGGTGGTGAACGCCGTGGGGCTCGAGCGCAGGATGCGCCCGCCCCGGGCCGCCGGGTCAGCGGCCACTCGATACTCGTAGCGGACCCCCGCGCGCAGCCCCCGGACGTTACGGGAGACCCGAAGCGGCCGGTTCGCCGCCGGACACCCGAACGTGGCCTTGGCGCTGGCCAGCCGCCACGCCGATCCGGGCTTGCGCAGCTCCCACCAGGCGGTCCCGCGACTGCCGGCGTCGCAGCGCACCGTGGCGTTGAGGGTTGCCGAGCTCGGGGTGATGTTCGTCGCGCGCTTGGTGTCGACTGCACAGCCGGCAGTGAGCGCCGCGAATCCTGCAGCGATTGCCAGGAACTTCCGCATTGGATGACCTTCCACACCTGGTCGGGGGTCCGCGACCTAAGCACACCCGATACCCACTTTGCGCAGATAGGTATCCACCTGTTATGCGGAGCGTCCCAGGGCGGGGAGTATCGTCAGTCACATGACCGACACGCTCGCGATCCCTGGCTACGACAACCTTCACGAGAAGGACGTCATCGGGCGCTTCCGCGAGCTCTCGCAGATCCAGCTCGCCGAGGTCGAGGCCTACGAGCGCTCTCACCGCAACCGCCGCGTCGTGCTGCACAAGCTGCGCTACATGCGCAGCACCGAGCCGGTGGCGGGCTACGACACGCTCGAGCCCACCGAGATCGTGCGCCGGCTCGAGGCCGCCGACACCGCGACGATCCGGGCGATCCGCGACTACGAGGGCAAGTTCCGGCGCCGCCGGCAGGTGCTGGGTGCCGCCGCCCAGGCCCTGCCCAACGCCGTGACCAATCCCGGCGAGCAACGCCGCCGCGACGAGAAGGCCGAGCGCACGCGCACCGGCATTCAGGACCGCAGGGAACTGACCGGCTGACGCTCGAACACCAGCCGGTGGTGGTCGAGCAGCTCTCGCTCGAAGCAGACGCTGTTGGCGCTCACCCCAGAGGTGAACGCCAGCCGGAAGTCCTCGCTCGTCAGCCAGCGCGGGAGCAGTCGCAGCTTGAGCAGCGTCTTGCGGACGCTCGGCGCCGCGAACCGCGCGCGCCACTGGCGAATCGTCTCGATGTAGTCGAGCCGGCCGCTCGTACTTGACACCAGGCGGAGGTGCGGGTCCGCCGCGCGCACGATCTGCTCCTCGCCGAACGGGAGCAGCGACCCGGGGAACTGGCGCCCCATCAGCGCCAGGTACCACGCGTCGGAGTGGCGCGGCGCTCTGAGGTCGATCTCGTCGAGCGGGATCATGTTGCGCCCGAACGCCATCGTCTGGAGGTAGAAGCGGCCGCCATCGGGCAGCAGGCTCGCCACGTGGGCGAACAGGTCGCGGTAGACCTCGTCCTGCCGTCCGGCACCGTGATCCTCGGGCGAGCAGAAGTGCTCGAACGCGCCGAGGCTGGCCACGGCGTCGAAGCGGCCAAAGGTGTCGGGCGTGACCAGCCGCGCGTCCTCGAGGTGGACGTCGAGCCCGTGGCGCCGGCAGGCGGCGGCCTGCGCCGAGGACAGGGTGACACCGACGCCGTCTCGCGCCCCGGCCGCGGACGAAGTCGAGCAGCGGGCCCCAGCCGCAGCCCAGGTCGAGCACGCGGCGCCCGGGCCCGATCCCGATCTGCTCGCCGACGTACTCGTGCTTGCGGCGCTGCGCCTGCTCGAGGCTGAGCGTGAAGTCGCCGTCGTACTTGGCTCCGCTGAAGTCCGCCAGCTCTCCCAGGCTGAGCCGGAAGATGCGGTCGATCAGGGAATAGGTGAACTCGACGTCGTCGCGGTCGGCCATGGGTGTGCGCGCGCCTCCGCGAAGGTCACCAGCCGCCTCCGCCGCTCGTCCCAGAGCTTGAGGCGGACGGCGCGCAGGCCGTCCCACAGCGAGAGCGTCGGCACGTCGTGGAAGATCGGGTTCTGGTCGTGGGCGCGCTGGAGGTTGTAGTTGGGCACCTTGGCGCTCAGGTGGTGCACGTGGTGCAGCCCGATGTTGCCCGAGAAGAACTGGAGCACGCGCGGCAGCCTCAGGTAGCTGCTGCCCCGCAGCGCGGCGTCGGCGTAGCTCCAGTCGCCGGCGCTCTGCCAATAGGTGTCCTCGAACTGGTGCTGGACGTAGAAGAGCCAGACGCCCGCGGCGCCCGCGAGCAGCAGCGGGGGACCCTGCACGAGCAGGAACTCGCGCCACCCGACCAGCCAGCAGAGCCCGCCCACCACCACGGCCAGCGCGATGTCGGTCGCGATCACGCTACGCCGGCTGCGCGGCCGCGCCGATCGCGGCACCAGCCGCGGCTGCAGGACCATCGCGTAGGTCGGCCCGAGCCCGAACATCACCAGCGGGTTCCGGAACAGGCGATACCCGAGCCGTCCGCGCCACGACGAGGCCCGATACTCCGCGACCGTGAGCGTGTGCACGTCGCCGGTTCCGCGCCGGTCCAGGTCACCGGCGGTTGCGTGGTGGACGGCGTGAGCTGTGTCGCCAGCTCTGGAACGGCGTGTACAGGACCACGCCCAGGACGGCACCCAGCAAGGCGTTCGCGCGCTTCGACGGCAGGTACGAGCCGTGCGCGCAATCGTGGAAGGCGATGAAGGTCCGGACCTGAAAGCCGGCGGCGGGGATCGCCAGCGCCAGCACCAGCAGGTACGAGACGTCGAGCGCCAGGTACATGAGCACGAGCAGCAGCAGGTACGGGACGAGCGAGGTCGCGACGCCCAGCAGGCTGCGTCCGAGGTGCGCCTCGGCGTACGGCGCGAGAGCTTCGCGCCAGAATGGAGGTTCGGCCTTCATCGCTCGAGCTCGATGTCGATCTCGAACCAGACGCAGGTGCCGGCCGCGGCGCGCGCTACGCCCCAGCTGTCGGCGATCCGATCGACGAGGAACAGCCCCCAGCCTCCCGATTCGTCCCTCCTGGGTCCCGGGCGAAGCTTGGTGAACCGCGTGCCCGGGTCGACCACCTCCACTCGCACCCGCCGCGGCCACTGCCACACGACGACGCGCAGCGATTGCTCGGGGCCGACGCCGCTGTGGCGCACCGCGTTCGTCACCAGCTCGGTCAGGAGCAGGAGCACGTCCGCACGGGTCGCCGCGGGCAGCTTGCCGTCGCCCGCCACCAGCGCGCGTCTTGCTTCGCCACCGACTTCGTGGCCTCCGTTGAGCAGGAAGCCAAACCCGTCCGCCGAGCCCGTGTCGGGGGGATCTGTGAGCGGGGCGATCACTGGTGTCCCCGCTCGAGCTCGCGCGCGTACTCGAACGTGACCCCGGCGTTCGCCGACGTCCGCCCCTGCTGTTGGTGACCGCTCCGACGAGGAGATCGACATGTTGGGCTCCTAATGCTCTACCCGTGCCGACCGAGACAGGTCGACACCATGCGCCGGCCAAGCGGTTGGAGCCGGAACGCGCCCGCCATTCTTCTGGGGCAAGGCGCGCGCAAAGGCTAGCACCGGGAGGCTAAACTCGTCTGCCGCGAATTCGATGAGCTACCGGGACACTGAGCATCTGCGAGTGCTGATCGCGAACGAACGCAGGGATCGGCTGGCCCTCGTCGCGCCGATCGTCGCCGCACTGGGGCACGAGGTGATCGCTCGTGAGATCGAGGTGAACGACGTGGGCGCCGTGACCGCGAGGGAGCGACCCGACGTCGCGCTCGTCGGACTTGGCGAGAGCTCCGATCACGCCCTCACCCTGATCGAGAAGATCGTGCACGAGTCCGCCTGCCCGGTGATCGTCCTGCTCCACGCCCCCGATCCCGAGTTCGTGAAGGAGGCGTCGAAGCGCGGCGTCTTCGCCTACATCACCGACGCGGAGGCGAAGGACTGGCAGAGCTCGATCGACATCGTCCTGCGGCGCTTCGCCGAGTACCACGACCTGGAGGGCGCCTTCGGGCGGCGCGCCGTTACCGAGCGCGCCAAGGGCATTCTGATGGAGCGCCACACGATCGACGAGCAGGCCGCCTTCGGGATGCTGCGCGACCACTCGCGCTCCGTCAACCGCAGGCTGGTCGACGTCGCGTCGGCCGTGGTCGATGGCCACGCGCTGCTGCCGAAGGGCGAAGGCTAGGTTCGCGGCGGGAGCCCGAGAGCGATCTCCTGCGCGATCAGCGCCGGGACCGACTCCTCGAGCGGGAGCTCGGAGCGGAAACCCATCACTTCGGTGAGCTGCGCGACCGGCTCGAGCGAGAAGCCGCAACCGGGGCACGATGGATCCGTGGGATCCATGCGAGTGCCGGTTACCGGGACGCGGATCTTGCACGGCACGCATTTGACGTAGGGCATGACGCCCCTTCCTATCGAGGGCGCTTCCTATGCTAGCGTTTTGATTCTAGAAACCAAGTTCAGGTGTTATCTACATGCCCGATTGGACTTTCCTCAGCAACCACGGCCAGGTCCTGCTCTGCATCGCGCGCGACCCGGATGCCCGCCTGCGCGAGATCGGCGAACAGGTCGGCATCACGGAGCGCGCCGCCCACCGGATCGTCGGAGAGCTGGTCGACGCCAGATACCTGGTGCGCAAGCGCAACGGCCGGCGCAACAGCTACACGATCACCACCCACCGGACCCTGCCCGACCCGCTCGCCCGCGATCGCAGCATCGGCGACCTGCTGAGCGTGCTCGCGGCTCCGTCATGACCGACGCGCACGCCCAGCGACTCGAGCAGCTAGGTGCGGAGGCGCGCTACCACCGCCAGCGCCTCGACCTCTACCGGGCGCGGCTGTACGGCGGCCGCGCGCTCAGCCGCGCGCGGCTCGACGAGTTCGAGCGCGCCGCCGACGCCGCCGACGCCCGGTTCCGCCAGGCGCAGCAGGCCCGCGGCGCCTAGGCGACCGACAGCGCCGGCGCCTTGACGAGCGTGCTGGAGCGCAGCGCCGTGGCGAGCAGGGCGACCGCCCCCGCGCCGCCCGCGAGCGCGAACGCCGCGGCGGGACCGGCGCCGTCGGCCAGCGCGCCGGCCAGCGCCGAGCCGCCGCTGGCTCCGATCGCCACAGCCGTGGCCAGCCACGCGAAGGCCTCGGTGGCGGTGCCCTCGGGCGCGGCCTTGTCGACCATCGCGTAGACGGTCGCGTAGGCCGGCGCGATCGCGGCGCCCGCGACCAGCAGGACCGCCGCCAGCGCGAGCACGCTGCCCGCGGCCGGGACCAGCAGCAGGTGGCCGGCCGTCAGCGCGGCCAGCACGAGCGCGAGCCCGGCGGCGCTGTGCGCCCCGCCGCCGAGGCGGACCGCGAGCATCCCGCCCAGCAGCGACCCGGCGCCCCAGATGCCGAGCAGCGGGCCGGCGGCCGCGGCGGCGCCGAGGCCGTCGGCGGCGGCGGCGACCGCCACCTCCACGGCGCCGAACAGCGCGCCGACGGCGACCAGCACGATCACGAGCGTGCGCATCGCCGGGGCGCGCAGCGAGCCGCCGCGCGAGCGCGGGGCGCCGCGATCGGGCTGCCAGGCCCGGGACGCGGGCTGCGCCGCGAAGGCCGCCGTGCCGATCAGGAGAACGGCGCCGGCGAACAGCAGCGCGCCGCCGGTCGACCAGAGCGCGCCGAGCCCGAGCGCGAGCGGCGGGCCGCTCACCCAGGTCAGCTCCGAGGCCGTGGCCTCGACGGCGTAGGCGGCGCGCACCGCGCCGGCCTCCGGGAGCAGCCCGGGCAGCAGCGTGCGCAGGCAGGCGCCCAGCGGCGGGGTGGCCAGCCCGATCGCGCCGGCCAGGCCGACGAGCGCGACGAACGGGGCGCCGGCGGGCAGCACGGCGACGGCCCCGAGCAGACCGGCGGATGCGGCAGAGCTGACCAGCAGGGTCGCGGTCTGACCGCGACGGTCGACCAGCTGGCCGAGCACCGGGCCGCCGACACCGACCGCGACCGCGTACGCGCCCGCGACGATCCCGGCGGCCGCGAACGACCCGGTCAGGTGCTGCGCGTGGATCAGCAGCGCGATGCTGAGCATCGTGAGCGGCACGCGGGCCACGATCGAGAGGCCGAACAGGCGGAGGGCGCCGGGTGCGGAGGCGATAGCGGGCATGGGAGCGATGCTACGCCGAACTGGTGCAGGTACCAGATCCAGTCACAGGGCATTTGATGAGACCAGTTCAGTCTCCACTCAAGCCGCGCCGCGAACAGTCGATCCAAGTGTCATGTGGGACAAGGAGTGGCTCGACTCGCTGGTCGCGAACGTCCCGGGCGCGATCTACCGCTGCGCGCTCAACAGCGACTGGGAGATGGAGTTCATGAGCGACGGGATCGAGCGGATCACCGGCTATCCCGCCGCCGAGTTCATCGGCAACGAGGCGCGCACCTACGCGAGCGTGATCCATCCCGATGATTCCCGCGCCGTCGAGGACGAGGTCGAGGCCCGCGTCGCGCGACGCGAGCCGTTCGTCCTCGAGTACCGGGTCATCACCGCCGACGGCGACCTGCGCTGGGTGCACGAGCAGGGCCGGGCGGTCTTCGGCGACGACGGCGAGGTGCTCTACCTGGACGGCTCGATCTTCGACATCGGCGAGCGCAAGCGGCTGGAGGCCCAGCTAGAGCACCTGGCCTACCACGACGCGCTCACGGGCCTGCCCAACCGGCGCCGGCTGCTGGAGGACCTGGAGGCCGCCGACGCCCGCCACCTGCTCGTGTTCTTCGACCTGGACGGCTTCAAGGTCTACAACGACTCGTTCGGCCATCCCGAGGGCGACCTGCTGCTGCGCCGCCTGGGGCGCAAGCTGCGCGACAGCGTGGGCGACCGCGGCACCGCCTACCGCCTCGGGGGCGACGAGTTCTGCATCTTCGCTCCGCTCCCCGCCGACGGCGGCGACGACCTGATCGCCGCGAGCCGCGACGCCCTCAGCGAGCAGGGCGAGGGCTTCTCCGTGCAGCCGTCGTGGGGCGGCGTGATCGTGCCCGACGAGGCCCCGGACGCCACCTCGGCGCTGCTGATGGCCGACCAGCGCATGTACGCCGACAAGGGTGTCGGGCGCGTCTCGGCCAAGCAGCAGGCGCGCGACCTGATCCTGCGCGTCCTCGAGGAGCGCCACCCCGAGCTGCACGAGCACTCGGGGGCCGTCGCCGGGCTGGCCCGGGCGGTCGGCGAGCGCATGGGCATCTACGCGCCGGAGCTCGACGACCTCGAGCGGGCCGCCGAGCTGCACGACATCGGCAAGATCGCGATCCCGGACACGATCCTGAACAAGCCCGGCCCGCTCGACGACGAGGAGTGGAGCTTCATGCGCCGCCACACGCTGATCGGCGAGAGCATGCTGAGCGCCGCCCCGGCGCTGCACGCGGCCGCGCGGATCGTGCGCTCGAGCCACGAGCGCTACGACGGGCGCGGCTACCCCGACGGGCTGTCCGGCGAGCAGATCCCGCTGGCCAGCCGCGTCGTCTTCGTCTGCGACGCCTTCCACGCGATGACCTCGGATCGCCCCTACGTGGCCGCCGGGACCGTGGAGGCGGCGCTGGCGGAGCTGTCCGACTGCGCCGGCTCGCAGTTCGACCCGGCGGTGGTGAAGGCGTTCCGCGCCGAGCTAGCGCGGTCGGGGGACCCCGAGCGCTTCCTGGAGCCCGATCCCGAGACCGAGCAGGCGCCACTCGGCGCCGGGCGCGCCGATCAGCGACACGCCCACGGGCAGCCCGCTGGCTGAGCCAACGCCGGAAGGCAGCGCGGCGACCGGGAAGCCGGTCCAGTTCCAGTAGTGCGTGAAGCGGATGTAGTCGATCGCCTCGTCCGTGAAGAACGCGTCGTAGCCGTGCCCGCGCAGGGGCGCGACGATCGGGACGGTCGGCTCGATCACCGCGTCGAGGCGGTGCTCGGCCAGCCAGTCGACCCATTCGGCCGTCAGCTCGGTGCGGCGCAGCTGGGTGTCGCCGTACTCGGCGCCGGTCATCGCGCGCTGCTCGGCGTACTCGAGCAGCTCGCGGATGGCTGTCCGCAGCAGCGCGGTGTCCGTTCCGAAGCGACCGTGATGGCCGAGCATGTCCGTGCTCAGCACGTCGAGGAAGTCGCTGCCGAGGTCCAGGCCGTCCGGCGGCGGCGGGTCGACCAGCTCGGCGCCCAGCTCGCGGCAGGCGGCGACCGCCCGCTCGAAGCCCTCGAGCACGTCGGGATCGCTGTCGACCCGCGCGAGCCGCGGCGAGGGCGCGATCCGGGCGCCGTTCAGCGACCCCTCGGGTGAGCCGGGCGTGAGCGCCGCCAGCGCGATCGCGCAGTCGGCGAGCGTGCGCGCCATCGGCCCCGGGTGGTCGAGGCTGCCGCTGAGCGGGAAGATGCCGCGCAGGGACAGCGCCCCGCGCGTTGGCTTGATCGTCGAGGTCCCGGACAGGGCCGAGGGAATGCGCAGCGAGCCGGCCGTGTCGGTACCGGTGGCGAGCGGGATCTGGCCCGCGGCCAGCGCCGCGGCCGAGCCGCCACTGGAGCCGCCCGGCGTGCGGTCGAGCGCCCAGGGGTTGCCGACCTGGTCGGTCGACCCGCCGGCCGCGCACTCGTGGGTGTGAAGGTGGCCGACGAGCACCGCCCCGTCGGCCTTGAGCCGCGCCCAGACGTCGGAGTCCGCGTCGGGCTCCTGCGCGACGGCTCGGCTCGACGCCGTGAGCGGCTTGCCGGCGACCGCGTACAGGTCCTTGAGCCCGATCGGCACGCCACACAGCGGGGGCGCCGGCCCGTCTTCGGCGAGCCGCGCGTCGGCCCGCGCGGCGGCAGCGACGGCCTCCTCCTCGTAGAGCCGGACCCACGCGTTCACCGCATCCGGGCGCCCGTCGAACGTCGGCGCGCCATCCCGCCCGATCTTGGCGAGGTGCGCGTCGAGCACCTCGCTGGCCGAGACAGTCCGGTCGGTCAGCGCCTTCGAGAGCTCCGCGACGCCCAGGGCGGTGAGATCGGTCACCCGGCTGCGGCCGCTTCCGCCTCGCGTGCGGCGAAGGCGCGCGGACCCTGCTCGGGATCCCAATAGACCTCGTACTTCTGGACTTGGCCGTCGCGCCAGAGCGACAGCTCCCAGGAGAGCTGCCTGATCTCGAGGTCGCCGTCGCTGGTGCGCCCTCGGTACTCGACCTTGGCGAGCACCCACTCCCCGGCGGCCGTCATCGAGAGCGGCTCGATCACCATCTCCGACCAGGCCCCGCCCCAGCGCTCGATCAGGCGGCGGTAGGCGTCCCGGCCCTGGTAGGTGCCCGACTCGAAGTTCGGCGGGGCGACGTAGACCTCCACGTCGTCGGCGAACAGCTCCAGCATGGCGTCGAAGTCGCCGCTGCCGTAGAGCTCGTACGCCCGCTTGCACCGTTCCAGCGAGTCCTCCCCCATCGGTCCAGATCATATGTAGGCTGGACCGCCGACGTGAGCCGCGTCCCGACGACACTTCTGAGCGCGCTGGCGCTCGTCCTGCTGAGCGCGGCCGCCGCGCAGGCGCGCACGTACGAGGTGACCGCGCGCACCGACCACAAGCCGGACGGCTGCAGCGCGAGCGAGTGCACCCTCCGCGAAGCGGTGATCGCGGCGAACAAGCACGGCGGCGCCGACACGATCGTCCTGCCGAGCCGCAAGCGCTACGTGCTGACGCTCGCGAGCACGGGCGAGGACCGCGCGGCCAACGGCGATCTCGACATCACCTCGGGCCCGCTCGCGATCGTGCATCCGGGGCGCGGCGTGGCGACGATCGACGCCAACAGGACCGACCGCGCCTTCGAGATCGCCAACGGCGCCGTGACGCTCGACACGCTGAAGATCGTCGACGGCTACTCGAACAAGACGGACGGCGACGGGGACGGCGGGGCGATCCTGGTCGGCAAGGGCTCGTTGACGGTCGTGCGCTCCGGGATCACCAAGAACCGTGCGCCCTGGGTCGGGGGCAACGGCGGCGGCATCGACTCCGACAGCTCCGGGCTGGTCAAGGTCATCGACAGCTACGTGTCCAACAACGACTCCGGCGGCAGCGGCGGCGGCATCGAGGCCTCGCCCAACGGGCGGATGCTGATCCAGCGCTCGGCCATCAGCGGCAACAAGGCCGCGCAGGCCGGTGGGGTGATGGTCTTCGGACCGCCCGTGCGGATCGTCGACAGCACGGTCGCGGGCAACCTGGCGGGGGCGGGCCCCGAGGTCGAGGGCGACGGGGGCGGCATCCTCGTGGGGAACAAGGGGCGGCTGGAGCTGACCAACTCGACGGTCGCGAACAACGGCGCCTACACGAGCGGCGGCGGCATCTTCAGCGACGCCGGCAGTCAGGCGTCGATCAGCTTCTCCACGATCGCGCGCAACCGCGCCGACGCGGACACGCATGTTCGGCGGCACCACCGGCGGTATTCACCTGCGCACCGCGGGCGTGCAGGTGGCCGCGAACGCGCGCATCTCCAACTCGATCGTCGCCCTCAACACCGAGGCCGGCGGGGCCGCTGCCGACTGCGGCGGGATCGGCTTCCTCGGGACCGGGATCAACCTCGTCACGACGACGAACCAGGGCAAGTGCTCTGAGGCCGATCCGATCGTGGTGGCCGATCCTCGGCTCGGGCCGCTCCGGAACAACGGCGGGCCGACCCTGACGATCGCCCTGCTGGCCGGCAGCCCGGCGATCGGGGCGGCCGGCCCGGGCAAGGCGCCGGCGCGCGACCAGCGCGGCGTGAAGCGCACCGATCCGGACCTCGGGGCCTACGAACGCAGGTAGACGGGCGGCGGGCGCGCTAGTCTCGTCTGTTTGACCTCCGAGCCGCTCCCCACCGATACAGAGCGCCCCCAGGGCCGCGTCTGGCTGCGCGACGAGGATCCTCGCGAGGGGGCCGAGCTCGTCTTCGACTTCCCGTTCGACGAGGACCTCAACGAGGCCGTCAAGCGGCTGCCGAAGCGCTGGTTCGACTGGCGCCGCAAGCACTGGCGCGTGCCGGCCGACGCCCGCATCGGCAAGCTGGTGGCGGACCTGCTCGGCCGCTTCCCGCAGCTCGAGGCCACCCCGGAGGTGCTCACCTGGCTGAGCGAGTCGGATCGCTGGCGCGCCGCCGTGACGGTCGTGGCCCACGAGGGCGCCGGCGCGTTCCTGATGCGCACGCTCGCGGGCGATCTCCCGCCGGAGCTGGACGGCGCGCTGCCGGCCGGCGAGGCCAAGCTGCTGCTGCCGTTCGACACTCCCGGCGCGCGCCGGCTGCCCGGCCTCGAGGGCGTCCACCTCGACGACCTCGCGCGCGTGTGCGCGCGAGAGTTGGCGGAAGGCCTGTCGCCGGCGCCTGCCGAGCTGAGCCTCGAGATCGGCGACCACGGGGAGCCCGACGTCACGCTGTTCACGCTCTGGGACCCCGGCCTCGCGCAGGAGTACAGGCGCCTCTCCGAGGCGCGCCTGGTCCACCGGCCGGGGCGCTACTTCGGGCGCGACGGCTCCTGGGCCGTGGCGGTGCCCGCCGATCCCGCCCTCGCACCGGCGCTGTCCGAGTTCGTCGCGGCCCACCCGGCGCTGCGTGTGGACGATCGCGTGGCCGAGGTGCTCGAGGAGCTCGTCGCCGAGCACGACCGGGCCTCCGCGACCGTGGCCCTCTCCTACGCCGAGGACGCCGAGCTCGACGGGCTCGAGCTGGGCGGTGAGCTGCACCCGTTCCAGCGCGCCGGGGTGCGCTACGCGCTCGAGCGCAGGCGCACGTTCATCGCCGACGAGCAGGGGCTCGGCAAGACCGTGCAGGCGCTCGCCGCCCTCGAGGCGGACGAGGCGTTCCCGGCGGTAGTGGTGTGCCCGGCGAGCATGAAGCTGATGTGGGAGCGCGAGGCGTCGGTCTGGCTCCCGAAGCGCCGCGTGGCCGTGCTCGACGGCCGCACCGGCTCGACCTGGACCGAGGAGACCGCCAACGCCGAGATCGTCGTGCTCAACTACGACATCCTCGACGCGCACCGCGAGCGGCTGCAGGAGCTCGCGCCGCGGGCCCTCGTGCTCGACGAGTCCCACTACGTGAAGAACCCCGGCGCGCGCCGGACGAAGGCCGCGATCCGGCTGGCCGAGGGCCTGCCAGACGGCGCTCTGCGGCTGGCGCTCACCGGCACGCCGATCCTCAACCGGCCGGACGAGCTGATCGCACAGCTGCGCGCGCTCGGGCGCCTGCGCGAGTTCGGCAGCGGCGCTCGGCTGACGCGACGATTCCGCAACGCCTCCAGCGACGATCGCCTGCACTGGAACCTGCGCGCGCTCTGCTACGTGCGGCGCACCAAGGAGCAGGTGCTGCCGCAGCTGCCGGCAAAGCGCCACGACACCGTGCCGGTGCTGCTCTCAAACGAGCAGGAGTACCGGCTCGCCGAGCGCGACGTGGTCGCCTGGCTGCAGACGCTGCCGCTCGATTTGCGCACGCTCGACGCGAAGGTCGCCGCCGCGCTGCGCGCCGAGCAGCTCGTGCGGCTCAACAACCTGCGCCAGCTCGCGGTGCACGGCAAGCTGCCGACCGCGCTCGCGTGGATCGCCGACTTCCTCGCCTCCGGCGAGCCGCTGGTGGTGTTCGCCGAGCACGTCGCCACCCAGCACGCGGTGCTCGAGCGCTTCCCCGACGCCGAGCACATCCTCGGCGCCGACTCGACCAAGAGCCGCCAGCAGGCGGTCGACGCCTTCCAGCTCGAGGACGGCCCTCAGCTGATCGTGTGCTCGATGAAGGCGGCCTCACAGGGGATCACGCTCACGCGCGCGTCCAACGTCGCCTTCCTCGAGCTGGACTGGACGCCGGCGCGCCACGACCAAGCCGAGGACCGCCTGCACCGGATCGGGCAGGAGAGCGCCGTGTCCGCCTGGTACCTGCTCGCGCCCAACACGATCGACGAGACGATGGCCGAGCTGCTCCAGCGCAAGCGCAGCGTGATCGACGCGGTCACGGAAGGTGAGGTGCGCGACGAGGAGCGGCTGGTGGACGCGGTCATCCGCGAGCTGCGCGGCAAGCCGTTCCGCCACCTGCGCGTGGTGGCCTAGCCGCCCCGGGCAACCGCCGTCAAGCGGCGCCCGGGGCGGCACACGTACCCCTTCGTCCTGGGATCAAGTCAGCGGCGCTTGCCTCCCGGCACGAGCCTCAACGCCAGTCCGCCCGAGAGCAGCCACAGCCCGAGCAGGGCGACCGCGACGAGGCCGAACCCCGTGTAGGGCAGGGTCCCCGCCGCCGCGACGCCGAGCGTCGCGATCTCGCCCGTCGCGGTGCCGCCCGTGCCATCCGGCGAGAACGTGATCGCCGGACCCGGATCCGAGCCGTTGAGCAGACGCCTCAGCTCCTCCGGGGACGGCGAGCCGGACCCGCCGCCGGTCGTGGGCGCCAGCGCCGAGGGCGTTGCGATCACGTCCCCGCCGCCGCCGGACGGACTGCCCAGCAGATCGCCGAGCAGCTCCTCGGCGAGGTCGCCGGCGTCAGCCGGATCCGACTCGTCGCCTGGCCCCGTCCCGCCGCTCAAGACGCGGACGGGAGCGAACAGGCTCGGCGACCCGACCTGAGCCGAACCGCTCGAGTCGCCGACGGTCTGCGGGTCTGCACCCGCGTCCGCGCCGGCGTCACCGGTCGCGTTGTCGCCGTCGCTGAGCACCCGCACGGGCGCAGCGACGTTCGGCGACCCGGCCTGAGCCGAGCCGGACGAGTCGTCGGCCGACTGCTCGGGGGCGGCGGTGCCGCCTCCGGCGTCGGACGAGTTGTCGCCATCGCTGGCCACGCGCACCGGCGCGTCCACATCGGCTGCGCCGACCTGGGCCGAGCCGGACGAGTCGGCCGTCGACTCGGGGCCGCCGGCAGATCCGCCGGCCTCCGCGTCGTTGCCGTCGCTCAACACCCGCACCGGGGCGTTGCCGTCGACGGACGTGACCTGAGCCGCGCCGGTCGACTCGCCGGTCGTCTGCGGGCCGCCGGCGCTCGCGCCGGCCGTCGTGCTGTCGCCGTCGCTGGCCACGCGCACAGGCGCGTCGACAGAGACAGCTCCAACCTGGGCCGCGGCCGTGGAGTCGTCCACGGTTTGGCCCACCCCGGGCTCGGCGACAGCCGGCCCGGCTGTAAGCGCCAGGGCGAGCACACTCGCCCCCAGCGCAAGGGCACTGCGTTTCATCGTTTGCTCCTTCGTCGAGTTGCTTCGAGCTGGGAACCCGGCGCGGGCTAGCCGGGCCGCTCGAGCAGTACGACGAAGGCGACCGGCCGCGATATGGCCGGTCTGATCAGAAGGCGTCGGCGCAGGCGCGGTCCGGCGAGGCAGACCGCCAGCGTGAGCAGTGCGGCGCCGCCGAGCGCGAAGCCCGCGGCGGGCGCGGAGGCGACGTTGCCTCCGCCGGTTCTGGGCGCCGGATCCGGAGCCGCCGGGCGCTGGTGATGCGCGACCGTGCGCGGGGCGGCGTCGGCGCCCGTATCCGTGCGCGCGCCGGCCGGCAGCTGTGGTGCGCCGAGCGGGAGGTGGGCGAGCGCGGCGCGCCCCTCGTGCGCCGCGCTCGGACCCGTCTGTCCCCGGCCGGGACGGGTGAAGCGTGCGGCCCGGCCGGGGGTCGTGGACGCGCCGGTGTGCAGCTCGCGGCGACCGCCGGTGGCGACCGTGACGGCCGCGGCGGTCGTGTATCCCGCTCGCTCGACAGTGGGGCCGGCCAGATCGGTGGCGTTCGTCACGGCCGGGTCGGCGGCCGGAGCGGCCGACTCGGTTGCCGCGGCCAGCTCTGTGCGTACCTGCGTGACCGCCGGGCGGACCGTGTCCGTCACGGTCGTCGCGACGCTCGCCGCCGCCGGGACCTGCTCGGCGGTTGCCGCGACCGTGGACTGCACGTCCACCGGCACGACGCTGGCCTCGGCGGCAGGGGCGGCGACGCAGCACGCGGCCACGAGCGCAGCTGGCAGGGTGAGCCTGACCATCAGGCGGCTAGTGCCCACAAACGGGTGGCCGTGCCGCGCTGCACAAGTACGGCTCACGCTCGGAGACCGACCCAGTGCGCCAAGCGCCGGAAATGGCGCCCAGACCTGGCCGGACGGTCTAGAGTGCCGCCGCGATGCGCCGGGTCCGCCTCCTGCTGGTCGCCGCGATAGCGCTCGCCTTGCTGGGCGCGCCGGCGAGCTCGGCGGCGGCCAAGACGGTCTGGCTCTGCAAGCCCGGCAAGGCCGACAACCCCTGCGACGTGAGCCTGAACACGACGCTCCTGTCGCCCACCGGCAAGAAGCTCGGCATGCAGCACATCAAGCGGCCCCGCCGGCCCAAGTTCGACTGCTTCTACGTCTATCCGACGGTCAGCGATCAGAAGACCGCGACCGCCAACTTCAACATCGATCCGGAGCTGCGTTCGATCGCTCTCTACCAGGCGGCGCGCTACTCGAGCGACTGCCGGGTGTACGCGCCTGTCTACCGGCAGAACACGCTGGCCAGCCTGCTCGGCCAGGTCCAGGCGACGCCGGAGGAGAGGGCGTACGCCTACGCCGACGTGCGCGCTGCCTGGCGCGACTACCTCCACAACTACAACCACGGGCGCGGCGTGGTGCTGATCGGCCACTCGCAGGGCACGTACATTCTTCGCCCGCTGATCGAGAATGAGATCGATCCCAAGCGGAGCGCGCGCAAGCGGCTGATCTCGGCGGTGCTGCTCGGGGGCAACGTGCTCGTGAAGAAGGGCAGCGACGTGGGTGGTGACTTCAAGCATGTCCGGGCCTGCCGCTCGCGCTCCCAGATCGGCTGCGTCATCGCGTTCTCGACGTTCGGCGAGACCCCACCCGCGAACGCCATCTTCGGACGCACGGGCGAAGCCGGCAAGCAGGTGCTCTGCACCAACCCCGCCGCGCTCGGGGGCGGCTCGGCAAAGATCACGCCGATCCAGCCCCGGGCACCCTTCGCTCCAGGCAGCACGATCGCGGGCGCTATCGGCTTGGTTGGCGTGCCGCAGCCGGACGTGTCCACCACGTGGGGCGAGTCGCCCAATGCCTACCGCGCCCGCTGCTCGACCGGCGCCGTAAACGCTCTAGTGATCAGCCCGCTGCGCGGCGCGCCCGTCTTCCATTGGTCGCCCGACGCCACCTGGGGCCTGCACCTGGTGGACGCGAACATCGCGCTCGGCAACCTCGTCGGGCTGGTGCGCCACCAGGCGGCCGTCTGGCGCGGCGCTCACTGACGCCCACAGGTGCATGACCGCGTAGGAGCGCCACGGCCGCCACGGCTCGGCGATCGCCGTGGCCCGCGGTCCCTCGGCGCTCTGCCCGAGCCGGTGCAGCGCGTGGCGGATGCCGACGTCCCCCGGTAGGAACGCGTCCGGGTCCCCGAGCGCGCGCATGCTCACGTACGAAGCGGTCCACGGACCCACGCCGGGGATGTCCAGCAGCGCCGCGAGCGCGGCCGACGCGTCCGCGCCGGCGTCGAAGCGCATCCCCTCGCCGGCCACGAGCAGGGACAGCGAGCGCAGCGCCTCGCCGCGCTTGCGCGGGAACGGCAGGTCGGCGGGGTCGACCTCGGCGAGCGTGTCCGCGGTGGGGAAGCGGTGCGTGATCGCACCGGTCGGCTCGGCGAGCGGCTCGCCGTAGCGGCCGACCAGGCGCCCGAGCACCGTGCGCGCCGCGGCGACCGACACCTGCTGGCCGACGATCGCCCTGACCGCGAGCTCGAACCCGTCCACGCAGCCGGGCACGCGCATGCCGGGGCGCCGCCGCGCCAGCTCGCCCAGCACCGGGTCGTCCTCCAGCTGGGCCGCGATCGAGACCGGGTCGGCGTCGAGGTCGAAGAGGCGGCGGCAGCGCGCCACCGCGGCGGTCAGGTCGCGCAGGTCGTCGAGCTGGAGGACGCAGCGAACGGAGCTCGCCTCGGGGGTCAGCGCCACCAGCCCGCCGCCGTGCTCGAGCGCGAGTGAGCGCCGGTAGGTGCCGCCCTCGACCTGCTCGATGCCGGGCACCGCGCGCGCGGCGAGGAAGTCGAGCAGCGCGGCGCCGTCGAGCGGCGGACGGGCCGGCAGGCGCAGCTCCACCGCGCCGGGCGTCGTCGCTCCGCGGCGGCGACGAGCGCGCCGCCGCAGCTCGCTCGGCGTGCGCGCGTAGATCGCCTGGATCGTGTCGTTGAACTGGCGGATGCTGCCGAAGCCGGATGCGAGCGCGACCTCCGCGAACCGCAGCCCGGTCGACTCGATCAGCGTGCGCGCCGCCTGGGCGCGCTGCGCGCGGGCGAGCTGGGCGGGGCCGGCGCCGACCTCGGCCACCAGGATGCGGTTGAGCTGGCGCTCGCTGAATCCCAGCCGGCCGGCGAGACCCGACACGCCCTCGCGATCGACGATCCCGTCGGCGATCAGGCGGAACGCGCGGCCCGCCACGTCGGCGCGGCGGTTCCACGCCGGCGAGCCGGGCGCGGCGTCGGGCTCGCAGCGCTTGCAGGCGCGGAAGCCCTCGGCTTGGGCGGCGGCCGCCGAGGCGAACAGACGGATGTTGCGCCGCTGCGGCGTGCGCGCCGGGCAGCTAGGGCGACAGTAGACGCCGGTCGACGTCACGCCGATGTAGAAGAAGCCGTCATAGCGGGGGTCGCGGCTGCGCAAGAACCGGTAGCAGCGTTCGAAGTCGTCGATCACGGGGTCATCGTGGCAGGTCGGCGGGCTCGGGTCTGGCGCTTTTCGGACATGTCCGATTTCCGCCAGACACGAGGGTCCTCGACCCGCCACAATCGGCGTATGGAATTTCTCGAGCCGATCGCCGACGCACCCGCCCGCTGGCACCGGGTCGACTCGCCGCTCGGCGAGCTGCAGCTGGTCGGCGACGGGCGGTCGCTGACGCGGCTCGAGATGTCGCCGCGGAGCATCCCGGCGGGCGCCAGCCACGACGCAGAGGCCTTCGGCGACGTCGAAGCGCAGCTGGATGCCTACTTCGCGGGCGAGCTGACCGAGTTCGACGTGCCGCTGGCACCGGCGGGGTCGGGGTTCCAGCTGGCCGTGTGGGCGGCGCTGACGCGGATCCCGTACGGAGAGACCGCCAGCTACGGCGAGATCGCCGCCGAGGTGGGGCGCCCGGACGCGGTGCGCGCGGTCGGATCGACGAACGGGCGCAACCCGATCGCGGTGGTCATCCCGTGTCACCGGGTGATCGGGGCGGACGGGACACTGGTGGGGTACGGAGGCGGCCTGCCGCGGAAGCGCCTGCTGCTGGAGCTGGAGGCCGAGCACGCGGCGCCGCGGCTGTGGCCAGCGTGATCGTGACGGCCGCGGTGACGTCCAGGAGCTGAGGGAGGGCCGCGACGCGCTCGTCGAGATCGGCGGGCGAAACGTGGAACGCGCTGGGGCCCATGGCGGCCGCATCGCGCGCGGCGGGGCGGTCGAGGCGCATGGTCCAGGTGAGCTCACGGCGGTCGGCGATCGCGAGGGCGGGCTCGAGCCGATCGGCGAGCCGGGTCTGCTTGTGATCGTCGACGCCGAGCAGTCCGAGCGGCCGGGCGAGCTCACGGAGGTGATCGGGGGTGGGCGTGACCACCGCGGCGACACCGCCAGGGCCGAGCACGCGTGCGATCTCGTCGCCGTCGCGCGGGGCGAACACGTTGAGAACGACGGTGGCCACAGCGTCCCGAAGCGGCAGCGGCCGCCAGACGTCGCAGGCGACGGCCGCGAGCCGCGGATGAGCGCGAGCGGCGCGGCGGAGCGCGGGCTTGGAGAGATCGAGCGCAAGCCCACGCGCGCCGTGCCAAGCGTCGAGAAGGCGCGAGAGGTACCAGCCAGTGCCGGCGCCGAGATCGACGACGCAGGCGGGCGCGCCGGCCGCCGCCTCGCCCACCGCTTCGGCGAGCCCTTCGGCCAGCGGCTCGAAGTGTCCGGCGCCCAGGAAGCGCTCCCGGGCGGCCACCATGTCGGGGGTGTCGCCCGCATGCGGCGTGCCCTCGCCGGCCAGCAGGCTGAGGTAGCCCTGCCGGGCGACGTCGAAGGTGTGGCCGTCGCCGCAGCGGACCGCGTTGCCCGCCTCTTCGCGGCCGAGCGCGGCTCCGCAGTGCGGGCAGCGCAGCAGCGGGAGCACTTCGTCGAGCGCGGACACCCCCGAAGCCTCGCTCATCGCTACCCGTCGTCGCAGCGGCGGCCGTGCTCGACGACCCGCTCCGGCGCGAAGCGCGTCGACAGCCGCATGAACCCGCGCTGGCCGGCAATCACGCGCGTCCACTCGCCCGCTCGCTCCACACAGCCTCCGGCCGCGAACCAGTAGGGCGTCCAGCGCACCCGGACCAGCGCCTCGCCTGGCTGCTTGACGTCGAGCAGCACCTCGTCCGAGCCGAGCTGCTCGAGCGCGATGTCCGCGCGCCCCTGCGAGATGACGATCGGCGCCGGCAGCAGCACCTCGTACACGCGCCAGTCGTCCGACTTCCAGCGCAGCCTCAAATAACGCAGCCCCTTCTCGATCAGAGCCCGCTCTGCGTACGAGCTCCTGTCCGGCTTCGCGCTCGGCAGCGCCACGTAACGCACCGCGTTCTCGGCCAGCCAGCTCGCATACGTGAGGCGGTTCAGACCGCCCCGGTAGAAGACCGGGTTGAGGCCGGTGTCGAGCTGGCGCAGCCAGCCGCGCGCCAGCGGCACGATCGGCGCCACCTCGGCGTTCTCCCAGCGACTGCTCGTGAACGGGATCTCGATACGACGCTGGTCGGGCAGCGTGTAGAGGAACTGCCGCAGCGGCTCGAAGTAGTCGGAGTCGGCAGCCGGATCGCGCAGCGCCTTGTCGATGTCGCGGATGGCCGAGGTCCACTGCCAGTAGGCGAGCAGCGCGAAGCCAGCGAGCGCCACAGCGAGCAGCTGAGGGGTGGCGCGTCTGAGCCGATCGGACGTGGCACACAGCAGCAACGGGCCGCCGAACAGCATCCCGAGACGCGGCGCGGTGCCGCCGATCTGGGTCTCGGCGCAAACGGCGAGCGTGCCGCCGAGGGCGTAGAGAACGGCGCCGGCGCGCAGGGTCCTCTCTTCGCGCGCAAACAACAGCAAGCAGACCGCGCAGAGGATCGGGATCGGCAAGTAGGCGGTGAAGGGAAACGGCGCCCAGCCACCCTCGGGGAAGGCGAGGCCGAGCAGGAGCGGCGGCGCCAGCGCGGCGACGGCGACCGCGGCGCCACGCAAGCGATGCCGCGGCCCGCCTCCGATCGCATAGGCCAGCCCGGCTAGGCCGGTGAAGACCCCGGCGACCGGGCTCGCCAGGGGGCTCAGGAGGGCGAGCGCAGTCGCGAGCCGCGGCCGGTCGCGCTGCAGGGCCAGCAACGCGCCCAGCCCCAGCGCGGTGCCGACCGCGAACGGCAGGCGGCTGGTTGCGAGCAGCGTCGCCGTGCCGGCTCCGAGCCAGAGCGCCCCGAAGCGGGCACGCTCGGCGCCGAAGTGGTCGCGCACGAGCTGCTCGAAGAGGAACGCGATCGCCACGCAGGACACGACCAGCAGCAGCCGCGGTCCCACCAGCCACGAGAGCGGCGGCGTGAGCACGCTGTAGGCCGGTGTGTGATGGCCCCCGTACCACTGGCCGTTCCAGATCGTGAAGCCCTCCCGGCCGAACAGCTCGGCGCGGAAGACATGGGCGGCGAGGTCGCCCGGCCGCGGCTCGAGCACGAGGTAGGCGAGGCCCATGACGAGGGCGACCGCCGTGGGCGCGGCGGTCCACGCCGAAACCGGCACGCGGCGGCGAGCGGGCAGGACCGCGGTCCCCACGTCGCCTCAGGGTAGGGAGAATCCAACCCATGGGCCGCCGCAGCCGACGCCGAGCCAAGCAGGACGACCGCCCCACCGCCACCACGGACTACAGCGACGACGAGGGCAACGTCCTCACGCTGCGCGACGAGCTGAGCGCCGGCACGCTGCGCTCGCTGCGCGACCTCGACGCCAAGCCGGCCGCCTCGGGCGAGGACCGCTGGCAGCGCCGCGTGGAGTTCCTGTTCGAGCGGCTCGCGGTGCGGTGGACGATCGCGGGGCTGCCGCTCGAGAGCCAGAAGGAGCTGCTCGGCCGCTACCGCCTGGCGAGCTCGAGCGAACGGCAGCAGGTAAGGGAGACGCTGGGCAAGCACCTGGCCGCCCGCCACCCCGAGATCGACCTCTGATCGGACTTCTACGGAGCGCCCAGCACCGGCTCCGGGCCGGCTTTGGCTGCTGCCGTTCGCGCGGCCTGGAAAGCGTCCGCGATCGGCCGAAAAGCCGCGCGCGCGAGGCCCGCCAGCGGGTCGAGGGACAGCACCAGCGCCGGCTCCGCCTCTGCCTCTGGCGGCCGCGCGTTCGGGTCGCGCGGGGCCGGGATGCCGCTCGCGCCCGACGGCGCCGGCGCCGACCAGGCATCCCTGCACCGCCTCGGCCAGCAGCGTCGCTCGCACCGAGTAGCCGTCGCCGGTTGCGTGCACCCGGTCGCGCACCAGCAGCGACGGGATCGACCGCACCACCGTCCTCCAGTCGGCCACCTGCGCGGCGGACCGCCCTGCGAACTGCTCGACCACGCCGTTGAGCCCGGCCACCGACACCCCGCCCACCGGCGGCCGCGACAGCGTCGCGACCACGACGCAGCGATCGCCGGCCAGCTGGCGCACCGCCGCCAGGTTGGCGGCCAGACCGCCCACGTTGGACGGGCTGTCGTTGGTCCCGAGCGGGAACACGATCACCTCCACCGACGGATCCAGCCGCGAGGCCAGCACCCTCACCCCCTGGCTGCTCGTGCGCCCCTTCTCGGCATCCACGACGACGCCGGGCAACAGCCCGCGCAGGTACGGCCCCGACCCCACCTCCAGGCTGTCGCCGACGACGAGCACGGAGGCGGGTTGCGCCACAGCCGGAAACGCGCAACACCCGGCGGCAACCGCCGCGGTAGCCAGAATGCCCGCGGTGAGCTTCCCGACGATCGAGTTCGCGGCCTTCTTCGTGGTCGTGTTCGTCATCTCGTGGGCGCTGATGCCACATCCGCGGGCGTGGCGTCCGTTCATTCTGCTCGCCTCGTACGTCTTCTACGGCTGGCTGGACTGGCGCTGGGTCCTGCTGCTGGTCGGCTCGACGCTCGTGAACACGTTCGCATCGCACGTGATCGCGCGCTCGCCCTCACAGGTGACCCGCAAGCGTGCGCTGATCGCGGCCGTGACGTTCGACCTGGCGTTGCTGTGCGTCTTCAAGTACCTGGGCTTCTTCGTCTCGGAGGTCGACGACGCGCTCGACTCGATCGGCCTGGGCTCGCCGCTGCCGCTCCTGCAGATCGTGCTCCCGATCGGCATCTCGTTCTTCACGTTCCAGGCGATCTCCTACGTCGTCGACGTCTACCGCGGCGAGACCAAGGCCGCCCCGCTCGGCGACGTGGCGATCCTCCAGGCGTTCTTCCCGCACCTGGTGGCCGGGCCGATCGTCCGCGCCAACGAGCTGCTGCCCCAGCTGCGCACCCCGCGCGACCCGCGCGAGGTGCTGGCCGGCCCCGGCCTGTTCCTGATCGTGGGCGGGCTGATCAAGAAGACCGTGGTGGCCGACGAGCTGGCCCGCAACATCGTGGACCCGGTGTTCAACGACCCGTCGGCCCACTCCGGGCTCGAGACGCTGCTCGCGATCTACGGGTTCGCCGCGCAGATCTACTGCGACTTCTCGGGCTACACCGACATGGCAATCGGCACCGCGCTGCTGCTCGGGTTCCAGCTGCCGCAGAACTTCAATCGCCCCTACCTGGCGCTCTCCCTCCAGGACTTCTGGCGACGCTGGCACATGACGCTCTCGCGCTGGCTGCGCGACTACCTCTACATCCCCCTCGGCGGCAACCGCGGCGGGCCGCGCAAGACGTTCCGCAACCTGATGCTGACGATGCTGCTCGGCGGTCTCTGGCACGGCGCGGCGTGGACGTTCGTGATCTGGGGCGGCATCCACGGCGGCGCCCTGAGCATCGAGCGCTGGACCCGCGAGCACTTCCGCGGCTTTCACATCCCAGCGTGGCTGGCCTGGTTGATCACGTTCCACGTCGTCTGCCTCGCGTGGATCTTCTTCCGCTCGCCGGACCTGTCGACCGCATTCGACATGATCGGCCAGGTGTTCGCCGGCGGCCCGTCGCCGCTCGTGACGTTCCCGATGGTGTTCCTGGTGGTCGCCACGGTCGGGTTGCAGGCCGTGCCGGGCGACTTCTGGGAGCGGGCCGAGACGTGGCTGGTGGCGCGACCGGTGGTCGTCCAGGGGCTGCTGCTCGGTGCGATCGTGGTGGCCGCCGACGCCGCCGTGGGGCAGGAGGGCGTGGCCCCGTTCATCTACTTCCAGTTCTGACATGGAACGGCGCTCCCGACATCCCCTGACCATGCCCGCCGGCAGCGTGCTCGGCGTGATCCTGATCGCGCTGGGAATCGCCGCGCTGTTCAACTCCGAGGCGATCGTGCGCGCCGGCGAGAGCATGCAGCCCGGGCACACGCGGGATGTCGTGCTGTCGGTCGGGCGGCCGCTCGACGACGTGGCCGGGGCGATCGGGCTCCACCTCCCCCGCGAGGGCCTCGACCTCGCCTTCGGCCAGGAGAGCAAGACCGCGAAGGGCACGGAGCTCGAGCAGGGCTCGACGGCGATCCTGCGAGCGAACCGGCGCAAGCGCAGGGCCCAGGGTTTCGCCCAGCCGACCCAGCAGGACGAGGTGAACGTGTTCGTGACGGGGGACTCCCAGGCGCAGTTCGTCGGCGAGCTCCTGACCGACCTGCTCCCGAGCGACCTGTTCGACGTGTCCGTGGTCGCCCGCAACGCCACCGGTCTGACCAACCCCGAGTTCTTCAACTGGGAGATCAACGCCCAGCAGGAGATCGCGGCGCGCAAGCCCGACGCGGTGGTGATGGTCATGGGCGGCAACGACGGGTTCAACGTGCTCCACGACGGCACGCTCTACGGGCCCGACGACCCGAACTGGCAGCTCGAGTACGCCCGCCGCGCGGCGGTGGTGATGCGCGAGCTGAGCTCGAACGGCAAGCGCCCGGTCTACTGGGTCCCACCGCCCACCGCCCGCGATCCCAAGTTCAACGAGATCTACGCGACCCAGAACAAAGCGGTCGAGCAGGCCGCCGCGGCGGTGGACGGCGCGCGCTACGTGGACATCTACAACACGATCAACCGCGGCCGCTACAGCGACGAGCTGAAGATCGACGGCCGGCGCGTGCTGGCCCGCCAATCAGACGGCGTGCACTTCTCACGTGATGGCGCCGTCGTCCCGGCGCGCCTTATCTTGCGGGCGATGGCCAAGGACTACCGGGTGTTGGGCGCGGATGCGTCGCCTTAGCGCGCTGGCGCTCGTCCTGGCGCTGGCGGCGCCGGCGAGCGCTCAGGCGCTCAGCCGCCGCCTGCTCGTGAACGGCGACTCGCTGGCGGTCGGCACGAAGCCCTACCTGCCCCAGGAGCTGCGCGGCTGGAAGGTGACCCAGTCGGCCTCGGTCAGCCGCCACGCGTTCGAGGGAGCCGACGTCATGCGCGCGTACGGGCGCGCGCTCCCCCGAGTGATCCACGTGAGCCTGGGCACGAATGACGACCCCAACCAGGTCGACGCCTTCCGCGCCGCGATCCGCGACGTGATGGACGTCGCCGGTCCGCACCGCTGCGTGGTCTGGACGAACATCGTGCGCCCGCCGGTCGCGGGCGCCAGCTACGCGGGATACAACCGCGCGCTTGCCGTGGAGTCACGGCCCCGCGAGAATCTGCGGGTGGTCAACTGGGCGCGCATGGTCCACCAGCATCCGGAGTGGCTCTCGGGCGACGGCGTGCACGTAAACGTCGACGGCTACAGGGCCCGGGCGAAGGCGATCGCCCAATCCGTACGCCGCTGCCGGTGAGGCGCGCGCTCGCGGTGCTGCTGCTGATCGGAGCGGCGGCGCCCGCGGCGTCCGCCGGCGCGCCACCGCCCCACCTGTTCGTGATCGGCGATTCGCTCGCCTACGAGAACCGCGGTTACCTCCACCATGACCTCCCGCGGTGGAAGATCGAGGAGGACTTCGGCTTCGCCCGCACGTCGCAGGACACCGTTCGCGACCTGCGCCTGCGCGCACGAGAGCACCCCCGGCTGGCGCCCGTCATCCACGTCAGCTCGGGCACCGGAGACGACCCCGACCGCCCGGAGCGCCTGCGCCGCTCGATCCGTCGCGTGATGAGGGTGGCGGGCGAGCACCGCTGTGTCGTCTGGGCGAACATCTGGCGACTGCGGCTCGAGGAGCCCACCTTCGACACGCTCAACGCGGTGCTGGCCGAAGAGGACGCGGCCAGGTCGAACCTGCGGGTGATCGGCCGGGGCATGACCGCCCGCCTCTACGTCACGTCGCTGTCCAACCCGTCGAAGGCCGCGGCCGCGATGTTGTCCTACAAGCGCCTGCCCCACCGGCGGATCAACCTGCCGTCGGGCTTCCACCCGATGCTCGTGCGCGCCGCCGGCTTCCAGGGACGGACCGTCCCGGCGCTCGAGCTGAACGGGCGGCACGTGCAGGGCTCGCTCGAGATCTCGCGCGCGCTCGACGAGGCGATCGCGGAGCGACCGCTGTTCCCGCCCGAGCCGTTCGCGCGCCGCTCCGTCGAGGACGCCGAGCGCTGGGGCCACGACGAGCTCCAACCGCTCCCGCGCCGCATCTTCCGCCGGGCGGCGGTGCGTGACCCGGCGCTTCGCCGCTGGGTCGCCGCCGACGTGGCGGGCGTGCCCGCCCCGGCCGTGATGGCGGCGCTGACCAAGCCCGTGGCGGCGCGCCGGTCGGCCGAGGCCGGGAACGACGAGGCGACCATCCGCGAGGACGTCGCGCGCCTCCCCGGGTTGCTCGACCACGTCGACGCGCTGGTCGGCGTGGGCGTGATCGGCACCGACCGGCCCAACGCGGCCGACTTCCAGATCCTCTCGAGCGTGCGCGTGCTGCTCGACTTCAAGGCGCTCCCGGCGGCCGAGGATCGCCCGAGCGCGCAGCGCGCGCGTCGCCTGTTCCCCTACTGGGAGGGCGAGATGCCGTACTTCGAGATCCCCTAGTTCTGCGAGGGGTCCGGCGGCATCGTCGCCAGCAGCCGGTAGGCGCCGCCTCTGCGCTCGAGCGCGTGCGACCAGATGTCGCCGGCGCTGAACGGGTCGCCCTCCTCGGCGGGCGCGACCAGCCAGGCCTCCTGCTCGAGCTCGTCGTCGAGCTGCCCGGCGGACCAGCCCGCGTAGCCGGCGTACACGCACAGCCGGGTGAGCGACTCGTTGGCCGAATCGGGGTCGAGCGTGCCGAGCTGGCCGACGACCTGCGTGCCGGCCTCGGAGAGGTCGCCGAACTCGCCGAGCGCGACGACCGACTCGGGCGCCACCGGCCCGCCGATCCTGACCAGGGCGTCGTCCGCGGCCAGGTCGGCGAGCTGCGGAACGGCCTCCGCGACTCGCGTCTCCGACTCACGGTTGAGGACAACGCCGATGGCTCCCTCGGGCGTGTGCTCGATCACGAGCACGACGGTGCGGCGGAAATAATCGAACAACGACGGCGCCGCAATCAGGAGGTGACCCCTAAGCATCTCCGACACGGCGTACATTCTCCCCCATGAACGCCAAGCTGGACACAGGGCGCGTCTTCGAGCGCATCTTCGAGATCTACCGTGAACAGTTCACGCTGCTCATCCCAGCCGCGCTGATCCTGTTCATCCCGGTCGCAATCCTCAACGGCCTCGTACAGACGGGCGGCGGCGCCTTGGCGGCGCTCGCCACGGCGGCGATCTCCCTGATCGCGAGCTACTGGTATCAGGGGATGGTCGTCGAGGCGGTGGTGGACATCCTCGACGGACGGCGCGACCACACGATCGGCAGTCTCTTCTCGTCGGTGTCCCCGTTCCTCGGAACGCTGATCGGCGCGGGCATCCTGGCCACGATCATCATCGTGATCGGGTTCATCCTGATCATCGTGCCGGGGCTGATCGCGCTCACGTTCCTCGCCGTGGTGGCGCCAGCGGTCGTGATCGACCGCGCGGGCGTGACCGGCGCGCTTCGGCGAAGCCGTGAGCTCGTGTCGGGCCAGGCCTGGCGCGTGTTCGGCGTGATCGTCGTCCTGTTCCTGATCACCGCGTTGATCGGCGGCATCCTGAGCGCACTCGGCGGCAGCGTCAGCGACGACTCGTTCGCCGGCTACGCCGTGGCCGACCTGATCGTGCGCGTCCTGCTCGGCCCGCTGACGGCGATCGCAGCGACGGTCATCTACGTCGAGCTGCGCCGCGTCAAGGGCGAGCCGCTCGCCCAGGACTCCGCGCCGACGCAGGCGCTCGGGGAGGATCCGCCCGTGCCGCCGCCGGCCGCGCCGGAGGCCCCCACCGGGCCGGAGGCGCCCACCGCGTAGCCGCTTGCGCGTCCTGGAGGTCGTACACCACCGCAACGCGGCGGCGGGCGTGTTCGCCGAGCCCGCCGGCGAGCACGAGCTCGTCGAGTGGCTCCCGCACGAGGCGCCGCCGCCGGGGCTCGACGGCATCGACGCCGCGATCGTCTTCGGAGCCGAGGCGCAGGTCGACCAGGAGGGCGCCCACCCCTGGCTGCGCCCGGAGAAGCAGCTCGTGCGGGAGCTGGTCGACCGCGGCACCCCCGTGCTCGGCGTGTGCTTCGGCTCCCAGCTGCTGGCCGAGCTGGCCGGCGCCGTCGTGCGCCGGGCCACCGAGCCGGAGATCGGCTGGCACGGGGTCGAGCTGACGCCCGACGGCAGGAGCGACCCGCTGCTCGGCTTCCTGCCCGAGACCTTCGAGAGCCTGCAATGGCACCACTACGAGTGGCTGCTGCCGCCCGGCGCCGTGGCGCTCGCACGCAGCGCCCGCTGCCTGCAGGCGTTCCGGCTGGAGGAGCGCCCGGTCTGGGGCGTCCAGTTCCACCCCGAGGTGACCGAGAGCGACTACGGGGAGTGGCTCGACGAGTGGGCCGACGACCCGGGAGCGGTGGCCACCGGGCTCGATCCCGAGGCCATCCGCGCCGAGACCGCGACCAAGATCGCGGCGTGGAACGAGGTCGGTCGCGAGCTGGCCGCCCGCTTCCTCGGCGAGGCTAGAGGGGCGTGAGGTAGGCGGCGGTCAGGCCGCCGTCGACCAGGAAGGTCGTCGCGTTCACGAAGCTCGACTCGTCGCTGGCGAGGAACAGCGCCCCGGCGGCCAGCTCGCCCGGCTCGGCGAAGCGGCCCGGGGGCAGGTGCACGAGTCGGCGCTCGGCCTTCTCCGGGTCCTTCGCGAACAGCTCCTTGAGCAGCGGCGTGTTCACCGGGCCCGGGCAGAGCGCGTTGACGCGGATGCCCTGCTTTGCGAACTCCACGCCCAGCTCGCGCGACATCGCCAGCACGCCGCCCTTCGACGCCGTGTACGACACCTGCGAGACGGCCGCGCCCATCACCGCGACAAACGACGCCGTGTTGATGATCGACCCGCCGCCGTTGTCGAGCAGGTGCGGGATGCCGTACTTGCAGCACAGGAACACCGACTTCAGGTTCACGTTCTGCACGCGGTCCCAGGCCTCGACCGAGGTGTCGAGGATCGACGCGTCGTCGTCGGGCGAGATGCCGGCGTTGTTGAAGAGCACGTCGATCTTGCCGAACCGCTCGCGCGCCTCCACGTACATGCCCTCGACGTCCTCCGGCTTCGTCACGTCGGCCTGGATGGCGAGGTCGCCGACCGCGTCGGGGCTCAGGTCCACGCCAACGACCTGCGCGCCCTCCGACTGGAACAGGCGCGCCGACTCGGCGCCGATGCCGCTCGCGGTGCCCGTGATCACGCAGACCTTGCCCTCCAACCGTCCGGCCATCAGCCCCCCTCCGTCGCGTAGTAGACGTTCTTCAGCTCCGTGTAGTGCTCCAGCGCATGCGGCCCCAGCTCGCGGCCGGTGCCCGACTGCTTGAAGCCGCCAAACGGCGTCGACACCCGCACCGAGCTGTTCGAGTTGATCGAGAGCACGCCGGTCTCGATCGCGCGCGCCACGCGCAGCGCCTTGGCCCCGTCGCGCGTCCAGATCGACCCGGAGAGCCCGTAGATCGTGTCGTTGGCCAGCCGCACGGCCTCGTCCTCGTCGCGGAACGGGATCACGCACGCGACCGGGCCGAAGATCTCCTCGCGCGCCGCGCGATCGTCGTTCGAGACGGGGCACAGGACGGTCGGCGGGAACCAGTAGCCCTTGCCCTCGGGCGCGCTGCCGCGGATCGCGATCGGGGCGTCGCCGTTCGCGTACGACGCCACCGTCTCGCGCTGATCCGCCGAGATCAGCGGGCCCATCTGGGTTTCGTCGTCGAGCGGGTCGCCCACGCGGATCGCCTCCACGGCCTCCTCGAGCGCGTCCATGAAGCGGTCGAGCGCCGAGCGCTCGACCAGGATGCGCGAGCGTGCGCAGCAGTCCTGACCGGCATTGCCGAACACGGCCATCGGGGCGGCGGCCGCGGCGCGCTCGAGGTCGGCGTCGGCGAAGATCACGTTGGCCGACTTGCCGCCCAGCTCGAGCGTGACGCGCTTGATCGTCTCCGCGGCCCGCGCCGCGATGCGGCGACCCACCTCCGTCGAGCCGGTGAACGCGACCTTGGCCACGTCGGGGTGCTCGACGATGCGCTCGCCGACCACGCGCCCCTGCCCGACGACCACGTTGAAGACGCCCTCGGGGATGCCTGCCTCGACGACGATCTTCTCCAGCTCCACCGCCGTCAGCGGCGTCAGCTCGGCGGGCTTGAGCACGACCGTGTTGCCGGCCGCGAGCGCGGGGCCGAGCTTCCAGGAGGCGATCGCGATCGGGAAGTTCCAGGGCGTGATCAGGCCGACCACGCCGAGCGGCTCGCGGAACGTGAAGTCGACCCCGCCGGCCACCGGGATCGTGTCGCCCAGCAGGCGCTCGGGCGCGCCCGCGTAGTAGTTGAAGACGTCGGCGACCATGCCGACCTCGTCGCGCGCGTCCGAGATCGGCTTGCCGACGTTGCGCGCCTCGAGGCGGGCCAGGTCCTCCACGCGCTCGCCGACAAGGCGCGCGACGTTGCGCAGCAGGTCGGCGCGCACGCCGGGCTGCGATCCCCTTCCAGGCCGGGAAGGACTCGCGAGCCCTTGCGATCGCGGCGTCGGTCTCCTCGACGCCGGCCTGGGGAAGCTCGGCGAGCACCTCCTCGGTGGCCGGCTCGATGACGTTTACCATCGGCTCGCGAGCATAAGTCATGGCGACGGGTGGGGAAATCGCGATCGGGATCTGCGCCGTGCGGGAGCGAGCGCGGTGGGCGTTCTGGGACCAGACCGCGCACCTGGTGGCCGACACCTACGTCGCCGCGATCCAGGCCGCGGGCGCCCACGCGCTGCTGCTGCCGGTGGACGCGCGCGCGCCGGAGGCGCTGCTCGACCGGGTGGACGGCCTGATGGTGATCGGGGGCGCCGACCTGGATCCGGAGGTCTACGGGCAGCAGCGCTCCGAGCACACGGAGACGACCTACCGCGAGCGCGACGAGTTCGAGCTGGCGCTCACACGCGAGGCGCTGCGACGCGGCCTGCCCTTCCTCGGCATCTGCCGCGGGATGCAGCTGCTCAACGTGGCGCTGGGCGGAACGCTCAACCAGCACCTCGTCGGCGAGGACGGCGAGCCGTCGCACCGCCGCATCATCGGCACGTTCGAGGGCACCGAGCACGAGATCGACCTGGAGCCCGGCTCGCTGGCGGAGCGAGCGCTGGGCGGGCCGGTGCACGAAGCGCGCTGCCACCACCACCAGGCGGTCGACCGCGTCGGGGACGGCCTGATCGTGTCGGGGCGGGCCCGAGACGGCGTGGCGGAGGCAATCGAGCTGGCCGACGGGTGGACGCTGGGCGTGCAATGGCACCCGGAGGCGGGCGACAAGCGGGAGCTGTTCCAGGCGCTCGCCGAAGCGGCGGGCACCTACGCCGGCGCGCCCCGGTAGGCCCGCGCCGCCTCCACCAGCGACCCGATCACGTTCGAGCGCTCGTCCTCCTCGGGGTGCCAGAGCACGCCCAGCGCGTACGGCTTGTCCGGCAGCTCGATCGCCTCGACGGTGTCGTCGCCCGAGGACCAGCCGACCGCCACGAGGCCCTCGCCCAGCTCGTCGATGCCCTGGTGGTGGTGGGACTTCACGTCCGCCCGCTCGCCTCCGACGGCGCGGGCGGCCAGGCTCTCCGAGCCGAGGCGCACCTCGTGGTCGCTGTAGGCGCCGGGCGTGTGGCGGTGCGTCGCCACGTCGGCCAGGTGCTGCACCAGCGTGCCGCCGCAGGTCACGTTCAGCATCTGCATCCCGCGGCAGATTCCGAGCACCGGCATGTCGCGCTCCAGCGCCGCGTGCGCCAGCGCCAGCTCGAAGCGGTCGCGCTCGGGCCACGAGCCGCGCGTCTCCGGATGCGGGCGAGCCCCGTAGCTCGCGGGGTCCACATCGGAGCCGCCGGCCAGCATCAGCCCGTCGATCAGGTCGAGCATCTCCCCCGGCTGCTCGGCCGCGGCGTCATCCGGCGGCAGCAGCACCGCCAGGCCGCCGGCCGCCTGCACGGTCAGCGAATAGGCGCGCGGCGAGAGGTTGCAGACGGTGTCCCACCCACCCCAGGACGCGCGCTCCACGGCCGCGCAGACACCGATGACGGGACGACTCACAAACGCTCGAACCCGCGGAACTTCTCCCAGTCGGTGACGGCGGCCTCGAACGCGTCCAGCTCGATGCGTGCGCGGTTCAGGTAGTGGTCCACGACCTCCTGCCCGAATGCCTCCGCGGCGATGGCCGACTCGGCGAACAGGTCGCGTGCCGCGTACATCGTGTGCGGCACCTTGGGCTTGTCGGACTCGTAGGCGTTGCCCTCGAAGGCGGGCTCGAGCGGCAGCTCCCTCTCGATGCCGTGCAGGCCGGCGGCGATCATCGCGGCCAGCGCCAGGTACGGGTTCACGTCCGCCCCCGGCAGCCGGTTCTCCACGCGCAGTCCCTGCCCGTGGCCGACCACGCGCATCGAGCAGGTGCGGTTGTCCTTGCCCCACGCCACGGCCGTGGGGGCGAACGACCCCTCCACGTAGCGCTTGTACGAGTTCACGTGCGGGGCGAACATCAGCGTCAGCTCGCGCAGCCCCGCCAGCTGGCCGGCCACGAAGTGCTCGAACGTGGCCTGATCGTCGGCGAACACGTTGCCGCCGTCCTCCTGCTGCAGCGAGCAGTGGATGTGGCAGGAGTTGCCCTCGCGCTCGTCGATCTTCGCCATGTAGGTGATCGACATGCCTTCCTGGGCGGCGATCTCCTTGGCGCCGGTCTTGTAGATGACGTGATCGTCCGCCGTGGCCAGCGCCTGGTCGTAGTGGAAGTTGATCTCGTGCTGCCCGAAGTTGCACTCGCCCTTCGAGTTCTCCACGCGCAGGCCCGCGGCGGTCATCGAGTTGCGGATGCGGCGCAGCAGCGGCTCCACGCGCGCGGTGCCGATCATCGAGTAGTCGACGTTGTAGAGGTTGGCCGGATCGAGGTCGCGATAGCCCTTGCGCCACGCGTCCTCGTAGCTGTCCTTGAAGACGATGAACTCGAGCTCCGTGCCCGCCGTGGCGACCCAGCCGCGCTCGGCCAGCCGCGCGAGCTGACGGCGCAGGATCTGGCGCGGCGAGGCGACCACGTCGGAGCCGTCCTCCCACGCGAGGTCGGCCATCACGAGCACCGTTCCCTCGTGCCAGGGGATCGGGCGCAGCGTGTCCATGTCGGGCTTCATCACGAAGTCGCCGTAGCCCCGCTCCCAGCTCGACATCGCGTAGCCGTCGACGGTGTTCATGTCCACGTCGACGGCGAGCAGGTAGTTGCAGCCCTCCGCGTTGTGCTCGACCACCTCGTCGAGGAAGTGTCCGGCGGTCAAGCGCTTGCCCTGAAGCCGGCCCTCCATGTCGGCGATCGTGAGCAGCACGGTGTCGACGCTGCCCTTCTCCACGGCCTTGCGCAACTCGTCTAGGGTCACGGCTGCCGACCCTATCCGATGGGATTCGCGGCTTGCTACTTCTGGGCATCGACGAGGGGACAACCGGGGTCAAGGCGGCCCTGTTCGACGAAGGGCTGCGGCCTGTCCGCGAAGCGCGCCGGGACAAGGCCAACCGGCATCCGCAGCCCGGCTGGGTCGAGCAGGACGGCGAGGAGGTCCTCGCCGCCGTCGTCGAGGCGGTCGCGGAGCTGCTGGCGGACGCGCCCGAGCAGGTGGTCGCCTGCGGGCTCGACCACCAGGGCGAATCGGTGCTCGCCTGGGACGCCGAAACCGGCACGCCGCTCACGCCGATCGTGGTCTGGCAGGACAAGCGCTCGCAGGAGGTGCTCGACCGAATGGGCGAGCACGAGGCCGAGATCCAGGAGCTCAGCGGCCTCCCGTTCGACCCCTACTTCTCCGCCGCCAAGCTGGCGTGGCTGCTCGAGCACGAGGACGCCGTCCAGCAGCGCGCGCGACGCCGGCACGCTGCGCATGGGCACGGTCGACTCGTTCCTCTGCGACCGGCTCGGCGCCGGCTTCGCCACCGACGCGTCGACCGCCTCGCGCACCCAGCTGCACGCTCTCGGAAAGCCCGGCTTCGACGACCGCCTGGGCGAGCTGTTCGGCGTACCGCTGGACGTGCTGCCCGAGGTGCGCGACACCGCCGGCCAGCTGGGCGTGCTGCGCCACGAATCGTGGCCGGTCGAGCTGCCGCTCTGCGGCCAGGTGGTCGACCAGCAGGCGGCGCTCGCCGGCGCCGGCTGCGTCGTGCCGGGCCGCGTGAAGGCGACCTACGGGACCGGCGTGTTCGTGCTCGGCCACACCGGCGACGAGGTGCCGCGCCCGTCCGGCGGGCTGCTGCCGACCGTCGCCTGGCGCATCGACGGCCGCACCGAGTACGCGGTGGACGGCGGCGTGTTCGCCGCGGGGGCGATGCTCGAGTGGATGTGCCGCGAGCTCGGCGTCGCGGAGCGGCCGGCGGCGCTGGCCGAGCTGGCCCGCGAGGCCGACGACAGCGCCGGCGCACGCGTGCTCCCGGCCCTGGCCGGCATCGGCGCCCCGTGGTGGCGCCCCGAGGCCCGCGCCGTGATCGCCGGGCTGCACGGGGGCACGACCCGCGCGCACGTGGCGCGCGCGGCGCTCGAGGGGATCGCATGGCGCGTGGCCGACGTGGTCGCGGCGATGCGCGAGGGCGTGGACGTGCGCTCGCTGCGGGTGGACGGCGGGCTCACCAACGAGCCGCTGCTGCTGCAGCTGCAGGCCGACGCGATCGGCGTGCCGGTCGAGGCCGCGGGCGCGGACGCGACCGTGCTGGGCGCCGCGGTGCTGGCCGCGGTGGGCTCGGGCACGATCGGCTCGCTGGCCGAGGCGGCCGAGCTGCTGCCGGTCGACCGCACGGTCGAGCCGCAGCGCGACGACGCGTGGCGCGCCGCCGAGCACGAGCGCTGGCGCGCGTTCGTGCTCGGCGCTGCTGAGCTGTGAGCTAGCCGACCGGGGAGGCCGGCGGCTCGGGCTCGAGCGGCTTCTCCTTGACGATGCCCAGTCCCTCGTCGAACTCGATCGTCCGGACCGGCCCCGTGTAGCGCTTGTTCATGCCCCCGAACCAGGCGAGGGTGATGGCGACGAACAGGACGCCCAGCACGAGCGGCGTGAAGTTGGCCGCGTTCCAGTCGAAGGTGTCGTCCCACCACACCGCCGCCGGGCCGTAGAACGGCAGGCAGAAGTAGATCGACGTGATGATCACCCAGGCGACCGCGATCGGGTTCAACCACCTCCACTTATTGCCGAGGTTCCACGCCCCCTGCTGGAAGGCGCTGCCCTTGCGCCAGCGCAGGTAGACCGGCATCACGTAGGCGATGTAGAGCCCGATCACGCCGATCGAGACGACGGCGAAGAAGGCGACCGGAACGCCGGCGGCGTTGCCCGACAGCGCCGGCAGGGTCAGGATCCCAGCCAGGACGCAGGACCCGATGACGGCCGCCACGGGCACGCCGCGCTGCCCGTTGACGCTGGCCCAGAGCCGGTTGCCCGGGGTGGCGCGGTCGCGCGAGAACGCGAAGAACGTGCGCGAGCAGCTCGTCACGCAGGCCATGCCGCAGAAGAACTGCCCGACCGCCGAGATCAGGATCACGATCTCGGCCCAGCCCTCGCTCATCGCGCTCTGGAAGATCGCCAGCGAGGTGCCGCCGCCGTCGTTGACGGCGCCGACGTCCGACGCCGCGAACGTGATCGCGAGCAGGACGAACCAGCCGATCAGAGCCGACAGGGCGACCGACTGCCAGACGCCCTTGGCCGCCGAGATCTCGGCGTCGCGCGTCTCCTCGGCCACGTGCGCCGACGCGTCATAGCCGGTGACCGTGTACATCGTCAGCAGCAACCCGGTCGGCAGGATGTAGTACCAGTACATGCCCATCTCGAAGCCGGAGTTGTTGATCCGCTCGGTGAAGACGAAGTCGGCGCTCTGGTGGCGGTCGGGGACGATGATCAGGATGCCGATGATCACGACCACGCCGACGCAGTGCCAGAACACCGAGATGTTGTTGAACAGCGCGACCAGGTGCGACGAGAAGATGTTGATCATCGCGTGCAGGGCGAGGATCACCACGAAGACGATGAAGATCTCCCCGAGCGACACCTCGTCGGCGAAGTTGAGGATGAAGTCGAGGCCCCAGAGGTTGAACACGTAGGTGAAGAACTGGGCGCAGAACCAGTCGACCGTGGCCACGATGGCGATCAGGCCGAGCAGGTTGAACCAGCCGCAGTACCACGACCAGACCGGGCCGCCGAGCTCGTTGGCCCACCAGTAGGGCCCGCCGGCCGTCGGATAGGCGGAGGCGACCTCCGCCATGCTGAACGCGACGGTCAGGATGATCAGGCAGACGATCGGCCAGCCCCAGGAGATGGCGATCGGCCCGCCGAGGTTCCACGCCTGCGGGTAGGTCGTGAAGCACCCCGCCAGGACCGAGATGATCGTGAACGAGATCGCGAAGTTCGAGAACCGCGACCAGCCGCGGTCCAGCTCCTGCTTGTAGCCGAGCTCGGCGAGCCTTTGCTCGTCCCGATCCATCGTCCCGTCCGCCATGGGCTTCCTCCTAGTCGACGAGTCCGTTGGGCACTCCAGAGCCGAAAAGGTCTGGCGCCCCGACCTTCTGGCGCGACTGTAAGCCCTTGTGCGGATGGAAGCAAGCGGCTGGGAATCAGCGTGCGAGCGCGCCGATCACCTCCTGCCACCAGGCCCGAATGGCGTCGTCGGCCTCGCGCGCCAGCCGGCGCCGGGCGTAGGCCTGGATCTGCTTCGCGCCGCCGAGCGCCAGCGTCGGCCCCGTGACCGCGTAGCGGCCGTCCGTCAGCGAGACGAGCGCCCCGCCCTTGTCGCGCCGGGTGCGCAGGTGCTCGTGCACCGGGACGCCGTCGACCTCCTCTGGATACGCGGCGTCACCGTCGCGCTCCTCGTCCCAAGGGCGCGAGCTGAACACCGCGTGGCCCACGCCGGCCTGCCGTTCCATCGGCGGGGGGCCGACCGGCCCGGCCTCCCAGCGCTCGACCACCTCGTTCATCCGCTTCGCCACCTCGCTGCGCACGACCAGGTGCAGCCGATCGCCCGCCTCGATGCGAGTCGATCCGCGCGGCAGCACCGCCTCCTCGCCGCGGACGATCACGGACAGCAGGGCGTCGCGCGGCAGCCCCAGCTCGCGCACGCGCCGGCCGACCAGCGCGTAGTCCGGTCCGACCGGGAACTCCACCACCTCGGCGCCGAGCCGGCGGATCGTGCCCGTCTCCGCCAGCGGCCGCGGCAGCGCCGGCTCGTTGGTGGTCACGCGGAGGCGCTTGGCGAGCGGCTCGAAGGTCGTCCCCTGGAGCAGCGTCGAGATCACGACCGCGAAGAAGACGATGTTGAAGAACTCCTCGGAGCGGCGCACGCCCTCGATCACCGGAAACGTCGCCAGCACCACCGGCACCGCGCCGCGCAGGCCGGCCCACCCGAGCACCACGCGCTCGGCCGTCGAGAAGCGGTCGAACGCCGTGCTGAGGAACGTGGCCACCGGGCGCGCGACCAGCACGAGCACCAGCGCCAGCGCCGTGCCCTCCACGACCTCGCCGCCGAGGTCGCTCGGGAACACGAGCAGCCCGAGCGCCAGGAACATCGCGATCTGCGCCACCCAGGCCAAGCCCTGGTGGAACACGGTGACGGTCCGCTTGGCCGGGATGCGCGCCGAGCCGAGCATCAGCCCGGCCACGTACACCGCGAGGAACCCCGATCCGAGCAGCGTGTCCGCCGCCCCGAACGCCACGGCCGCGGTGGCCAGCGTCGCGACCGGGTACAGGCCGGTCGAGTCGAGCCGCGTCCGCTTGAGGCCCTGGACCGCCAGCCATCCGACCGCGACGCCGACAGCCGTGCCCATGACCAGCTCCTCGGCGAACAGGAGCGCCATGTCGGCGGCGCCGTAGTCGGGCTTCTGGATCCAGTCGATGAAGCCGATCACCAGCAGCACCGCGACCGGGTCGTTGAAGCCCGCCTCGCCCTCGAGCGTGCGGGCGAGCTTGCGGCGCAGCGTCGAGCCGCGCAGCAGCGCGAAGATCGCCGCGCCGTCGGTGGACGCGATGATCGAGCCCAGCAGCAGCCCCTGCAGGGTGTCGAGGTCGAACAGCCAGACGGCGGCCATGCCGGTGATCGCCGCGGTGACGAACGTGCCCACCAGCGCCAGGGACAGCGCCGGGCGCAGCACCGGCCGGATCTCGTCGAACCCCGCGATCAGGCCGCCCTCGAACAGGATCAGGGCCAGCGCCACGATGCCGATCGTGCGCGCCAGCTCGTAATCGGAGAAGTCGATCCAGTCGAGCCCGTCGGACCCGATCGCCATGCCCGACGCCGAGGAACAGCAGGAGGCCGGGCAGGCGGATGCGCTGGGCCAGCAGGGATGCCGCGATGCCGGCAGCGAGCAATGCCCCGGCGACGAGGATCAGCTCACCGTCGCTCACCCCAGGGGAGGGTATGCGGCGAGGCCGCCACGGCGTAGTGTGGCGCCATGCACGAGGAGATCTCGATCCCCGAGCTGACCGACGTGGTCGCTCGGCTGTCGGCGCTGCTCGGCCCGCGCGAGGGCGGCGTGAGGCCCCTCGAAGGCGGGATCACCAACCGCAACTTCCTCGTCCACTTCGGCGGCGACGACTACGTCGTGCGCCTGCCCGGCAAGGACACGAACCTGCTCGGCATCGACCGCGAGGCCGAGCGCCTGGCCACCAAGCAGGCGTCCGAGCTCGGCATCGGGCCGAAGGTGGCCGCGATGTTCGAGGATCCGCCCTGCCTCGTGACGTGCTTCGTGGAGGGGCGCGTGCTGACCTCCGAGGAGCTGCGCGACCAGGGGACGCTCGCCGAGGTGGCGTACGGGCTGCGGGCGTTCCACGAGTCCGGCCTCGAGCTGCCGACCGACTTCCAGGTCTACGACATCGTCCGCGACTACGCCGAGGTGGCACGCTCGCGCGGCGGCGAGCTGCCCGAGGCGTTCGACGAGACGCTCGAGCGCGCCGGCGAGATCGTCGCGGCGGTGCGCGACCACCCCGAGCACCGGACCAGCCCGAACCACAACGACCTGCTGGCGGCGAACTTCATCCAGGCAAGCGACAAGGTCGTGATCGTCGACTGGGAGTACGCCGGGATGGGCGACCCGTTCTTCGACCTCGGGAACTTCGCGGTCAACAACGAGCTGGACGAGGCCGGCGGCGATCGGCTGCTCGAGGCCTACTTCCGTGAGCCCGCCACGCCGCGCCGCCAGGCCGCGCTCAACCTGTTCCGGTTCATGTCGGACTTCCGCGAGGCCATGTGGGGAGTCGTCCAGACCTCCGTGTCCGAGCTCGACTTCGACTTCCCCGGGTACGCGGACAAGCACTTCCAGCGGCTGACCGAGACCGGCGCCGATCCGCGCTTCCGCACCTGGCTCGAAGAGGCCGGTGGCGCTTAGCCGGGAGCTCCCGGGCGCAGCCCGCTGCGTGATCGTCGGCGGGGGCGTAGGGGGCACGTCGATCGCCCACCACCTCACCCGGCTCGGCTGGGACGACGTGGTCCTGGTCGAGCGCAACCAGCTGACCTCGGGGTCGACGTTCCACTCGGCCGGCCTAGTCGGCCAGCTGCGCGGATCGGTCTCCCTGACGAAGATGATGATGTACTCGGTCGAGCTCTACCGCGAGCTCGGCGAGGACTGCGGCTGGGTCGAGTGCGGCGGCATCCGGCTGGCGTCGAGCGAGGAGCGCATGGAGGAGCTGCGCCGCCAGGCCGGCTGGGCGAAGACGTTCGGGCTGCCGCTCGAGCTGATCTCGGCCGAGGAGGCGCAGGGCCTGTTCCCGCTGATGTCCACCGACGGCGTGCTGGGCGCGGCCTGGCTGCCGACGGACGGATACCTCGACCCCTCGCAGCTCACGTTCGCGCTCGCCGAGCGCGCACGCGAGGGCGGCGCGCGCCTGTTCACGAGCACGCGCGTGACCGGCATCGACCAAGAGGGCGGGCGCGTCAAGCGGGTGCGCACCGAGCGCGGGGACATCGAGGCCGAGACGGTCGTGATCGCCGCCGGCATGTTCTCCGCCGAGGTGGGGCGGCTGGCCGGAGTGCGCCTGCCGATCCAGCCGATGTCGCACGAGTTCATCGTCACCCAGCCGTTCCGCGAGCGCGACCCCTCGAAGCCACTGCCCACGCTGCGCGACCCGGATCTGCTGATCTACTTCCGCGAGGACGGCGGCGGGCTCGTGATGGGCGGCTACGAGCGCCCGAGCTCGCCCGCGTTCCTGCCCGACGAGCGCGGCTTCGAGAGCATCCCGCCCGACTTCAACGGGCGCCTGCTGGAGGACGACTGGGACCGCTTCGAGGAGATCGTCGTGAACTCGCGGCGGCGCGTCCCCGAGATGGAGAACGTGAAGGTCACGCGCATGGTCAACGGGCCGGAGGGCTTCACGCCGGACAACGAGTTCTGCCTCGGCGAGACCGAGATCGGCGGCCTGTTCGTCGCGGCCGGCTTCTGCGCGCACGGCCTGGCCGGCGCCGGCGGCGTCGGCAAGGTGATGGCCGAGTGGATCGCGGCCGGCGAGCCGTCGCTCGACCTTTGGCACATGGACATCCGGCGCTTCGGCGCCCACTACCGCTCGCCCTCGTACTCGCTGAAGCGGATCCGCGAGACCTACGAGACCTACTACGACATCAAGTACCCCGCCCACGAGCGCGAGGCGGGCCGGCCGCTGCGGGTGTCGCCCGTCAACGCCTGGCACCGCGACCACGGGGCCGCCTTCGGCGAGAAGTCCGGCTGGGAGCGGGTCAACTGGTACGAGTCGAACGCGGCGGCCGGCGACGACGGGCTGCGCCCGCGCGGCTGGGCCGGGCGCAACTGGTCGCCCGGCATCGGCGCCGAGCACGCCGCCTGCCGGGAGGCCGCGGCCTTGTTCGACGAGAGCTCGTTCAGCAAGCTCGAGATCGCCGGGCCGGGGGCCGCGGCGCTGCTGGAGCGCCTCTGCGACAACCAGGTCGCGCGCGAGGTCGGCCGCATCACCTACACGCAGATGCTCAACTCGCGCGGCGGAATCGAGTGCGACTTCACGGTGGCCCGGCTCGCCGAGGAGCGCTTCTCGATCGTCACGGGAACCGCCTTCGGCAACCACGACCGCGAGTGGATCCGCCGCCACCTGCCCGACGACGGCTCGGTCCACGTGCAGGACGTGACCTCCGCGTGGGCGTGCCTCGGGATCTGGGGGCCGCGGTCGCGCGCCGTGCTGGCCCCGCTCACACCCCAGTCGCTCGCCAACGAGGACTTCCCCTACATGAGCGTCCGCGAGCTCACCATCGGGGACGTGCCGGTGCGCGCGCTGCGCGTGACCTACGTGGGCGAGCTGGGGTGGGAGCTGTACTGCCCCACGGAGTACGGGCTCACGCTCTGGCGGACGCTCTGGGAGGCGGGCCAGCCGCACGGGCTGGTCGCGGGGGGCTACCGCGCGATCGACTCGCTGCGCCTCGAGAAGGGCTACCGCGTCTGGGGCGCCGACATCACTCCCGACGAGACGCCCTACGAGGGCGGACTCGGTTTCTGCGTGAAGATGGACAAGCCGGGCGGCTTCCTGGGCCGCGAGGCGCTGGCCGAGGCCGGCGAGCCCGATCGGCGGCTCGCCTGCCTGACGCTCGCCGACCCGCGCTCGGTGGCGCTCGGCAACGAGCCGGTGCGGGTCGACGGGGACGTAGTGGGGCGCGTGACGACGGGCGGCTACGGCTACACGATCGGGCGCTCGATCGCCTACGCCTACCTGCCGTCAGAGCAGTCGCAGCCCGGAATAGAGCTGGCCGTGGAGATCTTCGGCCGCTGGATCGAGGGTGTCGTCGCCGAGGAGCCGCTCTTCGATCCACGCTCCGAGCGAATCAGAAGCTAGACGACAGCCGCAATCGCCATTAACTTGAGAGAGGACTTCGAATCCTCCGCGAAGCTGGTCCCTCCGCCTCGATGCCTTCCGAACTAAACCGACGTGCGTTGTTCGCTGCCGCAGCCGCGTTCCTCGTGGCGCTCGCGGTGGCCTACGCGCTGAGCAGCACCGGGCAGGCGAGTCCGGGCACCGGCGCGCCGGGCACGCCGGCCGAGCCGCTCGACGTGGCGGCCGGCATCGCCGGTCAGTCGGCGCTCGGCGAGGCGCAGGCGCTGCCGGCCCTGGTCCACAAGCCGAAGCCGAAGCCGAAGCCGGCCAACAAGGAGGAGCCCGCCGAGACGGTCTCCGAGCCGGCCCCGCCGGTCGTGTCCGCGCCCCCGCCCACTGTGACCTCCACTCCCACGCCGACGGCCCCGGCCCCCCAGCCCGAGCCCCAGGTCTTCTCGGACTCCGGCTGACCCACGATGTACGAGCCGACTCCGACGACATACAGCGCGTCGCCCGACGAGACGCTGATCGCCGAGGCGATCGAGGGTCTGCCGGCGACCGGCGACCGTCACCACACGATCGTCCACCTCGAGCACCAGACGGTCTGCCTGAGCGTGGCGCGCGCCCCGGCCCGGGACGACTGCTGGGTGTGGTTCTCGGCGGCGGCCGCAGAGCGGGCCGAGCTGACCAGCGACCGGCTGCTGCCGCTCGTCTCGGCCGGCAACTTCGACGGCTGGTTCTACGTGGCGCACGACATCGGCACGGCGGTGCCGCTGTCGGAGTACCGCCGCATCTCGGAGCTCTCGACCGCCCGCTCGCTGGCGCTGCTGCTGGGCATCGCGCATGCGCTGGACGACGCGGTCAGCCAGGGCAAGCCGCCCTGTGAGGTCACGCCGGACTCGGTCTTCCTCGATCCGCGGCTGGGCGCGATGGTCGGCGACCTCGGCGTGGCTCGCGAGGCGCTCGGCAACCCGGGCGGAGACGACGCCCACGCCGCGTGGGTCGCACCGGAGGTGCTGCGCGGCGAAGACGCCCACCCACGCTCGGCGGTCTACTCGTTCGGCGCGATCGCCTACACGCTGCTGACGGGCGGCCCGCCCCACGGCGGCGATCCCCAGCAGATCGTTCACGCGCACCCGCCGCGGCTGAGCGACGTGCGCCCCGACCTGCCGGCCACGCTCGACACGATCTTCGCCGTTGCCATGGCGCCCGACCCGCGCAAGCGCTACGCGACTGCCGCGGAGGCGCGGCACCTGCTCAACCTGGTCATCTACGGCGCGCCGAGCATGCCGGCCCTGGAGGCGCCGCCGCGCTTCCGCCGCGGCTCCGCCGCGCCCAAGCCGGAGGCGGCCCGCCACGCGCCGCGCCTGCAGCCCGCCGTCGAGGACGATCCGCGCCGCGGCCGGGCCCTGGTCGCGCTGCTCGTGGGCGGCGCACTCGCCGCCGGCGCCGTGGCCGGGACGGTGGCCGCGGGGAGCGACAGCCCGCCGGCGCCGCATCCGCAGGCGACCGCAGCCGGGATGAGCGTCGAGCTGTCCGACGGCTGGCGGCAGCGCCCCGCCGAGGCGGGCCTACTCGAGGCCTACCCCGCGCGCGATCCGAATTCGGGTCTGACGGTCGCGGTCAGCCGCGACCGCCTCCAGCGCTCGGACCAGGCCACGCCGGTGCTGGTCGGCGAGTACGAGGCCTGGCACCACGACGCGGTCTCCACGAACGACGGTGAGCGCGTCGCGCGCTACGTCATCCCGACCAGGTCCGGCAAGGTCGAGGTCACCTGCACCGCCGCACCCGGCGCGGCGTCGAACACGCTCGCCACGTGCGAGCGAACCGCGTCGACGCTCCAGCTTGGCCCGCGGCAGCGGCCGCTGACGCTCGGCGCGGTGCGCCGGGCGCAGGATCGCTGGCGCCTGGCCGCCAACAAGCTGAAGGTGGACCGCGCCGAGGGCCGCAGCGACCTGGCCCGTGCGAAGAGCAACTCCGACCAGATCTCCGCCGCCTCCGCGCTGGCCGGCACCTACGAGCACGCCGCCCGCCGCTTCGCCGCGCTTTCCAACGGCGAGCCGGCCGTCGAGGCCGCGCGCGCCACCGCGGCCACCTACCGCGAGCTGGCCCAGGCCGCGAGCAGCGACAGCACCAGCACCTGGGCCGCCGCGCTGTCGGACGTGCGTGACGCCGAGGCGAAGCTCGCCCGCGCGGTAGCCGCCGGCTAGCGCCCGGCGTGCCGCTGCCTCCGCCGTACGACGAGGCCTACGACGAGAGCGGGCAGCCGCGCCCGCAGTACGCGGAGCTGCTGGATGGCCTCGACGATCCTGCGCGGCTCGCCGCCCGCGTGGAGGATCGGCTGCGCGGTCGCGGGGTGGCGTTTGGCGACGGGGTGTTCGGGCTCGACCCGATCCCGCGCGTCCTGACGGCCGACGAGTGGTCGGAGATCCAGGTCGGCGTGGCCCAGCGGATAAAGGCGCTCGACGCGTTCGTCGCCGACGTCTACGGCGACCAACGCTCCCTCGACGCCGGAGTGGTTCCGCGAGCGGCAGTCGAGAGCTCGCCGCACTACGAGCCGGCCATGCGCGGCGCGCGTGTGTCGCGCTGGATCGCGTTCGCGGGCCTCGACGTGGTGCGCTCCCCCGACGGTCGCTTTCGCGTGATCGAGGACCAGGTGCGCATGGCGTCAGGCCTCGCCTACGCGGTCGCCGCCCGCGAGACCCTGCGCGACCTGCTGCCGGTACAGCCGGGCCGCTCCGACCTCACGCTCGCCTACGGCGAGCTGGCGCTCGCCCTCCACGACGCCGCGCCGGTGGCCGAGCCGCGCGTGGTGCTGCTGAGCGACGGCCCTTCCGCCGCGGCCTGGTGGGAGCACTCGGTGCTCGGGCGCGAGCTGTGCGCCCCGGTCGTGACGCCGGCCGACCTCGAGGTGCGCGACGGGCGGGTGGTCGCCTGGCTCGACGGGCGCCCGCGCGCCGTTGACGTCGTCTACCACCGCACCGAGGATGACCGCTTCAGCGGTACGGCGCTCGAGCAGCTGATCGAGCCGGCCGCGCGGGGAGCGGTGGCGGTCGTCAATGCTCCGGGGGCGGGCGTGGCCGACGACAAGCTGGTGCATCCCTACGTCGACGACCTCGTGCGCTTCTTCCTCGACGAGGAGGCGCTCCTGCCGTCCGTCCGCTCGCGCCCCGCCAGCGAGGTGAGCGATCTCGAAGATTTCGTCGTCAAGCCGCGCGGCGAGATGGGCGGAGAGGACGTGGTCATCTGGCGGGACGCGGATGCGGCCACGCGCGAACGCCTGCGCGCGGCGATCGACGCCGAGCCCGACGCGTTCGTGGCCCAGGAGCTGGTGGCGCTCTCGGTCCACCCGACGGTGTGCGGCGCGAAGCTAGAGCCGCGTCACGTGGACCTGCGTCCCTACGCCGTGCTCGGACCCGACGGCGTCCGGGTCCTCGCTTCGCTCAGCCGGGTCGCGCTCGAGCGCGGATCGATGGTCGTGAACTCGGGTCGCGGCGGGGGCGCCAAGGACACCTGGGTCCCGGGCTAGGCCGGCGCTTCAGTTGGCGCAGCCCTTCGCGCCGACATCGCTCGCGAGCTTGTCGCTGTTCGTGGTCTCGATCGCCTGGAGCTTCTGCGCGGCCTGCTGGGCGGCCTGCTGATCGTTGTCCTTGAGCGCGTCGCGCAGGTCCTCGAGCGCGGGGATGCCCTTGTCCTCGATGTCGGACGAGAGCGCGTCCACGAACTTGTTGGCGGCCTCGCCCGCGTCGCCGTCCGGCTGTTCGAGGTCCTGCAGATCGTCGATGCTCTTCTGGGTCTCGTCGATGACCTTGTCGACCGCCGCCGCGACCTCGTCCGGGCTCTTGGCGTTCTCGCCCACGTTCTGGAGCGCCGTCTCGGCGTTCTTGCAGATCTTGTCGGCGCTCGCCGCGAACTCGGCCTTCGAGGGCGCATCGCCGTCGCCGCCTCCGCACGCGGCGAGTCCGAGCACGAGCACGAGCAGAGTGAGCGGCGCGGCCGCAAAGCGATTCATGCCGCCGCAGGCTAGCGCGGGGGCTCGGGCAACAGGCCCGCAAGGATGTGCTCGGTGCTCTCGATGTGCTGGCGCACGATGCCCACGGCGCGGGTGCCGTCGCCGCTGCGCAGCGCGGCGATCAACTGGCGGTGCTGGGCGTTGGAGCTCCTCAGGACCTCGTCCGGGTGCGCGATGCGCGCGATCAGGTCGCTCATGTGGCCCTGGACCTCGGTCATGGCCGCGACCAGGCGGGCCGAATGGGTCGCCTCGGCGATGCCGATGTGGAAGCGCACGTCGGCACGCCGGTAGTCCTCGAACTCGCCCGCCGAATCCATCTGGTCCATGAACGGCTCGAGGCGGTCCAGTTCGACCCCCTGCGCCCGCTCGGCCGCGAGCACCGCCGCACCGGTCTCGACCGCGACGCGGTAGTCGAGCACCGCGCGGGCGCCGTCTCCGAGCACCTGCGCCGCGACGTCCTGCCCCATCGGCGGTCGTTCGGCTACGAACGTCCCGCCCGCGCGGCCGCGCACTGAGACCAGATGGCCGCTCTGCACGAGGGTGGTCAGCGCCTGGCGCAACGTCGAGCGCGAGATGCGCAGCCGGTCGGCGAGGTCGCGCTCGGGCGGCAGGCGGCTGCCGGGCTGCAGCAGGCCGAGCCGGATCGCCGTGCCCAACCGCTCGACGGTCTCCTCGAACGTGGTCGGCGGCTGCACCGGCTGGAAGACGGCCTCCAGCGCCGGTGTGCGCTCCGGAGCGGACACCAGTTCCACGCGATCAACGGTACACCCGCGGCCCCTTTGCCCTACATTGCGCACCCGTGGACATGCGCACCGAACGCGTGGTCGTCGAGACGGATCGCTACCGCGTGGAGGGCATGATGACGCTCCCGCGCGAGGGCTACCGCTCACGCGTGTCCGACCACGTGAACCGGCGCGACCAGGAGTTCTTCACGATGGTCGAGTGCGAGCTCACCTCGCTGGACGGCTCCGGGCGCGACTGGAAGACGCCCGTGCTGATGCTGGCCCGCCGGCACATCCGGCTGATCGTGCCGGCGCCGGGCGAGGCGTAAGCCTCGGGGCATGACGAAGATCGCCGTAACCGGCGGGAGCGGCAAGGCCGGGAGGGCAGTGGTGAGAGACCTGCTCGAGCACGGGCACGACGTGCTCAACATCGACAGGGTCCCGTCCGCCGAGTCGTATTCGCCCGACACGCCGGCTCCGTTCATGCCCGCCGAGCTCACCGACTTCGGGCAGACGCTGGAGGCGCTCAGCGGCGGCGAACGGATGCCCGGGATCGAGGCGGTCGTCCACCTTGCGGCGATCCCCTCCCCGGTCCATGCCACTCCCGACCAGGTCTTCCGGACCAACATCGTCAGCACGCACACGGTGTTCGCCGCCGCAGCCCGGCTCGGACTTCAACGCGTGGTGTGGGCGTCGAGCGAGACCACGCTCGGGCTGCCGTTCGACCGCCCGCCCGATTACGCGCCCGTCGACGAGGCGCACGTGTATCCCGAGTCCAGCTATGCGCTGTCCAAGGTCCTCGGGGAGGAGGTGGCGCGCCAGTTCAACCGCTGGACCGGCATCCCGTTCGTCGGGCTGCGGTTCTCGAACGTGATGGTCCGCGACGACTACGCGCAGTTCCCGTCGTTCTGGGACGACCCGCATGCGCGCAAGTGGAACCTGTGGGGCTACGTCGACGAGAGCCACGTGGCGCAAAGCGTTCGACTGGGGCTGGAGACCGACGTCACCGGCGCCGAGAGCTTCATCATCGCGGCCGCGGACACCGTGATGAAGCGGCCCAGCCGCGAGCTGATGGCCGAGGTCTTCCCAGGCGTGCCCGTCGCCGACGGCGTGAGCGGGACCGACACGCTGCTCAGCATCGACAAGGCCAAGCATGTGCTCGGCTACTCGCCACAGTTCACGTGGCGGGAGCTTTTCTGAAGCGGGCTCAGCGGCCGACGACGCGAAACCGCTGGTGGATCGCCACCGGCGTCTCGATCACCTCGACCGGCTCGAGGTCGATGTGATCGTCGAGCGAGTCGTCGAACATCCGCGTGCCGCCCCCGAACAGAACCGGGACGAGGTGGATCTGGATCTCGTCCACGAGCCCGGCGGCGATGTACTGGCGGCCGAGGTCAGCGCCGCCCATCACGACGACGGCGCCCTCGCCCGCCGCCGCCTGCGCTTGCTCGAGCGCGGCCTCGATCCCATCCGTTACGAACTCGTACACACCGTCCGCCGGGCTCTCGTCCGGCGGCTGGTGCGTGACCACGAACACCGGCCGGCGGGCCGACCCCGACGGGCCGTCGGCGCCCCACCACGGGAGCGAGGTGTCGTACGTGGTTCGCCCGGCGATCGTCGCGCCCAGCTGGCCCACCGCGTCGTCGAGCAGCTTGCGTCCGCGCTCGTCGTCGCCGATCGCCCAGTCGACCAGGCGCAGCCCATCTCGGCCCATCGGCTCCTCCGGGGTTCGGTCGGCCGCGGTGATGTAACCGTCCAGGGACATGCTGATGTCGAAGATCACGGTGCCCATCTCGTCAGCTCCTTGCGATAGATCACGAAGTCGCACGGCGTCGCGAGGAGCGGCGCCAGCTCCGGATAGAGCTCGTCGATTGTCCCGGAGCGAGCGATCCGGTAGCCGATCCGGGAGTACCAGTCCGCCAGGAACTGCTTGGTCGGGTGGGTCCAGTCCCGCGGCACCAGAAGCTCGAGCTGCATCGTGCTCATGCCGTCCGAACCGGCAGTCCGCTCGGCGAAACGGATCAGCTCACGGCCGATCCCGACGCCCCGATGGGCTGGGTCCGCGCAGAGCATCCCGAACTCGCCCGTGCGCTCGTCCAGGCGCTGGAGGCGAACGCAACCGACGACCTGGCCCGCCATGCGGGCCACGGCAATCTGCCCGGCCCGGGTGAGGTCGGCGATCTCGCCGACCGAGGTGCGGGTCGCGCCATCTGTCCAGAGGCCGGCCTCGGCGACCGCGTAGACCTCGTTGGCCAGCTCGCTGATCCGCCCCATCAGGGTCGCGTCGGCATGTGCGGTGGGCGAGAGCAGCTCGACTTCGATTGGCGGGGCCAACATGGGGCCGACGGTACCGGCCACCTGACATAAGTCAAAGACATGATGGCTATGGTTCTGAGAGCGTGTCGTTATGGAGTTGAGACAGCTCTCGTACTTCACCGCGGTGGCGGAGGAGGGGCAGTTCACCCGTGCAGCCAGCCGCCTGCTGGTGGCCCAGCCCGCTGTCAGCCAGCAGATCCGTCGGCTCGAGCTCGAGCTCGGCGAGTCGCTGTTCCACCGCGACGCACGTTCGGTCAGCCTGACCGAAGCGGGCGAGGCGCTGCTCCCCCACGCCCGCGCGGCGCTCGCTGCCGCGGAGCGAGGACGCGACGCGATCGCGTCGCTGCGCGGGATGCTGCGCGGACGGCTCCGGATAGGAGTCGCCGGGCCCGTCGACCAGCCGCTCGGTCAGGCGCTGGGCCAGCTGCATCGCTCGTACCCCGACATCGAGGTCCTGCTGACCACCCAGAACAACGAGCCGCTGCTCGAGGCGCTCGCGAACGGCCAGATCGACGTCGGCATCGTGGGGATCGGCACGCACACGGTCCCGGCCCAGCTCACCACGCGTGTGATCACGAGCGAGGAGCTGGTGCTCGGTGTGAGTCGCGGTCATCCCCTTGCACGACGTAAGAGCGTCACTCTCGCCCGCTTGCGAGAGCAGCCGTTTGTCACGCTCGTTCACGGCAGCGGGCATCGCGAGGCATTCGACAAGGCGTTCGACGACGCCGGCTACCGCCCTCGAATCGCGGCCGAGGCCGGCGAGCTCAGCTCGCTCATCGAGCTCGTGGCGGAGGGACTTGGCGCGGCGATCCTCCCGCGGGCAGCCGCGGACGGCGCGAACGTGGCCGTGGTGGACATCATCAGGCCCCGCCTCCTGCGTCGCCGGGCGATCGCGTGGAACCAGGCCGGCGCGTCACCCGCCGCCCGAGAGTTCGTCGGGCTCGTCGAGCAGGCAACCTCGGCCGTCCGATTCCCGGCCTAGCGTTCGCACGGTGGCGGACGCGTCCGATCGCGGAGAGCTCCTGACGGCGCTGACTACGGAGCATTTCACGCTCCAGGGCGCCCGATCGCAGACGATGAGCGAGAGCTCCTCGCGCGCCGCCCTCTACATCGGCGCCGTGTCCAGCACCCTCGTGGCGCTCGGCTTCATCGGCCAGATCTCGCCCGGCGGCGACACGTTCAACACGTTCGCCCTCACCGTGCTGCCGACGCTCTACCTGCTCGGCGTCTTCACGTTCGTGCGCTTGGTCGAGTGCGGGGCCGAGGACTTCCGCTACGGCCTCGCGATCAACCGGATCCGCGGCTACTACAAGGAGCTGGCTGGGGATCGCGCGAACCTGTTCCTGCTGTCCGGCCACGACGACGGACTCGGCGTGTTCGCCAACGTGGCGGTGCCGGCCGAGGGGCGTACCCAGTACTTCACCTTCGGGAGCGTGGTGGCCGTGATCAACAGCGTGGTCGGTGGCAGCGCGGTCGCGATCGCGCTCGGCGCCTCCGTCGACGCCTCGCTGGGAGTCGCGGCGTGCGCCGGCGCAGTGGTGGCGATCGTCTCGATCGTCGGCCTGCTCCGCTTCGCCGGCCGCCTGCTGGACGCGCGCACCGGCGGGGTGGAGCCGCTGTTCCCCTCGCGGTCAGCCAGCGCCGCGTAGCGCTCCCCCGCAGTGTGGTGCCTACGCCCGGGCCGCCGGGCCGTCGCGGATCACTGCGCGCACCTGGTCGACCGATACCGCATCCCACGGGAACTCGACCAGCCACCACGTGGCGCCTGCTGCGGCGTACGGCGCCGGATCGTCGCCGGGCGGGAGGGCGACGACGACGTCGTAGGACTCCGTGGGGTCCCTGCCGGCCTCCCCGCGCCGCGCCGCGAGGCCGGCGACGATCTCGGCGAGCTGTTCCGGGTGGTCCAGGCCGAGGGGGAAGAAACCCTGGTACCGCGCCGCCCGGCGCGCTGGCCTGGGCTTGCCGTAATAGCCCGCGACCCACACCGGCACCCCCGGCCGCTGGACCGGCCGGGGCAGGAAGCGCATGCCGTCGACCAGGTAGTGCTCGCCGCGGTGGTGCACCGGTTCGCCCGACCAAGCGGCCGCCAGGATCTCGAGCGACTCGTCGAGCATGCTTGCGCGCCGGCGGTCGTCGAGCTCCTCGCCGGTGATCGAGTACTCGCTCGCGAACGAGTCGCTGCCCAGGCCGACGCCGAGCGTGAGTCGGCCGCCGCTGAGCCGGTCGAGCGTCGCTGTTTCCCGGGCGACCTTGACAGGCCTACGTCGTGCGAGTGGGGTGACCATCGGGCCGAGCCGGATTCGCTCGGTGGCGGCGGCCATCGCTGCCAGCGTGATCCACGGGTCGGCCACGTCGACCACGGGCTCCTCGAAGCGCAGGTTGTCCCACACGAACACGCCGTGCCAGCCCGCCTCCTCCGCCTCGGCGGACAGGTGCGCGACGACCGCCGGGTCTGCCAGCGCATCGAATAGGGGCAGGAAGAGTCCTGAGCGCACGCGGGCCAAACCCTACGAGAACGTGGCGATTCGCAGCGAGAACCCGCTCGCCCCGGTGGAGGAGCAGCTAGAGGGACCGGGAGGCCCTATTGGGTGGCGGAGTCCGTCGACTGGTCCATGACGTAGATGGTGGCCCCGCCTGGATCTTGGTAGGTGGCCAGGAAGCCGCCGGGAATCTCCGAGGGCTCTTCGATCACGGTGAGCGTCTCCGCGCGGGCGGTGTGGAAGGCGTCGACGCTGTCGACGACGAACAGGGGTCCTAGCGGCGCGTCGGGGTCGTTGGCGTCAAGCATGATCTGCACGTCGGTGCCCGCCAGGGCGAGCGCGACGGTCGCGTTGCCCTCGCGCCACGTCTCGGTGAAGCCGAGGCCGTCGCGGTAGAACGCGAGCGAGGCGTTCAAGTCGGAGGTCGGGATGAACAGGAACTCGAGCTTCATGGCGCACCCTTCTGCTGTCGTAACTGGCTTCCGCCGGAGCATAACGGCATTATGTGTGGGATGCGCGAATGGGTTCCGGTATCGACCTCCCCGAAGGGCAGGCTCGCGCTCGCCGCGGTCAAGGAGTTTGGGGCACGCCCCTTCGATGAGGTCACGGTCGGCGAGCTGGCGGCGGCGGCGAAGGTAACCACGGGCGCGCTCTACCATCATTTCGGCAGCAAGCTCGGGCTCTACGCCTTTGTGCGGGAGGACGTCGAACGGCGCCTGCTGGACCGGATGGAGGGTGCCATCGCAGCGTCCGCGCCGGCGTCGGATCGCTCCGCGGCCGTGATGGCCGGACTGCTGGTCGGGTTCGACTTCGCCGTCCGTGAGGGCTTCCTCCGCATCCTGGGAGAACCGCCCGCGGGAGCGGAACACGACCGGCTGGCTGAAACGCTGAGCGCGAGTACGGCCCCGGTGCCGCCTGTTCTCGGGCGCGTGCTCGCGGCAGCGTGGCGGGCTGCGCTGGCCGCAGTCGCCGAAGGCTCTGAGCCGCAGCAGGCCCGCGCTGCGCTTCTCACGTTGGAGCTCCGAATCCCGTCGTGACCCCCGAGCGCCGGTTCGAGGACCGCGGGCGTGGTGGTCGACGGCACCGCCTTGTCGGGAGCGGAGAGGGAGGGATTCGAACCCTCGAGGCAGTTTGACCCGCCCACACGATTTCCAGTCGTGCACCTTCAGCCGCTCGGTCACCTCTCCAGGACTGGGCGGTAAGCCTAGAGGCCCAGGTCGCGCACACCCGGCTCGCCCCAACCGAGGTGATGGGCCAGCTCGTGGCGCAGCGTTCGCTCGACCTGCGCGCGCAGCAGCTCCGGGTCGTGGCCGAAGTCCCGCTCGAGGGTGTCCTGGTACAGGACGATCCGGTCGGGGTAGTCGTCGCGCGCGACAGTGTCCCCGAAGTAGTGGCCGTAGGCGCGGTTCTCCCGGCCGTGGTGCGACACCACCACCGGCGTCTGGTCCAGCAGGCGCTGGAACTCGGGCGGGAGCCGGTCGATCGCGTCGGTGACCATCAGGTCGAACTCGCTCACGCCGGCGCGCGGATCCGGCTGACCGGCGAGCTCCTCGCTGCGCCGCACCAGCCGCTCGAACTCCTGCTCGGGCATCGCGTCGCGGCCGGTCATCACCACGAACGCCCAGGCGGTGAGCAGCGCCAGGACCAGCCCTCCGCCGACCAGCACCGCCATGCCCTCCGCGCCCGAGAGCGACGGCGGGTTGAGGAACAGAAGCAGCAGGCCGACCGCGAACAGCGCCGCGATCGCCGCCTTTGCCGGTCCTCGGAGCGCGTCGAACACGCCCCCGAGATTACGCGCCGGCCTGGTCCTCCTCGTCGTCGGCGCCGGCCGCGTCCGGGTTGCCGGTGGCAGTCCCCTCGTCGCCGGGCGTGCCGGGCGACTCGTCCGCTCCGGCGTCGCCGCCGTCGTCGTGCACCTGCTCGGCCGGGCCCTCCTCGGGCAGCTGGTCCGATTGCTCTGGTGTCTCGCTCACGGAACTCCCTTCAGGTTCGGGCTGCGCGCCCGGCACAGCGGGATCGTCCTCCTTGGCCTCCCACTCGCGGCGCGCGTCGTCGATCTGCTCGCCGACCTCCTCGGAGTGCTCGTCGAGGCGATCCAGCTCGCGCGAAAGCTTCTCGGATTGCTCCTCGTGCTCCATCGGCGCCTTCTACCCGGGTGGGCGCAAGGCGCAAACGACGGGCGGCCCGGCCGGGTCGACCTCGCTCGCCCACTCGTACGGGAGCCGCGCCGAGCGCCCGGGCATCACCCGCGCCACGCGGCCGGCCCAGAGCATCCGTCCACCCTGCTCGATCTCGATCCGCGGCGCCCGCACGAACGAGCGCGCGCGCAGCGCGAAGCGGCCGCGCGCAGGGACGTCGGTGCCGCTCACCGCGTTCGGGGCGATCCAGCCGAGCGGCGTCTCGCAGAGGACCCGCACGCGGCGCACCGGCCACTCGCCGTCCTCGAGGTAGCGCGCCACGCCGGCGGCGGCGTGGCGGCCGCTCAGCGCCGCGACGTCGGCCTGCTCCGCCCCGTGCAGCACGTTGCCGGCGGCGAACACGCCGGGGGTGGAAGTGCGCAACGCGGCGTCGACCACCGGGCCGCGCGTGCCCGGGTCCAGGTCCATGCCGCCCAGCACCGCCAGCTCGTGATCGGGAATCCAGTCGGCGCTGAACACGACCGTGTCGCACGCCACGGTGCGGGTACTCCCGCCGGCCATGTCGGTCAGCTCGACCTCCTCCACGCGCGGGCGCCCGCGGATCGCGCTCACGCGGGTGCCCGTCCACACGGGTACGCGGTAGCGCGCCAGCGCCCCGAGCCGGAACGCCGCCAGCGACTGGTGGCGCGGCTGCGCGGTGGTCAGCGCCAGCGTGCGGGCGCCGCCGTGGGCGAGCGTCATGATCGCCGAGAAGCTCACGTGCTCGGCCCCGACGACGAGTGCGCGGCGCCCGGCGGGCAGGCCCTGGAGATAGACGAGCTGCTGGAGCATCCCGGTGGTCATCACGCCCTCGGGCCGGCTGCCCGGCACCAGGCGGGCCGAGCGGGGGCGCTCCCGGCAGCCGGTCGCCAGCACGACCGCGGCCGGCCCGAGCGTCGAGCGGCCGCCCGGCCCGGTGAGCTCGAGCGCGCCCTCGGACCAGCCCGTGACCATCGTCTCCAGCAGCAGCTCCGCGCCGGCCGCGCGGGCCAGGTCGGCGTAGCGGCGCGCGTAGGCGGGCCCGCTCAGCGGTCGGTGCAGGTCGCGCAACCCGAAGCCCTGGTGGCGAGCGTGGCGCGGAATCCCGCCCGGCTCCTGCTCGCGCTCGATCACGACCACCTCGCCCACGCCGAGGCGCCGCAGCTCGACGGCGGCCGCCAGGCCGGCGGGGCCGCCGCCGACGATCGCGACCGGGCCCTCAGCCACGCTCGGCCTCCGCCAGCATCCCCGCCAGCCGCGCCCCGCAGAAGAACCCCTGGCAGCGCCCCATGTGGGCGCGCGTGCGGCGGCGCAGCCCGTCCAGGTCCACCGGCGGCACCGGGCTGGCGAGCGCGTCGCGGATCTCCCCGCGTGTGACGCGCTCGCAGAAGCAGACCACGCGACCGTAGTCGGGATCGGAGGCGATCAGGTCGGTTTGCCGATAGGGCCGCGGGAAGGCCTCGCCGATGTTGGGCATGCGCGGCGGTGGCCGCAGGGCCCGCGGCGCGGCCTCGAGCTCGAGCCCCTCGCGCACGTGCTCGGCGATCGCCATCGAGGCCGACAGGCCGGTCGAGCGGATCCCGCCCACGCAGGCGTAGCCGTCCTCGAAGGCGATCTGGAAGTCGGCGTGCTCGGTGGCCGCCCGCAGGCCGACATAGACCGCGGTCACGTCGAAGTCGAGCAGCGCCGGGAGGATGCGGTCGGTCTCGGCGACCAGGTAGTCCAGCGCCGGCCGCGGTGGACGAGGTGTCCGCCTTGTCCGGCACGTCCTCGGCGGTCGGGCCCACCATCACGTTGCCGAACACGGTCGGCGACACCAGCACGCCCTTCGACACCGCCGTCGGGACGGCCAGCACGATGTGGCGCACGAGCGGGCGCGTGAGCTTGTCGAAGACGATCAGCTCGCCGCGCCGGGGCGTGACGGTGAAGCGCTCATAGCCAAGCAGGCGGTCGATCTCGTCGCTGCGCAGCCCGGCCGCGTTGACGAGCTGGCGCGTGGTGAGCGAGCCGCCGCCGGCCTCCACGCGAAACCCGCCGCCGGGCAGCCGCTCGACCGCGGTCACGCTCGTGTCGCGGCGCAGCTCACAGCCCGCCAGCACCGCCTCGGTGGCGAACGCGAGCGGCGTCGTGAACGGGCAGATGAGCGCCTCGTCGGGCACCTCCAGGGCGCCCACCGCGCCCAGCCCGAGCTTCGGCTCGCGACGGTAGAGCTCGTCGCGGTCGAGCTCGCGGATCGCGCGGTAGCCGTTGGCGTGGGAGCGCTCGACGATGCCGGCGAACTCGGCCCGCTGGGTCTCGTCCCAGGCCACCAGCAGCGCCCCGACCCGCTCCACCGGGATGCCCGCGCTCGGCGCGTACTCGGACAGCAACTGGTAGCCGCGCGCGACCAGCCGCGCCTCGAGCGTGCCCGGCTTGGCGTCGAACCCGGTGTGCAGCAGGGCCGTGTTCGCCTTGCTCGTGCCGGCGCCCACGTCCGGACCGGCCTCGAGCAGCGTCACGTCCAGCTCGTAGCGCGACAGCTCGCGGGCGATCGCCGCGCCGACCACGCCGGCCCCGACGATGACGACGTCGCGGTCCATGCCGCGGCGACTCTAATGCGCCGCGGCGCTCACGGCTCGATCGCTCGAATTGTCTCGTTCAAGACTTTCTGGCGGCGGATGTAAAGCTCGGTAACATCAGCCCCATGGCCATCGCGGTACAGGCACCGCCAGCGGACGACTCGCTCTCCGACAACCTCTGCTGGCTGCTCGCGCGCGCGAGCCAGTCCCTGACGACGCAGCTCACCTCCGCGCTGGCCGACCTGGGCGTGTCGCCGCGGGCCAACTGCGTGCTGTCCACCGCCATGACCGGCGAGTTCACCCAGACGGCGCTGGCTCAGGCGGTCGGGCTCGACAAGACGACGATGGTCGTGACGCTCGACGAGCTCGAGGCCGCCGGCCTCGCGGAGCGGCGCCCCGCCGCCGGCGATCGCCGCGCCCGTATCGTCGCCGTGACGAAGGCGGGCGAGCGCAAGGTCGTCCAGGCCAGGCGGATCGTCGACGGCATCCAGGCCGACGTGCTCGCGTCGCTGCCGGCGCGCGAGCGCGAGCAGTTCGTGGCCGCCCTCGCGCGCCTAGTGGGCCAGCGGCTGGCCGCGCCGGCCGCCTGCCAGGCGCCGGTCCGCCGCCGCTAGTTAGAGCGCGCTCCAAGACCGTTTCGAACGTAATCATCCCGAACGGGACGATCTGCTACGGTCAGAATCATGAGTACTGCTGCCACCGCTGCCACCCAAGCAACGCCGGATCGCTCCCGCTGGATCGCCCTCTATGTCCTCTGCGTCGGGATGCTCATGATCGTGCTCGACGCGACGATCGTGAACGTCGCGCTGCCCTCGATCCAGGAGGACCTCGGCTTCTCCCAGTCGAGCCTCGCCTGGGTCGTGAACGCCTACCTGATCAGCTTCGGCGGGCTGCTGCTGCTCTCCGGCCGGCTCGGGGATCTGCTCGGTCGGCGCAGCGTGTTCCTCGTCGGGCTCGCCGTCTTCACGACGGCATCGCTCCTGTGCGGGCTCGCTCAAAGCCAGGAAGTCCTGATCACAGCCCGCTTCGTCCAGGGCGCCGGCGGCGCGCTGGCCTCTGCCGTGATCCTCGGCATGATCGTCACGATGTTCCCCGAGCCGCGCGAGCAGGCGAAGGCGATCGGCGTCTACAGCTTCGTCGCCTCCGCGGGAGCCTCGATCGGCCTGCTCGCGGGTGGTCTTCTCACCCAGGGCATCAACTGGCACTGGATCTTCTTCGTCAACATCCCGATCGGTCTCGGCACGGCCGCGCTGGCGTGGAGGCTGGTCGGCAAGGACAAGGGCATCGGCTTCAGAAGCGGCGCGGACGTGGCCGGCGCGGTGCTCGTGACCAGCGCGCTGATGCTCGGCGTGTACACGATCGTCAAGGCCGCGGACTACGGCTGGGGATCCGCGCGCACGCTCGGCTTCGGCGCCGTCGCGGTCGCGCTCCTCGGCGCGTTCGTGTGGCGCGAGGCCACCGCCGGCACGCCGCTGATGCCGCTGCGCATCTTCCGGTTCCGCAACGTGACCGGGGCCAACCTGGTTCAGATCCTGATGGTCGCGGGGCTGTTCGGCATGTTCTTCCTCGGCGTCCTGTACCTGCAGCGGGTGCTCGGCTACGACGCCATCGAGACCGGTGTCGCGTTCCTGCCCGTCAGCATCTCGATCGGCGTCCTGTCGCTCGGCTTCTCGCCGCGCCTGATCATGCGCTTCGGTGCGAGAGCGACTCTGCTCCCCGGGCTCGTGATGATCGTGGCCGGGCTTGCGATCTTCGCCCGGGCGCCGGTCGACGGCAGCTACGCGGTCGACGTGCTGCCCGTGATGTTCCTGCTCGGCATCGGGGCTGGCCTGTCATTCCCCTCGCTGATGACGCTCGCGATGTCGGGCGCCACCCAGAGCGATTCCGGCCTGGCCTCGGGTCTGGTGAACACCAGCCTGCAGGTGGGCGGCGCACTCGGCCTGGCGGTGCTGGCGACGCTGTCGACCACGCGCACGGACAACCTGCTCGCCGACGGCGAGGCGACCAAGGACGCGCTGACGGGCGGTTACCACCTCGCCTTCATCATCGCGGCGAGCCTGGTGGCGCTGGCGATCGTGATCGCGACGACCGTGTTGCAGCCGAGCGCGGCGGTCGCGGAAGCCGAGGAGGGCGCGGGCGTCGAGCCCGTGCTGTCCGAGGCGGCTTAGGCGTCGATCGCGGCGCGCACCTCGGCCTCCGTCGGCTGAATGTCGAAGCCCGTCAGGCACCAGGTGGCCCCGGCCTCGATCCACGGGGCCGGGTCGGTGCCGGTCGGGACCTCGGCGACGAGGTCATAAGGGCCGGGACCGCGCAGGGCGGCTATCTCGCCGGCCAGCTCGGCGAGTGCCTCGGGGCCGGGCAGGTCGATCGGGAACAGACCGTCCCAGCGCGCGGCGCGCCGCAGCGGGCGGCGGTTGGGCCAGCGGGCGGCGACCCAGACCGGGATGCGGCCGTTGACCGGCCGCGGCTCGAACTCGCCGCCCCAGTAGGCCTGGAGGCGCTCGAGCCCCTCGTCCAGCAGTACCGCGCGGGCGCGCATGTCACCCTCCTCGCCGAAGCGGGCAGGGTCGAACTCCTCCGTGCGCTCGCTGCCGGCGCCGACCCCGAGCACCAGCCGCCCGCCGCTGAGCCGGTCGAGCGTGACCGTCTCGCGCGCGAGCTGGTGCGGGCGCCGGCGCGCGAGCGGCGTGACGAGCGGCCCGATGATCACGCGCTCGGTCGCCACAGCCACGGCTGACAGCGTCACCCACGGGTCCGCCAGCGCGCGCACCGGCTCGCGGTAGGCCACGTGGTCCCAGAGGAAGAAGCCGTCCCAGCCGCGCGCCTCGGCGCGGGCGGCCAGCTCGGCCACCAGCCGCGGCTCGGACAGCTCCTCGAAGGGAGCAACGAAGATGGCACGGCGGGCGACGGTCAACTCGCCCGAGACTACCCGGCAGCTAGCGCAGGCGAACTCGGATGGTGCGCGAGCGGCCGACTCCGCGCACCACCGCATGGATGCGCACGAAGCGGGCCCCGCGGGCGGCCCGCACGCGCGGGCGCAGCGAGAACGTCCCGTTGCTGCTCACGCGAACCCGGGCGAGGCGATGGCGATGGTCGTGCACGCGCGCCACGACGACCACGCGCAGCCCGCGGCGCATACGCCTGCTCGCGACGCGGCCGATCATCGGCAGCCGCTGACCGCGCTGGATCTGCTCGCGCAAGGCGCCCAGGATCACCGCGGGGGGACGCCGCTGGGCGCGGGTGGAGCGGGTGACGCCGTCGGGCCCGGGGACTGTGGCGCGGTAGGCGGCGAGCACGTCGCGGCAGGGGTTGCCGGCCTCGACCCGGAAGTCCCTGGTAGAGCGGCTCGCGTAGGCCGGCTTGGTGCGAACCGTCTCGACGACCTTGAACCCACGCTGCTCGCTGATGCCGCCGTCGCCGTCGTCGTAGGCGCCACCCTTCACGCAGTTGTCGCGGACGACGTTGTCGTGGCCGATCGGGTTGCCGGGCGGGTACCAGCTCTCGACGTTGTCGCGCACCCTGCTGTTGGCGATCACGTTGCCCTCGACGCGGCTGCCGTTGGAGGCGACCCCGAACTCGCCGGAGAAGATGATCCCCGAACCGTTACCGTCGATGACGTTGCCGGTGATCGTCGTGTTCTGGGCGTCGGGGTAGAGCTCGATGCCGCGGTCGGCGTTGTCGTAGATCCAGTTGCCGCGGATCAGCGTGTTGGTCGCGCTGGCGACGTAGATCCCGTGGTCGTGGTTGGTGACGGGCAGCCGGCCGCAGTTGTGGATGCGGTTGAACTCGATCGTCGTGTTGTTGGCGCGGCCCCAGTCCGGATGGCCGAGCGCGAAGCAGATCGAGCGGTGGTAGTTGGTGACGTCGTTGCGGCGGAAGGTGGCGCCGTCGGCGTTGACCGTGGGCGAGGGCAGGATGTTCGGGTTGGTGCCGTCGAGATGGAGGGCCTCGACCGTGACGTCGTCGGCGCCCTCGGCGATCCAGAAGCGGCCCTTGACTGTGGCCTTCTCGCTCGCGTAGCGCGTGAGTGTGATGCCGGGAGTCTCCACCTTGACGTTGCCCTCGTAGAGGCCGGCGCGCAGGCAGCCGGTCTGGCCCGCCGAGAGCGAGTCGACGAGGTCCTGGGCGGCGCCGGGACCCGGCGAGGCCACCTCGTCGCAGGGGCCGGCCGCGGAGCTGGGCGAGCCGCCCATGGCGCTCGCCGCGATCGCGGCAGCGACAACCGTCAGCCCGAGGCGAGGGTTCCGAGGCATGCACAGTGCATCGAGCGGCCTCGCGGGCGGCAGCAGCCAGGCGGCCGGTCATCGGACAAACGTCCAGGGCGAGAACTTGTGCCGTCGCCCTTACGGGGGCATGCGAATCGTGATCGAGCCCCAGCACGGCCACGAGCTCGACCGGCTGGTGACGGCGCTGCTGAACGCCACCGGCGTGGTCCACCGAGCGATCGAGGACACCGCCCATCCCCCGGACTCCGACGGCGTCGAGATCATCGGCGCGGTCGCGGACCGCCTGCGTGGCTCGCTGACCGTACTGGCCGAGCAGCGCAGCGACGAGCAGCTGGCGCTGGCGACGCAGGTGCTGGCCGAGGCGACACTGCTGATGGCGGGGGAGCTGGGGTTGGAGGGCGTCTTCAGGCCTTAGCGCCTCACCACCGTGACGATGAGCGTCCCGGACACGGTGGTTCGCCCGCCGGGCGCGCGGACCCGGGCTCGCAGGACCGCACGTCCCGGATGCTGGAAGCGGACCGCGAAAGTGGTCGACCTTGCGCCCGCCTTTCGTGTAGCGAGGGTCGTCCAGCGTCCCCCGGCCTTGCGCTGAAGGCTCGCGCGGGCGCCGCGTGCCACGCCCACCAGGCGGATCCGGACAGGCTCCCCGGCGCGTGCTCGCTTAGGACCGCTGAGCGCAATCACTCCGCCGCGCACCCACACCGGCTGGATCCCGGACGCGAGAATGCGGCGCTCGGAGCCCGGCCGGCCCGTGGCGCGGACGACCCAGAGCCCGCCGCTCCCACGGGTGAACGCGAGCGAGCGGCCGTTGGGCGACCAGGTGGGCTGCGAGTCGGCCGGCCCGGAGGTCAGGACGCGCACGAGCTGCGCGGTCGCGGTCGAGTAGAGGGCTATCTCGCCCTGGAACCCGTCGACGGGCGCCCGTGTCGCAGCCACGAGGCTGCCGTCCGGAGACACCGCCGGATCCCACAGGTCGTGCCCGGGCTCGGCGGCCACAAGCCGCTCACAGGGAAAGTCGGTGTTGGATGCCAGCAGGCAGATCTGCTGCTCGAAGGGCGCGGCGTCCGCACTCTCGTCGCGCAGCAGGCGGTCTCCCAGCCACGCCGTCGCCGCGGTGCTGCGGGCGACGGCCTCGCGCGCGCTGCCGTCCGCGCGAGCCAGGAACAGGTACGGGATCTGGGCCAGCGGCGGTTGCAGCTCCCCGATCGACTCGATCGTCGCAACCTGGCCGCCATCGGGACGGATCTGGGTCACCAGCACGGGTCCACCGCTGTGGGGCAGCGGTCCGGCGAGCCGTCGACCCGAGCCGTCCAGCACGTACGACCTGTTCCCGTACGAAACGCCCAGACGCGAGCCGCCGCCCGTCGCCGACAGCCACCCGTACACGGGGCCGCCCGCCGCCGCATCGTGGGTGATCCGCGCCCGAGCCGATCCGTCGGGCGCCACGCGGCACAGGTTCGGAAAGCAGCGAAAGAGGATCGAATCCGCTTCGGCGGGCGCCGCCCCCACCGCGGCGGTCACGGCCGACACAACGGCAATCAGGACTGCGCGGCCCGCGTGTGCCACGCGCCGACAGTACGCCGCCGATCCACGACCCGCCATGGCTCGTTGCGCCTTTTTGGGGGCGCCGCGACTCCGCTTTAGACGGTCGTACGCTGAGTAGCGGCCGATTTCAGTGAATCCACCGCCTCGGCCAGCCAGCGGCTGAAGAACCGCCGACCGACGGTGACGTCGATCAGTCGGTCGCGGCTGCGAAGCGGGTCCATGCCGAACGCCGCGTTGAGGAAGGTGCCGCCCTGCGCCTCGGTGAGCTGCCAATGGACGAACATCCCGCTGATCGTGCAATGCATCCGTATCTCGCGGAGCTCGTCCATCTGGTCCACGAGGAAGTGGGCCTCGGTGTGGCCGAACAGCGGCTGCCGGGACACCTGCACGAACTCGGCGCCCTCCTCGAATCGCTCCCCTTGGACCTCGAACACGCGTGGAAGCCACTCGGGATAACGGCGCGGGTCGCCGACCAGCCCCCACACCGTGGAGATGGGCGAATCGACCAGGGCCTGCGCGTGGACCTCGGACATCGACCCGAGTATTCCGGATTGAGAGCGGAGGGGGAGGGATTCGAACCCTCGGTGGACCGTAAGGCCCACAACGGTTTTCGAGACCGCCCCGTTCAACCGCTCCGGCACCCCTCCGAGGATGGCTAAGGCTAGTCACACTCCACCGACCATGATCGTTCGAGACGCGACACCGGACGACTGGCCCGCGATCTGGGCGTTCCTGGCCCGGATCGTCCAGGCCGGGGACACCTTCACCTACGACCCGGGGATGACGGAGGCCGACGCGAAGGCGATCTGGCTCGTGGATCGCACCGTCGTGGCGGTCGAGCCCGGCGAGCTGGTCGTGGGGACGGCCAACATGTACGCGAACCGCCCCGGGCCGGGCGCACACGTCGCGAGCGGGAGCTTCATGGTGGACCCCGCCCACTCGGGCAAGGGCGTGGGCAGGGCGCTCTGCGAGGAGGCTCTCGCCTGGGCCAAGCGCGAGGGCTACCGGGCCATGCAGTTCAACGCCGTCGCCGAGTCCAACACCCGCGCGATCGCCCTCTACGAGTCGCTCGGCTTCGAGACCGTCGGGACCGTGCCTGAGGCCTTCGAGCACCCCACCCTGGGCTACGTGGGGCTGTGCGTCATGTACCGCCGGCTCTGAGCCAGCTCGTCCATCTCGTCGGCCGGGAGCGGCTTGGCATAGAGGTAGCCCTGCCCGATGTCGCAGCCAAGCTCACGCAGCGCCTCGGCCTGCTCGGGCGTCTCGATGCCCTCCGCCACCACGCACAGCTTCAGCGCCCGGCCCATGCCCACCACGGCGGCCACGATCTCGCGGTCGGTCGAGTCCGCCGCCATCCCGCTGACGAACGAGCGGTCCACCTTCACGATGTCCACCGGCATCCGCCTCAGCTGCTCGAGTGACGAGTAGCCGGTTCCGAAGTCGTCGATCGCCACCCTGATGCCCTCGTTGCTCAGGTCGCGCAGCGCGCGGAACCCGGTGTCGCCGTCGGCCATCGCCGTGCTCTCGGTCACCTCGATCGTCAGCGAGTGCGGGTCCACCCCCGACTCGCGCACGCAGCCCAGGACCGACGAGACCAGGTCCGGGTGCGTCAGCTCGCGCGCGCTCAGGTTCACGGACAGGGTCAGGTGGGCGGTCTCGGGTCGCGACTGCCACTCGGCCAGGTGCCGGCAGGTCTCGCTCATCACCCACATCCCGAGCGGCACGATCAAGCCGGTTTCCTCGGCGACGCTCAGGAACCGGTCAGGCACGATCAGCCCGCGCTGCGGGTGCTCCCAGCGCACCAGCGCCTCGGCGCCGACCACCTGCCCGGTGGCCAGGTCCACCCCGGGCTGGTAGTAGACCCGCAGGTCGCCCTGCTCGAGCGCACGCTGGAGCTCCTGCTCGATCCGCATCGCGCGCACGGCGTTCTCGCGCATCGCGCTGTCGAACAGCTCGGTGCGCGCCCCGCCGCGCTCCTTGGCGCGGTACATCGCGGCGTCGGCATCCTCGATCAGGTGCTGGCCGTCGCCGTTGTCGTCGGCCTCCACCAGCGCCACCCCGATTGATGCGCTCAGGCGCAGCTCGGCGCCGCCGGCGCGCAAGGTCTGGCGCAGGGGCCGCTGCAGGCGGTCGGCGATCGACACCGCCTCGAGTACCCCGCCGACGCTCTCGCACAGCACCGTGAACTCGTCGCCGCCGAAGCGGGCCACGGTGTCCTCCGGCCGTACGACCGCCGAGAGCCGCTCGGCGACCTCGCGCAGCACCTCGTCACCGGCGCCGTGGCCGAGCGAGTCGTTGATGCGCTTGAAGCGGTCGAGGTCGAGGAAGTAGACGGCGGTGGCCGAGTCGCGGCCGCGCCGGGCGAGCACGTGACGCAGGCGGTCGCCGAACAGCGCGCGGTTGGGCAGCCCGGTCAACGGGTCGTAGAGGGCGAGCCGCTCGAGCTCGACCTCCATCCGCTTGCGATCGGAGACGTCGAGGAAGACGCCGTAGAAGAGCGGGTCCGCTCCGGTCTGCCGGTCGAACACGACGGTCATCTCGTCGCGGATCCATACGTCGCGCCCGTCGGCCGCCCGCAGGCGGTACTCCTGGACGAGCTTCTCGCCGGACCGGGCACACTCCGCCTCGTTCGAGACGACACGCTCCTCGTCGTCCTGGTGCAGCAGGCGATCCCACAGCCCGCGCTCCTCGAGCCACTGGCGGCGCGGGTAGCCGAGCACGTCCTCTACGGACGGACTGATGTAGAGGCAGCGCCCCTCGATGCCCGGCTCGAAGATGTATGCAACGGACGGGACCCCTTCCGGGAGGGGTCCGTAGCGATTCTCGAGCGCGCGCAGCACCTGCTCCGAATATGGCCGCACCCGGCTCTTATCGGCTAATTGCGCCGTAAACCGAAGAACTGGCGTAACAGCTCGGCTGCCTCCTCCGCGAGCAGCCCGCCAGCCACGTCCGGGCGATGGTTGAGCCGCGGCTCTCCGAGCACGTCCAGCACGCTCCCGGCGGCCCCCGCCTTGGGGTCCGGCGCGGCGTAGACGACCCGCGGCACGCGCGCCAGCACGATCGCCCCAGCGCACATGGCGCACGGCTCCAGCGTGACGTAGAGGATCGTGTCGAGCAGCCGCCAGCCCTCCACGTGGGCGGCCGCTTCGCGCAGCGCGAGGATCTCCGCGTGGGCGGTCGGGTCGCCACGCAGCTCGCGCTCGTTGCGAGCCGCGGCGATCACCTCTCCCCCGTGCACGATCACGCAGCCGATCGGCACGTCGTCGTGCTCGATGGCTCGCTCGGCCTCGCGCAGCGCCAGGCGCATGTAGTACTCGTCGCGCGGGAAGAAGCTCATGGTCGTGCCACCAGCCGGCGCCCGACGTAGCGCCCCGCCAGCTCGAGCCCGCCCAGCAGCCCCGTCCGCCCGGCCAGCCGCACGCCTACGGCCGCCAGCGACATCGGCGACGGTGGCCGGCCGCCGTCGGGCAGCTCCTGGTACCAGTCGATCGTGTCGCGCAGCGTGCGGTCGAGCGACCGCGCCCGGTAGCCGAGCTCACGGCGCGCCTTGGCTGAGGAGTAGCGCCAGTTCTGCGCCATCAAGGCGATCCCCTCGCCGGCGACCAGCCAGGGCAGTCCGGCCGCCCCGGGTGGGAGCACCACCAACGGGTGGTGCACGCCCGACAGCTCGCCCACCCGGGTCAGCAGCTCCACCCACCCGGCGTCGTGCCCGCCGAGCACGTAGCGCTCGCCCGGCCGCCCCCGCTCGGCGGCGAGCAAGTGCCCCTTGGCCACGTCGCGCACGTCCACCACGTTCGTCTCGGCGTCCACCACCGCCGGGAGCCGCCCACGCAGGTAGTTGCCGATCATCCGGGTGGAGGTCTCACCCGGCTGCGAGCGATCGACGGGGGCGCCAAAGACGTACGACGGGTTTACGACCACCACCTCGACTCCCAGCCGGGCTCCGGCCGCCAGCGCCTCCGACTCGCCCTCGTGCTTGGCATCGGGATAGGTCAGCCCCAGGCCCCAGCCGCCGTAGACGTCCGCCTCGGTGCCGGGCCGGTCGGGCGGCGCCGGGCCGATACCCGCCACGCTCGACGTGACCACCACCCGCCGGACCTCCTCGGCCGCGGCCGCCTCGACCGCGATCCGCGGTGCCAGCGCGTTGACCTGCCAGACCCGCTCGGGCGGGCGCGAGCCGACCAGCCCGGCCGCGTGGAAGACGATCTCGCAGCCGCGGAACGCCCGCCGCAGCGCCGCGCGATCCAGCACGTCCGCCTTGATCGCCTCGACCTCGAGCCCGCCGAGCCGCGCCAGCCGCGCCTCGTCCCTGTAGGTCACGCGCGGCGGCCCGTGGGCCTCGGCCGCAAGTTTCGCCACGTGCGCGCCGATGAACCCCGTGGAGCCGGTGATGCAGACCGTCACAACTTCCTGGGTTGGGGGTTGTTCGAGCGTTCGTACACTGCGCAGGGCACCGTAACCCAATGCCGACTCGCCTCCTCCTTCTTCTGGTTGCCCTGCTGGGCCTGCTCGCGCTCGCCGCGACGGCCGAGGCTGCCGAGTACGTGCCCGGCGAGGTGGTGGTGGGCTACGAGAACGGTGCCGTCGCGAAGGTCGAGACCCGCTCCGGTCAGTCTGTGCCCGAGCGGGCCGGCGAGCTGCGCCGCCAGCCCAAGGTGGCCTACGCGGTGCCGAACTTCGTGGCGCACGCCTCCCAGTTCATCCCGAACGACCCCTATCTGGGGCGCCAGTGGAACTTCGTCGGGCCCTACGGCATCGGGATGCCCGAGGCCTGGTCGCTCGCGGAGGCGGCCGGCGCGCCCGGCGGGCAGGGCGCCACCGTGGCGGTGATCGACAGCGGGGTTGCCTTCGAGCGCCATGGCCGATTCCGGCGCGCGCCCGACCTGAACCGCTCCACGTTCGTGCATCCCTGGGACTTCGTCGGCCGCGACCCCCACCCCAACGACCCTGAGGGTCACGGCACGCACGTCACCGGCACGCTGGCTCAGGCGACCAACAACGGGCTCGGCGTGGCCGGCGCGGCATATGGGGTCAAGATCATGCCCCTCAGGGTCCTCGACGATTTCGGCGAGGGCGATGCGCTGACGATCGCCAAGGCGATCCGTTACGCGAGCCGGAAGGGCGCGCACGTGATCAACCTCTCGATCGAATTCGGCCCCTGGGTCGTCGCGGCCGACATCCCCGAGATCCTGTCCGCGATCCGCTACGCCCATCGGCGCGGCGCGGTGATCGTCGCCGCCGCGGGCAACTACGACCCGGGGCATCGCCACCTGGTTGTCTATCCGGCGCGCGCCGGCGACGTGATCGCCGTCGGCGCGACCACGCGCTGGGGGTGTCGCTCGGGCTACTCGAGCTACGGCTCCAACCTCGATGTCGTGGCGCCCGGCGGCGGTATGCCTGCGAAACCCACCACCCCGCAGGAAAGCGGCCTCTGCAACCCCGGGCGGTGGGGAGGCTGGATTTTCCAGGAGACCTTCACGCACGGCAGCGTGCGGAGCTTCGGGCTGCCGCGCTCGTACAGCGGAACGTCGATGGCGAGCCCGCATGTGGCCGCGATCGCCGCGCTCATCATCGCCTCGCGCAAGCTCGGCGACCACCCGGACCCAGAGCTGGTCCAGGCGCACATCCAGGCGACCGCGCGCGACCTCGGCCGCCCCGGCTTCGACTCGCGCTACGGCTGGGGCCTGGTCGACGCCGCCCGCGCTCTGCGCTGCCCGGCGCTCACGGCCTGCTAGCGACCTAGGTCGTCCGGATGATCATCACGCTGCAGGGAGCGTGATGGGAGACCTTGTTCGGCACGCTGCCCAGCAGGAAGCGCTTCGCTCCGGTCATGCCCTTGTTGCCGACCACGATCAGGTCGGCGCCCTGCTCCTCGGCTACGTCGAGGATCGCGTCGGCCGGATCGCCCTCGCGGGCGTGGGTCTCCACGCGCACTCCCTGCTCCTCGAGGGCCTTCCCGGCCTCCGCGAGCGTGGCACTCACGTCCTCGCGCGGGTTGACCATCCACTGCAGGTCGTCCGGCACCTGCTGGCGTTCCTCGCGCAGGCGCCCCTCGGGCACCGGCTCGTACGCGCTGACCAGATGGATCTTCGCGTCGAGGCGCTTGGCGAGATCGCTCGCCTGCCTCACCGCCTCCTGGGCGGTCTCAGATCCATCCGTCCCGACGACCATTGAGTCGAACATCGGGCGCATCATACGGTTAGGCTGATTGGAATGACGGCGACCACCAAATGCCTGGCCGTGGACGACCATCCCGCGGTGCGGCAGGGCCTCGGCCTGATGTTCGGGGATACCCCCGACCTCGAGCTGGTCGGCCACGTGGAGAGCGGCGAGGAGGTCGTCGAGGCGGTCGAGCGGCTGCGACCGGAGGTCGTGATCATGGACGTGCGGCTGCCCGGCATCGACGGCATCTCCGCGGTCAAGCGGCTCGCGGAGCTCAACGGCGACGTGAAGACCGTCATGTTCTCCGCCTACGGGGACAAGCGACTGCTGTCGGACGCGATCGCGGCCGGCGCGCGAGGGTACGTGATGAAGGGCTCGCCGCCCGAGGACCTGCTGCGGGCGATCCGCACCGTCGTCGCGGGCAAGCCGTTCGTTGATCCGTCGCTGTCGCCGGCGCTGCTGATGTCGCAGGTCGGCCCCGACGCCCCGCTCTCAGAGCGCGAGCGCGAGATCCTTCAGCTGCTGGCCGAGGGGCTGCACACCGAGGAGGTCGCGCGGCGCATCGGGCTGTCGACCGAGACGGTCAAGTCGGACACCAAGCGCGCGATCCTCAAGCTGGAGGCGGACACGCGCGTGCACGCGGTCGCCATCGCGCTCCGTCAAGCCATCATCGAGTAGGGGCGCCGCGGTGGAGCTGCCCCGCTTCTGGCTCGTCGTCCAGATCCTGATCGTGATCTTCACCCTGATCGGGATGGTCATCGCGATCGTCAAGCTGTCCTGAGCCGGGCAGCTCGATCTGGCTGAGCCGGCGCTCGCGGTGGGTCGCCTCGATCTCCTTGACCCAGAACTCCTCGGTGGCGATCACGATCAGCGACAGGATCGGCACGGCCACGAACAGGCCCACGAAGCCGAACAGCTGGCCGACCACCACCACGCCGATCGCGATCATCGCCGGGTGCATGCGAGTCCGCTGCGACATCACGATCGGGATCGTCACGTTGCTCTCGATCTGCTGGACGAGCACGTAGACGGCGAGCGTCAGCAGCGCCTTGCCGGGTGAGTCGGTGAGCGCGAACAGGACCGGCGGGATGGCGCCGGCGATCGAGCCGAAGTAGGGCACGACGACCAGCAGCGCCGACAGCACCGCGAAGAAGATCGCGAAGTCGAGGCCGATCAGCGACAGGCCGATGAACGTGAGGACGAAGGTGGCCAGCATGTCCACCAGCACCCCCTCCATCCAGCCGATCCAGGAGCGGCGGACGCGGTCGAGCACGTGGCGGACGTGCTCGCGCCGCGGCGGCGGGAACAGGTTCACCAGCCCGTCCACGAGCGGCTCGGGTCTGATCGCCATGTAGTAGGCGGTGATCAGGATCAGGACCAGGGCGCCGAGGATGCCGGCCACGTTCAAGCCGATCGAGGTGATCGGGCCGATCAGCTTCTCGGGGTCGTCGGTCCACTTCTCCACGAACTCCTCCACGCGGTCGCCGACGTCGCTCGCGTCCTCGCCGGTGATGTCGGCATAGGTGCCCTCGAGGTCGTCGACGATCCCGGGCACCGCGTCGGCGAACTCGTCGGTCTGGTCGATGAACGTGGGGACCAGCAGCGTGATCAGCAGCGCCACGACGGCGATCCCGCTGAGCAGGGCGACGAGCGCGCCGACGGGGCGCGGCAGCCCGCGCCGCTCGAAGCGGGTGGCGGCGGCGGCCAGCGGGATCGCGAAGACGATCGTGATCAGGATCGCCAGCAGCAGCGTGACGAGCTGCCGGAAGAGCAGCCCGAACAGCAGCAGCCCCGCCGCCAGCAGTACGGCTCGGTACGCGACGTGAGGAGTGCGATCCTCGCTCACTGCATGGTCAAAGGTACCCGCGGGTCCCGCGGGCAAAATTGGTCAGGTGCGGCGCTCGAGGTCGGCGACATCCTGCGCCTTCTCCTCGACCGTGTCCTGCGCCTCGGCGAGCTTGTCCTTCTCCTCGCCCTTGCGCTCCTCGCGACGGCCCTCGGACCTCAGCGACGCGTCGCCGGCAATGTCTCCCGCGGCCTTCTTGGCCCGGCCAGTGATCTTGTCCAAAATGCTCATGTGACCCGCCTACCCCGGTTGGTCGGCCGGAAACGCCTGTAATTTCCGCCCCGTGACCAACGAGGAGGCGCACCGCCTCGCGCGCGAGAAGGGCGTGTCGCGGCCGCTCTACGCGTTCGTCCGGGCGCTGTTGGCGCCGTTCCTGCGGATCTGGTTCCGCATGCACGTCTCGGGGGCCGAGCACGTCCCGAAGAGCGGGGCGGCGATCATCGCGCCCAACCACAAGAGCTTCTGGGACAGCTTCTTCATCGCGGTCTGCACGCGCCGCCACGTGCGTTACATGGCCAAGACCGAGCTGATCGAGGCGCGCTACGGGCGTCTGCTGGTGCGGCTGGGGGCGTTCCCGGTGCGCCGCGGCAGGTCCGACGCGGACGCGCTCGAGACCGCCCGGATCGTGCTCGAGCAGGGCGGGCTGCTGGCGCTGTTCCCGGAGGGCACGCGCATCCGGGACCCTGAGGAGCTGGGCCACCCCAAGCGCGGCGCCGGCCGGCTGGCGCTCGAGACGGGCGCGCCGCTGATCCCGGCGGCGATCACCGGCACCGAGCAGCTCTTCCTGGGGCCGATCCCGAAGCCACGCCGGGTGCAGGTGGCTTTCGCCGAGCCGATCCCGTCGCACGAGCTGGCCTCGACGCCGGAGGCGGCCGGGGCGCTGGTGGAGGAGAAGCTGTGGCCCGAGGTCGAGGGCGAGTACCGGCGGCTGAAGGCGCGACCAACCGCTGTGGCGGCGGGCCTGGCGGCGCTGGGGCTGGGCGGCGGGCTGCTCGTGCAGCGCCAGCGGCGCTCTCGCGCCAAGCGCTCGCGGGTGCCCTGGCGCCGCTGAAGGGCACCAGTCTCCGAGTGTGGTCGCCCAAAGTGGCGCTATGCGCAACCTTTGACGACCACACTCCCGATCGGGCACCCCTGGTTGCTGCTGTTTACGCCGGGAGCTTGCCCGCGCGGCGCGCCTTGCGCACCCCCATCTTCGCCTGCAGCCCATTGCCGAGCAGCAGCAGCGTCTTGTTGGGCGGCGCCACGAAGCCGGTCTCCGAGTGGGGCGCGTAGAGGCCACGGTCGTCCCCGGCCTCCAGCCAGCCGGTGTGCTGGCGGGCCGTTAGGCCGATCAGCTTCGGCCGGTAGTCGTGGCCGAGCAGGCCGGCGCGGCGCGTGCCCTCGGGGATCACGCCGGGGGCGGCGGCCAGCTCGAGGCCGGTGTCGTCCGAGGCGACCAGCTCGACCGGACCCAGCTCGGGGTAGCCGTCGGCGGCGAGGTGCCCGAGCAGCAGGTGCGGCGTCTTTGCGAGCCGCTTGGCCGCGCGCTCCATGTTCACGCGCGGTCCCGTGCCGTTGGCCGGCGCCAGCTGGGGATCCGGGGTGGTCGCGGGCTCGGGCAGGCCGTAGCGCTCCGGCGGCCCGGCGCAGTCCAGGTCGGGCCAGACGGTGATCCGCTCCGCCGTGACCCAGACCGGAATGCGCACCATGTAGTACTCGCGCAGCCAGCGGTCCCAGAACGGCCCGCTGCGGCCGGAGCCGAGGAACTGCTCGGCCTGGCGGCGCACCAGCGCCCGGTCCTCGGGCGTGGGCTCCGTGACCGGCTCCGCGCGGCCCTGGACGAGCACGAACTCACGGCGATTCGACTGCCCGTGCTTGCGCGTGTGGTAGGCCAGCGCCACGCGCGGCTCGCGCCGGATGCGGTCGAGCTTCTTGGCGAAGCCGAGCGAGGTGGTGAACCCGACCGCGCCGCGCTCGCGGTCGCGCAGCCCGATCGGGGCGACCGCCATGACCACCGCGCCCCGCGCCGGAGTCGCGTAGCCGAGCGCCGCCGTCATGTCCGCGCCGAGGATCTCGTCGACGTGGTCGGGCCAGCTGACGGGCACGCGCCAACGCTATCCGACCGCCGGGCTACGGTGGCCGCCGTGCGCTTGATCGTCGCCCGCTGCGAGGTTCGCTACACCGGCCGCCTGACCGCCGTGCTCCCGGAGGCGCTGCGCCTGCTGATGCTCAAGTCGGACGGCTCGGTGATGGTGCACGCCGACACCGGCGGCTTCAAGCCGCAGAACTGGATGACCCCGCCGGCCGTGATCGAGGAGGAGCCTGGCCGGATGGTCGTGCGCAAGAAGGCGGGCGCGACCGAGGACCGGCTCGAGATCCTGATCTCCGACGTGGTCTCCGACGTGACCCACGACATGGGCGAGGCCGCCGCGCTCGAGAAGGAGGGCGTCGAGCGCGAGCTGCAGGAGCTGCTCGCCGACGCCCCGCCCGAGGGCCTGCGGCTGATCCGCCGCGAGTGGCCCACCGACATCGGGCCCGTGGACCTGATGTGCCGCGACGAGGACGACGGGTTCGTGGCCGTCGAGATCAAGCGCGTGGGCACGATCGACGCCGTGGAGCAGCTCACCCGCTACCTCGAGCGCATCTCCCGCGAGCCCGGCCTGGCGAGCTGCCGCGGCGTGCTGGCCGCCCAGACGATCAAGCCGCAGGCGCGCGTGCTCGCCGAGGCGCGCGGGATCGCCTGCGTCGAGGTCGACCCGGCCGTCCTGCGCGGGGAGCGCGAGCCGGACCTGACCCTGTTCGCCTAGCGCGAGGCCACGCGCTCGTAGTTGAGGCGCAGCATCTCGATCACGTCGCGCACGTCGTCCTCGTCTTCGATCGCCCGCGCGCCGAAGCCCGGCTTGCCGGGGAAGACAGGGTGGTAGCCGATCCGGCCTTGCTCGAACAGCTCGGTCCAGACGCTCTTCGGAAAGCCGAAGTGGGCCGCACGGTCACCGTGCAGGTGCCCGATCTCCTTGCGCCCGACCCGGAACGCGAACTCGCCGCGTCGCCCGGGGCCGGCACTCACCCCCGGCCAGGACGTGACCTCCGTCGTGATTTGCTCGCTCGCCGTCATGCGGCTAGAGTACAAGCTCAAGTGAACTTGAAGTCAAGCGACAGGGGCGCGGCGCGCCCCGGCGAGCTGCTCACGATCGGCGAGGTGGCGCGCCGAAGCGGAGTCGCCGCCTCCGCCCTGCGCTTCTACGAGCAGCGCGGCCTGATCACCTCCGAGCGCGCCGGCTCCGGCCACCGCCGCTACCCGAGGTCGGTCCTGCGCCGGGTGGCCTTCATCGTGTTCGCGCAGCGCATCGGGCTCACGCTCGACGAGATCGGCACCGAGCTGGCCAAGCTCCCGCCCGACCGCGCGCCCACCCGCCGCGACTGGTCGCGCCTCTCGAGCGGCTGGAGCGCGCGCATCGACGACCGGATCGCCGAGCTGCACCGGCTCAAGGCGGGCCTGACGGAGTGCATCGGGTGCGGCTGCCTGTCGCTGGAGCGCTGCCAGCTCTCCAACCCGCGCGACCGCGCCGCGCGCCTGGGCCCCGGGCCGCGCTACTGGATCGGGGACCGGCCCTAGTCCCCCACGGCCGGCGGCTCGATGCTTTGCTCGCGCATACCCGCGCTCGATGCACTCGATGACGATCTCCACCACCTTCACGCGCGCGTAGCGCTTACTCTCGGCCTCGATCAGGTGCCACGGCGCGGCCTCGTGGTCGGTGCGCGTCGAGCATGTCCTCGATCGCCTCGGCGTACTGCGGCGCGCTTGCGCCGGTTCTCCCAGTCGTCGGGGGTGAGCTTCCACGCCTTGAGCGGATCGTCGCGGCGGCTCTCGAAGCGGTGCAGCTGCTCCTCCTCGGACAGGTGCAGGAAGAACTTGATCACCACCATGCCTTCGGCCGCCAGCGAGCGCTCGAGCTCGGCGATCTCGCCGTAGGCTCGCTTCCACTGCCGGGGGTCGCGAAGCCGTCGACGCGCTCGACCATCACGCGTCCGTACCAGGAGCGGTCGAACACGGCCATCCCGCCCCAGCCCGGCAGGTGCGGGAAGAAGCGCCAAAGGAAGTGGTGGCGCTTCTCGTCCGGGGTCGGCGCCGCGAACTGGGCCACCCGCACGTGGCGCATGTCGAGCGGCGACACGAGCCGACTGGATCGCCCCACCCTTGCCGGAGGCGTCCCAGCCCTCGAACAGCGACCAGCACCGGCGGTCCGAGCCCGTAGCCGGGCAGCTTCGCGCCGAGCGCGAGCCGCAGCGCCTCCAACCGCTTCCAGCCGGCGGCCAAGCGCTCGGCCTCCTCCTCCTTCGACAGCTTGAGCGAGAGATCGAGCTCGTCGAGGCGACCCATCAGGCCAGCGCGGCGAAGACGTCCAGCTGGCGCTCGGCCTCGCCCGCATCGGCGTCGGGCGAGACGTAGAACGTGCAGGCGTCGACGCCAGCCGCGCTCAGGCGCTCGAGCAGCTCGGGCTCGGGCTTGACGCCGGAGGCCACGACCCGCACGTGCCGGCCCGCGCGCTCGCGCAGCTCGTCGATCCGCTGCTGGAGCTCCTCGGGGCTGCCGAAGCGGTTCGGCGTCCACTCGTCCGCGTAGGCGAGCACGCGGTCGAGCACCTTCGGGCCGGAGCCGCCCAGCAGCACCGGCGGATGCGGCTGCTGGACCGGCTTGGGCCAGCACCAGATCGGATCGAAGTCCACGAACTCGCCGTGGTACTCGGCCTCGTCCTTGGTCCAGATCTCCTTCATGGCCTCCACGCGCTCGCGCATGAGCTTGAAGCGGCGGCTCGGGTCGGTGCCGTGGTTGCGCATCTCCTCGCGGTTCCAGCCCGCCCCGATCCCGAACAGGAAGCGTCCGCCCGAGAGCAGGTCGAGCGAGGCCACCGCCTTGGCCGTCGCGATCGGGTCGCGTTCCACGACGAGACAGACGCCGGTGCCGATCTTGATCCGCTCGGTCGCGGCCGCCGCGAACGACAGCGCGACGAACGGGTCGTGCGTGTGGCTGTACTGGGGCGGGAGGACGTCGCCGCTGGGATGGGGCGTCTCGCGACTGGTCGGGATGTGCGTGTGCTCGGCGACGAACAGCGCGTAGAACGGTCGCTCCTCGACCATTCGCGCGAGCTCCGCCACGTCGATCCCGAAGTCGGTTGGGAAGAAGGCTACGCCGAGTTCCACCTGATCGGCAGGCTATCGAGGCCGTAGATCCCGTGGACCGATCCGAGCTCGGGCTCGCCGTCGAACGCGAGCCCAGGCATGCGCGAGGGCAGGAACGCGAGCGCCTCCTGCAGCTCGCCCCGGGCCAGGTTCGCGCCGAGGCAGTAGTGGATGCCGGCGCCGAACGTGAGCGGCTTGGCGTCGCCGCGGTCGGCGGTGATGTCGAAGGCGTCGGCGTCGCCGTCCACGCCGTCGCGGTTGCCGGTGAACGCGCAGACCATCACGACGGTCCCCTCGGGGAAGGTCACGTCGCGGTACTCCACAGGCTCGTGCAGCAGGCGGGCGGTAAATGGCGTGATCGGCTCGTAGCGCACGACCTCCTCGACGGCGGCCGGCGCCAGCTCCGGCTGCTCGGCGAGCAGCTGCCACTGGTCCGGGTTGGCGGCGAACAGGCGCAGCGCGTGGGCGAGCTGCGACTGGGTCGTGTCGACCCCGCCGACCAGCACGTTCAGCACCAGGTTCATGCACTCCACGTCCGAGAGCCGGTCGCCCTCCTGCTCGGCGGCGATCAGCGTGGAGATCAGGTCGTCGCTGGGGTCGTCCTTGCGCCGCTCGATCAGCGCGCCGGCCCACTCGTAGAACTCCGCGCAGGCGCGCTCGATCGACTCGCGCTCGTGCAGCAGGCTGGGGCCGTCGAACTGCCGCTGGATCAGGTTCGACCACTCGTGCAGCTTGGGAGCGTCCTCGAGGGGGGCACCCATCACGGTGGCGATCGTCAGCGACGGGTAGGGCTTCGCGAACGCGTCGACGAACTCGCAGCGATCGGCTTCCGCGAGCGGCTCCCAGAGGCGCTCGAGGAACTCCCGCATCGCGGGGCGCCACTTGTCGGCGGAGCGCGGTGTGAAGGCCGGGTTGACGAGGTTGCGCAGGCGCCGGTGGTCGTCGCCGTTGATGTGAAGGATGTTGCGGCGCATCTCCTCCAGCAGCGGCCCTTCGGGCACCTCGAACATCTCGGCGATCTTCATCCCGGGGAAGGTCGCCGACTTGGTGCGCAGGAAGAAGGCCGCGGCTTCGCGGTCGAGCACGAAGTAGCCGATCGGCGAGCTCGCCAGCCAGCCGGCGCCGCTCAGCTCGTCCATGGTGCGGTGGAAGCGCTCGCCCTTCAGGCCGACGTCGAAGAAGTCCAGCTCGGGCAGCTCCAGCTCGGTGACCTGGGCCATGGCTTGCAACCGTAACTAGTCTTGGAGGGGTGAGCTTCCTCTTCCGTAACAAGACCGAGATGACAGAGGCGGCCGACGCCCTTCCCGGCCGCGACACACGCCCGTTCCACGTGCCCGAGAAGCACTTCGTGCTCGGCACGCCGCTCGAGCCGCCGTTCCCCGAGGACACCGAGCAGGTGATCGTCGGGATGGGCTGCTTCTGGGGCGCCGAGCGCGTCTTCTGGCAGGCACCCGGCATGTTCACGACCGCCGTCGGCTACGCGGCCGGCTACACGCCGAACCCCACGTACGAGGAGGTCTGCACCGGCCGCACCGGCCACAACGAGGTGGTGCTCGCGGTGTTCCGGCCGGCCGAGATCCCGTTCGACGAGGTGCTGCGCCTGTTCTGGGAGAACCACGACCCGACCCAGGGCATGCGCCAGGGCAACGACATGGGCACCCAGTACCGGTCCGGCATCTACGTGACCTCGGACGCGCAGCGCGCGGCCGCCGAGGCGTCGCGCGAGCGCTACGCCGAGCGGCTCGGCGACGCCGGCTACGGCGAGATCACCACGGAGATCCTGGACGCGCCGGAGCTCTACTACGCGGAGGACTACCACCAGCAGTACCTCGCGAAGAACCCGAACGGGTACTGCGGGCTGGGCGGGACGGGCGTCAGCTGCCCAGTCGGCCTTACGGCCTCCTAGGCTGGCCGACGCTCCGCGGGGGGCCGGGGGCGTGAGCCCCCGGATGCTCTCTTAGAGGCTTCCGCCGAGCATCCGGGCCATCAGCTTGAGGCGCTCGTCGGCCTCGTCCGGCCACTCGTCGACGTCGGCGGGCCACCAGGCCCACTCGTCGTGCTCGTGGTCCGGGATCGGCTCCGCTCCGTTCGGGACCGTTGCCAGGCCGACCACCATCGCGACGCCGTTCGGCAGCCCGAGCAGCGCCTCGACGCTGAGCCGCTCGGGCTCGAGCTGCCACTCCTCGCGCAGCTCGCGCGAGAGCGTCTCGGCCGGGCTCTCGCCGAGGTCCACCGCGCCGCCGGCGCCGAGCGCCCAGCGCTCCGCCCAGGTCGAGACCCAGGCCGCGCGGCGACCGGCCAGCCAGCGGCCCTCTGGGTCGCGCACGACGCACAGCGCCGTCAGGCTTTCGCAGGCGTCCCCCTCGACCAGACGCAGCGCCCAGCGCACCGGCTGAAGGTCCAGTACCAGCCGCTCGTCCTCCTCGCGCCAGCCCGCCAGCCGGGTGGCGATCCCGTCGTGGGCCGGCGAGCCGCGCTCGCGCAGGCCCGCCACCGCGGCGTCGGCCTCCGCCTCCACCTCGGCGGGCGGCTCGTAGGTGTCGGACAGCCAGCGCGTCTCGACCTGGTCGGATTGCCAGGGCCCGCGCGCCAGGATCCCGCGACCGATGCTCACCACGAAGAGCCTAGGGCGCGCAGCAGCACGCGCGCGCAGACCGAGCCCGCCCGCGCGGCGGGCGCCAGCTCGGCCGGATCGCCCCAGCGCCACTCCACGTACTGCGTGCCCTCGCCGGCCTGTGGCAGGGCCGGCTCGCCGGCGACGATGCTCGCCGCCCAGTCGCGCATCGCGATCCGGTAGCCAGCCCGCTCGGCCTCCTCCTCGCCGATCGGTCGCAGCGGCTCGACCTCCACGCCGAGCTTCTCGCGCCCGGCGCGCACCAGCGCCTCGTGCTCCGACTCGCCCTCGTGCAGCGATGCCGCCGGCAGTCCCCAGAGGCCGGGCAGGCTGTCGTCGTCGTCAGGCCGGCGCACCAGCAGCACGCCCGCGGGTCCCTCGATGACGAGCGAGACCGAGCGCTTCAGCGGCTTCAAGACCGCAGGCCGGCCAGCTCCGTGTCGGGCTCGCGCTCGATCGTGTCCAGCACGGCCATGAACGCGGCCGTCACCCGCGAGTCGAACTGCGTGCCGGCGCAGCGCAGCAGCTCCACACGCGCGGACTTCGGGCCGATGCCGGTCCGGTAGACGCGGTCCGCGGTCATCGCCTCGTATGCGTCCGCCACGGCGATGATCTTCGCCTCCAGCGGGATCTGGAGATCGGTCAGGCCCTTCGGGTAGCCCTTGCCGTCTGGACGCTCGTGGTGAGCGATCACCCAGCTGCTCAGGTCCTCGAGGCCCTCGCCGGACAGCACCTCCGCGCCGATCTCCGGATGCGTGCGGATCTGGGCCATCTCTCGCGCACCCAGCGGACCGGGCTTCTGGAGCACCTCGTTGGGCACGCCGACCTTGCCGATGTCGTGCAGCCTGCCGGCCATCTCGACCCGCTCGACGTGGTCGGGCTCGAGGCCCAGCTGCTCGGCGATGAGCACGCAGTAGCGCGCCACCGTCCGCGAGTGGTTGGCGGTGCCCGCGTCGCGGATGTCGAGCGCCTCGGTAAGCGACAGCAGCGTGGGCAGGTGCGACGCGTCGAGCCCACGACCGCCGCCCTCGGGGGCGAAGATCGCCGAGATCTCGCGGTTGAAGATGATCGAGCGGTTGCGCCCGAGCGCCTTGGCGGCGTAGAGGGCCTGGTCGGCTGACTCGATCACGGCGTCGGCCGAGGACCCGTGGTCGGGGAAGTTCGCGACACCGAAGCTGAACGTGAGCGGCACCGGGTCTGACGCGAACTCGCCGGCGACGGCGGTCCGCATTCGCTCTGCGGCGAGGAAGGCATCGTGCTCGGAAGTGTTCGGGAGCAGCAGCGTGAATTCCTCCCCTCCCGTCCGCGCGACGGTCTCCCCGGCGCGGCGGTGGGAGGACAGGATGCGGGCCACGCGGACCAGCGCGCGGTCGCCGGCGCGGTGGCCGAGCTGGTCGTTGACGTACTTGAAGTGGTCGAGATCCCCAACCAGGATGCTCAGCGACTGGCCGGCCCGCCGCGCCGCCGCGAGCTGCTCGTCGATCTCGAGGTCGAGCGCGAGGCGGTTCTTCAGCTGGGTGAGCGCATCGGTGCGCGCCGCCTCGGCGAGGCTGCGCACCAGCTGGGTCACCCCGCCCCGAACCACGCGCAGGACGACGCCCACGGGAAAGATCACGGCAACGAGCGTGATCCAGCTCGCGACGACGTCGTGTGCGGGGACGGTCTCGAGCAGCACCGCCAGATAGGCCACGCTCATCAGCACGAGCTGGAACACGGCCTGGCGGATCGGGAAGAAGTAGGCGGCGTAGAGCGCGAGCCAGGCGTAGAGCAGCTCGCCCGAGAGCGCCGAGGCGTCGTCGGCGACCAGCATGGTGGCGGACACCAGCAGCGTTCCGAGGGTCGCGGCGGCGTAGAGGGTCGAGGGCCCGATGCGGTCGGAGCTGACCTTCAGGGCCAGCGCGGCCAGGGCGCAGGCGACCGGGATGCCGAGCCGCGCCCACAGCGGGGCGTCGGCGCCCGGGAGCACCGCGAGCACCACCAGCAGCAGCGCCAGGCTGGCGAAAATGCCGGCACCGACACGCGCCGCGAAGGGCGTACTGGGTTCGAGTGGAGGGACGGCAAGCGCCGGGGCCTCCCGCTGGGCCACCGGGGGCAGCATCTGCCCAGTGTCGAGCGATTCGGCCCCCAACTGTGAGGGGGCGGCCCGAATGGTGGCCAAATCACCGAGTGGAAAGGGGTGCTCGGCCCCGCTAGGCGCCGAGCTCCGCGCGCAGCGAATCCACGCAGCTCGCGCAGCGCGGCGACCTCGCTCTCTAGGCGCTCGACGCGACCGGCGAGGCCGTCGCCGGCGGGCGCCGGAGCGGCGGCGGGCGGCGCGGCCTCGGCGGGCGCCGACACCGCATCTGCGCCGGGCTCCGCCAGCCGGTGCGCGTACCGCTGCCCGCGCTCGCCCGGTTGGCGTGGCAGCGCCACCGCCAGCTCGCGCTCGGCCAGCTGCGCAAGCGTCCGGTCCACCTCCTCGCCGGAGTCGAAGCGGTGGATGCGCTCGCTGCGCTGCCGCAGCTCCCCCGCCGTCTGCGGGCCGCGCAGCATCAGCACGGTCAGCAGCGCGAGCTGCGCGTCGTCCAGGCCGAGCGCTTGGTCGAACAGGTGCTTGTACTTGACCGAGCGTGCGGTCGACCAGCTCGCCAGCGTGGTCCACTTGCGCCGGCCGAGGCGGTCGAGCGCGGAGCGGACCGTCGCCTCGTCGTAGTCCACCACCGGATCGCGGTTGGTCGACTGGTTGCACGCCAGCCGCAGCGAGTTCAGCGTGAGCGGGTACCCGTCCGGCGTCGTGCGCTGCTTCTCAACCAGGCAGGCTACGACCCGGATCTCCACGGCGTCCGGTTCCACGGATGCGTAGCTTAGGAAAGCGTGACCGTCTACTCGCGCATCCTGCGCACGCCGGGCGTGGCCGTGATCGTGCTGGCCACGCTGATCGGCCGCATGTCGATCGGCATCAGCGGCCTGGCGATCCTCCTCTACGTGCGCGAGGTCACCGGCTCGTTCGCCACCGCCGGCATCTGCACCGGCGCCCTGGCGCTCGGCAGCTCCCTCGGGGCGCCGCTGCAGGGCCGGCTCGTCGACCGGCGCGGGGTACCCATGCTGGCGCCGCTCGCGGCCGTCCACTCCGCCGGGCTGCTGGGGGTCTGGGCGGCGGGTTCGATCGATGCGCCCGCCTCCGCGCTCGCCGTGCTCGCCCTGCTGGCCGGCGCCGCGATGCCGCCGGTGTCGTCGGTGCTGCGGTCGCGCTGGCCCTACCTGCTGGCCGAGCGGCCCGAGCTGATGGGCGGCGCGTTCGCGCTCGACTCGGTCCTGATCGAGATCGTGTTCGTGGTCGGCCCGCTCCTGACGACCGCGATCGTCGCCACCGCCGGGCCCCAGTACGCGCTGCTCGTGTCGGCCGCCTGCGTGATGAGCGGGACCCTCCTGATGCTCAGCCGTCTGGCCGGCCGCCCGGGTCCCGAGCCGACCCGCGAAGGTCAGCGTGCCTACGGGCTCGGAGCGCTCGCCGACCCGGGGCTGCGCACGCTCGTGTTCGCGAGCCTGCCGGTCGGCTTCGCGCTCGGCTCGATCGAGGTCGCGGTGCCGGCGTTCAGCGAGGCCGAGGGCTCGAAGGCGCTGGCCGGCGTGCTGCTGGCGGTGTGGTCGGTCGGCAGCGGGATCGCCGGGCTCGCCTGGGGCGCGCGGGCGATGCGCTTCCGGCTGCTCGCCGCACACCTGCGCTTCGCCTGGCTGCTGCCGCTCGCGATCGCCCCGCTCGCGCTCGCCTCCTCCCCGCTGACCATGGGCGCGCTGGTGCTGGTGGCCGGGCTACCGATCGCACCCCTGATCGCGTCGCGCAACCAGCTGGTCGAGCGCGTCACGCCCCCGGGCACGGCGACCGAGGCGTACACCTGGCCGCTGACGGCGCTGGTCGGCGGCGTCTCGCTCGGTGCGGCCGTGGCGGGCGCGGTGGTCGAGTCCAGCTCGTGGACGACCGCCGTGGTGGTGGCAACCGGGGTCGCCGCACTCGGGGCCGTGATCGTTTCTACCCGGCGCCACACGCTCGGGCTGCCCCAGCCCGCGTAGAGGTAGAGTCGCGCCCATGGGACAGATCAAGGGCGATCGCACCGTTGAGATCGACGCGCCGATCGAGCGCTGCTACGAGATCGCGGCCGACGTGGAGAACGCCACCGAGTGGCAGGGCTCGCTCAAGGACGTGGAGGTCCTGGAGCGCGACGGCGACCGCCGGCCCGTGCTGGTCGAGACCGAGTCCGACGCCAAGGTGAAGAGCGTGCGCGCCGTGCTGCGCTTCTCATACGAGCCGCCGACCGGCATCCGCTGGGTGCAGGAGAAGGGCGACACCAAGTCGCTCCAGGGCTGGTGGAGCTTCGAGGACCTCGGCGACGGGCGCACCCGAGCCACCTACGGCCTCGAGGCGGACCCGGGCCGCATGCTCGGGATGCTGCTGCGCGGCCCGGCGGAGAGCCGCGTGCGCGACTTCCTGCTCGGCAACGCCGCGGAGGGCCTGAAGGAGAAGGCCGAGGCCTAGCCGCAGCTGGCCGGGCGCTTGTGCGCCCGCAGGACCTTCTCGTACGCGCGCGGGTGCGAGGTCATCGTGCCGTCCACGCACTTGTCGATCAGTGAGCGCCAGGTGGCCGGGGCGTCCGGGTCGCCGTTGCCGAACCAGTTCTGCCAGGCATAGCCCTCGCTGTGGGCGCGCGCGATCGCCTCGGCGGTCGTGATCTCGAGCTCGGTCCCGCCGAACACGTAGGTGATCGGCACCTGGAACGCGACCACGCCCGGCCCCGGCGAGTTCATCCCGAGCCAGGCGCCGAAGCCGGCGATCCCCGGAGCCACGCCGATCCGCGGGAGCAGCTTGTGGAAGCGGTCGACGGCCTCCTGCTTGAAGGACACGACGATCAGGTCGCGCCGGCGCGTGTCGCGCAGCAGCCGCGCCAGCACGCCCGCGTTCTGGACGTACTCCGAGGTCTCCTCGTCGGGCGTGCGGCCCTTGATCTCGACGTTGATCGGGGTGTGCGGGAACGCGCGCATGACCTCGGCCAGCGTCGGGACGCGGAAGTCGGCGGCGCTGAAGCCCTTCGGCGCCTTGCGGCGTCCGGTCGCGACGCCGCGTAGGCGGTACGCCGACGCGGCGTGGTCGTGGCCGTAGTGGTCCTCCTTGCCGGGCGCGAACCAGTACGCCGCGTCGAGCCGCTTGATCTGCTTCAGCGTGTGCGAGGCGACCGTGCCGTGACCGTTGGTCTTGCCGTCGACCGTGGTGTCGTGCATCACGATCACCTTGCCGTCCTTCGTGACGCCGATGTCCAGCTCCAGCATGTCCGCGCCGGCGCGAACGGCCTTCCGGAACGCGTACAGCGTGTTCGAGGGGAACTCGTCCTCGCCGCCCTGGTGGGCGATGTTCAGCGGCGCGTCCTTCTGAATCCAGCGGTTGGCGGCGCCGGCCGGGGCGGCCGCGAGCAGCAACAAGACGACGGCGAGTCCAAGTCGGCGCACCGGTCCGACGCTACCAGCTCAGCGCGAAACGGCTAACGGCGTCCTGACCTCGCGCGCCAGCGCTTCGACCAGCTCGACCAGTCGCTGCTGGAGCTCGGGATCGGCCAGCTCGCCGCTCGGCGCGAAGGCGTAGTCGGCGAGCCCCACCGGCAGCTCCTCGTCGAGAGCGTCGGCGCCGGCGTGGTGCAGCACCTTGCGCAGCTCGGCCTGGGCCCACACGGCGCCGAACAGCCCGGTGCTGGCGCCGATCACCGCCACGGGCTTGCCGCGCAGGGCGTTGTCAGGGAAGGGCCGCGAGGCCCAGTCGATCGCGTTCTTGAGCACGCCCGGGATCGAGGCGTTGTACTCGGGCGTCGCGATCAGCAGCGCGTCGGCCGCGGCGATCCGAGCGCGCAGGTCCTCCACGGCGGCCGGCGCGGGATCCACGTCGGCGTCCTCGCAGTAGGGAGGCAGCGCCGCCAGGCCGTCGTAGAGCTCCAGCTCCACCCCGGGCGGCAGCGCAAGCGCCGCCGCCCGGAGCAGCCGGGTGTTGTGGGAGTCCCTCCGGAACGATCCGGAGATCGCGAGGACGCGCATCTAGTCCTCTGGCTGGAACAGCGCCAGGCTGACCTCGAGGGTCACCTCGTAGGCCAGCGCGTCGTTGCCGTTCGGCAGAGCCATCTGCCACTCGAAGCCGAAGTCGCGGCGGTCGATCGTCGTCGCGAGCTCGAGGCCCGCGCGCAGGCCGCCACCGGCGGCCGGGATCGGCTCGGTCCACGTGCCGGCGATCTCAACCGGACGCGTAACGCCCGCGATCGTCAGCTCGCCAGCGAGGCGAGCGGCGCCGTCGTCCGCGAGCTCGATGCTGCTCGAGCTGAACGTCACCTCGGGGTGGTTCTCGGAGTCGAAGAACTCCGGGCCGAGGACGTGCGCGCGGAACTGCGGCGGATTGTGGATCGAGATCGACTCGACCTTGGCCGCGCCCTCGAGCGCGAGGCCGTCGTCACCCGCGGTGAGCGTGGCGGTCACCTCGTCGAGCGTGCCGCGGAACTTGCCCCTGCCGGAGTACTCGACGGCAAAGCCGAACGAGGAATGAATCGGGTCGGCTACGTAGGTGCCCGTGTAGGGCTGTACTGCTGTGGTCATCGGGTTCCCTCCTGGTTTGAGTCCTTGGTGAACTACCATGATGGTACTATACCAGCATATGTTCGAAGGTAATCTCGTGTACATGGCCCAGGCACAGCAGAGCGCGGTAGATCGGATCCCCTACGGGCTGCTGCTCGCGCGCTTGGGCCAGGAGTCGACGGCCCGTTTTCGCCGCTCGCTGCGCCCGCTCAACCTCGGCGCGCAGCAGTTCATCGTGCTCAAGCAGCTGCAGGTGTTCGGCTCCTGCTCCCAGGGGGAGCTGGCCGACGCGCTCGGGATCGACTACAGCAACCTCGCGAGCGTCACCGGTCAGCTCTACGAGCGCGGCCTGATCGAGCGCCACCGCGACCCCGCCGACCGGCGCCGCTACGTGGTCCAGCTGACCGCCGAGGGCAAGCAGCTGCTCGGCGACGCCGACGGGGCGATCGAGTCAGGTGAGGAGGGCATGCTGAACACCCTCGAGGAGGCCGAGCGTGAGCAGCTCTGGGACCTGCTGCGCCGGATGGCCGACGCGCTCGAGCTCTGCCCAACCACCCAAGCCGAGGCAGTCGAGGTCTGCCTCGGCGAGGACGACGGCGAGCCGGCCGGCTAGCCCTCGCGATCCCAGTAGTCGACCGCCCCCTCGCGCCGGAAGAACTCCCTCAGCCCGCCGCCACGCGGCAGGCGCTCCCCGACGCCGATCTTGTTCGAGTCCGGGTAGACGACGACGTCCGGGCGCCCGTGGCTCGAGATCGCGACAAAGGTCACGTCCTCGTCCGTGTCGTTGCGCAGCTGGTGCGCGCCCTCCTCGCCGAGCGGGAAGCGCACCGCCTCGCCCTCCACCAGCGCGCGGGTCCCGTCCGGCGTGCGCAGCGTCGGGCGCCCGCGCAGCACCAGGATCAGCTCCTCGTCGGCGTAGTGGAAGTGGTACGGGTAGGCGGCCTCGCCGGGCGGCAGCTCCCAGAGGCTGCAGCCGATCAGCTCGGTCCCGAGGTCGTATCCGATGCGGGCGCGACGGCACTTGAAGCCGGCGGGCCGCTCGTCCGGCTCGAAGTCGGGCTCGTAGATGTTGGGCATCGCCGAGTTCTAGCTCATGGCGACAGCACGACCTTGAAGAAGCCGTCCTCCTTGGTCTGGAACTTGGCGTAGGCCTCGGGCGCCTGGTCGAGCGGCACGCGGTGCGACGCGAACCCCTCGACGCCTAGCGGGTCCCCGTCCATCAGCAGCGGCATGATGTCGTCGACCCAGCGCTTCACATTGGCCTGGCCCATGCGCAGCTGGATCTGCTTGTCGAAGATCGTCAGCATCGGCAGCGGGTCGGCCATGCCGCCATAGACGCCGATCAGCGAGATCGTGCCGCCGCGCCGGACGATGTCGATCGCCAGGTAGAACGCGTGCATGCGGTCCATCCCAGCCTTCTGCATCAGCGTCTCCGCGACCGCGCCGGGCAGCAGGCCGGTCACCTGCTGCGCGAGCTTGGCGGCGGGCGAGCCGTGTGCCTCCATGCCGACCGCGTCGATCACCGAGTCGGTGCCGCGCCCGTCCGTCATGCCGCGGATCGTCTCGGCGAGGTCGTCCTCGTGCTCGCGTAGGTCGAGCGTCTCGACGCCGCGCACACGAGCGCGCTCTAGCCGATCCGGCACGAGATCAACCCCGATCACGCGGTGGCCGTGGTGCAGCGCGATGCGGGCGCTCATCTCGCCGATCGGGCCGAGCCCGAGCACGGTGACGCTGCCGCCGTCCGGGATCGCGGCGTACTCGACCGCCTGCCACGCGGTCGGCAGCACATCGGACAGGAACAGGAAGCGCTCGTCGGCAGGGCCGTCGGGCACCTTGATCGTCGTGTTGTCGGCGTGCGGCACGCGCAACAGCTCCGCCTGGCCGCCGGGCACCTCGCCGTAGAGCTTCGTGTAGCCGAACAGGGCCGCGCCCATCCCGTGCTCGCGCACCTGGGTGGTCTCGCACTGCGTGTACAGCTGCTGGTCGCACATGTAGCAGTGCCCGCACGAGATCTGGAACGGGATCACGACGCGATCGCCGGCGCTGACGCTCGACACCTCTGAGCCGACCTCCTCGACCACGCCCATCGGCTCGTGGCCGAGCACGTCGCCCGGGTTCATGAACGGCGCGAGCACCTCGTACAGGTGCAGGTCCGAGCCGCAGATCCCGCTCGAGGTGATCCGGACGATGGCGTCGCTCGGCTGCGAGATGGCGGGATCGGGAACCGTGTCGACGCGGACGTCGCGGCGTCCATGCCAGGTGACTGCCTTCATGCTGCTCCTCGGGTCGGTTGCCGCCCGGCTACCCGGAGCAGTCCGCGCAAAGCCCGAGCACGGTCACGCTCGCGCTCGCCGGGACGAAGCCGCGCTCGCGCGAGGCGCCGACCGCGCGCGACACGGGCACGCGCACGTGGAGGTCCTCGATCGCGCCGCAGCGCTCGCAGACCATGTGGTGGTGATCGTCCGTGCGCGCCTCGAAGCGCGTGGACGGGCCGGGCGCGTTCACGCGCCGCGCCACCCCCAGCTCGGTCAGCAGGCCGAGGGTGCTGTAGACCGTCTGCTGGGTCACGCCGGGCAAGACCGGCTCGACCAGCTCGTGCACCTGCTCGGCCGTCAGGTGGCCGCCGTGGTCGCGCAGGGCCCGGTCGATCAGCAGGCGCTGGGACGTCACGCGCATCCCGCGCTCGCGCAGCAGCTCGGTCAGTTCGGGCACCCGAATGAGGCTAGCCTAATTAGGGTCGCCTGTCTACGACTTAGGGCTCCCTATTTTGATTGATTCCAAATAGCTGGTAGCCTGCTCGCCATGCGAGCGGCGCGCATCTGGACCGGCTTCTGGGCCTGGTACGAGCGCAACTACGTGCTCAACATCGCCTTTGCGTCGGCGCTGTTCCTGCTCCAGCTCGCCCACCTCACCTGGCTCGGCGCCGACCCGATCGCCACCCGGCTGACCGACCACAGCCTGTTCAGCCTCCACGGCCTGCTCCAGTACCTGATCTGGTTCGTGGACTACTCGGAGATCCCGGCCCTGGTGGCCGTGTCGCTCGTCTACGTCAACGAGCTGCGCCAAGGCTTCTCGTGGAAGGCGCTGCTGTTCCTGCTCTTCCTCAACTCGCAGTGGCTGCACATCTTCTGGATCACCGACGAGTACGTGGCCGGCGAGCTGGGCGGCGACTCGGCGAGCACCCTGCCGGCGTGGCTCGCGTGGGTCGCGATCCTGATCGACTACCTCGAGCTGCCCGTGATCTTCGACACGCTCAAGCGCCTCGCGACCGCCGTGCGCCAGCGGCGCCTGCCGAGCGCACCGATCAGCGAGCGGCTGTAGCCCGCAGCCGGTCCTTCGTCATCGCGCCGGGAAGCGGGCGGCCCAGTCCTCGAGGTCGATGCGCGCGCCGTTGCAGATGTAGCCGATCAGGTGGTACCAGCCCGCGGTGGCGATCAGCTCGAGGATCTGGGCCTCGTCGAAGCGGGCGGCGAGGCTCTCCCAGAGCTCGTCGGAGAGCGTGCCCGTCTCGTGCAGCTCATCGCTGAGCCGGAAGACCGCGGACTGATCGGCGTCCCAGCACGGGTCGTCCGCGGAGCCGTGCACGGTCGAGTGGAGCTGCTCGTCGGTGAAGCCCAGCGGCTTCCCGAAGAAGGTCACGTGCACGCCCCACTCGTACTCGGCGCCGACGAGCGCGCAGGTGCGGTGGATCACGACCTCTCGCAACGGCGGCGGGACGAGCGCCTTGCCGCCCAGGATGCCCGCGCCCACCACGCGCATGCGGCTGGCGAGCTGCTCGTGTACCTGGAGCGTGCGGAACAGGCGCAGCGGCTCGATCCCCGCGTCGGGCGGCATCCACTTGGCGAGGGCAGCCTCGACCTCGGGGTCGTAGGGCGGCTCGAGGGGTGCGATCCGTGGGGTCATCGGTCTAAGCTCCTTCGCCGTGCTTCGATTTTCGCAGCGGGGAGCTTACCGATGAGCCGCCGGGTGCCGCTCCCCGGCGAGCCCGTGCGCGGCTCCACGACCGGACGGCCGATCATGGCCCTGCTCGACCTGCTCGGCCGGCGCTGGGCGCTGCGCGTGATCTGGGAGCTGCGCGAGGGACCGCTGCAGTTCCGCGCGCTCCAAGAGCGCTGCGCCGGCATGTCGTCGAGCGTGCTCAACCAGCGCCTGCACGAGCTGCGCACGGCTGGGATCGTCGAGCTCGGCGAAGGTGGCTACCGGCTCACCGACGAGGGCCGCGGGCTGCGCGACGCGTTCGCGCCGGTCGATGCCTGGGCGAAGCGCTGGGCTGGAGCTAGGCCGGCGCGAAGAACTCCGCAAGCAGCTCGCCGACCTCGTCGGGCGCCTCCTCCTGGATGAAGTGCCCGCGGCCGGGCAGCGACGTGACGACGGCCTGCGGGAGGTCGCCGGCCACGCGCGCCATCGTCGCGGCCACGTCCGTCAGCGCGCGGTCGTCCTCGCCGTAGACGATCCGCACGGGGATCTTCAGCTCGGGGAGTTTCTGCTCGATCTCGGTGAAGCCCTCGAAGTCGAGGCCCACGCCCGCGTCCGCCAGCGCCCGCTGGTCGTCGGCCGAGTCGAACGGCGCCGTGAACGACGCGATCAGCTCGTCGAGCCCCTCGAAGCCGTCGGGCATCACGTCGCGGGCCAGCTCGGCGAGCCCCTCGGGGCTGGTGGCCTGCTCGCGCTTCCCGGGCGTGGTCAGGGTCGTGACGAACTCGATCACGGCCGGAGAGAACTGCGGGTAGACGAGCGTGTTCAGCAGAGCCAGGCGGGTGACGCGCTCGGGGTTGCGGACCGTCCAGTGCAGGCCGATCGGACCGCCGAGGTCGTGCACGGCGAGCCCGAGCTGGTCGACGCCGAGCGCCGCCAGCAGGCCGTCGATGGCGCGCTCGAAGAAGTCGAAGTCGTAGCGGACGCCGACCGGCTTGTCGGAGACGCCGAAGCCGGGCAGGTCGGGCGCGATCACGCGGTTGGTGCGGGCGATCGCCGGCATCACGTCGCGCCACAGGTACGAGGACGTCGGCCAGCCGTGCAGCAGCAGCACGGGCGGCCCGTCGCCGAGCTCCCGGTAGCCGATCTTCAGGCCATCCACCTGCACCGTGTCCAGAGCCGCTGTCTCCACCGTGACCTCCGTAAGTTGACCGACCGACGGTCTAGAAGATATCAGACCGACCGCCGGTCTACAATCATCGGGATGAGCGACCTGCGCGTCGAACGCGGCAAGGCCACCCGCGAGCGGCTGCTCGCCACCGCCCGCGACCTGTTCGGGCGCGACGGCTACGAGGCCACCTCGGTCGAGGCGGTCCTCAAGGCGGCCGGGGTCGCGAAGGGCTCGCTCTATCACCACTTCGAGAACAAGCCCGCCCTCTTCGACGCGGTGCTCGACCAGGTGGTCTCGGACGTGGCCGGCAAGGCCGCCCGGGCGGCGGCTCGTCACGACGATCCGGTGGAGAGCCTGCGGGCCGGCTGCGCGGAATGGCTGCGCACGTGCCTGGACCCCGCGGTTCAGCAGATCGCACTCGTCGATGCCCCGGCCGTGCTGGGATGGTCGCGCTGGCGCGAGCTCGACGAGCAGTACACGCTCGGCGGCGTGCGCCGCAGCCTCCAGGCGCTGGCCGACAGCGGACGGGTGCCGGCTGCCCAGGTCGACGCCCTCGCGAACATGCTCCTGGCCGCCGTCGGCGAGGCGGCGCTGCTGATCGTCCAGGCCGACGATCCCGAGGCAACCCTTGCCGCCGGCCTGGCCGCCTTCGACACGCTGCTCGACCGGCTCGCCGGCCCCGCTTGACCACCCTACGCCGGCCTGGTTGGATCGACCCCCTGCGCAAGCTCGCCCCGATCCTGGTCGCCGCCGTCCTGCTGGCGGGCTGCACGATCCCCGCGCCCCCCGGGGCCGCGCCGCTGCGCTACCGCGACCTCGTCTTCAGCGGGGCGACCAAGACGGCCGACGTCCAGTATGGAACCGCGCCGGACCTACAGGGCAACCCCGTCGCCCTGAAGTTCGACTTCTACCAGCCGACCGGCGACGCGGTGAAGCGACGGCCGGTCGTCATCTGGGTTCACGGCGGTGGGTTCTCGGCCGGCGACAAGAGCGGCGGCGCCGACTGGGCCACGGCCTTCGCGAGGCGCGGCTACGTGGCCATCTCGCTCGGCTACCGCCTGCTCGCCACGGGCCCCTGCGGCGGCAGCGGCCCGGTCCCGGACTACTGCTACACCGCCGCCGAGGCCGCCCAGCACGACGCCCAGGCAGCCGTTCGCTTCGTGCGCAAGAACGCGACCTTCCTCGGCGTCGACCCCAACCGCATCGCGATGGCCGGCGAGTCCGCCGGCGCGGTGACCTCGCTGCTGGTCGGCTGGCGCCCCGACGACCCCGGCACCAGCGGCAACCCTGGGCCTCCGTCCGACATCCGCGCCGCCGTCTCGGTCGCGGGCGGGCTGCCGATCGACGACTACATCTCAGCCGGCGACGCCCCGGCCTTGTTCTTCCACGGCACCGCCGACCCGACCGTGCCCTACTCGTGGGCCACCGGAAACGTCAGCGCGATGGCCCAGCAGGACCTGATCGTCGGGATCGAGCCGTTCAACGGCGAGGGACACGGCATCCTCGGCCCGCATCGAAACGTCATCCACGAGCAGGCCAGCTACTTCCTCTACTTCATGATGGATCTGGCGCACGCGGCGCGCTGAGCGCCTCGACCGGGAACCCCTCCTGCATGGTGCCGTCGAGCCGACGCGCCGGCCGCGCCGCCACCAGGCAGTTGTAGACCGACTCGTGCGCGGCCTCGTAGGCGGCCGCGAAGTACGGGTCGATGCGCTCGGTCGGCAGGTCCTGATCGGCGACCGTGCTGAACGCGACGGCGATCTCGCCCGAGCCATCGGAGCCGTAGGAGCCGATCCGCGCGAGCCCCAGCAACGGCCGCAGCGCCAGCCGGCGCAGCTGCTGGGCCGACAGCGGCGCGTCGGTCGCGCACACGGCGATGCAGGAGCCGTGCAGCTCGCGCTGGTCCGCCGGCGGGGCGAGCTCGAGCCCGGGCACGTCGAGGTAGTCGCGGTCGCCGAAGTTGCAGAGCAGCAGCACGCCCACGTGGTGGTCGCCGACCACGCGCGAGGCGGTGCCGATGCCCCCCGGGTAATCGAACAGGATCATCCCGGTGCCCGCCCCCACGCTGCCCTCGGCGACGTCGGGCCCGAGCTGCGAGAGCGCAGCGTCCACGTCGCCGATCGCCACCGTGCGCGAGTCGGCCATGTCGCCGTCGTCGCACTCGCCCACCACCGGGATCACCGCGTGGTCGGGCCCGCGGCCCGAGGCCAGCACCGCCGCCTGGTAGACCGTCCCCACCGCGTGCGTGCCGCACAGGTACACGGGCGTCTGGATCACCCCGCGCTCGTCGATCTCGAGCTTCGACGTGAGCTCCCCCACGCCGTTGATCACCGCCGCGCCGGCGGGCGTGGGGAGCTCCGGCGGCGCGACGACCGTTACGCCGGTGCGCTGGCCGCTCGCCGCCTGGGCGTGGCCCACGCGCACGCCGGGGACGTCCGTGATCGCGTTGCGCGCTCCCGGGGCGAGCCGACCGACCGGCCCGCCGAGGTCACGCCACCGCATCGGGCGCGAGCTTCGGGTCGTGCAGCAGGCAGGCGGCGAGCTGTCCCTCGGCGGTGGCCAGCAGCGTCGGGTCGACGCTGTCGCACGGCTCGAAGCGCCGCGGGCAGCGCGGGTGGAAGCGACACCCCGACGGGACGTTGGTCGCGTCGGGCAGCTCTCCCGACAGCGGCTCGCGGATGCGCGCTTCCGCCGACGGCACCGGCACGGCGGCCACCAGCGCCTGCGTGTAGGGGTGCTGCGGGCGCTCGATCACGTCGACGGCGGCCCCGTGCTCGACGATCCGCCCCAGGTACATGACCGCGAGCCGATCGCACAGCGACCACGCCAGGCTGAGGTCGTGGGTGATGAACAGCAGGGCCAGGTCGCGCCGCCTGCGCAGCTCGATCAGCACCTGCAGGATCTGGGCCCGGACCGAGACGTCGAGCATCGAGACCGGCTCGTCGCAGATCAGCCCGTCCGGCTCCAGCACCAGGGCGGCGGCGATCGCCACGCGCTGGCGCTGCCCGCCCGACAGCTGGTGCGGGTAGCGGTCGAGGAAGCGGCCGGGCTCGAGGCCCACGTCCTCCATCGCGCGCCGCACGCGCTCGTCGTGGTCGCCTCCCGACACGCCCTGGACGCGCAGCGGCTCGGCCACGATCGTCGCGACGCGCTGGCGCGGGTTGAGCGTCTGGTACGGGTCCTGGAAGATCATCTGCACGTTGCGGCGCAGCTCGCGCAGAGCCGCCTTGCCATCCACCGAGGCGCCGTCGCTGGCCACCGCTCCGCCCGTGGGCGCCACCAGCCCGAGCAACGCCCGCGCGAGCGTGGACTTGCCGCAGCCCGACTCGCCGACCACGCCGAGGATCTCCCCGCGGCGCCACTCGAGCGAGACGCCGTCGACCGCGCGCGCGACGCCGCGCTGCGCGCGGAAGTGCACGCTCAGGTCGCGCACCTCCATCAGGGCGGCGCTCATCCGGCCGCCCCCTCGACGGCGGCCTCGTGAGCAGCCGGCCACTCGGCCCAGGGCGCGAAGTGACAGGCAGCCGCCTGCGCCGGGCGCACCTCCCGCAGCGCCGGATCCTCGAGGCACTTGTCGGCCGCGTAGGGGCAGCGCGGCCGGAAGCGACAGCCCTGGGGCAGGTCGCCGGGGTCGGGCGGCCCGCCGGGGATCGGCGTGGCCAGCGTCGCGCGACCCGCCGATCACCGGGAGCGAGTCGAGCAGGCGCTTGGTGTAGGGGTGCTGGGGCGCGGCGAAGACCTCCCTGCACCGGGCCGGTCTCGACGATCCGCCCCGCGTACATCACCGCGACCCGGTCGCACGTCTCCGCCAGCACGCCGAGGTCGTGCGAGATCAGGATCAGCGCCAGGCCGAGCTGCTCGCGCAGCTGCTCGAGCAGCTCCAGGATCTGCGCCTGCATCACGACGTCGAGCGCCGTGGTGGGCTCGTCGGCGATCACCAGCGACGGCCGGCACGCGAGCGCGAGCGCGATCATCACGCGCTGGCGCTGCCCGCCCGACAACTGGTGCGCGTAGCGGCGCCCGAGCGCCGGCGTCAGCCCGACGGTCGTGAGCAGCTCGCCGATGCGCGCGCCCACGTCCTTCGCGCTCTTCGGCCGCTCGTGCAGGTAGATCGCCTCGGCGACCTGGTCGTCCACGCGCTTGACCGGGTCGAGCGAGTTCATCGCGCCCTGGAAGACGAGCGACACGTGGCGCCAGCGCACGACCTGCATGCCCGCCTCGGTGCGCCGTTCGACGTTGATCGGCTCCTCGATGTCGGGCGGGCGCAGCGTCATCGTGCCGGTCTGCTTGAAGGTCGCGGGCAGCAGCTTCATCAGCGCGAGCGCGGTCGTCGTCTTGCCGCAGCCCGACTCGCCCGCCAGCCCGAGCGCCTCCCCGCGCTCGAGCGTCAGGTCCACGCCGTCGAGGATCGGGCCGGCCGCCGTGGGTCACGTGCAGGTCGCGGATCTCGAGCAGCGCGCTCATGCGTGCTGCTCCCGAAGGCGCGGGTTGACGTACTCCTCGAACAGGTAGCCGAGGATCGAGACCGACAGGACCAGCAGCGTGATGCACAGACCGGGCGGGATCACGTACCACCACGCACCGGCGCTGGGCGCCCCCGACGAGAACGCGTTCTCGAGCATCGTCCCCCAGGAGATGCGCGTCGGGTCGCCGAGCCCGAGGAACGCGAGCGCCGCCTCGGACAGGATCGCGACGGCGACGATCAGCACGGTGTTGGCGAAGATCAGCGGCAGCGTGTTGGGCAGGACGTGGGTGCGGATGATGTACCAGTCGCTGGCGCCCAGCGCCCGGGCGCGCTCGACGAAGGCGCGCTCGCGCAAGGTCAGCACCTGCGCGCGCACGATCCGCCCCGTGCCCGCCCAGGAGGTCAGCCCGATCACGGCGATCAGCACGGTCAGCGAGGGCTCGAGCAGGCGCGCCAGCACGATCATCAGCGGCAGCGTGCGGGATCACCAGGAACCAGTTCTCCAGCGCGTCCAGGGCGCGGTCGGTCCAGCCGCCGAAGTAGCCGCCGATCAGGCCGACGGTCGCCCCGAGCACGGCGGAGATGGCCGCGGCGGCGAAGCCGACCACGATCGACACGCGCGCCCCGACGAGCAGCTGCGAGAAGACGTCCGATCCCGTGTCTCGGTGGTGCCGAGCCAGTGGTCGGTGCTGGGCTTCGCGAGCACGTCGAGGCTCGAAGCGTCCGGGTCGTCAGGCGCGATCGCGCTGCCGAATATCGCCGAGGAAGACGAACAGTCCGAGCGACGCCGAGGCCGATCCGCCCGCGCCAGGTGGTCGAACAGCAGGTCGCGGACGCTGCAGCTCGGTCACGTCGCCTGCACCCGCGGGTCGAGGACGAAGTAGAGGCAGTCGGCGAGCAGGTTGGCCAGGATCACCCCGGCCGAGAAGACCAGGAACGTGCCCTGCAGCACCGGGAAGTCCTTGTCGTTGATCGCGTCGTAGCTCAGCTCGCCGAGGCCGGGCCAGGAGAAGATCGTCTCGATCGTGATCGCGCCGCCGACGACCGCGCCGAACTGGATCGCCGACAGCGTCACCAGCGGCAGCAGCGCGTTCGGCACGGCGTGCTGGCGCACGACGCGGTCCCAAGGCAGGCCGATCGCGCGCTTGACCGTGATGAAGTCCTCGGTCAGCACGTCGACCATCGACGAGCGCATGATCAGGAAGTACTGGCCGAGCAGCATCAGCGTCATCGCGGTGGCCGGCAGCACCAGGTGCTCCGCCACGTCGGCGGCCTGGGCGAACCAGCTCGAGAAGTCCTCGCCCGGCGTCATCTGCTGTCCGGCCGGGAAGATCGGCAACCAGACGGCGAAGACGAGGATCAGGATGATGCCGATCCAGTACTCGGGCGCGGCGTAGGTGAACAGGCTGAAGCCGAGCAGGCCGTCGTCGGCGGGCTTGCCGCGCCTGGTCGCGGCGATCACCCCCAGCCAGGCGCCGATCAGCGTCGCCAGCAGCGTGCCCGTGCCCACCAGCAGCAGCGTCCAGGGCAGCGCGTCCTTGATCTCGGTCCATACCGACCGGCGCGTGCGCTGGCTGATGCCGAGGTCGAGCCGCAGCGTGTCGCCGGCGTAGTCGGCGAACTGGCCGGTGATCGGCTTGTCGAGCCCGTAGTTCGCCCTGCAGCTTCTCGATCTCCTGCGGGCGTGGCCCGCGGCAGGCGGGCGAGCTGGGTCGTCGGGATCGCCCATGACCCGGAACAGGAAGAAGTTGAAGACGAGCACGAAGACGAAGCGTCAGCAGCGCCGCCGCGACCTTGCCCGCCAGCCAGCGCGGGTTCACGAACGGCGCCTCACGTCTCCAGCTCCAGCGGCTCGCGCCCACCGCCGCGCGCGCCGGCGCAGGAAGCACGAACGCCAGCAGCCGCCGAGCACCACCACGGCGATCGCGACGAAGATGCCCGCGCTGCTCGCCGCCGCCGTCGTCGCCGCCCTCGGCGGGCGCGATCGCCAGCATCGGCTCGTAGGAGACCTGCTGGCAGAACGGACTCGCCGTCGGGCTTCGGGCACGCGCGTTCGACGTCGGTGATCATGCGGTCGGTCCGATACGCCGTCGAGGTATGGGTCCTCGGTCAGCACGAGGTAGGGCAGGTCACGCTGCGTGAGGGCGATCATCTGCCGGATCAGCTCCTTGCGCTTGTCCGTGTCGAACTCGCCGGTCTGCTCGCTTGAACAGCCGGTCGTACTCGGGGTTCGAGTAGAACGAGTCCGAGGAGCCGCCGATCTTGTCGGTCGTGACAGCTGCAGCAGCGCGCTCGGGTCGTACGGATCGCCGCCCCAGCCCCAGACGAACGTGTCGAAGTCGGGCGCCGGCTTGCCGTCGTTCTTGCGCGTGGTGATCTCGGTCAGCTTGTCCACGCTGACGACCTGCACCTTGAAGTCGATCGCCGACCTCGCGCGCCTGCTCGGCGACGAGCTTGGCCGCCTGGATGTCTCGAGGGCGACTCCGAGCGCACGAACAGATCGAACGACAACGTCCGATCGCCCTTCTTGCGCGCGTCCCGTCGCCCTCGCGCGTCTAGCCGGCGTCGTCCAGCATCTGGTTCGCCTTGTCCGGGTCGTAGGGGTAGTCCTCGGCCGGCTTCTCGTAGAAGCTCTTGTAGTACGTGGGCAGCATGCCGTGGCCCACGAACGAGGTGCCGCGGCTGGAGATCTCGTTCACGCGGTTGCGGTCGACGGCGTACGCGATCGCCTGCCGGACCACCCGGTCCTGCACCGCAGGGTTGAACTTGGCGTCGGGGCAGTTCTCCTTCGAGCAGAGGTTGAAGGCGAGCTGCGTGAACGAGGGCGAGGGCGCGCGGACCGTCTCGATCCCGTCCACCTTCTCGAGCTTCGTTGAAGCTCGTCGGCTCGACCTCCATCGTGGCGTCGATCTCGCCGAGCTTCAGCGCCCGCTCGACGGCGTCGGTGGTGCCGTACTTGATGAACTGGATCTCGTCGTACTTCGGCTTCTCGCCGCGGCAGTTCGGGTTGCGCTCCATGCTTCACGATGCGGCCGCGCTCGAACTCGGTGACCACGTACGGGCCGCTGCCGACCATCGGCAGCTTCGGCTGGAACGAGCTTCTTCAGCTCCTTGACCGGCATCTTGCCGTAGACGTGCTCCGGGATCATGTAGACGAACAGGCCGCCGACGATGCGGGCGTCCGGCTGGTCGGTGTGGACCACGGCCGTGTTCTCGTCGGGCGTCTCGACCTTGGTGACGTTCTCGTGTAGCCGGAGAAGATCAGGCCGTTGGTGCCCAGCTTCTCGAGCGAGTACTTGACGTCCTTGGACGTGATCGGCTCGCCGTCGGACCACTTCGCGTCCTTCGAGCAGGTGGAACGTGACCGTCTTCTTGTCCGGTCGAGATGTCCCAGCTCTCGGCGATGCCGGGAGCCGGCGACAGGTCGTCCGGGCTGAAGTTGACGAGCAGGTCCCAGTTGAGCGCCCAGATGCGGAAGTTCTCCTCGTCCTGCGCGACGAACGGGTTGAGCGTCTGCGACGTCCTGCCCCCAGCCGAGCTTGAGGACCTTCTTCTTGCCGCCCTCGTCCTGGGCGCCGGCCGGCAGGGCCGTGACCGCGGCGATCAGCGCCGCAATCGCCACCAGCACTGCCACGATCGTCCTCAGCCTCATCCGATTTCTCCTCATGGTTGTTCGGCTACCGCCGCCTCGGTCACTTCGAGGGTCTTTGCGCCGCCGTCGAGCCGGGCCATCGCCCCGAGCGGCATCGTTGCCATGTGCTTGCCGTGGCCCACGGGCACGTTCGCGATCGCGGGTATGCCCAGCGGAGCGATCAGCTCGTCGAGGATCTCCTCGATCGAGAGCGTGGACTCCGGGCCCTCCGGCAGCGTCTGCGCCTTCAAGTTCACGTTCGTCCCGAACACGAAGCCGGCCGCGTCGTCGAGCTTGCCGGCCCGGATCAGGTGGTTGAGCCCGGTGTCGACCAGGTACTCGTCGGTGTTCAGGTCCTCGACCATCACGATGCACCCGTCGGTCTGGACCTCGAAGGGCGTGCCGATGCTCGCGCACAGCAGCGTCAGGCAGCCGCCCACGAGCGGCGCCTCCGCCACGCCCTCGCCCACGGTCAGCACGTACGGGTCCTCGGGGTCCTCGAACACGCGCCCCAGGGGCTCGGGCTGGAGCGCCCGGTGGAACCACTGCTTGGTCTCCTCGGTCAGCTCCTCCTTGCGCCGCGTGAAGCGCACGAAGTTCGGTCCGTAGAACGTGACCCAGCCGGCGTGGGCGGCCAGCGCGAGGTGCAGCGCGGTGATGTCGCTGAAGCCGCAGACGATGCGCGGCGCGCCGAGGGCGCCCCAGTCGATCCGGTCGTGCAGCCGCGCCGCGCCGTAGCCGCCGCAGAGCGCGTGCACCATGTCGATGCCCGGCTCGCTGAGCGCCCACTGCAGGTCGGCGGCGCGCTGCTCGTCGGTACCGGCGAGGTAGCCGTGCACCTTGCGGAGGTTGGGGCCGAACACGACCTGGTGCCCGAGCGCCTCGAAGTAGGCGGTCGCCTGCTCGATCTCGGAGCGCGTCTGGGGCGGGCTGGCCGGGGCGACCACGGCGATCGTCGCGTGCTCGGGCAGCGCGGGCGGCTTGACGCGGTCGGTCACGGCGCGGCCTCCACGCGCCCGCTCTCGATCGCCTCCGCGATCAACTCGCGGGGCGCCTGCAGCGAGCCGAGCACGAGCTCCACGTGCAGCTCCGCGACCTCCTCGAGTCCGAGCGGGCCGTTCGGGTCGAACCAGAGCGCGACCCCCGTGCACTGGAGCAGGATCGCGTAGGTGGCCACGGGCACGTCCGAGGTGCGCAGCGAGCCATCGCGGATCCCGTCGCGGATCATCCCGCTGAACATGCGCTGGTACTCGTCGCGCTTGGCGATCAACGCCGCCCGCGGCGTGTCGTTGAGCGCGCGGATCTCGCTGTCGGTGACGAACGCCGCGCGGGTGTGGAGCCCGTGGAAGACCACGTGCTCGCGCACCCCGGCGGCGAGGCGCAGGGCCGGCCGCTCGTGCCGCTCGACGGCGGCGACGACGCGATCGGTGAGCCGCTGCATGAAGTCATCCTGCAGCCCGACCAGGATGTCCTCCTTGCTCGCGTAGTGGTGATAGATCGCCGCGGGCTGCACGCGCGCCTCCGAGGCGATCGCGCGCATCGAGGTGGCGTGGTACCCGAGCCGCGCGAACAACTCGAGCGCCGCGTCGTGGATCGCCTCCCGGGTTTCGGGGCCCGTGCGAGTCAGCTCAGCTCCAGCAGCTCGGGGGTCTGCTCGCGCGAGGCCACCTCGCGCCCGAGCGAGCCGGCCAGGCCGACCGCCATCTCCACCAGGGCGGCGTTCGACGGCGCCAGCACGCCGCGGCTCAGGTAGGCCACGTCCTCGAGGCCGGTCCGGATCCCGGGGGCGCCGTGCAGGAGGGCCAGGGCGAGCATGCGCGGGTGATGGCGGCCGATGCAGGTGACGGTCCAGAACGTGCCGGGCGGCAGCGGGCGGATCATCGCGGCCAGCGCTTCCGGCGAGGCGTCGATCCCGCCGGGCACGCCGAACACCAGGTTGATGCGCAGCGGCGGCGGCAGGATGCCCTCCTCGAGCCAGCGGATCGCGCTGATCACGTGGCCCACGTCGAAGCACTCGACCTCGAGCGCGATGCCGGCCTGCGTCGCGCGCTCGATGATCCCGCGGCCGGCCGCCGGGGGCGTGATGAAGGTGTCGTCGCCGAAGTTCATCGAGCCCGACTCCACCCCGGAGATATCCGGCTGAGCCTCGAGGCCGGTCGTGCGCTCCTCGATCGTCATCTCGTTGCTGCCGCCGGTGGACACCATCGTGAGCAGCTCGCTGCCGGCCCTGATGCGCTCGATCACGTCCTTGAACAGCTCGGGCCGGCCGCTCGGCGTGCCGTCGTCCTCGCGCACGTGCAGGTGGACGACGGTCGCCCCCGCCGCGCCTGCCTCGATGCTCGAGTCGGCGATCTCCGCGGTCGTGTACGGGATGTTCGGGTTGTTCTCGCGGAACACGTCGGCGCCCGTGACGGCGACCGTGAGCACGACCGGATTGCTGTTCCAGCTCATGCGCTGACCCCCTCGAGCGATGCCCGCTCCTCGTCGGTGATCGGCCGCGAGCCGCGCCGGGCGGGATCCCACAGCACCAGCCCGAACTCCGCCTCGACCACGACCTCGCCGTCCTCGTCGAGGATGCGCTCGCTGGTGGTGAGGCTGGAGCGGCCCAGCTCGCGGACGCCGCATTGCACGGTCACGGCCTTGAAGGCGGGGTCGATCTCGCGCCGGAAGTCGACCGAGCAGCGACCGACCACGTACTCGTCGCGGCGGATCCCGTGCGCCTCCAGCCACGCGTCGCGCCCCTCCTCGAGATAGGTCAGCACGACGGTGTGGTTCACGTGACCGAGCCCGTCGAGGTCGCGCCAGCGCACCTGCACGCGGTGGCCGTCGTTCGGATGCGCCTCCCCTGCGCGCCCGGCCGAGCCGGCCGCTTCGGGCCTCACCCGAGCGCCTCCCGGAGCGCGGGCGTGCGCCGCACCAGGTCGAGCGCGTAGGCGCCGACGTCCGGCGTGAAGCCGTTGCCGACCAGCATGCGGACGTTCGACGCCATGCCGTCCGCGGTCAGCGCGGCGGTCGAGAAGTTGGTCGCCATCGAGAAGAACAGGACGGTGCCGGAGTCGGCGGTGAGCAGGATCGCGGTCGGCTCGCAGCCGCTGGCGTTCACGACCACCACGGTCAGGTCGGCCGGCGGGGCGCCCGCCGCTCGCAGCGCCTCGACAGCACTGAGCGGGTCGCGCAGGTCGGCGGTCACCCCGATGTCGCACAGCCCCAGCTCGAGAACCCGGGCGATCGCCGCCGAGTCCACGTCCGCCGCGACGACCGTGCCGCCGGCCATCGCGTCGCGCGCCGCCGCCATCGCCAGCTTGCCGGCGTGGCCGGCGCCGAGCACGCACACGGTGCCGGTGTCCGGCGCCAGCGTGCGCGTCAGCGAGCCGGCGCCGTAGACGTCGTAGACCTCCAGCACGGTCTCGAGAGGCAGGTCCTCGGGCACCGGGCCCCAGGCCGAGCGGTCGCAGACGTAGGCGGTGCCGGTGACCTCGACCTGGGGGTGATCGGGGTCGAGCCGGGTCACCTCCTCGAGGCGCAGCGGGGTGAGCGTGAGCGAGGCGAGCGTCACGATCCGCTGCCCGCCCTGCGGCGGGGAGCCGTAGCGCTCGCCGACCTCCGTGACCGTGCCGAGCGCCACGCCGCCCGAGTCGGTCTCGGGGTTGTGCATCTTGCCGCGCGACCGCACGATCTCGAGGATCCGTTCGGCCATGCGCCCAGGATCGGCGTCCGAGCGCTCGCGGATGTTGCGAAAGGACGTCGAGTCCAGGCAGAGTCGCTCGACCGCCACCTCGAACTCGTAGGGCCGCACCGGCCCGGAGGCGTCCAGGCGCTCGGCCGGCTGCGGCAGCGCGCCCGCGGGAGCGAGCACGCGGTCGGCGCCGAGCTGCTGTGCCATGTCGACAGGTGAGTCCGTCTTCATGAACGCTCGTTAAGGAGCCTAAAGCGCTGTGGAACGGCGAAGTCAAGGCCTGAGAACGAGCGATCGTTAAGGATTGACGAAGTTCTTACGCACGGTGGTGCTGGCGCGTTCGCGCTATCCCCCTTACGTTGAAAGCTTGCACCCTCGCCGCCCCGAAGAGCGCTCTCGCCCAGCGCTCGCGCTGATCGTCGCTTCGTTCTGCCTCTGCACCGGGGTTGCTCTGGTGGCGCTCCTGGGCGGGCCGGGCTCCGAGCCGGCCCGGGCCCAGCGAGCGGCGCAGACGCCGTCGGACGTGCTGCCCACGCACGCGCACGCCGGCGACCTGGGCGTGCCCGGCATGAGCGAGCGCGAGCTGCGCGCCTTCGAGACCGCGGCGCTCGGTCCCGCGCACGCTCGCGAGCACGCTCTGATGCGGCGCGCGATCCGGGAGGAGGAGGCGAACCCCTCCGAGACCGTCTCCGCGGAGCCCAAGCTCGCGGCGGCGGCGGCGACGTGGCCGAGGACATGGGTGCGCCCGCAGACGTTGGCCAGTGGGAGGCGACCAAGACGCCGTTCCCGATCGTCGCGATCCACGCGGCGATGCTGCCGACCGGCAAGATCATGTTCTTCTCGTATCCGACCTACCCGAACCGGCCTAACAATGCCGAGGCCTACCTGTGGGACCCGGCGAACCCCACCGCGCCGGTGGAGCAGGTGAACCCGCCCGGCAAGGCCAACATCTGGTGCGCCGGCCAGACCTTCACGGAGGACGGCGAGCTGGTCGTGTTCGGCGGCAACCTGGACTACGAACTCGGATCTCAGACCTGGAAGGGCCTGGACAAGGTGTTCACGTTCAACCCGTGGACGAAACAGTGGAAAGAGCAGCCCAAGATGGCCCACGGGCGCTGGTACCCGACCGGGATACGCATGCCCGACGGCCGCATCCCGATCATCAGCGGGTTGGACGAGTCGGGGCTGCTCGACCCCAACTCCCACACCAACCAGGACATCGAGCTGTTCACGCCCCCGGCCGCGCTCGGCGGGCTGGGCTCGATCAAGAAGGTCGGCTCGATCGGCACCGGCGACGAGACCGAACGGGCGAAGAAGCCGATCGGCCAGCTCTATCCGCGCATGGTCTCGATGGCCTCCGGCCGCACGATCCTGGCAGGGCCCGACAAGGAGACCAGCTGGTTCATCAACACCGCCGACCCGTTCACGTGGGGCGACCTCCCGAACCTGACCCGCGACCGCACCTGGGGCACGACGGTGCCCCTGCCCTCCGGTCCGGGCGGGCCGACCAAGCTGCTCGCGCTCGGTGGCACCCAATTCAGTGGTGAGGGCTCGACGACGACGACCGAGCTGTTCGACGAGAACAACCCGGGCGCCTGGCAGACCCAGACAGGAAAGGACAACCTCTACGGCCGCGGGCACGCCAACACCGTCCTGCTGCCGGACGGGACGATGGTCGAGGTGGGCGGCGGGCGCGGCAGCCTCGACGGCTTCGAGTCGCCGCTCCACTTCGCCGAGCCCGAGAAGAAGCACGTCGAGCTGTGGAATCCGGCTACGGGGACGTGGGAGCTCGGTCCCGCGCAGACGGAGTCGCGGGCTTATCACTCGACTGCCCTGCTGCTCCCCGATGGGCGCGTTATGTCCGCGGGGGACGACTACAACGGGGACCCGGGCAAGATCGACGCCAACAACGACGCGGACCCGATGGAGGACACGGCCGAGATCTACAAGCCCCCGTACCTGTTCCGCGGCGGCCGTCCGACGATCACGTCGATCGCCACCTCCCCCGCCACCGTCACCAACCCGACCTCCGGCGCGCCGATCATCGGCTTCAACGGGACCTTCGGCGTCAACACGCCCGATACGAACATCGCCGGCGCCGCGCTCGCCGCGCCCGGAGCCGTCACGCACGGCGTCGACATGAACCAGCGCCTGCTCGAGCTGGACGTAGTCCAGGGCACCGGCTGCGTGAGCGTCACGGCCCCGACCGGCCGCAATGCCGCTCCGCCCGGCTACTACATGCTCTACCTGCTCAACGACCAGGGTGTGCCGTCGGCCGCGAAGTGGGTGAAGCTCGAGGAAAACGGTCCGCTCGGCGGTTGCGGCACGCCGCCGCCGGCCGATACGGGGCCGCCGAGCGTCGGCCTGGTGACGCCCCAGCCCGGCACCGTGGCGGGCACGATCGAGGTGAGGGCAACCGCCTCCGACGACCGCGGGGTGGCCGGGGTGCAGTTCAGGCGCGACGGCGTGCTGATCGCCGACGACACCAAGTCGCCTTACACGACCAACTGGAACACGACCAACGTGCCCGACGGCCAGCACGTCATCACCGCCACCGCCCGGGATACGTCCACGCCGACGCCTAAGACGGCCACCGCGTCCGTGACGGTCACCACGGAGAACACCGATACCGACGGGCCGTTGGTGGCGATCGCCGCCCCGGCCTCCGGGGCCACCGTCACGGGGGTCGTGAACGTCACGGCCAACGCCGGCGATCCCAGCGGCATGAGCCAGGTGCAGTTCAAGGTCGACGGCGCGAACATCGGCCCGGCGGACACGTCAGCGCCCTACTCGACCGAGTGGGGCAGCATCAACGTGCCCAACGGGAGCCACACGCTGACTGCGGTGGCGCGTGACTCGCTCGGCAACGAGCGGGCCTCTTCCCCGGTGACGGTGAACGTCGACAACCAGGACGGGACGCCGGTCAATCCGCTGCCGCCCAAGAAGACGCCGCCGACCGAGACGCCGCCGGGCGGCAACCCGCCGGGCGGCACTCCGCCGGGCGGCAATCCACCTGCGAACGAGGTCGCCCCTGCGCTGAGCCGGCTGAAGCTGTCGCAGGCGACGTTCCGCAAGGGCAAGTCGACGACGATCAGCTTCCGGCTCAGCGAGGCGGCCAAGGTTGCGCTCTCGTTCGAGCGCAAGCTGGACGGGCGGCGAGTGCGTGGGCGTTGTGTGAAGCCGGCCAAGGGCGCGCGGCCCAACTGCACGCGCTACTCGAAGCTGAAGACGGTCCTCACCGTCCAGGGCAAGGCGGGCACGAACAGCCTGGTGTTCCGCGGGCGCCTGTCGCGCTCGAAGGTCCTCGCGGTCGGGCGCTACCGGATGACGCTGGTGGCCACGGACGCCACCGGCAAGAAGTCGACCGCCCGCCAGGTCGGCTTCCGGATGCTGGACAGCGTCCCCGCGGCGCAGGCGCGGGCGGTCCGCGCCGTCGTGCTCGGCTGGCTTTAGGCTGCCGGCACGGACACGCTGCCCTACAGCTGGTATGTCGACACAGAGGTGCTCGCGCGCGAGCGGGAGCTGCTTTTCGCGCACGCCTGGCAATACGCGGGGCACGTCGGGCAGCTCGCCGAGCCGGGGTCCTACTTCACCCTGCGGGTGGGCGACGTGCCGCTGGTGGTCGTGCGGGACCGCAAGGGGGAGCTGCGCGCGTTCGTGAACGTCTGCCGGCATCGCGGGGCCGAGGTGGTGTTAGGTGAGGGACGCTGCACGACGCTCCAGTGCCACTACCACGCCTGGACCTATGGCCTCGACGGGGAGCTGCGGGCGGCGCCGCGCGCCGGTGACGAGCTCGACCGCTCCGAGCTGGGCCTGCGCCCGGCTCAGGTGGACAGCTGGGGTCCGTTCCTATTCGTCAACGCCGACTCCGAGGCGCCGCCGCTAGCCGAGACGCTCGGCGAGTTGCCCGAGCTGGTGCGCCGCCGGCGGCGTCGACGTGGACGCGCTCGTCTTCCACTCGCGCGCGCCCTACTCGCTGGCGGCCAACTGGAAGGTCGCCGTCGAGAACTACCTCGAGTGCTACCACTGCGCGGTCGCGCATCCGGGCTTCAGCGAGGTGGTTGACGTTGCGCCCGACGCCTACAGGCTCGAGCGCCATCCCACGTTCGCCAGCCAGCACGTCCGCACGCGCAGCGGCGAGGCCGAGGGCCAGTTCCACATGATCTGGCCGAGCACCAAGGTCAACATGTGGCCCGGGACGCCCAACCTGTCGATCGGGCCGCTCACGCCGGCGGAGCCGGCCCGGACGGACGGGTTCCTTGACTACTTCTTCACCGCCGACCCTGACCCGGCCTGGCTCGCGGACTTCATGGAGCTGGACAACCAAGTCGGCGTCGAGGACCGCGCGCTCGTCGAGTCCGTCCAGCGCGGCATTCGCTCGGGGGCGTTCGAGCGGGGCCGGTTGATGCTGCCGAGCGAGGAGCTGATCGCGGAGTTTCAGCGTTGGGTCACGGCTGGCCTCGCCTGAGCACGCCGGTCGTCTGGACGGATCTGCACCGGCTGCACGAGCCGGGCGGCGAGGTCTGGGTGGGTGTCCGCACGCCGGGCACGGAGGTGCCCGAACGCGCTCATCGAATCCGCTACCGCGTCTCCGATGCGCCGATCGTGGAGGCTCGCCCGCACTCGGACGAGGCGGTGCTGGCGGTCCACGACCGGGGGCTGCTCGACTACCTCGCCAGAGCGTGGGACGAGTGGGAGGCGGCCGGCCTGACCCGGGACCCCGGCCAGGACCGGGTGGTGCCGTACATCTTCCCGGTGCCGTCGCTCTTCCCGCCTAGCGTCGGGCCGGCGCTGCCGGCGGCGGCGAGCGCGCGCGCCGGAAGCTTCGCCTACGACACGATGACGCTGATCGGCCCGGGCACCTGGGAGGCCGCGCGGGCGGCGGTCGACGCGGCGCTGACGGCCGCGGATCTGGTGCTCGAGGGGGAGCCGGCGGCCTACGCGTGCTGCCGGCCGCCCGGGCACCACGCGACCCGCAGCGCATTCGGCGGCTCGTGCTACCTGAACAACGCCGCCGCCGCGGCGGCTCGGCTGCGCTCGGGGGTGGGCGGGCCGGTGGCGGTGATCGACATCGACGCCCACCACGGCAACGGGACGCAGGCGATCTTCTGGGACGACCCGCTCGTACTGACCGGATCGGTGCACGTGGACCCGGGCGCCGGATGGTTCCCGCACTTCCTGGGGTTCGCCGAGGAGGCGGGCGGCGGGGCGCAACCGCAACCTGCCGCTGGCGCCCGGCAGCGGCGACGAGGCGTGGCTCGAGGCGGTGCGGTCGCTCGTGGGGTGGGCGCGCGCCGGCGGCGCGGAGGCGCTGGTGGTGGCGCTCGGAGTGGACGCGGCGGCGGGCGACCCGGAGAGCCCGCTGGAGGTGACGGCGGCCGGCCTCCGAGCGGCCGGGCGCGAGCTGGGCGCGCTGGGGCTGCCGACCGTGCTGGTGCAGGAGGGCGGGTACGACCTGGAGACGATCGGGGAGCTGGTGCGCGAGGTACTCGTCGGCGTGGAGGAGGGGCGCTAGCGGCCTACGCTGCCAGCGCCCGCAGCACCCTCCGCAGCTCCGCCGACACCGCTCGCTGCATCGCCGGGGGGTCTTCGGAGCGGGCGATCTTCATCGCCCCCTCGCACATCGCGCCGAACAGCAGGTGCGCCAGCGGCTGGGCCGGGCGGCGCGGCACGCGACCGGCGTCCATCGCGCGCTGGATGCCCAGCTCGGTCAGCGCCAGGGCGGGCGACTCGATCTCGCGGATCGCCTCCCACCCGAGCACCCCGGGGGCGTCCAGCAGCGTGATGCGCTGCAGGCCCGGCTCGAGCGAGCTCTCGACGAACGCCAGGCAGCCGGCCTCGAAGGCGTCCCATGGATCCCGCTTGCGCGCGTAGGCCTCGCCGAGGGCCGCGACGAGCTGCTCCTGCTCGTGCTCGTAGACCGCCCGGAACAGCTCGCGCTTGCCCGCGAAGTGGTGGTAGAGCGCGCCCTTCGTCACGCCGGCGACGCCCGCCACCGCGTCCAGGGAGGTCGCCGCGTAGCCGTCGTTCGCGAACAGGTCGCGGGCCGCCGCGACGAGAGCGGCCACGGTCGTCTCCGAGCGCTCGCGCTGCGTGCGTCTCACGCCACCTCGTAGATCTCGTAGTCCACGTGCTGGGGCGCGAGCCCGTTCAGCGCCACCGTCACGATCGAGTTGAGCCAGCCGTACTTCTGCGAGCCGGTCTCGAATAGCGGGCTGGAGCGCGCGTAGAAGTCGGTCGGCCCGAGCCGCTCGCCGGCCAGCAGTCGCTCGCCGATGCCGTCGCGCAGGTCGATGCGGCCGGTGTTGGTCACGAAGACGAGCTCGCCGTCGTCGGCCCGGATCGTCGCCCGCACGGACAGGCGCGCGATCTGGTCGGCGCCGACCACTACCCAGTCGCCGCCGCCCGCGACCAGCTCGCCGTTGAAGCGCTCGCCGGTGACGACTCCCTCCTTGATGACGTAGTTGGCGCGCACGCCGATCCCGGTCGGGATGTACTGGATCGGCTCGAAGTCGATCGAGAAGTCGCAGAGGTGGCGCGTCTCGATAGGCATACCTACCGATGGTATCTTAGTTCGCCGGCGGCTGAGCTAGCGTGGCTCGCGCCGCCTCCAGGCGCGCGCGGCCCTCCTCCAACGAGCGCCTCGCCTCGTAGAGCTCGACGTCGCTCGGGTCGTCGCCCGCGAGCAGCTGGTTGGCCCGGTCGTAGAGGCTCAGCGCCCGCTCGTACTCGTCGCGGGCGCCCTGGCTCAGCGTGTCGCGGTTGGAGGCACTCGCCACCGGGGTGACCCCGAGCAGCAGCACGAGCACGACGAGGCGCGACCCTCACGCCGCGAGGGCTACCCGAGTCCGCGCGGGGCCAACCGTGCGGCGTTTGCCACCGACCTGCCCCGGATATATCGAACCCGCGGCCAGGAAGGCCGCCGCGTCGTCAAAGGGAGGAAGTAATGGGTCGTCGGGTTTCTCTGTTCGCGCTGGTCATCGCGGCTGTCGCCGCCTGCGTGCTCGCCTCGTGGCCGGCGCAAGCCGCCAAGAAGCGCGCCGGCGGCCAGGACATCGAGCGCCGCATCGACTCGCTGCTGAGCCGCATGACGCTCGAGGAGAAGCTCAACCAGCTCACGCTGCTCTCCGACGGGCAGATGAAGGACAACCCGGCGGAGGCGCGCAAGCCGGTCGGCGCGATCTTCAGCGAGACCGACCCCGCGCTGATCGACAAGTACCAGCACGACGCCGTCGAGCACTCGCGGCTGGGCATCCCGATCCTGTTCGCGTTCGACACGATCCACGGCTTCCGGACGGTCTTCCCGATCCCGCTCGCCACCGCCAGCAGCTTCGACGCGAGCCTGGCCCGGGCCGACCACCGCATCGGCGCGTTCGAGTCCGCGGCCGTCGGGCTCAAGCAGATCTACAGCCCGATGGTCGACCTCTCCCACGAGCCGCGCTGGGGCCGCATCGCCGAGGCCGCGGGCGAGGACCCGTTCCTGAACTCCGCGATGGCCGCCGCGCGCGTGAAGGGCGCCCAGGGCAACGACTACAGCGCGCCCGACAAGGTCGTGACCAGCGTCAAGCACTACGCGGCGTATGGCGAGCCGGACGCCGGGCGCGACTACAACACGACCGACATGTCGCTGCAGCGGCTCTGGAACTTCTACCTGCCGCCGTTCAAGGCGGCGGTCGACGCCGGCTCCGACACGCTGATGTGCTCGTTCAACGCGATCAACGGCGTGCCGGGCTGCGCGAACCGCTACACCGAGACCAAGATCCTCAAGCAGCGCTGGGGCTTCGACGGCTTCATCGAGAGCGACTACACGGCGGTGGCCGAGCTGCGCGCCTGCCCGGGCGAGAACCCGGCCGGCGGGCCCTGCGGCCACGGGGTCGCCGACGACGGCAAGGAGGCGGCGCGCCTCGCCCTCAACGCGGGCACCGACTCCGAGATGGTCTCGACCAACTACCGCGACTTCGGCAAGCAGCTGGTGGCGAGCGGTCAGGTGTCGATGAAGCGCATCGACGACGCCGTCCGCCGCATCCTGCGCGTGAAGTTCCGCGCCGGGCTGTTCGAGCACCCCTACGTCGACGTGGCCGCCGCGCCCGGCAAGCAGCTGCTGCCGAAGAACCGCGCGGCTGCCCGCAAGGCGGCCGGACGGTCGACGGTGCTGCTGAAGAACGACGGCCCCGTGCTGCCGCTCGACCCGAGCAAGTCGACCGCGATCATCGGCCCGCTCGGCGACAGCGGGCACGACATGCTCGGCCCCTGGTGGGGCAGGGGCGACGACGCCGACGCCGTGTCGCTGTTCGCCGGCATGAAGGCCAAGAACGCGAACACGACGTTCACGCCGGGCTGCACGATCAGCAACAACGAGCTGTACGACCCAGACAACGAGTGCGCCTCCGACGCCGGCTTCCCGGCAGCGGTCGCCGCCGCCCAGGCCGCGGATCAGGTCGTGCTGGCGCTGGGCGAGACGCGCGAGATGAGCGGCGAGGCCGAGTCGCGCTCGATGCTCGACCTCCCGGGCAAGCAGGAGGAGCTGATCGAGGCGATCAAGGCGACCGGCAAGCCGTTCGCGGTGGTGCTGTTCAACGGGCGCCCGCTGGCGATCGAGAAGGCCGTCGCCGACTCTCCCGCGGTCCTCGAGGCCTGGTTCGGTGGCGTCGAGGCCGGCAACGCGGTGGCCGACGTGCTCTACGGCAACGTCAACCCGGGCGGCAAGCTCCCGGTCAGCTTCCCGCGCAACGAGGGCCAGGTGCCGATCTACTACAACCACAAGCCGACCGGCCGCCCGTGCGACGTCGGCTCGAGGTACAACTCGCGCCACCGCGACATCCGCAGCTGCCTGCCGCTCTTCGAGTTCGGCTACGGGCTCAGCTACACGACGTTCCAGATCTCTGGGGCGAAGCTGAGCGGCACCACGATGGACGCCCGGCACGGGAGCATCAAGGTCAGCGCCCAGGTGACCAACACCGGCACGCGCGCCGGCGACGAGGTGGCCCAGCTCTACATCAACGACCCGGTGGCGAGCATCTCGCAGCCGGTGCGACGCTTGCGCGGCTTCGAGCGCGTGACGCTGCAGCCGGGGCAGACGAAGACGGTCTCCTGGACGCTCGACCGCGACGACGTCGGCTTCTACGACAACAGCGGTCGCTTCGTCGTCGAGAACGGGCGCATCAACGTCTGGGTGGGCGACAGCTCAGCGGTCACCGCCGACAAGCAGACGTTCACGGTGACCGGCGGCCGACCCGCCCCCTAGCCGCTGGGCGGGATGTTGGTGTTGCTCCGGAACACGTTGTCCGGGTCGTACTTGTCCTTGACCGCCACGAGCCGCGCGTAGTTCTCCGACCCGAAGCCCGCCTCGACCGCACCCGCGCTCGGATCGGCGACGAAGTTGACGTAGACGCCCTTCTCGGCGAACTCCGCCATCGCGGCGTCGAAGTCGCGGGTCCACTCGACGCAGCGCTCCGACTCGCCCGGGTCCTCCCACTGCGCGAGCACGTGGTAGTCCCACTTGGCGCCGCGGTACGACAGCGGCGAGTCGGCCTGGTCGGCGCGGGCGAAGGCACCGCCGAGCGGCAACATCAGGCAGGCGGTGAACGGGGTCGCCGGCTGCGACGCGCGGCGCACGAACGTGTCCACGGCCTCGTCGCTCAGCTCGCCCAGGAACCCGGCCTTCCAGTACTGATGGCGGCCGGGCGGGTTGCCCGGGGCGATCAGGCCCTGCACGACGGTGTACGGCATCGGCCCGACCATCTCCAGCGCCGGCGACCACTCGCGCAGCGGGGCGAAGGCGCGCTCGCCGGCGTCCGGCGGACCCACGTAACAGGCGATCACGGCCAGCACCGGCTTGCCGCGCACCTCCTCGGGGACGAACTCCTCTGGCGGAGCGGAGAGGATCGCGGCGCCGCCGCAGATCTCGTCCGGGGCCTCCTCGATGAACGCGCGGTAGGCCTTGAGCCGGTCCGCGGCGGCCTCGATCGGGAAGAACATCATGCCGCCGTAGACGAGCGGGCCGACCTCGTGCAGGCGGAACTCGAAGCCCGTGACCACGCCGAAGTTGCCGCCGCCGCCCTTGAGGGCCCAGAACAGCTCCGGGTTGCGGTCTGCGTTCGCGATCACGAGCTCGCCGTCGGCGGTCACGACCTCGGCGGAGAGCAGGCTGTCGACCGTGAAGCCGTACTTGCGCTCGAGCCAGCCGCTGCCGCCGCCCAGCGTGAGGCCGCCCACGCCGGTGTCGGCGAGCCGGCCCCCGGTCACGGCCAGCCCGAAGGCCTGCGTCTCGCGGTCGAGCTCGCCCCAGTTGGCGCCGCCACCGCACCACGCGGTGCGCTGCTCGGGGTCGACCCGGACCCTGTTCATCGGCCGCATGTCGATCATCAGGCCGCCGTCGACGACGGCGTGGCCGGCGACCGAATGGCCGCCGCCCCTGACCGAGACCGCCAGGCCCTGCTCGCGCGCGAAGCCGATCGCGGCGATCACGTCCGCGACGCCCGTGCAGCGGGCGATCAGCGCGGGACGCCGATCGATCGACGCGTTGAAGACCGTCCGCGACTCGTCATAGCCGGGATCGCCGTCGCGTAGGAGATCGCCGCCGAAGCCTTCCAGGGCGGCCGTGTCGATTGTTGGTTGCGCCATGGGCGGACTCTATGCCGCTACGCCGGCACGATGTTCTGGTTGAGCCGGAAGACGTTGTCGGGGTCGTACTGCGCCTTGACCTGGCTGAGCCGATCCCACGTCGCCTCGGGATAGGCGGCGCGGATGCGGTCCTCCCCCTCGTCGGCGAGGAAGCCCACGTAGGCGCCCGCTTCGCCCTTCGTGACCTCCGCCAGCAGGCCGGCCACCCAGGCCTCGTGCTGGGACAGCTCGTCTGCGCTCGGCACGAGCACGGCGACGTTGACCATGATGCGCTTGTCGCGGTGAGCGAACGCCGTCGCGTCGCTCGGCACGCGCGCCATCGCGCCGCCGAGCACGCGGATCTGCGTGACCGCCATCATCGCCGTGGACGCCTGGATGCGCTCGAGGATCGTTTCGGCGAGCTGGCGATCGACGCCGTCGGCGAAGCCCGTGCGCGCGAACGCGATCGGGCGGTAGTCCGGCTCCTCCGGACCATAGATCTCGGGGTACGGGATCGGCCGAACGAGGTCCGCGATCGGCTCGGCGAGCGCGCGGAACGGCGCGAACACGCCGTCGGCCTCCTCCACCGGGCCGGAGTAGGCCATCAGGCCCATCACCACGGGCTTACCGTGGTACTCCTCCGGCAAGAACGGCATCGGCGGCCCTGGCATGACGTTGAGGATCGTCGAGAGCTCCTCGGGCGCCGCCGCGGCCGCGGCAGTGGCGCCGGCGATCACGTCCGGCGTCGCCGGCAGGAACAGCGGCCCGCCCACGATCGTGCCGACCTCGTGCAGGCGGAACTGGAAGCGCGTCGCGACGCCGAAGTTGCCGCCGCCGCCGCGCAGGGCCCAGAACAGGTCGGGGTGCGACTCGGCGTCCACCCGCAGCAGCTCGCCGTCCGCCGTCACGACCTCCGCCGCCAGCAGGTCGTCGACGGTCAGCCCGTGCTTGCGCACGAGGAAGCCGATGCCGCCACCGAGCGTGATCCCGCCGATGCCGACCGAGCCGGTGTCGCCGAAGCCGGTCGCGAGCCCGTGCTCGCCGGCGGCGGTCGTGTACTCGCCGGCGGTCAGCCCGGCCTCGGCCCAGGCGGTACGCCCCTCGACGTCGATGTCGAGCGCGCGCATGTCCGCCAGGTCGAGCACCACCCCGCCCTCGGATACGCCATGACCCGCGGAGCTGTGACCGCCGCTGCGCACGGCCAGCTCCAGCCCGCGCTCGCGGGCGAGCGCGATCGTGTGCGCCACGTCGTCGGCGTCGGCCGCGCGCACGATCAGCGCGGGACGGCGGTCGATCGCGCCCAGGAAGACCTGGCGCGCCTCGTCGTAGTCGGAGTCGTCCGGGCCGATCACGCGGCCCTTGAATTCGTCGGCAAGCTGGGGCGTAGAGAGCATGTGCCGCAGGGTTGCAGCCCACCTCGGCAAGCCCAGTACGGGTACCCGTACTGATTAGGGTTGTTGGCGTGGACGAACAGCGGCGTAGGCAGGCGCGCGCGGGCTTGCGCGACGCCCCGGAGCGCGCCGGCGCCCGTGCCCACTTCCGCGCGATGGGGATCGACCCCGCCCGGCTCGGTGGCCCGATCGTCGGGATCGCCTCGACGTGGACCGGCACGATGCCGTGCAACCTCGGGCAACTCGAGCTGAGCGCTCAGACGGCCGCGGCGATCGACGCCGCCGGCGGCGTGCCGCTCCCCTTCAACACGATCGCCGTGTCGGACAACCAGTCCCAGGGCACGCCCGGCATGCGCGCCTCGCTGATCTCCCGCGAGGTGATCGCCGACTCGATCGAGCTGATGGTGCACGCGCACGACTTCGACGCCGTCGTGTGCATCGTCGGCTGCGACAAGACGGTGCCGGCCGCGCTGATGGCGCTCGCGCGCGTGGACAAGCCCGCCGTGGTCCTCTACAGCGGCCCCATGCGCGCGGGGCGGCGCGGCGGCGCGGCGGTCACCATCCAGGACGTCTGGGAGGCGATCGGGGGCCTCGGTCGCGGCGCCGTCACACGCGAAGAGCTGGACGGCCTGGAGCGCGACGCCTGTCCCGGTCCCGGTACCTGCGCCGGCCACTTCACGGCCAACACGATGGCCATCGCGCTCGACTGCCTGGGTGTGGCCGTCGTCGGCGACGGGCTGATCGCGGCGGACGCGGCGGAGGAGAAGGCGGCCGCGGCGGAGCGCGCGGGACGGCTCGCGGTGGCGCTCGCGGACGGCGGGCCGAGCGCGCGCGCGTTCCTGGATCGGCGGGCGCTGCTCAACGCGATGGCGGGCGTCACCGCCACCGGCGGCTCGAGCAACGCGATCCTCCACCTGCTGGCGATCGCCCACGAGGCCGGCGTGACGCTCACGCTCGACGACCTGATGGCGGTCGCGGCCGGCACGCCGACGATCGCCAGCCTGGCGCCCTCCGGGAGGTGGGTGGCGGAAGACCTGCACGCGGCCGGCGGAGCTCCGGCGGTGATCGCCGAGCTGATCCGGGGCGGACTGGTGGACGGCGACGCACCGGCGGTGCAGGGCGGGACGCTCGCGGACGCGACGGCGGCCGCGCCGGCCCCCGATGGAGAGGTCGTCTTCACGCTCGAGCGGCCGTTCAAGCCGAGCGGGCGGCTCTTCTCCCTGCGCGGCAACCTCGCGCCCCGCGGCAGCGTGGTCAAGCTCGCGGGGACCGAGCGCACGCCGCCAAAGCGGGCCGGCCCGCGTCTTCGACGGTGAGGAGGCCTGCGCCGAGGCGGTGCGCTCCGGCGTGGTGCAGCCCGGAGAGGTGCTGGTGATCCGCTACGAGGGACCCGCGGGCGGGCCAGGGATGAGGGAGATGCTGAGCGTCACCTCGTCGGTCGTCGGGGCCGGGCTGGGGGAGGCGGTCGCCCTCGTGACCGACGGCCGCTTCTCCGGCGCCACCCGCGGCCTGATGGTCGGCCACGTGGCGCCCGAGGCCGCCCGCGGCGGCCCGCTCGCAGCGGTCCGCGACGGCGACCTGATCACGGTCGACCTGGAGGCCCGCTCGCTCGACGTCGACCTGACCGAGGAGCAGATCGCCGAGCGCCTGGCCAGCGCCAGCCCGCCTCCCCCGCTCTACGACTTCGGCGTGTTCGCGCGCTACCGCGCGCTGGTCGGCTGCGCCTCCGAGGGCGCGGTCCTCGAGGCGTAGAGTGGCGCCGATGGCCGCCGCCGAGCGCTTCAGTGGCAAGCGCGCCCTCGTGACGGGCGCCGGGTCGGGCATCGGTGAGGCGGTGGCGCGCGGCCTGCACGCCGAGGGCGCCGAGGTGCTCCTGGCGGACGTCCGTGCGGAGCCGGTCGAGGCCATCGCCGCGGAGCTGGGCGAGCGGGCGACACCGGTGACGCTGGACGTGCGCGACGAGCAGGCCGTGCGGCGCGTGACCGCAGACCTGGACGTGCTCGCCAACGTCGCCGGGATCGGCTCGACCACGACCGCGCCGGAGACCGCCCTGGACACCTGGGAGGACGTGTTCGCGGTCAACGCCCGCGGGACGTTCCTGTGCTGCAAGCACGCGATCCCCGCGATGGTCGCGCGCGGCGGCGGCGCGATCGTGAACATGGGGTCGGTCGCGGGGCTCGTCGGGCTGCGCAACCGAGCCGCCTACTGCGCGTCCAAGGGCGCGGTGATCGCGCTCACGCGCGCGCTCGCGATCGATCACGTCGCGGACGGGGTGCGCGTGAACGCCGTCTGCCCGGGAACGGTCGACTCGCCCTGGGTGCGCCGGCTCGTCGACGACGTCGGCGAGTCGCTCGACGCGCTGCGGGCGCGGCAGCCGATGGGCCGCCTCGGCACACCCGACGAGATCGCCATGGCCGTCCTCTACCTGGCATCCGACGACGCGGCGTTCGTGACCGGCACCGCGTTCGTAATCGACGGCGGCCTCACCGCGGCCTGAGCGTGCAGGCCCTCGTCACCACTCCCGGCCGCCCCCACAGCACCGCCGTCGCCGAGGTGTCGGACCCGCGGCCCGGCCCGCGCGAGGTGCTCCTGAGGACGCTGGAGGTCGGCGTCTGCGGCACCGATCGCGAGATCTCCGAAGGCTCCTTCGGGGTCGCGCCCGACGACAGCGACCGGCTCGTGCTGGGCCACGAGCTGCTCGGCGTGGTCGAGCGCGACGGTCACGGGTTCGCCCGCGGTGACCTGGTGGCCGCAACGGTGCGCCGCTCCTGCGGCCAGTGCGCCGCCTGCGGAGAGGGCTCGCCAGACGCGTGCCACACGGGCGCCTACTCCGAGCGCGGCATAACCCGGCTGGACGGCTTCGCGAGCGACCTGGTCGCGGAGTCGGCGGAGCACCTCGTGGCCGTCCCGGGATCGCTCGGCCGCCTCGGCGTGCTCGCGGAGCCCGGCTCGGTCTGCGCGCGGGCGATTCGCCACGCGCGCGCCGTCGGAGAGCGCCAGCCGTGGCGCACCGAGCGCGCACTGGTCGTCGGCACCGGCGCCATCGGGATGCTGTCGACGGTCTTCCTGCGCCTCGACGGCTTGGAGGTCTGGACGGCGGGCCGCTCGGCGGCGCCCAACCCCAAGGCGGAGCTGGTCGAGGCCTGCGGCGCGCGCTACCTGTCCACGGGCGGCGCGCGGCTCGCCGAGCTCGCGGGCGAATCCGATGGCTTCGACGTGGTGATCGAGGCGACCGGGGACTCCCAGGTGATGCTCGACACGCTCACGCTCCTGCGCCGCAACGGAGTGGCGTGCCTGCTCGGCGTCGACGGGCGCGCGCGCGAGGTGACGCTGGACGGCCGGGTGCTCGGGGTCGACGCGATCCTGCAGAACCGCGCGCTGATCGGCAGCGTCAACGCACACGCGCGCGACTGGGAGGCGGCCGTCGGGCAGCTCGACCGGGCGCGCGAGCGCTGGGGCGAGGCGCTGGAGGCATTCGTCGGCCTGCGCGTGCCGGTGGATCGCTTCGCGGAGGCGTTCGAGTTCGGCGGCGTGAAGGCTACGTTGCGCTTCGACTGAGGCGCTGCGCCTGGCCCGGGCTGACCTCGCGGTGATCCGGCAGGCCCTTGAGTGCCTCCTCCGCCCCGGCCGGCGCGTAGATCGCCAGCAGCGCCAGCGGCTCCCAGCCGACGTTCACCGTCGAGTGGAACGCGCCCTTCGGGATGAACACCGCCTGGCCCGGGCCGACGCCGAACGTGTCGCTGTCGTCGACCATCTGCTCGCCGCGCCCGGCGAGGATGTAGAGGATCTCGTCGCTGTCCGGGTGGTTATGGCGCTCGTGCCCCTCGCCCGGCAGCAGCACGACGTGCATCAAGCTCATCGCGGTGCCGTCGGTGTTCTCGGTGGCCACGAGCGGCTTGATCAGGCCCCAGTCGAAGCTCATCGTGGGCAGGGACTCTGGATCGATCAGCTTGGACGCCATCGTGCTCCTCTCATGCGTTGGCGAGCGCCTTGAAGCGGCGCATGTTCTCGGTCATCGCGACCTCGGTTGGCAGGCGCTCCATGCTCGACGCGCCGAAGAACCCGACGACTCCCTCCGTCCGCTCGAGCACGTACTGCGCGTCCTCGGGCTCCGCCAGCGGGCCGCCGTGGCACAGCACGATCACGTCGGAGTTGACCGCGACCGCCGCGTCGCGCATCGCCTGGATGCGCTCCACGCACTCGTCGAGCGTCAGCGCGGTGTGGGCTCCGATCGTCCCCTTCGTCGTCAGGCCCATGTGCGGCACGAGTACGTCGGCGCCCGCTCGCGCCATGGCCGCGGCCGACTCGGGGTCGAAGACGTAGGGCGCGGTCAGCAGGCCGAGCGACGCGGCCTCGCCGATCATCTCGACCTCGAGGTCGTAGCCCATGCCCGTCTCCTCGAGGTTGGCGCGGAACGTGCCGTCGATCAGGCCGACGGTCGGGAAGTTCTGCACCCCCGCGAAGCCGGCGTCGCGCACTTCGCGCAGGAAGTTCGGCATCAGCCTGAACGGATCGGTCCCGCACACGCCCGCGAGCACCGGGCGTGTCGCTCACGACCGGCAGCACCTCGCCCGCCATCTCCATGACGATGGCGTTGGCGTCGCCGTAGGGCATCAAGCCCGCGAGCGAGCCGCGCCCGGCCATCCGGTAGCGCCCCGAGTTGTAGATGATGATCAGGTCCGTGCCGCCCGCCTCGGCGCACTTGGCCGACAGCCCCGTCCCCGCCCCGGCGCCGATGATCACGCCGCCGGAGTCGAGCGTGGCGCGCAACTTCGCGCGTGCCTCGTCGCCGGTCACCGCGCTCCTCCCAGGTAGGCGTCGAGCTTGTCGACCATCGCGTCGGCGAACTCCTCGTCGTTGACGTTGCGGTCCAGCTCGATCAGCTCGACCGAGGATCCCTCGAGCCCCTCGCGCAGCGCGTCGAACAGCGCCGAGTCGGCCTCGGGGTCGTGGAAGGGCTGTCCCTCGGCGTCGATCATCGACACCCCGGCCAACGGCACGAACAGGCTGGTCGGGCCGGTGGCGGCGGCCAGCTTGCGGGCGATCCGGCGGCCCAGCTCGGCGCACTCGTCGGGCGTCGTCCTCATCAGCGTGACCGACGGGTTGTGCACGTACAGGTTGCGGTCCTCGAACTTCGGCGGGACCGTGTCGCGCGCGCCGAAGTTGACCATGTCGAGCGCCCCGAGCGAGACCACCTGCGGCACGCCGGCGCGCCCCGCCGCCTCGAGCCGGGTCGGGCCAGCCGAGAGCACGCCGCCCACGAGGTCGTCGCAGAGCTCAGTGGTCGTCACGTCCAGCACCCCGGTCAGCAGCCCGCCCTCGACGAGCGCCTCCATCGCCTTGCCGCCGGTGCCGGTGGCGTGGAAGACGAGCACCTCGTAGCCGCGCCGCTCGAGCTCCTCGCGCGCGCGCGTCACGCACGGGGTGGTGACGCCGAACATCGTGGCCGCCACCAGCGGCCGCCCGTCCTCGACCTGGGGCGCGGGCGCGTTGACCATGCCGGCCATGGCGCCGGCGGCGTTGGCCAGGATGCGCGCCGAGATCGAGTTGAGGCCGGCCACGTCGGTGACCGACGCCATCATCGTCACGTCCACCCCGCCGACGTAGTCGCTCGTGTCTCCGGCGGCCATCGTCGAGACCATCAGCTTGGGTACGCCCACCGGCAGCGCCTGCATCGCGGCCGTCGCGATCGCCGTGTTGCCCGACCCGCCCGCGCTCAGCACGCCATGGATGCGGCCCTCGTCGTAGAGCCGGCGCGCCAGCGCCGCCGCGGCGCCCGCCATGCCCGCGATCGCCGCGCCGCGGTCGCCGGCAGCTCGCAGGGCCTCGACGTCCACGCCGGCTTCGCCGCCGACCTGCTCGCGCGTGAAGTCCGCCTCGACGCTGGCCGGCTCGAGCGTGCCGACGTCGGCCAGCAGCACGCCCACGCCCGCGTCGCGTAGGCGCTCGCGCAGGAAGGCGAACTCGTCGCCCTTCGTGTCGAGCGTGCCCAGCAGCAGGACGGTGCGCTCGCCGTCAGCGGTAGGTGACGGATTCACGCCCGCCTCCCTCCGCGGAGCGCAGCATCGCGTCGCAGACCTCGGCGGCGCGGTAGCCGTCCTCGAGCGTGGCCCCGTGCGGCGCGACGTCGCCGTCATCGCGGATCGCCGTCAGCAGGTGGTGCAGCTCGTGGACGAAGGTGTGCTCCCATCCGATGATGTGGCCGTGCGGCCACCAGTGCTCCCAGAACGGGTGATCGGCCTCGGAGACCAGGACCGCCCTGAAGCCCTGCGCCGAGGCCGCCGGCGACGAGTCCGCGATGTGCACCTGGAGCTCGTTCAGCCGCTCGAGGTCGAAGGCGATCGAGCCCTTCGACCCGTTGATCTCCCACCGGAAGGCGTTCTTGCGGCCGGTCGCGAAGCGGGTGGCCTCGATCGTCCCGACCGCTCCGTTCTCGAACGCGACGACCGACTCGATCGCGTCGTCGACCTCGCGGCCGGCCTGGAAGGTCGCCGTCTCAGCCGCGACCGACTGGATCTCGCCGACCAGGTAGCGGGCCAGGTCGATCACGTGCGCGCCCAGGTCGCCGAGCGCGCCCGACCCGGCGGCCGCCTTGTCGAAGCGCCAGACCGCGTCGTCGGTCGCCCCCCACTCCTGCAGGTAGGCGCCCCGGAAGTGCGCGATCTCGCCGATCTCGCCCGCCTCGATGAGCTGGCGCGCCAGCCGCACGGCGGGGACGAAGCGGTAGTTGAACGCGCACATGTGCTTGACGCCCGTGGCGTCGACGCGCTGCCAGGTCTCATACGACTCGGCGGCGTCGCGGCCCAGCGGCTTCTCGCAGATCACGTGCTTGCCCGCCTCGGCCGCCGCGATCGTGGGCTCGGCGTGGAGGTTGTTCGGCCCGGAGTTGTCGAACAGCTGGATCCGCTCGTCGGCGATCAGCGCGTGCCAGTCGGTCACGTGCTCGGCGAACCCGTAGCGGCGCGCCGCCTCCGCCACGGCCTCCTCGTTGCGCCCGGCGATCGCCACCAGCTCGGGCACGAGCGGCGGCGGCCAGGTCATGTAGGCGAGCGTCTTGTACGCGTTCGAGTGGGCCTTGCCCATGAACGCGTAGCCGAGCATGCCGACGCCGATCGAGTCGCTCATGTCAGGCCTCCTTGGCGAACGCGGCGTCGAAGGCGACCTCGGACGGCGAGAAGTCCGTGCGGCGCACGAACGCGAGCGCGTCCGGCGCGCCCCAGTCGCGGTCCACGCCGGAGTCCTCCCACTCGATCGAGAGCGGCCCGCGGTACCCGATCCGGTTGAGCGCGCGGAACATCTCCTCGAAGTCGACGTCGCCGTGCCCCGGCGAGACGAAGTCCCAGCCACGGCCCTGCTCGCCGAAGTTGAGGTGGCCGCCGAGGATCGAGGAGCGGCCGTCGAGCCGCCGCTTGGCGTCCTTGATGTGCACGTGGTGGATGCGGTCGCCGAACTCGTCGATGAACGCCGCGGAGTCGAGGAACTGGTGCTCCAGGTGGCTCGGGTCGAAGTTGATCCCGAAGCCGGACCGGTCGCCGATCGCCGCGAGCGCCTTGCGTGTGGTCACGAAGTCGTACGCGATCTCGGTCGGGTGCACCTCGAGGGCGAACTTGACCCCCTCGGACTCGAACACGTCGACGATCGGTCCCCAGCGCTCCGCGAAGTCGTCGTAGCCGCGCTCGACGGCCTCGAAGTCGTTCGGCGGGAACGAGTAGAGCAGGTGCCACGTCGACGATCCCGTGAACCCCGTCACGACCTCGATGCCGAGCTGGGCGGCGGCTCGCGCCGTGTCCTTCATGTACTCGGCCGCCCGCTTGCGCACCCCCTCGGCATCCCCGTCGCCCCACACGTCCGGCGGGAGGATCGCCTGGTGGCGGTCGTCGATCGGGTCGCAGACCGCCTGGCCGACCAGGTGGTTGCCGATCGCCCAGACCGACAGCCCGTGGCGCTCGAGGATCTCGCGGCGCCCGGCGCAGTAGCCCGAGTCGGCCACCGCCTGGGCCACGTCGAAGTGGTCGCCCCAGCAGGCGAGCTCGAGCCCGTCGAAGCCCCAGCCCCCGCACTTCTCGGCCAGCTCCTCCAACGTCAGGTCGGCCCACTGGCCGGTGAACAGGGTGACGGGACGGCTCATGCTGCCTCCTTCGTGGACAGGATCTCGAGGGGAACCCCCGCGGCGACGTAGGCGCTGGCCACGTCGGGTTCGAGGGCGGGGTCGGTGATGATCAGGTCGGGCTCCTCGGCGCCCATGATCGTGAGGAGCGAGGCGCGCCCGAACTTGGTCGAGTCGATCAACGCGACGGTGCGCTGGGCGCCCGCGCGGGCGGCGGCGATCACATCCGCCAGGGGCCGGCGCGCGGTCGTCAGCCCTTCCTCGAGCGTGACGCCCGCGCACGACACGAAGGCGACGTCGAAGTTGAGCTGCGACAGGAACTCGACGGTCCAGCGGCCGGCCAGCATCTTCATGTGCTGATCGAGCTCGCCGGGAGCCACGACCACGTGCACCGGCTCGGCCTGCATCTCGTAGGCGATCGCCGGCGAGCTGGTCACGAGCGTCAGCTCGTTGGGCGGATCGTCCATCAGCCGCCTGGCCAGGACGAGCGCGCTCGACGAGGAGTCGAGGAAGACGGTCGAGCCCGGAGTGACCAGCTCCGCCGCGCGCGCGGCGATCGCCTCCTTGGCGTCGCTGGCCTGGCCCACGCGCTGCGACCAGGCGGTCGCGATCGCCGGCGCGGCCAGCGCGGCGGCCGGCGGCACCAGCGCCCGGGCGCCGCCGTGCACGCGCTCGACCAGGCCCTCGGCCGCGAGCTGCTCGAGGTCGCGGTGCACGGTGATGGCCGAGACCGAATAGGCGCGGGCGAGCTCGGCCACCGACAGGCCGCCCTCGCGCTGGATGCGCTCGAGCATCTGGGTCCGGCGCAGAGCGGGGGGTACGGTGGTCAGACCCGGTCCTCGAACGCTCGCTTGGTGATCGTCACGTCGACCCCGCGGAACTCGTCGAGCGCCTTGACGAGATGGTCGGCGAAGCGGTTCAGCGCCTCGTCGCCCTTCTCCGCCGTCGCGCGCATCGGGTTCCCGATCACGCCGGTCCGCGAGAACTCGGCGTGGTCCATCGGGAACACGAAGTACTGGTAGCCGTCGAACTCCACGTCCGGGGCGCCGTCGGTCTTGATGAACGACTCGGGGAGCCACTTCGGCACTTGCGCGCGGTCCTCAGCGGCCCGATCCATGTCGACCATGCGCGCGTCGTGGGCCAGCACCTGCGACGTCTCGAGCTCCGAGGCGTGCCAGCCGGGCGTCTCGTCGGGCGGGTTCTCGAGCAGGTCGTCGAGCAGGCCGATGTACCGCTCCGCGTACGGCTTGTAGAGCGCCACGAACGCGCCGGTCTCGTACTTGATGCGCCGCAGCAGCGGATCGATCACCTTCGTGTTCGAGCCGTGGCCGTTCACGAACACGAGCTTGTTCCAGCCGTGGTGGATCAGCGAGCGGGCGATGTCGTAGAGCAATTCGGTGAAGGTGTCGGGCCGCAGGGTGATCGTGCCGACACCGGTCTCCGGCTCGCGCATGTGCTGCGGCGAGTAGCCCGCCCAGAGCGGCGGGGCGTACGGCACGTCGGCTTTCTCGGCGGCGCGGCGCGCGACCTCGAGGGCCGTGATCGTGTCGGTCCCAAGCGGCAGGTGCGCGCCGTGCTGCTCGCAGGACCCGATCGGCACGAGCACGATGTCCGATCGCTCCCGAAACCAGGCGATGTCCGGTGGCGCCAGGTCGAGCAGGCAGTTCGAGAACGGGCGGGCGTCATCCGGCATGGGCAGGCTCCTCGAGCAGGGTCAGGTAGCGGTCAGCGACGAGTTCGGCGAAGTCGGGGTCGTCCACGTGGGCGTCGACGGCCTCGAACGGGATGTCGGGGCGCAGCGCGGCCCGCAGCGATTCCACGAACGCGTGGTCGGCCTCCGGGTCCCAGAGGTCCCCGCCCTCCGCGTCCGCGAGCGAGAACCCTCGGGTCGGGACGACGACGCGCACCGGCCCGGTGGCCTCGTTGAGGCGGTCGGCGATCAGCAGTCCGAGGGCGGTCCCCTCCTCCGGCGAGAGCCGTACGAGGGTCGCCACCGGGTTGTGGAAGTACGTCTTGCGATCGCGGTAGCGCTCGGGCAGCTCGGAGCGCGGGCCCTGGTTGAAGAAGTCGACGCAGCCCGGCACGACCACCTGCGGGAGGCCGTGCCGGCCGGCCACGCGCAGGCGGTCGGGGCCGGTCGCATGGATTCCGTCGAGCAGGGAGTTGGCCAGCTCGGAGAGCGTGTAGTCGATCACCCCTCCGAGGGCGTCCGCCTCGATCAGGTGCTCCATCGCGGGCCCGCCGACGCCGTTGGCGTGGAAGATCACGGGCTCCCTGCCGGCCTCGAGCAGCGCCTCGCGCAGGCGCATCACCCCCGGGGTCGTCTGGCCGAGCATCGTGATCCCGACGCTGGTCTCGCCCAGGCCGCTCACCGGCCAGCCCGCGTCCCGCACCATCCCCGCCATCGCCGCCGCCGCGTTGTCGAAGATCGCGCGGGCGATCTGGTTGAGGCCGAGGATGTCGACCACCGAGTGCATCACGGTGACGTCGCTCTCGCCGACGAAGGGCCCGAACGCGCGCCGACCGGACGCGCTCGGCGAGACGATCAGCTTCGGCACTCCGACGGGCAGGGCGTGCATCGCGGCGGCGCCCATCAGCGCCCCCTCGGCGCCGCCGAGGCAGAGCACGCCGCGGATGCTGCCGTCCGCGTACAGCCTCAGGCAGGTGGCCCGTACGCCCTCGAGCATGAGCTCGACGGCGGCGCCACGCGAGCCCACGCGGCGCACGCCGTCGAGATCATGCCCGCCCGCCCGGGCCACCTCCTCGCGCGTGACGTCGGCCCGGCAACCGGGCTCGCCCAGGATCCCCGAGTCGATCACGACCGGCCTGGTGCCGAGCTTGGCCAGGCGATCCCGGACGTACTCGATCTCGGCGCCCTTGGTGTCGAGCGTCCCGATGAGGGCGATGCCCAGCTTGGGGCCCACCGCGCTCAGGCCGCCGGTGTGCCGACGGCGTCGACGGCCTTGCGCAGACGGTCGATCGAGTCCTGGACGTACTGGTCGTAGTAGTGCTCCGGCAGCGCTCCGGTGCCGTGGTCGCGCAGGAACTGCTCCATCCCCTGGCTGGCCCCGGACTCCGACGCGTCGGCGATCTCCGTCCGCTGCGAGAGCGGCGTGCGGTCGACCGGGACGACGAACTCGACGGTCAGGTAGCCGTCGTAGCCGATGCCGGTCAGCTCGGCGACGATCGCCTCCCAATCGAGCGCGCCCTGGCCGGGGGGCATGCGGTTGTTGTCGGCCACGTGGAAGTCGGCCAGGTAGTCGCCGGTGTCGCGGATCGCCTGCGCCCAGTCGGCCTCCTCGATGTTCATGTGGAAGATGTCGAGCGCCACGCCGCAGTTGCCGCCGACCTCCTTCGCCATCGCCAAGGCCTGGTCGCCCCGGTTGATGAAGTAGGTCTCGAACCGGTTGAGCGGCTCCACCGCGATCCGGACGCCGACCTCCTCGGCGTGCGCCTGGCACTCCTTGAGGCCCGCGACGCACCAGCCCCATTCCTCCTCGGGTGAGGCCATCGGCGTGACCTTGCCGACCGTCGACGGGACGACCGTGAGGATGTCCCCGCCGAGCGAGGCGACGAACGACAGGCAGTCCTTGACGTACTGGACGCTGGCCAGCCGCACGTAGTGGTCCTCGTGGACGAGGTCGCGGCCGCCGGTCATCAGCGTGACCGACCCCCAGCACGACAGCCCGTGCTCGTCGAGCAGGCCCTTGACCTGGTCGGCGTCGTAGGTCGCCGGCTCGCCTGAGATCTCGATGCCGTCGTATCCGCTGCGACCGAGCCGCGCGATCGTCGTCTCGATCGACTCGGGGCGCATCCAGTTGTGCATGGCCATCTTGAGTGCCATGGCGTCCTCCTCTCCTCTTGGGCCTACAGGCCCATCTTGCCGGGGTTCATCACGTCGTTGGGGTCCAGCGCGGCCTTGATCTGCCGCATCGCGTCGAGCGCGCCACCGTGCTGGCGGCGCATGTACGGGCCGAGCTTGATGCCGACCCCGTGGTGGTCGTTCATGACGCCGCCGGCGTCGAGCGCCGCCGTCATCCCGTCCTCCCAGATCCGGTCGTGCAGGGTGAGCGCGTCGGGGCCACCGTCAGGCACCACGAAGCGCCCGTAGATCATCGTGCCCCACGGGTACCAGTGCGAGAGGTGCATGCGCAGCTCGAGGCCAGTGTCCGCGTAGGGCTCGCGCACCGCCTTGTGGAGCGCGTCGTACACCGCCTCGATGCGCGAGTACGTCGCGACCACGTCGAGCGTCCCCCAGATCGACGGCAGCTCCGGCTGGTGCGGCGGGTGGTAGAAGTCGTAGCGCCGGTCCCACCAGCGCTCGCCGAGCGCGGGGTCGAGCAGCTCGCCGCCGGCCTCGCGGGCCAGCTCGAGCGTCCGGCGCTCCTCCACGTCCACGGCCTCGGGATCGCCCTCGAAGGCGAGCACCGTGTACACGCCGCTCAGCTCCTCGCCGACCACCGGCGCGAACGTGAGGCGAGTCGCCACCTCGTCGTACATGCGCACCACCGACGGGCGGTGCCCGGCCTGGAGCGCGCGCCGGATCGCGTGGACGCCGGCGCCGACCGTGGGGAACGCCACCGTCGCGAACCGGCGCTCGGCCGGCATCGGCACGAGCTGGAGCGTGGCCCGCGTGATCACGCCGAGCGTGCCCTCCGAGCCGACGAACAGCTGGGTCAGCTCGGGGCCGACGGCGTGCCGCGGCACGCCCACCATGTCGATCAGACCCGTGGCCGGCGTCGCGACGCGCAGCGTCAGCACGAGGTCCTCGATCTTGCCGTAGCGGGTGGAGAGAACTCCGGAGCCGCGAGCGGCGATGTAGCCCCCGACGGTCGCCCATTCGACCGAGGCGGGGTAGTGCGGCAGCATCAGACCGCGCTGGTTCAGCTCGGCCTCCAGCACGCGGCCGTTGACGCCGGCCTGGACGGTGGCTGTCATCGATACGTCGTCGATCTCGACGATCTCGTCGAGCGAGCGCATGTCGATGACGATGCCTCCGTGGATCGCGAGGGCGCCGCCCTGCGTGCCCGATCCACCGCCCCAGGGCACGACCGGAGTGCCCTGCTCGTCGGCGATCGCCAGGACGGCCGCCACGTCCTCCTCGGTCCGCGGGTGGACCACGATCTCGGGACGCGCCAGCGGCGTGCCCGCCGCGGCGGCCGCCAGGGCCGGCCAGTAGGTGTCCGCGGTGTAGGCGTCCAGGTCCTCCGAGGCCGTCGTGACCGCGCTGTCGCCGACCCTGGCGACGAGGGCGGCCTTCACGTCCGAGACGGCGACCTTCGGGGTGGCGCTCATCAAAACCCTTCGCAGAGCATTTCAGAACCTTGCAGAACTTGACAGGGAGGGTGCCATACGCTTTCAATACCTGTCAAGGCATGAGCGGATCGTCGCTGAGCACGCGCCGCATCGTTCTCGCGATCGTGGCGGCGGCCGTGGTCGTCTGGCTGATCGTCAAGGCGAGCGAGGACCTGCGCCAATTCGCGGTCGTGACCCTCAACGGCATCACGCTCGCAGCGCTCTTCTTCGTCGTTGCGAGCGGCTTCACCCTGATCTTCGGCCTGATGCGCGTGGTCAACATGGCCCACGGGGCGCTCTACCTGCTCGGCGGCTACCTGGCGCTCGAGATGCAGGACAGCTGGTTCAAGGACGACACCGGGCTGGGGCTGTCGCTGAGCGGGAGTGGTGACACCACCTACGACCTGGTCAGCTGGGTCGTGCCGCTGGTCCTGGCGACGCTGCTCATCGGGGTCCTCGGCGTGGTCCTGCAGCAGGTCTTCCTGCGCTGGAACCAGGGCCAGGACCTGCGCCAGGCGCTGATCACGATCGCCCTCTCGGTGATCTTCGCCGACCAGATGCTGGCCGCGTTCGGCGGCATCTCGAAGGACATCAAGACGCCCACCGACTGGCCCGAGAGCATCCACCTGCCGGGCGACGTGCGCTTCGGCTTCTTCCGCGGCGTCGTGGTGCTCGGGGCCGCGCTCCTGATCGGCTTCGGGCTGTGGTGGCTGATCAGCCGCACCCGGTTCGGGAAGATCGTGCGAGCCGGCGTGGACGACCGCGACATGGTCTCGGCCCTCGGGATCAACGTGCAGCTCGTATTCGCGGCCGCGTTCTTCCTGGGCGCCCTGCTGGCCGGGCTCGGCGGCGTGCTCGGCGGCACGATGATCTCGCTCGCGCCCGGCGAGGACACCTCGTTCCTGCTCAACTCGCTGATCGTCGTGATCATCGGCGGGATGGGGTCGCTCGGCGGCGCGGCCATCGGCGCGCTCGCGCTCGGCCTGGTCGACGCCTACGCGGACGTCTACCTCGTCTTCGGCGACACCGACCTGACCAACTACTCGATCCTGCTCACGTTCGCCCTGCTGGTGGCCGTGCTCGCGGTGCGCCCGCTGGGCCTGTTCGGGAGGCCGGCGTGACGTCCGCGCCCGGACGCGCGAGCTGGCCGGCCGTCGCCATCGTGGTCGTCGCGGCGGCCCTGGCTCCACTCGTCTTCACCGAGTTCTTCCTCTCGGTGATCCTCACGAAGTCGCTCTGGCTCGGCATCGCGGCGGCGAGCCTGATCTTCCTGTCGGCCTACGGCGGCATGGTCTCGCTCGCCCAGGTGGGCATCTACGGTGTGGCGGGGATGACCTTCGCCAACCTGGTCATGGCCGACGGCGGCGCCGCGGCAGCCTGGTCTCCCTGGCTGGCGGTCATCGCGGCGCTCCTGGTCGCCACGGCCGTGGGCCTCGGCTTCGGCGCGATCGCCGCACGCAGCGTCGGCATCTACTTCCTGATGATCACGCTCGCGTTCTCGGTGCTGGTCTACTACTTCTTCTCGCAGGTCACGCAGCTGTCCGGTTTCGGCGGCGTGAACAACGTCGAGCTGCCGGCCCTCGTCGGCGACCCGGGCCAGGACCCGGCCCCGCTCTACTACACGACGCTGGTGGTGGCGGTGCTCGTGTTCCTCGGCCTGCGCTACGTGTCGCGGGCGCCCTTCGGGCTGGCGCTGCAGGGCCTCCGGGACGAGCCCAACCGAATGCGCGCTCTGGGGTTCAACGTCACCCGCCATCGCATCCTCGCGTTCGGCCTCGCGGCCTTCGTCGCGGCCCTCGCCGGCGTGCTGTCGGTCTGGTACAACCGCCGCATCACGCCGGGTTCGATCAACCTGGCGCAGACGATCGACGTCCTGATCATCGCGGTCGTCGGGGGCCTCTACAGGCTCGAGGGCGCGTGGGTCGGAGCGCTCACCTACGCGCTGCTCGACAACTACTCGCGCGAGTGGACGCCGCGAGTCGGAGACGTGCTGGGACCGGAGCGCTTCAACACGATCATCGGGGTCGTCTTCCTCGTGATCGTGCTGGTCTCGCCCGGCGGCCTCGTGGGCCTCTGGGAGCGCGGCCGCGAGCTGCTCGTCACCCGAAGACGGGGCCCCCCGGGACCCGTGGCGACCGTGGACGCGGCGAACTGACCTTGGAGGAAGACGTGCACGACAAACAAGCAGGAGGAGGGGTTGCAGTGAGAGTCAGGACATTGCTGGCGCTGATCGGCGCCTTGCTGGCCCTGGGCCTCGTAACGGCCTGTGGCGACGATGACGACGAGGGCGACGGTGGCAACGGCGGGTCGAGCGCCGAGTCCGGAGGCGGCGGCACGATCAAGGTCGGGTTCCTCTCCGACTGCGAGGGCGCCTTCGGCTCGTTCTTCGAGCCGACAGCCTCGGGCTTCAACCAGGCGCTGATCGACAAGGCCGGCGCCAAGCCGGCGAGCAAGAAGCCGAGCGAAGGCGTCACAGGCGCCACGGTCGGCGGCAAGAAGATCGAGGTCGTCGGGTACGGCTGCGCCGACGACACCGCCGACAAGGCGATCGAGGAAACGCGCCGCCTCATGGAGCAGGAGGACGCGGACATCCTCGTCGGCCCGCTCTCCGGCGACGAGGGCATCGCGGTCGCCAACTACGCGAAGGAGCACCCCGACAAGACGTTCATCAACGGGATCGCCGGAGCACAGGACTCGACGCTGAAGGTCGGCGCGCCGAACTTCTACCGGTTCCACCCCGACGGAGCGCAGTGGTCGGCCGGCCTGGGCGACTACGCCTACAACGATCTCGGCTGGAAGAAGGCCGCGATCATCGGTGACGACTACTCGTTCCCGTACACCTCGCTCGCCGGCTTCGTGGCGGAGTACTGCGCGACCGGCGGCGAGATCACCAAGCGGATCTGGGCGCCACTCGGCGAGAAGGACTACTCGTCGTACATCTCCCAGATTCCTGACGACGTCGACGGCCTCTACGTCGGAATCGGCGGATCGGGCCTGATCAACTTCGTCAAGCAGTACCGCCAGCAGAAGGGCGACCTGGACACCAAGAAGATGATGGGCAACGTGTTCTGGGACGACCCGCTCGTCCTCAAGGAGGTCGGCAACTCGCTCATCGGCGGCACCACCGCGGCGATGACGGCTGGCGACTCGACCGACCCCGAGGTGACGGCCTACCTCAAGCGGCTCGAGGATTCGTACGGCAAGGAGATCGCCGGCCTCGGACCGTCGGTGTTCACCTACGGCTACTACACGGCCGGCCAGGCGCTCGTGAAGGCGCTCGAGGAGTCCGGCGGCGACGTCTCGGACCAGAAGGCGCTTCAGGACGCGCTCGCCGCGACGACGCTGGCAGGCGACGAGGCGCCTTACGGCGACGTCAAGCTGGACGACAACCACCAGGCGATCAGCAACGTCTTCGTGAAGCGGATCGTCAAGGACAAGACGGGTGACGGCGTGCCGGACGTGGAGACGTTCCGGCGGATCCCCGACGTCGACCAGACGTTCGGCGGCTTCTTCAGCGCCGAGAGCCCGGCGCCGGATCGCACCAACCCGAAGTGCGAGAAGCGGACCCCGCCGCCGTGGGTCGGCAACGCGGAGGAGGTCTCGTTCAAGTAGTGACGTCCACCGCCGCGACAGCAGCGGACCGCGCCGAGCCGATCCTCCAGCTACGGGGGATCGGCCGGCGCTTCGGTGGCGTGCTCGCCGTGTCCGACGTCGACCTGACCGTCGGCGCCGGTGAACGGCGGGCGATCCTGGGTCCGAACGGCGCGGGGAAGACCACGCTGTTCAACGTGATCTCGGGGGAGTTCCCGCCCAGCGCGGGAACGGTGGAGCTGTTCGGGCGGGACGTCACCCACGAGCCCGCCCGAACACGCGCCCGGATGGGCCTTTCGCGGACGTTCCAGACCTCGCGCCTGTTCGGCGGGCTGAGCGTGGAGGACAACCTCTACCTGGCCGTGCTCGGCGTCGGGTCCGGCCATCTGCGCCTGATCAACGGGAAGGCCGACGTGGACATGCGCGACAAGGCGCGCGCGATGGCCGAGAGCGTCGGGCTGACCGACCGCCTGGACACGCTGGTGGCGGAGCTCTCCCACGGCGAGCAGCGCCAGCTCGAGGTCGGTATGGCGCGCGTCGCCGAGCCGAAGCTGATGATGCTGGACGAGCCGGCCGCCGGGCTCTCGCGAGCCGAGCGCGTCAACCTCACCGAGCTGCTGCTGAAGCTCGACCCCGGCGTCACGCTGATCCTGATCGAGCACGACATGGACGTCGCGCTGCGCGTGGCCGAGTGGGTGACGATGATGCACGACGGGCGCGTGATCGTCGAAGGCACGCCCGACGAGATCCGCGCCAACGAGAGGGTGCACGCGCTGTATCTCGGGAGCAAGACATGAGCGAGCCGCTGCTGGCCGTCGAGGACCTGAACGGCTGGTACGGGACGGCCCACGTCCTGCAGGGCGTGAGCTTCAGCATGGGCGCCGAGCCGGTCGCGCTGATCGGCCGCAACGGCATGGGCAAGTCGACGCTCTGCCTTGCCATCGCGGGGCTGCTCGAGTCCACCTCCGGCTCGGTGCGCCTCGACGGTCAGGAGGTGCTCGGCAAGCCGGCGTACAAGGTGGCGGGGGCCGGGCTCGGCTACGTGCCCCAGGGGCGGCGGCTGTTCGAGTCGCTCACGGTCGACGAGCACCTGGACATCGTGGGGCGGCGCGCGAAGGGCGAGTGGAACCCCGCGCGCGTCTACGAGCTGTTCCCGCGGCTGGCGGAGCGCAAGCGCGTGAGCGGGACGTCGCTCTCGGGCGGCGAGCAGCAGATGCTCGCCATCGGCCGGGCGCTGGTCACCAACCCGCGCGTCCTGGTCATGGACGAGCCCTCGGAGGGGCTGGCGCCCACGATCATCGAGGACCTGGTCAAGACGATCAAGGAGCTGGCGGCGGGCGGGATGGGGCTGCTCGTGGTCGAGCAGAACCTCGGCGTGGCGACCTCGCTGGCGGAGCGCCAGCTGGTCATGGTCACCGGCTCGATCGCGGTGGAGACGACAGCCGCCGAGCTTTCCGCCGACCCGGCTGCGCAGCGGCGCTACCTCGGCGTCGAGCCGCTGCCGGACGCGGCCTGAGCAGTCTATTCCGGCAAGCATTATGTTGTAGCTCATAATGTTGTCTGGCATAATGGATGGGTCATGTCTGGCAAGCACCCAGTCAACCCGTTCAGATTCGGGCCGCTCGCCCTCGACGAGGCGTTCACCGATCGCCAGGCCGAGATCGACGCGCTGGTCGCCGACGCCCGCAACGGTCAGGACGTCGTGGTCTTCGCGCCGCGACGCTACGGCAAGTCCTCGCTCGTCTGGCGGGTGGCGCAGGAGCTCGTGAAGGAGGACGTGCTCGTCGCGCAGGTGGACCTGATGCGCACGCCGACCAAGGATCAGCTCGCGGCGAAGCTCGCCAAGACGATCCACGAGGAGCTGGCCACCCGCCTGATGAACGCCAAGGAGCGGCTCAAGGTATTCGCCGGTCTGCGCCTGACCCCCACGATCACGATCGATCCCAACGACGGCACCGTGTCGTTCAGCTTCGACGCGCGTGCGGCGAAGGAGGACATCGACGCGACGCTCGAGGAGCTGCTCACGATGATCGGCAGGATCGCGGCCGACCGCGGGCGCCGCGTGGTCCTGGTCCTTGACGAGTTCCAGGAGATCGTCGACATCGACCCGGCGCTGATCAAGCTGATGCGCTCGGTCTTCCAGGAGCAGCCGGACGTGGCGCACATCTATCTCGGCAGCAAGCGCCACATGATGCGCGAGATCTTCAACGACGAGAACGAGCCGTTCTGGCGCAGCGCCAAGCAGACGGAGTTGGACGTCATCCCGGCGGACCTGTTCGAGAAGTACGCGCGGGCGCGGTTCACGAAGACCGGCAAGAAGCTCGAGCCTGCTGCCGCCGAGCGGGTGATCGAGCTGACCGGCGGCCACCCCTACGCCACGCAGGAGCTCCTCTATTTCCTCTGGGAGGCGACGCCGCCCGGCGAGGCCGCGGACCTGGCGGCAATCGAGGGCGCGCTCGACGCGACGCTGCGCTCGGAGCATTCGCACTTCAGCTTGATCTGGGAGAGGGCCTCAGGGGCGCAGAAACGCGTGCTCCAGGCCCTCGCGGCGCAGCAACCCGGGCCGCCCGCTGAGCGCCGACTACCAGCGCGAGCATTCGCTGCCGACGACGCCGACGGTCCAGACCGCGCTGACCGCGCTCGAACGCGCCGAGCTGGTCAAGCGGGTCGGCCGCGGCGAGTACCGAATCGCCGAGCCGTTCCTCACGGAATGGGTCCGGCGCTACGAGAGCTAGCTACATCTTGGCCGCGGCTGACTTGATCGCCTCGCGGATGCGCGGGTAGGTGCCGCAGCGGCACACGTTGCGGATCTCGTCGAGGTCGGCGTCGGTGACGCTGCGGCCCTGGGCCTTGATCTGCTTGATCTTCGCCACCGCGGTCATGATCTGGCCCGGCTGGCAGTAGCCGCACTGCGCCACGTCGTAGTCCAGCCACGCCTGCTGCACCGGGTGCAGCGGCTTGCCGACGGTCGCGGGCAGCCCCTCGATCGTGGTGATCTTGTCGCTCGGCTTGATCTGGGAGACGGGCACGCAGCAGGGGTTGAACGCCTTGCCGTTGATGTGGCTCGTGCAGGCCTGGCAGACGCCGAGGCCGCAGCCGTACTTGGGGCCGTAGACCCCGAGCAGGTCGTTGAGGACCCACAGCAGCCGGACGTCGTCCGCGCAGTCGACTGTGACTTGCTTGCCGTTGAGGATGAACGTGTGCTGGGGCACGGGCGCTCCTTAGAAGGTCTTCGACAGGCCGTCGGTCGGGCGACGCGGGGCACCGGCGGCACGGTCGGGAAGACCTCGAAGCCGAGGTCGGACCGGTTGTGGTTGACGGGGAAGCTCGTCGGCAGCGTGCCCGGTGGCCCGGGCGTACGCGCAGGCCGTGGCGGCCATCGACGGCGCGACCGAGAACTCGCCGGCGCCGCCGGGGCTCGTCGCTCGTCGGCGGCATGACGACCACCTGGAGCTGCGGCGGCGTGTTCCACTGCCGCGTGTAGAAGGCGTCGTCCCAGCTGCCCTCGAGGAAGTACCCGTCCTTGAGGTGCAGGCTGTAGGTGAGGACCTGGCCGATCCCGTCCATCATCCCGCCCATCATCTGGGCCTCGAGGCCGAGCGGGTTGATCGGCAGGCCCACGTCGACCGCGCACACGGCCTTGGTCACGCGCGGCCCGGTGTAGGCGTGCTCGATCTTGCGGTTGACCTGGCGCCGGCCGGCAGTCGATCTCGACCAGGCAGGCGCAGTAGCCCTTGTACTCCCGGTGGATGCCGAGCCCCTGCGCGGTGCCGGGCGGCATCGCGCGGCCCCAGTTCCCCACCTGGGCGACCTTGTCGAGCACCGCCCGCATCCGCGGCTCGCGCACGAAGCTGCGCCGGTACTGGTACGGGTCCTGCCCCATCGCCTTGGCCAGCTGGTCGACCATCAGCTCCCGCGGCGTCGTCACCTCGGGGCTGTAGACGTTGCGGACCGAGCTGGTGTTGAAGGTGTCGGGCTCGTAGATCTCGTTGAGCAGCTGCGTGACGACGCCGAAGTTGTACGGCACGTTCGCGGTCAGGTTGAAGAAGGCCTGCGCGTAGCCGAAGTTCCGCCGCGGGCAGCTCCGCCAGCTTCGCGCTCAGCAGCTCGCCGACCCCGTGCGCTCAAGTCGGTCGCGACGCTGGTGTTGCGCTGGTCGAAGGTGAGCACGTTCCCGGCCAGGTAGAGCGCCCGCACGCGCGAGGTGACCATCGGGTGGACCCGGCCCTGCCGGAAGTTGTCCGTGCGATGCCACATCAGCTTCACGGGCTTGCCGAACGCCTTGGAGATGGCGGCCGCCTCGAAGGCGGCGTCGGCGAACAGGTGGCGCCCGAAGGACCCGCCGCCCTGGGCCACGTGCACCTTCACCTTGCCGACCGGCAGCCCGAGGTTGAGCGCGATCTGCTCCTGCGCCCAGATCGGCGTCTTGAGGCTCGACCAGATCTCGGCGCCGTCCGGCCGCACGTCCGCCACGGCGCAGTTGGTCTCGAGCGGGTCGCCCGGGCGGAAGTGGAACGTGAAGCGCTGGTCGAGCGTCTTGGCCAGCAGGTTCACCGGCGGCGGCACCGGGAGCTCGGCCTTCTTGAGGTCGGCGAGCACGCTGGCGTCGGACTTGCCCGTCGGCGGGGCCCGGAGCCCACACCACGTCGAGCGCGCGGATGGCGTCGATGCACTGCCCGAACGTCTCGCCCCGGACTGCCACCCCACCCGGCGACGTACCGCGTGTGCGGGATGATCGCGACGTCGGTGATGCCGGGCATGGCCTTGACCTGGGCCAGGTTCCGGACCGACCTGGGCAGAGCCGTTGATCGTCGGCGGCCGGCAGACCATCGTCGGCTTGGCGTTCGGGACGTTCAGCTCCATCGCGAAGCGCTTGCGCCCGGTGACGATGTCGAGCGCGTCGACGCGCTTCTGCGGCGTGCCGACGAGCTTGAGCTGCGACTGCGGCTTGAGCTGCGCGTTCGCGGTCGTGGTGCTCGACACGGCGGCCTTGGCGCTCAGCGAGCCGAAGGTCGCCGTCGCGCCGTTCGGAGCGACGACCACGCCGTCGCGGATCGTCAGCTGCGACTGCGAGACGCCCAGCTCGATCGCCGCTGCCTTCAGCAGCGCGCCGCGAGCGATCGCCGCGGCCACGCGCACCGGCGTGTAGATCGAGTGCATCGTGTTGGAGCCGCCGGTGATCTGGTTCCAGATCAGCTCGGGGCGGGCGTCGGCCAGCGTCACGTTCACCTTGCTCGATCGACAGGTCCATCTCGTCGGCGATCGTCATGGCGGCGGCCGTGGTGATCCCCTGGCCGACCTCGGCCCGCGGCATGGCGAACGAGACGGTGCCGTCGGGGTTGACGACGATCGCGATCAGGTTCGACGTCGGCCGGGCGGCGTCGGTGAGCAGGTCGGAGAGGTCGTAGAGGTCGACCGGCTGGACCGTCGGCACGGCGGCCTGCGCCTCGTCGACGGTCAGCTGCGCCGCGGCGACCAGCGTGGGCGCGGCGATCAGGTAGCCGACGAACCGCCGCCGCGAGATGCCGTTGGAGCCGCTCGCCATCGGAGCGGTAGCGAGTCCGCCATCAGTCATTCCCGATCCTCCCGCCGTACGTGCCATCCCCATGACCCCGACGCGGATATCCCCTTTGGGCTCGCGTTCTAGTCCTCCGAGCGCCCGGAGTCAGGCTTGGCCTCGGCTGCCGCGTCTGACATGTCAGGAGCGATGTGTCCACGTTCAGAACACAGGCCGTCGCCGCGGCGATCGCGGTCGCCAGCTTGGTTGCCGCTCCCTCCGCCTCCGCCTGGAAGCCGACCCACAAGGTCTCGATCGCGGGTGAGTTCGTGAACCACTGGACGATCAGCGACGATCAGGAGTGCGGCCCGGTCGGGGATGGCACGCTGACCGCCAAGCTTCCACACCACCGTTGCGACCCGCGTCCTCCCGTACCGCGACAGCGACGCGAGAAGGGGCTGGAACATCGGAGTGCCTCATGGCTACAAGGGCCAGCTCGTCAAGGCGATGGAGGACGCGCCAATCGCCGGGACGGTCACGCGCGTCGACAACACGACACCGCGGCCGGACCCGGAGACAACCGAGCCGTGTCCGCCGCTCGACAAACGCGGCTGCGGGACCTTCCCGTTGGGCAAGAGATCCGCCGCCCGCGTCTACGGCGGACACAGACCCACCCGGATCTCCGTCCACACCAGCACACAGTTCGGGCCCGCCTCTGGCGAGTGCCTGGTCGGAGACGTGACGACCTTCGACGCAACCCCCGCGTTGGTGGGCGGCAGCCGCGAGGGGAACGTGCTCGTGAAGATGCCGAAGCCGTCGGCCTTCAAGCGCCGCGTCGTCCGCCTCACGGCCACGACCCACAAGCGGAGCAGCTTCGGCGATTCGGAGCAGCGGCAGCTCCACGAACGACGTCACGCGGAAGGTACGGTCACCTTCAAGCGCCTCTAGGGAAGCTCCCGACGCTCTTCAGAGCCGGAACGGCGGGTCCCCGACTTCCGGGGACTGCAGCACGGCACGCGATCGTTCGAGCGTGCGCGTCCATTCGTAGGCGAGGCCCTTGCAGTGATTCAGCTCGACGCCCTCGGCGACCATCCGCGCCAGCCCGCGCTCGTGCATCTCGCCCGGAGAGAAGACCGCGTCCTCGACCACGATCACGCGCATGCCGCGCTCCTTGAGCCCGATGGCGGATTGAGCGACGCACACGTCGGTCTCGAACCCAACCAGCACGGCGGTCGCACGTCCGCTGCCCTCGACCCGGCCGACGATCTCGGGCGTGCCGGTCAGCCCGAAGGTCGGCTTGACCAGGGCAGCGGCATCGGGAAACGTGTCGGCGAGTGGCGCGTAGGTCGCGCCGTTTCGCGACGGGTCCTCTTCGGTCAGGACCGCCGGGACGTCGAGCTGCCGCGCGACCTTCGCCAGCCACGTCATGCGCGCCAGAGCCTCCCGCGCCCGCTCGCCGTCGCGCGCCGGGAGGCGGTCGCCAAAGAACCCCTCCTGCGCGTCGACGACGACGAGGATGCTGTCGCGGTGATCTACGAGCGGCAGGGCATCGATCCTACGGTGCTCTCCGCTAGCGGGTAAGGGTCAACAGGCGCGCAGGGCGGTGCTGGCGCTTCGCGGCCGGGGGTGTCGCGGCGAGCCAGCCCGCGAAGATGCGGGTCAGGGTCGGGATCACCACCCAGGTCAGCCCGAGGACCATCAGCACGCTCACCACGAAGGTGCGCAGCGGCAGCGGCCAGGTGGCCGTTGAGGGACCGAGCTGCCAGAGGATCAGGGTTATCAGACCCCAGGCGCCGGGCCAGGTGAGAAGGGCCATCTTGTGCCGCGGCGGGGGTCCGGCGGGTGCTTGCTTGGGGGTCGACATCTCATGCCTCCTAGCTGTCGTTTCGACCTTTCACCCTTAAGACGAACGGGACCCCGTCAGATCGACAGGTCTGCGTCGGGCGTGGCACTCCAGCTGGCGCCTGTGGCGACGACCGCCGACCCGCTGCTCCGGTAGCCCAGCACGAACGCGCGGCTCGCCAGGCTGCCCCGGGTCAGCGCCGCGTGGTTGCCGAAGATCTGGCCGGCAGAGACCCTGGTCCACAGGCGCGTCCAGTCGTCCACGGGGCGGTGGAACGTCCGCATGATCCCGCCCTCGTGGACATCGAGGAGGGCGTAGCCGGCGGGATACTCCTTGATCGCGCCGTTCTCCAGGAACGGGATCGCGCCCCCGCGCCCAGTGTCCTGGCCGAGGTTGTTGCGGTGGGTGTGGCCGCCCAGGACGAGCCGGACGCGGTGGTGACTGGCGAGCACATCGAGCACCTCGTTGCCGCCCTTGGCTAGGTCGACCTTGTCGCTGAACCCCGGGGGCTCCGTGACCGGGATGATCGGATGATGGAACGCGACGATGACGTCGCGGCCCTCCGCCTCGAGGTGCGTGAGCTGCTTGTCGAGCCAGGTGGGCTGCGCGGCGAGGTCGAGCCGACCGCGACCGGTCTCGGGGTCGGCTGAGTCCAGTCCCACGACCGCCAGGCGGCGGCCCACGCGCCGCACGGACTTCAGCGGTCCGTCGCCGACGGCCTGCTGCGGGAAGGCCTGGGCGCGCAGGCAATCTCCGTCCGGGGCGCACGCCCCGGCGAGGCGACGATCGTGATTGCCGCGCGTTATGAGCAGGGGCACGCCGAGCGACCGGACGAGCGCCAGGCAGCGGCGGACTTCCTCCTCGCGCCCGCGGTCGGTTAGGTCGCCGTTGACGATCAGCAGGTCGACGCAGTGGTGACGGAGCTCGGCGATAGCCGCGGCGTCCATCCGGTACGCATAGTCGGGGTAGTCGACAGCCGAGTTGCAGGGCGGGTACGAAGTGCCGTCGGGCAGCGTCGTGATCGTGCCGGAGCAGCGCTCGCCGACGTGCAGGTCGTTCATGACGGCGATCCGTGCGAGGCGGCGGCCGCGCGGGCGCACGAGTGTCGTGACCTCGCCTGGGTCGGCCTCGCCGTTGCGCAGAGCCGACTGGTTCGCCCCACCCGAGAGCAGCTCGTAGCGATAGCGCGTGCCTGGCCGCAGGCCCTCGACGCTCGCGACGTGCATCGTCACCTTCCGCTCGAGGCACCGCCGGCGGACCCGCCCCGCGGTTGGACCGTCGAGCGCCTGGATGCGAATCGTGGTGTCCGACGGCCTGTCGGTCGGCCACCAGGCAACCAAGCTGGTGTCGGTGACCGTCACGATCTCGGGCGTGAGGCCCGTGCCAGAGCTCGGCGCGGCCTGGGCGAGCGCCTTGTCCACGAGGTCGCGGCCGAGGCCGGCAGGGAGTGCGAGCGCCGCAGCGCCGCCGGCGGCGGCCGTCAGCACCTGACGGCATGAGAGGGTCGGCTCGGACATCGGCGGGAGTGTGCCCCGACCGAGGGCGACGCGTGTCAACGTCGCGTTGCGGAAACTGAGCCGTCCGCCTACACGAAGCAGACCCAGGCCCGGCCGCGGTGCGCCGGCGCCTTCGCGCTCACGGCCTTTGCGGCAGCCGCCCCGCCCGGCCTCGAGGTATGGCACGGGTCGTTCGGATCGTGGACGGCGGTGCCGTTGGTGATGCACGGGATCATGCCGGCGAAGACGTCGGGGATGAACTTCATGTCCTCGATGACCCAGACGTGGAGCATGTAGTAGTTCGACATGTTCACGTTCACGCCGTTCTGTGCCGTGCAGGTGGAGTCGCTGACGTTGAACGCGATCATCGCCGCGTCGGACTTGCGGTGGCAGATCCAGGGATGGTGATGCCACCAATCGAGGTTGCCGGCGAAGCCCTCGGGCGGGCGACCCGTGTTCGTGCGCACGTAGTAGTCGAAGCCCACGAGCTGCGCCGATGGGCCGTTCCCGTCGAACTGGAGGACCTCGGGCTTCGAAGCGTCGAACTTGGCGTCGAGGCCGACGGTGTCGAGGATCGGGTTCTGTCGGTTGAACGAGGGGTCGTTCAGCATCGCGGGCGGGATGCCGCCCCGCACGTGATGCGTGCCCATGCCGTTGACGTACGGGGTCACCTCTCTCCAGCCGTCGCCCTCGGCCGCGCCCTCGGTCTTCCACTGCTCCGCGTAGGTCTTGGCCACGTCGAACATGGCCGACATCGCCACGCAGTCATCCCAAGGCAGCGGCGACTTGTGCGTGCCGGCGTACCAGTCGACGGTCCCCACGGCGGGCCCGGTGGTGACCGGGATCTCCTCGGTGGACTTGCACCACCACGGCACGGGACCGTTCGCGTTCTTGGCGTTGAGCGCGTCCTGGTAGTAGCAGGAGGACAACGTCAGGGACAGCGCCACCAGCGACGACGCCAACAACGCCCACCTGCTCACCCTGTTCACGCCGCTCCCCTTTGCTCGATGGCGGCGCGAATCTAACATGTCCAAACGCGCCAAAGGAGAATTTTTGCGATCCATCAGAACCAGGTGGCCAGTGCGTCGGTGAGTCCCACGTCGGTTCCGTCTCCTACCCAGGCGACGTAGCCGTCTGGGCGGATCAGCACGGCGGTGGGGGCGCTGACCACGCCGAGTACGGGGAGCTCCCACTCCCCCTTGTAGCTCGCGTCGATCAGCTGGACCCGGTCAGCCCGTGGAGTGGTGCCAAAGTCGCCGGGCTGACCGAGGTTGAGCAGCACCGGCCTGGCGTCGTGCAGCAGCTCGAAGACCCGGAGCGGGCCGTCGGCTGTGATCAGGTCGAGATCGGGCATGCGGCGTCCGAGCAGCGGATGTCCCTCGCCGAGGTCGTAATGGATGTCCAGACCGGAGACGCTCCCGACGAGCCGTTTGCGAGGCTCGTCCATGTTCGCGAGCTCCGACACCAGGTCGACCAGAGCCTGGCTGCGCTCGTCCCGGCGTTGGAGCGCGGCCAGAGCAATCGTGTGCTGAAGCCAGCGGGCAGCGACCGGGTGGCGTTCGTCCTGATACGTATCCAGGAGGCTCTCCGGGGAGGTCCCGTTGACCACCTGAGCCAGCTTCCATCCCAGATTCACCGCGTCCTGCACACCGAGGCTGAGGCCCTGTCCACCCGCCGGGTAATGCACGTGCGCCGCGTCGCCAGCGAGTAGGACTCGTCCCGCGCGGTAGGCCGCGGCCTGCCGCGTCATATCGGTGAACCTGGAGATCCAGGTGGGGTTGTGGATCCCGAAGTCGGTGCCGAACACGGTGATGAGCGCGTCGCTCAGATCACGCAGGGTGGGCTCGCTGCCAGGCCCGAGCTGCTGCTCGGTCACGACGACCCGGAACGTCCTCCCATCCTCCATCCTGTGGAGGCCATGGACGCCGATGGCGTCGTGACGGGCGCCCTGCGGCGGCTCCTCGGTCAGCTCGACCTCGGCGATCAGGTTGCTCCTCGTGGGATCCCACCCCGGGAAGTCGATACCGGCTGCTTTGCGGATCAGGCTGCGTCCTCCATCGCACCCGACGAGATACCGCCCCCGCAGCGACTCGCCGTCGGACAGCCGGACATCGACCCCGGTGTCGTCCTGCGCGAAGCCCGTCACTTCAGATCCGTAATAGATGCGCACCGGCAGCTCGCCGATCCAGGCGGCCATGATCCGCTCGATCTGGTTCTGAAAGATTCCGAGCGTGTACGGATGACGCGTCGGGAAGTCGCTCATGTCCAACACGGCCGTGGCGAACATCGCGCCTACCTGAGTCACCTGACCCTCCGCGATGAAGCGATCAGCGACCCCACGCTGATCCAGCACCTCGATCGTGCGCGAGTGAAAACCGCCGGCCCGTGAGCCGGCGAGCACGTGATCGGGGCGCCGCTCGACGACCGCGACGTCGACCTTCGCCAACGCCAACTCAGCCGCCAGCATCATCCCCGCCGGACCGCCTCCGGCGATGATCACCGCATGGCATTTCGCTCCTCCGTTTCCGTTCGGTACTGGCTTGCGGCGGGCGATTATGCGGCAGGTCTCAAGGCCTCATGAGATTTTTTTCTGCGGTATAAATTGAAAGTGGCAAGGGGCTAGTCCGCCCACCAGCCGCGCTGACCCTCCACGTCGTCGCGCGGGTTCTCGCCGAGATTGGGCGCACCGAAGACGAGGATCTCGAGGCCCTCCGGCCCGGCCTCGTAGCCTCGCCACGTGCCGGGCGGGACGCGCACCACGTCCCACTCCTTGACCTCGACGATCTCGTCGTCGAGCTTCATCCGCCCGCTCCCGCGCACGACCACGTACACCTCCTCCTGCTCCTTGTGCGTGTGGCCGTACGGGAAGCGATAGTCGGGCGGGACGCGCTGATAGCTAAGGCCGGCCCGCTCGAGTTCGAGCGCCTTGCTTGCGGCGCGGAACTCCAGGCCCGGCGCGCCATCGAAGTTGGACCCGAGATCCTCCAGATCCTCCTTGAGGTTCTTGAGCGTGAACGGCACGGCGGCGATCCTACCCTTCACTTTCCGCCCCGCCGGTCCCCGCTGGGTCTCCCTGAGCGCGCCCGACAGGATTCGAACCTGTGACCTTCGGTTCCGTAGACCGCGCCGTGGGTCACGACGCCAGGCGACGCGACACGACGCAACCTGACGCGAACCCGAACTCACGAACTCGCGGGCTGCGGGCGCGTTTAAGGAGCATGGTCAGAGCACGCCTGGGAGGAGTGGCGACGTCGTACAGCGCGATCAGCGCCGCCTACCGAGGCTCGCGCGCTCCTGGCCCTCAGCACCGATCGGACCGACGCCGTAGGCGCTGCCGCCTCGGCAGGGCAATCCAGATTGCGCTCGGAGTCGGCATGATCATCGCGCTCGTAGTCCTGCTCGTCCTGCACCCGTAACCCTGGCGGGGACCCCCCGCTGCTGACCGGTGCCGCTGCCGGGATCCGTTGGGCCAGAGCCGAAACGTGTGGTCTCGCGGCAACTTCCCGAAACCGGCCGCCTTGCAGGTAGATCGGTGAGCGCGCCCGACAGGATTCGAACCTGTGACCTTCGGTTCCGTAGACCGCGCCACCGGTCACGACGCCAACCCGCATCCCGACTGGTATCGCGGGCGAGTCGTCCGGCCCATTCCGCTCTCCCTTGCGGAGTGCGTCTCGTTGACATGCGCACATAGCCGCACGCGCGCACTGCTCGGTCACCCGGTCTCCTCTGGGCGCATGGGAAAGCCCGCTGAACGCGGGCTTTCCTCGTTGCTCATGGACTCACCGCCCAAGATGGCTGTGGCGCGCAGGGGAGCGAGCGCGCCGCCGCCTGCGGTGGGAGGAGCTATGCGCTCGCGCCTGCCTTGGACCGATGGAGCTTCGCCTTCATCTCCTCGACCTTGGCGTGTGCGTCTGCCTTGGTCTTGTCGACGCGGGCCTCCTGCAGCTGCTTGCGAGCCTCGTGCTTGGCTTTCCGCTGCGCCTCCTCGGCCGCGGCGATCTCCTCTTCGACGTCGACCGCCGGCCGGCGCAGGACCTCGCCACCCAGTCGCGCCATCGCGGCGTCGATGACCTCGGGGCTCTCCTCAGTGACCTGAGCGAGGACCGCGGTCCTCGTCGGCTGGACCTGCTTTGAGATCTCGCCGAGGACCGATTCCGTCGTATCGACCTCATCGATGTCGAATAGCGATCCGACGAGCATTCCGTACGCCCCGCCGATCAGCATGCCGAGCGGGCCGCCGATGATCCCGATGAGCAGGCCGATGAGGCCTCCGCTCGCGGTACCGACGTAGGGGTCCTCGCCAACGTCGCTCTTGACGTCGACGCGGCCGTCGCTGTCACGCGTGACCACAGCGCCGCCCGCGATCTTGATCTGGTCCTGCGAATCGAGCTGCTTTAGGTCGGTGAGCGCTTGGTAGGCGTTCTTGTCGTTCTCCGGGTCTTCGCCGAAGGTGACGACCAGCACGTTGTCCGGTGAGAAGTAATCGGGGGTCATAGGGACCAAACCTTTCCTTGGGTGTGTTTTGAGGGACCACGCAAGGCTCTCGCCGCCGCGTGTGAGCGGTCGTCACAAACTTCGTGTGATTGTGGGAGACTCTCGATTGGGGATTTGGCCCAGACCCACCAGCAGACGCGATTGCCGGCCGATCGGTTCCTTTCGCGACCCGCTCTCCTCGAGCGGCTGTCAGCTGCCGCTCCGGGTACCGTCACGCTCGTCTGCGCACCTGCAGGAAGCGGGAAAACCGTTTTGCTGCGGTCATGGGCCGCGCGGATCGAACAGGCCGTGGCGTGGGTCACCGTCGAGCGCGGCGAGCGTGACGCGCAACGGTTCTGGCTTCACGTGATCGACGCCCTCGCCGACGCCACCGGCGACGACGTGATCGAGCGGGTCAGTCCGACGCCGGGTTTCGCGGGCGCGGTGGTGACAGAGGGGCTCCTGGCCCAGCTCGATGAACTCGAGGAGCCGCTCGTGCTGGTGATCGACGACGTGCACGAGCTTGACTCGAAAGACGCGCTCGCCTTGCTGGAGCTGCTACTCACACGGCTGCCGGCGGAGCTGCGGGTGGTGCTCGCGGCACGCGAGGAGCCAGCCGCGGGTCTGCATCGCCTTAGAGTCGCGGACAGGCTGACCGAGCTGCGCGGGCCCGATCTCAGCTTCTCGCTCGACGAAACCCGCGCGCTGCTCCGTGCGAGCGGGATCACTCTGTCGGATTCCGGTTTGGCCTCGCTGCACGAACGCACCGAGGGATGGCCGGCCGGTTTGCGCCTGGCGGCGATCTCGCTGACCGCACACCCCGACCCGGAGCGCTTTGTGTCCGAGTTCTCCGGCAGCGAGCGGACCGTGGCGGGCTACCTCCTCGCGGAGGTGCTGGAGCGCCAGCCGCCCGAGGTGCGCGACCTGCTATTGCGCACGTCGCTCCTGGAGCGCGTCAGCGGCCCGCTGGCCGATGTGCTCACCGGCGGCACGGGGGCCGAGGCGATCCTCCAGCGGCTCGAAGACCAGAACGCCTTCGTTACCGCACTGGACGCTGGCCGTACCTGGTTCCGCTACCACCACTTGTTCGCCGATCTCTTGCGCCTCGAATTGCGGCGCGTCGCGCCGGCGACGATCCTCTCGCTGCACCGCGCCGCCGCCGCCTGGCACGAACGGGAGGGCGACGTCGTCGAAGCCGTCCGCCACTATCAAGCGGCCGGTGACTGGGCACCGGCTGGACGCCTCCTCGTGGACAACTACCTCACGCTGACGATGGCCGGTCGGGGCGAGACGCTCCACGCGCTGCTTGGCGTGTTCCCTGCCGACGCCCATGTGAGCGACGGGAACCTCGCGGCCGCGCTTGCGATCGACAGCATCCTCCACGGCGTGCTCGACGAGGCCGCCGCCCAGTACGCCGTCGCTCGGCGACTGGCGGCCGCGGCTCCGGCAGATAGACGGCGCGTCTTCGACGTGTACCTGGCCGTCATCGAGGGCGAGCTCGCCCGCCGGCGCAACGATCTGCCCGAGGCTCAGGAAGCAATGCGCGCCCTGGAGGAGCTCGGCGCGACGACAGATGCAAACGAGCTGCCCGTACGGCCGGATTACTGGGCACTCGCGCTAATGAACCTGGGCATCGCGGAACTGTGGGCCGGCCATCCTGACGACGCGCGGCAGCACCTCGACGACGCCCTCAACCGCACCCAAAGGATCTCGCGGCCGTTCATCGAGATCGGCTGCCTGGCGCACCTCGCGATCGCGGCGCCGCTTACCGGGCAGCCGCTGCCGCTCGCCCTCGAGCTGAGCGAGCGGGCACTCGCGGTTGCCGAGGAGCATGGCTGGACCAGCCAGTCGATGACGACCGGCGCGTTCGCGACGGCCGGCATGGCGCTCGTGCGGATGGGGCGCTTTGCCGAAGCCGAGCACCATCTCACGCGCGCCGAGGAGTCGCTGCGCACCGCAGCCGACCGGGGAACCGAGGTCGTGCTGCAACACGCCCGCGGCATGCTGCGCTTCGGCGAGGGCCGCTTCGACGAAGCGCTGGCGGAGTTCACGCGCGCGCAGAGCCTCGAACGGCTGCTCGCCGGCGAGCACGTGTTCACGGTCGACGTGCGCGGGCGCGCTCTCCAGGTACGGCTGCGAATGGGCGACTCGGAGTCCGCACAACTCGAGATCGACCGTTTGAGCGCGAAACAGCGTAACCGCGCCGGAGTCCGCATCGCGCTCGCGGCTCGAGAGCTCGAACAGGACAGCCCGGAAGGGGCGATCGAGGCGTTGGCGCCCGTGGTCGACGGTTCTGCGCCGGCGCTGTACGAGCGCTGGGCACGCGCCGAGGCGCTCTTGCTCCAAGCCACGGCCAGCGATCGGCTCGGCGACCGCCGCGCGGCGGAGGAGGCGCTCGAGGCGACGCTGGAGCTCGCCGAGCCGGACGGCCTCATCCTGCCCTTCATGCTCTGGCCGAGCCGGGAGCTGCTCGAGCGCCACCCGAAACATCGGACCGCCCACGCGACGTTCATCTCCACGATCCTCGACACGCTCGCCGGGCGCGCCTCTCCTCAGCGTGGATCGGGTGCGCCGCTTCGCGATGAGTTGAGCGAGGCCGAGCTGCGCGTGGTCAGGTACCTGCCGAGCAACCTGACCGCGTCGGAGATCGCGTCCGAACTCGTGGTGTCCACCAACACCGTCCGGACGCACATGCGCCACATCTACGCGAAGCTCGACGCTCACACGCGCAGCGAGGCCGTCGCTCGCGCACGTGAGCTCGGCCTGGTTGCCCCTGGAGCGGTGCGGCGCTGAGGCTAGCCTCGGGCGGCCGACCAGCTCAGCTCGAGCTCGAGCTCGATCCGGTCGCCGTTCGACCTCAGCCGCCGCTCCAAGCGGAGCTCTTTATCGACAGGAACCGTGATCCGGCGGCCCGCTGCGATCAGCTCGAGCGGGCCGCCGGCGGTCAGTGCGTACGCGATGTCGATCAGCCGCTCAGCGGCCTGCTGACGTGACAGCCGTTCGTCTTGCTTGAACTCCGGCACGGTTGAGTCCGTCACAGCTCCTCGCGCAGCGCGCGGATCTGGAATGCCCGCACGATGTTCGTGATGCCCTGCATCAGCGCCCAGATACCGGCGAAGACCAGGAGCACGTACGCCTTGTGGATGAAGAACTGGCCCGAGGTCCAGAAGGCAAGCGCCGTCATCAGGATCCCCGAGATCAGTCCCAGCCACCAGAGCGGGTTGATCGCGCGCTCGAGAAAAGCGCGGATCATCCACCACACGCCGACGATCAGGAACAGAAAGCCCAGGATGTCGGCGAGGCCGGCGAACGTGTCCTCCGGGTTGGCGAAGCAGACGATGGCGGACACGAGAAAGAGCCCGCCGAACAGCGCCCAGGCCCAGCGCGCCGGCACGTCCAGCGTGGACAGCGCGATGTTCTCGACGCCAAGCGACAGGAACATCAGCCCGACGAGGATGCCGACAGTGGTCACGGACGCCTGGTCGAACTGAAGAATGACCAGCGCGACGGCGACCCATGCGATGCCCGCGACCAGCAGGACCCACCAGTAACCGGTGGCAGTGCGGACGCTGTCGCGCAGGGCGTGGATGGAAGGTGGTGCGAAGTGTGGTGTTGCGGCGTGTTCGCTCACGATTACCTCCAGGGTGTCGTTGTTGTCGCGACCGATACTCCGGTCGACGTGTGTGAGCCGTCGTCACACGCTTTGCGTGATTGATGCAGTCAGGCCGGCTGCTGCTGCTGAGCGAGGTCCGCGGCCGCGATCCGAGCCCTTCTGCCCGGCGGTGAGCTCCTCGCAGGAGGATTTGGAGCGCGGCTGCGATTGGCACGCCGATGATCGCCCCTATGACCCCGAAGAGCGCTCCGAACGCCAGCACGCTGACGAGCACCGTGAAACCCGAGACGTGGGCGGCCTTTCCGATGATCGTGGGCTGCAGGACGTAGTTCTCGATCTGCTGGTAGACCAGCATCACGATCGCGAAGGCGACCAGCGCCTCGAGGCTGACCGACAGCGCGATGACCCCGATGATGATGCCGGCGATGGTGGCCCCGACGGTGGGGATGAGGTCGAGGAGCCCCGCGATCAACGCCAGGGCGAGCGGGTACGGCAGGCCGAGAATTACCGCAGTGACGCCGTAAACGGTCCCGCAGATCACCGAGATCGCGAGGTTGCCGAGCATGTAGCGCGAGGTCGTGTTGACGATTCGATTCGTCACGTCCAGGTAGCGCTCCCGCTTGTCGCGGTACATCAGGCCCCCGATCCAGTCGCGTACGCGCGGTTCGTCGGACAGGCCGAACAGCGTCAGGAAGATGACCGAGAAGAACAGCGTGACGGCCCCGAAGGCCGACACGCCGACATCGGCGACGCCGCCGGACACGGTGGCCACCCCGCTGGTGATGTCGGTCGCGTGCTCGCGCAAGGTGTCGAGCGAGCCGCTCCCGCCGTTGATGAAGTCGCCGAAATCGCTGCGCCTCACCTGGTCCAGGATCTCGGGCAGGTCACGGCTGAACCCCCGCACGGCGTCGCCAATCGCCTGCGCCAGCACCAGGACGACGACGGCGATGGCGATCACGATGCCCAACACGAGCAGCGTCGCGCACAGGGCCCTGCTCCAGCGCAGGCGCCGCTCCATCGCCGTCGCCACCGGCGAGAGGACGGCCACGCTGAAGACGGACACAAGGATGATCAGCAGCGCGCTCCCGATCGACGCCAGCGCTCCGGCGACCGCGACGATGCCGGCGGCCACGAGCAGCGTCCGGACCGAAATGGACACCACGACATCGGGGCGCCCGGTGTCGGTCACAGCGGTACCTGCCAGCCCATCGTGATCGGCCGCTCGTGGGCAGCCGAAAGTCGATCGGACTGGCGGCGTTGCGCGCGCCGGCGCCGAACACCGCCGCGGGATGCGATTTGCGAGGCGCCGGTCTGGCCAGCGACTGAACGTCACTCGCGACGGCGGTAGCGGGGGGTGTCATCGGACGAGGGTCCTCGCTGCGCGAGTGAGCCGTCGTCACACACTTCTGACGATTCAGGGGCGAGCGCGCCGGTCGAGCCTTGTACGTCAACCACGCGCCGAGCGTCGCCGCTCCAGGGCGGCTACCGCCACGGGCGCCAGCGCCACGCCGCTGGCCGTTCCTGCGATCGTGTCGGACGGGTAATGCACGCCCGTGTGGACACGCGAGTAGGCGACCAGCGACGCAACGACGCTCAGCGGGATCCCGGCCTGCGGCCACGCGGCACTGACACCGCTGGCGAAGGCGAAGCCGGACGCGGAATGGCCCGAGGGCCACGACGTGGAGCGCGGCATTGCGACCTGGCGGGTGACCGGGAGGTCGTACATCTGCCTGTCGGGCCGGCGCCGGTTGCCGAGCGGCTTCAGCACCAGGTTCACGACGGCCGACGTGAGGGCGATGGAAGCCAGGCCGTTCTCCGCGGCGCGCCGGCCGCGCTCGCCGCCGCATGCGGCGAGCAGGGCGGAGCAGCCGAGCCACAGCCGCGAATGGTTCGCGGCCCGGGAGAGCCGGCGGAGCGCCACGTCCATGGCCGGCGTCGGCGTGACCGCGATCGCCGCGTAGACCGCCTCGTCGAGCCTGTCGAGCTCAACGGCCCAAGCGGGCGGGCGGAGCGCAGCGTGCCTGTCGGCCGGGGGCGTCATGACCTGTCGATGGGATGGGCCCGCGCTGACGCCTCGCGGCAGCCCGTGCTGTTCATCAATCCGAACTCCGGCGGCGGCCGGGCTGGACGGGCCGGGCTTGTCGAGGCGGCTCGTGAACGGGGGATCGAGCCTATCGTCCTGGGGCCGGGCGATGACCTCAGCGCCCTCGCAGGCGAGGCTGCAGCGGGTGGGGCCGACGTGCTCGGCATGGCGGGCGGAGACGGATCGCTGTCGGTCGTGGCGGCCGCCGCAACCGCCCATGGAGTCCCGTTCATATGCGTTCCTGCCGGGACCCGGAACCACTTCGCCCGCGACCTGGGCCTGGACCCGAATCACCTCGTCGGGGCGCTCGACGCGTTCACCGATGCGCTCGAGGGGTCCATCGACCTCGGCGACGTGAACGGGCGCCCGTTTCTCAACAACGTGTCGCTCGGCGTGTACGGGGCGGCCGTGCAACGGGAGAGCTATCGCGATGCGAAGGCGCGCACGCTCTTCGAGACCGCGGCCGAGGTGCTGGGTCCGAGCGCCGAACTGCCCGGCGTGCGCCTTGTCGACGACCTCGGTGTCGCCCACACCAACCCCGCCGTCGTCCTGGTGTCGAACAACCCCTACGCACGCCGGCGTCGGCGCAGGGGCGGACTTCGCCCGGCGCTCGACAGGGGGCGACTCGGAGTCCTCGTTCTCTACAGGCCGGGCGGTCCCCCGGGCCTCCCGGCCGCGGATGGACCGCGCGCTCCCTGGACGTGACCGCCGGCGACGCGGTTGCCGCGGGCCTGGACGGAGAGGCGATTGAGCTCGAGCCCACCATTCACTTCAGCGTGCGGCCGAGAGCGCTGCGCGTGCGCATCCCGATCAGCCGATGACCCGCGCGACGATCACGCAAAGCTTGTGATGACAAGTCGTCCGGCTCGCACCGATCGTCCAGGCCATGGAAACCGCACTATGGACAACACAGCTGCTCCTCGCAGCAATCTATTTCGCCACCGGCTTGACCAAGCTCACGCAGCCGCGCGCACAGCTCGCGGCGGGCCCGATGGGCTGGGCCGCCGACGTGACCGATGTGGAGTTCCGCACCGTCGGCCTCCTCGAGGTGCTGGGCGCGCTCGGCTTGGTCCTGCCGGGCGCATTGGGCATCGCGCCGCTTCTCACCCCGCTCGCAGCGGTGGGTCTCGCGCTGACCATGGTCGGGGCGATGGTCACGCACGTGCGCATGGGCGAGACCGACCGCCTCGCCGTGCCGATCGTCCTCCTCGCCCTCACCCTGTTCGTCGCCATCGAGCGCTTCGGCGTGCAGAGCCTGGGATGACGATGAGCTCCCACCTCGCTTTGGAGGTCTACGCGGAGATGCAGGAAGCGAACGGAATCACATGAGATGTGTGACGACCGCTCACCCAGCTCGCGCTCACACTGCGGGCATGGATACGGCGACAACCACGGCACCGCTGGCCGCAGAGAGGATACACCGACGCCGCCCACGCGGCTGATCGAGTGGCTACCGATCGCATCGCAGGGGTGAGCAACACGGTGGACAAGCCCCACGCGGACGCCTCGGTGCCGGATACCGCGGCAGCGCCTTCCCCGTTCACCCCGATCGCCAACTATGGCTTCCTGTCCAACTGCCACACGGGCGCGCTCGTGGCCCCGGACGGCACGGTCGACTGGCTGTGCGTCCCCCGGTTCGACTCGCCGAGCGTGTTCGGTGCCCTGCTCGACCGCGGCGCGGGCGGCTTCAGGTTCGCCCCGTTCGGGATCAACGTCCCCAGCGACAGGATCTATGAGCCCGGGACCAACACACTTGTCACTTCCTGGAAGACCCCGACAGGCTGGGTGGTCGTCCGCGACGCGCTCGCGATGGGACCGCGCCGTGGCGAGGACACGGTTACACCGCACACGAGACCGCCATCCGACGAGGACGCCGATCACGCGCTCGTGCGGACCGCCAAATGCATCGACGGCAGTGTGGAGATCGATCTCGTGTGCGAGCCCGCGTTCGACTATGGGCGCGTTCCCGGCGGGTGGACGCTGAGCCCAGATAGGCATCGAGCGGACGCGACCGGCGGCGACCAGGCACTCCGGCTCCAGACCGACATGCTCGTGGGCATCGAGGCTGGCCGGGCTCGGGCCCGCCACGTCCTGCGCGCCGGCGAGACGGTGTACTGCGCACTAGCCTGGAGCGACGAAGCGCTCGTCCCGACCACCGCCGACGAGGCCGCCGATCAGCTCGACGCGACCACGCGCTTCTGGCGCGACTGGCTCGCCCGCGCGGCGATCCCTGACCACGAGCTCGGCCCGATGATCCAGCGGTCGGCGCTGACGATCAAGGGCCTCACGTACATGCCGACCGGGGCGACGGTCGCGGCGCTCACCACGTCGCTGCCCGAGACACCCGCCGGCGAGCGGAACTGGGACTACCGCTACACCTGGCTCCGCGACTCGACCTTCCTTCTACGTGCGCTGCACTTCCTGCTCCTGGATTGGGAGGCCGACGAATTCATGCAGTTCATGGCCGACCTCGACCGCAACGACGACGGCGGTCTCCAGATCATGTACGGGATCGACGGTCGCCGCGATCTGACCGAGTCGGTGCGCGAGGACCTATCCGGCTACGACGGCGCACAGCCCGTCCGGATCGGCAACGGCGCCTTCGACCAGCGGCAGAACGACGTCTTCGGTGCCGCCCTCGACTCCGTCCTGCTCCACAGCCGCCGAAGCCAGCGCATTCCGGCCCGCCTGTGGCCGCTCGTGCAGGCGCAGGTCGAGTGCGCGACAGCGGTCTGGCGTCAACCGGACCAGGGCATCTGGGAGGCGCGCGGCGAGCCGCAGCACTACGTCTCATCGAAGCTGATGTGCTGGGTCGCGCTCGATCGCGCAGCGCGTCTCGCGAACATCCGCGGAGAAGCCGCGCTCTCGGCCAGCTGGGCACAGACTGCCGCGGAGATCAAGTCGGACATCCTCGAGCACGGGGTCGACAGTCGCGGCGTGCTGCGCCAGCACTACGACACCGACGCGCTCGACGCCTCCACGCTGCTCGCAGGGATCTTCGGGTTTCTGCCGCCCGACGACGCACGACTGCGTGCCACCGTCCTGGCCGTCGAAGACGAGCTGAGCGAGCAGGGCTACGTGCTGCGCTACCGCACCGAACAGACCGACGACGGACTATCCGGCAAGGAGGGGAGCTTTCTCATCTGCTCCTTCTGGCTCGTATCGGCGCTGGCGATCATCGGCGAGCCGCAACGGGCAAGACACCTGATGGAGCGCCTCGTGAAGGTTGCATCCCCGCTGGGGCTGTATGCGGAGGAGTTCGACGCCGAGACCGGCAGACACCTCGGGAACTTCCCGCAGGCCTTCTCGCACCTCGCTCTGATCGAGGCCGCCGCGCGACTCATCGTCGCAGAGGGCCTGAAGGAGGTCGTCGGCTGAGCGCACGGAGCCTGGCGTCGCTCGCTGTGTCTGAGCGCGGGAAGCGCGCCGCTCGCGGCTTCGTGTCTCGTCAGGTCCGGGCTGATGCGGTGGGCGTTCGGTCAGGCCGCATCGTGTACGGCGGCCGGCCGGCGGACAGCTTCACCAGCGGGGAGCCGGTCAGGATGAAACGCCCCCTTGTTATGCGCTCGTTCCTGCTCCCGCTGACAACTCTTCGGCCTCCTTCCGCGTAAGGACCGCGTCGAGCACCGCGTACTCGGCTTCTTCGATTGCGCCGTACGCGTAGTCGATTGCGAACGCCGCGTCGTCTTCGGCGATCTCGGCGTTCCTCTGAGCCTTCGAACGATCGTGCTCAGCCCTCTTGCTCTCGATGTTCGCGTGGACGACGGCGATGTGCTGGTTCCAGTTGCTCTGGACGTCGCTCCACCAGTCGGAGATATCGCCCTTGCTGGCGTCGGCCTTCTCGCGCAGCTTCTCGGCCTGGGCCTGGGCCGATGCGCGCGCCGTCTCGACGTCTTGCTCGAGATCGGCCTTGGCCTTGGCTTGCGCAGCTGCCCCGTGGTCCTCCGCTTCCTTGGCCCGGGCCGCCAGCTTGCTCAGCTGGTCTGATGCACTCACGTCAACCTCCTTCGAGGGTCGTCGTACCGGTCAACTCCCTGATTCAGTACGTCAACGACTTGAGTCGACACCCCTCGCTCGCGCACCCGAGCATACGCCGCGGGACCGCGCGTGACAACCCGGCGAACACCACGCATTCAACAGGTCCCCGGCGGCACTCAGCGACCGCACCAAAGTCGCGTTTTCGCGGCGAGGAGTAAGCACTCCACGCCACGTCCTGGTGATCCGTCCTACCCCAACCCGCTGCTGCTTTCCATGTGAGGGAACATCCGGCGCCGAGTTGCGCTTTGCACGACGAGCGGGGCGACGGCCGCGACAAGGAGCGGCACTGGTCAGTTCCAGAAATCCGCGAATCGCTCGGTGTCGCCTCCCTTGGGCTTGCGGCCGCCGATGCAGATCACATCAAGACCTTCCGGGCCGGCCTCGAACGAGCGGATGACCGCAGGAGCGACGCGCAGCACGTCCCACGCTGAGAGCTCAACAACTTCGTCACGTACACATCCGCCCAGCCTCGGCTGATCTGTTCGAGGCCCACGCCCAGGCCATCGTCGCGGTCCACGTAAGACAGCGACCGCCGACTCGGCCGGCCACTTCGGCCCCGGCGCACCGCGGGGAAGGACTTGCCAGAACACGGCTTCGACGTACGGCTCGACCACCGAGTCCGCGATGTACGTGGAGGCTCGACACCGACCAGCGTCGTCCGGGCACCCATAGACGCGCTCCTCAAGACTCGAACCCGCGTAGGTGCCGGCGGCGCTGCTCGTGTTGCGCGGACACCCGGCGAGCGTGAGCCGGACGAGCAGGGCCGACGGAGCCGGTCCACTGCGACCAGATCACTAGGATCACGTGACGACGGGTCACCCAGTCGACGCCGAGCATCCGCCGATGGCGCAGGCAATAGCTCAGCAGCCCTCACCCTCGCCCGGAGCTCCAGTGGCCCTGGAGGGTCGCCGGCTCTGGCTCGTCCTCGCAGCGCTGATGCTTGGGATGCTGCTCGCCGCGCTCGATCAGACGATCCTGGCGACGGCGTTGCCGACGATCGTCGGCGACCTCGGAGGCGCCTCGCACCTGTCGTGGATCGTGACCTCCTATCTGCTGGCGTCGACGGCCTCGACGCCGCTGTGGGGCAAGCTCGGCGACATGTACGGCCGGAAGCGGTTGTTCCAGGCCGCCATCGTGATCTTTGTCGTCGGCTCCGCCCTGTCGGGCCTGAGCCAGTCGATGGGCCAGCTGATCGCCTTCCGCGCGTTGCAGGGGATCGGCGGTGGAGGGTTGATGATCGGCGCCCAGACGATCGTCGGCGACGTGGTCGCGCCGGCCAACCGCGGTCGCTACCAGGGGCTGTTCGGCGCGGTGTTCGGGGTTACCACTGTACTCGGGCCGTTGGCCGGCGGGCTGCTCGTCGACAACGCCTCGTGGCGCTGGGTCTTCTACATCAACCTCCCGGTCGGCGTTGTCGCACTGCTGGTCACGGGCGCGTTCCTACCTACGACGCAGAGCCGTGTCTCGCACGTGATCGACTACCTGGGCGCGGCGCTGGTGACCGCGGGCACGACCTGCCTGGTGCTGATGACCAGCCTCGGCGGGACGACCTACGCGTGGGGCTCGGCGCAGATCGTGAGTCTCGGTGTGGCCGGCGTCGTGCTGCTCGCGCTGTTCGTGGTCGTTGAGCGGCACGCCCAGGAACCGATCCTGCCGATGCGGCTGTTCAAGAACCGCGTCTTCGGGGTGAGCAGCGCACTGGGCTTCGGCGTCGGCTTCGCGATGTTCGGCGCGATCACGTTTCTGCCGCTCTACCTCCAGATCGTGAAGGGCGTCAACCCAACCGTCTCCGGGCTCCGGCTGTTGCCGCTGCTGATCGGGCTGCTGCTCACCTCAGTCAGCTCCGGGCAGCTGATCAGCCGCACCGGGCACTACAAGATCTTCCCGATCATCGGCACCGCCCTGACCACGATCGGACTGCTGTTGCTGTCGCGCCTGGGGCCAGACACCAGCTGGCTCGACGCCTCGCTGTACATGTTCGTGTTCGGCGCCGGGCTGGGCTCGGTGATGCAGGTCACCGTCATCGCCGTCCAGAACACCGTTGACTACAAGGAGCTCGGCGTCGCCACCTCCGGGGTGACCTACTTCCGCCTGATCGGGGGGTCGTTCGGCGCGGCGGTGTTCGGCTCGATCTTCTCCAATCGCTTGGACGCCAACATCGCGGACTACCTCGGCGGGAGGGCGCTGCCGGCCGGCGTGAGCAGCGAGACGCTGAGCCCCGACGCGCTGAGCAAACTCTCCCCCGCAGTCCACGACGCCTTCATCCAAGCGTACGCCGACTCGCTGGAGACCGTGTTCCTCGCCGCGGCGCCGGTCGCCGCCGTCGCCTTCCTGATCTCCTGGCTGCTGCCGGAGGTCCCGTTGCGGAAGACAGTGGCCGCCACCGATCCCGGCCAGACGTTCGGCATGCCGACCGAGCGGACCTCGGCGCAAGAGCTCGAACGCGGCCTCGGAGTCCTCGCCCAGCGCCAGGACCGGGTGGCGCTCTATCGCCGCATCGCCGCCCAGGCAGGCCTGACCGGCCTCCGCCCGGCCGCCGCCTGTCTGCTCACCCGAATAGCAGCCCAGCCCGACATCACGCTCGTGGACCTGGCCGAGGAGATCGGCACATCCACCGCGAACCTCGCGCCCAGCCTCGACCAACTCGTCAGCCACAGGCTCGTGGCGACCGATCCGCGCGGCGATGCGATCACCCTGACCGAGCATGGCCGATCCGCTATCGAGCGGCTGCGCGCGGCCCGCGAGGACGACCTCCGCGAGCTGCTCGACGGCTGGCCGCCCGAGCGAGAACCCGAGCTCGACCAGCGCCTGCGCAGCCTCGCCCGCGACTGCATGAACGCGGACGCGGCCAGACTGCGCCATGACGAACGCCTTCGGTCAGCGGCCTGACATGCCGGGCACAATGGCCGAGCTGTAGAGCGTGTCGCCTCGCTCGGCGGCGGCGGAAGCCGCGAGCTAACTAGCCGACGGGTGCGTGAACGACGCCTTGCCTTCGGCGTCGGTCGGAACGAGCCACCAGCCGGCGACTTGCGCAAGTCGGATGCGAAGCAGCGGCACTTCGTAGCTCGCCGACCCCGGAGGAAACACGGTCGCGTCGACCAGTGTCACGGTCGTGTCGCCGTCCTCGATCGCCTTGCGAATTTCCTGATCCGACCAGCTCTCGGCACCGTGTGCGCTACCGCGCGCGATCATCTTCGCGTTCTCCTCGTTGATCCGCGCGAACAAATCTACGGGCGAGGTCGTGCGTCCATAGACCGTCATACCGCTCACCAGCATGCCGAGCATGTATGCGTCGCCTATGGACGCGCGACCCGCGAGCGCGGCGAGGGTTCCATCCAGCCGCACCGCAGCGGCAAGTTCGGCGAGGTCACGATCCAACGACGAGAGAGGCATGCGGTATCGATACCACAGGTGGCACGAAACGACTCCTGCTTTCACCTGCCAGGGGCACCCGGCCCAAGCGCACGCGGAGTGCTGCTTCTCGTAATGCAGCCGTCGGGACTGGTCGCGGCACGGCCCAGACTTTCTCCTTCCCGCTGAGCGGCTGCACGCCGTGTAGCGCGGATACCGTCCCTGCCTGGGTCGGCCGCAACCGGGGAAGCAACTCGCAATTCCGCGCGTCCCTCGGTGTTTCTCTGCGGACGCGTAGCGCGACGCGGCAGGTGCTCGAGGAGGTCCGCGCTACGAACGCGCGGGCGGCATACGCGAAATGGAGACGGCCCCGCCTCCGCCCGCGGCGACCCACCTCACGGTCGGCTCGCGAGTGTCGCACGCGACTCGCACGGCGGGGTAGCAAGCGTCCTGGCCGACGTACTCGTTGAAGCCGCCGAAGTCGCTTTCGTCGCCGGGAACGAAGGCTCGGATGTGCCAGCGCACGATGCAAGCCCGCGGCCCGCAGCGCAGGACCCGGTAGTCAAGTAGCTGGATGGTGCCACCGGTGTGGAGCTGGCGTTCCCAGTAGCGGACGACCTTCCCGCGGTTCGCGGCCTGGGCCTCCGCCCCGACGGCGACGGTGAGCACGGCGACCAGTGCGAGCAGCGCGACCCGCCTGTACCCGAACGTCCGTATGACGTGTCTCATCGTGCGCCCCCGCATTTGGTTTGGTTGTTGACGCTAACCCGGTTCAGGGCTCTTGGTTGCGCAGCCCAGCGGTCGCCCGGGCTCGTCACTTGAGACATGCGCATCGCCCATCCCCGAACGGGAGGGAGTCGATCCCGGCCCTCGTCGCCGGGCCGGGTGCTGCTTCCGCGCGAAGCCGCTAGCGGATCGAGTGCCGGCGCGATCTGCGCGGTTCGATCAGGCCGCTTTGGCGGGCGACTGGGCGCCTCCATGGGAGGGGATCGCGCGCACCTTTCGGGCGTGATATGGGTTGCTGAGTCGGTGGCCCCGAAACGGGACGCGGGCATGAGAACAGGAAGGCGAGGCAAGCTCCGTTCGCTGGGTTGGCCGGCACTCGCTGCTGGGCTCTCGCTCGCGATCGGGGTTGGGGATGCGCAGGCGGCGTTCCCCGGGGCGAACGGTCGGGTCGCCTTCGCCGTGGAGAAGTGGCGGCTGCCGGATCCGTGTCTGCCGATGCCGCACGGATGCGAGCCCGAGGTGTTCTCCTCGAGCATCGAAACGGTGCTGCCGTCCGGCCGCGGACGGCGGGTCCTGCGCGCGTTTCCGGTTGAACAGGGCGTCGGCGAGTCCGGGCCGGTCTGGTCGCCCAGCGGCAGGGCGCTGACCTTCGAGCAGGACAGCCGCCTCGCGATCATCCGGGGCGACGGCACGGGGTTGCGGCAATTGCCGCAGCTGACCAGCGGCGATGGCGACCCTACCTGGTCGCCCGACGGACGGCGGCTCGCGTTCGTCGGCAGCCGCCTCTGTTGCAACTGGCTCTACACCGTGCGCCGTAACGGGACGGCCCTCCGCCGTGTGATGGCCCAGGAGGTTCGCTGGCCCGCCTGGTCGACGACAGGCACGATCGCGTTCGTCAACTACAACGACCGAGGCGGCAGCTCTGTCGGCCTCAAGGACGGGACCTACACAATCAGACCCGACGGCTCGCGGCTGCGGCGGGTGTTCGGCCGTTACTGGGGAACAGGCCAACAGCCCGACTGGTCGCCCGATGGGAGCAGGATCGCCTTCGTTGCACGCCAGCACATCTTCACCATGAGCGCAGATGGCCGAGGGCTGCGGCGGTTGACCGACAACTTCGGCGACAGCGACCCGGCGTGGTCGCCGGACGGCAACTACATCGCCTTCATCCGCGACTACGACCTCTATGTCATGCGCGCCAACGGGCGCGGACAACGACGACTAGTCGACGGACCGGACCAAGGTCTCGACCACTCAGCCCCCTGGGCCCAGGTGAGCGCACCGACTTGGCAGCCGCTCCCCCGCTGAGATCGCCAGCACGGACAGCGGGAACCCGCGCGGTGTAGGAGGGCCAACTCTTAGCGGGACGAGCACCACCCGCTCCGAAATCCACCTAGCCGAGCGCGCACTCCTGCTTTCCATGCAAGCGCGGGTGCTGCTTCTCGTCCAAAGCGGCAGTGGTTCCGAGCGAGCCGCGTCCGTCCCCCTCGCTGCTAGGCCTGTTCGCCAGACGCCGTCGACGTTCGGCGGTGTTAGGTTGGGCGGGCGGGGACGAAGAAGTCGATGAGCAGTTGTGTGACGCGCTCGGCCTCGTCGTGGTGGACCCAATGCGACGCGTCGGGCAGACGCTCGACGCGGTCGAGGTTGGGGACGTCCTCGGGGTGGGGCTCGGCGAGATCCGGGCCCAGGTAGCGATCCTTCTGGCCCCAGATGACCAGGGTGGGCGCCGAGATCGGGTGAAGCTCCGTCTTGGTGCCCTTCGGCGGTCGCACCGCGGCGCGGTAGTAGTCGATCATCGCGGCCGCGGCGCCTGGCTGCGACCACGCCTCGATATAGCGATCGGTCTCCTGCTTCGTGTACGGCGGCTGGGCGTCGTGCAGGAAGTGCTGGAAGAACTCCCAGTCCTTCGCGCGCACGTGGTGCTCGGGCAGCTCTGGGAGCGCGAAGTAGAAGAAGTACCAGGACCGCTTTAGCTGGCTGGGGTGGCGCAGTCCCTCGTTGAGCTTGCGCGGATGGGCCGCATTGAGGATCGCCAGACGGTCCACGACCTCGGGGTGGTTCATCGCCGCAGTCCAGGCGGCGGTTCCGCCCCAGTCGTGGCCGACCAGCAGCGCGGACTCGGCGCCGCGTTCGCGGATCAGATCGCGCACGTCGGCGGCCAGCTTGCCGGCGGTGTAAGCCGCAACGCCGTCGGGCTTCGACGACAGGTTGTAGCCGCGCAGGTCGGGCGCGACCACGCGGAAACCGGCCGCCGCGAGCGGCGCGATCTGCAGCCGCCAGCCATACCAGAACTCCGGGAAGCCGTGCAGCAGAACGAGCAGCGGCCCGTCGCCGGCCTCGACGTAATGCAACCGTACGTCGCCGACATCGGCGTAGCCCTCCCGAAGTTCGGTCCCGTCGTCCAGCTGAAGGTTCGACGCCCCCAAGGCGGGTCCGGGCCCCTCCGGGGCGGACTGGCGGGTGGAGGATGAGGTCACGAGAGTCTCCTTTCCGTTGCCGCGCAGCGCGTGCGTCGACACTCGCAGACCGGCGTGGCCGGAGCAACTCCTTCGGCGCGCCGGGCTCCACGCGTCGGTATTGGGGCTGTCAGACCCCTACGCAAAGGCTGATCTGCCATCACGGGGTGAACGCTGCTGCTTTCCATGCGAAGCGAGAGTGAGCGCCGGGGCCGCGTCAGACCACTGCTTCTCGTCCAAAGCAGCAGCCGGCCCGTCGCCGGGCTCGGGTGTTGCTATCACGCGAAAGCGGGACATCGCCGGCCTGTGCGTCGGAGCGACGTCAAATGAGAGCGCCGCTTTCATGGGCGAGCGACACTCTGATCCGTCCGCGACCCTGCTAGTGCTCGCCCGCGGCTTGCACGAGCAGGGCGATTTGGACGCGGTTGTCGACCTCGAGCTTGTCGAGGAGTCGGGAGACATGGCCCTTGACCGTCGCGACGGAGAGGTGCAGCGTCGCGGCGATCTCGGCGTTGCCGTGGCCGAGGCCGATGGCGAGCGCGACGTCGCGCTCGCGCGGGCTGAGCGTCGCCAGTCGGTCGCGGGCATGCTCGGTGCGGGCGCCGGCGTCCGAGTCGCCGGCCACCAACGAGATGAGCCGGCGGGTCACCGTGGGGGAGAGCATGCCGTCGCCCGCGTGGACGAGCTCGATTGCGCGGACGATCTCCGCCGGCGCGGTGTCCTTGAGCAGGAAGCCGGCGGCGCCGGCCTGCAGCGCGCGCAGGACGAGTTCGTCGGCGTCGAAGGTCGTGAGCACGAGGACGGCGGGCGGGTCGGGCTGCGCTGCGAGCAGACGGGTGGCCGCGATCCCGTCGAGGTGTGGCATGCGGATGTCCATAAGGACGACGTCGGGCCGGTGGAGGTCGACCGCGCCGAGGACCTCGCGGCCGTCGGCGGCCTCGGCCACCACTTCGAGGCTTGCTGCGCCGGCGAGCATCATCCGCAGGCCGGAGCGCACGAGCGCGTCATCGTCGACGAGCAGGACGCGGATCATCGCGGCAGGCGGGCGCGCACGACGAACGCGCCGTCGGCGTCGACGCCGTGCTCGAGCTCGCCGCCGGCGAGCGCGACGCGCTCGGTGAGCCCGATCAGGCCGGTCCCCGCCCCGGGCAGCGGCGAGACCGCGGCGACGGCCACCGGCGCGAGGCTGCGGACCTCGACCTGCAGGTCGCCGTCGGGCGCGTGGACGGTTAGAGTCACGGCCGCTCCCGGCGCGTGCTTGCGTGCGTTGGTCAGGCCCTCCTGCACGATCCGGTAGGCGGTTCGGCCGACGGCGGCGGGCGGCGCTGCGTCGCCCAGTTCGATCCGTGCGGTGATCCGCATCCCGGCCGCCCGCGACTCATCGACGAGGGCGGCGACGTCGGCGAGCGTCGGCTGGGGCGGTTGCGGTCAGGCTCTCGCCGCCGTCCTCGCGCAGGACGCCGATCACGCCGCGCAGCTCCTCGAGCGCCGTCCTCGCGCTCTCGCGGATCACGCCGGCCGCCTCGGCGACCTCCTCGGCCGGGGCGTCGGGGCGGAATTCGAGCGCGCCGGCGTGGACGGAGAGCAGCGAGAGGCGGTGGGCGAGCACGTCGTGCATCTCGCGCGCGATCCGCCGCCGTTCGGCCGCGCGGGCCTCGTCCGCGGCGCGGTCGGCCTGCTCGCGCAGCGATCGCACGAGCTCTCGCCGCGCGCGTACGAAGAGTCCCCAGCCGAGGACGACGCCCGTCACCAGCAGGCAGGCCCCTGCGTTGACCCAGTAGCTACCGTCGGCGGGGTAGAGCAGCGGGCTCGCGAAGGCCCAGGCGATCAGGAGCCCGGCGATGACGGCCAGATCACGGCCACGAGCCCGGATCGCTGCGTTGAAGGTGGCGGCGAGGTTCGCGCCGGAGGCCGTGAGGATCACGAGCGAGACCGCCCCGATGCCGATCCCGACGGCGGCTGGATGGGTGCGCCGCCAGCGCAGCGAGACGAGCGCCGCGATCCCGACCACGACGTCCACGACGCGCAGCCAGGGCGGGTGCATCTCCCAAGTGCCCGCGAGGGTGGCGGCGCTGATCGCGAACGCAACCAGGTAGATCGTCGCGTCGACGACGCGGTCGCGGCGGCCACGCTCCTCGTCGGGGGCGTCGATCACGACGCCGGGCAGTGCGGAGCGCAACCAGCCGGACAGCCCATGGGTGAAGCGTGCTGTCGCCTGGCGTGCCATCGCTCGAGGACGAAGGCTAGGCGAGCGCCGCGGCCGCGACCCCCTACCAAAGTCGTTGTCTGCCACCGCCGCAGGGCTCGGCGAGCGTAGCCCGCGGACCGTGGCGGAAACCCGGCCGGCCGCGAGTCTGCCGGCATGATCCAAACCGAACGGACTCACCAAGCAGCTCGGCGGGCGCACCGTCGTCTCGGACGTCACCTTCCGCTGCGAGCCGGGCACCGTCACGGGCTTTCTCGGCCCCAACGGCGCCGGCAAGACCACCACGATGCGGATGCTCGTCGGCCTCTCCGAGCCCGACAGCGGCCACGCCCAGATCCTCGGCGGGCGCTACCGCGACCTGCCGAACCCGGGCCGGCGCGTCGGCATCCTGCTCGACGCGTCCGCGCAGCACGCCGGGCGCCGCGGCCGCGAGGCGCTCGCCGTATCTGCCCAAACCATGGGCGTGCCGGCGCAACGCGTCGACGCGCTGCTGAAGCTCGTCGGCCTCGACGAGACCGCCGCCCGGCGGCGTGTCGGCAAGTACTCGCTCGGCATGCGCCAGCGCCTCGGCTTCGCCCACGCACTGCTCGGCGACCCCGAGGTCCTGATCCTCGACGAGCCCGCCAACGGCCTCGATCCGGAAGGCATGCGCTGGATGCGGGGCCTGCTGCGCAACTTCGCCGACCGCGGCGGCACCGTGCTGCTCTCCTCGCACCTGCTAGCCGAGGTCGAGGCCGTCGCCGACCGGATGATGATCATCGACGGCGGACGGATCCAGGCGCAAGGCACCCGCGCCGAACTGCTGACCGAGTCCAGGACCATCGTCGAGGCAGACGACCTCGCCGGGCTCGACGCCGCGCTTCACCGCGCCGGCCTGGCGACCCACCCGGTCGACAGCGACCGGCGGCTGGTCGAGGCCGAGCCCGAGGTCGTCGCCAGCGCGGCGATGGCCGACGGCGTCGTACTGCGCCGGCTCGCCCCAGCCGAGGGCGCAGGCCTCGAACGTCTCTTCTTCGAGCTGACCACCTCCGGCGCAAGCCCGCAGTCACCGCAGACCGAATCAATCCATCCCGAGCTGGGAGGAGCAACCGCATGAGCACCACCACCCTCGCCGCACCAATCCCCGTGAACACCTCCGGCGTCCACGCACGCCCCCGCCTCAGCCGCCTCGTCGCCGTCGAGCTGCGCAAGATGGTCGACACCCGCGCCGGCTTCTGGCTCCAGGTCGCCATGGTGGCGCTCACCGTGGTCGTCGTAGTCGTCCGCCTGCTCGTCGGCGATGCGGCGGACCACACGTTCCAGCACGTCCTCGACGCCGGGCTTCAGCCGGCGGCCGTCCTGCTGCCAGTCCTCGGCATCCTGCTCGTCACCTCCGAGTGGTCCCAACGCACCGGGATGATCACCTTCGCGCTCGTCCCGGCGCGCTCGCGCGTCCTCGGCGCCAAGCTGATCGCGAGCCTCCTGCTCGCCGTCGCGATGCTGACGATCTCCGTCGCCGTCGTCGCCGCCGGGGTGCTCGTCTCGTCGCCCGGCGTCGAAGGGACCTGGTCAGACACCGCGCCGCTGATCGGCCAGTCGGCCGTCAACCTAACGGCCGGGATGGTCGTTGGCGTCGCGCTCGGCGCGATCCTGCTCGCCTCGGCGCCCGCCATCGTCCTCCTCTTCGCGCTGCCGACGGCGTGGATGGCGGTCGTCTCGCTGCCCGTGTTCTCCGGCGTCGCCCCGTGGGTGGACTACGCGCGCGCACTCGGCGAGATGACCCCGGACGTCATAAGCGCCACCCAATGGGCACACGTGGGCACGGCGCTCGCACTCTGGATGCTGCTTCCGCTCCTGATCGGCACCTGGCGGATAACCCGGCGCGAGGTGTCGGTGTAGAGGCTCTGCGGCTGCTGTGGCGTCTCAGGAGTTGTCGACAAGGAGCGCGCCCTCTTGCCATGCATGCATGCGAAGGGCGCGCTCCTCTATCGCGGCCTGAAAAGATGACCCGTCCGTGAAGGTTTGGACGACCAAGCGGAGCTAGATCATCGGCTTCCGCCTTGGACGACGACCGAAACCCGCGCGCCATTGCCACCAGAGTGTTGGATCCCCATGAAAGGAGCATTCAGCCGACGGCCGGGCGCGACTGTCGCTATGCGCGAGGAGCGACAGCGTGTCGGTGGTGGGCTCCGCTTTCGCTTTCCACACCGGGCTGAGCGCCCGAGGAGCGGCTAGCGTCGCTGGCGGCGGCGACGGCCCTTCCCGCCCTCGTCGCCCCCGCTCAGAAAGCCGGCCATGAAGGCCGCGACCTGCCCAGTGATTCCGTCGCCTTGCCTGCCGCCGCGGTCCAGCAGGTGGGTGACCTGGTCGAGCGGCCCCGCTGTGCCGCTGCGCTTTCGCGTCTTCCTTGCCATGCCCCAGGACTACCCAAAGGCCTCGACTGCAATCGGAAGGTATGACGACGACAAAACGGGCGCCGGCTCCGGGCGGCCTGGCGGGCGAGCCGGGCCGGCAAGCGGGAGCCGGCCTGGGCACTTCCGCTTGTCGTCCAAAGCAGCAGCCGGCCCGTCGCCGGGCTCGGTGTCGCTGTCACGCGATTGCGAAAGCGAGGCGTTTCGCGCGCCCTCCCGTCGGCGCCTTACGCCCTGCCTACCTCGTGCGTATGCATCGCCTCCGGTCGCGCGACCCGCGCGGGGCTTCTGCTGGTCGTCCGGTGCGGGTGCCTGTTCCGCCGACACGCCCGCATCCGTCCGGTACCAGGAACGTGGGTGTTCCTTCAGGGACCCGGACCGGAGCGGGCGGGGCCGCGGCATGCCCGGACGTTCAGTCCACGGATGAGACCCCGTCCTGCACGAGTGCACAGGTGCAGAGCCACAGCCGCCGCCCAGCCGCCGAGTCGGTCAGGACTGCAGGAAGGCCAGCAGGTCAGCGTTGATCGTGTCGGCCTCGGTGGTCGGCATGCCGTGCGGGAATCCTTTGTACGTCTTCAGCGTCCCGTTTTGCAGGAGCTCGCGCGGACAGCGGTCCGGAGTCGGCGTAGGGAACGATCTGGTCGTCGTCGCCGTGCATCACCAGGACCGGCACCGTGATCTTCTTGAGGTCCTCGGTGAAATCGGTCTGGGAGAAGGCGACGATGCCGTCGTAGTGTGCCTTCGCCCCGCCCATCATTCCCTGGCGCCACCAGTTCTCGATGATCGCTTCCGAGGGTTCCACGCCGGGCCGGTTAAAGCCGTAGAAGGGGCCCGACGGCAGGGCCCGGTAGAACTCGGACCGGTTGGCGGCCAGCTGGGCCTGGAGGTCGTCGAACACGCTCTTCGGCAGGCCGCCAGGGTTGGCGTCGGTCTGCACCATGAGCGGCGGCACCGCACTGATCAATACCGCTTTCGCCACGCGGCTCTCACCGTGTCGGGCGATGTAGTGCACGACTTCGCCGCCACCGGTGGAGTGTCCGACGTGGACGGCGTCCTGGAGATCGAGATGGGCAGTCAGCGCAGCCAGGTCGTCGGCGTAGTGGTCCATGTCGTGACCGTCGCTGGTCTGCGTGGAGCGTCCGTGCCCACGCCGGTCATGGGCGATGACGCGGTAGCCCTGCTGTAGGAAGAACAGCATTTGGGTGTCCCAGTCGTCGGCCGAAAGCGGCCAGCCATGGCTGAAAACGATCGGTTGGCCCGAGCCCCAGTCCTTATAGAAGATCTCCGTGCCGTCGGTCGTGGTGATCGTGGACATGCGCCACCGTCCCTTTCGCCGCTTGGTGCTGTGCAACCGAGGATGGGCCGCGCCCGGCAACTTGGCGAGGCGCGAAACAGACCAGTCGATCGGCGTCTCGTATCACTCGAGCGCGCTTCCCCTTCTGTGGAGTAGCGGGCGTCTCGGTCCACGCGCACGAGACGACCGCTCCGGACGAGCACCCAGGAGCGCAACCCTTCTCAACGGAGTGGATGTCGTGAATAGGTACGACGAGAGGACGGAGCTCGATGGCGGCGCTATCGCAATGCGCGAGGAGCGACAGTCGTGTCGGTGGTGGGCTCCACTTTCGCGTTCCATGCAAAGCGCGAGTGCTGCTTCTCGTCCTGAGCAGCAGCCGGCCCGTCGACGGACTCGGTGTTGCTGTCACGCGGAAGCAGAAGTGCCGTTTGCACGGAAAGCGCCAGCCGCCGCGCGGTCTCCTGAGCCGGCCCGGCCTGGCCAGGGTCCCATTCGAGGGCTGGTTCAAATCCAGTCGCCCCGACTAGTTGAGGAAATCCGGCACGTCGCGACGGATGCCCGATCGGGAGTGCCGTCCCCGCTGGACCCGCGGCTTCGCGCGCTACCGAGTGAAGTCGCCCAGCAGCTTCATTGCCGTCTCCACACCCCGAGCGAGGAGCTGATCGGACAGGTCGCGGTCCGTGAGCGCCCTGGCGAGCTGCAGGGTGCCGAGCATGAATCCGAACAGTGCGAGCGCGTCGGCTCGCGCAGCCTCGACGTCGGTCGGGTCGAGGCGCGATGCGATGTCGTTCATGGTGGCCGCCAGCTCATCGGTGAAGACCCGCTTGGTCGCGGCGGGACGGCGGACGATCTCGTCGATCAGCGCTGCCGACGGGCAGCCGTCGGCGCTCTGATCGCGATGCTCCGGAGACAGATAGGAGCGGATGAACGCCTCGAGGCCAGCACGGTCCGAGGACTGGGCGTCAAAGCTCTGGCGCTGTGCGCGTAGCTGGTCGGCGAGGACGTTGGCGACGAGGTCCTCCTTCGACCTGAAGTGGCCGTAGAAGGCGCCGTTGGTCAAGCCGGCATCGGACATCACGGTCGCCACGCCGGCGCCGTCGATTCCGTCCTGCTTGAAGCGTCGCCCGGCCGCTTCGACGATTCGCTGCCGCGTCGCCTGTTTGTGGTCCTTGCCGTAGCGCATGCCGAACCTCCTACGGGATCGTTCTCGGGCTTGTGTGTCCTTCGTCACGCCATAACATGATGATCGTACTATAGCCTTACGATCGTAAGGTAATGGCGAGCGAAGGAGTGATCATGGCGGTCGAGACAGAACGGGTGGCGCTGGTGACGGGAGCATCGTCGGGAATCGGTGAGGCGGCCGCGCAGGCGCTGCTGGCCGCGGGGTTCACCGTGTACGGGACGAGCCGCCGGGCGATCGCGGGGGAGGAGCGGGACGGGGTCGTGTTCCTGCCGCTCGACGTAACCGACGACCAGTCGGCGGCCGGCGCGGTGCGCGAGGTGCTCGGCCGATCCGGCCGCATCGACCTGCTGGTCAACAACGCGGGCGTCGGCGTCGCAGGCGCGGCGGAGGAGAGCTCGATCGAGCAGGCGCGGGCTCTGTTCGACACCAATCTCTTCGGTGCGATGCGCATGAGCCGCGCCGTGTTGCCGCAGATGCGAGAGCAGGGCAGCGGCCGAGTCATCAACCTCAGCTCGGTCCTGGGCTTGGTCCCGGCGCCGTTCGGGGCGCTGTATGCGGCGAGCAAGCACGCGATCGAGGGGTACTCCGAGTCGCTGGATCACGAGGTGCGCGAGTACGGAGTCCGAGTCCTATTGGTCGAGCCGGCCTACACCAGGACCTCGTTCGACGCGAACTCCATCCCCGCCGATCAACCGCTTCCCGTCTACGCGCGACGCCGTCAGGTGTTCGACGGACTGATCGCAGAAGCGATCAAGGGCGGCGACGAACCGTCGGTCGTGGGCGACGTCATCGTCGCCGCGGCCACCGACCCGCGCCCGAAGCTGCGCTACCCGGCCGGCCCACTCGCGCGCCGTGTGAGCAAACTGCGCCGCTTCGCGCCCTCGACTTTGTTCGACAAGCAGATCCGCAAGATCAACCACCTCAACGGTCGAGCAAGCTCCCCCGTCCCCTCGCCCGAGCGGAAGGCATCAAACGGGCGGCCGTCGGCGCCACGAGCGCCACAGGCGGGGTCCCACCCGCAGGGCGGCCGGTCGGGAGGACGGTGAGCATGAGCACTACACACGAGCACGCGCCGACCGAGATCATCGACGTCGGCGGTGTGGAGTTCGCCTACCGTCGAGCTCGGCCCGCGCACGGGCGTGCCGCTCGTCTTCCTGCACCACTTCACCGCCGTCCTGGACGACTGGGACCCGCGGGTCATCGACGGCATCGCCGCCAAGCGACACGTGATCGCGTTCGACAACCGCGGCATCGGCGCGTCGGGCGGATCGGTGCCGCACACCATCGACGAGATGGCCGCCGACGCCGTCGCCTTCATCCGCGCCCTCGGCTACGACCAGGTCGACCTCCTCGGCTTCTCGCTCGGCGGCGGCGTCGCGCAGGTGATCACCCTCGAGCACCCCGAGCTCGTCCGCAGGGTCATCCTTGCCGGCACGGGTCCCGCCGGCGGTGGCGGCATCGAGAAGATCAACAGGATCGCGGCCACCGCGTACATCAAGGCCGCGCTCACCTTGCGCGATCCGCGGCACTTCCTGTTCTTCAACAGGAACCCGGACGGCAAGCGCGCCGCGACCGACTACATGGCCCGGCTGAAGGAGCGCACCGAGGACCGCGACAAGCGCATCTCATTGCAGGCCAGGCGTGCACAGCTCAAGGCGATTCGCGCGGCCGGCCTGCAGGCGCCCCACGACCTCGGGAAGATCACGCCAGCCGGTCTTCGTGGCCAACGGCGATAACGACGTCATGGTCGCCAGCAGCCACTCGGCCGACCTGGCAAGGCGCATCCCGAACGCGAAGCTCACCATCTACCCGGACTCCGGGCACGGCGGGGTCTTCCAGTACCACCGGGAGTTCGTCCCCGCGGTCCTCGAGTTCCTCGAGAGCTGAGTGACCATGCCTACGCCAACGACCAACAACACCGCCCTCGACACGCCGTTCGCCCTTCCATGAAGGCTTACCTCGTCGAGAAGTACAAGAGCCCGATGAAGGCCGGCGAGGCTCGCGGAGCCGACGGTCGGCGACCGCGACGTGCTCGTCGACATCCACGCCGCCGGCGTCAACATGCTCGACGCGAAGATCCGCGACGGGGAGTTCAAGCTCTTCCTCCCGTACAAGGCGCCGTTCGTCCTCGGGCACGACCTCGCCGGCGTCGTGACTCGGGTCGGGTCCGCCGTGACGCGCTTCAGCCGTGGGTGACGAGGTCTACGGGCGGCCGCGCGACGGCCGCATCGGGACCTTCGCCCAGCGCATCGCCGTGCACGAGGACGATCTCGCGACCAAGCCGGCAAGCCTCTCCATGGCCGAGGCGGCCTCCGTGCCCCTCGTCGCCCTGACCGCCTGGCAGGCGCTCGTCGAGCGAGCGCACCTCCAGCCGGGCCAGAAAGTGCTCATCCACGCCGGCTCCGGCGGCGTCGGCACCTACGCGATCCAGCTGGCCAAGCACCTCGGGGCGACCGTGGCCACCACGACGGGCACCAGCAACGTCGAATGGGTCCGCGACCTCGGTGCCGACATCGTCATCGACTACCGAACGCAGGACTTCGAGACGGTCGTGCACGACTACGACGTAGTCCTGGACTCCCAGGGCGGAGACACGCTCGCGAAGTCCCTGCGGATTCTCAAGCCAGGGGGCATCGCCATCGGCATCGCCGGCCCGCCGGACCCGGATTTCGCCCGCCGGCAAGGACTGCGGTTTCCGCTGCGCCTGGTGATGGCCCTGCTCAGCTGGAAGACGCGCCGAGCGGCACGCCGCCAGGGCGTTCGGTACTCGTTCCTCTTCATGCGCGCCAGCGGTGCCCAGCTCGACGAGATCACCAAGCTCATCGACTCAGGAGGCCTCCGTCCCATCGTCGACAGGACGTACCCCTTCGACGAGGCCCCGCAGGCCCTCGCTCACGTCGAAGGCGGCCGGACCAAGGGCAAGGTCGTCATCACGATGGTCTGAAGACGGCGCCCGGTTGGCCCCTCGGCCCGAGCCTCACCCCCCTGGGCTATCGCTGCTGCTTCGCGCGAAGAGCGGAAGCGTCGCCAGTTCCGGTGCCACTTCCGCTTTCCATGCAACGCGAGAGTGAGCGCCGGGCCGCGTCGGAGCTACTGCTTGTCGTCCAAAGCAGGTAGTGGTGACCGCTGGCCGAGTTCGTGCTGCTCTCACGCGAAAGCGGTAGTGCGCTCCCGACCGCCGAGCACGCTCGGGTTTCGTCCAACCCAGGCGTGTGGGCACGTCTGCCGCCGACGCCTCCTTCCACGCGGGAGCAGGCGTCTCTTCCGCGGCCAGGCTCAGGATCCCTGCGCGTGGGAAGCCGCGGTCGCGCCCGCTGAGCTCTTCGCCACTGAGGTGCGCCCCGTGCGACCCTTGACCTAGTCAGAGCAAAAGGAGCCCCGATGCAGCGCACCTCAGCCATGAGCGCGAGCAGTGGCACGGCAGCACACCGGCACAGGGTGGTCGTCATCGGCGGGGGGTTCGGCGGCCTGCAGGCGGCACAGCACCTCGCCACGGCGCCGGTCGAGCTCACGATCGTCGATCGACGCAACTTCCACCTGTTCCAGCCACTCACCTACCAGGTCGCAACCGGCGCGCTGTCGCCGGGCGAGGTCGCTTACCCGCTCCGCGCCGTCTTCAGACGCCACCGCAACGTGCGGGTCCTGATGGCCGAGGTCACCGGTTTCGACCTCGACAGCCGCCAAGTCCACCACGCCGAGGGCTCCCTGCCCTACGACACGCTGATCGTCGCCGGCGGCTCGCACTACTCCTACTTCGGACACGACAACTGGCGCCGCTACGCGCCCGAGGTCAAATCGCTCGAGAGCGCGCTCGCCACACGTGCGCGCATCCTGAGCGCATTCGAGGACGCCGAGACCGAGCCGGACCCCGACAGGCGCCGGGCGCTACTCACCTTCGTCGTCGTCGGCGCCGGCCCGACCGGCGTCGAGATGGCCGGCCAGATCGCCGAGCTCGCCCGCGGCACCCTGCGCGGCCAGTTCCGCTCCATCGACTCCGCGGAGTCCCAAGTCCTGTTGATCGAGACCGCCGACCGCGTGCTGACCGCCTTCCCGCCCTCGCTGTCGCGCAAAGCCGCGCGCTCGCTTGAGTCCCTTGGCGTCACTCTGCTGCTGGAGCGCACGGTTGTCGCTATCGACGAGGAGGCCGTCACGGTCGCGGCGTCCGATGGCGGCACCGAGCGCATCCCCGCGCGCAACGCGATCTGGGCGGCGGGCGTCGAGGCGTCGCGCCTGGCGTCCCAGCTCGGTGAGCTGTCCGGCGCGGACGTGGACCGCGCCGGAAGGGTGACCGTCGAGCCGGACCTGACACTCCCCGGCCACCCCGAGGTTCTGGCGCTCGGCGACATGGTCCGCGTACGCAGCCGCGATGGTGGCGTCCAAGAGCTCCTCGGCGTGGCGCCGGTCGCGATGCAACAGGGTCGCTATGCCGCCAAGCTCGTCCGTGCGCGCCTCAGCGGCCGCCCAATCGAGGCGTTCCATTACCTGGACAAGGGCAATCTCGCGACGATCGGCCGCGCCCGCGCGGTCGCCGACCTCCACCTCATCCGGCTGAGCGGCTTCGCCGCCTGGGCCGCCTGGCTGGTCGTGCACATCTTTTACCTCGTCGGCTTCCAGAACCGCCTGATCGTCCTCATCCGCTGGTTCATCAGCTTCGCCACCCGCGGTCGCGGGGCCCGGCTCATCACCAACACTCCCGACGGCGAAGAGGATCGGGAGAGGCAGGGTGACGGTGTGGCCCGGGTGACGGTGTAGCCGGGCGGCCGCATGCTCCTAGAAGCGGGGCTGTCGTGGTCCATGATCCGTGGCCCGGTGATCCACTTCGCGCTCTCCAGAAGTACAGGTGCACACGAGAAGCCGTGCTGGCGCGCTGCTCCTTTGCGCGAGAAACGGCAGCGAGCGCATCGTGCCGCCACGACGCGGAACACCGCTCGCAAGAAGCGGCGAGTTGCCACTTCGGTTGCCACCCGACCCGCCGAACGCGCTCTCGCCTTCCCTCCTGAACGACGAAAGCCCCGCCAAAGCAGGGCCTTCGTAACACGCGCCCGACAGGATTCGAACCTGTGACCTTCGGTTCCGTAGACCGACGCTCTATCCAGCTGAGCTACGGGCGCTCGCGTGGAGAGGGTAGCGACGGGCGCTTAGCGCCGGCGGCCGTGCTTGCGCTTGCGTGACTGGCGCTTGCGCGCGGGCTGGCGCGGTGGCGCCTCGGCCGTCGCGGCGGGCGCTCCCGCCGTCGCCAGCGCCGGCGACCCGCCCAGCTCCGGCAGCCCGCCCGCCCCCAGCCTCCAGAAGGCCAGTTGCTGGCCGAGCGTCCAGAGCGACGTCGTGATCCAGTACACCGCCAGCCCGGCCGGGAAGCGCGCCACGATCCCCACGAACAGCAGCGGCAGCGCCAGCATCAGCCCGCGCTGCCCGCCCTGCATCGTCCGCGTGGCGATCAGGCTCCCCGCGATCTGAGACGTGAGGTAGGTCAGGATCAGCGCCACCAGCACCGCCCCGTGCGGCTTCTCGGTCAGGTGCGGGATGAACAGCAGGCCGGCGTCGCCGAACAGGCCGTTCTTCACGTCGTGGCGCATCAGGTAGTAGAGCGAGATGAACACCGGGATCTGGACCAGCAGCGGGGCGAACGCGCTCAGCGGGTTGATCCCGTGCTCGCGGTAGTACGCCTGCATCTCGCGGTTGAGCCGCTCGCGGTCGCCCTTGTGGCGCTTCTGCAGCTCCCGCATCTGCGGCATGTGCCTGCGCAGCTCGCGCTGGGAGCGGAACTGCCGCACCACCAGCGGCAGCGTGCACACGCGCACCAGCACGGTCAGCCCGACGATCGCCAGGCCCCATCCGAGCCCAATCGAGTGCAGCAGCTTGAGCGTCCACTGCTCCACCCCGATCAGCGGCTGGAGGACGTTTGCCAGGAACATCCCGGCGCAGGCTAGCTAGGCCGCGGCGACGATCGACCGGTGCCGCGTCCCAAGCGCCGTCGCGAGTGCGAGCGCGACCACCGCCGACCCGAAGATCCGGAACGTCGGCTCGATGCCGAGCGTCGGCACGACCAGCCCCGCGATCAGGGTCGGGACCGACAGCGACAGGTAGGCGACGACGTAGAACGCCGACATCACGCCCGCCCGGTGCTCCGGCGGCGCCGCCAGGGAGATCGAGCGGATCGCGCCCATGAAGGCCACGCCGAAGCCAATGCCGGTGACGATCGACACGCCGAAGAAGAGCGGCACGGAGTTCGACGACAGCGACGCGACCGTCCCGGCCATGCCGAGCGCCAGCACGAGCGACCCGGCGCCCATTGCCGTGCGCGGCGACAGCCGGCGGAAGGCGAGCTGCGCGAGTCCGCCGGGACCGGCCAGCGCCAGCACCACCGCGCCGCCGGCGAGATGGCTGTCGGTATCGAACAGCTGGAGCGCGAGCGAGGGGGCCAGCGCGAGGTAGAGCCCGCCGATCGACCAGGAGGCGATCACGCCGAGGCTGGCCAGCACGAATGCCGGCCGGATCTCGCGCGGCACCTGTGGCCGCTGCGGCCGCAGGCGCGGCCGCTCGGTCCGCGGCACGGACTCCCGCAGCGCCAGCGTCCCCACCAGCGCGGCGGCGAAGAGCACGAAGACGAGCAGGAAGGGCGTGACGCGCGGATCGGGTGCCTCCTGGACGAGCACCGACGAGATGGCCGCGCCGAACCCGATGCCGAGCGCAGAGCCGACCCCGTTCACGAGCCCAACCTGTACGGCGTCGCCGCGCGGGTGGAGGTCGAGCATCGCGGCGCCGGCCGCGCCAAGCGCCGCCCCTGTGGCGAGCCCCTGCACGGCGCGCGCCGCGAACAGCCACACCACGGACTGGGCGACCATGTACAGGCCCGTCGCGAGCAGCAGCGCGACCAGCGCGCCGATCAGCACGGGTCGACGACCGACCTCGTCCGAGAGTCGGCCGATCAGCAGCAGCGAGGCGAGCACGCCGATCGCGTAGACCGCGTAGACCGCGGTCAGGACGGGCGTCGAGAAGTGCCAAGCTGGCCGCGTAGTCGGCGTACAGCGGCGACGGCGTGGCCGACGCGAACAGCGCCAGGGCGATGATCCCGGAGACGAGGACGAAGTCGTTCGGCGAGGCGAGGCGCCGCTTGGGGGCGAGGACGGAAACGGACACGACGGAACTCCTGAGCTGCCGGGTGCGGTACGGCTTATTTCGAATATTATCGAAATATCGAATCTGCCATAGACTCAACGCTCGACGATGCCCGTACGTGAGATCCGACATCCGCCAGCTTCTGAACTGGATCTGGCGAACATCCTGCGAACGGTCGGAGATCCGATCCGGCTCGAGATCGTGCGGCTGTTGTCCGATGATCGCGAGCGCACCTGCACCGCGGTGGGCAACACCGTCGGGGTACCGGCGTCGACGCTCTCCTACCACCTGCGCCTGCTGAGGGAGGCCGGCGTCACCAGGACGCGGGCGGAAGGCACCGAGCGCCACGTCTCGCTGCGGCGTGACGATCTCGAGCAGACCTATCCTGGTTTGCTCGAGGTGCTAGCCGCCGTTTGAGGCGGGCACGTAGGCGCGGTTCGGCTCCCCGCGCAGCGCGGTGGCGCCCGGCAGGGGCGTGCCCTGGGCGGTGGCGCCCGCGATCACCGGCAGCACCAGGCTCGACGCGCGCGCCCCGCCGAGCGAGACGGTGTTGCGCGCGTTGCCCTTGTCGACGGTCGCGAAGGCCCAGCGCGGCCGGTCGCCGCCGGTGGCGGTGATCGTCACGCGGATCCTCGACCCCGCGCGGAACGCGTGCGCGACCGGGAAGATCGGCACGCGGACGAGCGCGAACTTGCCGGCGGGCAGCCGCTGCGGCGTCCGACTTCAGGTGGGTCGGGAACGGATCGAGGGTGGTCGACAGCGCCGCGTTCGAGCTTGCGGTGCGACGCCCGCAGCCAGCCGTTCTGCACGTAGGTCTCGTTGCCGTCCGGGCGCACCTCGCTGAGCGTCACCTGGAGGTCGGTGTCGCGGCCGCGACGACTTCAGGTAGACGTCGAGGCTGGACGGACCGGCGATCACGACGTCCTGCGTCGAGCGCCGGCGTGATGAAGCCGAGGCCCTTGCCGGCCGCGACCGGCGCCCAGTTGTAGGGCGGCTGCGCCTTCCAGGCGTCCTCGGCGCCGTTGCCCGGCAGCGTCTGGCGCGGCCGGGCCTTCGGGTCGGCGGTGTAGCTGACGGTGGACGCCGTCGCGGGGCTGGGACCGAGCGCCCCGTTCGGGCCGAGGAAGTATCCGGCCGCCTTGGCCTCCTTGCGGCGGCCAGGCGCTGAAGCCGAGCTCCCAGGTCGCCCCGATCGAGCCGGGGCCCTGCGGGCCGCCGCCGTTGTCCATCAGCACGCGCACGTGCGGGTCCTGCTCGGAAGATCGCCTTGGCCTGCTGCGACGTTCGTCATGCTCGCGAAGCGCGACTGCAGCACCGGCGCCGCGGGCGCCGCCGCGAGCGCGCCGTAGAGCGCGCCGCTGAGCGACAGCACCGAGTCCGGGATGACCGGGATCTCGTTGGCCACGTAGAGCTTGAGGAACTCGGCCCAGCGGGTGATCGTGGTCGGCCCGAGCGAGTCCACGTGCACGCCGTTCTGGACCGAGATGCAGACGTTCGGGCCGGCCGTTCAGGTACTTGAGGCTCTCGGCGAAGTGGCCGCCGGTCTGCTCGTCCTGGAACTGGCCGACCAGGAACGTCGGCACGCGGTCGTGCTTGAGCCACGCGCCGGGCGCGCGGTGGGCGAACAGCGACGGCGTCCGGAACGGGTTCTGCTTCTGGAGCCGCAGCGCGTTCTGGGTCTGCAGGCGCAGCTTCTGGTTGGCGCGGCAGTGCTTGTCGCCCGCCTTGACCAGCGCCTGCGCCCAGGGCTGCCCGCCGCCGGGCGCGGGCTTGGCGTCGTCCATCCGCTCGACCACCCAGGACCTGGCGAAGCCCGAGTTGAAGATCCCGCCCGGGTAGCCGGTGCCGGTGTAGATGTCGTCGGTCACCGACAGCGGCGCGATCGCCGCCAGGTGCGGCGGCTGGGTGCCGGCGGCGAACAGCTGGGTGATCCCGGAGAACGAGATGCCGACCAGGCCCGACCTTGCCGCCCTTGACCCACTTCTGCGCGGCGACGGCCTCGACCGCGTCGTAGCCGTCGTAGGTGGTCGGGTAGGTCGAACAGGTCGAAGGCGCCGCCCGAGCAGCCCGAGCCGCGCATCTGCACGCTGACCACGGCGAAGTCGAGCAGCGGAGCGATCAGCGAGCCGACCGCCGTCGACGTCGCCGGCGCGAGCGGGTCGTCGTGCTTGCCGATCGACTGGAGCAGGTCGTGCGGCGCGGCGACCTGGTAGCCCGAGTGCTCGATGACGGTCGGGAACGGGCCGTCGCTGAGCTTCTTGCCGGCCGGCAGGCGCACGGTCATGGCGAGCTCGACGCCGTCGCGCATCGTCACGTAGTTGAGGCCCTGCTTGAGCTTCTTGCGCGCGTAGAAGGAGCGCGGCGGGTTCGCGCCCACGCGCAGGACGCGGAACGGGCCGGCTGAGCTTGCGGCCCTGCTTGACGCGGTAGCCGCCACCCGGCCGCAGCTCGCGGAAGATCTTGCTGCCGAAGCGGTCGGGCTTGCCGGCGCCGACCACGTGGCCGCGCGCGTCGAGCAGCTGCAGGCGCTTGCCCTTCTTGGCGCCGAGCACGTAGGCCTGCTCGATGCTGCCGCGCGCCTTCAGCGCCGCCTGCGCCGCGGTGGGAGCGGCAGCGACGAGCAGCACGGCCAGGACCAGGGTGAGGCGTACTCGCAAGGCCAAGGCAGCGGACGGTACCCGAACCGGACGAGTGCGGGCAACGGTTGCACGTGCCAATCTCTGGGGCGTGCCGCTGGGACAGGTTGGAATCTGGCGCCGCCACCAGGAGGGGATGGGCCCGCTCGGGGAGATCGAGGCGCTCGGCTTCGGGGCGCTCTGGCTGGGCGGGAGCCCGTCGCTCGTGGAGGCGCGCGCGTACCTCGAGGCGACCACCACCCTGACCGTCGCCACCGGCATCCTGAACGTGTGGCGCCACGAGCCGGCGGACGTCGCGGCCGGGCACGCCGACCTGCGCAGCGAGTTCGGCGAGCGCTTCCTGCTCGGGGTCGGGATCGGACACCCGGAGGCCACCAGCGAGTACAAGAAGCCGCTCGCGAAGATGCGCGACTTCCTCGACGGGCTCGACAACGCCGATCGGCCGGTGCCGCGCGACGAGCGCGTCGTCGCCGCGCTCGGGCCCAAGATGCTCGAGCTCGCCGCCGAGCGATCGCTCGGCGCGCACCCCTACTTCACGACCGTCGAGCACACGCGCTTCGCCCGCGAGCGGATCGGGCCGGACGCCCTGCTCGCTCCCGAGCTCACCGTGGTGGTGGACCCGGACCCCGAGAGCGGCCGCGCGCACGCGCGCGCCTTCGCCGCGTCCTATTTGCGGATGACGAACTACAGCGGGAACCTGCTGCGGCTGGGCTTCAGCGAGCGCGACGTGGCCGACGGCGGCAGCGACCGGCTGATCGACGCCGTGATCGCGCACGGCTCGGCCGAGGCGATCGCCGAGACCGTGCACGCGCACCTCGAGGCCGGCGCCGATCACGTCTGCCTGCAGCCGGTCGGGCACGGCACGGAACAGGTGGACGACTACCGCGCGCTGGCACGCGCGTTGCTCTAGTCGGGCAGCAGCGGCGGGGTCCAGCCGGGGTCGCGGCCGATCAGAACGGCCCGGGTGATTGCCTCCGAGCCGAACCGGTCGCGCACGTCGTCGAGTGTCGCGTCGAGCGCTCGCTGGCGGTCGAGCGGCAGCGCCAGCTGCACCGCATCGTCGTTCTCGAGGTTGCTCAGCGAGATCCCGAGCAGCGAGCAGCCCTGCTGCTCGATCAGCGGCATGGCCGCCCTCAGCAGGTCCCTCGCGGTCATCAGGATCGTCTGGGTGTGGGCGGTCGCCTCGTTGAGCGTGTGCGAGCGCGTGGCCCGCGAGAAGTCGGCGAAGCGCAGGCGCAGCACCACCGTGCGGCAGACCCGGCGGGCCGCCCGCAGCCGGCGCGCCAGGCGGTCGACGATCGCGACCAGGGTCGCGTCGAGCTCCGCCGGCGACTTGAACGTGCGCAGCCCGAGCGCGCGCTGCGACCCCATCGAGCGGCGGCGCTGTCCGGTCCGCACGCGCCGCGGGTCGCGGTTGTGCGCGAGCGCGTGCAGGTGCCGGCCGGACCCCTTGCCGAGCATCTCCACAAGCGCCGGCTCGCCGAGCCGCGCGACCTCGCCGACCGTCTCGATCCCGCGTTCGTGCAGCTTGGCGGCGGTCTTCTGGCCGACCCCCCACAGGCTCTCGACCGGGAGCGGGTGGAGGAACTCGAGCTCGGCCTCGGGCGCGACCCTCGAGCAGCCCGTCCGGCTTGGCGACCGCGCTGGCCACCTTGGCGAGGAACTTGGTCCGCGCTATGCCGACGGTGATCGGCAGCCCCACCTGCTCGCGCACCCGGCGCCGCAGCCGCTGCCCGATCTCGGTGGGCGTGCCCGAGATCCGCTCCAGCCCGCGGGCGTCGAGGAAGGCCTCGTCGATCGACAGTCCTTCCACCAGCGGGGTGGTGTCCTCGAAGATCTCGAAGACCGCCTTGCTCGCCTCCGAGTAGGCCTCGAAGCGCACCGGTACCACCACTGCCTGCGGGCAGAGCCGGCGCGCCTTGGTCGCGCCCATCGCACTGCGGACCCCGTGGGCCTTGGCCTCGTAGCTGGCCGCCAGCACGACGCCCGGCCCGACGATCACCGGGCGCCCGCGCAGCCGAGGATCGTCCCGCTGCTCGACCGAGGCGTAGAAGCTATCGAGGTCGGCGTGCAGGATCGTGGCCTCGTCTGACACGAACAGATGTTCGCATCAATGCGCGACGGAAGCGGCAGCCCGGCGGGCGCCGCGGCGGCGCGCGAACCACACCAGCGGGGCGAGCAGGATGCGCTGCATGCGCACGCCCAGGAACGGGGCGTGGGCCTCCTGGTCGTAGGTGCGCGCGAGCAGCGCCAGGTCGAGCAGGTTGCGCGGCATGCCGCGGTCGTTCATCCGGCCGGCCTGGGCCATCGCGATCACCTCGGCGAACATGTCCTCCATCGCGAGCGCGGGACGGACCTCGACGCGCAGCCGTGCCTCCTCGTCGCCCGCGTTTGCGAACGAGTGCGAGACGCCGGGCTCGACCTCGACGACGTCGCCGGGACCGGCGATGACCGTGCGGAGGCCGACCTTGAAGCGCATCTGGCCCTCGGTGACCTCGAAGCGCTCGGTCTGGATCGGATGGACGTGAGGGATCGGCACCGCGCCGCCGGGGCGCAGGGCGAAGTCGAAGGCGAGCAGCTCGCCGTCGGTCGTGGCGGCGGTGTGGGTGAACGTGAAGCGCTCGCCGGTGATTGGGTTCTCGAGGGTCTGGCCTGGAGTGATCATGCATCCAGTATCCGACCGCCTCTGAGGACTGTCTATGACCTACACGCGCTCATATATGCCCGAACGTCCAGGCAGGTGGACGCCCAGGGCGAGAGACGGAGAGGGAGGGATTCGAACCCTCGATGGAGGTTGCCCCCCATACTCGCTTAGCAGGCGAGTGCCTTCAGCCACTCGGCCACCTCTCCGGGAGGGTCGATGGTAGCCCGCCCGCTCAGGCGAGCACGCCCTCCAGTCGCAGCAGGAACTCCTTGCGTTCCACGCCGCCGGTGTAGCCGCCCAGCGCTCCGCCGGTGCGGAGCACCCGGTGGCACGGCACCACGACCGGGATCGGGTTCGACCCCAGCGCGTTGCCGGCGGCGCGCACCGCGCGCGGGCTGCCGGCGCGGCCGGCAACCTCGGCGTAGGTGCTCGTCTTGCCGTACCCGATGCGGGCGGTCTGGCGCAGCACCTTGCCGGTGAACCCGTGGGTGAGCGACCAGTCGATCGGCACCTCGAAGTCCACGCGGCGACCCTCGAAGTACTCGTCCAGCTCGCGGCGCACGTCGTCCAGGCGCTCGGGGGCCTCGAGGATCCGGGGCGACAGCTTGCCGGCCAGGTCCTCGACCACCTCCCCCTCGTCGCGCGACCCGGTGTAGGCCAGTCGCACCAGGCCGCGCGGGGTGGCGGCGACCACGAGCGGGCCGAGCGGCGAGTCGACGGTCGCGTAGGCCACGTCCAGCAGGCCCTCGCCGGCCACGCGCTGGAGGTCCAGCGTCGCGGCGCTCGGCAGCGTCGCCGCGGCCTCGCGCAGGGCGGTCTCGATGTCATCGTTCATGCGGTCCATTCCTCTCTGAGCTTCTTCAGGCCCTCGAACACGTTGTGTCTCGCCGCGTCCTCGGAGCTCTCCAACAGCTCCGCGAGCTCGTCGTACGGCATCCCGAGCACGGTGCGGCAGAAGACGGCTGTGCGCTGCTTCGGCGGCAGGTCGCGCAGGGCGGCCCACAGCTCCGGCTGGCCGTCGAGCACCGGGCCCTCGGGCTCGGCGACGGTCATCTCCGCGACCGCTTCGACTGGCACCGGCCGGCGTCCGCGCGACCGATGCAGGTCGATCGCCTTGTTCTGAGCGATCCGGAACAGCCACGCACGCAGGTTGTCCGCGCGGCGGAGCTTCGGATACGCCCTCAACGCGGCGATCCAGGTCTCCTGGAAGCAGTCGTCCGCCTCGCCCCATCCCGCGGTCGCAACGCAGAAGCGATACAGGTCGGTGCTGTGCTCGTCGAGCAGGGCCTGGAAGGGCGGCAGCTTCACGTGGTTAGAACGGTGGCAGGCCGCCGCCTGTGAGACTCAGACGCCGACGTTGAGCCTGACCGCGATCCCGTCGCCTGGCGAGCCCGACCAGTCCGCGAGCTGGCTGGCGTAACCGTCGCTGAAGACCATGTCGCTGTCGAGCGAGGTTTGGGCGAGGTTCTGGACGCTCTGCTCGTAGCCGTCGGTCGCGAAAACGGCGTCGCACGCATCCTTTGGCAGCGCGATCTGCGAGGTCCGCAGCTTCGAGCCGGCCGCCGTCGCCGCCTCGAGGCTCTCGTAGACCTCGAAGTGGACGTGCGGCCAGCGGCCGGAGTAGGCCGCCGGGAAGATGCTCGCGAACTTGACCTTGCCTTGCTTGTCGCTCACCTGAACCCCGCGCAGGTAGTTCTCGGAGGCGATCTCGGCGTCGTACATCGAGTAGCGGCCCTCCATGTCGCAGTGCCAGATGTAGACGGCGGCGCCGGCGAGCGCCTTGCCGCCGGCGGCCACGTCCAGCAGCTTCATCTCGATCGTGGTCGGCACCCCGTTCGCCTTGCCGGTCGCTCCGGCGAAGCTCGACGTGATGTCGCTTCGCACCACTCCGCTCTCGGCGAGCACGTTCGGTCCGTTCGAGCCGTCGCCGGGGTAGGGGCCGGCGGTCTCCTCGGGCACCTCGGCGGTGGCGGACTCCTTGCTCGTGGTCGTCGCCTGGCCGCTGTCGCTCGACGACCCGCACGCCGCCAGTGCCGTGGCACCCAGCCCGCCGGCCAGGAACCCGAGCGCTCTGCGGCGGCTGATCAGCACGGGGAGGTCGTGTGAGAGACCGAGGTCGTGTTCCTCGATTTCAGTCATACGGTGAGGATGAAGCCTCCCCCTGGGTCCCGACTAGGGAGAGTCTGGGGATCTCCTGGGAATCACGCGTGGATGAAGACCGGCGAGCCCAGCGGGATGTGGTTGATCAGCCAGCGTGCCTCGGCGGACTTCGCGCGCATGCAGCCGAGGCTGACCGGCTGGCCGATGCTCGACTCGTCGTTGGTCGCGTGCACCGCGAGGCGGTCCCCGCCGGGCCAGTAGGGCGGCAGGTCGGTCTGGTGGCCGGTGAGCGCCAGGACGCAGCACCCGTACGGCGACCCGCTCGAGGTGACCTGGAGCCGGTCGGTGACGGTGAAGCGACCCTTCGGCGTGGGGTTGTCCTTGCGCCCGATCGCGACGTTCAGCTTGCGGACGGTGTTCCCGTCGTGGCGGATCTGGAGCGTGCGCTTCGACAGGTCGGCGTGGAGCGACCAGCTCACGCAGTCGAGCGTCGTCTTCTCGCGCGGGATCCAGGCGATCTCGCCGTTCTTGAGCTCGGACGCCTGCACGCCGAGCCAGTCCCCGCGCTGGCTGACCACACCGAGGATGCGCGCCGACCCCCACTCGGTGCGCGGTGTGATCCGCAGCCGCTTCCGCCCGCCCGGCTCGCGGAAGAGGACGGTGGATCTGCGGATCGAGGCGGTCGAGTAGCAGGTGGTCTCGCCCGGCTCGGTCGGGAAGGGCGCGGCCAGGGGGCCGCCCTTCTCGGGGACGAAGTCACGCGTGCCGTCGCCACCGCCGCCCGTGCCGCGCGGTGTGATGCGCTGGTTGTCGCCGAACTGGGTGGCGCCGATGACGCCGGCCGCCCCAACCAGAGCAGCGATGCCGAGCCCAACCAGGGCCAACGGCACGGCGCGCCGGGGCGGGTCGGGCGCCTCGCGCTGCCGCTCGGCGAGCATCTCGGCGATCGGGTCGGGCGAGGCGGGCTCGGCCGGCTCGGCCGAGGGCGCGGGCTCGGCGGCCGGCGAAGCGGACGCGGCCGCCGCGGGGGCGGGCGCCGCCGAAGGCGCGGCCTCTGCAGCGGGGGCTGCCTTGGTGGGCTCCGCTTCGGGCGTGGCCTCCGCGGGCTCGAGGTCCGGGGGCGGCGGGACCGGCGTCAGCGCTGGGGGTGCCTCGACCTCGGGCTCCTCTTCGGGGAGCGGCACCGCGGCCAGGCGCGAGCGGCGGCCGCCGGCCGCGAACTCCTCGCCGAAGGTGTTGGCAGCCTGGCTCCAGGTGTCCGGCTCGAGCAGCGCCTTGAGCACCGCACCCAGGTCCTCGCCGCGCTGCAGCTCCATCTCGTCCGCCAGCCGCTCGATCGCGCGGGCCCGGAGGCGCGCCACCTCCGACGGCGAGCACTCGTAGAGGCGGCCCAGCGCCTCGTCGGGGACCCGCCGCCGCAGCGACAGCGACAGCAGCTCGCGATCCCGCGGAGGAATGCGATCGAGGGCTTCGGCGAGCTGTTCGGGGCGAATCAAGGGCGGCTCTCAAGCGTACTGGCGAACCTGGCCGGAGCGGGGCGATTGACGCGTCGCCCCGAATTCCGATTCCATGGGGGCCGCAATGGAGGGGTGGCAGAGTCCGGTCGATTGCAGCTGCCTTGAAAGCAGCCGGTCCCGCAAGGGGCCCGGGGGTTCAAATCCCTCCCCCTCCGCTCGATGAACGAAGCCCTGGCCGACGCCGAGCCGCGTCCCTTCTGGCTGGCGCAACCGGGCGCGCCCGAGCCGGGGCCGCCGCTCGAAACCGACGAGAAGGCCGATCTCGTCGTGATCGGCGGCGGGCTCACCGGATTGTGGGCCGCGCTGCTGGCCCGCGAAGCCGGGCAGGAGGTCGTGCTGCTCGAGGGCGAGCGGATCGCGTTCGGGGCGAGCGGGCGCAACGGCGGCTTCATGGATGCCTCGCTGACCCACGGGATCGAGAACGGCGTGGCGCGCTGGCCCGACGAGATGGAGCAGCTGGAGCGGCTCGGTCGCGAGAACTTCGCTGCGATCAAGGAGGCGATGGCGCGCCACGGCATAGATGCCGGGTTCGAGGAAACCGGTGAGCTCTCCTTTGCCACGGCGCCCTATCAGGCCGAGTACATCCCGGAGATCGTCGAGACCGCCCGCGCCCACGGCTGGCCCGCCGAGGCGCTCACCGCCGAACAAGCGCAGGCCGAGGTCCACTCACCGACGTACCACGGCGCCGCCTTCCTGCCCGAGGGGCGCGGCCTGGTCGACCCGGCCCGGCTGGCCTGGGGACTGGCGGCGGCGGCGCGCGCGGCGGGCGCCAGGATCTACGAACGCTCGCCCGCGACGCGATTGGAGCGGGACGGTGAAGGCGTGCGGGCCACCGGCCGGCCACGCAGTGCGCGCCCGCCGCGCGATCCTCGCCACCAGCGCCTTCCCGCCGCTGGTGCGGGCGATTCGCCGCTACGTCGTGCCGGTCTACGACTACGTGCTGGTCACCGAGCCGCTCGGCGCCGAGCAGCGCGACTCGCTCGGCTGGGCGCGCAGGCAGGGCCTCACCGACATGGGCAACCAGTTCCACTACTACCGGCTGACGAGCGACGACCGCATCCTGTTCGGCGGCTACGACGCCGTCTACAACTTCCGCAACGGCATGGGCCCTCACCTCGACGAGCGACCCGCGTCGTTCGAGCTGCTCGCCGCCCACTTCTTCGAGACCTTCCCGCAGCTCGGAAGGCCTGCGCTTCACCCACCGCTGGGGCGGCGCGATCGACACCTGCTCGCGCTTCTCGGTGATGTTCGGGAAGGCGCTCGGCGGACGCGCCGTGTTCGCGGTCGGCTACACGGGCCTCGGCGTGGCCGCCAGCCGCTTCGGCGCCCAGGTGGCGCTCGACCTGGTCGAGGGCCGCGACACCGAGCGCACGCGTCTCGGCATGGTGCGCGCCAAGCCGATCCCGTTCCCGCCCGAGCCGCTGCGCTGGGCCGGCATCACGCTGACCCGGCGCGCCCTGGCGCGTGCCGACCGCCGCGATGGCCGCCGCGGTCCCTGGCTGCGAGTGCTCGACCGGCTCGGGCTGGGCTTCGACAGCTAGCCGCGCACCAGCTCGTCCGCGAGCAGGTCCATCAGCAGGCCGTCCTTCCACTCGTCCGGGCCGTCGCGGATGTAGCGCCGCATCACGCCCACCGGCTTGAAGCCGACCTTGCGGAAGCATGCGATGGCCGCCTCGTTCTCCACCTCGGGGTCGATCACCAGGCGGTGGAAGCCGTGCTCGTCGATCAGGTGCGCGCAGATCACGCGCAGCGTCTCGGTGCCGAGCCCGCGGCCGTGCGCGGCGGGGTCGAGGAACAGGTCGATGCCCGCGTGGCGGTAGAGCGGTTGCGTGTCCTCCCACCACTGGGCGTAGCCGACGATCTCGCCCTCGACCAGGACCGCGTACCTGAAGGTGTCGGGCTCCTCCGCGAGCCAGTCGCCCCATGGCTCCTTCCACCAGCGCACCACCTCGGGCAGGCGGCGCAGCTCGTCCAAGCGCTCCCGGTGCTCGGGCGCGACCGCCACCAGCTCGACCCGCGGGCCCTTCAAATCGTGGCCGGCGCGCCGAACTCGTGCAGCACCTCGGGCACCGCCACCGTCCCGTCGTCGCGCTGGTGGTTCTCCGCGATCGCGATGATCGTCCGGCCGACCGCCACCGCGGTGCCGTTGAGCGTGTGCACGGGGCGCGGTGACGCGCCCTCCTCCGACCGGTAGCGGATCTCGAGGCGGCGCGCCTGGAACGCGGTCGTGTTCGAGCACGAGGTGAGCTCGCGGTAGCGGCCCTGGCCCGGCAGCCACGCCTCGAGGTCGTACTTCTTGGCGGCCGACGCGCCGAGGTCGTTGGCGGCGATGTTGACCACCCGGTAGGGGATCTCGAGCGCGCCCAGGATCTCCTCCTCGATCGCCAGCAGCCGCTCGTGCTCTTCGGCCGACGCCTGCGGCTCGACGAAGCTGAACATCTCGACCTTGTCGAACTGGTGCACCCGGAAGATGCCCTGCGTGTCCTTGCCCGCGGCGCCCGCCTCGCGCCGGAAGCAGGTGGAGAACCCGGCGTAGCGGCGCGGCAGCTCGCCCGGCCCGAGGATCTGGCCGGCATGCAGCGAGGCGAGCGGCACCTCCGAGGTGCCGGCCAGGTACAGCTCGTCCTCCGGCACCCTGTAGATCTGCTGCTCGGTGTCGGGCAGCATCCCCGTGCCGAACAGGGCCTGCTCGCGCACCAGCACCGGCGGGACGACCGGCGTGAACCCCTTGGCCTCGAGCAGCCCGAGCATCCACTGCACGAGCGCGAACTCCAACCGCACGAGCGGGCCCTTCAGGTAGACGAAGCGCGAGCCCGACACGCGCGCACCCTCCTCCAACCCGAGGTGCTCGGCCAGCAGCTCCACGTGGCTGCGCCCGGTCTTGCCGGCCTCGCCCTCTTCGCGCAGCACCTCGTCCTCGACGGGGGCGGTCGGGTCGGCCGGGTTCGGTAGGGCGGCGAGCAGGGCGGCGCGCTGCGCTCCTCGACCTCGCGCAGGTCCTCCTCGAGCTGCTTCTCTTCGCGCAGAGATCTCCTTGACCTCGGCGATCGCTCCGGAGGCGTCCGCGCCGGTGCGCTGGAGCTCCCCGATCTGCTTCGATGCTTCGTTTTTCTCGCGTCTGAGTTCTTCTAGGCGCGGCAGGAGCGCACGGCGCTCCTCGTCCAGCTCGAGCGCCTCGTCGAGCAGCGCGACGTCGAACCCGCGCCTGCGCAGGCCCTCGCGCGCGGGCTCCGGGTCCTCGCGGATCTCCTTGAGGTCGAGCACGCGACCTCGGCGGGGCTAGTCGCCCTTGCCCGAGTACTTCGACAGGAAGTCGGCCACTGCCTCGGCGTCGTCGCCGACGACGACGTTGGCGGGCATGATGCCGCCCGAGAAGCCGCCGTTGCGGATCGCGAACAGCACGTCGTCGCGGCTCTCCTTGCGCGTGTTGAAGTTCGGCCCGTTGGTGCGCTCGGTCTCCTGCTTCTCCTTCGGCGGCTTGGAGCCGTACGCGTTGGCGGCGTCGAGCGAGTGGCACCCGGAGCAGCGCTGGTAGAAGAGCTCGGCCCCCCTGTGGGCGGTCGCGTCCTGCTTCGAGACCTCGATCTCACCGCCGCAGCCGGCGACGAGCAGCGCCGTCGCTGCGGCGCAGAGAATGGCGGTCGGGCGGCCCACGGCGGCGCATAGTATCCGCTCCCTATGCGTCGCCTCGCTGCCCCCTGCGCGATGCTCCTGCTGGCGGTCGGGTGTGGTGGGGACGACTCGAACCAGAGCAGCCGCACCGTCACCGTAGACGGCGGCGGGACCATCGAGGTCACCGCCCGCGAGTACGCCTTCGACCCCGATCGGGTGGTGGTGAAGGGCGGCGGGCCGCTGACGATCGAGCTGACCAACGACGGCGACCTGGCGCACAACATCCGGGTGCGCAGCGACGGCGAGGAGATCGGCGGCACGTCCAGCTTTCCGTCCGGGCGCACGGAGTCCGCGACGGTGCGCCTGCGACCCGGCAAGTACGAGCTGCTCTGCACGGTCGGGGACCACGCCGACCTGGGCATGAAGGGCGAGCTCGAGGTGAAGTAGTTGCCCCGACGGCGTCCGGTTCGCCGCCGATGCTGACGACTCCGGGCGAATCCTTCGCGGTTTGGGGTCGTCACCGGCCGTCGCCGGGGCAGAGTGGGTTTCGCCGCTTGCCGCGGCGGTCCTTTAATGCAAACGCTTGACCAGGCGCAGCCGCGTGCCGGTCTCGCCCGGGTCGACGTCGACCTCGTCCATCAGCAGCCGCATGAACTCGAGCCCGCGGCCGCTCTCGGGCATGTCGCCGCGGCGTGTCACGCGCGGCACGAACCGGCCCGTGTCGACCACCTCGAACGCGAGCGCGCCGGGCTCCTCGGTCACCACGATGCGCACCGGGTCCTCGGGTGAGCTCGAACCGTGTTGGATCGCGTTGGTGACCGCCTCGCTGAGCGCGAGCTTGACCTGGTAGCACGCGTCCGACGGTAGGCCGAAGGCGATCGCCGCGCGCTCGGCGAAATCACGCGCCTCCTTGAGGCGGGCGAGATCGGCGCGGATCGAATGCTCGCGCGCGATCGCAGAGCGGCTCGGGGAAGTCACTCGGGGAGTTTTACGGCATCTGAGTGATCCGGTTGGCCCGACCCTGCGAAAGGGAGAGGCAGCAGGAGGCAGGGCCCCACCGCCCCGCCCCGTCACTTCCAAAAGGAGGACTCGCAATGCGCAAGCTGCTGATCGCCCTTGCGGCGCTCACGGCCGCAGTGGTGGCCACCGCGCTCAGCTTCGGCTCGAGCCACCGCGAAGCGCCCGGGATCCTGAAGGATCCTACGGCCGACAACACGGACGTCTGGGCCTACACGGCTCCCGACGCGCCAGACAGCCTGACGGTTGTCGCCAACTGGATCCCGCTCGCGGATCCGGCCGGCGGGCCGAATTTCTACCCGCTGGACGAGAACGCTCGTTACTACGTGAAGATCGACAACACGGGTGACGGGTATGAGGACGTTGCTTACCGCTGGAAGTTCAAGACGCGGTACCGCAGCCCGAACTCGTTCCTCTACGCGGCTCCGCAGGTCACCTCGGTCAACGACAAGGACCTCAACCTGGTCCAGACCTATGACCTCTACAAGGAGACGTACAACAAGCACCGCCGGCTGGTCCACAGCAAGCGCATCGCCAACGACGCGCCGGTGGTACCCGACAACGTCGGGCCCAAGACGATCCCGAACTTCGCCCAGGTCGAGGCGGGGGGCGTCACCCACCTGAGGGGCGGCGGCAAGACGATCGTGACCCCGGCCGACGATGCGTTCTTCGTCGACCTCGGTGCGATCTTCGACGGGATCAACATCGACATGCCCGGCCGGCCGAACGTCGGTCTCGGCAACCAGGGCGGTGGCAAGGACGACGTGGCTGGTTACAACACCAAGTCATTCGTCCTGCAGGTGCCTGAGCGTGAGGTCACGCGCGATGGCAAGTCGGTCGCCGGCGCGAAGGCCGGCAACGCCGTGGTCGGCGTGTGGTCGACGACCGAGCGCAAGCATCACTCGGTCCTGGGGAGCAGCGCGTCGCGCAAGCACAAGGGCGGCAAGCACTCCGGCTCCGGCCATGGCGGCTGGGTCCAGGTCAGCCGACTCGGGAATCCCCTCATCAACGAGGTGATCATCCCGATCGGCAAGAAGGACAAGTTCAACGCCACGTCCCCCGCGGACGACGCGAAGAACTTCGGAACGTTCGCGCTCAACCCGGAGCCGGCGCGCATTCTGAATGCGCTCTTCAACCTGGGTATCAAGGAGACGAACCGGACCGACATCGTCCAGGCCCTGCTGACCGGGGTGCCCGGACTCACGCAGATCGGTAAGAACCCGGCTGCGGCCGACACGCTCAAGCTCAACCTGGGCGTGTCACCCTCGGCGAACCCCAACCGCTTCGGCGTCCTGGCGGGCGACACCGCCGGGTTCCCGAACGGTCGGCGGCTCACCGATGACGTCGTCGACATCGAGCTCCGCGTGATCGCGGGGGCGCTGCTGATGCCCAACCAGGGCGGCAAGCAGATCCCGCTCGGCGACGGCGTCGACCAGAACGACAAGCCGCTGCGGGCGCAGTTCCCGTACGTCGCTCTGGCGAACGACGGATTCAACAGCCAGCTCAAGCGGACCGAGCCGCAGCACGCACCCGTGCCGCAGCCGCCGCCTGCGCAGCTGCCGTAACACCCGGGGCTCCGGCCCGCCCACTCGCCGACAGGCGGGTGGGCGGCCGGACCGCCGGCCACCACTGATCCCCTCTCCCCACCGAGGCCAATGACCGCGATACGACCAAATCTCCTCAAGCTTCTGGCCCCGCTGGCCACCTTCGCCTGCGGGCTCGTCCTGTTCCTCGCGCTCAACCACACAGGCGACGTCGACCTGCCGGGGAGCACCGCCGGCGTGGAAGTCGATCTGCCAGCGAGCGCCTCGACCGACCAGCGCATCGCCATCCTCCAGCGCGCGGCGCGCGACGGGCTCGTCGGCGCCGAGGGCTACGCCTCACTCGGCAACGCCTACCTGCAGAAGGCCCGCGAGAACGGCGACCCCGGCTATTACTCACGCGCCGAACGCAGCTTCGACGCTGCCCTCCGTCGCGACGGTCGCAACGTGGGCGCCGTGCTCGGCGCCGGCACGCTGGCCGGACTGCGTCACGACTTCCGCGAGCAGCTGCGCCTGGGCATCCAAGCGCGCGGGCTCGAGCCCGGACTCGCGGCCTTCCCTGTTATCGCCGACGCGCAGATCGAACTCGGCCGGTACGGCGCCGCCGAGCGAACGATCCAGCGCATGCTCGACGTCAAGCCGAACCTGGCCTCTTACGCGCGCGCGTCTTACCTTCGCGAGCTGTCCGGCGACATTGCCGGCGCGATCGAAGCGATGAAGCTGGCGGCTTCCGCCGGCGGGACGCGTGAGAACGTGGCCTACGTCCAGGTGCTGCTGGGCGACCTCGAGCTGCAGCGCGGTCGCGTCGGCGCGGCCCGGCTGGCGTACACGTCGGCCCTGCGCGCGCTGCCGGGCTACCCGGCCGGAATGGTTGGACTCGCACGAGCTGACGCGGCGGGCGGCGATCTGGGGAGAGCCGCCGCCCGCCTGCGTCGGGCCGCCTCGCGGCTGCCGCTGACCTCGACGCTTGGCCTGCTGGCGCAGGTGGAGGGGGCGCTTGGTCATCCGGCAGCCGCGGCGGCCGCACTGGACACCGCGCGTGCACAGCAGCGGCTCTACCGGGCCGCCGCCACCGCGCCGGACGCCGAGGCGGTCCTGTTCGAGGCCGACCACGGCTCGCCCGCGGCCGCCGTGGCGCTGGGGCGCCGGGTCTGGTCGGCGGCGCCAAGCGTGCGCTCGGCGGACGCCTTGGGTTGGGCGCTGACGCGCGCGGGCCGCCCGGCTGCCGGGTACGCGCTTCGCCCGGCGCGCCGTGGCGCTCGGCTCGCGCGACGGCTTGTTCCGGCTGCACGCCGGGATAGCGGCCAGGGAAGCGGGCCTGGCCGGCCCGGCCGCGCGGCACCTCGGGATCGCATTCGCCGCCCGGGCCGCGCTGGCGCCCGAGGCGCGGCGCATTGCTCGAGGAGGCGCGGCGATGAGGCCCACCAATCTGACATTCGGCACCTATTTGATGCACAACGTCAGACTCGTCGCGGTTGCCCTGGTTGCCGCCGTTGCGCTGGCGCTGACGACGGCGCCCGCAGCGACCGCCCACCCCCTCGGCAACTTCAGCGTCAACCACCTCAGCACGGTCAGCGTCTCGGACGACCACGTGGACGTCCGCTACGTCCTCGACCAGGCGGAGATCCCCACGGTTCAAGAGGAGGGCCTCTCCTCCGCCGAGGTGCTGGCCCGCAAGCGGGCCGAGGTCGAGCGGCGGCTGGTGCTGCTCGTCGACGGCCGGCGCGTCGAGCTGGTGCCGGCCGGAAAGCCGAAGCTGACCTTCCCCGCCGGCGCAGGCGGGCTCAAGACGACGCGCTTGGAGCTCGCCCTGCGAGCCGAGGTCGAAGGCGCGCACCGGGTCGAGCTGCACGACGGCACCTTCCCCGGGCGGATCGGGTGGAAGGCCGTCGTCTCGGCCCCTGGCGAGGGCACCGCGGTCCGCACCCAAGCGCCGAGCGGCGACCCCACGAACGGCCTGCGCGCCTACCCGCAGGACCTGCTGACCAGCCCGCTCGACCGGCGCGACGCCAGCTTCCGCGTCGAAGCCGGCGACGGGACCCTGATCGCCCCGAAGGGCGAGACGGGCGGGGCCGTCGAGACGCGCGCCGAGGAAGACGGCTTCGCCGGCCTGTTCGAGGACGCCGCCTCAGGCGAGGGCGTGCTCCTCCTGCTCCTCCTTGCCGCATTTGGCTGGGGCGCGCTGCACGCGCTGTCGCCCGGCCACGGCAAGGCCATGGTGGCCGCCTACCTGGTCGGGACCCGCGGCAAGCCGCGGCACGCGATCGCGCTGGGCGCCACGGTCACGGTCACCCACACGATCGGCGTGTTCGCGCTCGGGGTGGTGACGCTGGCGCTGTCCCAGTACGTGCTGCCGGAGGACCTCTATCCCTGGCTGACGCTGGTCTCGGGCCTGCTTGTGGTCACGATCGGGGCGGGCGTGCTGCGCACGCGGATGCGCAAGGCGCGCCATGCGCGAGCGCATACGCACGGCCACGCGCACCAGCACGAGCACGGCCACTCGCACGAGCACGGCCACTCGCACGAGCACGATCTGAGCTGGAAGGGCCTGCTCGGCATGGGGACGGCCGCCGGCCTGATCCCCTGCCCGTCGGCTCTCGTCGTCCTGCTGGCCGCGATCTCGCAGCACGAGGTGGCCCTCGGGCTGCTGATGATCACGGCCTTCAGCTTGGGCCTCGCGGCGACCTTGACGGGCCTCGGCCTGATCGTCGTCTCGGCCCGCAGATGGATCCCGCACCGCCTCGCCGCAGGGCGGCTGGCCGCAGTACTGCCCGCGGCGTCGGCGCTCTTGATCGTCGGCGTCGGATGCGTCCTGACCGCGAGAGCGGTCCCGGGCGTCGTCTAGCGACAAATGGAGGACTCGCGATGAATTTCGAATTCCTGTTCAAGCCGGTCGAGGAGCTCGACTCGCTGATCACCGGCCTCTTCGACGGGGCGCCGCTGCTGGTGGCGCTCGGAATCGCCTTCCTGCTCGGCCTGCGCCATGCGTCGGACCCCGACCACCTGGTCGCGGTGACCTCGCTGGTCGCCGCCGAGGACGGCGACACCCGCAAGGCCGCGCGCCTCGGCGCGTGGTGGGGAATCGGGCACTCCGGAGCATTGGTCGCGATCGGCATCCCTCTGATCGCGTTCAAGACCGAGCTGCCGGCGTGGCTCGAAAGCGGGGCCGAGAAGGCGATCGGGATCGTGATCCTCGTCCTCGCCGCGCGCGTGATCTACAAGTGGGCACGCGGGGACTACCGGGCGACGGCGCACGCCCACGACGACGGTCACCGGACCCGCCGTCACCTCAGAAGGGGCCACGACCACCGCCACGTCAAGGTGCGCACGCCGGGCCAGGCGCTCTCGATCGGGCTGCTGCACGGGCTCGCCGGAACCGGCGCGATCGTGCTGTTGCTGATCGCCGCGCTCCCGTCGAGGCTCGAGGCAGGGCTGGCCCTGGCCGTCTTCGCCCCGATGTCGATCGTGTCGATGGCCGCGCTCACGGCGGCGTTCGCCTGGGTCCTGACCCGACCGATCATCGAGCCCGTCTACCGCACGGTGCTGATCCCGGGCCTGGGGGCGTTCGGAATGGTCTTCGGCCTCTGGTACGCGGGGCTGGCCTAGCCACCCGTCTGATACGCGCGCAGGGCCAGCGTGAGGATGAGCAGCGCGCCAACCGTCATCACGCCCATCTCACCGAGCGCCACCCTGCGCGCCAGCGTGATCTGCTCCGCTCGGTCGAGCGCGTCCACGTCCTCCACGCCCTCGAGCTCGCGCTGCGCGACCCCGGCTCGCATGCCCTCGCTGATCAGCGATACGAACAGCGGCACGATCCCGTAGATCACGTGCAGGCCGTCCGGCGCCGACGCTCCGCGGGCCAGCAGCAACAGGCCCAGCACCGCCTGCACGACGACCGTCGCCTGGGCCGCCCGCAGCAGCGGCCAGAACGCGATCGCCGCGCGCGCGTTGTGTCTCAGCCACCCCACGGCGCCCCACCCGGCGGCCACCGCGTTGGTCACGAGCACGGCAATTCCGACGACCATGTGAAAGCCGCTCAACGGGTGTCCTTTGGCACTATGTAGCCCCGCCGCACAAAGTTGCGTTATACCTCCCGGCTGGAGTGCTGAAGAGCTACCTGCCAGCCCTTGTCTTCCTGCTTCTGGGAATCGGGATAGGCACCGCCTTTACGCACGCGAACAGCCTGCTCGGCCCCAAGCGTCCGGGTAAGACGAAGAGCGAGCCCTACGAGAGCGGTCTGCCCTCCGAGGTCAAGAAGAGCTTCCGCTTCGGGATCAGCTTCTACTTGATCGCGATGCTCTTCATCCTGTTCGACATCGAGGTCGTCTTCCTCTACCCGGTCGCGCTCCAGCTCGAGGTGCTCGGGACGTTCGCCCTCGTGGAGACGATCGTGTTCATCGCGCTGCTCATGGTGGCGTTCGTGTTCGTCTGGCGGAGGGGAGCGCTCGAATGGAAGTAACTCGCACGCGCGTGGAAGACATGCGCGTACGCGGCCTCAAGGCCCAGCAGATGCTGCGCGGCGAGCTGGCCGGCAAGGACCTCGAGGAGTTCGTCCAGGAGCGGCTGCTGTTCACGCGGTTCGAGACGGCGCAGAACTGGGCCCGCAAGAACGCGATCTTCCCGCTCGGCTTCGGGCTCGCCTGCTGCGCGATCGAGATGATCACCGTGATCGGCTCGCCCCGGAACGACCTCGCCCGCTTCGGCGCCGAGGCGATCCGCTTCACCCCGCGCCAAGCCGACCTGCTGATCCTGTCCGGGCGCGTCTCGATCAAGATGGCCACGATCATCCGCCGGCTCTACGACCAGATGCTCGAGCCGAAGTGGGTGATCGCGATGGGCGCCTGCTCCTCCAGCGCCGGCATGTTCAACAACTACGCGGTCGTCCAGGGCGCCGACAAGTTCCTGCCCGTGGACGTATACGTGCCGGGCTGTCCGCCCCGTCCCGAGGCCCTCATCTACGGGATCATGAAGCTGCAGGACAAGATCATGGGCAAGCCCGACATGGGCTGGCGCGAGCGCTACCAGGCCTACGGCACGGAGGAAGTGGAGCCCGGCGTTGCCTGACGCCACCGGGCTCGAGCTGATCGCCCAGCGCATCCGCACCTCGCTCGGCGACGAGGCGGTCACCGGGACCACCTACTACCGCGAGCAGGCCACCGTCGACGTCGCGCCGGCCGCGGTGCGAGACGTGCTCGCGTACCTGAGGACGGACGACGAGGAGCCCTGGCCCGGCCTGTCGAGCCTGCACGGGGTCGACTACCTGCCCGAGGAGCCGCGGCTCGGCGTCCACTACCAGCTGCTGTCCATGGAGCGCTGCGACCGCCTCAACGTGCGCACGCGCGTGGGCGTGGACGACGCGCAGCCTGCCGACCGTCGTCGACCTCTTCCCCACGGCCGACTTCCAGGAGCGCGAGGTGTACGACATGTTCGGCGTCGTCTTCGACGGCCACCCGGACATGCGTCGCATCCTGCTCCCGGAGGACTACACGGGATACCCGCAGCGGCGCGACTTCCCGCTGGGCGGCGAGCCCGTCCTGTTCACGTTCAACGAGCACAAGTACCCGCGCTGGTATGACTGACGATCCGCTGAGCGTCCCCTACCGCGAGCGCGAGCGCTCGGTGACGATGGAGCCGATGGGGGCCGGCGACGAGCCCCACGAGGAGCTGCTCACGCTCAACATGGGCCCGCACCACCCGGCCACGCACGGGGTGCTGCGCCTGCTGACCACGCTCGAGGGCGAGGTCGTGCGCGACATCAAGCCGCTCATCGGCTACCTCCACACCGGCATCGAGAAGAGCTGCGAGGACCAGCAGTACTGGAAGGTCATCACGTTCGTCGAGCGGGCGGACTACCTCGCCTACTACTTCAACGCGGCCGCGTACTGCATGTCGGTCGAGAAGCTGCTCGAGATCGAGGTGCCGGACCGCGCCGAGTACCTGCGCGTGATCCACATGGAGCTGAACCGGATCGCGTCGCACCTGTTCGCGCTCGCCACCGGCGCGCTCGACCTCGGCGCGGTCACGATGCTCTGGTGGGGCTGCCGCGACCGCGACCTGGTGCTCGACCTGTTCGAGATGTCGTCGGGCCAGCGCATGCACCCGCGCTACATCCAGATCGGCGGCGTGTTCGAGGACATCCCGCCCGGCTGGGTCGAGCAGACGCGCAAGTTCCTCAAGCTGATGCCGACCCGCCTCGACCAGTACGAGGACCTGCTCGACCGCAACGAGATCTGGCTCGAGCGCCTCAAGGGCACCGGGCTGATCTCCCAGGAGCGCGCGCTCGAGCTGGGCGTGACCGGGCCGCTGCTGCGCGCCACCGGTCATCCCTGGGACCTGCGCAAAGCGATGCCCTACTCCTGCTACGAGGACTTCGAGTTCGAGATCCCGGTCGGGCACCACGGCGACAACTACGACCGCTTCAAGGTGCGCATGGACGAGATGCGCCAGTCGATCAAGATCGTCGAACAGGCCCTCGACGGACTGCCGGAGGGCGACTTCATCACCAGCGACCGCAAGGTGGCGCTGCCGCCGCGCCACGAGCTGGCCACGTCGATGGAGGCGCTGATCCACCACTTCAAGCTCGTGACCGAGGGCTTCCGCGTGCCGCCCGGAGAGGCGTACACGGCGATCGAGTCGCCGCGCGGAGAGCTGGGCTGCTACGTGCTCGCCGACGGCTCGGCCAAGCCGGCCCGCGTGCACATCCGCGACCCGAGCTTCGTGAACCTCCAAAGCCTCCCCGACATGGCCCGCGACTCGCTGATCGCCGACTTCATCGCCTGCATAGCGATGCTCGACCCGATCATCGGAGGGGTGGACCGGTGACGGGCGATCCGGGCGGCATCCACGCGGTCCCGCTCCCGCCCGGCTGGGACGAGGCCGTCCGCCTGGACGAGGACCCGGCGACGATTCCCGATCCGGCGTCGATCGACGTCCCCGCCGGTCTGCGCGCCGAGATCGAGGGGCACATGTCGAAGTACCCCGAGCGCCACTCGGCGGCCCTGCCCGCGCTCGCCGCCGCGCAGCGCCTGCACGGCTGGTGCTCGCCCGAGGCGATCGACCAGGTGGCCGCGGTCATGCAGGTCACGCCCGCGTACCTCTCGAGCGTGGCGACCTTCTACGACATGCTGCGCACCCGTCCGGTCGGCAGCCACTACGTCTACGTGTGCACGAGCGTCGCCTGCCACCTGCGCAACGCCAAGTCGGTCTACGAGGCGATCGAGCGGCAGGCGGTCGACCAGGGCCTCGAGGACTTCGAGCTGCGCGAGTTCGAGTGTCTCGGCGCCTGCGACATGGCTCCGATGGCGTCGATCGACGGCCGCTACGTCGGGCCGCTCTCCGAGGACGACGCTCCCGACCTGGTCACCGCCCTCAAGGACGGCCGCGAGCCGCTGCCCGGCCGCGGCCTGTCCGACAGCGGCTTCCGCTTGCCGTGGGCCGAGGGAGGCGCGGCGCCCGACCGGCCCGGGCCGCCGTCGGAGGAACCCGACGTGCACCCCGCCGGCGGCACCTGGGAAGACGCCCAGGTGCTCGACGTGCCGCCCGCGGAGGGCCCGGCGCCGCACCCGCGTCCCATCCCCCAGCCGCTCGACCCCGGGACCAGCGTGGTGCCCGAAGACGAGGAGGACACCGAAGAGTGAAGGAGACGCGCGTCCTGCTCGCCAACATCGACGAGCCCGACCTGCACACGATCGCCGTCTACGAGCGCCTCGGCGGGTACGCCTCGATGCGCAAGGCGCTGCTCGAGATGTCCCCCGAGGACGTGCTGCACGAGCTCGAGGAGTCGGGCCTGCGCGGGCGCGGCGGCGCCGGCTTCTCGATGGGCAAGAAGGCGTCGTTCATCCCCAAGGGCACGATGGACAAGTACCTCTGCTGCAACGCCGACGAGTCCGAGCCAGGTGCGTTCAAGGACCGGCTGCTGATGCAGAAGAACCCGCACCTGCTGGTCGAGGGCTGCATCATCGGCTCGATCGCTGCCGGCGCCAACAAGGGCTTCATCTTCATCCGCGGCGAGTACTCGGTGCAGGCGGACATCCTCGACGCCGCGGTCGCGGAGGCCTACGAGAAGGGCTACCTGGGCGACGGCATCCTCGGGTCGCAGCACACGTTCGACCTCGTCGTCCACCGCGGCCAGGGCGCCTACATCTGCGGCGAGGAGACCGGCCTGCTCGACGCGCTCGAGGGCAAGCGAGGCAACCCGCGGCTCAAGCCTCCGTTCCCGGCCAACCAGGGCCTCTACCAGGGACCCACGCTGATCAACAACGTCGAGACGCTCTGCAACACGCCGATCATCGTCGAGCACGGCGCCGACTGGTACCGCAAGTTCGGCGAGGGCAACTCGACCGGCACCAAGCTCGTCTCCGTGTCCGGCAACGTGCAGCGCCCCGGTAACTTCGAGGTCGAGCTGGGGGTCACCGTGCGCGAGGTGATCTACGGGCTCGCCGGCGGTCCACCCGAGGGGCGCGACCTCAAGTGCTTCTTCCCCGGCGGGTCGTCCGCCCCGGTCCTGACCAAGGACCACCTCGACCTGCCGTTCACCTACGAGGCGATGGCCGAGGCCGGATCGATGCTCGGCACCGCCTCGGTGATCGTGGTCGACGACTCCCAGCCGCTCGTGCCGCTCGCCCTGCGACTGGCCGAGTTCTACCGCCACGAGTCCTGCGGCAAGTGCGTGCCCTGCCGTGAGGGCACCAACTGGACGGTGAAGATGCTCGAGCGCATCGACGAGGGCGAAGGCACCCCGATGGACCTCGACATCCTCGGACAGGTCCAGGGCAACATCATCGGCAACTGCCTGTGCGTGCTGGGCGACTCGATGGCGATGCCGGTCGCCTCGATGCTCCAGTACTTCCGCCCCGAGTTCGAGCAGCACATGGAGGAGGCGCGCGCGAAGCGCGACCTGGCGGAGGCAGTGGCGTAGTGGCCCGGCCCGAGCCGAACTGGATCACGTTCGAGATCGACGGCAAGCAGGTGCGCGCGCCGGAGGGCTCGATGCTCGTCGACGCGGCCAAGCACGGTGACGTCGAGATCCCGTACTTCTGCTACGAGCCCAAGCTCGGCCACCCGGTGGGCGCCTGCCGCATGTGCCTGGTCGAGATCGAGGGCATCCCCAAGCTGCAGACCTCCTGCTCCACCGCGGTGCGCGACGGGATGGTGGTCAACACCACCTCGGACCGCGTGAAGCACGCCCAGGAGGCGATCGTCGAGTTCCTGCTCGTGAACCACCCGCTCGACTGCCCGGTCTGCGACAAGGGCGGCGAGTGCCCGCTCCAGGACATCTCGTACGGCTGGGGCGGGGGCAGATCCCGCGTCGTCGATCCCAAGCGCCACTTCAAGAAGCCGCTCGAGCTGTCGCCGCTGGTCGCGATCGACCGCGAGCGCTGCATCCTCTGCTACCGCTGCGTGCGCTTCTCGCAGGAGGTGGCCGAGGACTACCAGCTCGTGTTCCTCGACCGCGGCGACCACACGTTCGTCGGCACCCACGACGGCCGCCCCTACGTGGCGCCGTTCAGCGGCAACATCATCGAGCTGTGCCCGGTGGGCGCGCTCACCTCCACCGCGTACCGCTTCCGCGCGCGCCCGTGGGACATCGAGGGGTCGGGCACGGTCTGCACGATGTGCCCGTCGCAGTGCAACGTCGAGCTGACCGTGCGCGACGACGCCAAGGTCGTGCGCGTGCTCGCGCGCGACAACGAGGAGGTCGACGACGGCTGGCTCTGCGACAAGGGCCGCTTCGGCTACCAGGCGTTTGGCTCGCCCGAGCGGATCACCGCCCCGCTGGTGCGCGACGGCGGCTTCCTGCGCGAGGTGTCGTGGGAGCGGGCCTTGACGGAGGCGGCGCGGGCCTTGGAGCGGGCGGGCGAACGAACCGCCGCGCTGGTCGGCGGCTTTGCCACCAACGAAGAGGGCTTCCTGGTCCAGCACCTGATGCGCCAGGGGCTCGGCTCGCCCCACGTGGACTCGCGTGTGGCCGGGCGCCTCTCGGGTGCGCACGCCCGAGCGCTGGCCGCGCCCGCGCTGTCCGCGCGTGTCTCCGACATCGACCACGCCGACGCGATCCTCGTGCTCGACACCGAGCTCGTGGAGGAGGCGCCGATCCTCGACCTGCGCGTGCGCAAGGCGGTGCGCCGCAACGGCGCCCGCCTGGTGGTGGCGTCGGCGCGGCCGTCGACGCTCGACCCCAACTCGGCCGCCGCGCTGCGCTTCGCGCCGGGCACGGCCGAGGCCGCGATCGGCGCCCTGGCGAGTGCGCTCGGCAGCCCGCGCGCCGGATCGCTCGACGAGCTGGCCGGGAAGGCGCGCGCCTCGGAAGGCTTCCGGGCGGGCTCGCCGGCCGGCGCCGCTCCCGCCTCGCCCGCCGACGCCGTGCGCGCGGTGGCCGACGTCGCTGCGCGACGCCGGCGACGTGGTCGTGATCTGGGGCGAGCGGGTCGGCGCGGCCGCAGACGCGCTCGAGGCGCTGCTCGCCCTCGCCGGTGCGCTCGGGATCGAGGGCAAGGACGAGTCGGGCCTGATCGAAGTGCCCGCCGGTACGAACGGCCGCGGCCTGCGAGAGGTCGGCTGCGTGCCCACGCTGGAGCCGGGCCTCAGGGACGCTTCGCCAGCCGATACCGCCGAGCCGAACACGCTGCTGCTGTTCGAGTCGAGCCTGCCCGAGTCCGCGCTTGCGGACGCGGCCGCCGTGGTGGCGTTCGCCCCGTTCCGCGACGAGGCGCTCGACGAGCACGCCGACGTGATCTTCCCCGCCGCCGTGTACGCCGAGAAGGAGGGCACCGTCACCCACCCCGACGGCCGCCTCCAGCGCGTGCGCCAGGCGCTCGGGCATCCCGGTGAGTCGCGTGCCGGATGGTGGGTCCTGGCCGAGCTGTGCGAGCGCCTCGGCGCCGGCCTGGGGGTGCAGAGCGCCCCCGCCGTGACCGCCGCGCTCGCGGAGGCGGTGCCCTTCTACGCCGGGATCACGCTCGAGGAGATCGGCGGCCGCGGAGTGCGCTGGCAGGACCGCGAGGCAGCCACGGCGCTGGATCCCGGCGTGGTCTCGAGCGAAGCGCTCGCCGCCCCGCCGGCCGCTCCCGAGGGGCTGCGCGCGGGCGCGGCGTCCAGCTTCTGGGGCGGTCCGGAGACCGAGCACGCGGTGTCGCTGCGCTTCCTGGCCACGGGACCGCGGGTTGAGCTGTCGGTCGAGGATGCCCGCGCGGCGGGGGTCGACACCGGCGACGAGGTGCGGCTGTCGGCGGGCGGCGAGGCGGTGGTCGCCGTGGTCGCCGTTCGCACCGGAGTCGCCGCCGGCAGCCTGTTCCTCGCGGGCGCGCGCCTGCCCGACGGCGAGGTCGCCATCGAAGTGGCGGTGGCGGTCAGATGATCGAGGGCACGCTCGTCATGGTCGCCAAGTCGATCATCATCTTCGCGGTCTTCCTGCAGCTCGTGCCGATCGTCCTGCTGGGCGACCGCAAGCTGATGGGCCGCATGCAGTCGCGCATCGGCCCCAACCGGGTCGGCCCGCGCGGCGCCTTCCAGCCGATCGCCGACGTGCTCAAGCTGCTCTCCAAGGAGCAGTTCACGCCCGCCACGGCCGTCCCCTGGATGATGGCGATCGCGCCGGTGATCTCGGTGACGACCGCGGTGGCGACGATGGCGATCATCCCGTTCGGCCCCTACGACGTCTGGGGCGGCGGGTTCGGGCTCTACGGCATCGACGTGTCGATCGGGCTGCTCTACTTCTTCGCCTTCGGCTCGCTGGCGTTCTACGGCACGGTGCTGGGCGGCTGGTCGTCGGGATCGAAGTACTCGTTCCTGGGATCGATGCGCGCCGCCGCACAGCTGATCTCCTACGAGGTCGCGATGGGCCTGTCGCTGCTCGGCGTGGCGATGACCGCCGGCTCGCTCTCGCTCGTGGAGATCGTGGAGCAGCAGGACACGATCTGGTTCGTCGTGCCGCAGTTCGTCGGCTTCTGCATCTTCCTGGTGGCCGGCTTCGCCGAGACGGCCCGGGCGCCGTTCGACCTTCCCGAGGGCGACGCCGAGATCGTGGGCGGCTACAACACCGAGTACGGCGGGATGCGCTTCGGCTCGTACTTCATGGCCGAGTACATGGAGGTCCTGGTCATCTCGGGCATCGCCGCAACGTGCTTCTTCGGCGGCTGGCACGGTCCCGGCCCGGAGGCGCTGGCGCCCCTCTGGATGCTGCTCAAGATCATGGCCGGGGCCGTCCTGTTCATCTGGGTGCGCGCCACCCTGCCGCGGCTGCGCTATGACCAGCTGATGTCGTTCGGCTGGAAGATCCTGCTGCCGCTGGCGACCCTCAACGTCCTGGCAACCGCGATCGTATTGGTGGCGACATGACGACCGACTGGCAAGACGCCGCGGCCCCGATCAACCGCGGGCCGGAGCCCGGCGGGATCGGCGCCGTGTACCGGGTGTTCGGCGAGACGCTGCGCGGGCTGAAGACCACGCTCGGGCGGGTGGCCGAGGGCCACCACGTGATCCAGTACCCCGAGGAGAAGACGCCGGTCTACCCGCGCTTCCGCGGCCGCCACAAGCTGCACCGCTTCGAGGACACCGGGCTCGAGAAGTGCGTGGGCTGCTCGCTCTGCGCGGCGGCCTGCCCGGCCAAGTGCATCCGCGTCGTGGCGGCCGAGAACACGCCCGACCACCAGGTGTCCGCGGGTGAGCGCTACGCGGCGGTCTACGAGATCAACATCTCGCGCTGCATCTTCTGCGGCTACTGCGAGGTGGCCTGCCCGTTCGACGCGATCACGATGGGCAACGACTACGAGCTGTCCGACTACCACCGCTCCGATCTGATCTTCACGAAGGAGATGCTGCTCGCCGATCCCCCCGAGCACACGCCGCTGCGGCGCGAAGGGGAATAGAACACCGGGCCATGTGGTTCGAGCAGGTCCTCTTCTTCCTCGCCGGCATCGGCGCGCTGGCGGGCGCGCTCGGCGTCGTCGTGCTGCGCAACCCGTTCTACTCGGTGCTGGCGCTGGTCACGCACCTGCTCGCCCTGGCGGTGCTGTTCCTGCTGCTGCACGCCGAGTTCATCGCCGCGGCGCAGGTGGTCGTCTACGCCGGCGCGGTGATGGTGCTCTACATCTTCGTGGTCGCCTACATCGGCGGCTCCGATGAGCCGCTGCGCCCCGAGGGCGGGCTCATCAACGCCTTCGGCCCGCTGTTCGCGGCGGCCATCGGCGTGGAGCTGTGCATCGCGTTCATCGCGAGCGGGCTCGACGCGCTCGACACCCGCGGCGCCGACCTCGGCCCGGGCTTCGGCTCGCCCGGCGAGATCGGGCAGCTGCTGCTGACCCGCTTCCTGGTCCCGTTCGAGGCGGCCTCCTACCTGCTGCTGGTGGCGGCCGTGGGCGCCGTCGTGCTGGCCCGCCGCCGGCGCGGCCTCGAGGAGGTCGAGATCGGCGCCCTCGAGGAGGTCGGCGCGCCGCCCGGCCGCCGCGAGCCGCCAGCCGAGACCACGCTCGAGGTCAGGGTCTAAGTGGACGTCGTCTGGTTCCTCGTCCTGTCGGCCTTCATCTTCGTGATCGGTGCCGGCGGCGTGCTCACCCGCCGCAACCCGCTGGTCGTGCTGCTCTGCCTCGAGCTGATGCTGAACGCCGGCAACCTGGCGCTGGTCGCCTTCTCGCGCATGCACGGCGGCCAGGCGGGTCAGGTGTTCGCGCTGATCGTGATGGTGATCGCCGCCTGCGAGGTCGTGATCGGCCTCGGGATCATCGTCGCGATGTACCGCAACCGGCTCCCGATCGACGTCGACGAGATGTCGGAGCTGCGCGGGTGAGCGCCACTTCGTACGGCTGGCTGATCCTGGCGTTCCCGCTGGCCGGCACGCTCCTGATCGGCTTCGGCTGGCTGCGTCCCGGCGGGCTGCCGGCGCGGCTCCCGGGTTGGATCGCGAGCGGCGCGATCCTGGGCGCCTTCCTCTCCTCGATCGGCGCGCTCGTAAAGCTGCAGGACCAGCCCGAGGACGCACGGTCGCTGGTCGACTCGGCCTGGACCTACGCGTCGACGGGCGACTTCAAGGTCGACGTGGCGATCCTCGTCGACCCGCTGGCGGTGTTCATGTGCCTGGTGGTCAGCGGCGTGTCGTTCCTGATCCACGTCTACTCGATCGCCTACATGGGCGGCGATCGCGGCTACACGCGCTACTTCGCCTACCTCAACTACTTCGTCTTCTCGATGCTGCTGCTGGTGCTGGCGGCCAACTTCGTGCTGCTGATCGTCGGCTGGGCGTTCGTCGGCGCGGCCTCCTACCTGCTGATCTCGTACTGGTACCGGCGCCAGACCGCCACCAGCGCCGGGATCAAGGCGTTCGTGATCAACGTGATCGGCGACGTCGGCCTCGTGGTGGCGGCGTTCCTGGTGTTCGACAAGACGGGGGCGCTCGACTACGCGGGCATCTTCGGCCAGGCCGACAGTGCCTTCAGCCACAACGACGGCACGCTCGTGGCCGCGTGCCTGCTGATCCTGGTCGGCGCGTTCGCCAAGTCCGCGCAGCTGCCGCTGCACACCTGGCTCCCCGACGCGATGGAAGGACCGACTCCGGTCTCGGCCCTGATCCACGCGGCCACGATGGTCACCGCGGGCGTGTACCTGATCGCCCGCATGCACCCGCTCTTCGAGCAGGCCCCGACGGCCGCCGACGTGAGCGCGATCATCGGCACCGCGACGCTCGTGTTCGCGGCCACCGTGGCGCTGGCCGTGACCGACCTCAAACGGACGATCGCCTACAGCACGATCAGCCAGATCGGCTACATGGTGCTCGGCGTGTCGGTGTTCGCGTACGCGTCCGGGATGTTCCACCTGATGACGCACGCCTTCTTCAAGGCGCTGCTGTTCATGGGCGCCGGCTCGGTGATCAGCGCCATGGGCGGCATCCAGGACATGGACCGCATGGGCGGCTTTCGCAAGGCGATGCCGTTCACGTTCGCCGCGTTCCTGTGCGGCGCGCTCGCGCTCGCCGCGTTCCCGTTCACGTCCGGCTTCTTCTCGAAGGACGAGATCCTCGCGTTCACCTTCGAGCGCGGCGGCTGGTACGTGGTCGCTCGCGATCGCCGGCTACGTGGGCGCGGCGCTGACCGCCTTCTACGCCTTCCGCATGGTCTTCCGCGTCTTCTGGGGACCGCCGGTGGAGGAGGCGCGCGAGCTCGAGCAGGGCCACCTCGCTCACCATCCGCCCGCCAACCCGGCGAGCGGCGAGGCCGAGGACACCGACGTCGGCTTCCCGGCCGAGGAGCATCACATCGCCGAGCGCGAGTGGCCGATGCGGGCCGCGATGGGACCGCTGGCGGTGCTCGCACTGCTGGCCGGCTTCGTCCAGGTCCCGGGCGTGACCGACATGATCGAGAAGTTCCTCGAGCCGACCTTCGCCGACTCGCACTTCCACGAGGCGGCCCCCAGCGACAGCGCCGAGTGGGTCGGCCTGGCGATCGGCGGCCTGATCTCGATCGGCGGCATCACGGCCGCGTACTTCGCCTACGTGCGCCGGCGCGGGGTCACGCTCCAGCTGCGCGACCGCTTCGGGCACGTGCACGCCTTCCTCGTCAACAAGTGGTACTTCGACGAGCTGTTCGAGGCCGTCTTCGTGCGGCCGGTGGCGACCGCCGGAGGCTTTGGCCGCGCCGTGATCGAGACCCGCTTCGTGCAGGACTTCCTGGTGGGCGGCGCGGTCGGCATCGTGCGGGTCGGAACCGGCATCGCGCGCTCGATCCAGACCGGCTACCTGCGCGCCTACGCCCTGCTGCTGCTGTTCGGCGTGGCCCTGCTCGTCCTCTACTTCCTACTGGCCAGCTCGTGACCATCCACCTCTCGATCGTGCTGTTCCTGCCGCTCGTCACCGGGCTGCTCGGTGCGTTCCTGCCGCGCGAGATGGCGCGCTGGGCGGTGCTGGCCGGGTCCATCGCGGTGCTGCTCTACACGGTCGTGCTGCTGGTCGACTTCGACGCCGGCGGCGGGCTCCAGTACGTGACCGACGACGAGTGGATCTCCGAGCTCGGCATCCGCTACCAGCTCGGCGTCAGCGGCCTCAACCTGTTCATGATCGCGCTGACCGCGATCGCGTGGGTGCCGTGCACGCTGGTGGCGGCGTTCCGCGAGCACGACCGCCCCAAGCAGTTCTTCTTCTGGCTGGCACTGGGCGAGACGGCAGTGCTGGGCGCCTTCATGGCGCAGGACCTGGCGCTGTTCATCGTCTTCTTCGACCTGATGCTGATCCCGTTCTACTTCATGATCGGCGGCTGGGGCAGCGGCGACCGCGTGCGCGCCACCACCAAGTTCGTGATCTACACGCTGGCCGGCTCGCTGCTGATGCTCGCGGCGGCGGTGGCGCTGGGCGTGCTGTCGACCCCGGACGGCGGCGAGATCTCCTTCTCGCTCGCCGAGCTGCAGCAGCGCTCGGTCTCGCAGGGCACGCAGGAGTGGATCGTGCTGCTGTTCGCGCTGGCGTTCTTCGTCAAGGCGCCGCTGTTCCCGCTGCACGGCTGGGTGCCCGAGACCTACCGGTCGTCGCCGATCGTCACGATCGCGCTGCTCGGCGGGGTGCTCTCGAAGGTCGGCGTCTACGGCTTCCTGGCGATCGTGCTGCCGATCATGCCCGAGGGCGCCCAGCACTGGCAGGAGCTGTTCATCGTCGTGGCGGTCTTCTCGATCCTGTACGGGTCGATCCTCGCCTTCTCGCAGGACAACGTGCGGCTGGTGGTCGCCTACTCGTCGATCGCCCAGATGGGCTTCATCGTGCTGGGCATCTTCGCCCTGGAGGACAAGGGCGCCCAGGGCGCGCTGCTCCAGATGCTCAACCACGGCCTCGTCGTCGTGCCGCTGTTCCTGATCATCGGCGTGATCGCCGTGCGGGCGGGCGGCAGCGAGTCGCTCTCGGAGCTGGGCGGCATGGCGTTCCGAGCGCCGGTGCTGGCGACGCTGTTCCTGATCGTCGCGTTCGCGACGCTGGCGATGCCGGGCTCGGCCAACTTCGTCGGCGAGCTGCTGGTGCTGTTCGGGACGTTCGAGGACAACCTCGTCTATGGCCTGGTGGCGAGCGTCGGCGTGGTGCTGGCCGCGATCTACACGATCCGGGTGTTCCAGCGCACGATGCACAACCGCCCCGGGCCCGCCGTCGAGTCGCGTGAGATCGACGCGCTGAACCTGGCGGCGGTGGCGCCGCTGGTGGCGGTGATCGTGGCGCTCGGGGTGTACCCGAACTTCGTGGTGCACCGGACGGAGAAGGCGACGACCGCCGCCATCTCGGAGGCCAGCGCGCCGCACGTCGAGGTCTCGGTGATCAAGTGACGATCCCGCTCGCCGACATCCAGGCCCCGGTCATCGACTACAAGGAGCTGTCGCCGCTGATGGCGACGGTGGGCGGCTCGATCGTCGTGCTGATGGTCGGCCTGTTCCGTGGGCGCGCGGTCCAGACCCTGCTGGTCCCCGCGCTCACCAAGATCTCGCTCGTCACGGCGATGGGCCTGACGATCTGGATCTGGGAGCCGGGCGTGCGCAAGCCGATCCTCGAGGGATCGCTGACGGTCGACACCCTGGCCCTGGGCATCGCGATGCTCGTCTATGTCGCGGGGCTCGTGTGCGTGGCGCTCTCGTGGCGCGCCGAGGCGGCCCGGGAAGCCGGGCACGGCGAGTACCACTCGATGCTGCTCGGCTCGATCAGCGGCATGGTCGCTGCTCGCGCAGGCGTCCGATCTGATCACGCGTCTTCGTCGGGCTCGAGCTCCTCTCGATCCCGCTCTACGTGCTGTGCGCCACCGAGCTGCGCCGCCGCACCTCGCTCGAATCCGGGCTCAAGTACCTGGTGATCGGGTCGGTCGGGTCGGCGACGCTGCTCTACGGGCTGGCCCTGATCTACGGCGCCACCGGGGCGATGCAGTTCGACTCGATCGCCTCCGCGCTGTCGAGCGACCAGGTTTCCGTGTCCGACCCGCTGCTGCTGACCGGCATCGCCCTGATCGTCACCGGGCTCGCCTTCAAGGCGTCGGTGGCGCCTTTCCACCAGTGGACGCCAGACGTCTACCAGGGAGCGCCCACGCCGATCACGACGTTCATGGCGGTGGCGACCAAGGCGGCGGCGTTTGCGATCGCGCTGAGGCTGTTCGACCACGCGCTCGGGCTGGCGCAGCTCGACTGGGGCCCGGCCCTGGCGGGGCTCGCAACGGCCACGATCGTGATCGGCAACGTCGGGGCGCTGGCCCAGCGCTCGCTGAAGCGGCTGCTGGCGTGGTCGAGCGTGGCCCAGGCCGGCTACCTGCTGGCCGGCGTCGTGGTCGGCTCGACGCTCGGCCTGCAGGCGACGGTCTTCTACCTGGCCGTCTACCTGCTCATGAACGTCGCCGCGTTCGCGGTGGTGGTCGCGCGCGAGCGCGTGTCCGAGCACGGCGACGACCTCGCCTCGTTCGAGAACCTCGGCCAGACCCAGCCGTGGCTGGCGTGGCCGATGACGATCGCGATGCTGTCGCTGGCCGGCGTGCCCGCGACGGCGGGGTTCATCGGGAAGTTCTATTTGATCGACGCGACGGTCTCGGGCGACTACGCGTGGCTGGGGATCGTGATCGTGGTCGGAGCGGTGGTGTCGTTCGCCTACTACCTGCGGGTGATCGCGGTGATGTGGATGGGCGGGTACGAGGTCGAGCTGCCAACCGTGCCGCCGCGGACGGTCAAGCCGGTATCCGGCTGGTCCCCCGAGGCCGACCTGCGCGCCCAGCCCGAGGTGGCCGTGATCGCGATCGCCTTCGCGGCCGCAACGATCCTGTTCGGCGTATGGCCCGACCCGCTGTTCGACGCGGCCCGCGACGTGGGCACGGCGATCTCGGGCCTGCGCTAGCTGGGCCCCGGGCCGGGCTAACTGCAGCAACCAGGCCGGGGCGACTCGCGAGTGTGGGCCCTGGAATGCGGATATATCCCGGGAAGTAGGGCCCACACTCGGTTCGGCCCGCCCTTTAATGCTGCAGTTGGCCGCGTTACGCTGCCCGACAGCAATCGAGGGGGAGCACGAATGAGCGAGAACCTGGCCCGGATCCTCACGGATACGGCGGCTGAGCACGGCGACCGAACTGCCTTCAAGCTCGACGACATCGAGCTGACCTACGCGGCGTTGGACGAGTCGAGCGCTCGCATCGCGGCGCTGCTCGAGGAGAAGGGGGTCGGCCTCGGCGACCGCGTCGGCCTGATGCTGCCGAACGTGCCCTACTTCCCCGCGATCTACTACGGGATCCTGCGCGCCGGCGCCGTGGTGGTCCCGATGAACGTCCTGCTCAAGGCCCGTGAGGTCACCTTCTACCTCCAGGACCCGGGCGCCAAGGTCGTGTTCGCCTGGCACGACTTCGCCGACGCCGCCGAGGACGGCGCGGCACAGGCCGGCACCGAGCTGATCTCGGTCAAGCCGGGCGAGTTCGAGAAGCTCGTCCTCTCCCACGAGCCTCAGCGCGAGGTCGCCGAGCGGGCCGACAGCGACACCGCGGTGATCCTCTACACGAGTGGCACCACCGGCAAGCCGAAGGGCGCAGAGCTCACCCACGCCAACCTCGTGCGCAACTGCGGCGTGGTGGGCGAATTCGCGGAGTTCGGCGAGGGCGAGGTGCTGCTCGGAGCGCTGCCGCTGTTCCACTCGTTCGGCCAGACCTGCACGATGAACGGCGCGGTCTGCAGCGGCGCCACGGTCACGATGCTGCCCCGCTTCGACCCCGAGAAGGCTCTCGAGATCATCGAGCGCGACCGCGTCACGGTGTTCCAGGGCGTTCCGACGATGTACAACGCCCTGCTGCACGCCGAGCGAGCCGACTCCACCGACGCCTCCTGCCTGAGGCTCTGCATGTCCGGCGGCGCGGCGATCCCGGTCGAGCTGATCCGCGCCTTCGAGGAGAAGTTCGGCTGCGCGATCCTGGAGGGCTACGGCCTCTCGGAGACCTCGCCGGTGGCCTCCTTCAACCAGCCCGACAAGCCCCGCAAGGCGGGCTCGATCGGCACCCCGATCGAGGGCGTCGAGATGCAGGTCTGGGACGACGACGGCAACGAGGTCGCGCAGGGCGAGGTCGGCGAGATCGTGATCCGCGGCCACAACGTGATGAAGGGCTACTGGGACCGCCCGGAGGCGACCGGCGAGGCGATCGACGCCGACGGCTGGTTCAAGTCCGGCGACATGGCCAAGGTCGACGAGGACGGCTTCTTCTTCATCGTCGACCGCAAGAAGGACCTGATCATCCGCGGCGGCTACAACGTCTACCCGCGCGAGATCGAGGAGGTGCTCTACGAGCACCCGGCCGTCCAGGAGGCGGCCGTGGTCGCCGTGCCCGACGAGGCGCTCGGCGAGGAGGTCGGGGCGGCGGTGGTCCTCTGCAAGGGCGAGTCGGTCGGCGCCGACGAGCTGAGGGCCTGGATCAAGGAGCAGGTGGCGGCGTACAAGTACCCGCGCAAGATCTGGTTCCTCGACGAGCTGCCGAAGGGCCCGACCGGCAAGATCCTCAAGCGCGAGATCGAGGTGCCGGAGCAGGTGGCCGCGGCGTCCAGCTAGATCAGGTCCAGCGCCACTGCCTGCGCCACGCGCGAGCCGGAGCCGATCGCGTTCGCGACCGAGCGCAGCCGCTCGGTCGCCGCATCCCCGGCGGCGTAGACGCCCGGCATGTCCGTGCGGCCGTCGGCGTCGGTGACGATCGTTCCGCCCGCGCTCAGCTCGCACCCGAACGCCTCGGCGATGCCGTTCGGCTGGCCGCGGTGGGTGCGCACGAACATGGCGTCGCGCTGCTCGGCGGGGCCGTCCACGAACTCGATCCGGTGGAGCCAACCCTCGCTGCCGACCACCTCGCGGATCCGCTCCTCGCGCACCCGCACTCCGGCGCGCTCGAGCGCCGCGCGCTCGCCGTTCAGGCGCGCGGGGCCGTCGGTGAGCAGCACGACGTCGCTGCTCCACTCCGACACCACCAGCGCCGAGCGAGCCGCCTCCGGGCCGGAGCCGTGCACGGCCAGCGACAGGTCGCGCACCTCCCAGCCGTCGCAGAAGGGACAGTGGAAGATCGAGCGACCCCAGAGACCCTCGACGCCGGGCAGCGGCGGCGGGTCGTAGCGCAGCCCGTGCGCCAGCACGAGCGCTCGCGTCTGCACGGCCTGCCCGCCCTCGAGCTTCACGCCGAAACCGTCGGTGAGCGACGTGGCGTCGAGCACCGCGCCGTCGCGGACCTCGACGTTGGGGAAGCCCGCGAGCTGCTCGCGGCCGGCGCGGCGCAGGTCGGCGGGAACCACTCCGGTCTGGGCCAGCAGCCCGCCGATCCCGTTGGAGGCGGCGTTGGCGGGACGGCCGGTATCGAGCACCAGCACCCGCCGGCGCGCCCGGCCGAGCACCAGGGCGGCGCTCAGGCCGGCGGGGCCACCGCCGACGATGACCGCGTCGACCACCGGCACGCGCGCGGGGCGCGAATGGGTGTGACCACGGCGCCGTCCGGCGGCGGGGGCATATGCGGGGGATGAAGTGCTCATTTGGTAGGTAAGACCCGGTCGGTGCCGGGAACTCATCGGCCGCACCGAATAGTGCGCGACTCGGAGAAACCTTTCCGTGACAAGCGCCACGCTTGCGGTCGAGACCGGGCGATTACAGCCAGGTGATGCCGTACCGCTCGGAGGCCGTGGCGTAGGCCTCGGGCCCGAGCGTCCCAGCGGTGTCGGCCGCGGCCAGCTCGCGGAAGAAGCCGTCGAGCCCACCGGGCGTAGTTACGACCAAGAGGCGTCCCTCGCCGGGCACGACGCGACGCTGCGAGTGGGGAATGCCGCGCGGGGCGAAGACCGACTCCCCGGGGCCGATCCGGTGCTCCTCGCCGTCCAGCTCGATCACGTGGTCGCCCTCGAGGCTGACGAACAACTCGTCCTCGCGCTCGTGGACGTGGCGGGGAGTGTCGACCATCGGCGGCACCTCCTCCAGCACGCAGATGTCGGGGGTCGACACCCGAATCAGGATGTTCACGTCGCCGAATCGCAGCCGCTCGCCATCCACGACTCGTACTCTAGGCTCCCCGCCCGTGGCGCTGACTCGCAGAGGACTCTTTGGCGCGGGCGCGGCCGGGGCTGCCGGCCTCGGGCTGGCCGCCTGCGGCGACGACTACTTCGAGCCGGCCACGCGCCACGCGAAGGACGCGCCCAACGCGCTGATGCTGATCACGGATTCCACGCGCTGGGACTTCATCCACGCGAACAACGCGGCCAGCCTCGCCAAGACGCCCAACATCGACGCGCTCTACAAGGACTCGCTGTCGTTCTCGATGGCGGTGCCCGAGGCGATGCCGACCGGCCCGGCGCGCCGAGCACTGCTCACCGGCGTGCGCTCGTTCCCCTACCGCAACTACGTGCCGACCCAGGGCCTGCCGGTCGGTCCCGGTTGGATCCCGATCCCCGACACCTACCCGATCGTCACCGAGGTGGCCGGCGAGGCCGGCATCGAGACGGGCTACTGCACCGACAACCCGTTCCTGATCGGCCCGCGCTTCGCCAACTTCCGGCGCACCGTCGACTGGATCAAGCCGAGCTTCTCGCAGGGCGCCTACCGCTTCCTCAACAAGCCGTTCAAGCGGCCCGCCACGCGCAGCCAGATCGAGCGCTACCTGCTGCCGGAGCTGTCGGACAGCGTCGAGGTCGGCCGCCTGCGCTCGATGGTCGGCTGGAACTCGATCTACCGCGACAACGAGCGCCAGTACCCGACCGCGCGCGTTGTGCGGGCCGGCATCAACATGATCGACGACCTCAAGAAGCGTCGCCCGTTCTACCTCGGCGTCGACGCCTTCGACCCCCACGAGCCGTTCGACGCCCCGCGCGTGTACCAGCTCGCGGCGGGCAGCCCCAAGGGCATCGAGACCTCCGAGGGCATCAGCCCGATCCAGCCGTTCGAGACGCCCTACTCGTGGGTGGTGCACGTGGACCTCGACGACGACAGCATCCAGCGCGTGCGCGAGCTGTACGCGGCCGAGATCACGTTCATCGACGAGTGGATCGGGCGGCTGATGAACAAGCTCGCCGACGAGAAGCTGCTCGACGAGACCGTCATCTACTACATGTCCGACCACGGCCTGACGCTGGGCGAGGGCGGCGTGATGGGCAAGGACGGCGCGCGCGCCCAGTGGCACATCTACCACGTGCCGGCGCTGATCCGGCACCCTGAGGGCAAGCTCGCCGGCCAGAGCAGCGACTACTTCGCTTCCACGCACGACGTGTCGCGCACGCTGCTCTCGTTCATGGGCGTGCGGGCACCGGGGATGATGGAGGGCGAGGACCTGTCGGTGCTGTTCGAGGGCCGCGAGCCGCCGGGCCGCCCGTACTTCACGTCGTGCTACGACAACTACCTGCTCTGCGGGGACCGCGACTGGTTCCTGCTGTCCGACAGCGAGGGCCGGCGCAAGCGCCTGTACGACAAGCGCAACGACCCGAAAGAGACGCACGACGTCGCCGCCGAGCACCCCGAGATCGTCGACCGGCTCTGGAAGGTGCTGGAGGACGAGGCCGGCGGCACCCTGCCGCAGTTCGGCTCGTCCGGGGCGCGGGCGGTGATCGGGGGGTGACGCTCACCCGCCGCTCGCTGCTGCGCCGGGGCGGCGCCACGGGGCTGGTCGCGGCGATGGCCGGTCCGGCCGCGGCCGCGCGGGCGGACAGGTTCGGCGGCGAGCCCGGGGCGAGCGCGATGCTCGTCGTCCTCCCGCTGATCCGCTCGGACTACGTGAAGGCGTTCAAGGGCCCCTCGGGCACCGACACGCCGAACCTCGATGAGCTGACCGGCAAGTCGCTGCGCTTCGACCGCGTCGTGCCGGAGTGCATGCCCGCGCTGCCGGTGCGGCGGACGCTCGTGACCGGCATGCGCTCGTACCCGTTCCGGATGTGGAAGCGCACCGACGGGATGCCGGACGTGCCCGGCTACTGCCCCGTGTGGGACTGGCAGCCGGTGGTGACCGAGACGATGCGCCTGCGCGGCGTCAAGACGAGCTACGTCACCGACAACCCGATCATCGACGGGCCGCGCTTCCCGGACGTGGTGCGGCCGGGCGGCACGCCCGAGGGCGCGTCCACCGGGAGCGGGCTGAAGGCGGAGATCGCCGCGATCAAGCGCCAGTCGGCGGCGGCGGCGCGCACCTTCCGCGCCGGCATCGCCGAGCTGCGCAAGCTCGAGCGCGGCGACCCCTACTTCCTCGCGATCGACCCGTTCGACCCCGTTGACGCCGCCGAGGCGCCGCCGATCTACGTGAAGCCGGGCGAGGTCGACAAGGAGGGCATCGGGCCGATGAACGACCGGCTCGTGGAGCTGAAGTTCTCCGGCGGCGACGTCGACGAGCTGCGCGACGCCTACCGGCAGCACGTCAATCACGTGGACGAGTGGCTCGGCCGGCTGATGGACGTCGTCCCCGACGACGTGTTCCTGTTCGTGCTCGGCGACACCGGCATCGCGCTCGGCGAGCACGACTACGCCGGGCGGGGCACGCCGACGTCGCACCGGCTCTCCTACGAGATCCCGTACCTGATCCGCCACCCGCGCGGCGAGAAGGCCGGCGACGACATCGACTGGTACGCCACGACCCACGACGTGGCCCCGACGCTGCTGTCCTCGATGGGCCTCACGATCCCCGGGAAGATGCGCGGGGAGGACCTGACGCAGCTGTTCGACGGCGTCGACGAGGAGGACATGCCCGACCGGCCCTTCTCGATCACCTGCAGCGGCTCGCTGATCATGGTGCGCGACAAGCGCTGGCTGATGGTCGCCGACCGCGAGGAGATGGAGCGGCGCCTCTACGACGACGACGAGGAAGCCGACGACGACGACAAGCGCTACGACGACGTGGCCAACGACGAGCCCGGGGTGCTGACCGACATGTCGATGGCGGCCCTGACCGTCGCGGGCGGCACGCTGCCCGAGTTCGGCCCCGAGGGGGCGCTGCGGCCCACGCGCCAGCGCGGCGACGACGACACCGACGACGACGGCATCCCGAACGACTGGGACGCGGTCGACAACGAGGACCCGGACGACGACGACGAGCCCAGCGACCTCAAGTTCGACGGCCGCGACCCCGAGAACCGCAAGGCCGGGACGATCGGGCCGTGAGCGAGGCCGTCGCCGACACCCGCCAGAACCCCTCCGCCGAGTTCCTCTACGCGAACAAGTGGCGGATCTTCGGCGTGATGATGATCGGCTGGGCGATGTCCCTGCTGGACATCGCAATCGTGAACATCGCGATCCCGACGCTCGAGACCGAGATGTCGACCGACGTGGCCACGGTCACCTGGGTCATCAACGCCTACAACATCACGTTCGCGATCCTGCTCGTCTCGATGGGTCGCCTGGCCGATCAGTTCGGCCGCAAGCGCTTCTTCATCATCGGCCTCACGGTCTTCACGATCGGCTCGGCGCTGTGCGCCACGGCTTGGTCGGTCGAGTGGCTGGTCATCTTCAGGGTCATCCAGGGCGCCGGCGCCGGCATCCTCGCGCCGCTCGGGTTCGCGATGACCGTGCTGGTCTTCCCCCCCGAGCAGCGCGGCCGCGGGCTGGCGCTGATCGCGGTGATCGCGCTCGTGTCATCGGCGCTCGGGCCGGTCCTCGGCGGTGTGCTGGTCGAGGTGGCGAGCTGGCATTGGATCTTCCTGATCAACGTCCCCTTCGGCGTGCTCGGCGTAGTGATGTGCCTGCGCTGGTGGCCCGAGACCTGGGACCTGAGCGCAGGTCGCCAGGTCGATGTGCGCGGCATGGTGCTGCTCGGCGCCGCCGTCTTCTTCCTGACAGTGGCGCTCGTCGAGGCGAACCCCTTCGGCGGTGACTTTCCGCTCTGGCTAAGCCTGATGCAGGCGGCAATCCTGCTCGGGGCGACGTTCGTCTGGTGGGAACGGCGCGCACCCAGCCCGATGATCACGCCGGGGCTGTTCGCCAACAAGCAGTTCCGCAACGCGAACATCGGGATGCTGTTCTTCGCCGCCGGCGCGATCGGGAGCCTGCTGCTGCTGTCGCTCGTGTTCACGAACCTGTGGGGCTACGAGCCGATCGAAGCGGCGTTCGCGCTCGTACCGGTCCCGCTGATGGGCCTGCTCGTGTGGCCGCTGGCCGGGCGCTTCGCCGACACCAAGCCTCCGGGCGAGATCGCCCGGCCCGCGCTGATCGTGATGGCCATCGGGATGATCTGGGTGTCTTTCCTGCCGTCGACGGCGCACGACGCTTGGACCTACATCCGCATCCTGCCCGGCCTGCTGATGATCGGCGTGGGGATGGGGATCGGCTTCCCGGCGCTCAACGTGGGCGCGATGGGAGCGGTCGCGGGGCCGGAGATCGGACTGGCGTCCGGGGTCCTCAACACGGCTCGTCAGCTGGGCGCGGCAATCGGGGTCGCGATCCTGATCGCCACGTTCGGCGGCGTCCTGCACGCGCACATGTCGTGGTTCGCCGACGACGAGATCGAGGACGTCGTCGACGACTGGGACATGCCGGCTCCGATGGCGAACGAAGTGATCCAATCGACGCTGCACGACTACACCGGGGGGACCAACGACCGCTTCGAGCCGAAGCCGGGCTTCGACCAGGAGATCATCCGCCAGACCGCAGGCTCGGCGCGCGAGGGCTACGCGTGGGCGTTCCGGCACGCCGCGTTCCTGATCCTCACGGTGCTCCCGCTGCTGGGGGCGCTGAAGCGAACGCCGGCGCAGGCGCGCGCGGAGTTCATGGCGAAGATGCAGGCGCAGCAGGAGGGCGAGGGCCCGCCCGCGAGCCGGAGCCGGAGCCGGAACCTGAGCCTCCAGCCCGGGGGGACGGCGCCGACGGCGCCCCGCGCCGGCCGCCGGTCGAACGCCCGGCGACTTGACCGAGGCGCTCGACCTCGAGGGCGCGGATCTGAACGGCAGTGCCCGAGTCGGTCGCCGACCGCGAGGGGCTGCGCTGGCTCGACCTGAGCCGCAACCGGCTGGAGACGCTGCCGGAGTGGTTCGAGCGGCTGAGCTCGCTGGAGCACCTCAGCCTGCGGGCGAACCGCTTCGAGTCGGTGCCCGAGGTGGTCTGGCGGCTGCCGTCGCTGCGCTCGCTGTCGCTGGGCGAGAACGCCCTGACCGAGCTGCCGGAGCGGATTGGCGAGCTGGGCGGACTGAGGGAGCTGTACGTGCACGAGCTGTCGCTGGAGCGGCTGCCCGCGTCGATCGGTCGGCTGGCGAACCTGCGGGTGCTCGACGCCGGCCACAACCGGCTGGCGGCGCTGCCGAAGTCGATCGGCGACCTGACCCGGTTGGAGGTGCTGTACGTGCACGACAACCGGCTTGAGGAGCTGCCCGAAGCCCTCCTCGGACTGGGCGAGCTGACCTACCTGAACGCGTCGGACAACCCGCTCGCACGCGTGCCCGACGGCATCGGCCGCCTGACGTCGCTGATCGAGCTGCGCCTGCTGAACGCCGGCCTGACCGAGCTGCCCGCCGGAATCGGCAGCCTTGACGCGCTTGCGAGAGCTGCACCTGCGCGAAAACCGGTTGGCCACCCTGCCCGACTCGATCGGCGAGCTCGGCGAGCTGCGGCTGCTGGACCTACGCGCCAATGGCCTCACCGCCCTGCCGGAGGCGATCGCCGGGCTGCCTCGCCTCGAGAAGCTCGACCTGCGCTGGAACAAGCTGGTCGACCCGCCCGCTTGGTTCGGCTCGCTGCGCCGGCGCGGCTGCGTGGTGCTCGTCTAGGCGCGCCGGGTAGGAGGGCCGCATGGACGAGAAGCCACGAGACGACGATAAGACTCCCGAGACCGCCGAGCCACCCGAGGCGGAGAAGCTGTCCGAGCACGTACCCGACGAGGTGAGCGGCGAAGGCGACACCCCGCTCGGCTCGACCGACGACCATTCCGACGCGCCCGGCGAGACCGGAACCGGCAGCCGTGAGGGCGACCCCGAGAAGGGGAAGCCCTACCGGCGGTAGGGGCTACGCAGCCTAAGCGGTCGCGCCGACCGGTGCTGCCTGTGCCAGCCGCTCCTCCACCAGCGCGACCAGCTTGGCGGCCGACTCCTCGGCCGTTTCCTGCTCGGTGTCCACCAGCAGCTCGGGCGAGCGCGGCTCCTCGTAGGGGTCGGAGACCCCCGTGAAGCCCTGGATCTGTCCCGAGCGGGCGCGCTGGTAGAGGCCCTTCACGTCCCGGCGCTCGCACTCCTCGACCGACGCCCGCACGTAGACCTCGAGGAAGCGCTTGCCCATCCGGGCGCGCGCGGCGTCGCGCGGCTCGCGGAACGGCGATACCGCCGCGACGAACGTGATCACGCCGTTGCGGCTGAGCAGGTCCGAGACCCAAGCCAGCCGGTGCACGTTCTCGTCGCGATCCTCGCGCGAGAAGCCGAGGTCGGAGCACAGGTTCTGGCGCACGTCGTCACCGTCGAGCACCTCTACGCGGTGGCCGAGATCGCGCAGCTGCCCGGCGGCGAGCCGGCCGATCGTCGACTTGCCCGAGCCGGACAGCCCGGTCAGCCAGACGCACAGCCCGTCCATGCCGCGCGTCGGGGCGGCGAGCGTGCCATACGCGATCGGACCCAGGTTGGGCTCGCGCCCGTACGTGTCGAAGGCGCGGAACGCGCTGAACAGCCGGTGGTCGGGACCGTGGTAGTCCGACGACCCGGTCGTGAGCAGGTCGAGCTCGGCGCACCGATCGGCCAGCAGCAGCGCCTGCTCCTCGGTGTGGGTCGTGTAGTACACCTCCACGCCGTCGAGCCCCGCCTCCCGGTAACGGCCGATCGCCTCCAGCACCTGCGCCTCGTCCTTGATGTCCCAGAACGGGTGCGCCCACACCGCGACGCCGGCCGCCTCGTGGATCCAGGCGATCGCCTCGTCAACCGTCGGGCGCGTGCGGGCCACGTAGCCCGGCGTGCCCTGGATCAGATAGGCGGGGATGAACGACGAGACGTCGGCGTGCTCCTCGGCCGCGAGCCGCTCGGCGTTGGCGGGGTGCGCCAGCACCGCTGCCGCCAGGTGCGGCCGCCCGACCGGCTTGCCGGCCGCCTTGCGCGCCTCGATCGGGGCCGGGTCGATCTCGAAGCCAAGCTCTCGCAGGCGCTCTGCCATCGCGTCGGCGCGCCGCTCGCGGTCGTGGCGGGCGTCCAGCAGGCGCTCGCCCAGCAACCGGCTGCGGTGGTCGATCCCGTAGCCGAGCACGTGCAGGTCCTCGTAGGGCCCGTCGACGGCGGAGATCTCGGTGGCGGGCACGACCCGCACGCCGTGCAGCGCGCCGGAAGCGAGCGCCTCGTCGACGCCGTCGACGGTGTCGTGGTCTGACAGCGCGAGCAGCTTCACGCCCGCCTCGGCGGCGTTCTCCACCACCTGGGCAGCGGTCAGCTCGCCGTCGGAGTGCAGCGAATGCGACTGCAGGTCGAACCCAGGCGCGCTCATGGCGCGCCAAGGGTACAAAGTCGCTAGGTGGTCCCCGTGGGGGTCGGCTCCTCGCCGCGCCCCGCCACGGCGCGGTAGATCCCCAGCAGGATCATCGTGCCGATGATCGCCCCGACCAGGCCGCCGAGGTCGAACATCTCGTCGTCGCCGATGCCGAGCACCTCCGTAAAGGCGAAGAAGCCGACGAGGGAGCCGGCCAGGCCCAGCAGGATCGTGACGAAGAAACCGCCCGGATCCTTGCCCGGCAGAAGCGCCTTCGCGATGTAGCCGGCCAGCAGGCCCAGGATGATTGCTCCGATCATGCCCTCCTCCTTCCCAGCTATTCGGCAGGTATTCCCTGCCGCATGGTGTTCTCCGTAACTACACGCGGCTCGGCGAACTGCAACAGGTAGTCGGGCCCGCCGGCCTTGGCGCCGATTCCCGAGCGGCGGTTGCCGCCGAACGGCTGCCTGCCCACCATCGCCCCGGTGATCCCGCGATTGACGTAGAGGTTGCCCAGCGGCAGCCGCGCCGCCACCCGTTCGACGGTCGCGGGGTTGCGCGAGAAGAGGCCGCCGGTGAGCGCGAACGGCAGCGACTCGACGACGTCGCAGGCGTGGTCCACGCTCCTGACCGCCGTGACGGAGAGGAGCGGCCCGAACACCTCCTCGCGATTGACCGGCGACCCGTCGGGCAGCCCGACGGCGATCGTCGGCGGGCAGAACCAGCCATTGGCGGGGACCGCGGGCACGCGCGCCGCGATCCGCCCCTCGCGCGCGGCCAGCTCGCCGTAGCGCAGCACGCGCTCCTGCGCCTCCTGCTCGATCACCGGCGGGACCTCGGTGGCGAACTCCTCGGCCTGACCCACGCGCAGCACGTCCGTGGCGCCGGCCAGGCGCTCGACGAGCGTGTCGACGACCGCCTCGTGCACGAGCACCCGCGCGGCGGCGGAGCACTTCTGGCCGGCGTATCCGAACGCCGAGTGCACGATCGCCGGCACCGCCTCGTCCAGATCGGCGTCGGCGTCCACGATCACGCAGTTCTTGCCGCCCATCTCCGCCACCACGCGCTTCACGTGGCCCTGCTCCTCGGGCGTGTCCGCCGCACCGCGCACGATCTCCAGCCCAACGGCGCTCGAGCCGGTGAACGCGATCACGTGCACGCGCGGGTCGCGCACCAGAGCGGCGCCGGCCTCGCCGTGGCCGGGCAGCAGGGCGAGCGCGTCGGGCGGCACGCCGGCAGCGTGCAGCGCCTCGACCAGGGCCCCCGCGCTGGCCGGCGACTGCTCGGCCGGCTTCAGCACAGCCGCGTTGCCGGCCGCCAGCGCCGCGGCGGTCATGCCACAGGGGATCGCCAGCGGGAAGTTCCAGGGCGCGATCACGGCCGCTACGCCGCGCGGCGCGTAGCGCATCCGGTTGCGCTCGCCGGGCACCTGGATCAGCTCGCGACCGCGGTCGAGCTCGAGTGCCTCGGCCGCGTAGTACTCGAGGAAGTCGATCGCCTCGCACACGTCCCCGTCCGCCTCGGGCCAGGGCTTCGCGCACTCGCGCACCTGCAGCGCGGCCAGCTCGAGCCGGCGCTCGCGCAGACGCGCGGCGGCGCCCCGTAGCGCCTCGGCGCGCTGCGCGACCGGACGCGCGCCCCACTCGGCGAAGCCGCGCTGCGCCGCCTCCACGGCGGCCTGCGCGTCGGCCGCCCCGGCTTCGCCGGCCGTGGCCACCAGCCGCTCGGGGGTGCCGGGATCGGTCGAGTCGAGCCCCGCCGCGGCGCCGCGGTCGCCGCCGATCAGCACCGGGACCTTGAGCGGCAGCCGCGTGTCGAGCGCGCGCAGCGCCTCCAGCAACGCGTCGCGCTCGGGCGCCCGGCGCAGCTCCAGGATCGGCTCGTTGCTGAAGCTCACGGGGCCGCCAGCAGTTCGTCGACCGAGACGCCGCGCTGCAGGTCGCTCAGGAATGACTCGTTGGCCGTGTTCTCGAGCAGCCGGCGGACCAGGTAGGCCATTCCGGCGACCATGTCGCCGACCGGGCAGTAGATACGCACGCGCATGTCGAGGTCGGCGAGTGCGGCCGCCAGGTCGTCGCCCAGGCCGCGCAGGACCTGCAGCTCGAGGTCGGCGTCGGCCCGCCCGGCGGCGCGGTTGGCCGCCACGGCGTGGGCTACCGATCGCAGGTTGTGAGACGCGACCGCCGGCCGCACGTGCGGCCACCCCTCGAGCAGGCGCCGGGTGAGCTGCTCGAAGTTGCGGTCGGACTCGGCCTTCTCCTCGAATACCGGCGGCGTCCAGCCGTGCTGGCGCGCCGCGACCACCTCGTGGTCCCAGTACGCGCCCTTCACGAGCCGCACGACCAGCGGCGGCTCGCGCTCGACGGAGCGCGCCCAGGCGAGCACCTGCTCGAGCTGGTCGGGCGACTCACGCAGGTAGGCCTGCAGCACGATCCCTGTCGAGGGGCCGTCGCTCAGCTCGGGCTCCGAGAGCACGTCGAAGACCAGCTGCATCGTGGCCTCCAGGGTGTCGACCGACTCCATGTCGATGTGCAAATGCGCGCCCAGCTCCTTGGCGCGCAGGAGCAGCGGTCGCATCCGCCGGGCCGCGTCGTCGCGCCCGATCTCGGGCGCCTCCGGCCGCAGCAGCGGGCTCAGCGCCGACACCTTCACGGACACGTTCACTCGCGGGACCGGCCCGAGCGAGTCGCGTTCGAGCAGCGGCCGCTCGGGCCAGCTCGGCGCCGCGGCGGCCAGCGTCTCGAGCGCGTCGAGACAGCGCTCCGCGTAGCGGTCGGCCTCGGGCTGCGTGACGGTCGCCTCGCCGAGCAGGTCGAGCGACACCGCGGCGCCGTGCTCCCACAGGTGGCGGATCGGGCGCACCGCCGCGCTCGGCGTCTCGCCCACGATGAAGCGGTGCGCCATGTGCCGGACGCCGGCCGCCGCGCCTGCGCCGAGAGCGGCCCGCCCGGCCTTGCTCTGCGACATCCGCATCGCGGCCGCGAGCGGCGGCGGGCGCTCGTCGACCTCGTCGAGGTAGGCGCTCAGGTGCCGGGCCAGGTCGTCGAGGCTGGTGCACGCCGGCGTGACGTCCACGAAGCGGAACAGGGCGGCCCGCAGCTCCTGGTCCTGGGCCGCCATCTCCATCGCCTTGACGTCGAGCGCTCGCAGCGGGTGCCGCGATCGTGTGGGGAACGCGGCGTGGATCGAGCGGCCGACTCTCTGCAGCTCGGACTCCACACTTGAACCATATGCTCCCGCTCGTGCCCAACTTGATGCTCGGCCCCCTTTTGCGTTACGTCGGGGAGACGGAGGCGCTGATCTGGGTCGAGACCGACGCTCCGTGCGACGTAGAGGTGCTCGGCACTCGCGAGCGCACGTTCCAGGTCTGCGGGCACCACTATGCGCTCGTCTGCTGCGCCGGGCTCCGGCCGGGCACCTGGCACGAGTACGAGGTCCGCCTCGACGGCGAGCGCGCCTGGCCGGCGCTGGAGGGCTTCCCGCCGAGCGCATTCCACACCTACCCGAAGGACACGCCGCTCGAGGTCGTGTTCGGCTCCTGCCGCGTTGCGGCGCCGCACGAGCCTCCCTATTCCCTGCGCAAGGACGAGGACGAGCGCGGGCGCGAGATCGATTCGCTGCGCACGCTCGCTCAGCGCATGCGCGACGAGCCGCGCGAGCGCTGGCCCGACGTGCTGCTGATGATCGGCGACCAGGTCTACGCCGACGAGGTGCCGCCCCGCACCCGCTCCTTCATCGACTCCCGCCGCGACGCGAGCGAGCCGCCCGGGGAGCGCGTCGTCGACTTCGAGGAGTACACGCGGCTTTACCACGAGAGCTGGGGCGAGCCGACGATCCGCTGGCTGCTCTCCACCCTGTCGACGGCGATGATCTTCGACGACCACGACGTCCACGACGACTGGAACATCTCGCAGGCGTGGCTCGACGAGATGCGGTCGCATCACTGGTGGAACGAGCACATCGTGGCGGCGCTCGCGTCATACTGGATCTACCAGCACATCGGGAACCTCGAGCCCGGTAACCACGCCGACGACGAGCTGCTGCGCAAGGTCAAGGACGCCGACGACGGGTGGCCGATTCTCGCCGAGTTCGCGCGTGCCGCCGACGAGTCCACGTCCGGCACGCGCTGGAGCTACTGCCGGGACCTCGGCCACACGCGGCTGGTGGTGATCGACTCGCGCGCGGGCCGCGTGCTCGAGGAGGGGAACCGCTCGATGCTCGACGACGACGAGTGGGACTGGGTCGCAGAGCACTTCACCGGCGACTTCGACCACCTGCTCGTGGCCACGTCGCTGCCCTGGCTGCTCGGCCCGGGCATGCACTACGCCGAGGCGTGGTCCGAGGCGGTCGCCGGGGGAGCTTGGGGCGGCGCACTCGCCCCGCTCGGAGAGCGCCTGCGCCAAGCCGGCGACCTCGAGCACTGGGCCGCGTTCCAGGAGTCGTTCGCCCGGCTCACCGAGCTGCTGCGTTCCGTGGCGGCAGGCGAGCGCGGACGCGCGCCCGCCTCGGTGGTGGTGCTGTCAGGCGACGTGCATCACGCGTACCTGTGCGAGGTCGCCTTCCGGCGCGGCGCGGGTGTGCGCTCGCCCGTCTACCAGGCCGTCTGCTCGCCGTATCGCAACCCGCTCGAGGCGCGCGAGCGGCGCATCATCCGGATCGGTACGTCGAACGGCTTCGCGGTGGCGATGCGCGCGCTGGCGGCGGCGGCCGGCGTCGCCGAGCCCGACGTGCGCTGGCGGATGGTCGGCGACGGCCCCTGGTTCGACAACCAGCTGGGGACGCTGCGCATCGATGGCCGCGCGATCGAGATGCGCCTCGAGAAGGCGATTCCAGTGGACGAGACGTCCGCTCGCCTCGAGCGGGTGCTCGAACGCACGCTCGCCTAGGCGCGCAACTCTCCCCCGTCTCGTTTGTTCTGACGTGGGATATGAGACTCCAATCACGCACGATGCTCGCTGCGCTCGCCGCTTCGCTCGCTCTGCTGCTGGTCGGCGCCACCGGCGCCCAGGCCAAGGTCGTCGAGCTGACCGGAACGACGACGTTCACGCCGTCGTCCCAGGCCACGGACTTCCTCGCCAACCACGGCGTCACCGTCGCCCCGACCGGCGAAGCGACGGCCGAGAACGGCAGCTTCGTCTTCCCGATCGCCGCCGGGTTCGGCAGCCCGAGGACCTACAGCGGGCTGCTCGCCCATCAGGGTGGCCTGGAGTTCACGAAGGGCGACCGGTCCGCGGTCGTGCAGCGCTTCGTTGCCGTCCGGGTACGCGGGATCGGCGCGGTGCTGCTGGCCCAGATCCCCGGGCTGCGCGGCGGCTGCCGGCACCTGCACGCTGCGCTCGACGCGTTCGCGCTGGAGCATCCGGCCGCGGCCAAGCGCGTGCGCCGGGTCGCGCGCAACCACCCGAAGGCCACTCGCCACCTGCTGCGCGCGGTCTGGAAGTACTGCAGCGAAGGCCGCGTGATCGTGCTGGCACGGCTGACCAACCTCGCCAAGCAGGGTGACTACAACGGCGCCCTGCTGAGCGCGGACCTGAAGCTGAGCGCACAGGCCGCGCGGCTGGTCAACAAGGTCGCCGGCGAGCAAGCAGTCTCCGCGGGAGCCCCGCTGGGAACCGCCGAGTCGAGGGTGACAGTCGTCAACTGAGACTCGGCAACGTCTGGGGGAAACCGGAACGGGCGGCCGACGGGCCGCCCGTTCCGCCTTCTGGCGGGGTACCCTGACCCGCCCGCATGGACTACCCCGTCGAGAGCTTCACCGAGTCGGAACGCGCCGCGCTCAGGCCTCACTTCACGAACCTCGACCGGCCGGTCTTCGCGCTGATCGGCTTGCCGGAGACCGTCAAGGGCGCGATGTTCGCGCGCTACTCCCGCTACCAGGGCACGCTGCGCCGGCTCTACCTGGACGAGTTCGCCGCCGAGACAGGCGTCCACCCCGCCTTCGACGGCGAGGAGGGCGAGCGCGCCCGCAAGCTCTACGAGCGCATCTTCCTCGGCTACGGCGACGACTCGGTCGCCCAGCTCGGCGGCGCGCACATCGCCTGCGAGTGGGTCTCGAACGTGATGACGAAGCTGCTCCAGCGCGGCCGGCTCGCCGCCTACCTGGAGCAGTCCACGCGCTACATCCCGTACGACACGCCGATCGCCGACGGGCTGGGCTACCGCTACTGGCGCCACCCGGACCTCGGGTCCGAGTACGAGGCGACGATGGACTTCCTGTTCGGCGCCTACTCCGAGTCGCTGCCGCGCGTGGAGGCGTGGGCCGCCGAGCGCTTCCCGCGTCCGGCCGACGAGCCCGATGCCGCGCACCAGCGCGCGCTGCGGGCGAAGGCGCTCGACCTGCTGCGCGGGCTGCTCCCCGCCGCCTCGCTGTCGCACGTCGGCATCTTCGCGACGGGCCAGGCCTACGAGCAGCTGCTGCTGCGCCTGTACGCCTCGCCGCTGCCGGAGGCCCGCGACTACGCCGACATGATCTTGTCCGAGATCAAGGCGGTGATGCCGAGCTTCGTCGCGCGCGTGGAGCGACCCGAGCGCGGCGGCGAGTGGATCTCCTACCTGAGCGAGCGCTCCACCGCGGCCGACCGCTGGGCGCGGCGCCTGGGGCTCGATCGCACCCGGCGCGACGAGCCGCTCGGCCCCGCGGTGCGCCTGCTCTCGGTGGACGGCGACGAGGACGGCCTGCTGGCGGCGCTGCTGTTCGAGGCGGCCGGCACGTCCGAGGACGAGGCGCGCAGCGCGGTGCGGGCGCTGCCACCCGACGAGCGCGCCGCGATGCTCGCCGAGCTGGTCGGGGAACGCGCCAACCGGCGCCACCGCCCCGGCCGCGGCTTCGAGGCGCTGCGTTACCGCTTCGAGGTGGTCTCCGACTACGGCGCCTTCCGCGACCTCCAGCGTCACCGGATGCTCACGATCCAGTGGCAGACGCTCGGGCCCGAGCTCGGCGCCGGCGTGCCCGAGGAGCTCGAGGAGGCCGGTGTCGCCGACCTCTACCGCGAGGGACTCGAGCGCTCGAGCGCCGAGCACGCCCGCATCGTCGAGGCCGGCCATCCGGAGCTCGCGCCATACGCGCTCTGCCTCGGCTACCGGATCCGCTACGTGCTCGACATGAACGCCCGCGAGGCGATGCACCTGATCGAGCTGCGCTCGGGCCGCGAGGGCCACCCCGCCTACCGGGCGGTCGCTCACGCGCTGCACGCCGAGATCGCGCGCGTCCACCCGGCGGTCGCGGCGGCGATGACGTTCGTGGACCGCGACACCGAGCCGCGCCTGGAGCGGATCCTGTCCGAGATCCGAGCGCACGCCAAGCAGGCGTCGCGGGCATGACCGCGGTGGATCTGATGGGCGACGTCCGCGTCGCGCCGTCGATCCTGGCCGCCGACTTCGCCCGCCTCGGCGAGCAGGTCGAGCAGGTCATGGATGCGGGCGCCCGGGTGATCCATGTGGACGTGATGGACGGGCACTTCGTCCCGCCGATCACGATCGGGCCGCTGATCGTCGAGTCGCTGCGCGACCTGGTGCACGACCGCGGCGGCGTGCTCGACGTGCACCTGATGGTCGAGCGCCCGGAGCACCGCGTGGAGGAGTTCGCGGCCGCGGGCGCCGACTCGCTGATCGTGCACTGGGAGGCGACGCCGCACGTGCACTACGCGCTCAAGGCCGTGCGCGACGCCGGGATGCACGCCGCGCTCGCGATCAACCCGGCCACCCCGCCAGAGGCGGTCGTCGGCCTCGTAGAGGCGTTCGACCACCTGCTCTGCATGACGGTCAACCCCGGCTGGGGCGGACAGCCCTACATCGAGACCTCCACGGCCAAGCTGCTGCGCCTGCGCGAGCTGCTCGGCGCCGACGTCCCGATCGAGGTCGACGGCGGCATCGACGTCGCCACGGCCGGCCCGGCGGCGGCGGCCGGCGCGACGCTGTTCGTGGCCGGCTCTTCGATCTTCGGGTCGGCGGATCCGGGCGAGGCCTACCGCGAGATCGCGGCCGCCTGCGGCGCGGTCTAGCGAACGCGCCCCTCGAGCAACGGCTCCGTCCCCTCGAGCAGGCAGCGCTCCACGGCGGTGATGCTGAGCGGGTCCAGGACCATGTGGGCGTGCGGGTCGAACGCGCCCTGGTCGGTCTCGGCGAACGGCCACGCCTCGTCCTGAGCCTGGACCGTGTCGCCGTCGGAGTCGACGCACTTCAGCAGCACCTGCCGGCGCGCGCCGGCGCGCGCCGGGACGTTCACGGCCGGCTTGACGTAGATCGTGAGGTCCGACGTGCCGCGCTCCACTCGCAGGCCGCTCGCGCGCCTGGGCTTGGGCTTGGACTCCGGGTCGTCGCCACCGCTCGGCGAACAGCACCGCCAGCGGCACGCCGATGACGACCAGCACCACGACTGCGACGAGGACGGCACGCGCGCGCTCCGGCATGGGTGCGGCAGTTTAGGATCGCCGCGTGACCGACCCGACGAAGTTCACCCTGACCGAGGACCGCATCCCCACCCACTGGGTGAACCTGATGGCAGACCTGCCGGGCGACCCGCTGCCGCCGCTCAACCCGGGGACGATGGAGCCGGCCGGCCCGGAGGACCTGACGCCGATCTTCCCGATGGAGCTGATCGGCCAGGAGGTATCGGCCGACCCCGAGGTCGAGATCCCGGAGCAGGTCCGCGAGGTCTACAAGCTGTGGCGCCCGACGCCGCTGTACCGGGCGCACCGCCTCGAGCGCGCCCTCGATACGCCGGCGCGCATCTACTACAAGTACGAGGGCGTCTCGCCGGCTGGTTCGCACAAGCCCAACAGCGCGGTGGCCCAGGCGTATGCCAACAAGGAGGCCGGCGTCGAGCGCTTGGCCACGGAGACCGGCGCCGGGCAGTGGGGGTCGGCGCTCGCGCTCGCCTGCTCGCTGTTCGGGCTCGAGTGCGTGGTCTACATGGTCGGCGCGAGCTACGACCAGAAGCCCTACCGGCGCGCGATGATGGAGAGCTGGGGCGCGACCGTGATCCGCTCGCCGAGCGACACCACCGACTCGGGCCGCGCCCAGGCCGCGCATCCCACCGGCTCGCTGGGGATCGCGATCTCCGAGGCGGTCGAGGTGGCCGCGGGCGACGCCGCCACCAACTACGCGCTCGGCTCGGTGCTCAACCACGTGTGCCTGCACCAGACGGTGATCGGCCAGGAGGCGCTGGCCCAGATGGAGATGGCCGGCGACGAGCCCGACGTGGTGGTCGGCTGCGTGGGCGGCGGCTCCAACTTCGCGGGGATGGCGTTCCCGTTCATCCGGCGCGTGCTGCGCGGCGAAGCTCGACACGCGCTTCGTGGCGGCGGAGCCGGCGGCGTGCCCGACGCTGACCCGCGGCGTCTACCGCTACGACTTCGGCGACACCGTGGGGCTGACGCCGCTGATGCCGATGTACACGCTCGGGCACGACTTCGTCCCGCCGCCGGTGCACGCGGGCGGGCTGCGCTACCACGGCGACTCGCCGATCGTCTGCGCCCTGGTCAAGCAGGGACTGGTGGAGGCGCGCGCGTACAAGCAGAACGAGACGTTCGAGGCGGCGCTGCGGTTCGCGCGCACCGAGGCGATCCTGCCGGCGCCCGAGCCCGCACACGCGATCCGGGCGGTGATCGACGAGGCCGAGGCCGCCAAGCAGGCCGGCGAGCAGCGCGTGATCCTGCTCAACCTGTGCGGGCACGGCCATTTCGACATGTCCGCCTACGAGGCCTACATCGCCGGTGAGCTGGAGGACCCGGAGTTCTCCGAGGCCGACATGGAGGCCGCGCTGGAGCGGCTGCCGGAGGCGCCGGCGATCGCCTAGGCCCGAAGCACGCGGCTCGGCCGCGTGCGCAGGGTTCGCCCTACAGCGTCGGTTTCGTGCCGCGGATGATGGCGGGCTGCAAGCGGTGGCCCTCGATCCCTCTCGCCGAGAGCTTCAACCGCAGGATCCCGGTCGCCGCGGTGGCCGACGAAGAAGCACCGAAGACGAAGTTGCCGAGGCTGTAGGCCACCAATCGGCGGCGACCGGGGCGCTCGATCGGTTGCAGCACGTGCGGGTGGGCGCCGATGACGGCGTCGGCCCCGGCGGCGAGCGCCGTGTTCGCGAACGCGCGCTGGCGGCCGTCCGGCGTGGGTGAGCGCTCGACGCCCCAGTGGAACGTGGCGATGACCAGGTCCGCCCGCTTGCGCGCTTCGCGCACGCCTGCCGCGATCAGCTCGGGCGTGGCCGCCTGGGTGCCGGCCTTGGTCGGCCCGGCGTAGAACTCGGCGGGCAGGATGTTGGAGAAGCCGACGAAGGCGATCCTCAGTCCGAGGCGCTCGATCACGCGCGGCTCCGCGGCCGAGGCGAGGCTCCCGCCGGCTCCGACGGCCTTCATGCCGAAGCGACGCACGTTGGCGACCGTGTCCAGCAGGGCCTGGGTGCCGTAGTCGCCGGTGTGGTTGTTGGCGAGGTTGAGCACGTCGAAGCCGGCGTAGGCGGCCATCGTCCGCAGCGCCGACGGGTGGCCCCGGAAGTTGAACTGCTTCGGCACGGGGGCGCCACGGGTTGAGACAGCGCACTCGAGGTTGCCGAATGCGACGTCGGCCCGGCGCAGCGTGCCCGCCGTAGAGGTCCAGGGATAGCGCGGGCCGAAGGCGGCGATGAGGGCGCCCGGACCGTCGCCGAGGTTGACGTCGCCGACCGCGGCGAGCAGGACCGGGCGCGAGCGGACGAGGACCCGCTTCGATGGCGCACTGCCGGCGACCGTGGCGCGCAGGACGTAACGGCCACGCGGGCGGCGCGGCCGCACGGTGCGACGGAAGCGCCCCCGGGCGTCGGCGCGAGCGGCGGCGAGCGGACGCCAGCGCCCCTTCAGCCTGGTCTCGATCCGAACGCGCTCGTTCGGGGCGGCGCCGGCGCCACGGAGCGTGATCGGCAGGCCGGTGGCGAGCAGCCGCGGCGCGCGCAGCTCGAGCGGGGCGGGCTGCTGGGCGCTGGCTGGAGCGGCCAGGAAGGCTGGCAGCCCCAGCGTGGCGGTCAGCGCGCAGCGCCGCGGTCAGCGCCAGCGCCGCGGCGGCCGGCACGCCCGCGCCGCTCCCACCCCCGCCGCTTCCACCCGACCGCCGCTCCCCCCGAGTGTGGGCCCTAGTTCCGGGCATATTCACCGCTTCCGGGGCCCACACTCGGCGAAGGCGCACGGGAGGGTTACGCGTTAGCGCTTTTTTCGCCGTCGTTTGCGCGAGCTGGGGCGTTGCGGCACTTGCTCGGGCTCCGCCGGCGTGCTGGCCGACGCGCCGTTCGCGCCCTTCGCGCCGTTCGCCCCGCCGGCGGCCTCCTCGGCCGCTCCGCCCGCCGGCACCAGGCCGCGTCGATCCGCGGCGCTTGGCCATGGGTCGGGGTGGCCGGTCTCCCACGCCGGCCCGCGGCCTCCGGGCCACGAGCCGAGGAACAGCGCCCCCACCGCTCCGAGCCAGAACGCCCGCGTGACCTCGGGCACCAGCGGCATCAGCTGCAGCACCATCAGGGCACCGGCGATCACCCCGAGGATCGCCATGAACTGGCTCATCAGCCCGGCCCGGCGCGCGCGCAGCGGCAGCATCACGAACAGGAACGCCGTCCCGACGGAGCCGGCCAGGCTCAGCCCGATGCCGAGCGGGCTGACGTCCTCGGCGATCAGGTCCTTCGCGCACTCCTCGCCCGCCTTGCCGGCGATCGCCGGGCAGAAGTCGCCCACGTCCGAGCTCCGCTCGGCGAACAGCTCGGCCACGTCGACGCGGTCGAGTGCGCCGATCACCAGCGAGATCGCGTAGAAGACCGGTCCGATCACGATCAGGTAGACGAACCACCGGGGCACCTGCGGGATCCGGTGAATGACCGCCCGGAAGATGTAGATGAAGACGGGGATCAGGCAAAGGGCCGCCACCGCGATCAGCACCTGGGAGAGCACCATCGTGCCGGGCGACTTGTCGATCGAGAGCAGGAAGTCGGGCAGCCCCCTGATCCGCTCGCCCCGGTTCTCCACCATCGACTGGAGTACGAACGTCCCAGCCAGCAGCAGGAAGCCCGACGCGAACGCAAAGGCGGCCGCCAGCCGGCCGAAGCGCGCCTCCCAGGCGAGCTGGTCCTGGTCGCTCACGGCCGCGGCGGCCCGTCGCCCGCGGGCCCGTCGCCGGCCGCCCGCAGCGCGTCCTCCGCGCTGCGCCCCACGCGTGGCGGGTAGTACTCGGGGTCGTCGCGCTCCACGATCCGGGACACGCGGTCGCCCACCGCCAGCACCACGTCCAGCGCGGGCGCCATCAGCCTGATCACCGACTCCACTCGCCGGCGCGTGCGCAGCTGGCCGGGCGTCAACGCTGCCATCGCCTCAGCCGCCCCGCTGGTGGAAGTAGAACTCGGGCAGCGCCGCCTTGGCCACCTCGGCCGTGATCTGCTGCGCCTGGTGGAGGTCGCCGGCCCGTACCGCCAGGTCGTCGATCGTCACGATGCCGACCAGCTCCTCGCCGTCGATCACCGGCAGCCGCCGGATGCGGTGCTGGACCATCAGCGCCACGGCCTCCTCGATGTCCATCTCGACCTGGCCGGTGACCAGCGGTCTGGAGGCGTGCGAGCCGGCGACGTCGGCGGCGTCGACCTCGTCCGCGACCACGGCCAGCGCGAGGTCGCGATCGGTGATCACCCCAACCGGCCGGCCGCTCTCGCAGACGACCACCGAACCGACGTTGCGGTCGCGCATCAGCTCGCCCACGCGGCGCAGGCTGTCGCCCGTCGCGGCGGTCACCACGCCCTCCGTCATCACCTCCGAGATGCGCACGGGGGCGACTGTATCGTGCAACCGGTGACCATCGTCCTGTACGGCGCCACCGGCTACACGGGTCGGTTGGTGACGGACGAACTGGCCCGGCGCGGCCTCGATCACGTGCTCAGCGGCCGCGATCCCGAGAAGCTCGCCCGCCTCGAGGGCGCCCCAACCAAAGCGGTGCCGCTCGACGACGACCGCGCCCTGCGCGACCTGCTCGAAGGCGCCAGCGCGGTGATCAACTGCGCGGGGCCGTTCACGCTCGCCGGCGACGCCCTCGCGAGAGCGGCGATCGCCACGCGCACGCACTACGTCGACTCGACCGGCGAGCAGCCCTTCATCCGCATGATCTTCGACCGCCACGGCGGCGCCGCCGAGCACGCCGGCGTCGCGCTGGTGCCGGCGCTCGGGTTCGACTACGCCTTCGGCGACTGCATCGCCCGGCTGGCGGCGGGCGACCTCGAGCCGCTCGACGAGCTGACGGTCGCCTACGCCGTCGAGGACTTCGGCATGACTCGGGGGACGCTGCGCTCGGGGCTGGAGATGATGAAGGGCGGCGACGTCGTCTACGAGGACGAGCAGTGGAAGGCCGCGCCCAGCGGCGTCTTCAAGGCGAGCTTCGACTTTCCGGAGCCGATCGGTCGCCAGCCGGTGTCGCGCTACCCCGCCGGCGAGGTGATCACCGTTCCCCACCACACCCGCACGAGGAAGGTCACCGCCCTGCTCACGCTCGGCACGATCGCCCCGAAGCCGCTGGCGCCGGTGCTCCCCTACGTGATGCCCGGCGCGGCGCTGACGCTGCGCACGCCGCTGCGCGGCCTGCTCAACCGAGCCGTCGGGCTGCTCCCGGAGGGGCCCAAGGAGGACGACCGCCGGGCGGCGCGGTACACGATCGTCGCGCGGGCGCGGGCCAGCGGCGGCACCCGGCAGGGAGTGGTGCGCGGCTCGGATGTCTACGGCACGACCGCCGTCGCGCTCGTGCACGGAGCCGAGCTGCTCAGCGCCCCGGGCTTCGACCGCGCCGGAGCGCTCGGCCCGGGGGCCGCGTTCGACCCGGCGGCCTTCCTCAACAACGCCGGGGTGTCCTGGCAGCTGGACTAGGTGGTCCCGAAGCCCTCGCGCGCCTCGCGCACGAGGATGACGGCCTCGGGGAAGATCAGGCGCATCGACTGGAGCAGGTCCTGAGCCTGCTGGTCGGCGTTGCCCTGGAGGTTCATCCGCTGCAGGCCGGCCACGGTCATGTCGACGGCCAGCTTGATCGCGTTGTCGGCCCAGGCCACGCGCTGAGCTCCCTGCATCTGCTCGGCGAACTCGGCCATGCGCCGGCGCAGCTCGTCCGGGTCGCCGAACAGCCCGCCAAATGGGTCTTCCGCGGACATGCCCCGAGTCTAGACACCCTGCTCCGCGCCCTCTCCCGCGCGATCGGCCCGGCCCAGGGCGACGACCTCCTTGAAGCTGCGGATGCGGAAGATGAACACCAGCGCGGTGAAGCCGATCCCGAACGTGAGCGCGCCGATCGCGATCTGCTGGCCCACCGAGTAGGCGGCCACGGTGGCGCCCGGCGCCTCCCCCGCGAACACCTTCGCCAGCAGGGCCTGCGCCACTCCCGCCCCCTGAGGCGTGAACGGCACCGCCGCGGAGACCGCGTTCACGCCGAGCACCAGGAGCACGTTCTGCACTGAGCCACCGACGCGGAACGCCGACAGCAGGGCCCAGAACGCGGCGAAGCGGAACAGCCAGCCCACGAACTGCACGGCGAACACCTCGCGCAGGTAGCGCTCGCGGTCGTGCAGGATCGTGAACCCCTGTCGGACGCGTTCCCAGAACGCCTTGACCCGCACGCTCAGCAGCGCGAACGCCACGAACGTCCCGATCGCCAGCGCCGTGAGCAGGAACAGCGTGAAGCGCGGGTGCTGGGCGAGGTAGGAGAGGTCGAACGCGTTCAGCTTCGCGAAGTCCGGCGGCTTGGGGAACACGCCCTGCGTGAACGCGAACAGCAGGATCAGCGACCCCATCGCGACGTCGAACCCAAGCTCCACGACGAAGGTCGCCGCCACGGCCGGGTAGCTCGAGTTCGGAATCGAGGTCTTGGTGAGGAACAGGCGCACGACGTCGCCGCCGCGGGCGGGGATGACCGCGTTGAAGCCGTAGCCGGCGAAGTAGGCGCCCCAGATCTCGCGGAACTGGATGCGCTCGTCCGGATAGGTGGCGCGCAGGATGTTGAAGCTCGCCCGAGCGCGCAGGGTCAGGTAGACCGTGAAGAAGACGAGGGCCAGCAGCAGCGGCCCCAGCCGGACGGAGGCCAGGTTGGAGACGAAGTCGTCGACCGCGTCGAAGAACGACTGGAACGACTCGCCGAGACTCGCGGGGGCCACCGATGGAAAGGTACGGGGGCGCCAGGCATCGAACCACGCCGACCCGCGTTGCGTATAGCTTGATCGCATGGCCCCGAGCGACGCAACGCTCGTGGAGCGCTTGCCGGGAGACGACAGCGGTGACGAGCTGCGGGAGCTGTACCGCCGCTATTCGAGCGAGCTGTTTGGCTTCGCCTGCAACGCACTCGGCGACCGAGAGCTCGCCGAGGAGGTTGTCCAGGATGTCTTCGCCCGAGCCTGGCGCGCCGCGGCTGACTACGACTCCAAACGCGCCAGCGTGCGCACGTGGCTGTACACGATCGCCCGCAACCGCATCGTCGACGCGCGCCGCAGGGCGTCGGTGCGTCCCGGACTGGCGCCGGAGCCCGAGCCCGAGAGCGCCGGGGCGATCGACCAGGAGCTGGAGCAGGCGGTCCTGCGCTGGCAGGTGGCCGCCGCACTGGCGCGGCTGTCGCCGGAGCACCGCGAGGTGATCCGGCTGGCCCACTACGGCGGACTCAGCCTGCGCGAGATCTCCGAGAAGAAGGGCATCCCGCTGGGCACCGTGAAGAGCCGCACCTCGTACGCGCTGCGCACCCTGCGCCTGATCCTGGACGAGATGGAGGTGCGCACATGAGCGCGTGCCCGACGCACGGCGCGCTGCTGGGTGGCTACGTGCTCGGCTCGCTCGACCCGGCGGAGATGGAGGACATGCGCGTCCACGTCGCCGGCTGCCCCTACTGCGGACCGGAGGCGAAGGCACTGGGCGCACTGCCCGCGCTGCTCGACCGGATCGAGCCGACCGACGTGCCGCCACCCTCGCTCTCGCCCACGATCGAGGAGGCCGTGCTCGATCGCTTCGCTCAAGAGCGCCGGCGCGCGCGGCAACCCCGCCGGCGCTGGCCGCGCCTGACCCTGCCCCGCCTCGGCGCGCTTGTCGCCGCCTGCGCCGCGACGGTCGTGCTCGCGCTGGTGCTGCTCGGTGAGGAGGAGAACGACTCGCACGCGTACGCGAGCGCCCGGCTCGCGCCGATCGCCGCCGGGTCGAATGCCTCCGCCACCGCCTGGGCCGAGGACGTGCCGGCCGGCACGCGCGTGCGCCTGCGAGCGCGCGGACTACGCGCCACCATGTACGAGCTCTGGTGCGTGCGCCCCGACGGCCATTGGGTCAGCGGCGGCACGTTCCGGGCTGCCCGCGACGGACGGGCCGAAGCCGTCCTGACGGCCGCGGTGCGGCCGGGCGACTACCACGTGATCGTCGTCACCCGCCACAGCGAAGGCGACCACGGCGCGGCGCTGCTGCGCGGCCGGCTGCGCTACTGAGCGAACCGCTGCCGCGCGCATTGCGTACACCCCGCCATGGGGAAGCCAATGCTGGTTCTTGCGGCGATTCTCGCCAGCCTCGTCCTGATCGCGGCGGGTTGCGGAGGCGATGACGACGACAACGGCGGAGGCGGCGGCTCGAGCAACTCCTCCGGGGCCGAGGACACCGGGGCCGACACCGGGACCGACACCGGCGAGGCGTCGAGCGGCGGTGGCGGCGCGACCAAGCTCAAGCTGACCGCCGACCCGGGTGGCGCGCTGAAGTTCGACAAGACCGAGCTGACCGCCAAGCCGGGCAAGGTCACGATCACGATGGACAACCCATCCGACGTGCCTCACGCTGTCGAGGTCGAGGGCAACGGCGTCGAGGAGGAGACGAAGACGCTCACCAAGGGCACCGCCGACGTGACGGTGGACCTCAAAGCCGGCAAGTACGAGTTCTACTGCCCGGTCGACGGCCACAAGGAAGCCGGCATGGAGGGCACGCTGACTGTCGGCTGACCAGACGGGGAATACTTCCCCGCATGGCCGACTACACGCTGCTGAACCTGCGTACCGACGTCGAGGACATGGCGCCCAAGTTCCAGATGGGCGAGGGCATCGAGGCCCACTTCGCGCGCAAGCCGCTGGACCTGGAGAAGTCCGGGCTGAGCTACTTCAAGCTCGGCCCCGATTACAGGCTGGGGTTCGGGCACACCCACTCGGACCAGGAGGAGATCTACCTGGTCATCAGCGGGTCCGCGCGGGTCAAGCTCGACGACGAGGAGCTCGAGCTCGGCGCGCTGGACGCGGTGCGGATCGCACCGGGGGTCAGGCACAGCATGGGGGCCGGTTCCGAGGGAGCCGAGCTGATCGCATTCGGCGCACCCAACACCGACAACAAGGACGTCGACATGCAGCCGGGGTTCTTCGAGTAGCTACTTGAGCAGCTTCGAGAGTCGGCGGTCCTTCAGCACGCGCCCGCCCGTCTGCTCCTCCGGGCAGTAGCACATGACGTAGTCCTTGAAGTGGATCGCCTGGATCGTCGCGCCGCAGCGCGGGCAGTCCTCCCCGGCCCGGCGGTGCACCTGCAGGGGCATCGGCAGCTTGTCCGGGATCGAGTCGCCGATCACCTCCTCGTAGTGCTCGAGGGCGCCGCCGAGCACCTCGTCGCACGCCACCCGCAGCCGTTCACGCGCGTCGTCGTCGAGCTCGGACGCCTTCTGGAACGGCGACAGCCGCGCGGTCCAGAGCAGCTCGTCCACCCACGAGCGCCCGATGCCCGCGATCGTGCGCTGGTCGCGCAGCAGCGGGTGCAGGTGGCGGGGGGCTTGGAGGATCAGGCGGAACTCCTCCTCCGACGGCGCGGGGTAGGCGTCCGGGCCGAGCGTGGCCACCGCATCATCGGCGTCGAGCGCGCCGGCCGGCAGCAGCTTCGCCCAGGCGCGCTGCTGGGTCCCGAACTCGCGCAGCCGCAGCTCGCGGCCGTCGTCGAGGCGGATCAGGAGCCGCGAGGCGCGGTCGCGCAGCGACGCCCGCTTGTCCCACAGCTGCAGGCGCCCGGCCGACATCAGGTGCACGAGCACGACCAGCTCGCCGGTGTCGACGACCAGCATCTTCCCCACCCGCCGCACGCCCACGATCTGGGTGCCGGCGATCGCGTCGAGCGGCGGGTCGAAGGTCTTCATCGTGACCATGCCGGGCGCGAGCGCGGACTCGATCGTCGCGCCCGCGGCGGCGCGCGACAGGCGCCGCGCGGTGATCTCGACTTCGGGCAACTCGGGCATCGGCCCAAGAGTAGGCTGCTCGCGATGAGGATCTCCGTGGCCGCCGACGAGCGCACCGGCGTCGCGGACGCCGTGGCAGAGGAGCTGCGCCGCCGCGGGCACGAGCCGCTCCTGCACGGCGCGCTGGCCGACGGCGAGCGCGACGACTGGGCCTGGGCCTCGGAGGCCGCCGCCCGCGACGTGGCCGAGGGCCGGGCCGACCAGGCGGTCGTCTGCTGCTGGACCGGCACCGGCGCGTCGATCGCCGCGAACAAGGTCACGGGCATCCGCGCGGCACTGTGCGCGGACGCGGAGACGGCTCGCGGCGCGCGCCGCTGGAACGACGCCAACGTGCTCGCGCTGTCGCTGCGCACGACCAGCCCGGCGCTGCTCGAGGAGATCCTCGACGGCTGGTTCGAGGCGGGCCCGAGCGAGGAGGCGGACGACCTCGCCAACGTGCGCCACCTGGACGAGATCTAGGACGGCAGCGGCTGGCGCTCGGGGTCGCGCACGCCGGGGATGAACAGGAACAGGAAGGTGAGCGCACCCAGGGCGCCCGCCACCGCGAGCGTTTCGCGGGCGCCGAGCAGCTCCGCCACCGGACCGGTGATCGCGAAGGACAGCGGCGTCAGGCCGATCGAGACGAACCAGTCGAAGCTCGAGACCCTCCCGAGCAGCTCTGGCGGGACGAGCGTGTTCATCAGCGTGTTCCACACGACCAGCGCAGCCGTGCCGAGCGCGAAGTTGAAGAACGAGACCAGGCACATCACCCAGGCGGTGTCCGCGAAGGCGAGCGCGATGAACGAGCACGTCGCCCACGCACCAGGCCGCCCACATGAACGTCACGTGCCGGCGCGGCAACCCAACCCGGCCGATCACGACGGCGCCGAAGAACGAGCCGGCGCCGCCCGCCGCGAGCACGGTGCCGAACGTGGCCGCGCCGCCGCCCAGCTCGTTGCGGATGATGTAGGGCAGCAGGACCTCGAATGGGCCGAACGTGAACAGCAGGAACAGCGCCGCACCGACGAGCGTGCCCCACAGCCACGCGTGGGCGCGCACGTAGGCGAAGCCCTCGCCCAGGTCGCGCCACATCGAGCCGGTGGCGGAGCGCAGCGGCGGTCGACGCTCGATGCCGATGACAGCCAGGGCGGACGCCAAGAAGGTGAGCGCGTCGATCAGGAAGGCCGTGCCCACGCCGAAGACGGCGATCAGCACACCTCCTAGCGCCGGGCCGAAGAAGCGCATCCCCAGCGGCTCCAGCAGCTCGCGCATCGCGTTCGCCTGCAGCAGCTCATCGCGCGGGATGATCTCCGGGACGATCGCGGTGAACGCGGGCTGGAAGAGCGCCTGACCGAGGCCGTAGAAGACGACCAGCACGATCAGGTGCCAGAGCTCGGTGACGTCGGCGTATGCGAGGGCGGCGATCGTCCCGATCGCGAGGAACCGGATCAGGTCGGCGAGGATCAGCAGCCGGCGGCGCTCGAAGCGGTCGCTCAGCACCCCCGCGAGCAGCAGGCCCGCCACCTGCGGGAGCGTCCACGCGAAGCCCACGATCGCGAGCGCGCCGGGCTGGTTCGAGATGTCGTAGACGAGCCAGGCGATCGCGACGAGGTAGATGCCGTCGCCGGCCAGCGAGATCGCCTGGCCGGTCCAGAGCAGCCGAAAGTCGCGGTGGCGCAGCGCACCGAGCACGTGGTGAGGCTACGTCAGCGGATCTTGAAGGACTTCTTGACGGACGTCTTGTTGTCGAAGTCGTCCGACAGGGTGAGCGTGCCCGTGTAGCTGCCCGCCTTGAGCTTCTTCACGACGATGCTCTGCTCTCCGGTCTTGAGCCGCTTGCGCTTGACGGTGCGAGTGGCGGCGCCCTTCAGCTTCAGGGTCGCCGCGGCGGCCTCGTTGAGCTTGAAGCTGATCGTCGCCTTCGTGCCGCTGACCTTGGCGGTGACCTTGCCGGCCGTCTTCTTGACGGTGTCCTTGCCGACCACGAGCACGCCGCGCATGAAGCTCTCGTGCGGGGTGCACACGTACTGGTAGCGGCCCGGCTTGGTGAAGGTCCTCTGGAACTTGGCGCCGATGTTCTGCACCGTGGAGTCCCACCTGTCCGGCTGGCCCGGCAGGGAGGTGGTGCTGTGGTTGCTGGCGTTGAAGGACCAGGTGACGGTGTCCCCCACGGCGATCGTCTGCGTCGCGGGCGTGAAGTCGAAGTCGGCCACGCCGATGTTCGACTCGGCGGCGAGTGACGGACTCACGACACCGAGCGCGACGATCGCGGTGAGCGGGGCGAGGATCAGTCTTTTGCGTGCCATCTGCAAGAACCCTAGACACCCGACGGCGGCGATAGGTGCGGTTGCACGCCAATAGGATCCGCCGCCGATGGACGTAGTCGACACCGCGCAGGAGGCCGCGCAGCTCGAGCACGCCCCGCTGGTCGTGCGCGAGCCGCTCGAGGCGTTCCTCGACGAGCACGACATCGGATCTGGGCGGGTGGAGGCCGAGCGCATCGGCGAGGGCCACTCGAACTTCACCTTCCTGGTCACGCGCGGCGATGCGCGCGTGGTGCTGCGCCGCCCGCCGCGACCGCCGCTGCCGCCCTCGGCCCACGACGTGCTGCGCGAGGCGCGCCTGCTGCGGGCGCTCGAGGGCACGCCGGTGCGGGTGCCGCGCGTGCTCGCCGAGAGCGACGAGTCGGTACTGGGCGTGCCCTTCTACGTCATGGAGGAGATGCACGGCACGGTGATCACGAGCGCGATGCCGGAAGCGCTCGACTCACAGGCCGGGCGCCGGGGCGTGTGCGAGGAGCTGGTCGACGCGCTGGCCGATATCCACGCCGTCGACTGGCGGGCCTGCGGGCTCGAGGGATACGGCAAGCCGACCGGCTACCTCGAGCGCCAGCTGCGCCGCTTCACCGGCCTGTGGGAGTTCAACAAGACGCGCGAGCTGCCGGTGGTCGAGGAGGTCGGCGCGTGGCTCGCGAGCAACCTGCCCGACTCGCCCGAGTCGACGATCGTCCACGGCGACTACCGGCTCGGCAACGTGATGGTCGCCGACGACGCGCCCGCCCGCCTGGTCGCGATCTTCGACTGGGAGCTGTCCACGATCGGCGACCCGCTCGCGGACGTGGGCTACCTGACCGTCACCTGGGCCGAGCCCGACGATCCCGCCGACGTGTCGTTCTCGAGCCTGTCGGCGGCGACGAGGCAGTCGGGCTTCCTGACCCGCGCCGAGCTGACCGCGCGCTACGAGGAGCGCAGCGGCCGGTCGGTCTCCGCTCTGAACTGGTACCAGGCGCTCGCGCTGTGGAAGGCGGCCGTGTTCATGGAGGGCAACTACAAGCGCTTCACGATGGGCAACTCCGACGACGAGTACCTGGCGATGTTCGACGAGGGCGTCCCGGCGCTCGCCGAGAAGGCGCGGGAGGTCGCGCTGGCTCGATGAAGGGGCTCCTGCTCGACTGGGGCGGCGTCCTCACCTCGAACGTCTTCGACTCCTTCCGCGACTTCTGCGTGGCGGAGGGGCTGGCACCCGACGCCGTCAAGCGGCTCTTCCGGGACGAGCCGCGGGCGCGCGAGCTCGTGCGCGGGCTGGAGACCGAGGCGCTGTCGGAGGACGAGTTCGGCGAGCGCTTCGGCGAGCTGCTCGAGCTCGAGGACCGGACCCGGCTGATCGAGCGGATGTTCGGCGGGGTGCGCCCGGACGAGCGCATGCTGGCTGCCGTGCGCACGGTGCGCGCGGCCGGCTTCCGCACCGGGCTGATCTCCAATTCGATGGGCGGCGCCAGCTACGACCGCGCCATCTTCCCCGAGCTGTTCGACGGCGTGGTGATCTCCGGCGACGTGGGGATGCACAAGCCGCAGCCGGAGATCTTCCTGCTCGGCGCGGAGCGCGCCGGCGTGGCGCCCAAGCTGTGCGTGTTCGTGGACGACCTGCGCGAGAACTGCGACGGCGCCGAGGCGGTCGGGATGACGGCCGTGCTGCACCGCGGCGCGGACACAACGCTGCCGGAGCTGGAGCGCCTGCTCGGCGTGGAGCTGGCCTAGTGCTGCTGGTGCTCTGGGACGTGGACGGGACGCTGGTGCGCACGGCCGGCCACGGCCGCTACGCGTTCGAGGAGGCGTTCGAGGCGGTGGTCGGGCGCGTGCCGGAGCCGGTCGACTACGCCGGGCGCACCGACAAGCAGATCGCGCTGACGATGCTCGCCGGCGAGCACGAGCACCTGCCGCGCGTGCTGGAGGAGCTGGCGGGCGCCCTCGAGCTGCGCAAGGAGCGGATGCGCGAGGAGGGCTACGCCTACCCGGGCGTGGCCGAGGTGCTCGAGGAGCTGCACGGTCGCGACGACGTGATCCAGTCGCTGCTCACCGGCAACATCCAGCCGAACGCGGTGATCAAGACCAGCGCGTTCGGTCTCGACCGCTGGCTCGACTTCGAGGTCGGCGCCTACGGCTCGGACCCTCACGAGGAGCGGTCCGACCTGGTCGCGGTCGCGCGTGCACGGGCGGCGGCGAAGTACGCGGAGCCGACCGGCGCGGTGCTCGTGGGCGACACCCCGCTCGACGTGCGCGCGGCGCACGAGGCGGGCGCCCGGGCCGTGGCGGTGGCGACCGGGTTCGCCGACCCGGAGACGCTGCGCGCGTCGGGGCCGGACGCCTACCTGGAGGACTTCGCGGACACGGCCGCCGCGGTCGCGGCGATCACTTCCACTTGACGCTGCAGCCGACGGGGTCGGTCTCCGCGCGCTCGGGCTCGGCGCCGCTCAGCACCGCGTCGAGCGCTTCGCGCAGCCAGTTCGCGTTCTGGGCCGCATCGCGGTGGTCGCTGTCCGGCGCGCCGCGGTAGCGCAACCGCAAATCGGCATCCAGGACGAACACGTCGGGCGTGGTCTTCGCGTCGTACGCTCGGGCGACTTCTTGGCTCTCGTCGCGCAGGTACGGGTGCGGCCAGCCGCCGTCGGCCTCGACCCGCTCCTTCATCGCCTCGTACGAGTCGGTCGGGTAGCGCTCCGCGTCGTTCGGGTTGATCGCCAGGAACGTGACCTGCGGGTAGTCGCGCGCCACCTGCAGCAGGCGCTCGTGCCAGCCCAGCGCGTAAGGGCAGTGGTTGCACGTGAACACGACGACGGTTGCGCCATCGGGCCCGTGCTCGGTGCCGTCGGTGTCCGGCAGCGAGAAGGTGGGTGCCTCGTCACCGATGTTCATCGATCCTCCTTACTGCCTCACGTAGGTCCTCGGGATCCGGCGTGGCCGAGATCCGGCCGTCGCGCAGCCGGTAGACGCGGCAGGTGAGCGAGAAGGGCTCGGTCTCCGGGGACGGGATCGCGTCCACGCCGTCGAGCCGTACCGTCGGCGAGCCGGGGAAGCGCTCGGCGCGCGCCTGCTCGTCGGTTTCCACCTCGACGAGGTCGACGTCCGCCTCCACGCCCTCGTCGCGCAGGACGCGTCTCAGGTCCCCGAGCGTCTCGGGGTAGGAGGGGCAGCCCTCCCACCAGAGCAGCTCAACCTTCATGCACCTCCACCCGCTCGATCAGGGCGTCGTTCACAGGGCGGTCCTGAGCGCCGGTCTCGGTGCCCTCGATCGAGTCGACGGCCTCCATGCCCGAGGTCACGCGGCCGAACACGGTGTGCTTGCCGTCCAGCCAAGGGGCGGCCTCGGTGGTCACGATGAAGAACTGGCTGCCGTTGGTGTTGGGGCCGGCGTTGGCCATCGCGAGCGCCCCGCGAACGATCTTGTTCTCGTTGATCTCGTCCTCGAACTCGTAGCCCGGGCCGCCGGTGCCGGTGCCCTGCGGGCAGCCGCCCTGGATCATGAAGTCGCGGATCACGCGGTGGAAGATCAGCCCGTCGTAGTAGCCGTCCTTCGAGAGCTTCACGAAGTTGTCGACCGTCTTGGGCGCGTCCTCGTCGAACAGCTCCAGCTGAATCTCGCCGTGGTTGGTGTGCATCGTGGCCTGGCTCATCGTCTCTTCGCTACCTCCACTCGGAGTTCCACTCCCCTTGCTTGCTTACCCGAAACGCTCTCGGCCACCTGCTGCGCGCGCTCCGCGGGGACCTCGACGAAGCTGAAGCGCTCGAGGACGCGCACGTTGCGCACGTCGTCGTTCTCCAGGTGGGTGTTGTCGACCACGGCGCGCACGATGTCCGCCGGCTCGATGCCGTCCTGGCGCCCCGAGCCAACGACGAGCTTGGAGTAGGGAACACCCTCGCGCTGGTGTGGCTTTGTGTGCCGAGGGCGGCGTGTCTCGCGCTCGCGTGGCTTGCGCTCTCGGGGCGTGCGCTCGCGCGGCTCGCGCTGCGCGCCCCGGCCGTCGCCGTTCGCCACCCAGGGCTCGATATCCGTCTTCGCGTGGCGCTCGATCGCCTCCAGCTCGCGCCGCTGCTTGGGCGTGATCAGCGTGATCGCGCGGCCGCTCTCGCCGGCACGGCCGGTGCGGCCGATGCGGTGCACGTAGATGTCGGGGGAGTTGGGGATGTCGTAGTTCACGACGTGGCTGACGCCCGTGATGTCGAGGCCGCGGGCGGCGACGTCGGTGGCCACGAGCAGTCGCTCGCGCCCGCCCTTGAAGGCGATCATCACCCCGTCGCGCTGGCCCTGTGACATGTCGCCGTGCAGGGCCTTCACGCGCACCCCGGCGTCGCCGAGCCGGCGTGCCAGGCGGTCGACGCCGATCTTGGTGCGGGCGAAGACGATCGCCTGCTCGGGCCGCTCGGCCTGGATGACCTTCACCAGGGCGTCGAGCTTCTCGCGGTCGGACACCTCGACGTAGTAGTGGTCGACGGTGTCGATCGTGAGCGTGGCGGCGCGCACTTGAATCTCCACCGGGTCGTGCATGAACTGCTCGGCCAAGCGGCGGATCTCGGCGGGCACGGTGGCGCTGAAGAGCGCGGTCTGGCGGCCCATCGGGGCGCGCCGCATGATCGACTCCACGTCCTCGAGGAAGCCGAGGTCGAGCATCTCGTCGGCCTCGTCGAGCACGACGTAGCGCACGTCGTCGAGGTACAGGTGGTGGCGGTTCATCATGTCCATCACGCGCCCGACCGTGCCCACGGCCACGTGGGCCTCCTTGAGGCGGGTGGCCTGGTCGCGAATCGGCGCGCCGCCGAAGACGGCGACGACCTCGATCCCCTTGCGCTCGCCGTAGGCCCTCAAGGCCTGGGTGACCTGGATGCAGAGCTCACGAGTCGGGGTGAGCACGAGCGCCTGGACGGCGGCATGCTCGGGATCGATGTACTCGACCATCGGCAGGCCAAACGCGGCCGTCTTGCCGGTGCCCGTCTGAGCCTGGCCGATCACGTCCTTTCCCTCCAGCAGCGGCGGCACAGCCTGCTCCTGAATAGGGGTCGGCCGCTCGTACCCGAGGTGAGCCAGCGCCTCGAGCGTGGACTCGGAGAGCCCCAGATCCTTGAACGTCGGCATGCGGTCGCTGAGGGTACTCGGTGCGCGGTGGCGAGCCCGGCGGCCTACGACGGGGGGGCGAACCCGGGGGCTGGACGAGTTTCTCTCCGGTATGCGAGAAGAAAATCGACCAACCCCCCGCTGGCCGACGGGTCGTGGCGCTTGCCGAGCGGCAGCACGGGGTCGTCACACGTGCGCAGCTGCATCGAGATCGGGCTGAGCGATCGAAGGGATCGGGCGCCGTGTGGAGGACGGCCGGCTCTGGCGCGTGCATCAGGGCGTCTACGCGGTAGGCCGGCCCACGCTGACGCTCCAGGGCCGCTTCATTGCTGCTGTTCTCAGCTGTGGGCCCGGCGCGGCGCTGAGCCATTGGCGGCCGGCGTTCTGCTGGGCCTGCTCGAGCGAGCGCGGCCCGCAGGATCGACGTCACCGTGCCCGGCAGCGGTGGGCGGAGACGCCGAGGCGCGGTGATCATCCACCGCGCGGCGCTGCCCGACACCGACGTCACCACCAAACACGGCATCCCAGTCACCACCCCCGCCCGCACCCTGATCGACCTCGCCGACGTCCTCCCCAGGCGCCGCCTCGAGCGTGCCCTCGACGAGGCGGCCTACCTGCGGCTCGACGTCACGGATCTCCAGCCACGCCCGGGCCGGCGCGGCAGCGGGACCCTGGCGGAGCTCATACAGCGACACGACGCCGGCACCACCAGGACGCGCTCAGACCTGGAGGAGCGCATGCTCAGCCTCCTTCATCGCTTCCGTTTGCCCGACGCCGGAGGTGAACAGCAGCATCGAGGGCTACACGGTCGACTTCGCCTGGCGCGACGCAGCGGTTGATCGTCGAGACCGACGGCTGGGCGGCGCACGGCACGCGCAGCGCGTTCGAGCGCGATCGCCGGCGCGACGCCGACCTGCTCGCCGCCGGCTGGCGCGTGCTGCGCGTCAGCTACGAGCGGCTCGAGCGCGCGCCGGAGTGGGTGGCCGAGCGGATCGCCGAGGCGCTGCGTGCCTAGCGCGACGGGTCCAGCAGCAGCTTGCCGCTCGTGCGCCGCGCGTGCATGTCCTCGTGGGCGCGGCGCACGTCGGAGAGCGGGTAGGTCTCGCCGATCTGAGGCTTCAGCTCGCCCCGGGCCGCCCTGTCGAACAGGTCCGCCAGCGGCTCTTCGATCATGTCCCGCCGTCCGAGGCAGTGCATGAGCCAGAACCCCACCACGCTCCTGCTCTTGCGCATCAGGCGGCCGGTCTCGACCGTGTTCTGCTCCCTCCCGGCGATGCCGTAGGTCACGATCCGCCCGAACGGCGCGAGCGCGTCGAACGACTGCGCGAACACGTGCCCGCCGCCCATCTCGAGCACGACGTCCACCTGGTTGCCCTCGTTGGCGTCGATCAGAGCGGCCTTGAGGTCGTGCTCGCCCGTGTCCACGGCCGCGTCGGCGCCCAACGACAGACACATGTCGCGCTTCTCTTCGGTGCTCGCCGTTGCGATCACGCGACCGGCGCCGAACGGCTTCGCGAGCTGCAGGGCGAGCGACCCCACCCCACCCGCTCCGGAAATCACGACCACGGACTCGCCGGCAGCGAGCTTGGCCGACGTCTTGTACAGATGCCACGCCGTCAGCCCCTGGATGAGCAGCGCCAGGGCAGCCTCCTCGTCGAGGCCGTCCGGGATCGGGTAGACCACCGCCTCGTGCGCCACCGCGTACTCGGCGTAGCCGCCCGTGCCGATCAGCGCGATGACGCGCTGCCCGTCCGGCGTCGTCCCGGCCACTTCGCCCCCGATGATCAGGGGGGTCTCGTACCGGGCCAGGTACGAGTTCTCACGGGCGTGGGTGTCGGCGAAGTTCATCCCCGCCCGGGACACCTCGATCAGCACCTGGCCCTCGCCCGGCTCCGGCTTGGACACCTCCGCGACCTGGAGCACCTCCGGGCCGCCGAACTCCTCGATCTGGACGGCGCGCATCGCGCCAGCCTATTAGGCGGGGCGCGCCATCTCCTCGCCGACCTCGCTCGCCACGCGCGCCGCGAGGTAGCGGGTGGCGTCGATCAGGTAGGTGAGGTTGCCGGCGTCCTCCAGCGGACGCGGCACGAACACGCACAGCGTGCCCGCCTTCAGCTCGAACCCGGGCGACAGAGGGTGATTGGCCAGCCAGCTCACCACCGTCGGCGCGAACAGCCGGCGCACCATCAGGTCCTCCTGATCGCTGGCGGCGCGCAGCTCGTAGCGCTCCACGAACGCCGTGCTCTCCACCTCGACTGTCCGCACCGGCGTGCGGCCCAGCCAATCGGAGTAGGGAGCGAACAGACCCCGCCGCGGGTGCAGGTAGATGCCGCGGAAGAACGGCAACGACGGGTCGAGGTCGACCACGCAGATCGTGAACCGGTTGCGCTCCTTGACCGAGGTGGTGCCGTCCGAGTCCTTCTGGATGCGCTCCCAGACGAGCTGCCCCAACCCGCCGTCGAGCGCGCCGGGCAGCCGGCCCTGCATCCACTGCTCCACGTGGCGCCGGTTGCCCGCCCCCAGGAGCGGCGTCATCGTCAGCAGCGAGGTCTGGTTGGCGTACATCAGCCCAACCGAGCTGGCGAACTCGAAGTAGAAGTTGTTCGCCGCCGCCCGGTCGGCGAAGTACCAGGCGATGCCCGCCACCCCCAGCACGATCGCGGCCGGCCCGCCCAGCATGATCGCCAGGTTGGCCTGCCAGGCGCCGACCGTGAACGCCGCGAGCGACCCGAAGGCCATCCCGTACGCCGCCGGCGCGCTCCCCAGATACGAACGAAACAGCTGCCGCTGGCCGCTGTCGGCGTTCACCGCGAGCTCCTAGAAGGCGACCTGCGGCACGTTGCGCTCGGCGGGGGCCTCGATCTCGAAGAACTCCCGCGTGGTGAACGACATCGTCCCCGCGATCAGCAGCGTGGGGAACTGCTGGGTGCGCGTGTTGTAGTGCTGCACGTTCGAGTTGTAGATCCGGCGCGCGGCCTGGATCTCGTCCTCGATCCCACTCAGCTCGGCCTGCAGGCGCTGGAAGCTCTCCGACGCCTTCAGGTCCGGATAGGCCTCGGCCAACGCGTTGATGCCGCCGAGCGCGCTCGTCAGCCGAGCCTCGGCGCGCTCCACCGCGGCCGGCTCGGCGGCCTCCACCGCGGCCAGCCGCGCCACGGTCACGTTCTGCAGCGTCTCGCGCTCGTGGGACGCGTAGCCCTTGACCGTCTCGACGAGGTTGGGCACCAGGTCGTGGCGGCGCTTGAGCTGCACGTCGATGCCGCTCCAGGCCTCGTCGACCTTGTTGCGCGACTTCACGAGCGCGTTGTAGGCGACCACGCTCCACAAGGCCAGCAGCGCGAGCACCCCGAGCACGATGTAAACGACGGTCATAGGGCGGTTATCGGCTAGCCTCCGCGACCGCATGAGCGTGGTCGTGGTCGGATCGATCGCCTTTGACGCGGTCAAGACGCCCTTCGGGGAGCGCGAGCGCATGCTCGGCGGCTCCGCGGTGCATTTCTCGCTGGCCGGATCGTTCTTCAGCGACGTCCGCGTGGTCGGCCCGGTCGGCGACGATTTCGGCGAGGCCGAGTACGAGGTGCTGCGCGCGCACGGCGTGAACACCGACGACATCGAGCACGTCGAGGGCGGCAAGACGTTCTTCTGGGCCGGCGAGTACGAGTGGAACGTCAACATCCGGCACACGCTCGACACCCAGCTGAACGTGTTCGGCGACTTCGAGCCCAAGCTCTCCGAGGCCGCCAAGCAGGCCGAGGTCCTGTTCCTGGCCAACATCCAGCCCGACCTGCAGCGCGACGTCCGCGAGCAGTGCACCGGCGCGAAGCTCGCCGGGCTCGACTCGATGAACTACTGGATCGAGAGCACGCGCGACTCGCTGGTGCGCACGATCGGCACCGTCGACCTGGTGCTGATGAACGACGACGAGGTCCGCCAGCTCACCGAGGAGCCCACGCTGCTGCTGGCGGCGCGCAAGATCATGGAGATGGGCCCGCGCGTGGTGGTCGTCAAGCAGGGCGAGTACGGCGCGTCGCTGTTCACCCAAGAGGGCTTCTTCTCGCTGCCGTCCTACCCGCTCGAGAAGGTCGTCGACCCGACCGGCGCCGGCGACTCCTTCGCCGGCGGGTTCTTCGGCTACCTCGACTCGCAGGGCGGCGCCACCGACGACGCGACGCTGCGCCGGGCGATGACCTACGGCTCCGCCGTCGCCTCGTACTGGGTCGAGGACTTCGGCTGCGAGCGCGCCGAGAGCCTCACGCGCGACGACATCGAGGAGCGCTACGAGGCGTTCCGCGCCATGACGTTCGTCGAGGGTGTGCCAGCTGCCTGATTCCCGGGTACCATCCCGGGCGGATGCATGGTTTTTGGGGTGTCTTCTGGCTTGCGGTGATCCTGAAGATCCCGATCGTCGCACTGCTTACGATCGTCTGGTGGGCCGTTCGCCAGCCACCGGTGCCGGAGGCCGAGCAGGACGACGGCAACGGCGGACCGCGGCGCGAGCCGCATCCGCGTAACCGCCCGCCACACCTGCCGCGCCGCGGCCCGCACGGCGATCCACAGCCGTCGCCGCCGGAGCGCGTGCGCGTGACGCGCCGTGGCCCGCGCGTGCCGGACGAGCCCGGCCGCTAGTCGATCCGATCAGTGGCGCGGCGCCTGTGCGTGTCGTACGTCGCGCAGCGCCGGTGCACGACCGCCCCGCCGCGCAGCTTCAGCGACTCCTCCGCCGCGGACACTCCCCGGCCGCACACGAGACAGACCGGTCGGCCCCCGCGCGGCGAGCTCATCGCGGTGCGAATGTTCTCGAGCAGATGGCTCACCTGACCGAGGTTGTCGGTCGAAACGCGCCGCACTGTGACCAGTCCGTAAAGGGACGGACGCATTCGCTAGGGTGGCCGCCGTGAACGCCTACCACGTGTGCGGCGTGCTGTTCGCGGCCTGGGCGGTGATCGTGTCCTTCGTGGGGATCACGCGCGAGGACTTCCCCGCCACCGCGGGTGCCCAGCGGGCCGTGGCGCTCGTGTCGGTGGTGCTGGCGCTGGCCACGATCGGCTCCGCCGTCTACACCGGCGCGACCGAGGACGAGGAAGAGGGCGGCGACCACGAACAGGCGCTGATCCTGGGGATCTGAGCCGGTGTCCCCGATCGACGACGGCCACGCCGTCCACTACCTAGCCGTCGAGCGCGGCATTCCCGTGTACGGGTCCGACGAGCAGGTCGTCGGCAAGGTCGTGGAGGTGCTCGACAACCACCGCGAGCACATCATGGACGGGGTCGTGTTCGAGACGCCCGACGGCGTTCGCCGCTTCGTCGATGCCCCCGAGGTGCAGCGCACCGCGGAGCGGGCGGTGACGCTCAACATCACCGCCGCCGAGGCAGCCCAGCTGCCGCCGCCCGAGACGACTGCGCCGAAGCTAGGCGGCAGCGGGCTGAAGCGCCTCTTCGGTCGCCGGCGCTAGCGCCCTGACGTAGCCCTCAGCCAGCTGTCCGAGCGAGCGATCCCAGGTGCGGGCACGCACCGCGGCGAGCCCGGCCGTCGCGAGGCGGTGGCGCAGCACGGGCGAGCCGGCCAGCTCGCAAACCGCGTCGGCGAGCTCGCCGGGCGCGCGCAGCAGGCCGGTGCGACCGTCCTCGATCAGCGTTCGCGGGCCGCCCGCATCGACGGCCACCACCGGCAGGCCGCTGGCCTGGGCCTCGAGCACGACCTGCCCGAACGTATCGGTGGCGCTGGCGAACAGGAACACGTCGGCGCTGGCATACGCGCGGGCGAGCGCGTCGCCGTCGAGCCAGCCGAGGAACGTGGCGTGCGCCCCGAGACGCTCGCGCAGGCTCCCCTCCTCGGGGCCGCCGCCGGCGAGCACGAGGTGCAGGCGCGGATCACGCTCGCGCGCCGCCAGGAAGGCGTCGGCCAGCAGCGCCGCGCCCTTCTCGTTGCTTAGGCGCCCCGCGTAGAGCACGTTCAGCTCGCCCGGGTGCAGCCCCGGGTCGCGCAGGGCGGGGTCGAAGCGCGACGTGTCGACGCCGCGGTCCCAGCGCCCGATCAGCTCGGGCGCGATGCCCAGCGCGCGCAACGACTCGTCTGCCGACTCGCTCGGCGAGAGGACGCTCGAGCACAGGCCGTAGAGCGCGGCCAGCGCCATGTCCATCCCCGCCCGCAGCCGCTCGTCGCCGGAGCGGAGCGCGGCGTAGACGCCGAGCTCCGTGTGGTAGGAGCCCACCAGCGGCAGCTCCATCGTCCGGGCGATCAGCGCGGCGGCGACCCCGGCCGGGCCGGGGGAGCAAAGGTGCACCAGGTCGTAGCGGCCCTCGGCGAGCGCCTCGACTGTTGCCGGCAGGCTCGGCACGCCGATCTTGAGGCCGGCGTACAGCGGGATGTCCACCTCGGCGACGGCCGGCAGCCGCCGATCGACATTGGCGTCGGTGCCGATCACCTCGACCTCGAAGCCGGGGACGCCGCGCTCGCGGATCTCGTCGAGCGTGTGGGTCACGCCGTGCATGCCGCCCACTCCGTCGGCGACCAGCGCGACCCGCTGCGGCTCGCCCTCGCGCGCGACCAGCTTGCCCTTCTCGCGCCCGAGGAAGGCGGCCGCGGGCGCGTAGGGGATGGCGGGGATGCAGGCCGTGAAGAGGCCCGCGGCGAGCGGGAGCAGGGCGTCGCCGAGCGAACGGGGCGGAGCCGCCACGATCCGCTCCACGACCGCGCGCAGGTCGCGCTCGTGCTGGCGCCGCGCCCGGCGGTACAGCTCCGCGTGGCTGAATCCCTCTTCCTGCATCAGCGCCAGCAGCTCCGGCTCGGACAGCTCGAGTCCCATCGCGTCCAGCCAGGCGCGCAGCAGCGCCCGGGCGTCGGCGGGGCCGAGGTCGCCGGCGAGCGGGCCCGAGCGGGCGTCGGCCTGGCTCATCAGCCGCTGGGCCATCGCGAAGACCGCGCGCGGGTTCGGGTCGCCGGCGTCGCCAGGGCCGAGCGCGCGCACCGCCAGCGCCATCGCGGCGTGCGCCCACTTCTCGGCGCTGCCCTGCGCACCGCGGGCGATCGCCTCGCCGCGGCGCAGCCGCCGTAGAAACTGTTCCCGGGTCGACGCGGGCGGCGTCTCCGTCCATGTGCGCCCGACGTCGACCCCGGCGTGGTCGTCCGATCCGCCGACCCCGGCACCGCCGTGGGTCTCGATGTAGATGGCGGCCGGCAGGTTCAATTCGCGCGCGCGCGAGCCGTTGCGCGTCTCCCAGACGCTGAACAGCTGGGCGAGCCGGCGGCGGTGGCGCGCCCCGAGCGGCGCGGCGACCGCGTAGAAGGGGTGCGCGAGCGCGCACGCGATCCCGCAGCCGTGCAGGTACTCGGCGCACAGCTCCACGTCGTTCGAGTTGCGCTGGAGCCACTCGTGATCGTCCGGCGTGATGCCCCAGCAGAGCACGTGCACGGCCTGCGGCTCGCCCTTGAACGAGGCGGTCAGCTCCTCGGACACGAACACGTCGGGGCGATCCGCGATCTCGAGCACGCCGCCGATCGTGTCGTGGTCGGTGATCGTGACGAAGTCCATGCCGCGCCGCTTGGCCAGCTCGTAGACCTCCTCCGGCGGTGTGGCGCACTCGGGGAGGCCGAGTGTGCGCTGCACGCCCAGGCGAGAGTGCTGGGACGCGGAGGAGTGGCAGTGGAGGTCTGCGCGGGCCATCTGCATGACCACAGATTCGCCTGCAAACGGCCGTCATCCGTTATCGCCCCGCGAACCTCGTGTTACCGGATTGCAACAGGCGGGCGAGCGGCTTGTGAAAAGAAGGAGCCCGTGGATCCCACCGTCACACATGGGCCGTTCGGCATCGAGATCCGCCGAGGCCGGCGCCTGATCCGCGGGATGAGGCTGTGGTGGGCGGCCGGCGAGTCGCGCGATCAGTTCATCCAGCTGACCGAAGGAGTGATCGCGGCGGAGGAGCTCGAGCGGTGCCCGCCGCGCGGAGGACGTCAGGGTCGAGCTGCACGACGAGCGCGTCACGATCGAGCTGGCCGCCCCGCCCGGCGCCTTCCGCCTCGGCGCCGACTGGGAGGCGCGCCCGGGCGAGCGCTTCACCGGCCTCGGCGCCCGCCACGGCGAGCAGCTCGATCAAACCGGCCGGCGCGTCCGCCTCGGCGCCGACCGCCGCTACACCGGGCCCGACTGCCCGCCCGACATGCTCGACGTCGGCGGCATCCCGCAGGGCGACTACGCGCCCGTCCCCTGGCTGCTCGCCAGCCGCGGCTACGCGCTCTGGGTCGAGAACAACGGCAACGGCGTGGAGCTCGACCTCGGCCACCGCATCTCGGTCTCGACGCGCGCGGCGGCCGGGCCGTTTCGCCTGCACGTGCTCACCGACCCCACCCCGGCCGCCCGGCTGCGCCGCTTCCTGCGCCTCAGCGCGAGCCTGCCGGCACTGCTGCCCGAGTGGGCCTACGGACACTGGAAGTCGCGCGACGTGTACGAGCACCAGCGTGACGTGGAGGACGACTTCGACGGCTACGGCCGCAACGCGCTGCCCCTCGACGCGATCGTGATCGACTCCCCCTGGGAGACGCAATACAACACCTGGAAGCCCAACCCGCACCAGTTCGACGACTTCGAGGACATGGTCACGCGCTTTCGAGCAAACGGCGTGAGGACGGTCGTGTGGGTCACCCCCTGGGTCAACCTCGAGTCGGTCGACGGCCAGCGCCCGCCCGACCCCGAGTCGGAGCGCCTCCACCGCGAGCCGGCGCCCAACTACGACCCGGCGGCGCGCGCAGGGCACTTCGTCAAGACCGCCGACGGCGAGCCCTTCGTGGCGCGCTGGTGGATGGGCACCGGCTCGCCAATCGACTTCACCTCACCCGCGGCGGACGAGTGGTGGCGCGAGCTGGCCAAAGGCGCGCTGCGCCTGGGCGTGGAGGGCATCAAGGCCGACGACGGCGAGGGCTACTACTTCCCGCCCGACGTGCGCTTCGCCGACGGGCGCAGCGGCGCCGAGGCCGCCTGGGCCTACGGCCTGCTCTACCGCCGTTCGATGCAGCGCGCCCTCGACGAGGTGCACCCGAGCGCCGGCGTGCTGTTCGGGCGCTCGGGCTGGACGGGCCAGCAGGGAGTCGGGATCACCTGGGGCGGCGACCAGGCCTCGGACTTCTGGTCGCTGGAGACGCTGGTGACCGCCACGCTGACGGCCGCCGCGAGCGGGTTCTCGAACTGGTCCCACGACGTGGGCGGCTACCTCGGCCAGCGGCTGGTCAACCGCTGCCCCAAGGAGTTGCTGCTGCGCTGGGCGTGGTTCGGCTGCTTCACCCCGCTGATGCAGGCGCACGGCCGCTTCGCCCAGGAGGCCTGGACCTACGACGCTGAGACGCTCGCCGCCTACCGCGCCGCGGTGCTGCTGCACGAGCGGCTCGTGCCCTACGTGCGCGCCGCGGCAGCCACCGCCGCGCGTGCGGGGCTGCCGATCGTGCGGCCGCTGCTGCTGACCGACCCCGCCGACGAGCGCGGCTGGACGCTCGCCGACCAGTACGGGTACGGCCCCGCGCTCTGGGTCGCCCCGGTGCTCGAGGAGGGCGCCCGCGAGCGGGAGGTGTCGCTGCCGCGCGGCGACTGGATCGACTTCTGGACCGGCGAGCGCCTTCGTGGCGGCGGCGAGCTGCTCGCGCCGGCCCCGCTCGACCGCATCCCGGTGTACGTGCGCGCGGGCTCGATCGTGGTGACCTACCCCGAGGATCACGTGGCCGCCGGCCTCGGCGACACGCCGGAGTCCGAGCGCCCGCTGGAGGCCACGCTCTACGGCGAGCCGCCGCTCGGGCGCGCCGCCGTGCGGCTCGCGGACGGCACGCGGATCCGCTGGCGGGGCGGCGAGTGGAGCGCCGTGGCGAAGCGGGAGGTCGGGTTCAGGCACAATCCGGGGAAAGGAGGAGTCAATGGCAGACGAGCAGACGCAGCAGGATGACGGCGGTGGCGTAGCCACGGCGCGCGACACGCTCAGCGTGACCGACAACCGCACCGGCGAGGCCTACGAGATCGAGATCTCGGACGGCACCGTCAAGGCGATGGACTTTCGCCAGATCAAGGTGAACGAAGGCGACTTCGGCCTGATGACCTACGACCCGGCGTTCACCAACACCGCGTCCTGTCGCAGCTCGATCACCTACATCGACGGCGAGGCCGGCGTGCTCGAGCACCGCGGCTACCCGATCGAGCAGCTCTGCGAGCACTCCACCTACCTCGAGGTCGCCTACCTGCTCGTCTACGGCGAGCTGCCCACCCGCGACCAGCTCGACGAGTGGATCTTCGAGATCACCCACCACACCTTCGTCCACGAGAACATCAAGAAGTTCGTAGAGGGCTTCCGCTACGACGCCCACCCGATGGGGATGCTGCTCGCCACCACCGGCGCGCTGTCGACGTTCTACCCCGACGCGAAGCACATCGACCAGGAGAGCGAGCGCCACATGGCGGCCGTGCGGCTGATCGCCAAGATGCCGACGCTGGCCGCGTTCGCCTACCGCCACAACCTCGGCCTGCCGTACGTCTATCCGGACAACGACCTGTCCTACCCCGGCAACTTCCTCTCGATGATGTTCAAGATGACGGAGGTCAAGTACGAGCCGGACCCGCGCCTCGTGAAGGCGCTCGACGTGCTCTGGATCCTGCACGCCGACCACGAGCAGAACTGCTCGACGAGCGCGGTGCGCAGCGTCGGCTCGTCGCAGGTCGACCCCTACTCCGCGGTGGCGGCCGGCGTGGCCGCGCTCTACGGCCCGCTGCACGGAGGGGCGAACGAGGCGGTCCTGCGCATGCTCGACCGGATCGGGACCACCGACAACATCCCGGACTTCCTCGAGGGCGTGAAGAAGCGCGAGGAGAAGCTGATGGGCTTCGGCCACCGCGTCTACAAGAACTACGACCCGCGGGCGCGTGTGATCAAGGAGCACGTGGACGCGGTCTTCGAGGTCACCGGCCGCAACCCGAAGCTCGACATCGCCGTCGAGCTCGAGAAGCACGCCCTCGACGACGACTACTTCACCGAGCGCAAGCTCTACCCCAACGTCGACTTCTACTCGGGTCTGATCTACGAGGCGCTCAACCTGCCGCCGGACATGTTCACGGTGATGTTCGCGATTCCCGCGCACCTCCGGCTGGATCGCCCAGTGGCGCGAGATGCAGGAGGACGAGGAGACCAAGATCGCACGGCCGCGCCAGATCTACACCGGGGGCGCGCGAGAAGGACTACGTGCCGATCGAGGACCGCGAGCAGCTCACGGACAAGCCGCGCGCCGCGACCAACCTGATCAACCCGGCGGCCGGCTAACCCATATAGTGCCGCGGGCTCACCCTCCCAGCTAAGGAGCGCCACGTGAAGATCAAGCTGCTCGGCGCCGCCATCGCGGTCGCCCTGGTCGTCGTCCCGGCCGCCCAGGCGGCCACGGTGGAGACCGTCGCCACCGGCCTCAACAACCCGCGCGGCGTCGCGATCGGGCCCGATGGCGCCGTCTACGTGGCGAGCGCCGGCAAGGGCGGCAAGCTCTGTCAGGGCAAGGGCGAGAACAAGTTCTGCTTGGGCATGACCAGCAGCGTCGTCAAGGTCGCCAACGGCAAGAAGAGCACCGTCGTCAAGGGGCTGCTGTCGGCCGCGGGCGCCGGCGGCGTCTTCGCAACCGGGGTGCACGGCGTGTCGGTGGCGCCGGATGGGCGCCTGTTCGGCGTCGAGACGTCGGGCACGCCGAGGGACATCCGCGGCGCGCCGGCGTGGGCGCGCAAGCAGGCCGGCCGCCTGTTCGACCTGACCAGCGGCCGCACGCCGGTGGCCAACATCTCGCTGATCGAGTGGAACCGCAACCTGGACAAGGTCAAGGGCGATCGCAACTCGAACCCGTACGGGGTGCTGGCGCTGGCCGACCGCCAGATCGTGACCGACGCCGGCGCCAACGCGGTGCTGCAGGTCCAAGGCAGCAAGATCAGCGTGCTGGCCGTGCTGCCCAAGAACGGCAAGGGGCAGTCGGTGCCGACCTCGGTCGCTCAGGGTCCCGACGGCAACTACTACGTCGGCGAGCTGGCCGAGGGCGCGGGCAAGGGCAAGGCGCGCGTGTGGAAGATCCCGGCGGCCGGCGGCACGCCCGAGGTGTACGCCACCGGCTTCACCAACATCACCGGGGTGGCGTTCGGGCCGGACGGCAGCCTGTTCGTGACCCAGTTCGCGACCAACTTCTCCAGGAACAACCTGAAGGGGTCGGTCGTGCGCGTGGCGCCCGACGGCAGCCGGACGAAGCTGGGCGGCAACAAGCTGCTGGCGCCCACCGGCGCGGCGGTCGACTCGACCGGAGCGGTCTACGTGTCGAACTTCAGCGTCCTGCCCGCCAAGACGCCGAAGAAGAGCCCCTTCAAGGGGGCCGGCGGCACGCTGGTGAAGATCACGCCCTGATTCGCGGTTAGATGCGGAACACGGGAACGAGCCGCTTCTCGTGTTCCGCATCGATCTGCGCCACGACCTCGATGTGCTCCTCGATTCCGGAGCCGCGCAGCTTGGTCGCCAGCAGCTCGTCGACCTGGAACAGCCCGGCCGAGTTGTTCATCGCGATCTCGATCCGCACCGCGCGCTCGTCGCCGGGCTCGATCTTGACGGTGTCGATGGCGGCGGCTGAGATCGAGTGGATGTTGGGGCGGCGCGTCTCGAACGGGATGCGTGAGCGGCCGCTGGCCATGTCGAGCGCGTCGGCCACGCGCACGATGCCCGACTCGACCGTGATCGGGTCGCCGCGGCGGCGGTGGCCGATGACGGCGTGCAGCGCCTCGGAGACCACCACGGTCAGCTCGGGCTCCTCGTAGACGCTCTCGAGCAGCTGGGGCATCCGGTCCGCGGCCAGGAACAGCGAGTACTGCTCGTGGTCGGTGCGGTGGATCGACATGCCGGTGTCGTGGAACAGGCAGGCGGCCGCGATCACGACCTCGGCGTCGCGCGCCTTCATGCCGTGGGTGGAGACCATGGCCGGCTCCACCCCGGCCCGGTTGAGCAGCCGGAACAGGCGCAGCGCGATGTTGGCGACGATCTGGATGTGGACCCAGGAGTGGTCCGACATGTCGCGCCGGTCGGCATTGACCTGCTGCATGTACCACCAGGCGTGCAGGCGCCGATCGGCGTTCGCGGCCGCGAGCAACGCCTCCAGGCGGCGGTTGCCGCGCGTCGGGGCGCGGATCTCGACCTCGGGGATGTCCACCGCGCGGTACCCTACGTCCGATGGCGCACAGAGCCGCTCTTCGACGGCCACGGCCGGCGCATCTCCGACCTGAGGGTCTCGGTCACCGACCGCTGCAACTTCCGCTGCCAGTACTGCATGCCGGCGGAGGGCCTGCCGTGGCTCGAGCGCACCGAGGTGCTCAGCTTCGAGGAGATCGAGCGCCTGGTGAGCGTGATGGCGCCGATGGGCGTGTCGGACCTGCGCCTGACCGGCGGCGAGCCGCTGGTGCGGCGCGAGTTCCCGCGCCTCGTCGAGATGCTCGCCCGCGTGCCCGGCATCGAGGACCTGTCGCTCACCACCAACGGCTACCTGCTCGAGCGCGACGCCGACGCGCTGGTCGAGGCGGGCATGACGCGCGTGAACGTCTCGATCGACTCGCTCCAGAAGGACCGCTTCTTCCAGATCACCCGCCGCGACTCGCTGCCCCAGGTGCTGCGTGGGCTCGAGGCGATCGCGCGGCACGAGAGCGTCCGGCCGATCAAGGTCAACGCCGTGGCGCTGCGCGGGTTCACCGAGGAGGAGGCGATCCCGTTCTCGGAGTTCGCCCGCTCGACCACTTCCAGGTTCGCTTCATCGAGTTCATGCCGCTCGACGGCGACCACGCATGGAGCGCCGACCAGGTGCTCACCGGCGAGGAGCTGCGCGAGATCATCCACGCGGTGCACCCGCTCGAGGAGGCGCCGCGCGAGCCGCACGCGACCGCGCGCGTGTTCCGCTTCGCCGACGGCCAGGGCGAGATCGGGTTCATCAACCCGGTCTCCGAGCCGTTCTGCGCCGACTGCAACCGGATCCGCCTGACCGCCGACGGCAAGCTGCGCACCTGCCTGTTCTCCCTGCACGAGACGGATCTGCGCGAGCCGCTGCGGGCGGGCGCCTCGGACGCGGAGCTCGAGTCGATCATCCGCGCGGCCGTCTGGCGCAAGGAGCTGAAGCACCGGGTGGGTGAGCCCGGGTTCCGGCAGCCGCCGCGGACCATGTCCGCGATCGGTGGCTAGGTACACGGTCACCGCGCGCGCGGGCGCGAAGGTCCGCAAGCAGCGTTTCGACCAGCTGGACGAGGCGCTCGGCGCGCTCGAGCGGATCGCGGCCGACCTCGCGGACGACGCCGACGCCCGCCCGGCCGGTGGCTTCTTGATCCGGCGCCTGGATCCGGTGCAGCAGGTGGTGGGACGAATCGAGCTGGCCGGCCCGGGGCGGCGTGCGCGCCGGCGTGGACGTGCGCGGCGACGGCTCGAGCGAGGCTTTCCTCGGGCGCGTGCGGCGCAGGCTGATCGAGCAGCAGGGCCGCGAGACGCCCTTCGACGCGCTGCGCCGGGTGCTCGCGTGAACGCCCCCTGGCGCGTACCACTCCCGCGCGGCGCCGAGCCGCCCTTCCGGGTGTTCGTGAACGGCGTGCCGCAGGCGCAGGGCGCCGACTACGAGGTCGTCGGGGGTGAGCTGCACTTCCACAAGCCGCTCGAGAAGGAGCGCCTGGGGCTGGGCCGGTGGACCGCGATGTTCTTCGGGCTGTTCGGGTCGTACGGCAAGAACGACTCGGTCGACGTGCAGTACCGGCTCGCCGGCCGCGACGTCTCCGCCACTGGACTGGAGATCATCCCTCCCGACCAACCTTGACACACTCGTGTCAAGGTTCTACTCTGCCCGCATGCGCATCGCCGACATCCTCGACGACAGGCGGCCCGTCTTCTCGTTCGAGTTCTTCCCGCCCAAGACCGAGGAGGGGCAGCGCACGCTCGGCGTGACGCTCGGGCAGCTTCAGGACGACCGGCCCGACTTCGTCTCGATGACCTACGGCGCCGGCGGCACGACCCGCAACGCCACCGTCGAGCTGACCAAGTGGATCAAGCAGGACCTCGGCATCGAGGCGATGGCGCACCTGTCGTGCGTCGGCGAGCCCACCGAGCGCCTGGTCGAGATCCTGTCGCAGATTCAGGAGTCGGGGGTCGAGAACGTGCTGGCGCTGCGCGGCGATCCTCCGCGCGGCGAGACCGAGTGGACCCCGCACCCGGGCGGGCTCAGCTACTCGGTCGAGCTGATCCGGCTGATCGCCGAGCGCTTCGACTTCTGCGTCGGCGCCGCCTGCTTCCCGGAGATCCACCCGGACGCGCCCAACCGCGACAGCGACCTGCGCTACGCGCGCGAGAAGCAGGAGGCGGGCGCGGCGTTCCTGGTCACGCAGCTGTTCTTCGACAACGAGCTGTACTTCGACTTCGTGGAGCAGGCACGCGGGGTGGGCATCACCGTGCCGATCGTGCCGGGGATCATGCCGATCACCAACTACGGCCAGATCAAGCGTTTCACCGAGATGTGCGGCGCCTCGATTCCGGCCGAGCTCGAGCGCGAGTTGAATGGGCGCGCCGACGACCCGGAAGCGGTTGCAGAGCTCGGCGTCGCTTACGCGACGCTCCAGTGCTCCGATCTCCTGGCGCGAGGCGCGCCCGGGATCCACTTCTACACGCTCAACCGCTCACCCGCAACACGCTCGATCCTGGCGGCACTGCGCGCGGCGCATCCCTGGACGCGGGCCGGCGCGCCGGTGTAGTGAGCAGCCCGATCGATCCTGACTCATTCAACGCCTTCGAGGCGGCGGGTTGGGAGCGAAAGGCGGCGGGGTACGACCGTTTCTTCGGGGGCATCACCAGCCGCATGATCGACCCACTACTCGACGCGGCCGGGGTCGCCTCCGGCCGACGGGCACTGGACGTAGCCACGGGCCCGGGGTATGTGGCGGCGCGAGCCGCCGAGCGCGGTGCGGAGGTGGTGGGCGTCGACGTCGCGGCTGCGATGGTCGCTCTGGCAAGCGAGCGCCACCCCGGTCTGGACTTCCGGCGGGCCGATGCCCACGACCTGCCGTTTGCCGATGCGTCATTCGATGCTGTGGTGGCGAACTTCCTCGTGTTGCACCTTGGACGGCCGGAGGCAGCCGTCGCGGAGTTCGCACGGGTGCTCGCGCCGGGAGGCCGGCTTGCGCTCACGGCCTGGGACCTGCCGACCGAGGCGCGCTTCCTCGGAGTCTTCCTCGACGCCGTCGCGGCTGTCGGGGCGAGCCCACCCGAGGAGATCCCACCGGGGCCGGACTTCTTTCGCTTCTCACGCGAGCCGGAGTTCGCCGCGTTGCTCTGTGACGTGGGCTTGGAAGACGTCAGCGTCCGCACGATCGCGTTCAGCCACACGGTCTCCTCGCCCGACGAGCTCTGGGAGGGTCTGCTCGGTGGAACGGTGCGAACATCCGCCTTGATCCAGGGCCAGTCGCAGGAGGACCAGCGACGGATCCGGGCGGCCTTCGATCAGCTGGTCGAGGACTACCGGCAAGGAACCGCGCTGGAGCTCCCGGTCTCGGTCAAGCTCGCCGCGGGCTCGACGCGCTAGGCAGCCGCCCAGAGCGCGGGCTCGCTGTCCTCGACCGCACCCGCCTCACCGAGGCGCTCCAGGTGGCGCAGGTAGCAGAGCGTCTCGGTCAGTCCCCAGTTGAGCATCATGCCGGTGGGCATCTCGGAGTCGAGCATGTCCGGCACGATCTCGTAGGGGGTGCGCGGCCCGCTCGAGATCGCCTGGCGCACCCGCTCGACGCGCTCGTGGACCGCCCGCCGGTTCGCCTCGATGAGCGAGTGGGCCTCCCGCACCGGCCGGCCGTGGCCGGCCAGCACCAGCTGCACGTCCAGCTCGTCGACCACGTCGAGGCTCGCCAGGAACTCCCCGGCCGGGTCGGGCGAGTAGCCGTAGTCGTAATAGAGCGAGACCCTGCCGAGCAGGTGGTCGCCCGATAGCAGCAGCCCGCGCTCGGGCTGGTGCAGCACCACGTGCGAGGGCGCGTGGCCGGGCGTCTCGTAGACGTTCCATACGCCCAGGTCGGTGTCCACGGTCACGTCCGGCACGAGCTCGCGGTCCGGCATGACGATCTCGGCGATGCCAAAGCCCTGGCCGCGCCGCGCCTCACGCGCCTCGTCCACCAGCTGCGCCGGCACGCCGCTCTGGCGGGCCACCTCGAAGCGGCGCTCGAACGCGCGCTCCGGGTCCTGCGCCGCCTTGGTCATGTGGGCGTGGTTGGGGTGCATCCACAGCTCGCACCCCGACCGCTCGATGATCGGCGCGGCCAGGCCGTAGTGGTCCGAGTGCGCGTGGGTGCACACCAGCAGGCGCACGTGCTCGATCCCCATCCCAGCCTGGTCGAGCGCGCGCTCGAGCTGGCGCATCGCGCCCGGCTCGTGCAGGCCGGTGTCGACCAACACGACGCCGCCGAACGCGGCGATCGCGAACGCGTTCACGTGCGGCACGCCCGGCCACGGCAGCGGCAGGCGCAACCGCCACAGGCCCGGCAGGACGCGATCGGCGCGCGACAGCTCGCGCTTGCGCGTGGTCACGCGTCCACCAGCACGCCCGGGTTGAGGATGCCCTGCGGGTCGACCGCCGCCTTGGCGGCCCGCAGCGCGGCGGCGAACGGCTCCGGACGCTGGCGGTCGTACCAGGGGCGATGGTCGCGGCCGACGGCGTGGTGGTGGGTGATCGTGCCACCGGCCGCCGCGATCGCCTCGGAGGCGGCCGCCTTGACCTCGTCCCATTGCTCGAGCTCGGAACCGCGGCGCGCCGGCGCCAGCACCGTGAAGTAGGGCGCCGCGCCGTCCGGGTAGGCGTGGGTGATGCGGCAGGTCAGGCGCGCTCCCGGACCGAGCGCGGCCGCCGCGCTCCAGGCGCACCTCGGACACGAAGGCCTCGAAGCGATCCCAGGTGATCGCGGTCTCGAAGGTCTCCGCGAGGATGCCCGCCGCGATCAGGTTGTCGCGCAGGTAGGGGGCGCGCAGGAAGGCGTCGCGCCAGGCGCCCTCGCCTCCTCCTCGGCGGCGGGCCTCGCCGCCGAAGTCGCCGCACAGCTCTTCGGCGCGGGCCATCCAGGGCTCGACGTCGTGGTCGGACGACTCGAAGCCCAGCACCAGCAGCGCGCCGCCGTCCTGGGCGGCGCCGGTGAGCGCCGCCTCCTCGGGGTCGAGCAGGCGGCAGTTCGACGGGTGGAGGCCCGACTGCGCCAGCGCGCGGACGGCGTCGGCCCCGTGCTCGAAGTCCTCGAACCGCACACCGGCCGAGGCCTTGAAGCGAGGCGCCTCCTGCACGCGCACCCATGCCTCGGTGATCACGCCGAGGATCCCCTCCGACCCGATCAGCATCCGATCCGGGCTGGGGCCGGCGCCCGAGCCCGGCAGGCGGCGGCTCTCCCAGACGCCGCTGGGGGTGAGCGCCCGGATCGACTCGACGAAGTCGTCGATGTGGGTCTGCAGCGTGGCGAAGTGGCCGCCCGCGCGAGTGGCGATCCAGCCGCCGAGCGTCGAGTACTCGAACGACTGGGGGTAGTGACGCAGCGTCAGCCCGCGCGCCTTGAGCTGCTCCTCCAGACCGGGCCCGGTCGCGCCCGCCTGGATGCGTGCCGCGCGCGAGATCTCGTCGACCTCGAGCACCTGGTCGAGCCGGCCGAGGTCGATCGTGACGGCGGCCGCCTGCGGGACGCGCGGCTCCACGCCGCCGACGACGCTGGTCCCGCCGCCGAACGGGATCGCGGCGGCGCCGACGTCCGCACACCAGTCGAGCACCCGCTCGAGGTCGGCCTCGTCGGCGGGGAACGCCACCACGTCTGGTGGGTGGTCGAAGCGGCCACGCAGCGCGCGGACGAGGTCGCGGTAGGCCTTGCCGTAGGCGTGGGTGGCGCGCTCGTAGGGGTCTGTGCTGCAGATCGGCTCGAGCGCGCTGGGCGGCTCGATGCGCGGCGGCGGAAGCTCCAAGTCCTCCAGCCGTGGCGGGTGCTCGTAGTCCGCCGGCCCGAAGCCGAGATGCTCGCGGGCGCCGAGCCCGATCTGCTCGGCCTCCTCCCGCGACGCCTGCCCGTTCTCGTAGCCCCACCCCCAGAGCTTGCGCCGCCGCTGCAACATTGCAGCGAACCCTCGCACGTCGGCGTTACCCTTGACCTTCGGATGGCCACTCGCGCGACGACCGTGCAAATCAGCATGCCCCAGATGGGCGAATCGGTCACCGAGGGCACAGTCCTCGGCTGGCTGAAGCAGGTCGGCGATCGCGTGGAGGCCGACGAGCCGCTCGTGGAGGTGTCCACCGACAAGGTCGACGCCGAGGTGCCGGCCCCCGCCTCCGGCACGCTGATCAAGATCCTGGCCGAGCCGGACTCGACCGTGGAGGTGGGCGCGATCCTCGGCGAGATCGAGGTGGGCGACAACGGCGCGGCGCCCGCGGCGGAAGGGCCACCGCAGGCGGAGGCGCCTCCGGAAGCGGAGGCGGAGGCTGCCGAGGAGCCGGCCGAGCAGGCGCCACCCGCCGAAGAAGCGCCCCCGGAGACGGCCGATGCCGAGCTCGTCGACGTCGCCTTCCCCGAGATGGGCGACTCCGTCGCCGAGGGCACCGTGCTCGAGTGGCGCGTCGCGGTCGGGGACACCGTCGCCGTCGACGATCCGCTGGTTGAGATCTCGACCGACAAGGTCGACGCCGACATGCCTTCGCCGGTCGCCGGCACGATCGCCGAGATCCTGGTCGAGCCGGACACGACAGTCGCCGTCGGCACCGTGCTCCTGCGGATCGCAGCGGGCGCAGGGGCGCCCGCGAAGCCGCCGCGAGCCCGAGGAGCCCGCCCCCGCCCCCGTTACGGCCGGCAACGGCGCCGCCAACGCCACGCCCGTGGCCGCACGCGTGGCGAGCGCCCATGGCCTCGACGTCGACTCGATCACCGGCACCGGGCCCCGCGGGAGGGTCACCAAGGAGGACGTCCTCGCCGCGATCGAGGACGGCCCGGCACCCGCCGCCGGGCCCGAGCTCAAGCCGATCCGCGGCCCGGCCGCCACGCTCGCGCGGTTCATGGACGAGAGCCGCTCGATCCCCACCGCCACCAGCTTCCGCACCCTCCAGGTGGACGTGCTCGATGCCCGCCGCCGCGAGCTCAAGGACGCCGGCCGCAAGCTGAGCTTCACCCACCTGATCGCCTGGGCGGTGGTCCAGGCCGCGCGCGACATGCCGGTGATGGGCAACTCCTACACCGAGCAGGACGGCAAGCCCCAGCGCGTCGTGCCGGCCGCGATCAGCCTCGGCCTCGCCGTGGACGTGGAGCGCAAGGACGGCACCCGCTCGCTGGTGGTCCCCGTGCTCGCCAACGCCAGCGAGCTCGGCTTCGCGGACTTCGTGGCCAGGTACGACGAGCTGGTCGCCGGCGCCCGCGACAACACGCTCTCGCCCGACGCCTACTCCGGCGCCAACATCAGCCTCACCAACCCCGGCGGCATCGGCACCGTGGCCAGCGTGCCGCGGCTGATGCCCGGGCAGGGGACGATCGTCGCCACCGGCGCGATCGGCTATCCGCCCGGCCTCACCGCGGTCACCCCCGAGGCGCTGAAGGAGCTGGGCGTCCAGAAGGTCATGACGATGACCTCGACCTACGACCACCGGGTGATCCAGGGCGCCGAGTCGGGCGCCTTCCTGCGCCGAGTCGACCAGCTGCTCCAGGGCGAGGACGGCTTCTACGAAGGCGTGCTCGAAGCGCTCGGCCTGGACGCCGTCGTCACCGGCGCCGACGGCCCGACCCCGGTGACCGCCGCCGAGCCCGTGCCGGCCGCCGCCACGCCCGCCGCGGCGGCGGTCGCGGACGAGGCGCTGCTCCAGGCGGTCCAGGCCGCCACCAGCCTCGTCAAGGCACACCGCATGCACGGCCACCTCGCGGCGCAGCTCGACCCGCTCGGCTCCGAGCCGGTCGGCGATCCGGCGCTCGACCCCGCCACCGTGCACCTGACCGACGCCCTGATGCGGCGCATCCCGGCCTCGGTGCTGCGCGTGGCGGTCCCGGGCGACACGTTCGCGGATGCCCTGCCGCGCCTGCGCGAGGTCTACACCGGCACGATCGCCTACGAGATCGAGCACATCTCCGAGCACGAGCAGCGCGTCTGGCTGCGCCAGGCGATCGAATGCGGCGCCTACCGCAAGCCGCTCAGCGCCGAGGAGCAGCGCGTGCTGCTCGAGCGCCTGTCGGCGGTCGAGGCGCTCGAGACCTACCTCCACAAGGCCTTCCTCGGGAAGAAGCAGTTCTCGATCGAGGGCCTCGACTCGCTCGTGCCGATGCTCGACCAGGCGATCGAGCTGGCCTCCGGCGCGGGCGCGCGCGAGGTCGTGCTCGGGATGGCGCACCGCGGCCGCCTCAACGTGCTCGCGCACAACGTCTGCCGACCGTACGAGTCGATCCTGGTGGAGTTCGAGGGCGAGCAGACGCTGTCGATCGACACGGCCGCCCCCGAGGGCGGAACCGGCGACGTGAAGTACCACTACGGCGCGTCGGGCACCTACAGGACACGCTCCGGGCGCGGCGTGACCGTGACGATGTCGCCCAACCCGAGCCACCTCGAGTACGTCAACCCCGTGATCGAGGGCCGCTCGCGGGCCGACCAGACGATCCGCAAGGCGCGCGAGCTCGCCCACGACCCCAACGCCGTGCTGCCGGTGCTGATCCACGGCGACGCGGCCTTCCCCGGCCAGGGCATCGTCGCCGAGACGCTCAACCTGCAGGCGCTCGAGGGCTACTCGACCGGCGGCACGCTGCACGTGATCGCCAACAACCAGCTCGGCTTCACCACCGACCCGAGCGAGAGCCGCTCGACGCGCTACGCGTCGGATCTCGCAAAGGGCTTCGACATCCCGATCATCCGCGTCAACGCCGACGACGTGGAGGCGTGCATCTCGGCGGTGCGCCTGGCCCACGGCTTCCGGCAGACGTTCAACCGCGACGCGCTGATCGACCTGATCGGCTACCGCCGCTTCGGCCACAACGAGACCGACGAGCCGGCCTACACGCAGCCGTTGATGTACGAGCGGATCAAGAAGCACCCGCCGGTGCGCCAGCGCTACGCGGAGCAGCTCGCCGGCGAGGGCGTCGTCTCGATCGAGGAGGCGGACCGGATCGCGAGTCAGGCCTACGACAAGCGTGGGCGAGGCGCACACCTCGCTGAAGGAGTCGATGGGCGGCCCGCCCGAGACCGGCCAGCACGAGCTCGACCGCACGATGAGCCCAGAGCCGCGCACGACCGTGGCGGAAGAGACCCTGCGCACGCTCGGCGACCAGCTGCTGCGCGTGCCCGACGGCTTCCAGGTGCACCGCAAGCTCAAGCCGTTCATGGATCGCCGCCGCGCCGCGTTCGAGCAGCCCGACGGCCGCATCGACTGGGCCCACGGCGAGGCGCTCGCGTTCGCGTCGCTGCTCGCCCTGGGCGTGCCGATCCGCCTGACCGGCCAGGACACCGAGCGCGGCACGTTCAGCCAGCGCCACGCGGTGCTGCACGACTCAGAGACCGGCGACCGCTGGTGCGCGCTGCAGACGCTGCGCGACGCCAACGCGCCGTTCGAGCTGCACAACAGCCCGCTGTCCGAGCAGGCCTGCCTCGGGTTCGAGTACGGCTACTCGGTTCAGGCGCCCGACGCGCTCGTCCTCTGGGAGGCCCAGTTCGGCGACTTCGTCAACTCGGGTCAGGTCATCATCGACCAGTTCCTGATCTCGGGCCTGGCCAAGTGGGGGCAGACGTCGCGGCTGACGCTGCTGCTGCCGCACGGGTACGAGGGCTCGGGCCCCGAGCACTCGAGCGCCCGCCTGGAGCGCTTCCTCCAGATGGCGGCGGAGGGCAACATCCGCGTGGCCAACTGCACGACGCCGGCGCAGTACTTCCACCTGCTGCGCAGGCAGGCGCTGGTGTCCAAGCCGCGCCCGCTGATCCTGATGACGCCGAAGAGCCTGCTGCGCCTGCCGGACGCCACCTCGACCGTCGTCGACCTCGCCGAAGGCGGCTTCGAGCGGGTGATCGACGACCCGGCCCTGCCCGCCGGTCGCGAGGCCGTGACCAAGCTGGTGCTGTGCTCGGGCAAGGTCTACTACGACATCGCGACGCACGAGGAGCGCGCCTCCGCCTCGCACATCGCGGTCGTCCGAGTCGAGCTGCTCTACCCCTTCCCGGAGCTGGAGCTGGCCAGGCTGATGGAGAGCTATCCCAACCTCGAGCGCGTGGTCTGGGTGCAGGAGGAGCCGCGCAACATGGGCGCCCGCGCGTTCATGCGGCGACGCATGGCGGGGATCCTGCCCGAGCGGCTCTCCTACGACTACGTCGGCCGCCAGCTGCGCGCCGCGCCGGGCGAGGGCTACTCCGCGGCCCACAAGCGCGAGCAGGCGCGCATCGTGCGCGTAGCGCTCGACTTCGAGAAGGACCGGCTGGAGCCGGACAGCTCGGCTCAGCGGCCGTCGATGTAGGCGGGTACTCCTCCGTCGACCACGTGCAGCACCTCGCGCACGCCGTGGCGGCGCAGCAGGCTGGCCGCCGGCGCGGCGCGCTGCCCGGAGCTGCAGATGACCGCCACCGGGCGCTCGGGGTCGATGCCCTCGGGCACCCCGTGGATGTCGTGGTAGGGCAGGTGCACCGAGCCGGGGATGTGGCCCGAGTCCCACTCGTCGCGCTCGCGCACGTCGAGGATCTGCAGCTCGCCGGCACGCTCGCGCAGCTCCGGCACGTCGATGCGCTCGATCCGCTCGACCGGGCGCCGTTCCTCGCGCCAGCTGGTCATGCCGCCCGCGAGGAAGCCGGCCAGCCGCGTGATCCCGACCGACTCCGCCAGCGCGGCCGCCGCCTGGGCGTCCTCGTCGTCGCGGCCGACGAGCACCACGACCTGGCCCGGCTCCACCAGCCACGCGAGCTTCGAGCCGAAGCCCGCGCGCAGGGCGGTGATGCTCACCGAATCGGGGATGTGCGCCTCGTCGAACTGCAGCTCGGTGCGGACGTCGACGACCATCGCGCCGTCGGCGCGCGCCTGGTCGACCTGACGCGGCGTGAGCGGGCGCACCGCGACGCTAGCGACCGACAGCGGCCCCCGGTTGAGCGCCACGATGTTCTCGAAGTTGGGCGGCTGCGGGCGCAGCGCTGAGGTCGCGCGCGTGGCGAACTCGTCCTCGTCGTCGATCCCGAGCAGCTCGCGAGTGCTGGCGCTCGTACCCGATCGTCGACGAGGCCTTCATGTCCATCCCCGGCCCGCCGCATAGCGACCCGCCGACGTGCCCCGGCCACACCTCGCAGGTGTCCGGCAGCGTCAGCAGCCGCTCGTGCAGGGAATGGAAGATCGCACGGGCGCCCTCGTCCTTGTCCACGGCCAGGTCGGGGCGAGCGATGTCGCCGACGAACAGCGAGTCGCCGGTCAGCACGGCCCACGGCTCGTCGCCGCGCTCGGCGTCGATCAGCGCGAACGCCGTGTGCTCGGGCCGGTGCCCGGGCGTGTGGAGCGCGCGCACCCGCACGCAGCCGAGCTCGAGCTCCCAGCCGTCGTCGAACGGCTCGTGGTCGTACTCGGGCGTGGCGTCGCGGTGGATGTGGATCGTCGCCCCGGTCGCAGCCGACAGGCGGCCGTGGCCCGAGACGTGGTCGGCGTGGTTGTGCGTCTCGAGGATGTGGTCGATGCGCACGCCCGAGTAGCGGGCCAGGTGCAGGTACTCGTCGATGTCGAGCCGCGCGTCGACCACCGCGGCCACGCCGGCGCTCTCGTCGCCGACCATGTATGAGGCACAGCCGAGGTCGTCGTGCGTGATCTGGCGGAACAGCATCAGCGCTTCTGCCGCTGGCCCTCGGCGATCGCGTCGGACAGCCGCCCCGAACCCAGGCGCCGCTGGATGCGGGCGAACGTGGCCGGGGCGAGCGACCCGGCGACCGCCCCCGCGCGCAGGCTGAGCGGAGCGACGTCGATCTCGGCTCGGTCGTGCTCGATCCCGCGGACGACCGCGCTCGCCACCTGGTCAGGGCGGCGCGTGCCGACCCAGCGCGGCAGACGCACGCCCGAGTCGGCGAGCATGCCGGCGCCCGAGATGAAGCCCGGGAAGACGACGGTCACCCCCACCCCGGTCCCGTGCAGGTCCTCGCGCAGCCCGGAGGCAAAGCCGCGCAGGCCGAACTTGGTGGCGGAGTAGAGCGAGGAGCCGATCGACGCGACCTTCCCCGACAGCGACGAGACCAGCACGACGTGTCCGGCGCCGCGCTCGACCATGCCGGGCACCAGCGCCCGCGTGAGCTGGATCGGGGCGCGCAGGTTCACGTCCAGCGCGCGGTCGATCTGCTCGGGCGAGAAGTCGACGATCGGGCCGCTGGCGGGCAAGGCCGCGTTGGCCACCAGGACGTCCACGGCACCCGCCCGGTCGGCGAGCGCGGAGGCGTCGTAGGTGAGGTCGGCGGGCAGCGTCTCGGGCCGGCCTTTGAGCCCGCTCGCGATCTGCTCGAGCTGCTCGGCCCGCCGGGCGCTGAGCAGCACGCGCGCGCCGCTCTCGTCGAGCGCCCGCGCGATCGCCTGGCCGATGCCGCCGGTGGCGCCGGTGAGTAGCACTGTCGAGCCCTCTAGCCGCACTTGCCGCAGACGCTACCCGACCCGGCGCTGCCGCCAGAGGCTAGGCGCGGTCGATCTCGAACCAGGCGCCGCCCGCGTCGGGGGTCACGCCCCAGCGATCGGCGAGCTGGTCCACGAGGTAGAGGCCCCAGCCCGACCGGCTCTCCTGATCCGGTGTCTGCGGGCGCGGCTCGAAGCCGGGTCCGTAATCGGCGACCTCCACGCGCACCCGGTCGGCGAACAGCATCGCGTGCAGCTCGACGGACGCCGAGTCTGGCGACTGGGCATAGCGGATGCTGTTGGTCACCAGCTCGCTGACCAGCAGGCGCAGGTTCACGACCAGCGCCCGCTCGAGCGCGGGCTCCAGCTCCCCGATGGCCCGCCGCGCCAGCGGGACCGCGTCGGCGTTGCCCGGGAGGCGCTCGAGCACCTCCAGCTGCGGCGCGGACGCAACCGGCGGGATGCGCAGCACCAGCAGCGCGATGTCGTCGCGCGGATCTCGCTCGTCGTCGCCGAGGGCGGCGCGCGCCACCGCGCGCGTGATCTCCGCCGCCGGGCGGCCGTGGCAGGCCTCGAGCGCCGCGGCCAGGTCCGCCGGCGTGACGATCCGCTCGGGCGCGTAGGCGTCGGTCAGGCCGTCGGTGTAGAGCACCAGCGCGTCGCCGGGGTGGAGGTGGATCGTGGTGTCGGTCAGGTCCGGGTCCTGGACGACCCCGAGCAGCGTGCCGTGCACGCCGATCGGCTCGACCGTGCCGGTATCGCGCAGCACGAGCGGGAGCGGGTGCCCGGCGTTGGAGAGGACCGCTTTGGCGCCCCGGGCGCCGTTTGGCTCGAGCCGCGCGAAGGCGACCGAGCAGAGCTCGCTCGGCCGCTGGCGCCGGATCGCGTCGTTGAGGAACTCGAGGACGCGGCTGGGCCGGGTCTCCTGAACGGCGGCGGCCCGCAGCGTGTAACGGGCCAGCCCGGTGACCGCGGCGGCGGGAGCGCCCTTGCCGCACACGTCGCCGACCACCACCGCCCAGGAGCCGTCGTCGGTCTGGAACAGGTCGTAGAAGTCTCCGCCCACCACGTGCCGCTCGCTGGCGGGGCGGAAGTCCACGGCCGCCTGAACGCCCGGGACCTCGGGGAGGCGGGACGGCAGGAGGCTCTCCTGGAGCGTGTCGGCGATGTACTCGACGATGTCCTCCACGCGCCTGCGCTCGGTGATGACGGCGGCGAGCATCAGGGCGGTGACGCCGGCCACAGCCGACGAACGTCTGTGCGAGCAGCAGCCGGTCGTCGGGCGATTGGCCCGCGAACGGGCCCTGGTCGGCCTCGGTGAACGCGATCGCGACGCCCGCGACGATCAGGCTCGTGGTGACCGCCCCGGGCTGCCAGAACCGCAGCGCGGCCCAGATCAGCGGCGGAAAGAGCAGGTAGATCAGCGGCGTCTCGGTCGAGAAGACCAGCAGGCTGACGCCGACCACCGCGGCGCCGAGGCCGGCGGCCTCCAGGGGTCGCCCGGGCGCGCGCCGGAAGGGCCAATGGGTGGCGGCGACGAGCAGCGCTGGTGCGACGATCAGGTCTCCGCCGAGGTCCCCCAGCCACCAGGTGCGCCACACCGAACCGAACTGGCCTCCGGAGATCTCGTCGGCCGCCAGCAGGGTCGTCACGCCGATCGTCGCGCTGATCGTCGTGCTGACGACGGCGGCCAGACCCACCAGCGAGACCACGTCGCGAACGCGCTCGAGCGAGGGCCGGAAGTCCACGCGCCGCAGCAGGTAGGCGCCCGCGAGCGCCTCGAGCGTGTTGCCGACGGTGATGCCGAGCACCGCGTAGAGCGGGATGCCGGTCCAGCCGTTGGCGAGGCAGGCGCCGAGCGCAACTCCGGGCCAGATCCGGTAGCCCCACAGGACGACCGCCGCGAGCGCGATGCCCGTCGGCGGCCAGACGGCCGTGACGCTGCCCGACTCGAAGGCGAGCTTCAGCCCGAGCTTGGCCGACCCGTAGTACGCCGCGGCGACGAGCGCGACCTGCGCGGCATACACCTTTCTGTCGGCCGAGTCCAAGTGGCAACCCCCGGAGAGATCACACCGTACTGAGGAGGCGACTATCGCGAGACGCTGTGTGCTGCATCGCTCACCGCGCCGGCCGAGATACTGGAAGCGTGTGCGAATGGCGCGCGACGGGCCAACGGCGGGCGACGCTCTAGGTATGGTGCGACATCGTGGATGAGGCAGCCGAGCGCCTGACAAGGCTGGAGCCTGGGTCGGAGTTCGCCGGCTACAGGATCGAGGGGATCGTCGCCCGCGGCGGCATGGGGGTGGTCTACAAGGCCGCCGACATCGAGCTGGACCGCACCGTGGCGTTGAAGATCATCGCGCCCGAGCACACCCAGAACCCGGACGCGGTCACCCGCTTCAAGAGCGAAGCCCGGCTCGCGGCGTCGCTGGAGCACCCAAACATCGTCCCGATCCACCGCGGCGGCGAGTACCACGGCGTGCTCTATCTGGCCATGCGCTTCGTCCCCGGCACGAACCTGCGCCAGGTCATCGACCACGGGCACCTGGATCTCGAGGAGATCCAGCGGATCATCACCGCGATCGCGGCGGCGCTCGACGCGGCGCACGACCGTGGGCTCGTCCACCGGGACGTCAAGCCGGCCAACATCCTGCTCAGCGGCGAGGGCGAACCTCGCCACGTCTACCTGACCGACTTCGGGCTCACCAAGCGGCTCGGCTCGGCCGGCAGCCTGACCCGCACCGGCGCCTGGGTCGGGACCCCGGACTACGTCGCCCCCGAGCAGATCCAAGCCGCGCCGGTCGACGGGCGGGCCGACGTCTACTCGCTCGGCTGCGTGCTCTACGAGATGCTCACCGGCAGCGTCGCGTATCCCAAGGACAACGACATGGCCAAGCTGTGGGCGCACGTCACCGACCCGCCGCCCGCGCCCAGCCTGGAGCGTCCCCATCTCGTCAAGGAGTTCGACGACGTTGTGGCGCGCGCAACCGCCAAGGACCCGAGGGAGCGCTTTACCAGGGCATCCGACCTCGCGGCCGCTGTCGATCGCGCGGCCGCGGAGCAGCGCTCGCAGTTCCAGCTCGATGGCGGTGAGATGACGGCCGCCGCCCAAGCGCCGGCGCCTCCGCCGGTGAGCGAGCACGACCTCTTCATCGCGGAACCCGCGCACGCGGGAGCGACCCCTCCACCGCCGACCCCTCCACCGCCGCCCCCTGCGTCGCCGCAGCCGGTTGTGTCCCCGGAACCCCCTGGCGAGGAACCGCCCACGGCCCCACCGAGTGGGCCGCGGCGGAATCCACGCGTGCTGCTGGCAATCGCAGGCCTTGCGGTCGTCGCTGTCGTGGCCGCCGTGCTCCTCGCCGGCGGAGGTGGCGACGACGGCGGCTCGGGCTCTGGCGACGCCGCCCCCGTCGTGGCAACCAAGCTGCCGGCCGACCTGGCCTGGCGGCCCGTTGCCAGCCCAACCTTCCGGCGCCAGTACGCGGCCGCTACGGCCGTGGACGGCAAACTCTGGGTCTTCGGGGGGATCGGACTCAAGTCGTCCAGCACCACGTCGAAGGTGTACGACCCGGCCAGCGACAACTGGACGACGGGCCCCGGGCTGCCCCTGCCGTTGCACCACATGATGGCCGTGACCTACAAGGGCGAGGCCGTCGTGATCGGCGGCTTCGTGCCCGGCGAGGAGCTGACGTCGGGACAGTCCGATCGCGTCTTTGCTCTGCGGGGAGGCGCATGGGAGGAGCTGCCGAAGCTCAACCACGCTCGTGCGGCGGCCGCGGCCGCCGTGGTGGGCGACAAGATCGTGGTCGTTGGAGGTCAGGCGGACGGCAAGCTGGTGCCGCAAACCGAGGTCTTCGACGGCGAGCGCTGGACCGACGTGGCCGACATACCCACGCCGCGTGAGCACCTCGGCGCGGCCTCGGATGGCCGTTACCTGTACGCGGTCGGGGGTCGCGCCCTCTCGGCCGATCAGAACTCCGGAACGCTGGAGCGCTACGACCCGGGAAGCGACAGCTGGACGAAGCTCGACGCCATGCCGAAGCCAACGGGCAGCGTTGGGGTCGCGTACGCAGCCGGGCGGGTGATCGCGGTCGGTGGAGAGGCCACGACCAGCGTCTCCGACGCCGTCCAGGCGTATGACATCCCCAAGGGCTCGTGGTCGGAGCTGCCCTCTCTCCCCACCGCCCGCCACGGCGTGGCCGTCGCCGCAATCGAGGGCTCGCTCTACGCGATCGGCGGTGCCACCGAGCCGGGACACATCGGATCGACCAAGGAAGCGGACCTGCTGGATCTCTCAGGGGAGCCCGCGAAGACCACGACGGTCGCGGGGCTCAAGTGGCAAACCATCGCCGACGCCCCGTCGCCGCGCCAGTACGCAGCCGCAACGGAGGCCGGCGGCCGGGTCTGGCTGATCGGTGGAATCGGCGAGAGCGAGAACGCCACCCCCGACACCGCCGCCTACGACCGCGCCATCAACACTTGGACCTCGGGACCGAAGCTGCCGCGGCCGCTGCACCACGTGATGGCCGTGACCTACCAGGGCGACGCCGTGGTTATCGGCGGCTTCGTGCCCGGTTCCGAACTCACCTCGGGGCAATCCGACCGCGTCTATGCGCTCAAGGGCGGGGCGTGGCAGGAGCTGCCGCGACTCAACCATGCCCGCGCCGCGGCCGCGGCGGCGGTCGTGGGCGACAAGATCGTCGTGGTCGGGGGTCAAGCGAACGGGAAGCTCGTGCCGCAGACCGAGGTCTTCGACGGCACGGGCTGGACGGACGTGGCCCCGATACCGACGCCGCGTGAGCATCTCGGTGCCGCCTCCGACGGCCGCTACCTGTACGCCGTCGGCGGCCGCAACCTCTCCGCGGACAAGAACTCGGCCGCCCTGGAGCGCTACGACCCCGCCAGCGACAGCTGGACGAAGCTCGAGGACATGCCCACGGCGGCCGGCAGTGTCGGCGCGGCCTACCTCGCCGGGCTTGTGATCGCCGTCGGCGGCGAGGGCACAACCAGCGTCTCCGACGCCGTCCAGGGCTACGACACCGCGAAGCGGGCATGGGCGCAACTGCCCGCGCTGCCGACCGCCCGCCACGGGATCGCCGTCACCGGCCTCGACGACTCCCTCTACGCGATCGGCGGCGCGGCAACGCCCGGGCACGTCGAATCGACCAAAGAGGCGGACCGCCTCGACTTCGACTGAGCTCCTTAGTCGCCCTCTACCGCGAACGTGTTGCCGTCGGGGTCCTTGAACCACGCGACCTTCCCACCGCCGGGCCTCGGTGATATCCCCCGTGCGTCGGTCGTCAGCCCCTCATAGTGCTCGAAGGTCACACCCCGGGAGCTGAGCTCGTCGACCACCTGCTCGACATCGTCCACGTACCAAGTGGCAAGCGTCGCGGTCGAGCTTCCGGCGTGGGTCGGAGACGGGTAGACATGCAGCGACGTAACGCCGCCAGACGCGTAGAGCCGGCTGTCGTCGGCCCCAGCCTGCACAACGGATAGGCCCAGCTTGCCCTCGTAGAACTCCTGCGCCCGTGCCATGTCAGAGACCGCGATCGAAGGGTTCAGGTGATAGGCGCCCAGACTCATGATGCTCCTCCTCGGTGGTGTCTTCCCAGGCGAAGCGCGTCGCGACCGGTAACTACGCGCCGGGCGGATGGCCGGGCTTCGGCGTCCCGGCTGCCTCGGCGTCCGGCGCGGGCGTGTCGGGGCCCTTGGCGCCCGGGTCCTTGAGGGCGTCACCAGCTCGCTTTGCCTTGTCGGTGACGCTACCGGGGCCCTTGGCGATGTCCTTGAGCTCCTCGGCGTCCGCCTTGAGGCTGTCGGTGCCGCCGCGCCTGTCGATCAGCTGCTTCGCCCTGCGTTGCAGACTCTTGAAATCCATGAAGCCTCCTGGTTTGCGCGTGGTCTCGGTCACTATGGCAAGTCGCCCGTTTCAGATTGGGCGCTCGACCGAGCGCTGGTGGGGCAGGCCGCGATGAGTCTTCCGGCGCGGAGGGGTCAATAGGCATTGAGAAAAGAACCTGCGGCCCCAGCGGCCGCCTACTGAGGAGGCACGATGAGCAAGCTGAGGTGTCATATCTCGATCTCGCTGGACGGTTTCGTCGCCGGCCCGAACCAGACCGAGGAGAACCCGCTCGGCGAGGGCGGCGAGCGGCTCCACGATTGGGTGGTTCCGCTGGCCAGCTGGCGCGAGGCCCACGACAAGCAAGGCGGCGAGGCGAACGAGAGCACACGGGTATTCGAGGAATCGCGCGAGAACATCGGGGCCGCCGTGATGGGCCGAAACATGTTCGGCCCGATCGGCGGTGGCGCCTGGGGCGACGAGCAATGGACGGGCTGGTGGGGCGACGACCCTCCCTACCACTACCCCGTGTTCATTCTCACCCATCACCCGCGTGATCCCGTGGTGATGGAGGGAGGGACCACGTTCCACTTCGTCACCGACGGAATCGAGTCCGCGCTCGACCAGGCAAGGGAGGCCGCCGGCGGCAAAGACGTCATGCTTTACGGCGGCGGCCAGGTCGTGCAGCAGTACTTGGCAGCGGGACTGCTGGACGAACTGGAGCTCCACGTCGTTCCGCTGGTGCTCGGCGGCGGTGCTCGCGTCTTCGACAACCTAGGAGACGCGGAGGTCCAGCTCGAGCAGGTCCGGGCCGTCGAGGCGCCCGGCGTCGCCCACCTCAAGTACAGGGTGGTGAAATAAAGCCGAGTTCGGCAAGCCGCGCTGCGCTTGTTGGGTTCATCGGCACAGGAGTCAGCGCGAGCGACGGGCCTCGAACCCGCGACATCCAGCGTGACAGGCCGCGCAGGGGCTTTTTGCCGCGGCCCGGGCCGAGAACCTCCGTAATCGCAGCGCACGCGCGTGACGGAGGCCAGGTAGGCGTCGTGCGGGGGTAGAGTGCCCAAGCGGATGCGATCCGCTCTAAGTGCCTTGCTGGTAGGCGTCTTGGGGGGTTTGTGGGCGGCCTTCCCGGCGTCTGCCCAGGAGCGGCACGGCGGGGGGACAGGCCTGTTCGTGACGATCGCCGCTCGCGAGTGCTCGTCCTACGACGACATCATGGCCAACCGGGCGCGCAACGACTTCCAGGAGAGCTTGCGCGACCTCGGGAAGAGATCGGTCTATAGGCCGTATCAGCCGGTCGACCCGGGTGTGGAGGCGACCAACAATCCGAACTGCAGCCCGCTTCCCGGCTGGCGCTTCACGCTCGGCAGGGGTTACGAGGGGCGGGCGGTGTCGGGGCCGTGGGGGTCGCTGTCGATCGTCAGCAGCCCTTACGACACCGACATCGTGACCGAAGCTCGCGTCCGCTTGCGCGACTACGCGGGTAGGCCGACCAGCCAGTTCTTGGAGGGCGCGACGACGATCGAGCTCACTAGGGCTCAGGCGAGACGCGCCGCGATCGCGAACTCACTGTGGATACAGGGCGGGACGCCGTCCGATCCGATCTTGAACGGCACGTATCCGGGACAGTTCGGGTTCGGCGTGCTGCGGTGCTCGGTCGACAACCTGTACGGCAACAACATCGAGTGGATCGCGTACCCGCAGGGCACCGAGCACGTCTTCTGTTACGCGTACTACGTCCGGCCGCCGCCAACGAGCGGGACGATCGTGATCCGCAAGGAGGTGCGCGACCCCCCGGGGGCCACTCACACGTTCACCTTCGACGGCAACCTCAGCTTCAACGAGGGGAACGCCTTCAATCTGCGCGTGAGCGACGGCCAGCCCGCGAGTGAGACCTTCTACCGCGCTGCGACCGGCGCCGCCGACGCGCCCTGGACGGTGCACGAGCGGGTGCCAGGGGGCTGGAGGCTGGCTGATCTGTCCTGCCAGTCCCCGGGGGGCAGCGTCGTGACGACCGACCTTGCCGGCGCCCGTGTGGACATCCGACTCGCCGCCGAGGACACGGTCACCTGCACCTACGTGAACGAGGTCCATTCACCTGCCGGGGAGCTATTCATCCGCAAGCTCACACGCGGCGGGGTCGGTGGCTTCGACTTCGACGTCATGCCCGTTGGCGGGGGGGCCGGCGCAGAGGCACACGCGGAGACCCAGCAGGAGAGGGTGCCCGTCGATGCCCAGCCCAGCCCGCTGACGCTCTCACCCGGCATCTATCGAATCGAGGAGCATCTGCCCGAGGAGAGCCGCGCAGGACAGTGGCTCCTGGACCATGTCATCTGCGGTGGGCACCTGGCGGCGGCGTCAGAATCGACCGAGGTGCCGATCACCGACGGCGGCGCCGCGACGTGCACCTTCGAGAACCGCTTCATCCCTTCGGGCAAGATCGCCATCGACAAGGTCACTCTGGGAGGCGTCACCACGACCGGGTTCGTGATCTCCCCCGTCCGAGATCCAGGCACCCAGTACTGGAAGAGGGCCACGACCAGCGAGTCCGGCGTGGCAGTGCGGGCGCGCGGCTCGAACACCAACAACGTTCCGCTGGGCACCTACGTCGTCCAGGAACTGGAGCCGGCTTCCGACGCAGATAGCGACTGGTCGCTCATCCAGGTGGTCTGCGATGGACGCCTCGTTCCCGCCGTGGAGGGACGCGTGGTCATCACGCTCACCCCTAACCATCCGCACCGGCTCTGCCGCTTCACCAACACCAAGCGCGCCACCCCGATCCCACCGGAGCCGCCCGACCCGAGCCCGGGACCCGGTCCCACCCCGGGACCCAGCCCCAGCCCGCTCCCTGTCCCTGGTGGCCCGACCCCGGAACTCGTCGTGACCAAGCGCGCTGACCGCTTGACGGTGACCAAGGGCGAGATCGTCACGTACCGCCTGATCGTCACGAACAAGGGCGACGCCACTGCCGAGGAGATAATCGCGGGCGACCTGCCCGGCCGCGGCGCCCGCGTCCTCTCGACCAGCGCCCGCGGGCCACGCTGCCACAAGGGGCGCATCCTCTACTGCCGCATCAAGGCTCTGCGGCCCGGCCAGAGCGCTATAGCCAAGCTGCGACTGCGCATTCTCCAAACGGGGCTCTTCACCAATACGGCGGCGGCCATCTCAAGCACCCCTGAGCCCACGTACCGAAACAACCGCGCCGCGGCGCGCGTGCTCGTACGCCGCGTCCCGCCCTTCTGCCTTCCGCTGGCCGCGCCCTCTTCCGAGCCCCACGCGCGAGCGGCCTGCTAGCGACTGGCGCTGCTCACCCCGCGCCTTCCCGAGATCCGGGCTATGGGCCGAGACTGGCTCAGGAATCAGCGCGAGCGACGGGACTCGAACCCGCGACCTCCGGCGTGACAGGCCGGCGGCCATTCCAGGAGTTTCCCACCACGGAGTAGGCTGAGCGGCGGTGGGCGAGGAAGCTCCGCAACCGGATCACGCAACGTCTACGAGAGCCCCGTGTTGCGCTCCCAGTGCGGCGCGCGAGACACTGTCCCAGCCCGCTGTGACGGTCGCCGCTGGCCCGGAGCCGGCTTCCAGCAGCGAGATGGTGTTGCTCCCAGGCGGCCGGTTCCTAATTGGCAGCGACGATCCTTGGGTCTATCCGCGCGACGGCGAGGGGCCGGTGCGCGAGGTCTCGGTCAGTTCCTTCTGGGTCGACCGCTTTGCCGTGTCCAACGAAGCCTTCGCTTCTTTCATCGAGGCGACCGGATATGCCACGGAAGCGGAGCGATTCGAGTGGTCGTTCGTCTTCGCGGGGTTCCTACCCGACGACTTCCCGCCAACTCAGTCCGTCGTCGGCGCTCCTTGGTGGCGCAAGGTGGAGGGAGCAGATTGGCAGCACCCAGAGGGACCCCATTCGTCGCTCGACGGCCGCGGCGATCATCCCGTCGTACACGTCTCCTGGAGCGACGCTCAGGCCTATTGCACCTGGGCCGGCGGGCGCCTCCCGAGCGAGGCCGAGTGGGAGTTCGCGGCCAGAGGGGGGCTAGAGAGCAAGGTCTTTCCCTGGGGCGACGAACGCGAGCCGGGCGGCGAGCATCGGATGAACGTCTGGCAGGGCACCTTCCCCACGACGAACACCCAGGCTGATGGGTATTACGGCACCTGTCCTGTCGAGGCCTTTCCGCCCAATGGCCACGGGCTGCACAACGTGACCGGCAACGTGTGGGAGTGGGTCGGCGACTGGTTCGACGCGCAATTTCGCGCCCGTGATCGAGTCCGCGATCCCCGCGGGCCCGCGAGCGGCACCCTCAAGCTCCAGAAGGGCGGGTCCTACCTCTGCCACGACTCCTACTGCCGGCGTTACAGGGTGTCCGCCCGGCAGGGCAACACACCTGACAGCTCGGCGGGGAACGTCGGTTTTCGCTGCGCACGCGACGCTCGGTGACCAGCGGCCGCCGGCCGTGACCCGTCGTCACCGCGCGCTGCCCGTTTGCGCACCGTAGTCCACTTGCTCGATCAGGTCGTCGAGCGATACCGGGGGGACCGTTCCAACTTCGGGTCGGCGTGCGTCCCCTCATCCCCGTCGTCGACGACCAGGCCCAGGTCGTGCATCTCCCGTACCGACTTACCCTTCAGCTTCCTCCCGAGCATCGGCCGGCCATCGGAGTGCTGATAGACGCCCTTCGGCTCGCTGGCGAGCGGCTCCTCCCAGGCGCGGTACAGCGCGATGACGCGGATTGTGAATCCGAGCACGAAGGCGATGCCGGCGGCCAGCCACGTCCCTGCGCCGGCCCGGTGGCGACGATCCAGACTGCGCCCGTGAATGCCGCTATCGAGACGAACCATTCCCCTCGGATGAACTGCTTCGGCGTCACACCGCACGAAACGTCGATCAGCCAACGGCCTGCGGTGGGGCCGATCACGGCGAGCAGGATGCACCCGAGCACCGGGATGTCTGCCTCGACGCCTTTCTGCGCGCCCACGATTGCGTACCAGGGCAGCGAGAACGAGGTCATGAACTGGAACAGCCCCTCCCGGAAGAGCTGCCCCTCTGCGTAGGCGAGCAGGTAGCCGAGCCCTCCGAAAGCGAGGCAGAGTGTGCGCCAGAGCCAGAGCCGGTTGGCGATTTTCGTGATGCTGAGTCCGGCCGAGCGCAGCTCGACGATCGCCCGGCGGCGCTGCGCGAGGTGCTCGCCGTAGGCGAATGCAGGTGGCGCGGCGAGCCGCCGTTCGAGCGCGTCGACCCGGGCGCGCAGCTCGTCGAGCACGGGGCGAGAGCCTACCCCGAGGGCCGGGCGGCCAAGACCGGTTTTGAGGCGTCCCATGCATAGACTGCCCGGTCTCATATGACCGTCGTGATTGCCTTTCGGCCCGAGACCGGCAGGGGCCGCCGAATTCTGGACGACCTCGAAGCGCGGTTCGACCTCTGGCCGATGCAGATCGTCGGAGACGGCACGCGCCGCTACAGAATCGATCAAGGCGGCACGAACGTTGACGGCTTCGACTCTTCACTTGACCAGGTGGACGGGGGCTGGCGCGACCACCTCACGACCTGGCGAGAGACCTAGCGGCCGCCAGTGCCCACGGTACGCCGGGCCGCGCCCGGCAGGGTGGCCCGGGGGCAGACCCCGCCCCAACTCCGTCTAAGCGAGGTCGCGCACACGCTCAGAGGCTCAGTCCCCGAAGGTCCCGGCGGGGGGTGGGGAGGGTCCCTCCCCGGGGTTGACCGGGACCCGGCCACGCGCTTTGCATGGAAACCAGAAGCGCCGGGGCGGGGGTCGTTGGCCGACTTATGTGGCCGTTGATGGTGCTGGATCGGGTAAGCGCATCATCCGGAATGAGAGGGCGAGTCCCAGCAGTGACACGAGAAGCGGAACGAGCAGGGCGACCTGGAGCGCCTGGGGCCGTGCGTCGTCGTTGATTCGCAAGATCTCCTCCTCGGTTTCCGGCGGCTGGTTGGCGATTTGCTCCTGGAGCTGAGCGTCGCTCATGACCTGTGCGTCGTGCTCGAGAACGTCGGCGACACGGTCCTTCTCTGCGGGCGCGAGCACGGTGCTCGCGTCCGACTTGGCCGAGAACAGGATCGACATTGCGGCGAGCAGGACCGCACCGGTGACGGCGAGCCCTACCGAAAGGCCGAACGACGAGATGGCCGAGTTCACCCCAGCCGCCTCACCGGCGCGCTCCTCGGAGATCGGGGCCAGCGTGTAGTTGTTGATCTGTGAGACGAGGATGCCGAGTCCCGCACCGCACAGCATCAGTGGGATCACGAGGTAGAGGCTGGTATCGACGCGCGGGACGATCGGGACCATGAGCAGCACGCCGGCCGCGAGCAACACGAACCCGGCACGGATCAGCGCGCTCGGACGCCGCTTCCCCACTCGCCTGCCTGCGAGCAGCGCGATGAAGAACATCGTCAGCGACAGCGGTGCAAGCGACAGGCCGGCTTGCAGCGCGTTGTACCCGAGATCGATCTGGAGGTACATCGGCAGGGCGATCAGCAGTCCGCCCAAGGCCACCTGCTGGTTGACGCTCTGCAGGATTCCGGACTTGAAGAGCGGCTCGGAGAACAGCTCGGGATCGAACAACGTCGGCTTGCCCTCGCGCCGGCGGCGGACGAGCCACCGCACCAGCGCGAGCGAGAACAGCGTCCCGGCGACCAGGAGGACCGCGACCGACTCGCCGCCTTCCTGCCAGGACAAGACGCCGAGGACCAGCAGCGACATGCCCAGGACCGACAGGATCGACCCGACGACATCGACGCTGCGGTCGCCGGTGTAAGGCACGTCGCGGATCAGCCCCGTTCCGAGGAGCACGCAGGCGATGATGACCCCTTCCAGGAGGAAGCCGACGCGCCAGGACAGTAGCGTCGTCAGCAGCCCTCCGAGCAACGGTCCCACCGCCGCAGCTATGGCGCCCGCAGCGCCGATCACCGCGAACACCTTGGCCCGAGCCTTCCCCTCGAAGTTGCCGTGGATGAGCGACTGCATCGCGGGCAAGTAGAGCGCGGCGCCGAGGCCACCGATGACGGCCCAGAAGACGATGATGGCGGCCAGATCCTGTGCGAACACCATCGCGAGGGCGCCCGAGGCGTAGAAGACGAGGCCGGTGACGTAGGCCCGCTTGCGGCCGAAGAGGTCACCGAGCTTGCTGCCAATCAGGATAAAAGCGGCTGAGACCAGGGCCTCGAGGGCCACCGCCGACTGGACCCCGCTGACGGTCGTGTCGAGATCCTTGACCACCGCGGAGATCGAGACGTTCATGAGCGACGTATCGATCACGAAGACGAACATCGCCATCGCGAGGAGGATGCCCAGCCGCGGAGTGCCCGTCTCAGACGACATCGACCGCGAGTATCACGAATGACTCGGGCGCCAGCCGGTCGCGGCGAGACTATCGCTGCGGTGAAGCAAGCCCCGCTGGGCGAACGCTGAGTTCGACGACCTGGACACGATCCTGGCCGGCGCGACGACAAGCAGTACCGAGGTAGACGAGCAACGCGAGCCTCGACCGAGGGCTCTGCTCCGCGATCATGCGGCACCGTGCGGGACATCGCACGATGACCCGCGCGCTACCGCTACGGACGAAAAGTGGCAGTCCTTCTGAAAACGGCAGCGCAGCTCTAGCGCCTCGGGCCGGTGGTCGTCGACGCCGTTGACGTGGTGCAACTCGAGCGGCGCGGCCGCCTCACAGCCGGGCACCTCGCGGCGTTCGCCGCGCTCGGCGATCAGCAGCGCCTTCAACCGCGACATCTGCCACCCGTTCGCACGGGCCTCGTTCCCGGTCGGCCAGACTGCGTGCACCTTGCAGCGGCCGTTGAACACGGGGATGCCGACACAGCTGGGCTGGCCGCAGACGCGGGGTGCACGAGCGAGCGCCACGCACGCAGTCCAGCAGTCGCGACGGGTTCCGGCGAGGGGTCGAGCGTCCCTCCCCGGATCGACTTGTTACTCCGAGAGAGCATCGCGTCTCCCCTGGCGGATCTGACCCTTGCTCATGCGTCGGAGGCGGCGGGCTTGCGTTGCCGTTGCGCCAGCGCGATCAGCAGACCGGAGCCGGAGACGGCGAGGTAGGCGCTGATGACGGCGATCGTGACGGGTACTGTCTGGAGGGCGCCGATCTGGGTCGTGATGACGGCGAGCAGGATCAGCGAGAACGGGGCGGCGACCAGCGATGCCGGGAGGGCGGCGAACATCGCCGTGAACGCGAGCGCCTCCGGCAGCCCCGGGATCAGGACGTGGGCGGTGACGCCGGCCGTGCCGCCGATGAACAGCATCACGAGGAAGGGCCCACCGATGAAGCCGGTGGCCTCACAGACCGCGAACACGAGGATCTTCGCGAACACGACCGCGATCAACAGACCGGCGCCGAGCGTTGCCCCTTCGTCGATCACGGTCGTGAGCTGATCGGTTCCGGTAAACAGCGTCAGCGGCAGCGCCACGCCGACCAGCCCGAACGCGACTCCCCCGATCGCCGAGCGAAGGATCGTCCGATTGCCGAGGCGAGCCGCGAGCCGCGTGAAGACCGCGATCGCGACCATCGTGATCAGCGCGAGCGCCCCGGCGGCCAGGCCCAGGGGAACGGCCGCCAGCAACTGCCAGTCCTCGTACTTAAACGACGGCACCGAGTAGATCCCGACGAACGTCGACCCCGCGATCGGAAAGTACACCGCGAACGCGACCGTCGAGGCCAGCAGACCCCCGACCAGCGTCTCCGAGAAGCGAGTGCCCTTCGGACGCGCAATCTCGAGCACCAGGATCGTCGCCAAGAGCGGAGCCGACAACAGGCCGCCGTACGCTGCGGACATCCCGGTGAGCGTGTTCGTGCGCCGCATGTCCTCGCCGAGCCCCTTCCGCTCCGAGACCCAGGGTCCCAGCCCGCCGCCCATCTTTCCCAGTGCGTCCTCGGGCCCGAGGCTCGCACCGCCCGCCAGCGACACCAGCGATACGGCAAGCGCCCCCGGCACCGTGGAGGGGTCGACACGCTGGTCCTTGATCTCCTCGACGGTGCCGGACAACTTGGCCGGAAGCCGAAACAGCCGTCGAAGCACCCCGACGAGCACCCCGGCCGCCGCGGTCACCGCCACCCACCAGAGGCTCCCGTCAAACCAGCCGGGGTTCTTCGGAAGCGTGAACCAGAGGTCGGTCCCGCCCTTGATCAACCCCAAGAACGCCAGGCTGGCGAACGCGAGGACCACCCCGAAGAGCGCCGCGTACCCCATCAGCCGCCAGAACCCCGGCGACTGCGTCAAGGCCACACCAGCGGGGCCTGGCTGCGACCCCTGGCCAGAGCCGGGACGTGACCCAATGTTCTCCTGCGACATTGCCCGGGCAGTATCTGCCTCTCACGCGTCCCGGTCTAGCTGCGTCGCGGCAGCCTGGTGCAGCACAGACGCTCGGCGGGCACCACGAGCGTGGGTCCCTGCGGCTCCTTTAGCTGCCGCAGACAAACACCGGCCCGTAGGAGATGCCCGGCGGATCTTCGTTGGGGGGGGACGTACAAGAACGTCTGAACGCCCTCGATTCGGCCCCGAGAGGATCAGCATGTGCTCGTTTTGCCCGGGACGGATCGCCGAGCGCGGCGCTCTTGAAGGACCGGCGGGATAACGGTCGTCCAGCGGCCCGGGTCTGGGATGCGCTCGGAGCGCCGCAGCTTCGGCCGTGGCGGCGGTCCAGGTCCCGCTTCGATAGTGGGGGCGAGGTTGCCGGGGATGAGTTCAGGCCTCAAGTGGGCAGCGCCTACTAACACGGTCAACACGAGCCGGTGGTGCTCGATGGCCGATGGACTGCCGAGGGTGGGTGCAGAAGTGCCCCGCACGGCAGGGGGGATCCCCCGCAGGGCAAGGGTTCCCGGCTCTACGCGGTGCGGGGGGTATCCACATCAGCGCCTCGCAAAACGCCGCTCGACTACTCCGACAGCTCCACGGCTGCGAGAGCGCCGGGCTCGGTCGGAAAGTTGCGCCACCAGATGAGCTTGCCGTCACGCCACCTCATCGGGATCCAAACGAAATCGACCAGGAGGGTGGCGCTGTCAGCGCCGCGTCCCCAGCCGCGCATGCAGGCAAGAGTCACGTCTCCGAGGTCACGCAGTTCCTCAACCTCGAGGTTGTAGTCGCGGAAGGCCCCGAGGAAGCTCTCCCACCCGCGACGGAGTCCCTTGTGCCGGTGGTAGCCGCCCTCCATGGCAACGAGCCCGGACTCCACGTCTATCTGAACGTGGGTCAGCGCCAAGAACGCATCCAGGTCGCGGCGGTTGAATGCCTCGATCAATTCCAGCGCCCGGTCCACGTTCTCCTGCGACATCGCCCGCCCAGTATCACGCAGGGCAGGTACACAAGCTGGCTTATACAGCGATGACCTATTTGCCGTCCGCCAAGTTGCGGGGAGCGTTGCCCTGCTCGGGGGCGCTCGGCGACGGCCGGGGCGTTGGTGTTCCGAAGGCGAACCCGCATCCATAGCCCGTCGCATCGACTTCGTCGCCCGACCAGGCGCTGTGCATGGACTGCAACAGCGGTTCAGTCGCGCATTGCGGGGAAGATGTCGCCGAGGATCTCGTGGCCGATGGCGATGGCGTGTTCGCCGGTGATCGTGTCTTCGGGCTTGATGTCGGGGACGGTCTTGCCGAGGCCTTGGGCGAAGGCTAGGACGGCGAGCAGGAGCGACATGCCGAGCATGCCGAGCGGCGCGTCGAGGGGGGCGAGGGATTCGTGCATCTCGGGGACGGGGCGCGGGGTGACCTGCGGCCAGTCCTCCTGCGCCCTGGGCGAGGTCAGGGTGAAGATGTCGGCGAAACTGCGCGCGCTGGCGTCGCGGGCGCTGAGCGGCTGGCCGAGGTTGAAGCGCTCGCGCATCGTGGCCAGCAGCGAGGTCGCGCGGAACTCGTCGTTGACGACGGTCTGCTCTGGGATCCATGCGGAGATCGCCAGCGTGGGGATGCGCACGCCGGAACGGTTGAAGGTGAAGCCCATCTGGCCTGGCGCGCCCGTGCCGTCGGGCGGGACGGCTGGCGGTGGCGGGACGTGGTCGTAGGTGCCGCCGTGCTCGTCGAAGGTCACCAGCAGCGTCGTGTTGAGGTGGTTGGAGCCGGTCGCCGAGGACGAGCTGCGGACCGCGTTGTAGATGCGCGCGAGCAGGTCCTCGCCGCCGATCAGCGAGGACGGAGGGTCGAAATGCAGGGTCGTGGCGTCGTCGGCGCCGAGCTGCTTGCCGAGCGCGGCGACGACGCCGCCGAACGGCGGGTGCATGTCGTTGTGGTTCCAGCCGATGATCTGCGGCTCGATGAACGAGTAGGTCGGCAGCTCCCCCTGCTCGGCATCCTGGAAGAACTGTCGCGTGGAGAAGAAGTTGGTGGCGAAGTGGCTGGCGAGCCGTGGGGCGTGGATGACCCCGGTCAGCGAGTAGTGCGAGGGCGGATCGCAGTAGACCTTCCACGTCAGCCCGGCCGCGTCGAGCCGGTCAAACAGCGTCTCCACGTCGTTGTTCCGCGGGAACGACCCCGGCGGCGACATGTTCACCACATAGCCCGACGACGCCCCGGCGTGAAAGAAGGAGCGGTTGGGATAGGTGCACGTCGGCACGTCGCAGAACCAGTGATCAAACGTCGCAAAGCCGCGCGCGATCGCTGACAGCACCGGCATCTGCTCGGGCGTGTAGCCGGTCATGATCTGGGAGTACTCCTCGACCGTCGGCTGACGCCCAAGCTCGACGGTCAACACGCTGATGTAGTCGGCCAGGAAACCGTCCATCGTCGGCGGCTGGCCATCGCGCGGCTCGTTGAAGGACTTCTCCGCCTGCAACTTGAAGCGGTTCTCCTCATCGAGAATCCCGAACAGCTGCGTGTTGATGTGCGGGTACTCCTCGCCCGAATCGGGACTCGGCGTGTTCATGTTCGCCGCCACCCCGTAGGAGACGATCCCGTCCTGCGGCCGGTGCTCTGCCCAATCCGGGACCCGGTTTGACAGCTGCTTGCCGATCACGCCCTCGAACGAAGCGACCTCCCCCGGCTCGTACAGGCGACCCAACAGGTTGTCGAACGACCGGTTCTCGAACATCACCACAACGACGTGATCCAGCGCGTTCTCCCGGCTCGGCGTGCTCATCGAAACCTCCACATGGCTCGGACCCGGCGCAGTCTCGCAGTA
>CAVXUX010000009.1:0-39669 GCA_963765135.1 uncultured Thermoleophilaceae bacterium
AGGAATCAGCGCGAGCGACGGGACTCGAACCCGCGACCTCCGGCGTGACAGGCCGGCGCTCTAACCAACTGAGCTACGCCCGCTTGCGCGACGGTCGAGCATAGCGTTCAACCCTGCTTGCGGTCCCGGCGGTCCTTGATCTGCGTCACGCCGAGCCAGACCAGGAACGCGATCACCGGGACGAAGTACGCGATCGAGGTCAGCCAGTGGCCCGCGTGGGCGAAGTACATCGGGCCCGAGTCTAGGTGTTGGCCTGCGAGAGCAGCCAGAGCGCCAGGCTGGTGAAGCAGACCATCACCGCGAGCATCCAGTACTGGGAGCGCACCGCCAGCTTGGCGTCGTCGTAGAGCGCCAGCGCACGGTCGTGGGCGAGCGTCAGTCCGGCCGCGTGGCCGACCACCACGAAGGCCACCTGCCAATACCAGGTCGCGGTCGATCCGATCACGCCGTAGTCGATCTGCGTCGAGGCGGTGCCGAACAGGTCGGATCCGTCTCCGAGCGGATCGGATGCCAGGAACACGATCGCCTGGCCGCGGAACAGCAGGTAGGTCAGGTAGTGGGCCATCACGTAGGCCAGCGCGATCGGCACCAGCGAGTGCACGAACGCGCGCGACAGCTGCTCCGCGCTGAACCCGCCGCCCACGCTGCGGGCGCCCAGGATCCCGAGCCGGTAGAGGCCTGCGACGAACAGGATCGCCACGGTCAACCCGATCAGGAAGGTCAGCTCGAAGGCCGGCTGCGGCGACAGCCCGAGGTCGCCGAAGAACCTGGTCATGTCGGGCGAGATGCCGGTCCAGATGGGCGCCTCGCCGGCGCCGTCGAACGTCACCGAGCCGATCATCACCGCCAGCAGCGCGGCGGTCCCCGCGCCGGCCTGGAGGTGGGCGAGGCCGGCCAGCGGCGGCCGCACCCCGAGCACGCGGTCGCGCGTCTCGAACACGGAGATGCGCGAGAACAGGTTGAAGTAGACGGAGAAGGCCTCGCCGCGCGCGCTCCAGGCCTCGACGCCATAGAGCGCCATCGCGACGAACGTGATCGCCGAGTAGATCAGCGTCGCGATCGCCACGGTGTCGGGCTGGTCGCCGCCCGAGCGCACCAGCTCCAGGACCGCGAACGCGAACACCCCGGCGGCCGCCGGCCAGTGCCCGAGCCGCTCGGGGTAGGCCAGCGGCGCCGGCAGCCCGGAGCGCACCACACGGCCGGCCGCCCACCCGACTGCCCGCCCGAGCGCGCGCCATGGGTTGAACGCGCGGAAGATGTCGCCGAACAGCACGCTCGCCGGCACGAGGCCGATCCAGAAGATCACGAAGACGAACGTCGGCGCGAAGTTGGCCGCCGGGCTCTGCGTGCCCTCGAGGCCGGTGTAGATGACCACCCCCAGCAGCCCGATCCCGATCGCGCCGCAGACGATCTCGACCACCCGGCTGCCCAGCACGCGCCCGCCGGGCAGCGGGCGCCAGCTGTCGCGCTCGAGCTTGGGCTCCGGCCACAGGATCGCCAGGGCGACGAACGAGATGACCAGCACCATCGCCGCCGCCCAGCCGAACAGCCACTCGGGGATGGGGAGATCCGAGCGGCCGATCAGTCCGCCCGCGTGGGCGAACAGGGTGGTCACGACGGTCCGACGAGCAGGCGGGCCAGCAACGGCTCCTTGCCGGCGTCCTCCGCCACGTGGCTCTCGAGCTCGAACGCACCCTCGACGTCGGCCTTGAACTTGAAGCGGGCCGGCTTCCCGGGCCCCGCCTCCTTCTCGATGTCGTAGCCGTGCAGGTGGATCTCGTCCTCGACGTCGGAGGTGACCACGATGCGCACGGTGTCGCCCTTGGCGACCTCGATCGACTCCACGTCGCCCGCGATCACGCCGCCCTTGACGCTGATGCGCGTGACCGGCGGCTCGGCCGGCTCTTCGGGCTGGGTTTCGGTCTCGGTCGCGCCGCCGTCGTCGGGCGTGGTCTGGGTCTGGGTCTGAGTCCCGCTCGAAGACGGCGTCGAGTCGTCGTCGTCGCCCGGCTGGGCGACCACGAACGCCACGATGGCGACGATCAGAGCGCCAACCACCAGCCCGATTCGCTGATTCCTGGACATGGCGGCGGCGAAGTATGGCAATTGCGTTTCGGGTCACAGGAATGTCACGCGATTGCCCTTCGGGGGGCCGATGCTGCATGCGAGATGCCATACGCCGACCTTCACTTCCACCTGCTTCCTGGAGTCGATGACGGTCCGGCGGACATGGACGCCAGCCTCGACCTGGCCCGCGCGGCCGTAGCGGAGGGCACCGGCACGGTGGTGGCCACCCCTCACGTGCGCCCCGACCTCGGGCTCACCGACGCCGTCGAGATCCATGCCCGTGTGCTCGAGCTGCGCTTCAGGCTCGAGGCGGCGCGGATCCCGCTCGAGATCCGCTGCGGCGGCGAGCTGGGCCACGAGGTGGTGGGCCGGCTGCGCCAGAGCGAGCTCGAGCTGCTGGCGCAGGGGCCCTCGGGGGCGCGCTGGGTGCTTGTCGAGACCCCGTTCCACGGCATCGGCGACGACTTCCACGAGGCCACCGCCGAGCTGCGCGAGCGCGGCTTCGGGGTGCTGGTCGCTCACCCGGAGCGCAGCGCCGACGCGAGCCTCGACTCCGCCGCCGGGCTGCGCGCCGAGCTGGCGGCCGGATCGCTCGCCCAGCTGAACGCGCAGTCGCTGACCGGCGACCACGGCGAGGAGGCGTGCACCGCGGCGTGGGAGCTGATCGCGGAGGGCCTTATCGACGTCGTGGCCTCGGACGCGCACGGACCGACCCGGCCACCGGCGATGAGCCTGGCCCGGCGAACGCTGCGAGAGGTCGGGATCTCGCGCATGGTGACGGCCGGGCTGATCGGCTCCACCCCGCACCGCCTGCTGGCGGTGGGCATGCCGTCGCGGCGCGCCGTGGTGGCGGCCTAGCCGCCGAATCTACGGAGCGAGCAGCGTCGCGGCCTCGTCGTCCAGCGTGGGCGGCTCGCCCTCGATGTCCGTGATGCGCGCGGCGTTCAGGTCGGCGTCCTCGAGCGGTGGCTCTGCCACCGTCGTGACCGGCGACTCGGCTTCGGTGCCGTCGCGCCGCTCCGGGTCGAAGCGGTAGCCGACGCCGAAGTGCGTGTGGATGTAGTTCCAGTCCGGCGACACCTTCTCGAGCTTCTGGCGCACCTTGCGCACGAAGACGTCCACCGAGCGGTCGCCGTGGGCCATCGTGTAGCCCCAGACCGCCTGGTAGATCTCCTCGCGCTGGAGCACCTTGCCCTTGGCCTGCGCCAGCAGCTGGAGCACCTCGAACTCGCGCCTGGTGAGGTCCACGCTGGTCGTGCGCACGAAGGCCTGGAACTGATCCGCGCGGATCTCGAGCTCGCCGGCCACCAGCGGGCCGGTGTCCACCCGCGCGGATGCGCGCTTGCGGCGCCGTACGACCGCCTCGACGCGCGCCAGCACCTCCTCGGGATGGCATGGCTTGGTGACCCAGTCGTCGGCGCCCAGCCGCAGCCCGCGCACGCGCTGGGCGACGCTCGAGCGCCCGGTGCAGATCACCACGCCGAGCCCGGGCAGCGCCACCGTGACGCGCTCGAGGAACTCCCACGCGCCGGGACCGAGCAGCGCGAGGTCGACCACCAGCGCGTTGACGCGCATGGCGACGAAATCCTCCGTGCGGGGCGGCGCCTCCAGACGCCGGTACTGCCAGCCCAGGTCGCTCGCACGCTTCACGAGCACCCGGACAAACCCCGAATCCGAATCCAGGATCGCGAGACGCATGTCCGACATCTAGGCGGCAGTGTACGCACGCTGGCAGCGGGACCGCCCGCTTTTACAGCTTTTTCACAGCCGGTAAACGCTCAGGTAACGGAGATTCCGCACGATGCTGGGACCCTCCGCGGCATGGAGGCAGCCTTGCAGAGACCACCGCTGAGGGCCGGAGAGCTCGAAGTCCGGCCGAGCGAGTTCCTGGTCCTGGTCAACGGCGAACGGCTGCACCTGACCGTTCGCGAGCTGGAGCTGCTCACGGCGCTCGTGGAGCGCCGGAACAGGATCGTCACGCGCGAGGAGCTGTACCGCGAGGTCTGGGGCGAGCCCTACCGCAAGTCCGACCGCTCCGTCGACGTCTACGTGGGCAAGCTGCGCCAGAAGCTGGAGAACGCTGTCCCCGGGCGGCGCTTCATCCATACCCATTTCGGGTTCGGCTACCGCTTCGCGGACGACCCCGAGCGCGGGTGACCTTCACATCCTTTTTACAACGCGGCGACAGCTCGATAACAGACTCGCCCCTGCCGCACGTAGAGAGTCCGCGCTGCCCATGAACGACCTCAAGGAGAAAACCGTATGAGGAAGCTCCTCACGCTCGCTGCGTGCGGCGTCCTGGCCCTTGGAGCGGCCGCCTGTGGTGACGACAACGACGACAGCGGCGGAGGTGGCGGCGGCGGCAGCGACAGCGGAAGCGTCTCCGGCTCCATCAAGATCGATGGCTCGAGCACCGTTGCGCCCTTCGCGCAGGCTGCTCAGGAAGCCTTCCAGCGCCGAGAACCCGGACGTGAAGATCACGGTCGGAACCTCGGGCACCGGCGGCGGCTTCGAGAAGTTCTGCGCCGGCGAGACCGACATCTCGAACGCCTCGCGCGAGATCAAGCCGGACGAAGAGGTCCCACTCTGCGAGAAGGAGGGGATCAAGTACTACCAACTGCAGGTCGCCAACGACGGCATCGCCGTGGTCACGAACCCGGACCTGAAGGTGGACTGCCTCACCGTCGACCAGCTCAAGAAGCTCTGGAACAAGGGCTCGAAGGTGCAGAACCTGAGCGAGATCGATCCCGTCGCTGCCTGACACGAAGCTGACGCTGTTCGGACCCGACACGGACTCCGGCACGTTCGACTTCTTCACCGACCAGATCAACGGCGAGGAAGGCGTGTCGCGCGAGGACTACCAGCCCTCGGCGGACGACAACGTCCTGGTGCAGGGCGTGTCCGGCTCCGAAGGCGGGCTCGGCTACTTCGGCTTCTCCTACTACGAGCAGAACCAGGACAAGCTGGGCCTGGTCAGGCGTCGGCGAGAGCGCCGACAAGTGCGTCGCGCCGTCGACCGAGGCGATCCAGGACGGCAGCTACACGCCGCTGTCCCGGCCGCTGTTCATGTATCCGAGCGCGAAGGCGCTGAAGCGGCCCGAGGTCCAGGCGTTCATGGACTACGTGGTCGACAACTACGACACGATCGCGGAGGCCGCTCAGATCGTGCCGATGACGCAGGAGCAGGCCGACAAGAGCAAGCAGGAGCTCCAGAAGGACGAAGGCGCCTAGAGCCGATGGAGGCCTCCTCCGCCACGACCGCAGCAGGCGCGCGCGCCGTCCCCGCATTGGGGACGGCGCGTCGCCGCTGGGGCGAGGAGCTCATCAAGGCGCTCCTGATCCTTGCCGCGCTGATCTCGGTCCTGACGACCACCGGGATCGTGATCGCGCTGCTGCGCGAGACGATCGACTTCTTCGGCGACGTGGGCGTCTGGGAGTTCCTCTCCGGCGGCAAGTGGACGCCGCTGTTCGAGCCGCCCAGCTTCGGCGTACGGCCGCTCGTGATCGGCACCTTCCTGATCACGTTCATCGCGCTGCTGGTGGCCTCGCCGCTCGGGCTCGGTGCCGCGATCTACCTCTCCGAGTACGCGAAGCCGCGCGTGCGCAAGACGATCAAGCCGATCCTCGAGCTGCTCGCAGGCGTGCCGACGATCGTGTTCGGCTACTTCGCGCTGACGTTCTTCACGCCGAACGTCCTCCAGGACCTCCTCCACCTCAAGGTCGACCTCTTCAACGCGCTCGCGGCCGGGATCATCATGGGCTTCATGGTCATCCCGACCGTCGCGTCGGTCGCCGAGGACGCGATGTCGGCGGTGCCGCAGTCGCTGCGCGAGGGCGCCTACGGCCTTGGCGCCTCCAAGCTGCAGGTCTCGCTGCGGGTGGTGTTCCCGGCGGCTCTGTCGGGGATCGTCGCGGCGATCGTGCTGGGCGTCTCGCGCGCGGTCGGCGAGACGATGATCGTCCTGCTCGCGGCCGGCTCCGGTGGCCAACAACAGCCTCAACCCCACCGAGCCGCACCAGTCGCTCGCCGCGTTCATCGGCGCGACCGCTGGCGGCGACACCCCGACCGGCAGCATCGAGTACAAGACGATCTTCGCGGTCGGAATGCTCCTGTTCGTGATCACGCTGATCATGAACCTGATCTCGATCCGCTTCGTGCGGAAGTACAGGCAGGTCTACGAATGACCGTCACGAGCGCCACCGGCGAGGCAATCCAGCCTCCCGACACCAGGCGCCGCGCCAAGGACCTCGCCTTCCGGCTGCTGCTGCTGGCCTGCCTGGGGCTGTCGATCCTCCTGCTCGGCGTGCTGCTGGGCGACGCGATCGCCGACGGCGCCGGCCATCTGACGCCCGACTTCATCTACAAACTTCACCTCGATCGACGCCGACAAGGCAGGCATCCAGGCGGCCCTCTGGGGCACGATCTGGCTGATGGGCGTGTGCGCGGTGTTCATCGTGCCGGTCGGGGTGGCGACGGCGATCTACCTCGAGGAGTACGCGGACAACGAGCGCTGGTACAACCGGCTGATCGAGGTCAACATCCAGAACCTCGCCGCCGTACCCTCGGTCGTCTACGGGATCCTCGGACTCGCCTTCCTCGTGCGCGGGCCGCTCTCGCTCGGCAACACCGTCCTCGCGGGCGGCCTCACGCTCGGCCTGCTGGTGCTGCCGGTCGTGATCATCTCCGGCCGCGAGGCGATCCGGGCGGTGCCGCCGTCGATCCGCGAGGGCTCGATGGCGCTCGGCGCCACCCAGTGGCAGACGATCTGGCGCCAGGTACTGCCCGCGTCGATCCCCGGCATCGCCACCGGCGTGATCCTGGCGCTGTCGCGCGCGATCGGCGAGACGGCGCCGCTGATCGTCGTGGGCGCGGCGACCGTGATCGCGTTCAACCCGGAGGGCCTCGACTCGCAGTTCACCGCGCTCCCGATTCAGATCTTCGACTGGATCAACCGGGCGTCGAACGACGTCAACAACTACAAGCCGCTCGCCGCGGCAGCGATCCTGGTGCTGATGATCATCCTGATCCTCATGAACAGCATCGCGATCTGGCTACGAAATCGATACGAGCAGAAGTGGTAGGTGATCTAAAGTGCCCGATCAGCCCGTGACCGAGCCCCAGGACAGACCTGATCAGGAGCAGGAGCGCGGGCTGAGCCAGCGCATCGGAGTGCGGCAGGACGCCCCGACCGGCGCGCCCGCGGTCGACGGTCGCCACGCCCGCGAAGAAGGGTCCGCGCGAGGCGATCTTCGGCCTCGAGGACGTGCAGGTCTCGTACGGACCGAAGCCGGCCGTGCGCGAGCGTGAGCTTCGACATCGGCAAGAACGAGATCACGGCGCTGATCGGGCCTTCGGGCTGCGGCAAGTCGACCCTGATCCGCTGCCTCAACCGCATGAACGACCTGATCCCCGGCGCCCGCGTGGAGGGCAAGGTGATCTACCACGGCCAGGATCTCTACGCCTCCGAGGTCGACGCCGTCGAGGTGCGCAAGCGCATCGGCATGGTCTTCCAGAAGCCCAACCCGTTCCCCAAGTCGATCTTCGACAACATCGCCTTCGGCCCGCGCGTGCTCGGGCATGAAGGGCAACATGGACGAGATCGTCGAGCGCGCGCTCACGCAGGGCGCGCTCTGGGACGAGGTCAAGGACCGGCTCAAGACCAACGCCTTCGGCATGTCCGGCGGCCAGCAGCAGCGGCTCTGCATCGCGCGCTGCCTCGCCGTCAACCCGGACGTGATCCTGATGGACGAGCCCTGCTCGGCGCTCGACCCGATCTCCACCGGCAAGATCGAGGACCTGATGATGGAGCTCAAGCAGGACTACTCGATCGTGATCGTCACGCACAACATGCAGCAGGCGGCGCGCGTGTCCGACAAGACCGCCTTCTTCACGGTCGAGCTGGACGACGAGGAGCACCGCTCCGGCCGCGTCGTCGAGTTCGACGACACCGAGAAGATCTTCACGAACCCATCCGACTCCCGTACCGAGGCTTACGTGACCGGGAAGGTGGGGTAAGCAGCGTGCCCGACACGGCACGAACACACTTTCAGGAGGAGCTCGCGAAGCTCGAGGAGCAGGCGCTCGGCGGCCTCGACATGGTCGTCGAGGCGCTCGACCGCGCGCTCGAGACCGTCCAGCAGCGGGACGTCGAGCTGGCCAGCATGGTGATCGCGGACGACGACCGCATCGACGGCCGCTACCTCGAGGTGCACCAGGGCGTGCTCTCGCTGCTGGCCCGCCAGGCGCCGGTGGCCGGCGACCTGCGGCTCGTGGCCGCGCTGCTCCACATCATGAAGAACATCGAGCGCATGGGCGACCAGTGCGTGAACATGGCCAAGCTCGTGCCGCTGGCCGGCCACGAGCCGCCGTCGGACGAGCGCATCCTGGCCGACATCCAGCAGATGGGCGAGCAGGCGCGCTCGCAGGTCGTGCAGTGCAAGCAGGCGTTCGAGCGGCGCGACACCGATCTCGCCCAGGACCTGGTGCGCCAGGACGACCAGATCGACCGCCTCAACCGAGACGTGTTCCACCTCGCGCTGGAGATCGGCGACGACGCCGACACGCGCGAGTGGGCGATGCACATGACGCTGGTCGCTCGCTGCATCGAGCGAATCGGCGACAATGCAGTGGACATCGGCGAGCAGACCGTCTTCGTCGTCACCGGTCTGTTCCGGGAGTTCGAGGACGCCTCGCACCCGGAGCTCGCTCCGCCGTCCACCGCTTGATCTGCGCCTGCATCGACATCGGCAGCAACACCACCCGGCTGCTGGTGGCGGATGCAGGCGACGGACAGCTGCGCGAGCTGGTCACCCAGCGGGCGTTCACGCGCATCGGGAAGAGCATGGCCTCGACCGGCTCGATCCCCGCTGACAAGATCGCCGAGACCGCCGAGGTCGTGGCCACCCAGGCCAACGTGGCGCGCGAGGTCGGCGCCGAGCAGATCGTGGCGGTCGCGACCGCGGCGATCCGCAACGCGCCCAACCGCGACGCGCTGCTGACCGCCGTGCAGGAGGCGGGCGGCATGGCGCTCGAGGTGCTCTCGGGCGAGGAGGAGGCGCGCCTGTCGTTCGTCGGCGCCACGCGCACGATGCTGCAGCCGGCCGACGGGACGATCGCGGTGATCGACGTGGGCGGCGGCTCCAGCGAGATCGCGGTGGGCGAGCCCGACGGCCAAATGGCCTGGTCGGCGTCGTTTCGGATCGGCTCGGGCTTCCTGGCCGACTCCTACCTGCGCGGCGACCCGCCCTCCGTCGACGAGCTGGAGAAGGTGCGCCGCCACGTGGCCGGCACGTTCGAGGGCTTGGAGCCGCCACCTGCGAGCGAGGCGGTCGCGGTCGGCGGGACGGCGACCTCGCTGCGCCGCCTGCTGGGCGCCGAGCTGTCGCACGAGACGCTCGAGCGCGGCATCCGCGTGCTGTGCACGACCCCGATCGCCGAGGTCGCGGCCCGCTTCGAGCTGGACCCCGAGCGGGTGCGGCTGCTGCCCGGCCGGCATCCTCGTGCTGGAGGCGATCTCGGACCTGCTGGCGCTGCCGCTGCGGATCGCGCGCGGCGGCCTGCGCGAGGGCGTGCTGCTGGAGCTGGTCGAGGGGCGGCGGCTAGCCTGAGCAGCGATCGCCTTCAGCTCACGGGGGCGCATCAGCACGATGAGCTCGCCCCGATCGATGCCGGCCAGGCCGCCCTTCTTCATGCGCACCTGCGCTCCGGTGAGCGAGTGGACGGCCGCGGAGAAGTCGGGATCGTGGCCGACCAGCAGCACGTCGTCGCCGAGCCCGGCGGCCAGCGCCTCGGCGTCGAACGGGCCGCCCGCGAGCTTCGGCTCGAGCTGCGGCTCGACGTCGCCGAGCTGCTCGCAGGCGAGCCGCGCGGTCTCCGCGGCGCGCACCTTGGGGCTGGTCAGGCAGGCGTCGAGCTCGACGCCGAGCGCCTTCAGCGCGGCGCCCGGCAGCGCGCGACTGCTCGCGCCCCTTGTCGGTCAGCGGGCGCTCCGCGTCGGGCGAGCCCTCGGCCGCGTCTCCATGTCGCAACAACCAGATCATCGCGATGCGCCACCATAGAGGCTGAACGCATGGAAGCTGTTACCGCATCGCCACCCGCGCCCGAGCTCGATTCCCCCGAGCTGTTCTCCAACCGCGAGCTCTCGTGGCTCCAGTTCAACGAGCGCGTGCTGGAGCTGGCCGAGGACGAGTCGCTGCCGCTGCTGGAGCGCGTCAAGTTCCTCGCGATCTACGCCTCCAACCTGGACGAGTTCTACATGGTGCGGGTGGCCGGGCCTGCACGACCAGGTCGACGCCGGGATCGACGCCCGCGGCCCCGACGGCCTGGCGCCGAGCGAGACGATCGTGCGGATCGCCGAGCGCGCCCGCGAGCTCGGCCACCGCCACTCGCGCCAGTGGGAGGACGTCGTGCGGCCCGCGGCTCGCCGAGGAGGGCATCCGCGTGATCGACTGCGCCGACTGCGAGCGGCGAGGAGCTGGAGGCGATCGACCGCCAGTTCTCCGAGCAGATCTTCCCGGTGCTGACGCCGCTGGCGGTCGGGCCCGGGCCGGCCGTTCCCGTACATCTCCAACCTGTCGCTGTCGCTGGCGGTGTGGCTGCGCGACCCGGTGTCGCGCACCGAGACGTTCGCCCGCGTGAAGGTCCCGAAGGAGGTGCTGCCGCGCTTCGTGCCGATCGGCGACGACGTGTTCGTGCCGCTCGAGACGATCATCGCGCGCCACCTCGACCAGCTCTTCCCCGGGATGGAGATCCTCCGCCACGACATCTTCCGGGTCACGCGCGACGCCGACTTCACCGTCTCCGACGAGGCCGACGACCTGCTGCGAGCGGTGGAGGACGAGCTGCGCCGGCGGCGCTTCGGCGAGGTCGTCCGGCTCGAGATCTCCTCCTCGATGGATCCCGACATGCGCACGTACCTCGTCGAGCAGCTCGCGATCGAGGAGACCCAGGTGATCGACGTCGACGGGCTGCTCGACCTCGACGACCTGTGGTCGCTCTACGGCGTAGAGGGCCACCGCGAGCTGCGCGACCCGCCCTGGACGCCGGTCACCCAGCCGGCCTTCGCCGACCCGGACGACGGCCAAGGCCGACGTGCTCGCCGCGATGCGCGCCGGCGACCTGCTCGTGCACCACCCCTACGACTCGTTCGCGTCGAGCGTCGAGCGCTTCATCCAGCAGGCAGTGGCCGACCCGAACGTGCTCGCGATCAAGATGACCGTGTACCGCACGTCCGACGACTCGGAGCTGATCCCGTCGCTGATCCGCGGCGGCCGAGCGCGGCAAGCAGGCCGTCTGCCTGGTGGAGCTGAAGGCGCGCTTCGACGAGCGCCAGAACATCGAATGGGCGCGCTCGCTGGAAGAGGCGGGCGCGCACGTGGTCCACGGCCTGCCCGGGCTCAAGACGCACGCCAAGGCGCTGCTGGTGGTGCGCCGGGAGGGAGCCGGCGTGCGGCACTACGTGCACATCGGCACCGGCAACTACCACGCCAAGACGGCGCGCCTGTACGAGGACTTCGGCCTGTTCACCACCGATCGCGAGATCGCCGCCGACGTGGCGGAGCTGTTCAACACGCTGACCGGCGCGGCCCGGTCGCCCACGTTCCGCAAGGTGATCACCGCGCCCGAGGACATGCGTCCCTGGTTCCTCGACCAGGTCCGCCAGACGATCGCGGCACACGAGGCGGGCGAGCCGGCGAAGATCGTGATCAAGCTGAACTCGCTCGTGGACGCCCGCTGCATCCGCGCCCTCTACGAGGCGTCGCAGGCGGGCGTCGCAGGTGGACGTCAACGTGCGCGGCATCTGCTGCCTGCGCGCCGGGCGTGCCGGGCGTGTCCGAGAACATCCGGGTGACGTCGGTGGTCGGGCGCTTCCTCGAGCACTCGCGGCTGTACGGCTTCCGGCGCGGGGCCGGAGCGGCTCTGGTGGATGGGGTCGGCCGACCTGATGCCGCGCAACCTCGACACCCGCGTGGAGCTGCTCGCGCCGATCGAGGACCCGGCGCTGCGCGACGAGATCGAGGACACGCTCGAGCGCTGCCTCGCCGACGACACCTTCGCCTGGGAGCTGCGCCCGGACGAGACCTGGGAGCGCCGCCGCGGCGGCACCCGCTCGGCGCACCGCGAGCTGATGGAACGGGCGCTGGAGCGCGCGGCCGTCGACGCCCGCTTAGGGATGCCACCCGGGGGCTCGCGCCCCCGGACCCCCGCGGAACGTCGGCCGGCTCACGGCAATGCCAGCCCAAGGCTGCGCTTGAGCGCGAGCACGCGGGCCGCTGAGCGCCGCACTCGCTCGCGGAACGGCCGGCGAGCTGCGGGCCCGTTCGAGCAGCCGCGGGAACACGTCCTTCCAGCTGGCGCTGCCGGTCATGAGGATCAGGTCGGCTCCCGCGCGCAGCGACCGCTCGGCTGCGACGCGCGACGCCCGAGCGGTCGAGCACCGCCTGCGCTTCGAGGCTGTCCGTGATCGCGACGCCGTCGAAGCCGAGGTCGTCCCGCAGCAGGTCGGTCGCGATGCGCGGCGACTGCGAGGCGATCCGGTGTGTGTCGAGCCCGGGATAGAGAGCGTGCGAGAGCATCATCAGCGGGACCCCGGCGCCGATCGCGGCGCGGAACGGGCCCAGCTCGGGGGTGCTGGTGGCCGTGGCGTCGTCGGTGTTCACGTCGGCGCGGCCCAGGCCCGGGAAGTGCTTCGCGGTCGCGGCCAGGCGCGCCGACCACATGCCCTGCGATCGCCGCTTTGGTGCTGGCGACGCCACGGCGCCGGCGAAGGCGCGCGGACGCATCACGGCACCGCGGCGTGTCCGCGACCGGCGCGAGGTTCACGTTGACGCCGGCGGCGCGCAGCTGCAGCGCGGCCGACCGAGCTGATTCGCGCACGTCGCTCGGCGTTCCCTGCAGCGGCTGCCCGTTGACGGGACCGGCCCAGCCGACCGTGCGCACGTCGCCGCCCTCCTGGTCGACCATCACCAGCGCGCTGTTGCGGGCGTTGCGCTGGAGCGCTCCGGTCAACCGCCGCCACTCCGGCGGCGAGCCCGCGTTGAAGCCGAACAGGATCACCCCGGCCGTCTCTCCGGCGCGCAGCCGGCGGCGGATGTAGGCCGGCGGCCGCGTCCCAGGAAAGCTCGAGACCGTCAGCTGACCGACCTGCTGGCGCAGGCTGAGCCGGTCGACCGCCGCGCGCACGCGCCTGCGCCGGGTGCTCGGGCGCGGCGGCGTTGACGTCGTCCTCGTCCGTCCCGACCGCGATGCCCGCCGCCAGGGCCAGCACCGCCGCGACGACAAGCAACCCCAGGCGCCGCCGCGCCGCGGGGTCACTCGACAGCCGCACGCTCCGGCTCGGACACCGCCCCCTTCTCCTCGAGGCCGGCCCAGCGGCAGCCCTCCGTCAGCTCCGCCAGCCCGAATCCGTCCACCGGCCCGAGCGCGCCGGTGCCCTTCAGGCCGCCCTCGGCCGCGCGCTGGGCGCCCCAGGCGAGCATGCGGCCGGTGAACGTGTAGCCGTCCACGCCGGTCAGCTCGGCCTGGGCCAGCTCGCGCCCGCCGGAGTCGTAGGCGATCGCGAGGATGTGAGAGCCGGACTTGGAGCGCGCCTCCGCGTCGGGGCCGCCGGTGGAGCCCTTGACGAAGCGCTTGCCGGCCGCCTTGAGAACGGTCGACGCCCCCGGCAGCGCGGTGCCCATCGACATGATCTGCATCGGGCGCGAGAGCGGGCCGAACCAACCGAGGTAGGCGTTGACCTCGCGCAGCTGGGGCGCGGTCTTCGGGAGCGCGAAGTGCTCCGAGCTGCCGACCGAGACCCCGTCGCGCTTCTTCGAGCCGACCTGGAAGCTCCGCACCCGCTTGGCGCCGCGCTCGGTCTGCACGCGGCCGTCGCGGAAGCCGAAGCTGGGGTCGGCCAGGGCGCCGACGGTCGAGGCCATCGTCCCGCCGCTCATCTCGGCCTTGCCCTTGAGGAAGTAGCCGATGTCGACGCGGACGGCGGCGCTGCCGGCCCGCTCGAGCGCGATCCCGCCGGCGAGGTTGCCGGGCACCCAGTCGTAGCCGAACGCGGTCAGCATCGCGCTGCCGGAGCGCTCGGCGGCCGCGCCGTAGCGCTCGAACACCTCGCGGATGAAGGCCGGCTCGCCGGTCGAGTCGATGTAGTGGGCGCCGGCCGCCGAGGCGGCCTCGGCGGCCGGGACCGCCCCAACGCGCGAACGGGCCGACGGTGGTCACCAGCACGTCGCCGCGCTCGACCAGCGCGCGCACGCTGGCGGCGTCGGCCACGTCCGCGACCGCGGTCTCGAGACCGCCCAGCTCGGCGGCCATCGCCTCCAGGCGCTCGCGACCGCGCGCCGCCAGCACCGGCCGCAACCCCCGCTCGACCATGCCCTCCGCCGTCGAGCCGGCCCGTGTAGCCGGTGGCGCCGAACAGGACGATGCGTCGCCATCAGTCCGCCTGCGCGGCGTTCCTCGAGCACCGAGCGGATGCGCTCCATCGCCTGCGGCGCGGAACGCTCGACGCGCTTGAGGTCCCAGCCGGTCAGGGTGACCAGCCGGACCGGCGTCTTTGCCGTGACGGTCGCGTTGCGGAGCGTCCGCTCGAGCAGCCCCATCTCGCCGAAGAAATCGCCGGGGCCCAGGTCGGCCACGTGCTCGCCGCCGCGCGTGACCTCCGCCTCACCTTCCTCGATGGCCATGAACTCGTAGGAGAAGTCGCCTTCGCGGACGAGCTCCCTGCCCTCCTCGACCACGACCTCGGTGGCAAACGGGGCGATCTGAGCGAGCTCCTCGTCGCCGACCTCCTCGAACAGCGGGATCGACTTCAGCCTGCTGGCATCCAACGGTGCGACCTCCTGGCTCGCGGTTGGCGCGACTCTACCCCGTACCATCCGGTGGCGCGTCGCCATGTTCGCCCGGTCGGCCTCAGTCGCATTGCTCAACCGGCTCCGCGAGGGGCGGGTGGAGCTGTTCGACGGCAAGCGGCGGCGCAGCTTCGGGCCGGCCGACGCGCGCCTGGCGACGACCGTCCGCGTGCGCGACGACCGCTTCCTGCGCGCCCTGCCGCGCGGCAGCCTGGCGCTCGCCGAGAGCTACGCGGAGGGCGCCTGGGACAGCGACGACCTCGTGACGCTGGTGCGCATCGGGGCACGCGAGCTGCCGCGCCTCGACCGCTGGCGACGCCCGCTCGCGCCGCTGCGCAGCGCATTCACGCGCGTCCCGCGCAACACGCCGGCCGGCGCGGAGCGCCACATCGCCGCCCACTACGACCTCGGCAACGAAATGTTCCGGCTCTTCCTCGACGACTCGATGACCTACTCGTGCGCGTACTTCGAGTCGCCCGACGTGCCGCTGCACGAGGCCCAGGAGGCGAAGCTCGACCGCGTCTGCCGCAAGCTCGAGCTGGGCCCGGACGACCACCTGCTGGAGATCGGCACCGGCTGGGGCTCGCTGGCCCTGCACGCGGCCGGCCGCTACGGCTGCCGGGTGACCACCACGACGATCTCGGGCGAGCAGCGGGCGGTGGCGGTGCAGCGCGTGCGCGAGCACGGGCTCGAGGATCGCGTGACGGTGCTGCAGGAGGACTACCGCGACCTGCGCGGCCGCTTCGACAAGCTCGTGTCGATCGAGATGATCGAGGCGGTCGGGTGGCAGTACTTCGACACCTTCTTCCGCCGCTGCGCCGAGCTGCTGCGCCCGGACGGGCTGATGCTGCTCCAGGCGATCACGATCGCCGATCGCGCCTACGAGCTCGAGAAGGCCACGCGCTCGTTCATCAGGCAGCTGATCTTCCCCGCCGGGTGCCTCCCGTCGGTCGAGGTGATCCGCCACTGCGTGGAGCGCGTAACGGACTTTCGGATGCTCGATCTCGAGGACATCACCGACCATTACCCGGAGACGCTGCGCCGCTGGCGCGAAAACTTCGTACGTAGCGAGAAACGGGCCGCCGAGCTGGGCTACGACCAGCGCTTCCGACGACTGTGGGAGCTTTACTTCTCCTGGTGCGAGGGCGGGTTCAGGGAGCGCAGGATCGGCGACGTGCAAGCACTGCTCGCCAAGCCGTCCTACCGCGACTCCGGCTCGTTCGCGCACCGGACCCGGGTCCTGACCGAGAGTTGAAGCCCGGCACGCTGAACTACGTGCGCCGGGGCAGCGGCGAGCCGCTCGTGTTGATCCACCCGCTCGGGGCGGAGCTGGTGGTCTGGGAGCCGGTGCTGGACCGCCTGGCGCGGGAGCGTGACGTGATCGCGGTCGACCTGCCCGGCTTCGGCCACTCGCCGGGCCTGCGCAACGGCGACGCTCCGACCCCGCAGGTGCTCGCCTCGACGGTGGCGTCCCTGCTCGACGACCTCGGCGTCGAGCGCGCGCACGTGGCCGGCAACTCGCTGGGCGGCTGGGTGGCGCTGGAGCTGGCCAAGGCGGGGCGAGCGCTGTCGGTCGCGGGGCTCTGCACCGCGGGGCTGTGGGCGCGCCCGCTCGGCCCGCGTCCCGGGCGCGACGCGCGCTCCGTCGGCCGGCGGCTGCTGCCGGTGCTGCCGACGCTGCTGCGCACCGCGCACGGGCGGCAGCTGGTGCTGCGCGGGTCGGTGGCCCACCCGGAGCGCGTGCCACCCGAGGCGGCGGCGCGGCTGGTGCGCTCGTATCTGACGTCGGCGGGCTACGAGGGCGCCAACGCCGCCATGCGCACAGCGGTCTTCTCGGGCTTCGAGGACATCCGCGTGCCGGTCACGCTCGCGTGGGGAGACCTCGACCGGATCGTGCGCAAGCCGCGCGAGACGCTCCCCGAGTGGCGCACGATCATGCTGCACGGCTGCGGGCACATCCCCACCTGGGACGACCCGGGCCAGGTAGCGCGCACCCTGCTGCTGGCCAGCACCTAAGCTCTCGCCCCATGGGAGTGGCCCCTCCTCCCGCGGTGCCGGCCGGTGTGCTCGCGCGCATCCAGTCCGACCTGCGCTCCACGCGCGCGGCGCGCGGCGGGTGGCCGCCGGGCGAGCTGTCGTTCAGCATGCGGCGGACGCGCGACTTCGAGAAGGAGCCGCTGCCGCTCCTGCTGAGGATGCACGAGACCTACGGGCCGGTGTTCACGATGCGGCTGCTGTACCTGCCGGTGGTGTTCGCGCTCGGCCCGGAGGCCAACCACTACATCACGGTCTCGAACGCCTCCAACTTCCGCTGGCGCGAAGGGTCGATGGGTGACCTGATCCCGCTCCTGGGCGACGGCCTGCTGACCACCGACGGGGACTACCACCGCCGCGCGCGGCGGATCATGCTGCCCGCGTTCCATCGCGAGCGGCTGCTCGATTCGACCTCGATCATGGTCGAGGAGACCGAGCGCGCGCTCGCGGAGTGGCGGCCGGACATGCGAGGTGAACCTCTACACGTGGACGCGCCGGCTCGCGCTGCGGGTGGCGATGCGAGCGCTGTTCGGATTCGACCCGGATCGCGGCGGACGCGACAAGCGGATGGCCGAGGAGTTCGAGGAGACGCTCGGCTACTGGGGCAAGGACTACGTGATGCAGATGCTGCGCGGTCCGGGCTCGCCGTGGCGGGCGATGACCCGCTCGCGGGCGCACCTCGACCGCGTCATCTTCGAGGAGATCGCGCGCCGGCGGGCCAGCGGCGAGCGCGGCGTGGACATCCTCTCGATGCTGCTCGACGCCGAGGACGAGGACGGCTCGCGGCTCTCCGACCAGGAGCTGCGCGACCAGGTGATGACGCTGCTGTTCGCCGGCCACGACACGGCGACCTCGACGGTCACGTTCCTGTTCTACGAGCTGGCGCGCAGCCCGGACGAGATCGCGCCGCTGGTGGACGAGGTGTCGGCGAGCGACGACCTGATCGGCGGCATGCCGCGGCTCGATATGGCGCTTGACGAGACGCTGCGGATGTACCCGCCCGCCTGGATCGGGCCGCGGCGATCGATCGAGCAGTTCGAGCTATGCGGCTTGAGCGTGCCGGGCGGGGTGTTCGTGAACTACTGCTCGTGGGCGAGCCACCACCTGCCCGAGGTGTTCCCGGAGCCATCGCGGTTCCGCCCGGAGCGCTTTGCGCCCGAGGCGAAGGCGGCGCTGCCGAAGGGCGCGTACGTGCCGTTCGGAGGCGGATCGCGCACGTGCATCGGGATGCGCTTCGGGCAGCTCGAGGTGAAGGCGATCGCGGCGAGCATCCTGCGCCGGTTCAGGCTCGAGCTGGTCGACCGCGCGCTGGAGCCGTCGATCCGGCAGATGCCCACGCTGTCGCCCCGCGGCGGGTTGCCGGTGGTGGTGCGCGCACGGGCGTGATGACCACCTCGGTTTTCGGGGGTGGGGGATTATTCGACTGCGGGCCGGGCGATGGCGGGCGGCTCGCGGCCGGCGAGCAACCAACCGGCCGCGATAGCCGCCCATGGGACCCCCACGACCATGAGGGCGAGGTAGAGCACCGGGATCCGACCGAGATAGCCGAGGTCGTCGAGGTACGTCGCCGTGAGGGCGACATAGGCGCCGGCGACCCCGAGTAGCGCGCCCAGGAGGGCGAGCGCGCCGGCGGTCGCGGCGGTCAGCGTTCGGCGGACTCTGCTCGTGGCTCCGGCCGCGGTCAGGGTGCGGAGGTCGCCGGCCGTCTCGCTGCGGATCAGCCCGACGGTCATGGCGAGAATGCCGAGGGCCAGGAGGGCCCCTGCGGCCATCGCGATGGCGCTGAGCTCCGCGTGGGAGGTGCTCTCTCGCTGTACCTCGATCGTCAGGCCGGCGTCGGCCGCGAGCTCGCGGGCATCGGCGATCTGTTCGCTCCTCAGGGGCCGGCTTGACTCGACGAGCCAGCCGGACGGGATGTGTTTCCAGCCGCGCCGGTGAAGACCGTCGAGCGTGATGAAGGAGGCCGGCCCAACGCGGTCTCCGTCCGGAGATCCGAAGAGCTTTCGGCTGTCGATGCGCTGGACGTTCGTGACGGGAAGTTCGGTCACGTTCGGTTCACTGCCTGCCCGAGACGTCGGCTGCTCGACGGCCGAAACGAGCTCGTCGGTAGGAACGGAGCGGTCGGCCAGGAAGTCCGTGCTCGGATCGACCGTGGCGGGGTCGATTCCGAGGTACCTGAGCACGGCGGGCGTGGCGACGTAGAGGCGCGATTCCCAGACGTGGCAGCCCGCCGGGCCGAAGCAGGTCATTGGACGCCCTGACCAGCGCTGGCTATCAGGGTCATCGATCTTCCGTGAGAGAACGTTCGTGTCACGTTCTCGGATGCCGTCGTGGGCCATGGGCGGTACGCCCGGTTGGTAGGCGTTGCGGAGCGGGGTCACGGTCGCGTCGTCGAGACTTGCCGCGAGTTGGCGGACTCGCCCAGCCATTCGGTCGAGCTCAGCGGGCGGCTGGATCGGTACGAAAGCCGGATCCGGCGTTGCACCGGCGTAGACGCGGACCTGTCGGCTGGACAGGTTGGGCGGTTCGGCGGCTGACTGCTTCTCCTCGGCCGCCGCGACGATCACGACCGCCGCGGCGATCCCGAGCGAAAGGGTGATCGCGGCTAGCGCGGCCCCGGAGCGGGCCTGATAGCGGGCGAGGTCTCGCAACGCCAAGCGCGGGGCGATCGGGGCGCGCCCCGCAGCGCGGGCGAAGAGGCGAATCGCCATTGGACCCAGGAGCAGGGTGCCGGTGATCGTCGCCAAGATCCCGGCGACGATCAGAGGCTCGCTGTCTCGGTTGGAGAGCGCCAGGCTGCCTATTCCCGCCGCGATCAACGACGCGGCGACGATCGCCGAGTGGTGGGTGGGCCGCGGCCTCGGCGGTCGCGCCGAGAGCGCGAGCGTGACGGGGATGCGGGCGACCACTCGCCCCGGCCACCAGGCGGCAGCGGTCGCCCCCAGGACCGCGACGAAGACGATCGCCACCAGCAGGGTCAAGGGCAGGCTCAGCGGGTCGATGCGATGGCCGAGCGCGGGCTCGAGCGTCGGGGCGAGCGCGAGCCAGATCGCGAGACCCACGATCGCTCCGATCAGTGCGCCGATCACGCCGACTACCGCGCCATTGGTCAGCAGCACGAGCCGGAGATGCTTCTCGGTCGCGCCGATCGCCGCGAGCGCGCCAAGCTGGCGGAGTCGTCGCTGCGCGATGACGGCGAAGCCCGCGGCGGCGACCAGCGTGGCCAGCAGCAGGAAGACGGTGGCCACCGAGAACATGGCCAGCGCCTCCGCCCCCCGGTTGCTTTGCCGAGCCTCGGACCCTGCGAAGCCGAACCGGGCGCTGGCGGGCCCGTCCATGAAGGTGTCGACGGAGTCGGCGCCGGCGTCGACCAGGACCGTGACGTGGTCCGGTGCTCCCGCGGATGAGGGGGGGACGAGCGCGAACTCGTCGCTCAGGTCACGCGGGTTCTCGACGATTCCGACGACGGTCCGGCGACGGCCGTCGAGGGCAAGAGGGTCCCCGATCTCGAGTCCGAGCAGCGTTGCCACGCCGTCGGTGACGTCGACCTGGCCCGGCCCTTGCGGGTAGCTGCCTCGGAGAAGCGCAAGGCGTGCGTCTCCGTATGGCCCGTGCGGATCCTGGGCGCGGAACTCGACCGGGTCGACGCTGCCGGGGACGGGCAACGAGCGGTGACCGATGACCTCGATCGTCCCGAACCGGTCCCTGGTGACGGCGAGGCCGGCTTCCAGCTTGCCCGGATCGGTGCCGTCGAACCGGAGCAGACTATTGGCGGAGCCGAGCTCGGAGTCGTCCGCGGAACCCGAGTTGTAGGCGATCGTGACGCTGGCGATCGCGGCCGCGGCCGCGACGGCAAGGAGGGCGATCACGAGGATCTGTTGGCGCCACTCGCGGCGGAACATGCGCCAGGCCCACCTGACGAGAGCGCGGCGCGCGGCGACGCCGCCGTTCGCCGGCCTTCGCAGCGTGGAGCCGTGAGCGAGCGCCGTCATCGCCGGTCACCGGGCCGCCAGGAGCGACTCCGGACCGGGCGGCGCGACCGTCTGGTCGACCGCATGGCCATCGCGCAGGAAGACGACGCGGTCGGCCCACGAAGCCAGGTGCGCCTCGTGCGTTACGACGACGCCGGCGACCCCCCGTCGCGTCGCGGCCCGAAGCAGGCGCATGACTGCCTCGCCGTTCACGGAGTCGAGGGCGCCGGTGGGCTCGTCGGCGAGCAGCAATCCGCGCTCGCCGACGATTGCCCGTGTGATCGCAACCCGCTGGCGCTCGCCGCCTGAGAACTCGTCGGCGTAGCGATCGGCGTGGTCTGCGATGTCGAGTTGGCCCATCGCCTCGAGTCCCGTCGCACGCGCGGCCTTGGCGTGGATGCCGTCGAGTTCGAGGGGCAAGGTGACGTTCTCGACTGCCGTCAGCCCGGCGAGCAGATTGAAGTCCTGGAAGACGTAGCCGATCGACCGGCGTCGCATCCTCGCCCGTTCCGAGCGCGAGGTGGTGGCGAGGTCGACGCCGTCGACGAGCACCTGTCCGCTGGTCGCCTGCTCGAGGCTGCCGGCGATCGTGAGGAGCGTGCTCTTGCCGGAGCCGCTCGGCCCCATGATCGCGACCAGCTCGCCGCGCTCGACCGAGAGATCGATCTCGCAGAGCGCGTGCACCTCGGTCGGCCCTGAGCCGTAGACCTTAGACACCTGGCGCATTTCGAGCGCGCTTGTCATTGCGAGACCTCCATCGGGTCAGTTGGTTCGAGTGTCATATCGGCCTCCGCGGCGGGTGCGAGGGTGGGTCGCTGCTTCAGGCGCACGTCGGCGGCATCGAGCCAGCGGATGATCGCTTCCAGCCGGAAGAGCTCGGCATCGGCGACGAGCGCCAACGCCGTGTCGTCCTCCTCCGCCCCCGCCTTGACCTGCGTGTAGCGCTGCATGATCTCGATCACATGCCGGCGGTGCACCTGCAGGATCTCGTGGATGTCCATCTCGGGGATCTGGAGCGCAACCAACACCTTGATCACGAGCTCGTCGCGCGGGGGCGGCACGAGGTCGGGCGGGGTGCGGAGCCAATCGGCCAGTTCGCGCTCGCCCGCGGACGTGATCCTGTACCGCTTCCGCGATCGCTCGCTCTCGCCATCGTCGGCCTCGACCAGTCCGTCCCGTTCGAGGCGCTGGAGGGTCGTGTAGACCTGCCCGACGTTGAGCGGCCAGACCTCGCCCGTCCGAGACTCGAACTCGTTCTGCAGGCGCAGGCCGTATTTTGGCTCTTCCCTCAGAAGGGCGAGGAGAGCGTGGGGAACGCTCACGAGCAACTCCAGCGCATGAACATACTGAGTACTATACTTGGTATAGCACGCTCGTGCAAGCGATTTCTCGAGGGGTGGCGCGCCCCCGCTCGGCGCGCGACGTTGGGGAAGGCCCTGTCGTCTGCTCGGCGGGCCAAGGCCGTGGGCATTAACCGCTGGCCTGAGGCGCCCCTGGAGCGAGGGGCTCGCGGCGCTCGCGCCGTTTGCGGTCGGGCTAGCTTCCGCCGCTCGCTGAATCGGCGCTCGTTCTGCGCCGTGGCGGTCCACCCTCGACTTGGACGTCGGGGAGCCAGCTGAGCCACGGGGGGGGTACCAGTTGCGCTCTCCGAGCACGGACTTGATCCGCTTACGGCGCGGTGAGACGATCGGCGGGTGCGCAGTTGTGTCGCGCTGGGCCTGCTGATGGCGCTCCTCGTACCCGCTATGCGCGCCCAAGCCCAGGCGGGGCCATTCCACGGCCCGCTGCCGGCGACTTGGTCGTTCTGACGGCCGCGAGCGGCACGCTCGAGCGCGTGCGCGGGCGGAGCCGGGTGTTCGACCTCGCTCCTGCAAACGGCCCGGACGTCACCCGTTCACACCACCGGCACGGGGGCGGGAGAACAGCCGCTCCGCCGCTTCGTCCGCGGCTGGAGCCGGCTCGGTTCGGCGCCGTTCGCCCAACGCGGCGCTCGTCCTCGCGAACGCGCCGAGCAAGCGCGACGTGCTGGTGGTGGAGCTCACCAAGCCGCACCTCGGACCGGGCGGCCAAACGCTCGCCTTCCGGGTGAAGGTGCTGAGGGGCAGCCCCGCGGACCCGCTGCGTGAGTTCGCGAAGAGGGCGGACCGCCGGGTCGCGGACCGCTTCGGGCGGGTCAGCCTGTTCGTCGACGCGAGCGGGCAGGAGGTCGGCCTCAGCTTCAGCTTCTCGGGCATTCCGAGCGGCGCCACCGTCGCGATCGGCTTCTCGAACGCTCAGGTCGACGTGACGGCGGACGCGGCCACCGACCTCTTCCTGGAATCCTCGGTGGCCAGGCGCTCTTCAAAGTCGTGTCGAACGGCTTCGAGGTCGTTGCCACGGGCTCGTCGCTCACCGCCCAAGTCGTGATCGGGCTCAACGTGGAGGTGGACGCGGCGAGCGTCGAGGGCACGGCGACAATCCCCGGGGCAGCGGACGCCAACGTGACGGTCCTGTCGACCAACAGGGCTGTAGACGTCGCGAACGGAACCTTCGCCATTCCACTCGGCTGAGCGGCCTTGCTCACTCCTGCGGCTCGGGTTGACAGGCTTGACTCGGCTGGCCGGCGGCGTGTAGGCCACGCAGTTCAGGGCACTGGACTCGGCCGAAAGGACTGCCCATGAGGATGACCGCCGTTGCTCGCCGTTTTCCTCGGTCCGATGCCCCGCACGACCGCCTGGCGGCGACGCGCACGTCCGCGAATAGCCCCGCAACGCCCCGCAAACGGCGCTCGTCTATGCGGTTTGCGGGACTATGCGGAGCGGTGCGAGGCGGGGGGCGTGATGGGCGGTGCCTGGCTCGAACAGGCGACCTCCACGTTGTAAGCGTGGCGCTCTGCCAACTGAGCTAACCGCCCCCGCGCGCGAGTCTAGTATCAGGCCGTGTGAACGCCCGGCTGTTCTGGAAGTCGCTCGTGGTGCAGGCCGTGGCGGTGGCCATCCCCTTCGCGATCCTCGGGGCGGCGCTGGACCGCGACTTCTTCGAGGACTGGGGCTGGGCGGTCGGACCGGTGGTCTGGCTGGCCTGCTCGGTCGTAACCGCCCGCGTGCTGGCGCTGCCGCTCGGCTACGTGCTGTTCAGCGCGGTGGCGGGCGGAGTGGCGGGGCTGCTGGTCATGCTGGCCACCTCCCACCTCCCTGGCATCGGAGCGGCCCTGCTGGTCTTCGCCGCCTCGTGCGGCAGCTACGACCCGGACGCGGAAGCCGAGGCGCAGCGGGAGTGGGAGGCGGAGCGGGCGGAGAAGCGAAGCGCGGCGAAGTAGCCCCGGCGGGAATCGAACCCGCGCTACGAGGTTGAAAACCTCGCGTGCTAACCGTTACACCACGGGGCCGCGCGCCACCGATTCTAGGCGCGAGCGATGGGGTACCGCGCTCCAGCTGGCGGCGAAGAGACCAGGCCCGCCTCGATCTCACCGTGGCAATTCGCGCAGACCAGTACGCACTTCGCGGCCTCCGCTCGGTAGGCGTCAAGCGACTTGCCACTCGCGGTTGTCACTCCGAAGGACTTCTCGGACGGGTCGACGTGGTGGAAGTGGAGATTGACCACGGATCGGTCATAGCCGCAAACCGCGCAACAGCCTCCGGCCTCGGCAACCAGGATCCGCTTCACCTTCTGATGCCTGCGCGTTACCGCCTCGCCGACACAGCGCTTGCAACGCCATCGCGGCCTGGCTTGGCCGTACCGATGGAACGCCACCTGCCCGTGCCGGGGACAGTGGCGCAGCTCAGCCGTACTGGTGTCCGAAGGCGGTCTCCCTATCTGCTTGAAGAGAGGCTTCGGTGCGTCTTGTCGCACGAACATATGTTCGCACCGACATCGGACGCCTGGACCGCCGCCGAGCGTCGCCCATAATGTCGAGGCTGGGTCGTTAGCTCAACTGGTAGAGCAGCGGACTTTGAAAGGAGCGCCAGACGGGAAACCGCTGGTTGGTCGGCGGCTGTTTGCTGGAACCCCCTTAGAGCCTGAGGTACGCGTAGCGTGACAATCCTCAGGATTGGGCGATCAGCAGGCAACCCGACAGAGTCGGAGAGCCCTCAGAGGCCATACGCCGCCCGCCCTAACGTCGAGTCGAGGGCGAAGAGATGGTCCAGACCGCAAGCCCGCCCTAGGCGGGTGGCCGGTGAAAGCCGGTGCGGCAGGTTAATCCGTTGGTTCTGGGTTCGAGTCCCAGGCGACCCATCGACGCGGAGCCGGGCGAGGGCCATAGGCGGTGGCTCGCCCGGCGCCGCTTGGCCGGCGTCAGTCGACCGCGGTCGCCTCCAGCATGACCAGGAGCCCCGGCGCCGGTAGCCGCGAGACGCCGAGCAGGGTGGTCGCGAAGCCACCCTCGGAGTTCTCGAAGCGGCCCGTGAGCGTCGCCCAGTTCTTGAGCAGGTCGTCGAAGTCGGTCGTATAGGCGTTGAGCCGCACGACGTTGGCGAGGGACATGTCGGCCTCGGCCAGGATGGCCTCCAGGTTGTCGACGGCCATCTCGATCTGCGCCGCCATGTCGCCGGGGTGCTGGGGGTTGCCGTCGGCGTCCACCGCGTCCTGTCCGCTGCAGAAGAGCTGCCGCTGCTGCCCCTCGATGAGCTGGGCCTGATCGAAGCCCAGGTTGGTGGACCAGGAGACGGGGTTGATCGCTGTGCGTGTAGTGGTCATTGCATGACGATATCAAATACTCCTAAATAACTACTAGATAGACCCGCACTAGGATTGGGTGGAATGGCGACCAAGCGCACATACGGCGACGGTTGCGCGATCGCGCGCGCCCTCGATGTGATCGGAGAGCGCTGGGCGCTGCTCGTGGTCCGCGAGCTGCTGCTCGGTCCGCGGCGCTACACGGACCTGCGCGGCGGTCTTCCCAACGCGAGCCCCAACGTTCTCTCCGAGCGCCTGCGCGAGCTCGAGCGCGCCGGGGTTGTCCGGCGGCGCAAGCTCCCGCCGCCGGCGGCTTCGCACGTCTACGAGCTCACCGAATGGGGCCTCGAGCTCGAGCAGACGGTGACCGCACTCGGCCACTGGGCCGCCCGCTCACCGACCCCGCCAGGCGACGCTCCCATCGTGTCGGCGGCTTCGATCATCCTGGCGCTCCGCGCCCGATTCGACTCGGGCGCCGCGAAGGGCCTACGCGCAAGCTACGACCTGCGGCTCGGCGAGGATCGCTTTCGGATCGACGTTGCCGACGATGAGTTCGAGGCCGAGCGCGGGAGCCCCGATCGAGCCGATGCGACGATCGACACCGACCCAGACACGCTCGGCGCGGTGCTCTGGGGCGACCGGTCGCTCACCGAAGCGCAACGCTCGGGGAAGCTGACGCTCGAGGGCGACAAGGCGGCGGTACAGCGCCTCGTCCGGCTCTTCCCGATCCCCGAGCCGGCTACGTCAGGCCGCTGACTTCGCCCGGCGCCGCTTGGCGGCCAGCACCGCGTCCAGCAGTCCGGGGAAGCGCGTTTCCAGGTCGTCCGTGCGCAGGGACAGCAGTCGCTTGCGGCCCTCGGGGCGTGTGTGGATCACTCCGGACTCTCTCAGGACCTTGAAGTGGTGCGAGAGCGTGGCCTTCGAGAGGCCAAGCTCGAACATTCCGCAGGAGGGCTCGTCGCCGTCGGCGAGCCTCCGCACGATCTCCAGACGGGCCGGGTCGCTCAAGGCGTGTAGGACGGCGGAGAGCTCGAGCTCTGCGCGGGCTGGGTGGTGGGGCTCCCTCATGCGCTCGCTACTGCGGTCGAGTCTAGCGACAGTTCGATGAATGTCTAAGAACTAATGGCGGAAGTGGCGGCGGGCCGTGAAGACCATCGCCACGCCCGCTTCGTCGCAGGCGTCGATCACCTCGCCGTCGCGCTGCGAGCCGCCCGGCTGAATGATCGCTTGCACGCCCGCCTCGATCGCCAGCTGGGCTCCGTCGGCGAACGGGAAGAACGCGTCCGAGGCCATCACCGCCTTGCCGAGGTCGACCCCGACGGCCGCTGACTTGTCGACCGCGAGTCGGACCGAGTCGATCCGGCTCATCTGCCCGGCGCCGATCCCCGCCGTGCCGAGGTCGGTGGCCAGCACGATCGCGTTCGAGCGCACGTGCTTGCAGACCCGCATCGCGAACAGCAGCTGCCCCCACTCGTCCTCGGTCGGCTTGCGCCGCGTGACCACGTCCATCTCCTCGCGCTCCTCGAGCCCGGTGTCGCGGTCCTGGACGAGCAGGCCGCCGCGCACCCGCTTCACGTCGTGCTCGGTCACGGGGATGCGGCGCCGCTCCTGGCTCTCCAACAGCCGCACGTTCGGCTTCTGCTCGAGCACCTCCAGCGCGTCCTCGTCGTATCCGGGCGCGAAGATCACCTCCGCGAACTGGGCGTGCAGCTTCTCGGCCAGCGCGCGGTCGACGCGGCGGTTGAAGCAGTAGATCCCGCCGTAGGCGCTCTGCGGATCGGTGGCCAGCGCCTTGTCGAAGGCCTGCTCCGCCCCCGCCGCGATCGCCACGCCGCAGGGGTTGTTGTGCTTGATGATCGCCGCGACCGGCAGCTCGAAGTCGTCGACCAGGCGGCGGCCGGCGTCGAGGTCGAGCAGGTTGTTGAACGTCAGCTCCCGGCCGTGCAGCTTCGACACCATCGACATCAGGTGCGTGCGAGCGCCGACCTCGGAGTAGTACGCCGCCCGCTGGTGGGGGTTCTCGCCGTACGGCAGGTCGAGCACCTTCTCGTAGGAGCGCGTGTACTGGGCCGGGAAGTCCTCCTCGCGCTCGGCGAACCAGCGCGAGATCGCCGTGTCGTAGCGCGCGGTCAGCGCGAAGGCCTCGAGCGCGAGGCTCTCGCGCGTGCGGCTCGACAGCCGGCCGTCGTTCTGGCGCAGTTCCTCGAGCACCGCGTCGTAGCTCTCGGGCGAGACCACCACCGCCGTGAACGGATGGTTCTTGGCGGCGGCCCGGATCAGCGTCGGCCCGCCGATGTCGATGTTCTCGATCACGTCGGCGTCCTCGACCCCGCGCCGCGCCGCCACGGCCTGGAACGGATACAGGTTCACGCAGACCAGGTCGATCGGCTCGATCTCGTGGTCGTTGAGGGTGTCGACGTGGTCGGGCTCCGAGCGGATCGCCAGCAGGCCGGCGTAGATGCGCGGGTTGAGCGTCTTCACGCGCCCGTCGAGCATCTCCGGGAAGCCCGTGTAGTCCTCCACCGCGCGCGTCTCGATGCCCCCGCCGGTGAGCTCGGAGGCCGTGCCGCCCGTGGACACGATCTCCACGTCGAGCTCCGCGAGCCCGCGCGCGAAGTCGACCAGCCCGCGCTTGTCCGACACGCTCAGCAGAGCGCGCCGGATGCGTACGTCGCCCGGTGCGCTCACCCCTGCCTTGCGCGATCTAATCGTCATCGTCGACCAGCACCGCCTGAGGGTTGTCCGGGTCGGGGCGCACTCGCCCCGCCGCGATCAGGCGCACGGCACGCGGCAACAGCCGGTGCTCGACGCCGTGCACTCGCTCCTCGATCTCGGCGATCCGCGCAGGATACGAAAGGTCGAGGGCCTCTTGAAGCACGATCGGGCCGGTGTCCACTCCCTCGTCGACGAAGTGCACGGTCACACCCGTCTCCTCGACCTCGGCCTCCACCGCGCGCTTGATCGCCCGCAGGCCCGGGAACGCCGGCAGCAGCGAGGGGTGCACGTTCACGATTCGTCCCGCGAAGCGGCCGATGAACTCCGGCGTGAGCAGCTCCATGAACCCGGCCAGCACGACCAGCTCGGCGCCGAGCGAGTCGAGCCAGTCCCCGAGCGCGCCGTCGCGCTCGGCCCGGTCGTCGTGGTCGGAGATCTCGAACACCGCGGACTCGACGCCGGCAGCCTCGGCGCGGCGCAGGCCGGGCGCCTGGGCCCTCGACGAGGCGACCCCCACGATCTCGATCGGTCCGCCCGGCGAGTGGAGCTCGTCGAGGAGGGCTTGCAGGTTGGTCCCGGCACCCGAGATCAGGACCGCGACTCGAAACGACGCCACGCTCAGGCGGCGGCCGCGTGGGCCGGCACGCGCAGGACGGGGTACGGACCGCCGGTGGTCTCGAGCCGGCCCGCGCCGATCAGCTCGTCCACCCGAGCCAGGATGTCCGCCCGGCGCATGTGCGAAGAGGTGCCGTAGGCGGGCAGCCCGTCGTACGAGTTGCGCAGCAGCTTCTTGCTGCGGCCGCCGTGGAGGATCTCCGCGCAGGTCGTGCGCCCGACCGAGGGCTGAGCCGAGCGCGCCACCGACATGATCGCGTCGTCGAGGTTCTCGATTGCGACCGGATCGGGGGGCGGCGGCGCGGGGACCAGCCCCGGGTCGCACGCGTCGCAGCACGCGCCCGCCGAGCCCGCCGGCGCCGAGTTGTCGCCGAAGTGCCGCAGGATCGCCACGCGGCGGCAGCTGTCCTGTTCGACGTAGGCCCAGATCTCCCGGTACTGGCGCCAGCGCGCCTTCACGCCCTCCTCGATCGACGAGCGGCAGAGCGCCGCCGCCCGGCGGTCGAACGGTCCCAGCACCCGTCCAGCGATGCGATCGGGCGCCGACGGCGAAGGCGAGATCACACCCGCGCGCGTGAGGTGTCCGAGCAGGGAGCGCAGGCGATCCCCGTCGCCGCCGAGGCCGCGCACCAGCTCGTACGCGTCGAGCACGTAGCGGCCGTCGCCGTCCGCGGCCGCGGCGATCCGGTCGGCGAGCCAGCCGGGCAGGCCCTCGTCGAGCTGCTCGCGCTTGATGAAGTGGACGTGCAGTGCCTTGTCGCGGTTCTCGGCGAGCAGCAGCGCCCGGGCGGGAGCACCGTCGCGGCCGGCGCGGCCGGCCTCCTGGTAGTAGGCCTCCAGCGACGCCGGGACGCTGGCGTGCACCACGGTCCGCACGTTGGGCTTGTCGACGCCCATGCCGAACGCGTTGGTCGCGCAGATCACGCGCACGTCGTCGGCGAGGAAGCGGCGCTGGACGGAGGCACGCCGCCCGCGGTCGAGCCCGGCGTGGTAGGCGACCGCCTCCTCGCCGAGCGCCGTGCTCAGCTCGCCGGCCAGCTCCTCGGCGCCCGCGCGCGTGCCCGCGTAGACGATCGCGGGCAGGGCATCGGGCTCCCGCAGCGTCTCCGCGATCAGCGGCCGCTTCTCGTGCCCGCCGGGCCGGGCGACGGCGAACGCGATGTTGGGCCGGTCGAAGCCGGTCGCCACCCGCAGCGGATCGCGCAGGCCGAGCCGGCGCTCTACGTCGAGCGCCACACGCGCCGTGGCCGTGGCCGTAGAGGCGATCAGGGCCTGGGCGCCGAGCGCCCGCGCGGCGTCGGCGAGGCGGAAGTAGTCGGGGCGGAAGTCGTGCCCCCACTGCGACACGCAGTGAGCCTCGTCGACCACGAACAGGCCCACCCGCACCTGGCGCATGCGCTCGAGGAATCCGGGGGCGGCGAAGCGCTCGGGCGCGACGTAGAGCAGGCGCAGGTCACCAGACGCGGCGCGAGCGAGCACGTCGGCGTTCGCAGCGCCGTCCTGCTGCGCATTGACGAGCGCGACCCGGTCCCCGAGCCCGCGCGCGGCGAGCGCCTCGACCTGGTCCTGCATGAGCGCCACCAGCGGCGAGACGACCACGGTGAGGTCGTCGCGCAGCAGCCCGGGCAGCTGGTAGCAGAGCGACTTGCCCGAGCCCGTGGGCATCACGACCAGCACGTCGCGACCCGCCAGCGCGGCCTCGGCGGCCTCACGCTGGCCGCGGCGAAACTCGCCGAAGCCGAACAGATCGTGGAGGGCGCGGGTGAGGTCCATCGGGGAGGGCACAGTACCGCCGCAGGCGGCCGGTGCGGGGCGGCCGTTACATAGTCGTTGCACTGGAACGAGCCGCGCCCCCGGCTCTCGCGGAACCGGGGGCGCGGACGGACCTCACATCGCTAGCCGCGCGGGATCCGGAGCGTCAGGTTGCGGGCGCTCTCCTTGACTGCGCCGTTCTCCTTCGACGCCGCCACCACGCGCAGGGCGAGCTTGCCCCGCTTGGCGAGCGATCCGGCCTTGGCGGGCAGCTTCACCTTGACCTTGTCCGTCTCGCCCGGGTCGACCCGGAACCGGCTGCTGGCCAGGGAGAGCCGCACCTGGATGCCGCCGATCTTCACGACCCTGGCGGTGCTCACTCGCAGCACGCCGCGGCACTGCGACTCGGCGCCGGCCGAGCAGCTGACCGAGAAGGTGGCCACGATCCGGCCGTTGCGCAGCGCGACCTTGGCCTTCTTCGCGACCTTGGCATGCGAGCGGGCCGGGCGGTCGACGTTCTCCACGTCGGCCACCGTGTCGGCCCGGTCGACCACGGCGCTGTCCGTGCCGCTGCCGCCCTGGATCGAGTCGGCCGCGCCGTTGCGGGCCTCGACCCGGTCGTTGCCCGAGCCGCCGTCGGCCAGGACGCCCAGCCGGCCGGCCAGGCCCGGCTTGACGGCGATCGTGTCGTCGCCGACGAGCGTGTTCATCTCGATGCGCTCGGTGTCGAGGTCGATCGTGAACGGCACCAGGTTGGTCCGCTGGAAGCGGATGCCGGGACCGTTCGGGGCGACCTCGAAGACGTCGCCCTGGGTGACCGATCCGTTCACCCGGGTCAGGTCGGCGCCGTCGCCGCCCGTGGCCACGTCGGATCCGTCGCCGTCGTTCCACTCGAGCACGTCGTCGCCCGCGCCGCCGCGCATCTGGTCGCCGCCGCGGTCGCCGGTGACCCGGTCGTCCCCAGCGCCGCCGTCTACGACGTCGGCCGCCTCGCCTCCGCTCACGCGATCGGCGCCGTCGCCGCCGGTGATCGTGTCGAGGCCGGTGTTGCCGTTGAGGGTCAGCAGGATGCGCCCGGCCAGGCCGGGAGCGCCGGCGATCGTGTCATCGCCGCCCAGTCCGCTGACCGTCATGCGCTCGGCGAGCGTGTTGAGGTTGAACGGGACCAGGTTCACGCGGTCGAACGTCGTCCGGCCGTTCGCTCCCGGTGTGATCCGGAAGTCGTCGGCGGCGTTGGCCGACCCGTTCACCTCGATCTCGTCGTTGCCGCCGTCCCCGTCCATCGTGTCGGAGCCGTCGCCGTTGTTCCAGACGAGCACGTCGTTGCCGTTGCCGCCCGTCATGATGTCGTTGCCGGGGCTGCCGACGACGCGATCGTCGCCTTCGCCGCCAGCAAGCGGGTCGGCCTTGCCGCCGCCGGTGATCGTGTCGTCGCCGGCGTCGCCCTGGATGTCGAGCGAGTTGTAGGTGTTGCCGAGCCCGCCGGCGTTGAGGATGTCGCCGCCGCCACCACCGCGGATCACGATGTTGGCGCCCGCCACGTCCCGCTCCTGGGTATCGGGCGTGTTGGGATCGAGGTCGGTCGGCGAGGCGAAGCCCTGCGCCGCCGGCAGGTTGTGGGCGATCTTCCCGCCCGTCACCGTCAGCACGAGGTTGTCGGCGGCGTCGTCGCCGGTGAACGTGATCGGATCGCCGGCCGCGTTCACGGTCACCGTCGCGGAGGCTGTCGCCGGCAGGGCGAGCGCCGCCGCGGCCGCCACCGCCCCGACGAGTGCGAAGGGATTCCGGAGGGCTGCGTTCATGACTGGACTCCTTGGGTCGATTGATGCTTGCGACCTGGGAACGCGACCCGGGAGGGCCCTATTCCGTGAGCTTCGTCACGCTTGGGTCGTGACCCCGGAGCTGCAGGCCGCCGTCCTCGGCGATCACCTCGATCGCCTCTTCCGGGCGGCCTGGGCCCTGACCGGCGCCCGCGAGGACGCGGAGGACCTCGTTCAGGAGACCTACGAGCGGGTGCTGCGCCGGCCGCGCGAGATCGCCCGCGCCGAGGACGCGCTGCCGTATCTGCTCGGTGTGCTGCGCAACACCTGGATCGACACGGTCCGTTCGCGTGCTCGCCGGCCCACGGTCCCACTCGACGTGGAGGCAGAGGACCGCGTGGCGGGCGCCTCGCCGCTGGAGCGGGTGGCCGCCCGCGAGGTGTTCGAGGTGGTGGCCGCCCTGCCCGGGGAGTGGCGCGACACGCTCGCCGCGGTCGACGTCGCGGGCCTGTCCTACAGCGAGGCGGCCGAGGCACTGGGCGTGCCGATCGGGACGATCATGAGCCGCCTCTCACGCGGCCGGCAGCGGGTCGCCGAGACTCTCGGCCGAGTTAGCCTAGAACGCGACTTCGCCCTTCGCCTTCCAGCCCGCAAGCTCCGCGACGGCCGCGACGCTCACGGCGGATGAGCCGTCCATCACGCACGTGTGGCCCAGCCGCCTCCACGTGACGGCGTTGCCCGGGCCGATGCGGCGCAGCCGCGTGCCCTCGGACTCGATGTCCTCGCCGTCCGGCTCGGCGAGAGCGTCGCCCGCGACGATCGAGTAGCTGACCCGCTCGCCGCCCCGCGCGTAAAAGACCGTGGTCACGTCGCGACCGTCGACCTCGTCGTCGCGCTTTCCGACCGCCCGCCAGCCGAACTTCTCCTCGTAGTTCGGGAAGCGCACGCCCTCGACCCCCACACCCAACAGCGGCCCGCCGGCGGGCGAGATCGCGGCGGCCGGCGAGGCGCCGGTCGAGTCGAGCACGTCCCCTACGCTCGGCGCGCCACCTGCAGTCGCGAGGACGAGCGCGACAGCGGCAGCCGCACCGGCTCCGGCGAGCGCGGCCAGCGGGCGCCAGCGCCGCCGCCGTGCACGAGCGGGCAGCGCGTCGACCCGGTGCCGCAGCTCGAAGGGCGCCTCCACGGAGGCGGCCGCGGCGCGCAGCTGGTCGCGTCCGGCGCGAACGAGCGCGATCCGCGGCGCGAGGTCCGCGCGCGCCTCGAGCGCGGCGGCGCGCTCGGGCTCGAGCTGCCCGTCGACGAGCTGCGCCAGCTCCGCCTCGAGTGCGTCGTCGTCGCGGGGATCGGCCATACCCCGAAAACGTCGAAGCTGGCGCGTTTATTCCGCTAGCTGCGCACGACGGCCAGTTCCTCCAGCGCGAACTTGCCGTTGGCCGTGTCGGTGCGGGCCAGCGGGTAGTCGCCGGAGAAGCAGGCGTCGCAGTGGGTCTCGCGGGTCGAGCGGATCGCCTCGTAGACGCCGCCGAGCGACAGGTAGGCGAGCGAGTCGCAGTCGAGCTCCTCGGCGATCTCGGCCTCGGTGCGCCCGTGGGCCACCATCTCCTGGGTCGTCGACATGTCGATCCCGTAGTGGCAGGGGTGGCGGATCGGCGGCGCCGAGATGCGCATGTGGATCTCGGCCGCGCCGGCGCCGCGCAGCATCTGGACGATCTGGCGGGTCGTGTTGCCGCGCACGATCGAGTCGTCCACGACCACCAGGCGCTTGCCCTCGACCACCTCGCGCAGCGGGTTGAACTTCATGCGCAGGCCGTGCTTGCGCAGCTCCTGACCCGGCTGGATGAACGTGCGCGCCACGTAGCGGTTCTTGATCAGGCCGTCGTCGCGCGGGATGCCCGACGCCTTCGAGTATCCGGTGGCGGCCGGATTGCCCGAGTCCGGCACGGCGATCACCACGTCGGCCTCGACCGGCGCCTCGCGGAACAGGATCTCGCCCATCTTGCGCCGGGACACCTGGGTGCGGTTGCCCTCGAGGATCGAGTCGGGCCGCGCGAAGTAGATGTGCTCGAAGACGCAGAAGGCCTTGCGGTCGGACTCGACCAGCTGGCGCGTCTCGATCCCGCGCTCGCCGAGCGAGACCATCTCCCCCGGCTGCACCTCGCGCAGCAGCTCGGCGCCGATGATGTCGAAGGCGCAGCTCTCGGAGGCGAGGCAGTAGCGGTCGCCGACCTGGCCGAGCGCCAGCGGCCGCAGCCCGGCGGGGTCGCGGAAGCCCACGACCCTGTCCTTGGTCATCACGACAGTGGAGAACGCTCCCTCGAGCCGCGGCATCACGTCGGCCAGCGCGTCCTCGATCCGCTCGGCCGGGTGGGTCGAGAGCAGCGCGGCGATGATCTCGGAGTCGGACGTGCCGCGGAACTGCACGCCCTGCTCGCTCAGTAGCGCGTGCAGCTCGACCGCGTTGATCAGGTTGCCGTTGTGCGCGAGCGCCACCTGGCGCTTGTCGGAGCGCCAGACCGGCTGGGCGTTCTCCCACGCCGACGACCCGGTGGTCGAGTAGCGCACGTGGCCGATCGCCATCGCGCCCTGGAGCGCGCGCAGCTTCTCCTCGTCGAACACCTGGTTGACGAGGCCGAGGTCGCGCACGGTCATGATGTGGCCGTTCTCGGCCGTGGCGATGCCCGCCGACTCCTGCCCGCGGTGCTGGAGCGCGTACAGCGCGAAGTACGCGAGTCGGGCGACGTCCGATTCCGGCGCGTAGACGCCGAAGACGCCGCACTCGTCGCGAGGTCCGTCGCGGTCGTCGAGTGCCACTCGAGTCATGAGGTGGGTGGCGGGGTCCCGAGTGCCGTCGGCGGCCGGGCTCCCGCTACGCCCGGAGGGTACCAACGGCTCAGGCGAACGCAGCCGGGATGGCGCCCTCGTAGACCCCGCGCAGCTGTGCGACCGGGATCGCCAGGGCGCCGTCGATCTCGAGAGCGTCGCCGCCGACCTCGCCGATCACGCGCGCGCCCGGGACGGCCTCGACAGCCTCGCGCGGGCCGGCGATCACCACGCCGCCGGGGCCCTCGCCGAAGAGCTCGACCTCGTCGCCGCCTGTCACGCGAGCCCCCTGCCCACCTTCGATGCAGCACTCGGCGAGCGCCACGGCGAGGCCGCCCTCGGACAGGTCATGCACGGTCGCCAGGCCCCCCGCGCGCACCGCTTCGCGCAGCGCCGCGAGCGCGTCCGCCTGGGCGGCCAGGTCGAAGTCGGGCAGCGAGCTCGCCAGCCGCCCGTGCAGCTTCTCCAGCTCCGAGCCCTCGAGCCCGGGCGAGAACGGCCCCACCAGAGCCACCGCGTGCCCGGCCTGCGCGAACCCGATGCGCGGCAGGTCGTCCGGGTCGGGCAGCGATCCGACCATGCCCACGATCGGCGTGGGGAAGATCGGGCCCCCGCCGCCCTCGTTGTAGAGCGACACGTTGCCTCCCACCACCGGCACTTCGAGCGCCAGGCAGGCGTCGCGCAGCCCCTCGACGGCGCGCGTCAGCTGCCACGCGATGTGCGGCTTCTCCGGGTTGCCGAAGTTCAGGCAGTTGGTCAGGCCGAGCGGCTCGGCCCCGACGCAGGCGAGGTTGCGGGCGCACTTGAGGACCGCCTCGACGGCGCCGGTGTAGGGATCACAGGCGACACGGCGGCCGTTGCCGTCGATCGACACCGCAATCGCCCCCCGCCCGCCGTCGTTGGCCAAAGTCAGCACCGCGGCATCCGCGGCCTGCGGCCGTCGCACGGTCCGCGACCCGACGATCGGGTCGTATTGCTCGAAGACGAACCGCTTGGATGCGATCGAAGGCGCCGCCAGCAGGGCCAGCAGTGTCTCCTCGGCGCCGGCGTCCGCGGCCAGTCGCGCGCGCGGCGCCGGATAGATCGGCTCGCCCGGCGGAGCGGGCTCGAGGTCGTACAGCGGGCAGTCGTCCACGAGCGCCTCGACCGGCATGTCGCCGACCAGCTCGTCTCCGTCGAACACGCGCAGCCGGCGGGTGTCCGTGACCGACCCGATCTCGGTGGCGCGCACGTCCCAGCGCTCGCACACCTCGCGCAGCTCGCCGAGCAGCGCCGGCTCGACCACGCACAGCATGCGCTCCTGCGATTCCGAGATCATGATCTCGAACGGCTCCATGTCCGCCTCGCGCAGCGGCACCCGCGCCACGTCGAGGTCGAGCCCGACCTCGCCCTTGGAAGCCATCTCCGACGACGAGGAGGACAGCCCCGCGGCCCCGAGGTCCTGGAGCGAGGCGAGCGTCTCGCGCTCCAGCAGCTCCAGGCAGCACTCGATCAGCTTCGACTCCTCGAACGGGTCGCCGATCTGGACCGTCGGGCGCTTGGAGGCGTCCTCTTCCGACAGCTCGGCGCTCGCCAGGACGGACGCACCGCCGATCCCGTCGCGCCCGGTCCGCGCGCCCAGCAGCACCACCACGTTGCCGATCCCGGCGGCCGCGCTGCGGATCAGCCGCTCGTGCCGCGCCAGCCCCACGCACATCGCGTTGACCAGGCAGTTCTGCTCGTAGGACGCCTCGAACAGCACCTCGCCGCCGACGGTTGGGACGCCTATCGAGTTGCCGTAGTGGCCGATGCCCTTCACCGCCCAGTCGAACAGGTAGCGCGACCGCGGCGAATCCAGCTCGCCGAAGCGCAGCGAGTCGAGCACCGCGATCGGGCGGGCGCCCACCGCGAAGATGTCGCGCAGAATGCCGCCGACCCCGGTGGCCGCCCCCTGGAACGGCTCGACCGCGCTCGGGTGGTTGTGCGACTCGACCTTGAACGCCACCGCCAGCCCGTCGCCCACGTCCACGACCCCCGCGTTCTCGCCCGGACCCATCAGCAGGGAGGACCCTCGACGGGCAGCTCGCGCAGCAGCTTCTTCGAGTGCTTGTAGGCGCAATGCTCGGACCACATCAGCGAGAACACCGCCAGCTCGAGCGGGTTCGGCTCGCGGCCATGCGATCGCAGATGGCGTCGTACTCCGCATCGGTGAGGCCCAGCTCCCGATGCGCGCGAGAGCCGACCCGCTCACGCCACCGGCGCCATGGCGAGCGACTCGAACAGCCGGCCGCCGTCGGCGGACCCCGTCAGCGGATCCACCGCGTGCTCGGGGTGCGGCATCAGCCCGAGCACGTTGCCCGCGGCGTTGCACACGCCCGCGATGTCGTCCTGGGCGCCGTTGGGGTTGTGCCCCGGCGCGTAGCGCAGCACGACCTGCTCCTCGGGAACCCCCGGCGCGTAGTAGCGCCCGGTGGTGTGCTTGACGGGCACCGACAACACCTGGTCCTGCGCGCACGCGCGGGTGAAGGGAGTGTCGGGGTTCTCGACAACGATGTCGACCTGGCGGCAGACGAAGCGCAGCGAGCGATTCGTCAGCAGGGCGCCCGGCAGCAGCCCCGCCTCGCAGAGCACCTGGAAGCCGTTGCAGATCCCGAGCACGGGGCCGCCCTCGCGCGCGAACTCGATCACCGACTCCATCAGCGGCGAGAAACGGGCGATCGCCCCCGCGCGCAGGTAGTCCCCGTAGGAGAAGCCGCCCGGGACGACCACGGCATCGACCCCGGCGAGGTCGCGATCCTTGTGCCAGAGCAGCTCCGCGTCGCCGAAGCCGCGGCAGGCGATCAGGGCGTCGACCTCGTCGCAGGAGCCGGGGAAGCGGACGACCCCGAACCTCACGCCACGAGCTCCTGCACCTCGTAGTCCTCGATCAGCGGGTTGGCCAGCAGCCGCTCGCACATCGCCGGCACCTCCGCGGCGTCCTCCACGTCCAGCTCGATCAGCCGGCCCACGTGCACGTTGCGCACTCCCTCGAAGCCGAGCGCCGGGAGAGCACCTTCCACCGTCTGGCCGACCGGGTCGAGGATCCCCTCCTTCGGCCGGATCAGCACCCGCACTCTCAAGCGCCTGCGCTCCAGCCACCCCGAGAACGGCTCGCCCTACGATCCGCTCGTACGCCTCCACGTAGAGCGCGCGGGTCTGCTGGACGACCTCGTCGGGCAGCTCGGGCCCGGGGGGCTTCTTGTCCCACCGGACCGAGCTCGACCAGTGCGCACGTACTGCTTGTCGAAGCTGGGCTGCCCGCGGCCCGGCTCGTAGTCTCGGCCGGCCAGAACCGCGAGGAGTCGGGGGTCAGCACCTCGTCGCCGAGCACGATCGGCCGTCGGCAGCGGCGCCCGAACTCGAACTTGGTGTCGGCGAGGATGATCCCGCGCTCGCGCGCGTGCTCGGCGCCGAGCCGTAGATCGCCAGCGACAGGTGGCGCAACTCTCCAGCATCCCTCGATCGCCCACGAAGTCGGCGGCGCGGTCGAAGTCGATGTTCTCGTCGTGTCGCCCAGCTCGGCCTTGGTGGCCGGCGTGAAGATCGGCTCCGGCAGCAGCGCGCACTCCCTCAGCCCCTCGGGCAGCCGATCCCGCAGACCGCGCCCTTGGCCTGGTAGCCCTTGAACCCCGATCCCCAGATGTAGCCCCGCACGACGCACTCGACCGGCACCATCTCGAGCTTCTCGACGAGCATCGCCCGGCCGCGCGTGCTCGCTCGGGCACGTCCGTGTACGAGATCAGGTGGTTGGGGCAGATGTCGGCCGGTGCGGTCGAGCCAGAAGGCGGTCAGCCCGGTCAGCACCTTGCCCTTGTCGGGGATCGGCGTCGGGTGCACGACGTCGTAGGTGGAGATGCGGTCGGAGGCGACCAGGAGCAGGCGGTCGTCGCCCGCTTCGTAGATGTCGCGGACCTTCCCTTGGGCGATCGAGCGCGGCGGATTCGCTCACCCTGGCGAGGCTATCAGCGCGAGAAGTCGATCGCCCGGCGCCGAATTCCGCAACGTGCGGGGTCTTACCTGGCCCACGCGGGCCCGCTGCGTCGCCACGACGCTGGCCACGACCGCCAGCGAGGCGATCAGGGTCCCGGCGCCGACGCGACTCGCCGAAGCAACGCGGCAGCCCAGGCGAGCGTGAGCAGCGGCTGCACGAGCTGGACCTGGCCGATCTTGGCCACGCCGCCGCGCGCGAGCGCCGCGTACCAGGCGAAGAACGCGAGGAACTGGCTCACGATCGCCACGTAGGCGAAGCCGAGCCAGGCGTCGGCCGGGCGCGTCGACGCCCCCCGCCAGCGCGCGGCGACCGCGCCGATCGGGCAGCGTCAGCGGGAGCGACAGCACCAGCGCCCAGCAGATCACCCGGCTGCCGCCCATGTCGCGCGCGAGCGCGCCGCCCTCGGCGTAGCCGATCGCCCCGA